>CAWIIK010000001.1:0-457762 GCA_963836125.1 uncultured Acidobacteriota bacterium
GTCATCGATCATCTGAATCTGTATTTTTCTGAACGCTCGCCGGAAATATAAGACATATCAGCATCTGCGCCGCAGGCGCACACCCCTCATCTTCACGATCTGGTAGTTTGCTCACCGGCGGTGGGAAAATGGGGACCCGACCGTTACAGCGGTCGAGTTCCCCTGTGTGGCAGACCTTCATCAGGTAGCCAGACATCAACAGGTGTTCAAGCTGCCATGATCGGTCGCCGTTGTCCAGCCCCACCGCGGGGCGAGGATGGCGGCCCACACCGAAGTTGTCCTCCGTCAACGAGTTTGTCGTGCTGGCGGCTGTGGCCAGGTCTTCTGGATCCGCGCCACTGGTACCGGGGACAGCACTACTGCAGCCACTCCTGTCGGCAGCAAACGCGCTGGCAACAACACCGCCTGGCCAACCGCCGCCACCAGCAGAGTCCGGAAGGGCGCCAGGACCATCGCGATCGCCAGCGCGAGTATCGGCGGCGTCACCGATCACTCGCGTGACGGATGTATCTTCCCGGATGCTTTCCTACGAGGGCAGAATCCCATCGCGATGTGCGCTTCCGATCCGGAATCCGCATGCCCAAACGAACGGCGCCCTGCAGCGGCACCATGGCTTACTTCGCTGTGTCCTCTGCGGTCGCCTGGGACGTTTCGTGGAACCGTTCCCCCGAATCTTCCGGAGGTGAACATGCTAAGCAGCGACCTGCGAGCACAGATCCGTCACTGGTTCTACGCCGAACATTGGAAAGTCGGCACCATCGCGCAGCAACTCGGGCTGCACCCGGACACCGTCCGCCCCGCGCTGGACACCGAACAGTTCAATCGTGTCAAGGCTCTCCGTCCCTTGGTGACCGACCCCTACGTAGAGTTCATCCAGCAGACTTTACAGCAGTATCCCCGGCTGCGTGCCACGCGCATCTATCAGATGATCCGGGAGCGCGGTTATACCGGAAGCGTGGTGCAGTTGCGACGCGTGGTGGCCCGCCTGCGACCGGTTCGCCAGGAACCCTTCCTGCGACTACGTACCTTTCCGGGAGAGCAAGGACAAGTGGACTGGGCCCACTTCGGCGAAGCCCCCGTCGGCCGTGCCCGTCGGCGTCTGTCGTGCTTCCTGATCACACTTTCCTACTCGCGCGCGCTGTATCTGGAATTCTTCTTCGATCAAAGTATGGAAAACTTTCTGCGCGGCCATGTCCACGCGTTTCAGGCGTGGTCGGGCCAACCGCGAATCCTTTTGTACGATAACCTTCGCAGTGCCGTGCTCGAACGTCGCGGCGACCAGATTCACTTTCATCCTCGACTGTTGGACTTGTGCTCGCATTATCACTTTGCTCCTCGTCCGTGCCAGGTACGGGCAGGAAATCAAAAAGGAAAAGTGGAACGAGCGGTGCTTTATGTACGCGAATCGTTCTGGGCCGGCCGAACCTTCACCACCCTCGAAGAGCTGAATCGTCAAGCCTTTCTCTGGCGTGACCAAGTGGCCCATCAGCGCCCTTGGCCGGACGATGACTCCCGCACCGTGGAGCAAGCCTTCGCCGAAGAACAACCACGACTGCTTCCCTTACCGGCACATCCGTTCGAGACCGATCTGGTTCTTCCCATCCACGCGGGCAAGACCATCTATCTTCGTTTCGACCTGAACGACTACTCCATCCCTCCGGACGCCATAGGACGTCCGCTGACCGTGGTCGCCTCAGAATCGAGGGTGCGCATCCTGGACGGTAGTAAGGAGATCGCCCAACATCGCCGCTCCTTCGATCGACACCAACTGGTGCTCGATCCCACGCACCAGCAAGCGCTGCTGGAGGAAAAGCGCAAAGCCTTCGGATCGACCCCCGGCGGTCGCTTAGCCCAAGCGGTGCCGGAAAGCGAAGCTTTGCTCGATACCGCTTTCGCGCGGGGAGAATCGGCGGGCAGCCAAACCGCGCAGCTCCTCAAGCTCTTGGACACCTACGGGGCCGTCGAGTTGCGTAGTGCCATCCGGGAAGCGCTCGAGCGCAACACGCCACATGCTTCTTCGGTCGCGTTCATCCTGAGCCGCCGGCAGCGCTCCCAGCAACACACCGCTCCCACTCCCGTGGATCTCAGCCGCCACCCGGAAGTGCAATCTCTCGATATCACCCCTCACGACCTGGAGTCTTACGATGAGCTTACCGCCGACAAGAACCATGAGCCCGACGAATGATCTGCCGGCACAACTCAAGCAGATCGGTCTGAAGACCATCCCCGGCAACCTGGACGACTTTCTCGCTCGGGCCACCAAAGCGCGTTGGTCGCCGCGTATGCTGCTGGAGCAACTCGCCCAGGAGGAAAATCAAGAACGTTCCCGCCGCAGCCTGGAGCGGCGGCTGCGCATGTCGGGGATCCAAAAGTTCAAAGTCATGGCCGACTTCGAATGGAGTTGGCCCAAAAAGATCGAACGCGACGTCATCGAACAGGCCCTCACGCTCGACTTCCTTCGCGAAGCCCGCAATTTCGTATTAATCGGACCGAACGGACTGGGCAAGACCATGATCGCCAAAAACGTCTGCCACCTCGCTGTCTTAGCCGGCTACTCGGTTCTCTTTCGTACCGCGGCGGCCATCGTCGAAAACTTGCGTCATGAAATGTTCGAAGGTCGCCGACGCAAGCTACGGGCCTACAGCAAAGTCGATCTGTTATGCATCGATGAGTGTGCGTACCTCTCGTTTGACGATAAGGCTGCCGACATCCTCTACGAAGTAATCAATCGCCGTTACGAAAGCAAGTCTGTGATCCTGACTACCAACAGATCGTTTAAAGAATGGAACCAAGTCTTCCCCAATGCTACCTGTATCGCCACGCTGCTGGACCGCCTGTTGCACCACGCCGATGTGACGCGCTTGGATGGCGAAAGTTACCGAATTCGCGAAAGCCAACAGGAAGCCACCGCACGGAGGAAGAAACCATGAATCCCCTCGATCGCGACGCCGAACAGTACGTGCGTACCGTTCTGAGTCTCTATCAACAGCTCCCGGAAACGCCCGCGCTGCCGAGTTCTCGGGACCGCCTCCATGCCCATCAACTGCAACAACGCAGGCTCCCTCTGACACTGATCGAGGCGGCTTTCTTGTTGGGTTCTTTGCGTCGACTCCTGCGACCACCAGGCGCCCCAGCCTTGTCCCCGATTCATTCCCTGGCCTACTTCGGGCCAGTCATCGAGGAACTCCTTCACAATCCTGTTCCTGACACTTACATCGAATATCTTCGCCGCAGAATACAACCCTTCACCGGGAAAAAGGTCATCGCACAAGAATCCCATCCGGCGAGCGTTCAGAAAAATACAGATTCAGATGATCGCTGACAGAAATTCTATGAATTCAGCGGAACGAACCAACTGGCGCATTAATTCGGCGGCTTTCTCATAAGCTTCCCCGCGCTCCTTGCTGCAATCATTGCCCTTTATTTTTTCCAATTCTTCGCTCACGATTGCATCAGGGAGGCCAATGCTGACCAAACGGCCGTCGTCGAGACGCGCGTTGTGATGCGCCCACTGCCACAACTGAGCGCGACTAATCTCCGCCGTCGCGGCATCTTCCATGAGATTGAAAAGTGGAACGCAACCGATGCCACGGAACCAGGACTCCAAGTACCCTAGCCCCACGGCAACGTTCTGCCGCAGTCCCGCTTCTGTGATCTGACCATAGGGAACTTCAAGTAGATCGCGAGGTGTAACGTGTAAGTCCTCCAGTCTTCGGTCAATCTGGTTAGCACCTGGCATCAATCGGTCAAAAATCTCCTTCGCGATGGGAACGAGTCCCGGGTGAGCCACCCAAGTGCCGTCGTGTCCGTCACCTACTTCACGCTCCTTGTCCGCACGAACCTGAGCGAGCGCGTGCTCATTTGCGACCGAATCGTGCTTGATGGGGATGAACGCCGACATGCCGCCCATCGCGTGGACGTTCCGGCGATGGCATGACTGTATGACGAGCTTACTGTACGAGCGCAGGAAATGCGACGTCATGGTCACTTTCCCGCGGTCTGGCAACACCGCGTTCGGATCGTTGGCAAATTTCTTGATGAAGCTGAAAATGTAGTCCCAGCGCCCGCAGTTCAACCCGGCAGAATGCTCGCGCAACTCATAAAGAATCTCATGGAGCTCGAAGGTTGCGAGAATTGTTTCCACTAGAACAGTTGCTTTAATCGATCCTCGAGGAAGGCCGATGGCATCCTGAGCATGGCAGAAAGCATCGTTCCACAGTCGAGCTTCCAAGTGATTTTCAATCTTAGGCAGATAAAAGTACGGCCCGGAGCCTCGCATCAGGAGCTCTTTAGAGTTGTGGAAGAGATAAAGACCGAAGTCGAAAAGTGATCCCGACGCAAATTCTCCGTCGATGAGCACGTGGCATTCGTCCAAGTGCCATCCACGAGGCCGGACGAACAACACAGCGGTTCTTTCATTTAGACGGTATGTGGCTCTGTTGACATCCTCGCTACGACAATGAAAATTCGGCATATCCGATCTTTAGGAATTGTTGTTTTCTATCGAGGCAGGAGGCGCGATGGCCGAAGTCGGACTGCTGCCTTTTGCTCGCATCGCCTTGCAAGTCTCCGAGGCGGTGCTCCCGCGTTACCGAAGTCGTTTCAGCAAGCGCCTGTTCAATCAACCTCAGCTGCTTGCGATTCTCTGCCTGATGCGTTACGAGGACTGGACTTTTCGCGAGGCCGAGGTCCGGCTGAGCGAGCATCGCGAACTCCGCCAGGCGCTGGGGCTGGCCAGCGTGCCCGACTTCACGACCTTGTATCGTTTCCTGCAGCGTTTGGACGATGTGACGATCGACCGAGCGGTAGGCGAGACGGTGCGCCGGCTGCGCGGGGCGCGCAGAAAAGGACGGCGACGCGCCCGTGTGGCGGTCGATGCCACGGGCTTGGCTCAGGGAGCGGTCAGCACCTTTTTCGTGCGGCGCATGCATCATCACGGGCAAAAGCCACTGCCGTGGAGGCATTGGTTGAAGTGGGTGGTCGTGGTGGATCTGGATCAGCAGTTTCTGCTGGCCCAGATCGCGCGACGCGGTCCCTGGAACGACTGTGCGAATTTGCCTGCGGTCGTCCAGACAGCTTCCCAGCAAACGCGTATCGGTCTGGTGTTGGCAGACGCCGAGTTCGACAGCGAGAGAAATCACACCTACATCCGGCAGCAACTCGGGGCGCAGAGTGTAATCCCCGCCAAGCGGGGGAAGAAAACCTGGCGCATCCACGGCGTGCGCGCCGAGATGCGGCGATCGTTTCCGCGCCAGCTCTACCGGCGTCGGGCTTTGATCGAAACTCTCTTCTCCTCGGTGAAACGCAAACTCTCGGCACGCGCGCCCGGTCGCACGTTGCCGATGCAGAAGCGTCAAGCTCTTCTGCTTGGCCTGAGTTTCAATCTGTATCGCCTGAGGCATCGCTACCTTTTCTTGAGGATGTCAACAGAGCCACGGTATGTCTTGCCTGTTATGGCGTCCTCAAACTTGATCGTCCTGCGGACGGCGTCGAACAAGTTTAGCTGGCCGTTCATCTGGTTCGTCCACGTCGGTGTGTTGGAGTCTTCGAAATCAGCCATGAAGACCTGAGCTCCCGAGTTGAGAGCATTGATAATCATCTTGCGATCGACCGGCCCCGTTATTTCAACGCGGCGATCCAGTAGGTCTTTGGGCAGCGGCGCCACGAACCAGTCGCTTTGCCGAATGTCCCTCGTTGCGTAAAGAAAGTCCGGCTTTTCTCCGGCGTTCAGCCGCTTCTGACGTTCCGCCCTCGCAGCGAGCAACTTGAGTCGAGACGCGTTAAAGCGACGGTGCAGATCGGCTACAAATCTCATGGCATCAGGCGTAAGGATCCGCTCAAAACCGGGATCCAGAGGCGACAGCAGCTCTACTCCTGACACACCGGCGAATTGCGTCACTTTAATTCTCTTTCGCGGGAGGCGGCGACTGTAGGCCATCGTTTCGTCGAGAAGCTGTTTGGGCAAAAAGGAGTGTAACGGTACCTGCATGTTCAAACTTCACAATCACTGAGGATCCGGCGTCCGCCCGTAATTTTCCGGTCCAGTTGCCTGTGGTGATCCATTCGCCCTTACGCAAGCCGCCTGTACGGTACGCACCTTCATTGGCGAGCCATACAACCAAACGCAACAAATCTGTTCCGGCGGGATTCGATGCATTCGCTCGAACACGGACCGTTCCATTTATAGCCAGCGTTACAGTCTCCTCGCCAAAATCGAAAGCTCGCCAATCCACAAACGGCGTGCCGGCAACGAATCCGCCGTTCGATTGCAGGTCCGCAATCACCGACAACGGATCCGCTGCATCTGGTTCGGTGAAGCCAGCCTCGAGTATCTCGATTGCAGGATGACAGCTCGCGATTGCCTTCGTTACTTCTTCTCTCGTGTAGAACGGGGTGCGGGGTGGAAGGTCGGCTCCGAGAAGGAAGGCAATTTCGGCTTCAACGGCACGCAGGCGCTGATTGGGGCGGTTGAACACGCCTCGGTTCTCCCCAAGACCTTCGGACGGCATCGGAGCAAAGAGTGGCGTCTTTGATATAGGGCCGCCCACTTTCCATCCGCAAATCGCGCCATTTGCCTTAGCCATGAAATCTTGCACGAGATAGGCTTCTTCAGTCGTGCGCGGACGCAGTTCTTGGGGCAGTTCGCCGATCGGGCGGCCGTTTCGCGCCGCCAACAACGTCTCAGCGGCGTATCGCAGGCGATTGCTCAAAGTTAGATCCTAGCATCCGGTCTTGCCGAGCAGGTATCCAGCGCCCGGGGGGATGGACGCCGGATACCTAGCACTCCTGTTACACGTTGCGAGTATAAGCGTCGGCCGGCGTTGGTCTTTGCCAAGGGAGAAAAGTCAGTTGCCCTTGAGAGAAAACGGGCTTGGCCTGGCGAGGCAGCCAGACATGGACCGGCTTCCGAATTGGTCGGGTCGCTCTGGTCCCGCGTGGGAAAGGGCCATGAAAGCGCCACCTACACCGCCGCACTAACCGCATTCACAACATCCCAATTGGCATCGATCGGGGATAGCGCAGCTACCGGCGGCGTCTCTCCGACTTTCGTACCATTTCTGAATCCAGGATCGCGAAGCGGTGCACCCAAGGAAGGCAATCACAAAACTTTTCGCTTTCCAAAACGTAGTTAAGGAAAGAGCGGAGTCGCTCGAGCCCCGCGGCAGAAAACCCAACTAAACCTGGAAAAAGGGGAGGGGTCTGATTAAAACTAGGTGGCAGGCCCTCCGTTGTTAGCACGTGTCCCCGCGCGAACTGCAAGAGTGCGACCCCGGCTGCGACATCCCACTCGTGTTTTGGCACGAGCGTCCAGGTGGCATCGGCCTTGCCAGCCGCCACCAGGGCGAGTTTGTAAGCTACCGACCCCATGGCTAGGACCTGAAACGACGCTCGACCAAATCGCTTCCATTCTCCTCGCTGCACTTCGCTGCGGCTCGCCAGGACGAGCGCCTCGCGCGGCAGAATATTCATGTCAGCGTGACGAGCCGGCCCATTACGGCAGACGACCCCGATCTCGTGCGATCCGTATATGAGTTCATCGGTCTGAGGATTCAATATTCCCCCGGCAACAAACCGGCCGTCTTCCATCAAGGCGATGGAAATGCACCACTCTGGTATTCCCGCGACATACTCCTTTGTTCCATCCAGCGGATCGACGAGCCAAATTCGCGAGCACCGCAATCGCTCCTCGTCATCGACGGATTCTTCCGAAAGCCAACCATCTCCGTCCTGTACCAGCATTTCAAGCAGCAGTTGATTCACTTCGAGCTCTGCATCGGTGACAGGGTCACCGCCCTTCTTCTTGTGTACACGCACATTTTCGGTTGATCTCGATCGGTAGATTTCGCCGCCCGCGTCTAGGGCGGCCACAATTCTATCCAGATCATCTTGCTTTCTCGTACTTGGCGGTTTATTCATTTCTTGCTAAGCGCTCGTTTTCAAATGAACCGAAACACTACAGCATTGATGGGCCTGCCGTGAAAATAAGCGAAAACAACACGGTTCGTAGCCAGGTCACTCGGATCGTGGTGGCGATATGCGCCCCGTACCAAGCAGCGGGAATCGAACCAAGGAGCAAGGCAGCCAGTAGCCGAAAATCAGGCGTACCTAATGCGAGATGCCCCAGGCTGGCGACTATTCCCAGAATTAACGCATGGGCTATGTCAGTGCCGACCAGGGTTGTGAGCGGCCGACTATAAAACGGGACCAGGAGCGTCATGATAATGCTTCCAGAACCCATGGAGGTCATACCGACGAGGGAGCCTCCCACAAAACCCACCGCGATTGCTCCGCTTCCCGGCGTGATCCATTTTGGAAGATGATCCCGGAAAGGTCTTTGGCCCCTTTTCTGTAGGTAGCCTTGGACGACGGCAAACCCCGGGGTCAAAATCAAGAGAATGCCGATGAAGGTTTTGAGGAACGAATTTACTTCATCGCCCATATGAGCTCGAAGTAGTGCGAGCCCAACGACGCCCAAAGCGGCTCCCGGCACGCTGCCAATAGCCATGCGGAGTACGAGACGCACATCTACAAGGTTCTTACGATGGTAAGACCATGCAGCCCCGACTTTCGTTACTGTGATAAAGATTGCCCCCGTACCGACGGCAACAATCGGAGATATGTGCATGAATAGTACCAGAATGGGAACAAGCAAAGCGCCGCCGCCCACACCAGTCAGGCCGACTGCCAGCCCGACCAGCAGTCCAACCGCCGCTGTGAGCAAAATCAAATGCATAGGTTCCTGTTTGTACTCGCTCGAATGATTCCGAGACTAGTTCGAGTCGGCGAGTCCGCCTAGATATCCTTGCTTCTCCAAATATAACAGGATTTCCTGAGCGGCTTCCTGAGGGGTAATGTTCGTGGTGTCGATTACCACCTCGGCATCCAAAGGCGACTCATAGGGGTCAGAAAGGCCGGTAAAGGTAGGAATGATTCCCGCGCGCGCTTTCGCGTACAAGCCCTTCCTGGCCCGCTGTTCGCGAATATCCAGAGGTGTCGACGTATAAACAAGGATAAAGCCGCCGCTGATGGATTGGCGCAGTTCTTTCCGGATGTTGTCGAAGGTGCGATCGGAGCACACACCGCGATGCCGCCATTTTGAGTAATTTCCCTTGCGACGAATCCGATGCGTCGAATATTCAGGCCCCGATGTTCTTTGGAAAAACCGCGTTCCTTAGGACTTGCACCTAGTTTCTTGGGACCCCAACCCGCTGGGCGGTTGAGAACATGCTTTCTACTGTATCCATATCCTTGGCTTGAACTTTCCCGGCGGGGATGCGGGTATCGGTAAGGTCTTCCAACTCCTGCAAGAGGTCAACCAACGCGAGAGAATCGATGAGGCCGGATGAGACCAGCGGTGTTTTTTCGTCAATCTGGGTGCCGGGGCGGCGGATGATCTCCTTCAGGATATATTCGATCATTTGAGCTTTGAGGTCAGGCATCGGCGGGATCCTCCCTTAATTCCGGATGTTCGGCGAATAGCTTTTCCCGTGTGGTCGCCCGAGCCGGCTTTCCGGCTGTGCTCTTCACGATCCACCGAGGAGGCTTTATGAAGAATTGCCCGACCGCGATCCCAAGCTCCGCCTTCACCACGTTCCGCAGCTCGCGTTCGATGATCTGGGCACTTGCCAGATGACTGGTATCGCGGACCTCGGCCACGACCACGATCTCTTCGGTTCCGAGATTGGGATTGTACCGTCCGAATGCTACAACTCGTCCGTCGCACATCGCCGAATGAGCAGAGACAATTTCTTCTACGTCCTGCGGATGAATGTTCTCGCCGGCGACGATGATCAGATCTTTCTTTCGTCCAACCACGTAGATTTCATCTTCATGAATAAACCCCAGGTCTCCGGAGTGATACCAGTCATTTCTGAGAGTCTTCTCGGTCAGATCCGGACGGTTAAAGTATCCCTCCAGCATGGAGTCGCAATGGATCGCGATTTCTCCGACCTTGCCGACGAGATTCTCCCCGGATTCTGAGACAATGCGAATCTGGGTATTCTTCAGCGGGTGCCCTGAAGAAACAAAGCAGATAGCGCCCTGGGTGTCGCTCGCAACTGGATGTATCAAGTCCCCTTTTCGGAAGCCGGTAGCATCAACCCAAAGCCGATGCGGCCCCGGAGATGTGACATCCGACTGCGTGGAAGCAAAGACGGTTTCGGCCATCGCGTAGCAGCTCTGCAGCGCGCCTTGGCGGAGGCCTTGACCGGTGAACGCGACGGTAAATTCGTCCATGCTGGAAGCGCGGACCGGCTCAGAGCAGTTGATAAGGGCTCGCAGACTGGAGAGATCGACCCCTGAGCGATCTTTCGGCCTCACCCTGCGCGCCAGGAATTGAAGTGCGAAATTGGGGGTCCATGCGAGCGTGCATCGTTCAGCGCCAATGAGCTCAAGCATGTTTCGAGGCTGCATGACCCAGTCAATCGGGTCCTGCATTACCACCGGCAAATGGCATGCAAGAGGAAGCATGAAGCAAGCGATTAGGCCCATATCGTGGTAGAGCGGCAGCCAGCTATAGATCCGATCCTTTGAACTGAGGTGAATCCCAAGAGCAAGATTTCTGATTTGCGTAAGAACGGAGCGGTGCGTTAAAGCGACGCCTTTCTGAAGCCCAGTGGTTCCGGCGGAATGCTGAATGAAAGCAATCTGCCCTGCGTCCACGTGGCAGTCAATCTTTGACGCTGAATGCGCAGACAGAGTATCGGAGCAACGAACAATCCGAGAAGTTCCATCCGCAGCAATATGGGACATCAGATCCTGCGGAAACCCTTCATCCACGACGGTCAGAGCAGCCTTAAGGTTCGTGGAAACACCCGAGAGGCCGTAACGATACTTTGCGGGTTCGACTTTGAAGTTCGGGTACGCGAGGATCGTTGGGATGGCTCCGAGGAGCATTACGCCCACGAATGCCGACATAAGCTGAATGCCCTGGGGCATGATCAGGATGATCCTGTCCCCAATATTGACCCCGACCGAGCGAAAATATTGGGCGTGAGCTTGAGCTTGCTCGCGAAATTCCCCAAATGTTCGCTTTTTGATGTCACTCTCGCTCTTCCACATGGTGACGAAGAGCTTCTCGGCAGGAGCGGCCGCGAGGGCCCCCATGAGCGTCTCGAAGTCGAGTCTAATCTTTTCTCCAGAGTCAGACATGTTCGTTCGTTTCGTACACGACGGCCAAGATTTGTGTATCTTGCAGATGTGCGAAACATTCAGTGATGATTCGCAGCGAACCCTCGGCTCGAAGCGCAACTAGCCGTGTTGCGCGATTGATCTGTCGAGGTGGTCAGGGCTTTACTCCCCGCTTGGGAGAAAAGGACTGGCTTTAGTCCTGCGGCCAGATCCCCCGCCATCACTCCCGCGCCTTTGGTTGTGAAGTGCACCATGTCAGCGAAATTTTCGGGGCCGGGCGGGATTTCATTCGCCGCGTCAATTAACGCGAGATTCTTGCAGACGGCAATTTCTCGTACCATCTGGTTCAATCTGCGTTCCACATCCATGAAACCGCTCTCTTCAAGCATCGGATAGAATTTTCTCCACGCCGCCAAGAGGTCTCGATCCCGCGGAGTGAGTGACAGGCCAAATGCGGTTGCATGCGTCACCAGAACTGGTTCAACTCCATGAGCCTTCAGGGCATCAACTAGAGTAGTCAAGTCTTCACGAAATCGGTCAACGTTCTTTTCAGGCAAAGTCTTCATGACGGTAATGTGAGCAGTGTCGCGTTTGATTTCGAGGTCGCGCAGTTTAGTTTGTATCACATCCGGAAGGGAGCTTTTCAGCAAGTTGTGCGCCCGCTCTGTAATCCGCATATCAGACACGAAATCGGACAAGGAAGGTGAATTGCTGGGACGCGCAGCGTGTTCCTGTGGAGGGGCGAGATCAATGTAATTGGCCAGGGTAGGATAGATCAAAGCATAGGATGGATGGATCTGCGAAACCACCTGGGGCACACGCAGAATGGCCGTCCGAAGGGTCTCTCCTGGGAAGGCGGCATTGACGACCTGAAATTCGGGCCTCCCTGCGAGCTGATTCAAATCGCGTTCAAGCTGCCTCGGGTACTCTTCGTCGGGAGCCTCATAAAGGCCGAATGTTTCAGAAGCGCCGAAGCAAACGATCCGTACCGTGCCGGGCTTAAGTTCTGGGCCCCGATAACCCAAGCTATTCAGTTGCCATTTTTCGTATCGTGCGCCGGGCTTTCCCCATCTTCCTAAGTTATCAGTCTTGAGAAGTACCTCGTTATTGTACGGCCCCCAGAAAGGCGCATCGTAGCTCAATACATCGTCTAGCCGTGCGCAGAACTCGAGCACTAAAACCAAGATGAGAGCGCACAGGATGCCTCGGAGGACGGGAACGAGATGCTTCATCAGAATTTGAAATACGCGAATGCCTGTGTCTGTGCCGAGTGAAAAACTCCCAAGTAGATCGCTATGGAATAAAGCGCGAAGCGCATCTCTGCTGGGATACGAACGGAATGCAGACGCCCTGAGACTAGTTTTCCGAGCTTAACTGTTCCGAGGTAACCAAGGGCTAGGACCAGGACCAGATAATAGAGGCTCTGGGGCAGAGTGATGCTGGAATAAGTCAAGATCGTCAATACGGAGCGCAGCATAGTGAAAGCTCGCCCGAGAGTGTTCGACCGAAAGAGCGTCCAGCCAAGGCAGATCGAAGTGATTGTGACGAACCATGAAATCACATTTGGAACATGACCGGCAAAATTCCATCCCATCCGCCGCTTCAGCTCTTGCCACTGACGGTGCAAGACCAACAGAATGCCATGATAAATTCCCCATAGAGCGAGAAGTGCCGTGCCCTTGTGCCACAGCCCAAAAATCAACATCGAGATTACCAGTGTGCAGTTTCGCCAAAATTTCGAACGATTCAACATCGCAAGAGGGAGAAACAAGTAGTCGCGTATCCAGAATGAAAGAGACATGTGCCAGCGGGTCCAGAACTCCGAAGGCGTCGTCGAGATGTAGGGCGCATTGAAGTTCTCGGCAAGTTCAAATCCGAACAGGCGAGCCGCTCCGATGACAATATGGGAATAGCCCGCAAAATTGAAGAATAGATCGAAGCCATAAGCAAACGCCAAACACCAAACGTCGGGACCTCTGAAATTCGCTGGAGAAATCTGAAAAGCGTGATCCACGCCCTGGTCCAAGTGAATCCCATTCGCCAGCAGTCCACCCAGCGCCACCATAAAGAGGCCTATGCAGATTCGATCCATTCCGCGCGCGGCGTCACGGAGAGTGGAATTTGTAGTGCTGCGAAACTGTGGCAAAAGGCTCGGCAGACGGCAAATCGGGCCCGAAAGCACCGTGGGCCAGAAGGCCATATAAAGCGAGAATTCTATGAACGACGGATCCAGGTTCTCACCGCGATATATATCTAGCAAGTAGGACAGCGCCTGAAACGTCCAAAACGAGATGCCTATAGGCAAGACGATGTAAGAAATCGTCGGAGCCAGCCGGGTGTGACTCAGCAACGGCATGAGCTCGCGCGCGTACTTGAACATGCCCAGCAGCACCACATTTGCGGCAATTCCGAGCCAAAGCCTGCCCACGCTCGGACGGCTCTTTACAAGGCGTCCGAAGAAGGAATTCGCTATAGAAGAAAGCAGTAGCAGAGCGAGAAAGCCTGTTCCCCAGCTGGCGTAAAGCAGGTAGCTTGTCAGGAGAAGAAGGGTCTGGCGGGACCGAACTCCCTGTAAGCCGCGAATCGCGATCCAAATTATGGGCAGTACAATGACGTAAAAAAGTGAGTGGCTATTCATCAAACCTGGGCTTCATTCAGATGTCCTAGTCGCGCAACTATGGCTGGACTGCAAGCCATCTAACACGTTGTTGGTGATTTGTTCAACCGGGATTTCGATTCTGCCCACGGGATGGTCCCCTCTTATACACCCAGCACTTTGCCCAGTAAACTAACTTGTTTTTCGCCACCTCATCTTCCAGGTCGGGAAAACGCCGAAAGGGTTGATCTGCGGTCTCTGTTCCGGACACGACCCAACTCGAGCACCTGCTCAGATACGAAGCAACTCTCGAGCGCAACATCGACCGGACCCTGACCCAGCTCGAACGGTTGCAGTAGCCCCCCAGCGAGACGTGCGCTCTGCTAACGAATTTGCTGCCCGCGGCGCGTGTCAACGATTTCTTAGACCAGTCTCCACAGAGTTTACTGACTTTTTCGTGTGACTGAGGAGCAGCGGCCACCGCTTTGCGGTGGTTGTGGGACCCTGAGACTCGTTCGCAGAGCTGGCCACTTACGGTGTAGTCCAGCTAAAATCCGAGGCACAACTTGGCTTGGCAGCTAAGGAACTGCGCAGAAATTATTTCACATTGGCCGCAGCGTATAGTTCCACATGGGCAGTACCTTGTGCCTGGTCAACGCCAGTTGTTTCATCTCGCGAGCTGATATCTTCTCCCCTTTTTCGTACCTCTTGCGCAGCAGACGGAGCGTTGCCATCACGCCGGGAACATTCACCTCCACATCAACGAGCGGGTCAACGAGTGTGAGCCCAACGGCAACGACGACCTACACCCTCAAAGCAACGAATGCTGCCGGATCAACCACCGCTGCAGCAACGGTCACGGTAACCACGGCAGGTGACGTATCGACTGGGGCGATCTCGAGCTCGCTGGTAGGCGGACAGGGAAACCACGGTGTCCAGTTCATCGGAAGGTTTCTGGTGGCTCCCAGACTCAATCGTCGGAGGGCCGTGTTCGTGCTTTCGAAGATCGATGAGATCTTGGCTTGGGAACGGACACAGGATCAGGAGCGGGACTCGCGGTTCGTGGATCTGGGCCGCTATCTCTGCGAGGTCCGCGCCGGCCAGTACTGGAGGATGGACAAGCTACGGTCGTTCGATGAGTTCTAGGAGAGGAAGTTCCCGGAATCGAGGCGCAAGGCCTACTACCTGATGCCATTCACGAACATCTGCCGCGGATCCCAAAACCACAGCTACGAGAAGTCGGCTGGAGCAAGGCGACCGAGATGGCCAAGGTGGCGCGCAGGGAAGGGAAGGCCTTCGATTGTGCAAACTGGTTGCACAAAGCCAATGAGTACTCGATTTCAATCGCGCGGTCGAGCGACACCTGACAGGGAAGGAGACGGAGCCCTGGGAGATCATCTACTTCAAGCTTTACAAGAGTCAGTTGCCGGTCGTTGAGAAAGTCCTTGAAACGACATGCCTGATGCTGGGAACGGACAAATCGCGAGGATATTGCCTGGAGATGATCTGTGCCGACTTTCTCGCGGGAGCTACGTTAGAAATGGAGCCCAGAAAATGATTCCTACACGATACCGTGCAGCGTCGGGTGTGTGTCCCATACCGAGAATCTTCATCAGGGGGCCAAGGAGGATCGTGCACAAACTTCGTCAGAAAATGCCGCGACTGAAGCTCCCGTTGGCTGAGTACAAAGCGCTTCGGAATCAGGTACTCAAGAGAGACGGGTCGCGCTGCCAATTCTGCGGCACGTCGAACGATTTACAGGTCCACCATGTGAAATCACGCAGTCGCCTCGGGAATGACGCCATGCTCAATCTAATTACCTTGTGTGCGAAGTGCCACGAAGCATTCCACCGCCGCACTGACCGCGTTCACGACATCGTGATTAGCATCCACCGGGGATAGCGCATATTTTCTGGAGTTGGTCTATCACTTTGTTGATAAATCAAACATCGCCGAGCGGTTTTTTTCTTGTGAAGTTTATGTCCGGCGCCCCGATGCCGAGCTGTTGAAAGAATACGTCGGACATATTGAAATCGTAGTGTTGGCCCGTGTGGACGATCAGTTGCTCGATTTGGGGGAAACCGGCGAGCGCCCCGGTACACGGGCGCCAGCTTCATCAGGTTAGGCCGAGCACCGATGACGTGAAGCAGCGTCATGAGGGTTGGAACCGTTACACTCCCTGCCGCGCGATTCAAATTTAGGAGGCTACGCTTGCCCCATGGTCGCCTTAGATTTTCGCCACATCTGTTTAGAGGCGAGTATTTCGGCGAACAATTCACCATACGCATCGCACATGGTCGCAAGACCATGCTTCTGCAATACTACAGCCTTGCCGCGGGCAGGGCGCGTCACTAGTTCAGGGGAATTGACCGCGGAAATCATCGCGTTCGCGAGCGCGCCGCTATTCTCCGCCGGGCAAAGCCACCCGACGTCTTCCGGCAGGAAATCAGGGATACCGCCCACTCGCGTTGCAACGACAGGCAGCCCAGCGGCCATCGCCTCCAACAGAACGAGCGGTAATCCCTCCGACCGCGACGATAAGACGAACACGTCTAGCGCTTGCAGGAATCCTGCAGGGTCGCTCGTGGCTGCTTCAATCCGGACGCGCCCAGCCAATCCCTGGGAAGAGACGCGCTCGCGAAGAGGCTGATACAAAGGTCCGCCGCCGGCGATGTGAAGTTCCGCGCTCGGAAAAGTCTTCAGCACCGAGCAGAACGCGTCGATCAGAACGTCGTGCGCTTTTTCTGGGACCATTCGCCCGAGCGTCCCAAAACGCACGCGTGGCCATAACGACAGCGGCGAAGCTGGTTTGGCCAAAAACGGCTGTAGGGGAATGGCTGTCGGCACAACGGCGGTACGCATCTTCTGCAGCCCGAGGCCGGCGACGATCGAATCCCGGGCTGGATTTGAAACGAAAACGATGGCATCCGTAAAGCGCCTTGCCCACCGAAAATGTCGCTCACGATACATCAGCTCTCTCGGCGACAAAGGGCTGTGCCGCGTGCTAACGACAACGGGGACCCGTGCCAGCTTAGCGGCGAACGCGCCGTAATGGTGGATGTTCGCATTATGCGTGTGAACCACCTCGGGACGATCGGCCATCAAAGCCTGGGCGATTCTTAGCAATGCCAATGGGTTCAATCCCGGCGACTTGTCGAAGCACCGCACAGGAATGCCCGCCGCCTCGGCTTCATCGGCCACCACACCGCGTCGACATACACAATAGATCTCTGAATCGTCCCCGCGCCGCTTCTGTTCGATCGCCAGATTGACGGCCAGCCGTTCCAGGCCGCCGAGATCCAGGCTTTCGACGATTTGAATAATGCGCATACGAGAGAAATGGCGATATAGCAATCTGCGGGGCTAACCTTCTCTAAACACAGCGTCTTAAGTAATTGCGCATAGTCGACGCAAGGTCTCGTTTCCGTTGGCCCAATATCCGAACTGTGTTTCCACGGCAGCGACAACTTCCTCCAGCGCAGGAAAATATCGGTTGTGGATGCACTGGCGACGCGTGAGTTTCCAAACTCGCTCGATCGGATTCAGTTCGGGACTGTAGGGCGGCAGGTAGTCCAGCCGGAAATCCTTCTGATGTGCCTCTCGCCATTCTTTGTGAAGTCGGGCGTGATGGTATTTGGCGTTGTCCGTAATAACCACGACGGAGCGGCCGGTCCGGATACTGCCGCGCCGTAACATCTTCAGGAAGGCGAAGAAGGTCATGGCGTTGAATTTGCCGGTCTCCCGAGAAAACCGAAACTTGCCATCTCGCAACCGCACCGCACCAAAGTATCCTACGCTGCGGCGCGTCGGATGATGCAGCAGCACGGGGTCCTTGGTTTCCGGTGGCACCCACATGCGACACCGAGAGCCGTGCTGCTGAAAGTGCACTTCATCGGTGGCCCAGAGGTCCACTTCGTCATTGTCCATTAGTGCTTGTAGTTTTTTTTATGCGCCTTCTGCCGTTCGGGATCGGCTGGGGCGATCGCGGGACGTGGTTTGCGCAGTCGAAAACCCAACCTCCGGAACAGACGCTGGCATTGTCGCACGCCCAAGGCGATCCCGTACTGCCGCTCGATCCAGGCCGCCAACGTTTTGCCGTCCCATACATTCCCACCCAAGCCGATCTCTCGTGGCATCCGGCGAAGAGCAGTATTGATCCCTCGCATATGCTTTTCGCTCAGGCGTCCCGGCCGCCCGGATCGGTCGCCCTCCCGCAGTGCCGCTAGACCCCGCTTTTCGAACCCGCGAATCCAATACTCGACCGTTCTCGGTGCATCGCCCAACAGCGCCGCCACTTCTGGACAGGTCATACCGTGGGCCACCAGCAGTAGACCGTGAAGCCGGTGGTCATAGCGTGATTCTTCACTTCGTCGAATTTCATCTTGCAATCCCAGAATGATGGTCTCGGAATCTGCAACAGTGAGTGGTTTCATTCCACCAGGAAACCACAGACTCTCCTCATACGCAATTACTTATGACGCCGTGTTTAGCGCCGATGCTCGACGGCCCGGTCCGTACAATCTTCGCCGGAACTCCTACGGCTGTTACGCCATCCGGCAGATCACTCACCACCACCGCGTTCGCGCCGATCTTCACGTTCGAGCCGATTCTCACCCCGCCGATGATTTTCGCACCCACTCCCAAGAAAATGTTGTCGCCCAGTGTTGGCGAGATATTTCGGTCAGCTCCGATCGTCACCAGATGCTCGATTTTCAGATTGCTTCCACCGCGCACGGAGCCATTGATGACCACCCCGAAGCTGTGAATCAGTACGAACCCAGGCCCGAACTGCGCATGTCGGCCGATAATGCATCTTCCGAAGGCCGCGTTCAGTTTACTGAAAATCGTTGCCGGCGTCAGCCCTAGGCGCTGACAACATTGCATCAGCCGATACGCGATCATCGCGAAGGTGCCATCGGTCAATACTGTTTTGACCACGTTCTTCGCCGACGCCGACCCATACACCCATTCGGCCTTGGCGCGAATGTCGGACGCAACTAGCGCGAATAGACCGCTAGCGGGAGTATCGGTAGTTCCGAGACGCGCTCCCACGCTTTGAACTTGCAAACTCACCTCATCGGGAACGGTTTGCTGCCGCCTGTCGCGCGAATTCGTATACATCATCGTAACGAGCAGCATTCTTCGCCCAGGTTCTTTCCCTCAGGACCGCTTCTCTCGCTTTTTGTGCCAGACAATGACGCATGTCAGCGTCTGATATCAAACGCAATGCTTGGCGGCAAAAGTCTTCAACGTTCTCTGGAGCAAACAACAGCCCAGTATTCTCGTCATCGACAAGCTCGCGAATCCCGCCGACGCTGCTGCCGAGTACCGCGCGACCCAGCGCCATCGCTTCCAGTGGCTTTAGCGGCGTCACAAGTTCGGTAAGGCGAATGCTCCGTCGCGGATAAACCATAACGTCAGTCAAAGAATAATAGCTCCGGATTTCCGTATGCGGCACCTTCCCGACGAACAATACATAGTTGCCGGCGTCCTGATCAGCGATTGCCTTGCGAACACCATCGGCATCCTCACCATGCCCCACGATAAGGAGCTTGAAACGTGTTCCGCGACGATGCAGCTCTGCCGCAGCCCGGACGAGCCATGACACTCCCTCGAAACCGAACAGAGAACCTATGAACCCAAGGACTGGGACATCCCCAATGCCCAACTTCGAGCCCAGGGCCTCGTCCCGCGGAATCGGTCGGAATTTCTCGACATCTACTCCATTCGGCACGTGGAAGAGCTTGCGTCCGTCAATGCCCCGATCGCGCAGCTGGTCCAGTATACTGCGGGCGATGCCCACGATGGCATCGGCCTGTTCAACCACATGTTGCTCTAAACGCCTTGTCGCGAAATAACGCAGCGATCGGGCTGTGGTCTTGTTCTGATCGACCGCCGCATCTTCCCAGAATGCTCGAATCTCGTAGACGAACGGGACCTTGCGTGACCGAGCGGCTTGAAGAGATGCTAAACCGTTCAAGACCGGTGAATGTGCATGGACCACATCGAATCGCTCGGAATCAAGCAACCGGGAAATGCTTCGTCGGAAGAGGCTGATGATCGCTAGCTCGCGCGCCACCGGCCATCTTCGCTGAATGGCGCCGCGATAGAGCCTCTCAGGGGTTGGCGTGCGAACGTAAGAAACGCCGTCGATGATCGTGTTCTTTGCTGCCGGATCGCGAAATTGGTGAGTCGGGCCCGTCAGTACCGTGGGCGCATTGCCGAGCGCCATCTGAGCGTGCGTGATGCCGTTCGTACGGATCGCATAGCCACTGACCAGGGGGAGCGACTCATCGACGACGTGAAGCACCCGGTACGCGCCGGCTCGACACGCGCCGGGCGCGGCGGTTTCGCACCAGTCGCTCGCTAACTTAGTGGCTCCGTAAACAGGTTCACCGTCGGTCAAATGTCCGTACACGAGAAGAGGCAGACAAACCCGCAAACGCTCGCTCGACCGGCGTTCGCCTAGAACCAGCGGCGTGCCAGCGACCTCAGGACTGACTGGTCGGCGCCGCTCGATGTCATTAAGAGCGTCCCAGATTTCCCTCATGTAGGACCCCTGCTCGGGCTCAAAAGCCGTGTTGCCGGTCGCGCTTCGTGAAGAATCGATTTCGCCCGGACTGTATCCTGATTGTACCCGAATTGATAGTACTGGCGCTGCTTTTGAAGAGCGGGCATACCATCGCGCAAGCGATAATGCATTTGGGCTGTTCGAGATCGCAACCTTATTCCCACTTGAGTTTTTTCAATCCTAGTGGGTAGCGGAAAATACTCCACAGATAGGCTGCATTAATGGAGCAGAAGTAAAACGGAAGCCGAAGCACACGCGGTCGCAGGTTCCACCATCGGCCGGCGATCGCGAGAGCGTAAAACATTGCCTGGCAAATGCCCATAATCTGATAAAACGTTCCCCGTAACAAAAACAAGTTTGAGGCTGCTAAAAGTAGCAAGAGTAAGGAAGCGAATGACCGAAGCACCTTGCGAGATTAAAAAAACAGAAGGGGCAACACCTTGGGAGGCCACAACAGGGCTTTGATTTCCTTCAACTGTTGCAGGTTTCCCGCCATGATGCGGACGCGGCGCTGAAAGCCAGTCATCTCATTGGCTTCCTCAAATGCGGCTGCTTGCGGGTCGTAGATCACCCGATTCCCGCCTGCAAGCACTCTCACCGGTATCACGTGTCGTCATTTATGATCTCCGGAGACGGGAAGGATAGAGGCGTTTGCGAACCGCGAGAATTTCCCCGTGGGCGCCGATGGTTGAAGACAGACCCGATTCCAACGCCTTTAGCCTAGTTTCATATTTCCAGTACAGGTTCCCCTGAAGTCCAAGCGCAGCCTCCGACGCACGTTGGATTCGGTAGATGCCGCAACAGCGCCAACATCGGAATCGGCAAAATTCGACACAAGGTGTCGGAGGGAATTGCGCTCCAGCATTGCGGATGCATCAGAGAACAGCAATATCTCTCCGACAGATTCCCGAACCGCATCGTTCAGAACGGCCATTTTGCCCCGATTCTTACTGAACGCGAGAACCTTGAGACGAATCGCGCTCCGGAACGCCCCTGCCAGCTCGACTGTATCGTCGGTAGATCCGTCAGAGGCGACGATTATTTCCAGTTTCTCGGCAGGATAATCGAGCGACGTAACATTCCGGAGCTTTGTCACAATTACGCGGGCCTCGTTGTGAGCAGGAATGATCAGACTGACGACTGGCTCGATCGGGGCCTTGCGAATCGGTTTGTTAGAAAACAACCGAAGGATGAACAACAAGACTGGATATCCGAGATATCCGTATGCAATGCCGATAGCGGATACCCAAAATAAGACCTTCATCAATCAGCTCTTGCTGGAGCGCTGTTAGAAACCGATACAATGGCGTTATTCACGATCAAGGTCGGGCATAATGGTGTACCCGAGCTTTATCGCATCCGGCTTCAGTGTTGCCCAAGCAGAAAATGACTCGGATCGCCGCGGCGCACTGCTTTTCTTAATTGTACGCTCGGGTACGCAACTGTTTGGTCTTGGGCGATGAGTAGAAGACTTCGAATCGGCGCGGTTGTAAATTTTCTTCTCAGCGCGGCGCAACCACACCGTGGCCGTGCCAATTTCCAGCGAGTGAAAGCCCTTGCCAAGTTCGCTGATGTACGAACATTCTGCGTCGACGCGTATTATCCTCGGCTAGTCATCATGGACGAACCGACTCAAGTTCGGTCGGCCGTGCCATGGAAAATAAAAAGACCGACTTCCATTTCGCGGTGCGCGGATTACGCTGTGAGTCGTTGGAGACAAACGGCGCAGAGCCGCAAGCGAAAGGAGAGTCGGTCCAATGAGTAAAATACGATTTGTTGGTCTGGATGTCCACGCCGAGTCCATTGCTGTGGCGGTGGCGGAGCCTAACGGTGAAGTTCGATCCTTGGGCCTGATCCCCAACCGACCGGAATCCATTCGACGGTTGGTTCGAAAACTGGAACCTGTGGAGCAACTGCGGTTCTGTTATGAAGCCGGCCCCACGGGCTACGTGCTGTACTGGCAACTGACCGCTCTGGGAGCCAAGTGCGAAGTGGTGGCGCCGTCGCTGGTGCCGCGCAAGCCGGGAGATCGCGTGAAGACCGATCGGCGTGACGCTCTGAAACTGGCCCGCTGCTACCGAGCCGGCGATCTCACGCCGGTGTGGGTCCCCGACGCCGCCCACGAAGCGCTCCGAGATTTGGTGCGAGCTCGGGAAGCCGCTAAAGGCGACCTGCTGCGAGCCCGACATCGACTGAGTAAGTTTCTGTTGCGTCACGGATGGCGGCGTCCGGAGAGCATCAAATCTCCGTGGACCAACGCTCATTTGGAATGGATCAAGAGGAAGGTTCATTTCCAGCAGCTCGCTCAGGAGATCGCGCTCAGCGACTACGTCCACCAAGTCGAGCACCTGGTAGCCCGCATCGAACGGTTGGACCAGGCGGTTCTGGAGGCGGCGCGCTCGGTGCCACCCCAGATGCGCGCGGTGATCGAAGCCTTGCAGGCCCTGCGAGGGATTGCGCAAGTCACAGCGGTAACGATCGTTGCCGAACTGGGACAGATCTCGCGCTTTGCCAAGGCTACGCAACTGATGGGATATAGCGGCCTGGT
Source organism: uncultured Acidobacteriota bacterium (assembly GCA_963836125.1). Lineage (GTDB taxonomy): Bacteria > Acidobacteriota > Terriglobia > Acidiferrales > UBA7541 > Palsa-295. Next base: position 22,846 of record CAWIIK010000001.1, read on the forward strand.
CCCCCGCGAAGACTCCAGCGGCGAACGACAACGGCGGGGCGCCATCACCAAGACCGGCAACGCGCACTTGAGACGCGTCATTGTCGAAGCCGCCTGGGCCTATCAGTTCCGACCTTGGTTGGGCGGATATCTGCTCAAACGCCAGGTAGGACTGAGCGAAGAGGTGAAAGAGATCGCTTGGAAGGCCCAGCATCGGTTGCACGCACGCTACCGAAAACTGCTGGCACAAGGGAAGAACAAACCGCAGATCGTAACGGCCGTGGGCCGAGAGCTGCTTGGATTTGTCTGGGCCATTGGAGTAAACGTCGAAACAAAGATGCGCGAGATGAAGCAAGTCGCAGCGTAAGTCAGGGAACCACAGGAGGAAGGCAGTGCGGATGGCGGCCGAGTCGAACACGGAAAGGAGAGTCCTCGTATCTTCTATGCGGCAGGCTCTCTGGGCCCGACCCGCGCTCCTAGTCCGAGGCAGCTCCCGACGGATCACGATTATGCGGTTCCGACCCGCGAATATCAGAGTGATCAACCGTCGCGATGACCGCCTCGGCCGCCATTCGCACTGCTTCCCACTGGCTAGAGAAAAACAGCGCAAACCAACACCGCGAATGTTCTTGACATGTTCGTCCATATCAGAAGTTCTGCAAACGCGAACGCTCCTGCCCGCACAAGCTACGAGCAGTAGCGACGAGATACGAGGCACAGCCGTGGAAAATCTTCGGTATTGGGCAGTGCCTTTGTTGACGAGGTTTGTTAACGGGTTGCGGTGCGGAAAGGTTTTGACGCCGCGAATTCGAGAATTTCAGCTCGACGTGATCATCGGTTACTTCGTTTATCCCCTAGGGTTTGGCGCGCTGCAGGCAGGGCGCGAGCTGGGTATACCCACGGTGATCGGCGCGGTCGGTTCGGATTTGCGGCGCATGAACGGAATTCTAGTCAAGCCGCTGGTGGCGCAGACAGTCAAAAACGCGGCGTTTGTTACAACAGTCAGCGAAGAGCTGCGACGGCGAGCGATTGCGCGGGGGGCATTGCCGGAGGGAGTCCGGACGATCCATGATGGGTGCGACGCGGACATCTTCCACCCAGGGACCGCGTGGCCGCGCGGGTGCGGCTGCAAGTGGCGGCAGATGCAGAGCTTGTGGTGTTCGTGGGAGCATGCTGCCGCTGAAGGGAATTCGCTGGATGCTCCGCGGTCATCGATCTCTGAAGGGTTTCAGCTTCATACAACCGCCCCGAAGGGGCGGCCGATGCTGATGGGCATCTCTTCGGAGAAAACGGTCTCTCACTTTTTCCTAATGCACATCTCCCCGGGAAAATCGACCGTTGCCGTTTCGCACGCCTACATTGACGCGAAGTGCTTGAGAGTCAAGCCCTTGCAATCTTCCTTCTGAACGCGAGCGAAAGTCCCGCCCGTACAGGAGGGTTATCAACTCGTTACTGTCCTTCTGTTGTCCCCACGTCCAGTTGTGTGAGCCCTTCCACGTCGGCATACTCCTTCAGAAACACGTTCTTGTGTCGAGTCGAGCCACATGGCTGGATACGACGCAAAGGGTACCTGTTCACGCGGCATTTTGCCTTCGACCACCGCGATCGGGCAGGTTCGTATGTTTATCACCAACTAATGCGAAACGGGTCTTCAATGTGTCGATTTGCTTGGTTCGCAGTGCTTGTCTTGCTGTGCGCGTGTCCGCCAACGCTCGCGCAGACCTACACAACGCACGGTTTCTCGTTCCCCGTGCAGCATCCGCGTCTGTGGATTCCCTACGGCTCGACGCAGCTTGCAACGGCGGAAACCTGGGCAGCGGCTAATTCGGTGAACTGCACCGAGATTTATAATACCGCGCTTCAATCCGCTTGCCAGGCGTTCTACCACGTCACGACCGGCTCGGACTGTTCGGCAGCCATAACTTGGGCCGCCAACACGAACCAATCGGCTCCGGTAGGCTACTGGCCGCCACCAGCGTCACAGACGGCCACGACTGGAGCTGGATCGGACAACATGCGGGATGCCGGCGAGGACGCGATGCTTGTCTTCGACTGGTGCTACGACCAATGGTCGAGCACGCAGAAAACCAACTTCGTTTCGTCGATGCAAACCTGGATCAGCAACATCGACCAGCAGAACTATTCGGGGTACCTCGAAAGGTGTATAGGGCCCCAGTCGCCACCAGGTACTTGCGACGGCGATACCGTTCCAGGCGATTACGACGACTACTACCACAGCGAGACTGGCACCGACATAGAGTGGGGGATCGTCAGCTATGGCGACAACGGGACAGGGCCGGGATCGAACGCTGACAATGCGATTGGCTGGGGCATGACGCGCTGGGGTCACATGGTAACTGACTTCGAAGCGCTGGGCAACAGCGGTATACCCATGCAAGGAACCGAGTACGGTAGGAGTCTTTGCGCCTATCTTCTGATTCCGTTCGCGACGATTGATCTTGGCGGCCTCGACATCATAGACCAACTCGGGTTCATGCAGGCAATAAGTTTCTACGCTATTTACGGAACTCCACCCGTCCCGACGCTCGACAGCGATCTTGGTCACACTTATTTTCAGATGATGACTTATGGCGATGACTCTACTTTTACAGAGACGAATGGAATCTATCAAACTCTTGAGTCGTGGCAGAACTGGCTCAACTGGGCGTCGAACTATTGGACTTCATCGGGAACGACAGGGCAGCTTGCTAGACTTCTCTACAACATTGTAACGGCAGATCCCAGCGCTTATCATCCCTTTGGGTTGAATGCGGACCCTTGGATTCTGGCTCTCGATAACTCACCTTCAGCAGCATCCAACTTCTCATCCTTGGCGCTTGACTATTATGGCACCGGAATCAACTACGCCTACGTGCGGAAGGTGTGGGATACCTCTTCCACGATAGGACTGCTGCAACTGGGCCAAGTTGACCAAAATCATGGAACTGGACACTTCCACAACGACCAAGGGAATTTCAGCTTGTGGCGCAACGGCTACTTCGTTGACCGCGAAACGACTTGCTACAGCGACGTAATAACGGGAGAGCCGAACATCGACAGCGGAGCCAATCTAGGCTGCGCTGGAAGCGGCACTGGGGCCGGCATCATGGCTCACAATACAGTCGCATTCACGAACATCGCTCTTGGCGTGGAGCGAGCGCCGACTCAGATGATGCCCTATGGAAGCGAAGTGCTGGGACAAGGTATCGTTTACCGGCTCGCTTCAACAACGAACTATTTTTATGGGGATACAGACCTGACGGACGCTTATTTGTTCGGGACCGGCTACACTGCCGACAACACCGGAGTCGTCGGCCATGTCGAGCGAGAGTTCATCTTCATCCGCCCGCTAGAAACCCTGGTCGTGCTCGACCGCATCCTCACACAGAACCAGACAGTGGGCGGCTTGTTGACGGCGTCCCAAGTGATTACGACGTTTGTCAACCACTGCGAGGTGAATCCGACGGTGGTGGATTCACGGCACTTTACTTGCGATGACCACGGACAAGTCGCGGCACAGACAGTTCTGGAACCCACATCTCCAACACACCGGGTCATCAACGAGCAATCTTGCACTGGTTGCAGCACTGCAGGCCAATACCGCATCGACGTGGACAACTCAGGTGCGGCCATGCGCTACGACCTCGACGTCATCCAAGCCCATGACGGCACAAGCGGCTGCCCGCTGACGGCGACCAACGTGAACAGCAATCCGAGCGATCCGACCAGTGGTACGTTCACGGTGACGCTGACTCCACACTCGGGATCAGGATGTTCGACGCCTGGAACAGCCACGACCGTCGTGTTCACGAAGTCGCTGTGTTCCAGCGGTGCCGGTGAATGTTCGACTGGCGGCACGATCAGCGTAGCTGGCGGAGGCCAGGTCAGCTTGCCCACGAACGTTGAGTCCATCGCATATACGGCAAATGGTCCGGTATGGGGCGGCGCATCGTCCTCGGCTACAAAACCCGCACCGCCTACAAACCTTGCGGCAACCCTGGACTGATATCCATTTCTATTACACAACTCAACGTGAACTGGCGATCAAGCCTCGACTGATGCTGGCTGTTGCGAATCACGAGTCAATGCGTCGGTAGCGCTCCGTCGCCAGTCTAGGCCAAAGCTCTTGCTAGGCGGCTCGAACCGCATGCGGGATAAGCTTTTCCTTGCCGTTTGGATCACGCAATTCTTTGCCGTTTTCGTTTACCTCGGCACGCGAGCGCGGCGGCAGCTTTCGAAAATCCTCCATGCAGCGGATATCCTCAAATCGGATACGCGCGTATTTGCGCTGATAATATAGGGATCTTTTCGAATGCATACCGCAGCAACCGTCGGAGCTCCGGCCATTGAAACACCCGTATGCGCTCGAGCGGCCACCACTGGTTCTGCTCCAACAGCCCCAGTGGGCGCCGTATTCGCGGCCGTGAACTGCGTAATATGTTGGCAGCACACGATTCAGCAGACCTGGATAGTCCATGTCTGTCCACTCTCGACGGCGACAGTCGCACCGTGCATACGGATCGATTTATCGGTTAACGTACAACCGAGCAAACCTCGCGCGCTGAGGTTGCTCGGCATTTAATCTACTCCCATTTCACTTTTCCGAGCAAACCTCGCGCAGTGAGGTCGGCTTCACTCTACTCCCATTTCACTTTCTTCGTTCCTTGTGCGTAGCGCCAGGCGCTCCACAAATACGCCGCATTGACCGAACAGAAGTAATACGGCAGCCGCAGCAAACCCGGCCGCAAATTCCACCGGATGCCCACAAGAGCCAATGCATAGAACGCGATCTGGCAATACTCAGTCACTCGATAAAATGGATCCCGCAGCAAGAATGAGTTGGATACCGCAAGCAGTATCAACAGCATCGGCACGAAAGAACGCAAAATCTTGCGCGAGAAAAAAAATACGACGGACAGCACCTGTGGCGGCCAAAGCAGACCTTTGATCTCTTTGATCTGCTGCAGGTTGCCCGACATGATGCGAACTCGCCGCTGAAAGCCCGTCATCTCGCTGGCTTCTTCAAAGGCCGACGCTTCTGTCTCGTAAATCACCCGATGGCCGCCCGCAAGCACTCGCACCGGTATGACGAGATCGTCGTTGATGACCTCCGGAGAAGGAAACGGATATAGGTTTTTCCGAATCGCCAGAATTGGGCCATGCGCCCCGATGGTGGATGACAACCGCGATTCCATCGCCTTCAGAGAAGTTTCGTACTTCCAGTACAAATCCTCCTGAACCCCGAGTTGAGCTTCTGACGCTCTCCGCAATCGATAAACCCCGCACACAGCGCCCACTCTCGGATCGGCAAAATTCGAAACCATGTGCCGAAGCGAATCCGGTTGCAGCATGGCTGCAGCATCGGAAAACAGCAGGATTTCGCCTGCCGCTTCCCGAACGGCATCATTCAGGACAAACATCTTCCCGCGGTTTTCAGTGAATGCCAGAACTCGAATCCGCATCGCGCTCCGGAAGGCCCTTGCCAGCTGGACCGTATGATCGGTTGAACCGTCTGACGCGACGATTACCTCAAGTTTATCGACCGGATAATCCCAGCCCGTGATGTTGCGAAGTTTCGATTCGATAACTCGGCTTTCGTTGTATGCCGGTATAATTACGCTCACGAAGGGTTCGATCGGACCCCTAGGTACCGGCTTGTCGATGAACACACCAAGCAGAAGCAGTACAAGCGGGTATCCCACATACGCGTACACGATCGCAATCGCCGAGATCCAGAACAAGATCTTCATTTGTTCACTCGTGATCGAACCCCTGCTCTAAGCGTGCTATAGTTGTGCGGCTTTCTCGCAGGACGAAGCTCTTGAGCTTAACAGTGTACCCGACGCACGTTGTATTGTCCTTCAGCATCCCCGAATTGGATATGATCCCATACGTCCGCCGCATCCCACTCAAGCGGCTGGCCCCCGCAACTCGTTGTGGACACCCGCCAATGGATGAAAGTCAAGACGTGGCGCCGGAAACTACGTTGTCCCTCGCAAGCTGGCACCGGCAACGCACTCGCGCGTGTTGCGCCGAAAACCCAAGCTGGTGTCCCACCCGACTTGCTGTTCTCCCCGCCAATGAACGTTAGTAAGCGCCTTCGAATCGCAGTCGCCGTGAATTTCCTGCCGACTCCCGAACATCCTCACCGCGGGAGGGCAAATTACCAGCGTGTGAAAGCGCTGGCAAGATTGGCAGATGTGCGCGCCTTTTGTGTCGAGCCGTGGTACATGCCCATGGGATTGTTATGGCCACGAAAGGCTCCCTCCGCTGGCCCGGTTTTGGTACACCAGGGAGAGGGGGCAATAGCAGCCGCTGGAGGAGCGATTGTGGAAAGCTTGCGCTATAGAGCATTACCTTTTCTCTCGCGGACGGTGAACGGTCGGGCGGCCGCGAAGGTGCTGACACCACGGATACGTGACTTTGGCCCGGATGTGGTCATCGGATACTTCGTTTATCCCATCGGGTTCGGGGCGCTGCAGGCCGGGCGAAGGCTGGGGGTACCGACGATTATTGGGGCGGTGGGATCGGACCTGCGCCAGACGGGCAGATGGACACGCCAACTTGCGGCGCAAGCGCTACAAAACGCGGAGTTTGTGGTCGCGGTCAGTGAAGAACTGCGACAACGCGCCATTGCCATGGGAGCGCCGCCGGAAAGGTGCCGGACGGTTCACAACGCTTGCGACGCGGGGATTTTTCACCGGGGGAACCGTGCGGCGGCGCGAGCCCAACTCCAAGTTGAGGAAAGAGCGGAGCTGATGCTGTTTGTGGGGAGCCTCAAAGCGCTTAAGGGGGTCCGGGAACTGTTGGAAGCGACGGCACTGGTCGCTGCGCGACGTCCGAACCTGCAGATTGTGTGCATTGGAGAGGGGCCACTGGAAGGGAAGCTGCGGCAGCGCGCGTCGAATGCCGATCTCGCAGAGCACGTCCGGTTTATCGGCGGGGCGTTGCCGGACGAAGTCGCGCACTGGCTCACGGCAGCGAACGTGTTCTGCTTGCCAAGCCACTCAGAGGGCTGCTCGAATGTGGTGATCGAGGCGTTGTCGTGCGGCCGCCCCGTGGTGGCTACAGACGTGGGCGGGACTCCGGAGCTGGTGAATTCGAAATCCGCGATATTGGTGCCTTCCGGGAATGTCGGTCGGCTGGCGACGGGGCTGGTGGAAGCGCTGGATCGCGTTTGGAATGAGGAGGATATTGTGGCGTGTTCGAGCCGGAGCTGGGAGGACTGGGCGAAGGAAATGTATGAGGTTTGTGAGCAAGCGGTGCGCCACTCGGGGACTGCTGATAGGAGCGCTCCGTTTGCGAAAAAGTAGCGTCCTCATCGCTGTTCGGGAAAGGCGGCCGACTGGCTTTCCTTCGCTGCGCTCGGGGCAAGCGGGATGACAGAGGCGATGGAGAATAAGACGGCGAAGAAAATAGGCCGTCGAGTCGCTCGCGCTTGAAGAGGTCGCGGGCGAAACGGGAAGCGGTGGGCACCGCGGGCCTGAGGCACAGTGGGTCTGCAGCGGGCGAGTTGGCAGTACCGGAGCCGGAGAGCGCCTAAGACGGAATTGCGAGTGCGACTGCGGGAAGTTGGCCGCCGAGCGCGTGCCCTTCGGGTATCGACGGCTGCACGCGCGTTGCGGCGCAGCAGCACAACCCGGACGGCACGCCGCACTGGCCGGTGAATCACAGGCGCGTGTACCGGCTGTACCGCGAGGAACAGCTCGGTCTGCGTCGGACGAAACGCAAGGCTTTTCGGGCCGAAGCGCGGACGCCGCTGGCGGTTCCGACCCAACCCAAGTCCACGCTTGAACTGGAGGAACGCTCTGAGGCCGGCGGCCCAGTGACTTTTGAAGGGCGCATCGAGCCGAGGTTGAAGAGGCCCGACGGTGGCCCAAAATGTCACTCACCACTTTAAGGTTCGCTCCGGCGTCAATCTGCCGGCTCGCGTGACTGTGCCGGGAATGCATGGGCTCCGAGAAGCCTCGCCTTCATCCCGACTCGCTGAGCGTAGGAGCGGATACGGTGCCGGATGGCGCCGCTCGTGTGATTCAGCATTATGTGGTGCACTACATAATAGCCACAGCTTCTGTGGCGGCTTAGTCCTATACATTTTTAGATCACCGGCGCGGCTCGGATCACGTTTCCCCTCTGCGTATTTTTGTCGTCGCCGCGCAGCCGATCTAAAAATGCTCTGCATTAAGTTAAGAATGGATTTTCCTGAAGCGCCATCTGCGCCATCGCAGCCAACCCCACAAACCCGCGGCGCATGTCCGTCATGCCCGCCACAATCCAGATCCGCGTGCCGGCTGGCAGGATGATCATGCGAGCAGCTTCTCCAGAACGGCGCACCGCGCCTCGGCGGCGACGCGCCCCTTGATCCGCAACTGTCCTTCGGCACTTCAATGTGAATCACCCCAGATGGGGTCGGCCTATCGGCGAGAGAGGCTCGCAATTAGCCTGAATTCCGAAGTTGGAAGGCGGTTTCATAGGGATTCATTGATCGATTTTGGTTTAGGTTGCGGCTTCAGGATTCAACTTCGGCGAAGTTGGAACACCATAGGCTAAAACGTTTTCCAGCAGGGGGATGCGTTGCTGCAGCCCACCCCAGGAAGCGGACAGATGCAGAACCAAGCGATGGCCGGCCCGGCCGAGCAAAGCACCGCACAGGAAAACCTGAGCACGCAGCGTGGCTGGCTGGCGATAGGTGGCGAAGTGGCAGGCGCGCTGAAATTCTCCGAGCAGATTGAACAACAGCAGGATGCTGCGGAAGGCGGCTTCGGTAGCGAAAAACTCCTGCAAGCAAAAATCATCGGCGGCCAAATCGTGTTTCAGTTCGGCGATGCGATTTTCCATGTCCGCCCGGCGGTTATAGTCGCGCCAGATTTCTTCCGGCGGCAGAGCGAAGTTGGTGACGAAGACGCGAAACGTGTAGCCGGGAACATCGAGTAGTGTTCTTCCCAGCGAGGGGCGCTCGGCGCGCAGTTGTTCGCGGATCACCACGAAGCGGCGCGGGCGGTCCCAGCCCAACAGCTGCAGAGAAAACTCACCCACAGAGTAATGCTCATCTAAGGCGCGCCACTGGGTGACGCGCGCCGCCTCGCGCTTCAGCCAGCGCGTCAACCGCGCCACCACGATGTAAGACAACCCGCGCTGCTCCAGAAAACCCAGTAATTGCTGGTCAAAGAAGCCCGCGTCGGCACGGACCACCCGCAGCGCATGTTTTCCCGGCAGCAACGCCAAGGCTTCCTTAAGGAATTCCACTACCCCACGTGCCGTGCCGCAGTTGCCGCTCCGCAACCAGCCGTGCAGCAGAAAATGCGCTTCGGCTAGCACCGCCACCAGCGGATGATGCGAGGGCCGTCCATGTTTGCGCGGGTTCGGTCCGCGCAACGCACCCTGTTGCTGGCCGTAGCGCTCGAACACGGTGGAATCCAAATCCACACTGTAGCCAGCCGAACATTCTGGTAAGCGCTCCAGCTGCCAACTCCACAAACCAGAGAAAAAACGCTGGCACTGTCCCTGCCCGAAACGTTTGAACAAGTTGCGAATGGTGTCATCGACGGGAAAGCGCCGGATCCCTAGCAACGAATGCAAGGCTACGTCGGCACGCAACAAACTGGTGTGTGCAAACCGCCGTGCTCCGACCACCACCGAGAGCAAGAAGGCGGTGAAGGTCTCCACTGGATCGATGGCGTTGGGGGAAGTGAGGCGAAACGGTAGATGCTGGCTCACCGCTTCGCGATAGCCTACCTGCCGCAGAAACTCGAAGAACAGCACCAGCCCACCGAACGGGGTCACCGCTCGCTGGGTCTCGCGCAATTCCACTTTTTTTCCGCCCCAAAGGGCGGTAATTTTCCAGTGCACTGTTTTGTCCTCCTCGGCGTTTCTTTCATCCAACTGAAACTTAACCGGGTTGGGGCAAAACAGTGCTATTCAATTTCGGAATTCAGGATTAGTTGAAGGTTGGTAGGCGGCGGTTGGCGCCGATCGATAGAATCCGGTTGCCAAACGCAGAATCCCAAAAGGAGCCTACCGCCGTGAAGAAACCTTGCCACATCGTGACCCGCGCTGCGCGGGAGTCGGCCGCAGTGATCGGAGCTTGCCGCGGTGATACCGGGTGATGCGGCGACCGAAGACGAGGGTAAGTTTGTTGGGTTGGCCGATGCTGCGATTGGCGTCGAGGAGTCGTTGCTCGAGGGCATCGACGGCGGCGCGACGGCGGAAGATGAGATTGTGGCAGTACTCGACCTGGGCAAAAAACAGTCGATGCTCAACACCGGCGTGTTGTCTCTCCTCGGGAGTGAAAAAGGGCGTGAAGCGGGTCAGCCATTTCTGTGCACAGGGGATCAGATCGTCGGCCGTGAGGGAATCGGCGAGTTTCTGAAGGGCTTCCGGATCAGAACACTGCAAGAAGGCGTTGGTGCACTGCCGAAAGCGGATGTCACGCTCCTGCAGGCGGAGGGCGAGCCAGTGATGCTGATTGAGGCAGACACGAGCGGAGAAGGGGAAATAGGGACAGACGCGTACGAACATCTGTCCCCATCGAGAGTCTTGGACATAGAAGTTGTATTGCTCGACCCAACGCCGCTTCATCTCTAAATGCCAACGGTCGTCTTTACCGATGGCGGTCAGGATGGTGGCGAGCTCGCGTGCTTTGATGATGGCCACAACCTAGTGGTCTGTAACAACTGAAACAGTAGTGCAATGGTGTTCATGGAAGCCACCATTGTACTGACGGATGCGGAACGGATGGAACTCAACCAGCGAGCGGCGAGCCGCAGCGGACGTGCCGATGACGCGCGCCGGGCGCGACTGCTGTTGTTGCTGCAGGCAGGCCATACTTGGGCCGCCATTCGCGACAAGCTGGACTGCAACGATGCGTTTATCGACCGCTGGAGCAAGCGATTTCGGGACGAGCGGCTGGCCGGGTTGTTCAGCAGGCACGCGGGGCAAGAAGCCAGCACGCTGACTCCTGCGCTGGAAGCGCGCATTCTGGAATGGACGCTCAAGCGGACTCCGCCCGACGGGGCCACGCAGTGGAGTACGCGCAGACTGGGAGGGCAGCTGAAGGTCAGTCATATGATGGTGGCGCGGGTGTGGGCCAAGCACGGCCTCAAGCCGCAGCGGCTGGATCGCTACATGACCACCCATGACCCGGACTTTGAGCGAAAGGCCGCCGACGTCATTGGGTTGTATCTGAACCCTCCGGCGCATGCAGCGGTGTTCTCTGTGGATGAGAAGACCACGATCCAAGCACTCGACAGGAAAGACCCCGTGTTGCCACTCTCGCCGGGACGCGCCGAGCGGCACGGCTTTGAGTACTTCCGACACGGCACGTTGTCCCTGTATGCAGCGTTCAATACCAAGACCGGCGAGGTGCTGGGAAAGACGGCCGCTCGACACACGTCGGCGGAGTTCGTCGCCTTCCTGGCAGACATTGTCGTCAACCAGCCGCGCGCCAAGGAGATCCACGTGATTGCCGACAACCTGTCGGCTCATAAAACGGGACAGGTGGAGGACTTTCTGGATCGACATCCCAACGTTCATCTGCATTTCACTCCGACCTACTCCTCCTGGCTCAACCAGATCGAACTCTGGTTCGCCAAGATCGAGCGCGACGTTATCGCCCGCGGCGTGTTTACTTCGCTGGCCGACTTGCGAAGAAAGCTCATGAAGTACATTCGGCACTACAACAAGGCGCCCAAGACTGTAAAGTGGCGCTACTTTGATCCCACCCGTCGCATCACTCTCGATTCAGCCGTTACAGGCCACTAGTGTCGCTCCAACTTATATAGCCTAATATGTGCTATCCTGTTTCCCTGGGAGGACAGGATGGCACGACATCTGAAACTCCGGCCTCTTTCGCGAAGGGAGCAACGCGTGTTGCGAGGCAAGCTCAGGGATTTGACTCTTTCCGTTCGCGTGCACCAGCGATATCGCGTCATCGACCAGGTCCAGCGAGGATTTGGCCTGCTAGAAGCTGCCGAACGGGTGGGCTGCCACTTCACCGTTGCGTATGACTGGGTCCATCGCTTCAATGAAAGCGGATTCGGCACCTTTGAACAGGTTCCCAACCCAAAGGGACGGCCGCCCATTCTGCGTGCCAGACAACTTCGTGAACTGGTCGACGTGGCCTTATCGAACCCCTCGGAACGCGGGTTACCGTTCTCGGTCTGGTCGGTTTCCAAACTGGCCGAATACTGTCGCCGCCGAAAACTGCTGCCTCCCGTAACGGATGAGTGGGTCCGCCGGCTGCTGCGCCGGGAGGGACTCACGGCCCAGCGTGTCCGAACCTGGAAAACCTCGAACGACCCTGCGTTCGACCGTAAAAAAAACGAATCCGGGCGCTCTATCGACGCTGTCCGCCGCATAGCGCGGTAGTGTGTTTCGACGAGTGGGGCCCTCTGGATCTGAAGCCCATCGGGGGTATGGCGTGGGCCCGCCAAAAACGCCCTTGGCAGATGCGAGCGACGTATCGCCGCTTGAAAGGAACCGAACAATTCCTGGGATTTTACGATGTACACGCAGACTGCCTGAGTGGCTTGTTCCGCCGTCGCAAGACAGTCTTGGACCTTAGCAAAGCCTTTTGCTGCTTGCGTCGTTGCTATCCGCGAAAGCGACTTTTTGTAATTCTGGACAACCTGCGCAACGTCCACGATCATCCCCGTTTCCTCGCTCTGCTGCGACGACTCCGAATCCAACCCGCCTGGACACCTACGGAAGCTTCCTGGCTCAACCTGATCGAAGCGCAATTCGGCGTCCTGAAACGCTTCACCTTGACCAATACGGATGATCCCAGCCATGCGGCCCGGCGTCGCCGCATCTACGCTTATCTCCGCTACCGACACCGCAAACTCGCCAACCTGCATCTCCCGCTCAATCGCATTCGCTCATTTAGGCATATCAAGTTGGAACAGCACTAGTTGGATTGGGCACGTTGGAAGTAGCGATCCACGAAATCGTCGCGTCGGCCTGGGGGATCTTCTTGAATGGGTACACCCCATTTCTGGGAGCGGTTTTTGACCCAGTTGTGATACTGAGTGGCGATGTCGCGCAGCAGCAGCCGATTGACCGGATAAATCTAGCGATAGGTCCAGAAAAAGCCGACCACACGCGGTTCTTGTTGAAAGGGCTGGATGGTTGCGTGCAGCAAGATACGATCGAAGCAACGATAACTGAATCGGATGTTATCCTGGTGATGGTTCAAAAAGGCGTTCATGGCTACCTCCAGTGCGGTGAGACACCTGAAGGATAGCGCCACGGACGCCTTTTTCTTTATTGAGGGATTTCAAGGGCCAAGCCCTTGCCTAGTTAGCGGTTGCGTAAGTCGTTTGTGAAACATACACTGCTGGAGGTTGCAGACCGGTGCCGCATTCGCAGGCTGACTTCTGTGGCGGGCTTGTCCGCTCGTCTACAAACCCCATTTCCACGTCGCTCCGTTTCTTGCAAGGCGGGCTCGATTCGGAACCGCTGCCGACACCCGGGTGGCAACTTACCACCGGGTACTTTGACGGCATCTAGATGAAGGCACCGACGCAATTAACCGACGAAAAAAAGCTCGCCGTAGACTTCTTCGAGCGCCGCGCCGATCATTACGCCACGGAACGCGAACGCACTGCTTACTTCCAAGCCCAATTGAAGATAGTCGATTCCATGCTCGGTGAGGCGAGCGGTGGCAGACTGTTGGACGTCGGTTGCGCAGCGGGGGGCGAGATACCTACGTTTCGGACTCGGAACCTCTCCGTCGTCGGCATGGACATCGCTCCGCGAATGCTGCAGTACGCTCGGCAGCGTTTTATGAATGATCCTGAAGTGGAGTTCTTCCGCGCGGATGTCGATCGACTCCCGTTCCGGGACCACTCGATGGATTACGTCGTCAGCCTCGGCGTCTTTGAGTTTCTGGCAGATTATAAACCGGCGGTTGTCGAGATCGGTCGGGTTCTGCGGCCGGGTGGCTTGGCTATATTTGCGATCCCAAGTCGCGTCAGCCAGTGCGAAGTCGGAGAACGATTGCTTGCTGCTTCGGCCTCGCCAGTTTGGCGGGCGATCAAGCGGCTTGTGCGGAATGCTAGAGCGGCACCAACTAGGCCAGTTTTTCGACGGAACCCGTGCGTACCTTGGAAATTCCGCACGCTTTTGAGAAGCAACGGATTTGAAACCCGTAAGGATTATTATTCCAATTTCTTCCTTTTCCCTTTCAACCGCATCCCACCTTTGGATGCGCGGGTCGCGGAGAAATTGGAACCATTGTGCTCCATCCCCTTACTGCGCACCCTGGCTTCGGTATACATGATTTCTGCTCGTAAATTGTAGTTGGCCGCTTCCTGTGAGACACCTTAACTGTCGCTTAACCTCAGTAGTGTCCCAACGTTTTGCCTCTTGCCTTCCGTAAATTATTGATGAGAAGCGCATAAGCCGCAAATTCTTTTGGTCTCGATTTGAACTCGGAACGCCGGTTCTGCGACCCTGCGGAGCATAACTTCGTGGGAGGCGTGGATGAACCGAGGCAAGCTGGTGTTTGCGCAGCTCATGCAACATCTTCCGCTGACCACCTTTCGTCGTTGCGTCACCCGCTATCGAGGCGCGTTCAAAGTGAAGTCCTTCTCGTGCCTGGATCAATTCCTGTGCATGGCGTTCGCTCAGTTGACCTTTCGGGAGAGCCTTCGAGACATCGAAGTATGTCTCCGCGCGCAAAGTTCCAAGCTCTATCATCTCGGGATTCGTTCGGCGGTGGCTCGTAATACGCTGGCCAATGCCAACGCTGTGCGCGACTGGCGCATCTATGCCGATTTTGCGCAGAGCCTGATCGGCATCGCCCGGCCGTTGTATGCGCAAGAGTCCTTCGGCGTCGATCTGCAAGAAACCGTCTACGCGCTCGACACCACGACTATCGATCTGTGTCTGTCGGTATTTCCGTGGGCGGTATTCCGCACGGCGAAGGCAGCCATCAAGCTGCATACACTGCTCGATCTGCGCGGCAACATCCCCACCTTCATTCACATCAGTGATGGCAAGGTGCACGAGGTCAACATCCTCGACCAACTGCTGCCCGAGCCCGGCGCCTTCTACATCATGGATCGCGGTTTCCTCGACTTCGAGCGCCTCTATCGCTTTCATGAAGCCGGCAGCTTCTTCGTGACCCGCGGCAAGTCGAACCTCCAGGTCCAACGCCGCTACTCGCATCCAGTCGATCGCACGACGGGGTTGATCTGTGACCAAAGTGTCGTCCTGACTGGCTTCTACTCGCACCAAGGCTTCGAGGCACCGCTGCGCCGCATCCGCTTCAAGGACCCCGAAACCGCCAAGCCCCTCATCTTTCTGACCAACAACTTCGTCTTGCCAGCATTTACGATCACCGAACTCTACCGCTGCCGCTGGCAAGTAGAACTCTTCTTCAAATGGATCAAGCAGCATCTGCGAATCAAAGCTTTCTTCGGAACTTCGGAGAACGCGGTCAGGTCACAAATCTGGATCGCCGTCTCTGCCTACGTTCTGGTCGCCATCGTCAAAAAGCGATTGCATCTCTCAGCCAGCCTGTATGAAATCTTACAGATCCTCAGCTTGACCATGTTCGAGAAAATCCCGCTGGATCAACTACTTGCACAAACGATCAGCGACGAAATTCAACCGGTTTCCGATAACCAATTGATTTTGTTCACATAACGTTGGGACACTATTGGCTTAAACTCCCAGGTATATGCCACTGCGCGATCCAAGAACACGCGCGTCTGTTTACTACCTACGATTAATGGTAAGCGTCTGTTTTGAACCGTCTGGACAGTCGTGAGGCCCCAGCAAAGATGATGGCCTTTGTGGACACGATCCGTAAGCGTCGTCGCACGACCGTATTGACTAAGAGCGGTATTGGTTACGCTGCGCGACGAGAGTCTTTGGCGAGGTCAGTGGCGAGAGTCCAGGGAAGTAGTTCTTCAATGCGGTTGATCGGGTGCTCTGCGATGCGCGACAGGAGGTTCCGAAGGTAGCCCTCCGGGTCGATCCCGTTTAGTTTGGCCGTACCGATCAGGCTGTAGATCGCCGCGGCATTCTCACCACCTCGGTCCGAACCCGCGAACAGGTAGTTTTTTCTGCCGAGGGCGACAGCACGCAACGATCGTTCCGCAGCGTTGTTGTCGATCTCCAAGTGACCATCGTCGCAGTAGCGCATCAACGCTTCCCATCTCCCCAGTGCGTAACGAACGGCTACCGCCGTGTCCGATTTTCTCGAGAGCTTTTCCAAGGTTTCTTCCAGCCATTGTTTCAGCGATCCCAGCAACGGCCGGCTCCGGGCGTTGCGGATCTCGCCGCGTTCTTCAGGCGAGCGTCCATGGATCTCTTTCTCGATCGCATACAGCGCTCCGATCCGCTCGAGCGCTTCGGCTGCCACCGGAGATTTGTGAGCCACCTGGAGATCGTAAAACTTCCTGCGCGCATGCGCCCAACAGGCCGCTTCTTGTATACGCCCCTGCTGGTAGATCTGATCGAACCCCGCATAACCATCCGCCTGAAGCGTCCCCGTAAATTGGCTCAAGTGCGCTCGGGGATGTTCTCCCTTGCGATCCGGTGAATAGGCGAACCACACGGCCGGTGGCGTCACATCTCCCGCGGGCCGATCGTCTCGTACATACGTCCACAGCCGTCCGGTTTTCGTCTTCCCCTGACCAGGCGCCAACACTGGAACGGGCGTGTCATCGGCATGCAGCTTTTGGGCGCTCATCACGTGACGTCGCAACGCTTCGACCAGGGGTTCGAGCAGCCGGCTCGTTCCTCCCACCCAGTCCGCCAGCGTCGAGCGATCCAGTCCCACTCCTTCCCGTGCGTAGATTTCTGACTGGCGATACAACGGCAAGTGGTCACCGTATTTCGAGACGAGCACATGCGCCAGAAGTCCCGGCCCGGCCACACAACGCTCGATCGGCCGGCTCGGCGCCGCGGCTTGTACGATGCGATCGCAGCACGCGCACGCCAGCTTGATCCGCACGTGCCGGATCACTTCAAACCGAGACGGTATGCGCTCCAACACTTCGGAAACGTCTTCCCCCAACTTGTGCAGTTCACCACCACAGTCCGGACACGCTTTCTGTTTCGGCAGGTGGGTCCGTATTTCCCGAGGTAGGTGCGCCGGCAGCGGACGTCGGGCCGGTCGAGAAACCGGTTCCACGCTGGCGATCTGTTCCGGCATCGCCGCCACGGTCTCGGCATCGTTCATTTGCAGGGCTTCCAGCTGCAGCTCCAGTTGTTCGATCTGCCGATCCAGCTTTTCCGAGGAACGGCCGAACTGCATGCGGCGCAGCTTGGCGATCAACAATTTCAACTGCTCAATCTCGCTGTCGCGAGACACGATCAGTTCATGCTGCGAGACGATCAGTGCTTTGAGTTCGGTGGGATCCAAGCCTTCCAGATTCGGTAGAACCCGATTCGCGTTGCTCATTGCCGCAAACTATATCGCACTTTTTTTACAGCATGATGAATACGCTCCAGAAAACAGCAAAATCTTTTCGCTCACACCGCCATCTGCGGATCGTAGCTGCGTACCGGACGCCTCCAATCGATCCCCTCCAGCAACATCGAGAGCTGCGCTGGCGTCAACGAAACCGTTCCACTCGTCGCTTGCGGCCAGAGAAATCTTCCGCGCTCCAGTCTCTTCGCAAACAGACATAGCCCGTCACCGTCGAACCACAACATCTTAATCAGATCGCCCCGCCGCCCTCGAAACAAGAACACATGACCGGAAAACGGACTCTCGTGCAACACTGTCTGTACCATCCCACTCAGTCCCGTGAAACCTCGCCGCAGATCGGTCACTCCTGCGGCAATCCAAATCCGTGTTCCCACTGGCAGACCGATCATCGCGCCAAACACTCCAGCACTGTACGCAGCGCCGCTACATCTACCGACCCCGCAATACGGATCGTTCCTTTCGATACTTGGATTTCCATCGTTCCCGACCGTAGAGCCGGGCGGTCCCACTTGGCCGCTTCTGCAGGCTGCCCCTCGGAGACCTTTACGGGCAGCAGCGCCGTGGCCGCCCTACCCCCCAGCCGGCCCTCGCGGTAGAGTCTCCGCCAGTAAAACAGCTGATTCGCGTTCACATCATGTCGTCGCGCCACTCTCGATACCGAGATGCCCGGCAACAGCGTCTCTTCCACAATCTCACGCCACTCCTGAATCGTTCGGCGCTGCTTCTTGGGCGCTGGGACCTGAAGCGCTTGATCCGGTGTGTCCACGATTCCTCTTTATGGACACGAACATATGTGTCCACCAAAACTATCATCGTGAATCACTCACAGTCTGTAAACACGGTGGGAATCGGACGCTTACCACGATCCTCGTGTCACAAAGGTAGATCGCGGACACTTCGCAGCAAGCCATACAAGTGAGAGGTGGTAAGCCGAAGCGGCGATTCCGCACCGTGGAGGAAAAGCGGCGGATCGTTGAGGAGACGCTTCAGCCTGGCGCTTTGGTTGCGCGCGTGGCGCGAGCGCACGGAGTGAACGCCAACCAAGTCTTTAACTGGCGGCAACTCTATCGGCAAGGCTGGCTGGAGCGGAAAGAGAGCGACGTGCCGAGTCTGCTGCCGGTTCGCGTGACAGACACGACGGTGGCAGTGCGGCCGGCCAGTGCAGCAACACGCCGAAAACCTTCTGGCATGATTCACCTGGAACTGCCGAAAGGGCAGTTTTGAAGCACCTGGGCGAAGACACCAGGGTCCGCGTGGCGAAGGCATGACGGAAGTCCTGAAGTCGCGGACCACAGCCGATCCGTCGCCCCGCTCCCTTCGCGAAATTGTCAATGAGCATCGGCCTGCGCGCTCCAGGGTAAGCCGTACGGCGCGTGGCCCGAGTAGCCGACCGCTCTCTGCAGCAAAGAAAGCACCCGAACGAATCTGCATGGCGAGCTTATCGCGGCGCCTGGCATACTCTGCGAGAGCTTGGCGGGTTGAGTCGTGCACCGGTATGAACCGTGATTTCCCATGCTTCGACTCACGGATATGCAGAATTCCGCTTCTGAGGTCCACATGCGCCTGACCAAGAGCCAGGACTTCGCCGGGTCGAAGCCCAATGGTTGTGAGGAGCCCGTGGTAGGCCGGCACAACTGGCTTTCTTATGGAAGCGACAAAGGTGGGCGAACCGCAGCCGTGCTGAGCAGCCTCATCGCAACCTGCAAGCGCCTGCGCGTCGAGCCCTTCGCCTATCTGCGCGACCTGTTCACGCGCATCAGCGCCCCGTGGGGAACAGGCGGGCACCTGCCTCCCGAATTTCTGCGTCCCCAGAGAACCAATCCAAACCACGGGGTTTTTCAACTGGCTTTAGATAGGGCTTGGCGACAAACGGCATTTATCTCTATCCTTTATGCGCAACGTGCGAGAGCGACTGTGTCATTACTCGCAGATAACAGTGCCAGCTGGCCCTGACGACTAAGGGCGAAACACGAGCTGCACACCCAGTTAGTCACTGGCCTAATCCATGCCGGTTCGTTCTAAGAAGCGCTCAAAGGCCTCTTCCGCGGCGGAGACGGGCGCGCAGCCTCAACAAGAAAGGGAACAGCACCCGAACGGCAACCTTAAGTCGGATGAATTTCGACTTTCGCTCGTCTCCCAACCCCAACGGACGATAATAGAACGACGCTGCCAGGCAACGAAGGGCTGTCAGCGGCTTGTGCTCTTCGATATACGGCCAGACAGCGTCGAAATATAGGTAAGCCATCGCCTGGCGGTAAAGCTCACGGTGCTCCGGATGCTCCGCGAAAAATTTTTCCAGCACTCGCCGATAATTCGTAAACATCCGGTTCGCATTCCGGATCATCTGGCCGGGGTGCTCTCGATACCACCAGCATTCACTATCGACGAGAACGCAACGGAACCGGGCCGCCAGCCGTAGGCACATATCCCGGTCCTCGACTGACCGCAGCGTCTCATCAAAGTACCCGACATCGAAAAAGCTGCTGCGCCGAATCAGCATACTGGAGGGGCCCACCATCCCAGAACACAACAAATCGCGGACCGTCAGCTCGTACACCTTCGGAACCGGCAACGGTCCGTCCAATGTCGGCGCGCTTGGACTCCCGACCAGCGCGACATCGGTTCGCGCTTCGACGGCCCGCAGCTGCATCTCTAATTTCTGCCGATGCCACACATCATCGGAATCCAGCAGTGCGATCCACTCCCCCGTCGCGTTCCGAATACCGGTGTTTCGCGCGGCCGGAAGCCCTTTGTTTTCCTGATGGATATAGCTGATGCGGCCCATATACGGCCGCAGGCGCGCCGCCGTATCATCCGTGCTTCCGTCATCTACAACGATAATCTCCATCGGCGGCAGCGTCTGTGCCAGCGCGCTTTCCACCGCCTCCGTGACGTACCTCCCGTAGTTGTACGTCGGAATCACCACGCTCACTGAATTTCCAAACATAGTGTCCCTATGACAGGCATATTTCTTCGCTTCACCTCAAGAACCTCGTCGCAGGGACTCGTAGAACCGACTTGAAATGTTCTGCCGCTGAGACGTTTCACTCTGGCATAGGACTTTCCGCTGTGCCGCGACCGTTCAATAGTTCACAAATTTCCGCGTGCAATCGGGATCCGCCCGCAATGAGTCCGGAGAGAAGTGGCGTTTTCCGGTTGAACGTGAGCGGGCGGTCTTTCAGACCCTGTGCAAAGCCTCCGGCGGAGTTGACCAGAGCTACCCCTGCGGCCACGTCCCACTCGTTCTTGGGGCAAAGGGTCCAAGTTGCGTCGGCTAGTCCTGCCGCCACCAGCGCAAGCTTATACGCAACCGACCCTACCGGGCGGACAACGAAAGGAGCGTTCTGGAAACCAGCCCATTCGCCGCGTTTGATCTCACTCCGGCTGGCCAGAACGGTGGCCCCGTCAAGGTGTTCTCTTTTGCTAGCACGGGCAGGTCGACCGTTATATTGCACACCCGATGACACAGAACCGAGGAACAGTTCGCGAGTAATTGGATTGTACACGCCACCCGCGATGGCCCGGCCTTTCTCGACCCACCCGATAGAAACGCACCACTCCGGGATGCCTCCGATGAATTCGAGAGTTCCATCGAGAGGGTCAACTATCCAAACGTGAGACTTCTGGAGACGATCCAGATCATCGGCGCTTTCCTCGGAAAGCCAACCTTCTCCATCGCGAAGCAATTCTTCGCGAAGGACACCGTCGACAACGCGATCTGCCTCAGTAACGGGGCCACGGCCGGAAGATTTCTGCAACGACGCCACTGGGCGTGTGAGAAGCGGTCTTAAAGCCGCGTCGGCAGCTTGTAGAGCTGCCTGGATTCGCGTGAGGATAGGTTCGGGAAGTGTCGTCATTGGCCTTTACCAAATCTCTTTCGAGCCCAGTGTCCCGGGGCAAAAGTTCAATCTCTTCCATCGCTTCCCAAAGTGGAATCGTACGGCGCGATAGGAGCGCAGATAGCGATGCCGCCATTCTTCGTGATTTCGCATGCCACGAAACCGATTCGGCGTATGTTTATGTGAACCAAGCCGGGATCTCCTTACCCTCCGCCAGGCGACGGCGCAACTCCGTCCCTGAGACGCCAAGTGTTTTCGCGCCATGGGGCCAGAGGTAACAGCGCCAGGCGGACAGTATCCTTCGGGTATTTCGAAAAGAGTGCCTGATAGCAACGGACACGAACGTAATATTCCACGTCCCCGGGCTTCGTCAGACCGACGGAAGGGTGCAAGAGAAGATTCGCTTCCACCTCCTTCGCTGCGCGCAGAGTCAACTCCTTCGACAAACCCTTGCGATGATACTGCCAGCCCGCAGCGAGTTTCGTGGCAGCGATGAAGAGCGTACCTGTGCCGACAGCAACAATCGGAGAAACACGAACCGCAATTACCAAAATTGGTATCAGAAGGCCTCCTCCGCCGACTCCCGTCAAACCCACCAGTAGTCCAACGGCAAGCCCAATCATTGCGATCAGGAGTATCTGGTGCATGTAATTCCGTCGGCTCCTTCCAGTAGACTTCCCGCTAGGTCTCAGTGTTAAATCGCGATTTTATTGACGATGCCTTGGCGACTAGAGCTGTTACCTGCGTATTTCGGCGGGAATGCTCCTCCGCAGTTTTCATCCTTGTACTGCGCAAACCCGCCACGCGCTAAGAGCTTCCGCATCGCACTCCAAGTTCTCGTATCAATCGCGTTCGCCGGCTCATTCGGCCACCGGCGCCGGGATCAGCCAGTTCAAACTGACATCAAAAACACGGCGAACGATCGTCGGTACGTACCGCTTCAACTGCAGCATCCGCTCCCGATCTTCTCCACCGAGCACCCTCGATACCCGCAGACCGACAAGGTACAGCACCACTCCCATCACAACGCCAATCGCCGCAGCCGGAATTGCCGAGAATCGAAAAACCCCTCCGTGTACCAGGAGCGCCATGCAGCCCGAAACCGCTGCCGTCCGAACTACTCCCTTTATCGGCAATCGGATCTTCAACAGATTGAAAGCCGCCAGCCACAGCACCCCCACCGCGAACGTTTGCGAGACTCCGTTTGCTACCGCCGCACCAATGGCTCCGTATTTCGGTATTAGCGCAAAATCCAGCCCGATGTTCACAACCGCCGAAACGATTCCCCATCGGATCAGCACGTCCTGTCTGTCCCAGCTCATTAGCAGCGCCTGCACCGGTGGATAAAACGCCTTGGGAATACCCATGCACGCCGCGAGCGCCAACACCGGTGCCGCTTCCATGTATTTATGGCCGTAGATAATCCACATCACGGGCGCGGCGATCGCTGCTAACCCCAGGTGCACGGGAAGAGCGATCAGCGCCAAATAGCGCACGGCCGTCCCGGCCATAGCGCGCAGCCGCGCCGGATCACGCCCGTACTGCACCATGATCGTCGCTCCCGTGGCGCTCCCGAAAATCTGCGAGAAAACCAGTAGCCTCTCCGTGATATTGAAAGCCACCGAATAGAACGCCACCTGCCGTATGTCGGCGCAGAAATTCTTCAGTACGATCATCTCCGACCGGTTCCATACGATCAGTCCCAACGCCATCAGCACGAGGCTCTGCCCGGAAAATACAAATATCCGTTTGCTGAGAGCCTGCTCCAGTGGCTCTGCCTCATGCCGCTTCAGCCGTCTCATCAGCGGGATCAGCCGCACGGGAAGCCCCAGCACCCGCATCAGCAACAGGCCCGCGGCGATTCCCAGCAGATCCCAGCCCAGGTAGAGGCTCAAAAACACCGCGATCACGTACGTTCCTGTAGCAACCAGAGATGCTGGCACGTTGGCCCGAAGATCCTCAAGACCACGGTTTGCTGCAGCAGATATCGAATCCACCATGTACGGAAAAATACTGCCGACCATCAGCAGCGACATCGCCCGGTGCTCCCGGTCTCCCCAGACCCAGAACGCAACCGAGGTCGCCAGCGTGATCGCTGCCGCGATGCCGGTCTGTATCAGTAGCGTTTTATAAAAGACCGTCTTCGCAATCCCCATCCGCCTGCGCCCGAAATACTCGCCCACGTACTTCCGTGTTGCCGCCGGTATCCCCAGCAGTCCCATCGTTCCAACGATTCCAACCATCCACCACACGTATAGAAAGTAGCCGATCCGTATGGGGCCGACCTTTCGGGCGATAATGATCGACGTGAACGCAGTGAGGACGAGGTCCGAAACCGTTTCGATACCGTACCAGAACGAATTCTTCGCGATTATCTGGGTATTCGCCGGACCGCTGGGTATCGCTGACATGACTTTCGTGCTGTTGCCCTAAACTCAACTCGTTGTCTCAAGGATCTCGAATTGAAGTACTACACCACCTCGACGAACGAAATCTGTACTTTGTGCATTCTCAGTTCCATACCGCAGCGGGAGCTTCGAAAAGGCTCCTTGCAATCTACTTGTTCTAAATGACTTACATCTGGCCACGGCCCCCCTAGGTGCTTCAGGGAAACAACTTGTCAACAAGCGGAAACAGTTTGGCACCTCAAAGTTTGACCTGCGAACGGAAGGCTCGTTGCGCTGTGCCTTACTGCCTCGCAACATACCTCGTATGTTTCCCGCGCCCAATCGTGCCAACTCCGGCTGAAGCACGCCGCAATATCCCCCTCATTCCAAACGCGATCAAGCGCATCCACCAGCCCGCTGACCAGCCGGTGCGCATTCCCAGCCGGCACCAAAATCCCGCATTTCGAATGGATTAGCTCCGGAATCCCGCCCACCTCCGTCGCCACTACCGGCCTCCCGCACGACAGTGCTTCAATGATGACATCCGGTGTCCCCTCCGAATGACTCAGCAGACAAAAAAATTGGCGCTGTCAACCATCGCGCCGCTTCCCCCCTTCCGCCCGGCAGCGCCCCGCCAATAAACCGCGCACGATGGCAAGATCCAGACTGCCCGGTTGTTTCCGGAACTCTTTCTCGCACGGCCCTTCCCCGAGACGTGCGCTCTGCGAATTCAGGTGCTTCGACACGACATCGCTCCCGCTCTCAACTATTCACTGATTCCCTTCAGAGCCAAAAGATCGCCCGCAAACAGGACAGCCTCGGCATTCGCACGAGCTTGCCGTTCGTCCCACGCCGAATTTCGGTTCGGGGGACGGAAGATTTCGGTGTCGCACAGTTCCGAGTTTTCGGGACCTTCTCGGTGACACTCCTCTGGCAATCGCCCTCTCATGCAACTCCTCGATCCGCTTTCGTCGACGAAGCGATGAGATGCCCTTCTTTTTGGGCCTTTTTTAATCTCCGGCCAGCGCCCCTGTTTCCGGCCGGGGATCTTTTCTTCGTCCCGCTCCAGCGCGCGGCCCGACGTCAGTGCACCGTCACCGTGAGGTCTGTAGGCGGTAATGGTCGTGATCGGCCACCCCGCCCCATACTGGCCCGTCCGCCGTGTACGCGATCGGCTCAATATTCGTCGGTAGGCTGACGTTCCCACCTCCGGCAACGTTGATCGTGCCGCCCGACGAGCACTCTCCAGCACCCGAAGAGCAAAGGGACTTGTTGAATACGATTGTGGTCGCCATCCCTGCCGTCGTACAGCCACTTCCAGAATGGGGTGTGAGCGTAACGGTGAAAGTTCCGATGGTCGGATCGCTCGTGTTGCTGTCTTCATTGGTCGCTGTCAACGGACATCCGCTCTTGCTGCCATAGGCTTGGATTACGTCGAGGTCGTAACGATGCGCTGTCCCTGAATTGTCGATGTCGATGCGGTACTGGCCTGCCTTGCTGCAACGAGTGCAAGATCGCTCGTTGATGACCCGGTATGTTGGGGATGTGGGCTCCAGAACTGTCTGTGCCGCGACTTGTCCGTGGTCATTGCAAGTAAAGTGGTGTGAATCCACCGCCGTCGGATTCACCTCGCAGTGGTTGACAAACGTCGTAATCACTTGGGACGCCGTCAACAAGCCGCCCACTGTCTGGTTCTGTGTAAGGATGCGGTCGAGCACGACCAGGGTTTCCAGCGGGCGGACGAAGATGAACTCTCGCTCGACATGGCCAACGACTCCGGTGTTATCGGCGGAGAAACCAGAGTTGAACAGATAAGCGTTCGTTAGATCTGTGTCTCCGTAGAAATAATTCGCGGTACTCGCAAGACGGTGGACGACACCCGGTCCTCCCGATTTTGAGTGGGTTGGCATGAGCTCGGTCGTGTCCACCTTCTGACCCAAGACAACGTTCGTGAACACTACAACGTTGTGGCCCATAGGGCCGTAGCCCTGACCGCTGCAACCCAGATTAGCGCCACTGTCAAGATTTGGCTCTCCGGTGATCTTGTCGCCATAGCAGGTCGTTTCACGGTCGACGAAGTAACCGTTGCGCCACAGGCTGAAGCTTCCCTGATCGTCGTGGAAGTGTCCCGTCCCCCCGTGGTTAGCGTCAGCCGAGCCCATCTGCAAGAAAGCGATGGTCGAGGACTTGTCCCAGGCTTTGCGCACGTAGGCATAAGAAATCCCGGTGCCATAGTAGTCAAGCGATAATGATGAGTAATTAGACGCTGCCGGCGGCGAAGCATCAAGGGCCTGCACCCAGGGATCGACTTCTATCCCAAACGGATGGTAGGTTCCAGGGTAGTTCGTCAGCGTGTCGTAGAGAAGCCGGGCGAGTTGGCCCGTCGTGCCGGACGATGACCAATGGTTTGAGGCCCAGTTCAGCCAATCTTGCCAAATCGAATAAGCGTGGTACACTCCCCCGTCCGAGGTGAAATCCTCGTCATCGCCGTAGGTGAACATCTGAAATTCAGTATTACCCACGTCGCTGTCCAGCGTCGGGACCGGAAGAGTCGCGTAGATGGAGTAGAAATTCATGGCTTGCATGAAGCCCAGTTGACTCATCAGATCAAGGCCGCCCAAATCTATCGTTTCAAAGGGGACTAAGACATAAGCGGGAATGTACGAACCGTACTGGTCGCCTTGCATGGGAATGCCGCTGTTCCCCAGCGCCGCAAAATCAGTGACCATGTGCTGCCAGCGCGTCCTGCCCCAGTCAATTGCGTTGTCGGCATTCGAGCCTGGCCCTGTCCCGTTGTCCCCATAGCTGACGATTCCCCATTCAAGATCGTCGCGCAGATGACCGAAATAGTAGTTGTCGTAATCTCCCGGAACAATGTTGCCGTTGCAAGTGCCTGGCGGCGACTGGGGCCCTATACACCTTTCGAGGTATCCTGAGTAGTTCTGCTGATCGAGATTCGAGACCCATCTCTGCATCGCGGAAACGAAGTTGCTGATTTGCGTCGAGGTCCACTGGTCGTGACACCAGTCGAACACAAGCATCGCGTCCTCGCCAGCCCAGCGCATGGTGTCCGATCCGGCAGCGGTCGTGGCTGTCTGTGCCGCTGATGGTGGCCATGATGTTCTCGGCAGAGCCGCACCGGCAACGACTCTTGACCAATCAAACGGTGTTCCCAACGCAATTGGCGAGGAATTTTGCTTCGTCACCGAACATGGCGCGGTTGTGCACATCCCTGCGTATACGTTGTAACTCACTTCGCCACTTGAAGTGACCGGAGATTCCACCGGGACAGTCTGATTGTGGGATCTGATCGCCATTGTCACGTTGGTCTTATATGAGTGCCATGGACTCTCGTTGCCGTTGCTATCTACATAAGTCACCATCACGGTGTACTGATCCCCGACGATCAGCGACCCGCCGCGTGTCGGAGTATCTACGATCGGGGCAGCCGGTTGCGTCTGGTTCGTATTCGCAGCCCAAGTTATAGCCGATCGGCAATCTAACCCAGTAGTAACGTGATAAAACGCCTCGCAGCCATATGGTCCAGACGAAGTGTTAATATGCGAGCAGTTTACACGGTGCGATGATGCCCAAGTCTTGGCTTGTGAGAGCTGCGTCGAGCCGTAAGGAACCCACAGACGAGGATGCTGCTGCGGAAAACTGAAGCCGTGCGTCGTATAGGTCTGCGCCATCGCCAAGCGAGGGATCGCTGCAAAAAGGAAGACGATCGCTAAAAGTATGCGACACATGTCAGTAAGTAACCAAGGGCGATGGAGTGCTTCCGAGATTTGAGAAGCCAGTTGTCGTCCCAGCCCATGTGACGGCTGCTGAGCAATCTGATCTCGTGGTGATGCCTGACTGCCTGTCCCTGGGCCATGGTCGAACTGGAAGGGCAGAAGGCGCTTGATAAAACCCCGGAGCACTGATCGTACCAACCGATTCATTTCCGGACGGAATTCCGCTTGCGGCCCACCTTCGCGTCAAATTCGTCGAGCCGCTTGCGGTACCCGTAAATTGTTGTGAGCGGCACAGACGGACGTTGCCTGATGACGGGGCGATGGAGACTGTTACAGAGAGAGACGAACTCGCAGTATTCCCTCTGCGCGTAGTGCTCTCGCAACCCTCAAAAGCACATGTCGGAATTGCAATCACAATGAACTCCCGCCGCCCCATCGTCGTGGTCATGGATCGCTCGCGGTAATTCGCAGCCGGGGAAGCCGCCCGCTCCAACCGGAACTCGAACGGGACAGTGGCCGTTGTGCGAATCAAACCGACACGCAATTTATGCGTCACATCGCAGGTGCCTGAGTGGGCCTGTTGAGCCGGACGGCTAAGATGTCGACTCACACCAACGTGAAAGGTCTCTGCCCAGCATCCTGCTCAATTCCTCGATGTCGGACTTGCACTCACTTTCAAGACGTCTTCTCAGATGTTCACTAATCGGCGGGCGGGGCTTGTTGACGGTGTTGAGCCTAAGTAGGAATTTCCCAGCTCCTGATCGCACATTTTGCGAAAACAAGCCATGAGCCAAGTGCCGCAGGAGTTTCGGCGGGTGCCGAACGAATTCCTGTATAGCCACGTTCCTGAATCGGTGGTTCGCGTTGACTATGGGAAAATTCGTCGTAGGAACTTGGCTAACATGCAGAAAACGCAGGACTTCACTGTAGGTCGCTGCGGTATCGGATCGAAAGTCGTCGTAGATGACTACCTTGACATTCTCCCGTCCAAAAACGTCGAAGTACCTTCTTACCGGTTCGGCAAACCTACACACTTCCCGGTATCCTGGACGTATGACTTTTTCTCCTTTATATCGCCCTTCTCCCCATCGCCTCTCCTCGTTCGACTTCACTGCGGCTTCAAAGTCGTGAATATGGTCCATATTCTCGTAGACACGGTGGCTATGCAACGCGTACATCACATCCACAGGATTGCGCAACATGATGATGATTTGCGCAGACGGGCTGAACGCCTTAATTTCCTGTGCCGCTCTCCTTGAACCAAGGTAATGAGTAGAAGCTTCGCCGATCTTTTGCTGGCCGTTTGCCCCTGAGAAGCAATTCAAATACTCCTTTAGGGTAGTGATGCTTCGTTGATGCGCAAAAATATCTGAATCGAAAAACTCAGGTTCCTTTAGCGGAGACATGAAGATCTCAGGATGACTCGCAAGATAGGCGTAAAGTGCAGTCGTTCCGCACTTCGGGGCGCCTACGATGAACAGATTCGGCGTGTTCGGTACATTCATGAATTTCAACTCGCTTATGGTAGCAGTGGCAATCGCGGCATCACAGCGCGAAAGCATCCCCGCCCAAATTGCTGGTGAGTCTGAGTAAACGGCATTTCGCCTAGCCGTTTCTCGTGCAGGTTGCCCAATCGCAGTGTGATGTAACACATCTGCTCCGTGCCATCCGCGCTTACCCAAATGAGCCGCTGTCTCTCACAACGAACTCTCATGTCCAGTCGTTGAGCAGCCAATCGGGGATTGAACACAGCACGCGGACGCATATCAAATTTTCGGAATTATGCCACAGCTTCTTGAGGCGAATCAACTCCAACCCGACCTCTTCGACAGGAGCAGGCATAGCCAGGAAGAATACCCTATTTTCCGGGGCTGAGAACGGCGTATTTGGTCCGGAAAAAATACAGAACTGGAATCATGATGACAGGCGAACAAATGAAGCAACGAAGCAACGCCGAATCGGCCCGGATAAGAACGTGCCCAGCTGGCACTGCACGATAAGTCGGAGAAAGAATGTGGACTAATTTTGCACAAGCCTTTAGGTTCGGTACGATCACGCCCATAGGGTCCCTGACGCAGCGCCCAGAGCCATCTGCAGCCGCAAGCGGGGGCGGGTCTGCTGTTCGACTCCGAACCTCCGGATGTCGAAGGGATGCACGTTTGCTTGAAGGTTGAACCCACCGTAGAAGGAAAAGGCGGCGACGTAGCCACTCCTCATGGCTGCCATTTGTGTTTCCACCGAAAAGGACTGCGCACCTCCGACTGGGTAAGCTAGGGTGGCAATTGATCGGTTGAGTTCTCGTTCGAGGATCTGTCGTGAGACCTCAAGTTCTTCGCGCTGACTTTCGATGGGCAACTTCGTCAGGATTTCGTGGTTGTGCGTGTGCGACCCGAACGCCATGCCCCCGGCCTGCATTTCTCTCGCTTCCTGCCAGTTCATGAAACAGGTTTCGGCGCTCGGTGATGGCAGAACGCTGTCGGAGGATTTCAGCAGCTCGGCTATGAACCTGTCGTGATCTTTCATCGCTGGGTTCTTGTAGGCACGGAGCGCCATCGCTATCGCCGTTTTCAAGCCCTGCTTTTCGGTATCAAATTGAACTGGAAATGGGTACGACAATCTGATGGGGTTCCTGCGCGCGTGTTTCAGGATGTATGCGATGAGATCCCACCATGGCAATCGGTCCAACCCTATAAAGGCGGTAGGCAGGAAGAATGTGGCTGGAACTCCGGCAACTCGGAGTCGAGGAAATGCCAGCGTGTAATTGTCACGGTAGCCATCGTCGAACGTTATAAGGACGCTGGCACGCAAAGGCTTGTTACCCGTGGCCATGGCTACGACGTCGTCGAGCGTTGCGATGTCGAAGTAACGCTTGAGATATCCAAGCTGCCACTCGAATTCGTCAGCGGTGGCGGAAAACACCAAGGGATCATATTGCGTCTCGTTGGGATTGCCGATACGGTGGTAATTCAACACGATTATCGCGGGGCGCTTTCGCCATAGTTCGCACAGGGCGGTAAGACCAGTGATCCAACAAGCGGTTGCCAGCATTTCTCGCTTCCCGTGCACCGTAAACCTCCGAAACTCCGTGCCGTTCCTACCGCTGATTCACGTTTTCCAACGTGCTAGATGGTCGAGGTCAGCGTCATGAAAGCCGACCACTCATGGTAATCGAACTGTCTCCCACAATCGACAGTCGTGGAGGGCTTCGAATAGCCCCTAATGCCTTGAAAATGCATGCCCCCGTAGCAGCCGCGCACGAGTGGGATACTCAATCTTGTCTACACACCGAAGTATCCTGTCTCACGCACATCCTCGTTTCCAGCAAGTGCGCCATCCGAACGGGAATATAGCCCTGAGCAAGCTGGTGTGGCAAGCCCCGACACCATGGAGTCCATTTCCCGGAATCGAGGCTGTGGGTTCCGGAAATTCTGGCACGCCGATTCCGGAAATTCTGGCACGGTCTGTACCTGCCGGCAAGATCTCTTCGAGGTTAAGATGACGCGTCCTTCCGGAGGGTCCGCCGAGGTGGATGAACCGCCCGCGTTCAAGGACTCGATCCAGGATAGCTGCCGCCATATCTTCGTCGTGTAATACCTTCCCCCATTCCGTCAGTGGCTTGTTGGTTGTGAAGATCATCGGTCGCTTTCTCAGATGCCGATCGTTCACCACATGGAACAGGACGTTGGCGGCATCGGGTCCATAGGTCAGATAACCGACTTCATCGATCACCAGGACGTGAGGGTGAGTGTAGGATTCCAGAGACTCCTGGAGGTGTCCCTTCTTGCTGGCATTGGAAAGATCTTCGATGAGTTCTGCGGCCGTCGTGAAGAGTGTCTCGAAGCCGTTTTGAATGGCGCGGTATCCGATGGCCACTGCCAGATGAGTTTTGCCACGGCCCGTGTTGCCGTGAAGGTCAGAGACCGCCCCTCGGTGACGAAATCCAACCCGAGGTAGGAGCCGATCACCGATTCGCGGAGAGTGGGCTGCAAGGTGAAGTCGAACTCTTCGATGGTCTTGAAGAAAGGAAAATGAGCATTGCGGGTGCAGCGCTGCAGCCGCGTTTGCTTCCGTCGTGCTACTTCTTCGGCCAGCAGCAGAGCCAGGAAGTCCCGATACGACCAACTTTCCTTCTCCGCCCGAACGGCCACCTCCCGGTAGATCCGGCGCATATGCGCCAGGTTGAGGCGCCGGAAATGCGCCTCGAACTGACCCTCGGAGAGTTCCAGACTCTTCGGATTGTGGGGGTCATTCCCGGTGGCCATCGGTTGATCGGGCGGATCGAAAGTTCGTACTCTCTTCTTCATGGGATCACCTCCTGAAAGATGAGCGAGTGCTGCAAGAAGCACTCGACAGAAGTGGCGCTGAACACCTGTTCTTTGATTCCTTCCTCCATCGCTCGGCGGAGAGCTTCCGGACCGTGGCTTTGCAGAAGGTCGTGAAGTCGATCGACGTCGTAGTACCACTGCCGTGGACGGCGGTGGACGATTTCTGTCAGGTAAAGGAAAGCAGGCTCTCCCAGTTCTAATAGTTGCTGACGTTTCAGATAGCGCTTGCCTCGCTTGCCGGACACCGCTGCCACCATCGCGGCGCGATGAGCAGACAGTGTAGAACCCTCGTGGGGAGTGAACTTCCGGGGATGGATCGCTTCGTATCGGCCCGCTGTGATACGCACCTGATCGGCGTACAGATACAACGTCGCTGGCATGCTGATCGCTTCCGGAGGCATCGAGTACGGATGTCCGTCGTGCAAAACGGTTCCCGTAGGGCCGACATAGACAGGAATCCGCAGAGCCAGATCTTCCGGGCGCACTTTCAAGGGACGAAGCCGCGCACGCTCCTCGATCAGACGTACTGTCGGGAACACTCCCGTGGCTCGGCACGGACGCTCCTGATTCACTTCGCGATGCCAGCCGGTCAGTTGCTGCTGGAGATCTTCTTCATCTTGAAAGCGTCGTACTTTGAAAAAAGAAGATTTTACGAAACCCACCAGATTTTCGACGGTTCCTTTTTCCTGAGGCCGATACGGCCAGCACAACTCCACGCCGATGCCCATCTCGAGCATGGCGTAAGCGAAGACCGGATTCCATTCCGTCACTTCACCATTCCTCTGCCACTTCAAGGCTACGGTCTTGGGCCGGTCGAACACGCACAGCAACGGAACGCCACCCCAGCGGTCCAGATGCTCGGCCAGATTACGGACCAAGCTCTCAACGGTCTCGTCCTTCACCACACTGACACAGAGGTATCGGGAGTACTTCAGTCGAGAGGCAAAGAAGTGGATGCGACGAATCGCTCCGCCCAGAAACTCGACGTCGACTTGACCAAAGTCATGCTGACTAAATTCCCCAGGAAGGCCTTCGAAGCGGACCAGCGGTTTGATTCCTTTGGGGCGCAGGGAGCTCACCAAAGCATATAGCGCTGTTTTGCCTCCCGGGTAGCCTGCTTCTCGAACCCGTCGAAGGATTTCCAGAGAAGGTAGATCCGGAATTTCTTCCAGGATCGCGGCGATGAATTTCCGGAAACTCTCTACCTTGCTGGGTCTGCCGATCTGCCGCTTCTCTCGTTCCGCAGCATCATCGACATGAACGACCGGGGCTTCTTCCGCAATGCGGTTGACCGAACGTAGGGAAACTCCCGCCAAACGGGCCACTTCGGCCTTGGAATGACCCGCCTTCAACAAGATCTCGACTTCGTGTCGCTTGAGCATTCCTAGCATCCTCCTCCCTCCGCCCGACCGGCCTACCGGCCGCGGGCACAGGGAGAGTTCTAGCTCTTCCGGCTATCGCCGGGCGTGCCAGAATTTCCGGAATCAGGAATGCCAGATTTTTCGGAACCGACAGAGGCCTCAGCGTTAGAAACCTCGTTTCCATGCGTCCGTACACAAGCAAGTCACCGTCCAGAGGGGTAGTCCGACCAGTGGCCTGTAACGGCTGAATCGAGAGTGATGCGACGGGTGGGATCAAAGTAGCGCCACTTTACAGTCTTGGGCGCCTTGTTGTAGTGCCGAATGTACTTCATGAGCTTTCTTCGCAAGTCGGCCAGCGAAGTAAACACGCCGCGGGCGATAACGTCGCGCTCGATCTTGGCGAACCAGAGTTCGATCTGGTTGAGCCAGGAGGAGTAGGTCGGAGTGAAATGCAGATGAACGTTGGGATGTCGATCCAGAAAGTCCTCCACCTGTCCCGTTTTATGAGCCGACAGGTTGTCGGCAATCACGTGGATCTCCTTGGCGCGCGGCTGGTTGACGACAATGTCTGCCAGGAAGGCGACGAACTCCGCCGACGTGTGTCGAGCGGCCGTCTTTCCCAGCACCTCGCCGGTCTTGGTATTGAACGCTGCATACAGGGACAACGTGCCGTGTCGGAAGTACTCAAAGCCGTGCCGCTCGGCGCGTCCCGGCGAGAGTGGCAACACGGGGTCTTTCCTGTCGAGTGCTTGGATCGTGGTCTTCTCATCCACAGAGAACACCGCTGCATGCGCCGGAGGGTTCAGATACAACCCAATGACGTCGGCGGCCTTTCGCTCAAAGTCCGGGTCATGGGTGGTCATGTAGCGATCCAGCCGCTGCGGCTTGAGGCCGTGCTTGGCCCACACCCGCGCCACCATCATATGACTGACCTTCAGCTGCCCTCCCAGTCTGCGCGTACTCCACTGCGTGGCCCCGTCGGGCGGAGTCCGCTTGAGCGTCCATTCCAGAATGCGCGCTTCCAGCGCAGGAGTCAGCGTGCTGGCTTCTTGCCCCGCGTGCCTGCTGAACAACCCGGCCAGCCGCTCGTCCCGAAATCGCTTGCTCCAGCGGTCGATAAACGCATCGTTGCAGTCCAGCTTGTCGCGAATGGCGGCCCAAGTATGGCCTGCCTGCAGCAACAACAGCAGTCGCGCCCGGCGCGCGTCATCGGCACGTCCGCTGCGGCTCGCCGCTCGCTGGTTGAGTTCCATCCGTTCCGCATCCGTCAGTACAATGGTGGCTTCCATGAACACCATTGTACTACCGTTTCAGTTGTTACAGCCCACTAGTCCCTGACAGTCTGGCACATTCCTGCTATTCCGGCGGCATCCATCGGGAACATCGCGATTGCATCAATTTGCGACATGGTTCCTACAATGCGCATTCGCCCGTTCGCAGAGAACCTGGTAG
The DNA here is from genome assembly GCA_963836125.1 of uncultured Acidobacteriota bacterium. Taxonomy (GTDB): domain Bacteria; phylum Acidobacteriota; class Terriglobia; order Acidiferrales; family UBA7541; genus Palsa-295. The sequence continues at coordinate 57,369 of CAWIIK010000001.1, forward strand.
ACGTCACGACAACGTCGCGCAATTTTTGACTGTGGCCATTCCTGCGAAGATGAGCGGCTCGTGCGCTTATCTATTTGATCGAAGTTTAATGGTGCGCCGACAAAGTCCGACAGGTCTGCTGTCGCACTGCGATCGACGACCGCGTCGTAGTTTACGAATAACCATTTTGGCGACTTTTCGGAAAAGGCAAGGAGTCGTGAGTAGGTGCGATACCAAGATATGTATCCCCAATTCCTCGTAATCGGCAGAGCCGGTTCGTACTGCTCTCTGGCATCGCGGAGCATGCTCTCAACTGTTCTCATAGGGTCGCGAAAGACAACAATAAAGCCGGTATCTGGAGGCAAATAGTCGACCCATGTAGGTAGAGTCACCGAAAAACGAGGGTCTTTGTAACAAAATGGGGCTCGGTTTGCGAACGATTGTATTCTAGTCAATTCATCTGCGTTCGGCCGGATCCGGCGAAGTTTACGAGGTGCCGCTAGAAAGAATGCGCTGGGCTCCGTGTGAACCGTCCGAAAGATTTTTCCCCGGATCCTCCACCCGAGAAACGGCCGCCCAAGTAGACGCCGAATCAGATCGTTGTTCAGCCTGTTAAGCATGTCGTCTTCATAATACCCGTATGGATTCGAGGGTGTGGGAGGAAGTAACTGATTTCCCATAAATGCGTCCGACGACCGAAAAGTAGCAGCTACCATACTAGTCCCACTTCTTCCCGTACCGAGGATGATCACACTTCGCATACCATGCTCCCCTTGTTCTTCACGCCTGCGGCGCTTGGCCTCAAGGTTTGCTGAACCAGGTTAGTGCTTTCTGTCTGCCAACACGGATCAACTGACGATCGTGGATTGCTTCCGAAATAGCACGCTGGACGCCTTCATCATCGGAATCATGAAAGGCTATCAACCCGCCCGAAATGACATGGGGGTACCACGAATCTAAATCACTGCGCACGCCCTCATACCGGTGGTCGCCGTCGATCCAAAGGAGTCCGATTGATTGGCCATGCCACGCCTTGGCCGCAGCCTTGCTCGGTAGTGAGACCACCGCAACCAGTTCGCCCACCCGATTTCGCACGATGTTCTGGTACAACGCCGCCTGATCACGCGGGCCGTACACCCCGCCCTTGGGGCCGACGTATTCCACGTGAGGATCGATGGCGTAAATCCAGGCGCGATTGCCCGAGGCAGCACCTTTTGCCAAGGCAATGGTAGAATTCCCCCGATAAGAACCGATTTCCACGACGCGGTGTTGCGCACTAACGCTAGAGCAAGGGTATACAGGACTCGTAGCTCTGCTTCGTCCATCTGGTCGGCATCCGCAGCAGGCAGGTTCACAAGCCGACGAAGGCGAAAATATCGCATACCTTCTAACGAAGTCATGGTCTGGAACCCCTCTCCCGCAAGCAGATTTCGCGCGAAAAGAACTATCTGGCCGGAATTTTGTCACACCGTTCGATATATCTCTACGTACTAACATGATGCGCGTCACTAATGCCTTAAGCGAACGACCAAGTAAATAAAAACGATTAAGAAAGCTTCGACGCCCAGAGTATAGGCCATCCAGCGGCGCTGGTCGCGGGGTTGAGCGGCGGCGGGCTCGAGGCCGATGGCAGCGACAGCGAGTCCGAGAACAAGGTAGAGCGTGGCGTCGAAGGTGCGGGACAAGAACCAGCCTGTGGTCATGAATGTTGCTAGGGCGGCGCGAATTGCAGACAAGTGATTGCCGGGCGCAACGGGTTCTGGAGTGGCGGCGCTCTCTGGTTGGGGCGTGGAAGCGGGGGAAGATTCGTCGGGGGGAGGCCATTCAGGGGCGAAGGGAAAGGTTTCGTCGGAGGAGGCGGCCTTAGAGTTGAGACTGCCGACCGTGGGCTCTTCGTCGGAGCGAGCGACGCCGACAGGGAGGCGCTCGGAGAGTTCTGCGGGGCTATAGGGCTCGACGCAGGACGCGCGGATATTGTCTGGCGGGGTTTCATACGGGAATAGGGCTTCGGGCGGGTCGAAGGCAAGGACGGGAGCGGGCTCGGCGGCAAGCGATGGGTCGGAGGCAGCAGGACCCGGGGCAGAAGAGTCAACGGCGACGAGGGGTTGTTCGCGAAGGGCGATGAGGCGATTGAGATCGAGGGTGGTGGTGACAAGCACAGCGACGAAAATGGTCGCACCGATAATGCCCAGCTCAGCGAGAGGGAGAATGAACGAATTATGGGCAGTGTTGGGGGCCAGGTCGGTAAAATTGCCGAATCCGACTCCGAAAATAGGCGAATGTTTGAACATTTCGAGGCCCTCGGCCCACAATTCGAGGCGATCAGCACCGTTGGACGGATCGATGGCGCGGCCGCCGGTGAAGTCGATGGCCATTAGGCCGAGGCCAAGAGCGCCGGAAAGCACGAGACTAGGTACTTTGCCGAGGCGTTTATATCCGGCCATCAGAGCGAGCATGACGAGGCCTAACAGGGCTCCTCGGGAATGGGTAAGGTAGATGGCCCAGAGAAGAACTGCGGCGGGGGCGAGAACGAAGGCGGTGTTGGAGATGAAGCGTCCTGGGCGCCAGGCGACGAAAAGAAGAGCGATGATGATGATTAGCATCTGGGAGAAGTCGTTGGGATCGTTCAGGAAGCCGACGGCGCGGAGGCGAGGGAGTTGTTCGAGGCCCTGGGCAGTGACGATGTAACTTTTTTTCATCAGGACGAACGTATCGCCGAGCCAGCCGCGATAGTAGCCGAGGAAGGCTTCGGCAACAAGGCCGAGGCAGGAGGCAACGCAAGCGAAGATGACGATCTTCAGGCGACGCAGGGTGGTAGCGTTGGCGACGATGAAGAAAAACACGGCGACGCTGGGGAGGAAGCGAAGCCAGGCGTTGAGGGCTCCACCGAGCCAATGATTGGCGATCTGAGAGAAGCCCACCATGAAGATGAAGGCGAGGAGGAGATAGGTCTGGACAGTGGAGAGCAGAGAGGAGCGCGAAAAGACGCTGGGGAGAGAAAACAGGGCCGTGATGATGGCGAGATAGACGAGCGCGTGATAGTTGGCCCAGGCAGGACCAAACTGGGTTGGGGAGATGATGGTCAGGACGATGTAGACGATCGTGAAAACGAGGCCCATCGCGGCTTTATGGTGTGAGCGCGCGGGACATGTTCAAGGGCGCGCTTTCGGTTGGGAGTTGAGTTCGGCGCGGAAGGCGGCGAAAGACCTTCGGAGCGCTTCCGCGGTCGGCACCGGCTGCTGCCAGCCCAGCGAATGGAGCTTCGAATTGTCGAATCGATTGCCGGCCCAAAGACCGGCGACTTTGTAGGGCGTGAGGACGGCGGGAAGCTGGCCCTTGGAGTAGCGGTTGTAGGTGACGAGAGCGCGGGAAAGCAGGCGCGTCGCGGAGTATGGCAAAGGAATTGAGGGAATTTTGCGGACTGATTTCTTGTAAGCGCGCAGGTACTGGCGGCAGGTGGGCAGGTCGTCGTCGTGGACGTTATAGACCTGGCCAGCGGCGCGTTCGTGCGCGCCCGCGACGACGAGGGCTTCGGCGCAATTTTCGACGTAGGTGAGGGGAAGCAAATTGCGACCGCCGAGGAAGAGCTCCGAGTTGGCCATGGGGATGCCGAGGCGGGCGGAGAAGTGTGCGCCGCCAGGCCCATAGATCACGCCAGGTCGCAAGACGACGAGCTCAAAACCGTAGCGCCCCTGATATTCCCAGAAAAGCTGTTCCTGGCGCAGTTTGCTGTGGGAGTAGTCGTCGCGCCATTCGGGATGGGATTCGAGTGGGGTCTGCTCGTTCACGCGGGCGTTGCGGCCGAGCGGGGCCACGCCATATACGCCGAATGAGCTGACCAGAACGATACGCATCGGCTTGCGGTCTGCGACAGCATCGAGAAGATTTCGAGAGGCGACAACCGAATTGAAGAACAGGTCGGCCGCATCGCCTTTCAGCCCGGCGGCAAGATGGAAGATGAGCTGTACCGCGTCTACGGCTCGGCAGGCGAACTCGCGAGACTTGAGATCGCCAATGCAGTATTCGAGGTTGAGTTGTGGAAACCGTTCGGCAATGGCATCGAGCTTGGAGATGCGCGTCGTGCGGCGCAGATTACAACGAATATCAGTATAGCCGTGAGCGGCCAGGCGCTCGACGAGTGCGGTTCCGAGGAAGCCACCGGCACCGGTGACGAGCAGCTTCACGCGAAGACCCCCGGGTAAACCTGCGCGAAAATCTCGTCCATGATGGTGGAGACACGCAGGATGTTGGAATACGGGATCGGAACGGGAGTTTCGTGCATGATGCTGTCGTAAAAAGTGGACAGAAGGCGATTCATGCCGGCGAAATAGTGGAACTGCGAGCCGGCAAATTCGCGGACGTTGCGCGTGGCCTGCCGAAAAGTCTTCCAGCTGGCTTTGAAGGGAGGCCAGAGACGGCCGAGTGCGGTTGGAAACGTTTGACTTTGATCCACCAGCATCGTGCGATGGATGAAATCGACCTGCACAGTATTCTTGGTGCCATATACCTTCAAGAAGTGACCTGCCGGACGGGCGTGAGAGCAGAAGGTGAGATAGGCCGAAGTGGAACCCGAGAGAATCATGACGCGGAGTTCGTCCAACAGAGCATCCGTGTCGTCGTCATTTCGCTGACGGCGCATATATGCGCGAGCCGAGATCTCGGGAGCCGCTTCCGGGAGAAATGGCACGATACTGTCGACCGTATGGTCGAGGATGTTGTGAAACAGCTTGCCGGGCAAACGATGGACCCAATGGGATTCATCAGAAAGCAGGGCTTGGCCGAAACGGCCTAACAGGTCGTAGCCACAGTAGCCTTCGATATGAACGGGATCACCCAATTGGCCCCTAGCCACGAATTCCCTCAGCTGCAAAGCGGGCGTTTCGAAACCGCGCCAGTAGTTGATCGTCATTTTGGTTCCCGCGCGCTGGACGCATTCGATGAGGCGGCGGCCATCGGCTGCGTTCAAAGCGAGCGGCTTCTCGAGAAAGACGTGACAGCCGGCGCTTACGGCCTTCTGCGTCAATGCCAAATGAGCTTGCGGCGGCGCAGCGATATGAACGACGTCGGGCCGCTGTTCCGAGAGCATGAGGTCAAAGTCGCTATACCAGTGGGGAACGGAGAGGCGTGTAGCAAGCTGCTCGGCAATAATCGGCTCGAGATCGCAGACTCCGACCAAGTGGGCACAATCGAGTTTGCGGACTTCCTGCACATGACTGTCCGCGATCTTGCCACAACCGACTACGGCTACTTTCAATTTGGTTGACTGGTCCATGTCACTTGTTCGGATGACTGAATGCTAGCGAGCGGGTTGAGGCGCTGGCGGATGGAGTCGATCGCCAGGTACATCTGCCAGGCAGAAACGAAATGAATCTCCGATTGGCGCCGGCGAGCTTCGGCCATGAGCAGATTGAAAGCAGTTTCGAGGCCGCCGTCGAGCAACGCGGATGAATTGCGCTCTTGCGCGCCGTGCGTGTATAGCTTGACGAAGCAATCGGTTCCAACGCGCGGCGACAAATCGATCCAACGTTTGACGCGGTACGGCGTCGCTGGGTCGTTACTTGCGAGTTCGCCTGTTTCGAGGCGAGGTAGCATGCGATCTCGCCAACGAATACCGAGCGGACCGGGGATCATGAGCAAGTCTCCTGCTACCGGAGAGCCAATCGTCAGGGGCACGCCAGAGTCGTGGGACTTGGGGCAATGCGGGTCACTTTTGCACCAGTAGATCGCGTTGACCATGCGGGCTTGAGTGGCGGAGTTTCCGGAGGGCATGGTGAAGTCGGCATAACAGCCGAGGTCGCGCAAGAGCTGGATTTCGTCATTCAAGCCACAGCAGCGGCCATCGGGGCGCGAGTTGGCAAGAGCCCAATCGCCGTGGATGAAGCCGAACGTGAGCTCGCCATTGCGTTTGCGGAGCAGGCCATGTCTGCCGTGCAGAACGTCGCAAAACGTACTGACTCGATCGGTGAAGTTCTCGCGTCCTTCTCCATCGTGATGCAGATGGACTTCAACGTCGGCGATTCCGGCGTGAGCCATTTCCGCCAAGGGCTCGATCAAATCTGGACGATATTCCTCTTCAGGAAAAAAGAAAGTGTAACGGGGGCGATTGCCCGCGCTATCGAGATTGCAGCGGCTGGCGATTTCGGGCCAGGCCGAGCACCATGAGTTGATGCGAGCTCGCGCGGTGGCGAGATCGGCGCCACCCCATAGTGGCTCAAAATGATCCGCAACAACCACCCAGATGCGCTTGACGCGAGCCACCGGTGCGACGATCCGACGGACACGCTGCTTGAGGTATCCAGGTCCCCAAATATTTGAATGTCGGATCGCTCTCATATCGTTCGTCGAATCGGAAAGAAGGATTCGTCAGTGCTCACTGCGCTCCTCGGCGCCAAAGGATCGTTTTGATGGTCTGGAAGAAAATCAGCAGGTCGAGTCCGGGGGAGATGTTCTTCACATAAAAGAGATCGTAGCGAAGCTTCTCCTTGGCATCCTCAACGGAGCTGCCATACCGGCAGCGAATCTGCGCCCAACCAGTGATCCCGGGACGGATGGTGTGACGCAGATTGTAATTGGTGACCTGTTTGTTGAGCGCGCTGACGAACCCCGGACGTTCGGGACGGGGACCCACAAGGGTCATGTCCGCCAGACTGCCCCGCCGGCACACACAATAGACTTCTCGCTCATCCCTGCGCCGCCTCTGCTCGATCGCGAGATTGACTACCAGCCGTTCCAGGCTTTCCACGATTTGGACAATTCGCATCAGTTTTTACAAAGATCGCCCCTGACGTTGAACACTTTCGCCCATTATTCTATGATACCAGTGGACGATCGGGCAAAGCCAAGCAGATTCACCCGCAACTGCACGTTCTCAACGGCGTATGATGAATATCGCATCAGGTCGTTTCCTAATGTAAACTCATGCTTGGTTTCGGCGCATTGATCTCTGTGGACAAGAATCCTGACCTTTCTTTCGTATATTTCGGCAATGACTGGTTCGCCGAGAACCGGATCCTCGACTTCGCTTCTCGCTGCGCTTTGCCCTAGCCCGCCCTACCGCTTCAGCGCGCAAGTGGCAGACAACGCGTCATTTACTATGCGCAGAATGGGCGGATTCTTCAACTAAATTCGGCGGTGATTTTGGGCTACACATGGCGAGAAGGTATTTTCCATATTTCAGGGACAAGGGGCGATTGCGCCAGAGACGGTCCCAGTAACCTCGCCAGGGCCCCAAGGCCATAAAGAGTCAATAGGTTTTTGGAAGGTAAGTCCAATAGCCGTGGAGGCGCTGGATGGTGAAGAGTCCGAGAGCAGCTCGCGAAGTTCGGGGACCTCGAAACGGTGGTAAAAGGTGCCCGCTCTTCCACCTCTTGAGGGATTGCTTTCAGGCGGTAGCGAAAGCTGTAGTGCATCACAGTAAGGATTAATCGGCCATTCGGCTTCAGGACACGCGCCAATTCGCGCAGTAGTGCTATGCAGTGCTGGTAGGTGGGCGAGTTAGACGGGAAATTCTCTGCGTCCTTGGAATGGCAAGTGCGAAGCAGTTAGGCATGGCTAAAGGGGAAGTGTACCTAGAGGCTGATACCTCACAGCGCGGGGCGCTCTGGGGACTCCGAAAAACATGAACAGCAAGACCATCGCGAAAAACTCCTTCTGGTATGGCGTTGAGACGGTCGTCAGCCTGGCGCTGACGGCGTTCACGTCTATATTTATCGCCCGCAAGATTGGCCCCACGAGAATTGACTATTTCCTATACGTAATCTGGATCCTGGGAATCGTCGGCAACCTGGGAATGCTGGGGATCCCGGCGGCGACGCGGAAGTATATGAGCGAGTACTTCGGGCGCGGGCGGATGGGAATCGCGAAGACGGTTGTTCAGCGCACCCAAAGCAATTCCCCACCGGATCACGTTGGGCGCGTGTTCGATGTCAGCTTGGACTGGCTGATTCCGGTCACAGCGGCGGGGGAGTAGAAAAGGGTGCTCAATGTATTCCTCACAATCGACACTGAGGTCTACCCGCTCACGCCCAACTGGCGCGAGATGCGGCTTCGCGCCGACGTGGACCGAGACATCTACGGAGTGACGCAAGATGGCGAGTTCGGGCTTCGCTACCAGCTTGACGTGCTGCGGAAGCACAACCTGAAGGCAGTTTTTTTTGTGGAGCCGCTTTTCGCGTCGGCGCCGGAAGTGGGAATGGACCCGTTGCGGGAGATCGTGCGGCTAATTGTGCATGGCGGCCACGACGTGCAGTTGCACCCGCATCCGGAGTGGCTGCCACACATTCCCGACATGAAGATGAAGGGTGGCGTGATCAACAGCTACTCGCCGGACGTTCAGAAGGCGATTATCGAAAGAGGGCTGACGAATCTCAGGTACGCCTTGGCAGAGGTGGGCGCTCAAGATCGTGTTTCCGCGTGCGCATTTCGAGCGGGGGATTTCGCCGCGGATTCGGTGACGCTGCGAGCTGTAGCGGATTGCGGGCTGAAGTATGACAGCAGCTATAGCGTTGATCATGGGCGCTTAGGAAACGGGAAGCTCCTTGTGCAACCTGAAATGATCGGTGACGTTTGTGAGGCTCCGGTGAGCTTTTTCGAAGACTGGCCTGGCCACTTTCGGCCGGCGCAGCTTGCCGCAGCATCATACGCGGAACTTGTACGCGCGCTAAATCGGGCTGACGAAGCCGGCTGGTCCGCATTCGTGATTGTCTCGCACAGCTTCGAGCTGCTTAAGAACCGCCGTGCGAGTGACCGCCCCCTAGGATTGCGAAGGTTCGTGCGATCTCGCTTTGAAAAGCTCTGTGCTTTTCTCGATCGGAACCGTCGGCGCTTTCAGACCGCGACTTTTTCGCAGCTTGCCTCTCCTCAGGAGATCATTTCGCGGGCTAGCCGACCTATCTCCGGGAACGTGCTTGCCACAGCGATGCGCTTTGGCGAGCAGTTAGCCGATAGGCTTACTGGCTGACCTTCGCGGTTGAGGAGAACTGGCAGCAGCCAGTTGCAAAGGACGCGTCTCGCCGCAGCGGCGGCAAAGTAGCTGCCACTGAGGGAACAAGCGGACCGATGCTCGAAAGGAGTGGTCCTTCGATGATAGACCGACTGAATCCGCCCCACGGGGGCCAGTTGATCAACCTGATCGCGGTGTCTGCCCGCGCTACTGAATTGAAAGCAGAATCGCGGGAGTGGGCTTCGTGGGAGTTAACTCCGCGCCAACTGTGCGACATGGAGTTGCTTTTGAACGGCGGTTTCTCTCCTCTCCAGGGTTTCATGTCGCGATCGGACTATGAGAGCGTCTGTTCGAATCTCCGCTTGAAAAGCGGCCTGCTGTGGCCGATCCCCGTAGTTCTGGATGTCACCGAAGAGTTCGCGAAATCGATTGGTCGCGGCGCAACGATTGCCCTTCGCGATCCTGAAGGCGTCATGCTGGCCGCGTTACATGTGGACGAAGTGTGGCAGCCCGACCGCGTTTGCGAAGCCCAATCTGTCTACGGGACGACCGATCCGGTCCATCCTGGCGTTGAGCACATCCTGCAACGCACGAACCCATTCTACATGGGGGGCAGGGTCGAAGGCGTCCAGTCTCCCGCTCACTATGATTTTCGATCTCTTCGCCTCGGACCTGCCGAACTGCGCGCCGAATTTGTGCGTCTCGGGTGGCGTCGCATCGTTGCGTTTCAAACCCGCAACCCGATGCACCGCGCTCACCAGGAGTTGACTTTGCGCGCGGCGAAAAAGGTCGAAGCGAACCTTCTCTTGCATCCTTCCGTCGGTCTGACGAAGCCTGGGGACGTGGAATATTACGTTCGTATCCGCTGCTATCAGGCACTCGTTTCCAAATATCCGAAAGATACTGTCCGCTTGGCTCTGTTGCCTCTGGCGATGCGCATGGCTGGTCCTCGGGAAGCTGTCTGGCACGCGATCATCCGAAAGAATTATGGCGCTAGCCACTTCATCGTAGGGCGGGACCACGCCGGCCCCGGAAACGATCGTAACGGAAAGCCGTTTTATGGACCTTACGCAGCTCAGGATCTGCTGGGAAGTACGAAGAAGAGCTCAACGTCACGATGGTTCCTTTCAAGATGATGGTGTATCTCGCGGAGCAGGACAGCTATGTTCCAGAAGACGAAGTTTCCGGCGGGGCGAAGGCCCTTAGTCTTTCAGGGACGGAGTTGCGCCGTCGCCTGGCGGAGGGTAAGGAGATCCCGGCTTGGTTCACTTTCCCCGATGTCGTCCGCGAACTCCAGCGGAGCTATCCTCCGCGGTTCCGTCAGGGATTCACGGTATTTTTCACGGGCCTTTCGGGTTCGGGTAAGTCGACGATCGCCAATGTGCTTACGGGTCAAGTTCCTAGAGATGGGAGGCCGCCCTGTTACTCTCTTGGATGGGGATATCGTCCGTAAGCACCTTTCTTCGGAACTCGGCTTTTCTCGCGAGCACCGCGACATAAACATACGCCGAATCGGTTTCGTGGCATCCGAAATCACCAAGAATGGCGGCATCGCCATCTGCGCTCCTATCGCGCCGTACGATTCCATTCGCAAGGAGGTCCGCGAGATGATCGAGCCGCACGGCGGATTCATTCTTGTCCATCTCTCGACCTCTCTCGACGTATGCGAGTCGCGCGATCGGAAGGGACTATACGCCAAGGCGCGCGCCGGGTTAGTGAAGCAATTTACGGGCATCTCCGATCCATACGAGGCGCCCACGGACGCGGAGGTCGTGATTGACACTTCCGATCTCACCCCAGAGGAAGCTGCGCAGGAAGTTTTTCTGCATCTGGAGCGCATGGGCTTCATTGGCGCAAGCGAACAAACGAATCCGCTTTCCGGAATCGGTGTAAGAGATTGAACCTTACCCGGCCGTGTTGGGCCGAAGCGAGAAGAAATGGGAAAGATCAAGATCCTGTATATCGCTTCCTTCTCACGCAGCGGAACCACCATTCTGGGAAACGTCCTCGGTGAGGTCAATGGTTTTTTCCACGATGGGGAACTCTGGCAGCCGTGGAATGAGGGCGTGCTCCAAATTCCGTGGCGCGCTAGTTCTGCCAAGGGTGCGAGCAGTGCCGGATGATGTTCTTCCTCCGGAAAGAAAAAAGTATATTGAGGTGGATTACCAGCGGTATCGGGTTGGCACTGCCTTGCAATTGCGGGCCAAGCCGAGCGCCAGACGTCGACGCGTGATTGCGCTGTCTTCAGACTAGCTCGTCCCCAATTGGCTCGAAATGATCCGCTATGGTCACCCAGATGCCCTCGAGCGGTTTCGTGGTGACGCGACGAATACGCTGTTTGATGTAGCCGGGCGCCCAGATTTGCGAGTTGCGAAGAAGGCTCATATCAATCCGGACCAACCCGAGGGAATGCCCCGGCTAGCGGCAACATCGGTACGATTCCGGGGCCCAAGCCGGGCGCGAAAATCCGCGAAACCGAAGCACACACGAAACCAGGATTGCAGATTTCCAAAGCAGAGGGCTCACTTCGCGCCCCGTCGCCAAAGTATGGTCTTGATCGTTTCCAGGAAAATCAACAAATCAAGTCCCGGCGAAATATTCTTGACGTAGAAGAGGTCGTAGCGGAGCTTTTCGGTAGCGTCCTCGATCGAGCTTCCGTATTTATAGCGGATCTGAGCCCATCCGGTTATCCCGGGCCGGATCGTATGGCGCAAATTATAGTGCGGTACCGCCTTGGCGAGGAGTTCCACGAACTCAGGCCGCTCGGGGCGCGGGCCAACGAGAGTCATATCGCCTCGCAGCACATTCCACAACTGAGGGATTTCATCGATTCGCGTCAGGCGAAGAAATCGCCCCACGCGGGTGATTCGCGGATCCTCGTCCCCCGCCCACGTCGGACCCATGTCCGCCTCGGCATCTGCGCGCATGGTGCGGAACTTGTAACACTCGAAGACACGGCCGGCGCGCCCGACGCGATTCTGGCGATAGAGAAGAGGGCCCGGAGAGGTGAGCTTGACCGCTAGCGCGACGAAGGGGATTAGGGGCAGACTCAGAAGCAAGCCCGTGGTGGAGACAACCAACGAGGCCCATCGTTTGTAGATCCTAAGAAAGCGCGAAGTGTGAAATCCCGGCGAGAAAAGGAGCCATCCCAAGCGTAGAGACTCGACGGGCACTTTGCCGGTGATAGCCTCGTAAATGTCAGTGCCATCTTGAATCTGCACGCCGCGGCCCTTGAGCGAAAGTAAAAGTTCGACGGGCAACGTACCGCGACGGTCACCCATAGTGATTACAATTCGGGTGGCTCGAAGAGATTTGACGGCGCGAGAAATGTCGCCCTCAAACTCAACAGCCTCTGCGGGCGCTTGCCCGCCATTATAGGAAAGGTGCTGGTTTGTGGCCTTCGGGAGACGTCCTACGACCGTCAGTCCCAGCTCGGGACGAGAATTGAGTTCGCGCACAAGCGGCTCCGCCAGAGGGCCATCGCCAAGAACTAGCGTCCGCTCGCCAAATCGCGGCAGGACGTTGAGCGTCAGAAACAAGCGTCGCCAGAGAAAAAGCAGCGCCGTTAACAACGCGAACCCAATCAGGAAGATGCCGCGGCCTAGCTCGAGAGGAGGATAAACATAATAGAGGATAGCCATCAGAACGCAAACGGTGCCAAGCACTTGGATGATGCGCGTGAGCACTTCGCGCCGATTGCTTAGAATCGAGGAGTCGTACAGATCGAAGTAATACATGCAAGCCATGACCACGCCAGATACCACGACAATCTTGAGGAAGCCTTGCTCGTATCGGAGCATGAGGGTGGCATCGCTATTGCCCAATCGAAGGACGGTGGCGGTGAGGAAGGCAATCGTCACAAGGCAAGCTTCTGAAATTCCAAGGAAGAGTGTGCGGCCCGGGAAGTGGGCATTCAGCAGGCGAATCAAAGTGCCCTCTTGCTATCGTGCGAACGCCGTTTTGAGCTATTTGTTGCCGTAAAACGAGTTCGCATAATCTGTCTGATCGAATTCAGAAGCCTCGTTCAGAACAACGCCAAGCAGCTTTGGGTTGTCCAGGCTCTCGAGGCCCTTCTTCAACGCCTGCACCGAAGCAATTCCCTCTCGAACTACCAGGATCGTGCCGTCTACTAACCGAGACCATAGATTGGCGTCAACGGTCGGCAGCATCGGCGCGGAATCCGCCACGATCCAATCGTACTGCGCTGCGAGCGAGGTTAGGGCCCCTGCGAATCTCTCCGATTGTAAGAGATGAAAAGGTTGGTCACAGCGCTTCCCCGCGCTCAGAAACCAAAGCGGCATGTCGTTTAACTGATATAGGAAATGTGTGATTTCCTCTCCCGAACTGCTCCACCAATCGCCAAGACCTTGTGTTCGACTTAGGCCAAACATAGACGTTAGTCCGGGCCTGTGTAAGTCACCCTCAATCAAAAGAACCCTGGACTTGGTGTACCTCGCCAGCGTGACTGCCAGATTAGCGGCGACTAAACTCTTCCCTTCGTTAATCAGGCTGCTTGTAATTTGCACGGATTTCAGCTCTCGCTGATTGCGTAAGTGTTCGAGCCGCGTGACCAGGGCGCGAAATTTTTCCGCACCGAGGCTCTTGGGATCCGACAATGCGACCAAGCGTGATGACGGAGAGGGACTAACCTTGACCGAGTGGGTGCCCTCGACGAAGGGCTTTTCTCCAATGGCGCTCTTCAAAACCTCCGCAGGCCCCGCAGACTCGACCGCAATATCTCCTACCTGGCGCTTTTGTAGCTCTACTCTTCGCAGGGCGTCGTATAGGCGGCTCATTCCGTCTTCACTCCTGGTTTCCGGGAAGATCCGCCGACCTGTTATCTAGAACGCCGTCCATTTGCTCCATCATTCGGGCCATCATCTGCAAAAACTTTTTTCGCACTTCAGATTCATTTGGACTTGGAGCGGACGGAATTGTATTCGGATCAAGGCGAAAAGTAGAAGCAACCTCCACGACGATTTCTGGAGTGATCTGTTTCAGCTCTCTGCTGAAACCGGAAACAAGCGAGTTCTCACACAGGGTATTCACCAGACGAGGAATGCCTCTCGAAAACTTGTGAAGGATCGCGATCGTCTCGTCCGGGAAAATCGCCGAACCGTTCGACTTCGCCCCCGCCAGTTCCAGTCGGCGGTAGACATAACCCCGCATTTCTTCCAATCCGAGGGGTTCTAACGTGCACCGTAACGCAATTCTCTGCTTCAGTTGGCGCAACTGAGGAGAATCGAGCTTTTGGTCACATTCGGGCTGGCCCACCAATACAATCTGCAGCAGTTTGTGTTGAGAAGTCTCAAGGTTCGTCAGTAGCCGGATCTCTTCCAACAGCTCCCAACTGAGCAGTTGAGCTTCGTCCACGATGAGCGCTGTGATCCCGCCCGTGCGCGAGCGAGCGACGAGATAGTTGTTCAGGCGGGCCAGCATTTCGCTTTTCGTGCGTCCCGGCGAAGTGATACGTAAATCGGCCAGCACATGTGCCAAGAAATCCAGTATCGAAAGCCTTGGGTTGTACACAAAGGCAAACGCGATGTGATTGTTGCTGAGAGTGTCCAACAGAAAGCGAATCAGAAGAGTTTTTCCAGTGCCGACTTCACCAGTAACAACTACAAAGCCCTTCCGCCTGAGCACGCCATAGGTCAAACTCGCCAATGCCTCGTTGTGGTGTGGGGTCGGATAAAAGAAATAAGGATCGGGGCTGATTTCAAAAGGATTGCGCGTTAGCCCATAAAACTTCCGGTACATTGCCGTTAGCCTTTATACAAAGCGTATAGATTGCCGGCCAAAATCAGAACCGCCATCGACGCGACCACACCAATTTTTGTCAAACGGACTATTGCGCGTCGTTGCTCCTCTACGGGCGTGCTGATATGAGGAAGAGCGACGAGTACCCGAACCGGAACGAGGCCTTGGAGGCTCCTTGCCTGCCAAACTCGGACTTGCGTGAGTTCAAGGAGGGTAGTGAGTCCGATCGCCAAGATAGCTCCCAGACCCAATCCGCCAAGGCTCCACAACAGATGGCGAGGAGATGACGGCCGCGGCGGTAAACTCGGGGGATCCAGTATGCGGAATTGTTCACCTTGTTGACGTTGTTCGAGGCTTGTCGCGAGCTGCGACTGCATTTGTTTCTGCAGTAGCGAATTATAATTGGACATCGTCTCTTCATATCCTCGAGAGACGTCGGCCAATTCCTGCTCGACCTCCGGTGTCAGGTTGAGGCGGGCTTGGTATTCGGTAATCTTTGCAGTGATGTCGTTCACTTGCTTTTGATAGTTCTTAATTTCAAGCTGGTTTGCTTTGCGCTGGCTCTGCAGTTGCATCATCACAGGCGTGGAAGCCACTTCCGGTTGAGAATCCGTGTCTCCCGCTTCCTTGGTTGTATTTTGATTTGCCTTAATTTCTTGTTCGCTCTGCGCTTTGAGTTTTTCTGCCTTGGCGATTTTATCCTTCAGGATGACGACATCCGGATAGTTCTCGGTATACCTTGCACGGGCATCCGCCAGGCGAAGACGCAGATCGGCAATCTCCTTATCGAGGGCATCCGGTGACGCGCCCATCGGCGCCGCACCATTCAGGCTCGCGTCCTGGGATTCATACTGCTGCAAAAGTGAGTCCAGATAGAGCTTCTGTTGTTGTGCGCCATCCAAATCTTGTTGAGTGGTTTGCAACTGCTCCTGTAGCCCCGAAAGGATTTGAATATTCGTCTGCATTTGGCTGGGCAGATCGCCAAAGTGGGATGACTTGAAAGCCCGCACTTTAGCTTCTTGCTCTTCAAGGCTTGCCCGCGCATCCGCCAGCTGGCTATCCAGGAAGGATGTCGTGCTCTCGGATTGCTGCTCCTGGTCCTTCAAATTCTCATCGATAAAGAGCGAGGTGAGTTCGTTGTTAATCGCCTGCGCGAGCTCAGGCGAATCAGCCGAATATTCAATGTTGAATGCTGTCAACTCTCCCGGATGGTCCGAGGCGCGAACGAGATCTATCTTTATGTCACTTCGCATTTGGTCGACCGGGTCTTTCGGTTCCATAAGGCGCATGATGCCCTGACGCGAGGGGTAGAGATGAAAACGGTCGATGGTCGTCTGCAACCTCGTGCGACTGAGGATTTGCTGGGTCATACTTTGCAAGCGATCCTGGAGATCGACCGTGACGTTCGAAGCAACGTAGTTTTCCGGGACCTTTTGTTGTTCCACAAGGATTAGCGCTTCCGACTGATATGTGGCCGGCAATAGCCAGCTTACTCCCCACACCAACGCCCAAGATACAAACAGCGTAAGCGATATCCACCAGAACCGGCGTCGCGCGATAGCCCAATAGTCCATTACGTCGCGCGAAGTCTGTGTATGATCAGGCATGTCGTTTTTCGAATCGCCCTTTCGGAATCGCCTTTAGACACAATGGCCTTAGGGTACTGCGGGCTAATAGTCTATGCAAAGTCACATCCAAACTGATGGAGCGTTTTCAAATGCCCCCACAGGCCCGACCGTCATAAGGTCCGTCCGCTCTGGAAGCTACAACCCACAACCGTTCAGTGAACATGGCGTCCCACGCGAGTTCTCACAGATTTTGCACTTATATGAAAAACATTTCACATCGAGGGACCTCGGCTGGGACTGCCCCGGATGCTACCTAACGAAAGTTGCTTCCAGATGTTCACAACTCAATTCTTCGGACGGGCCCTTTGGGCTTTTCGAGAAAGAAGCCCACATCTCAAACGTAAGTTACGCCGAGTTTGGGATTTTGCAAGCTATAGTACGTTCAGTACCCATCCCGAATGGAACGACTCCTGCAGTATATTGCCGTTGTCCCTGCCGTCTCTCAAGGACAATCTCGGATGACGACTCCCTCCGAAGGGTGGAGTCGGCCCATAGTCGATGCGCTCCACTTTTGCTGTGGTATCGTTCTGTGGGTAAAGAACGCTGAGTGACTCTTGGTATCGAAACCTCTAACCGCCGGCGCGGAACGAAGCATTGGGACATGGTGGGCCAGTCACCGCTGGCTCGTCTCGGCGGCAATCCTGTCGGGCGCTTTGATTCTACTGTACGCCTCGATACTAAGACATCTTGTCGCGCAGTGGTGGTCCGACCCTGACTATGGCCACGGATTTTTCGTCCCGCTGTTTTCCGGGTATGTCGTCTGGCGCCTGCGCGAGCGCTGGATGAAAAGCGAGATCAAGCCCAGCAATTTCGGATTGCTCGTGATGTTGGGAGCCATTGGGTTGCTCTTCGTGGGCTCATTGGGAGCCGAGTTATTTACGAGCCGTTTTTCGTTGCTAGTGTTGATCGCAGGAATCATTCTTTTTCTGGCGGGGTGGAAATTCCTTCGTGCCGTCTCCTTCCCTTTGGCCTTTCTCATATTCATGATTCCGTTGCCCGCAGTCATTTACAACCAGATTACTTTCCCGCTGCAATTGCTCGCGTCGCGCTTCGCAACATTTTGGTTGGAACTGGTTCAGGTGCCCGTGTTGCGTGATGGCAACGTCCTGGTCTTGTCCAACTACTCGCTCGAAGTGGTGGAAGCGTGCAGCGGCATCCGGTCCCTTATGACCCTAATTTCGCTCGCAGTGATTTACGCGTACTTTGCCGAGCCTCGACGCTGGGTGCGCTACTTGCTCGTCATTCTAATGGTGCCGATCGCGATTGTGAGCAACGCGATTCGTATTATGGGAGCCGGCGTAATGGCTCACCAATTCGGACCTTCTGCCGCTGAAGGATTCTTGCACGGATTCTCCGGTTGGGTGATTTTCGTCGCTGCTCTCATTCTGCTCCTAGTTTGTCACTGGATTCTGAGGCACGTTAGAAGAGCGCCGGGAGAAGCAGCACGTGTTTAAGGGTCCAGGAACGGTCCGTTTGTGGGTCACGGTGGGCATCCTGCTTTGTGCATTTGTGTTGTTGCAAACGATGAGCCATGGCGAAGCGGTTGTCGCTCGTCAGCCGCTGCATGACCTTCCTTACACACTCGGAGCTTGGTCGGGCGAGGAGCAGCCCCTCGAGGAGGAAGCTGTGCAGGCGGTGGGTGTGAGTGACTACACAAACCGCGTTTATGCGCGACTGGCAGGGACGCCCGTTCAGCTTTATGTCGGCTACTACGCCAGTCAACGAAGTGGGGATACCATCCACTCGCCCAAGAATTGCCTGCCAGGGGCAGGATGGGATCCGATTCGTTCTGGATACGCCACGATCCTCGTTCCGGGTGGCCGCAAGATTGTCGTAAACGAATATGTAATCCAGCAGGACCAGGATAAGGAACTAGTCTTTTACTGGTACCAAGGGCGCGGGCGCGTTGTTGCTAGCGAGTATGTCGGCAAATTCTGGATGGTAGCGGATGCTATCTCTCGCAATCGCACCGATGGTGCTTTGGTCCGCCTGGTCACGCCGATGAACGACGGCGAGGCCGAAGCGCGCGCTCGCCTGGTGAGTTTCACGCAGGTTCTGTTTCCGTCTTTGGACAAATTGATACCCAAGTGAGCTTGGCAGATCCGGAGGTATGAAGCATGCAAACAACAACACGCCGGGTTACGACCGCAACGGCTCTGATTTCCGCGGCGTTGCTCCTGTGCTCGTGCGCGAGAAATCCGCAAGTGGCGAAGGTGAAATATCTAGCCGAGGGCAAGAACTACATGAAAAAGGGCAAATTTGGAGATGCGTCGATCGAATTTCGCAACGCGCTTCGTCTCGATCCGCGCTTTGTGGATGCCTACTACGAGTTGGCCCAGGCCGATTTGGCTCAGCAGAATTGGAACGCCGCCTATGCGTCTCTTGAAAAGGCAATTGGTTTGGATCCTACTCGCCTCGATGCCCGCCTGGATCGCGGGCGCCTGTATCTCGCTGCACGTCAGTTTAGCAATGCCGAGGACGAAGCTAACTTCATTCTCCAGCAGCAATCCGATGACGTAGGCGCGTACCAACTCCTCGGCGCGGCATTAATGGGAGAGCAGAAACCCGACAAGGCGCTGGCAGCGTTTGCGAAGGTGACCCAGTTGCGTCCAAACGACCCCAATGCTTACGTGAATATGGCGTTGGTTGAAATCAGTTTGCGCCGTTTCCCCGATGCCGAACAGCACCTGAAGAAGGCCCTGGAGGTTGACCCCAAGTCCACACAAGCCTCTGTCGATCTCGCCAATTTCTATCGCTTGCAGAACCAGGTTCCGGAAGCAGAACAGGTCCTGCAGAATGGAATTGCAGTGAACCCGGCGGCAATTCCGCTCTATGTCCAATTGGCGTCGGTGTTAGACAGCCAAAACAAGAAGGATGATGCCGGAGCTCTTTTCGATAAACTGCGCAAACAACTCCCCCATTCCTCCGACGCCGCTGTGGCCACTGGCGATTATTATTTCGAGCGCAAGGAAACAGACCAAGCGCTAGCCGAGTATCGGAGAGGTCTTTCGATCGCTCCTAAGAATCTTGATATCAAGAACAGGATGGAGGACGTGTATCTGAAGACCGGCCAAGTCAAGTTGGCGGCTGACTTGGACAAAGAATTACTCAAAGATGCGCCCAAGGACGTCCTGGTGCGCATCGACCATGGGCGCTTGCTGATGGCTCAAGGGAAACCGCAGGATGCGACCGTCTATCTGCAGAGTGTTGTCGCAGATGCCGCGGGTTCGCCGCAGGCTCACTACTACCTGGCGATGGCCTTTTGGCAGAACGGCGATCCGGGACAGGCCCACGGCGCCCTCATGGACACTCTCCAGGTCTCCCAGGGCTTCCCTGCAGCCCTCCAGGCGCTGGCTCGACTGAGCCTGCAACAGGGGAATGCTTCGGATGCCCAGATTTACGCCATGGAGTTGGTTCAGCAGTCCCCCGCGGCTCCGGATGATCGTCAGCTTCTTGCCGATGCCCTCGCTCGACAAGGGAAGCTGCGGCCGGCAGAGGAACAGATCCTCGTTGCAAGACAATTGGCGCCTGATGACGCCGGTGTTCATGTCGATCTCGCGGAAATATACAACGGGGAAAAGAAATGGCCGGAAGCCGAAAAGGAGTTTGAGGCAGCTCTGCAGCTCGATCCGCATAACACAGCCGCTTTGGCGCAGCTGGCGGATTTCTTCACGGCTCGAAATGAATCCGCGCAAGCGCTCGCGCGCGTTCAGCAATACGTAGCCGCCAACCCCAACGATACGAATGGCCATATCATTTTAGGCGCCATAAACTTTCAATCCAAGAATTATGGGGTTTCACAGACGGAGTTCGAGCGCGCCATTCAGCTCGATCCAAACAGCGTTCAGGCGTATCTGAGGCTAGGCCAAGTTTTCCAGACACAAGGGCAGATTGACCTTGCTATCGCGCGGTACCAAAAGGCGCTCGACTTGCAGCCGAAATTTCCTCCGCTTGCAACGTTGATCGGGAATATGTATCTCCAGAAAGGAGACCTCGAGACCGCACGCAAGTACTACAGTCAGGCCCTCGCCATCGACCCCAATTACGCTGTCGCCATGGCCAACACAGCCTGGGTGGACGCACAAGAGGGCAAGGACCTCGACGTCGCGCTCGGCATGGCGCAGAAGGCTAAATCGATCGAGCCCGACGTGCCTTCCATCACGGACACGCTGGCATGGGTTATGTACAAGCGAGACGATTACGCGGCTGCTGTGCCCTTGCTGGAGGATTGCGTGAAGAAAGTTCCAGATTCCGGCCAATTCCGCTATCACCTCGGCATGGCTCTGCTAGGAAGTGGGCAAAAGCTAAAGGCAAAGACGGATCTTGAGGCAGCGCTGCGAATGAAGCTCGATAGCAGCGAGGCACAACAAGCTCAGCAGGCGCTTGCGCAGCTGAATTGATCGCCGTAGCGATACGACGATCGAGGAAATACGCGCGATTCTTGAGCAGCGTCCTAGGCGTACCAGAACTTTTTTTCCACCGCCGAATGTTAAAAATCTCTAAAGAAAGTCCGATTTCTCTTGACAGCGCGAGCGCCGTCCATAAGATTACTTTGAGATTTTTTGTTAATGCTCAGGCGATAACGAGGTCTTCCCAAGATCTTGGAAGTTTCAGTCGGCCCCAGAGACGTTCCTTGGCTGGAGGGGAGGTCAGATGCAAAAGTCATTGGTGCGAATCTTGGCGGTTGTAGCCGTACTTGTTGTGAGCACGTCGATAGCGAAAGCATCAGAGACAGAATTGACGCTCGTCAGTGGCGCGACGACCTATGACTCCACTCCGAGTCCATCCACCGCGCTTACTTACTCGAAGACGAATTTCAACGGCTGGTCTGTCGTAGCGACGACTGGTGCGAGTAATACACCGAGCTCGCTGCCATATGGGATCACCTTGAGTACGCTTAAAGTGACGTGCGATGTAGCATCGTGCGAAGCGGATCCTCTGATTATCACTTTCAGTGGTACCGGTTTTACCCAGGTGAGTCCCAGCTTTAACGCTAGCTATGAGTTGTTTTCATCATCGGGCACTCCAAGTACGACTCTGACTGGGTGGTACGACGGTTCGGATATGCTCTTAGCAGAGACATCAGCAATCGGCAGCCCGCTTACATTTAGCGGCCCAATTGTCGGAGGCGCAAAAGCCACCTCTGGCGGCGGACCTGCCGGTCCGGCCCCATATTCGCTGACGGTTGAAGATACATTCAGTGCCGGCGCGAGCGGTGCAACTTTCCTCATTACAGATGGTACTATAGCGGCAACCCCCGAGCCTAGGACGATGCTGCTCTTCGGCAGCGGCTTGCTAGTACTTGGCGGAATTCTCCGTCGGCGGCTGCGCGCATAGTCAAATTGACTTGGTGCCGATAGGACGCGCGTCTGATGGTGGCTCTTTCCCTACGGCTTAGCATGTGAAGCGTACAGCGCTTTTTCGGCGGTTTCGTGTTTGAAAACTGCGTTTAGGAATTTCGTTGTCAACGCCCGTCCCACCGGCTCGACGAGACTCTCGGAAATCGATTTGACCTCGGCAATTAGCTGGGTGAGACTCTTCCATTTCGAACGATAACTGATTGCCTGCGCGACTATGCAGTTGGTGAGTCAAGACCCGGGCATCCTCCTCCACGGGTGCAGACCCGTCCCCATGCTGGATAATTTGCCCAGTTCGAAGCACCGTTACGATTGCACTGACATGGTCATCTGCCTGACTGCAAGACAGCGAATGCCGATTTCGCCGTAACGTGCTCTTGGTGCAGCGCGCCAATGCCCTTCGACGATGCGGCGACCATGCGAATGACGGATCCGACCGTCATTATTCCCGGAGGTGATTTCGGTCCGCGATACCACATCGAAGCTGCCCTGAGCCAGAGCAGCATGGGAGTTGAACCGCACCATTGCAATCAAGGTGGTCCGCTCGGGCGCAAGGGGTGAGGCGGACGCCCTCGGCCGTTTCAAGGTGGTCGAACACTAGAATTGGTGCGAACGCGGTCGTGGTGAATGACGTGGACGCTCCGCCAAGAATTGGCAGGACCGAGTCATAGAATTAATAAAGAGCCAGTCGTGTATAAGCAGCCTTTCGATATTTTCTTTCGATGCGCATAATCCAAGTTGTGGAAAGCCTGGATCTTGGCGGCCTGGAACGGCTAGCTATCAAAGTGGCTGTCGAACAGAAACGGCGTGGGGACGATCCTGAAATCTACTGCGTGTGTCGACGCGGAAGATTGGCCGATGATGCCGAAGCAGCGGGCAAAGCGGCTTGCCCACCGGAAATGGCGTTCACGGTACTTCGTATCGCCGGCGGCGGACCTTTGTGTGAAGCTCTTCGCGAACGCGTTTCTTCTACAGGTTTAGGTCAGCGCGTCAGGATCGAAGAAGCCACCAACGACCCGGCCGGATTCTTGCAGGAGGTGGACGAGATGGCAGCGGGATTGCCCGTAGTGGCTACGCGCGTCGGCGGTATTCCTGATTTTCTGCCCGACGATGTGGGCTGGCTTTGCCCACCTGGTGATAGCGGCGCGCTGGCAAAGTCTATGGTTTAGGCCGTCAACGCCCCTGACCTACTTGAGCGCGCTGCTCGCGGCAGGGCTCTAGTGTTGCAGAAGCATAGCATCCCGGAGAGGTGCGACAGGTATTACGAAATATTTGCCGACATCGCTGCGTCCAAGTCAGTGCGGATGGCGAGATAAGCTCGTTGGGCTATGGTCCGTCCTTGCCTTGATCCAGTCTGAAGAGTCCTTTTCGGAAGCCTCCGCAACCAACTGAGCCAGGGACCTTCCGGCAGCACACACAATAGCCGATTACCTGGCCGGTACCTAATAAGCGGTGAGGCAGGACGTGGAGGCTCCCAGCTTCCGCAGTTGCAGACACGGCCCGCATACTGGATAATTTGTTCAGTTCGAAGTACCGTTACGATTGCACTGACATGGTCATCTGCCCTAGCTGCAAGACAGCGAATACCGATTTCGCCGTAACGTGCTCTCAATGCAGCGCGCCAATGCCCCACGACGATGCGGCAACTATGCGAATCACGGATCCGACCGTGATTACTCCAGGCAGTGATTTCGGTCCGCGCTACCACATCGAGGCTCTCCTGGGTCAGGGCGGGATGGGCCGCGTGTATCGGGCCCACGACAAGGAGCTGGACCGTACCATCGCAATCAAGGTGGTCCGCCCGGGCGCAATGGGGGAGGCGGACGCTCTCGGCCGTTTCAAGCAGGAACTGGTACTAGCCAGCAAAATCTCACACAAGAACATCCTTCGCATTCACGATCTGGGCGAGGTCAACGGTATGAAGTTCATTACCATGGCCTACGTTGAGGGCCAAGACCTGTACCAGATCATAAAAGACAATCCGAACCTTCCGCTCGAGCGAGTGCTGAAATTCGCAACGCAGCTTGCGGGGGCGCTGGCGGCCGCGCATGCCGAGGATGTGGTCCATCGCGATTTGAAACCACAAAATATCCTCGTCGACAAGAACGATCAAATCTACGTCTCCGATTTCGGCCTCGCGAAATCCTTCGCGGAAGGCGCCGTGGGCATGACGCAGACCGGGGCTTTTCTGGGCACCCCTCGCTACATGTCTCCCGAACAGGTGGAAGGCAAGCCGACCGATGGGCGCGCCGATCTGTACGCCTACGGCCTGATGCTTTATGAGATGGTGACGGGCGACGTCCCCTTCGTTGGCGAATCCACTCTCGGCGTGATGTATCAGCGCATTAAGGAAAAGCCGAAGAATCCTAAGCTGATCAACCCTTCGATTCCGAATTGGCTGGTCCAGATAATTATGCGTTGCCTTGAGAAGGATCCTGCCGATCGTTATCAAAACGCGTATGAAATTCTGGCGGATCTGAATGCTGGTCAATCGCCCGGCAGTGCTTCCCGCAGCATTTCGCGAAGCGGTTCCAGCATACAGATACAGCTTCCCGAGTTCTCGAACCGCCGCTGGATCTGGGCTGTCGGCGGGGTCGTCGCGCTCATGATTCTCGCGCTCGCGATTTCCCCAGTGCGCCACATGATTTTCGGGGGAGGAGGGAAGGGAGGCACATCGAGCGTTTCCGGGGTTCCTCCGCTTTCGAGCGGTCGATTCGTTGCTGTCTTACCCCTCCAGATCCTTGGGGATTCGTCACAGCTCGACTACGTGGCGAAGGGCATCGAGGAGGCGCTTTCGACCAAGCTATTTCAATTGAAAGACGTTCGTGTCACCCCCAGTGAGGCGGCCGACCAGGCCGACCAGAAGCAACCTTTGCCAAAAATTGGGCGCTCGTTAGGGGCCAACTTGCTGGTGCAAGGCATGCTTCAAGCCTCCGGAGATAAAATTCGGGTCATCATGAATCTGGAGGACGTCGCGGATAGCAAGAGACTCTGGAGCAGGGAATTTAATGGCGCTGTGGGCGATCTGTTCACTCTGGAGGATCAGATCTACAATCAGCTTGTCGCAGGACTCGACGTAAACCCGACCAATGATGAGCTTGCCGCGGCAGAGGCTCGGCCGACCGACAGCACCGCTGCGTACGATCAGTATCTACGCGGCCGCAATTCCCTGCGCGGCCACGACCCGAAGAGCATTCAGGCGGCACTTGATTACTTCGATCAGGCGCTGAAGCAAGATCCTAAGTTTGCTCTTGCGTATACGGGCGTTGCCGACGCAAGTCTACAGATGAATTCGATCAAGAAGGACAGCCTTTGGACCGAGAAGGCTCTTGCGGCTGCCCAGCAAGCGGAAGCGTTGAACGACAAGTTGCCGGAAGTCCATGCCACGCTCGGCAGCGTCTATAGGGCGACCGGTAAGTACTCGGAAGCGGTCGCCGAGTTGAACCGAGCTCTCTCGTTGGCGCCCAATTCTGACGACTTCTACCGCCGTTTAGGGGATGTCCAGTTGGATAGTGGCAACGTCACGCAAGCCCTCGAAGCGTTCAAGAAGGCCATACAGCTCAATCCGTACTTCTGGAGGAATTATAACGCGCTCGGAAATGCTTACGTCCAGAGGGCCGACTTTCCCAAGGCTTTGCAAGCATTTCAAGAAGTCGCGGTTCTCGAACCGGACATCGACGTAGGGTTCGTGAATGTCGGGAACGTCTACCTGCAGCAAGGCAAGTATCAGGAGTCGATCCCCTATTATCAAAAAGCCTTGGCAATTACCCCCGGGTTCTTGACGTATTCGAATTTGGGGACCGCCTATTTTTTCCTAAAGCAATACTCACACGCGGTCGAAATGTTCGAGAGGGCCGTAGCACTCAATCCCAACGACACCGAGACGGTAGTAAATTTGGCTGATGCCTATCGTGGGGCAGGGCAGCAGGACAAGGCACGCGCCACATATCAGCAAGCCATCACCATTGGCTTTAAGGAATTGCAGACCAACCCTCAGGATGCTGGGGTGATGTCCGAATTGGCGCTCTCCTATGCCAAGATCGGTAATGCCCCAGAGGCGCGGAACTTTATCCGGCAAGCACGCGGGATTGACGAGAATAACGTCAACTACATTTACGCTGAAGCGCAAATTGACGCGCTGTTAGGTCAATCCGCTGACGCTTTGAAGATGCTGCGAGACGCGTTCGAGAAGCATTTTCCGGCTGAATTTGCGGCTGGAGACGAGGATCTGAAAAATCTGAACGGCAACCCGGAATTCGCGACTTTAATTAAACAATACTCTCAAAAGAAGCCTTAGACGAAGCATTGAGTCTCCGCCGTTTCTGAAGCAGGCCGATCCTGGACTCACTTTCCTCGGATTTTGAAATACCAAGCAAGGCGTGTTTCAATGGCGGTTGCGCGGTTCTATGAGCCGAATCCACCGCAGAGAGAAGTCCGACGGTGCGACACGTTCAGCGCAGGAAGCCTTATGGCCTAGCGGAGTGCGTGCGGAACCGCGAGCATATCATTCAGGTAGTCAGCCGTTGGCGCTTACCCGTAGCTTTGAGTTTCCGCCCTACAAACAATAATATGACCCCTCCGGTCAACATGAGGATTAAAGAGCCGGGCTCGGGCGAGAGTAAGGCAGAACCCGAGAAAGGCGTATCGGCGGCGAAACCCATAAACTGCAGGCCGAACGTGCCCAGGTACGGGATCGACCCGTCGGAAAACGTGATTGTGCTGGTGGTTGCGGTTGTCGTGACACTGCAATCGTGGAAATCGGAAGATGCTACTGCCATGCAGCTCACGCCAGATGGGACACCGACCACGAGCGTGAGTTTGGTAATCGCGACGCCATAGCCACCGTCAGAGACTGCGCCCTCAAATGAGCAGCTCAGGGTTTTCGCGGTAGGGTAGCCGGCCTGCATCAGCGTGCAGGCACTCGGTGGAGCCATTGTTCCCAGGGGCGAGATGGTGAAATCGGCGTCCTGAATTATCGCTACCGATGGCAAATCCTTTATGAAATTCACCCCTGGGTCGGCCGGAGTAGCATAGGTTGTGACAGCCGAACCCCCTAAAATCATCAAAAAGCCCACGGCCAACGTCAATTTCTTCATCATTGAGTTCTCCATGTCTTGGACATCGGTTGCAACGCGCAGAACGCAATTGCCGTGAGCCAACTATTGAGGAAGAACACGCCGCTGCACCGTTCGAACATTAGATACGTAAATAATCTAAGGACGCGCGCAAGTCAACAAGTAAATGCAAATTCCGCGCATCAGCCGCCATTTTTTTCGCGGGTGTGTGCTAGAAGACTTAGAACTACTAGTACGTTTTTTCGGAGGGGAAGCCTCCGTTCGGATCACAGGATCGTCGCGGCCTTGCGGGCCATCAACGTTGCCGCGTTCGGCGCAGGTGTGTACTGGCATGGTTCGCTGTTTGCGCTGCGTTCACCAATGCCACGGGGTTGATGTCCATATCTCACCGTCTTGACGTCAATTTCGGCATAATCTCCATGGGTTCCAAGCCACTTGATGTTCACCAATGAGCTGGCGAATGTGGCGAAGATCAACGCCACGCGGAGGACGCGAGTAGTTCGCGACAGTTCACACGAAGGACTTACCGGTCACAGGCAGAATCGTGGTCGGGGTGGAGCGAAACGAAACGCAGAAACTCCCCATCTCGAAAAGCAAGGGCGCGAATTTTCTGACTTAAACGAAGCGAGTGCACCTTTGCATCGTTCGGCGCTTTCAGATGCTCGATCGCCTCCCAATGGAATCCCTTATGGCGATAGAACGCGCTCCAGCCTAAGTCACGCAGTCGTCGCAGTGATGCGACCACTTGTTTTAGTTCGGCAGCCTCGAGGCGAAAGAGCACCTCCTGGAACTCAGGATTGTTCAGGTCCAGACGAGTCCGTCTATCGGCGGCGGGCACGCTGGCGCGGCATCTTTCTTGGCTGTCGCTTCAAGAGCGCATCGATATCCGTCTCGGCGGGGCTTGTCTTTGCGGCCCAATCGAGGCCGCGTTCAATCCGGGAGCGATCTGGTTCTGCCAGGGTCCAGAGCTGGCTTTCGGGCACCAATGCCACAGCGGTGAGCACGATGCGTCCGTCCTTAAATCGCTCCAGGCGCAGCATTTTCCCCGCATAACGCTTGCCCAGGGATATCTGACCGCTTCTACCTACTGTCTTGACCTCGGTGCCCTGAGAATCAATCTTTCCGTTCATGCTATCATGCTATCATGCCTTCATGCATCATTGCAAGTGTTCGCCAGGGAGAAGTAGGGAGAAGTCTGAAAAGCGGAGAGGCGCCACGTTCGTTCTGGATGATCAATCCCATTCGGGCGCGTAGTTCAGCGTCGGATCGTTGGCCTGTTTAAGTCGATGATTACTCTTCCCACGACTGCCTGTCAGACCGCTTATTGGGCGGTAACCTCCGATCGCCTAAAGAAAGACCACGCGCTCGCACGCTTCGTGCCGAGCGATCGGAAAGCGGGGTAGCTGGCTTGATCTCATTCAAGAAACGAGGGCGGACATGAAAGCGCTCGTAAAGAGTCGACCAGAAGCCGGACTTTGGCTCGAAGACGTGCCTGTTCCAGGATTTGGCATCAACGATGTCGTGATTCGCGTGCTGATGACCGGTATTTGCGGAACGGACTTGCACATCTACGAATGGGACGAGTGGGCCCGGTCCACAATTCCCATACCTTTGGTCATCGGCCACGAGTTTGTGGGGGAAGTGGCGGAGGTAGGATCGAACGTCGCCGACTTGCAGCCAGGCGATATCGTGAGCGGTGAAGGTCACGTCGTTTGCGGCCGCTGTCGCAACTGCTTGGCGGGACGGCGGCATCTTTGTGCGCACACACTGGGCGTCGGGGTGAACCGTCCGGGTGCGTTCGCCGAATATATCGTGTTGCCGATGAGCAACATTTGGAGGCACAACGGTAAGGTAGACCTTGAAACCGCGGCCATCTTCGATCCTTTCGGAAACGCGGTACATACGGCACTATCCTTTCCGGTCCTGGGGGAGGACGTGCTCATCACCGGGGCGGGACCGATCGGAGTCATGGCTGCAGCTGTCGTTCGCCATGCCGGTGCGCGGTATGTCGTGATCACCGACGTCAACCCGAAGCGTCTTAAGCTGGCCGAGAAGCTGGGAGTCACACTCGCGGTCAACACGAATGAAGCCCGCTTATCTGATGTCCAAAAGAAGCTCGGAATGCGCGAAGGTTTCGACGTCGGGCTCGAAATGTCCGGAAACGCGAGCGCTTTCCGGGAAATGCTTGCGAACATGAGCCATGGCGCCAAGATTGCGATGCTCGGGATTCCGTCGAACGAGACGGCCATCGATTGGAAACAGGTTATCTTCAACATGCTGACAATCAAAGGTATCTATGGCCGCGAAATGTACGAGACCTGGTACAAAATGACGGTGATGCTCGAATCGGGCCTCGACATCAAGCCGGTAATTACCCACCGATTCGCGTGGCATGAATATGAAAAGGGATTCGCCGCCATCAAGTCAGGCGATTCCGGCAAGGTCATTTTGGATTGGCGCGAAGCGCGCCGATAGGCAGGAGCGTACACCCCATGTTCGAGGCCGCAAGGACACACTATGACTCGCAGCTCCGGGAGATTCGCCAGGCCGGTCTGTACAAGTCGGAGCGCATTCTGGCCGGTCCGCAGAATCCTCACGTCGATCTGCCTGATAACAAGTCCGTCTTGAACCTCTGCGCCAATAATTATCTCGGACTTGCCGACCATCCCGAAGTGGTCAAAGCAGCGCACGAGGCGCTTGACCGCTGGGGCTACGGACTTTCGTCGGTCCGCTTCATCTGCGGCACGCAGGAGATCCACAAACAATTGGAACTGCGCCTGAGTGAATTCCTCGGCATGGAAGATACGATCCTCTACAGCTCTTGCTTTGACGCGAACGGGGGCTTGTTCGAAACGCTCCTCGACGCGCAGGACGTCGTTGTCTCCGACGAACTCAATCATGCCAGCATCATCGATGGCATCCGTTTGTCGAAAGCACAGCGCTTCCGCTACCGCAATGGGGACATGGACGATCTTGAAAGGAACCTCAGAGAGGCCTCGAACGCGCGCCGAATTCTGATCGCCACGGACGGTGTGTTCTCGATGGATGGTTACATTGCCAAGCTACCAGAGATCTGTGATTTGGCAGAGAAGTACGACGCGATGGTCATGGTGGACGATTCCCACGCGGTCGGGTTCATGGGTGAAAATGGCCGGGGGACACACGAACATCACAAGGTGATGGGGCGAGTGGATATCCTGACGGGAACGCTGGGCAAGGCACTGGGTGGAGCGAGTGGGGGTTATATCAGCGCCCGCAAGGAGATCGTCGACTTGCTCCGCCAGCGGTCACGCCCGTACTTGTTTTCGAACACGGTCGCGCCGGCAATCGTGGGCGCGTCTTTGAAAGTGCTCGATCTCGTCACGGAAACAAAGGGTCTCCGGGACCGGCTTTTTGCCAACACCCGGTTCTTCCGCAGGCAAATCACTGCCAAGGGTTTCAGCATACTTCCGGGCGAACATCCCATCGTGCCTGTGATGCTTGGCGATGCTGGCCTGGCCGCGAAGATGGCAGAGCGTCTGCTGCAAAAGGGAGTTTACGTGGTCGGGTTTTCCTACCCGGTCGTGCCGATAGGAAAGGCCCGACTTCGCGTGCAGCTCTCGGCGGGACACAGCCCTCAGGATCTGGAGTTTGCCATTGCGCAGTTCGCGGCGGTCAAGGAGGAGTTTCCACCTGCCTCAAACCCTTCGTAAAGATAGAGCATCAGTCCAGACGCGCCTCAGAATCTGTTGGCCGAGGAGAAATTCAGTTGATCACCACCGATTGACGAACGCGTGGAGGAACTCGCATCGAGTCCAAGGACTTCGCAATCCCCCGCATTGACGAGTGCCTTGGGGAAAAATGACTTGCACTGAGCAGCTCCGTGTTATGTCTTCAGTAGGAACGAGGACAACGTGATAAATTCGACGGCCGGGGAATTGGAACCGTTCAAACGCCAATGTGCGAGAGACCTTAGGGTCTTTGAATGCGCGCGCCTCACAGCCTCTTCGACAAATGGAGGGGCGGCTGAAATTCAACTTAGGGAACCGGAGAATTCTTGGTCGATTCGGCGGAACCGATACTTCGCAAGACCGCACTAAACGCCATTCACCGCGCCTTGGGCGCGAAAATGGTGGATTTCGGCGGTTGGGACATGCCTGTCGAGTACCCATCAACCGGCGGGCTGATTGCGGAACATAAGGCCGTGCGCGCAGGTGTCGGCATGTTCGACGTCAGCCATATGGGCGATATTGAAATTCATAGCGGGCAGCACTCGCGAGGGGCTGCACTGGCCGCAGTGCAGCACATCACGATGAACGACGCCTCCCGTCTGGCAATTGGTCAAGCCCAGTACTCGGCAATGCTCTATCCGCAAGGAACCTTTGTGGATGATGTCATCGTGCACCGGCTTGCGGAAGACGATTTCTTGCTGGTCATCAATGCCGGCACACGAGAGAAAGACATCGATTGGGTGCGCGCAAGTACGAAGGATTTCGATTGTATGGTCGTTGATCGGAGCGATTCATACACGCAACTCGCCGTTCAGGGTCCTCGGGCGGTCGATGTAGTCCAAAAGCTGACCAACGCAAGCCTGGACAAACTCAAGAGCTATTGGTTCGTGCACGGCAAGATGTGCGGCCTCGAAAATATCATGATTGCGCGCACGGGCTATACGGGCGAAGACGGCTTTGAAATCTACATTCCGTCCGATCGAAATACGAGCGAGGATGTGTGGGGAAAAATAATGTACGCCGGGAGCGAGTTCGGCATCCTTGCCTGTGGCTTCGGTGCCCGCAACACGCTTCGGCTCGAAGCGAGTCTCGCTCTCTATGGCCACGAGATTAGCGACAGCATCCGTGTGTGGGAGGCAGGTCTTGACCGTTTCTGCAAAATGGGGAAAGGGGACTTTATCGGCCGCGACGCTCTCTCGCGCGAGAAAGCCAGTGGTCTCGGCCGCATGCTCGTAGGGCTTGAAATGATCGATCGTGGCATCGCGCGCGAGGGCTACCGCTGCCTGACGGAAGC
The DNA here is from genome assembly GCA_963836125.1 of uncultured Acidobacteriota bacterium. Taxonomy (GTDB): domain Bacteria; phylum Acidobacteriota; class Terriglobia; order Acidiferrales; family UBA7541; genus Palsa-295. The sequence goes on from CAWIIK010000001.1 coordinate 89,110, forward strand.
CGGCGAGGTAGTCGGGGTAGTCACCAGCGGCTCTCCTTCACCGACTCTGGGAAAGAACATCGCGCTCGCCTTCGTGCCCCCTGAAATGGCGGCACTTGGCACCACGATCTATGTCGAAATCCGCGGTCAGAAGCTCAAAGCCCGCGTAACTCCGACGCCGTTCTACAAGAGGGCCAAGAACAAAGAAGTGCGACCTTTAAACGCGAACTGAGGGAGTGAAAGCATGAAGTATCCGACGACCTATCGCTACACGCGAGACCACGAATGGATTGACGTGAAGGGCGATCGAGGCACGATCGGGCTAACGGACTATGCCCAGTGCCAACTGGGCGACATCGTCTTCGTCGAGCTACCGCCCGTGGGTGCCACTCTCGAAGCCGGCAAGCCGTTCGGAACCATCGAGTCCGTGAAAGCAGCCAACGAGATTTACGCGCCCGTGTCAGGCGAAGTCCTGGAAGTAAACGGCGAACTCAAGGACGCGCCGGAGAGGGTAAACTCCGATCCGCATGCCGCGGGTTGGCTTCTAAAGGTACGCCTGAAAGATTCGTCCGAAATCGGTGTCTTGATGGATGCGCCAACCTACGAGGCGTATCTCTTGCCCTCCGCCAAGGAAGCCTCCGACTGATGCGCTATCTCCCGAAGAGTCCCACCGAGCGAGCCGAGATGCTGGCCGCGATCGGGGTCAAATCGATCGACGATCTGTTTTCGACCATTCCCGAGCAGTATCGATTGCGGGAGGCCCTGAAATTGCCGGGGCCGTACTCCGAAGCCGAGGTCATTCAGTACTTTAGGGACCGAGCCGATGAGAATTCAGTGGGTCACACGAGTTTTCTTGGTGCAGGCGTCTATAACCATCTGCGCTCTGTAATTACGGACGCAATCATCGAGCGAGGGGAGTTCCTCACGTCCTATACGCCGTACCAGGCCGAAATCTCTCAAGGCACTCTTCAGGCGATCTTCGAGTTTCAGACACTGATGTGCCAACTCACGGGACAAGAAGTCGCGAACGCCTCCATGTGGGATGGCTCGACGGCGACGACGGAAGCCGTGCTCATGGCTGAGAGGATCACTCATCGTCGGCGTGTCCTGGTGGCTCGGTCATTACATCCAGAATATCGGGATGTGCTAAGGACGTACGCAAGAAATTCCGGCCTGGAAGTGGAGGAGGTGCCCTTCGGAGCAGATGGCGCACTCGACCAAGAAACGCTCCAATCCATGCTTCGAGATGATGTTGCAGCCGCCGTTGTGCAATCGCCGAACTTTTTCGGCGCGATTGAGTACGCACCTGAGCTGGCCGAACGGGTTCACTCGTCGGGGGCGCTCCTGGTCGTGACCGTGACCGAAGGGGTTTCGCTCGGCCTCGTGCGCCCGCCTGCCGAGGCGGATATCGTCGCGCTCGAAGGCCAGAGCTTCGGTCTTCCTCCGAGCTACGGAGGGCCGTTCGTAGGTGTGATCGCGACCCACGAGAAGTTTGTGCGGCAAATGCCGGGACGTCTCGCGGGGCAGGCAGCCGACTCCGAAGGCCGCCGGGGGTTCGTGCTGACACTTGCGGCGCGCGAGCAACACATCCGCCGTGAGAAGGCCACTTCGAACATCTGCACCAATCAAGCGCTCTGCGCGCTCGCCGCTACGGTACATCTGACGTTGCTCGGGAAAGAAGGATTGCGCGAGATGGCCGAGCAGAATCTCTCGAAGGCGCATTTCGCGCTGAACGAGCTGATCAAGATCCCCGGGATCGGGCGCGCTTTCGAGGCGCCGTTTTTCAACGAGTTTACGATCACACTTCCAGGGTCCGTCGAGGCAGTGAATAGGGAATTGCTGCGTGAAAAGATTGTCGGCCCATTGTCGCTCGAATCCTACTACCCCGAATTGACCAACCAGGCTTTGGTCTGCGTGACCGAGACCACGACCCGGGCGGATATCGAAAGGTTCGTCTCGAGTATGGGCTCGGCACTCGAACGCGGGCGGGAACAGCAATGAGTGACAACATCAAGAAAGCCTCGCGTCACGTCAGCCAGAACGAAGGGCTCATCTTTGAAAAGTCGTCTCCTGGAAAGCGGGCGTTCGATCTGCCTCCGCTCGATGTGCTCCCTGTCGACCCTGCCGCGGTGCTCGGGGCCAATCATCGCAGCGAAGGCGTAGCAGGTTTTCCAGAAGTGAGCGAGATTGAGGTCTTGCGCCATTTTACGAGGCTTTCGAGCTGGAATTACGCGATCGACCTCGGCATGTACCCCTTGGGATCCTGCACGATGAAATACAATCCGCGCGTCAACGAATACGTCGCGCGCCTGGACGGCATTGCCAATGAGCATCCTCTTCAACCCCAGGTGCTTTCGCAGGGCTGCCTCAAAATCATGCGACTCCTGGAACAGTGCTTGCTTGAAATTACCGGGATGGATGCGATCACCTTGCAACCCGCCGCCGGCGCCCAGGGGGAGCTGACCGGGCTGCTGCTCATTCGTGCCTATCTGGAGCGCCGAGGGAACGCTCGAAAGAAGGTGCTGATCCCGGACTCGGCGCATGGAACAAATCCCGCGACAGCCGTCATCGCGGGCTACCAAGTCGAGAACATCCGGTCGGACTCGCAAGGACAGGTCGATGTCGAAAAGCTGAGTGAACTGGTCACGGAAGATGTGGCTGCTTTGATGATCACGAACCCGTCGACCTTGGGCATCTTCGAGCAGCGCATTTCGGACATTGCTCGGATCCTGCACGAGAAGGGCGCGCTGCTTTATATGGATGGAGCGAACATGAATGCACTTGCCGGCGTCGCGCGGCCTGGCGATTTTGGCGTCGATGTGATGCACCTGAACCTCCACAAGACGTTCTCGACACCCCACGGTGGGGGAGGGCCAGGTGCCGGTCCCGTGGCAATGAAGAAAATCCTCGAGCCGTTCCGGCCAATCCCCGTCCTTGCGGAGAAAGGAAACGGAGAGCTTACGCTCGAACAGGCTCGTCCGCACTCGATCGGGAGGGTCAAGGCGTACTCCGGAAACTTCGGTGTTCTGGTGCGCGCGCTCGCGTACATCCTTGCGTATGGTCCGGGTATCCGCCAAGCAACGGAAGATGCGGTGTTGAATGCGAACTACATCCGCAAGCATCTCGATCGCGTTTTCGAACTACCCTATTCACTGCCGTGCATGCACGAAGTTGTCTTCAGCGACGCAGTGCAGAAAAGGAACGGCGTAAGTACGATGGACATCGCCAAGCGCCTGATCGACTATGGCTTTCACCCTTACACGACGGCGTTTCCGCTGATCGTCCCTGGCGCCCTGATGATCGAACCGACCGAATCAGAATCAAAAGAAGAGTGCGATCTCTTCATTGAAGCGATGCGCGCCATCGCAGAGGAAGCGGCAACGACTCCCGAGGTCGTGAAGAACGCCCCTCACACGACCCGGATCGGCCGCCTCAACGAGGTCGCCGCTGCCCGCAAGCCGATCTTGCGCTGGAAACAAGAGAGGGAAAAGTGACTCACAGCGGCATGGCAACTGGGTGAAGCGTGAATCCTATAGATCGGATGTCAGCGTCGAGGCAGCGATTCCCGGTATTGCTACCAACCTTTTCTAAGCCTCTAATTGTCTAGCGTATCCGAGCAGTCCCATTGCCGTGGGACTACTTTGGGACTATTTCCGCGAATTTGCGGATGGCCCCCGAAGGCCCAAGTATTACGGGCCAGCCCCATGGCGAACAAGGGAGTCAAAATTACGAACGAGTGCAGGTTTATCGTGCCCGGTGGACTGATCGTGCCGTAACGATTCCTGAGCTGAGGTTCGTCTGGGCAGGCAGCGCCACTTATTCACCGAGAAAGCCTTTCCTGCTCTGGCGAACTTCTATTGACATTCTATATGACTCGGGACTAGCCTCCCATCGGACGTCTATAGGAGAGATCGCTGTGAGCCCAGAACAAACGAATCTTCTGCAAGGCACGCTGGACCTCATGATCTTGAAGGCCCTCGCCCTCGAAGAGATGCACGGCTTCGGGATTTCCCGCCGCATCGAGCAGATCACGAAGGGAACGTTTCAGGTGAAGCCGGGCTCTCTGTTTCCGGCATTGCATCGGATGGAGGAGGCAGGCTGGCTAACCTCGGCCTGGGGAGAATCGGAGAACAACCGCCGCGCCAAATACTACCGCCTGACGAAAGCGGGCCGGCGGCAGCTCGAAGCCGAGACCGAGCGCTGGGGCCGGATTTCCTTGGCGATAGCGCGGGCGCTCGAAGCGTCCTGAATGGAGTCCTGCGATGCGTCTGCTGTCAATCGCGAAGAGCTTCTTGCGATTTGTTTTCCGCAGCCAGCAAATCGACGCGGAACTCGATGACGAGATTCATTCCACGGTTGAACTGCTCGCCGACCAAAAGATCAAAGATGGAATGCGTCCCGACGAAGCTCGGAGAGCGGCGCGGATCGAATTGGGCGGAGTTGAACAGGTCAAGGAAGAGGTGCGGGCGGTGCGTGTCGGAGCATGGTTCGACACGTTCGTCCAAGACGTTCGCTTCGGCCTGCGCATCCTACGCAAGAATCCTGGCTACGTGACTGTTGCTGTCGCCACGCCGGCTCTGAGTATCGGGGCGACCGCCGTGGTCTTCACGGCTATCAAGTCGGTACTCATCGATGCTTTGCCTTACGCACACCCCGAGAACCTCGTGCAAATTCGGACGGAATTCGTCAATGCTCGACAATCGCTATTCGACTGGGCTACCTGGAATGACGCACAGGAAATCATCAAGCGGACACGAACGCTTGAGTCCGTTGGGATATACGGCAACGCCGTATTTAATCTCACAGGCGATGCAAAGACACCTCCTGAGGCTCTCTACGGACTGCTTGTCTCTGCGAGCCTTTTCCCTACGCTCGGTGTCCGGCCGATGCTGGGCCGCAATATTTCACCTGAAGAGGATCAGCCAGGCGCCGCCAACGAAATGATCCTCAGCTATGGACTGTGGGAGCGCCGTTTCAATGCCGACCCACATGTCGTAGGCCGCAGCATCAATATCGACGGTCAAGGGTGTCTGATGATCGGAGTCATGCCGGAGGGATTCAATTTTCCACTGCACCGCGCAGCCACCGCAACGCCGACGCCATACGTTGAATTTTGGGCTCCGATGCGGGTCACGGCCCCGCACCCCGGCTACGGGGCTTCCGGCGTGGTTGCGAGATTGCGAAAAGGTGTGACTTTAGCTGAAGCGCAGCAGGACCTCTCCACAATTGGGGCCGATCTGAGCCGCGAATTTCCAACCACGAACCGTGACCGTACGCTTCTGCTGGGATCTTTCTGGAACCGAAATCTGGGTAGCGCCGAACATGCTCTCTGGTTTCTCATGGCGGCCGCGCTAATGTTCCTGCTAGTCGGATGTACGAATGTCGCCAATCTGCTCCTGGCGCGAGGCTTGGTCCGCCGCCGCGAGATGGCAATCCGCCTCGCAATCGGGGCAGGAAGGGTGCGCCTTATTCGCCAGCTCTTGACGGAGAGCAGCATGGTTGCGTTGCTTGGAAGTGTGGGTGGGTACATCGTGACCGTCGCAGCCTGGCGGACTTGCCTGCAGTGGCTCCTTCGAACATTCCCCGGGAAAGGAGACGCCGATGCGCATGGGACGGCCGATACCGGAGTTGGTTTTGACGACCGAGGAGCAGCAAACCTTGGAACGGTGGGCGCGCAGACCGAAATCCGCACAGGCTCTTGCGCAACGGGCACGCCTGGTGCTGGCCTGCGCGCAAGGAAAGTCGAACACCGTCTGTGAGCCGAGAGATGAAATGGACCCAGCAGACGGTTGGAAAATGGCGGAGCCGCTTTATGGCGCGACGGCTGGATGGGTTGCTCGATGAGCCCCGCCCCGGTGCCCCACGGGAAATCAGCGATGCCGCCGTGGAGCGAGTGCTCACGCTGACTCTGGAATCGACGCCACGCGATGCCACGCACTGGAGCACGCGTTTGATGGCACGGCGGTGCGGGATGAGCCAGAGCGCGGTCAGCCGCATCTGGCGGGCGTTTGCGCTGCAACCCCATCGCAGCGAAACCTTTAAGCTGTCACGCGACCCGCTGTTCGTGGAAAAGGTCCGCGATATTGTCGGCTTGTACCTGAATCCGCCGGACCGGGCTCTGGTGTTGTGCGTGGACGAAAAAGCCCAAATCCAAGCCCTGAATCGGACGCAGCCGTTGTTGCCGATGCGGCCGGGCCAGGTCGAACGCCGCACGCACGATTATCAGCGCCACGGCACAACGTCGTTGTTTGCAGCCCTGAATGTCGCGACCGGAAAGGTGATCGGCGAATGTCATCGGCGGCATCGCTCGGTCGAGTTCCGCAAGTTCCTGGAAACGGTGGACGCCGCCGTGCCGAAGAGCATGGACGTGCACCTAATTCTGGATAACTATGGCACGCACAAAACGCTTACGATTCGCCGCTGGTTGGTGCGACACCCGCGCTACCACGTGCACTTCACGCCGACCAGCGCCTCGTGGATCAATCTGGTCGAGCGCTGGTTCGCCACGCTGACCGAGCGGCAATTGCGCCGAGGGGTGCACCGCAGTACCGCCGAACTCGAAGCGGCTCTCCGCCGCTATCTGGCTGCGCAAAATCAACTTGCCAAGCCATTCGTTTGGACCAAAACCGCCGACGCCATCCTGGAAAACGTCGCCCGCTTTTCTAAGCGAATTTATGACTCAGGACACTAGCGGCTGCTCGCCCCGATTCGTCGATTCTCGGTTTTGCCCTTGGAATGGCTCTCATCACCGTGCTGATATTCGGCATGGGGCCGGCGCTCCGCGCATCTTCCGCGAGGGCGATTGCCATAAACGATTTTGGTTCGCCCAATGCCACGCCCGGCGGAGGCGCGCTGGTTCGCGGCTTGCTGGTCACAGCGGAAGTCGCGATCATGGTGGTGTTGGTGGGGCTTGGCGCGCAGCTCTTGGGTAGGTTCACCGAGCTGGCCGGAACCGACCCCGGTTTTCGGGCCGATCATGTGCTCGCGTCGATCATCATTCCTCGCAAACGCTATGCAACTCCCGAACAACGAGAACAGCTTTACCGCCGAATTCTCGATGGGGTGCGCGTACTTCCGGGTGTGGAGAACGCCGGAACGGTAAATGCCCTGCCGTTCAGCGGCGAGAATGATGGAGGGCGAATCACTGCCAGCGATGCGGAGGTATTGGAACCGCAGAACCAATCCACAGCGGAGATCGATATCGTTAGTTCCGAATATCTCCAGACGATGGGAGTGCGTCTTATCAGAGGCCGATGGTTCGGCGCGCGGGACATGGCACAGACCAACGACTCCGCCATTGTGAATGATGTCGTCGCTACCCACTTGTGGCCGGGAGCCAGCGCCGTCGGCAAAATGATCTGCATTTACTGCACGCCAGAGAACCCGCGCAACTGGAGAAGAGTAATTGGAGTTGTCTCCGGCGGTCACCATGCCACGATGGTTGGACCGCCGCAAGCAGGTGTCTATCTGTCAGCGTCGGCCTTACAGAACGCGCAATTCCTGGTGGTCAGAACTGCTGGCCGTCCTGGAGATTTGCAAGGCGCCATCCGCAACACGGTTGCCGCAATCGATCCGAATCAGCCGGTCCTCCTAAGTGTTGGGATGCGAAGTCTGATTGAAGACTCCCTTGCTGATCGCAGGTTCGTCATGAGCCTGCTTCTTGTAAGTGGATATCTGGCGCTGGTGATGGCCGTAGCCGGCGTTTATGGTGTCATGTCATACACCACCTCCCGCAGAACCCGGGAGATCGGTGTTCGGATGGCGTTGGGTGCTCGCCCCGCCAATATTCATAGCTTGGTTTTCCGGCAAGGCTTCTTCAATGCGGGGCTGGGTCTTGGCGCGGGCGTGATTTTGACATTTGCTCTGATGAGGATTCTTCGTGGGGTGCTGCTGGGCTTGGACAAGGCGGAACCTGCGCACGTTTGGATCGCAATGGTGCTGGTATCGCTTACTTCCGCGATTGCCTGCTGGGTCCCCGCACGGAGGGCGATGCGCGTCGATCCAACGGTCGCGCTGCGCCACGAGTAATCGAGGGGGCCATGGGTCAGGAGGACGAGGTGCATAGCGGATCGTTGCTCGCGCGTGCAAAGAGTCTCTGGCGCGATCTCCTCGACAGGCGGCAGATAGACAGGGAGCTCGATCAGGACATTTGGATGCACCTCGACCTGCTGATCGAGCAGAAGATCGGTGAAGGAATGAACCTGCCAGAAGCGCGACGAGCGGCGCAGATCGAACTCGGAGGTGTCGAGCACGTCAAGGAAGAAGTGCGGTCGGTGCGCGTAGGAGCTTGGGTCCGCACGTTATTTCAAGACCACGCTTCGGCCTTCGCATGCTTCGCAGGAATCCCGGCTTCACGGCCGTCGCTGTCCTCACCCTCGCCCTCGGCATCGGCGCGACACCGCCATTTTCAGCGTCGTGCAATCGGTGCTTTTGCGGCGTTCCCCTCACCATGACCCAGGCAGGCTCGTCGAAGTGTGGAGCAGTCGACCGCCCCAATTTCCGGAATTCGCTCTTTCCGGCGCGGACTTCGACGACTGGCGTTTGCAGGCAAAATCCTTTTCCGAGATGGCGGCATATTGGTCCGTCCGGTCAATGCCATCTGACCGGATTTTTTTTTTGATATCTTACGTTGCTCGTCGTCGGGCAGTTTTTTTTTTTTTTTTTTTTTTTTTTTTTTTTTTTTTTTTTTTTTTTTTTTTTTTTTTTTTTTTTTTTTTTTTTTTTTTTTTTTTTTTTTTTTTTTTTTTTTTTTTTTTTTTTTTTTTTTTTTTTTTTTTTTTTTTTTTTTTTTTTTTTTTTTTTTTTTTTTTTTTTTTTTTTTTTTTTTTTTTTTTTTTTTTTTTTTTTTTTTTTTTTTTTTTTTTTTTTTTTTTTTTTTTTTTTTTTTTTTTTTTTTTTTTTTTTTTTTTTTTTTTTTTTTTTTTTTTTTTTTTTTTTTTTTTTTTTTTTTTTTTTTTTTTTTTTTTTTTTTTTTTTTTTTTTTTTTTTTTTTTTTTTTTTTTTTTTTTTTTTTTTTTTTTTTTTTTTTTTTTTTTTTTTTTTTTTTTTTTTTTTTTTTTTTTTTTTTTTTTTTTTTTTTTTTTTTTTTTTTTTTTTTTTTTTTTTTTTTTTTTTTTTTTTTTTTTTTTTTTTTTTTTTTTTTTTTTTTTTTTTTTTTTTTTTTTTTTTTTTTTTTTTTTTTTTTTTTTTTTTTTTTTTTTTTTTTTTTTTTTTTTTTTTTTTTTTTTTTTTTTTTTTTTTTTTTTTTTTTTTTTTTTTTTGCCCCCGCAGCGCTCACCGACATTCGAACCGTCGGCCTGAACCTTTGGTTTTTGGCCTTCACTTTTGCCGTCGCCGTGCTTGCTGGAATTGTCTCGGGATCGTTGCTCGCCCGAAATAGTCTTCGCGTCGATGTGACACAACGCTCAAGGAAGGAACGAAGTCGTCGCCTCCGGGTCGCGGTTGGGTCCGTGATTCGCTCGTCGTTGCCGAATTTCTCTCGCGCTTATGCCGCTGGTCGGTGCAGGATTGCTCATTCGAAGTTTTGGCAATCTGCTCAGCGTCCATCCAGGTTTCCGCGCCGATCATCTCTTGACGTTCGAGGTCGCGCTGCCCTCGCGGCCGCAAGATCAGCTGGACAAAATGACGGTCCCCGAGCTGCAAACTCTCCGACAGAAGCAAGCAGTGGAGTGGGAACAGTTAGCCGATCGCATCAGGGCCCTGCCCCAAGTGACAGCGTAGCCGGTATCGATTTTCTTCCCATCGCTGAATCGGACAGGCAGCCTCGCGATTCGTCATCGAGGCCGCCCTGAAACGGAAAATCGCCTCGCCCGCTGCAGAATGCGGGTTGTTAGTCCCGATATTTTTCAACAATGCGCATCCTCTGATTTGGACGCGCGCTGGCCCCTACCGACGTGAAATCCAAACGTTGTGATCAGCGAAAAATGGCGCGGCGATTTTGGCCTGCTGGCGACGCCGTTGGGCATCGCTTGATCTTTGCTCTCTTTCGACCAGCCTTGCTGGTGCTCGATTGTTGGCGTGGTTGCGACGTTCATTTCGGTGTATGACTCTCCTTTCGACGTCTATTTCATGGGCGGGTGATTAGCCCCTCGTCATTCGCCGTCGGCCGCTCCGTCCTTATTGGTCCCGTCGATCGTGACAGATTGACAAATTCTATTCGGCCTTCCGTCTCACACGTTCTGACCTGGACCAGATTCTTTCCGATTCGCTTTCGCAGCAGAGGTTCTCGGGGCTTCTTTTGTAGTCTTCGCTGTGCTCGGCCTGCTGCTGTCTGCGGTGGTATATATGGGGTGCCGTCACGCCGTAGGCGAACGCCAACGAGATCGGCGTTCGCATGGCACTCGGCGGGGGCCGTGGGGATATTTACGGCGCTCGTCGTCGCCAGGGCGTCTTGCTCTCGGCGGCGCGATCGGGACTGGGGTGGCGCTCATTGCGGCACGGTATGTTGCGAGCTTACTCTACGGCGTCGATGCGCGCGATCCGATCACGTTTATCGCCGTGGTTGCGGTGCTGCGCGGTTGTTTCCGGAGCGGCCTGCTATTTGCCGGCGCGGAGGGCGATGAAGGTTGATCCGATGGTGGCCTTAAGGCACAAGAGTAGAAAGATGGAAGGTTTGAGTAGCGGTGGCTCTAGCGTGGCACGCGAGCTGCTGTATTCAGCTAAAGGAGCAGACGTGATCGAAACTCATCGCTGGTTTCGCTCACTGCCTTTGCGTCTCCGCTCGCTTTTCCGCCGCGATCCATTGACCGCGTTTCCACGACGAACTCCAATCCCTCCTCGATCTCACAACCTCATGAAAACATCGCCAAAGGCATGACCCCGCACGAAGCTCGCCGCGCCGCAAGATCGCACTCGGCGGCGTCGAGCAGGTGAAGGAACAAGTCCGCTCGGCGCGCACCGGCGCCAGGCTCGGCACTCTCACACAAGATGTTCGTTTCGGCCTGCGCATGCTGCGAAAAAATCCCAGTTTCACTACCGTCGCGGTTCTCACCCTCGCGTTCGGCATTGGTTCAACAACCATAATGTTCAGTGCGATCTACGGGGCACTGCTTGATCCTGTTCCTTACAAGGATTCAAACCAACTGACTTATGTCTATATCCACGATGTCAGTCGGCCCACGATCGAGGAACGCTGCTCCTTCTCAGTTCCAGATTTATGGATTATCGTGAACAAAACACGGTGTTCGTAGACATGATGGGCGTCAGCTACCCGTTGGACGTCCTCTACAGCAGCGGTCAAGGAACCCAACTCTTCGAGGGTTCCTTCGTGACGCCCAATTCCTTTGAGTTCCTCGGCGTGATCCGTTTCTGGGCCGCGGGATTCGGTCTGAAAACGGAAACCGATTCCGAGTCTGTGTTCGCGATGAGTTACCGGCTGTGGAGCAAGGACTTCAACCCAAACCCGGGATCCTCGGCACCACATGATCCTCGACGGTGTGCCGAGACTCTGGTTGGATCATGCCTCCGCGATTTCTTCTGGCCGACTCTGACATCTGGATACTGATCGGTTTTGACCATACTGACATAAGCAATAGTGAAACCTTCAACGTGCCTCTGGGCCTGCAGGCATTGGGACGCTTGAAACGCGGCGTGAGCTTGCAGGCTGTCTCGGCAGACTTCGACGTAATTGCAAAAAGGCTAGCTGCGGTCTACCCGAGTGCCTACCCAAAGGAATTCACGGTCTTAACAAAGACTTTAGTCCAAGGGGGTTCGAAGCCGGTCGAGGGCATCCTGTACACATTAATGGCGGCAGTTTCGTTGCTTCTCCTAATTGCTTGCAGCAATACCGCAAACCTGTTGCTTGCGCGGGCGACGACCCGAGAGAGGGAGATGGCGGTCCGTGCGTCGGTCGGAGCGAGCCGTGGCCGTCTGATCAGGAGTTGTTAGTCGAAGGGCTGATTCTGGCTCTAGGAGGTTGCGCCGTCGGGTGCATCTTCGCCTACATGGGCTTAGGGGATTTGTGGCCGCGGTTCCTCCCCACACTTTTCTGCCTGAAGTAGTGATCACAATGAATCCAGTCGTGTTGTTGTTCGCGGTGTGCGTTGCTTTCTTTACAACATTACTCAGCGGATTGGCACCCGCGATCTATGCGGTGCGCGGTGCCTTGTATACGCGGTTGACCGGGCCGGGAAAAGGATCGAGCGCGGCGCTGGCCGGGAAGCTTCGGGCCAGCTTGGTAATCGCTGAGGTTGCGCTGTCAATTCTGTTGCTCGTGAGCGCGGGACTAATGATGCGCACCATGGTAGCGCTTAACTACGTTGATCTCGGATTCAACCCCGCAAACATACTCTCCGCAAATCTGGGTTTTCCCAAGGGCGATACGGCACACGAGCGAATGCTTTTTTTTGGGGAGGTTCTGCGTCGCGTGACGGCATTACCGGGCGTCGTTGCAGCGACCATAACTCTTGGGCTGCCTTTGTACGGAGCGCCAGAAACCGAACTGGCTGTACCAGGCAGGACGCGTTCCGGGCGTCGGGATGCGTTTGTGGACCTGTGCAGCGAGGGTTACTTCCAGACACTCGGACTTCAGTTGATGCGCGGCCGTCTGCTTTCAGATACGGACATCGATTCGACGCTTTTGTGACGGGGATAAGCAAACGCTTGCACACGACTACTTTGATCATGAAGATCCGATCGGTCAGAAGGTCAGATTCGATGTTTTCGACAGACTGCCGAGTACGGACACACCCCATGACGCCCACTTCGAGATTATAGGAATCGTCCGGGACGCCAGAAATCAGGGCTTACGGAATCCGCCGATGCCCGAAGCATTTATTCCGTATACGATCTCACGAGAGGGTAACCGCGGAATTCTCGTTAGGACCACAGGCGATCCCATCCTAATGCTGAGGAGCGTTCGCCAGGAGATTTGGGCCGTGGATCCTGACGCAACGCTAAGCGAGACGGACTCGATGACGGACCTTCTGAAACAGCATTTCTCCTATGCCGGTCCAGAATTCGAGTTCATAACGCTCGGTACGTTTGCGGGAATTGGGCTGGCATTAGTGATCGTCGGTGTTTTTGGCGTCATGGATTACACCGTGTCGCTCCAAACTCACGAAATAGGTATACGCATGGCACTGGGCGCGCAACCAGGCAGCATATTGTGGGCCATCATTGGCGAGGGATTTATGCTAGTCGCGATGGGGACAGTCATCGGCTTGTGCACGAGTTTCGGGTTGACGCGCTTTCTGGCAAGCCAGATCTTCGGCATTACTCCCACGGATCCAAGCACGTTTGGGGTAGTCATCATCTCGATTGCTGTCATCGGACTCGGGGCGTGTTGGATTCCGGCGCTACGCGCCATGCGGGTGGACCCGATGGTGGCGCTGCGTCTCGGTAATCGTGAAACAGTCAGCGACACTAGGGAGGAGAGGTGCTACTACAGCGTTCGGTCCACATTTTGCGGTCGTGGTGCCGCTCTCTGTTCAGTCGCCGAGCGCTTGACCGCGACCTAGACGATGAGATTAAGAGCCATCTCGATCTCACGACCGATGAGAACATTGCCAAAGGAATGACGGGGGATGAGGCGCGACGTGCCGCCAGAATCGAACTCGGCGGTATCGAGCAGGTCAAGGAGCGAGTTCGTTCGGTTCGGACAGGGGCGTGGCTCGACATGCTGGTTCAGGACCTACGCTTCGGCCTCCGCGTGTTGCGCAAGAATCCCGGGTTCACGATTGTCACTGTCCTCACCCTCGCCCTCGGGATTGGCGCGAACACCGCAATTTTCAGCGTGGTTAACGCCGTGCTGTTGAAACCGTTGCATGCACCTGAGCCCAATCGGGTAGTCATTTTCATGGACTCGACCAAGCAAGGCTCCGGGCCCTTCGCAGCCGATATTGAATTCAACCTATGGCGCAAGGAGACGACTGTTTTCGAGGAGGTGTCCGGCTATCGCTCCGCCTCTTATTACTTGACGGGCGTTGCCCAACCACAGAAGGTGGATGCAACGCTGGTCACGGAGGACTATTTCCGTCTCTTTGGCTTGCCGATTGCTCTCGGCCGCGGTTTTACGTCCGACGAGGAACTAAGTAACGGGCGCCTATTCGACGACGGTCGCGCGGTGGTCCTCAGCGACGGATTTTGGAGGACGGCGTTCGGCGGAGACGCTCACATCCTGGGCAAGGTCATTTCTCTCGGCGGAAATCCCTACGAGGTCGTTGGCATCATGGCACCTCACGTTCGAACGGAAACTCCGGAAGAGCCAGACGTTTGGCTGCCCTTTCCCATGTCCCCTAACAGCAGCAATCAGGTTCATTATTTTCAGGCTGTGGGACGGCTCAAAGCGGGAGTCACCCTGGGGATGGCAAACTCGCAACTCAGGCTCATGACGCAGGAATTCCGCCGCGAGTATCCGAATACTGTGTCAGCAAAGCGAGGTGATGTGTACAGCGTCGAAGGGATGCGAGACGCGATCGTAAGAAACGTGCGGATGTCTCTCTTGGCTCTGGCAGCCGCCGTTGGTTTTGTGCTGCTAATTGCCTGCGCGAACGCGGCGAGCCTGCTGCTCGCCCGAGCTGCTTCAAGGACGCGCGAGATGGCGATTCGCACCGCTTTAGGCGCAACGCGCGGGAGGATCATTCGACAACTGCTCACGGAAAGCATCCTGCTCTCGACAGCCGGAGCGTTGCTTGGCATGGGCATAGGACTAGCAGGCGTTCGCATCCTTCTCCATCTGGTTCCCTCCAGCATTCCTCGCATTGGCGCGAATGGCTCGAACGTCACGATGGACTGGCGGGTCCTGTCCTTCACGATTGTCATTGCGCTGATTACCGGGCTGCTGTTTGGCTTGATTCCTGGTCTTTCGGCCTCCCGAACAGATCCTAACCGAGGTTTGACCCAGAAGGGTGATCGAGCCGGAGCACGCTTGGCGCAATCCAAGACTCGCTCGCTACTGGTGATCACCGAGATGAGCCTCGCTCTGGTCTTACTGCTAGTGGCGATTCTGTTTACTCGTACCCTGGTGGCGTTGCGCTCCGTGAACCCAGGATTCGACGCGCACAATGTCGTGACGACGAAAACGCCATTGGACCCGAAGTTGTTGAAGTCTTCAGGCGTAGATCAAATGGCCCAGAATACTTTCCAACTTCTAGACAACTTGCCTGGAGTCGAGAGCGCTGCCTTCACCACGCTCCTGCCGCTGGACGGAGATTTCAACAGCCTGCCCGTCGATATCGCTCACCGACCCGTGGACGGGAAGCCGCAAGGATTTGGACGCCGCACGTTCATATCGCCTAGCTATTTCAGCGTGCTCAGGATTCCGCTACTTCGCGGACGCGTTTTCACCGACGCTGACCGTCTCGGCTCTCCACCAGTGGCGATCATCAACCAAACGATGGCCCGCCAGTTATGGCCCGATGGCGACGCGCTCGGTGCCCAGGTCATCATTGGGAAAGGACTCGGGCCAAGTCTTGAAGAACCCCCGCGTCAGATCGTCGGAATCGTGGGGGACGTGCGGGATAACGGTCTTGGCCTGCCGCCGCAGCCCGGTGTCTTTGTTCCGGGGGCGCAACGTGCGGATGCGCTCTGGGCGAACGGAACCGTGGCGTGGGTGATCCGTACGCAGGCGCAGTCGCAACCACTCAACACCGCAATCCAAAGTGTCTTGCGTCAAACAACTGGCCTGCCGATTCCGCCGCTCCGGTCCATGGAAGAAGTGATCGCGCAATCCACGGGCAGCCAGAGTTTCAATATGCTGCTGATGCTGATCTTCGGCGGGGCTGCGCTCCTGCTCGCAGCGATCGGGATCTACGGCGTCACGGCTTACTTGGTGGTCCAGCGGACACATGAGATAGGCATCCGCATGGCGCTAGGTGCCGAGCGAAGTGATGTGCTCAGAATGGTTCTCTCGACCGGCGCCAAGCTGGCTCTTATCGGTATTGGGATCGGAATTGGGGTCGGCTTTGGGTTGACGCGCTTCTTGTCCAGCATGCTCTTTGGAATACTCCCAACCGATCTCATGACCTTCACGCTGGCGCCACTCGGCTTGTTTGCAATCACGCTTCTGGCCTGCTGGATTCCCGCTCGCCGAGCCATGCGCGTCGATCCGATGGTTGCCTTGCGCTACGAGTAACGATGGGCGGGAATCCTGCGGAAGGGTAGAGATGAACCTAGTCAGTTGGCTTTACACAATGTCGAGCTGGCTCAAATCGCTGTTCCGTCGCCGATCCGCCGACCAAGAACTGGACGACGAGATCGCGACCCATCTCGAATTGATGACGGACGAGAACGTCGCCAAAGGCATGACGCCCGAGCAGGCGAGGCGTGCCGCAAAGTTGGAACTCGGAGGAGTCGAACAGGTCAAAGAATCAGTCCGAGCAGTAAGGGTTGGAGCTTGGATCGACACGTTCCTTCAAGATGTTCTTTTCGGTCTTCGGATGTTGCGGAAGAATCCCGGTTTCACTGCCGTCGCGGTCCTGACCCTTGCGTTAGGGATCGGCGCGAACACAGCGATTTTCAGCGTCGTTGAGGGCGTCTTGCTCGCGCCGCTGCCGTACCGACAACCAGATCGCTTGGTCACCGTGTGGGAAAACAACTCCCGCGTTCCAATCGATTCCATTTCGTATCCAAATTTCCGTGATTGGCAGCGCCATTCGACCTCGTTCAAGCAGATGGCCGCCGTTGTCTCGTGGAGCTATGACCTGAGCGGCCCCGGGACGCCGGAACACCTCGACGGCCGAGAGGTGACCGCGGGCTTCTTCAGCACTCTCGGCATCAAGTTCGAACTCGGCAGGGATTTCGTGCCAGCCGAAGACACCCGAGGCGGCGCTCCGGTAGCGATCATCAGCAACGCCCTCTGGCGCGAGCGTTTCGGCCGCATCCAAAACGTGCTCGGCAAGACTCTGGCCATGAACGGTGTCAGCTATGCAGTCGTCGGAGTCCTGCCACCCGGGTTTTACTTCTGGAGCCGTTCGGACGTTTACACGCCACTCGGTCAGGGTGATCCGTTGATGCTCAACGCTCGCGGGGGACACCCCGGAATCGACTGCATTGCCCGGCTCAATCAAGGCGTGAATGTAGGTCAAGCGCAGGCGGAGATGCACCGAATCCAGACAAATCTGGATCGACTGTACCCCGAAGCAGACCACGGCACAGGCACAACCGTAATGCCACTCAAGCAATGGTGGTTCGAAGCTGGGTGGTTCGGGAACATGAGCCGGACGCTTTTGCTGTTATTGGGCGCGGTCGGCTTGCTGCTGCTGATCGCTGGATCGAATTTTGCGAATCTACTGCTCGCACGGTCGGCGGCGCGTGCCCGCGAATTTGCCATCCGCTCGGCACTCGGCGCGAGCCGCTTGCGCCTCGCGCGGCAGTTGATTACGGAAAGCGTGCTTGTTTCACTCGCCGGGGGAGCGCTCGGCGTTCTGGCTGCGTTCTGGGGAGTCCGTCCGATGCTGGCGACCATGCCGGAAGATTTGCCACGAAGCCAGAATATCGCCGTCAATTCCGCGGTCCTCCTGTTCACGCTCGCGATCTCGATCACGATTGGAGTGGTGTTCGGTGTCGCCCCTGCGCTGAAGCACCGGAATTCCGACCTGCAAACTCCGTTGCAAGAGGGGTCGCCGGGTTCGACGCGCAGCCACCCAATGCAAGGTGCTCTCGTAATTGTGCAGACCGCGCTCACGCTCGTGCTGCTGGCAGGAGCCGGCCTGTTATTCCGCACGATTCGCAACCTGTGGGATGTCAATCCGGGCTTTGACGCACAGCATGCGCTTACGTTCAAGGTCGTAGTCTCAAGCTCCCTCGTGAAGTCTCCCTCCAGCACACGCGCTGCCTATCGACAGTTGCTGGAGGCGTTCCGGAATATTCCGGGCGTGGAGGCGGCGGATTTCACCGACCTTGTCCCGCTGACGCCCCACTCCAACGGTGCGCCTTTCTTTATTGACGACAATAAGCCGGCCTCGCTTCAAAACGCGCCGAGGGTACTGATGTTCGACATCGGGACGGATTATCTTCGAACGATGGGAATCCCATTGCTCCGAGGTCGTTTCTTTACCACCGAAGACACTGCGAAATCTCCTTGCGTAATGGTCATCGATTCCGTTTTCGCTCGGATGTATTTTCCGCGCAGCAATCCGCTGGACCACACGCTGACTGTTGGGTTCGAGCCATTTGGCCCGTGTCGGATCATTGGCGTCGTAGGACACGTGAAACATTGGGGCCTTGGCGCGACGAACCAGTTCACGCAAAACGAGGCGTACTTCTCGCTCTACGAAGACCCTGATAAGTGGACGAAGGGTGACTATGCCGTAACCACGATGGTCGTTCGCACCCCGCTCGACATGTCCTCTGTCATGCCTCTGATCAGGGCAGCAGCCGACGAAGAGGGACTCAATCAGCCGGTCTACGACGTGCAACCGATGCAGCAAATTGTCTCCGAGTCAATGTCGTCGGAGCGTTTTCCCATGACCCTGCTCATTGCGTTCGCCGCCCTCGCCTTGATCTTGGCTTCCGTTGGAATGTACGGCGTGATTTCGTACTCCGTGACTGAGCGAGTGCGCGAAATCGGCATCAGGATGGCGTTGGGCGCACAGCAACAGGACATCCTTCGCGGTGTCCTCGGCCAAGGAGCGCGAATCACATTGACCGGAATTGCTATCGGGGTCGCGGCATCATTTGGGTTGACGCGCCTCATCGCGACGATGCTTTTCGGGGTAAGCGCAACTGATCCACTTACATTCGCCGCGGTTGTTGCGCTCCTGTTCGCCGTCGCGCTCCTCGCGTGCTGGATTCCGGCACGAAGGGCGATGCGGGTCGATCCGATGGTTGCTCTGCGGCACGAATGACAGGTGCCGATGAGAAAGAAAGTTTCATGAGGATCTGCTAGTCCGCTTACTGGAGGCGTCCATGAGGAAGCTCGGTTTTCTGCTCGGGGCTCTGGCGGCGCTGGTCGCTCTGGCGAACACGGCGCGGGCACAAGAAGATGGATCTGCGAAAAGTCAGCAGCCGATCGTCCTGCACGCGGCGCGTCTGTTTGAAGTGGCGCCGGGAAAGGTCATCAGCCCCGGCGAGGTGCTGGTGGAGGGCGACCGGATCCGGGCTGTCGGCACATCGGTGCCGCATCCGGCTCAAGCAAGAATCATCGATCTGGGTGACACCACGCTGATGCCCGGACTGATCGACGCGCACGTGCACCTGTTCCTGCATCCTGGCAAGGCGGAGGATTTGCAGACTGTCGAGGAGTCTGTCCCACAGCGGACCATCCAGGCCACACTGTCGGCTAGGGCCGATCTGATGGCCGGCTTTACCTCGGAACGCGACATGGGCACCGAAGGCGCTGGTCCGGCAGACACAGCCGTGCGCGACGCCATCAACGAAGGACTCATTCCGGGGCCGCGGCTGCGGATCAGCGGCATGGCGATTTCGATTCTGGGGGGACACGAGGATGCGATCGGCTTCAACCCCGCGCAGCATGTGCTGGGCAACGCGGATTACGCCAACGATACGGAGCAGATCATCGAGACCATCCGCCAGCAGCACAAGGACGGCAGCACTTTCGTGAAGATTTACGAGACGGGACGCGACGGGATGGTGCCGCACGGATCGGCTCCGTGCCTGGGCGACCCGATCTGCGCGCAGCTTGGAATTGGCGAGCAGCCGGGCGATCCGGAATTCTGGGACTTCCACACGCCATATCAGTATACCGAGGCGCAGCTGAAGGCGGCCGTGGCCGAGGCTGCGCGGCTAGATACCAACGTGGGCGTGCATTGCCAGGGCGAACCAGCCGCTCGGTTTGCGGTGGAGGCCGGCGTCGCGTCGATCGATCACGCGACGCAGCTCAGCGACGGCACGATGCAACTGATGAAGCAAAAGAACATTCCTGCGGTACCGACCCTGACCATCTTCGAGTATTTCGCCGATCACGCGCCCACGCCGGAGGCCGCGGCGCGCGAGCGCGCGATGCTGGATTACAAAATCCATGAGTTCAAACGCCAGGTTGCGTCGGGGATTCCGATGGCAGTCGGCTCGGATGTGGGCCCATTCCCGCACGGAACGCAGGCGGAGGAATTCGAGTTGATGGTGCGGTACGGTATGACGCCGCTGGCCGTGCTGCAGGCGGGTTATCTGAATGACCCGCGGATTCTGACCTGGCAGAACCAAGTGGGTCAGCTCGAACCCGGCTATTACGCGGACGTAATCGCCGTGCCTGGGAATCCACTCGTGGACATTACCGCCGTTGAGCACGTGCAGTTCGTGATGAAGGGCGGCGTGGTGTACAAGGGCAAGGGTTCGGAAAATTAGGCACCACGGCGTCCTTCGCCAAATTCGAGACGAAAGGCAAAGGGCCAGTACCTTCGATGGATTTCGTTTTGCCGAGCCGAGTGCTGCGCTCCACTCCACATACGGCTCATTGCCTCCGACATCATCACCCAATATCGTCCAAGCCCGTGCGACCTGCGCGTGTGGCTCCGCCATCGCGTCGAGCCGGAACGCGAGGCGACCGAGTACGAACTTGTCCTCCGCAGGCTCGGCAACCGGCACGAGCGGGAGCAGCTCGCCACATTAGGTGCGTATCTCGATTTGAGCGGAGTTCGTCAGGGCGAGCGCATCCGACGAACCTCGTAGGCCGACGCCGACGGAACTTCTGTCATCTACCAGCCCGCCTTTCGCGTGACGCACACCTTGGGAAGTCTCGGTCAATGCTAGCGGGTTAATCCGGCAGTATGGCGACAATCGGTGATCGATCATGGGAAAATTCCGGCCCAGTAGCGCGCGGGAAGACCATCCCAAAGCTTGACATCTAGTGGCCTGTAACAACTGAAACGGTAGTACAATGGTGTTCATGGAAGCCACCATTGTACTGACGGATGCGGAACGGATGGAACTCAACCAGCGAGCGGCGAGCCGCAGCGGACGTGCCGATGACGCGCGCCGGGCGCGACTGCTGTTGTTGCTGCAGGCAGGCCATACTTGGGCCGCCATTCGCGACAAGCTGGACTGCAACGATGCGTTTATCGACCGCTGGAGCAAGCGATTTCGGGACGAGCGGCTGGCCGGGTTGTTCAGCAGGCACGCGGGGCAAGAAGCCAGCACGCTGACTCCTGCGCTGGAAGCGCGCATTCTGGAATGGACGCTCAAGCGGACTCCGCCCGACGGGGCCACGCAGTGGAGTACGCGCAGACTGGGAGGGCAGCTGAAGGTCAGTCATATGATGGTGGCGCGGGTGTGGGCCAAGCACGGCCTCAAGCCGCAGCGGCTGGATCGCTACATGACCACCCATGACCCGGACTTTGAGCGAAAGGCCGCCGACGTCATTGGGTTGTATCTGAACCCTCCGGCGCATGCAGCGGTGTTCTCTGTGGATGAGAAGACCACGATCCAAGCACTCGACAGGAAAGACCCCGTGTTGCCACTCTCGCCGGGACGCGCCGAGCGGCACGGCTTTGAGTACTTCCGACACGGCACGTTGTCCCTGTATGCAGCGTTCAATACCAAGACCGGCGAGGTGCTGGGAAAGACGGCCGCTCGACACACGTCGGCGGAGTTCGTCGCCTTCCTGGCAGACATTGTCGTCAACCAGCCGCGCGCCAAGGAGATCCACGTGATTGCCGACAACCTGTCGGCTCATAAAACGGGACAGGTGGAGGACTTTCTGGATCGACATCCCAACGTTCATCTGCATTTCACTCCGACCTACTCCTCCTGGCTCAACCAGATCGAACTCTGGTTCGCCAAGATCGAGCGCGACGTTATCGCCCGCGGCGTGTTTACTTCGCTGGCCGACTTGCGAAGAAAGCTCATGAAGTACATTCGGCACTACAACAAGGCGCCCAAGACTGTAAAGTGGCGCTACTTTGATCCCACCCGTCGCATCACTCTCGATTCAGCCGTTACAGGCCACTAGCCCTTACAATACGTAGTGAAGGCCGACTAATTTTCCCACCCGGGCTCACGAAACCTCGGTGCGTTCCAATACGAGCTGCGCAATGAACGGACATGCCAACGCCGCCAGCGACCAACCCACCAACGGCCAAAAGGGTGGCAGGGTCGAGGCGAGTTCTGGGTGTGACATCAATTCACTCATTCCGACTGGGTACATGTCTGCCGGCGATGGCAAATGAATTTGGCAAAAGTATCCCAGCGTCAAACAAATTATTGGAAATACAATCACTACGCCTAGGCTGCTTAGGAATCCATCGCGCCCATTCTGATGCAATACGCCCAGTAGGTAGGTCATGCCGAATATCCAAAAGGTCATAATGAGCCTGGGCACGAATGCCAGCAGCAAACGCCCTGTAATCGGCGCATGGTATCGCCATGACAGAACCGATGCGCCCACCAACACCATGGCTCCCGCTAGCGCCAGAAATTGTACGGCATTCGCCACCCAAGCGGTCCAGACGAAGTAACGAATCGACCGTGGCTTGGTCAGCAAAAAACCCGCTGTTTTGTGGGCGAACTCTTCACTAATCCCGGTGGCTCCGAAGGAAATCGCAGCGAGACCGAGCAGGGCACTTGAAGCGAACAGGAGTATCACCCAAGCGAGCGCGAAAAGTTGCTTCGGGGGCAGCTCGCTCATGGCGAAGTCCATAATCTTCCACAGGAGCGCCGCCAACGTCACGGCAATGAATAGGAAAACATAAAAACTAACACGCGTCTCGCGCCAACATTTCCAGAAATACATCACTGCTCCTTTCGAACGAGTTGCAGGAAGATTTCGCGCAGGCCCAGCGTAGCGATACTCGCAACGGTTGCACCGTTCCGCGACAGTTCAACGGCAAAGCCTTCGGCATCTCTTGTCACAACGTACCGGCAGAAATTATCGTCGACATCGACGGACAAAACCTGCGGTGACGTTTGTGCCGGAAGCGAATTGCCGGCAGCGGTGATCAGCCGGAATTCGCTCTTGATATCGTCTAATCGGGCCTCCAGCAGAAGCTTGCCGTGATCGATGAACCCCGCGTATTCTGCGATCCGCTCCACCTCTTCAAGTTGGTGGGAGGAGAAGAAAATTGTGCACCCTCGGTCGAGAGCATCTTCGGACAGTACATGCATTAACTGGTCCACCGTAATCGGGTCCAAAGCGGTTGTCGGCTCATCCAAAATCAGTAAATCCGCACCTTGGCAAAGCGCCAGCAATAGCCAAACCTTGGATTGGTTGCCGTTCGAGAGCTGTTCAAAGCGTTGTTTCATTGGGATTTCAAATAGCTGCGCATATTTCTCAACTTCGCTGTCCGACCAAGTTGGGTAAAAGCCACGATTGAATCGCACCAGTTCGGATGGCGTAAGCGAGGGATACAGAGTCTTTTTCTCGCTGACAAAAGCGGTGCGTTGCAGAATGGCGATGTGTTCGCTCTGTGCGTCCATGCCCAACACGCGAGCTGAACCGGCCGTAGGGCGGAGAAGCCCGAGCAGCATTTTGATCGTGGTTGTTTTGCCTGCCCCGTTGCGGCCGAGAAATCCATAGATCGACCCGCGCGGCACGGTCAGGTTGATTCCACTGACGGCGCGGATACCGGCGTATGTCTTGGCGAGATCTTTGGTATCGATGGCGAGTTCGTTCATTTGTGGTTTCCTACGCGTTCCGCTAGTTTCGCCAATTCGTCTTGCACGATTCTCAAAATGTCCTCATCGGTAAGGCGGAGTTGGGCACCTTCGACGGCGAGTTGCCTGGCATATGGTTGCAAGCGGCGCAATTTCTCGGATTTCAGAAAGCGCGGGACATTTTCTGCGACGTATGTGCCGCCACCCGGAATGGTAGTGATGACGCCATCGCGCTCCAGATTCTGATACGCGCGTGCGGTGGTGGTGGGATTGATCCCCAGTTCGGCGGCCAGCTTGCGTACCGAGGGCAATGCATGGCCCTGCTTCACGGCGCCCGCGGCAATCGCATTTTTCACTTGAATCTCGATCTGCGCATAAATCGGCACGCCCGAGGATGGATTCACGTGAAAGAGCATTCTGTATGATTACAGCCATACAGTATACATGTCAAGTGTAGGGTGTTTCAGCGGTAACGGGCATTCACGGGGACTTCGGAGTCGGAACCTCCGGAGAACCCGCGTTCGAGTTCCTTATGGTTCTAGCGGCCGGGTCATCAAGTCGACGAAAAGCCTTTTGAAGCGAGCATGATCGACTTCGAGCAATACGTTCACCAATCCGGCCGAAGGTGGAGGCCCCAGGTAGAATTGGCCGGGAGCTACGAAAATCCGCCGGTCAGCGGCGCTCAGCGCCTGTTTCTCCGCATCGGGAGCCGCTTGCCAGTCCCGTGGCCAGAACATCGAATCGCCGTAGCGCGGGCCGGGCGTGCAGCAAATATCGACATACATCTGCTCAGACTTCGTAAAAATCGATGGATCGATGATCTGCGCGGCAACCATCTCATCCGCCATCCGGAACAACGGCTTGTTTGGATTCTGCCGCATGGGCTCTAGGGCATACCTCTGGAAAAGATCGGAAATGGGACGCTGCGCGCCGCTCGCGATTTCGGCTGCCATGGAGCGGCCCGGCGCGATTTCATCGCTTTCGTGGATTTCCTCGGCCAGGTCTACGGTCACAACGGTGCATTTCGGCCAGGGAGCACGCAAAACCTTTCGCGCCGCCTCGGGATCGAAAAAAATGTTGAACGTATTCGTGAACGTGTGGAAACCGGCGCCCATGATGACGATTTCCGGGACCAGTGGGAGGATGTCCGGCGCGAGCGCGATGGCCAATGCCACATTGGTGAGCGGGCCGCCGGCATAGATGGTGACTTCGCCGGGATGGTCGCGCACGGCCTTGGCGATGAAGCGCGCGGCGTGTTCCTGCCGGGGCTTGAGATTCGCAACCCGATCGTACGGCATCGGCAGATCCTCCACGTCGTCCGGGCCTCCGTTCAGGTGATTGAAAGCGCCGAGCCAAGGATCGAGGCGGTGGCCACCGAACAGTTGCAGACGCAATTGCCATTCCTCTTTGGTGTTGAGCATGGGGAGTTCCGCACCGGGGTAAACGGGAACTTCGGTGCGTCCCATCATTTCAAGCAGCCGCAAGGTGTAAGCCATCTCCTGTCTCATCCAGGCATCACCGGTCACCAGAGTCATTCCCAGCAGATCGATGTTTGGGGCCTGCAACATCATCAGCGTGCCCAGAATGTCGGTGCCGAACGGACCAGCATTGTCCTGATCGTAGATAACCTTGCGCTTGCCGTTGGTCTGGGCGGGCGGAACTGAATCGGGCTGGGCCGTTGCAATGGCGAGTGCGTCGGCAGGTGGAGTTTGAGAGGCTGTGCGCGAGGACGCAATGGCGGCGCCAACGGTCTGTATGAATTCGCGGCGAGTCGTGGTCATTGTGAATCAGGTACTCCTGATGGGTCGAGTCATCAGGTCAACGAAAAGCTCGCGAAAGCGCTTCTTGTCGATGTCCCGAAGCACCTGAACGCGGCCCGCTTTGAGAGATGGATTGTTCTGCCCCGCCGAGGGTGTGCCAGCGTTGATCGGCTCCCAGTGCAGGTCCCAGAAGGAAGTGTCGCCATAGTGGCCGTCGTTGTGGGTGACGATATCGATGTTCATTTCATCGTAGCCGCCAAAGAGGGTGGGGTCGATCGCGTGCGCCGCCATCATTTCATCCGGCATACGGAAGGATTGCCTTTGCGGGTTCTCGCGCTGCGGCTTCTGCTCGTAGAGGCGGAATAGGTCTGCGATCGGCGCGTGGGCGTGATCGACGATGTAGTCGACCTTGCCATCGTCCTGCATGTGGACCTGTTCGGCCAGGTCGGTGGTGACCAGTGTGAACTTCGGCCAAGGAGCGCGAAATGCTATTTTCGCGGCTTCTGCGTCGAAATAGACATTCACCGAACTGGTCGAGTGATGCAGTCCGCCGCCCATAAAAATGACTTCTTTCGTGATGGGCGCAATATCGGGCGCCAGCATCACGGCCAGCGCAAGGTTGGTCATCGGGCCGCCGCAATACATGGTGACTTCGTGTGGATTGGCGCGGATCGCGCGAATAATGAAATCGGCGGCGGGTTCGGGCTGGGCCTTGATGCGCGAAAACCCGTCGTAGGGTGGCGGAAGAGGGTCGACGACATCGCGGCTGCCGCCATCTTTGGCGAAGCAGCCGAGATAGCCTTCGTTGCCCAGGGCTCGGGAGCCGAACATCCGATAGCGCATCTGGGCTTCGGCCTTGGTATTGAGCAAGGGTTCCTGGGCGCCCATATAGACCGGCACTTCAGGGCGCCCCATGAGTTCAAGAAGACGCAGCGCGTAGGCGGTTTCTTGCTTGGCCCACATGTCGCAGCTGACGGTTGAGATGCCCAGCAGGTCGATGTTTTCCGCCTGGAGAAGCATCAGTGTGGCGGTTGTGTCCGTCGAGAGTGGACCGCGGTGATCCTGATCGTAAATGAGTTTCTTCTTGCTGACAGGCGACCGCGCCTGCACTCGCGCGACAGAGAAAAACATGCTGTGCGTGAGCAGATCGGTGGAGCTTTCCATTTGCTCCTTTAGAGGTCTCTCGGAATCGACTTTCCGGCGCCGCCGGATACTCGTCCGCCCTACGGGCTGGCTTGCGAGTATAGCTAAACTGTCGTCTGAATGAGGACAACAAAGCCTCCCCAAAACGGCTGTCTTCCATTTCGACTCGATCGACCCTGGCCGGTCTCGGTCAATGGGACAATTCGAAAGAATCCTCGCTCTCCCGGTCGCACTCGCGTTCAGCATTCACCCCGACAACAACCTTCTTGTCGATATCGCCGAGGAAATCCGGTTCTCGCAATACCGCACGGTCAGCGGTATCCAAATCCCATTTGGCTCTGTTGACATCCTCGCTACGACAATGAAAATTCGGCATATCCGATCTTTAGGAATTGTTGTTTTCTATCGAGGCAGGAGGCGCGATGGCCGAAGTCGGACTGCTGCCTTTTGCTCGCATCGCCTTGCAAGTCTCCAAGGCGGTGCTCCCGCGTTACCGAAGTCGTTTCAGCAAGCGCCTGTTCAATCAACCTCAGCTGCTTGCGATTCTCTGTCTGATGCGTTACGAGGACTGGACTTTTCGCGAGGCCGAGGTCCGGCTGAGCGAACATCGCGAACTCCGCCAGGCGCTGGGGCTGGCCAGCGTGCCCGACTTCACGACCTTGTATCGTTTCCTGCAGCGTTTGGACGATGTGACGATCGACCGAGCGGTAGGCGAGACGGTGCGCCGGTTGCGCGGGGCGCGCAGAAAAGGACGGCGAAGCGCCCGTGTGGCGGTCGATGCCACGGGCTTGGCTCAGGGAGCGGTCAGCACCTTTTTCGTGCGGCGCATGCATCATCACGGGCAAAAGCCACGGCCGTGGAGGCATTGGTTGAAGTGGGTGGTCGTGGTGGATCTGGATCAGCAGTTTCTGCTGGCCCAGATCGCGCGGCGCGGTCCCTGGAACGACTGTGCGAATTTGCCTGCGGTCGTCGAGACAGCTTCCCAGCAAACGCGTATCGGGCTGGTGTTGGCAGACGCCGAGTTCGACAGCGAGAGAAATCACACCTACATCCGGAAGCAACTCGGGGCGCAGAGTGTAATCCCCGCCAAGCGGGGGAAGAAAACCTGGCGCATCCACGGCGTGCGCGCCGAGATGCGGCGATCGTTTCCGCGCCAGCTCTACCGGCGTCGGGCTTTGATCGAAACTCTCTTCTCCTCGGTGAAACGCAAACTCTCGGCACGCGCGCCCGGTCGCACGTTGCCGATGCAGAAGCGTCAAGCTCTTCTGCTTGGCCTGAGTTTCAATCTGTATCGCCTGAGGCATCGCTACCTTTTCTTGAGGATGTCAACAGAGCCATCCCATTTCATGTCCAAAAGATATTTCAATACGATCTCAGTCTTGATCTTCAAGCAACACTTCGGCGGCGTCTCTGGGGTGTGTAGCGGCTTGGCGTGCCTGAGTCGCCTTGAGTTTTCCTCCGGCAGACACTTTGGGCCACGACGCATTCTTGTCTCACCGCCAGCCAACAGCAATCCCGCCACCGCAACCAGTCTTTCGCTGTAGACTTTTCCAGTTCAAGGTTAGCGAGGGGGGCACGATGCGTCACAGCGGGACAAAAATACTGCAAAGAATAGATCGCCCATTTACGTTGGCAAATATGGCGATTCTGGCATTGTGCTTCATGGCGCTCCCTCCGGCGGCGGCGCAGCAAGATGATCCGCCCTTACCAGCGCCGACCCGATATGTACGCACTCTCGGGCCGTTCCCAATCGAAGGGCAGGAATTCACCGTGAGACTAAAGGTGATTTGCTACAAGGAATCACGGCACGAGGGAATGTGCAATGAGGACGACGAAGAGACGGTAAGCTCGGTGCGGATTGTGGACCAAAACGGAAAGAGTTGTTTCAAAAGGTCCTTCCCCGTGTCACTGGTGCATGAGCTTGGCAGGCATCTGGTAGATGCGACACTGCTCGAAGGCCGCGAGCATCAAGCTCTCGAACTCACATACGAGGATTTACCCTCGCCACCCGGAACAGGAGAATCCATCCAGCTTTTCGGCTTGCTCAACAAGACCCTGAAACCACTCGACCTGGAACCTTTAGAATTTCAAGGCGGACTCGCCGACCTGCCGACCGGACAGTTGAAGAGTTCCAAGCGTTTGCTGAAAAACGACACCCTGCAAATTTATGCGCTCACGACCTACTTTTATATCGTGACTCCTGTGCGAGTGAACTGGAAAGATTTCCGCTTGGAACAGCAGGATTCCGGTGATTTCGATGTGGCGGACCAACCGCCCTACCAGATACGTCCAGATATTGAATCGGAACGGCTCATCCACGTGTATCCGTCACCGGACAAGAACACGACACCCGCGGTAGTGAATCTCACACCGCAATCGCGTGTCGAGCTGTTGAAGGCGCGGTTCAGTGCCGCTCCGCCGGATGAACACGACTCCGCCAACGATACGTGGCTAAAAATTCGGATTGACGGTCAGGAAGAGTGGATACTGGGAGTTGACGACTATACGGCGTTGGGACTCAGTTTCCTGGGTCAGGATAGGCCGGAATAACGGGCAGGGACATGAAGTGCGGCTGTACGAAGACGCTACGCGTGCAAAGCTGCCTGGCGGAAGGCTGTGAATCACGGGGTGGGTCATTGCGACCGGGGTCCCATGTCGTTAAGATGACGGCCGTTGCTGTTTCGCTGGCCTGTACGCTCAGTCTTGCGTTCGCGTTTCACGCGCACACCAGCAAGTCTTCCGTTGCATCTACGACTCCCCCAAACCAGGGTTGCGTCAACCAGGGCATCGACCGCCGAGTCGCCGCGCCGATTGTTTGCTGGGCACAGCGCCATCTATCTTGGAAGTCGGAACACGAACCACACTTCGTGTTAATCGGACGCCCTGAGCGCACAAGCATCGGGCTGGCTTGGCCCCCCTACGTCGTCTACAACTCACCCGATGGGAGCGGCCGGTGGCGCATGTTTCGCGTCGGCTTTCGGTATGACCGCAGCTGGCGTGGGTACATTTTCCCCACGGTGGCATGGAAGCACGTGTCGTCTCCGTTGCGATATTGAGCCAGGTCGGGGCCTACGAGAGACCAAGAGATAATCCGCGGAAGCTTGGGAAAACGCCCCGGTTCTTTTTGGCTAAATTATTGACTCTGCCCTTCTTTCTGGGGAGCTGGTTCGACGATGATTTGGCCGTAGACCCACGGGTGGTCCTTGCAGATGTAGGTATACGTACCGGGCTTGTCGAAAGTCACCGTGCCGATATCGAGAGGCTGAAGCGGTCCGGTCGTCCAGGAGCCATCGACGGCAACGATCGTGTGGGTCATCGTGCCATTATTTCTCCAGCTGACCTTCGTGCCAGCTTTCACTCGCGCGCGATACGGATCGAACTCGTATTCGTCGGAGAGGTAGTGCGCGCCGGAGAGGCCACTGTCTCGCACAAGTGAGGTGGTCTCGATCGTGGCCGTGTCGATGATCTGGCCTGAAAATTCCTCTTGAGGCGGAACTGGCGGCGCTGGACGCGCCGGGAGCGTTCCGCCCAATTTGAAGGCCCACACCGCGCCGCCGACAATCGTGGCGATGTACTGCTCGCCGCCGTCTTCAAACGAGACCGGCGGGCTTCCGCCGGCCGCGCCCGTTTGAAACTGCCACAAGAGCGATCCGTTCGCGGCGTCGTATGCCTGCAAGTTTCCGTCGCCCGGCATCTGGAAGACGAGACCGCCGGCGGTCGCGAGCGCGCCACTCGGGCGCGCGGCACCACGGAATTCCTTCTTCCAGGCGACTCTGTCCGTGCGGCTGTCGATCGCGGCGAGGACGCCGTAGCTCAATTGATTCAGGCCCGGCACGCGGCTATTGAAGTTGGTAACGTAGAAGTCCGGATCCTGGGCGCGCCAGAACCATTGCAGGCTCGCACTGCCGGTGGCGTAGAAGAATTGCGTCTGCGGATCGAACGCCATTGGCGTAGCGCGCATGCCATAGGCCGGCGCCAGGAGATTCGGCCTCTGGAACGATGCGGGCGTGAAGAAGCAGCCCAATTCGAAGCCTTTCGGCAGAGACTGCGTCTTCCAGGAGTCGCAATCCGGCAGGACAGGGTCGGCGCCTACCGGGTAGGGCTGCGTGGGCGACGTTTTCTGGAGCGCGTCCTGCGGCACGCGCCGCTCTTCAACGCGCCCGAGCGGTTTGCCTGTCGCGCGATCGAGCATGAAGAGATATCCATCGGTGCGCACCGCGGCGATTGCCTTGCGAGTCTGTCCGTTGACTTGCGCATCGAACAGCACCGGCGCTTCGGCGACGTCGGCTTCCCAGATATCGTGATGGACGATCTGGTAGTGCCAGCGAAGCTTCCCGGTCTTGGCGTCAAGGGCAACAAGACAGTCGGTGTAAAGGTTATCGCCCGGCCGATTTTCGCCGCCGTATTGCGGGACGGCATTTCCCGTCGCATAGAAGATCAAGCCCAGTTCGGGATCCTTGGCTCCGACAAGCCAAACGGCGCCACCGCCGTGCTTCCACGCGTTGTTATTCTTCGGCCACGTCTCCGACCCCGGATCTCCCGGTGCGGGTACCACAAAGAAGCGCCAGACTTCGTGTCCAGTCTTCGCATCGACGCCAACGATCTGGCCTCGATATCCGTAGTCCGCAGTAGTGCCGATAGAGACCAGTCCATCGGCATACAGAGGCGCGCCCGAGGGCCTTCCGGTCGGCTCGCCTGACGGTGCCGCGAGGCTAACTTTCCAAACGAACTCGCCCGTCCGCTCGCGAAGCGCCATCAGATTCAAATCCGAAAGGCCGACGAACACGAGGCCCTCGCCAACTGCCACGCCTTCTGCATCGGGCGAGCCCGGGGGACCAAACAGGCCACCCTCGCCAGGAGCCGTGCGGTACTTCCACGCGATTTGTCCAGTGCTGATGTTCGCCGCGTAAACGAACGGCGGCGCAGTGAAGATCATCAGTCCGTTGTCGATCACCGACATGGCGCGAGACCTCGGAGGCGGCGCGATCTTCTCCGAAACCCACGCTGCGCCCAATTTGGCGACGTTCTGCGCGTTGATCTGCGTGAGCGAGGAATAGCGTGTGTTGCCCGAATCGCCGCCGACCGTCGACCACTGAGCGGTGGCGCGCTGCGCCATAAATGCAAGGCTTGCGACTAGCAGCGCGACGCATGCGATCTCGCGCACCGCTGGCTTTCTCCCGGCCCAATGTGTCTTATGTGATTGCATAGTTTCGATCTCCAATTCGAGTTCTCCGACTGCGCCGTGCGTACGACTGTCCCTCGACAGAACTCTGGCCGACCGCAGAATCAACAACTTGCCACCGTGGCCAGAGGCCCAATCTGCTATAACTCCCGGCCACGTTCAACCTTTTCTTCCTGGGGTTTGCAGTGCTTTGCGCATCGTATTTCTCGTTGTTCTTGAAGGTGGCCGCTTTCGCAAGCGCCCGCTCCTGGCTCGACACCAAGCCGATTTTGGAATGCCGCCGTTCGGGGTAATTCGTTGGGAACAAGAAGTCCATCTACGATCTTCTGTTCCGGGTTGACGCACGGGACAATCGCTTTTTAGTGCAGGTTCCCGCTACCAAAAACAGCGTCTTAATTTCCCACACGGACGAAGAGACAGGATGAGTTCAATTCAAGGGCTTCTCCTATCTAAGTTCCTGGTCGTGCGTCCGGCTTATTGCCTCGCAACGGGTGCTCGGCTTTCTATCACTGGGTGACACGCGGGCTCATGCGTTTGCTCACGAGCATTTGCGGCTTGCCAAGTCCCTTGCGATTCCCGCGGCCGTTTGCCATTCAGAATGCGCGACTCTGTGAGCAAGCGGAGATCTTCCGTACCGAGCTCGAGCAGCGCCTGGCGGATGTGGAGCACGCCGACGAGGTTCTGGGAAAAGAACGACAGAGCCGCGAACTGTCTTAGCCGTCACCGAAATCATTGGCCCCCCGGAGACGCTCGGCATGCCGTGCCGGTCGCCCAAGCCCTACCGCTTCGCTCGCGACAGGTAAACGGCCAGCGCGTCGAGCTCGGCATCGTTGATTTCTGTTTTTCGAAAGAACGGCATCGTAGCCAGGCCGTTTCGCACGTAGAACTTGACGAGCTTGGGAGTGAGGTCCCGTCGGTCTTCCAGCGCGGCTGGTAACTTTCCCTGATACTTGAATTGAAGCGACCGTGTTCCTGGGGCGTTTCTCACGTCCCTACTGTGGCACACGCTGCACCAGTTGTTGAAGACCGCGGCGCCTCGCTCGACGGTCGAGCCGTGCTTCTCGTCGGCCGCGGTAGTCCGGTTCCATGCGGGAATCGGGTAGCTCGGCTGCTGGGCGCGCGCGCCCGCCACAACCAAGCCGACGGCGACGGCCAATGCCAGAAGAGTCGCTTTCATGCGCCTTTCTCCCGTAGATGCTTCGGCCAGATGTCGTACCGGCCGGCAGAGAGGATGCCGTTAGGATCAACGGCGTCCTTGAGCGTCTCGTGCAGCCGATGCAGCGAGCCGTTGTTGAAATTGTAGGTGCTGATCGCGAGTGCCTGAAAGTTGGCGTGAATCCGGTACGTGTTCCACCCACCCTCGGCGCAGGCGGTCACGAGGCGCTCGAACAGCGTTCGCGTTTTTTTGTTCTCTTCGGCATTGCGGTAAGTGCTGACCGGATGAAAGACGATCATGCCGCGCCGGTGGTAGACCCATCCGCCGACGAACGGAGGCGGCAGATCCATGCTCGCGTAGACCTTCGCCGTGACGGCGGACAGCGCCAGCAATTCCTCCCCGTGGGGCGCCACCATCGGCGAAAAGTCGAGATGGCCCTCGCTCGGGCGCTCCGTGGGCGAATTGCGTGAGCCGAAAAGATTGAGCGACGGAATGCCGAGCCGCGCTTTGTCGACGACTGCCTCGACCTGTTCGTCGGTCAACGGGAACGTGTAGGACGCGGTCTCCTGGAACTGCACGCCTTGGATGGTCGACAGGCGGTCTTTCGTGTGTTCCCAGTTCGCCGCGACTACTTTCCGCGCGCCGTAGAAGGCAAAGGACGCAGCCCAGCAAGGCTGGTTCTTGCTCTCGACGTAGCGCGCCCATTCTTCATCCGTCGCCGTGGCGCCCGCGAGCCTCAGGCGAACGAGCTCTGGATCGGTCGAACCGTTCATGACGGGACTCATGACCTGCATCTGAGTGGAAATCGTATGCGAATACATCAGACTCGAGAGGATATCGAGTAGCGGCACGATATCCTGGCGCCGGGGCGCGGTCACGCTGACCAGCAGAGCTGCCTCGGGCTCCTCCATGAGCCAAAAGCCCATCTTCGTGACGATCCCGAAGTTCGACTGCGAGAAGATTCCGTCCACAAACGGGCCCATGCCGTATTTGAAGATCTGCCAGGTCTTGGCGGCGGGATTCGCGCCCATACCCGTGCGTACCACGTCGCCGTTGGCGAGCACGACCTCCATGCCGCAGTGGGCGTCGAAGTGGTCGCGAACATCGGACCCCGTATAGCCCGCGCCGTGGTCGAGAGAGTTGCCCACCAAACCGCCCCAACCTGGATCCGCAGTGTCGATCCAGAGCGGCAGCTTTTCTTGGCGGAGGTGACGGTACAGATCGAAATAACTGACCCCCGGCTCGACCAGACAGGACTTGTCCCGCTTGCTTACGTCGAGGATGCGATTCATGCGCTTCAGATCGACGACGACGCTGCCCGAGTACACCGGTGCCGAGCCGCCGTACGTCAAGTTCTTGCCCGTGGAAATCGGGTACAGCGGCAGCCGGTATTCATTGGCGATCCGGAGGATTCCTTGAATCTCCTCGACCGTGATCGGCGCCACCGCCGCCGAGGCAACCCGCTCGTCGCTCTCGCCCCAGAGCGGCGAGTAGGCGTCGCGATACAGCGCGACGTCCTCATCGCTGCCGAACACCCATTCGTTTCCGACAACTTCACGAATGCGCCGGAGTGCTGCTTGAAAATCGCTATCGCTCATCCCTTTTGGCGGTTTTGGCACGGTTATCCTCGTCTTGGATCGTTTTGTATTCCGCGTCCACCCAAGATGCCCGGCTGTCCGGCCGGACCCATCACCCAGGAAAACACCGAAGGCGTAGCAGTCGAGGATGGTTGCGTCAAATCGAGCAGATCGACGCGCGGAACGGGTGTCGGAGTCTTCGGGCAACTCATCGCCATCGCAACGGCCACCGCGCCCCAGCGATTGCCCGCGGCGGCAAGGCGGCTCTCCCACTGCGACACTTGATCACGGCCCGCAATGACACGGTGGACGACGCCACTTGCAGCCAGCGAGTGTTCAGCGCAATAGACCACGCCCATCCCGTAGTCGCGCGCCAGCAACTCTAGGCAAAACAGGGACGCGCGCCCGGTCAGCCCAGCTATCGCGGCCGGACCACGTTTCCAGCGTGGTTCGATCTCGTTCATCCAGGCGCCGCCCGCATCACCTCCGACCGCGCGCGTCGCTCCCCCCAGGCTGACAGCCTCGGCCCCAAACTCCGCGCCCTCGGCAGAGGTTTGATCGAAGAGGATTTTGAAGAGTCGGAGTGGTTTCTCACGACTGCTCCGTGCCAGCGCCAGACGAACGCTCTGCGGATACGCTGCCAACGCCGATGCTGCAAGGCCGCACCGAATGAATTCACGACGGCTGGGCACGCCTGTCCCCCAGTCAAAGTCCTAATAAACAGGACCCAATATTGCGCGAATGCTCGCTCCAGCAAAGCAATCATTTGAGTGAGCTACGCGGGGAGCATCCCCCAGTAACAGTGAGAATCAGCATTCTCCCGTCCTCGCGGGCGCCGCGGCTTGCAAGGACCGCGTCAGTGTGCCTCAAAAACTCTCATTTGGAAGCCGCGCTTACGGTCAAAGGCGAGGTGAGCAATCCAAAGTGGTCGATCGGCCAATAGGGCACAAATCGCTTGCGACCCTGCAAATGTATTTAGCTGACGTGGATTTGACAGGCTCGGACGTAGAGAACGCAGTGACAGCAGCTGTGTTCGTCCCGAAAGCTGGCCAGCGGAAAGTCGTGGCACAAGTTAAAGGCTGGAATCAGCCTCTTCCGCTGAGCAAATGGCCAAACCCTCATCAGGAAGCCGCTTACAAACAACGGGCGACCAAAACAGGCCCTGAATTCTTTTGTCAACTGAGTAATAAATTGAGTCAATGGAACTTATCACACGCATGCCGCAATGATGGCACCTGTGTTAGTTGTTGTTCTTTTTTGTGCTCAGCCCGAGCACGCGATAGGTGAGTCATACACCGCAGGTGCCACTAAGAATTACCGAAGCTCCGGCGACTCCGAGTGCCGAGCCAAGGTACGGATGACTATGAACCAGGATTCCCGCAATCCCGAGACCGATCCCCAGAACAATCCGCAATGCGCGATCCATCCGCCCTACATTTACTAACGTCGCCAGCTTGTCGGCGATGAGTGGTCATCGAAGCCGCCGACACGCCGGCTCGACCGCATCGTCGCCTTCACAAAGGATCTGAACCTTTTTAGTACATCCCGCCCATGCCGCCGCCATGGCCCGCGCCAACCGCGGCCATTTCCTCGTCTTCCTTGATGTCGGCGATTAACACTTCCGTGGTCAGCATCAGTGAGACGATAGAAGCGGCGTTCTGCAGGGCGAGGCGAGTGACCTTGGCCGGATCAATTACGCCAGCCTTGATCATGTCACCGAACTCCCCCGTCTCTGCGTTGAATCCGAAGTTCTCTTCCTTCGAATCGCGTACACGGCCAACGACGATCGCTCCTTCGTGCCCAGCGTTCTGGGCAATTTGGCGCGCCGGTTCTTCGAGAGCTCGTTTCACAATGTTTACACCGGTCGCTTCATCGTCCTGAAGCTTCAGCTTCTCCAGTGCCGGGATGCAGCGAAGCAGCGCTACGCCGCCGCCTGGAACAATGCCTTCCTCGACTGCGGCGCGTGTAGCGTGCATGGCATCTTCGACGCGGGCTTTCTTTTCCTTCAACTCGGTCTCGGTTGCAGCGCCGACCTTAATGACAGCTACGCCGCCAACCAGCTTGGCCAG
The DNA here is from genome assembly GCA_963836125.1 of uncultured Acidobacteriota bacterium. GTDB lineage: Bacteria > Acidobacteriota > Terriglobia > Acidiferrales > UBA7541 > Palsa-295. The sequence continues at coordinate 125,460 of CAWIIK010000001.1, forward strand.
ACGCTCCTGTAGTTTTTCCTTGTCGTAATCCGAGTTGGCATCCTCGATCTGTGTGCGGAGCTGCTTGATGCGGCCTTCGATCTCAGTAGCCTTGCCGGCCCCCGCAATGATCGTGGTGTTGTCCTTGTCGATGATCACTTTCTTGGCGCGGCCGAGCTCCTCGATCTTCACGTTCTCGAGCTTGATGCCGAGATCTTCGCTGATGGCCTTACCGCCAGTCAGAATGGCGATGTCTTCGAGCATTTCCTTGCGGCGATCGCCAAAGCCAGGAGCCTTTACGGCAACGCACTGCAGGGTTCCCCGGAGTTTGTTCACAACGAGTGTTGCAAGAGCCTCGCCCTCAACATCTTCCGAGATAATCAACAAAGGTTTGCTCACTTTGGTCGTCTGTTCGAGCAAAGGGAGTAACTCCCTCAGGGAGCTGATTTTCTTTTCGTGGACTAGGATGCAGACGTCTTCGAGCACGCACTCCATCGTTTCCGGAGCCGTGACGAAGTAGGGAGAAAGATATCCGCGATCGAACTGCATTCCTTCAACCACTTCGAGCGCCGTCTCCATCGTCTTCGATTCTTCAACGGTGATGACGCCGTCCTTGCCCACCTTCTTCATCGCCTCGGCGATGATCGAGCCGATCTGCTTGTCGTTGTTGGCGCTGATTGTCCCGACTTGGACGATCATGTCGCCCTTCACATCTTTGTGGAGTTTCTTGATTTCCCCGACGGCAACCTCAACAGCTTTCTCGATACCGCGCTTCAGGGCCATTGGGTTTGCGCCGGCCGCTAGGGTCTTCACTCCCTCGCGAAAGATGGCCTGTGCCAGCACGGTCGCGGTGGTGGTGCCGTCACCGGCAACGTCGGAAGTCTTCGAAGCGACCTCTTTTACCATCTGCGCGCCCATGTTTTCGAGCGGATCCTGCAGCTCGATTTCCTTCGCCACTGTTACCCCATCCTTGGTGATGATCGGCGCGCCGAACTTCTTCTCGATCACCGCATTGCGCCCCTTCGGGCCAAGCGTGATCTTGACTGCGTCGGCCAGAATGTTGACGCCGCGCAGAATCGCCTGCCGTGAATTCACACCAGTTACAATTTGCTTTGCCATAGGACTTCACCCTCCTGGGTGCATGAGAACTTCTGTCCGGTCCACACGCTCTGGATCGGAGAAACTATTTCTTGCTCGATGCTGCTTTCGCGATCCCGCTAACTTTTGCCAGGATTTCCTCTTCACGAAGGATCAGATATTCCTGGCCATCAATCGTGATGTCGTTACCGGTATATTTCCCGAATAGAATGCGATCCCCGGCCTTTACGTCGAGCGGAATTCGCCCGCCCTTCTCTTTGAGCTTGCCGGCACCGGCGGCGATCACTTCACCTTCCTGAGGCTTCTCTTTGGCCGTATCGGGGATGATGATTCCACCCTTCGCGGTTTCCTTTTCTTCCAGTCTCCGCACCAACACCCTATCGTGCAGGGGCGTCACGTTTGCTGTCATCTTCATTACCTCCGTTTGATCCGTTCTGAAATTCAAAGAGCCGCGTCAGGCTGAAAATCGAGATCAGGGTCGAAACGTTTTCAGGTTGGCCTGCCGTTGTGCTTCCAGATCGTCGGCTTCCTTTTTCAGGCGCCCGACTTCCTTTTGCGGAGCGTCTTCGCTTTCTTGCGTGACTGCTTCGGCAATCGCCGTCTCAGCCTGACCGTTTATTTGCTTCGACAGCATCACAAGCTGAAACGTTTCCGAGGATGGAGAACGGGAAAGCGTGACCAAGTATTGCGAGTCTTGCCAGAAAGCAACGGGTTCAGCGGGGCTGCCATAAGATATGCCTGTCGGATTGGCCTGGGCGACCGGTAGCGTTGCCGCGCCGTATTTCGCCGACATGGCTCGCACCACATCTTGGTCGGTCATGCCTTCTGTTGCTGAGTCTTCATAGGTCACCTCGATTTTGTAGAGGCTTCCGTTGTAGAACGAGAAAAGGATTCCCTGGACCGATTCTGCCGGGGAAGTAGATTGGTACGGCGGCAGCGGCCACGACGTCAGTTCCTGAATGAGGGCCGGGCCTTGGTGGACCGTGATAACTTCGTCCGGCGACGTATTCACCTGTTTCGAGAGTTCGGCCAAGCGCATTCCCAACGCGAAGTTTCGGTACCTCGAAAGATCCTGCGCAGAAGCCATGGAAGTCGAAAGCAGAATCAGCACCAGGGCGATCATCAATTTGTGGATCACCTTCATTTGAGCATCTCCTCAATACAATGACAGGCTCGTCGTCGTCGCGACGGCGGCGTGGCCGTTCGCTGACTCAGACGCGAATTCTTTGCCGCGCGCAACTGCCCAAGCTTGCGTCTGAATGGCACCAAGTCTTGTGCGGCTTAAGTCCTTGATCCGTTCGCTCGAGAAAAGAAACGGTTTTTCCTGGATATGCCGCCACTTTGCGGACACCGTTACGCAGCGCACCGGTGGGAAACGCTCCGAGCCCACCGAGGCTACCTGCGCGATCTCCAGGGAATTAAAACCATCCGATTTCCCCCTAGCTAGGATTCGCTCGATGGCTCTGCGTAACATGCTTTGGTTGTCGATGCCGAAAACGGTCGCCTTCACTTCTCCCGCCAGGCAGAAGAAGGTCCATCCCGTCCTTTGGATGGCGCGATCCAATCCGTACCCATCGAAATCCTTGACGACCCCCCAGCCCGGCACGCAGGACCCGGCTTCGAGCCGCAGTCCTTCCGGCAGGAGTGTGTTGTCTTTGATGAGGACCGCGCCGACTTTGATTTCATGTTCCATTGGTCACCCCGGGGACTCTTGTGCCTGCCGCCATCAAACCCGCGCCTTGGAGGCGACCTGCTTCAGGCAAACTGAATCCAGCCATCGAACCATCCTGTGAGTTAGTGCCACGGACACGATCGGGTCGTAGGCCCATGAGCAACGACGCAGTGGAAATCCGCCCACAATTTTCGTGACCATTGGACATCTCGCCTTCCGCCGCGGAGCTGAATCTCGCAATGCCTTCGGACCCGCAGCCCATTGCTTTGCAGCGTGACTTAGTCCGTGGAACCGTACTCTAGCCTTCCGCCCAGGTGTCGAGTGAGCACGGTCGGAATTACGGCGCCCGCCATCGCGGCCAGCATCGTGTAAATCATCCTGCCTTGGACGAGAATGTGCGCCGCGCTGAGGAGGAACGCTCCCCCTACCGCGCCTGCGATCCCCATCACGACGTCCATCAGCTGATCGCGCCCTTCGCTCGACATAAACTTGCCAGTTAGCCAGCCCACGAATGCGCCAACCACGATCCAGAAAAGTAACATCATGACTTTCGCCTCTTTGCCGAATACGTCGAACAACTGGGAGGCGGGGGAACGCGCCGCCTCCCGGCGGATGCTTCCGCGGTTCTACGCGGCTACAGCGGCGGCAATTTTGTGAAAGGTGGAGTTCGCCACGTTGTAGGTTTCCACTTGGGGTGGTCCATCAATCAGGTTGCCGAGGAGCTTCGCCACTTCGGGGTAACTTGCGCGGTTGTACGCCTCCGCACTTTCCGGCCGGTCCCACAAACTGATTGCGAAGGCTTCCGTTCCGGACGCGGACACGAACGTGATCTCGTCCTGGAACCCATTCTGTTTTCGAAGCGTTGGAATCACTTCTTTTTCGAGCTTTTGCGTCAATTCGCCCACGCTGTTCGGTTTCAGATGCATATACACTCTGCGTGCAAACATGTTGGTCTCCTTGGTTTCGACGGCCAAGGGGTGGGCCAGATAACTTCCAACTGTTAGGTCAGCTGAAGAATCCCTCAGTCCGTTAACCATGATGAGTTAATTCACTTAACAAGTCAATCGAATTGTGAGAATATATTTGTAGGTTCACTTATCATAGTTAATTGACTAGGAGGCTCTGTGGACGTTTGCATCGTGGTCAAACAGCGGTTGGAGGAATTGGGGCTGGAGCAGAAGGATTTGGCGGCCGCCGCCGGAGTCACGGACTCCTACATTTCCCAGCTGCTCACTCGCAAGAAATTGCCCCCAGCGCCCGGTCGCACGGACATCTACATCAAGATGGGAAGATTCTTGAAGTTCCCGACGGGCAAGCTTTCCGAGCTGGCGGAGCATCAACGCACGGAAGAATTGAAGAAAGAGCTGTCCGAGCCGCCCGTGCCGCTATTCAAGGAAGTCCGGGAGTTGGTGTTGCGCAAGTGTGCTCCCGAAAAACGAAGCGAGGTCCACTCGATTTTTGAAAGGCATCCCTTCGGCGAATTGGAGCGTCTCGTCACGCAGAAGCTCTTGGATGTGGTCCAGAAAGTCGCCAAGCAGGAATTGGAAAGTGAAAGTTGGCTCAAACAAGTCGCCCGACTGAGCGGTCGCAGCTACGAGGAAATGCGTGTCACTGTTCTGGAATTCCTGGATACGGACGTCTTCAAAATTTCTGCTGAAAACTGCATCTCGTACCTGGATCCTCTGATTGATTCCTGGGATATCGACTTGGCCAACTTTGCAATGGAAATCGTGCTGAATCAGAGGCTGGCCGCCGCGCACGTCAAGAAACTCGAATTTGTCGAAAGGGAAGCGGGCGGCCCGCTTGAGGAAGAGCCTGGACTGCTGGAATTCCTCCGCGACCCGTCGATGAGCGGCGATGCTTCCGAGGAAGAAATCGAGTTTCTGAAGTTGCTGAGGTTCAAAGGCTCCCGGCCCACCGCGCTCTACTTTTACCGCGAATTGCAGAGTCTTCGGGACCCGCTGCATTTTCTTGGCGCCGCGATGCACGCGCCGCGAACGAGGTCTGCCGGCCGGTCCCGGCCGAAGGGGTCCGTCGCACCGATGCACAAGCATCGCGAGGCGAATCGCATCGAGAAACAGATGCAGCTTGACGGCAGGAAAAAAGCCACGCAGCGGTGGGCGCAGAACAAATCCGCCGGCGTCAAGACCGGCAAGGCCTAGCCGCAAGAAAATCCTCGAATACTGCGACCCTCGCTCGATTCCTGCGCAGGCGTCGCGGGCCACCGCTCGGCGTCGTGGCCGTTCGCGGATTCGGAAGCGGGATTCCTTCGCACATGCGAGTCCCCGCCCGGGAAACTCTGCTTCTTTTCTGTCCCGGAGGGTGTTGGAGACTCTGGGCGGCACTCTGTGCCGGCAGGTACCGGTAATCGGTCTCTGCGATTGCTCCCAAATCAGGGGAAATCCGGACGTAGCCCGTTTTGCGGGGTTTGTGGCGGCGGCGAGTGACGTTTTGGCACGTCAGGCGGAGTTTCCCATTGTTGCCGGGCCACCGCGAAGTTAACTTTAGTTGCATATAGGTTGCTTCTACGTATAGCTAGCCCGTTTGGCAAGTCGATCTTAGGATGCCCCTGAGGGAGAAAGCGCCGATCTAGGCGGTTGAACCGACACGCGGTATCAGGGTTTAGGCGACCGAGAAGCTTGGGATGCTCAGAAGCACACCGACAGGTTGTCTGTGCCACGAAAACACGGACAGGACTGTCTTTGCCACGTGCACGCCATTAGGAACAGGTGAACTTTGCGAAACCCCCTTCATTTCAGTCGCGTACTGATTTTTGTATCGGCCGTCGCGGTTTGCGCGATCCTACCTCTCTCGGGAATATTGTCGCGACATGTTTTCGCGCGCGGGGAGAGGCTCGGCAGCTTGAACGATCGCGCGCCGGTCGTTGAGGATTGGACCTCGAAGCACCTGATTTACTCCGCGCCTCGTTCGATCATCGAGAATCTCGAGCTCGAGCAGCAGCCGAGATATATCCAGCAGTATCTGCGGCGCAACATTCTTTTCCGCCGGCCGATTGTGGGACCTATCCCGAGACCGATCTTCCCATGGCGGGAGGACACGAGCGGATTGCAACGGGACTGGGGAATCGCGGCAGGGGCCGCGTATACGGTTGGCGTGGGCAACTTCCCCGCGAAATATGTTTTTAACGTGAATCAGGCGCCGAGCTGCACGGCGGACTACGTGGTTTTCACGACGAGCCTGAATAGCACGACAGCGACCGATATTTATGCTGTGAACAATCTCTACGTGAATTCGGGGGGCACGGGATTGTGCAAGCCGCTGACAAATCCGACGGTACTATGGGCGTATCACATTCAGTCACAAGGCGGGTCCGCGAATACATCTCCGGTGATTTCGCTGGCTGGGGACCAGATCGCCTGGGTCGAAGACGGAGGCGGAAAGGCGGTCCTGCACATTCTAAAGCCGTACACGGAAGGGGCGGACGGAACGATTGCGGCGCCGCACACGCCGACAGCCAGCGCAAGCGCCACGGCCTACGAAAGTTGCACGCCCGCCGCGCCGACCGGCACAACCAGTAAGGCCTGCCTTTTGAATCTGACGTTCGCAAACGGTGACGACGACGCGGGCGACGCCGCTGCCATCAGTCCCTCATCTCCTTACTACGACTATTTGGGAGACCTGATTGTCGTCGGGGACGACGGCGGAAATCTGCATGAGTTTACCAACGTGTTCAAGGGCACACCGACGCTGCCGCCGGCGGAAGTGACGACGGGCGGCTGGCCGGTCGCGATGACGCCGGCCGATACACCTGCATCGCTGGCCAGTCCTGTGCTCGATGACACCTCGGGGAACGTTTTCGTGGGCGATGCTTCGGGGCGAATGTACTACGTGAGGCTTACGAGCGCTTCGTCGGGTGCGTGCAATGCGGCAAGCCACGCGGGTGCGCCGCCCTGCGTTGGGTCCACGACGTTCACGGACGGAAATACGGCGAACACGAAAATCGCCATGGCGCCGATTGTCGATTCGACCACGCAGCGATTGTTGGTGTTTTTCAGTCCCAACGGCGGCGGGCCCGGAGCGTACGTGGGGCAGGATGACACAACGCTATCGGCCGCGAACCAGGTGCTGGTGAATGTCGGAACGGGAACCGCGCACCGCTTGAACACCGGAGATTTGGACAACCAGTATTACTCGACGGACAACGGAGCGGGGGAGGGCACGGGCTGGCTTTACGTTTGCGGAAACGGCGGAAATGGTGGCGCCACGGGCGACTACGCTTTACTCCAGCGAATCGCGATGACGAGCGGCAAGCTTGGGGGTGCAATCGACTCAACGCAGTGGCTGGCGAGCGACGCCAGCGCGCGGTGCGACCCCATCACGGAGTTTTACGACACGCCGAATGGAAGCTCGACCGGCGCGGTCGACTATCTCTTCTTCGGGGTCGAATCGGACGGCGCCACCGGGACGGCTTGCGCTGGCAATGGCTGCGTGTACGCGGTGACCGTCACGGGTGGAACGCTGACGGTGCCTCCGGCGGCCGGAACCGGCGCCGTGAACGCCAGCGGCGGAACGAGCGGAATTATCGTGGACAACGACAGCACGTCGACCGGGGCCGCGAGCATCTATTTCACGTGGCTGGCAAACGGAACCGGCACGACAACTTATCCGTGCAATGGAGCGACGACGACCAGCGTGTGCGCGGTGAAATTGACGCAGGCGGGACTGAACTAACCCGGCCTCGATATCAGATCAGCCCAGAAGCCATTTGCCTCGATTGAGATCCTCCATCCCGTGCAGGGCGGCTGCCTGGAGGTGATGTTCCCTTCTGATAGGGTCCGATAAAAAGTACCTAGCCGGAGCTAGAGAGGGCCGGGAGGTGGCGATCCGCCCCCGAGTTCTGCTGTGCGGGTTTCAGGCGGGTGCCTCCCAAAACCCACATTTTCTTCTCCGGGTCGAATTGCTGCACGATGCGAGCCGGGTTTCCAGCGATCAGGGAGTATGGTGGGAAACTTCGAGTTATCAGGGAATGTGCTGCCACCACTGAGTGCTGTCCGAGCACCAGTTCACCCCGCTCGCAGCGAATCACAGTGCCCTGTCCGACGAAACAACCTTTCGCGATGCGAATTCTTCCGCCCTCGGTGACTCCCTGATGTCGGACGGGCACAGTAACGTCTTCATGTGCGGGACCGTGGTCCATCACGAGCACGGATTGGCCGAGCGTCACTTCACGCTCGAGGTGAATACGGTTCTTCGCGCTGATGGTCGACCCTGCGCCAACGTCTACTACGCTATCGAGAGTAATAATCGGCTCTCCCGTTTCCTGGGGTGGCGCCAGCACTTGGAGACGGCAATCTCGGCGAAGTAGGACGAACCGGCCAAGCTGGATACGATGGGCCGTAGATCTGTCGAGCTCGCAGGTGTAATCGATCCAAAGGTCGCCGCCGTTTGAAGCGAACGGATAAGTCGTCTCCACCAGGATGTTGTATAGCTTTCGGTACGTGCGCCCGATCAGCCACAGCGGGTCTTCAGTATTTGCAAACATGATTCTGTTTCACCTTCTCGACTTCCGGGAGTTCGACGTCGCCCGTATGTTCGACTCGGTTGAAGACGAATCGGGAGATCTGGTCTATCGAATCCAGATTCGCCCCAGCCACGGAATCGTGATCGATGCTGACACCGTACGTCTGTTCGAGAAACTCCACCAATTCATACAGACGAATGGGATCAATGACGCGACGCTCGAGGAATGAATCGCTGTCTTCGAGACCGTCGCTCTGTCCGCCCAGATAATTCTCGACGATAAACTGACGCACCTGTTGGGCAATGGTCGCGGTATCCAGTCCATCAAGGTTCCTGCCGCGAGAAAATTGCTCCCGTTCCAGCACTTCGGAAAATTCGCTGATCGTCGGAGCGTGAAACAACTGGATGAGGGGAAATTGTATCCCGAACTCACGCTCGACCTCGTCGATGAGATTCAGAGCGCTCAGCGAGTGGCCGCCCAGGTCAAAGAAATTGTCGTGGACACCGATCTGTTGGACCTCGAGAACCTCTTCCCAGATTTTGGCCAGTCTCCGTTCGGTCTCGGTGCGCCGCGGGGCATGGCTGCTGCCCATCTGCGACGTCTCGAGCTGGCCTAGTAGCGGCAATGCCTTGCGATCGACCTTGTTATTTGGCGTCAACGGAAGCGTGGGAACTGCTACCCATCCGGTGGGGATCATGTAGTCGGGCAGCGTGTGCTTCAGGTGCTCGCGCAGCTCGTTGACCGCAGGCGGCGCATCTCCGTGTACTTCGTAGTACGCAACCAGCTTCCTGTCACCCGTGGAATCGTTGGCGGCGACGACCGCGCACTGCTGGATCGCGGGATGGCGGCTCAGAATTCCCTCGATCTCCTCGAGCTCGATTCGGAAGCCCCGAATTTTGACTTGATTGTCGATGCGTCCGAGACATTCCAACTGGCCGTCCGGCCACCATCGCGCCAAATCTCCCGTGCGGTATACGCGTTTCGCGGCATCGAACGGGCTTGGCAGAAATTTTTCGTCAGTCAGCTCGGGGCGGTTTAAATAACCGCGCGCCAAGCCGGTCCCGCCGATGTACAGTTCGCCATTCACGCCGACGGGCACGGGGTTGCGGTTGCGGTCGAGAACATACACTTGGGTGTTGGCGATCGGGCGGCCAATCGAAATCGCCGCCTTTTCTTCCGTGATCCTGCCGACTGTGGACCAGATCGTTGTTTCCGTTGGTCCATACATGTTCCACAATTCTCCGCATCGCGAGCGGAGTTTCTCCGCAAACTCCGGGGAAAATCCTTCGCCTCCGCACAGCGCCTTGAGCTTCGGCGAGCCCTTCCAGCGGGCATGAATCATGGCGCGCCAGGTCGCCGGCGTAGCCTGCATGACCGTGCAGCGCGATTCTCCGATCAGCTTCATAAGCCGCGCAGGATCGAGCGAATCTTCTCGGCTGGCGATCACCAGGCGACCGCCGCAGATCAGCGGGAGATATAACTCCAGCCCGGCGATGTCGAAGGAAAGCGTTGTCACCGCCACCATCGTATCTGCTGCCGTGAAACCCGGTTCCTGCTGGACGGAGCGAAGTAAATTCACGACGGCCGCATGCTCGATCTCCACGCCCTTGGGTCTTCCCGTAGACCCGGAGGTGTAGAGCACGTAGGCGAGATTTTGCGCGCTCACGCCCACGTCCGGGCCTGAATCGTTAGGATGCCTGGCGATCTCTGTCCAATCGGTATCGAGGCGAACCACGGATTCCGGCCGCTTGGATAGCATTCCATCGAGCGTGCTTTGTGTGATGAGGACGCGCATGCCGCTGTCCTCAATCATGTAGTTCAGCCGGTCCTTCGGGAAGTACGGATCCAAAGGTACGTAGGCTCCACCCGCCTTCAAAATTCCCAGCAACGCCACCATCATGTTTTCGGAACGCTCGTGAAGGAGGCCGACGAGGCTGTCCGGGCCCACCCCCAATGCCTTCAAATGCCACGCCAAGTGGTTCGCTCGCTCGTTCAATTCGCGATAGCGCAACGGGCGGCCCTTGAACTCCAAGGCCACAGACTCGGGAGTTTGCTGCGCCTGCAGTTCAAACAGCCGGTGAAGCGTTTGGTCTTTCGGAAACTCCACGCGCGTCTGATTCCAGTCGACGAGCACTTGGCGGCGCTCGGCAGCGGTCAGAATGGACAATTCCGAAAGGCGCCGATCGGGGTTCTGCGTGACGTCCTCGAGCAGCGCTTCAAAGTGACGCGCGAACCGCTCAATGCGGTCGGAATTAAACAGGTCGGTGTTGTATTCGAAGGCGCAGTAGATTCCCGCGGGAGATTCCATTGCGTAGAGGCCCAGATCAACCTTGGACGCTCCGACCTCGGCTCCCACCCGCTTCACTTCGAGTCCCGGTAGTTCGACAGGCGTGGTCGGCGTGTTCAAAAACGAAAACATCGCCTGGAAAATAGGGCTGCGGCTCAGGTCGCGCTCCGGATTCAATTCCTGTACGAGCCTTTCGAACGGCAAATCCTCGTGAGCGTTTGCGCCGAGCGCGGTGTCCTGGACCCGTTTCAGTAACTCGCGGAACGTGGGATCGCCTGATAAATCGGTCCGCATCACGAGTGTATTGGCAAAAAAACCGATGAGGCCCTCCAGTTCGGCCCGACTACGGTTGGCGAACGGCGTGCCTACCAGGACATCCTCTTGTCCGGTGTAGCGCATGAGCAGGACTTCGAACGCGGCCATGAGCGTGATGAAAAGCGTGACTCCCTCACGCCGGCTGAGCTGATTCAACCGATCCCTGAGCCCGGAAGAAGTCGCCAGGACAGCGTTCGCTCCGTTGTGCGTTTGCAGGCTCGGCCGGGGACGATCGGTTGGTAAATCCAGAATTGGAAGCGGGCCCTTCAGTGTCTCCTTCCAATAGTGCAGCTGCCTTTCTAGAACCTCGCCCTGCAGCCAGTTCCGCTGCCATAGGGCGAAATCGGCGTACTGAACCGGCAAATCGGGCAGCGGCGATGCTTGCCCTTGAACGGATGCTTTGTACAACTGGGAGAATTCCTGCTGAAAGACGCCCTGCGACCACTCATCAAACACGATATGGTGGACGTTGAACAGAATCAGGTGGTTCCTGGATGAGCCCCGGAACAGCGTGGCGCGGATCAGCGGCGCTCTCTCAAGATCGAAGGGCGTCTTGGCGTCCATCAGCGCCAGGGGCGATGCCTCGTTGTAACATTCCTCCGCGGTGCTGCCGTTCAGCTCGATCACGGAAATGCGGAAGGGTTCCGGCGGCGCAATTTTCTGTACCCGCTGCCCATTCACCGTCGCGAAGTACGTCCGCAGCACTTCGTGACGCCGTACGATCTCACTCAAGGCCCGTTCCAGAGCTTCCAGATTGAGATCGCCTGTCAGCGAGAACTGAGTCTGGATGTTGTACGCCGGGGAGCCAGGTTCGAGCCGATCGAGCAGCCACAGACGCATTTGCGAAAACGAGAGTGGGATCTCGCGGTCGCGCGCGGCGCGTTTGATGGGCGCGGGGGCGGGCAAGGTGGCCTCCGAGGCTTCCTTGAGGAATTCCAGAATTTCGGCTTTGTGTTCGCTCAGCTCGTTGCGTGACTCCGGAGTCACCGCCCCGGGCGGCGCATTTATGAGAAGCCGATTCCCATCTGCCGAGACTTTCACGCCCAAGCGAGAGAGTCGCGAAAGGAATTCCACCGTGGAATGGGAGCTCATTTTCATGCTCTTTCAGCGCCTGGGACTGCATATTCCGCGCGCGCCAATTCAGATGGATGGGAATGTGGGCGAACTACGCCACGATTTTCGAACCCGACCGTCCACTGAAACACTTGCCTCACAGCCACGCTCCTCGCAATCGCCGCCGCATAGTCAGCGGGAACGTCTACGACCCGGCTCCACATTCCACCCGGAAGTACATGGGAAGCCGCCGTGCTGATTTCTCGCCACTGAAATGCAATCCTGTTGCCGTTGACGCTGAATTGCTCGAGTGGGACGGACAGCCCTCGGCCATCGGCTTTTATCGAGGCTTCCTTGCGCGTCCAGATTTCGTAGAACAGACTCGCCCGCTCTGCGGGATCGCAGCCGGCGATGGCCGCGCATTCATCGGGAGCAAACGATGTTGCGGCGAGACCGGCGAAGTCGACGTCAGCACGCTTGAACTCCACATCGACACCAATCTCCTGATTCAACGAGAACGCCAGCAGCGCTATTTGGCCCGAGTGGGAAACGTTAAATCGCAAGTCCGGTACTTTCGTGTTTTGCATGCCGGGCTTCCCAAATGCGCTGACGCAGAATTGAACCTTCCGCGCGTCCTCTCCGGTGTAGAGGGAAACAAGCTTGCGAAGCGTTCCCCGGCAGACGACAAACGCCCGACGATCCCGCTCAAAAAAGAATCGCTCCGCTCGGCCGAGTTCCTCCGCCGACAGGATCTCGGTGAACGGTCGAAGATTCGCTCGAGCCGTCGATGCCCGCCACACGTGCACGCAGCCCTCGCTAAGCGCCCCAACGCGTTCTCTGCGGCTGACGACGGGACTCGCGTTCATGATTGAAACGCTCCTGTCAGCACGCCCGACGTGGAGATTCCCATCGCTTTGCCGCTATCCAACTTGATCACGCGGTCGCCCAGGTGGAAGAAACGGTCGTCGTGCGTGATGACCACCACCGTTTTGCCCTTTGCTTTTAGCTCAGGAAGCAGTTTCAAATAGAAAATCTGTTTGAATTCCGGATCCTGATCGGCCGCCCATTCGTCCAGCACGTAAATCGGGCGGTCTTCGAGGTAGGCGACCAGCAGCGCCAGTCGCCTTCTCTGGCCCTGCGAGAGCGAAGTCGAGGAGAATGTGGTGCCGTTCAGCTTCACAACCTTGCTCAGGTCCAACTCATCAAGGTAGCCCTTCGCGCGCTCCGCCCATTCTGCGGAATGATTGAGACCCAGAAGCCGGTTAAACAAGAAGAAATCCGAAAAAACCGCGGAATACAGCTGGCGGTAGGCGTCGTGATAATCGTCGGTAACCGAAATTCCATCGACCAGGATCTCGCCGGAATGTGGAGGGTAAAGACCGGTCATCACCTTCGCCAGCGTGGACTTTCCGCTGCCGTTGCCACCGACAACAAACAGCAATTCGCCCGGATACAACGTAAGGTCGATCGGACCGAGCGTGAACCCATGGTCTTCATTCTCGCGGCTGCGCCGGAACACGACGTTGCGAAATTCGACCAGGGGAGGCGTTATCAGGGACGGGAGTTTGGCCAATTCCATGTTCCCGCTCGGTTCCGACGGCACCCCCTGTTTTCCGACGTTCATCAGCGCGAGATCGAGCTCGCTCAACTTGTCGAGAGAGGCTTTTCCTTTGACAAAAGCTGGAACGCACCCGACAAGGTTCTGTATCGGACCCATCATGTACAGCGCCACGAAAATGTATGCCGTGAGCGTTTTCGAGCTGATGTGGTACAGCGATGGAAACGCGAATAGCACCACACCCAGAAGGATGAAGTACATGAACTGACTCCACCCATCGGCGACCGCGTAGCGATTCATCGCCCGGATGTACTGCTTGCGGATGTACTCAGAAGTTCCGTCCACCTCTTCCACGAGGAATGCGTTTTTCCGGGCGTTGTGGAGCTTGATCTCTTTGATGCCATCGACGAGGGAGCGGAAATGCTGGAACAACCGATCGCGCGCGTCGCGGACGCGCCGGATGGCGTCGTGCGCCGACGTGACCATGAACCGGTAGGGAAGTGTAACCAGCACGACCAGGCCTGTGACTGCCAGCGCTGCAATAGGGGAAATCCATGCCAGATACACCGCGCAGCCAACGAGCATGGCCACGTCGATCACCAGCGACGGGATCGAGAGAATCGCTCCGGAGAGCGCCTCAATGTCGTCGGTCAGGCAGGTCATCACGGCCGGCCCGCCGAGTTCCTCGAGTTTCGGTAGGGGCGTTACAGAGATCTTCCGGCACAAGCGGGCGCACATCATCAGTGTCAGTTCCTGCAGGGTCCGCCCGATCAGGAGTCCGGCAGCGAGGTTCGCGCCGACTTTAATGACTGCGGAGACAGCAAACGCCAGCGCCAGCTGCCAGTGAGCGTATCTGGCAGACGACCCGGAGTAGAGCGCGTTATTGGCGGCCGCGATCAGCGCGGTGCTGGCCACGCCGCTGAGCAGGCCGAGAGCCACAATGGCCAGCGTCTTGCGCTTGTTGCTTTGAAATAGGACCCAGACGAGCTTCATAAAAGTTTTCGGCCGAACTCCTCGGTCAAATTTCGATTTCTTCGCGTTCTTCGGTCTCGCTGGGCGCGGCGGATTTCCCCGATACCACCCAGAGCACGGTTTCAACGTGGCGGGAGAACTGCCGGATGGTCGGCGCTTCGAAAATCGTTCGCAACGGGACGGACACTCCAAGGGCCGCGCGTACCCGCGACAGCACGCCCGTCCCGAGCAATGAGTGTCCGCCTAGCTCGAAGAAGTTATCGTCGATGCCCACGTCGGCGACACCCAGAACTTCGATCCAGATCTTCGCCAGCTTCTTCTGAATGTCCGTCTCGGCGGGAACAAGGACATTGGCCAGGTCGGGGAGCGAGTGAGCCGCCTCGGTGGCTTTGGCAGCGCTCGGCTCCTCGCTCGCCAGAGAGTTCTCAGCTCGCTTGGCGGTGTCGTCGATTTCTTTGAGCATTCGCTCGAGGTCGCGCGTCACAGCGATGACCTGCGGAACTCCCGAAGCAACAGCGCGCCGGAATACTTCCACTCCCTCGGACGGCCGGATGCCGAAATTCATCCTGAAACGGGCCTGTTCATCGAGGTGCTTCGGGACCTCGATCTTAGCTGCCATGCCGACTTCCTGCCAACAGTCCCAATTGATGGAAGTCACTTTACGGCCGATTTTCTGTTGCTGGGCGGCGTAAGCGTCAAGAAATGCGTTGGCCGAGCAATAATCTACGACGCCTGGGGCCGCAGTGATCGAGCTGATTGAGGAACACAGGACAAAGAAGTCGAGAGGTTTCCCCTGGAGCAGCGAATCGAGGACCAGGGTTCCCGTAACTTTGGCGGAAAATACGGCGGCAGCCGACTCCGGAGTCTTTAATTGCACCAGTCCGCCGCCGGGAACTCCGGCGGCATGGATGACCCCGTTGATGGGGCCAAAGCGCTGCTCGATGGTGCGGATAGCTTCTTCCATCGCATTGCGGTCCGCGACGTCCACGGCAAGCGGCAGGACTTCAGCCCCCAACTTCTCCAATCGTTCCAGGCCGCGCAGCTTGGTGCTCACGCCGTCGCGTTCGCCGTACTGCTCGATCCACTGCTTCCACTGGGGACGCTCCGGAAGTTTTCCTCTGCCCGTCAGCGCGAGGCGCGCGTGTCCCGCCTCGGCAAGATGAGCCGCGAGGCTGAGGCCGATTCCGCCCATTCCACCCGTAATCAGGTACACGCCTTTTTCACGCACCAGGGGCGTTGTCCGCGGGAACAGCCGCAATGCCTCGAAGGTCTGTTCCCATCGGTACCCACCGCGGTACGCGATCGGTTTCAATGGCCGTGGCATCACCGGTTCCAGCAGGAGGTTTTCGAGCAGAGCGTGCTGCTCGCTTTCTGCGGCTGGTCGTGGGAATACGTCAACCAGGCGGCACGTGATATTTGGATATTCGAGGGGGATCGCTTTGAAAGGTCCCACGACAAGTGCTTGTTGTGGATCGAGAGTTTCCTCGCCGGTCACCGCCTGCAATCCGGAAGTAACGATGACCCAGGTTGCCGGCTCCCGAAGAGTACTGTCACCGAACGCCTGTGCGAGCAGAACAAGTTGGTTGAAAATGTCCGGGCCAGCCGCAGGTCTCTTCTGGGTTCGGTCGGGGAAGCTCCAGAGATACAGTATGGATCGCGGTGCAATGCCACGAGACTGGAGGTCGTTCAACAGGCGACTGTAATCGCTTGGTTCATGAGGCCGGATCGTGTAGCTTCCAGAATCACTGCGGGCGAACTGCGATCCGCGCTTAACGGTTGCGAATCGTTCAGAAAGCGAGGAAAGAACGGTGCCGGCTTTGTCTCCGAGCCCCTCGTCATCTATGAAGATCAGCCAAGGACCGCAATTTTCGTCCGTCGCAACCGTCTTGGGCAGAGCGGTGCGCTTCCAGGACGGAGCCGAAAACCAATCCGCGATATCTTCTCGCCGGACCGAGAGATCCCGAGAAGAGTGCTTGGCCGGGGCCTGGGCGGCGACAGGGGACCGGGGAGTGACTGAGTAGCGTTTCCGTTCGAATGCCGACATCGGCAGGGAAACTCGACGTAGTTTTTCGCCATTATGGAATTCCTGCCAGTTGATTGCCGCGCCGGCAAGCCACAGGCTTCCGACGGTGTTCAGCACGGTTGAAACGTCGGATTGGGTATCCTTCGGATGCGGAAGACTGGAGAATACCCGGAAGCCCGCAACACCTCGTGCGCAATCGCGGGCAAACGTGCTGAGAACCTGACCGGGGCCCACTTCGAGGAGGATGCGGCCTGGCGTCTTGGCAAGCTCTTGAACGCCTTCGGCAAAAAGCACGGTTTGCCGCAAATGCTGAACCCAATACGAACGGTCGGTAGCTTGCTCCGCCGTGATCCACGTGCCAGTCAGATTGGACAGGAACGGTCTTTCCGGCGCACAGAGCTTCACGCTTCGTAAAAACTCGCCGAAGGGACCGAGCGCGCCATCCATCATTCCGGAATGAAACGCATGAGACGTGTGCAGTGACCTGCAACCCACGCCACTCGATTCCAGCTTGGACTCGAAAGCCTTAATCGCCTCGTCCGGACCCGAGAGCGTAGATAAGACGGGAGAATTTACCGCGGCAAGCGAAATCTGATCGTCCACATACTTCCGAGCTTCTTCGACGGGCAACGACACCGCAAGCATGCCGCCGGCAGGCATCTCTTGCATCATTCGCCCACGTGCCGCCACGAGGCGCAGGGCGTCTTCGAGAGAGAACACCCCTGCCAGACAGGCGGCGGTATACTCTCCGATGCTGTGACCGATCATCGCATCCGGCACGATTCCCCACGACATCCACATCTTGGCGAGGCTGTACTCGATGGCGAACAGAGCGGGCTGCGCGATGCGCGTTTGGTTCAGAACTGACGAAGCGCCGGATGGCGAGAACGAAATTCCCTGTAGGTCGAGGCCTAGGTCTTTGCTGAGCAGCTTCGCACACTGGTCGAAGTAATCCCGGAAGACTGGCTGTACTTTGTAAAGGCCGTGCGCCATGCCGGGATACTGGCTCCCTTGACCGCTCAGCATGAACGTCACCGAGCGCGTGTTCAATCCTTCGGCACTCGAGATTGGTGTGTGCGCGCTCCTACCCCGGAGCGCTTCGATGGCTTCTTCACGGGTCGAGCAAATCAGCATGCGGCGGTGGGGAAACCGCTTTCGTCCGATTTGCAGAGTGTAAGCGGCGTCCGGCAGGGAAATCGCCGGCTCCTGTTCGAGATGCTCCGCCAATTTTGCCGTCATGGCGTCGAGGGCAGTGCTGGTCCTCGCCGAAATAGCCAACAGCTGTTCAGGCCACCGTGTCTCGGAGGGTTCGCGCGCGGGTGCCTCTTCCATAATTACGTGGGAGTTCGTTCCACCGATTCCAAAGGAGCTGACGCCGGCCCGGCGCGGTGAGCCGTTCGATTCCCAATTCGAAAGCTCGGCATTTACGTAGAAAGGGCTATTCGCGAAATCAATCGCGGGATTGGCATTGCGGAAGTTGACCGTGGGCGGAATCTCTTTGTGCTCGAGAACGAGCGTCGTCTTGATCAGGCCCGCGACGCCCGCCGCCGCGTCCAGGTGGCCAATGTTGGCCTTTACGGCCCCGATTGCGCAGTATTGTTTCTTATTCGTATAGGTACGAAAGGCATGTTCAAGCGCCAAAATTTCGATGGGGTCACCAACCTGCGTGCCCGTGCCGTGGGTCTCGACGTAGGTTATCGTTTCGGGATTCACGCCGCTCATGCGGATGGCGGCGGAAATCGCGCCAGATTGACCTTCAACGCTCGGGGTGGTGTAACCCATTTTCGCGGCGCCGTCGTTGTTGACCGCTCCGCCCAAAATCACGGCGCGAATGGCGTCGCGATCGCCGAGCGCCTCATCGAAGCGCTTGAGAACGACAACCCCTGCCCCATGCCCCGGGCGAATTCCGCGCCCCTGCTCATCGAAGGGGCGGCAGTGACCGTCCGGAGAGAAGATCATGCCTTCGCTGTAAAAATATCCGGTTTTTTCGGGGAATGTCAGTGATACGCCGCCCGCTAAGGCCAGATCGCATTGCCCGGCCAGTAGCGCCTGGCAGGCCGTCTGCACAGCCACCAGTGAAGTGGAGCAGGCCGTTTGAACCGATACGCTCGGGCCCTTGAGGTTCAGTTTGTAGGAAACTCGCGTCGCCAGGAAGTCTTTGTCGCTCGCGAGCAAGATCTGGTAACCGCCCACCGCCTGAACGACTTCTGGATTCGTGAAAACGTTGGCCAGGACGTACGTGTTGACACTCGCACCGGCATACACGCCGACCGATTCGGGTCGAATGTCGCCGCCGTACCCCGCGTCCTCCAGAGCTTGCCAGGCGCATTCCAGAAACACGCGATGCTGCGGATCCATAATCTCCGCCTCGCGCGGATTGAATCCGAAAAATTCGGCATCGAACCAATCAGCACGTTCGAACGGTGTCCCTCGCTTAACGTAATTGGGATCGGCCAGCATGGCCGGAGGCACGCCTGCCGCGCGCATCTCCGCCTCGGTGTGGTCCACCAGCGATTCCACTCCATGTTCCAGATTCCACCAGAACGCCTTCAAATCTTCTGCGTCCGGGAAACGTCCAGCCATGCCGACGATCGCGATGGCTTGGTTCGGGTTGGGCACGCTTTTGTTCATCCACTTCACTATCTGATCGCATCCATTGGCTCACTCGGTCGAGCGCCTTTGTATTTTTCCTTCTGATCATCGACGAAGCTTGCGATCGATGACACCGTCGTTCTTTGAAACAGCTCGACGAGAGATATCTCGCAATCCAGCTGTTTGCGCAGGCGGTTTTGTAACTGCACAACCAGCAGCGAATGCCCGCCCAGGTCGAAAAAGTTGTCGTTCACGCCAATGTTCTTGTGTTTGAGCAACTCTTGCCAGATTGCCGCGACTCTGATTTCCGACTCTGCCGTAGGCGGAGCAGAAAGTGTGGCTGGGGCTTCCTCGTTCTCTGGAGCAGGCAGCGCCCGCCGGTCGACTTTGCGGTTCGGTGTGAGAGGGAATTCATTCAAAAAGACCCACTGCGAAGGAAGCATATATTCGGGAAGTCCGGACGCCAGCGCCGTACGAAGCGTCCTGCTGTCGGTACCCTCGCGCTCATAGAGCGACACATAGGCCGTGAGCCGCTGGTCGTTGGGTGTGTCTTCCCGGACGATGACCACGGCTTGCCGGACCAGCGGCAGTTTCTCGAGCGCAGTTTCGATTTCTCCGAGGTCGATCCGGAACCCGCGCAGTTTTATCTGGTGGTCTAGGCGCCCTGCGCATTCCAGGTTGCCGTCAGGCAGCCATCTACCGAGATCGCCGGTGCGGTACATCTTCCCGTCGGGGTCGAATGGGTCCTGCACAAAGCGCTCGGCCGTAAGCTCGGGACGATGCAAATAGCCGCGTGCCAACCCGTCGCCGGCGATATAGATCTCGCCGGGAACGCCTCGCGGAACCAGGTTGCGATGCTCATCTAGGATGTAGATCTGCGTGTTCCGGATGGGCTTTCCAATCGGCACCGATCCCTGTTGCGCTTCCACGCGGTAGATGGTGGACCAGATGGTGGTTTCCGTGGGCCCGTAGAGATTCCAAACTTCCGCGCCGGCGCCGAGGAGACGATCCGCTAGTTCCCGTGGAAGGGCTTCGCCGCCGCACAAAGCTTTGAATCCGGGTGCTGCTCTCCATCCGCAATCGAGAAGCAGGCGCCAGGTTACAGGCGTGGCCTGCATGACCGTGATTCGCGCATCGCGAAGTAATTGAGCGATCCGTGTTCCGTCGGTCAGCGCTGCTTGGGGCGCAATCACCACGCACGCCCCGCTCGTCAGGGGCAGATAGAATTCCAGCCCGGCAATATCGAAGCACAGCGTGGTGACGGCGAGCAGCCGGTCACTTTCGGAAAGTCCGGGTTCCCGCCGCATCGAAGTGAGGAAATTAACGACCGACCGGTGAGTCACCTCGACGCCCTTGGGTTTGCCCGTGGAGCCCGAGGTGTAGATGACGTAGGCCAGGTTTTCCGGCGTCGTGCTGTTCGTCTCGGGCTGTCGATCGCTTTCGGTCAGTAACGCTTGACCGTGCTCGTCGAGCGAGATAACAGACGGCACGTTGCTGGGCAGTCCGCTCAGGAGCGACTGCTTCGTGATGAGAACCGAGGCCCCGGAATCTTCGAGCATATAGGCAATTCGGTCGCGGGGATATCGCGGATCGATGGGTACATAGGCGCCGCCAGCTTTCAGCACAGCCAGAATCGCTACCGGAATGTCGGGCGATCGTTCCAGGCAAACGCCCACGAGCGTGTCAGGCGCGACGTTCAGCGCGCGCAAGCGGTTGGCCAGCCGATTGGCGCGCTGGTTCAATTCCCTATAGGTGAGCTCCGTGCCTTCGAACGAGACCGCAATCCGTTCCGGGTTACGCGTGACGTGATCGTTAACCAAATCGTAAACACGAGCTCGCCGCGGAAAGTCGGATGTGGAATCGGCTGCGGTATCCGCTTTCTCCTGGGGGACCCCGGCGATCAGGGCCCGACCGGTTGCCTGCTGGGTGGAGGAAAGGAGGGTTATGATCTTGAACTTTTTTTCCCTAATTTCCTCCCTAAGTTCCTTGGTGAGGACACCCTTGGGGGCGTTACAACCCAGCCGGCCGTTCTCGACGGTCAGGTGCACGTCCAGCGAGCGAAGATGGGCAAGAAAGTCTACAACTCCTTCCACGTCATCTCCTTACCGGGCGGATATAGGAAGATATCCGTACCGCACTCAAAGCGGGCGGCTTATCCGAGACGACCCATCGGTTGCCTTGAGACTTGCACGAACCCAACCAAATGCCTCTTTGTGGCCTCCGCCGGTGATACTGAAGGCTAGGAGGGGCCCTAGTGCCGGTGGGGGTGGCAGGGTGTGTGCATGTAGATTCGCACCTTGGCCCTGTTGGAGACATCGGTCATTCGTCCCAGACACCGGGGAGACGCCCGGATAAAACTCTTTTGTTTTCATCACGCAGGTGTCGGGTCCTCTGCCTTCCGTGGCTGGGCCGACGAACCGGAATTCCAGTCCTTTGCTGAAGTTGGGCTCATTCAGTTTCCCGGGCGCGAGGGGCGCCTCCGCGACCCGCTCTGCACGTCGGTCGCGACCCTTGTCCCCCAGCTTACCGAGAGCCTGTTGCCGCTCCTTGATCGGCCATTTGCTTTTTACGGCCACAGTCTAGGAGCGATCGTGGCGTTCGAAACAGCGCGGAGCCTGAGGAGGCTCGCCCATCTGGAACCGTTTCACCTTTTCGCCGGAGCAAGTCCCGCGCCGCAGCTCCCTTGGCTGCACTCACCCCTGCGTTCCTTACCCGAAGACACCTTTTTGAGGGAGGTTGAGCAACGCTACGGCGGCGTGCCGCGAGAGATTCTCGCGGACCCGGAGATGCGCGCTTTAGCCGAAGCGATTCTGCGCGCGGACTTTTCCATGGTGGAGACCTATAGCCACGCCCAGGAGGCCCCTTTGAGTTGCGGAATAACGGTGTTTGGCGGAACGCGCGACCACATGGTGAAGCGCGCGGAATTGGAGGTCTGGCGGCAGCAGACTTTGGGACAATTTCGCTTGCAGATGTTGAACGGGGATCACCTTTTTCTGCGTTCGTGCCGCAGGCAGCTGGTGCAAGCGATCGCCGGCGTTCTGGAAACCTGTTTCGAAGTGCAGGAGAACGTCGGATTTTCCCGATGAATGCGGATCAAACTTTAGGGCTTCCTCGACCGTATGACCCAGCGGGATGGTGCTATTTTGCAGCCACGTGAACCCATTGCGATCGTAGGGATCGGTTGCCGTTTTGCCGGGATCGAGGACGTGGAATCGTTCTGGCGGATCCTGCGGGACGGCGTAGAAACCATCGGGGAATACCCGGGACACCGCTTCGCTTATCTGGACCGCACGATGTCTGCGGAGTCGGTCAGCAATGGAGTCGTCGCGACACGGCGAGGAGGCTTCCTCCGCAACCTGGACCTGTTTGACGCGGAATTCTTCGGAATCTCACCGAGAGAAGCGGTCGTGCTCGATCCCCAGCAGCGACTTCTGCTGGAGGTCGCCTGGGAAGCCGTCGAGGACGCTGGAATTGCTTCCTCGAAGCTCACGGGCAGCCGAACCGGGGTCTACGTCGGTCTGTGGAGCAGCGACTACGAACACACGGTTTACGAGCTGTCCGAGGAGGTCGATCTATACGCCACCACCGGCACCGGCCGCTATTCGGCGTCCGGCCGATTGGCGTTTTGCCTCGACCTTCGCGGTCCCAACCTGACCATTGACACGGCGTGTTCCTCTTCCCTGGTTGCCGTTCACCTGGCCTGCGCCAGTCTGCGCCTGGGCGAATCGGATATGGCCATCGCCGGTGGCGTCAATCTGATCCTGCGTCCCGAGATCACCGTCTCTTACACCGGCTCCAAAATACTCTCGCCGGAAGGGCGCTGCAAATTCGGGGACGCATCGGCAGACGGTTATGTCCGCAGCGAGGGAGCCGGCGTCGTCCTTCTCAAGACACTATCCCGGGCATTGGCGGACGGTGATCCGATCCACGCCGTGATACGCGGCAGTTCTGTGAACAACGACGGGCGTTCCGGCGGCTCGCTGGTTTCGCCGAGTGGTGCTGCGCAGGAAGAAGTGATCCGCGCGGCACTGCGCGATGCACAAGTAGCTCCGGAAGAAATTGATTACATCGAAGCGCACGGCACTGGGACCCGCGTGGGAGACCCGGTTGAAGTTGGCGCCATCTGCGCCGCGATCGGGGCGCGACCCAGGAAGCGACGCTGTCTGGTCGGCTCGGTTAAGACGAATCTCGGGCACACCGAAGCGGCCGCTGGGATCGCGGGACTCATCAAAACGACGCTCGCTCTTGAACACCGCATGGTTCCGGCGAGCCTGCATTTCCGCGAACCGAACCAGCACATCAAGTGGAACGAAATTCCGGTGGCGATTCAATCGACGACGGTACCGTGGCCGAGCGACACCGCACTTCCCATCGCGGGCGTTACTGCGTTTGGCATCACCGGCACCAACGCGCATGCGGTTTTGCAGAGCGTCGCGCCCGCAGACTTTAATCTCGATCGCGACGCCCGGCCTCATGTTTTTCTGCTCTCCGGACACACCCCCGGGGCACTCGAAGGTCGCGCGGCATCCTGGCGCGACCGGCTTCTGGCGGATCCCTTCTGGCCCGCGTCGCTTTCCGACCTTGCCTACACCGCTGCGGTCCGGCGGGCGCACCTGGACGATCGCCTGTCCGTCGTTGCCCGCACGCGCCAGGAATTGCTCGATCGGCTCCAGGGGTGGCTCGCGAAACAAGAGCAACCCGGGGTGCATTCCGGCAGGCGCACTGCCGAGCAGGCGCGCCGCGCCGTCTTTGTTTTCTCGGGACAAGGTGGTCAATGGCTTGGCATGGGCCGCACATTGCTCCGCGACGAGCTCGTGTTCCGGGAAGCTTTGTCCCGCTGCGACGAAGCGATTCGCAAGTTCACCGGCCTGAGCGTTACGGAGCTCCTGACGCAATCGGACGATTCTAGCGTCCTTCGGAGTATTGACGTCGTGCAGCCGGTGCTGTTCGCCGTGATGGTTTCTCTGGCCGAGTTGTGGCGCTCCTATGGCGTTGAACCCGAGGCCGTCGTTGGACACAGCATGGGCGAAGTAGCCGCAGCTGCCGTTTCCGGAGCGCTATCTCTCGACGATGCCGCCGCCGTCATTTGCCACCGCAGCCGCCTGATGAAGGGCGCAAGCGGCCGCGGACGGATGGCTGTTGCCGAATTGAGCATGGAGGAGGCTCGGAAATTCGCGTGCGAATACCAGGGCCGCATTTCACTGGCTGCCGATAACAGTCCAAATTCCACGGTCCTCTCCGGCGACACCGACGCCGTCGAGGATGCGCTCGTCAAACTCGAAGCTCGCGAAATCTTCTGCCGACGCATCGAGGTGGACGTAGCCTCTCACGGCGCACACATGGACCCGTTTCGTGACGAGCTCGCGCGCCTGCTCAAAGACATCCAGCCGCGAAAGGCGAAGCTGCCGATCTACTCCACGACTTCGGGCGTGGTTGAAGACGGATTGGGACTCGACGCTGGGTACTGGAGCCGCAATCTTCGACAGCCCGTGCTGTTCTCGTGCGCGGTCCAATCGCTGCTGCGAGATGGGTTCGACACATTTATCGAAGTCAATTCACACCCGGTGTTGCTCGAGGCGATCGAGGACGGCATCGTCCATTCCGAGAAGTATGCTCTTGCAGTTCCGTCCTTGCGACGTGACAGAGACGAGCGGTCTGAAATCCTCGATGCCCTCGGAGCACTTTTCGTCAGCGGTTTTCCAGTGGATCTTACGCGCCTCTACCCGAGCGGAACGTGTCTGCGCCTGCCGGCGTACCCATGGCAACGGGAACGGCACTGGTTCGAAGGGAACGAGCAACTCGCGCCACGTGAGCGCGCTGCCGTCGAGGGTTCTCGCGCCTCGTCGGACAAGGGCGCTTCGAGGCAGCCGGCGGAGGACCAGGGCCACGTCTATCAGCTCACGTGGAAGAAAAGCGATCTTCCCCCGCGTTCGGAGACGACCCAGAAATCCTGGATGCTGATCGGCGATTCCGGATCCTTAGCGAACAACATCGTTCACGCGATCGAGACCAAGGGAGGCGATTGCCTCCGCGTGACGGACGCAAACGATGCGCAGCGCGCGCTGGAATCGACTGGAAGGACCTACGGTGGAGTCATCCGCATTCCCCGATTTAGCAATGCGAATCCCCAGGATGTACTGCACGAGACATTTGA
Organism: uncultured Acidobacteriota bacterium; assembly: GCA_963836125.1. GTDB lineage: Bacteria > Acidobacteriota > Terriglobia > Acidiferrales > UBA7541 > Palsa-295. Next base: position 150,645 of record CAWIIK010000001.1, read on the forward strand.
AATCGTCCGTCTGGTGCAAACGCTTGCAAACGGACGGCGCGATAGGAAGCCTCCTCGGTTCTGGCCGGTCACCACCGGCGCGTGGAGCCTCCCTGGAGATTCCGGGGAGGTTGCGCTCGCGCAGGGTGCGACGCCCGGGCTTGCGCGGGTCATCGCCGCGGAATATCCGGAATGGCGCTGCACCACCGTCGATCTTGGGCCGTCTCCCACCAACGAAGAAGCGCAGGTTCTCTGTGAGTGGCTACACAGCGACAGCTCCGAAGAGCAAATCGCCATTCGCAATTCTGACACTTTCGTAGCCAGATACGAAAGGAACGTCAGCGTCCCGTCGAAGGGCCACATACAGTTCCCCTCGAACGCAACCTACCTGCTTACGGGCGGACTTGGCGGACTTGGTCTTGTCCTCGCCCGCCGGCTTGTTCGCCGGGGCGCCCGGCATCTTGCGTTGGTCTCTCGCCGTTCGCCATCCGACGCGGCCCGCAAAGAGATTGAAAATCTCGAATCCGCCGGCGCGGAGATTCGGGTCTTCGGCGCCGACGTTTCAGACGACGGTCAAACGATGTCACTCGTCCGCACAATTGTGGGAGAAATGCCTCCCTTGCGGGGTGTCTTCCACCTTCCGGCGCTAATAGATGGCACGCTCCTGGCGGACGTCACCGACGAGAAGATCGAGCTCGCCATGCGTCCCAAGACGGTCGGCGCCTGGTCGTTGCACTGCCATACCCAAGGTCTGCCACTCGACCATTTTGTCCTGTTTTCCTCGATCACTGCCGCCATTGGGCAGCCCGGGCTGGCCGGCTACGCCTCTGCCAACGCGTCACTCGATGCGCTCGCGCGTTACCGAAGGGCGAAGGGCCTCACCGCACTGAGTATCCAGTGGGGGCCCTGGTCCGGTCTGGGGCTCGCCAAAAACGATAAGGTGCGGCAAGGGGTGGAGCTCTTTGGCCAGCAGGGGATTCGCGCGCTGACTGCGGAGGAGGCTCTTGATTCCCTCGAAACTCTTCTGCAGCAGGATTTGGCCGGCGCCCTCGTAGCCCCAATTGATTGGAGAACGTTTGGGCGCAGTTTCAACGGGAACGAAGCGCCAGAAACATTCGCGGAACTGGTGCCGGGCGCGGAGCCCGCCGGAAGCGCGACGGAAGCGAAAATCGAGATTCGTACGGCATTGCTGGCGACGCCTCTTGGCCGGGCGCGTCGCACCTTGCTCGAGACGCACCTTCAGGAGGTGCTGGGGACGATTTTGAAAACCAAAGCGTCGCGCATCGATCCGTTAAAACCTCTCGGCTCGCTGGGCGTGGATTCATTGATGGCCCTGCAGCTGATGCGCACTCTGGCTGTCACGACATCCGTTCGCCTTCCAGCGACCGCTGCGTTCAATTTTCCAACGCTGCGCCTCCTGAGCGCCGAAGTGGCCCGGAGGATAGGGATTTCTCTCGATGCAGAGAACCAGTCGGTTGTGTTCCCGGACGCCGAAAAGCCGTCGGCCCCTTCTGAAGTGGCCGAACTCAGCGAAGAGGAAACGATCCAGGCGCTGCTACAGGGCGGGAGGACGAACGCGTGAACAATCCTTCAGAACCTGTTCTGTCGGCCGCCAAGCTTGCTCTTGCGATCAGGCAGCTTCGGGCTGAAAACCCTAAAGTCTCCCTTGCCGGATCCGAGCCCATTGCCATCATCGGAATCGGCTGCCGGTTACCGGGAGGAGTTGCTTCTAGCGAGGACTATTGGCACCTACTCCACCATGGCGTCGACGCCATCACGACAGTACCACCCGACCGCTGGGACGCCGACGCCTACTTCGATCCGGACCCGCAGGCGCCTGGAAAAACGAACGGGCGCTGGGGTGGCTGGGTCTCTCGCCCGGACGAGTTTGACCCCGCATTTTTCGGAATTTCGCCGCGCGAAGCCGTGAGCATCGATCCGATGCAGCGACTTACGCTTGAAGTGATCTGGGAAGCACTGTGGGATAGCGGACGCGCCCCCAGTGCGCTCGGCGGCAGCCGCTCCGGCGTATTCCTGGGCATCGGCAATTCCGACTACATGCGCCTGCTCTTCGACGATGCCGCGGCCGTCGGACCGCAGTCATGTTCAGGCGGATACCAGAGCGTTGCCAGTGGGCGCGCGTCCTTCCTTCTGAACTTTCGCGGCCCGGCCGTCTCGATCGATACGGCTTGTTCGTCTTCGCTGGTCGCGATCCACACGGCCTGCCAGAGCCTTCGCGCCGGAACGTGCGATCTGGCGTTCGCGGGCGGGGTCAGCCTGCATCTGTTGCCCGAGCACTACATCGGATTGGCGAAGCTAGGCATGCTTGCGCCGGACGGACGCTGCAAGACCTTCGATTCCAGAGCCGACGGATTCGTCCCAGCGGAGGGCTGCGGCGTGGTGATGCTGAAACCGCTCGCGGACGCACTGCGGGACTCCGATCGCATTTACGCGGTCATTCGCGGCACCGCGATCAATCAGGACGGATCGACGAGCGTGCTCACGGCGCCAAACGGCCTGGCTCAGCGGGACGTGGTGCGCGCTGCGCTCGAAAACGCGCAGATCGCGCCGTCGAACGTATCGTATGTTGAGACGCACGGCACCGGCACTTCGCTGGGCGATCCGATTGAGGTGGAAGCCCTCACCGAGGTCTTGGGAGCCCGCACGCCGGACTCGATTCCCTGCGCGCTCGGTGCGGTTAAGAGCACTGTTGGCCATCTCGAAGCGGCAGCCGGCGTGGCGGGCTTAATCAAAGCGGTTCTGGCGCTCGATCGCCAGGAAATTCCGCCGAACCTGCATTTCGAGAAGCTCAACCCGCTCGTCACGCTCGAAGGCACGCGTTTCTATCTTCCCGCCCAGCCGACGCCGTGGCGGAGGGGAAGTCGTGCGCGCTTCGCCGGCGTCAGCTCGTTTGGATTCAGCGGCACCAACGCTCACATCGTGCTCGAAGAAGCACCGCAACTTCCCCAACGTACTGCGAAGTCGGATGCCGTTTCCCGCAAGCGGTTTGTGCTGCCCATCTCGGCGCGCACGCCCGAAGCCCTGAAAAACTACGCACGGCTCTATCGAGATTTTCTCGCGGACGAAAAACAAACCGCGGGCCTCGAGGCAACATGCCACTCGGCTGCCACTCGCCGTGACCATTACGAAGAGCGGCTGGCCGTCGTTGCCAACTCACGCGAAGAATGCCGCGAAGCCCTCGGCGATTTCCTGAATGGTGTTTCCAGGCCTGATATCGTCGCGGGGCGCGCTTCCCAGGAAGCCGAAGGCGTCGTCTTCGTTTTCTCGGGCCAAGGCTCGCAGTGGCCGCGCATGGGAATGAAGTTGTACGAGCAGGATCGCGTCTATCGAGCGGTCATCGAAGAATGCGACGCGCGGATCCGGAAATTTGCAAACTGGTCGCTCATCGAGCAGTTGGCCGCGCCCGAAGATCAATCGAAATTAGGACACACGGAGTACGCGCAGCCAGCGATTTTCGCCGTGGAAGTCGCGCTCGCACGGCTCTGGCAATCCTGGGGCGTCTCTCCACTAGCCGTCGTCGGGCACAGCGCCGGAGAAATTGCCGCCGCGCACATCGCCGGAATCTTCGATCTCGACGAAGCGATCCGCGTGGTCACGCACCGCGGACGGATCATGGAGCCGGCCACCGGCTTTGGCAAGATGGCTGCGGTTCATCTGCCGTTTTCCGTTGTTGCGGAGCGGATTCAGCCATTCGGCGAGGGAGTCTCGATCGCCGCGATCAACAGCCCAAAATCTACGGTGATCGCCGGCACGCCCGAAGTGGTCGTGAAGCTGTGCGAACAGTGGTCCGAGAGCGGGATCGGCTGCCGCATGCTCCCCGTGGACTATGCCTTCCACAGCGCGCAGATGCAGCCTTTCAGCGAGGAGCTGAAGCGCGCCCTGGGCTCGGTCGCGACGAAGGAACAGAAGGTGCCCGTCGCCTCGACGCTTCGCGGAGCGATCCTGACCGACGCGCAGCAATTCGACGCGAACTACTGGGGCCAGAATATTCGCAGGCCCGTGCTCTTTGCGGACGCCGTCAAGGCAGCCGTCGAGATGGGAGGCCGTACCTTCTTGGAAATCGGGCCTCATCCCGTCCTGCTCAATTCCATCGAGGAGTGCGCCGAGGAAGGTACGCCGCAGATTCTGATTCCCTCATTGCGCCGCGGCAAGGATGACGAGCTCACGATTCTTTCCTCACTCGGAAAGCTGTACGTTTCCGGGGTTCCGTTTTCGTGGTCATCGTTCTACGCCAAAGCAGCGCCGTACGTGTCTCTCCCGGCGTATCCGTATCAACGGCAAAGGTACTGGCTCGATCCCCGTCCGAAAGCCAAGAACGACGGGCCGCGGGATCTGTCCGGCGTACGTTTGCGCTCTCCTGGTCTTCGCGACACAGTGTACGAAACGAAACTAGATCTCGCCGCGCTGCCATTTCTGGCCGACCATCAGATCGCCGGATCGGTGGTCCTGCCCATGACTGCATTTCTAGAGATCGCGGGCAATGCCGCCGCGAAGTCGTTCGGGCCGGAGGGAGCGCTCGCCGACGTGGTTGTGCTGAATCCTCTCGTCTTGCCGGAAACCGGCGAATGCACTGTCCAGACGGTTGTCGAGGGCGATGCGGTGCGAATTTTCAGCCTGGACGGCGAGGAATGGAAGCTCCACGCCACGTGCCGCATTTGTCAGACGGCCGAACCGGATGAAATGCATTCGCCCTCTGCGGCCGCCGCCAACATGGAGGCAATCGAGCCCGGAACGTTCTATCGGCAGGCTCGTGAACGCCAGTTGGAATTCGGCTCCTCCTTCCAGGTTATCGAGAGCCTTCGCGCCGCTCCAGGCGAGGCCGTGGGACGGATTGCTTTGCATGACCGGGAGAAGAAGGACGCCCGACGCTACCGCTGGCATCCGGCCCTGCTCGACGGGTGCTTGCAAGTTTCCATCGCCGCCGCCCCTTTAGTTGACGGAACCTACTTGCCGTTCAGCATCGAACGATTTGAGACATTTGCCACGGGCTGCGCCGCTGCCTGGGCGATGGTTCGCGCGGCAACATTCTCGGAGAGCAAAGTCGCTACCGTCGACATCGATATCGTCCGAGAGGACGGCCGGTTGTTGGCGCGTTTGCGGGGTCTCCAACTGAAGCGCTGCAGTGCAACTGGTTCCTCCAAACGCACCACGTACGAAGTCGAGTGGCGCAAGCTGGCACTTACTGCGAAATCGAAATCCGGCGCCGGGCGCTGGCTGGTCATCTCGGAAGCGGCTGCGGGCGCCGAAAATCTTGCCGCTACGTTGCGCACTCTCGGATGCGAGGCTGCTGTTCTGAAGGCTGGCGACTCGCTCGAGGCCTCGGGAAAAATTCAAGGCGTCGTCCGGATTTTCGACGGTTCTTTGCGTCAGAATCCAAGCGGTCCCCAATCGCAAAGTTGCAAGAGCGCGCTCCTGCTGGCGCAGGAATTGCTGGCTCGGTATCCGGCGGACACTCCGCAGCTCGTGCTCGTCACGCATGGCGCAGTTGCCGTCGGTCCGGAAGATGGCTGCGACGCTTTCTGGGATTCGACCGTCTGGGGGCTTAGCCGCACCATCGCTCTGGAGCATCCCGAGCTTCGCTCCCTGCGCCTCGATGTGGATCGGGCGAAGGCGGATTACGCTGCGATTGCGCGGGAGATCCTCTTCTCCGACGGAGAAGAGGAAGTCGCCCTCCGCGACGGCCAACGCTTTGTTCCCAGGCTCGAGCCAAAATTCTTCGAGGATCCCCAGCCCAAGCGCCTCGTCATTCCCGCGCGCGGCTCGATCGACAACTTGGCGACGGAAGAGATCGAGCGCCGCGCCCCGAAGCATGGCGAAGTCGAGGCAGAAGTCGAAGCCTCGGCGCTGAACTTCCGCGATGTTTTGAATGTGCTGGGAATGTATCCCGGCGATCCGGGGCCGCTCGGAGTGGAATTCTGCGGACGAATTGCGCGCATCGGCGAAGGTGTCGAAGGGTATCAGCCGGGCGATCGCGTGATGGGAATTGCCTGGGGCAGCTTCGCGTCGTTCGTGAATACACCCGCGGCGCTGATTACGCACGTACCTCGACAGCTCGCCTCGGTGGACGCTGCCAGCATTCCGAACGCATTTTTAACGGCACACCATTGCTTGGTTGAGCTGGGGAAAATCCAGCGCGGCGAGCGTGTGCTGATCCATGCGGCAACAGGTGGCGTGGGGCTTGCGGCGGTGCAAATTGCGCAGCAGGCCGGGGCAGAAATTATCGCCACGGCGGGCAGCGAGGAGAAAAGGGAGTATCTGCGTTCGCTCGGGATCGAGCACGTATTCAGCTCTCGCACGCTCGACTTCGCTTCGGAGATTCCCCGTCGAACCGGCGGCAAAGGCGTCGACCTCGTGTTGAATTCTCTGGCCGGCGATTTCATCGCTGCCGGCTTTGAAGTATTGGGAAGGAGCGGCCGTTTCATCGAGATCGGCAAAACCGAAATCTGGTCCGAGGAACGAGTCGCGGCCCTCGGAAAATCCATTCGCTACTTTATTGTGGATCTGGCGATTGAACTCAACCACGAACCTGAGTTGATCCAGTCTCACCTCTCGAAGATATCCGCCCAAGTTGCCGGCGGATCGCTCTGTCCTCTGCCGGTTCGCGTATTCGATTTCGAGGATGCGCCCGAGGCTTTCCGCCACATGGCCCAGGCAAAGCACATGGGCAAGATTGTGCTGCGGCATCCCGCTCCGCTCGGCGTTTCGGCCGACGCGACCTATCTGATCACCGGAGGGTTAGGCGCGCTTGGCCTCCACTCCGCCCGCTGGCTGGTGGAGCAAGGCGCGCGCAACCTGTTGCTCCTCGGACGATCCGCACCTTCGCTGCCGGCTTCGACGAAGGTCGCCGAACTGCGTGCTGCCGGTGTGCGCGTGGAAATTCGCAGCGCCGATGTTACCCAACGGGAGAAGCTCGAAACCGTTTTGCGGGAAGTGACCGCCGCCATGCCTCCGCTGCGCGGTATCATTCACTCCGCGGGCGTTCTCGACGACGGCGTTCTTACCCAGCAGACCTGGAGCCGCGTCGAAAAAGTGATGGCTCCCAAGGTAGCGGGCGCGTGGAATCTTCACGAACTGACTGCCCATTCCCCACTCGATTTCTTCATTTGCTTCTCGTCGATCGCCTCGACGACCGGCTCGCCCGCGCAATCCGGCTATGCGGCGGGCAACGCGTTCCTCGATGCATTGGCACATTATCGCAACGCGCGCGGCCTCCGGGCGTTGACGGTCAATTGGGGAGCGTGGCCGGATACGGGAATGGCGGCGACGGTCGAAGCGCAGGGGCGGCGGCGCGGGCTCGCGGCTCTTCGCGCGATGTCCGAACAGGACTATCTCGCATCTCTCGCCCAGGCGGCCGCTAATGGATCTGTCCAGGTAACCATTGCCGACGTGGACTGGGGAAAATGGGAGAAGCCCGCGCGGATGCTTTCGGGTCTCGTGAGGCACGTCCCGGCGGCGCAGGTACCGGGGCCGGCTCCCGACATCCTCGCGCGCCTGGAGAAGGCTCCCGCCGCGAACCGCAGAAAAATTCTTGTTGACTACCTGCGCGAACAAGCTTTGGAAGTACTCGGTCTCGACAAATCGCACTTCATCGACCAGCGTCAGTCCCTCATTCGCATGGGGCTCGATTCGCTCATGGCCGTTGAATTCCGCAACCGTCTCGTTGCCGCAATGAAAAGATCGCTGACGGCTACCCTGCTCTTCGATTATCCGAATCTTGCGCGCCTCGCGGAGTATCTCGACCCGCATCACTCGGAGCCCGAGCCAGCCGCCGATGAACGTACCGAATCCCTTGAGTTGCTGACGGACGCGCAGGCCGAAGAACTGCTGAAAGCAGAACTGGGCCAGAATTTATGACCGCGAAAACCCAACCCGAAGATCTATCACCCATCAAGAAGGCGCTCTACGAAATCCGAACGCTCCGGGGGAAGCTGCAGGAACTTTCCCAGGCGCAGAACGAGCCCATCGCCGTCGTCGGCGTGGGCCTGCGATTTCCGGGCGGCGCTTCCGATGCCGCGTCCTACTGGAAGATTCTTGCCGACCGATCCAGCACCATCACCGAAATTCCCGCTTCGCGGTGGCCTATCGATGAGTATTACGATCCCGATCCGGACGCCACGGGGAAAATGTACACTCGGCACGGTTCATTCCTGAACGACGTGGCCGGTTTCGACGCACACATGTTCGGTGTCTCCCCCCGAGAGGCGGTCGAGCTCGACCCCCAACATCGCATCGCCTTGGAAGTCGCCTGGGAAGCGCTCGAAAACGCTGGCTCGAGCGCGGCGCAGGCAGCAGAGAGGGTCGCCGGAGTTTTTCTTGCACTGAGCAATTCCGATTACACCCGCATGGTTTTTAATGGCGATGTCAGTCAGTTGGACGCGTATTCGTGCACGGGAAATAATCCGAGCGTTGCGGCCGGTCGTATTTCCTACACGCTGGGCTTGACGGGTCCGAGCATCGTGGTGGACACGGCATGTTCCGCTTCGCTCGTGGCCGTGCACCTTGCCTGCCAGAGCCTGCGTGCTCAGGAATGCCACCTCGCTCTCGCGGGGGGCGTGAACTTAATCCTCACTCCCGATCTGCATGTCAACTTTTCCAAGGCCCGGATGCTCTCGGCGGACGGACATTGCAAAACGTTCGATGCCAAGGCGGATGGCTACGTCCGCGGCGAAGGCTGCGGAATCGTCGTGCTCAAACGCCTTTCCGACGCTTTGAACGATCGGGATAACATCCTCGCCCTGGTTCGCGGTTCGGCCGTGAATCAGGATGGCCGCAGCGGCGGTCTCACCGTTCCCAGCGGCGAAGCGCAACAACGAGTGATCCGGCAGGCGCTGGCCAACGCGGGTGTCGAGCCCGGCGAAATCGGCTACATCGAAGCCCACGGCACGGGGACCTCGCTTGGCGATCCGATCGAAGCGCACGCCCTCGCGGCGGTTTTTGGTCCCGGCCGGGCGAAAGAAAATCCGCTGATCGTGGGATCCGTGAAAACGAATGTCGGTCACCTGGAAGCTTCCGCTGGCATCGCCGGTCTGATTAAGGTGGCGCTGGCGTTTCAAAACGAAGAGCTTCCCGCCAACCTACATTTCGAAAAAATGAATCCGCATATTGACTGGTCCGGTATGCCCGTCGAGATCCTCACCCGGTCGCGTCCGTGGCCGAGAGCGAACGGCCGGCGCGTTGCGGGCGTAAGTTCGTTCGGCTTTAGCGGGACGAACGCGCACGTGATTCTGGAAGAAGCCCCCGTCCCTGAGCCTCCGAAGCGCGAATCGGAGCGGCCGCTGCATGTTCTGGCCCTCTCTGCGAGAAGCAAGGCCGCACTCCAAACGCTTACTGAACGCTACGCCAACGAACTTGCCGGCACCACGGCAGACTTGGGCGACATCTGCTACACCGCAAATTCCGGCCGGACGCACTTTGACGAGCGCGCCGTCTATCTGGGCGCGACCCGTGAAGAGATCACGCGCGCTCTATTGCTCAAGCCCATCCTATCCGGCACGAAAAATGGCGACCAGGAAGTTGTGTTCCTCTTCCCTGGCCAGGGAACGCAGTATCCGGGCATGGGACGGGAGCTTTACCTAACCGAACCCGCCTTTCGGAAGACGCTTGATGAATGCGCGAAAGTCCTGAACGGCGAACTGGACACTCCGTTGTTCGAACTGCTCTGGGGCAAGGCCACGGAACGCTTGAAGCAGACTGCATACGCACAGCCCGCCGTGTTCGCCGTGGAATATGCCACAGCCGAAATGTGGCGCAGCTGGGGTATCGAGCCGGCTGCGGTGCTGGGACACAGCGTCGGCGAATACGTGGCCGCATGCGTCGCGGGTGTCTACACCCTCGCCGACGGACTGAAGCTAATCGTTGGACGCGCGCGGCTGATGCAGAGCGTGGCGGGCGAAGGCGGCATGCTCGCCGTATTGGCTTCCGAGGATCGCGCCAAAATGGCCATTGCGGGCCTGGAAGGTCGCTTGTCCATTGCGGCGTTCAACGCGCCTGAAAGTATGGTGATTGCCGGTTACGAGGACGCCTTGGCGCAGGCGGAAGCGCATTTGCGCGACGCCGGAGTGAAGACCCAGCGTCTGACTGTTTCGCACGCATTCCATTCGCCGCAGATGGAATCGATCGAAGTGGCATTCGAACAACTGGCTCGCGGTGTGCGCTCCGAAGCGCCGCGCATCAACCTGATTTCAAGTGTCACGGGGCTCGCCGCTGGTCCCGAAGAGCTCTCCGACCCTGCGTACTGGCGCAGACAGATTCGTCAGCCCGTCCAGTTCCGTAAGGCCATGGAAACCCTTTGTGAACTTGGCCACCGCGTTTTCCTGGAAACTGGGCCGGGCGGAACGCTGGTAGGACTCGGTCAGCAATCCATCCCCGGACGAGAGTGCGCCTGGATTACTTCGCTAGGAAAAGGGCGCGCAGAGTGGCCGCACGTTTTGGAAAGTCTAGGGCAGCTCTACGTGCGTGGAGTCGAAGTCGATTGGGCTGCATTCGACCGGGCGTACCCGCGCCGTCGCGTGCCCCTGCCGTCGTATCCGTTCGAACATCAGAGCTACTGGACCCAGAACAAGCGATCCGCCTCGCCGTTCGGCAGCGACGACGAGAACTGGCAGCAGATTCACGACTCGGCCCTGCGGCAGTCCAGTCAGGGCAGTCTCGCGCTCAATGTAGCCTTGTATCCCGAGCGCTGGGCGCTGCTCGATCAGCTGACCACCGCCTACATCATCTCGACGCTGGCGTCCTCGGGCGGCTTCCAGCAGCCAAACGAAACGCATACCGTCGAATCGCTGATGGAACGCTGCGGCTACAAACCCTCCTATTCGAAACTGCTGGAACGCTGGCTCGACCGGCTCGTCAAGCGAGGAAAGCTGCGTCAGGACGGCGGCGCCTTCGTTGCACCGGAGCCGCTCTGTGGCGATTCGACGAAGGATTTGCGTTCCAGGGCCGAGAAAGCCTTCGCGGGGGACCGGATCCTACTGGAATGGGTGGTGGCCTGCGGCGAGGACTTAGTCGCCATTCTGCGAGGGCGAATGAGCGCGCTAGAAACCTTGTTTCCCAAGGGGAGTTTCCAACGCGCCGAAGACATCTACGAACGCTCTCCGATGTCGGCCTATTTCAGTTGCATTGCCCGCGCAGCGCTTGAAGGGTTCCTGCGCACGCGCGGCTCGGACCTGATTCGCGCAATAGAAATCGGCGCGGGCACCGGCAGCACCAGCTCGTTCCTTTTGCCGATCCTATCGGGCGGCAATGCGACGTACGACTTCACGGACGTTTCGGAACTCTTCGTGCAAAATGCACAGCGGAAATTCGCCAAGTACCCGTTTGTGCGTTACGGACGGTTCGACATCGAGCGGGGCGGCGACGCGCAGGGATACTCCTCCGGTGGTTTCGATGTTGTCGTGGCCACGAACGCGCTGCACGCCACGCGCAACATCCGCTCCACGATTGCCAATGTGCGCTCGCTGCTCTCGCCCGGCGGGATCCTAATTCTCTCTGAGGTTACCAACTACCTGTCTTGGTTCGATATCACGACAGGCTTGATCGAGGGCTGGCAGTTATTCGAAGATGGCCTGCGCGGCGATCATCCGCTGATGGAATCGAGCGTCTGGACCACATGCCTGACGGAAGGCGGTTTCCCGCGGGTCATGGCTTTTCCGGAAGCCGGATCGCCGGCCGAAGTTCTGGGACAACATGTGATCGTCGCCGGAACTTCCTCGGCCGGCGGGGCACGGCGTGTTGTCCCTCCGGCGTCGATGCCTGCCGCGCAGCCTGCTGCCGAACGTGTCGCGCCCGCCCTGCCGGAGGTCGATCTGGCCGCGTGGCTCGAGACCTCTCCGGCCGACCGGCACGAACGTTTTGTCCACTTGGTGCGGCGCCAGATCGCCGACCTGCTGCGGTTTGATTCACTCGATCGCGTCAAGAGCAAATCCCGGCTGATCGATTTGGGCCTCGATTCGCTCCTGGCCATCGAGCTGCGCGACCGTCTGGCACGGTCCCTGAGCTTGAAAAAGCCGCTGAGCTCGACGCTGGTGTTCGACTATCCGACGCCGGATGTAGTGGCCTCGCACCTGGAAAACGAGCTGCTCGGGCTGGGCGAAGATTCCAACGACGAGCAGGCCAAGGATGTGGCTATCGCGACGCGAGCGAGCGAGCTCGCGCAACTTGACGATGAGGATGTGCGGGAACTGCTGCTGAAGAAACTGCAGTCCCTCTGAGGTTCCATGGGCTCCATTTCCCAACGATTCGAAAATCTTTCCCCGCTCAAGCAAGCTCTACTGGCGCTCGAGGAAATGGGCGCGCGCCTCGCCAAATCCGAGGAAGAACGCCGTGAGCCCATCGCCGTCATCGGCCTGGGCTGCCGCTTTCCGGGCGCGCCCGATCCGGAATCGTTCTGGCGGCTGATGGAAAACCGCGTGGACGCCGTCCAGGAAATCCCCTCCAACCGCTGGCCCATCGACGAATATTTCGACGCCAATCCCGATGCGCCGGGAAAGATGTCCACGCGCTGGGCCGGCTTGCTAGATTCAATCGATCAGTTCGATCCGGAATTTTTCGGTATTTCTCCTCGCGAAGCGTTGCACATGGATCCGCAGCAGCGTCTGCTGCTGGAGGTTGCCTGGGAGGCGCTCGAAAATGCCGGACAGGGCCCTCGCGCGCTCGCTCAAGGACAGACCGGCGTGTTCATCGGCATCACCGGCGATGAATACATGCAGCTCTCCTATCAAAGCGGCGACCTCTCGATGTTCAACGCCTACTTTGCATCGGGCATCGCGCGCAGCGTGGCGTCCGGGCGCATTTCCTACGTGCTCGGGCTGCAGGGTCCGAACCTTTCGATCGACACGGCCTGTTCTTCCTCGCTCGTGGCCGTGCACACCGCGTGCTTGAACTTGCGGATGGGCGAGTGCCGCGTAGCCATCGCCGGCGGATCGAATATCGTTCTCGCGCCGGAAATCGGAATCGCGTTTTCAAAAGCGCACATGATGGCGCCCGACGGGCGCTGCAAGACGTTCGATGCGCGCGCGGACGGCTTCGTGCGCGGCGAAGGCTGCGGCATCGTGGTATTGAAGCGGCTCTCCGATGCGGTTGCCGACGGCGACAACATTCTCGCCGTGATCCGCGGCTCGGCCGTCAATCAGGATGGACGCAGCGCGGGGTTGACGGTGCCGAGCGCCAAGGCTCAGGAAGCGGTGGTCCGCCGGGCGCTGGCCAATGGCGGCGTGAAGCCGGAACAGATTGGCTACATCGAGGCGCACGGGACCGGAACATCGCTGGGCGATCCTATTGAAGCGCATGCGCTTGTAGCGGCTTTGGGAGCTGGCCGCACCGAAGAAAATCCTCTGGTGGTCGGCTCGGTGAAAACGAACATCGGGCACCTGGAATCGGCGGCCGGCGTGGCCGGGCTGATCAAAGTAGTGCTATCGCTCGAGCACGAACAGATTCCCGCCAACCTGCATTTTCAGAAGATGAATCTGCACATCGATTGGGGCGGAGTGCCCGTCGAGATTCCCGTCCAGGCGCGAGCGTGGAGACGCGGAGCGCGGAAGCGCGTTGCGGGGATCAGCTCCTTTGGGTTCAGCGGAACGAACGCGCATATCGTCGTCGAGGAAGCTCCCGAGCGGAAGCAGGGAGAAAAGGCGCTGGAGCGGCCGCAGCACATCCTCGCGTTGTCGGCACGTACGGAAAAAGCGCTCGAGGAGCTGGCGAAGCGATATCAGCGGAAATTAACGGCCACGACAGAAAATCTGGCGAACATCTGTTACACGGCGAACACGGGGCGCGTGCATTTCGAACATCGCTTGGCTGTAACCGGAGCGACGCGCGAACAGGTGGCCGGGAAGCTAAAGGAACACAAGACGGGAGTCGAGGCGCAAGAGCCGGGTGGGATTCGGCCGGTGTTTCTGTTTTCGGGTCAGGGCTCGCAGTACGCGGGCATGGGCAAAGTTCTGTACGAAACGCAGGGCGTCTTTCGTAAGGCCATCGACGAGTGCGAGGAATTGCTGAAGGGGGAGCTCGGGAAGCCGCTAGGGGAAGTGCTTTGGGGAGGAGCCACAGAGGAACTGGAGCAGACGGCATACACGCAGCCGTGTTTGTTCGCCCTGGAATATGCCATTGCGGAGATGTGGAAGAGCTGGGGAGTGGAGCCGGGAGCGATGCTGGGCCATAGCGTGGGAGAGTATGTGGCGGCCTGCGTGGCGGGCGTGTACTCGCTGGCGGATGGATTGAAGCTGATTGCGGCGCGCGGGCGGTTGATGCAGGGGGTGAGCGGGCGCGGCGCGATGCTGGCGGTGCTTTCAGATGAGGGGCGGGTGCGGGAGGCGCTCGAAGGCCTGGAAGCGCGAGTATCGGTGGCGGGTCTGAATGCCCCTGAGAGTGTGGTCATCGCGGGTTACGAAGAAGAAGTGGGGATAGCGGAAGGGCGGTTGAAGCAGGGCGGGGCGAAGGTCCAGAGGCTGGCGGTATCGCACGGGTTTCATTCGCCGCAGATGAAGGAGATGGAAGAGGCGTTCGAACGGTTGGCGGCTGGGGTGGAATACAAAGCGCCGAAGGTGAATCTGATTTCGAGCGTGACAGGGAAGGAGCTGGGGAGGGGCGAAATCACAGCCGGGTATTGGCGGCGGCAGGTGAGGGAGCCGGTGAAATTCAGCGCGGCGATGAAAACGTTGAAGGAGTTGGGGCAGCGGGTGTATTTGGAGGTGGGTGCTGGAAGCACGCTGGCGGGGTTGGGGCGGCAATGCTTTGAGGCCGGCACCGGGGAGAAGATCGAAGCACAGTGGTACATCACCATCAAGAAGAACCGCGGGGAGTGGGAACAGGTACTGGAGAGTTTGGGGCGGTTGTACGAGCGGGGAGCAGAGATCGACTGGGAAGGATTCGACAAGGGATACGGCCGCGAGCGCGTAGCTCTGCCCACCTATCCCTTCCAGCGCCAACGGTATTGGATCGACGTGAAAAGGCCGCACGGCGCGAGCGCAACCCAGACGCACACTCTCGGTTCGCGGCTGTCCGGACACGATGTTAGTGGCCGAGAAGGCGCCAGTTCGGGGAATCGCGCTAACGGCGCGCTCTTCGACCTCGAATGGCAAGAGGCTCCATCTGCTGGGGGACCAAACGCCCTGACGGGCGATTGGCTCATCGTCGCCGATCGCTCCGGCATTGGCACTCGCCTTGCCGCGCAATTATCCGCGACCGGAGCACGATGCACGACGCTCGAAACGGAAGACAAAGCCGCGTGGCAGAGCACCTTCCCGAGCCACTCGTGGCAGGGCATCGTGTACCTCGGAGCGCTCGATACCCTCGCAACCAATCAACTCACTGAGGGAACTCCTTCGTCGCGTCTGCGGCCGGCGTGCGAAGGACTTCTAGATCTGGTGCAGCGCCTTGCCGCCAAGCAAGACGATCAACCTCCCAAACTTTGGCTGGTGACCCGCGGCGCGGCCGTGACTTCTCCCGAACAGCAGACGATTGAGGTTTTGCAGGCCCCGATCTGGGGCATGGCCCAGGCGATTCGGGAAGAGCACCCCGAGTGGAACTGCAGCTGTGTCGATCTCGATCCTGCCGATTCCTCGGCCGCAGTGGATTCTCTGGCGGAGGAGATTCGTGCGGGAGAGGTCGAGGACGAGATCGCGCTTCGGGGCGAGAAACGCTTTGTTTTCCGGCTTCGAGCCCGAACGTCCGACAGAGTCTCCGATTCAAGCACCCCGGAACGGCCGGCAATTGAGATTGCCAACGACGGAACGTATCTGATCGCCGGCCACGGCAGGCTGGGGCTGTACCTGGCGCACTGGCTGGTTGAGCGGGGCGCGCGAAGCCTCGTGCTGGTTGGGCGGAGCGAGCCGTCCTCTCCGGCACAGGAATTCTTGCAGTGGGCGAAATCGCAAGGCGTTGACGCGCGCGCCGAACGTGCGGACATCTCGCGCACCGAAGACGTGAAGCGTGTTCTCTCGAGAATGTCGAACGCCATGCTCCCACTGCGCGGCATCGTGCACACGGCCGCGGTCCTCGAGGATGGCGTCCTCACGCAGCAGAGTTGGGAGCGTTTCGAACACGTGCTGGCGCCGAAAGTCGACGGCGCTTGGGCTCTCCACGAACTGACCGCCGATCTTCCGCTCGATTTCTTCGTGCTGTTTTCCTCCGCCGCGTCCGTTCTCGGCGCGCCCGGTCAGGCGAATTATGCCGCCGCCAATGCCTTCGAAGACGCGCTGGCACACTACCGGCGGCAATTGGGCAAGCCGGCGATTAGCATCAATTGGGGCGCTTGGGAGGGAGGATTGCTCACGGGCGAGCGCATCTCGGAGCGTCAGGCCGGAATCGGGCTCCAAGCGATGTCCGCAGACGAGGGCCTCACCCTTTTGCAGGCTGTCTTGATCGACAATCCCGCGCAGATTTGCGCAGGGTTTTTCGACTGGAGCAGATTCCTCTGCCGTTATCCGCAGAACGCGGTTCCGAGGCGCTTTAGCGGGTTGCTCGAAACAGAGAGGAATGGAGAGGGTCGAAAACCGGCCGAGCCGGAGCTGCTCACGCGGCTGCACAACGCGCCCGAATCGGACCGTGTGCAGATCCTTCGCGAGGCAATTCATGAAATCGCCGTGCGCGTGCTTGGATTCAGCGCGGGACGCCGTCTCGACGTGGAGCAGCCCCTGAACGAATTGGGTCTCGACTCGCTGATGTCTCTGGAATTTCGCAATGCGCTCGGGGCAGCGATCGGCAAATTCCTGCCGGCAACGTTGTTGTTCAACTACCCGGCGATTGAGCAGGTAACGCGCTACGCAGCCGGATTGTTGTTCCGAGATTCGGCGGCCGGTGGCGATCCTCCATTGAGCGATGAAGCGAGAGACGTCTTGGGGGACATTGAGGAGCTTTCGGACGAAGAAGTCGAACGACGCTTGGCGATCGACCGCAAGGGGGCTTGATGAGCGATTTTCGGGATCGAATCGAGAAGCTTTCACCGAAGCGGCTGGCGTTGCTGGCTCTCGAGCTGCAATCCAAGCTGGAGAAGCTGGAGCAGGAGCGTCAGGAACCCATCGCCATCATCGGAATCGGCTGCCGCATGCCGGGAGCCGGCGCCGGCCCGCAGGCATTCTGGAACCTCCTTGAAAATGCAGCCGATGCGATTAGCGAAACGCCGAAAGAACGCTGGGACGTCGACGAATATTTCGATCCGAATCCGGACACGCCGGGCAAAATGGCCACGCGCCACGGCGCTTACCTGAACGACATTGATCTTTTCGACGCGCCGTTTTTCTCAATCGCTCGGCGCGAAGCCATCAGCATGGATCCGCAACAACGCCTGCTGCTGGAAGTTTGCTGGGAGGCGCTCGAGAACTCCGGACATTCGCCGCGAACTCTTTTGGGGACACCGACGGGTGTGTTCCTGGGAATTTGTTCTACCGATTATCATGATCTGCTGCTGGCGCGAGGCGACGAAGCACTCGATGCCTACGTAGCGAGCGGCGTGGCTCCCAGTATCGCCGCCGGCCGTATTTCCTACACGCTCGGCCTCGAAGGGCCAAGCATGGCCATCGACACGGCTTGTTCTGCGTCGCTCGTCGCGGTTCACCTCGCCTGCCAGAGTTTGCGAGCGAACGAATCGCGCATGGCGCTCGCCGGCGGCGTCAACCTCACTCTCGCTCCTGAAACAACGATCGCACTTTCGAAAGCGCACATGATGGCGCCCGACGGGCGCTGCAAGACGTTCGATGCGCGCGCGGACGGCTTCGTGCGCGGCGAGGGCTGCGGCATCGTGGTATTGAAGCGGCTCTCCGATGCGGTTGCCGACGGCGACAACATCCTCGCCGTGATCCGCGGCTCGGCCGTCAATCAGGACGGACGCAGCAGCGGCATCACCGCGCCGAATGGACTGGCGCAGGAAGCCCTGATTCGGCAGGCCTTGGCCAATAGCGGTGTGAAGCCGGAACAGATTGGCTACATCGAGGCGCACGGGACCGGAACATCGCTGGGCGATCCTATCGAGGCGCACGCGCTCGTAGCGGCTTTGGGAGCCGGCCGCACCGAAGAAAATCCTCTGGTCGTCGGCTCGGTGAAAACGAACATCGGGCACCTGGAATCGGCGGCCGGCGTGGCCGGGCTGATCAAAGTAGTGCTATCGCTCGAGCACGAACAGATTCCCGCCAACCTGCATTTTCAGAAGATGAATCTGCACATCGATTGGGGCGGAGTGCCCGTCGAGATTCCCGTCCAGGCGCGAGCGTGGAGACGCGGGAATAAGCCGAGAATCGCGGGGGTGAGTTCCTTTGGGTTCAGCGGAACCAATGCTCATCTGATCGTCGAAGAAGCGCCCCGGCGCAAAGAGCGAGCCAAGGGATTAGAGAGACCACTGCAGATTTTGGCGCTCTCTGGACGAACCGACAAAGCACTGGAGGAGCTTTCGGCCCGGTATCAGGAGGAATTGGGAACTACCGCTGAAGGTTTGGCAGACGTCTGCTACACGGCGAACGCGGGGCGCGCCCATTTTGAATATCGCATGGCGGTGGTCGGCGAAACGCCCGAGGAAATCGCAACCAAGCTCTCCAGGAGAAAGCCCGGGAACGCAATTCGGGAGCGCACTGGGATTCGGCCGGTGTTTCTGTTTTCGGGTCAGGGCTCGCAGTACGCGGGCATGGGCAAAGTTCTGTACGAAACGCAGGGCGTCTTTCGTAAGGCCATCGACGAGTGCGAGGAATTGCTGAAGGGCGAGCTCGGGAAGCCGCTAGGGGAAGTGCTTTGGGGAGGAGCCACAGAGGAACTGGAGCAGACGGCATACACGCAGCCGTGTTTGTTCGCCCTGGAATATGCCATTGCGGAGATGTGGAAGAGCTGGGGAGTGGAGCCGGGAGCGATGCTGGGCCATAGCGTGGGAGAGTATGTGGCGGCCTGCGTGGCGGGCGTGTACTCGCTGGCGGATGGATTGAAGCTGATTGCGGCGCGCGGGCGGTTGATGCAGGGGGTGAGCGGGCGCGGCGCGATGCTGGCGGTGCTTTCAGATGAGGGGCGGGTGCGGGAGGCGCTCGAAGGCCTGGAAGCGCGAGTATCGGTGGCGGGTCTGAATGCCCCTGAGAGTGTGGTCATCGCGGGTTACGAAGAAGAAGTGGGGATAGCGGAAGGGCGGTTGAAGCAGGGCGGGGCGAAGGTCCAGAGGCTGGCGGTATCGCACGGGTTTCATTCGCCGCAGATGAAGGAGATGGAAGAGGCGTTCGAACGGTTGGCGGCTGGGGTGGAATACAAAGCGCCGAAGGTGAATCTGATTTCGAGCGTGACAGGGAAGGAGCTGGGGAGGGGCGAAATCACAGCCGGGTATTGGCGGCGGCAGGTGAGGGAGCCGGTGAAATTCAGCGCAGCGATGAAAACGTTGAAGGAGTTGGGGCAGCGGGTGTATTTGGAGGTGGGTGCTGGAAGCACGCTGGCGGGGTTGGGGCGGCAATGCTTTGAGGCCGGCACCGGGGAGAAGATCGAAGCACAGTGGTACATCACCATCAAGAAGAACCGCGGGGAGTGGGAGCAGGTACTGGAGAGTTTGGGGCGGTTGTACGAGCGGGGAGCAGAGATCGACTGGGAAGGATTCGACAAGGGATACGGCCGCGAGCGCGTAGCTCTGCCCACCTATCCCTTCCAGCGCCAACGGTATTGGATCGAAACGCAGGCTCGTCGGCCGACGGAAGCAGCCGAAGGGAGGGCCCTCCCGGACAGGCAAGCTGTTCCAGCCGATTGGTTCTATCAACTTAGCTGGGAGCCAAAGCCCCTTGCATCTATTCCCCGCGACGTTTGGAATAGAAAGAACGTAAATCGGCTCGCCGAGTCGCTCGATCACCGTGCCGCCGAACTACAAACCGAGCACGGATTCGATCAGTACGCGCTTCTGCGGCCCGAGCTGAACCACATCTGCGCAGGCTACATCGCGAATGCTGTCCGGACGATGGGCTGGGACTTTAGGGTGGGGTCGCGCGTTTCAACGGAGCAGTTGGCGACTGAGTGTAACATCGCGCAAAAACACAGAATGCTGTTCCGGCGACATCTGATGGTGCTCGCAGAACAGGGTGTGCTCTCCGCGGAAGAAGGTGACACGTGGATAGTGAAGCGTCGGCCGGATGCCGTGGATTCAGCCGCAGAGATGCGCAAGATCGAGGAGCGCTACCCGAAATTCGGTGCCGAGTTTGAAATGACGGCCCGCTGTGCAAGCTCCCTGGCCGGCGTACTCCAAGGAAAAGTGGATCCCCTGACGTTGCTGTTCCCGGGCGGATCCACGGAAAATGGCCGAAAAATATATTCCGATTCTCCCAGCCCGCAAGTATTCAATCGCCTGGTGGCGGATGTAGTTTCCGCGGAAGTTGCGGCGCGTCCCGACGGTATGATCCGGATTCTCGAAGTGGGAGCGGGTACGGGCGGCACGACGGTTTTCATAGCTCCGTTGCTGACGGCCGAACGCACCGAATACGTTTTTACCGATGTTTCCGCGTTTCTCAAGATAAAGTCCCAGGAAAAGTTCAAGCGGTACCCGTTTTTCCGCTACGAGGTTCTGGACATCGAAAAAGATCCGGTCGGACAAGGCTTCCCGGCAGGACACTATGACATCGTCGTCGCCGCCAATGTTTTGCACGCCACCGCCGATCTGACCAGGACCATGAAGCACATTCGAAGCCTCCTGAGGCCAGAGGGCCTCGTGGTGCTTCTCGAAGGAACGTTCCCGGAACCGTGGGTGGATCTCACGTTCGGATTGACGGACGGGTGGTGGAGATTCAGCGACCATCAACTGCGGCCCTCGTACCCATTGCTCTCGCGCCAGAGATGGCTCGAATTGCTGGGCGAAGTTGGCTTTTCCGATGCCGGAGCCGTCCAACTGCCGGAAGCGCATCAGGTTGTGTTTCACGCCCGCGTTCCTAAAGCTGATACCAGGCCGGTAGATTGCCTGATCGTTCCGGACAAGAAGGGGGTAGCAGACGAATTGGCCCTCCAGATTCAAGAGCGCGGCGGGACGGCCAGATTTGCGGCATCCGCAGAATCGATAGCAGAACATCTCCAGAACGGCTCATGCGACTTGGTTCTGCATCTGTCCTCGCTCGATAGTCCGGATCCGTCGACACTTGATCCAGACACGCTCGAAAGTTCACAGTCAGCGCTGATTTCAAGCGTACTGGCCACGACGCAGGCACTCGTTTCACGAAAGGGCACGGGGCGACTCTGGCTGATCACCTCCGGGGGGGAGCCTGTGTCGGGCCAAACGGTTTTGCATGTGAACCAATCGCCGGTTTGGGGGTTGGGAAGAACCATCGCTGTCGAACAACCCATGACTTGGGGCGGCCTCCTCGATCTGGACCCGGGTGCGGACTCGAAAACCAGCGCCGATCAAATCCTGGCAACCATCCTCCAAGACGACGGAGAAGACCAATCCGCCTTTCGGAATTCTGCGCGCTCGGTCGCGCGGCTGGTGCGCCGCACCCCTCCTTCGGGTCCGCAGCCGAATTTCGATCCCGAGAAGCTTTACCTCATCACTGGTGGATTGGGCGAGCTTGGCCGCAAGGTCGCCACGTGGGCCGTGGAACGAGGCGCGCGGCGCCTGGTCATCGTGGGCCGCACGGGATTACCGGACCGCTCGTTGTGGGATAGCCTAAGTCCCGAGAGCGACGAGGGAGGGCGAGTCCGAGCGATTCGGACTCTCGAACGGATGGGAGCGAAGATTAACGTTGAGGCCGTCGACGTCTGCGACACCGAGCAAATGACCGGCCTTTTTGCAACATTCAACCCAGGGGAGCTGAAGGGCATCATTCACCTAGCAGCGACGCTCGATGGCTCCATGATTCAGAACATGAGCAGGGAGAGCCTTATCAGCGTCCTGGGACCAAAAACGAAAGGCACGTGGATACTGCACAGACTCTCCGAGAATCTCTCGCTGGATTTCTTTGTCGCGTTTTCGTCCTGGGCATCGGTGCTTGGTGCCCGCCGGCTGGGGCACTACACCGCCGCGAATCATTTTCTGGATGCCTTCGCTTATTACCGAACCTCTCGCGGGCTGCCTGCTGTGACGATGAATTGGGCAAGCTGGGATCAGATGCACGCTTCCTCGGACATTCAACAGGAGTATGCGCGCGGCGGACTGCGGCCCATGCGCTCCGATTTGGCGCTGACGGCGTTGGGCCAGGGGATTACCGGAAACGATCCGCAACTCATTGTTGCGGCGGTGGATTGGAGGGTGCACAAGCCTCTGTTCGAGAGTCAGGTAAAGCGCCCAATTCTCGATCATCTGTCGGAGGCTTCAGTCGAACCACGCGTTCCTGCGGAAGAGGAGAGTGCAAAACCAATTCTAAGCGTGCTCCGTGACAGCGCAGCAGAACAGCGCGCTTCGAAGCTTCTATCCCATTTGACAAGCAGGCTTGCGCTGATCCTGGGCCCTGAAGCCTCGTGCCTCGAACCATCGGTACCGCTCACAGAATTTGGACTGGATTCGCTGATGGCACTGGAGTTCAAAAACCGCATCAGCTCCGATCTCGGTCTGACAATGAGTACTGCCCGGCTGCTGCAAGGGCCAAGCCTAGACGAGCTAGCCACAGAGCTGTTGGCAAGCCTCCCGTTGCCTCAAGATGTGGTCGCGCGCCCCGCCTGGTTGCCCCATTCCGACGGTCCCAGCGAAAAGGTCGATGAACTGAAGGTCGTCCCCTCTCGCGAGCGACGCCCGAGGGTAATTCAGTGCTTGATCGAGGCACTTGCGCCGATTCTGGGAGCCCCGTCCTCGACAATCGGTTCGACGCAGTCCCTGTCCGACCTGGGCCTCGACTCCTTGATGGCTCTGGAACTGAAGAACCGCATCCGTTCCGATCTCGGAGTGGTGATCCCATCGGTCCGATTGTTACAAGGGCCAAGCTTGGAAACGCTCGCGGCGGAAATTGAGCGGGAGCTGCGGCTGACACCAGCCGGCCAAGCGGAACACACCAATGCTCTGCCGGCTGGGGCTGAAGTTATCGAGTATCCCTTGTCGCGTATTCAGGAACAAACGTGGTTTGCAAGGAAATTTCTGCCAGACAGCCCGTCCTTTAATGTGGGATTCACGATGAAAGCTTCGCCCCATGTTGATTGGAAGGCGTTCGAGGTTGCCGTTGGCAAGCTCGAAAGACGCCAAGCCGTTCTCAGGACAGTTATTGTAGAAGCCGACGACGGCAGAACGTTCCAGCGAATCATGCCACCCGGAACTCCCCATCTGACACGGGTCGACGCGCGCGGCTTTAGCGAAGTAGAGCTGGCGGATCGGGCGATGAAGGATTTCGAACAGCCCGCCAGGCCCGATGATCCGGTGTTCAAAGTAATCGTCTATCGCGGTCAGGATAGCGACGCGATCTTCTTCATGGTCAGCCATTTGGTATTTGATCTCTGGTCGGCTCGCATTCTTTTCTATGATTTGAGAAGTTTCTATACGGCAGAGCTCAATCGCACGGAGCCCAAGCTCGAGCCGTTGGCTGCTGACTATCGAGATTTTGTCGAGCGGCAATCTGCTATGGTGGACGGCCCGGACGGCGCGAAGCATTGTGACTATTGGAGAAAGAAGCTGGGAGGAGAGTTGCCTATTTTGCATTTGGCCTCCGCGCGCCCGCGTCCCGAGGTGATTATGGGCGATGGCGGGACCGTTCCCGTCTTGCTCAAGCCTTCGCTCCTAAGCGAGGCCCACCAAACCGCAAGGAAATATAGAACGACGCCTTATAGTTTCATGTTGGCCGCATTTAATCTCCTATTGCATGTCTACAGTGGCCAGGATGACATTGTAGTCGGCACTTCCGCCTCTGGGCGCGACGATCCCCGTTGCGCGAATACCATGGGATATTTCATGAACTTGCTGCCACTTCGCACCCATCTTTCAGGGAATCCTACTTTTGCGGAGGTGCTGGCACGCACCAACGAGACCGTGGTCGGCGCGCTCGAGCATCAGGAATACCCGTTTGCACTCATCCTGGAAAAATTGCGAGTACGACGAAATCTCAGGCACACCCCGTTGTTTCAGTCGTTCTTCAATTACCTTAGCGATCGCACGGGCGGGGAACTCGGGCCTCTGTTTAAAGGGGATCGACACTGCAACGTGAAGTTTGGCACGTCTTTGCTCAATCCTTGGCTGACGATGCCGTTGCCGGGGGCTGGCCGATTCGACGTCTTCATGGAAATATCAGCAACGGAGGGCAAGGTTATGCGCAGCGAGCTTGCTTACAACACGCAGGTACTCGATCGCCCCACGGCTGAATCGATGGCCGCATCCTACTGCCATATAGTGGAATCGGTCATACGCAACCCGAATGGACGCGTTGATGATCTCTTGAAACAGGTCGACGGATTGGATCGCGAGCGTGAGGATATCTTTATCTAAGATCTAAGAAATGATGAGATTGCCGAAACGTACAGCGGGTTATGTCTCTCCCGCGAACATCTTCTTCGATTCAGGTAGTGCCAGGGTGCAAGACATTTTCCACATTCAGGTAGGTTTTTTCCACCCCGAAGATGCCGCACCTCCGCCGAGACCCCCCATCAATAATTCGGGGCGGATCGTATTCGTCTATGTGCCGCTGGGAGAGTAACTTAGGAGACCGTGCCGTGGGACTAGGAGCTACTGGGTGCAGCCTCGATGGCTTGTGAGTTGCCTGATCTAGCGCCAAAGCCCGAGTTCTCGTTCGGCTTGGACTGATGCTTGGTCGGAGGAAGGAAATTCGCTCCCAAGACCCGCTAGTCCTCCTGCGCGGAGGTCTCGTCCAACTCTATAGCTTCTGGGTTACGAAAACCTACCCGTTTGCGTCGGTTGGCAAGAACCTTTCGATCCATTACCGAAGCGACGTTTCCAAGCTCGATTCCCCCCGCATCAAGCTGGGCCATTCCGTGGTTATAGAGAAGGACACGCTGCTGCGTGTTCAATCCCTGGCGGAGGGGGAACCTATCATTGCGGTGGGAGACGGCGCTGTGATCGGCGCGCGCACCATAATCTCCGCAAAGAATTTCGTGTGCATCGAGCGCGACGTCGAGATAGAACCGTCGGTGCTCATCGTGGATCACGGCCACGCCTATCGGGACGTTGGAACAACCATCCGGCGCCAGGGCGTGACTGAAGGCGGGAGGATTCGAATCGGCGAGGGGTGCTACATCGGGCAGGGAAGTGTCATCCACTGCGATCGCGACGAGTTGACCTTGGGACGCAACTGCGTGGTCGCGCCCAACTCACTCGTGAATCGCAGCTTTCCGCCCTGTTCGGTCATTGCGGGCAATCCGGCGCATGTCGTCAAGCAATATGACGCGGCAAAGTGTGCCTGGGTGCTGGGATCGTCGCGACCCGCTGGAGCTGAGACGACGCCCAGGCCGTCGGCGGCCTGAGATCATCGCGGTGAGGACAACCGACTTTGAGTTACAGTTCCGCTACTCCCTTCGACAGCATCGAAAACACCCAGGAGTATTTCCGGCTCCTCCGTGAAATGCTTGCCGAGGTAAACGGCGATATCGGCGAAGAGATCGCCGTCGCTACCCAATCGAATTCGACGCGCCGCGTGGACGCGTTGCAACTGGTTCTTTACAAGACGCAAAAACTGGAAGAGCACGTCAAGGCAGGCAGCCGCCTCCTGAAAGATCTTCGGACCCTGCGACGCTTGCTCCTGAACGATCAAGTTCCGAACGATGCGGAGTTCGAGCAGGCTACCCTGGAGGATGTAAGCTACGGGAGGCGGCCCGCCGCACGATAGCACTCTCGGTCCGGCGTCCGGACCTCGAGGTTTCCGATCCGTCGACGCTGGGAATCCGGGTGGAGTTGCTTCCGCGTGACCTTTGGGTGCCGATAAAGATTCAGAACGAGCAACTCGCCTAACGCTAGAGCGCCTGACCACAAGAACGAGGCAACCTCAGAATCCAACGAAGCGTCACTACAGTACGCTAAGCCCATGGCCCGGAATTGATCCCGGAAACATTCAAAACTCGTCCGCCAAGTGACCTACGGCGAAGACGATGAGGCACCGACTGATCGGCCCCGACAATGCGACGACGAGACGGCCGAGTCATAGGCGCCGGCAGCCGCGTTCTGACACGAGCGCTTGACCTTGATCGTGGGCCGCGATATAGGGCACGTACAGCGAGACCCGTCAGCCGGGGAGATGGCGCGATTCGATGGTTTACGAGCCGAAGCGGATGGATACAACAAAAGTTCAGCTCGACGCCGCGCTCACCGAGCTGACGGAACGGCTCGCCGAGAGTGTTCACGACGCTTGGGCACGGCAACGGCTGAGCGAAGGATGGAAATATGGCCCGTTCCGCAGCGACACCTCGAAAGAACATCCGAACCTCGTGCCGTACCGCGAGCTTTCCGAACCCGAGAAGGAGTACGACCGCCGAAGCGCTCTCGAAACAATCCAGATGCTTCTGGCTCTCGGCTACAGAATTGAAGCCCCGAGCTCGAAATCCGATGCAGCAACAGCCGTGTCTACGCGTGCCAGCGAAGAACTGCAGCGCCTCAACGGCTTGCTGTCAAAGGGTCCACGGCTCGGGGAATTGGCGGCCATCTGGCACGGGCGCGACCAGGACGACTGGAGGAATTCGGAAGCCTTGTTCCGTTTGCTGGCCGAAGCTGTCTTGAAGATTGGCGAACCGCTCCTCGCTTATGACGTCGCGAACCGGGGACTGCAGAATTTTCCTTCATCCGTGCGGTTGCGGCAGCTCTTGGGGCTGGCCCTTGCGCGAAGCGGCGCCAGCGAGGCGGCGGGCACCATCCTGATGTCCCTGTACGAGGAGGGCCATCAGGACGAAGAAACTCTGGGTTTGTTGGCAAGAACGTACAAGGATCTTGCCGAAGGGGCGGTCGATGCCGCGACGAGCGAATCGTATCTCCGGCGCGCGAAAGACTTCTATGCGAAGGCTTACGATGCGAACAACGGATATTGGAGCGGCGTGAACCTAGCGACGCTGGCCCTGCTGCTCGACGAACCGCTGTACGCCGCGAAAGTGGCTCGGGAGGCGAGGGCGATCTGCAAGGAGGAGCTGAAGCGGCTCGAGGTTACCAGCAGGGATCGTTACTGGGTGCTGGCGACACTCGGCGAAGTGGCGCTGATCTTGGGGGAATGGGTGGAGGCGGAGGAATGGTATTCACAAGCCGCCGATGCTGGTAGAAGGCGTTACGGCGACCTTCATTCGTCCTGGCGAAATGCGCGACTCTTGATGACTCATCTCAAGGCGCACCGGGATCGCATCGAGGCCTGCTTTCATTTGCCGGCGGTGGTGGTATTCGCCGGCCACGTAGTCGATCAGCCGGAGCGGCCCGTGCCGCGCTTCCCTGCGAGCGTCGAGCCAAAGATCTACGCCGCGATTCAAGAGCGTTTGATCAAACTGGATGCCGGATTCGGATACAGCTCGGCGGCTTGCGGATCGGACATCTTGTTTTGCGAGGCCATGCTGGAGCGGGACGCGGAAATTCATATCGTTCTTCCGTACGAGAAGAGCCAGTTCATCGAAGCAAGCATCGATCGAGCGCCGGGTTGGAGGGCTCGATTCGAAAAGGTGGTGGAACGGGCAGCGGATGTGGCTGTCGCTTCGGAACGGCGCGTCGACGGTGACGGGGTCTTATACGACTATGCGAATCGGGTGTTGCACGGGCTCGCGCGGGGCCGGGCCGAGAATCTGGAAACCGCGCTGAAACCCCTCGCCGTATGGGACGGCGAACCGAACCCTGCACGCGGAGGAACGGCGAGCGCCATCGAACTGTGGCGCGCCGCGGGTGAGGAGATCGAGATAATCCATACAACGGCGATCCTCGGCAAAGAACCCGCTCGAGCGTCCTCCATTCCGCAACCCGCCGGACGAATCGAAGCGCCTCCTCGGGATGCGATACGGGAATTTACGCAGGAGATCAGGGCATTGCTGTTCGCCGATGCAGTGGGCTTCAGCAAATTGGGCGAAGCGGAGGTGCCCTTGTTTGTGCGCCACTTTCTGGGCTTAGTGGGAAAGCTGGTCGAGGAATTCTCGCCCGCTCCGCTCCTGAAGAATACCTGGGGCGACGGATTGTACTTCGTCTTTCCCGACGTTCGGAGTGCAGGCGGCTTTGCTTTGGAACTGCGGGATCTGGTACATGCAACTCGTTGGGACGAAAGGGGCCTCAGGAGCCTCGAACTGCGGATTGGCTTGCACGCGGGACCGGTCTATAGATGTATTGACCCGGTTACAGAGCGCGAGAATTACATTGGCGCGCATGTGAGCCGCGCGGCGCGAATCGAACCGATCACCCCTCCTGGATACGTGTACGCCAGCCAGCCGTTTGCCGCCCTGGCTGCCGCGGAGAAGGGGCTCGAGTTCAAGTGCGACTATGTAGGCCAGACCGCGATGGCCAAGAATTACGGCACATTCCCAACGTATGTTGTGCGCTATCGCCGAGCCCGATCGAACCTTCGCTCGGCCATCCAAACGGCTACCTAGAACGTATACCGATATTCGGCCCGAACGATCTGTTCATACCAGTCGGCATTCGTGACCGCGTGGCCGTATCCAATATAGAAAGAACTGTGGGGTCCAATTCCGGTCCGCACTCCGATTTTTACGTTGACGATATTTGTCCCGTCCACCGCCCGAGATCCGCCATCGGCCGGCGTCCCGGTCTCAAATCCGCTGAGGACGTGCCAACCGACCACTTCGAGAACTGGAGTAACCCTCACGCGCCTTCCGCTATAAAGCGTATAGCTCGGACCGATGCCGTAGAAGAAGACATCCCCCGCGAATCCCTCAGAGCTGCTCGGATTCAGCCCGGCCGACCCGCCAATTGGATGCCAATCACCTACCTCACCTTCGACCGTCATCCTGCCGGAGAGTCGATGATAGAGCAGGACAGCCGGTTCAACACTGAAGTGGTTCGTGCCCAACCCCTTCAAAGCATCGCCAGAAGGAAAGTAGCCCGTGAACTGAAACGTAACGTAGGTGCCCTCGGACGCAACGGCGGCTACTTTGAAACCGGCGGTCACGTCGCTGAGCCCGCCCTGGTTTGGGAAGGTGCCCCCATTCTTGGACACGGTCGTGCCCTCCGCTTCAATCCAGCGCAGGGGAACTTCTGTAAACAGTGAGAAGCGCCGGATGGGCGCAAACTCCCCCTCAAAGTAGAGTTGTTGGAAATTCAGATTGCCCGGAATAGCCGACTGGGCTGTCCCTGGTGGCGGCCCCGGTGCATTCGGGTCTGAGTGATTAAATCGATCGCAGCCGCACTTCCCGTAGAAAAACTCCGCGCGATCCGGAAACTCGTCATCGAAGGCGCCGTCAAACCGGACACGAATTTGAGATTCCGGAATGGGATCGTCGATGTAGCCGACCATGCTGCCTGGAAGCCTTGGTCTATTTTCGCCGCCAGGCGCGCTAGTTTGACTTGGCTTCGCTTTTGCCTTTTGCTGAGCTCTCGAATCAGCGCTCGATCCGATGTCAAAATTGGTGCCCAGCGGAGCGGACGATTCGCCCTCGATTGTTGGCGACGCACTGGCTGATGCCAAGCTGGCTACTTCGGTCTGATTCTTTGCGGTGTTGGCGGTCGGTTCTTGCGCGGCGAGACCGAAGGGGAGAAGAAGAAGAACCAGTACCATCCGTTTCATTGTCTACTCCTGCACAGGGAAAAGTGGGGCCATTATTTACTTCTTTTTTCACTTTCTTGCAATTTGTTTTCTAAATCCCGGTAGGACTTCCGAAGCCTGGTCCGATCCGGCTCCCCTACCTCCGGCAAAGTCTTTTCCAGAGCGGAAAGTGCGAGACGCGCTGCGCCCGGGTTTCCTGAGTTCAGGTACTGTTCGGCAAAGCCCAGATATTCGTTGGCCAGCTGCCCATACAACACATGGAATTCAGGGTGGTCCGATGGGCCCAAGATGAGATGGAACATATGAGCCATCGCGCGCTGCTTTTCGATCGCCGCGGACGGGGTGGATAAGCCTTCGACAGTATCGAGGGCCTCGTGGTTCAGATGCTTTGCCATCTCAATGTCATTCTTTTCAAAGGCTTGGAACGATAGGTTGTTGTAGAAGATTGCGAGGACCGACCGGTACTCCGAGTTTCCAGGGTCTTTCATCGCAAGCTTTTTCTCGATGGGAATTGCCCGTTCCATGAGGCCCTGTGCCTTTGCTATTTCACCGTCGTTTGTCAGCAGTTGACTAAGGTCGTTGTAAGCGCGCGCCAAATCATCAGACGGGGGATCTCCCCCTTCATCCGCCTTCGACGCGGCTCCGTTTTCCACCAAGGGTTCGAGCAGTTGAATCGCCTCGCCGATGTCCGATTCGGATGCTTTCAAATCTCCTGTGTCAAAGCGAATTATCCCGCGGTTGTAGTAGGTACGGGCCAATTCCTGCTGATACTTGGCATTTTGTGGCTGCTCTTGGTGCAAGACCTGCTGAAGGCGAAGGGCGCTGTCGTATTCTCGTCGGGCTTGGGAACGCCTTTCGGGCACATTATGTGTCTCCTCTGACCAGAGCCTCAGCGTTTCCCCTAAGTAGTTATGGGCTCTGGCCAGTGCCTGCCGGTATTCTGGTTTCCCACGATAGTCTCGTTCGAGCTTCTCAAATCTGGTAATGGCATTTTTATATTCATCCATCGCCTTTTCATAATTCCCCAACAGGCGATCAATATCGCCCATCCTGGAAAGTGCTGTTGCCGATCCCCTGCGGACTTCTTCATCGCCAGTTTTTTGGTTTGCGATCGAGGTATAGAAGACGTTCATCTCTTCCAACAAGTTCTTCTGGAGCTTGCTCATCTGCGGATTGCCCGCACTCTCCAACTGTCCGATAGAGGACATGATTTCGTCGGCAGTGCGCAATGCCCGGTAAAGATTCGCATCCGCGCGTCGGCTCTCCCTGAAGGCGAAGTACGCAACAGTCAAGGCGATCACTGCAAGAACAAGCAGAGTTCCCAGGGCCCCCGCGACTACCCGGTAAAACCTGAGCTTGTTCTTCCTCTCTCTTTCCCGCTCGGCCTCGATGCGGTCTCGTTCTTTTTCACTGCGATCCAGGAAATCCATGGCGCGGGCGAAAGACGAGTTGTAGCGCTCCGCCCATGCGGCAGTGGGGTGGTTTTCGCGCTTCCATCGGAGGCCCAGTTCCAGTTCGGGGTTGTGCCAAAGATCCGCGGTGCCTTCCTCAAACCATGCCGCGGCCTGCGAGACACGGGCATACGCGCGGGCGGAGAGCCGTTCTTCTTCCGCCCATGCGATCAAGCGAGACCAGCACCGCATCAGGCTTTCGTGGGAAATATCGATAATCGATCTTGAGTCGAGCGGCTTGGCCGGCGGCGGCATCAGAAAAGATCGACCGGGACGCCGGAAAATCTCGGCAACCTCTATTACGTCTGACTCCGACGTTTCGCACACCGCAGCCAGTTGCTTCGTGGAAGTGGGCCGTCTGATGCCACGCGGATCGGAAAAGGTGTCTGTCAGGGCCTTGAACATCCGTTCGACAATCTTCTCGCGCTGGCCGGAGACGGTCTCCTGGTAGGCTTCTTCGGCGTGCAAGGAGAGGGCCTGACGCATGGTTCCGATGGCTTCGTAGTGCGCGACATCGATGGGTCCGGCTTGCGGATCACGTTGCCAATCGTCCCATGTGCGCATGAGCGCATGCTGGAGTATGGGCAACTGATCGTGGTCGTTGCCCACTTCGTTGAGCAACCGGAGAATGAGCCGCGGAGTAATTTCCGCGCCTCCGACGGCGACGGGGCCGGTGATCGCGGAGCGAAGCTCGTCACGGGTCATGCGCGGAACAAGGTATTGGCCGTTGTTGATCGCTTCCGGCAGGCCGGCAAACTCCATACATTCACCGATGAAATCAGAACGCATGGTCACGACGACGTAAATCGATACGTGCTCCTGCTGTGCCGCTTCGAGGAGCAGTTTGACGAACGCGACCGCTTCGTCACGGGAGCTGCCCGCCTGGCGGTTTTGCCGGAAACGGAACAGCTCCTCGAACTGGTCGACGACTACGAGGACATTATCGTGTGGTGGAATCCTCGCCTGACGAACCGCCTGAACGAGTCCCAAAGTGCCGCGTTGCAGGGTGGCTTCCAACAGCACGCGATTTGTACTGCCCAGCTCTGTGTTCGCCCCCAGCACATCCGGTAGGTTGAGAGCAGCCGCCAGATTTCCGGCCGGATCCTCTCCCGGCCGAAGCGTGGCAATTCGCCAACTCGAGCCTGCCTTGGCCATGAATCCGCTTTGGAGAGAGGGGATTAGTCCCGAACGGATCAGCGATGATTTGCCGCTTCCAGAACTCCCGATTACGGCCAAGAAGCGACACGAACGCAGACGCCGCAGAAGCTCGTCGATCTGTTTTTCCCGGCCGAAAAACAGGTGGTCCTCGTCAGGCTCAAACGGGCGCAAGCCGGGGAAAGGATTGAACAGTGGGCCGGGGGGCATCAACTACGGCCTCCCATTAGAGTTTAAGTCGAGAGATAAAAGGCTGCAGTGAATCCCGTGAAAAACCGGCCAGCTGCGGGATGATGATGGCATCGTGAGTTCGGAAGCACTCTTTTTCCGGTGTTTTCGGAGGAATCAGGGCAATCCCGATTACAGGGCTCGCCTTGGTGCGGTTGTAGCCGGCGCTCTTCTGGAGTTCGCGCAGCTTTCGGCGGAGCCAGCACTCGCTTGCCGACCCGTATAGAATCAGCGCGCCATCACAACTTCGAAGGTTTTCCTCGTGGTATTCGCGAACTTCTGCCTCGTCTCCCTCGAAAACCGGGCGGATGACTTCGAATCCATGCTCGAAGAGAAAATCGGCCCAGGGCGACGCCTCAGCCGTATCGCGCTGGTCGTAAATCAGGTAGAGCTGAGCGACGCTTCCGCTCCCGCCGACAATTGCCGGCGGCGACGCAGCGGTTTTTTGGTCCTGTTTGAGCCGGTCCTGGATCACAGTCCGCAAGTCCTCGAGCGAGGTTTCGAGCAGGTCCGCTTCCAGTTGGATGCGAGGATCGAGCCGCAGCCGTTCCACGACCTTCCGCTGTCTTTCATCTTCGATTTGCAGGCCGGGAGGAATCCACAACAGCCGCGAAAAACCGCCTTGCCTGCCTCGCTCGATGGCCAGCTCGTTCTGGATTTCCAACAGGGACTGGGCGCTCGCTTCGGGAACAAAGCTGTACCTCTTGCCCACGAGGTGAATGGACATCCGGCATTGAGCCAGATCTTCGCGCACTGCCGCCCTTAATTCCGGCGCTAGAAGAGGGAGTATCCGAGTCGGAAAGACCGTGTAGTTGTGTTGTTGCAGGTCTCTTTTGATCGCTTCGCGCTGCTCTCGAAGGTCGGAAGTCGTCTCAGCCAGAAAGACCGTTCCATTCTCGATCGGGCCGCTCCGCTGGCCGGGGATCTCAGAGGCCTCCAGCATTTCCAACATGCAGCAAATATCGTGGGCCAGATCGTCAAGCCGAATCCAGAAATCTCTCTGCGCCTCGGCCCCGAAAACTTCGTCAAGCTCATGGATTCTTCCGGTGTCCGGGTCGACCTTGAAGAATTCGTAACCGAGCAGTGGCTGCAACTCGGGGGGATTCGCCTCGGGAGGAACTGGCGTCTTGAGGATTTTGAAGATACGCGCCTTGTCGCGAAAACGGACGCCGCCCTGCTGCTCAGCGGCCTTCCAGAACTCAGCAAGTTCCTTGCGAGCCCATTGAGACTTGATATAGCGGGGCGAAACCACGGACACCAACGCGGCCACGCGCTGAAGGCGCTCCACGAGAGCGTCGGCGAAGACATCGTTGCCACTGAGCTTGGGATCACGCCAGACCTGAGGCCGCTTGCCCAGCAACTGCCCGAGGCGAACTTCGAGCGCGCGATGAAGATTGGTGACCCACCCCTTGCCGCCCTCTATCAGCTCCACGTTGTCCAGGTGCGCGTAGCTAATGAAAGCGTCAGCCTCGAAGTTCATCGCACTTCCTCTGGGCATCCACAGGAGAAGACACCCTGATTCTCCAACTGAAGTCGCATGGAAGCTGGCAACGAGCCACCGGGTGTCGGGACTTAAATTGCCGCGCGGCGCAATTGTCCCAGTCTGGCGGTCTTATAACGCAAGGGAATCGTATTGGCAAGTTCTTTCACTCTGGAGCACGCGAGACCGCAGGTCTCGTGATTCGCTTCCGCACCTTGAGTCTTCGATCGATCCGATCCGCATTCTGATAGTCGGTTATAGAAGAGAGCGACTAACCGATTCCCAGTTGTATATAATCGCCCCACCATGGCTAGCCAGGAAACGCTTTACCAGGTCGCCGACCGGGTCGCGACCATCACTCTGAATCGCCCCGACAAACTGAATGCCTGGACCGCGATCATGGAGCAGGAAGTACGTGCGGCGGTCGAAGGAGCCGAGCGGGACGACGGCGTGCGCGTGATCGTGCTGACTGGCGCGGGCCGAGGGTTCTGCGCCGGCGCGGACATGTCGCTTCTCGGCAACGTCGCGAACGAGGGCCTCGATGAGAGCGGCAAACGGCGGGCAATAAGTGCGAGCGTGCTTCGCGAAGGCATCCGGCCCGACTTTCAGAAGAAATATTCGTATTTCCTCGAGGTCGGGAAGCCGGTGATCGCCGCTCTCAACGGACCCGCCGTCGGATTAGGGCTTGTGATCGGGCTGTATTGCGATCTCCGATGGGCCTCCGACAGCGCTCGCCTCAGCACCGCCTTCGCGCGTCGCGGCCTGGTGGCAGAGTACGGAATGGCGTGGATGTTGCCGCGTCTTGTGGGCATTCCGAACGCGCTCGATCTCCTCTTTTCCGCACGCACGATCGACGCGGCCGAAGCGTTGCGAATCGGATTGGTGAACCAGGTGTTCCCGCAAGACGTGTTTTCGGACAAGGTGCGGGAGAACGCGCGCGAAATGGCTTCAAGCGTGAGTCCGCGTTCCTTGCGCGTGATGAAGCGGCAGGTGTATGAGGCGATGTTCCAAAGTCTCTCGGAGGCATTTGAACTTGCCGAACGCGAGATGCTGGCGAGCCTGAAGAGTGAAGATTTCAAGGAGGGTGTCGCGCATTACCTCGAGAAGCGCGCACCCTCTTTCACCGGCAGATAAGACACCCCAGTGATATTCGAATCGAGCGGCAAAGCAAAGACTGTCGAGCGCCGCCTGCAGGCGTTCATGGACGAGCACGTCTATCCCAATGAGCAACGCTTTGGCGAGGAGGTCCAGCAGAATCGGCGGCGGCCCGCAAAGATCGTCGAGGAGCTTAAGGCGAAAGCCCGCGCCGCCGGACTCTGGAACTTGTTCCTGCCGGACGATGAGCACGGCGCGGGGCTGACGAATCTCGAGTACGCGCCGCTCTGCGAGATCATGGGCCGCAGCCAGATGGCGCCCGAGGTGTTCAATTGCTCGGCGCCGGATACGGGCAACATGGAAGTACTCGCGCGCTACGGCACGCCGGAGCAAAAAGAACACTGGCTCAAACCGCTGCTTGCGGGGGAGATCCGGTCGTGCTTCGCGATGACGGAACCGAGCGTGGCGTCATCGGATGCGACGAACATCGAGGCCCGCATCGTTCGGGACGGCAATGAGTACGTTCTCAACGGCCGGAAGTGGTGGGCATCGGGAGCGGGCGATCCGCGCTGCAAGGTCGCCATCTTCATGGGCAAGACCGATCCCTCCGCGCCGGCTCACAAGCAGCAATCCATGATCCTGGTGCCGATGGACGCGCCGGGCGTGAAGGTCGAGCGGTTGCTCAGGGTCTTCGGCTACGACCATGCGCCTCACGGCCATGGCGACGTCACATTTGAAAATGTCCGTGTTCCGGCATCGAACATGTTGCTCGGCGAAGGCCAGGGATTTGAAATTGCCCAGGGGCGCCTCGGCCCGGGGCGCATACATCACTGCATGCGATGCATTGGCTTGGCCGAGCGCGCCCTGGAAACGATGTGCAAGCGCGTGCAGTCGCGCGTCGCGTTTGGCAAGCCGCTCGCCGAGCAGGGAACTATCCGAGCCGACATTGCGGCCTCGCGCATGGAGATCGAGCAAGCTCGCTTACTCACCCTGAAAGCCGCTTATCGGATGGATACCGTCGGCAATAAAGCGGCGCGGGGAGAAATCGCGATGATCAAGGTGGTCGCCCCAAGAGTGGCTCTGCAGGTGTTGGATCGTGCCATTCAGGCCCACGGCGGCGCGGGAGTGTCGCAAGACACGTTCCTCGCGGCCGCGTGGGCGGGCGTGCGAACGCTTCGATTGGCCGACGGGCCGGACGAGGTTCACATAGAGGCGATTGCCAAACAGGAACTTCGCAAATGGGCCAAGCCTCCGGCCGAAGCCACGCCTCGTTGAGCCGTTCGGACCCCGAACGGTGCGCCGCGGTCTGAGAAACGTCAAATCGTCGGGTGCTGTGTGGAGTGCAGGGAAGCGCGCAGGAGGGTCTCAACCACTTCCGGCATTGAGGCGAAGCGCGGATCCCTTGTCAGGCCCTGATGGTAGCGGTAGTAAATCTGTTGCACAATCACCGCAAGTTTGAGTCGGGCGAATGCGAGATAAAAGGCTATGTTCGAGACATCGCGTCCGGTCTTTCGCGCGTAGCGCTCGACGAGCTGAGAGCGCGTCATACTGCCGGCGTCGGTTGAAGGACACCAGCGAATGCGCTGCAATTCCTCCGGATCTTGCGGGTCGACCCAGTACGCCAAAGACGTGCCCAGATCGCTCAGCGGATCGCCGACCGTAGACATCTCCCAGTCCAGAACTCCTACGATTGTAGTGATGTCGCTGGGATCCAGCACGATGTTGTCATACTTATAGTCATTGTGGATCAATGTAGGCTCGGTTGCAGGAGGAATGTGATCCGTCAGCCAGGCGGAGATGCGCCCGACTTCGGGAAGGTCGTGACTCTGGGAACCGTAATACCGCGCGATCCAGCCATGCACCTGCCGTTCGACATATCCCTGCGGCCTGCCGAGATCGGCCAGACCAGACGCCGCATAGTCCAATCCGTGCAGCCGGACGAGATTGTCGACGAATGATTCACTGAGACTGCGCGCAGTCTCGGCCGTAAACGGCAACCCTGCGGGCGGATCTCTGCGGATGATGACTCCTCGGATCGGTTCCATGAGGTAAAAGGGCGAACCCAATATCGATAGGTCGTCGCAAAACAAGAGTGCCTTTGGCGCCACAGGGTACGTGGCGTGCAGTTTCGACAGGACGCGATACTCGCGGCTCATATCGTGCGCGGTTTTGACCTTGCTGCCGAAGGGAGGTCGCCGCAACACGATCTCCCGGTCGCCGAGCCTCACAAGGTACGTCAGGTTGGAATGTCCGCTCGGATACTGTTCAATGCGAACAGGACCCGCGTTGCCGGGGAAATGACTCAGCAAGAATGGTTCGAGCCTCGCCAGGTCGAGTTCCTCACCGGCTCTCACCTGGGTGGGACGGTCTCGAAGGTCGGCCATGGGCACCCGCGATTCCTTGAAACTCAGCCGGCTGTTTCA
Organism: uncultured Acidobacteriota bacterium; assembly: GCA_963836125.1. Taxonomy (GTDB): domain Bacteria; phylum Acidobacteriota; class Terriglobia; order Acidiferrales; family UBA7541; genus Palsa-295. Next base: position 188,002 of record CAWIIK010000001.1, read on the forward strand.
AACAAGCCCGCAGCGCCCTGCCCGCCGCCGACGCACATTGTTACCACGCCGTAGCGCGCTTTGCGTCGCGCCATTTCATTGGCAATCGTCCCGACCATCCTCGAGCCGGTCATTCCGTAGGGATGACCGATCGAAACCGAGCCGCCGTTGACGTTCAGCTTTTCGGGATCGATTCCCAGCCGGTCGCGGCAAAAGATTACCTGGACGGCAAATGCTTCGTTCAGTTCCCAAAGATCGATATCATCGGTCCGCATGCCCGTGCGCTTCAGCAATTTTGGAACAGCAAACACCGGACCGATGCCCATCTCATCCGGATCGCAGCCCGAGATCTGAAAGCCGCGGAAAATCAGCTGGTAAGGAATGCCCAGATGGTCGGCGCGTTCGCGGGACATCAAAAGCGTGGCCGACGCGCCATCCGAGAGCTGTGATGTATTGCCTGCGGTGACCGTGCCCTGACCGCTATCGGGATCGAAATAGGGTTTCAGAGCGAGCAAACCTTCGAGCGTCGTGTCCGGGCGATTGCACTCATCCCGGTCCACGCACACTTCTTCTTTCCCAATCGTCTCGCCCGTTTTCTTGTCGAGGATGGCCCGCGTCACGCGCATCGGCGCGATCTCATCGTCGAAAAAACCTGCGGTCTGCGCGCGCGCTGTGCGCTGCTGGCTCAGGAGAGCGTACTCGTCCTGCGCCCGGCGGCCGATTTTGTATCGCTTGGCAACAACCTCGGCGGTGACGCCCATTACCATGTACAGCCCGGGCAGCCTTTCGAGTAGCACCGGATGCGGGTAGGAGTCGCGCGGCGTGAGGCTGATACTCTCGACGCCTCCGCCGATTGCCGCGTCCACACCCTCGGCCACAATTTGATGCGCGGCCAGGGCAATTGCCTGCAAGCCGGATGAACAGAACCGATTGATCGTCGTGCCGGCGACCGATGTCGGCAGCCCGGCCAGCATCGCTGAGACGCGAGCCACGTTTTGCCCCTGCGGACCGTGAGGCTGTGCGCACCCGAGCACCACATCCTCGATTTCCCTGGGATCGAGCTTGGGCGTCTTGCGCAGAACGTCCTGGATCGAGTGCGCGGCAAGTTCATCGGGGCGCGTAAGGTTGAAGGATCCGCGATACGACTTCGCGAGCGCCGTCCGCGAACTAGCCACCACCACCGCTTCTCTCATACTCTCTCCGAGCGAATCGAATCCCGGGCGTTACGCGGCCGCGCCGCCGGCCGCGTTGAAGCCGGCAAACGTCTTGCCCTGCGTGGCCAACTGCTTTAGCAGCGGGGCCGGTTCCCAAAGCACGCCATGTTGCCTATGAAACTCGCAAACGCGGTCGTACACTTTCCCAAGTCCTACGGCGTCGGCGAACCACATCGGCCCGCCGCGAACCGCGGGAAAGCCGTAGCCGTTAAGGTAGATGATATCGATGTCGACCGAGCGGAGGGCGTAACCTTCCTCGAGAATGCGCGCGCCCTCGTTGACGAGCGCATAGACACAGCGATCGACGATTTCATCCGCGGAAATCTGCCGCTGCGGAATCCCTGCTTCCGCAGCCCACTCGCGCACGAGGGCGGCGACTTCGGGATCGGGAATCGCGCGGCGATTTTCGTCGTACTTGTACCAACCTGCGCCGGTTTTTTGGCCGTAGCGTCCCATCTCGCACAAGCGGTCTCCGGCCATCGCCCGCCGGATTCCCGGCTTTTCAAGGTGACGATATTCATTGCGAATGCGCCAGCCCACATCGAGCCCCGCGAGATCCCCGACAGCCAACGGCCCCATGGCCATGCCGAATTCAACAAGCGCTCGATCGACTGCCTCGACGCTTGCGCCCTCTTCGACCAAGAAGACCGACTCGCGCACGTAGGGATGGAACATGCGGTTGCCGACAAAACCGCGGCAGTTGCCGACAAGCACTCCGACCTTTCCCAGCTTCTTCGATAGTTGCATGCACGTGGCGATCACATCCTTGTCGGATTTTTTCCCCCGGACAATTTCGAGCAGCCGCATGACGTTTGCGGGACTGAAAAAATGAGTGCCGATCACCGATCCGGGCCGGGACGTGCTCGAAGCGATCTCGTCGACGTTCAGAGTGGACGTGTTGGTGGCGAGAATCGCTCCGGGCTTGCACACGCGGTCGAGCTCGGCGAAGACTTGCTTCTTCAGCGCCATGCCCTCGAACACCGCTTCGACCACCATGTCAGCTTCCTTGAATCCATCGTAGGTGAGCGTCGGCCGAATCAGCTTCAACCGTTCATCCACGAACTGTTCTGTGAAGCGGCCGCGATTCACCGAGCCGTCATAATTTGTGCGTATCTTGGCCATACCCCGGTCGAGCGCTTCCTGTCCCTCCTCTTTGAGCAGCACAGGAATACCTGCATTGGCGAACACCATCGCGATGCCACCGCCCATCGTGCCCGCGCCCACGACGGCAACGCTATGCACCGGAATCGTCGGCGTCTGTTTTGGCACGTCCGGGATCTTCGCCACCTCGCGCTCGCCAAAGAAAACGTGGATGAGCGCCTTGGACTGATCTGAATTCAAGCATTCGATAAACAACCGTTCTTCTGCCCGGCAACCCTCCTCGAAAGGGAGCTTCGTGGCGGCTTCGACTGCATCAATCGCCGAAAGCGGCGCCCTCATCCCGCGCTGCTTTTTGCGGGCGCCTTCGCGCGCGGCAGCGAAGATCGGGGCATTCAGCTCGGGCGTTCCAAGTTTTCCTTCGATCTCGCGTGTTTTCCGCACAGGACGGCCGGCGACTTCTTGCGCGAAGCGAACAGCGCCTTCGAGCAAATCCCCTTCGATGATTCGGTCGATAATGCCGAGCTTCAACGCCTCTTCCGCTTTGAGCGGATCGCCCTTGGCGCACATTTCCACGGCCTTGGCCACTCCCGCAAGCCGGGGAAGGCGCTGAGTCCCGGCCGCCCCCGGTATGATGCCGAGCTTTACTTCAGGCTGGCCGACCTCTGCGCCCGGCGCGGCCACCCGGTAGTGGCCGGCCATGGCGAGCTCCAGCCCGCCGCCGAACGCCGTGCCGTGAATGGCCATCACGACCGGTTTCAGAGAATCCTCGATTTGAAGGAGCAGCGGCAAGAGGCCGGCGCCTCGCTGCCTGTTGCCGGAAGTGAGCTTGGCGAATTCCCTGATATCCGCGCCGGCGACGAAGGTGCGTCCTTTACCGATGAGGACAGCCGCCCGAACATCGTCATCTTTGCCAATCTGCGCGACCGCTTCGGAAATGCCCTCCGGCACGCCCGGGCTCAAAGCGTTTACCGGAGGATTGCTGATCGTAATCACCGCAATCCCGCCGGCCTTGGTGAGTTGTACAAGATCGCTCATGGAATTTCGCTGTCTCTCGTTGAGCTTCTCGGCGCTTTAGGTCGAGGCCGCTCCGGCGTCGATCACGAGTCCCGCAAGGCGCTCGCGGTGATAGGTCGAATCGCCGAAAGTGGTCTCGGAAACCTTGGCGCGTCTGTAATAGAGATGAAGATCGTTTTCCCAGGTGAAACCCATTCCGCCGTGCACCTGAATGCCCCGATTGCCGACCGTGCGTCCCGCATCGCTTGCGTACATCTTCGCAATGGAGACGGCAACGGCGGCGCCCGGCACATTCTCTTCGAGCGCCCACGCCGCGTAATAGGCCGCCGAGCGCGCGGACTCCGTCTCGACGTACATGTCCGCGCACTGGTGTTGCACGGCCTGAAACATGCCGATCGGCTTGCCGAACTGCTTGCGCATCTTCGCGTATTCGACGGTGATATCGAGCGTTCGCTGCATTCCACCCACCATCTCCGCAACCAAAGCCGTGGCGGCAAGATCGAGCGCCCGCGCCAGGCCTGCGGCATTGCCCAGCTTTTCCGCGGGCGTATTGTTGAATCGCACCGAGTACAACTTGCGCGTCAGGTCCATGGCCTCCATCGGCTCGACGTCCATTCCCTTTGCCTTCGCGTCCACCACGAAAACGCCATCTCGAGCGACAACGATGATGAAGTCCGCCACCATGGCATCGGGTACGAAGAGCTTTTCTCCGGTCAGCTTTCCGTTCGCGCTTGCCATCTCGACGTCCGCCACCTTCCAACTCGCGGTGTCTTCGAGCATCGCGACGGTCGATCTCGCTTCGCCGCCGCCGATCGGCCGAAGGTACCTGTTTTTCTGCTCCGGTGTTCCCGTTAGGTCCAATGCGGCGCCGGCCAGAGCAACGGTCGAGAAAAACGGCCCCGGCAAAAGCGCGCGTCCCGCTTCCTCCATCAGGAGAATCAAGTCCACTTTGCCGAGTCCGACGCCGCCATACTCTTCGGGGAAAATGATTCCCGTGTAGCCCTGCTCGGCCATCTTTGCCCACAGCGCTTCGTCGTAGGCGGTATCGGTTTCCATCAGGCGCCGCACTTCTTTGATGGGGCACTCGCCTGCGAAGAACTTCCGCGCGTTGTCTTTGAGCAGTCGTTGGCTCTCGCTCAGTCCGAATTCCATCGCCTCAATAGCTCCTGGGCAGCCCGAGAACGAAATGTCCGATGATATTGCGCTGAACCTCCGAGGTCCCCGCTTCGATCGTGTTCCCGCGCGTTCGCAGATAACCGTAGGACCATATGCCCTTGTCCACCGCGTGGCGATCCCCGCCCACCAGTTGCCCGTACGGGCCGAGCAACTCCTGCGCGACTTGTTGGAGCCGCTGATTGAGTTCGCTCCAAAAGATCTTCTGAATTGACCCCTCCGGGCCGGGCACGCCCGTTGCGGTGACCCGGCTGAAGGCGCGCAGCTGATTCAAGCGCATAATTTCGATCTCGGCGTAACACTGGGCGAGCTTCTGCCGCACGAGCGGGTCCCCGGCAGCCGGCCGCCCGTTTCTTTGCACCGTGCGCGCGAGTTCGATCAGCCGCTCGATATTCCGTTTGAAAATGAGGTACAGGCGCGCGCCGTACGATCCGCGCTCGTACATCAACGTGCTGACGGCCACGTTCCAGCCGTCGTTCACTTTGCCGAGCACGTTTTCCGCCGGGACGCGCACATTGCGGAAGAAAAGCTCATTGAACTCGCTCTCGCCCGTCATCTGGCGCAGCGGGCGAACGTCGACGCCGGGCGATTTCATGTCCACAAGCAAAACCGTCAATCCCTTGTGCTTGGGCACGTTTGGGTCGGTACGGACGACCAGCTCGCACCAATCGCCCACCCAACCGAAGCTGGTCCACACCTTCTGCCCGTTGACGACATAGTGGTCGCCGTCCAGCCGCGCCTCCGTCTGCAGGCCTGCGAGATCGGAGCCCGCGTTCGGTTCGGAAAAGCCCTGGCACCAGATTTCTTCGGCGCTGAGAATCTTGGGAACGAATCGCTGTTTTTGTGCTTCCGTGCCGTACCGGATGATCGTGGGACCGATCAATCCCAGGCCAAGGGCGTTTGCCATGGACGGCGCTTGGGCGCGCGCCATCTCTTCCCAGAAAATGGCCTGCTGCATCAGCGTCGCGCTGCGGCCGCCGTATTCCTTCGGCCAGGAAACGGCGGCCCAGCGGCCCTCATCGAGCTTCCGTTGCCAGGCCCGCAAGTAAGGGAAAGACTCCTCGAGCGGCTTCTCGCGCCACTCGGCCCAATCCTTCGGAACGTTGGCGCCGAGCCACGCACGCAGTTCGTCGCGAAACTGCTTTTCCTCGGCATTCAGATTCAGATCCACTTCGGGCGACTCCTTCCGCGTTTGCGCCAGCCGGACGGCGGCTCGATTGGCTACGCAGACGATCCTTTTCGAGTCGGTTCGGCGATTTCCGGACGAATTGTTTCCCGCCCTTGCCAATATTTCTTGCGCAGATCTCTCTTGAGGACTTTCCCCGTGCCGGTCTTGGGCAGGCTTTCGAGGAAATCAATTGACCGCGGACATTTGTAGTGCGCCAGGCGCGACCGGCAGAATTCAATCAACTCGGCTTCGCTCGCTTGCGCTCCGGATTTCAGCACCACCAAAGCCTTGGGCACCTCGCCCCACTTTTGGTCCGGCACCGGAATGACGGCGGTTTCGAGCACACCCGGATGCGCGAGCAGCGTTTTCTCGACTTCGAGCGACGAAATGTTTTCCCCGCCGCTCACGATAATGTCTTTCTGACGATCGACGAGGAGGATGTATGCATCCTGGTCCCAAGTCGCCAGATCTCCGCTGTGAAACCACCCGCCGCGCATGGCTTGTGCGGTGGCCTCAGGTTGTTTCCAGTAGCCTTCCATCACACCGTCGCCGCGCGCGATAATCTCGCCGACGGCCTGCCCGTCGCGGGGCACGTCGTTGTCGTTCGCGTCTACGACGCGGAGTTCGACGCCGGGGATGGCGTAGCCGGTCATCGCCTGGCCCACAAAACGTTTCTCGCCCGCCCACTGAAGCCCCGGTTTCATGGAAGAAACGGAGAGCACCGGCGCTGTCTCCGTGAGCCCATATCCGGCGAAGCACGTGCATCCCAATTTCTCTTCTACTTCCCGAACGAGTGTCGGGGAGGACGCTGCGCCGCCGATATTGATCCACTTCAGGCTGCTCAAATCGTAGTTCTTGCGTTCCGGGCAGTTCACCAGCGCGATGGCCATAGCCGGCACAACGCCGAGGCTTTGCACTCGCTCCTGTTCGATCAGCCGGAATACCTCGGTCGGCTCAAAACGCGACATCATCACATGCCTAGCACCCCTGAACGTGATCGTATGTGCGGCGCCCCACCCGTTCGCATGAAAAAGCGGGATGGTATGGAGGTGCACGCCATCGGTTGAGGTCTCATGGGATAGCAGACTGCTCAGCGCGTGAAGGTAGACGTTTCGATGGGTCAGCATCACACCCTTCGGATTGGCGCTCGTCCCGCTGGTGTAAAAGAGTTCGGCGACCGCGTTCTCGTCGAATTCCACTATGTCCGGCCGATCGGGTGTGGCAGCCGCCACAAGCTCCTCATAATTCTCGCGCGCGAGCCAGGGTGCCTGTGGCGCCCCGCTCAGCAGAAAAAACGACTGCACCGCGCAAAGCCTTTGGCGAAACGAATCCACCAGGCCCAGGAAATCTTTTTCCAAAAACAGAATCTTGGCCCCCGCGTCGTTCAGAATGTAGGTGAGCTCGTCCGGGGCCAGACGAATGTTCAGCGGAAGCAGCACCGCCTTGGCTTCGAGAACGCCAAAATACGCCTCGAGCAATCGGTGGCAATTCAAGCTCAGAAATGCGACTCGGTCGCCCCGCTCGACCCCGGCCTTCGGCAGCGCACCTGCGAGGCGATCCACGCGCTCCGCCAGTTGACGATACGTAAACCGCTCATTTCCGCACACGACGGCCGTTTTGTCGGGAAATTGTTGCTCGGCGTAACGCAAGAATCTTATGGGTGTGAGTGGAACGTTCATGGCATCTCGGTCCTAAGCGGATTGTCCCCCGTCCACCACCAGCACGTCTCCCGTGATGAAATCGGAAGCATCCGACGCCAGGAAGACGGCAGCGCCTTTCAAATCATGTTCGCCGCCGAATCGTCCCAACGGAATTCCTCGCAGAAGGTTTTCCCGGTTTCGTTCGATCAGAACTTGGGACATGTGCGTCGGAAACCATCCCGGCGCGATGGCGTTTACGTGGACGTTGTGGACCGCCCATTTGCGAGCCAAATCTTTGGTGAACGCAATCACTCCCCCCTTGCTGGCGTGATATCCGATCGCTTGAAAATCTGGCGGCGAACCTCGCAGTCCGGCGGTCGACGCAATATTGATGATCTTTCCGCGCTTCTGTGCGGTCATGAACTTGCCCGCCGCCTGGCAGCAGAGGAACGTCCCCGTCAGGTTCGTCTCGATCACCTTGTTCCATTGCTCGAGGCGCATCTCTTCCACGGGCGCTCCCCATGACGTGCCCGCGTTGTTTATCAAAATATCGATCCGCCCAAATTGCGACATCGTGACGTCCACAAGCTCCTGAACGCTCGCCGGATTTTTCACGTCGCATCCGAGTGCAAGAGTTTTCGCGCCGAGCGCCTTCAGTTCCTCGGCAGCTTGTTCACAGCGCTCTTTCTTGCGCGCACACAGCACAAGGCTGGCGCCCCCTTCCGCAAGCCCCTCGGCCATCTGGCGCCCAAGGCCAACCGAGCCCCCGGTGACGATGGCCACGCGCCCCGTGAGGTCGAACAGATGCTTCACGTTCATTGCCCGGACACTCTCCTCAAACATCTGCTCACCGCGCATGCGCAGTCGTTTACCGGGCCGGGGCCGCGGTCCCGCAGGGGTGAAGCAAGCTCAAAAATTGAAGCGCGCGCCAAACTGAAACTCGCGCATAGGGAACGCCGACGTGAATGCGAGCGGCGTGCTGGGCGTCGCCGTTCCCCCGCCTGGAAGAAGTGCACCGGGTCGAATCCCATGCACGTTGAAAGTGGTCTCGCCTTCTCCGCCGAGAGCAGTCGGAAGACCAAACAACGGCTCTACCTCGTTGTTCACGCTGGCGAAGTTTGTCCGATTTGCTATGTTGAATCCCTCCGCCGTGAGTTGCAAATTCAACCTTTCGGTTAATTTGTGTTGCCAGGTCAGGCGCATGTCGAAGTCGATAAGATTTGGGCCAAGACCGGTGTCGCGCGCGGCCCCGATCGGCCGTTCATTCGTCACGTGGTTGTCGCCGTTGTCTTCTCCTTCCACCAGTAGATTGAAGGGATGCCCGCTGTTGTAGGTGAAGATCGGAGCCAACTGAAAGCCTGAGAGGATGGCTTGCTTCGACGGGCTGTCGACCACCCCGGCGATCACTACCTTATGCCGTTGATCGAACGCGGAGAGGCCGCGATCCAGGCCCAAGTCCGTCGGATCCTGCGGTCCGTAGTCCGTGTTGTAATCCGTCGATGTGTCAAAGGCTTTGCTGTAGGTGTAATTTCCGAACACCGTGAAGTGATCGCTGAATCGCTTTCTGATTTCGAGGATCCCTCCCTCGTAGAGGGCGGATGCCGCGGACGTGTATTGGTTATTCTGCACGACCAGCGGATTCACGAAGCAGTTGAACGCCTGATTGGGGTTTGCCATCGTGGGCGCACAGGGGGACGGGTTCCCGGTGATCAGACTGTACGGATCGATGGCCGAATCGGTATACCAGTCGCGGTACGTGGTCACTGTGCCGTTCGCAAGCGGCAGTGAAACAAGCGGTGCCTTCAGCAGATTCGTGTCAATCGCTACCGGGAGGCGGAGCGTATGGGAATAAATTCCGCTCAGCGAAATGGAGAATCCAGGGCTAATTTCCCGCTCAATTCCAATCGACGCCTGTTGCGAGTAAGGAGGTTTGTAGTCGGGCGGGTTGCTAAACAGCACACTGAGCGGTGAGATTGGACCACCGTTCGCGACGCCGATCCCCAACGGCTCTACCTCCGCCGGCGTGATGCAGGCGTTATTTCCCGCGGTGGGGGTCGTGCACTGGATCGCGCCCTCTGCAAAGAGCGTCTGAAACACGACCGCCGAGTTCTGAATTGGCAGCCCGGTCGCGGTGAGCGGATCCGCATAAATCGAAATGTATCGCGTACAGGGGCTGTTGCCTCCGGGAGGAATTACAGGTGTGCCGGGAGGGAAAGGAGGAAAATCAACCCCGCAGGTCCCAACCAGGTTGTTTACCTGGTCGGGAATCTGGGCCGCGTTGTTATGGTTCTCGACCGTACTGTGATTCTTGTTCAAAACTCCCAAACTCAAATCTACCTGCGGAATCTGGGAATCAATCGGGCCGTAGAAAATCCCATACCCGCCACGGATCACAGTCTTGTGGTCCTTGAACGGATCCCAAGCAAAAGAGAGCCGCGGGGCCACATCGCCGTAATAGGTGTTTAATGGCTGGAATTGCGAATCGATTTCGTAGCGGAGCCCAAAATTCAGTGTGAAATTGGACGTAACTTTCCACGAGTCTTGCCCATACAACCCTGTCAGCGGACGCGTGTAGGCCGGGTAATCGGCATCGCCGAAGGCCTGTTGATAAAACTGGGGCAGTCCCAAAGAAGCCGACTGCAGAGAGTTGATGCTTGCCGAGCCCAGCGAGGGGGAAAGTCCGCAGGCCGCCGGCACAGCCAGGCAGTCGCTCAGGATGCCGCCGGGCAGCGACCCAAAGACGATGCGGCCGGGAAAGTAGGTATGCGACTCAGAGTGGTCGCCGCGCAGGAGCTCGGAGCCGCCGAACTTCATCGTATGGTTGCCGCGAATCAGCGTGAAGTTGTCCGCGAATTCATAACGGCGGAGGATGACGTAGTCAGGCAGGAAGATGTTCGTTCCCAAATTATTGGCAAAGCCGGGGATTTGGAGATTTACTTCGGCCGGCTCATTCGGAATCACGTTAAAGCCCTCGTAATCGTACTGCAACCGCAGTTCGTTCTGAGCGCTCGGGCTGAGCTCATGGAACCAGGCCCCCTGGAGCGTGCTGTCATAGGTGTGGACCGAACTGCCCGCTGAAAAGCCGTTCAGCGATTGCACGTCGGGGTTTTCCTCGAGATCATGCCCGTACCGATACGTAAGAAAGAGCTGGTTTGAGTTGTCGACGCGGTGGTCAAGGCGTCCCGATACCAAGTACTCGCGCGTGTTGTACGGAAATACTCCTCCGTTGTTTTCAAACTGGCTGATGAGGTATTGATTCACTGCATTCTGAACCGTGCCGGGTAGGCCCGTTACAGGGCTGACTGTCAACCCGGTCGCGAGCGCTCCCGCACAGCTCTGAGCGGGCAGGCTCGTAGTTGTCCCATTGGGGTTGTTGATGCAAGGGACCATCGGATTCCCTGGTTCAGTCGCTAGAGCCGTGACAATCGCCTGCTGTGTGAATCTCGGGTCGCTTGTCGGAAACGGGTTCGATGCCGCGAGAGGACTCGGTCCGAGGAAGATCGAACTGTTCGTCAGCAGCGGCACCGAATTCTGCGAGTTCTGCAGCAGGCCTTCGAATGCCACAAATAAGAAGGTCTTGTCCTTCTTGATCGGAAATCCTACGGTGCCCCCATATTGATACCGGCTCAGGCTGTTCTTCACGGGCGCGCCGACGGAATCAAAGTTAAAGTTGCTGAACGTGGGGTCGGGCGCCAGCGCGGAACTGAAGGCGAACGGGTCGCGTGCATCCAGGGCGTCGTTGCGGAAGTAACTGTACAGGGTCCCATGCACGTCGTTCGTCCCTGACTTCGTAACGATGTTGATGGTCGCGCCGCTGGCCCCGCCGAGATCGGCGGCGTAATTGCTGCGATTCACCTGGAACTCCTCGACGGCATCCTGGCTCACGGTCAAGCGGACGCCGCCGCTGTCGTCTTGGGCCTCGCCGCCATCCACGGTGACGCTGTTTCCGCGGCCGTTACTCCCGTAGAAAGAAAGCCCGCTTTGGGGAGTCTGCTTCACGCGAAAATCCTGATCGTCCGCGATCCTGGTGGAATTCGACACGCCGGGAAGCAAAAGCGTGAAAGTGAGGTAATCGCGCCGATCGATTGGAAGGTTCGTGATGTATTGCTCGGTCAGCGTATTGGATTCGCTGCCTCTCTGTGTGTCGATCACGGGCGGCGCCGCGGAAACTTCCACAACTTGTCCGGTTGCCGCGACCTTCAGGCTGAAATCGGCGGTCGTTGTCTCGCCTACGCTGACGACCACTCCGTTTTGAGTCATCGTTGCGAAGCCGGGGACCCGCACCGTCACGTTGTAGGTTGCAGGCAGCAGTCCGATCAGCCGGTATTGCCCCGATTCTCCGGTAGGGGCGGTATAGCTCGTCCCTCTTGCCGTCTCGACCGCAACGACCGTGGCGTTCGGGATGACCGCGCCCGACGGATCGGTTACGGTCCCGATGATGTCACCCGAGGCGCCCACGCCCTGCGCGCTCGCGACAGAACTTGCGAGCAGCAGCAACAACGCCAGCGAAACAAAGGCACTCGCCACTAGGACAGGCTTCATAGGTCCTCCTCGTAATTCAGTACGTGGCCGATTTGTTGGTGAGTTCGCCCAGGAATTTTCGCTCCCACCCTACGGGTCCGGTCGAGTCGACCGCTTTCATTCCCCAACCCGGTTGCCTTCTCAGCACCGGGGCCCCTCCGAAATTGTGATAGCCAATATCACATTTAATTGACTAACGTCAAGATGAAAGCGCGTTGGTTTGCGGAGGTATCCCGTGGGCCTATTTTGCGCAGGACGCCTTAGTGAGGAGTCAGCACGATGCGGCCGGAAATGCTCCCGCGCCGCAATTGGTCGAGAACCTGATTGGCTTCGGCGAGCGGTCGTGCGGCGGTTTGGCACCGGACTTTGCCCGTTACCGCCATCAGAAGAATCTCCGATAAGTCCTTGCGAGTGCCGACGGCGGAAGCTTGCATGCGGATTTCTCGGGCGGCCATGAGAATGGGTGGAAAGCAGATGTTCTCGGCCGGCAAGCCTACCACCAGAAGAATTCCACCCGGGCGCACGCTGTAAAACGCCGTATCGTACGCCGCCTTCGCCGCCGATGTAACCAGCGCCGCGTGGACCCCGCCCATCTCCCGAAATCGCTTGGCCACGTCGGTCGAAGCCGCATGAAACGCGCGTGCGGCGCCGAGTGACTTGGCAAGCGCAAACTTTTCCTCGGAAATATCGACCGCGGTGATCTCCGCGCCCATCGCGGATCCGATCTGTACGGCGAGGTGTCCCAGCCCCCCGATGCCAAAGATCGCCAGCCGCTGGCCGCGCGAAATCTTGGCCTGTTTGAGCGCCCGGTAGACCGTGACGCCCGCACAGAAAAGAGGGGCGGCTTCGATCGAGGAAAGGCCGTCCGGGATTTTCAGTGCGTGGCTCGCTGGGGCCTTCATGAATTCAGCGTACCCACCATCAACCGTGACGCCTGTGATCTTCTGCCGCGCACAAAGGTTTTCGTTTCCTTCCTGACACAACTCGCAGTCGCCACAACTCCAGTGCAGCCATGGCACCCCGACCCTGTCCTCTACGTGAACGTCACGAACCCCCGAGCCCATTTCGATGACGCGCCCGACGATTTCGTGGCCGAGAATCAGCGGCTTCTTGACGATTTTCGCCAATTGCGGCCAATCGCCGTCCGCCACATGCAAATCGGAATGGCATACGCCGCAGGCCTCGACTTTGATCAGGACTTCGTCGGGTTCCAGCTTGGGCCGATCGACTTCCTCGATCGCGAGCGGCTTTTTGAACTCATGCAGGACGGCTGCTTTCATTCATAGACTCAGGAAATCTCAACGCCCTAGTCGACTCGCTCTCTGGATCGGCCGGTCATGCCTGAACGCCGCGCAGGAAAAACTCGACAGCGCTGAGCACGCGCTCACTCAAATTGTGAGGACCCGCGAGGTCGACCGCCCAACGCCGAACGACGGTCGTGTAGAGTCCCTCCATGAATTCGGCAAGGTGGGCGACCGGGAAGTCGCGCGTGATTTCACCTCGCTTCTGCCCCTCCGCAAGAATCTCGCGCAGCAAGCTGACCGCGATTTCTTCGGGCTGGCGCATCTCTGGCGAACGCACCGGATCCATCGCGCCCGAGAGCACCACGGCTCGCCACAGCGGCCGATCCGACTCCACTTCCTGCGCCATTCCCTGATACATCCGGCGAAGACGCTCCGTCGTCGACGTGCGGCTCGACAGCTCGGTCTCAAGACGTTCCTTGATGCAGGCAAACCCCCGCCTGCCTACTTCGCGCAGAACCGCATCCTTACTCGGGAAATACCGAAAAAAGGTCGGCTGGCTGATTTCCAGGATTTGGACGATGTCATCAACCCGAGTGTTTTCGTAGCCGCGCTTACGAAACAGGCGAATCGAAGTGTCGATGATTTGCCCTCGCAGGCGCACTTTCTTGCGCTCGCGAAGACCAGGTATCTGGGTGCCTGCCGCCGCTTTCTTGGAAGTGGCGAGAGGGTATGGTTTCGTCGAGCCTGGGGGCCTTCCCGCGCTGTGTTTGGCGCTGGGGGATGAAGCGGTTCGAGCGATCTTCGTGCCGGCCATCAATGATCTCCTGGGTCGATGAGGCGCTACTGGCGTTTCACTTTGCGAGGACCACTCTAACATGCCCCGCAGATATTGCGATAGCAACTAACACTTGACACACGCTAATGCAAGGCAAAATCTCGCAGTTCGGTCGGTGTCCCCTCGGTGCTTTCGCCGAATGGTTCTCGACATTCCGATGTATCGTCCGGTATCAATCCAGAAAAATGTCGGACTTCAGCGGGGTCGAGGGCGCGACAGCATATTGGGATAAATCGGTGATCCCCTCCGCGGCCAGGACGTCTTCGTCGATGAAAAAATTTCCCGTTGTGACGCGGCTGTCGCGCGTCAGAATATGCCAGGCAGCGTCGGCGACAATCTCCGGCTTGCGGCCTCGTCCGGGATCGGCGCCCGGAATGATTCCTAGTGCTGCCGTGGCGATGATCGTGCGCGGCCAAAGCGCATTGACGCCGATTCCTCTGTCGCGAAATTCTTCAGCCATCCCGAGTACGCACATGCTCATTCCATATTTCGCGATCGTATAAGCGGGGTGCGGGGCAAACCACTTGGCGCGCATGTCGAGCGGCGGCGACAATGTAAGAATGTGCGGGTTTGTGGCCGCGGCAAGGTGCGGCAAGCATGCTTGCGAACATACGAAGGTCCCCCGAAGGTCCACATCCATCATCAGGTCAAAGAGCTTCATCCGCGTTTCGAGCGTGCCCGTAAGGCTGATGGCGCTCGCGTTGTTGACCAGGATGTCGATACCGCCGAAATGCCGCGTTGCCTGCTCCACGGCTGCGAGAACCTGATCCTCGAAACGGATATCAAGAATAATCGGTAGAGCCTTGCCCCCGGCCGCCTCGATCGCTGCTGCCGCTTCGTACACGGTGCCGGGCAGTTTAGGATGCGGAGTCGCGGTCTTGCCGGTGACGACGATGTTGGCGCCATCCCTTGCGGCTCGCAGCGCGATCGCCAAGCCGATGCCGCGGCTCGCGCCCGAAATGAACAGCGTCTTGCCGGTCAGGTTCGACATGTTGTCCTCCAAGCGGCCCATTGTAAACGGCTGCCGCCCGAGCGAGCCTTAGAAAAGCCCAGCCAGCCCGACCCCAATATGCACGATGTTCCCAGGAGGGGGAAGAAACGAGGATGCTATTTTCACCCTTACGCGGGAGAATTGACTGCGGTCATAAAATCGAGCGAGGCTCAGGGTAATGATGAAACTGCAAAATAAAGTTGCGGTAGTGACCGGCTCCGCCACGGGAATCGGGAAGGCGATTGCCACAAGAATGGCGAGCGAAGGCGCCGCCGTCGTGATTGACTATGTGGGCGCGAGCGCCCTTGCAAATGCCGTTGTGCAATCGATCCAGGCGGCAGGCGGCAAATCGATTGCCGTTCTGGCGGACGTCTCGAACCCCGACCAGGTGAACCAGCTCTTTCAGAAAGCAGTCGAGTCATTCGGGCGGCTGGACATCCTGGTAAACAATGCGGGCCTCGAGTACAAGCATCCCTTTCCCGAATTTCCTTTCGACCTCTGGCAGAGAGTGATCGCCGTCGATTTGACCGGCCCCTTTTTGTGCGCGCAGGCGGCGGCCAAAGTGATGATTCGTCAAGGTGGTGGCGGACGGATCGTCAACATCTCGTCGGTTCACGAAGACTTGCCGATGCCGACCAACGCCCCCTACTGCGCGGCAAAGGGCGGGTTGCGCATGTTGATGCGCACGATCGCCGTCGAGCTCGCTCCCTACAAGATCAACGTGAACAACATCGCGCCCGGCGCCATCTACACGCCCATCGATGCCGATGTCGAATCGAATCGGAAGATCGAGGGAAAACTGATGGCGGAGATTCCGCTCGGAAGATGGGGAAAGCCGGAAGAGGTCGCCGAACTCGCCGTTTTTCTCGCGTCCGATTCGGCGTCCTACTGCACGGGCGGCACGTTCTTCATCGATGGCGGAATGATTCGCCAGTCCGGCAGTCTGTAGCGAGTACACGTAGACCGCTCAGCCTCTGGATCGGCTTTCGCTTGACGAGCCGGCAATTCCCGAATTGCCTATTCGATCTGTCCTCGAATTTCTCCGGCAGGATATTTCTCGGTGTGAACATTCACGTAGGCCTTTCCGGCCTTGATCTGCTCGACCAGGTCGGCGATGGTTTTTCCCTCGAGCGGTCCGGCAAGATTGGCCGCCATGAGGGTTCCGCTGGCCAGCAAGCCCGTAAATTTCCCCTTCTTCACGACTGCGGGCGGCTTGGAAGGATAGAGCCACGCGACCACCGGGCCCTCCTGGCCTGCCGGACCCATATGAATATGAGCCATCGACACATTGTCGATATCCGTGACGGAAAGCCGGTAGCTCAAGCTCTTCCCGTCAGCGCTTAATCGGAAAGTGGCTACGCCATGGGCCGGAGTCTCCACCGCCGGAGACTGATTCTTGCCCGAGAGCTTCGCCTCAAATCTGGTGCCTTGCGCGCCGGCAACACATGCGAACAAAAGAGCGAAACCTAGAATCGATGCGAACCGTTGACTCATTCTCATCATGTTGAGCTCCCTCTATGGATTTGGTTCTTCGAACTGGTCTGCAGCTTTCCCATGAACGCGAATCCCTTAGACCCCTCGCAAAGCATCCACTTGCTGAAGCGTCTGAAGATATTTCACGATATCGCCCCTCGAAAGCATTCCGACGAGATTGTCGCCCCGCATGACCGGCATTTGATTGATCCCGTCGCCGCCCATTTTTTCGAGTGCTGTCCACAATTCCGCATTTGCGTCGATCTTGTTTAGCTTTTCGAGCGGTGTCATCGCCTGGGCTGCCGTGGTCGTCGCCCACGAGGATCGAGGAATTTCTTTCACATTGTGCAGGGTCAGCAAGCCGACCGCATGGTCTCCCCGGTCCACGAGAAAACACCGTCGCCCTTGCGCCAACACCTCCTCATCGACCAGCTTCTGCAGCGAGGTGTCGCCCGAGACGTGCGCGCACGCATTTCCCATCACCTCCGAGACCTTGTGCCCCACCAAGAGGCCCTGCACCATTTGTTGTTGCACCTGTGCCCCGGCGGCGCTCTCGAGGAACCAGCCGATGAACGCGATCCACAATCCGTTAATCACGTCCCCTCTGAGCGCCTGCCACACGCCCCAGATAATGAAAAGAAAGCCGAAAAAGCGGCCGGTGCTGGCCGCGATCAAAGTTGCGCGCCGGAAGTTCTTGTTCACGCCCCAAACGATGGCGCGAAAGACGCGGCCTCCGTCCAGCGGAAATCCCGGAATCAGGTTGAAGAGACCCAACAGGCCGTTGATCAGCGCCAGATACTTGTCCACCGCCAGTACCAGCGGAGTATTCCTAAGCGTGGGCTCCAGAAGATAGAACACACCTGCCAGCGCAAGGCTCGTCAGCGGCCCGACAACGGCAATCAGAAACTCGGCGCCCGCGCTTGGGGGTTCGCCGGCAATCTGAGACACGCCGCCGAAGATGAACAAAGTAATCCGGTTTACGGGTATTTTGTAGCGAAGAGCCACCCACGAGTGCGCCAGCTCGTGCACGACGATGCTGCCGAAAAACAGGACGGCAGTCGCCGCTCCCATCAACCAGTATTCGCCGCTCGTCCCGCCCTTGAATTCAACCGGATAGTAATTCACCGCCAGAAGCCACGTAATCAGGGCGGCGATCAAGAACCAGGAGTAGTCCAAATCGATGGGTATTCCAAACACGCGCCCGATCGGAATCGTGTGGCGAAACACCACTCACCTGCCTTTCGCTAGCGGCAGCCCGGCGGTTCGCCGAACGAGCGCGCACCGATTGCCGCCATCCCCCTACGTACCTATATAGATGTACCTGATTGCAATCCGGTGTCAATGCGATGCCAACCTCAAAACAAGGGGCGCCCGCCGGAACCTGGGTCCTATGGGGGTCCCAACTGCCAAATCAATTCCGAAACCGTATACTATGACTGAGAGAAAGTGATGGACGAACAGAACGGGTTTTCCGCGACCGCGTTGGGCCGAGAAGGTGTTGAACTCAAATCTCCACACCAAGAACGCCGCTTCTTTGCTCTTGATGCGCCGCGCCCCACACCGAGTCGGCACTACCAGCGCTTTCGATGCGCATACTAATTGTCGAAGACGACGAGAAGATGGCCCGCGCTTTGCGGATCGGGCTCGAAGCGGAGGAATTCTCCATCCGTGTCGCCGGCACGGGTGAAGAAGGCTTCTTCCTCGTCTCAACGGAAGACTACGATCTCGTCATCCTCGATTTGATGCTTCCCGCCCGCGACGGCATGGAAGTGCTCAGGGCCCTGCGCCAGAAGAATCTTTCCGTTCCCGTGCTCATCCTCACCTCGAAAGACACGGTCGAGGATCGCGTCAAAGGCTTGGACGCGGGCGCCGACGATTATCTCGTAAAGCCTTTTGCCTTCTCCGAATTGCTCGCGCGCATTCGTGCGCTCTTGCGCCGTGGCAAGCCGGAACCAGCCGACAAACTCAGGCTCGCGGATCTCGAAATGGACGCGGCCGGGCGCGTGGTTTCCCGCAGCGGCAAAGAGCTGTCGCTCACGGCTCGCGAATTTGATCTGCTCGAATACTTGTTGCGCCAGCCGGGGCGAGTCGTCTCTCGGGAAATGCTCGCGCGCGACGTTTGGCGCGAGACGGCGCGTTACACTCCGCTCGACAACGTCATCGACGTCCACATCGCCCACTTGCGCCGCAAGTTGGACGAGCCGTTCAGCAGGAAACTCCTGCACACCGTCCGCGGCGTCGGATTCGTCCTCCGGGAGGACATCTCCTGATGCGGCGATTTCATGCTCCCAAGCGCATCCGGACTCGTCTGACCCTGTACTACGTCGGAATGCTTGCCGGCGTGCTCGCCCTGTACTTTGCCGGCGTTTCTGTCCTGCTGTTTTGGCAAGCCAGCAACATCTTGAAACGCCTTGGCGAGGAGGACCTCGAAACCGTCAAGGGGCTCCTCTATCACGATGACGACGGCCAGGTGGACCTCCGCGAGGACTATCACCATCATTCAAATTGGAAACAAGTCCAGGAAAGGCTCCTCGAGATTCTCTCTCCCGATGGAACCGTCCTGTATCGCAACGAAAGGCTGGGCACTCGCACCATCGGGGGGCCGCCGTTTCCCGGCGAGGGTGTCAACGGATATTCGGGACGCACCGCGAAGATGTCCGACGGCACTCCGATTATTCTGATCAGCAGGCGATATGATCTGCAGGGTCAAACCATACTGATCCGCGTCGGCTACAGCCAGGATCTCATCTGGAGTGAGCTCCGCGATACGCTCCTCATTCTCATTTTGGCTTCGCCCTTGATCCTTGGTGGGGCCGCCTACGCTGTGTACGCGACGGTCGGCCGCGCGCTCGATCCCGTTTCAAAAATGGCCCATCGCGCCGAGACGATTAACTCCGAACGTCTCAACGAGCGTTTGCCGGTCTCGAGTGAGGAGGGCGAACTCGGCCACCTGGCGGGCGTTTTCAACGCGATGCTCTCTCGAATCGAGCAGTCGTTCGAGCAGTTAAAGCGCTTCACCGCCGATGCTTCGCATGAACTTCGCACGCCCCTCGCGGCGATCCGCAGTATCGGCGAGGTCGGGCTTGAGGACAACGCCGGCCCCGCGGAGTATCGCGACACGATCGGCAGCATGCTTGAAGAAGTCAATCGCCTCACCACGATTGTCGAGAGTTTGCTCACGCTGTCTCGCGCCGATGCCGGCCAGATCGACATGCAAGTTTCCGTTTTTCCATTGGCCGCTCTCGTGCGCGAATCCGCCGCCCTTCTGGACGTTCTCATCGACGACAAGCAGCTCACATTCACGCTGGAAGGTGACGAGAGCATAGGAGTCGAAGCCGACCGCCTCTACGTACGCCAGGCCGTCGTCAACATCCTGCACAACGCCGTGAAGTTCACTCCCGTCGGCGGATCGATTTCCGCCCGTATCAGGTGCGACGGCCGGTCTCGCGTTGAACTCTCGATCACCGATACCGGCCCGGGCATTCCGTCAGAGCAATCGTCGAGGGTATTCGAGCGTTTTGTCCGTTTGGACGAGGCGCGAACACGCACCGACGTGGGCGCGGGTTTAGGCCTCTCCGTCGCCCGATGGGCCGTCCAGGCGAACAACGGCGAAATCGGCGTCACGAGCGTTCTCGGTGCCGGCTGCAGATTCTGGCTTCGCCTGCCTGCCGTCGGATGTCCTGGCCCGGACTGACCTGCGTCTTCCTGAAAACCCGTTGATCTTGCGCTGGTTACGCGTTTTTCGCAACTTCATCGAAACTTCAGGATCTCTTCAGTGGTGCCCTTATCTAAAACACCGTACGGTCGATTGCTGTCGGCAATTATCGACACATCACAGTTCTCAAGGTGCGCTGGCCCTTGGCCGATCTTCACACTACGATGCGGACGATAAAGGCGGCCAAACTCGAGCAATACCGCCGTCTCACCACCTGTCTGGTTGCCAGCGCCATCGAGACGTTTCGCGTGCGCCTTCCCAACACCGGGTTCGCCGATTCCAACATCCGCTGTATTTTCGAAGACCAACCTCCCATGGCCGGATACGCTGCCACGGCCCGCATGCGCAGCTCGAATCCGCGAATGGAAGTCGGCAAGTCCTACGACTATTACGATCGCACCGATTGGTGGAACAACATCCTCTCGATCCCGGCGCCGCGAGTTATCGTCATCGAGGATGTGGATGATCCTCCCGGCACGGGCGCGCTCGTCGGAGAAGTTCACGCGAACATCCTGCTGGCGCTGGGCTGCGTCGGTGTCGTCACCAACGGCGCGGTGCGCGACCTGCCCGATATCCGGCCCACCGAATTTCAGATGTTTGCCGGCAACGTCTCCGTTTCGCACGCCTACGCCCACATCTTCGATTTCGGTTCCAAAGTGGAGGTTGGCGGTCTGGAAGTCCGGCCCGGTGATTTGATCCACGCCGATTGCCATGGCGTTCAAACCGTCCCGCTCGAAATCGCTCAGGACGTGCCCGAGGTGTCCCGCGAAATTCGGCAGCGCCGGCAACATCTCATAGGATTGCGCCGTTCCTCCGACTTCACGCTGGAAAAGCTGCGCCAGGCCATCCGGGACACGGCGATTCACCATGCCAATGCGAAATAGGCGGCCCAGTAGAGTGCGAATCGCACCCGAGTGAAACGATGACACCACGCGCAGCGCCCAATTCCATGACGTGTGCACACCGATACGGCGGATGGTGGCTGCTCCCTCTTGTCGTCTGCGCTCTTGCCGGTTGCGGATCAGCGAGCAAGGTAAGCGCCGAGAATCCTGCCAACGCCCCGCATGTTGCGGTCGTTCCTGTGGCGAAGAAAACCCTCTCGAGCAATCTCGAGATCGCCTCTGAATTCGAGCCTTACCAGGAAATCAACGTCTACGCCAAGGTCTCGGGTTACATCAAAGAGCTTCGCATCAATTGGGGAACACACGTCGCGCAAGGACAACTTCTCGCCGTCCTCGAAATACCCGAATTGCAACAGCAGCTCGAATTGGATCAATCGTCCGTGCGGCGCAGCGAACAGGACGTCGCTCGTGCGCAGGAGGAACTCGCCCGCGCGCAGTCGGCTTACACCGTCGCTCATTTGACCTACACGCGTCTTGCAAACGTGCAGAAAACGCGGCCCGAATTGGTCGCCCAGGAAGAAATTGACGTCGCGCAAGGGAAGGATCTCGAAGCCAACGCCGGCGTTTCCAGCGCCAAGGACGCGCTCGCCGGCTCGCAACAGGAACTTCTGGGCGCCAAAGCCGGTCTCGATCGAGATAAAGCGCTCTACTCCTACGCGCGCATCACGGCTCCGTTCGATGGTGTGGTCACCGAAATGGACGCGTACACCGGATCGCTCCTGCCCGCGGGAACTTCGTCAAACAAAGGCGATCAGGCGCTCTGTCGCCTCTCGGAGAACGATCTTCTCCGCCTTGTGATTCCGGTTCCGGAACGCGCGGTGGCCGGCATCCGGATCGGCGAAACCGTTGCCGTGAACGTCTCCGGCCTGAATCGCAAATTCGACGGCAAGATCGTGCGCTTTTCCGATCAGATCGATCCCGATACGCGCACCATGCACACCGAAGTCGACGTTCCGAATCCCAAGTACGTCATCGTCCCCGGCATGTATGCCACCGTCGAGGTTCCTTTGCAGACCGTGCAAAACGCGCTGACGGTGCCGGTCCAGGCGGTGCAGTCGTCGGCCGAAGGCCGCGGCACCGTGCTTGTAGTGGGTCCGGATGATCGGATTGAGCGTCGCGACGTCACGATCGGGATCGAAAGCTCAACCGATGCCGAGGTTTCATCCGGCCTGCATGAAAACGAGCGCGTCGTGTTTGGTGAGCAAGCGCAGTTCACGCCCGGCGAACTCGTCGTGCCGACCGCTGTGACGCCTTCGGATATGAATTAGGAGCCTTCATGTCGTCATTTTCGCTCCGACATCCCTACTTCATCTTGGTGATATGCCTCTTCGTCTGCGTTCTCGGGCTCACCGCTCTCGTGCAGATGCCGGTGGACATGTTCCCGCCGATCAATATCCCCGTCGTCGAGGTAGCCACCTTCTACAGCGGAATGCCGCCGCAGCAGATCGAAGCCGACATCACCGACACCTTCGAGCGCTTCTTCACGCTCGGCAGCGGGATCGACCACATGGAGTCGCGCTCGATGTCCGGCGTCAGCCTCATCAAGGTTTATTTTCAGCCGGGCACGGACGCGAACGCGGACGTAACTCAAATTTCCAATCTCGCGATGGCCGATCTGCGCCGTCTGCCGCAGGGCACTCTCCCTCCGGTCGTGATGAGCATGGACGCATCGAGTCTGCCGGTCTGCCTGCTCACCGTCGACGGCAAGGGCCTCACCGAGACCCAGCTCCACGATTACCTCCAATTCCAGATCCGAAATCAGATCGCGGGCGTTCCGGGCGCCACCGTCCCGCCGCCCTACGGCGGAAAATATCGCCAGATCATGGTCTATGTCGATCCGCTGAAGCTGCAGGCCAACGAGCTCAGCCCGATGGACGTGGTGCGCGCTACGGACGAATCCAACCTGATCCTGCCCGCCGGCGACGTTCGCATCGGCCCGCTCGATTACAACCTCTACACAAACGCCCAGGTCCCCAACGCCAAAGCGCTCAACGGCGTGCCGCTGAAAACCGACGGCGAGAAGTCCGTCTTCATCTCCGATGTAGGCAAAGCAGTCGACGGTTCCGCACTGCAATACAACATCGTGCGCGTGAATGGACAGCGTTCCGTCTACGTCCCGGTTCAGAAGCAGGGCGGCGACAGCAATACCATCGCCGTCGTCAACGGCATCCGAGCCGCGATCAAGAATCTGCGCGACATCCCGTCGCAGCTCCACACGCACGTCGTCTTCGATCAATCGCTCTTCGTGAAGCAAGCCATCTCGACCGTGCTGCGTGAGGGCGGAATCGGCCTCGTCCTCACCGCTCTGATGGTTCTGATCTTTCTTGGCAGTCCGCGCGCCACCGTCGCCGTTTTCCTTTCGATTCCGCTCTCGGTCATGGCCACGTTCTTCGTCCTCCACATCGGCAACGCGACGATCAACAGCATGATCCTGAGCGGCCTGGCGCTGGCCTTCTCGCGCCTGATCGACAACTCCGTCATCGTCTTAGAAAACATTTTCCGCCACATCGAACTCGGCGAAGAACCGATGGTCGCGTCGGGAAAAGGCGCCAACGAAGTCGGTCTCGCCGTCCTCGCGATCACGATCGTGACGGTCGTCGTGTTTTTTCCGGTCACCCTGCTCTACGGCGTCAGCAAATTCCTGTTCACCGCTCTCGCCCTCAGCGTGGTGATCTCCCTCTTCGCTTCCTACTTTGTCGCCGTGTCCGTGGTGCCTCTCTACTGCGCCACCCTGCTGAAGGGAGTAATGCGCCACGGCACGGCGGCAGAGGAGGCCAACGAACCCGGCGAAAACAGCAAACCCGCCGCGCGGCAATCCTGGGGCGCCCGATTCCACGCCCAGTTCAATGTGAAATTCGATCGCCTCTTGGGACACTACGATCGGTGGGTGAAGAAAGCCCTCGATCGCCCCAAGGAAGTCGTCTACGGCTTCATCGGCATCTTCGCCTTGAGCCTCTTGCTCTATCCGCTCGTCGGCCTCTCTTTCTTCCCGCGCACCGACGCGGGCCAGTTCGTCATCAGCGTCAAGGCGCCCACAGGCACGCGCATCGAAGTCACCGAAGATTACGTCAAGAAAGTGGAAGACATCGTGCGCGACATCGTTCGCCCGAGCGACCTCAACGCCATCGTCTCGAATATCGGCCTCACGCCCGACTTATCCTCGCTGACCACTCCCAACTCCGGCATGCACACCGCTTTCGTCGAGGTCGGCCTCAAGGAAGATCACAAAATCGGCAGCTACGTGTACATGGACGAAGTTCGCAAGCGCGTCGCCGCCGAATTGCCCGAACTCCGCACGTTCTTCCAGTCGGGCGGCCTGGTCGATTCCGTTCTCAACCAGGGCATGCCCGCCCCGATCGACGTTCAGGTCAGCGGCAACGATCTGAATGCGGTCGACGGCATCGCGCTGAACCTCGAAGAGAAATTCCGCGCGCTCCGTGGAGTCTCGGACGTCTACGTCCCGCAGGATATGGACTACCCCGCCCTAGAAGTGAACGTCAACCGCGACCGCGCGGCCGAGCTCGGCCTCAGCCCCAAGGAAGTGATCGACAACCTGATCACCTCGCTCACCTCCGACGCCATGATCGCCCCCAGTTACTGGGTCGATCCGCGCACCGGCAACAATTACTTCGTCACCGTGCAGTATCCCGAGAACCAGATCAAGACGGTCCAAGATCTGGAGACGATGCCGCTGCACGCCCCTGACCTGAAGCTTCCGACCTATCTGAATCAGGTGGCCGACATCTCGCCGATTCTCACGCCGACCGAAGTCGATCACTACCAACTGCAGCGCACCATCGATGTCTACGTCGCGCCGTCCGGCGAGGACCTCGGCCGTCCCTCGAAAGAAGTCGACAAGATCGTCG
This sequence comes from uncultured Acidobacteriota bacterium, assembly GCA_963836125.1. Classification (GTDB taxonomy): domain Bacteria; phylum Acidobacteriota; class Terriglobia; order Acidiferrales; family UBA7541; genus Palsa-295. The sequence continues at coordinate 212,838 of CAWIIK010000001.1, forward strand.
CCGCCACCGTGCTTCCACCCAATATCCGCATCAACGTCCGCGGCCTCGTGAACACCATGAACGCATCCTTCCGCAGCTTCGGTTTCGGACTGATTCTCTCGATCCTGCTCGTCTTCCTCGTTCTGGTCGCGCAGTTTTCTTCGTTCATCGATCCGTTCCTGATCGTTCTCGCGATTCCTACCGGCCTCGTCGGCGTGATGCTCACGCTCGCCTTCACCGATACCACGCTCAACATTCAATCCTTGATGGGCATCATCATGCTCACCGGCATGGTCGTCTCCAACAGCATCCTGATCGTTGATTTCGCCAATCGCCTTCGGCAGGAAGGCGAGGGCGTTCGCGAAGCCGTCTCGCATTCCTGCCGCATCCGCCTCCGCCCGATTCTCATGACGTCGCTCGCCACAATCGTCGGCCTGCTGCCCATGGCGCTGAAGCTCGAGGCGGGCAGCGAGGCCTACGCGCCGCTGGCCCGCGTCATCATCGGCGGCCTGATTGTCTCCGTGCTCTTGACGGTCTTCGTGGTGCCGGCTGCCTACCTGTTGATCTACCAACGCAGGGGTCCAGCACACCCTCTGCCGGCCGGGGAACAAGCGTAATGACACGCTCCCAAACGTTGCGCTTGTTCCTCGGCTCCCTCCTCGTCGCGTTTGGCGCCGCAACGGCGGGCGCGCAAGCGCCACCAGCGCCACAAACCCCGCCGCCGCCCCCGCAAGCGCAGCCGTCTTCGCCCGCTGCGCAAACTCTCACGCTGCAGCAGGCCGAACAGCTCGCGATCCGGAATCACCCGCAGATTCAGGCCGCCACGTACCTCGCATCGGCGGCGAAAGAGCAGCTCATCGAAGCCAAGTCCGCCTACTACCCGACGGCCTACGGCAGCATCACCGGGGTGGACGCGGAAAACGACAGCCGCATCACCGCCGGCGCCCTCAATAATCCGATCATCTACGAGCGCGAAGGCAACGGCCTCACCGTCAATCAGCTCATCACCGATTTCGGCCGAACCCACGAGCTCGTAAAAAGCTCGAGCTACCACGCGAAGGCCGCGGAAGAAAACGTCGTCACCACCCGCGAGGACGTCCTGCTTGCCGTCGACGAGGCCTACTACGGGGTGCTGAAGGCCCAGGCCGTCCTCACCGTTGCCGAGGAAACGGTCAAGGAGCGCCGGCTCGTTTCCGATCAGGTCACCGCGCTCGAGCAGAACAAAATCAAGTCGGGCCTCGACGTCAGCTTCGCGAATGTCGATTTAGCGCAAGCGCAGCTTCTGCTGATTCAGGCGCAGAACAACCTCGGTTCTTCGTTCGCGCAACTCTCCGACGCGCTCGGCCTCTCCGACCAGCGCACCTTCCAGCTTACCGAGCAGCCTCTTCCGCCCTCTCCTCCGCCCGACATGAATGAGTTGATCAAGGAAGCCATGGCCGACCGGCCCGAATTGATCGGTCAGCGTCTGAACGTCGATTCGGCCCGCAGCTACGCCACGGCCGAACGCGACTTATGGTTTCCTACTCTCTCTGCAGCCGGCGTAGCGGGCGTCACTCCCGAAGGGGCCAATCAACTCTCCCCGCGTTACGCTGCCGCGGGATTCAATCTCAATGTCCCGATCTTCAACGGCCACCTGTTCGGCGCGCTGCATTCGGAAGCTACGGCTCGAGCGCGCGCCGAAGACCAATCCTTGCGAGATCTTCAGGATCGCATCACGCGCGATGTCCGCACCGCCTGGCTCAACGCGAATTCGGCCTTCCAGCGCCTCGCCGTCACCGATCAGCTTCTGGCGGAGGCGAACCAAGCGCTCGATTTGGCTTCCTCGCGCTACAAACTCGGCCTGAGCTCGATCATCGAGCTCAGTCAGGCCCAGCTCAATCAGACGCAAGCCCAAATCGAACAGACCAGCGCCAAATACGACTACCAAACCGAAGTCTCGCTCCTGAACTACCAAATCGGCGCTTTGCACTAAAAACTCGCAGAGATCGTTCGATCCCGCGTGAGGAGTTCGCCAAAGCATGTGGAGTGCGGCGGCTTGCCGCCGCCGTTTTGAGCCGAAGCTTGCTTCGCCGCTTCTTGCCGCGTGCCAACGAGCGCCTCGTACACTTCCTGGGGGGACGGAGCTCCAACTCCAACGGGGTCACAGGTGGAGGCGTGGGCCTTCAGGCCCTCGAATAAGAACCCAAAGCCTGGCGGCTTCAGCCGCGAGGCTTCTAAAGCGGCTTACTCCGCTCTCACTCGCGCGAGACCGCATCTTCTTTCCCCGATACGCCCTCCGCATTCTTTGTATAATCGAGAGAGCGACGGCGTTGTTTTCGATCATTGGCCGCGCCGAACGCCTGTAGCTTTTCTCGCGCTTTGTGCCAAGCCCGTATCTCGATCCTCCACGCCTCTCGAGAATTCGCGCCAACAGCAGCCGCAGATATCCGACACGCCTGGGGAACACCAATGCCCGCACCCGCCCCGGAAAACCAAACGATCCTGACGATCAATCGAGGCTCGGGCACCCTCAAGGCGGGCCTGTATCGGGGCGGCCCGCCGGTGCAAGTTGCGTCGATGAAGGTGGATCGAGCGGGCACGCGCGAGGCTCGCATCCAAATCGCGGACGCCTCCGGCAAAACGTTGGTCGATTCCGGGGTGGAAGATGGCGCCGCCAATTCCGGTCTCAGCGCGATCCTCAAATGGCTCTCGGAAAACGGACACGCATCCCGGCTCGCTGGAATCGGCCACAGGCTCGTTCACGGAGGGCCTCGCTACACCGCATCGCAAAGAATCACGCCTGCGGTTCTGGCCGAGCTTGAAAGAATTGCACCGCTCGATCCCGATCACACGCCGCAGGCGATTCAAAATATCCAATTCTTCGCCCTCCAGCTTCCCCGCACGCCCCAGATCGGATGCTTCGACACAGCCTTTCACGCGTGCCTTCCCAAGGCCGCGCGGATGTATGCCCTGCCGCGCAAGCTATACGACGAAGGCATCCGCCGCTGGGGATTTCACGGCCTCTCCTGCGAATACATCCTCCGGCAGCTTCGCGCAACGGACCCAACACTCGCGGGACGCCGCCTGATCATCGCCCACCTCGGCAACGGCGCGAGCATGACCGCCGTCAGCAACGGCAAGAGCGTGGACACGTCGATGGGTTTCACGCCGCTCGAAGGCCTTGTGATGGGCACGCGCTCGGGGGACATTGATCCCGCCGCCGTCATCTATCTCCAGGGACGCGATCGCCTGACGCCCCGCGAGATCGACACGCTTCTGAACAAGCAGTCCGGCCTGCTCGGCCTTTCCGGCACGAGCAGCGACATGCGCGATCTGCTCGATAGGGAAGCTGGCGATGAGCGCGCCGCCGAGGCAGTAGCGTTGTTCTGCTATCGCGCGAAGAAATATGTGGGCGCTTACACGGCCGCACTCGGCGGCCTCGATGCCGTCATTTTCGCGGGCGGGATCGGGGAAAACGCGCCGCCGGTCCGCGAACGAATCTGCGCGGGGCTCGAATCGCTCGGCCTCGAAATCGATCCTGCCCTCAACCGCAGTAACGCGCCCGTAATCTCAAAGGCGCGAAGCCGTGCCAAAATCAAAGTGATCAAGACAGATGAAGACAGCATGATCGCGCAACACGTTCTCGCGGTCATCGGCAGCACAAGTCCCTGAGAGGGTATCGCCATGTTCGTATTCGACGAAAAGCTTTCGACGGTTGTGGACGCCGCGAAAAACGGTGACGAGCCATCTCCACGCTCCGTCGACGGACCTCTCTCACCCGAAATGCTCGAAAAGATGCATCGATACTGGCAGGCCGCGAACTATCTCACGGTCGGCCAGATCTACTTGCAGGAAAATGCGCTGCTGCGAGAGCCGCTTCGGCGCGAACATATCAAGCCGCGCCTGCTCGGCCACTGGGGCACTTCGCCCGGCCTAAGTTTCATTTACGTTCATTTGAATCGCCTGATTCGCGAAAAGAATGCAAACATCCTTTACATCGCGGGACCCGGCCACGGCGGCCCGGCTCTGAATGCGAATGCGTATCTCGAAGGCACGTATTGCAGCGTACGCCCCGAAATCACCGAAGACGCGCCCGGCATGCGCTTGCTTTTCCGCGAGTTTTCGACGCCCGGCGGCGTTCCCAGCCATTGCGGACCGCATGTGCCGAACTCGATCCACGAAGGCGGCGAACTCGGCTACTCACTTCTGCACGCGTTCGGTGCCGCGTTCGATAATCCCGACCTGATCGTTGCCTGCGTGGTGGGAGACGGCGAAGCGGAAACGTGTCCACTCGAAGGCAGCTGGAAGGGGAATGATTTTCTCAATCCCGTCACGGACGGTGCGGTCCTCCCGATTCTGCATCTCAATGGCTACAAAATCTCGGGTCCCACTGTCCAGGGTCGCACGAGCGACGAAGAACTGCGCGAACTCTACCTGGGTCGCGGCTACAAGCCCTCCTTCGTGGAGGGCGATGATCCGCCGTATATGCACCAGGAATTCGCGCGCGTTCTCGATCAGTGCTATGCGGAAATTCGCGAGATTCGGAATAGCGCGCGATCCCAGGGTTTCAAGAAGCGGCCGTGCTGGCCGATGATCGTCCTTCGCACGCCGAAGGGCTGGACCGGGCCCAAGGAAGTGGACGGCGTGCCCATCGAAGGCACATTCCGCGCTCACCAGGTTCCGCTGGCCAACGTGCGCGAAAATCCAAAGCATCTCGGTCTACTCGAAGCTTGGATGAGAAGCTACAAGCCCGAAGAACTATTCGATGCGAATGGCCGTTTCGTCAGCGAGCTGCGGGAAATCGCTCCCGCGGGGAATCACCGCATGGGAGCAACCCCGCATGCGAACGGCGGACGCGTGATGGTTCCGCTCGATCTTCCGAATTTCGTCAACTACGCGCTCGAAGTGCCCGCGCCGGGATGCGTGGTGGCCGAGCCGCCGCGCAAGCTGGGCGAGTTTCTTCGAGACGTCATCAAAATGAATCCGGATATATTTCGCCTGTTCTGTCCGGACGAGACGAACTCCAACCGCCTGAATGCCGTGTTCGAGGCAACGGACCGTCGCAGCGTCGCCGAAACCGTTTCGATCGACGATCACGTGAGCCCGCAAGGACGCGTGATGGAAGTTCTCAGCGAACACTGCTGCCAGGGATGGCTCGAGGGCTATTTGCTGACGGGGCGTCACGGCTTGTGGTCGTCTTACGAAGCCTTCGCGCAGGTCGTCGATTCGATGCTGACGCAGCACGCCAAGTGGCTCGAAGAGGCCGAAGAATTGCCGTGGCGCAAACCGATTTCTTCACTCAACGTTTTCATCACCAGTCACGCCTGGCGCAACGACCACAACGGATTCAGCCATCAAGCGCCCGGCTTCGTCGACAACGCGCTCGCGCGGCGCAGCACCGTGATCCGCACCTACTACCCCCCCGACGCCAACACGCTGCTCAGCTCGATCGATCACTGCCTGCGCAGCCGCGACTACGTCAACATCGTCACTTGCGGCAAGCAGAAAGAGCTCCAATGGCTCACGATGGAAGAGGCGGTCGAGCATTGCTCGAGGGGCGCCTCGATCTGGAAATTTGCGAGCAACGACGACGGCAATCCGGACATCGTCCTGGCGTGCGTGGGTGACGTGCCGACTCTGGAAACGGTGGCGGCCTCGTGGCTCCTGCAAAAGCATTTACCGGGAATCAAAGTCCGCGTCGTAAATGTGATCGATCTCGCGGTGCTCATGAGCCCGACCGAGCACCCGCACGGAATGGACAATCTCTATTTCCAAGATCTCTTCACCGAATCAGCGCCAGTGCTGTTTGTGCATCACGGCTACCGCTGGAGCATCCACAGCATGATTCACGGCAGGCCGAACGAGGCGCGCTTTCACGTCCGCGGCTTCATCGATCAGGGCAGCACTACCACGCCGTTCGACATGGTCGTGCGGAACAAAATCAGCCGCCTCCATCTCGCGCTCGACGCGCTGAAATACGTTCCCCGGCTGCGCTCGACGGCTGGTGACCTGGAGGACATGCTCAGGCGCAAGCTCTACGAGCACAACGCGTACATCCGCGAGCATTTCGAGGATTTGCCCGACATCGCCCTCTGGCGATGGACGAGCGATTTCAGCGAATCCACCGAACCGCTGCCCTTGGCAAAAGGCCAGCCGCACTCGGCGCTGTTTACAGACAGCTGAGTTCGGTGAGTATTCCGGCGCATACCCGCCATGCCAAACGAGCGGCAACGACCGCAAGGACCTTGCCCCCGTCAGCGCCTTACAGGCGGGTTATCTGGTCAAGAAAAGCCACGTTTTGACGGGTTGGGCGCCATAGCGGCCGCCAATTTAGGACGCGGCAGCCTTTTGTTCAGTCACGGGAGCGTGATGGAAGTCACGGGAAAAAGTGACGGGCGTCACAGTCCGCAGGGCGCGAGCGGCCGCATTGTCGATGGCAGGAGGGGGCCATGACAAAACTCAAAGAGGCGGGCGCAAGGGTCGCACTGAACAACATCCTGTATCTCACAGATTTTTCAGAGCCATCGGAGGCTGCGCTGCCCTTCGCGGCGGCGATCGCTCGCGAATACGGAGCGAAAGTGTATGTCTACCACGCGCTGATCCCATCGGCGTATGTCTACACCGCACCTGAATTGGTCACACTCGGGATCGAAGCTCAGGAAGAAGCGGCCGAGGACAATATGAAACGCGCCGAAGCACAGCTCGCGGGCGTTCCGCACGAGTTGATCGTCGAGCGCGCGCCGGGGATTTGGCCTTCTCTCGAGCAGGCCATCAAGGATTACAACGCCGACCTGATTGTGTTGGGAACCCACGGCCGAACGGGCGCCGAAAAGCTATTGCTCGGATCGGTGGCCGAGGAGGTCTTCCGAAGGGCCCACGCGCCGGTGCTCACGATCGGACCGGGCGCGCAGCGAAGCCTGCATGCGGGCGCGAAGTTTCACAAGGTGCTTTACGCAACCGACTTTTCGAAGGAATCGCTCGCGGCAGCGTCTTACGCCGTTTCGATGGCGGAAGAGAATCAAGCGCGGCTGATTCTGCTCCACGTGATGAAACCGTCCGGCAAAACCGCCAGCGGTAGGGCATCTGAGGATGTGGTCTCGAACGCCATCTTCCAACTGCACGAAATTGTTCCTGCCAGTGCTGAGCTCTGGTGCACCGCCGAAGCGATCGTCCGCGAGGGCAATCCTGCGGAAAGAATTCTCGAGGTTGCGAAGGAGAAGGGCGCGGACCTGATCGTGCTCGGCGTGCGGGACAGGGGAGTGCATTTGGGAGCGGCGACGCACCTCGAGCGCGCAACGGCGCATACGGTCGTTGCGTATGCCACGTGCCCGGTGCTGACTGTTCGAGATTGAAACGCGCCGGACAAATTTGGAGCCATGGTTGAAAAAAGCGCCGTTGCCGCCGATAGTGTGGGTGTGAGCTTGGAGCCCATCGCGGCGAAAACGTCGGCTCCGCTTCGTGGCACGCACGAAGCGGGGCCGCTTTCTCTCGATGCGATGTTCCGGCCGGATTCGGTTGCGGTGATCGGCGCGACCGAGCGGGCCGGCAGCGTAGGCCGCACGACGTTCACGAATCTGACGAACTCTTCGTTTCGCGGGAAGCTTTATCCTGTCAATCCGCAACATTCTGAAGTCTTAGGAAAAAAATCCTATCGCACGATCGGAGACGCGCCGGGGCCGGTCGACTTGGCGGTGATCGTGACGCCCGCCGCAACCGTGGCGGGGATCGTGGGCGAGTGCGTCGACGCCGGCGTGAAAGCGGCGGTCGTAATTTCGGCGGGATTTCGGGAACGCGGCGCCGAAGGGAAAGCGCTCGAGCAGCAGGTCGCGGAACAGCTTCGGCGCGGCCGGATGCGGCTGATCGGGCCGAACTGCCTCGGCGTGATGAATCCGGTGATCGGCCTGAACGCGACATTCGCGCAGACGATCGCGCGGCAGGGCAACGTCGCGTTCCTGAGCCAGAGCGGAGCGCTGCTGACGGCGATTCTGGACTGGAGTCTGCGGGAAGAAGTCGGCTTCAGCGCGTTCGTCTCGACGGGCTCGATGCTCGATGTGGACTGGGGCGATCTGATCGATTATTTCGGCTACGACGCGAATACCCAGAGCATCCTGATCTACATGGAATCGATCGGCGACGCGCGGTCGTTTCTTTCGGCGGCTCGCGAAGTGGCGATGGCCAAGCCGATCATCGTGATCAAGGCCGGGCGCACGGAAGCGGCGTCGAAAGCGGCCTCATCACACACGGGCGCGCTGACGGGCAGCGATGAAGTCTTCGACGCGGCGCTGCGCCGCTCTGGCGTGTTGCGCGTGCGGAGCATCTCGGACGTGTTTCACATGGCCGAGGTGCTGAGCAAGCAGCCGCGGCCGGCAGGTCCCCGGCTGATGATTTTGACGAATGCGGGCGGGCCCGGAGTGCTGGCGACGGACTCGCTGCTTGCGAACGGCGGGGAACTGGCGCAGCTCTCGGGCGATTCGCGGCGGGCTTTCGACGAACTCTTGCCCCCGCATTGGAGCCACGGCAATCCTATCGATATCCTCGGCGACGCCGATCCGGAGCGCTACCGAAGCGCGCTCGAAATCGCCCTGCGCGATCCGGGAAGCGACGGGCTGCTCGCGATTCTCGCGCCGCAAGGGATGACCGATCCGGCAAGCGTGGCGGAGCGTTTGACGCGCTATGCAAAAGGGCAGGGCAAGCCGCTGCTGGCGAGCTGGATGGGCGGGATCGAAGTCGAAAAGGGGCGGGCGATCTTGAACGCGGCCGGAATTCCGACGTTTGACTATCCCGACACAGCGGCGCGCGCGTTCGAATACATGTGGCGATACACGGATCACCTGCGCGGGCTGTATGAGACGCCGTCGATCGCGGATGACCCGGGAGTCGCGCTCGAGCGCGCGAGCAAGGCGCGCGAAATGCTGGCGTCGGTTGCGGCGCAGGGGCGGACGCTGCTGACCGAGTTCGAGTCGAAGCAGATTCTGGCGCTGTACGACATCCGGACGGTGCCGACGAAAGTGGCGGGGACGGCGGAGGAAGCGGCGAGCATCGCGCGCGAGATGGGCGTGCCGGTGGTGCTGAAGCTGCATTCCTACACGCTGACGCATAAGACGGACGTGGGAGGCGTGAAGCTGGATTTGCGGACGCCCGAGGCGGTGCGCGAGGCGTTTCACGCGATCGAGACAGGCGCAATCGAGCATGCGGGCGCCGAAAGTTTTCAGGGCGTGACCGTGCAGCCGATGGTGCGGTTCGCCGGCTACGAATTGATTCTCGGCAGTAGCGTCGATCCGCAGTTCGGGCCCGTGCTGCTGTTTGGCTCGGGCGGGCAGCTCGTAGAGGTTTACGGCGACCGCGCGCTCGGTTTGCCGCCGCTCAATACGACGCTCGCGCAGCGGTTGATGGAGCAAACGAAAATCTACAAAGCGCTCAAAGGCGTTCGAGGAAGGAAGCGGGTTGATCTCGAGGCGCTCGAGAGCGTGCTGGTGCGGTTCAGCTACATTTCGGTCGAGTTGCCGCGCATCAAGGAGATCGACATCAATCCGCTGCTTGCGTCGCCGGACGGTCTCGTGGCGCTCGACGCGCGCATCGTCCTGTTTGACAGAAGCATTGCCGACGCGGACCTGCCGCGCACCGCGATCCGCCCGTATCCGGCGCGGTACGTGTGGCAATGGAAGGCGAAGAACGGCCTCGATGTCCTGATTCGCCCGATTCGGCCGGAGGACGAACCGCTGATGACGCGCTTTCACGAATCGCTCTCCGAGCAGACCGTGTTTCTTCGCTACTTTCACATGGAGAATCTGAGCGCGCGCGTGGCGCACGACCGGCTGCTGCGTAAATGTTTCATCGACTACGACCGGGAGATGGCGCTGGTGGCCGAAGCGAAAAGTGCGGCGACGGGCGAGGGCGAAATCCTTGGTGTGGGGCGGCTGACGCGCGAGCGCGATCGTCGCGAAGGCGAATTGGCGGTGCTGGTGACGGATCGAGTGCAGCGGCTGGGACTGGGCGCCGAGCTGGTCCGGCGATTGATTGAGGTCGCGCGCAACGAGACGTTCGAGCGGATTGTGGCGCGCACGATACCGGAAAATATGGCCATGAGGTCGCTTGCGGAGCGCTTCGGTTTTGTGACGCAGACGACCGAGGACCTTTCGGTGGTCAAGGCGGTTCTCACGCTATAGGACGGCCCGCGGCGAAAGCCGTTTCTAGCCAGGGCGGTTTTTCGCGGGACTGGAAGCCCCGCGCTTCCACCGTTAAGAGCGCACTGGCCGGCGGCCGGGAAGAAGAGCGCGCGGGACGAGTCGCCAAGAGAGAGATCCTTCGCTTCGTTCAGGACGACGACGAAAGCGAATTGTTGCAGGTGGGTCAAGGTATATCCCGCGGTTTGCGATTGATGCGCGAGAGGGGGGATCGATGGAACACGCCGTTGGAGTCGACCGTCTTCAGTTTGCGTTTACGATAACCTTCCACTACATCTTTCCCCAACTGACGATGGGGCTGGCGCTGCTGCTTGTCTATCTGAAGACGACGGCGCTCGGAACCGGCGACGAACATTACAACCGCGCCGCGCGCTTTTGGGCGCGAGTTTTCGGAATCAACTTCGCGCTGGGCGTTGTCACCGGCATCCCGATGGAGTTTCAGTTCGGCACGAACTGGGCCGCGTTTTCGAGGAGCGCCGGGGGCGTGATCGGGCAGACACTCGCGATGGAAGGAATCTTTTCGTTTTTCCTGGAGTCGAGTTTTCTGGGACTGTTTTTGTTTGGCGAGAAAAAGCTGGGACGAATCGGCCACTGGTGGGCAGCGTTTCTGGTGTTCCTCGGCTCGTGGATGTCCGGCTACCTGATCGTGGCGACCGACGCGTGGATGCAGCATCCGGTCGGGTACGCGCTCGGGCCGCACGGCGAAATCGTGCTGTCGAGTTTCTGGGGGCTATTGCTCAACACGTGGGCGCTCGCGCAATACGCCCACACCATGCTCGGCGCGGTGCAGACGGGATGTTTCGTAATGGCCGCAGTGGGCGCGTTTTACATCCTCGACAAGCGCGACGAAGTCTACGGGCGCACGTTCGTGAAGGCGGGCGTGATCGTGGGCGTGATCGCGGCTTGCCTCCAGCTTTTCCCGACGGGCGACATACAGGGCAAAATGATCTCGCAGGATCAGCCGGTGACGCTTGCGGCGATGGAGGGGCTTTTCGAATCGCAGCAAGGAGCGCCGCTCGCGATTTTGGGGCAGCCCGACGTGGAGAACAAGCGCCTGGATAACCCGCTCGTGGTGCCGAACGCTCTGAGCTTCCTCACCTACCGTCAATGGAACGCCAACGTCCGAGGACTCGCAAGCTTTTCGCAGGATTTGTGGCCGGATCGAATCCCGCTGCTCTATTTCAGCTATCACGTGATGGTGGGGCTCGGGACGATCTTCATCGCCATCATGGTGGTGGCCGCCTTTCTTCTTTGGCGCGGCAAATTGTACGAGGTGCACTGGATGCTGTGGCTGTTGATGCTGTGCGCTCCGCTGCCGTACATCGCGAATACGGCGGGATGGATGACGGCGGAACTCGGACGGCAGCCATGGCTGATTTACGGGCTGATGCGGACGGCGAATGGCGCGTCGCCAATGGTGGGCGCAGGGAATGCATGGTTCACGCTGATCGGATTTATGGGAATGTACGGCGTGCTGGCGATTTTGTGGTTGTTCCTTGTGTGGCGCGAAATCGAAATCGGGCCGGGGCCGCGGCCGCTCGACGTGGCCGGCGTCGCGATCATACCGGAACACTAAGGAGGCCAGATGGGAACAATCTGGTTTTGCCTCGTGGCTGGGATGATCGCGGTGTACGTCCTGCTCGATGGATTCGATCTCGGCGCGGGCGCGATCCATTTGCTGGTGGCGAAGACGGACGCGGAACGCCGTCAGGTGCTGGCCAGCATCGGGCCGGTATGGGACGGCAACGAAGTCTGGCTGCTCGCGGCGGGCGGCACGCTGTACTTCGCTTTTCCCGCGCTCTATGCGAGCGGCTTCAGCGGATTCTATTTGCCGTTGATTATGGTTCTGTGGCTGCTGATTCTGCGCGGCACATCGATCGAATTTCGCAGCCACATCAAGAGCGACATCTGGCAGCCGATGCTGGATTTCGTCTTCTGCCTATCGAGCCTGCTGCTGGCCGTGTTTTTCGGCGCGGCGCTGGGCAACGTGGTGCGGGGCGTGCCGCTCGATGCGAGTGGATATTTCTTCGAGCCGCTGTGGACGAATTTCAATTTCGGCGCCCATGCGGGCATTCTCGACTGGTACACGATCCTCGTAGGTGTGCTGGCGCTCGGTGCGCTGATGATGCACGGCGCGCTGTGGGTGAGGATGAAAACATCTGGCGCGGTCAGCGAGCGCGCGGCGGGCCTGGCGAGCGCGGTGTGGTGGGCCGTGGCGCTGCTGACGATCGTAGTCTCGCTCGTTACCTTTCGCGTGCAGCCCAACGTGATGAGCAATTTCGTGAAGTGGCCGTGGGGCGCGGTGTTCCCGCTGCTCGCGGTGGCGGGAATGGTTGCGGTGAAGATGTATCTCGCGGCGAAAGATGAATGGGGGGCGTTCCTCGGATCGTGCGCGTATCTCGCGGGGATGCTGACCAGCGTTGTGTTCGGCGTCTATCCGATGGTGCTGCCGGCGCGGAATCCGGCATACGCGCTGACGGTTTGGAACGCGAAGGCGGGCGATTACGGGCTGAAGATTGGCCTCGCCTGGTGGGTGATCGGGGTTTTGCTCGCGGCCGGATATTTCACGTTTGTCTACAGGTCATTCGCAGGGAAGGTGGATGTCGGCCAGGATCGCCACAGCTAGTGTCGCGCCTCCGGCGCTTGCATTGCGGATGCCCGTCGCGCGTCTCGCGCTTGCCTGAGGGTGCGCTGGCGCGGGCGAGCCCTACTTCCAGTTGGGATCTCTCTTTACGCCGTTGTCCATGAACTCGAGCCAGAAGCCCTGCGGGTCGGTGACGAAAAACATGCGCGTCGTCGGAGCGATGAAGACTGGCGCGTCTGACGGGCTCGTGGTGTGCAGACCGGCGGCCTGGACGCGGGCGATCATCACGTCGTCGTCTTTCGACAGGAACAGGAAATGCGCGGCGCCGGGATCCTGAAAGTGCGGACGCGCGAAATGCTTTTGGTGATGCGCGTATTCGATCAGCTCCATCACTACCGGAGAGCCGGGAACCATCGCTTCCGCGAGTCGGAACTGCCCGTGAATGCCGGTCAAATCCTCGTATGTTTTATCGCCCAGTAGCGACGGGCTCATCCAGAATTTGAAATCGGTGCCGACGAGACTCTGATACATGTGGCAGGTGTCTTCGATATTGTTGACGATCACGGAGACGCGCGCGCCGAGCACCTTGCTGCCGGCAGCGGCGGTGTGTCGGCGCTGCCGGAGTCTGCTCGATCAATTCGACCGGGTAACCGTCCGGATCGCGCACGAAGACCGCGCGGATTTTTCCGGTCATGCCAGGCCAGCCGGAAAGCTCGACGGGATTTCCGCCGGGCGTGATGACGGGATAGCGCTCAGCTTTCAGAAGCGCGAGCGTTTTATCAAGGTCCGCGACGATGATCTTCAAATAGGAGGCGCCCGGATCGGTGAGAAGCGGATGGAACGGCTTCTTCGCGATTCCCTGGATCTCGATTGCTTCGATCGTCATTTCAGGGCCGCCCGGCGCAGCAGCGGTGCCGGGGATCGGAAGAAGCGCGACGCGGCTCACCTGCACGTAAGGGTCGGGCGCGCCTTGGACGAGCGATGCGACTTCCTGCAGCCCGCGATTCCCGAAGAACGGACGGGGCTGGTCGCGCGTGCCGCGAAGCTCGAATCCGATGAGATCGTGATAGAAGTGCATGATGTCCTCGACGTCGCCGACCTGGCGGCCGAGGTGGCCGGGACGAAGCGCGTCTCCCGGCGGCGCGATCTCCGTGGGCGGCCGGTCGAGCGTCGCGCAAGATGTTTGCGCCGAGGCGATCGGGACGACAATCAGCAGCGTCAGGCTGGTTACAGCGAATCCGCGTGCCAGTTTCTTCAGTAGTCGGAACACGGGGGCCTCTTTGATCCGGACCGAAATTTTCAACTCGAACCTCCGGTCCGTCGCGCATCATACGCTTCCAATGTTCTCCTCACAACGGGTATGCAACCGCGTGGCTGACCGCGCTTGCAGATCTTTGAGATCGGCGTTATAAGGTGCCGGGCCAGAAAAGATGGCCGAGTGGCGCCACAACGCTGTGGCCGGCGTCACGAGTTGCGGTTCGGGGGGACGCATGAAAATGGGACGAAGGGAGTTCCTCGAAGGCTCATCGAAGCTGGTTTCGGCGGGGGTGCTGGCGGCGGGCGTAGCCGGCGGCGCGGCTGGCGCTGACCCGGCTGGCTCAAAGAAGGCTGCGGGCGAGGCGCGAGCGCCGAAGAAAAAATACCGGTTGATCGCGACCGAGGAAGCGTTTGCGATTCCCGAGCAGGTGGATGAATTCCGCAAGATCGCGTCGATCGCCTACACGAATCCTGATCTGGACATGTGGCGGAACTTCCTGAATCCGGTTCCGAATGCGCCGCCGCTCGTCCGGCGGTTGCTCGATTTCGAGGGCGAGAGAATCCAGATCATGGACGAGGCCGGAGTCGACATGCATCTGCTGTCGCTGACGTCGCCGGGCGTGCAGATGTTCGACAAAGAAACCGCGACAGGCCTCGCGACGCTGGCCAACGACCGGCTGGCGGAAGTGATTAAGAAGCATCCGACGCGATTCGCCGGCCTCGCGAGCTTCGCTCCGCAGGATCCGGCGCGTGCGGCGAAGGAGATCGACCGCGCCATGAACCAACTGAAGCTCAACGGGCTGATCGTGAATTCGCACACGGACGGCGAGTATCTCGACGACCACAAATACTGGCCGATCTTCGAGGCGGCGACCGCGTCGAATGCGGCGATCTACATTCACCCGCGAAACATGCCGGATCCGTGCTCGTTCATGACGCACGCCGACGTGAACCTGGCCGGAGCGATCTGGGGATTCCAGATGGAAACGGGGCTGCACGCAATGAGGCTGATCGTCGCCGGAGTGTTCGATCAGTTCCCGGATTTGAAAATCGTTCTCGGCCACATGGGAGAAGGCCTGCCGTATTGGCCCTACCGGATCGATTACATGTACAACGCGTTCACGCACGGGCACGGCAAGCTGAAGAAAATGCCGAGCGAATACGTGAAGGACAATTTCGTCATCACGACGAGCGGGATGAACGATCACAAAGTTCTGAAATACTGTTGCGATGCGCTGGGCGCCGACAACATCATTTATGCGATCGACTACCCATACCAGGAATCGGTCGAATCGGCCAACTTCATGAGGTCGGCCCCGCTGCCCGAAGAAGATATGGAGAAAATCACGCACGCAACTTCGGAGAAACTGTTCCATATCGCGGCGGCTTGATGGTTGGCTGAGGCGACCTCACAGGAGAGAGTCAGGATGGCTTTGATCCTTCCGCCAGGCGTTTCCGCAAAAACCTTTCAGCAGGCGCTCGACGCGTTTGCCGGGGTCGTAGGCAAGCAGTGGGTGCTCTCGACGGACGAGGATCGCGACACCTACCTCGACGCGTATGCGCCCGGGGATGCGAACGAGCACGTAGCCGGCGCTGCCGTGGGGCCGCAATCCGCCGAGGAAGTGCAGGCAATCATCCGCATCGCCAACGAGCACAAGATTCCGCTGTGGCCGATATCCCGCGGGAAGAATCTCGGCTACGGTGGGTCGGCGCCGCGGATGAGCGGAACGGTTGTCCTCGACCTCACGCGGATGAATCGCATCCTCGACGTCAACGAACAGTTCGGCTACTGCGTGATCGAGCCGGGAGTCGGCTTCTTCGACCTCTTCCATTATCTGCAGGCCAACAAAATCCCGTTGTGGATGTCGGTTCCCGCGAATGCCTGGGGCAGCGTGGTCGGCAACGCGCTCGAGCGCGGCTACGGCTACACGCCGTATGGAAACAACACAAACAACATTTGCGGCATGGAAGTCGTGCTGGCGGACGGCGAAATGGTGCGGACGGGAACGGGCGCGATGTCGAACAGCCCGAACTGGCATCTGTTCAAATATGGCTTCGGCCCGTCGTGGGATCAGGTTTTCGTGCAGTCGAACTACGGCGTCGTGACGAAGATGGGGATGTGGCTCATGCCGGAGCCCGAGTCGACGCTCGGCTTGAGCATGCAGCTGCCGAATCCGGACGACATCGGCTGGGCCATTGACGCGCTGCGGCCTCTGCGTCTGAACGGAGTGCTCGCGCAGGATCCCAGCCTCGGGAATTCGATCCGCGTGGTTACGGTGCAAGCGCAGCGAAGCCAGTTTTACCAGGGCGAAGGAGCCATGCCTGAAGACGTCCTCGAGGCGCTGCTCAAGAAATTCGGGCTGGGCTGGTGGGGCGTCAATCTGCGCCTCTACGGTTACGACGAAATCAACGAGGTGAACGCGCGACTCCTCAAGGAAGCGTTCGCAAAATACACGAAGCAGGAATTCGCCGTCAGCAAATGGCACAAAGGCGAGCCGCTCGACAATTCGGGCGCGGGCGTGCCGACCGTCGCGCCGCTGCAGGCGGTGAACTGGCGGGGCGGCCGCGGCGGCCACATCGGTTTTTCGCCGGTGCTTCCGTCGTCGAGCGAGCACGTGCTGAAGCAGTTTCACAGCACGCGAAAGCGCTTTGAGGAGATCGGGCTGGACTATTTCGGCTCGTTCACGCTTTCCGAGCGCTACGTCACCAACGTCAACCTGATGCTCTTCGATCAGGACGATGCGAAGATGACGGCAAAGGTCCGCGCGCTCTTCAACGTGCTGGTCGCGGACGCGCAACGGGAAGGCTACAGCGAGTATCGGACGCACCTGTCCTACATGGACGAAGTGGCGCATACGTTTGACTACAACAATCACGCGCTGCTTCGGCTCAACGAGAGGATGAAGGACGCCATCGATCCCAACGGCATTCTCGCGCCGGGCAAGCAGGGAATCTGGCCCAAGGCGCTGCGGGAGAAGAAGGCATGAGGGCGCGCGTGGGGATCGCGGTGGCGGCGGTCGTCGCGATAGCGATGATCGCGGCGATCGCCGTGCCAAGGACCGCGGCGAATGAGCAGACGAATGACACCGCGTCGATGCTCGGGCAGGGCAAGGCCCTGTTTCATGCGAAGTGCGGCTATTGCCACCTCCAGGGCGGCACCGGCACGATCATGCTGGGATTTCGGCTCGGCAAGGACAAAGCGCTGCTCGAGGATCGCACGGATCTCAGCGCCAATTATATCCAGCACATCGCGCGGGCCGGAATCGGCAGCATGCCCCGCCTCACTCGCATCGAGGTGCCCGACAGCGAGCTGAAGTTGATCGCAGCCTACCTGACGCGTCCGGCTTCGGCGCGTGGCGCCGCGAAATGAGCGCAGGTGGATCAGTGAAATCACGCTTGGATCGGCGAACGTTTCTGAAGGATGCGGGCGCGCTGACAGTTTCAGCGGCAGCCTTGGCGGTGGCCGCGCCCATAGACACATCCTCGCTGGCGTCCGATCGTGCGCGTATTGGCGCGGTGTTATTCGATGGCCGCTATTCGAGCTGCCGCGCATTCGCCGATGCGCTCGCTCGCGGGGGCGCGGTTGCTTTCGATGTCCGTGCCGATGTTGCGGCCCTCTGGTACGGTCCGCTGAGAGACCATCTTGCAAAATACGGCGGCGGTGTCGCCGGACTTGCGACCGACTCGGATTTTGTGGTGTCCGAATCGTTCGGCAGACAGTTTCGACTCTCCCTGCGATACGCAGGCTCGCACGATTCCCGCCGCTCGGCGGCCCTCATTCATGAACTGCGTAGTCTTCAGGGTGTAGCGGCAATTGCGTCGGCCGTCCGGCACGCCGATTCGAATTGGGGCGAAGCGATCGGCTACGCCCTCGCGCGCGCTCGTTCGGCCGAACCGGCGAGGCAGTGGGAATCAGCAGTCGTGCACACGTCGCAAATCGATGACCATCCAGGTTTCCTTAGATCTTGGCTAGGGGGCGCCTCAGACCGCCGCTGCTGAAAGCAATCAGGTTCCCGAGACCGAAACTGCCGCTGGCGATTGAGCGACTGCGCTTTCAATCACCATCCGGACGGTCACAGTAGTGCCGGCTTCGCTCGATTCGATGTCGAGATGCCCGCCTTGTTCGCGCGCTCGTTCGCGCATACCCGCGAGCCCAACGCCCGTGTGCGATCCCGACGCGCGAAAGCGCTGTAGCAGTTCCTGTGAGACCCCTTTTCCATAATCCCGGATGCGAAGAGTGACCTCGCCGGGCGTTCTTTCGATCGCGACATCGGCGCGCGGGCTGCCGGAATGGCGGTGAATGTTGGTAAGGCATTCCTGGAGGATGCGAAACAGAGCGAGCTCGACGGAATGGGAAAGGCGAGGCATATCGTCGGGAATCTCGGAAGTCACCTGGATGCCGCTGCGCTGGGCGAAGCCGTCCAGATACCATTTGGCCGCAAAGGCGAACCCCATTTCGTCGAGCAGCGGCGGATGCAGCAGGTACGAAATCGTCCGTGTCTCGGCGATGCAGCGGTCGAGATATTCGAGCGACTCGGAAAGCTCGGCGGCGGAATACCTGTTCGCCAGGGTCGAGAGGCTCATTTTGACGAGATTCAGGTATTGGCCGAGGCTGTCGTGAACCTCGCGGGAAAACTTGCGGCGCTCTTCGTCTTGGATGTGAAGGAGCCGCGTACTGAGCAGGCGCAGGGATTCCTGGCTGTCGAGCGCGAGCTTCTCCGCGCGCTGGCGTTCGCGAAGCTCCGATCGCAGGAGGCGATAATTGAGATAGAGGAGGCCGACTGAAATGGCGAACGTCGCCGCCACGATCGATACGATCGCGATGAAGAGCAGGCTCGAAACATCGAGCCGCCGGTCGAAGGCCACTTCCTCTTCCGAAGCCATTTGCTGAAAGACCGAATTCATTTCGTCGGCAACAACCACGCGCTGCCTCGTCAATTCCAGCTGCAAACCATCGTCGTCCTTGTGTTCCTTTCGGTCCTCGACGGAAGCTCTCATCAACGAAAGCCGCCGGCCCGCAAGAAGGACCAACTGGGCGTACCAACGTTCGTGGTCGGGCACGTCCTGGATTAGATTGCGGACCTGCTCGATCTTCCCCGGAACTTGGCGGATCAGTGTCTGATACTGATCCAAGAAGCGGTTATCGTTCGAGGTGAGGTAGCCCGTTTGAGCGCGGCCGGCGGTACTGAAGGTCGATTCCAGGTCCGCAAGCATCACTTCCACGTCATGCGCGTGATCGACGCGCTTCAGGCTCGCCTGCAGCAGAACGATCGTAATGCCGGCGGCCGCAACGCTGAGAACGAGAAAAGCCAGGCCGGCCGCAAAGGTCAATCGTGGTTTATTCCAAACCATCGCCTTACCCTGAATGGGAATCGCCCGCCGATTATACCTTGGACCATGTCGAGCCCACGCGTAGATTGGTTGCGCGCATTCGGCGCAAGGTTGGCGGAGCGCGGCTGTTTTTCTTCGATATTGCGTTGACATCACCGGGACAATGGTGAATTATCCCCGCGCTTTCCGGTGCAACTCGAATGCGGGACGGCGCCGTGCGTTTTCACGGCCTGCCAGGGTGGGAGTGCAGAGTGGCGAAGAACGAATTTTTCGGCTGGAAGCTCCTGTGGATACTTTGGGCGGTCATCTTCCTGAATTTCGCGTTTCCGACATTCGGAATGAGCGTCGTGAACACGGATATGGCGCGCGCCATGCACCTCAACCACAAGGAGCTGGGCCTGGCGTACTCGGCCTTCAGCCTGATGGCAGGGCTTCCGGCGCCGCTCGCGGCATTCTCGATCAACAAATTTGGAATCCGGTTCACGCTCGTGATGGGCACGCTCCTGATGGCGTGCGGGGCGGTGCTGATGATCTTCGCGGCGCACACGGCGTTCGAGGCGATTTTGATTCTGGCGCTGCCCGTGGGCTTCGGCGCGGTGATGGGCGGGACGCTCGCGCCGCAGGTCGCGATGGCGAGATGGTTCCACCGAAAACGCGCGCTGGCGATCGCGACCGTGTTGAGCGCGTCGGGCACCGGCGGCTGCATCGCGGTTCCGCTGCTGAATCACATTATCGCCGCATCGGGAGGGAACTGGCGCGCGGCGTGGGTGTGCATGGGCTCGATGTCGCTCGTCGCGGCGCTGGTGGCGGCGCTTTTTGTGAAAGAGAGCCCCGAGCAGATGGGACAAGTGCCCGACGGAGGGCCGGCAGAAGACGTCCGAGCGGGTGCTGCCTGGCGCACAGACGCAATCAAGCCGCGCGCGAGCGTGTTCAAGACGACGGAAGACTGGACGCTCGGTGAGGTGTTCAAGACCCCCAGCCTCTACATGCTCGTCCTGACGTACCTTGGATTCTTCGCGGGATTTTTCATCTACATCGCGCACGGCATCGCGAATCTGGAAGGACTGGGACACTCGCCTGCGGCCTCCGCGAGATCGCTGGCGCTGGTGCTGTTTTCGGCGCTGCTCGGCCAGTTCACGATCGCGGCGCTCGGAGACGTCATCGAGATGCGGTTCCTTTTCGCGGTGGCCGTGTGCTTTTTCGGGATCGGGATTTGGCTCGCGGCGAGGGCCGTGGGACCGATGTCGCTGTATCCCTACGCGATCCTGATGGGCAGCGGCTTCGGCGCGTCGTTCACCTGCATGATGGCGATTCTCGGCAATTACTACGGGCCGAAGGTCTATCCGCTGGTGCTCGGGTTCACGATGCCTTTCGGAACGATCGTGGGCGCGATCGGTCCTGTAGTGGCGGGATATTTTTCCGACAAATACGGAAGCTACGTGTACCCGTTTTCGGGCGTTGCTGCGATTTGCGTCGCGACCGGCGTGCTGCTGATCTTTGCGAAGCCTCCTGTGAAGCATGTAGGACGCGGTAAAATTGCGGCCGCGGCGCAGGCGACATAGCCGCGCCGCGCGATCCTTTTTGGCCGGGACTCCGAGTTGAACTCCAGAAAAATCACGGCGGCGGTGATCGAGAACACTGGCGCGCCCTTCAGCGTCCAGGAACTTGATCTCGATGGCCCGCGCGCGGACGAAATTCTCGTGCGGATCGTCGCCGTCGGCATCTGCCAGACCGACGTGCACGTGCGCGATCGCGTGCAGCCGCCGGGGCTGCCGATGGTTCTCGGCCACGAAGGCTCGGGCGTCGTCGAAGAAGTCGGCGCCGCGGTGACGGCTGTGCGGCCGGGCGACCGCGTCGTCCTCTCGTACGATGCATGCGGGCAGTGCCGATTCTGCCTCAGTAGCCGCTACACGTATTGTGAGCATGCGATGGCGATCAATTTCGGCGGCTCGCGCCTCGATGGCACGAATGCGCTGCATCGCGCGGTCGGTGCTGGGCGTGGGGAAGTCCACGGACATTTTTTCGGGCAATCCTCTTTCGCCACGTACGCGCTGGCCACCGAGCGCAACGTGGTGAAGGTGCCGGACGATCTGCCGCTCGAACTGCTCGGCCCGCTCGGCTGCGGCTTGCAGACGGGCGCGGGAGCGGTGCTGAATTCGCTGCGCGTGCCCGCGAATGCGAGCATCGCGATCCTCGGCACCGGCGCCGTCGGCCTTGCGGCGGTGATGGCCGCGCACGTGGCGGGAGCGAAGCCGATTATCGGCGTCGATCTTGTCCCGAAACGGCTGGCGCTGGCGACCGAGCTCGGCGCCACGCACACAATCGACGCGCGCGGAGAAGACATCCGCAAACGCATCGCCGAGATCACCGGCTCCGGCGTCGATTACGTTCTCGAAATCACCGCGCAGCCCGAGATGCTCAAGCTGGCCGTCGATATCCTCGCGCCGTGCGGCACGGCGGGGCAGATTGGCGGCGGTGTGCCCGGCGCCGAGGCTCCCATCAGCATGAGCCGCCTGCTGCTCGGCCGCTCCGTGCGCGGCATCATTCAGGGCGATTCCATCCCGCGCATCTTCATCCCCAAGCTCATCGAGATGTACCGCCGCGGCCAATTCCCGTTCGACCGCCTCGTCCGCTTCTACGATTTTAAGGACATCAATCAAGCCGTGGCCGATGCCGCGTCCGGCGAGACAATCAAGCCGATTCTTCGCGTCGCAACAGCGTGAATTGAGTTGCTTGGGAGGTCGCTTCGTACCGGAACAAGCCCGCGAGGTGTAAACTCGGGGCCGATTAAAAGCTGGGTGGGCGCGCGGAAGTGCGCGGGGGGGCCGGTTTGGAGAGTGTCGCGCAAAAATCGAGCGTCATCGACATCATTGACCGGCGTTCGCTCGGCGCGTTTCAGGTTTGGACCGTTGCGCTGTGCGGCTTGGTGCTTGTGCTCGACGGCTTTGACGCGCAGATCATCAACTATACGGCGCCGTCGATTTCCGACACGATGCACGTTGCCGTCAGCCACTTCGGCACGATTTTTTCCTCGAGCTTGATTGGATTGATGATCGCGGCGATGGCGTCGGGTCCCATCGCCGACCGCTGGGGCCGCAAGTGGCCGGTGATCGTTTCGGTCTTCAGCTTTTCGGCGTTTTCGCTCGTCACCGCGCACGTCACCACTTTCAACGAGCTTTGGGTCCTGCGATTTGTCACCGGGCTCGGCCTAGGCGGCGCGATGCCCAATGTCGTCGCGCTCGCGTCCGAGTACGTTCCGCGCCGGCTGCTGGCCATTACGGTGCCGATCATATTTGTAGGCATGCCACTCGGGGGAACTGTTTCGGGGCTCGTGAGCGCGGCAGTGATTCCGAGGTGGGGATGGCGGTCGATGTTTTACGTTGGCGGCGCGCTGCCGCTCGTGATTTCGATTTTGCTGATCGCTTTACTGCCGGAATCGATTCGCTTTCTCGCTGTGAAGGGCAAAGCGCCTGAAACGGTGCGCCGCATCATGACGCGCATTGCGCCGGAGGTTACGCCGGCGGAGATGAATCTCCTTTCGTCGCCCGAGGACAAAAAGCACACGGGCGTTCCCGTGAAACATCTTTTCACCGAGGGCCGCGCCGCAGGCACGGTTCTGCTCTGGATTCCTTATTTCATGAATCTGCTGCTCATCTATTTCACGGGCAGCTGGCTGCCCGCGCTGCTCCGCTCGGATGGAATGACGATTGCGGCGGCGTCGACGGCGGCCGCGTTCCTGAGCTTTGGCGGGATGTTCGGCTGCGTCGCCGAGGGATATTTCATCCAGTGGGGCGGCGCCGGGGCGGTTCTGCTCGCCGAGTACGTCCTGGCGGGCGCGTTCCTCGCGATGCTGGCGGTGCTCAACGTGCCATTTCAGGTGGTCCTATTGCTCACGTTCGTGGCAGGCTTCATGATTATTGGCGCGCAGGGCGGCTTGAACGCGCTGGCGGCGAATTTCTATCCGACGGCCGTGCGGTCGACCGGCATCGGCTGGGCGCTCGGCGTGGGCCGCATCGGCTCGATCGTCGGGCCGCTGCTGGGCGGGATGTTCCTGGCGATGGGATGGAAGCCGAGCGGGATGCTGCTGTTTGGCACGGCGGTCTCCGCGTGCGCGTGCGTATCGATTTTGCTGAGCGCGTTTGGGCGCGGCGCGAGCGCATACCGGCAGGAGCCGAGCCTCGGCCAGATCGAATAGTTCGAAAGAGGTGGCAACATGGGCGCGACTACACGGACGACAGCGGACGAAAAGGCCGCGGCGCGAAAGGCATTTTACGCGCGGATCGGCGAGCAGCATCTCGCGCCCCTGTGGGAACGCCTGAGCGGGCTGGTGACGCGTTCGCCAGAGCCCCTGGCCAAACCGGTGCACTGGAAATACGCCTCGGTACGCCCGGAGCTGCTCGCAGCCGGCTCGCTGCTGACGGCCGAGGAAGCGGAACGGCGCGTGTTGATCCTCGAAAACCCCGGCTTGCCCGGCCAATCCAAAATCACCGGTTCGCTGTACGGCGGCTTGCAACTCTTGATGCCCGGCGAACGCGCGCATGCGCATCGCCACACGGCAAGCGCGCTGCGGCTATTTCTCGAAGGCAAGGGAGCGTACACCGCCGTCAACGGCGAGCGGACGATGATGCAGCGGGGCGATTTCGTCCTGACGCCGGCGTGGACATGGCACGAGCACGGAAACGAGGGCGCCGATCCAGTGATCTGGTTGGATGGGCTCGACGTGCCGATCGTCAATTTATTCGACACCAGCTTTTCCGAGGCGCACGAGGAAGAGGGGGAATCTCCCGCCGCGCGGCCCGTGCGCGATTCCGAGATTCGCTATGGTGGCACGCTGCTGCCCGAAGGCAGCAAACCCGAATCGCTCTCATCGCCGCTGCTGAATTACCGTTACGAGCGCGCCCGCGAGACGCTCGCCGCGTTGCACAAAAACGGGCCCATCGATCCGTGCCACGCGGTGAAGCTGCGTTACGCGAATCCGCTGACCGGCGGCGCCGTGATGCCGACGATGAGCGCGGCCGTCCAATTGATCCCGCGCGAATTTGAGACCGCGCCCTACCGATCGACCGAAGGAACCGTTTTCACGGTGATCGAGGGCAAGGGCCGCAGCGGGATCGGGGGCTCGTCCTTTGAGTGGAACGAAAGCGACGTCTTCGTCGCGCCAAGTTGGGCGATGCAGACGCATCGCGCGGAGACCGAAGCCATAATCTTTAGTTTTTCCGATCGCGTCGCCCAGGAGAAGCTGGGCATCTGGCGCGAGGAG
The DNA here is from genome assembly GCA_963836125.1 of uncultured Acidobacteriota bacterium. Classification (GTDB taxonomy): domain Bacteria; phylum Acidobacteriota; class Terriglobia; order Acidiferrales; family UBA7541; genus Palsa-295. Next base: position 237,412 of record CAWIIK010000001.1, read on the forward strand.
CGGCAGCGCCGGAAGGTGTAAATGTAGCGCCGCGGCCGAGTCAGGCGAAGTTACGCTTTCAGCAAGGGCGCGGGACGGGCGCGCGGGCGGGGCAGCAAAGGCAAGTAGACTGGCGTGTGAAAGAAACACACGCATGAGCGCTCACGCCGAAAGCATATCCGCGCCCGCCGTCGCACGTCCCGCCGGCCCGTGGATCTACCGGCCATGGCTCGATCTCGTGGTGGGCTGTGGCGCGTGGTCCGCTCCGCTGCTGCTGATCACCGCGTGGCTCTCGCCTTCGCACACGCACTCGTGGGTCGTCGGATTCTATTTCCTCGCCATCGTTTTCAATTATCCGCATTTCATGGCGACGGTTTATCGCGCCTACCGCACGCGCGAGCAGTTCGAGAAGTACAAATTCTTCACGCTGCACCTCACGCTGCTGCTCGTGATCACCGGCGTGCTTTTGCACGCGTCCTACCGGCTGCTGCCATGGGTCTTCACGCTCTATATCTACTGGAGCCCGTGGCATTACGCGGGACAAAACTACGGCTTGCTGCAGATGTTCGTGAAGCGCAGCGGAGCATCGCTCACCCGCCAGGAGGGCCGGTGGCTGCGCGCCGCATTTATTGCATCGTACGTGATGCTGCTCGCAAGCTTTGAGACGGGAGGATCGTCCGACCCGCTGATTCTCTCGCTGGGCTTGCCGGCGCAATTCACGATTCCGGTGCGAATCGCGCTAGGGGGCGCTTTTGCTTTCTGCGCGTGGCTTTCCCTGCACGACGCCGTCGTGCGAAGCGGATTCCGGCGGATGATTGCGCCGCTCACCTTGCTGTTGACGCAGTTCCTGTGGTTCGTCCTGCCGACGCTGATTGAGATCCGCGCGAGCATTCCGCAAACGCGCTACAGCAGCGGGATTTTGGCGGTGATGCACTCGGCGCAATACATCTGGATCACCAGCTACTACCATCAACGCGATGCGCGCGCGGCCGGCCGGCCGAAATGGCATTTCGCCGGCTATTTCGTGACGCTCGTCGCGGGAGGCATCGCGCTTTTCATTCCCGGGCCGTGGCTCGTGAGCTACATTTTCCATTACGATTTCACGACGAGCTTCCTGATCTTCACGGCGCTCGTGAACATCCACCACTTCCTGCTTGATGGCGCGATCTGGAAACTGCGCGATTCGCGCGTTTCATCGCTGCTGGTTGCGCCGGGCGAAAGCGTCGGCTCCGCTCAGCCTTCCAGCGCGACTGCGCGGCCAAGCAGATCGAAATCCGCCGCGAAGGTGGAACCGCGGCCCGCGCACCACTTTTTCTCCACGCCCGCGTTTCGCGTAGCCGTTGTTGGACTGTTCTTCCTGTGGGGCGCAGCCGATCAGGTTCGCTTCGCCCTGGGCACGGACAATCAGAGCCTGCCATCTCTGCTGCGCGCAGCGGCGATGAATCCTTACGACAGCATCGTGCTGACGCGCGTGGGATCGGCTGAAGAAAGCGCGGGCCGGGCCCAAGAGGCCATCGAAGCGCTGAAGCGCGCGGCGGAACTGAATCCGCACGACGCGGCGCTCGAGCAGGCGTGCGCGCGAGCGATGATCGGCGATGGGCGCTACGCCGACGCCTACGCATGGTACGCGAAGATGCTCGAGGTTCTGCCGAATGATCCCGACGCCCTGGTCAACTACGGTTTGCTGGCCGCGCGGCTCGGGCATCCGCGGGAAGAAGCAATCGACGCGTGGCAGAAGGCAGTCGCCGTCGATCCGAACCAAATCGAGGCGCATCTCTATCTCGCCGAGGCCGACGACCAGAGCGGCGATTTGGGGTCCGCAACCCGCCAGTGGCACTCTTACTTCCAACTTGCCGCCGCGGAGCCGGACTCGGCAGTCGCACAGCAGCAGAAAGTTGCCGCCGCGGTCCAAATGGCGGACGATGAAGCGCGGTTGAACCAGACGAGCGCGGCTCTTGCGGACTACTCTTCGGCCGTGTCGCTAGCGGAGGCCGCGGGCGACGCCAAACTCGAAAGCATCGCGCTGGCCCATCTCGCCGACTTGCAGGAAAAGGCCGGCAACGTGCCTGCCGCTGCCGCTTCGTACCAGCGTGGCCTTGCACTCGACGCCAAGGCGAGCGATGCGCAGGGCGAGGCGTTCGACTGGTTTAACTACGGGCAATTCTTGCGCCGGCACGCGCTTCGGGACGATCTGGCCTACGCGTGCCTCGTCCGCGCGGAGGATCTGCTCGCCAGCCGCGGAGGCCAGGAACTGAAAACGGTCGAAGCCGCCCGGCGCGAGATGGACGCCCGCCTCGGGAAAAAGGCGGGCGAGATGCACAAGGATTTACCGAAGTTGCTCGCGAGCGCCGCGAGCCTCCCGGCGAGTTCATTTCGCTGAATTTCGCCCTTCGCGGCGCACTGAATTACCTCCGTGGTTGATGCCGCACACAATTCTGTACGCATCCGCACATTAAAAGCCCGATAGGCGATCGTAATCCGGCTTATTTTTTCTTTGAATCTCCCGACTACCAGGATGCATCTTGTCAAACTGAAGGGATCACGGTATAGATACGGAGTCGAGTTCGCGCCATCTTTTGACCCTTGGGTGCTCGACGCAATAACCGAAGCGTGCTCGACTGAGGGAGGGTTCAGTGATGGCTGTTCCGCAGCAGCGTGAGGATTCCGCGCCGCAACCGTTCCGCCTCGATGTTCAACTCCACGATCTGCTGACCAACTCACCTGCTCCGAAACCTGTGCTCGTTCCGCCGAAAGCAAGCGGCGCCATGACGCTGCCGGAGCCGGTTTTTCCGCAGCATCCGGAACTCCTGAATTCCGATGACAATTACGAGGAGGAACTGGAGCGGGCGAGAACCGGCCGCCGCAAATGGACGGCTCCGCTCGTGCTGCGCGCCATGAACGGCTGGCTGTTTCCCTACGCGAAGTCGCGCGTGCTTCCGGGCGATTTCCACCCGATCATCGCGTATCTCTTCACGGAGTGGAAATGTAACCTCGATTGCCACTATTGTTGGGCCTTCGAGAATCACGTGAAGGGCATGACGGAGGACGTCGCCAGGCGCTCGATCGACTGGCTCGATTCGACCACGTGCCGCGTACTCGCCTTCATGGGCGGCGAACCCTTGCTGCGTCCGCAGTTCGTCCACAAGATTTCGTACTATGCGGCGAAGAAAGACTTCTGGATCTATCTAGCCACCAACGCCCGGCTGCTGCGGCCGGAAGTGACGGACCGGCTGCTCGATGCGGGCGTGGCTACGATCAATTTCGCCGTGGATTCTGTCGACGAAAAGCCGAGCCTGCCGAAAGCCCTCACTCCGGTGCGCTCGTACTTCGATTACCTGCTGCGCAAGCAGTACAAGTACGGCACGGCGGTTTTCTTCAATATGAACATCTGCCGGAACAATCTCGAGGACATCAAGCAGCTCACCGAAATCGCGCACGACAACGGGATCGCAACGGACTATCACATCAACGAATCCCCAATGATGGAACAGGACCACTTCAAGCATTACGACAACAATAGTACCTACATCACGAGGGAGGACTGGCCCAGAGTCGACGAGCTGATCGACTGGATCATCGAGAAGAACAAGTCGGGCTACAAGATGGTCAATTCGGTGAAGCGGCTCGAGGACATGAAGCAGTTCCTCCGCGGCAAGGTCGAACCTTGGAATTGCCGCGCCGGGCAGAATTCGATTATTATTCGTACGGATGGCACGCTGGCCCCGTGCTTTCCGATGTATTCGGCCACGCACGATTGGGGCACGATCGAGAATCATAAGTTCGATGTCCCGCAGTTGAATGAGATGAAGAAAAGCTGCCACACACACTGCTTCTCAACCCTCAATCACAATCTCGGGTTTTGCTACAACGATTCGCGTGTCATCAAGTGGATCCTGAAACAAGCGTCGCACGGCTTCCAGGGCGTTACTGGCAGCTTTACGGAGTGAAACCGTCAACCCGTAACCGGCTTCATTAAATCGACCGAGCGCAGTCAAAAAACCTTTCGCATTGCTTGCAGAGTTCCTTGAGGGAGGAACCATGGCGACACCACTCGTACAGATTGAGCAGGATCGTGAAATCGCCGAGCGTCTCGCGGCGGAAAGGATTCGCCTGCGAAAGCTCGCCGGCCTGGATGGCCACGCGCATTTCCACAAGCCGATCGAGCGCGCCTTCACGGCCGAAGAGCGCAGCCGGGTGACCATCCTGTTTGGCGGCTTCACCTGGAAGCATGAGGACTTGATTCGCGCCGTCTTCCAGGGCTGCGGTTATCGCTGTGAAAAGCTGCCTGTGCCCGACGTGCCGGCCTTCCAGCTCGGCAAGGAATTCGGCAACAACGGGCAGTGCAATCCGACGTATTTTACGGTGGGCAATCTCGTCCAGTATCTCCAGTTCCTCGAAAAGGAAGGCGTCCGGCGCAAAGACATCCTCGACAACTACGTATTCTTCACCGCGGGCTCGTGCGGCCCATGCCGTTTCGGCATGTATGAGGCCGAGTATCGCTTCGCGCTGAAAAACGCCGGCTTCGATGGCTTCCGCGTGCTGCTCTTCAAGGACAGCGACGGAATCAAGGCCGCGTCCGGCGAGCCGGGCCTGAAGTTCACGGTCGATTTCGGTTTCGGCATGCTCAACGCGATGCACATGGGCGACGTCTTCAACGATCTTATCTACCAGATTCGCCCGTTCGAAGTGAAGAAGGGCGAAACCGATCGCGTGTTTCGCGAGACGGTCGACGATCTGTGCGAGGATCTGAAAAACCGCAAGTCCTTCGAAATCGAGCAGTGCGCGCCGGACTGGGCCAAGCCGAAATTCAAGAGCAACAAGATCCTGCGCAACACGTTCAACGTCTTCGGCAAGATGCACGAGCATCTCTGGGGCAAGGACTATCTCGAGGCGCTGGCCGCCGCTCGCGCCCAGATGGACAGGATCGAAATCGACCGCACGAAGGTGAAGCCGGTCGTGAAAATCACGGGGGAATTTTGGGCGCAGCTCACCGAGGGCGACGGCAATTTCAATATGTTCAATTTCCTCGAGCGCGAAGGCGCGCAGGTGCTGGTCGAGCCGATCGCCACGTGGGTCGCCTACCTGATGTATCAGGCGAAGGCGCACGCGAAGGCGAAGTATCCGGTCACGCGCCCCTACCGCACCCCGAAATGGTATCAGCTGAAACAGCAGCTGGCGAACCAGATGTCGCTGCGCAAAAAGCTACTGGGCATCGCCGTCGGCGAGAAAATGTGGAATTACCTGTATCACCGCACGGCCGAAAATCTCGGCGGGATCACGCACCACCTCGTGCCGCAAACGGACCTCGCCGAAATGGCGCATCCGTTCTACAACCAGTTCGCGCGCGGCGGTGAAGGGCACCTCGAAGTCGGAAAGAATGTGTACTACACGGTGCACAAACTCTGCCACATGGTGCTCGCACTCAAGCCGTTCGGCTGCATGCCGTCGTCGCAGTCCGATGGCGTGCAATCGGCCGTGATCAACAAGTTCAAGGACATGATTTTCCTGCCCGTCGAAACCTCGGGCGAGGGCGAAGTGAACGCTCACAGCCGCGTGCAGATGGCGCTGGGCGAAGCCAAGATGAAAGCCAAGCTGGAATTTGAGGAGACGCTGAAATCCACCGGCAAGACCCTCGACGACATCCGGAGCTACATCGCCGAGCATCCTGAGCTGAAGCGGCCGTTCTATCACGTGCCGCACGTCGAGGGCGTCGCCGGCACGGCGGCGCAATTCGTTCTGCACGTCAGCGACCGCATGAACCGCAGCCACCGGTCGTGGCGGCGCTCGCGCTCGCAGGGCGTTACCGTACCCAGCGCGGCCTAGGGAAAAAGTATCAGAAGTTCTCTTTTCTGCCCGGCGGGCCGCAACGCCCGCCGGCGAAATGGAGGGAGACCCGGATGCACGGACACGATCGCGAGAACCGCTTCTTGGTGGGGCTGGACGTCGGTTCGACCACAGTGAAGGCTATTGTCCTCGACGCGAAGACCGACGAAATCCTTTGGCAGGATTATCAGCGCCACGAAACCAAGCAGCCCGAAAAGACTCTCGAATTTCTGCGCCGCATGGAATCAGAAGTCGGCATGAGCCGGCATAACACGCGGATGTTCATGACCGGTTCCGGCGGCGGCCTGCTCGCCGATCTGATCGACGCGAAATTCGTTCAGGAAGTCACCGCCGTCGCGCTCGCCGTCGAGAAGATGCATCCCGAAGTTTATTCCGTGATCGAGCTCGGCGGACAGGACGCGAAGATTATCGTCTTCAAGGACGATCAGGATAGCGGCCGCAAGAAGAAGATTCCGTCGATGAACGATAAATGTGCCGGTGGCACGGGTGCCGTGATCGACAAGATCAATGCCAAGCTCAAGATCCCAACGGAGGAGTTGGGGAATCAGGGATATCACGGCGTCAAGCTGCACAAGGTGGCCGGCAAATGCGGCGTCTTCGCCGAGACGGACATCAACGGCTTGCAGAAAGTCGGCACGCCTCCCGATCAGCTGATGGCGTCGCTGTTCGACGCGATCGTGCTGCAGAACCTGAGCGTCCTCACGCGCGGCCACACGCTGCGCCCGCACGTGCTGCTACTGGGCGGGCCGAACTCGTTCATTCGCGGCATGCGCGAGGCGTGGCAGGCGAACATTCCGAAGATGTGGCAGGAGCGCAAGGTCGAAATTCCCGCAGGCATGAGCCCGGAACAGCTGATCAAGGTGCCGCAGAACGCGCAGTATTTCGCGGCGCTAGGCGCGATTGAATTCGGCAAGAGCGAGGACGATTGCGTCGGCTGCTATCGCGGCTTCGACAATCTTGTGCACTACATCGAGTTTGGCCGCCAGGAAGAAAAAGCCAAGGCGGGCGGCTCGGGCCTGGTGAAAGAGCCGAGCGAACTTGAGACTTTCAAGCGAGAGTACAAGAGGAAAAAATTCATTCCCGCGACATTCCAGAAGGGCCAGACCGTCGGAGGATTCGTCGGAGTCGACGGCGGATCGACCTCGACGAAGGCCGTGCTGCTTGACGAGCAGGGCGACATCCTCTGCAAGGCCTACCAGCTCTCGAACGGCAACCCGATTCAGGACACGATCGACATGTTCGAAAACCTGCGCGGGCAGGTGGAAGCGCAGGGCGCGAAGCTCGATGTGCTGGGCGTCGGCACCACCGGCTATGCGAAGGATATTCTCAAGGACGTGCTGAAGGCGGACGTCGCACTCGTCGAAACCGTCGCGCACACGGAATCGGCGCTGAAATTCTACGAAGATCCTCACGTGATCATCGACGTCGGCGGGCAGGACATCAAGCTGATCGTCCTGAAAGACGGCCGCGTGAAGGACTTCAAGCTGAACACGCAGTGCTCGGCGGGCAACGGCTACTTCCTGCAATCGACCGCGGAGGGATTCGGGCTGAAGGTTGAAGAGTTCGCGGACCTCGCGTTTTCCGCGACCTCCATGCCGATGTTCGGCTACGGCTGCGCCGTGTTTATGCAGTCCGACATCGTCAATTTCCAGCGGCAGGGCTGGCGCGCGGAGGAAATTCTCGCCGGGCTCGCCGCCGTGCTGCCGAAGAACGTGTTCCTCTACGTGGCGAGCATTCCGAATCTCGCGGCGCTCGGCTCGCGGTTCGTCCTGCAAGGCGGCACGCAGAATAATCTCGCGGTCGTCAAAGCGGAAGTGGATTTCATCCGCAGCAGCTTCCGCTCCGCGAACAAACAGCCGGAAATTATCGTCCACGAGCATTGCGGCGAATCCGGGGCGATCGGCGCAGGCGCCGAAGCAGTGCGCCTGTGGAAGAATGGCATGCGTACCACGTTCATCGGCCTCGATGCCGTCCGCAAAATCGAATACCGCCAAACGAGGAATGAGGATACGCGGTGCAACTTTTGCAAGAATACTTGCCTGCGCACGTTCATCGACATCAAGCTCGACGACGGCACGCACAAGCACATCCACGAAATCGACGGCAAGGAGGAGGAAGTCGAGACCGCTTGCGGCACGAACGCCCACGGACATGGTCACGGTCACGCCCACGAACATGGCCATGCTCACGCGAGCGATACGACGGTCGACGTCAGCCTTGACGCGCTGGTCCCGTTGGCCGCCGCCGCGCCGGCCAAGAAAAAAGCCAGCAAAGTCCCGCTCGCGGTGAACGAGCGGCGCCTGATCATCGCCACCTGCGAGAAGGGCACGGTCGAAGACGTCAACGACATGAAGGGGATCAAGGCCGGGCTCGACCAGATCAAGGATGCGAATCCGAATTTCGTCGACATCGCGGCGCACGAAGTGTTCCGGCCGACCAACGTGAAATCCGTGGCCGATCCGGCTCCTTCGCGCTCGTGGACGAAGGCCGCGAAGGAGCGCATCGAGCTGATGCAGGCGCGGCCGAAGAGGCGCATCGGCATTCCGCGCGTGCTCAACGCGTACAGCTACGCGCCGCTCTTCAACGCGTATTTCGAGAGCCTCGGATTGCAGCCGGAGAATGTGGTCTATTCGGACTACACGACGCCCGAGATGTATCGCGCGGGCGCCAATCGCGGGGCGATCGATCCGTGCTTCCCGGCGAAAATCGGGATCCCGCACGTCTACAACCTGATTCAGGTGAAGCACCGGAAAAAGCCGCTCGATGCGATCTTCTTCCCGATGTACGACGTGCTGACGTCGCCGCTGGTGAAGCTGATGGGCACGAACGCCTGCCCAACGGTGACTGCGACTCCGGAAACGGTGAAGGCCGCGTTCACCAAGGAAAACGACGTTTTCAAGGAAGTGAACGTCAAGTACATCGATCCGATTCTCAACTTCAAGGACCGGAAGCTTTTCGCGTTCCAGATGTTCGAGGCGTTCAAGGGCTTGTTCGGGCTTTCACAGGAAGAAAACGACCGCGCAATCGAAGCGGGCTACAAGTCGCTCGAGGATTACGAAACGAGCATCCGGAAGCGGGCGCGCGAAACGCTCGACCAGCTCGAGCGCGAGGATCGCATCGGCATCGTGATGCTGGGCCGCGTCTATCACCACGATCCCGGCTTGAATCACGAAATCCTCGAGGAATTCCAGAAGCTCGGCTACCCGATTTTTTCGCAGAACACGCTTCCGCTCGACGAGGACATGCTCGAACGCCTCTTCGGCGAGGAAGTTCGCGCGGGAGTCGTGACGCACGCACTCGATATCACGGACGCATGGAAGAATTCCTATTCGTGCAGCACGAACCACAAGGTGTGGGCGGCGAAGTTCACGGCGCGGCATCCCAATCTCGTGGCGCTCGAAATGTCGAGCTTCAAGTGCGGGCACGACGCGCCGATTTACGGCGTGATCGAAGGAATCATCGAAAATTCCGGCACACCGTATTTCTGCTTCAAGGATCTCGACGAGAACAAGCCGACCGGCTCGATTCGCATCCGCGTGGAAACGATCGACTATTTCCTGCGGCGCTATCGAGAGACGATCATCAAGCGGCGCCAGTCCGAGCAGGACATCGACGCGCAGCTGGCGCAGTACGAAGCGCAACTGCGGCTGGAGATGGAGCGCGGCGCAGGAATGGTCGCGGCGGACTAGCCAAGAAACCTGCAGCAAGAGAGGACGGGAGCATCCCCCCCAGCGGGCGCTTAAAAGGGCCTATTCGGAGCGAAAAGGTCGCTTTTGGCAGCTTAACCCGCTATGTGCCGCCTACCTCAGGAGATTTGTCACATTTTTGAGACGGTCTTCTGTTCCCTCGGGGGTTTTGGTCGCAGGGCCGGGGCGCAGCGAGCGGCGCTGCTACAAAAAGACTGCGACGCGCAATCTCAGGTAGCCTAGTTGGCGGTGCCCGCGCGGCCCCACAGCCTTTTCGAGGCGATGCGCGCGCCTTCGGCGAGCGACTTCAGCTTCATCCACGCAAACGCCGGATAGACCGGGCCGAATCCTGCGAAGGTGCCGAATCCGCAGTCCGTGCCGGCCACCACGCGTTCGCGCCCGACCACGTTGGCGTATCGCAGCAGGCGCTGCGCCACCACTTCCGGGTGCTCGACGTAGTTGCTGCTCGATGCAACCACGCCCGGAATCAGGACTTTGCCTTCCGGCAGCTTGATTTTGGTCCAGGCTTCCCATTCGTGCTCGTGCCGCGGGTTCGCGGCTTCGATGAGCAGCGCCATCGGCTTCACTTTGATCGCGATGGGGAAAATTTTCATGCAGTCCATGTCGTTAATATGCGTGCCTTCGTAGTTTCCCCAGCAAACGTGCAGCCGGACGCGATCGGCGGGCACGTTGGCGAGCGCGTGATTGAGGGCTTCGACCTGCAGTTCGGCGTACCCGAGGAATTCCTCGTCGCTGAGATTCTTGAAGCGCGAGTGGCGGCCCATCGCGAGGTCGGGGCAATCGAGCTGGAGGAGCAGGCCCGACTTCACGATCATTTCGTATTCTTCGCGCATCGCCTCGGCGAGCGCCTGGAGATATTTTTCATGCGAGGGATAATATTCATTGGGCTGGAAGACCGCGATCGTGCCCGGCGAGACCGCGTTCATGAATCCCTCGACGACTTTGGCCTTGGCCAGAGCCTCTTTCATGCGCGCGATATCCTGCTCGACCGGCTTTAGACTTTTCACCTGGATCGGTCCTTTGCACACGGGCCGCTTGTAGGTGGCCGAATGCCCGGCCTTCACGAGGCGGTCGCGGTATTCGGGAAAGTCGTCGAGATCCTGCGGCGTGGGGCGCGCGGAATCTCCCTCGAATCCGGTGAGCCGGTGGCGGATGTAGGTGGCGTAGCTGATCTTGCTGGTTTCGCCGTCGCTGACGATGTCGACGCCGCACTCTTCCTGTTTTTTCATCGTGTCGGCGACCGCGCGGCGCATCGTTTCTTCGAATTTCGCTTCGTCGATTGGCTCGCCGCGATCCTGCGCGAAAAGCAGATCGACTACGTCCTGAGGCCGCGGCAGGCTGCCGACGTGCGTGGTCAGGATGCGGTCCGTGCTCGTTTTCATGGTCGGATTTCCCCCTTACAAACCGGGCGCCGGCCCGGGCAAACCGCGCAAGCATATCATGGCTCGATAGCGGGGCGGCCACGGCTGATCTACCTGGCGGGGCTCTGCGGGCGGAGCGAGGATTTTCTAGGTGAAGCGGCGCCCGGTGGGCGGAGGGTCGCCCGCCGGGTCGTCGTCTTCGACGACTTGAGGCCGCGGAGCGAGGACATCGCGGGCGGCGGTTAGGTCTTCCTGGCGAACCAGAATTTTGAATCCCGCGCCGGACCACGCGAGGTGCTCACGCATTCTTCCCGCCGTGTCGGCCTGGATCATCGCCTCGATGCCGGCGGCCTCAAGCGCGCCCTTGGCCAACTCCGCCTCAATCTGGCTGCCGCACGACTGGACGACGACGAGCTTGACATCCTGCATGACAGGATTATAGCCCGGAGGAGGGAGCGCTGCCTGGTTGGTTTTCGGGCTGAAGCACCCGGCGCCACGTTTAAACCTTAGTGCGTAGGCTCGAGGATTAATTTTTGGACGCGCCAGTTCAATAATTCCGCGACGTACAGCTCATTTTCGGATGGGCAGGCGATTTCGTGAATCCAGCCGAACTGCTTGAGCTGTTTGCCGGATTCGCCGAGCATGCCGAGAACTTTTCCATCCAGGGTTAGCTTGTAGATTCGCCCCGGATACGCGTCCGCGCTGTATAGGAACTGATGAGGTCCCGGCGTGATGCAGATCGCCCAGGGGGCGCCCGGCGCCATCGCTCCCGTGGTGGCGGCCGGCTTGGGGCCGATCGCGGGGCGCGCGTTGGGCGGCACGGGAATGTCGATCGTTACTTGACGCAGGAAATTTCCGTCGCCGTCGAAGACTTGGATGCGGCGGTTGCCGCGGTCGGCTACGTAGACATTTCCTTTCGCGTCGACCGCGATGCTGTGCGGCGTGTTGAATTGCCCGGGGCCGTCGCCGGGCTCGCCCCAGGATTTAACCCAGTCGCCATTCTTGTCGACCTTCGCGACGCGCGAATTGATGTAGCCGTCGCTGATGTAGGTGTTGCCCTCGGCGTCCCAGGCCACGTCGGTGACCTGACGGAACATCCCGTCGATGGGGGGCAGCGGTGGATGCACGTGCTTCAGCGGGCCCGTCCCTTCATCCGACGCTTCCTGCTTGCGGCCGAAGACCATCACGACGCGGCCCGCCGGATCGAATTTGATGACCATATCCGAGCCTTTATCGGTGGCCCAGATATTGCCCTGCGGGTCGACCTTTACCGTGTGCGCGAACGACCACGCATAGAGATTGTGGCCGATCTCGCGCACGAAGCGGCCGTGCGCGTCAAACTCGAGCAGCTGCGCGGCGGCCGAGCCATAGGCCGGGCCCGTCGTATTGCCGCGCGAGAAGACAAATACGTGGCCGGCGGAATTCACGGCGACGCCCGAGACCTCGCCGAAATAGATGTCTGGCGGCAGCTTCAGAAAATCAGGAACCGAGCGGTAGGGAATTTCCGGCACCGGCGCTTGCTGCTGCGCGAGCGCCGCGCTTGCCAGCAGGAAGAAGAGACAGAAAAATATGCGCTTCATCGCCGCCTCCCATCGCACGAGAGTATACGCCCCTCCCGAGCGGCGTCATCTCCGGTTTTGGAGACACGCGGGAATGCCGCGCATTTTCAGAGGAGCGAGGCTATTTTGCGCGGAACGAAAGTCAGGCGGACTTGTCGTTGTTGTTCAGGACGCTGCGGATGGCCTCGTAGAGCTTGTCGACGCGAGTCGATTTGGAAACGTAGGCGTCGGCGCCGGCCCGCTTCACGGTGTCGGCTAGCTGCGCGAAATCATGCATGGAGAAAACGATGATCTTGGCCGAAGGCAGCAACTGGCGGATTTGGCGCGTGGCTTCGACGCCGTTCATCACCGGCATGCTGAGATCGAGGATGACGATGTCGGGCTTGAGGCTCAGAGTCTTTTCGACCGCCTCTTGGCCGTTTGCAGCTTCGCCGCAAATCTCGAGAGAGGGCTGCGTTTCGAGGAAGCGCCGCACACCTTGGCGCACTACCTCGTGATCATCGGCCAAGACAATCCGTATGCACATCCGGTTGATTCTCCGTGCGCTGGGACAACCAATATACAAGGATACGCCAACGAAGTGAAAGAACTACATCGGAATGATGCTATGGCGCCAGTTGGTCAGTTGGGCGGTCGGTCGGGCGATCGCGCGCCGGCGTTTCGTCCCATGGCTCGACCCAATGGCGCTTGGCTTCAAGTCCGGAGAGTGCCCCCGACCAGCCACAGATACACATCGCATTGTGGAGAGCCAAGTCGATCTTTTCGATGTTCTTCGATGAGCTGGTCAGAGCGCTCACAACGGGAAGCCGGCAACTCGTACATTCGAACAAGAGCACGTGAACGAAATCTCTGCGCTCGCTTTGCATGTGCGCCTCCAATCATCCGGAGTCAGACTAGCGCGGGCCGGCGAAAGTTCCCATACGCCGATGCCCATATCCGCCCGAGATAATGCCCTTAGGAAAAAAGTATGTGTTGCGGGAAGTTTTTGCCCTGTCGTGCTGTTGGTGCTCGCGAGCAACGCGCTGCGTGCTCTCGCGCGATGCGAATCCGGATTCGAGGCTAGGCGCGCGCTAAATTCCTGTGAGAGACTAGCATGGTCATGGGCTCCCGCCGATTCCACCGCATTTTTCTCCTGGTCCTCGGTTTCTTGGTTGCGACTCCTTCCTCCGCATGGGCCTGGGGCTGCGAAGGGCATCAGATGGTTGCGTCGATCGCCGAAAGACATCTCAACCCGCACGCGGCGAAAATGTCGCGGCAAATCCTGGACGATAGCCCGATCGATCCCACGCTCGCGCGGTATTGCAAGCAGAAGGGGCTCGATCCGTTTGTCGATTCGTCGACCTGGGCGGACGACGAACGCAGCGTGAAGCGGGATACGGGGCCGTGGCACTTCATCGACATTCCGCGCGGCGCGCCGAAGGGCGCCATGGCGCAATATTGTCCGGCGTCGACGGGCTGCGTGGTTTCCGCCTTGGCGGCGCAGGTCCGGGTGCTTCGCGATCCCAAGGCGAGCGCTGGGGCGCGCGCGGATGCGCTGCGCTTCGTGATTCACCTTGTGGGCGACATTCACCAGCCCCTGCACGCCACGACGAACGACGACATGGGCGGCAACTGCGTTCCGGTGACATTTTTCGGTCTCGGGCCGAGGGAGACGAATCTGGAGCGGGAGAGCTACTCTCCGAATTTGCACGGCGTTTGGGACGCAGGCATCATCGGGCACTTTGCGCCGCCAGAGGACGCGCAGGCCCCGACGCCGCAGCAAGTCGCCGATGAACTCGGCGAAGCGGACAAAATCGACCGCGATTTTCGCTTGCAATTTCCTACCTGGCGGCCCGGGCCGATCGACTTCGCTGCATGGGCGTGGGAAAGCCACGAGCTCGCGGAGAAAGTGGCGTACGGGCGGCTGCCACACGCGATTCCCATCGAGCCGCCGCGCCCGGTGGCGAGCTGCGCGGACGACGATCATATCTCGACGCGGATGCTGCACCTCGACGAGCGCCTTGGAGAGGACTACGAGAATCCGACTGCTCCCGTCGTGCAAGAACAGTTGGCCAAAGCAGGCTTGCGGCTTGCAGCGCTGCTCCATTCGATCTGGCCTTGATGGATGGCCGAGCGCGCCGTTGCTTGACGCGGCAGAAGCCTCGCCCCGGGAAAGCGGGGTGAGCTACATTCAGCCCGCCTCCTGGCTTGCGTTCCGCCTCTATTCTTGAGGCTTTCTTCCGTTCTTTCCGCTAGAATCGCGTACCCGCGCTTCCACCCACCCGGCCCGCGGATGCGCGAGGCACGAGCCATGAGGCGATGACGGACACCCCGCAAGCACGCGGACCGGTTCCAGCGCGCCACATTGCGGCTGTTGTCATCGGCAACGCGCTCGAGTTCTACGATTTCCTGACTTACGCGTTCTTCGCGGTTTACATCGGCCGGGCGTTTTTCCCATCCAGTTCTCCGACGGCAAGCCTGCTGGCATCACTCGGCACGTTCGCCGTGGGCTTCGTGACGCGCCCCATCGGCGGAATCGTGATCGGGAGGATGGGCGACCGGGTCGGCCGCAAGCCCGCGATGGTTTTGTCCTTCTCGCTGATGGGCATCGCGATCACGGGGCTGGCGTTGACGCCCCCGCGCTCGATGATCGGCGTTGCGGCGCCCGTGCTCGTAATTTTGTTCCGCATGGTGCAGGGTTTCGCGCTGGGCGGCGAAGTGGGGCCGACGACTGCATTCCTGCTCGAGGCGGCGCCCGCGGAGCGGCGTGGTTTTTACACGGCGTTCCAGGCATGGACGCAGCAATTATCGGTTCTGGTGTCGGGCCTCGTGGGTTTTGGGCTCGCGAACACGCTCAGCGAGCAACAACTGGAGGATTACGGATGGCGCATCGCTTTCCTGGTTGGAGCGGCCATCGTGCCTTTCGGTCTGATGATGCGGCGCAGCCTGCCGGAGACGTTTGGCGTGCCGGAAAGGAGCAAGCGCGAGCGCGTCCTGCTGGGCCCTCTTGTGGGGGTGGGGGTTTTCGGCCTGATGCTGCTCGCGAACGCCACCATCGGAACGTACATCTGCAGCTACATGACGACCTATGCGATCGCCACGCTCCACATGCACGCAAACGTGGCCTTTGCGGCGACGGTCGTGGTCGGCCTGTGCGGCGTGCTGTTCGTTCTCGTGAGCGGCGCGCTGTCGGACCGCATCGGCCGCAAACCGATGATGATCGTGCCGGGCGTTCTGCTGCTCGCGTCGATACTCCCGGCGTTTTACGTGATCTCGCACTACCGCACCACCGCCACGCTGCTGGGCGCGGCTGCCGTGTTGGCCACCTTGTTGGAACTCTCCGTGTGCCCGGCCCTCATCTGGCTCACCGAATCTCTTCCGGCGGCGATCCGCTCGGGCGGCGTGGCGATTGTGTACGCTTTCGCAATCGCGATATTCGGCGGATCGACCCAGCCCATGGTTACCTGGCTCATTAAGGTGACCGGAAATCCGCTGGCGCCCGCGTGGTATTGGGTCGTGGCTTCGGCCGCGGGCCTCGCCGCCATGATCGCTGTGCGCGAATCGGCGCCGCGCAAGCTCGCCGCCGCTAGTCCGGTGCAGGCGCTCCCGGTTCCGCTTCCCGATGAAGTGGGGTAGTTTCCTGTCCCGCGAATCTGTTGCATAAATCGGGCGCGGCAGGCCTTCGACTAAGAAGCTCAGGCCAGGGCAGCGCCCCTACAACTGGTTGCGGGCTCGGCTTCGCCGGACGCTGCGCGGGAAAAGAACCGGCAAGGCACCGGCGCTACGGACGAGGATTGCGTGCCCGGTGCGGTCGGAAGTAGAGTATTAGACGGCCCGAAACTCAAAACACATTTCTGGCCGACATTCGCGCAGTTGCCATCCCATCCTCGGCAACCGAGTGCTGACTCCCGGCGAAGGCGTCCTTTGACTTGGAATCCCAAGGCAAGGAAGCTGGTGAGGCTATTTTCCGAGGCGGCCGGGAAGAGAGGTTGTGCCCATGTTTCTCGATTTTTATAAACTGCGGCAGCAGCCGTTTGGCGTGACGCCCGATCCGGCATACCTTTACCCAAGCCGGACACACTGCCAGGCGCTCGACGCGCTCACCGAGGGAATCATGAGCGGGCGGGGATTCCTGACGCTGATCGCCGATCCCGGCATGGGCAAGACGACGCTGCTCTATCAGGTCCTCGATGCGCTGCGCGATAAGGCGAAGACCGCATTTCTGTTTCAGACGCAGTGCACATCGCGCGAATTTTTCCAATACCTTCTGAGCGAGCTCAGGGTCGATTCCGCGGGCATGGGCCTGGTGGCCATGCATAACAAGCTGAATGAAATGCTGTTCGCGGAGCTGATGAAGGGCAAGCGATTTGTCCTGATCGTCGATGAGGCGCAAAACCTGGACGACTCGGTGCTGGAAACCATCCGCCTGCTTTCGAATTTCGAGACATCGAATACCAAGTTGTTGCAAATCGTCCTGGCGGGCCAGCCGCAGCTGGGAGAGAAACTGGGCCAGCCGCAACTGGCGCAACTGGAGCAGCGCATTGCCGTGGTCCAGCATCTGGAAGCTTTTCCGCCGGAGGAAACTGCCGGCTACATCCGGCACCGACTGAAAGTTTCGGGGCATAGCGGCGAAGACCTGTTCGAGCCAGAGGCCTTGGCGCTGATTGCCGCGCGAAGCCAGGGAATTCCGCGAAACATCAACAGGATCTGCTACCAGGCTTTGCTTGAGGCGCATGGCGAAGGGCGGCATACCGTGCCGGCCGAGATCGTCGACAGAGCCGATCGCAAGCTGAAAATCGGGCCCGCTCGTCCGTCGGCGTCCGGGCTGGCAACGCCCGTGGGCGACGACTCCATGAAGGCGGCCGGCGCTTCCGTGGCGCCCGAGCTTACATACAAGCCGTACACCGGGTCGAAGACGCGCGGCTGGCATCTTTGGATGGCTGCACTCGTTGCGATCCTGATCACCGCGGGTTTCACCCTGCCGCGCCACCTGCCGGGAGAAAGGATGGGCCGAGTGACAGCGACCTTCGTGTCGCTGTTCGGTGATCGGAATCACGGAATCGCTGCGGGTGATGCGATTGTTGCAGCCACGGAATTCTCGAAGAGCGCGGTGCGGACTGAGGAAGTTGACGATCGGTTGCAGACACAGGGCTTTCAGGAAGTGGCGAAGACGGATCCGATCGCTGAGCCGCGGCCGAGCGATGGAGGAATGCCGGACGTCACTGGCATCCAGGTATCGAGCACGCAGAACGATGCGCGGATCATCGTGATGCTGGACGCGGCGGTGCGCTACGACTCGGCACGCATCAGCGGGCCCGAGCGGATCTATTTTGATTTGCACAATGCGCGGCTGGATTCATCGGTGCCCCAGAAGATGGTTCCTGCCGGGGATGGGCTGCTGAAGTGGGTGCGCGCGGCGCAAAATACGGACGATGTGGTGCGCCTGGTTCTCGATGCGGACAAGGCAAAGGATTATTCGGCGCAACTACTTTCGAACCCGTACCGATTGGTGATCGATGTTTCCGCGCATGCGGGGGAAGCCGCACGGAGCGGTGCGAGTTCGGAAGGGGCGCAAGAGAACGCGGCCAACATCCCGCCGGACGCTGGCGCGAGCCACGAGAGCCGCCTTTCGCTGACGCAGGCGCTTGGACTGAAGATCAGCCGCATTGCGATCGATCCCGGGCACGGCGGCTTTGATACCGGCGCGATGGGGCCGCACGGCCTGATGGAAAAGAATCTTTGTCTCGACGTGGCGCTGCGCCTGGGCCGGCTGATCCAGCAGAATATCGCTGGCGCGCAGGTGATCTACACGCGCACGACCGATAAATTCGTGTCGCTCGAAGATCGCACGGCGATCGCCAACCGGGCCAACGCCGACCTCTTCATTTCGATTCACGCAAATTCGAGCGACAGCCCCGAAGCGCGCGGCGTTGAAACCTATTACTTGAGTTTGTCGGCCTCGCCGGAATCGATGAAGCTCGCGACGCGCGAGAATGCGCTTGCACAGTCGTCGCTCCACGATCTGCCCGAGCTGGTTCAGAAAATCGCGAGCAACGCGAAGATCGTGGAATCGAAAGTCCTCGCGCAGGATATCCAAAGCTCGCTGGCGACGCGGCTCGAGCTGGTGAGCCGTGGCGAGACGAACCGCGGCGTGAAGCGCGCGCCCTTCATCGTCCTCACCGGGGCCAACATGCCGGCAGTGCTGTCGGAGATTTCGTTCATCAGCAATGCGAGCGACGAGAGCCTGCTGCTTGAGAGCAGCCAGAGGCAGCGCGTGGCCGAGAGCCTCTACCGCGGCATTGCGGCGTATCTCGATAGTTTGAACAGCCTGCCCAGCAAGAAGGACAATCAGGTCAGCCAACAACATTCCGGCCCATCGCCGACACTTACGGCATCGGCGGTTGCGACTGGACGAAACCCTCTGAAGCTCCCTGGACGCGGGAATTAGGCTCGGCTGCGCGGGCGAATCAGATTCCTAAACTGATCGCTACGATGCATGGCGACGTCACCTCGCGCACCCTTCTGAGGGGCGAAGGGCTGCGGCACCCTGCGTTCGGGCACTCTCAACGTAGCCGCCGGACGAAGTGGAGTTCGAGGCCGGATAGTGGAGCGCCGACCTCGTGCATAGCACCGCCAGTCGCGAGGGATCCGAGGTCGACGGCGACAAATCCGGCGCTGTTGACCAGCTCGATCACTAGCTGTTTGGCTTCGGCGTCGTCGCCGGATGTAAATATGACGGTACGGGGTTTGTTCGGCGAGAAGTCTTGTATCCAGCGCATCGGTATGTTGCTGATCGATTTTACTAGCCGTGCTCCAACTGCCATCTCAGCGACGATCTCGCTAGATGTGCGCCCCTTCAACGCGGCCCGCGATCTGGTCACGCCAGCCAGACTAATGTCCGGGGGGTCCAGATGTGCGTTCGTCGCATCGATCAGGATGCGGCCTCGCCAATCAATACCCTTGAGAGCGTCCGCTACACGGACCCAATGGGTAGCGAGAATGACGACGTCGCACTCGGCAGCCTGTTGTTTCGTCCCGGCGATTGCGCCCGAACCGAGATCGGCGACAAAATCAGCCAGTGTCTCTGGACCTCTAGAATTGGATACAACTACGGTATGACCAGCGGTTATCAAATGGCGGCCGAACGTACGCGCTACGTTACCGGCACCTATAAACCCTATTTTCATGACCAATATCCTTTCTTCGGTCGAACGTGCGATCGGAATTGCGCACCCGGCGCGCTATCTGGAAACGGTGCCGCCATCGACCGGCAAGTCGATGCCAGTGATGAAGCTGCTCTCGTCGGAAGCGAGGAATACGGCTGCCGACGCAAGTTCATCTGCCGTTCCAAGGCGTCCCATGGGGATCATCTTCCGGAAGTAATCGCTTGTACCCTCCGCAGATGCTTTAGCGCCGACATCGAGCATAGGCGTTTCTGTCGGTCCAGGGCTGATCACGTTCGCTCGGATTCCACGGCCGGCCAGCTCCGCCGTCCAGGTCCGGACAAAGGACACCAAAGCTGCTTTCGTCGCCGAATACGTGCCGAAGCCCGGTAGGCCCATCTGCCATGCGGCCGATCCAGAAAGGATGATGGATGCTTTGTCGGCGAGCAACGGGAGCGCCTTCTGCACCGTAAAGTACGCGCCGCGTGCGTTCAGGTTGAAGTCCCTGTCGAACTTCTCTGGCGTCGATTCCGCGAGTGGAGCAGGATCTACGCCGCCGGCATTTGCGAAGACGATATCGACACGCCCCTTTACCTTTCGCACCGTTTCGTAGAGACGATCAAGATCGTCTAGCTTCGAGACATCGCCCTGAACGGCCGTCACATTCTTCCCGATCAGCGACACCGCCTTATCCAATTCCGCTTGCCGTCTCCCGGTGATAAAAACGTAGGCCCCTTCTTTCACGAACCTCTTGGCCGTGGCCAGGCCGATCCCGCTATTGCCCCCGGTGATTACAGCTACCTTTCCATCGAGTGCGCCCATTTGCATCTCCTTTCACCGTGGTTTCGCCGACGTAATTATGTAACACTCATTACAGATGTTGGGCGGGGCGCATCGGATTCACGACTTTGCGCTCTGATATGGAGCGCCGGGCAAACCTATGAAAACAGGGAATGGAAGGACGGGACGACCGGTCAACTTTGATAAGGGCGCGGCGCTCGATGCCGCGATGCTGCTTTTTTGGGAACGGGGCTTTGAAGGCACTTCGATGGCCGATCTTACCCAGGCGATGGGCCTCAGTCCCTCAAGCATCTATGCGGCTTTCGGCGACAAGCAGGCTTTGTTTGCAATGGCGGCAAGGCGCTATCTGGACGATCCGGCACAATTTGCCACGAGAGCGCTGGCGGAGCCGACCCTGAAGGGTGTCATACGTGCGCTTTTCGAGAACACGGTAGAGTTCCTGACCGCTCCCGGTCATCCGCCGACCTGCATGTCTCTGGCGGGGGCGATGGGCTGCAGCGTGAACGCCACGCCTGCAAAGCAGGTCATGACCGAGATTCGGAAGCAGAATGAAGCCGCCATAAAATCGCGCCTTGTGAGGGCACGAAAGAGCGGGGAGTTGCCGAAGGAGATCAACGCGGATGACTATACACGGTATCTGTCGACGATCCTGGCCGGTCTATCCATCCAGGCAGCGAATGGTTCAACGAAGGCGGAACTCAAGCGGACCGCAGAGATGGCGCTGCGGTACTTGGGTTATTAGAGTGGACATCTCCTCGAAGTGCAAATGTTCTCCACAAAATTCGCAGAGAGGGGGTACACTAGCCGCCGTTTGGGGGCGCCGTGGTGGGCGCTGGATATTTTCGCGGCGGGGGATGCGATGAATCGGCGATCATTTATTGGTTCTGGGATAGGACTGGGAGCGATGACGGCTGGATCTCTGATGAGCGGACGGCTGGCGAAGGCGATGGGCAATGGCGCGAGTGCGGGCGCGATTGTCGAGACGAACGCGGGAAAGATTCGCGGGCTGAAAGTGGCGGATGGCAAGGTACAGTGCTTCAAGGGCGTCCCGTACGGTGCCTCGACGGCCGGCAGCGGACGCTTCCTGCCGCCGACGAAGCCGCAGTCTTGGACGAAAGTGCGCGAGACGACTGCCTACGGCCTGCGCGCGCCTCAGCTCGACAGTCAATTCCGCGGCGTGGTGCCGCCCGAGGTTGAGGTGATGGATCCGGGCGGGCCGATCGGCGAAGACTGCCTCGTCCTGAACCTGTGGACGCCGAGCGTGGGGCGCGGGCACAAGCGCCCGGTGATGATGTGGCTGCACGGCGGCGGATATACCACGGGCTCGGGCGCGTTCATCATGTACGACGGCACGGAGCTCGCGCGAAAGCACGATGCGGTCGCGATCTCGATCAATCACAGATTGGGCGTTTTCGGCTATCTGTATCTTGCCGAACTTGGCGGAGAGAAATACGCGCAGGCGAGCAATGTGGGCATGCTCGATATCGTCGCGGCGCTCGAATGGGTGCGCGACAATGCCGAGGCGTTTGGCGGCGATCCGAATAACGTTACGATTTTCGGGCAATCGGGGGGCGGCGGAAAAGTGAGCGCGCTGATGGCCATGCCTCCCGCGAAGGGACTTTTCCATCGCGCGATTGTGGAGAGCGGCGCGGACGTGCGAGGAGTACCGAAGGAAGTAGCGACGAAGTCGGCCACGGCATTTATGGCGAAGCTGGGCCTGCAGCCGAATCAGGTCGATCAAATGCAGCAACTTCCGATGGATCAGCTGCTAACGACGATGGGCGCGATGACCGGCAACGGCATGCCCGGTCCGGGTGGGCTCGTGCTCGCGCCGGTGGTCGACGGCACAACGCTGCCTGTGAACCCATTCGATCCGGTGGCGCCTGCGATTTCGGCGGATATTCCGCTGCTGATCGGAACCGTGGAAACCGAAGTGACCTTTTTCCCGGGGCAGCAGCTCGATCCGATCGACGACGCCGATCTGCACAAGCGCGTGAAGGGCTTCGTCCGCAAGGCGAGCGATGAGCAAGTGGACCAACTGATCGCTGCATATCGCGCCGGGCGCCCGAAGGCGAGCAATACGGACCTGTTTCTGATCATCGCGTCGGATGCGACGTTCCGCGCGGGCGTGGTCCTCGAGGCGGAGCGCAAGGCCGCGCCCGGGAACGCGCCCGTGTATCAGTACTACTTCACGTGGAGGTCGCCGGTGCGCGACGGGAAGCTGCGCACGTTCCACACGCTCGAGATTCCATTTGTTTTCGACAATGTGGATGCGGCCAAGTCGATGACGGGCGATGGGCAGGATCGCTACGCGCTGGCGACCAAAGTGAGCGGCTCGTGGGTTGCGTTTGCGCGCACGGGGAATCCAAATCATCCCGGCATGCCGGAGTGGCCCGCGTTCGACAACGCTCGCCGCGCGACGATGATCCTGAACGACGAGTGCAAAGCCGTCGACGATCCCTATGGCGCGGAACAACACATGCTCCACGCCTTGCAGAGCGCGTAGAGTATGACTGACACAGGAACAAGGAGAGAGCTCAGGGTGGAAGCGCCGGCCGGAGAATTCAATCTCAGCCGCCTGGAACGCGTGATTTCCGGCCCCGGCAAAATCGACGCGCTCGCAAGCGAGCTCGACCGCCGCGACCTGAAGCGCGCAATCGTCGTCACCGGTAAAACGCTCGGCAAATCGTCGCTGCTGGCGGAGGTGACGGGCGCGCTTGGCGCGCGCTGCGCGGGCGTCTTCACGGACGTGCGGCAGCATGTGCCGATCAGCGGGGTGCGCGAACTGCTGGCGGAGGTAGAGCGCCTGAACGCGGATTGCCTGGTGAGTTTCGGCGGGGGCAGCCCGATTGATTGCTCGAAGGTTGCGGCCTACGCGGTGTTGAATGGCCGCGATCCACTCGCGGCCGCATTGTCTCCGGGCTCCGCGCCGACGGCTGCCGAAGCCGCTCGCGCCCGGGACATCACGCATATCGCTGTTCCCACTACGATCTCGGCCGGCGAGTACACGCAGGTGGCGGGGGTCACCGACGAGAACACGCGCATCAAGGAAGGCGTCGGCGATCCGCGGATTGCCGCGAAGACGGTCATCAACGATCCGCTGCTTACGCTCGAAACGCCCGACTGGCTGTGGGTCTCGACGGGAATGCGCTCGCTCGATCACGCCGTCGAGACGATCTACTCGACGCGGCACCAGCTTTTGAGCGACACACTCGCATCGAAAGCGATCGAGCTGCTGGACGCGCACCTTCCCTCATCGATTCGCGCCACGGGCGACGATCGCGTGGCGCACCGGGGATTCTGCCAGCTGGCTTCGTGGTTTTCGATTTTCGGCGCGCTGAATACAGGCTTCGGGCTGTCGCACGCTTTGGGCCATCAGATCGGGCCGAAGTGGGACGTGCCGCATGGCGTCACATCCTGCATCACGCTGCCTCACGTGATGCGCTTCATGGCCGAGAGGGCATCACAGCGCTTCGGGCCGATCGCGAGAGGCTTCGGTATCGCCTTCGATTCCGCGAATCCCAAGCCCAGCGCACTCGCCTGCGCGGATCGCGTCGAGAAATTCATCGCACAGTTCGACGTGCCGCATTGCCTGCGCGACGCCAGCGTGCCGAAGAACGAAGTCGGCGAAATTGCCGGCACCATCGAACACCACTTCGCGCGTTTGAATGTCGTGGACCGCCCGGTCACGCGCAGCGAAATCCTCGCGCTGCTCGACCGAGCCTACTAGCTCGCCTCAGCGAATCTCGCGTGAGTCAAAAGCAGCGACAGAGCGGCTTGGCGTCAGCTTCCGTAGTATCCGATGGCGCGGCCGCCGAGGCCGACGCAGGCCCATAGAACAAGCGAAACGACTGCCGCAACGGCTCGCCAAAAACGGGAGAATCGAGCATCGTCGGAGGTGACCAATTTTCGGTGGATCGTGAAAGTGAAAACGATGGCGAGGAAAAGGAAGATCATCTTGAATCGAAAAGCGGGGCTGTCGTACATCTTCACCGCTTCGGTGCAAAAGAGAAAAAATCCGGACACGAACATCACCGCGAGACTGCCGAGCATCCAGGGCCGGACATCCTCGGCAAGTTCGGCGACCGGCTCGCTCTGAAAGCGGAAGCCGAGGAGGCGAAGATTCAGGATCAGGATGGTGCCTCCGAGGACGCCCAGGGCGAGGAGATGGAAAATTTCGACGAAGGGGAAGAGCCAGACGGAGTCGCGCACGCCATGACCCCAGGGCGATTCGTTGCACCATTTACAGAAGTGCAGCACGAGCAGCTTAAGCGACATGGGAGTAGGGCCTCCTCATTTTCCCCGGGTTCGTGATTGTCATCATTGTCCTCATGACGGCGGCGGGAGAGCGTAGGCGATCGCGCGGCCGGCGGCGACGATGGCAATCCAGAGGACAATCGATACGATCGCGGCGACCTTGGCGGCGGACGGCGTCTTCGGGCTCAGGTCCCACTGCGACACCTTGCGGCCGATCGTCCAGTTGAAGATCAGGACGTTGAGACCCGCGAGAACGAGGAAAACCATTTTGATTTTGAAAAAGAACGTGCCCCAGAAGGCCGGCGGGTCACCGCTAAAGAGAAGCAAGCCTGAGATGACCATAATGGCGAAGCCGACGAACAAGAAAGGATTGAGTTGTTGCAGGACCTCCGACACCTTCCTGCGGCGCATGCAGACACCCAGGAGGCGAAGATCGAGCAGCACGGCGAATCCAAGGAAGAGAGTGAGCGTGAGGACGTGAACGGTCTCGACAATGGGCTCGGCCCATATCGAATCGCGCATCATGGCGCTGAATTGAGTGTCGTGAAGCCACTGCAGGAAATTAGCAAACCACATCCGCGGTCCTTGGAGCTTCCGGGGCTAAAGCCCATGAGATTATGGTGCCGCTGATCGAGGGGCGAAAGCCCCACGCTTCCGCCCTCACAGAATTCTGCCTTTCCTCCTTTTTGTGACACCTTGCAAGGCACGGGCCTGGCACCGTTCCGGAATGTTTCACTTCGCCTCGCACGGGGTGGGGTCCCAGCCGGTCGCATCGGCTTGCTTCTTGAACTGGTCGCTGGTGATGAAGGGCTGGTAAAGATTCTGGGGATCCGTGACGATGGCGGTGACGACCAGCCATGTGTCGCCATTGGCTTCCTTGAAACTATCGAAATATTCCTCGAGCACAGCGTTAGCGCTATACGGAGCGCCATTCTTGCGCAAGTAGCCGGGCCGCATGTGAGTGGTGACCACTTTCAGATAACCTTCAGACGCGCCGTGGGGACCGCCGGCGGATCCGAGCAGAGTTGTCGGTACCCGGAACGCGCCGCCCGGCGGGAGGCCCTCCCAGGAAGCGACGGAATAGCCTTGCCATTCGGGCTTCATATTTTCGGGCGCCGTGGTGTTGAAGTGGAAAAGGCGGGTCTGCCTGCCGGCGTCGGTCTCGACGCGCAAGGTGTCGTCGTCCTGCCAGGTGATGTGAAGGCGCGTCGGCATGCGCATGAGGCCGGCAGCGCCGTAGGCACGGCATTGGTTGCCATCGGTGGCATCCTTAGCGGGATCCCACGTTTCGGCGAGGGCATGACCTTGCTGTGTCAGGGGGACACCGCCGTAGTCGCCTTTGTCGGCCGTGATCATGCGATAGCGCCAGTCCTCCGTGACCATAGCGACCCAGTAGCCGGTGAAATCCTGCGGGGCGATCAGCCGCGGATTCGGCGGCTTCGCTGCCGGCGGGGGCGGGCCGAACTGCGCGCTGGTGTGAGCCGGCAAGACGAGCGCCATCAGAGCGGAAGCGGCGAAAAGCAGCGCCACGCGATTTTGCAGGATTCTCGATTTCATCAATTGCCCCCCAACCACGCTAAGCTGTCTCACAATACTGGCGGCGGAAGAACCCCGCGGCTAAAGCCGCTTGATCGCGTCGGGTTTTTCGAGAGCCTAAAGGCTCACGCTTCCACCCTACAGAGCCGGCGGGACGCCGGCGCTACGGAAAAATGTCGTGGCTCAAGTCACGACCCACAAAGACTCTCGCGCCGTCACACAAACCTTGAAGCTCCATCGCTAACGAACATTTATGAGGTGCCGTGACAACTGCCGGCACGAGCCGGCCAGCTACAGCTACATGATTACGCCTTCCCACTTCCATCCATCGGACGGGCGGACGAGTTTATGCAAGCGAATTCGGTGCTCCGTAGGATCGCGGCCCGGATTGCCGGAGGCGATCACGTGGTCACCCGGCCTCAAAGTGTCGCGAGTGACGTGCTCGCGGTCCAACTGAGCGCCGCCGCCCCATTCGATCGACCAGACCTGCATCTTCCCATCGGCGTCAGGCGCTTCGATCTTGATGAACGAGTGCGGATTGCGGTAAAGGAACTGCGTGAGCGTGCCCTCGACGGTGATCTCGCGGTCCACGAAATACGTGGCGGCGAAGGAGTGGTGAGCGTAAGCGGCGCCGGCGGTAACGAGCGCGGCAGCCGTGAGAACAATCGACAGTAAATATTTCATATGGCCCCCGTGATATTAAAGCTCTCTACGTTCTGTGGATAAGAGGCGCAGATCGCGGCGCCCGTTTCAATCTTTCTTGGTCAAACTCTTATAGACAGCCTCCACGAACATGTCGGTGGTCCAGATGCCGCTGGTGGCGCCGTAACGCGGATCATAATCCTGCGTGGGCCGCGCGGCTTTCACTTGGTCAAGCGTCATGCCCTTGTTGATCATCTCCTGAATGCGGTCGCGAATGATGGTTACCATTTCCTGGTAGAAGACCACGTCCGATTGATCGCAGAGACGGCCGTGGCCGGGCACGACCAAGCGTGCCGCCCTCGTCGGTGGGGCCGGGAGTGGCGAGCTCGATGATACGGTTCAGGCCCGCGATAATGCCCTGGATGTTGCCGCCGCGCGCCATGTCGACGATCGGATAGTGGGTGGTGATGAAAATATCGCCGGTGCTGATCACGTCGGAGCGGTGGAAGAAAACGATGCTGTCGCCATCGGTGTGCGCGTCGGGGATGTGGATCACCTGGACGGCTTCGCCGTTGAAGAAAAGTTTGCGCTCGGGCGTAGTGTAGGTTTCAGTGGGCCACGCGCCCTGCGGTGTGGGAGATTTCTCACCGGTGGGCGCGCTCATGCGATCGAGAACGGTTTGAAACGCGAGGATGGCCGCCTGATTCCCAGCGCTCGCGCCGATATCGCCGACGACGTTGCCGCCTGCGATCGTATTGCCCGCCTTCGCCAGGGCTTCGTTGCCGCCGGTGTGGTCGGCATGGACGTGCGTATCGATGATGTAGCGGATGGGTTCGCTGGTGACGCTGTGGATGGCGGCGAGCACCTGGTCGCTGGTGCCTGCGAGGCCGGTGTCCACGAGCAGCACGCCGTCATTGCCGACCTGCATCGTAATATTGCCGCCCGCGCCCACGAGCATGTAGACGTTGCCCTGGACGTGGAGGACGTGGACTTCCACATTTGCCGGGTTGGGAGCAGCCGGTGAGGCGGCTGGAGCTTGCGCGCGAGCGAGTTGCGACGACCCGGCCGCGGCCAGGAGAGCGGCGGCGAGGATGGCGAGCGCGGCGCGCGCGCGGGGACTCTTGGAAAAAGTGAGCAGCTTGGTTGTCATAGGATGCTCCTCATCTTTTCCCGGGTCATTTCCCAAGTGATTTTCCTTGTCATTGTTGTTGGGGCGCGGGCTTTGGCCGCGGCAAGCGCTTCATATTTTTCATTTTCAAGATATATTCGGGATACATCGTTTCCGCGCCGCCTCGGGCCGCCTCGGGAGGTATACCGTATTTGGCGGGGAACTCGTCGAGAAAAGGGTTGGTTCCCGGAAGATGCGCGGGGACCTGTCCCTCGGGGCGGTCCACTTCGTCGACGGACTCGCAGGGCCACGGGGCGATCTGCTGCTGCGGATCGAAAACGAAGTCCGTGGTGCGGATAAACGGCGCCGTGAGATAGAGCGGGTCGTAGGTGATCACCGCGACCGTGAGATAGTTGCCGTGGCGCATGATGTGTTCGCTAACCGTGGCTTCGTCGCTGCGAGGGATGCCGTTGCGACGAACCCAGTTTTCCTTGAGATGGTCGGTGAAGATGGCCAGAGTATCACCTTCCCAGTGGCCGGTGGAAAAGCCGAGCCATGAGTGGCGCGCGTAGTCGGGGGGATGCGGGCGGCCGTCCATATAGATGGTCCGGTATTCATTGTAGGCCGAAGTATAGATGTGATAGGCGATGAGCTTCTGACTGGCCAAGTCGACTTCCTTCCAGATGCGAATATTCGAAGGGCCGCGCCAGGCATAATCGGCGCCGTGCGCCCGGCACTGATTCTCAGGAATCTCGATGAGAGCCGCGTCCCAAGTGTCGCCCTGCATGCGCGCGGCGGGGTTGATAGGAAGACCGAGATAGTCGCCAATTTCAGGGCCGGGTATGCGTTCGAGCCAGTCTTCATGAAACCTTGGCGCCCATTCGCCGGACGGGTCGATCTGAGCCGATACCGGGCCAGCGAGCAGGACGACGAGCAGAAGTGCCGGTCCTGCAATCTTCGCGAGCCTCACTTTCTTCATTCCCACTCCCAGGCCGTATATATCTGCGCAGTGCAGCCAAAAGCCGCTTACCGCGCGGCGCGAGCGGACCATCATCACGGGCAGAAGAAAAAGAGCGTGAGAAATGGAAAGCGCCACCCGCGCCGTCCACGGCGGTCCCGCAAGAAAACCGCCGCGGTGCTACCGTGCTCTCCACTAATTGCGTGGAGTATCGCCCCCGATAAACGTTGCGTCCGTACGCCGAGAGGCCCCCGACTCGCTCTGTGTGACCGCGACCGGGCCGTTCGATTCGGGCACCTTGATCGGCTCGAGCATCTTCAGGATCTCAGGCCGGCGCTGCTCGAACCACGGAGGCAGCAGAAGCTGCCGGCCAAGCTGATCGTAGGGTTCGTCGCGCGCGAAACCGCCCGGGGCCGTGGCGGCTACCTCGACCAGGATTCCGCCCGGGCACCGGCAGTAGACGGAATGGAAATAGACGCGGTCTTTGATCTCGGAAGCATCGGTGTAGCCCAATTCTTCGTAGAGCGCTTTCTGCTCCGCCAAAGCTTCGTCCGTACCCACATCGAGCGCGAGGTGATGTCCCGTACCCGCACCAAATATCCAGCTGCCTGCGGGGCGGTCCGGCTCGTGAACGAGGATTATGGTGCGGGCCGGGCCGCCGGCGCCGATTTCGAAGCGGTGGTACGGCCCTTCCATTCCTGTCTTGCGGAAGCCGAGAGCGTCGATGAAAAATCTTTCGGTCTCAGGCACTTCTTTGACCGAAAGAACGGCGCCGTAGAAGCCGCCGGTGGCGACGTCGGAGCTAATTTCGTTGGTGGTCCAGCCCTTGCGCTTGTCGGCGGGGTCTTCGACGACCTCCAATTGCAAGCCCGAAGGATGCTCGAAGCGAACGAAGGAGTGCCCGAACCGCTCCTGAACGCCTCCGTGCTTGACCTTGTGGCGATTTAGATGGTCGACCCAGAACTTGGCAGTGCCCTTGGGAATCGTGTAGGACGTTGCCGAAATCTGGCCGGAACCGGGGCGCCCTTTCACTCGTTGATACGGGAACGTGGTTGCGACCGAGCCGGGCTCGGCATTCGCGTTCGAGTAATACAAGTGATAGTGCGCGTAGCGGCCGTCGAAGAGGATCGTTTGCTTGATCATTCGCTGGCCGGCTACTTTGGTCCAGAAGTCGATATCTTCCTGCGCCTGACTGGCGCAAAGCGTGATGTGGTGAAGGCCTGTGACGAGAGACATTGTGGCTACCTCCTCGCAACGGCGGGCATCATACGCCAACCGGGTGCGCAGAGACAAGCGTACGTCGATTCGTACGTCGATTCGAAATGTAATCACCCGATGGGAGCGGCTTTACCAGAACGCGTACAGGTGCGGTTGCCGGCGTTGACATTTGAAAGGTGCTTGGGAGAATGGGGCTACTCAAAGGATGTCCGGAAGCTACCTGGAGCTGAGGAGGAACGACCTTGATTTTATTCAGGCGCGCTGGCGCGATTTTGCTCTGCTGTTTGCTTTGCGTCTTGCCGGTGCTGGGTCAACCGCAGTCGGCCGGACAGCAGGCTGGGCAGATCGACGCAATGATTCCGGCGGCATCGGTGAATTCGCAGACCGCCCAGGTAAAGCAACCGCTGGACTGGAACGACCTTCTGGCGACGGCGCAAAACGGGCGCGTGCGCGCGGGTCTTACGGACGGGTCGTTGCTGAGTTTGGGCTCGAACAGCGAATTGCGCATCGTGCAGCACGATGCGGCCTCCCAGCAGACTTCTCTCGAGATGGATTACGGCAAGGTGCGAAGCCAGGTGGTGAAGATCACGAAGCCGGGCGGCAAATTTCAGATGAGGACGCCCAATGCGGTGATCGGCGTGATCGGCACGGACTTCTACGTGGGATACGACAACGACACCACGACGGTAATTTGCTACCAGGGCCGCGTTTCGGTGACGCCGCTGGGGAACACGCAGGTGGCCCAGAACACGGGGCAGTCGGGTGCGAACGCGATCACGGTAGCGGCGGGTCAGATGGTAGTGATAACGACGGTGATTCCGGCGGGCGGATTTCAGGTGACGAAGACACCAGCGGGTTTACAGAACGCCAGCATTCTGGACACGGGAGTGACTGAGACCGGAGGGCCGGTGTTGGCTCGAGGCGGACACGGGTTGCGGTGGGGACTCATCACGGCGGGCGTGGCGCTCGGCGTGGGAGTCGGAGTCGCCGTAGGAGAGCAAAGAAGCGGTGGCGGTGGCAGGTGCACGCCTAGCGCGTCTGCGTGCCCATAGATTCCTCCTTCCTCACAAGCGTGATAGGCCATGACAACGCAGAAAGAACGCCGGGTGCCATTATCGGCGTGGCTGCGCAGGATCTGGATCCGGCAGACGGACG
Organism: uncultured Acidobacteriota bacterium; assembly: GCA_963836125.1. Classification (GTDB taxonomy): domain Bacteria; phylum Acidobacteriota; class Terriglobia; order Acidiferrales; family UBA7541; genus Palsa-295. The sequence continues at coordinate 268,679 of CAWIIK010000001.1, forward strand.
TAGTCTTGGCGCTGCTGGTGACGCTCGCGGGACTGACGCTTTTTGCGTTTTCGGGAATCGGAGGTAATACCCACGCGGGCTTCGTTTTCCTCCAAAACATCGAGCAACGATCGCTCGATTTGCGTTTTGATATGCGCGGCGAGCGGCCGCACGATAATCGCATCGTCATCGTTGGCATCGACGAGAAAACTCTTCAGAAGATCGGTTCGTTTCCGCTTCCGCGAAGCAGCTACGCGCTGCTGATCAAGCAGCTGGATGCCGGCGGCGCGGGCGCGATCGCGTTTGACGAGACGTTTCCGACGCCAGCGAGCAATTCGGCGATCGAGGCGCTCGAGGAACTACGGCGCGATGCCGGGAAGTCTATCTCGCCGGCCCTCCTTGAAAAAATAAAGGATATCGAGAGCAGCAGCGACCAGGACGCAACCTTCGCTGCGGCGCTGAAGAGCGGCGGCAACGTCGTGCTGGGGCACGTCTTTCTTGGTAACGCGCATCTGGAGCCTTCCGACGCGAAGATCGCGGCAGACTACTACAATATCGCGTGGGCGAAGTCGTTTCCGCAGGTGTTGCCGGTACGCGCGAAGAACGGGCGCAATTTTGATTTGGGGAAGGCGTGGATCGACAGCGGCGGAACGGTCGAGGGGGCCGTCGAGCCGAACATCGTGAAGCTGGCGGAGGCTGCCGCGTCGTATGGGTTCATCAACATCAGACCCGATCCGGACGGGACGCTGCGGCATGCGCTCTTGATCGTGCGCTACCAAGATCAGGATTTCTTTCCTTCGCTCGCGCTGCAGATCGTGCGGCAGTATGAAAAGATTCCGGATCAAAATGTTGCGGCGTATGTCGCGGAAGACGGCCTGGAACGAATTCAGCTGGGAACGCACGTGCTGCGGCCGTCGCACGACGGCACAGCGCTGATCAACTACGCTGGGCCATACGGAACCTACACGCACTATTCCATGTGGGACGTGATGAGTGGGGCGGTTCCTCCGGAGACTTTCCACGACAAGATCGTCTTGGTGGGCGGCACGGCGCTGGCGATCGGGGATTTGCGCAACACCCCATTCGAGGGGAGTTACATGGGAGTGGAAGTTCACGCAAACATCATCGACAACGTGTTGCATAGCGGCGAAAAAGGCCGTGGGTTCCTGCAGCGCGGGCTCGACGACGAGATGATCGATGTGAGCGTGATTCTGATTTTCGGGATTGGTTTTGGATTGCTGTTTGGCCGCGTGCAACCTCTTTATTCGACGTTTTCGCTCATTGTGGCGCTCGGGGCGTTCGCGTGGTTCGTCTACTACGAATTTGCGGCGCACGGGCGGTGGCTCAGCTTCGTGATCCCGGCGGGAACGCTCGTGGCGAACTATGCGGCGATCACGAGTTTTCGCATGATTTTCGAAGAGCGCGAGAAGCGGAGAATTCGGAAGACGTTCTCGCAATATCTCTCGGGCGACGTGATCTCGCTGATCGAGAAGGACCCGCAGAAATACATTCGTCCCGGCGGGGAGATGAAGGAACTCACCGTCATGTTCAGCGACATTCGCGGGTTTACGACGCTCTCGGAGGGACTGACGCCGGACGAACTCGTCCTGCTGCTGAACGAATACCTCGGGGAAATGACCGAAGCGGTTTTCGCCAATCAGGGCACGCTCGACAAATATATCGGCGACGCGATCATGGCGTTTTGGGGCTCGCCTTACCCGCAGGAAGATCACGCGGTGCGCGGATGCCGGTGCGCGCTGCAGATGATTCGCGGGCTCGAGAAACTCAACCGCAAATGGAAATCGGAAGGGCGCGCCCCGCTGGCGATTGGAATCGGGCTGAATACCGGGCCGGTGAATGTGGGAAACATGGGTTCGGCGAAGCGGCTGGCGTGGACCGTGATGGGCGACAACGTGAACCTTGCTTCGCGTCTCGAGGGAATTACGAAGACGTACCGGATTTCTGTCGTGATCGCCGAGGGAACCTACCAGCAGGTGGCGAGCGAGTTTACCTGCCGCGAACTCGATCGGATCGCGGTGAAGGGAAAGAGCCATGCCGTGAAAATCTACGAACTGATGGGCATCGCCGCGGAACGAGCGAGATTTGAGCCGCTGCTCACGCAGTTTGATCGGGCGATGACCGCCTATCTGAGACAGGACTGGCGGGAGGCGGCGGGCCGATTTGGCGAACTGCTGGGCAGCTATCCCGAAGATGGCCCGACGCAGGTCTTCTTGCAGCGGGCGCTCGAATTCATGGAGAATGCGCCGGAGCTGGATTGGAATGGCGTGTACGTGATGAAGACGAAGTGAGGAAGAGTTTCCTCAGGGGCTAAAGCCCAATCTTCCCTGACGCGTAATGTCGGATCTAAAGCTCCGCCCCCCTAGGACCGAACCCCAGGGCTGAAAGCCCCGTTCTAAGAGCAGGTTTTCGCGGGCCTCAAGGCCCGCGCTTCCGCCGACGGTTCGGAGCTGAAGCTCCGAACCTCTAAAGCACAACCCCCGAAAGAGCTGCCGGCGCGACGCGAAGGGGACATTTTCTCGATTTATTTTGCCGGCTGCAGCGGGTTGACTGTGACCGTGTAGACTTTGCCATCGCGCAGATAGAGGCGCTCGGCTTCCTCGTGATTGAATGGGCGCGCGCCGCGGCGGCCGAACACAGCCAGCTGGTTTCCGCTTTCATCCGCAGCGCGGTCGCGATCGACTCCCTTTGAAATTGCGAGAGCGGGTCCGTGCGTTCGATACGTCGCGATGAGCTTTGGCGTGGGGCGCGGGCTGAAGCCGTAGGAATTCGGCGAATCTTCGGGCGACATCAGTTGCAGGATGCGGAGGCCGTTGCGTCCATCGGCTACGAAGGCGAACGCACTGGCGTCGACCATGCCGATCTTGACGTCGGTGGTGTCGTTCAGTTTGCCATCGGCGGAAAAGAGCTGGTCGAGGCGCGGATGTTCGGGCTGCTCGACATCCACGATCCCCACCCCCTGTTTTCCGGCGGAGACGTAGGCATACGTGCGCGCGACGTAGACATTGCGAGCATCGGGGAACGGCACGAGCGCGCCCGGGACGATGGTGGGCTGATCGAGGTCGGTCACGTCGAGAACCTTCAGCCCTTGCTTGTCGACGACGAACGCGTAGCGGAACTGAACGTCGATGCCTTGCGGGTCGACGAGCGCGGGCGCGCCGATTTCAGCCGTAACGCGAGGCTGGAGAGGATTGTCAAGATCGACGACGACCAGGCCGCGATCGCAAAGAATGTAGGCGTAGACGCCGGCGATCGTGATGCGATGAGCGCCGTTCAGGATGCCGTTGGGATTGAATGCAAGCGCGCGCTTGAGGAAGTTGTTGCGCGGATCGCCGTCGAGCAGCGTGCTTACGCCGGGGCTCTTGCCTTTGATATTCGGATCGCCGACGACGACGAGGCCTTCGTATTTGTCCGCGACATAGAGGAATGCGTAGATCGGGTGGATCGGGCCCTCTTCGTTTTTCGGATTCTTCGAGCGCGCCGGATCGAGAGCTAGCGTCGATGGGCTGGCGACATCGGCCGCGTATTTCGTCTTCAGATAGAAGCGCTGGCCGATGGGAGAAACGGGCGCGGTGACGACTTTCTCCGAGAAACCTTTGTTGTCGATATTCGCGACATCGTAGATGCGCAAGCCGCCCTTGCCGGTGGCGGCGTAGAGGTATTCGCCGCGCAGCTGCACGTCGAGGACGTCGCCTTCGTGGTGAATGGCGTGCTTGAGCTGGCGGCCTTCGGCAACGTGTCTGCGATAGTCGTCGGGATACGCGAGCCGCTGGAGATAACTGCCGAAAATGGCGGGAGGCTCGTCGTGTTCGGCGGCGACAACGGCGTCGAATCCCTTGTGGCCCTCGGCGACATAGATGTAGCGGCCCATGAAATTCACGAGATTCGTGCCCTGGAGCAGCACCTGCGCGAGCCACGCGTTGTTGTCGTTCGCCTTCGTGAGATGGCAATCGTCGCACGCCTTCGTTTCCTTCGAGCGTACCGTGTGCGGGACAAACGTGCTGAAGGCAGTTCCTGCAAAACCTTCGGCTGAGACAGTCTGCTGCATGTAATAGAGCCACTCGCGATTCGCATTCTGCGAGCTGACAATCACGGCGCAGGTCGATCGGGCGGGCGCGATGCGATGGCCCGTGACGGTGCCGTCGACGCCGAGCATGAAGCCGTCGTCGCGGAGGACCTGGAAGGCGTAGGTGGTCCAATTGCGCGTGATCAAGCCTTCATTGTGGAGCATGGGCTTGCGCTGGTTCGCCATCATGGAGAGATGGCAGCCCCAGCAGTTTGTGGTCCAGGACGTGTGGCAGGCGTAGCACGTCATTTTGCTGTTGGGATGCGCGAGCTGCGAGGAATCGGCGGGGACGCTGCCCCAGGTTTTGCCATCGAGTTGAACCGTTTTCGCCCAGCGCGATTTTTCGCTGTAGTGCGGATTGCCGGGCGTGATGGTGTCGAGTGTCTGCACGACTTCCCATTCGAGATTCGGTTCGACCATCGAGCGCTGGTAAAGCTTGCCGTCGCGCCATTCGAAGCGGCGCTCGCGCCATGGCGTGCGCAGCGTCTCAAGGTGGGTGCCGCCGTTGGGAGCGGCGGGCCCCGACGTGATCAGCGTGGCGTGTTTTTCGATCGTGCCGTGACAATCGATGCAATCGAGTTCGACGGCGGCGCGCGGCTCGGCGTAGAGGTTTCCGTTGCCGTGATTGTCCTGCTCGAAATGGCAATCGATGCATTGCATGCCCTTTTCAAGGTGAATGTCTTTCAGGTGAACGGCCTTGTCGAATTTCCGCGGATCGTCGGGTGAGACGATCTTGTCATCGGCGTCGAGCAGGTTGCCTTTGCGGTCGCGCTTGAAGACGGCGCGGAAGATCCATCCGTGGCTGTGAAAATCGGCGAACTGATCGGTCTTGAGCTTCTTGTTGAATTCCGGCGTGCCGACCTGCTCGAGAAACTTTGGATCGGACCAGAGGCCTTTCGCGGCGGCCGGCTCCGGATTTCGCAGCGCGACCTGGTATCGCTCTTCGTCGGTTGGATTCCGCTGCTCGTGCGGATACATCAGCTCGCCGTCGGCCTCGTTGTCCCACCAGGTGTAGCCGAAATACGTGGTCTCCATATTCGTTCCCGGATGGACATGGCAGACCATGCACTGGCTCGAAGGAATCGCTCGCGTGAAGGTGTGGCGAATCGGGTGGCCCGACTCGTTTTTCGGCATCGTGGGATCGGACGTGACCGTGCGTCCCATGTTCCCGTACACGGCGTACGGGCCCGAATGATCGGGCGAGCGATCGTTGGCGTAGACGACGTGGCATGCGGTGCAGCCGCTGCCGCGATAGTCGCCTGCCTCATCGTTCGTTCCTGGCAGGTAGAGGAGGGGATCGAGGAGGCGCGTTTTTTGCAGGCCTAGGAAAACGGGATCGGTGCGCAGCTCAGTGCCGAAGCCGCGGTCGCTCAGCTTGATCGTCCGGGCGGCCGGACTCTTCCTCGCGATTCGGATTGCCGATCTCACCTTTTTTTCCTCCGCCGCGCTCGAAGACGCGAAGGACGTTGCCGGGCTGCGAAATTTCCCAGCGCTCAAGCGGCGTGATTTCCGGAAGAATACCCTTGGTGCGCGTTTCTTCCGGGGTGGGCGGCGGGATCGTGAAGACGGCTTGCGGCGTGCCGTCGGCCGAATAGCTTTCGCCGAAACGCGAATCTTTCAGAGGATACGCGCCGTTGTTGTAGAGCGCGGCGCCCCAGAGCATGGAGCCGGTGGTCATCAGGCTCGTCTGCACGCGGCGGACTTCGGCGACATGGCAGCCGGACTGGCCGCAGGTCTGCGGAGCGACGCGGAGATCGCCCGGATTGATGAAACGAATGTAATCATCGTTTTCCCGCAGCCATTCGGTGTACGGACGGACAGGGTTCGCGGAACTGAGCGCCCATTCGGGGATCGCGGACTTGGGATGAGCGCGTTTCTTGGCGTCTTCGTACTCGGGCGAGCCGAGCTGTGCGCCGAGTACGACATGCACGCTCGAATCTCCGCCGTGGCAATCGATGCAAGCGAGCCGGACGGTGCCCGTCGGGTGCATGGTGGGCTGGTCCGTGGTGGTGTGGCAGCTCACGCAGCCGGCGTTCTTCCGCTCGACATCCGCCTGAGATTGGCCCTCGGGACTGGCTTTGAGAGCATCTCTCTGCGGCTGCGGTGAGTCCCCCGTTTGCGCGCGCGATCCGGAATCTGCCGCGAGCGCGAGACACACGGCGGCGAGCAGTACGAGCAGCGGGAAAAACACACGCCGCGTCCGCCTGCCTGATCTGCGCGTCGATTGGCCCGGGGAATCCATTCCGTCTCCCGATCAGAACTGAAAGCGGATGTCGGTGAACAGCGAAAACAGAGTCTTGCCGCCGTAGATGTCGCTGAAGCCTTGCCCCGGAGTCAATCCAGCGGCGCCGGCGGTGATCGAGAAATTTTCCGTCAATGGCGGCCGGTAGCGAACGCCGACGCTGTAGTCGTAGCCGATCGGACGATGAATAGTACCCTGAAACAGCAGAAGCTGGAGAGGTTCGGTGCGCATGAACTGGAGATAGTTGACATTCACGAAGGCGCGCAGTTTCGGGGTGAGATCGAGATCCGTTCCGGCGTTGATCAGAAAAATTCCGGGATTCACGAAATTTGACTGGCCTTCGAATTTGCTCGATCGCAGGTCGGGCAGGATGCTATCGGGAGGCGTGAGCAGCACGCCCGAGCCGGTGAGGCGAATGCCTTCGCGGTTCCAGAGGCTGAAGATGCCGCCTGCGAAATCCGGGAAATCGTCGATGGAATCGAATCCGCGCGCGCGCCCACTGCGCGGATCGGCGGAACCGGACGCGTACATCCCCGAAATCTTGAAGCGCGCCCAATCTTTGTCGATGGAAAGCTCGGTGGCGGCGAATTGGGCGTTGATTGTGACCGGACGGTTGGCGATGGGATTGAAGCTGTCGTTGCCGAAGACCTGGTAGAACGCGTTCGTAAGATTGAGGCGGCCGATGTGGCCGTCGCCGGTCCAGCCGAGATAAACGGCGTGGATCGCGTGCGGACGAACCATGCCGTCGGAAACGACGCCGCCGATCGGCGCGGGGCGCACGAGGAAGCCATTATCGTCGTAGTGGATCGTGGCTTGGTCGATGTTGTAGTGCACGCTGAATTGGGCCGTGTAGCCGGGAACCAGAAAATCCTGGCGGTAGACGTTGGCGAGGATGAGCTGCTGTTTGCGCAGCGCCATCGAATTCAGGTCACTGTTGGTATTTTTCTCGAGGAAATTGAAATAGGCGAGATTGTATTGCCAGCGATTATCCGAATAATTTCCGAAAAAGCGCACTCCCGGCTGCTGATCGACGAAAAGGAAGCCGCGGAAATCGCTGTTGAATTCCTGGATTCCGGCGCGCACGGAGACGAAATCGAAATTGGGGCTGAGATCGTGCAGCTTCACTTCGCCGAACGCTTCCTGCAGGCCGAGGTGCGAATCGAGGCGCGTGGTGCCTTTGCGCACGTCGATGTTGACGATGCCGAGCTCCTGGACGTCGAGGTAATTGAGGCTGACCGCGGGCGTCACGCGGATCCGCCAATCGACCGGACGGAACGACGTATCGCCATGAAACAGATCGAACGAGAAGAGGAACACCTGATCCAGGAACAATTGGTCGCCCTTGCCGAAAAATCCAGGCTCGCCGGGTTGCGCGGTGCTCACGCCGCTTGGAGTGGGCAAGCGGCGGCCGTCGACGAATGTGTCGCTCACGGCGGTGAGGTTGAAGAAAGTCTGTTGGCCGAAGACCGGATAGTCGCCCTTCAGTTTGTTGCGATCGAACGGATCCCAGCGATGGCTTTTCACGTAAGGCCGCTCGTTGCCGACGCCGTAACGATCCCAATCGGGCATGCTGATGTCCCAGCGATCCGGTTCGGGGGCGAAGACTTTGCCGGCGGGCGGAAGCGGGGGCGCTGGCGCGGCTTCGGGCGAAGGCGGCTGTCCCTCTTCGAGGCGCTGTAGCACTCCGGGATATGGCGGTGTCGTCTGAGGCGGCGCGGGTGACGGCGGCGGGCCGGATGTCTTCACTTGCGGCATTTCCGGAATGTGTTGCAGCGGGGGAGTGGCGGCGGGAATCGGCGTGAGCTTGACGTCGCGATCGAGCACCTGGCCGGGGCCCACGTTGATGCCGGATTCCGCGTAGGAGGTGTAGCCATCGTGCGCGATCTTCAGCTCGTAATGCCCCGGCGGCAGATCGAGCAGGCGAAAGATGCCGTCGGCTGTCGCGGTCTGCTGGCGGACCTCGCCGGTGTCGATGTTGCGCAGCGAAACCGCCGCGCCTAGGACCGCGTGGCCGCTCGGATCGCGAATCGCGCCTTCGATGGCGCCGGTTCGAACTGGTTTCGATTGAGGCAGGCGCTGCTGCGGCAGAGACGACTGCGGCTCGACCGGAGACTGAGCCGGCGATTGCCCAGCCAGCGCGGCGGGCATCAGGGCGGTTGCCCTGAGCCGAGAAGGCGCATGAAAGGCGGTGAGGCTCACGCGTTGCCGTGTGCGGCGGGGAGCCTGGTGCCTAGCCGCCGCGTGCCGTACTCGGCGGAGGTAGCGGTGACTGCGGCCGTGTCGACCTGCGTGAGTCTCAGTTATCCGATGGTGCGCCTTCTTTGCGTGTCCGCCGACCCGGCCGGCCGTGCGCGCAGGCGTGGCGGACGGGGCGCAAATAATCGCGAGGAGAAGCAGAGAAAGATATACCGCTACGCGGAGTGCTGCGTGTGTGCGGAGGATGTGGGGTGCGGGGAACATCCCCTCGTGATCTCGCTTGGCCCGCGTCGGATGCGAGTCGGGTAGTGCTTGGTTATCACAGTTCCCGGGGTCGTTCAAGGGCTTTCGGCCCTCTTCGGCGAAGGCGTGTGCCGGCCGGTCGGAAACAGAAATGCTGCGGTCCGGTGCCAACCGGAGTTTGAGAACCCCCGGGCCTGTGGTAAGAATAGGGATCATGTGCAAGGCGCCGGCCCGCCGAATTCCACGGCCCTCTCTGATTCGATCGATCGTTCCGTGCCTGCTGTTGTCGGTCCTGCTCTGTGGTTGCGGCGGAGGCGGAAGTGGAAGTGGGTCGAGTGACGCCGGCGACCCGCCGCAATATCCGCAGCCTCCGGCGGGTTTCGCATTTCTGACGCAAAGCGATGTGATGACGATCGTGCAGACGGCGGCCGCAACCGCCGATCCGAGCACGATGGCGATTGCGGTGACCGACCGCGTCGGGAACATTCTCGCCGTGTGGGAAGGGCCGAGCATGGCGGCGGCGTCGACCGGAAATTTCGGGCAGGCCATACCGACGGGCGAGTTGGCGGTCAATCTTGCCCGCACGGCTTCGTTTTTCAGCAACGATCAGGCGCCGCTTTCGTCGCGCACGGTGCGCTACATCAGCGGAATTCATTTTCCGCCGGGCATTGCGAATACGCCGAACGCCGCGCTCTACGGCATCGAGACCACGAATCGAGGCTGCACGCTATCGACCAACTATCTTCCTGGCCAGGCGATTCCCGCGCCGACAACGATCGACGGATCGCCGGATCACTTGGGGATCATCACGGGCAAGGCTGACGTGGATGACAGCGACCCGAACGCCGTGAATCCGGGCGGCGTGCCGATTTTCAAGTCCGGGCACGTCGTGGGAGGAGTGGGAATCGCAGGTGTGCCGCTGGACGTGGCGGAATTCGTTGCGTACACCGCGGCCGGGCTGATTGGCGTGTCGGCGGCTGACGCGGACGGGATCGGGTTCCAGCCGCTGCCGGCCCCGGGGGAAGTGGTGATCGATGGAATCGCGTTGCCGTTTGTCGACAACACGACGGCGCCGAGCGACCTGACGACGGCGACCGCGCCGTTCGATCCGACGCGATACGTCTCGGGGCCGATCACGGATCCGATTGCGGGGCCGCTCCCTGAAGGCTATCTGGTGGGGCCCGTGGCCGCGCCGTTGGGCGGGCTCAGCGCGAGCCAGGTGGACAGCATCATCATGAATGCGGTGAATACGGCCGATCAGACGCGGGCGCTGATTCGGCTGCCTCCCGGCGCGCGGGCGCGCATGATGATCGCGTTGAGCGACCTTGACGGGACGATCGTCGGCATGTACCGGATGCACGACGCGACCGTCTTCAGTATCGACGTGGCGGCCACGAAGGCGCGCAACGTGATCTATTTCAGCGGGCCGAATCGCACGGCGGGCGATTTGCCTGGAGTGCCGATCGGCACGGCGGTTACCAACCGTACGATCGGTTTTGGCGCTCAACCGCTCTTTCCGCCGGGGATCAATGGCTCGTCGCCCGGACCGTTCTTTCCTCTCTACACGCAAGACGCCGCGAACCCGTGCACGCAGGGCGCTGATACGGGGCCGAACGAGAGTGGCGTCGTCTTTTTTCCGGGTTCCGAGCCGCTTTACGTGAATGGGGTGCTGGTCGGCGGGCTGGGCGTTAGCGGAGACGGTGTCGATCAGGATGATTACGTCACCGCAGGCGGTGCTGCGGGATATCAGCCGCCGGCGAGTATACAGGCGGATCAAATAGTGATCGATGGCGTGAGACTGCCGTTCATGCACTTCCCGAGGAATCCGACGGACTAGAGCCGGGAGCCCGCGGCTAAAGCCGTCGTAATGACGTCCCTTTCCGCGGGCCTGAAAGGCCCACGCTTCCACCTAAAACCCGACGCGCGATTCTTCGGAGCCAAGAGGCAAAAGCTGCCGGGCCATGAAGGCGGCGACCCGCCGCTGCAGGTGCAAAAGCCCTATCCTTCGCGCAGTTTGTGGCTGGCCAGATTGCCGAGGCCGTCATAGGCGGCGTACTTGTACATTTCCGAGAGCGTGGGGAAATTGAAAACGAAGGCGATGAAGAGATCGATCGTACCTCCTGCCTCGAGCACCGCCATTCCAGTGTGAATCAGCTCCGTGGCTTGTTCGCCGATGATGTGAACGCCGAGCAGCCTGCGGTCGTCGCGGCGGAAGACTAGCTTCAGCAGGCCCGACGTGTCGCCGACCATGGCGCCGCGAACGTTGTTTGCGTATCGCGCGCGGCCGACCACGTAGTCGATGTGATGCTCCCGGCAAGACTCTTCACTTTCGCCGACCGCCGAAATTTCCGGGATCGTGTAGACGCCCATCGGAAGCTGCGAGGCCAGGCGCTTTTTGTAATCAAATCCGAAGGCGTGGCAGACGGCGACGCGCCCCTGCTCCATCGAGGTTGACGCGAGGGCGGGGAAGCCGATGACGTCGCCGGCGGCATAGATGTGCGGAATCGAAGTCTGATACGACTCGTTCACGTCGATGTAGCCGCGCTGATTCAGCGTGAGGCCGACTTTCTCCAGAGCGAGACATTCGACCGTGCCGCGCCGGCCCGCGGCGAACAGAACCGCATCGGCCTCGAGAATCTTTCCGGACTTGAGCTGAAGGCGCACGGCGCTCGCCGAATGCTCTGTCTTGGCGACGCGCTCTTCGAGATGAAATTCGACGCCGAGCGCGCCGAGGCGTTCGCGCAAAAGGCGGCTCAATTCGGCATCAAGAAACGGCAGGAGGCGATCGCGTCCGTCGACCAGCGAGACTTTTACGCCGAGCGCCGTGAAAATGGAGGCGTACTCGCAGCCAATCACGCCGCCGCCCACGACGACGAGACCTTGCGGCAGGCGGTCCATTTGCAGGATCGAGTCGGAATCGAAGAGCGACTTGTCGTCGAACGGGATTTCGGCTGGGCGGTGCGGACGCGATCCGGTCGCGATCAGGATGACGTCGCCGCGCAATCGCTCGGGCGAATTCTTGGGAGACGCGACGACGATCGTGTGAGGGTCTTCGAACGAGCCCGTGCCCCAGAAAACATCGACATGATGCGCTGCGAGATTCTTTTTGATTTCCTGGCGCTCGATTTCGACGAGGACGTTTTTGCGATGAGTGAAGCCTTCGACGGTCAGTCCTTCGCGCAGCGAATAATCGATGCCGTATAGGCCGCGCTGCTTCAAGCCCGAAAAATAGAGCGCGGATTCGCGCAGGATTTTGCTGGGGATGGTCCCGGAATTGACGCAGGCGCCACCGGGCTCGGCCTCTGACTCGACGAGCGCGACGCGTTTCCCAAAGTACGCGGCTTGCGCAGCCGCCTTTTCTCCGGCGGGGCCGGAACCGATCACTACGAGGTCATAGGACTGCACGGGGCCTCCAAATTTCGAATGGGGGGCTCATCTACCGCCATTCATCGATCAAGTTCGCAACCAGCGCCGTCCAGCCGGTCTGGTGACTGGCGCCGAGACCAGCGCCCGTGTCGCCGTGAAAATACTCGAAGAAGAGCAGGTGATCGCGCCAGAGCGGATCTTGCCGGAATTTCTTCGCGTCGCCAAACGCGCCTCGTGCGCCCGACGAATCGCGCCGGAAGATTCCGATCATGCGGCGGGCAATCTCTTGAGCCATAGCGCGCGGCGTGATGGTCTCGCCATTTCCGACCGGCGTTGGCACTCTGAAGTCCGGGCCGAAGGCGTCGCCAAATTTCAGCAAGGACTCGATGATGAGATAGGTGGTGGGAAACCAGATCGGGCCGCGCCAATTCGAGTTGCCGCCTTTGATTCCCACGTCCGCTTCCGCGGGCGCGTAGTGCACTTCGCTTTCGCCGAACGCGAACGGATGGCTTTCGTGATATTTCGAAAGACTGCGAATGCCGTAGGGTGAAAGAAATTCGTCCGGATCGAGCAAGCGTTCGAGAATGCGCGAGAGCTGGTGCCGATCGAGAATCGAAAGAACATGGCAGCGCACGCCATCGCGCGTCTCCGAGTAGCAGGCGCTGCCGACAAGATCGGGGCGGCTCTTGATGAACCAGTTGACGTTGCCGGGGAAGTGCGCGAGGTGCTCGAGTTCATCTTCGCGCAGGAACTCGACCGCGAACATCGGGATCAGGCCGACGAGCGAGCGAACCTGGAATTTGTGGAAGTCGCCATTGGGATAGCGGAGAACATCGTAGAAGAAGCCTGCTTCCTCGTCCCACAGCTGGTAATCGCGGCCGCCCATCTTTTTCATCGCGGCTCCGATGCCGATGAAGTGCTCGAAGAATTTGACGGCGAGGCCTTCGTAGACATTGTCCTTGCGCGCCAATTCGAGAGCGATGCGCATCATGTGGAGGCAGAAGAAGCCCATCCAGCCGGTGGCGTCGGCTTGCTCGAGGATCGCGCCATTGGGCAGCTTGGCGCTGCGATCGACGACCGTGATGTTGTCGAGCCCGAGGAAGCCGCCCTCGAAGACGTTGAGGCCGGAGCTATCGACTTTGTTGACCCACCACGCGAAATTGATGAGCAGCTTGTGGAAACACTTTTCGAGGAATTCGCGGTCGGCTTTTCCGGCGCGTTTCTTCTCGGTCTGATAGATGCGCCACGCCGCCCACGCCTGCACGGGCGGATTGAGGTCGGAGAACTCCCATTCGTACGCGGGGATCTGGCCGTTGGGATGCTGGAACTGCTCGAAGAGCAGCACCCAAAGATTTTGCTTGGCCGTGCGGCGGATCGACGAGAGCGAGCGATACGCAGTGGAACGCGAGGTCCCAGGAGGCGAACCACGGATATTCCCACTTGTCCGGCATGGTGAGGACGCGCATGGAATTCAGGTGCCGCCAGTGAGCGTTGCGAATGTGCTTGCGCGATTCCGGAGGCGGGCAGTGGGGATTATCGCCGTCGAGCCAGAGATTCACGTCGAAGAGGTACGCTCTGCTTGTTCCAGAGCATGCCGGCGAGCGCCTGGCGCTGGATCAGCCGGTCATCGCGCGTCGCGCCGGGCGGGTGGATCGAATGCGTAGAATTCGTCGGCTTCTTGCTTTCGCTGCTGCGACGATCGTTTCGACTTCCGCGAGCGGATCGCGACCCCGCGATGCCTTCTCGGACGCCCGCAAGCGCATGGGAAGCACGAAGGAGCCTCCCGGCAGGAATATCCAGCGCGTAATGAAAGCACGCCTTCGTGCCCGTCTGGTCCGGATTGATGCAATTCTCGCCTTGAATCAGGTAGCGATGGAATGCGTCTTTCACGAATGGTTTCCGGCTCGCATTGCCGGGGCCGAAGACGCGCGGGCCATTCGTCTCGTTGTCGGTGAATAGAAGCTCCGCATCCCGCGGGCCGTACAGCGCGCGTAAGCGGGAGCGTGTATTCGAATTGAAGATTCGCAAGCGGGTGCGTGCTGGACGAATCGGCCTCGAGAACGAGAGATTTTCCGTGCGTGGCGGCGCGACGGATGAGCGGTTCGGGTGCCGGCGGATCGCGTCCACGCCCAGGTGTTGCGAAACCAGAGGTGCGGCAGGAGGTGCAGCGTGGCGGCTTCGGGGCCGCGATTGAAAGCTTCGATGCGAATGCAGATATCTTCGGGCCCCGCCTTGGCGTACTCGACGAAAATATCGAAGTAGCGATCGTCGTCGAAGACGCCCGTATCCAGCAGCTCGAATTCCGGGCCGCGCGGACCGCGGCTGCGATTTTCTTCGATCAAACGCCAGTAAGGAAATTCCCCCTGAGGATATTTGTAGAGCAGCTTCATGTAGCTGTGCGTCGGCGTGTTGTCGAGGTAGAAGTAATATTCCTTCACATCCTCGCCGTGATTTGCTTCCGAGCCGTTGAGGCCGAACAGCCGCTCTTTGAGGATCGGATCGCGCCCATTCCAGAAGGCGAGCGCGAAGACCAGCAGCTGATAGCGGTCGCAGATGCCGGCGATGCCGTCTTCGCCCCAGCGATAGGCTTTGCTGCGCGCGAGATCGTGCGGAAGAAAATTCCAGGCGTCGCCATTCGGCGCTGTAATCCTCGCGCACCGTGCCCCAGGAACGCTCGCTGATGTAGGGTCCCCAGCGCCGCCACGGCGCGACGCCGCCTTCATCGGGGGCATTCAGCCGCTCAACTTCGCGAAGAAGCGATTTCGAGCGTTTGGCCATTCGGCTCTCAGGGGAGCAGTGCGCTCACATCGCGCATCTGGTGAGCGAAGCGGTTGGCATCGTAGGTCGACGGAATCTGCAATTGGTCGAAAAGCCCGGCGATGGCCGCGCGCACCTCGGGTGCGTTCTGTGGTTTTTCGTTGCGATCGTAGGCGACGAAGAGCGACTGAAGAGCCATGGCTGCCTGCGCCGCGGCGTGCTCGTCCTGATTCGAGATGCTATCGGCTTCGGAGCAGATGCGCTGGAGAACGCGCAGGGTGAGCGCGCGATCGTAAGGCATCGCGTCGAATTTTGTGACGAGCTGATCGGCAAGCTGCGCGGAAGTGGTTGCCGCGGCAGCGACCGCGTTGCGATCGGGGTTGAGCGTACTCATCAATTTTGTGACCTGCAAAATATCCGAGTCCAAATTCTGCGCGGCCGCCGGATCAACCTCGCGCACGATTTCGCGGAAGACGACGTAGCGCGAAGCATTCCACGGAGGATCGCCGGGGCGGCGGTCGGGATAGCCGCGCGCCTGCCGCCAGCTCTGCTCCGCCGGGCCGAGCGAGTGATGGCACGCGTAGCATTCGAGCTGCGAGTATTCGGGCCAAGCGGTGCTTCGCCCTTGATCCCGAAGCTGCAGCAGAGATTGGCGCAGCTGGACTGCTTGCCCTGCGGACCATTCGCGCACTTCGTACCACTGATCGCTGCCTTCGGGTTCGCCCGGCTCGCCGGGTTCGCTCCAGTGGCGGGGCATCGAAGCGGAGAAAGAATCGAGCTCGAAGTAGAGATCGGGATGGCCCGCGGCGATCATCTGGTGATCGACGAATTTTTCCTTGCTGCCGAGGTGGCAGGAGAGGCATTTCTGCGTGCGCAGCCCGACGTCGCGTAGGTCCGTCATGCCGGCCTGCACGGACTGCGCGTGCGTCCAGTTCCGTTCCGTGTGATGCCCGAGCCAAGCGGAAGCGGGGCCGTGGCAGCTTTCGCAGCTCACTCCCTCGCTGAGATCGAAGGTGCGGGCGCGTTCGCTCGCGGGCACGTCCAGCGCGTGGCACGCGAGGCATTTCGGCGCCGTCTCGGCTTTGCCGATGTTCAAAATCGCAGCCATGCGCTCTCCGATTGTTCCCGTCAGCGCCTGATAGGCCTTCGAATGCTTATCGCGAACGATCCAGACGCTGTATTCGTTCTGCTTCACGCGATTGTCGGTGCGCGGGGCGATGCTGCCGTGGCAACTGGTCGAGCTGCAGGATCCAGGGCCGGTATATTGATGGGGCTCGTCGGCGGGGCCATTTGGCGGGGCGGCGAGCGCGCGGGATCGGATTGCCGAGGGGAAGGCCGCGATCGCGGCCAGCGCGGCGGCGAGCATCAGCGACGCTACGGCGAAACGCTTGCTTGTTTCGTCCATCCTCAGTTTCATCGCCGGTTCAGCAGGTCGGAGTGCTTAGCCGCCCCAAGCGAGCGGCGAGAAACCGCCCAGGACCGCGGTCTCGACGCATATAGTATCGGCTTCCGTGGCAATGTCAACGATGAGGTCCACGGGCGCAAATCAGGCTCCGCGTTTCGCTCGGCTGTGGACGAATTTGCAAGACTTGCTATACACTCTTGCACGGCTCGGTGTCTTGACCAGTCTTGCAGTCAACTGAACACAGAATAGCCGCCGACATTCTGGGGAGAATACAGGTTGATCGTTCAGGAACTGAGAGCGGTCCAGTCCCAGTTTGGTTTTCTGCCAGCCGATCAGCTTCAGGCGCTGGCCAGGAAGATTGACGTTCCGATCACGCGTCTCCACCAGGTTGCCAGCTTCTTCCCGCATTTTCGTCTGACGCCTCCGCCGAAAGCCGATGTGCGCATCTGCCGCGACATGTCGTGCCATTTGCGAGGCGGCGATCGCGTGCGAATGAATCTCGAGGAGCGATTCAAGGGCGCGAGCGAGCAGGATGTGACGATTCGCGGCGTGTCGTGCCTGGGGCAATGCGACCATGCGGCTGCAGTTTCGATCAACGATCGGGTGTTCGCGCCAGCGGATGAAGCGCGCGTTGAACAGATCGTTCGCGACGTACTGCTGCAAGGGGAACTGCCGAGCGAGGCGCACCGCGAAGCCGACGTGGAGTGCGCGTCGAATCCATACGCGGGCGGCGAGCGCTACGGCGCCGTGCGTCGGCTGGTGGAATCGCGCGGGTGGAATGCGGCGCTTGAGGCGCTGAAAGCGGCTGGGCTGCGCGGACTTGGCGGCGCGGGATTTCCGACGGAGATGAAGTGGCAGCTGGTCCGGCAGCAGCCCGGGACCGAGAAATATATTGTGTGCAACGCGGATGAGAGCGAGCCGGGCACGTTCAAGGACCGGTTCATTCTGACGCATCTGCCGTTTTTGGTGATCGAAGGAATGATGATCGCCGGCCTTATCACCGGCGCACGCAAGGGCATTCTCTACATCCGCCACGAATACGAAGCGCAAGAACACCTTTGCGAGCAGGAGATTCACCGCTGCTACGAGGCCGGATTGCTGGGATCGAAGATTCTCGGCACCGATCTTGCTTTCGATCTGGAAGTTTTCGTCAGCCCGGGCGGATACATCTGCGGCGAAGAGAGCGCGCTGCTTGAGGCGATCGAAGGGAAGCGCGCGGAGCCGCGCAATAAGCCGCCGTTTCCGGGGCAGCAGGGGCTTTGGAACAAGCCAACCGTGATTAACAATGTCGAAACGTTCGCCCATGTGCCGCAGATTCTGGTTCGCGGCGTGGATTGGTACAAAGCGCAGGGCGTGGGCGGAACGGCGGGGCTGAAGTTTGTCGGCGTGAGCGGCGATATCGAGCGGCCCGGCGTGTACGAACTGCCGATGGGGACGCCGATGTCGGAGCTTATTTTCAAGAAAGCGGGAGGCGTGCGCGGCGGCAAGAAGCTGAAGGCGTTTGCTCCTTCGGGGCCGTCGTCCGGCTACCTGCCGGCTTCGATGGTCGACGTGCACCTTGATTTCAAGTCGCTTGCCGACGCCGGCTCGATGCTAGGATCGGGCGCTGTCGTGGTGTGCGCCGAGGGAACGTGCATGCTGGATATGGCGCTCAGCGCGACCGAGTTCTTCCGCAATGAATCCTGCGGGAAATGCGTGCCGTGCCGGGTGGGCTCGCAGAAGATGGTCGACATTCTCGCCGGGTGGTCGCAAGGACGGGGCGCGGCGGACGACATGGCACTGATTCAGGAGCTTTCGCAGTCGATGGTGCTGACTTCGATCTGCGGACTTGGGCAAGTGGTCCCTGCCCCGATTGGCTCCGTGCTGAAATACTTTCGCGAGGAAGTCGAGGCGCATATTACGCGGCGCGAATGTCCGTCGGGAATATGCTTTTCCGATGCGCCTGCTCGCAACTCGCCCGCAGTGGCTGCGGCTGCTCTGAGGTCGTTATGAGCTCCGCGCCCATCATCGACCTCACGATCGACGGCAGGAAAGTATCCGTGCCACAGGGCACTACCGTGTTTGACGCCGCCCGGCTGAACGGTATTTCGATTCCAACGCTGTGCCATCAACAGAACGAGACGCCGGTGGGAGTTTGCCGGGTGTGCGTGGTGGACGCCGGAGGACGCGTGCTCAGCGCCTCGTGCGTCCGCCCCGCCGAAAGTGGCATGAACGTGAGCACGGCGTCGGACAAAGTGCAGGGCGCGCGGCGGACGCTCGTCGAGTTGCTGATGTCCGATCACACCAGCCCCTGCACGCGGCAGCAGCACACGGGCGACTGCGAACTCGAAACGCTCGCTCGGCAGATGGGGGTCGCACAGCCGCGCTTTCCGCGCCGGTCGAGCGGACGGACGAAGGATGATTCGTCGGCGAGCATCGCCGTCGATTTCGATGCGTGCATTTTGTGCGACCGCTGCATTCGCGGCTGCAACGAAATCCGACACAACGGAGTGCTCGGCCGTATGGGCAAGGGCGGGACGGCGGGCATCGCGTTCGACAACAACTTGCCGATGGGCAATTCGACGTGCGTGTCGTGCGGCGAGTGCATGGTTTCGTGCCCCACGGGCGCGCTGACGAACAAGGTGGCGGCGGGGACGGCGTTTGCGGCGGGCGCGAGCGCCGATCAGGTGAGCGTCGAAGAACTCGAGCAGCTCCGCGTTTTCAACGGCGTTTCCGGCACGTTTCTGAGCTTGAATCGCGGCGCGGTGGTCCGCCGGAAGTTCCGGCGCGGCGACGTGATCTGCCGCGAAGGCGAATACGGTTCGACGGCGTTTTACATTCTCGAGGGCAAGGCGCGCGTTTCGATCTCGAGCCCTATCGCGCACGTGAAGACCGGAGGGCGGCTCGCATGGATTGCTCAGCAAGCTGACGAGCGCGCTCGTGCGGCGCAAAGAAGACCAGCGCGAGGAGGAAACGAGCCAGCGATTCATCCCGATTGATGCGCCGGTGGATTTGGCGTACGAAAATCCGGTTGGCGAGCTTGGCCCCGGCGATCTTTTCGGCGAAATGACATGCATGAGTCTGTATCCGCGCTCGGCGACGGTGCGCGCCGAGACGGATTGCACGATGCTCGAAATGCTGCGCAACGTGCTCGATATTCTGCAGCGCAACAAGAATTTCCGCGCGCAGCTCGACAAATCGTACCGGCAGCGCGCGCTCGATAGCCACCTTCGCGGCATACCCGTGTTTGCTTCGCTGCCAGACGATTTTCTCGCAAGCCTGCGCGACCGCGTCGAGCTGGTGCGCTATGCGACCGGGCGAGGTGATTTGCCGGCAAGGCGAGATCGCCAGACAGCTTTTATCTTGTGCGCATCGGCTTCGTGAAAGTTTCGCAAGTGCATCCGGGCGGCGAGATGGTGCTGGCCTATCTTTCGCGCGGCGATTATTTCGGCGAGATTGGATTACTCGAAGGCGACGTGCGCACGGCGACCTGCACGGCACTCGATCACGTCGAACTCGTGCGGATTTCGGGCGACGATTTCAGCGATATGGTGGAACGATTCCCCGAGATTCGCAGCAAACTGCAGGCCGTCGAGCAGGAGCGTTTGCAGCAGAACCGCCAGAGGCTTTCGCTTGTCGAGAGCCTGCCGCTCGATACGTTTCTCGCGCGCGGCTTGATGGAGGCGCAGAGTCTACTGCTGCTCGATCTGGACCGCTGCACGCGTTGCGACGCCTGCGTGCGGGCTTGCGCCGACGCGCATGACGGGGTGACGCGCCTGGTGCGCGACGGGCTGCGTTTCGATCGCTACCTGGTGGCCACCTCCTGCCGCCAGTGCCGCGACCCGCTGTGCATGGTCGGATGCCCTGTGGGCTCGATTCGGCGGCGAAATTCGCTCGAGGTGATTATCGAGGATTGGTGCATCGGCTGCGGGTTGTGCGCGAAAAATTGCCCCTACGGCAATATCAATCTGCATCCGTTTGAGGTGATGACCGACGATCCGGAGCGGCCGGGGCGGAAGAAGGCGGCGGTGAGCCAGAAGGCGACTTCGTGCGATTTGTGCGCCGAGCATGCGGAGCCGAGTTGCGTGTATGCCTGCCCGCACGATGCGGCGCATCGCGTGGATCCGACCAAGTTTTTCGCGGGAATTCTGGGAGCGGGGCAGGCTGGGGCGCGAGACCGCTAGAAGTGGTCCCTGAGTCGGCGAGACGCTGGCGCTACGCGAGGCGCTTCCGGCCGCGGGATGTTCGCAATGGCGAGATAGCCGCCAGCGATTTCCGAACGTGCGCATCGATAGCACACATAAGAAGTGGCTGATCGCGTCGCTCATCATTTTTGTTGTGGCGACGGCGGTCTACATTCCCTACGCTGCGGCGTCTCCTTACGGCCCGAGCGGGGCCAGCGGGATCGGGCTCACGTTTGGGATTGTGGGCTTCGCTTTCATGATCTTTGCCGGCCTACTGGGCGCGCGCAAACGATTTCCCGTGTGGCGCGTCGGGCGCGCGCAGGCGTGGATGCGCGGGCACTTGTGGCTAGGCGTCCTGAGCTTGCCATTGATATTGTTTCACGGCGGGTTCCGTTTTGGCGGACCGCTGACGGCCGCGCTGATGGTGTTGCTGATCGTCGTCGTGGTGAGCGGCGTATTCGGCGCGGTGCTGCAGCATTACCTGCCAACAGTGATGACCGAGCAAGTGCCGCTCGAAACCATCGTCGAACAGATCGATCGCGTGCGAGGCCAGTTGCTCGACGAAGCCGATCAGACCCTTGCCCGCGTAACGGCACGGGTGGCTCCTCTTGTGACCGCAACGCCCACGCGCGTGGCGATGGCGACCGAGGAAGCTGCCGTCGTCACGGAAGAGGACGTGGCGCCGTTGCGCGCGTTCTACGCGCGCGAGATGCGGCCATTCACCGAGAAGCCGGATGCGCGAGGGTACGCGCTCGCCGATGCGGCCAAGGCGCGGGCGATGTTCGAAGGGCTGCGCACGCTGCTGCCTCCTGCGGTTCACGAATCCGTGAAAGATCTCGAGGACATCTGCGAGGAAGAGCGCGAGTTGCGGCGGCAGGTGCGTCTCCATCACTGGCTGCACGACTGGCTGCTGTTTCACATTCCGCTCTCGTTTGCGCTGTTGTTGCTGGGCGCGGTCCACGCGGTGATGGCGCTCGGGTATTGAGCCCGGGATGCGCGAGTACAGGGTTATTTTGCAGCCGTTCTTTCGACGAGAGGCATCGTGCCGCGAGAGAAGCGCACCACCAAAACCGTCGCCCAGCGCATCGACCTGAACTATTTCAAGCGGCCGACCCCCTGGCGAAGGTGGCGATTCGCGCTGTCAGTCGCGCTGCCGTGCCTCGCGGTGACGTGGCTCGCGGCCTATGGAGTCGCGCGAAACAACCACGTGTACAGCAGCGGTAAGATGTCGCCCGCGCATGCGGTGCTGACGCGGCAATGCAGCGCGTGCCACGTGTCGCGTTTCGGCTTCTTTGGCGCGATCGCGACCGATCAGGCGTGTCTTTCGTGCCACGACGGGCCGATCCACCATAGGGATCAGGTGTTCACGCCGAGCTGCTCTTCGTGCCACGTCGAGCATCGCGGGCGCATGCGCCTTGCGGCGACGGCTGATCAGAGCTGCACGCAATGCCATGCCGACCTGCGCACCAGCGGGAAAGCGACCTCCTATGCGACGGACATTACGAAATTCACGTCGGTGGGGCACCCCGAGTTTGCGCCTTTGTGTCCCGGATTTCGCGATCCGGGGACGATCAAGCTCAACCATGCTATTCATCTGAAGGCCAACCTCATGGGGCCGAGCAACACCCGAGTGCAGCTTCGGTGTGATGACTGCCATCGGGCCAACGCTGCGGATCAATCTTGGCGATTCGGCACGACGTCGGCTGCGCAGTCGCAGCCGCCGTTATCCATGGCGGCAAACACGCCGGGCGGCGAGGTGACGCCGGTCTCTGCCCAGCAGATGTTCGGCCCGCCGTCGCTTTCATCGGCGCGCGCGTACATGCAGCCGATTGCCTATGCGAAGCACTGCATTGGCTGCCATCCGCTGCTTTTCGACAAGCGCTTTACGGATAGCGTGCCGCACGACACACCGGCAGTGATCCACGCGTTTCTCGCGAAGCGCTACACGGATTACATCGCGACACATCCGGCCGAATTGCGGGAAATGAAATCGACCATCGCGCTGCCGGCGAAGCCGGTGCCGATTTCGCCGCGCATTTACACGCCGCAAGAATGGGTGAACACGCGCGTGGCCGAAGCGGAGCTGCTACTGTGGGCCAAGACATGCAAACAGTGCCATGCACTGTCGTTCGCACCGAGCGCGCCGCCCGCCCCGATGGCGGCGCTGGCCGCGTTGCCGAAAGTCGCGAAGTCGCATATCACCGTGCGGTGGTTCCCGCAGGCTCGATTCGATCACGAGGCGCACCGCGCGTGGACCTGCACGACCTGCCACGCGCGCGCCACGACCAGCCAGGAGACGGCTGATATCCTGGTGCCCGGCGAGCGGACGTGCGAGCAGTGCCATCACGCGGGTCCGGATGCGGCGGATGCTCGCTGCTTCGAATGCCACACCTACCATGATTGGAGCCGCGAGAGGCAGGTGAAAGGCGCGGCGCGTCTGTCGTCATGGATGCGGGCTGCGAGAAAGCCGGCGTCCTGAGGATGCAAAGCTATGGCGTGGGTTCGTCCTCGTGCCACGCGGGCCGAGGGCGAAAGCCCCGAAGAAGAGACGGCTTACCGCGGGACTAAAGCCCCACGCTTCCACCTTTGGGAGACGTTTGCGACACACTTGGGAAATCGGGCGCACGTCTGGCATCAAGTCTCACGAGCCGCCTAGGCCGCCTGGGCCGGCGAGACGCTGCGCTACGCGCAAACCGCGCGCCCGCGGCCCTCGCGCCAGGATGTCAAAGGTTCTAAATTCCCAGGAGATTCGTCTGGAGCTTGGTGTAGCCGTGCTCGGTGGCCCAGAGATTCAGCGGAATGGTGGCAAGCTCGTCGACGACCGGCAGCGCGAGGCCATTTTTCGATAGATCGACCGTTTTGATGTAGCTGTGGCATGAGTCGCACGCCTCGACGCGCACGTGGCCGAACTCTTCCGCCGTATAAACCGCGAGCTTGTGGGGGTCCTCTTCGCCGCACGCGGGGCAGACGATCCGGCGATAGTCCCATTCGTGGGCGCATAGCGCGCAGATCAGCGACCGCTTTGCGCCGTCGCCTTCGGGTCGCAGAACTCCGACTTGCGGCTTGGTTCCGCAGACCGGGCAGTGCGATGGCGTGGCGTGAATCGGGTACTGCCGCGTGTGGTCGGCCAGATACTCAGCGTAGGGTTGGAGAAAAGTCCACGCGACCAGCTCTTCGGCGGGATCCAGACCCGCCCCGCCGTTTTGCTCAGGCTCATCGGGCGCATCCTGCCAAAACCTGTAGAGCAAATCCTGCCAGCGGCTCGCATTGCCGGCCCGCAATTCGCGAGCGGTTTGCGAGAGCGGCGCGGGAGCATCTTCCTCGATCCGCGAAAGGAAGAACGGAAACAACGGTAGCAGCAGCGACGAATCGAATTCGCCGCGAAGCGCGCCCTGCGGCCTCGTCTCTATTTCCGTGCCGCAGGACGCCTCGATTCTGGCGTAGAGATTCTTCTGAGCCTTGGCGACGGAGCGGTAAAACAGGAGTCCCTCGGATGCGAATGGGTGGCTCGATGCGAGATCTTCGGCGCGGCGAATGCGCGCGTCCCATTTGGAAGGTTTCATTTGCGCGGCGCGGATTGGTTTTTGACCTTTTCGTACCAGAGGCGATGGAAAGTCCAAGCCCACGCCCGCGTGACGCCGCCATGGACCATCGAGCCGAGGCTGCCCTCTTCGAGGAAGGTACTCATGTAGACGTGAATCAGGAACAGCCCGATCGTGATCAGCGCGACGCTGGCGTGAATTAGAATGGCGGCGTAGCGAAGATAACGCAAGCTCCATGGAAGCGTCTCGGTGTACCAGAGCACGACGCCGGAAAGCAGCATCAGGATCGTGCCGTAAAAGATTCCCCAGAAGAAAAGCTTCTGGCCGAAGTTGAACCGCCCGACAGGCGGGAGCTTATCGTCTTCATTCCGGATGTAGTAGGGTATGGCCTTTGCCCACGCGCCGTCGGTGTCCTCAATTTCCATGTCGCGACGCCATTCAAAGAATGTCCAGAAGAGCGACACCGTGAAAATCAGCCCGGCCCACGGATGCCAGAATCGCGCGATTGTCGCGCCACCGACGATCGCAGCGAGCCAGAAGAGATAGGGAGACCAGAAGGCGAGCCCGGTAATCAGTAGGTAGAGGTAGCTGAGCGCGCCGATCCAGTGATTGATGCGCTCGCCAAATGAATACCGCGGGATGATCTCCTCATTGCGGCTAGCGGCAGTCGATACTGCGTCGGTCGTCATGGGCGCCTCCCGTTTTCCGGCGCGATCGGTTCTTCTTTCTTGGGTCCAAAACGCAGGTAGTGAATCGCCAGTCCGAGGACACCGCCGATCATTGCGACATTGCCCAGCCATTTCAAGGGCTTCTTCCAGAGCTGCACACTCCACGGGATGTGCGGATCCTTCGGAAGGCCGCCGTAGAGCTCCGGGTTTTTCGCGTCATGCAGTACGTAGATCACGTGCGTGCCGCCCACACCCGGCGGATCGTACACGCCCGCATCGGCGAAGCCCGACTGCGTGCGCAGCTGCTCGGCGCGGGTCTCGGCGAGGTCCGTCATGTCGGCCTTGCTTCCGAAGTGCAGGCAGCCTGTCGGGCAGGCCTTGATGCATGCAGGCTCAAGGCCCTGCGTCACACGGTCGTTGCACAGCGTGCACTTGAAGACTTTTCGGGCTTTCGGGCTGAACTTCGGGATGTTGAACGGGCAGCCCGTCATGCAGTAGCCGCAACCGATGCAGTTCGCCTCCTGAAAATCAACGATGCCGTTGGCGTATTGTACGATCGCGCCTTCGGCGGGGCATGCGGCGAGGCAGCCGGGCTCTTCGCAGTGCATGCACTGGTCCTTGCGCATCAGCAGCATGAGGCCGTGATCGGGATCTTCATGTTCGTTGAACTTGATCAGGTTCCAGTAATTCCACGCTGTCTCGGGCATGGTCTGGTAGGTGTTGTCGAAGGATGTTTCGCTGTATGGGTAGCCGTTCCATTCAAGGCAGGCCACTTCGCAAGCCTTGCAGCCGATGCACGTGGTGGTGTCCACCAGCTTGCAGACCTGATATTCGCGGTTGATTCCGGCGCCGGGTACGGGGCCGGCGTGGCCTGAGATTCTGATCAGTTCGGTCGATGCCTGGCTCATGGTCCGCTCCCTACGCCTTCTCGACTTTTACGAGGAAGCCCTTGGATTCAGGGGTATGAGCGTTCGGATCGGTGACAGCGGGAGTGAGCAGATTCGCGGGAGTGCGGGCATCGCGGCCGGCATCCTCCTGGATTCCCCTGAATCCTTGATGAATCGGCAATCCGATCTGGTAGACCTTCTTGCCGTCGATCATCATCGGCTTCAGGCGGCGAGTGACGAATGCTTTGGCGGTGTAGGTGCCGCGCGCGCTGATCACGTTGATCATGTCCGTGCCGCGGATGCCTTTTTCTTCCGCCAGCTCGACCGGAATCTCGATGAACGGTTCGGGAATCAGCTGGACGTTCACCGGATTATTTTTCGTCCAGTAGTGATACTGCTCGGTGAGCCGATAGGTGGTGCAAACGATGCTGTAGTCTTCCGGCGTTCCGAATTTGTCGTAAGGCGTGTTGAATTTTTTCACGAGCGGATTGTTGGATTGATTCGGATGGAGCGGATTCTTGATCGGGCTCTCGATCGGCTCGTAGTGTTCCGGGAACGGCCCGTCGGCCAGGACGCCGACCGGCGCGAACAGCCGGCCGACGCCTTCCGGGTTCATGATGAACGGTCCGAGATGGTCTTTCGGATTGGAGTCGGGCTTGAAGTCCGGGACGTCGTTGCCGGCCCACTTCTTCGAGCCCTCGCTCCACCAGACCTGTCTCCGCTCGGGATCCCACGGCTTCCCTTCGAGATCGCACGACGCGCGGTTGTAAAGGACGCGGCGATTTGCCGGCCACGACCATGCCCAGTTCGGATAGATGCCCAAACCAGAGGGATCCTCCGTGCCGCGGCGCTGAACCTGCGAGCCCGCTTCCGTCCACATTCCGGAATAAATCCAGTTTCCGCAAGCGGTGGTGCCATCGTCTTTGAGCCACGCGAATCCGGGCAACTGCTGGCCTGCTTTGATCACTTGTCCCGTGGCGTCGTCCTTCAGGTCAGCCAAAGCTTTGCCATTGAGTTCCATGGCCACTTGCGAGAGCGGTGGATGAGATGCGTCCGCGTAGGCCCAGCTGGTGTTCAGGAGTGCGTCGGGGAATTTCCCGCCGTCTTTCTTGTACAGCTGACGGACGCGCAGGAAAATCTGCGCCACGATGTCCTGGTCGAGTCGCGCCTGGCCGGGTGTCGGAACCGCGGCGTATTTCCACGTGAGCCAGCGCGCGGAATTGGTCATGCTGCCGTCTTTCTCGGCGAAGCCGGCGCAGGGTAAACGGTAGACTGTGGTCTTGATGTTCTGCTGTTCTTCGGCCGTGATCCCGGGCGCACGCCAGAATTCGCTGGTCTCGTCCGGATAAATTTCGCCCACCACGAGCCAGTCGGCTTTCTTCAGTGCGTTGATATTCTTTGTCGTGTCCGGGCCGATCATCACTCCGTTCATGCCGAAAGCGAACATGCCCTTGACCTTGCCGTTGTACATGTCCTCCCAGATGTGGGTCCAGGAACAGTCCTTGCCGGGCTTGGGCAGATAGTCGAAGGCGAAATCATTTTCTTTTGTGGCTGCCTCGCCATAGAACGACTTGAGCAGCGACACCATAAACTTCGGCGTGTTGGACCAGTAGTTCATCGAGTCCCACGGGCCGGGCTTTGAGGAGGCGGGGGTTGTGCGTTTGAGGAACGCCGCGAGGTTCGCGTCCGCAGGCACGGGCGCCTTCAGATAACCGGGCAGGCTGTCGTACAGCCCTGCCATATCGGTCGCGCCCTGAATGTTCGAATGGCCGCGCAGAGCGTTGACGCCGCCGCCCGCCCTTCCCACGTTTCCGAGCAGCAGCTGGATCATCGCGGCCGTGCGGATGATTTGCGTGCCGAACGTATGCTGCGTCCAGCCTACGGCGTAGATGATCGTCGCGACTTTCTTCATGTCGCCATCTTTGCGGATGGAGGTGAAGAGGTCGGCGGCCTTGAGAAACTGGTCGCGCGGAATACCGGTGATGCGCTCGACGGTTTCCGGCGTATAGCGCGAATACTGCTGCCTCATCAATTGGAAGACGCAGCGTGGATGCTGAAGCGTCAGATCGTACGCAGTGTTCGGCGGAAGTGTGGGCGGAGCTTTGGCGCCGGCTGCGACCGCGGCGGGGTGCCCGTCGGCGTCTTCCTTGCCGGCCATGTCGCCACCTTCCTCATAGTTCCAAGTGGATTTATCGCTGTAGGTGCCGGCTGCGGAATCGAATCCGGAGTAAAGTCCGTCCTCCGGAAGCTTGAAGCCTTCCTTCACGATAAAGCCGGCATTCGTGTAGTTGACCAAGTACTCCTTCGCGATGCGGTTGTTCTCGATGGCATAGCGAATCAGGCCGCCGAGAAACGCGATGTCGCTGCCGGCGCGAATCTGGCAAAACAGGTCGGCGGTGGAGGACGTGCGGGTAAATCGCGGGTCGATGGAAATGATCTTGGCGTTGCGGTTGCGCTTGGCCTCGATCGCCCACTTGAATCCGCAGGGATGGTTCTCGGCGGGATTGCCGCCCATGATCAACATCATGTCGGTGTTCTTCATGTCGATCCAGCCATTCGTCATGGCCCCGCGTCCGAACGTTGGTCCCAAACTTGAGACCGTGGGGCCGTGTCAAACACGGGCTTGGTTTTCTAAATACACCAAGCCCAGACCTCTCATGGCTTTGACCGCCAGGTAATTGAACTCGTTGGTGTCCGTGCAGCCGCCGATGAACGCGATGCCTTCGCAGCGGTTGACGGTGTGGCCGTCCGCGTCCTTATCGACGAACGTGGCGTCGCGCGTCTTCTTGGTCCATTGCGCGATTTCATCGAGGGCGTCTTCCCATCCGATGTCCTGCCACTCCGTTGCGCCGGGGCGCCGGACTTGCGGCTTTAGCAGCCGGCGCTCGTTGAGGATGTCCTGCTGGAGCGAGGAGCCCTTGGGGCATAGGGTGCCGCGGTTGGTCGGACAATCGGGATCGCCCTCAACATGGATCACCTGCGGGGTAACGTTCTTGGCTCCGTCGCCGATTGTGTAGACGAGTGCCCCGCAGCCCACCGCGCAGTACGGGCACGTGGTGCGCGTTTCTCTGGCTTTGGCAATCTTCAGCTCGCGCAGCTGCGCGTAGGCGGGCTTCAGATCGAAACCCAGTACGGTGGCGCTCGCTCCGCCGACCACTGCAACCTTCAGGAATGCCCGACGTGTTGCTTCCATCTGCATCCTCCGGGTTGTGCGATTTTTGTGCCTGAATCGTTCGAATCGTTACTTCATTGCCGCCTATTCGCGCAAGCGCCCTTCTCGCGCGCTCGCATCCAACACCTCTGATGCAATCGGGAATGTTTCGGACACATTAATTCCCTGTGAATAAGGGGAGGAAGCGCTCAAGGACAGTCCGCGCCGACAGAGCCGGTTACTGTGATCCTGACAGGGAATGGAATCCGCAATGCTCGAGCCGGACGCGCGTGGGCCCTCACACAGGTCTCGGCGGTATCTTGAACTTTTCCTTCCCGGCTCCCTCATATATTCGCGGCCTTTCTCCTGCAATACAGGAATCCCTGTAGGTACGATACTTGTCGGAGAACCTGGCAGTCGTGTCGGGCGCCGTCTGGGCAACGCCTAAAAGCCGGTTGGGAGCGGGACGACACCAAGTATGCGGCGTGCCGGCGCGCCCTCTCATCGCCTAATAGCCAGAGCTAAGCTCCAGGAGTGTTGCGAATCGGGGAGATCGAAGTCACAAAAAAGAAAGCTGTGCCGAAGCAGTTTCGCATCGACACAGCTTTGATTCCGTTTTACGCCCAGTTGAAGCCGTGGTTCGCGAGCGGCAGATTGCGGATCCGCTTGCCAGTCACGGCGAAAATTGCGTTCGAGACGGCGGGCAGCATCGGCGGCAGCGCCGGTTCTCCGAGGCCCGTGGGCGAGTGATCGGTCTTCAGAAAGTAGATATCGATTGCCGTCGGCGCTTGCGTGAGCCGCACGGGCGGGTAGCTGTTGAAATTGCTTTGGACGGCGTGGCCGGCGTCGATCGTGATCTCGTACCCCATCACGTGACTCATGCCCTCGATCACCGCGCCCTGCGCGATGTTTTCCGCAGCGCCCGGGTTGATGACCTGGCTTCCGATGTCTCCCACGACCCAGACCTTGTGGACCCGCACGTTGGTGCCGCCGGTGACGCTCACCTGCGCGACCTCGGCAAAGTATCCCATGTGGCTGAAGTGGAAGCCAACGCCCATAGCGGTGTCCTTGGGCAGCTTGGTCTTGCCCCAGCCCGACCTCTCCGCCACGGCGTTGAGCACGCCGGTCATACGCGGTGCATCGAAGGGCACTGGCCTGAAGGCGACCGGCGTTCCCGGCGGCGGCGCGCCCATCGGCAGTGGCGTGTTGGCGAGCAGGTCGAGGCGGAACTCAACGGGGTCTCGGCCCGCGGCATGCGCCAGCTCGTCGATGAACGACTGCATTACGAAGGCGATGGCATTGCTTCCGGGAGCCCGCATCGCGCCCATCGGAACGCCGCTCGGCATCATCGAGCAGAGCTGCGAAAAATTAGGTACGAAGCGGGAAGGGAATTCGTCGCCCGAGAGGCCGGCGGCCTGTGCGAAGCGGCCGTTTTCACCGAAGGTGACGAAGTGATTTTGCCAGGCGACGATTTTCCCGTTGGAGTCGACGGCCCCCTTGAGGAAGTGGAAGCCGGCCGGGCGGTAATAGTCGTGGCCCATATCCTGTTCGCGGGTCCAGAGCAGCTTGATCGGCACGCCCACCTGCTTGGCGATGTAGGCGGCCTCGACCATGTAGTCGTCCGTGAGGCGCCGGCCAAAGCCGCCGCCGATGCGGACGAGATGAACGGTAATGTCCTTGCTGTCGATGCCGACAATTTTGGAGGTTTGCATCACTCCGCTCGCGGGCGTCTGGCTGGGCGCCCAGACCTCGAGCTTGCCGTCGTGATAATACGCGGAGCAGTTTTGCGGCTCGAGCGGCACGTGGGAAAGGAACGGATAGGAGTAAGATGCTTCGACGACATGCGCGGCGGTCGCAAAAGCCGCGTCCGCGTCACCGTCCTTGCGAAGGACTTGTCCGGGCTGGCTCTTCGCGAGTTCAACCGACGTGTCGGCGTAGAGCTGGCTGCTCTGCTTTGCCGTCGGGCCGTTGTCCCAGGTGACCTTGAGGTTGTTGTCCGCTGCGTGGCGGGCCTGGAACCAGTAATCGGCGACGATGGCCACACCGCCGGCCAGCACACTCGAGTCGCCAACCGGATCGACCACGAACGCGTACTTGATGCCGGGCAACGCCTTGATCTCATCGAGGTTTGCGCTGACCACCTTGCCGCCGTACACCGGGCACTTCACGAACATCGCCGCCAGCATGCCGGGCATCGTGAAGTCGATTCCGTAGAGCGGCTGGCCGGTGACGATCTTATGGATGTCCGGATTGGCGGTGTTCTTCCCGATGATCCGGTAATCCTTGGGATCTTTCATGGTCAAGACTTTGGGATCTGGCGGCGTCAAGGTCGCAGCTGCGGAGGCGAGTTCGCCGTAGGAGGCCGAGCGCTTGCTCGCTTCGTGATGGACGACGCCGGGCGTGGTGGTGCATTCCGATTCAGGCACGCCCCACTTCTGAGCTGCAGCGGCGATCAGCATCTGCCGGCCGCCGGCGCCGACTTGGCGCAACGGAACCCAGTTCATCGGCGTAGCCGTGCTGCCGCCGGCGATCTGCAAGCCGTATTTCGCGTCGAGGTCGCCCTGCTCGATGCGCACATTCTTCCAGTCGACGTCGAGTTCCTCGGCGATCAGCATGGGCAGCATCGCCTTCACGCCCTGGCCGATCTCGGGATTCTTGGCGATGAGCGTGACGATGCCGTCGGGCGCGATGGTGATGAACGACGTCGGCAGCAGCGTGACGGGCGGCCCAAACTGCGCTGCCAGCACTTTCTCGACCGGCTCAATGTAGAGGGCCAGCATCATGCCGCCACCGGCGAGTGCGCTCGCGCGCAAGAACGACCGGCGGCTCATCATCGGTCGGGATTCAGGACGGGGCTCAGACGATTCCAACTTCGGCAGTGTAGTTGCCACAGCGCGCCTCCTTGAGACTGGCTCTTGCGCTCTTACGCGCGGTTTGAATCGATCAGTTCTGCGTGAGTGGGCTCCGCCTTCTGTTTCAGGGCGATCTCGGCTGCCCGGTGAATGGCTCGGCGAATGCGCAGGTAGGTCCCGCAACGGCAGATGTTGCCGTCCATCGCGGCGTCAATGTCTGCGTCCGTCGGATGCGGGTGCTTTGCCAGCAAGGCGGACGCGGACATGAGCTGTCCGGCCTGGCAATAGCCGCACTGCGGCACGTCGATTTCCTCCCACGCGATTTGGACGGGATGCGTGCCGTTCTCGGACAGGCCTTCGAGCGTGACGATGTGCTTGCCGGCGGCGGAGGCAATGGATGTGGTGCAGGAGCGCACCGCCTCGCCATTCAGATGGACGGTGCAGCATCCGCACAGCGCCATCCCGCACCCATACTTTGTACCCTTCAGGTTGAGGACGTCGCGAATCACCCACAAAAGGGGCGTGTCGGCCGGGACATCCACCGTTTGAGGGTGCCCGTTCACAGTAAGCTTGTAGGGCATGTTCAACTCCGGACCGCGCAGAATAGGTTGCGCCCGGCAAGGTAGCACTGCCCCTCCGGGGTGTCAAACCGCATAGAAACGTATCTGTTTGCCGCTCCACTCCGTGGCATTCCGGGTATGGCTGACGATTTCGGGTCGCGCCGCGTATCCCCGTAACCGTGTCGATTCGAATGGGTGCGTATCGTGTATTTTGAATGAGTTGCGGCGATTTCTAATCGCCAAATTGTCGATTAGGAAAGGCGTGATTTGCGATTTGTGACTCGTGATTCGCGATGCGAAAGGCGGCGCGGAGAAGGGAAGTGAGGCTGAGGAGGTGGAGGACGCGGAGGAAGCACAGGGAACGGAGGAAAACCGGAGCTGGTGTTTGCCGGCCGCTCGGTTCTTTTTCGACGATGTCATGTTTTCGCGCATAGCTCTAACCACGCTAGCACGATCTGCCGGGGTTGCAGTTGTCCTGAAGTACAGAAAAGGACCAGGGGAAAGGACGAGCGAGGACAACCGCTTTTAGCCATGTCCTCTTCCCAGTTGACGTTGAGACGGACACGGCATAGGCTCCGCGAAGCCAATCGGGGCGGGGGCGCGATGCAGGCAAAGAGCGGAACGACGGCGAAGAGCGCCGGAGCCGAGAAGAATTTTATGGCGCCGGGCAGCGCGTCAAGGGCCACGGCCGTTTACGGCCTGGTGATGCTGACGCTCATCTACTCGCTGAATTTTCTCGACCGCACCGTCATCACCATCCTGATCGATCCTATCAAGCATGATTATCGCCTGTCGGACAAAGTGATGGGCTTCATCTCGGGTTTCGGCTTCGTGATCATGTACTCGATCCTGGCCGCGCCCGTGGCGCGGTGGGCCGACCGAGGCAACCGGCGGTCGATCATCACATGGGGATTATTGCTCTGGAGCGGGATGACGGCGCTGGCGGGTGTGGCGCAGAATGCGGTGCAACTCACGCTTTCGCGATTCGGCGTGGGCGTGGGCGAAGCGGCGGGAACGGCGCCTTCAGCGTCGATGATTTCCGATCTGTTTCGGGGCGAGCAGCGCTCGACGGCGATGTCGGTGTATCAGCTGGGCCCGGTGATGGGTGGGTTTCTGGGTGCGTTCATCGGCGGCTGGGTGAATCAACATTACGGATGGCATCACGCGTTTCTCGTGGCGGGCATCCCGGGCCTCATCGTGGCATTGATCTTCCGGCTGACGGTGAAAGAACCCGCGCGCGGGAGTTCGGAAGAGAAGAAGGTCAGCACCCTACAGCAGAATTTGCGTGAAACGCTTCGATTCATGTGGCGGCAGCGATGCTACATGCTGCTGCTTGTCGGATTCTGTTTCACAACGTTCACGCAATTCGGCTTCGGCACGTGGACCGCGCCTTTCCTCGGTAGAATCCACCACCTGAATACCGAGCAAATCGGCTTCGACATGGGCACGATCCGCGCGGTCGCGGGACTAGTCGGCACGCTCGGCGGCGGGTATCTCTCGGATTGGGCCGCTACCCGCTGGGACATTCGCTGGAAAATTTACGTCTCCGGATTCTGCTCGATTTTGGCGTTTCCCGGCGTGCTGCTTTTCGTGTTCTCGCCGAGCCTCCTTTGGTGTTTCGTCGGCCTCGCGATCGTCTCGCTGATGTCGCCGGTGCACGTGGGGCCGATCGTCGCGGCGTCGCATTCGACCGTGAAGGTGGGGATGCGGGCGTTTTCGACATCGGTGATTTATCTGATTTCGGAGGTGATTGGGCTGGGGCTGGGGCCGTACTGGATCGGCGTGTTCAACGACCACTACCGCGGCCGCTTCGGGATCGGCGTCATTCGCTACTCGATGTCGACCGCGGCCATCACGACATTCGTGGGGGGATCGATTTTCCTGATCGCGGCGCAGTTCTTTCGGAGGGATATGACACGCGCCTCGGCGGATTGACGTCGGTCCTGCGAGTCGGGGACCCCAAAGCGGCGGCCTCTTCGGCTTCGCTCAGGACAAGCGAGCCGCCGCACTCCACACGCGCGTGCGGCTTGCGATGCGCTATGGGGACCGAGCAGGGACGCGCGGTAGAATTGAAATTGTCGCGAGGTATGTTAAAGTTTCTGATTAATTCTCAGGCGGGGAAGGAACCAGGGCAGGGGGAGATGGTAGATAAGACTCTGAAAACATGCGAGGAAGCGGTTGCGGGTGTGTTCGACGGCGCGACGATCCTACTGGGTGGCTTTGGCGACCCGGGCCTGCCGGGGCGGTTGCTCGAAGCGCTGCGTCAGCAGGGCGCGAAGGATCTTACGATGGTGCACAACGGCTCGGGCGGCGGTACCCACTCTCTGGGCGGGCTGATTCATGATGGGAAGGTCCGCAAGCTGATCGCGTCGTTTCCGAGCAATCCGGGCAATACGTCGTTTCAGGAGAGGTATCTGAAGAACGAGATCGAGCTGGAACTCGTGCCGCAGGGCACGCTTGCCGAGCGCATTCGCTCCGCAGGCGCGGGCCTTGGCGGCTTTTTTACGCCCACCGGCGCGGGCACCGACCTTGCCGCCGGCAAAGAGAGCCGTATGCTCGACGGGCGCGAGCAGATTTTCGAAAAGGCGCTGCACGCCGATTTTGCGTTCGTCCGCGCGTATCAGGGCGACCGGCTTGGCAACCTGAACTACCGCATGGCCATGCGCAACTTCAATGTGCCGATGTGCACGGCGGCTGATTTTGTGGTCGCGGAGATTGACGAACTCGTGCCGGTCGGGGGCATCGATCCCGAGGATGTGCACACGCCGGGAATTTTCGTCGATCGTGTGGTCGAATGCGTGCGTCATCCTGAATACCTGAAAATCACGACGGAGGGAAGGTAGCCCATGTCGCTGACGAGAGAAGGAATCGCGTACCGGGTTGCGTGCGATCTGCCGGAGGGGAGCTACGTCAATCTGGGCATCGGCATACCCACCCTGGTGTCGAGCTTCATCCCGGCGGGGCGCGAGGTTTTCTTCCACAGCGAGAATGGCCTTCTGGGAATGGGGCCGCTCGCGGAGCCGGGCCACGAGGATCCGGACCTAATCAATGCGGGGAAGCAGTATGTGACCCTGCTGCCGGGGGCGAGCGTGTTCGATCACCCGACATCGTTTTCGATGATTCGCGGCGGGCACGTGACCCACGCGGTGCTCGGCGCGCTGCAGGTAGCTGCGAATGGCGACCTCGCGAACTGGCGCACCCCGGGGGAGAAGGTTCCGGGCGTGGGCGGCGCGATGGACCTGGCGTTTGGCGTGGGGAACGTGATCGTCACGATGACGCAGGTGACGAATAAGGGCAAACCCAAGATTGTCGCTAAGTGCACGCTGCCGCTCACGGCGCCGCGCTGCGTGAAGCACATCTATACCGACATGGCCTTGATCGACGTGACGCCCAAAGGGCTCGTGCTGCGCGAATTCGCGCCGGGGCTCGATCCCGCGGGCGTGCAGGCGCTGACGGAAGCGCCGTTGCACGTGGCGGCCGATTGCCGCGAGATGAATGTGCCGGCCGCGTTTCACGCCGCGCAGGCCGCCGCCCGATAGCGCGATCGATCGCCGCCGAAATCATCGAAGAGCAGCCGGAGGTACGGAGGCACCGCTTGCTGAAAGCCATCGACATGCATGTCCACATCCTGACGGGCGAGCGCGCCAAGCAGGGTTGGGCGCCGACGGCAAAGGCTGGGCTGCCGATGAATACGGGCAAGTGGCGATCCGATCCCGACGGCATGGCGGAGATGTACCAGTCGCTAGAAATGATGGCCGTGATCTTCGACGTGGACGGCGAGACGCGCAGCGGCGTGAAAATCGACAATGGCGAGACGGCTGCGTGGGTAAAAAAGTATCCGGATACGTTTATCGGATTCGGGAGCGTCGATCCGTGGAAGGGCAAGATCGCGGTGAATGAAGTGCAGCGCTGCGCGGATATGGGCCTGCGCGGAATGAAATTTCAGCAGGCCGCGCAGGGATTCGATCCGACGAACGAGCGGTTCTTCCCGATTTATGAAACGATTTCGCGGCTGAATCTGCCGGTGATCTTCCACACGGGCACGACAGCGGTTGCGGCGGGGTCGCCCGGTGGAAGAGGGATCATCCTCGAATACTGCAAGCCGATTCCGTACATCGACAATGTCGCGGCGCAGTTTCCGCAGATGCGCATCATCATGGCGCACCCGTCGTGGCCGTGGCACGACGACCAGCTCGCCGTGTTGCGCCATAAGGGCAACACCTACATGGATCTTTCGGGGTGGGCGCCGAAATACTTTCCGGTGTCAACCGTGCACAACATCAACACGCTCGTGCAGGACAAGGCGTTTTTCGGGACGGATTTTCCGATGATGACGCCGGAGCGGTGGCTGAGCGAATTTGCGGAGCTGCCGCTGAAGGATTCCGTCCGGCCAAAGATTCTGCTGTACAATGCCGCGAAGTTTCTGGGGATTGAAGTGCCCGCCGCACAAACGCAAACGGCCACGAAGTCCTAAACCTGCGCGGCGTGCGATGGCTGGGAAATTAGTCGCGTCGATTTTCGGATTCCGGTTTGCCTGTCTGATTCGATTGACATGGAGGAGCGTTCGGGGATAAGAACAGCGCAGGAAGTGGCAGCTCTTAGAACGGGGGGAAGAGCGATGGTTATCGACGTTCACGGTCATCTGACCGCGCCGGATTCTTTGTACGTCTACAAGGCGAACGTACTTTCGCATCGCGGATCGCACGGCCGCGGGAAGGTCGAGATCAGCGATGACGAGATGATCGCGTTCTTGAACCAGCCGACCTTCGGCACGGGCAAATCACATCTCGGACTGCTGAAAGAGGTGGGCACCGATCTCCAGCTGCTCTCGCCGCGCCCCTATCAGATGATGCAGGCGGAAAAGCCGGCGAAGGTGTCGCAGTGGTTCATCGAGGAGTGCAACAACCTTGTGGCGCAGCAGTGCCGGCTGTTTCCGAATGTCTTCAAGGGCGTTTGCGGGCTGCCGCAATCCCCGGGGATCAGCCCGAAGAATTGCGTCGGCGAACTCGAACGGTGCGTAAAGGATTTCGGATTCGTCGGCTGCCTGCTCAACCCCGATCCGAGCGAAGCTTCGAATTACGACACACCGAATCTCGGCGACGAATACTGGTATCCGCTTTACGAGAAGCTCGTGGAGCTGGATGTGCCCGGGTACATTCACGGCGCGGGATGCCGCTCGATCCGGCATAGTTATTCGACGCACTTCATCAACGAAGAGACGATCGCGGTCGTTTCGTTGGCCGGGTCGCGCGTGTTCAAGGATTTCCCGAAATTGAAGATCGTGGTGTCGCACGGCGGCGGGGCGGTGCCTTACCACTTCGGGCGTTTTCAGGCGCCGAGCCTGCGGCGCGGCGGCAGCGAAACCTTTTACGACGGCTTGCGCCGCCTCTATTTCGACACCGTGCTTTACACCGCGCAGGCGCTCGAGCTGTTGTTCAAGACCGTGGGTCCCGACCGCTGCCTTTTCGGCACGGAGCGCCCCGGCGTCGGCACAGCGAAGGATCTGAAAACCGGGAAGTGGATGGACGACGTCAAAGTTTATATCGACGGCTTCGATTGGCTGAGCGCCGCCGACAAGAAGACCATCTTCGAGGACAACGCGAAGAAGCTTTTTCGCCTGAGCGTGGACGCCAAGACGGAAAAAGCCTGATCCCGGAAAAAGATTCGAGGATTTATGCCCACCGCACAGGGAAACGCGCTTGAGAAGGGAACTCAAGCGACTTACCGCGCCGACCATGTCGGAAGCTTTCTGCGTCCACCGGAATTGCTGGAGGCGCGAAAAGCCGGAGACGCCGCTAAATTGAGGGAGAGCGAGGACCTAGCGATCCTTCGCGTGCTCGCAAAACAAAAGGAATTGGGATTCGAAATTTTCACCGACGGCGAATTTCGCAGAAGCAACTTCATGGGCGATTTCACCGACGCGGTCGAAGGCTTCGATTTCGGCGACGGCCTGCCGCGCAATTGGAACACCGCGAACGCCGGGGGTTCGACGCTGGGGCGGGGAAGAGTGGCCGGCGTCGTGGTCGAAAAGCTGCGCGCCGTGCGGCCGCTCACGGGCCACGAGCTTCCTTTTCTGAAGAAGCACAGCCCGGGCGACATCAAAATGACTTTGCCGAGCGCCACGCAGTTCCCGGCGATTTCGTTCAAGGCCGGGCGGACCGACAAGGTCTACAAGAATCATTCGGAGATGCTGTGGGATATCGTCGAAATCATGAAGGCGGAGCTGGCTCGCCTGGCGTCCGAGGGCGTGAAGTACATTCAAATTGACGCGCCGCGCTACAGCTACTTCATGGACCCGAAATGGCGCGAATGGATTCGCACGGAGATGAAGGTCGAGCCGGACGCGTTCCTCGAGGAATCCATTCGCGCGGACAATGCATGCTTTCAGGTGGCGCGGCGGCCCGGCGTCGCGCTCGGCATTCACCTGTGCCGCGGGAACAGCCGCAGCCACTGGTACGCCGAAGGCGGATACGATTCGATCGCCGAAAAACTCTTCACGACGATGGATGTTGACCGGTTTCTGCTGGAGTATGACGACGCCCGCTCCGGCACATTCGAGCCTTTGCGTTTCGTTCCCAAGAACAAGACGGTGGTGCTGGGGCTGATCAGCTCGAAGCGCCCGGAACTCGAGAGCGGCGAGCAGATTATGGAGCGGATCAAAGAAGCTTCGCGGTACGTGCCGCTCGAAAATCTTGCGCTGAGTCCGCAGTGCGGTTTCGCATCGACGCTCGAAGGCAATCTGATCAGCGAGGATCAGCAATGGGCGAAGATGCGATTAGTGGTCGAAACCGCTCGCCTGGTGTGGCGCTGACGAATGAAACGGAGGTAAAGATCATGGCAAAGGTTGTGCTCGGCGTCGGCTCGTCGCATGGACCGATGCTTTCGACGCCGCCCGACATGTGGCATCTGCGCGCAGGCGCCGACCGAAAGAATCCGAAGCACTTTTATCGCGGCCGAGGCCTACGATTTCGAGAAGCTGTTGGCGGCGCGCCAGCCAGGCTTCGCCGATGCGATCACTCCGGCAGAGAAACAGAAGCGCTACGACGCCTGCCAACGCGCGCTCGATACGCTCGCCGCGAAATTCGCGGAGGTGAAGCCGGATGCGGTGGTGATCGTGGGAAACGACCAGCGCGAGCTTTTCACGGACGACAACACACCCGCCTTCCTGGTTTACGCCGGGAGCAAAATCGAAAATATTCCCGAGACGGAAGAAGCGAAGGCCAAGTTTCCACCGGGAATTGCCATCGCGGAAATCGGCCACTGTCCTCCGGGTGGCGCCGTGTACACGGGCGCGAATGAGCTGGCAGTCCATCTGATCGATTCGCTGATGGATCAAGAATTCGACGTTTCCGAATCGTCGCGCCTGCCGAAGGTCGATGGGCACGAGCACGGAATTCCGCACGCGTTCGGTTTTCTCTACCGCCGCATCATGGTGGATAACCCGCCGCCGAGCGTCCCGGTCTTCCTGAATGCCGGGATTCCGAATAACCGCCCGAAAATTCCCCGGTGTCTCAAGTTCGGCCGCGCGCTGATGAAAGCGGTCGAAAGCTGGAAGGAAGATGCGAAGATGGCCGTCTTCTGCTCGGGCGGATTGACGCATTTCGTGGTCGATGAGGACCTCGATCAGCGCGTGCTGAAGGCGATGCAATCGGGCGACGAAAAGGCGCTCGCCGAAATTCCCGAAGGGTATCTGCTCGGCAATACGTGCGAGATTCGAAATTGGATGCCTGTATCGGTGGGCATGAATGCGCTGGGCAAGAAAATGACTCTGGTGGACTACGTCGCGTGTTATCGCACCGAGGCGGGCACAGGCAGCGCGATGGGCTTCGTCTACTGGCAATAACGGTTTCAAGAGAGAGGTCATGAGAGCAGAATCTGGAGGAGACGATTTCGCATCGCGGCTCAGGCGAGTCGACTGCTGCGCGGTTTCGGATGCACTCGACAAATTGGGGCTAACGGGCGTGGTGACCGGATTGTCGCCATTGAGCTCGTCGCGACGCATTGCGGGCTGCGTGCTGACGATTAAATTGGGTCTCGGGGCGCCGCCTCCCGGCAAGCCTCGGCACATCGGGACCACCGCGATCGAAGCGGCGCATCCCGGCGACATCATCGTGGTCGAGCAGCGAAGCGACAACCGCGCAGCCGCTTGGGGAGGCATCCTGGCGCTCGGCGCGAAGCTGCGCGGAATCAGCGGCGTGATCGCAGACGGACCCGTACGCGATATCGATGAAGCGCGCCAGCACGATTTTCCCGTGTTTGGGCGCGGCCTCACGCCGTTCACCGCGCGGGGACGCATCGTTGAGCTCGCGAACAATCAACCCGTCGGAGATCGGGGACTTTCAGGTGCAGGCCGGCGATTACGCAATCGCCGACGGCAGCGGCGTCGCGTTCATCGCGGCGGGGAATATTGAGCGCGTGCTGGCGACAGCGGAAGATATCGTCGCGCGCGAAGCGGCCATGGCTCGATCGCTCTACGAAGGCAAACCCATCACCGAAGTGATGGGCGCGAACTACGAAAACATGCTGCAGCGCGGCTAGAGGCCGCTCCCTTGCCTAATCAGAAGGACCTATCGGTCGAGCGTGCGGGCAAGCTCGATACCGCGACCATCAGCGACGCCCTCGACCGGCTCGGGATCGCCGGGCAGTGCCTGAACATCAAACCGCGCGATCCGCGCTTTCGTCTTGCGGGGCGGGCTTTCACGATGTTGTATCGGCCCGTCGGCAAACCGGCTGGAACGGTCGGAGAATTTATCGATGACGTTGCGCCGGGGTCGGTGGTGGTGATCGATAACGGCGGGCGCGAGAACGCGACCGTGTGGGGCGACATCCTCACCGAAATTGCGCATCGCCGCGGACTGTCGGGTACGGTGATCGATGGCGCGTGCCGCGACACCGCGCTCTGCCTGGAACTCGGCTATCCCGTTTACAGCCGGAGCTACTCGATGCGCACCGGGAAAGATCGAGTGCAATTGGACGCGACGGAGATCACCGTCGATATTGGCGACGCGCGCGTCTCACCCGGCGACGTGATGCGCGGCGATGCGGATGGCGTAGTGGTGATTCCCCGGCAGCATGAAGCGGAAATACTGGCTGTCGCCGAGGGAATTGCGGCCGCCGAAGATGCGATTCGCAAAAGCGTCCGCGAAGGCAAGCGCCTCGACCAAGCCCGCAAAGAATTCGGCTACCACCAACTGCAGACGAAGCGAAGCTAAATCCGCCCATCCGAGATTTCGCGCGTCTATGATTGCGCGTGCCGTACCGTAAGAACCGGGCGCGGCGCATGCGCGATCACTTTGTGTACG
Organism: uncultured Acidobacteriota bacterium; assembly: GCA_963836125.1. Lineage (GTDB taxonomy): Bacteria > Acidobacteriota > Terriglobia > Acidiferrales > UBA7541 > Palsa-295. Next base: position 310,076 of record CAWIIK010000001.1, read on the forward strand.
GTCGCGATCGGGAGATGCGAGGCCGCACGTGGCGCGTCCGAGGCGCGCGCCGGCAGCGAGCTCCCGCACTCCACGGACGTTTCGGCCTCGGCTCTCGCGTGGTGGTGCTGCGCGCACCCCGCGCGCAACATGGGAGACGCGTCAATCCGGGTTCTCACGCAAGCACGACAGCTCTGGCGCGAAGCCCCTTTAAATTTCCGCGCGCGAAAATAGCAGGCGCTTCGCCAGTTCGACGAGCAGCAAATACGTGACCGTTGAAATTGCGAGGAATGTGAAGAACGGAGCGGGCAGAAGTGTGAATCCGAGGCGGTGCGCGAGGAAGGAATCGGGAAGCCGGATTCCGACGATCACGATCAGGATTGTGGTGATCGCGAGCGGGACACTCGGGCGGCTTTTGAAGGGATTCTGTGTGGTGCGAATCACGAAGAGCACGAGGGTTTGCGTCGCGAGCGACTCGACGAACCAGCCGGTGTGGAATTCGGCCTGGCCGGCGTGAAAGAAGTGAAGCAGGACGTAGAAGGTCAGGAAGTCGTAAAGCGAGCTGATCGGGCCGATAAAGATCATGAAATTGCGAATGAGAGTCATGTCCCAGCGGCGCGGAGCGCTGATAGAGCGTTCGTCGACATTGTCGGAGGGGATTGTGATCTGGGCGGCATCGTAGAGAAAATTGTTGAGCAAGATTTGGGTGGGCAGCATGGGAAGAAACGGCAGGAACAAGGACGCGCCGGCCATGCTGAACATGTTGCCGAAGTTCGAACTCGTGCCCATCAGCAGGTACTTCATGACGTTGGCGGACGCGCGGCGGCCTTCGATGATGCCTTGGTGGAGGACTGCGAGCCCGGGCTCGAGCAGGATGATGTCGGCGGCATCGCGGGCGACGTCGACGGCGGTCGATACGGAGATACCGACATCGGCCGCATGCAGGGAAGGCGCGTCGTTGATGCCGTCGCCCATGTAGCCGACGACGTGGCCGCGAAGCTTGAGCGCGTGAATGATGCGATGCTTTTGGACAGGCGAGACTCGAGCGAAGACGGTGGTTTGCTCGGCCATGTGCTGGAGCGCGGGGTCGCTGGCCCCGTCGAGTTCGTCACCGAGAACGATTGTCGGATCGTAGAGACCGACTTGCTCGCAGATGTGGCGGGCGACGAGTTCGTTGTCGCCGGTGAGGATTTTTAGCTCGATGCCGTCGCGCTTCATGGCAGCGAGCGAATCGGCGGCGTCGGGATTCGGCGGATCGGCAAAGGCGAGATAGCCCGCGAAAACGAGTGCGGATTCGTCCTTCGCGCTGTAGGCGTCGCGTACATCCATATTGCGATAGGCGACACCGAGGACGCGGAGTCCTTGCGAGCTGAGGTCATCGAAGGCTTGGCGGCATTTGTGGCGGGTTTCGGCATCGAATGCGATGATCCGGCTGTCGGTTTCGTAGGACTCGGAAAGATTGAGGATGCCTTCCGGGGCGCCTTTGGTGATCAGCAGGCGCTCGTGTGAGGCGTCGTCGTGGCTTTCGACGACGATTGACAGGCGGCGGCGCTCGAAGTCAAAGGGAATCTCGTCGCATATGGCGCAGCGGTCGCCATCGGTGCGCGGCGTTTTCAGGATCGCGGTGTCGAGCGGGCTGCGGATGCCGGTTTGGAACTTGCTGTTGAGGTATGCGAGCTCGAGCGGCCGGTCGGAGGATTTTCCCAGGTAGTCTACGGAGGAGACGAGGACCATTTGACCGGTCGTCAGAGTGCCGGTCTTATCGCTGCAGAGGATATCGATGGTGCCGAAATTCTGGATCGCCGGGAGATGCTTGACGACAACGTGCCGGCGAGCCATGCGAACGGCGCCGCGCGCGAGCGTGACCGAGGTGATCATGGGAAGGAATTCGGGTGTCAAGCCGACCGCCAGGGCCACCGCGAAAACGAACGATTCGAAGGCGTCTTTGTGCATCGCGACACGCACAATGACGATGAAGAGGACCAGAAAAAAAACGGCGCGCATGATGAGCATCCCGAAGCGCTTCATGCTGCGCTCGAACTCGGTTTCCTCGGGGCGAATGGCGAGGCGCTCGGCGATCGCTCCGAAGGCGGTGCGGGGCCCGGTAGCGACCACGATGACGGCTCCGGTACCGCTGACGACGGAGGTGCCCATGAAGACCAGGTTCGGCGCGTCCGGGCCTTTCGCCGGTGATGCGCCACCCGCATGCGCGCTTTTCTCGACGGGCAAAGACTCACCGGTGAGCGCGGCCTGCTGAACATAGAGGTCGCGGGCTTCGAGCACGCGCCCGTCGGCGGGGATCAAGTCGCCGGCGCACACGCGAACGATGTCGTCCGGAACGACCTTGCGACGGCTGAGTTCCTGCCAGGCGCCGTCGCGAAGGACGGTGGCGGTCGGAGCGACGTCGGCGCGGAGCCGATCGATGGCCTGCTGCGAGCGATACGTCTGGATGAAATTGATGGCGATGCTCAGAAGGACGATCACGAGGATGATGAGAGCGTCCGACGCGTCGCCGAGCGCGAACGAGGCCACGGCGGCCACGAGCAGAATGATAACGAGCGGGTTCAGGAACAACAGGAGCAGTTCGACGACGGCCGAGCCGCGTTTTGCGGGCGCCGGCTCATTGGGGCCGTATTGATCGAGGCGGGCTTCGGCTTCCGCCGAGGAAAGGCCTGTGGCGGCTGCGGGCTTCGGCGGGACTTGTTCGTCGGCCACGGTGGACGAAGATGTCATGATACGGGTGCGCGCCTTGTTTTCGGGCGGGGCGCAAACCATCCGGCCGCCCATACCTTGCCCCGAGCCTACACAGATGCTAACGTTTTCGCGCCATGAAGCAAGAGGATACGCCGCGCGACCTGGAGCGGATGCGGCCCGAAGACCACCGCTGGCGTCTGCTCGAGTCCGCGCCCGATGCGATGGTGATTGTGGATACGGCAGGGAAAATCGTTTTTGTGAATTCGCAGGCCGAGAAGGTTTTCGGCTATCCGCCGCAGGAACTCGTGGGCCAACCTGTGGAGGCGCTGATTCCGGAGCAAATTCGGCAGGCGCACGTGCGAGACCGCACCGAATATACCGCGGCGCCACGCACGCGGCCGATGGGAACCGGGCTCGAGCTCCGAGGACGCCGCAAGGACGGAAGCACGCTTCCGGTGGAAATCAGTTTGAGTCCGATCGAGGAGGGTAACGGGCGCTTCGTGGCCGGCGCGATTCGGGACATCACGAAGCGGAAGGAGATTGAGATAGCGCTCCGGCTGAGCGAAGAGCGCTTCCGGCGAATCGTGGCGGAGGTGAAGGACTACGCGATCTTCATGCTCGATCCGCAAGGACGCGTGAAAAGCTGGAACGAAGGCGCGCAGCGTATCAAAGGATATCGAACGGACGAAATCATCGGGCGGCATTTTTCCTGTTTTTATCCCTCAGAGGTTGTCGAGCGCGGCATCCCGAACGAAGAAATCAAGATTGCGACGTGGGAAGGCCGGTGGGAGGGCGAAGGCTGGAGAATCCGGAAGGACGGGTCGCGGTTTTGGGCGAGTGTTGTGATTACGGCGCTTCACGACGAGGACGGCAAACTGCTCGGGTTCACGAAGGTGACGCGGGACATTACGGAACAGAAGAGGGTGCGCGAGTCGTTTCTTCTGGAAGTCACGAATGCACTGCTTTCGAATATCGACATTACGAAGCTGCTGGCGGCGATCGGGTCTTGCGTGCGGCAGGTGAAGGCGTTTGACTACGCGTCGGTGGCCGTGTACGAGCCCGAGACGAAGATGCTACGAGTCCACTCGATCGGGGCTGCGCCGGATATCCCTCCGCTTCCCGAGACTGTTTTGCTGCCGGTGGCCGGAACGCCTCACGGCTCAGTCTATGCTTCCGGGAAGCCGCTCCTGCTGAAGGGTTCGGAGGCCGAGAAATTTCCGTTTGAGATGCCGAAGCATTTCGCGGGCGCGTCGATCCAGTCCGGTTGCTGGATCCCGCTGACCGGGCGAGAAGGGCCGCTTGGCACGCTGAATGTGTTTAGCCGACAAGCCGGAGCGTTTTCTGAGGAAGATGTGAATGCGCTCGGACAACTGGGGGGCCAGGTTTCGGTGGCGCTCGACAACGCGCTGGCGTTCCAACGGATCGCGGATCTGAATGCGCGGCTCGCCAAGGAAAAGCTGTATCTGGAAGACGAATTGCGAACCGAGACCAACTTCAACGACATCATCGGCACGAGCAAGGCCCTGAAGCGAGTCCTGAAACAGATCGAAACCGTGGCTCCGACCGATTCGACCGTCTTGATTTTGGGTGAAACCGGGACGGGGAAAGAGCAGCTCGCGCGGGCCGTTCACGATCTGAGCCCGCGGAGCGGTCGCGCGTTTGTGAAAGTCAACTGCGCCTCGGTGCCAGCAGGCCTGCTCGAAAGCGAACTCTTCGGGCACGAGAAGGGCGCGTTCACGGGCGCGATCGCGCAGCGGATCGGGAGATTCGAGCTGGCGCATCAGGGAACACTTTTTCTCGATGAAGTGGGCGAGATTCCGCTGGAATTGCAGTCGAAACTATTGCGGGTGCTGCAAGAAAAGCAGTTCGAGCGCCTCGGAAACAGCCGGACGATGACCAGCGACGTGCGCATTGTCGCCGCGACGAACAGAGACCTCAATAAGCTGGTCGCCTCGGGACAATTCCGCAGCGATCTTTTTTACCGGCTCAGCGTCTTTCCGGTGATGGTTCCTCCGCTGCGCGACCGCGTCGAGGATATCCCGCTACTGGTCCACTTTTTCCTGGCGCGATTCGCGAAGCGCATGGGGAAGAGCGTCGACATCGTTCCAGCGGAGACGATCCGGGCGCTGTGCCGCTATTCGTGGCCCGGGAATGTGCGGGAATTGGAGCATGTCGTCGAGCGAGCCGTGATCCTTTCGCCGGGGCCGGAGCTGCGGATTCCATTGACGGAATTCGAGCTGGCCCGCGCGAGCGGCACGCAAAGTACAACGGCCCAGACTTCTTCGACGCTCGAAGAGATGGAGCGTGGGCACATCCTCCAGGTGCTGCGAGAAACGAAGGGCAGAATCGGGGGCGCCGGCGGCGCGGCCGAACGCCTGGGGATGAACCGTACGACGTTGAATTCGCGCATGCAAAAGCTCGGAATCTCGCGCAAAGACGTCTGACAAACAACCTTCACCTGTTCGAGGCCTCGATCACCGTTGTGTGTGACGTGCATCACGGCGTAAACTGCCGTTGTTTGCGACCGTGAATCTGGAGCGCCGGTCCTCGGTGGTATTTGCCATCCAGGTCGCAGGACAGGGCCCACAGGCCGACCGCTCGAAGCCGGCGCTGGGATTCCGAATTATGGGGGAATGCGATGGCAGAAAAAACAGGAACAGCGGTACAAATTGCGAGAGAGCCGACAACGGTCAAGCCGCTCAAGGTAGAGAGCTTGGCCGCCCACGTAGACGCCATATTCGACGTCATTTCCCGCCGGGCGTACGAGATTTTCGAAGGAAGCGGCTATGCTCCGGGGCGCGAAGTCGACAACTGGTTCCAAGCAGAGAGGGAACTGCTACATCCCGTGCATATTCAAGTGAATGAATCTGGAGACGCACTTGAAATCCAGGCAGAGGTGCCGGGATTCAGCGAGAAGGAACTGGAAGTCAACGTCGAGCCACGACGCCTTGTGATCAGCGGGAAACGAGAGACGAAAACAGAAGGGAAAAACGAGAAGGCCGTTTACTCCGAATTCTGCTCGGATCAGATCCTGCGAATCGTGGATCTGCCGGCCGAAGTGGAAACGAACAAGGTGGTGGCCAACCTGAAGAACGGAGTCCTCGAACTCCGTCTGCCTAAGGTGGCCAAGACGAGCAACGTCAGACTCCAAACGAAAACTGCTGCATGAAGCAGTTCGTCTGAGCCGGACGGGTCGATAGACGGGCCAGGGACGCTGCCCGTCCGGCGCGGGCGTCAAAGAGCGTGCAGTTTCGGAAGCCAATTGGGGTCGGAGGTGCGGCATGGCAAAGAAAGCGACTGGAACGAAGACCAAAGCGGCAGCTCCGGCGCGGCCGAAAAGGCAGGTTCAGAAGAAGAAACCTAAGGCGCGATGGCACGAAGACGCCGTGATCCATCAAGACGTGCCCTTCGCGGAAGCAGGCCAGTGACGAGACCCCTGTGACGATATATCATCGCTCGATGATATATCATCGCGGATTTCCGTTTTGGGATTTGCGGCTCGATGTAACGATCCTTCCTATCAGGCTATAAATAGACAATTTACATGAACCTAGGCCAAGTATGGCCAATTGGCCTAATCCGTGCACCTGTGTGTTGTGTGAGTGGAGCGAACGTGCTGAGAATCACGCAGGAAGGGAACGCGGGCCGGCCATCGATGAGGCTAGAGGGACGCCTGGAAGGGGCATGGGTCGAAGTGCTCCGGAAGGCCTGGGACGAGTCAGTGACCCCTGGTGACAGACACAGGGCGACGGTTGATTTGAGAGCGGTCAGCTTTGCGGATGGCCAGGGCCGTGCATTGTTGCTCGAACTGCAGAAAAAAGGCGCGGTACTCGCGAGGGCTTCGGGATTCATGCAGCACATTCTGGCAGACGGTGATGATTGAGGCCGAAAAGGAGAACGAGATGCGCGGACCGTACGGGATGGAAGTCGCGGAGGACTGCAGGACCTGCTCGATGCGGAAGAGCGGCTTCTTCTGCCAACTCCCGGCACTCGCTCTCCAAGGTCTCAACAGCTTGAAATTCACGAGTACGTATCCCTCGGAGGCGGTTTTGTTCGTCGAGGGGCAGGTGCCGCGCGGCGTGTACATGCTGTGCAAAGGCCGGGTCAAGCTGACGATGAACTCAGCGGACGGCCGGACGATCATCGTGCGGATCTGCGGGCCGGGGGAGCTACTCGGCTTGCACGGAGCGCTCTCGGGCGAACCATACGAGTTGACGGCCGAGGCGCTTCAGCCTTGCCAGGTCAATTTCGTGCGGCGCGAGGATTTTCTGAAGCTGCTGCGAGAGCACGTTGAAGCTTCGGCGGCGGCGCTGCAGCAGATCAGCAATGGCTACCGCGAGATTTGCCAGGAGGTGCGGTATCTGGGCTTGTCGCGGTCGGCCAGCGAGAAGGTCGCCCAGTTCCTGCTCGAATCGTCCGCCAATGCCCAGGAAACAAATCAAGGAAAGCGCTTCAGCCTGGGCCTGACGCACGAGGAGATCTCGCAGATCGTCGGCATATCCCGCGAGACGGTTACCCGGACGATGACGGACTTCAAGAGCAAGATGCTCATCGCGACGAAGGGTTCGGTCGTCGTGATTCGGGACGAATCGGGTTTGCGAGCGCAGGCAACGGCGGCGTAGGGAAGCGCGCGACAAGAGAAGCGCATTCGGGGATGGTGACTTATGGAAGAAACGCACAGCTATCAAGTCAGGGCAAAATGCACGAAACCCCGATCGGGCGTGGTCGCCTCGGACACGGTGCCCCGGCCGATCTGCTTCAGTGCGCCGCCGGAGTTCCTGGGAGATTCGGGCGTTTGGACGCCCGAGCACTTCTTCGTCGCGAGCGTTGTGACGTGTTATGTGAGCACATTCTCGGGAATGTCGCAGGCTTCAAAGTTCGGCTTCATTTCTCTTGAGGTTGACGCCGAGGGCGTGCTGGAAGAAGGTCCGGAGGGCTGGAGATTCACGGAGGTGAGGCTGCGTCCCGCGCTGAAGATCGCCAGGGAAGAGGAACGCGAGCGAGCCAACCGACTGCTCGAGAAGGCCGAACGGTCGTGTCTGGTTGCCCGCTCCATTTCCGCGCGCGTGACTCTGGAATCCACCATCAGCGTGACGCCGGAGAACCGGGTTCTCCAAAGCGTGAACTGAAGTAATGCTCTACCTCAAGCTCGCCGAGGCGGCGTGCATTGGGTGGGCAGCGTCGAGATCGAGATTGAGCTCGAGAACGTTGACGCGGCGCTCACCGAGAAAGCCCAACTGACGCCCTTCCGTGTGTTTCGCGACGAGGGCACGGACTTCCTGTTCGCTCATGCCGCGTTCCTTGGCGACGCGCGGGACCTGAAACTCAGCCGCCGCCGGAGAAATATCCGGATCCAGGCCGGAGCCCGACGTGGTCACAAGATCCACGGGGATCGGCGTGTTCGGATTGGTCGGCTGAAGCTGCTTGACGCTCGCTGCGACGCGATCGATCAGAGCCTTGTTCGTCGGCCCGAGATTCGATCCGCCGGAAGATGTGGGGTCGTAGCCTGCCGCACCGGCCGCTGATGGCCGCGAATAGAAGTAGCCCGGCGCCGTAAAGGGCTGCCCCAGCAGGCGCGAACCGACAAGCGTCCCATGCCGTTCGATCAGCTCTCCGTTTGCCTGCTTGGGGAAAATTATCTGCGCGATGCCCGTGACGACGAGCGGATAGATGATTCCGAGAAGCACCGTAGTCACCAGCGTGTACCGGATGGAGATCCATAGATTCTTTTTCATGAGTGCCTCACGCCCACCCGATGTGGGTAATGATCAGATCGATTATTTTGATTCCGATGAATGGCGCAATGATGCCGCCCACTCCGTAGACCAGCAGATTCCAACGCAACAGGGCCGAAGCGCCAAGGGGGCGATAGCGCACGCCGCGAAGAGCGAGCGGCACGAGCGCGATGATGATCAGCGCGTTGAAAATCACGGCTGAGAGAATCGCGGACTGAGGTGTTTTCAATCCCATGATGTTGAGCACGTTCAATTGCGGAAACGCGCCGGCGAACATCGCGGGGATGATGGCGAAATATTTGGCCACATCGTTGGCCACCGAAAAGGTGGTGAGCGCGCCGCGCGTGATCAGGAGCTGCTTGCCGATCTCGACAATTTCGATGAGCTTCGTCGGATTCGAATCGAGATCGACCATGTTGCCCGCTTCTTTCGCCGCCTGCGTGCCGGCATTCATGGCCACGCCGACATCGGCTTGCGCGAGAGCGGGAGCGTCGTTCGTGCCGTCGCCGGTCATGGCGACGAGCTTGCCTTTACCTTGCTCGTTGCGGATGAGGGCGAGCTTGTCTTCGGGCTTGGCCTGTGCGAGAAAATCGTCGACGCCGGCTTCGCGCGCAATCGCGGCTGCGGTGAGCGGATTGTCGCCGGTGATCATCACGGTACGGATCCCCATCGCGCGCAAGTGATCGAAGCGTTCGCGCATGCCGCCCTTGATGATGTCCTTGAGGTGGATGGTGCCGAGAATTTTGCGGTCCTCCGCCACGAGAAGCGGCGTGCCGCCGGAATTGGAAATATTCTTGACGGTTTCTTCCACCTCGACCGGCACTCGACGGCCGTTATTGCAGCAGTGCTGCACGATGGCATCGAAAGCGCCTTTGCGGATTTCGCGGCCGTCGAGATCGACGCCCGACATACGCGTGACCGCCGTGAACGGAATGAACGTCGCGGCGTAGGCGGAGAGTTCGCGGCCGCGCAGATTGTATTTGTCCTTGGCCAACACCACGATCGAGCGACCCTCAGGCGTTTCGTCGGAAAGCGAAGCGAGTTGGGCCGCGTCGGCAAGCTCCGCCTCGGTGACGTTGGGAGCGGGAACGAATTCCGTGGCGCGGCGGTTGCCGAGAGTGATGGTGCCCGTCTTATCGAGCAGCAAGGTATCGACGTCGCCGGCCGCTTCCACCGCCCGGCCCGACATTGCCAGCACATTATGCTGGACGACACGGTCCATGCCGGCAATGCCGATGGCCGAGAGGAGGCCGCCGATCGTCGTGGGGATCAGGCAGACGAGTAGCGAAATCAGCACGAAAACCGATTGTGGCGAGCCGCTATAAATCGCCATGGGCTGGAGCGTGACGACCGCAAGCAGGAAGATGATCGTCAAGCCGGCCAGCAGGATATTGAGGGCAATTTCATTGGGCGTTTTCTGGCGCTCCGCTCCTTCGACGAGCTTGATCATGCGATCGAGAAACGTCTCGCCGGGATTCGACGTGATCTTGACGATGATTTCGTCGGAGAGGACGCGCGTGCCGCCGGTGACGGCCGAGCGGTCGCCGCCGGATTCGCGGATGACGGGCGCGGACTCACCGGTGATCGCAGATTCGTCGACCGAGGCGACGCCTTCGACGACCTCGCCGTCGCCCGGAATGAACTCTCCCGCTGCGACCTTAACAAGGTCACCAGCGCGGAGCTTGGAGCCGGACACTTCTTCGATCTCGCCGCCGTTCTTGATGCGGTTCGCGGTCGTTTCCGAGCGGGCCTTGCGCAGCGTGTCGGCCTGCGCCTTGCCGCGGCCCTCGGCCATCGCCTCGGCAAAGTTCGCGAAGAGAACGGTGAACCACAGCCAAAGCGTGATCTGCAATTCGAAGCCGAAGCCGGAAAGGTGCTGCCAGCGGTCGCGGACCAGATCGTAGGTGGTGATCGCGGCGCCGATTTCGACGACGAACATCACCGGATTCTTCATGAGCGTGCGCGGGTTGAGCTTGATCAAGGAGTCACGCACGGCTCCGCCGACGATGCCCCAGGTCCAAAGCGATTTTCGTGTTTCTCGTGTGCTCATGGCGGCCTCAGAAAACCTTCCCGGCATGCATCAGCAGGTGTTCGAGAATCGGACCGAGGCTGAGCGCGGGGAAAAATGTAAGTGCGCTGACAATCAAAATGACGGAGATCAACAGGAACGTGAACAGAGGCGTGGTCACCGGGAACGTGCCGGCGGATTCCGGCACGATCTTCTTACGCGCCAGATTGCCCGCCAGCGCGAGCACCGGAATCACCATGAAGAACCGGCCGAACAGCATGTCGAACGCGCCGCTGATGTTGTACCAGGGCGTATTTCCGTTGAGCCCGGCAAACGCCGAGCCGTTGTTACCGGCCTGGGAGGTGTACGCGTACAAAACCTGCGAGAGGCCGTGTGGCCCCGGGTTCGTGATGGACGACGTGCCAGACGGAGAGACGATCGCGATTGCGGTGAAACCGAGAACCAGCAGGCAAAAGATCAGCACGGTCACCATCGCCATCTTCACATCGAAGGATTCGATCTTCTTGCCGAGATATTCGGGCGTTCGGCCGACCATCAACCCGGCAATGAAAACTGAAAGCACGATGAAGACGACGATGCCGTAGAGACCCGCGCCAACTCCGCCGAAAATTACTTCGCCGATCATGATGTTGACGAGAGGGACCATTCCCCCGAGCGGAGTGAAAGAGTCGTGCATGCCGTTGACCGCGCCGCAGCTCGCGTCGGTGGTCGTCGTCGCAAAGAGCGCGGTGGACGCAATCCCGAAGCGGACTTCCTTGCCTTCCATATTGCCGCCCGGTTGCATAGCGGTCGTGTGCTGGTCAACTCCGTGCAATAGCGGATTGCCACGAGCCTCCATCGCGTACGCGACGGTGACGCCGGCGAGGCATAGAATCGCCATCGCGGCCCACACGGCCCAGCCGTGCCGCTGCGAGCCTGTCATGCGGCCGAGCGTGTATGTGAGGCCGGCGCCGAGCGAGAGCATCATCACGATCTGCATGAAATCCGTGAGCGGAGTTGGATTCTCGAACGGGTCGGTGCTATTGGCGTTGAGGAAGCCGCCGCCGTTCGTCCCGAAGATCTTGATCGCTTCCTGAGAGGCGATCGGGCCCTGCGCGATGACCTGATCGGTGATCGTCTGGCTCGTTGTTTTGCCATCGGGGCCGGTTGTTTGCACGGTCTGGGGATTTAGCAGCTTGGCGGTGTCGTAGGGCCGCAAGTTTTGAATCATGCCCTGGGATACGAACACCATCGCGATCACCAGGCACGCGGGCATCAGAACCCACAACATGCAGCGCGTAAAATCGACCCAAAAATTGCCGATGGTCTTCGATTCTTTTCGCGCGATCCCGCGGATCACCGCGATGGCCAGGGCGATGCCGACGCCCGCCGAAGCGAAGTTGTGGTACGCGAGGCCGGCCATCTGCGTGAAATAGCTCATCGTCGACTCGCCGCCGTAGTTCTGCCAGTTTGTGTTCGTTGTGAATGAGGCAGCGGTATTGAACGCGAGGTCAGGCCCTACGTTTGCCAGATGTTGCGGATTCCAGGGCATAAACTTGAGACCTTGCACGCGCTCGATGAGGTAAAGCACCAGCATGCTGACCACGCTGAAGAGCAACATGGCGACGGCATATTCTTTCCACTCCATCTCACGCGTTTCGTCGATTCCACAGCAGCGATAAATAAGGCGTTCGACCGGACGGAGCACCGGGTCGAGAAACGTTTTCTCGCGCGAAAACACGCGGGTCATAAACACGCCGAGCGGTTTGGTCACCGCAAGCAGAACGGCGAAAAACAACAGAATTTGAAACCAGCCATTTGCAGTCATGGACGTCAGAACCTTTCCGGCCAGAGCAGCGCGATCAGCAGATAGGCGCCCGTCAAAACGCTGATTATCAGAAGCACGATGTTTCCCAACATGACCGTCTCGCTCCCTGTTACCTCAGGCGGTCGCAGGCCCAAACGTAACCGACCGCGACCGCGAAAAACAGAACCGTGCAAACCACAAAAGTGACGTCTCGCATCGAAATCGCTCCTATGCCACGTCTCGATCAGCTGCCCCGCTCACCGGCAACACGGTGACCTTGGCTTTTCGGCCCGAGCCCCGACGTTCGCGAAATTCCGGCATGCTCTGGAACGGAGCGACCAGCGTCACGCCCCGGTTGCGCTGAGATCGCAGACGCAAGATCTCGCGCCCGAATTGCACCAGGGCGTAGACATAAAAAGCGCATGCCGCGCCGAGCACGATTGCGAACAAGGCTGCCATTGCCTCATCTCCTTAGCTGTGACGCCCTAGACCGCAGGTGAACTTTGCTCTGCGGCATTCGACGAAGCCGAGAATACGGCAAGACCGTAAGGAACAAATAAGCGGCGCGTAATGATTTCATAATGCCTGCTATGAGATTGGCGCGGATGGTCTTACGGCGGGAAAGGGATCCGGAAACAAGCGGAAGAACGGTGGGCTAACTCGCGCGCCGAGCTGCGCCTTTGCGCGAATGCTCGCGCGCCTGGACGCGAGGCTTCTGGGCGTTGCCCGCCCGCTCGAGGCTTTTCTTCAGGGCCGCCATCATGTCGATCACAGGCGCGCGGCGCGGCGGAGGAGCCTCGGCGGCCGTCTCGTTGCCTTTCCTCTTCGCTTCGATCAGAGCGTGGAGGCGTTCCTGAAATTCGTCGTGATATTTCTGGATGTGGAATTCCTCGGACAGGTTTTCGACAAGCTGCTCGGCAAGCTTTACTTCCTTCGCGGTCAGCTTTACGCCGTTGGTCTTTCCGTAGCCCGGGGCCTCGCGAACTTCGTTTGCGTAATACATGGTGTGCAGGGCAAGGCCGCGATCGTAGGGCCGGATGAACGCCGTGTATTCGCGCTGATGCATCGTGATTTTGGCAATGGCGACGCGCTTCGTGTCTTCGAGCGCCTTCAGCAGAAGCTGGTAGGCCTTGCGTCCTTGCTCTTCCGGGACGAGGAAATAGGAAGAGTCGAAAAAGAGGGGGTCGATCTCGGAATTTTTCACGAAGGCGAGGACGTCCATCGACCGAGCCGATTGAGGCTCGATCTTCTTGATTTCCTGGGGCTCGATCAGCGCATACTTTCCTTCCTCGTATTCAAAGCCTTTCACAACCTCGGACTTGTCGACGGGGCGGTTGCAGGTGGGGCAAAACAACGGCTGGCGCAGGCGCGTGTGACATTTGCGATGCAGCTGGTGCAATTCGAATCGAGATCGCCGAGCGGCGGCATAGAGCCGCACGGGAATCGTGATCAGTCCGAATGAGATGAAGCCCTTCCACGCGGCAGCCGCCATCGGTCGACCTCCCGCCCGCTCAATGCCGCGATTATAGCAAAGCGATCATCCGGCGATATGTCATGGTAAGCGTGTAGACAGGCGAGTCAGTTCGCTGTACGGGCGCTTTTTCGGCTGGCGCGGCGGTCGCAACTCCCTAATAATCTCGGCCATGGCAGTTGAGGAATATCGGCGGAAACGGCGGTTTGAAGCGACTCCAGAGCCGCGAGGCAAGGATCGGGGCGGCCATGGAAACAGGTTCGTGGTGCAGGAGCACCACGCCACGCGCCTCCATTACGACTTTCGGCTCGAGGTCGACGGCGTCCTGAAATCATGGGCCGTGCCGAAAGGGCCGTCGCTCGATCCTTCGGACAAACGCCTGGCGGTTCTGACCGAGGACCACCCGCTCGAGTACGCAAAATTCGAGGGTACGATCCCGGCGGGAAACTACGGAGCGGGCGAAGTGATCGTGTGGGACGAGGGCACGTACGAGGCCGAAGGCGCATTGCCCGCCGACAAACAGCTTGAAAAGGGCGAACTGAAATTCACGCTGCACGGGCAGAAACTGAGAGGCAGTTTCGTCCTGGTGAAGCTCCGGTGGAGCAAATCCGGAAAGCCCGGCAAGGACTGGCTGCTCATCAAGCATCGCGATGCATCCGCCGAAGAGGGTTGGAATATCAGCGAGCATGCCGAGTCTGTGGTGTCGGGGCGGAGCATTCATCGCCGCGAGAAAGATTCGCCGGCCGCCGAACGTGGGCGCGGAACGCGAAGCGCGCCGCAGAAGATCGAGTTTCGACCGGACGCGAAGAAGGCGCCCATGCCCGAGCACGTTGTGCCCGCGCTGGCGACGCTCGCCGAAAAGCCGTTTTCCGACCCTGAATGGCTGTTCGAAATCAAGTGGGACGGCGTGCGAACGCTCGCGCGCGTGAAGGATCACCAACTGAAGCTATGGTCGCGATCGCAGCGCGAGATAACACCTGAATATCCGGAGATGACTCGTCTGCCGAATTACGTGAATGGGCGCGATGTCTGGCTGGACGGCGAGATCGTGGCGCTCGATAAGGATGGGCGCAGCGACTTTCAGCAGCTGCAGCAGCGATTCTCGGTTCGCTCGCCCAGCGCGGAGCTGATGCGGAAAGTGCCCGTCGTCTATTACGTCTTCGATATTTTGTACTGCGACGGATACGATCTCCGCAAAGTGCCGCTGATCGAACGGAAGAAGCTGCTGAAGCGAATTCTCGATACGGATTCGCTGATCCGTTATTCGGATCACGAGGTGGAGAAAGGCCAGGAACTCTACGAACTGGCGCGCGGACGAGGGCTCGAAGGTGTAATCGGCAAGCAAATCCATAGCGTGTATCCGGACGGGCGGACGAAATCGTGGCTGAAATTCAAATTCGACAGGGAACTTGACGCCGTGGTGGGGGGTTGGACCGATCCGAGAAGGTCGCGCGAGCATTTTGGGGCGCTTTTGGTCGGGCTGTATGAGGGCAACAAGCTCGAATTCATCGCGGGAGTGGGGACGGGATTCTCGGTCGCTCTGCAGGTGAGCCTGGCGGAGCGGCTTCGCGCGCTTCACATTTCGGATCGCCCGTTCCTAGAAGAACCAGACACACGCGAAGTAGCTCACTGGGTGAAGCCCGAACTGGTGGTGAGAGTCACGTACGGCGGGTGGACGGAAGGCCGCCATCTGCGACAGCCCAGATTTGCAGGCTTGCTCGAGGATCACGATCCGCGGGAATGCACCTTCGCGGAGGAGATGCGAATCGAAAAGGATGTGGACGCAGGCCAGAGCGACGGGCGGAAGCATTCCGCGAAATCAGCCGCAGGTGTCCATGCCCGCGCATCGAGCGCCGCGGCTCTCACAGAGAAAGAACTGGCGAAGGAGCTCGACGCCGGCGCCCGCGAGGATGTTTTCGCCGAGGTCGGCGGGCAGACGCTACACTTCACCAATCTGAACAAGGTTTACTTTCCGCAGGACGGCTATACGAAACGCGATCTGCTGGCCCACTACCTGCACATGGCGCCTTTCATCCTTCCATTTCTGAAAGACAGGCCGCTCGTCCTGCGGCGCTATCCGAATGGAATTGAAGGCGACGCTTTTTTTCAGAAAGATGCCGGCAAGGATGCGCCCGATTGGATTCAAACCGCGGCAGTCACATCGGAGAGCAAGGGCTCGAAGATCCATTATTTTCTCGCGAACGATTTGCCGACGCTGCTATATCTCACGAATCTCGGTTGCATCGACCACAATCCGTGGTCCAGCCGCTACGACGATCAAGAGCATCCGGATTATATTTTTTTCGATCTCGATCCGTCGGCGGGCGCTCGGTTCATGTCGGTGGTCAAGCTGGCCGGCGCGCTGACGGAGCGATTGGAAAAATTGGGGCTGAAGGCTTTCGTAAAGACATCGGGCGCGACGGGCCTGCACATTTTCATTCCCATTCGGCCGCAGTACAGCTACGAGCAGGTCCGGCAGTTCGTCGAGCTTGTCGCCACGTGGACAGCGCGCGATGATCCCAAGCTCATCACTACGGAGCGCAGCCTGAGCAAACGGCCCGAGCGCAGCATCTACGTCGACGCGCATCAGAACTCCCGCGGGCAATCGCTCGCGTCGGTTTACTCCGTGAGAGCGTTCCCGCACGCGCCCGTCTCAGCGCCGGTTTCTCTGCGCGAGTTGAACGTCGAACTGCGCGAGGATACCTGGAACATCAAGTCGATGCCGGGCCGCATCAAGAAAATCGGCGATTTGTGGGCGCGCTTCTGGAAAGAACGCCAGCGGCTTGAACAGGCCGTGGAGATGCTCGAGAAGAAGTTGTGACCGCCGGCATCACTCGGGCTGAACGTGCGGGACCGGGGCCGTGTTGATGGCGGCCGAAACAAGCGCGAAGCCGGCGCCACACATGAGCGCGACGTCGACGCTGCGAAGCGTGACTCCGCCGTGGGCGACGATTCCAAAGACAACGGCCACGACGGAAACCCCGATCGACTGTCCCACGATGCGGGACATCGTAGCGATGCCTCCCGCGCCGCCGCTTCTTTCCCGCGGAGCGCTCGCGACCATGGCCCGGCTGTTTGGCGCGCCAAAAAACCCGAAACCCGCGCCGCCCAACGCCGCCCGCCACACAATGTCGAAGGTCGTCGGATGCGCCGGCGCGAATGCGAGCAGCAGCATTCCGGCGCACATGCCGAGCATTCCCGAGGTCCCGAGCACGCGCAGAGGGTGACGATCGGCGAGCCTTCCGGAAAAATGCGACATCACGCCGGCCGCGATCGGCCACGGAGTCAGCAGCAATCCGGCTTTCACTTGCGAAATGCCGAGCGCGTCCACGAAATAAAACGGCAGAGCCACGAACGCGAGGCCCTGCGCCATGAATGCGCACAGCGATCCGATTGCGGCGAGGGCAAAAATCGGCCGCTCGAACAGATCGACCGCAAGCATGGGAATGGGAAGCGAAATTTGCCGCCGTACCAACAGCGTCCCGAGAACGGCCGCGAGAAGGAGTTCGGCCACGGCAATCCAGCGATAGTTTGGTTCGCCGATCCCGTCGATTCCGGTGATCAGGAGTGTCACTGTCGCCGCGTTGAGGGCTGCGCTGCGCAGATCCCAGCGGTGGCCAGTGCCCGTGGCCGGAGCCAGCGTTTTTTCGGAAAGGCTCAGCGCCAATAAACCGAAGGGGATGTTGATCGCGAAAAGCCAGTGCCACGATGCGATGGCGAGTATGCCGGAAGCGATGCTGGGCCCGGCGGCCGCTGATGAGAAGACAACCATGCCGCTCAATCCGACCGCACGGCCGAGCAGCGCGCGCGGATAGGTGTATCGCATCACGGCCGCCGAAACGCTCCACATGCAGGCGGCGCCCACGCCCTGGAAAACTCGAGCCGCAACCAGCATGTCGAGCGAGCGAGGCAGCGAACATCCGACCGACGCCAGGGTGAAGAGCACGAGGCCCGCCTGATAGACGCGCTTGTAACCGATGATGTCAGCGAGCGAAGACATCGGCACCACACAGATCGACACGGCGAGGAGAAACGCGTTCACGACCCAGATGGAAACTTCCGGCTTTGCATGCAGCTGAACGGCGATGCTCGGCAAAGCGGTGTTGGCGATGTTGCCGTCGAGGACAGACATCGCCAGGCCGATGCAGTACGTGAGCATGGCCATGCGGCGCTGCGGCGCGGGCAGGCCGTCGGTGGTCGCCAGCCCTGCTAGAATTTCGCGGCTTATATCGACTTCGGACATTTCCTCGGATCGGTCCTAATTTTCTGCCGCCGCACAATCCTGCACACACTTGGCGCGTCGCATCCAATTCGGGAATTTTGCGGGTGCCCCAAGGATCCGCGAATGATCAAGTTCCTCGCTCGCGAATCAGCCGAATCGCATCGGGCAAGAGGGAATCGCTCGCGCGGGTGGGGCCCGAACCGGCGGAGGATACTTCCTCGGGTTCCGATTCCCCTTCGCCGGGAGCGAGAAACAGATTGTCTTCGAGGCCGTGCTGCTTGGTATAGAGATCGAAGTAGCGTCCGCCGGCGGCGTAGAGCGATGCGTGGGTGCCGCGCTCGATCACGCGTCCTGCTTCGACGACGAGAATCTGATCGGCGCGCCGGATCGTGGACAGCCGGTGCGCGATCACGAAGGTGGTTCTTCCGCGCATCAGGTAGCGAAGCCCCTCTTGAATCAAGGCCTCGGATTCCGAATCGAGGCTCGATGTCGCCTCGTCGAGAATCAGGATGCGCGGATCGGCCAGAATGGCGCGGGCGATGGAGACGCGTTGCTTTTGCCCACCCGAAAGCTTCACGCCGCGCTCGCCGACGACCGTGTCGTACTTGTTTTCGAAATTTTCCGCAAACTCGTCGACGCGAGCGATGCGGCACGCTGCCAGAATTTCGCTTTCGCTCGCGTCCGGACGCGCGAAGGCTACGTTCTCGCGGATCGAGCCGTCGAACAGGAACGTCTCCTGCAGGACCACGCCGAGCTGCGTCCGGTAGGAATCGAGTTTCACACGCGCGAGGTCGATGCCGTCGACCAGCACGCGACCCGCCGTCGGCACGTAGAAGGCCGCGATCAGGCCGATAATCGTCGACTTGCCCGCACCGGATGGGCCGACAAATGCCGTCACCGTGTCTGGAGCGGATTCAAACGAAACATCGTAGAGCACCTGCTTGCCGGCTTCGTAGGCAAAGTTGACGTTGTCGAAAACGACGTGTCCGTCGACGCGATCGAGCCGCACGGTACGCGCGGGATCCGCATCCTCGATGCCTTCGTTCAACACTTCGCGCGTGCGTTCGAGTCCTGCCAGCGCCTCGTTCATCTGCGGCCCAATCGACGCAATCTGCGCCACCGGCCCGATCAGCATCGCGAGAAAGGCCATGTAACTCACGAGGTCGCCGGGCGTCATTGTTTTGTCGAGGATGTTTCGGGCGCCGAGGTACATCATCAGCGCTGAAACAACGCCCATCAGCGCCGTGGCGGAGAAGCTCATCATGGATGTAGCAGTCAGCGTCTGCAGAACGTTGTCGAGCAACCGCTGCACGCCTGCCTGAAACACTTTTTCCTCGCGGTCCTCCGCGCGGTATCCCTTCACGACGCGCACTCCGCCGAGCGATTCGGTGAGCCTTCCGGTTACCTCCGCGTTGATCTTCGGCCGGGCGCGATACATCGGGCGAATTGTCTTGAGCGCCCGGCTTAAGCCCACGCCGAAAATCAGGACGGCCACAGATGCAGCGGCGGTCATCGAGACGCTGACCCGCAAGAGATAGATCAACGCGAAGACTGCCGTGATGATCCCGCCGATGAAGTCGACGAGCCCCGTCCCGATCAAATTCCGAATGCCTTCGACATCGCTCATAATTCGCGATACGAGCACGCCCGTTTTATTCACGTCGTAGTAGGCGACCGGGAGGCGCCCGATGTGCGCCTGCACCTTGACGCGCAACTCCGTGATCATGCGCTGCGATGATTTTGAGAGAAGTTGCGTCAGGCTGTAGGAGGTGAGCCCTTGGATGAGGGTCGCGCCTACGACCGCTGCTACGATAGGCTCCAGCAAACGCGCGTGATGCTTTCCGATCACGTCGTCAAACAGATACTTGAGCGAGCCGGGAGCAATCAGTCCTGCAAGGCGATTGATCAGCATAAGCAGGAGGCCGACGGCGAGGATCCCGCGGCGCGGCTTGATGAGCGCCCAGACGTCGGGCAGAAGCTTCCACGGCGCCTTCTTGTTTTGTTTGGATTGCGCGGCCGACTCGCTTCCGGCAGGACCGAGCCTGCCGGAGCGGGTTCGCTCGCCCGATCCGCCGCCAATGCGAGCCGGTCCGAAAGTGGGCATGTTAGGCATTCACGTCGATCACGGTGCGCCCGCGAATCTTGCCTGCCAGAATCGACTCGCCGAGTTCGCGGATTTTTTCGAGCGGCTCCACCTGAGTCATGCGATCGAGCAAACGCATCGGAAGATCTTGCGCGATTCGATCCCAGATTTTGCGGCGCCGCGCGTTCGGGATGTTCACCGAGTTAGTCCCGAGCAGGTTCACGCCGCGCAGAATGAAAGGGAACACGGTCGAAGTAAAAGTGGCGCCCCCGGCAAGCCCGCACGAAACAATGCTGCCGTCTGTAGCCGTCGAGCGCAATAGCCCGGTGAGCGTGTCGCCGCCGACGTTATCGATTCCGCCGGCCCAGCGCTCGGAATCGAGTGAGCGTTTGGAAGGAGCGGCCAGTGTGGCGCGATCCAGGATCGCCCTGGCGCCGAGTTCGCCGAGATACTCGTGCAGCTCCATGCGCCCGGTCGACGCCGCTACTTTGAAGCCGAGGTGGGCCAGGATCGCGATAGCGACGCTGCCGACGCCGCCCGCTGCTCCCGTAACCACCACTTCGTGGCCGCTCGGCTTCACACCGTGTTGCTCGAGCGCCATCACGCTTTGCATCGCCGTGAACCCCGCCGTGCCAACGGCCATCGCTTGCTGGAGCGTCATGCCTTCGGGCAGAGGAACGACGAACTCGGAACTGATCCGCGCGAACTGCGCGTAGCCTCCCCAGAATGTCTCGGAAGTGCCGCAGCCAGTGACCACGACTTTATGGCCCGGCTTGAACTGGGGAGCGCTCGACTGCTCGACAATGCCGGCGAAATCGATTCCAGGCACCATCGGATAGACGCGAATTACTCCGGGCTTGCCGGTGACAGCCAGGCCATCTTTGTAATTAAGACTGGAGTACGCGATTTGAACGAGCACGTCGCCCGCAGGAAGTTCGCTGCGATCGACTTGCCGCAGCGATCCCGCGACCGAGCCGTTGTTCTGCGTCACGAGAAAAGCCTTGAAAGTTGTCACGTCCGCACCCACGAGCATCTGATGCGATTCTACATGCGCGGTTTCCGAATGACTACGGCCACAATTCGCAGATTTACAAGCCCGAATTCAAGTGGCGGGGGAAACGGCGGCGATCGGCTCGGGGCGGCGCTTTATATTCGAGGGCGCATGTCGCTGGACGTGCCGCCCGCGGCCGGAACGTAGCACTTGAGCGTGTAGTCCATCACCATGCGGTCGGCGTTGAACCGCCAGCCGAGCGTGCGGATCGTTCGTTTCATGCGTTTGATCCAGCCGCGGGGCAGGCCGTCGCGGTCGCGCTGATAGTAGAGCGGGATCACCTCTTCGCGGAGGACGCGATACAGTTCTTCGCCGTCGCGCGAATCGTGAACGTTCATGTCCGAATGAGTTCTGCCGGTTCCAATAGCGAAGCCGTTGAGCCCGTCGTACGCTTCCGCCCACCAGCCATCGAGCACGGAGAGATTCAGGCCTCCGTTGAGCACCACTTTTTGCCCGCTTGTGCCGGACGCCTCGAGTGGCCGGCGCGGATTGTTAAGCCAGACGTCAACGCCCTGGACGAATTGGCGGCCCACGTTGATGTCGTAATCCTCGACGAACACGAACTTGTCGGCAAAAACGGGAATCCGCATTAACTGAGCCATCTGTTGCAGCACGCGCTTCCCGGGCTCGTCGAGCGGATGTGCCTTGCCCGCGAAGACGAACTGCACCGGCCGCTTCGGATCGCTGACCATGGACGCGATTCGTTCGATATCGGCCAGGATCAGATTGGCCCTCTTGTAGGTCGCGAAGCGGCGCGCGAATCCGATCGTGAGCGCGTCCGGGCTAAGCACCCGCGACAGCGCCCGCAGCACCTCGGGGGGCTCGTTCCGCCGCTCCGCTTGCTGGACGGCGCGACGCCGGACGAACTGCAGGAGCTCCGACTTCAGGCTCAGGTGCGTCTCCCAAAGCTCGCCGTCGTTCACGTTCTCGATTCTTTCCCAGATTTTTGCTTCGCTGCTGTGCTCGTGCCAGCCGGTTCCGAGGTGCCGGTCGTACAGGCGAAACATCTGGGGCGCGAGCCACGTGGGCACATGAACGCCGTTCGTGATATGACCGATGGGAACCGCTTCTTCCGACTTTCCCGGAAACAGGCCCGTCCACATCGATCGGGACACCTCGCCATGGAGCGCGGAGACGGCGTTGGCACGGCGCGAAAGCTTGAGGCCGAGGACCGTCATGCAGAAGTCCTCGTCGTGGTTAGAGGGATTCACCCGCCCGGTTTCGAGAAACTGGTCCGGCGAGAGACCCAACTGCTCGCGCAACGGGCCAAGATGTTCCTCGATGAGCCCTGCATTGAATCGATCGTGGCCCGCAGGCACGGGCGTATGCGTGGTGAAGACCACTTCGCGCGACACGCGCGGCGCGGCCTTGTCAAAGGGCAGGCCCTCGTCCAGCATCCGGTTGCGAATCGCTTCGAGGACAACGAACGCGCTGTGCCCCTCATTTAAGTGCAGTACGCCAGGTGTGATTCCCAGGGCTTTCAGGGCGCGGAATCCTCCGACACCAAGAAGGAGTTCCTGGCGTATGCGGATTCGCAAATCTCCGCCGTAGAGGCGCGAAGTGAGCTCGCGGTCCTCGGGGGCATTTCCTTCGACGTTGGAATCGAGAAGAAACAGGTCGCAGCGCCCGACCTTGACGCGCCAGACCTTGGCGTAGATCGAGCCAGTGCGCGTCTCGATTTGCACCATTACCGGCTCGCCGTTCGTGCCGATGGCGCGCGTCATGGGCAACTGATTCACATCGGTCTCGAGATATTCTTCTTCCTGCCAGCCGTCCTCATTGAGGCGCTGCCGGAAGTATCCTTGTCCGTAGAAGAGACCGATTCCGACCAACGGAATGTCGAGATCGGACGCGCTCTTGATATGGTCGCCCGCCAAAACGCCAAGCCCGCCCGAATAAATGGGAATCGATTCGTGTAGACCGAATTCAGCCGAAAAATAGGCCACCGGGCGAGGCCGCAAAACGCCCGCGTGGCGTGTGCCCCAAGTCCTGTCTTTTTCCAGATACTCCCGCTCGCGGCGATAGGCGTAGTTGATCCGGCTGTGCAGCACGAGTTCCGCAGCGCGCTGCTCGAGCTTCCGGAGGGGCATCTCAGAGAGCAGGGAAATAGGGTTGTGATTCAGCCGGCTCCACGCCGCGGGATCCAGATCGAGAAAGAGGTTCGTCGAGTCTTGATCCCAGCTCCACCAAAGATTACGAGCGAGCGACCACAACCGCTCCTGGGTGGGCGCGATGAAGCGATCGAGTGTTCGGGCCTCGCTCACGACCGGAGCCACCTGCGCGGCCGCCTCGACCAGCATGCGGATTTCGTCGTCGCGGAACACGCGTGGCTCAATGCTCTGCACCACGAGAACACCCTGCAGGACTCCCCGATCACTCAGCGGAACGCCAAGGAACGATTGGTAACGGTCTTCCCCGGCCTCGTTGAAATACTTGAACCGCGGGTGATTCTGCGCCCGTTCGACGGCAATCGGGCGCACCTGTTCGGCAACCAGCCCGACGAGGCCCTCATGTACCGTCATGCGTAAGGTGCCTATACACTTGGGCCGCAATCCAACCGTAGCTGCCAGTACGAGGTTATTCCGGTCGGGTTCGAGCAGGTAGACAGAACAAACGTCCGCGTTGAAGCGCTTGGCGATCAGCGCTACCACGTTCATCAGAGTTTCGGCCGGCTTGCCGCCCTCCGCCGCAAGATTGGCGATTTCCTCGAGAGTCAGAATGTGGCTGGCGTCACGCTCTTGCACGGTCGGGCTCATCGTCTCTGTTCCATTGTTCTCTTGATACGCTTTGGCTGCTTTCGGTGTCGGTGTCACGGCGCCCAGCTGTCTGCGCGCCAACCAGAATCGGCTGGCGGCGTACGCTCGGCGGAAACTCTAGACGCCCCACGCGCGCCGCGTCCAATCCAAATTCTCGATTGCGTACATAAGCCCGGCTAAGAACGGCCGATCGTCGGCCTGTCCGGTATCCTGACCTTGGCCTTCGATTAACTCTTGAATTTTAGTCAATTTCCGCGGCTCTTGCTGCACGGTTCTCAGATGATCGCGGCGTAGTTAACACGCGGGCGGCTCAAACAAGTGCGATTTTCCCAGGCTGAGCTACTTGGAGGTGGACGGCAGCTGAAAAACGATCGAGATGTCTACCTGCGATTCAACCGGCTTTCCATCGAGGAGGCTGGGCGTGTAGCGCCACTGGCGAACGGCGCTTCTGGCCGCTTCGATCAGCAGGCCAGGTCCGCTGACGGCGAGTACGCTGCGGACAGCGCCCGATACTCCAATCGTCACGTGAAGTCTCACGGTGCCCTGAACGTTTTGCTCCCTGGCAAGTTCAGGATAGACGGGGTTCACATGGTAGATCAGCGCGCCGTGCTCCAGGGTGGCGGCCGGCCGCGCCACATTTGGTTCTGCTTTAGGCCTGGGCGGGGCCAAGTCGCGCGGATCCGGGGACTGGGATGGAAGCGGGATACTGACGGCGCTGTCGGATGGCGCCGTCACCTCAGGCGGACTCGGTTGGCGCGAACTGCCGTCGTCTCCGGCAGCAGGCACCTGGATCTCCGGGGTTGCTGCCGCGGGATTGAACGCCGGCCATGCAACCGGTGCCGCCTGCCCGCGATTTGCCTGGTAGCCGCTCGCGACCGGATTGAACGGAATCGTCCATCGCTGATTGCGAATGTCAACGGTTTCGATCTCGGAGACCGGCCCGCTGGATCCCGCTAAAACCGGCGCTAGATTTGCTTGGACGGCCTTCGCCGGCGAAGCCGTTCCCTCGACTTGGTCCCAGAGGCCGTTGAAGGTTCCATGCCCCGCGATCCATCCTGCCAGGAGCGAGACGATGGCAAGAAGCGCCACAAGTCCCGCGAGATTCCACGCTCGATCCGACCGCTTTGCAGCAGGTGGAGCGCTCACGAGGGGTCGAGCGCTGGCTTGGAACATGGAGGCTTGCCCGAACACCGGCGCCGTGGACGCAGGAGGTGACACCGGCGCTGGTGGCGGTGCTGGCTCAACCGGCCGAGCGGCTGTCACGTCGGTTGCGACTGACGCCTTGCCGATCGTGCCGGCCCTGCGGTCACGGACGCGGAGTTGATCAGAGACTCGTTCCTCGGTTGGGTCTTGGGTGCCTTCATCTGCCACCGCTGACTGCTGGCCTTCGGCAGGCTCGACCTCGACAGCCTCTCCGGTCAGCCATTTCCGGATTTGCACCCGGGTCTCTTCCGGCAGATCGCCGAACTGCAAGCCGGCCACTTTCCTCGATTGGTTCGCCCAGACGACTCGCGCGCTCGTCTCGAGCCAGTGATTGTTCTGCGACAACTGAAAGCGTATCTTCGGGAGCGAGTCTTCCATCAGACTCATGACAGCCTGTACGGAGAGGCCGCCCTCGCTGGCGTTCAGGACGATCCCGCCGTTCGTCTCATCGAGTTCCACGTAGGCGAGCGCCCGCACCGGCTGTCGCAAATGCGTTCGGCGGTCCGTGGCCGGGAGCCCTGCTTCGATATGTTCTAAAGCGCCAGACATGGGTGAGCGTCCCTAAGCAAACGTCGCGGGGAGGTGGCCGCAACGCCCCGCTACTACAAAGCTCGTACGACTGTATGCCGGCCGCTCCGACGCTTCAAAGCGCCATGTGCGACCCAAGCCCCGCTGGCCCGCTCCGTCAAGGCGTCGACGAGGAAGCGTGAATCTCTGGCCACGCAGCAGGGAAGTCGATCTCGTATCGATTCGTCTGATCGAACAGCACAAATCCAGTCACGCCGGCAACGTCGCCCGCCACCAGCTGGTCGAACTGGCGCTCCGCGTAGGTGGTCTTCTGACCGGGCCAATGGAAGGCGTGGGTCACATCGAGGGCGATTCTCGTGCGATTTCGCGCCGGCACGAATGCGGCTGCGTCGAGCGTGATCGGCTCGTCGGCGCTCAGTGTTCCACCGGATTTCAGGCGGCTCATGACAACGACGTTAGGCCCCTTGGCAAGGTGGTAGTCGGTATCGGTCTTGTTGTCCAGATCGTACAGGAATATTACCGCAGCGTGCGTCGGATCGATCTCCTGCACGCGAATCCCCGCGGGAGTGCCGTCGATTGCCTGAGAATTCCATGGCGGATTTTGCCCAGCGGGCGGGCTGCTTCGCGCGAACTTCCCCGCCGCGAGCATCAGCAGGAGTAGAAAGGCACATGCGACCAAGCCTAGGACCCCTATTTTCTTCCACAAGGGAATCATCGAACCTCAATCTACCATATAGATGGCTCTTGCGCGATGCTGCCTACCTTAGCCCCGGGTCCGCCGGGTCGAACATCCCACCCGGGGTTTTTTTGTGGCACGCGGGCCGAAAATCTTGGTGTAATCTGGGCGCATGAGCGAAAAAATCAGGAAGAGCGATGCAGAGTGGCGCTCGGAATTGACGGACGAGCAGTACCAGGTCACGCGGCGGAAGGGAACCGAGCCGCCCGGCACGGGAGAGTACGAGGACACGGAAACCGAAGGCACCTACGTGTGCGTCTGTTGCGGCCAGCCGCTCTTCAGCTCCGACTCCAAGTACCATTCCGGCTCCGGCTGGCCGAGTTACTGGCAGCCGATTACGGCCGAGAGCGTAGAGATGGAACGCGACGCGAGCCATGGCATGGTGCGCACGGAAGTGATGTGCAGCCGCTGCGACGCCCACCTCGGACACGTCTTCGAGGACGGGCCTCAACCCACGGGGCTGCGATTCTGCATTAACTCAGCCGCGTTGCGGCTCGAAGAGGCGGACGAATCCGACAAGTAGACTAGTGGTCCAGCAAGAAGATCTGGGGATTCACGTTGCCGGAGTCGGCTGAAATCGCGCGCGAACTGGACGGCGAAACCAAATATAGGATCAGGTTGGTCGGCAATCCGGTGGGCGCGTTGGTCGTGACGGGACTTCGGCCAGCGGCGCTCAAGCCATTGATCGTAGCAGCCAAGGATTGACCCAAATACGCCGGTTTGCCGGGCGGAACGACCGCATCCACCGTACCCGCGCCCGTAATATCTCCCGCACCGTCCGCGGTGACTTGTCCGACGACATTCGACACGCCTGCCGCGCCGGGGAAGGGTGCGGTCAGCGTATATCCACCTACGACGGACGAATCTGCATAGGGCGCGCCGGATTGCTGTTCGAGCATTCCCGTGGTGACGGCGGCATCGCTTCCCATCAGGAATCCGCTCCCCGGCCCGGTGAGATACGCGCTCGCGATGCGCGCTGAGTTTCCTCCGCTGGTCAGGTTGAAAGTCGCGTGGCCATTCGCCGCCACCGTGCAAGTTCCCGAGAAAGACTCAGAGGTGGTCACGGTGCCGGCGTCGTTCTCGTCCGCAGCCAGCGAAACCGGGGTGCTTCCATCGCAAAGAGTCGACGTGAGTAAGCCTCCGAAGACGCTCGCGTTGCTGCCATCGACTCCCGTTCCAGTGGCGACACTGGTTCCTGCCATGACCGCTTGATCGAACACCGTTGTCGGGTTTTGAAGGATCATTTCTCCGCTCAGCCGTGGCGGATTGGGGAACGTGGTCGTCGACAGGTCGTCTTCCATGAAATACAAATCCGATGATGAGACGAAGTAAAAGATGAATGTCAGCGTAGTCTGCGCCTTGCCTGCTGGTTCCAGCACGAACGTGGCGCCGCCGCGAGGGCTGCCCGAACCAACCAGGGAAAAGCCTCCGCTAACGTTCTGCGAACTGAATGTACCGGCGTCGTTCAAGTCGGTGTTGGGGCCGCTGCCGCCCGGAGTGATATTGCTGACGCCATCGGAGTTGAGCACGCCCCCGAGCGCTTCCCGATTGCCGCTGGAATCCAGGCCGGAGAATTCGAAAGCATAATTCCCGCTAAAGGTCGCGGTCGCCGCACCCGGCGAGGGCTTCATCACTCCCTCGCCATGCGTTCCAAATGTATCGCTGTTTGTTCCCGTAGCGTTGTTCTCGAAGAAATGTATGTTCCCATTCGAGTCCAGCACCAACTGGTAGTCCGTCGTCAGCGTGGTTCCCTGCCCGTTGACCACCTCCAACTCGAGCGTGCCTCGCCCGTCGGTGCCGATCGAATACGTGCTGCCCGTAGGGGGCGTTGTCGTGCTGCTGTAAGGCACTACCCCTATGTTGTTCAGAATTTGAATCGCCTTGCTCGCAGCGGAGTAGCGATTGCTGTCTTCGCTGCCGGCGGTGATATGGCCGCTGCCGTCCGACGTGAGCGTTCCCACGATGGCCACGGTTCCGCCGCTATCGAACCCCTGGAAAAGGAATGAATATGTGCCGTTGAACAGCGTATTTCCCCCCGCCGTGCCGGGATTGATCACGATGCTGAAAGTCGCCGTCTTCGTCACCGGCACGACCTCGGAATCCGTCACTTGCACCATGAACGTCGAGGTGCCAGCCAGAACCGGGATGCCCGAAATACTTCCCGTGGAGTTGTTCTGCGTGCTCAGCGTCAGCCCGGAGGGCAGTTGTCCTTGAATGAGTGTCCAGGTGTACGGGGCGATGCCGCCCGTCGCTTGCAGGGACCCGCTGTATCCTCCAGCAACGGTTCCCGTCGGCAATGATGGCGTGGTAACGGACAAAGGCGGAGGCGTCTTAATGGTGACTGACATCGATTGCGGGCCGGCTGTCTGGGCCGGAGGGTTCGGCAGCGACGAGTCTTTTACGCTCACCTCAAAGGCGAACGTACCCGTCGTGGTCGGTATGCCCGTGATTTGGCCGGTCGTCGGGTTAAGTGTCAGGCCCGGCGCGACCGTATTGCCGCCGCCGCCGAGACTCCAGGTGAGTGGATGAACTCCGCCACTGGCGCTCAGAAAAGCGTTGTACTGAGTGTTCGTAAACCCCTGCGGCAGCGAAGTAGTCGTGATGCTGAGCGGAGGGGGAGGCTGTATGGTGATGGAATACGTCTGCGTGATAGTCGTCTGCTCACTCGCGGGCGCGTTGCCGTTGTCTTTCACCTGAATGGTGAAAGTCGAAGTCTGCAGAACTGTGCCGCACGGCGTACCCACGATTGTGTTGGTCAGGCCGTTCGCCAGGCCATTCAGCGTGAGGCACGCAGGCAGAGAGCCGCTTATGACGCTATAGGTGTAAGGAGCAACGCCCCCGGTGATAGTGAGCGTCTGGCTATACGGAACGCCATTTGAGCCACCCTGTAAAGGGCAGGTCGCGACGGTTGACACGCAGGGCGCCGAGAATGTCGGCGGCAGCACGACGTCAATGGTTATGGCCTGCGTGACGGACGGCTCCGCGTTCGAGACCACCGTTTCGGTCGCCGTGATTCCCGTCGAAACGCCCGTGGGCGCAGTGTAGGTCACCGAAGAAGGGGTTGCGTTGGAAAGTGTGCCGCAGCCCGTCGCGGGACTGCCACCGCAATTGGTTCCCGTCAGGCCCGCTGGCTTCGTAGTCCAGTTCACGCCTTTACCCGTCGTGTCGCCGCCCACGATCGCCGTAAAATTGATTACGCCGCCTTCGTCAATGGTTTGCGTGCCGCTCGGCTGTATTTCGATGACGATCGTCGAGCTGCTCCCGCCGCAACCTGCAAACGCCACCGCCGCGAGGCAAACAAGGAAGAGTGCCGCGGCGTACGTGCGCTGGACACGCTTCATGCAATCACCGCGATCCGCATCGATGAGCTTACCTCGCAGGGAACTACTTTGGATTCGGGCATAGGCCTTCAAAGGATTTTACGTTCACTCGTGAATTTTTCTCTTTTCGGACACGCCTAAGCCGGATGGGACACCCACCCTTGGACTCACGGCACCAGCAGCCAAACGAGTTGAATAACAAAACCGTTGGAGAGTGTCAACGCACATCTCCAGCCGGCACTTTTCGGCTCGACGCCCCGCACACTCCCACTCCCGGCTCACGCATGTGGATGCGCCCGGCCGAAGCCCCGTTGCCTGCCACCTTTGACAGCGGACAGCGCCTCAGGCCTGAAGGACTCGACCCTTGTGGCCGGCGGCTATCGGGCGTTTAGCGCCGACAGGATCGAATCAATCACGGGCCGCCAAGCAGGCCACGAGCATACCGGATCGTTGGCCTCGGCGCGACCCGTAAGAAGATACGCCTAGCGGCGACATGCACCGAAATCCGCCGTGCGCCGGTCGCAGCTCTTGCAGGATTCGGCCATCCATTCTTCGCCGCGGTACTTCGCCACAACTGTTTTCTGCTCAAGCGCCTGCGCCCGAGGGGCGGCAACGCGGGGGCACGTCCGCCGCATCACAGTTTGTGTTTGAGTGGCTTTGAGTTTTCTCTGATGAGCCGCGCGATTTCGGCTTTGGCGGATCATTTGTTTTTTGATATAAGGAGGATCGGTTTGGTGCGGTCCTTGTACTAGGTTCTTATTCTGTTTTTGTCGCTCATTCATATACTCGTAGTTGGGGGAACGCATTGATTGAAGTTGAAGAGCTGACCAAGGCCTATGGCCCGGTCACAGCGGTCGACCACGTTTCTTTCACGGTAAATCCAGGCGAAATTCTCG
Organism: uncultured Acidobacteriota bacterium; assembly: GCA_963836125.1. Classification (GTDB taxonomy): domain Bacteria; phylum Acidobacteriota; class Terriglobia; order Acidiferrales; family UBA7541; genus Palsa-295. The sequence continues at coordinate 340,565 of CAWIIK010000001.1, forward strand.
GTTTTCTCGGCCCCAACGGCGCCGGGAAGACCACCACGATGCGCATCCTCACCGGTTATATTCCCGCGACGTCCGGCACCGCGCGCATTTCCGGCTTCGACGTCTTCGAGGACTCGCTCGAAGTTCGCCGCCACATCGGCTATCTGCCCGAGGCGCCTCCCGTGTATCCCGACATGACGGTCGAGTCGTATCTGGATTTTGTGCTTCGCATCAAGAACGTTCCCGCGGACAAGCGGGGCGCGCGCCTGAGCGAGGCCCTCGAAAAAACCAGCCTCGTCGACAAACGCCATGAGTTGATCAAGCGTCTTTCGCGGGGCTACAAACAGCGCGTCGGCCTGGCGCAGGCTCTGGTGCACGATCCCGACGTGATTATTCTCGACGAGCCCACCGTCGGCCTTGATCCCAAGCAGATCATCGAGGTCCGCCATCTGATCAAGGGTCTCGCAGGCGACCATACGATCATTCTCTCGACGCACATTCTGCCGGAAGTCAGCATGACGTGCGACCGGGTCGTGATCATCAACAAGGGCAAGGTCGCGGCGATCGACACGCCCCAAAATCTCACTGCCCAGCTCAAGAGCGGCCAGAAGGTTCACGTCGGCGTCGCCGCCCCGGAAAAACCCCTCGCCGAGGCGCTCTCGAAAATACCGGGAGCGAATCGCGTCGAGGTGAGTTCACACCCGGGCGGACATCTGACCGCGATCGTCGAAGCCGCGCCCGGCCAGGATATTCGGAGCCAAATCGCAGCGAAGATCGTCGAGAGCGGCTGGGCGCTCTACGAGCTTCGCGGCGCCAGCTTGAGCCTGGAAGACATCTTCCTGCAATTGACAACCGACGACGCGGCGCACGCCGCTCAGCCGTCGAATTGATGCGATGAACTCACAATAGGAGTAGAACCAAGCATGCGGAGCTTCTACGCGGTTTATCGAAAGGAGATGGGCCACTATTTTGTCTCGCCTGTGGCATATGTGGTCGTGGCGGTCTTCCTGATCGTCTCCGGCTTCTTTTTCCGCTTGTACACGGGACTCGCGATCCAACAATCGATCGAAATGGCGATGGAGGGCATGGGCACGAATACGGACGTGCCCGGCGAGGTGCTGAACGCGTTTTTTGGGCTCCTTTCGACGCTAATCCTGTTCCTTGCGCCGATGCTGACGATGGGTGTCTACGCCGAGGAACGGAAACGCGGCACGATGGAATTGCTGATGACGTCGCCGATCACCGAACTGGAGATCGTGCTCGGCAAGTTTTTTGCTTCGCTGACGCTTTTCGCGATCATGCTGCTTCCGACAGCTCTTTATGTTTCCTACATGTGTTTTCATAGCGAGCCAAGACCGCCGTGGGCTCTGATCCTCTGCGGTTATCTGGGCGCATTGCTTTTGGGTGCGTCACTCCTCGCGATTGGTTCGTTCATATCGTCGCTGACGGAAAGCCAATTGATCGCCGTAGTGCTTAGCTTTGGCGCGATCCTGATTCTCTGGGTGCTCGATTTTGCGGTCCGTGGTTCGGACAGCGTGGCCGGACAAGTCTTTCAGTACATCTCGGTGATTCATCACTACGATGATTTCACGCGCGGGATCATCGACACCTCCGGCCTGATCTATTACGTGAGCGTCCCGATTCTTTTCATCTTCCTCACGGTGCGCTCGGTCGATTCCATTCGTTGGAGACGCGCATGACGGCCGCGCCACGTGGACGCATCACCCTGCATGGCTGGGGGGAACTCGCCGCAGTCATCGGCGCAGCCTGCCTGATCGCAGGTTATCTGCGCTACACGATTCAGGGCGAATGGCTGTTGACAGCCAAAATCTTGGCCATCGGCGGCGGCGTGCTGTTGCTTGCGGGCATCGTCCTCGGCTTTCGCGCGATTGTAGCGTTTTTCTCGAAGCGTTCTTCGCGTCTCGGCACCAATACGACGATTCTGGGCGCAGCGGTTCTCGCGATCCTCGTGATCGTCAATTTTGTGGGCTACCGCCATCACAAGCGCTTCGATCTTACGAGCGAAAAGCTTTACACGCTCTCGGATCAGACCCGCAAGATCGTCCGCGGCCTCACGCAGGACGTCACCATCGTACGGTTTGCGAAGTTGCCCGACGCCCAATTCGACGACCTGATGACCGAGTATGAGAACCTCAGCCCGCACCTCAAGTACGCGAACGTCGATCCGCAGGAGAAGCCCGACGTCGCGAGAGATTATGGCGCCACGCACATGGGCGACGTGATTGTCGCCTCCGGCCCGCGCAAGGAGACCTTGCAGGGAACCACGGAAGAGCAGGTGACGAGCGCGATCCTCAAGGTTACCCGCGAGCAATCGAAGACGGTCTGCTTCGTCACGGGCCATGGCGAACGATCGATCACCGACAGCAGCGCGCAGGGCTATTCGATGGCCGATCAAGGACTCAAGAAAGAGGACTACGACAGGAAGACGATCAATCTCGCCTCCGGCACCGAAGTGCCTTCGGATTGCAGTGTTCTCGTGATCGCCGGCCCGACGGAGGCGTTCTTTCCTCAGGAAACGGCGATGGTTTCGCACTATCTCGATGGAGGCGGCAAGGCGCTCATCGAAGTGGATCCGATTACGGCAAACAAGCAGTCCGAGCCGAATCTCGACAGCATCTTCCAGAAGTGGAATATCAAGGTCGGGGATAACGTGGTAATTGACACGAGCGGGATGGGCCGCCTGCTCGGGGCGGGCCCTGCGATTCCGCTGGTCATCAACTACGGCGACAGCCCCATCACGCAGACCCTGCAACGGACAATGACGTTTTTCCCGCTCGCCCGCACCGTCTCGATTGCGGATAAATCCAAGCTCGAGCCGCAAGACACGGAACTCCTGATGACATCGCAGCAGAGCTTTACGACTCCAAAACTCGAGCGCCAAGTGAGTTACGATCCCAAGACGGACACGATGGGGCCGCTCTCGCTCGGCGTGGCGGCCAGCGATCCCGACAGCAAGAACGCACGCCTCGTCGTGATCGGCGATTCCGATTTTGCCTCAAACGAAGCGATCGACCAGGCGAGCAACGGCGATCTCTTCTTCAACGCGATCGATTGGCTGGCGCAGGACGAGAACCTGATATCGATTCGGCCCAAATCCCCGACGAGCCGCCGCATCGTTCTCACGGAGGGCCAGTCGATCGGCCTCGAGTGGTTCGAACTGTTCCTGCTGCCGGGTTTTGTGATCATTCTCGGAATTTCGATTTGGTGGAAGCGCCGCTGAGAAGGCCGGCGCGAAGGCCCTGAAGACGATGATCAAGAAGCCGACTTTAATTCTCCTCGTTTTCGCTATCGCGCTCGGCCTCGCCGTTTATTATTTTGATTGGAAGCGCAGTCAGAATGTAAAGCCGCCCGCGGATACGTCGAAACCGGCTTTTTCCGTCGATGCCTCGAGCATCACTTTTTTCACGCTCACTCATCCCGCACAGGAAGACGACGTTCCCATCCGCTTCGAAAAACGGAATGGAACCTGGTGGATCGCCCGGCCGATCGACACTCGGGCCGACCAATCCACCGCGGATGGAATCGTCGACCAGCTTGCCGAGGACCGCGTCGCACAGACCGAACCCGGAACGGAAGGTCGCCGCAAGGCCTACGGCCTCGATCCGCCGCAAGCGTCGCTCGAATTTGAGCTTCAAAATGGCGTCAAGCACACGCTCTTGATCGGCAACAAGGACTTCACCGGTGATTCCGCCTATACGATCATCGACGGCGCGCAGAAGGTTTCGCTGCTTCCCGCGTCGCTTGCCGAGAGCGCCGGTAAGCCTGTTCAACAGCTTCGCGACCGTTCGATCGTCCACATCGATGCGACGGACCTTCAGCGCGTCGAGATACACGATTCCAATGGCGATATCGTACTCACGAGCGCCAAAGGCAAGCTGGACGAATGGACGATCGATGCGCCCGCCGCGCAAAAAGGAAAGCTCGCTCCGAGCTGGAAGGTGATCGATCCGTTCACCAATCTTCAGGCGGACGACGTGATCGACCACCCGGCCGCGAAGCTGATTGCCCTGTTTGCGAGCCCGGCGATTCGGGCGGTCTTTACATCCAAGGACGGCGAGCAGGTCACGCTCAGAATTTCGAAACCCTCAGGAGATGTTCTCTACGCACAGGCCAGCGACAGCCCGTCACTATACACACTCAGCAAGCAGGCCCTGGCCGGCTTGGATCTGAAGGCTGCCGATCTGGTTTTGAGTGATGCCGCGGTTAACCCCTAATTGGGTACTTGTGCCTGCGCCGGGAACTTGCGATAGTCGCAACATCTTCCGAGGGTTACCGACCGTGAAAAAGAAGCCGAAGGGGAAGGCCAAGAGGAAGTCCAGCCGTCTTCACGAAGATCGCCGGCGGAGGCATCGCCACTGGCAGGTTACCGTCTACTACCACGACGGCGAAAAATTTGCCCGCGTCTACATCGATCGCGATCGCGCCGTGAAGTTTGCCGAGCGGCAGAAAAAATCGCCCATCGTCAAGGCGACGCGGATCCTCGAGGTCGATTAAGAGCTCGGACCTTCCATTGCAGCGGGTGTCTCGTGTCTTGCACCTCCTGTCGATCCCGGTCTCAGCCATGATGAGTTGATCGGTGCTGTGGTCCGGCTCATCCGATGCCGCCAGGGCAACGGACCCGTGTGCACAGCGCGCGAGCAAACCTTGTTCGGCCTCCCGGCCCCATGCTATAAGTATTTCGTTCGCTTTCCTGTTCGCGGGATTCGTATAGTGGTAGTACGCCACCTTGCCAAGGTGGAGGCGAGGGTTCGATTCCCTTATCCCGCTCCAGTTTTTGCAGGTCTCCTGTTCCTCACGCGAAAATTAGACGCGGTTGTGGCCATCTGCGACCAGTTTGTGGAAAGATCGGACGGGAGATTCGGGATCGAGTATTTCACATGCGGACTATCGCCATCGCTGTTGGCAGCACGCGGCGGCCGAAATTGAATGCGGTCCGCGAAGCCCTTGCCGCGCTCCGCCCCGTCGCCGGCAACGGCATCCAGTTCGACATTTGCGCTGTCGATGCGCCGAGCGGCGTGGGCCACACTCCGCTTTCGCGCGAGGAAACGATGACGGGCGCGCGCCAGCGCGCCGACGCGATGATTCGCATCGCCTGCGAGAAGGCCGAGCCATGGAAATATTTCGTCGGTCTCGAAGGCGGCCTGGACGTAATTCGCGAAGGCCCGACGCGGTGGGCGTTTCTCGAGAATTGGGTGTACGCGACCGATGGCCGCGGACACGCCACCTTCGGACACTCAGGCGGCGTTCTGTTGCCCGACACGCTTGTGACCCAGGTCGTAGATGAGGGCGTGGAGCTTTCCGTGGCGATCGACGCTTTTGCCGGCGCCAACGGCATTCGGGATGCGCAGGGCGCCTGGGGAGTTCTCACGCACAATCTCATCACGCGTCAGGACGCCTTTCGCTTCGCCGCGATCAGCGCCTTCGCGCGGCTATTCAGCGCCTCCCCTCCGAGGCCCTAACAGGGTGCTGAAAAACTCGTTCTTTGGAACTGCGCGTGCATTTTGATCTGCACGAAGGTCGAAAGCCGCGTTTGGGGCGGCCATTCTCCCAAAAAGAGGAGAACTTCGTGCGCGGAAATCCAAAATTGCAGAACCCGATGTTTTTCATCGCGAACACCGAGGAGCGCCTGGCAAAGAATCATCCGCTGCGAGCGATCAAGCGGCGGGCCGATGAAGTGTTGCAGCAGATGGAGCGGGCCTTCGAGGCGGCCTACAGCGAGACGGGGCGTCCTTCGATTCCGCCGGAAGCGCTGCTGAAAGCACTGTTGCTGCAGGCGCTGTACTCGATTTCCTCCGAGCGGCGGCTGGTGGACGCCATCAACTGGAACATGCTGTACCGCTGGTTCTGCGATCTCGATCCCGATGCCCTGGTCTGGGACGCCACGACGTTCACCAAGAACCGCGAGCGATTCGAACGGCACGGGCTGGTGCAGAAGTTTTTCGAGCGGGTGGTGGCCAGCGCGCTGGTCGACCAGTATGCCTCGAACGATCACTTCACGGTGGATGGGACGCTGATCCAGTCGTGGGCCTCGCTGAAGAGTTTTCGCCCGAAGGAAGAACCGCGAGACCGTCCGCCCGCTGAAGGCGGCAGCAACCCCTCGGTGGATTTTCGCGGCGAGAAGTGGTCGAACGAAACCCACCGATCCACGACCGATCCCGAAGCGCGGCTGGCGAAGAAGAGTCCGGGCGCGGGGGCGCAACTCGCGCACAGCGGGCATGTGCTGATGGAGAACCGTCACGGGCTGTGCCTGGACATCCGCGTGGCGCGCGCCGACGGCTACGCCGAGCGGAAGACCGCGAAAAAGATGTTGCGGCGCTTCCGGCGTCGTCACCGCATCGTGCCGGGGACGCTCGGCGGCGATGCCGGCTACGAAGCCGGCGAGTTCCTGCGCACAATCGAAGACGACTTCGCTATCACTCCGCACGTGCCGATCTCGGCTGAGCGAGTGGTCGCTGAGGATGCCGACGGCAATGCACGACGAAGAATGCTGCGGCGGATGAAAACGCTCGGCTATCGGATCAGCCAGAAGGCGCGCAAGAAGGTCGAGCAAATCTTCGGCTGGCTGAAGCAGCCGGGCGGACTGCGCAAAGTGCGGCACTTGGGCCGCTGGAAAATCCAGCAAGTGGCCTACCTGTGGGGCGCGGCGTACAACCTGCTCCGGTTGGCGCATCTGGAGGTCCGAGAAGCCGCGGCCTAGAGACAAGCGAACGGAAGATGTGGTGCGGAAGAACAAAACGCGGACGTGGATCGAGCAGCGTGGAACCTTGCTCCCGCGCTTTTTCGCTCTCGACTGCATTCTCATCTCGAAAATCACCTGTTCTTCAGCACCCTGCTAATTCGTTCCCTAGTTTTGTTTCGGATCTTGCGGCCACAGACGCTCCGTTCCGGCTCGCCAGCGCACCCCAGCTATCTCGGAAGGTAAGCAGTACCTTGCGTGAATCCGACCTGACGAATGGGCCTTTCCCTTTGAGCTGAGGCGGTGGAGGAACTACGTCCTATTTTCGCGTTCAGAAAAAGCTTGTATTTTATTAATAACTTGTAGTATTATTTCTACAATATGCAACAAGAACCTCGCGGCCCTCAGGCCGCTCGTCTTCGTCAACACAAATTTCATCTGCTCGGCCGTTTCCCGATCCCACCCGATCTGTTGCCCGGAACCCTCACCCGCAGTTTCACCCGCTGCGGGAATCCTCGCTGCCATTGCGCTCACGAGAAGGGCCACGAGGCCTGGACACTCACGTTCATGAGAAAAGGCCGGCGCCGTGTGGAGCGTATCCCCCGGGATTGGGTGGAGGAGGTCGAGCGGCGCGTCTCCGCCGGGCGCGAATTTCAAGATGCCGTGCGCGAAGTGCTGGCCGCCAACGCCGAGCTTTTGGTGTTGGCGCGCCAGCAACGTAAGAAAAACAGGAAGCGCTCCTGAGGAACCCTACCCCACGCCGGGTATGGAAATTCGTCATCCAGCACCTTCATTTGTCGGCTTACTTCCGCTCTCCTGGCGATGGGCGTGCCAGCCACAAGATTTCAGCCAAAGATCTGTTGTGGTCGATGGTCCTGGGCACGATCTTGCGGCAATGGGCTTTCCTGGCCCTTGAGTCGCTGGTGGGATCGAAAGCGCGGAGGAACCTAAGCATTAGCCGGACGTTCGGCGACGATGCTTTGAGGTATTTCACCGAACGTTTAGATCCAGCACCCACGCGGGCTGCTTTGGCCGCGGTGCTCCACCGCGCCAAGCGCAACAAGGCTTTCGAGGACTGCCATTTCGTCGGTCTGGCCCTGGACGGCACGACCGGCGGACGACGGCGAAAGTCAGGATGTTCCTTGTGCCGTCCCTACCGCAATGCTCAGCAAGAGATCCTTGGCTATCGTCATCACCTCGTCCTGGCTGCGGTGGTTGGTGGTGACCTCACCCTACCGGTGGATGTCGAGCCCTATGGGCCGGGAGACAGCGAATATGCAGCGGGACAGCGCCTGTTGCGTCGCGTGCGCGCGAACCTGGGGGCGCGCTTCATTGATTACGTGGTGGTCGACGGAGGATTTGCCACCGCCCCCTTTCTGCATGTCGCAGCAGAAGTGGGTTGGTCGGTAGTCGCCCGGCTGAAAGATAATCTGCCCGAATTATCTCGCGCAGCCGAGCGGCGCTTCCGCTCCCGACCGCCGGACCTCGTCTTTCGCGAGGGCACCGATCGTGTGGAGATCTGGGATGCAGGCGACTTCGATCCTTGGGAAGGGTTGCAGTGGGACACCGTGCGCGTCATTCGGTACCGCCAACATCATCGGAACGGCGAAGTTGTCGAGGCTTATTGGCTCAGCAATTTCTCTCCGCGTGAAGTGAGCAGCCGCTGCCTGTACTCCATGGCGAAGAGCCGATGGCAGATCGAAAATGAAGGCTTCAACGATGCCAAGAATCGCTACGGACTCGAGCACATTCGTCATCATCACGAACGCAGCCTGCTCATTGTGTGGCTGCTGACCTGTTTGAGTCTCACACTGGAGCGGCTCTATCGTTTGCGCTATCTGCATCGCGGGTCGCATCCGGCGCGCACCGCCATTGACCTGTACCGTCTTCTGGTTCTCGGCCTATCCATCCCAGTCGTCACCGATTCCACTTGAGATCGGCGGGGTCGCTTCACGGTACCCTGAATTTTTCCACGCCGAGCCCGGCAGATCGCATGGGCGTCTCGAAATAGCAAAATTCACCCGCGAAAATAGGTCGCGACCGCAACGCGCGCTTGTCCCAGCGCATTACTCAGGTCGAAAACGGCTCCTCAGAGCTCGGCACCACTAAACTTCCGAAACTGCTGAGCGCACCCGAAACCGATGGCACGGGTCCCCTGAAGGGCGTAATATGGCGCCAAGTATGGACGTTCGATTCACGCTCGTCCTCGCTGCCGCGCTGGCCGTCGCTGCGGATCTCTCGGGCGTAACGCAGTTCCGCCCGGCAGCTCCGGGCTTGCCCGACGAGTTTGCGCCGGAACCGGCCTTGAGCGGGTCGATCTTACCAGCCGCTGCGATCGGCGTTCAGGATTCGTCCAAACCAACGAAATCGGTTCCGTTGCGGGGCTCATCGCGGATTCTGCTGATCCGTGACGTCGACGGCGAATTTGCGAAGGCCGTGCAGCCACTCGCCGGCGGCAAGCACGGATTCAAAGTTTCCGTGGGCAAGCCGATTAACAAGCGGAGCCTCAGCGACGCGGTGCGGCTCTACGGTCTCGCGGCCAGCCCGGGCGACGTAGTCCAGATCACGGGAATGGACATTCGTTCTGACGAAATCGTGATACAGATTAACGGCGGCGGGAAAAAGCACTTCCACCTGCGCGACCACCTTCAAGTCGGCATCGGCGATCTGTCGACGGCGCAGCCCGCGTACGAAGCGCCTCAGCCGCTGGGCGCCACGCTGGTGCTCGATTACGGCCGGTCGGTCCCGGACATGAGCCCGGACGATCTGAAACACGATCTGGGCGTTTTTCTCGATTTCTCGAAGGAACATTCGGCGTCCGTGAATTGGATCGACACCATTCCGCCAAAGTTCAAGGACGCGATTCAGGACCATCGCGCCGTCGTCGGCATGGACAGCGAAATGGTGATTGCTGCGATGGGCCGTCCCGATCACAAAGTCCGCGAGCGCGACGCCAACGGTACCGAGACGGAGGACTGGATCTACGGATCGCCGCCCACCAGAACTGTCTTTGTCACGTTTGTCGGCGACAACGTAATTCGGGTGAAAGAATATGACTGAAACCGGCAAGTGTGTTCCACGGGGCCATCGTTTCGTTGACTTTTCCCCCGCCGCGCCCTAGCATTTGCATTTCAAGAACGTGCTGCCGGCCCTTCGCGCAGGTCATCAACCACCCTTAACCATCCCCGGAGGACGCATGTCAGTCAAAGTGGGAATCAATGGCTTCGGACGCATCGGCCGCAACATCCTGCGCGCCACGCTGGGCGATCCCTCAATCGAAGTCGTTGCCGTCAACGACATTACGGATTCGAAAACTCTCGCGCACCTTCTGAAATACGACTCGATCCTCGGCAACTTGCCGAATCAAGTCACCCACACCAGCGACACGATTTCCGTCGATGGAAAAGCCTTCAAGGTTTTCAAGGTCAAGGATCCGGCGGAGCTCGACTGGGCTTCGGTCGGCGCGAGCATCGTCGTCGAATCGACCGGCCTCTTCACGAGCGGCGCCGACGCGCGCAAGCACATTCGCGGCCCCGTGAAGAAGGTGATTATCTCCGCTCCGGCCACAGATCCGGATCACACCGTCGTTTTGGGAGTGAACGACAAGACGTACGACTTCGCGAAGCATCATGTGGTATCGAATGCATCTTGCACCACGAACTGCCTGGCGCCCGTCGCGAAAGTGCTGCAGGAAACGTTCGGCGTCAGCATCGGCACGATGACCACGATTCACTCGTACACGAACGACCAGAAGCTCCTCGATCTGCCGCACAAGGATCTCCGCCGCGCTCGCGCCGCCGCACTTTCGATGATTCCAACCTCGACCGGCGCGGCGAAGGCGCTGCATCTTGTGATTCCCGAACTAAAGGGCAAGCTCGACGGTTACTCGATACGCGTTCCGACTCCCAACGTGAGCGTGGTCGATCTGACTGTGATCACGGAAAAGCCGGCGACCGTCCAGAGCGTGAACGCGGCGTTGAAGGCCGCGGCCGAAGGACCGCTGAAGGGCATTCTCGAATACACCGAGGAAGAACTCGTCTCGATCGATTTTCGCGGCAATCCGCATTCGTCGATCGTCGATGCCGGCTACACGCGTGTGGTGGGATCGAACTGCGTCAAGGTCCTTGCATGGTACGACAACGAGTGGGGCTACTCGTGCCGCTGCCGCGACCTGATCAAGCTCTTCGCCTCGAAGCTCTGACGACGCAGGCGCTGCGGCCCGAGGCGCAAATTCCGGGATGACTATGAATAAGGTATCGATTCGCGATCTCGATCTCGGTGGCAAGCGCGTTTTCATCCGCGTCGATTTCAACGTTCCTCTCGAAGGCACGCGCGTCGCCGACGATACGCGCATCCGCGAAACGCTTCCCACGCTGCGCCTGGCGATTGATCGCGGCGCGCGGCTCGTGCTCGCTTCGCATCTCGGCCGACCCAAGGGAAAAGTCGATCCGAAATATAGCCTGGCCCCGGTGGCCGCCCGTCTGCGCGAGTTGCTCGGGAAGCCGGTCGAATTCGCATCTGATTGCGTCGGCGCCGAGGCGGAAGCCAAAAGCAAAGCTCTTGCGAACGGGAGCGTATTGCTGCTCGAAAACGTCCGCTATCATCCGCAGGAAGAAGCGAACGACGCGGAATTCTCGAAGCAGCTCGCGGCCTTGTGCGATCAGCTTTTCGTCTGCGATGCCTTTGGTTCCGCGCATCGCGCGCACGCATCTGTTGTCGGCATTACGAAGTTCGTCCGCCAGGCCGCGGCCGGATTGCTCATGGAGAAGGAACTCGCCTATCTCGGCAAGGCCATTTCGAATCCGGAGCGTCCTTTCGTCGCCGTGCTGGGTGGCGCAAAAGTTTCCGACAAGATCGAGGTCGTGCAGAACCTGATGAAGGTGGCCGACGCGATGCTGATCGGCGGCGCGATGGCGTACACGTTCCTCAAGTCGGAAGGGAAGCCGACCGGGAAATCGCTGGTCGAGAATGACAAGCTCGATCTTGCCCGTGGATTGCTCGAGGAAGCGCGCAACCGCAAATTCAAGCTGCTTCTGCCCGTCGATCACGTGATCGCCGAATCGCCCGATTCGACGGCCACGAAAGTCATGGACATCAACACGACGCCCGATGGCTGGATGGGGCTCGACATCGGCCCGAAGACCGTCGACCTCTTCAGCCAGGAAATCTCGAAGGCGCGCACCATCGTCTGGAATGGCCCGCTTGGAATGTTTGAACGCCCGGCGTTTTCGCACGGCACGCTCGGGATAGCAAAAGCCGTCGCGGCCGCCACCAAATCCGGCGCCACGTCGATCATTGGCGGCGGAGATTCCGTCGCGGCGGTCGAACAAGCCGGTGTTGCCGATCAAATTTCGCACATTTCGACTGGTGGCGGCGCGTCGCTCGAATTCCTTGCGGGCGAAAAACTCCCAGGCGTCGAGGCGCTCACGGAGAAGACCGTCAACGCGAAGGGGCAGTGATTGCGCCGCCCGGTAATTGCCGGCAATTGGAAGATGTACAAGACGGGCGCGGAGACGCGCGCGTTCTTCGAAGCATTCCTGCCTCTGATCGCGAGCACAACCTATTGCGACATCGTGGTTGCGCCGCCTTTCACCGCGCTCGCGGCGGCCGTTGACACTGCGCGCGGTAGCGCCGTCGGAATCGCCGCGCAGAATCTGCACTGGGAGCGCGAAGGAGCATTCACCGGCGAGATCTCAGCGCGCATGCTTGTCGACGCCGGCTGCAGCGGCGTGATCGTCGGGCATTCCGAGCGCCGGCAATACTTTGGCGAAACGGATGAATCCGTGCATCGAAAAACCAAAGCCGCGCTCGAAGCCGGCCTCACGCCCATCGTCTGCGTGGGAGAAACGCTCAGCGAGCGAGAGGCAAATCTCACCGATGCCGTGCTGAAACGCCAGGTCAAGGACGGTCTCTGCGCGTTGACCCCTGCCGAGTTCTCGCGTATTCTGGTTGCGTATGAGCCGGTGTGGGCGATCGGCACGGGGCGAACGGCGACGCCCGAAATAGCCGCCGACGCGCATCGGCACATTCGGAATCTGATCGCGGCCGAATTCACGCCCGAGCAAGCATCCGCGCTTCGAATCCTCTACGGTGGAAGCGTCAAGCCCGATAACATCAAAGGCCTGATGGCCCAGGATGGAATCGATGGCGCGCTGGTGGGCGGCGCGAGTTTGGATCCAAAGTCTTTTGCGGCAATCGTGAATTTTTGAGCGCTTTTGCGGACATCGTATCCGGCATGCGCCTTTAGGGGTTTGAAATGCCATCGTGGGCAAAGTGGGGATTGTCGCTTCTGGTCGCTCTCGGCCTGGTGTGGGTGGGCTGGCGCGTCTCGGCGATCCTCGTGACGTTGCATATCCTGGTTTGTTTCGTGCTCGTGATCGTCATCATGCTGCAGAGCGGATCGGCGGCTGATCTTGCCGGGGCTTTTGGAGGGGCGGGCAGCCAGACGGCCTTCGGGCCTCGCGGCGCAGCGACGTTTCTATCTCGCGCGACCACCTGGTGCGCGATCGTTTTCATGATGACTTCGCTGGCTCTTTCCGTGAAGCGGGATCTCTCCGCCGGGGTTAGCACCGGCTCGATTCTCGAGCAGACTCAGCAGTCCGCGCCCGCGCCGGCCAAGCCGTCACAAGCGCCGCCGGCCAAGCCGGCTGCTCCCGTGGCGCCCGCGCCAACACCGGCGCCGAGTCAGGCTCCAAAGAAATAGGGGCTTCTGTTACAATTTGCTTGCCCTCGGAATTGCGGTCGTGGCGGGTAGAGAGAAATGGCCGCTCGGTATGAAGAAGCACCGGGCTCGCGTGCCACAGACACCTTGAGAACGTCGCCTATCGCTTCGATTTCCACCGCCAATGTCGACAGCCGCGTCATAGAGTCCTTCGGAGAAGAATGGAAGAAATTTAATCACTCGAACACCCCAGAAGGGGAGCTGCGGTCGGTGTTCGAGTCCTACTTCTCTGTTTTTCGCTGGGACGCATTGCCAAAGGAGGCAGTCGGTTTCGATTTGGGCTGCGGGTCCGGGCGTTGGGCCTACTTCGTTGCTCCTAGGGTAGGCGTCTTGCACTGTATCGATCCGAGTACGGATGCCCTCGAGGTGGCGAGGGATAAGCTCAGAGCGTTCTCGAATTGCAGGTTTCATCTGGCCGCAGCAGACTCGAATCCGTTGCCTGACGGTTCGGCTGATTTCGGATATGCGCTTGGCGTTCTCCACCATGTTCCTGACACACAGAAGGGGATCAATGATTGCGTAAGAAAGCTGAGGACGGGGGCGCCGTTTCTGCTCTACCTCTATTACGCGTTCGACAACCGATCTTTCTGGTTCCGATTCGTTTGGCAAATTTCGGACGCGCTCCGGCGTTTGATTTGCCGGATGCCTTTTGCCGTGAAGTTGGGTATCTGTGACTTCATCGCAGCGTTCGCGTATTGGCCGCTAGCCCGCTTCGCCAAAATATGCGATAGCTTGCATTTGCAGGCGTCACGACTACCTCTGGCTGCCTATCGCAACCGTAGTTTCGTATTTATGCGCAACGATTGTTTGGATCGGTTTGGAACAAGGCTGGAAAAGAGGTTTACCAGGGCTCGAATTACCACGATGATGACGCTCGCTGGTCTCGGCGACATAAAATTCAGCGAGCACGAGCCGTTCTGGTGCGCTGTCGGATACAAACAGTTCAGCCCCTAGGGCCAACCACACACTTTTACCTGACGTTAAAGGCTCCATCCGTTCAATCCTGAACCAAACCTACGGCAACTGGGAATTATCGGTGATGGATGACGGTTCGAGTGACCGCAGTCTGGAGGTGGCGAGACGAAAAACAGCGAAGGTCAGTTGTGAAAACGACGGATGAAGTTTATGATTGCTTACGGGTCTGCGTTGAGGGGAACGGACCTGAAGACGCTGTCTTCACTATCGCGGCTGAAAATGACCTTGCGGTAGCAGCGGCGAAACTCGAAGCTCGGCGAAATACTCTCAAAACAGCTATGGAGTCCTCGGCAAAACGTTAAGTCCTTTGCGGTCGTGGCGGAACTGGCAGACGCACCAGCTTGAGGGGCTGGCGGTAGCAATACCGTGGTGGTTCGAATCCACTCGACCGCATACCTTTTGTACAAACCCCAGCAAACATTGGGGTTTCGTTTGTTTTCAGCTAGATCGCGTGAATGCCGAGAACGCGCTAGGGAGCGCGAGGGAGTCTCCGGCAACTGAAAACGGCAAGTATTGACAACACATTGGTAACAGGCCGAGGGCGTCAGCCTACGTTGGGAAACCGGCCCGCGATTATTTCATCCAAACACCATCCGAACTGCGCTGGCTCACAGGCGGACTCGGATGAGCAGCCTGGCCATCTTGAGCAGCCACTCTCGGTGCGTGTATGGAAAAGCCGATGGCGATAACAAGCCCAGCGAAAACTGAGCTGCTCAGGAGCCGCCTATTCCTTCGGATTGCCTTCATTTCGTGAGTCCGAAGGTGCCGGGGAAGGATTCACCGTAAGATTTCCGCCGACTACGATGTTGGGACTATTCGGCCCCGAGCTTCGCTGACTTATCGAAGGATTCGAGTGGGTAGCATTCTTCTCCGTCGACTGGGGCTTGATCGGTGGTGCAGGTGCTGGCGAACTCGGGTATAGGTTGATGGCGCCGCCTGGGCTGTTCGCAACCTGGGTGATGCTCGATCCGCTGGCGCTCTGGCTGGTACTGGAATTGTTGATGGTCGTTTTCTTTGCGGGGTGAACAAAAAGACCAATGATTAGGAGAATCGTCCCGACAAGACCTCCCCCGCCAAACAGCCACCCAGAGTTTTTTGTAGCCATCCCGTCCATTTCATGCAGTCATTTTACCACGGTGCGACAGCAGGCGCGTAGGCGCGGGATTTCGCTTCGCACTGAACAAAACGTGAGCGCTACACGAACCCCATCTTGTGAAAGATTCCGTCGCACTGCAAAGTTACGACATGACCAAGCGCACAAAGAAGGCATGGACGAAGTGGCGAAGGCTGGTTGCCGAGCAGGCGCGTAGCGGGCAGACCGTGACGGCATTCTGCGCTGAGCGTGGTCTGTGCCGGCCGTATTTCTTTGTGTGGAAGAAACGGCTGAGCAAGAGCACAGCGACGAAATTCTTGGAAGTGCAAGTGGCGGAGCCAACGCCAAGGGTGCCAGACGACTGGCGTATTGAAATCCGACTGCAGAATGGCCGAAGCCTGGTGATAGGGCGGGGATTCGACGCGGAACATGTGCGGATGTTGTTGACGGTCGCGGAGGCGGCGGAGTGATCGGGCTGCCGAGCTTGCAGGCCATCGATCGAGCGCAGGGAGCGCGGATCTGGATGGCTGGTGAAGTCACGGACATGCGCTGCGGATTTGATCGACTGGCAGAGCGGGTGAAGGCGGTCATTGGGGAGAACCCGCAAAGTGGCCATCTGTTCGTGTTCCGCTCGCGCCGCGGGGATCGGCTGAAGATTTTGGTATGGGACCGGGATGGATTCGTTCTGTGGTACAAACGCCTGGAAGCGGGAGTCTTCAAAATGCCGCGCGTGGAGCAAGGGGCGCGAGCGGTGGAATTGCGTGCGAGCGAGCTGGCAATGATTCTGGATGGGATCGATGTTTCGAAGTTGAAGCGCGTGCCGCGCTACGAACGCGCCGTGCAAAGCAGCGAATAAAAAGTCCACGAAGAAAAAAACAACGCATAAAATAGTCACGCGCGAGCAACTAAGTTTCTGCTGCTACGTCTAAGCAGATATGCCCACCGTCGAGAATTCCTTGATCGACTTGCCTGAAGATAAAGAAGCACTGAAGGCTATCCTACGTTCGTTGGTGCAGGAGCGCGACCAGCAACAACAGCGCATTGACGACCTGTACTTGGAAAATCTGCAGCTGCAGAAAGAGCTGTTGCGCTATAAGAAGGCAACCTATGGACCGCGGGCAGATCGTTTAAGCGAGAGCGAACTGGCACAGGCACTGCTCGAGTTTGCCGAAGGACTGGAACAAAAACCGTTACCTGCCGAGAGCCTTCCGCAAGGAGAAGCCGAGCCGGAAGTGCGACGCGTGCAGCGGCGCAAAGGGCGGCGGGCGCTGGCCAACTTCGAACATCTTCCGGTCAGCACGCACGTCTATGAGCTGACTGCAGAACAACGACGCTGTTCGTGCTGCGGCGAGCAGCGGCAAGAGATCGGCAGCGAGGAAAGCTGGCAGATCGAATACCTTCCCGGCCACTTCGAGCGCTTGCGGCATGTTCGCAAGAAGTATGCCTGCTCCCGTTGCGAACAAGCCGGCGAAAACCCCCAGATCCAGGCAGCGGCCAAAGCGGAGACAGCGATCGAGAAGGGCTTTGCCGGTCCGGGACTACTCGCTTTCATTGTTACCAGCAAATTTGCGGATTACCTCCCGCTGTATCGGTTGGAGGATATTTTCGAACGGCAGGGTTTTGAGATTTCCCGAGCCACACAGTCGGTGTGGTGCGGAGACGTAGCGGATGTGGTCGAACCGTTGTACCGGCGGATGGCGGAACGGGTGCGGCAGTCTCATGTGGTGGCTACTGACGACACGGTCTTTCCGATGCTAGGACCGGGGCAGACGCAGTCGGCGCGGATGTGGGTGTACGTAGGGGATGCAGCAAATCCGTACAACGTGTTCGACTTCACATTGCACCGCGGGCGAGAGGGACCGAAAGAATTTCTGAAAGATTACACCGAGATTCTTCTGGCGGATGCCTATGGAGGCTACAACGGAGTGGTGGCCGGCAACGCTATCACGCGTGCCGGGTGTTGGTCGCACGCGCGTCGGAAGTTCGTGGAGGCCGAGAAAACGGGGCCGGAGATCGCCCGCGAGGCCGTGGATTGGATCGGCCGGCTGTTTGCAGTGGAGAAGCAGACCAAGGATGAGTCTGTGGCCGAGAGACTAGCGTTGCGGCAGACGCAGTCGGTGCCGGTACTGGCGGAACTACGGCGGAAGTTGCTGGCCTGGAAAGAACAGCTGCTGCCGAAGCATCCCATGGCGGAAGCAGTGAACTACACGCTCGGCCAGTGGGAGGAACTGACCGTGTTCACCAGGGATGGTGCGGTGCCCATCGATAATAATGTAAGCGAACGGGAGATGAAGCGCGTGGTTCTGAATCGCAAGAACTCTCTCTTCGTAGGTAACCCTCGCGGTGGACGGACGGCAGCGATCCTGGCCAGCTTGACCAGCAGCTGCCGCCGGCACCAGATGGATCCGCAACTCTACTTCATGCAACTGCTGATGAATCTCTCTTCGTGGCCGGCAAACGACCTCGACGCCTGGCTTCCTGACCGCTGGAAACGAGCTCACGCTGCCAGGTGTGAAGCTTTGGAAATACCCCGTCTCGATTACTGAACCCTGCGCTTCACATATCGCTCACAACAAAACTGACGGAGGAATGCATGTCACGGAGATCGATAGCAGTTGTAGTGGCCATGGTAGTCCTGGGCACGCTGGCCATAGCTCAGGAAAAGGCACGTCCTATGAGCCCCACAGGTACCGCTTCGACTCAGGTACTCGGGAAATGGGGCGGAGTAAATCCTCGCAGCCCCCACGGCGGCAGGCTCTATCAGGGCGGCCAGTGGATTGACATCACCTACGGCCGACCAATCCTGCGAGGGCGCGATCCGTGGGGCTCCGGCGCCGACTACGGCAAAGCTCTCCTCTTGGGCGCGCCCATCTGGCGGGCTGGCGCCAACGTTTCGACCCGCCTCAGAACCGACGTGCCCCTGGTCATCAACGGCACCACCGTCCCGCCCGGCGAATACAGCCTGTTCATCGACCTGAAGCCGGGTAACTGGACCTTCGTGGTTTCCAACTGGCCTGCGGCGCAGAAATATGACCCCAGCAACAAAGACGCGCTTTGGGGCGCGTTCGACTACACTCCCGACAAAGACGTCGTCCGCGCGCCCATGACAATGACGACGCTGCCCTGGTCCCGCGACGAGCTTACCTGGGAGTTCCTTGACATGACCGACGCCGGTGGCTCCATGGCCATCAGCTGGGGGAAACAAATGGCGTCCGTTCCGTTCACCATCGGACACTAAGATTCGGTTCGGAACATCACGTTGAAAAGTGGACGAGCGTCCTTCTATCAGCACGCGAGCCAAACCAGATCTACATCGCCGCAGGTTTCGCGCACGGATTCGTCGCGTTATCCGATTCCGTTCATCAGGAAAATCTCGTTTAAGATGTTTCAGACGATACTAATGGACGATAGCGAAGGCGTCCGCAGAATCTATGCCGTCTTTTCCAGCTAAAGCAGTTCGCGGCTTGCAAACGCCATCCGAACAATCCACGAGGATCGGGGCTATACTTTGTGCCCGGAGCGTGGACAGTGCGCAAGCGCGAAGAACCCATTCTGATTCTCAGTCACGAACTAAAAAGGAAATTAACAGACCCGGCCCTCGTTAAAGACCTAATCGACCATGTGATTGTGCCCAGCCTGGCCAAAAAGTACCTTGAACAACATCCAGCCAATTCGAGTCCTTCGGCTGAGGATGTTGTCACTGATGAGACTGCTCGCCGAGATAAGCCACAAAAAGCTAAAACGAAGCAAGGTTCGGCCCCTGTGCTAGACCCTCTTCTCTTACCTTTGAAGGAGGCGAGGCGGCGCAATTGTTGGGCGTGAAGGTCTACTCTGTGCGGCTGCTCTGTCGGAAGGGGCATCTGCCTCATCGCGTGATCGGCAAGAAATGGCTCGTGAGCTATGCCGCACTGAAGGCATTTGCGGATGCCAAGACGGGCCGCAGGCAGTGAAAACCGTCGTTCCCGACTGCGCCTCCGCACTATCCGCAAAAACTATTTCGCTTACGCGACCGTCGTATAATCCGGCGATGCAACAGCATACGAGGCTCGCACACGCGAAGGCGATCTTCGCCACGTGGTGGTCGCTTGTCTACGGCACGCTATGGGGACTCATCTGTTCCGCGGACGTGATCGTTGACCATTATGCTAGTCCGTCCTTCAAAGCCTGGTGGGACGCCCAGTGGATCAGTGCGAAATTCGGATGGCGGGCTTTCTTGGCAGGTTTGGGTGTCATTACCGTTCTTTTCGTCTGCGAGAAATCGTTCCGGTTGGTTCAGACCGCACAGAAAGAAGCCGATGCCGCAAGAGCTGAGGCACGCGAAGCCATCACTGGGAGCGATGGGCCGGATGTCGTTCTGGACTGGGAATCTAGCGACAGCAACAACGATGTCGTCAAACTGCGAAATATAGGCAAGGGAACCGCATTCAGAGTGATTCTGAAAGACTTTTCTTGGCCTGAATTATCCTTCACAGCTCCCGTTGAAGTGAACAACATTCACCCGAACGAGCCCGAAATGGCACGGGATGTCTACTATTTCGAGAAACTGCCGTCCGGTGCATCGAGCGTCGGCCGACTAAATATGGATCTGCGGTCAGGGCGTTACAAAGATCGCAGTCCATTGCGCGTGAAGCTTAGGTTTTCGGACACGCACGGCGCCGAGTTCGAACGGGATTTCATCCTTGAGCCCGGCCGCGGATGGGGACCGCACGTGCTAGTGACGCCCGGAAGACTGAAGAAGACACGTTCATCGCCCGACAGCTCGACGCGCAATGAGCGAGAAGTCAGGCACTTGGAAAACATAAGAGCGAGCGTCGTGCAGCCGATTCTCCAATGGACATACGAGGTGCTCGCGCTACTTGAAGGTCGCGGAGCAAACAACCTTGTCGCCGTGCGTCAGGTTGACGATCCCGCGGAAAACCCAAAGCCATTTTACATTTCGGAGATAATCGTTCCGGCTAACACTCTATCGGAGCTGCTGCTGGCCGATGCGAGGCAGAATCATTTCCCCAGTCAACTATCAAAATACGACTCAGCAGCTCGCAAATTTCACCAGTTTTTCGCGGATGTAGCCGAGTTCGCGAGAACTTGCTGCGACGAGTTGGAAAAAGAGACGACGCTTCCACGCCCGAAGTTCAACGACAGGTCAGAGGACTGCTTCGACATCGAATCGTTCGTCCAGGCATGTATACGTTGCATCCCGCACGGTACAAAGATTCACTGGCATACGCAGCCTGGCATGACCCAAGGACGTGTGACAGCATGGTTCCACGGGACCGGCGCGGCGATAGCTCACAACACGGAAGCCAATCTGAAAGAATGGATACCCAGGGATATTGAAATCGTTACAGAGCGATGGAGCGAATCGGGATTAGCCCCTCGCCTGAAGTCTCTTCGTGAGGAGTTCGAGTCGGTGAAATCGGAGATGCTGGAAGTCGAACTTTTCGAGACGCTTCCAGGGACCTGCAAGTATTTGGGATGAACAATAGGTCGAAACGATGCGTCCCGCCGATCCGTATGCAAACTATTTCTTTGAATTGAGCATCGCCGCGCAGGCGTCCTTCACGGAGTTGCCGAGTTCCCGTGTCGAATCACTGAATATGTCATCACCGTCCCGATTGAACACGGCGATCTTATTGCGATGCGCCAGCAATCCCTTACCACCCTCGTGGTCGAGCGTTAGCACAAAATCAGCCCGTTGCAGGTTGTCTGTCACCGTTAACTCAGGGCAACGCTGATTCAGAGTCTTGATGATCTCGGCCGTTTGCGGACGCGCTCCACCAGCTATCCAACTGCTTTGACCCCAGCCGTTCTTATTTCCACCTCCTGCCGATCCACCGCGCGTTTCCCATGACTGACTGTCCGTTACGAACACACGCGTCTTGCCGTCGCTGACGGGCGCTGTACTGCAGCCGGCGCCGGAGCCGCAGTGGGAGCGGGCTGCGGCGTTGCAGCTACGGGCGCAGTAACCGAGCCAGATACCGCGGCCATCCCTGCGTCTTGCCCATTTGCGGGCGCCGCTTGTGGAATCGGGCGACATGCCTGGGTTCCGAAAATCGTTTCACCTTGGTATGTGAAGCCTCCAGAGTCTGAAAGATTGCGGCACATCCACTTCGATGGATCGGGGCTCTGAGCGAATGCAAAACCGGAGAACAGCAATAAGGACAGAACCATTGTGGCTATTTTCATTTCTTTTCCTCGTTTGCGATTTTGTTTTGGTGCCAGAACAGAAGCTAGCTTCCCCTCGATGTTAGGCTCAGCTAAAGTTACTTTCAGGCAATGGTTCTTGTTCAAACAGTTATTTGCAAACAGGAGGGCTTCCTACGTTGCTCCGAGTTTTGACAGCGCGTGGCTTGCGCTCCCACGCCATCCGAGTTATAAGCAGCGAGACGATTTATTGGTGAGAATGACGGAGATTCTGTGTGGCAGGTCATTGTTGGCGCGTTCATCGCAATCCTAATCACGCTTGTTGTAGAACATCTTCGTAGGCCGAGCCTTACGCTGTCGATAGAAAGTCCGCCACTTGATAGGCCATATCAAGGCCGTCCTGCTCGCGACGCGCGGTTTCTTCGTCTCAAGCTGTTCAACGAACCGCTCCCGAGGTGGGCACAATGGATGATGCGGGCACCAGGACTACAGTGCCGGGCGAGCATTACCTTCCATCATCTCGACAACAGGATGTCTTCGGTCGGTAATTGACGGGGCGTTGGAGCAACTCTCGCGAGCCTGTAGCGATCCCCATTGTGGACTCCAAAGGCGCGCCACAATTCCAATTGATCGACCCCGATAGACTAGGCGGTTAGTCCCGAATTGATGTCTATCCCGGTGAAAACGAACTCCTGGATGTTGCTGCCCGGTTCGACGATGAAGAAGATTGTTACGGATGGAACAATGAGTCGTATTTTTGCCGGCCTCCGTGGCGCAATCAGAATTGGCAATTGAGGAGAAATCGCTATCTCGTAAAAGTGACAATCACTTCGTCTGGACAAAAATGTGTTGGCACTTTTCGCCTGATAAACGATGTTCCTCGCTCTGATTTTCGACTGGAACCGGAGCGTGTTGAATGATGGAAACAAACGAAAAGGTGACCCGTTGAAGGCACGAGGAGATCCAGATCAGCAGGCGTTTCCGGGTCGGGTTTCTGGAAGATCGATCGCAGCTCCGAGTTGATTTGGCATCACCATTAGACGATTCCGGCGATGATCGGCAGCTAGGCTTTTGCTGGATGGCGATTCGGTCGCGCCATCTTCTGTGCCATGTGAAGCAATAGCTTCCGGTCTGGTTCGTCAACGCGGCCCAGCAGACGACGAAAATGATCAAGGGCCTGTCGATCCTTCCCCGTGCTTCCCCATGCGATATCGTCCGCACTCCTCCGCTTGGGAAGATTTGGAAGCTCGGGTGGCTCTTCGCCGTCGTAGAAGAGTTGATAGAGCGGGACTTTCATAGCCCGCGCCAGTTTTTCCAGCGTTTCGATCGCTGGAACGGTATGGCCGTTCTCGACGCGCGAGATGTAACAGCGGAGCAACCCCGTACGTTTCTCGATGTCGCCCTGTGAGAGCTTCTTTTCTTCCCGCAAAGCCCGCAATCTGTCGCTTATTATCATTGATGGCTCCTATCTGAAAGAGAAACCGAGCATACCCCGATGTTGCGCGAACAGTCTAGCTGGGCACGGTTGAACAGCGGGAGCGACGACGCTTAGCGAGACGTTTGCCGTATCGCGAGCCGAAGCTGCACCGAACCACGGCGCTAAGTGCGCCGGACGGTCGCGGCTACTGTCTCTCTCGCGAGGGTCTTCTCGTCGGCTCCTGCCACACGGCCGCGACGAGGTCGTTCTCCCGGAGCAAACCACGGGAGAGGCTGATCCAGCCGCCGCGGACAAAACGCTCGTGGTTCTCTTCGATTTTTTCAGGAAAGTAGCAGTAATTCGCGATGACGCCCATGGAAGCCTCCAGGCCGTAGGGACGCGTGTTGCCGAAGGCGTTTATGCGCTCGAGGCGCGCTCCATTCGAAAGATGGAAGTTGGCCACAGGATCGTAGAGTCTGCCATCCGGGCCGCACGCTTTGGTCAGATATGCAAGAGCGAGACGTGCGAGCGGTGCAGCCAGGATCTCGCGATGCGCGAGCGGCTGCTTGAGCAGATGAAAAAAGGCGTCCACGGGGTCGCCATCTTTCGCCGCCGAGGTCAATTCTCCAGAGTAGTCCGCCAACAAACGCGCGAGTCGGGTGGTTGTGAAGCCCTGTTCATTTCGGGTGTCGCGCAGAGCACGCGCGAAGCGCGGTAGCGGCGAAAGCGTGCCGTAAGTCTTGATATTTGGCAACTCAGCGGCGATTTCAGTGACCACCTGTTTGATCAGGAAATTGCCGAAGGGTATGTTGCGGAGACCCTGCTGGCAATTGTTGATGGAATAAAAGATAGCCGTATCCGCCCGTCTGGGATTCGAACACAGGCGTGTTCGGATCGAGCAGGGGCTCGACATTGTCGGAGAGATTATGCTCAAGTGCCACCTCGACGAAAATAATCGGGTCATCAGGTAGAGCGGGGTGAAAGAACGCGAGCAGCGCCGATCCTCTGCAGACGGCGGCGGAGGTCTGGCCAGCCGTTGATCTCATGTACGGACTCGTAGTGAATCTTTTTTTTTTTTTTTTTTTTTTTTTTTTTTTTTTTTTTTTTTTTTTTTTTTTTTTTTTTTTTTTTTTTTTTTTTTTTTTTTTTTTTTTTTTTTTTTTTTTTTTTTTTTTTTTTTTTTTTTTTTTTTTTTTTTTTTTTTTTTTTTTTTTTTTTTTTTTTTTTTTTTTTTTTTTTTTTTTTTTTTTTTTTTTTTTTTTTTTTTTTTTTTTTTTTTTTTTTTTTTTTTTTTTTTTTTTTTTTTTTTTTTTTTTTTTTTTTTTTTTTTTTTTTTTTTTTTTTTTTTTTTTTTTTTTTTTTTTTTTTTTTTTTTTTTTTTTTTTTTTTTTTTTTTTTTTTTTTTTTTTTTTTTTTTTTTTTTTTTTTTTTTTTTTTTTTTTTTTTTTTTTTTTTTTTTTTTTTTTTTTTTTTTTTTTTTTTTTTTTTTTTTTTTTTTTTTTTTTTTTTTTTTTTTTTTTTTTTTTTTTTTTTTTTTTTTTTTTTTTTTTTTTTTTTTTTTTTTTTTTTTTTTTTTTTTTTTTTTTTTTTTTTTTTTTTTTTTTTTTTTTTTTTTTTTTTTTTTTTTTTTTTTTTTTTTTTTTTTTTTTTTTTTTTTTTTTTTTTTTTTTTTTTTTTTTTTTTTTTTTTTTTTTTTTTTTTTTTTTTTTTTTTTTTTTTTTTTTTTTTTTTTTTTTTTTTTTTTTTTTTTTTTTTTTTTTTTTTTTTTTTTTTTTTTTTTTTTTTTTTTTTTTTTTTTTTTTTTTTTTTTTTTTTTTTTTTTTTTTTTTTTTTTTTTTTTTTTTTTTTTTTTTTTTTTTTTTTTTTTTTTTTTTTTTTTTTTTTTTTTTTTTTTTTTTTTTTTTTTTTTTTTTTTTTTTTTTTTTTTTTTTTTTTTTTTTTTTTTTTTTTTTTTTTTTTTTTTTTTTTTTTTTTTTTTTTTTTTTTTTTTTTTTTTTTTTTTTTTTTTTTTTTTTTTTTTTTTTTTTTTTTTTTTTTTTTTTTTTTTTTTTTTTTTTTTTTTTTTTTTTTTTTTTTTTTTTTTTTTTTTTTTTTTTTTTTTTTTTTTTTTTTTTTTTTTTTTTTTTTTTTTTTTTTTTTTTTTTTTTTTTTTTTTTTTTTTTTTTTTTTTTTTTTTTTTTTTTTTTTTTTTTTTTTTTTTTTTTTTTTTTTTTTTTTTTTTTTTTTTTTTTTTTTTTTTTTTTTTTTTTTTTTTTTTTTTTTTTTTTTTTTTTTTTTTTTTTTTTTTTTTTTTTTTTTTTTTTTTTTTTTTTTTTTTTTTTTTTTTTTTTTTTTTTTTTTTTTTTTTTTTTTTTTTTTTTTTTTTTTTTTTTTTTTTTTTTTTTTTTTTTTTTTTTTTTTTTTTTTTTTTTTTTTTTTTTTTTTTTTTTTTTTTTTTTTTTTTTTTTTTTTTTTTTTTTTTTTTTTTTTTTTTTTTTTTTTTTTTTTTTTTTTTTTTTTTTTTTTTTTTTTTTTTTTTTTTTTTTTTTTTTTTTTTTTTTTTTTTTTTTTTTTTTTTTTTTTTTTTTTTTTTTTTTTTTTTTTTTTTTTTTTTTTTTTTTTTTTTTTTTTTTTTTTTTTTTTTTTTTTTTTTTTTTTTTTTTTTTTTTTTTTTTTTTTTTTTTTTTTTTTTTTTTTTTTTTTTTTTTTTTTTTTTTTTTTTTTTTTTTTTTTTTTTTTTTTTTTTTTTTTTTTTTTTTTTTTTTTTTTTTTTTTTTTTTTTTTTTTTTTTTTTTTTTTTTTTTTTTTTTTTTTTTTTTTTTTTTTTTTTTTTTTTTTTTTTTTTTTTTTTTTTTTTTTTTTTTTTTTTTTTTTTTTTTTTTTTTTTTTTTTTTTTTTTTTTTTTTTTTTTTTTTTTTTTTTTTTTTTTTTTTTTTTTTTTTTTTTTTTTTTTTTTTTTTTTTTTTTTTTTTTTTTTTTTTTTTTTTTTTTTTTTTTTTTTTTTTTTTTTTTTTTTTTTTTTTTTTTTTTTTTTTTTTTTTTTTTTTTTTTTTTTTTTTTTTTTTTTTTTTTTTTTTTTTTTTTTTTTTTTTTTTTTTTTTTTTTTTTTTTTTTGGGATCAGCGTTTTTGTTCTGGCTTCAATGATGACGGTGCTCGGGCTAGAGCGTTGAGGACAAAGCTTTGGTTCTCAAGACTAAGGCGGCTCCTTTAAACTTTCGAGGATCGCAACTCGCGACGCCACTTTCGTTGCTCGCTTAGCTCGCCGCACTACTGACTCCCGCATAATATAAAGTTATTCTGGCCACAAAGAAGATTGCTTCCAGAAGGCGGTGATCAGTTGCGGACGGCGGCGCATGCGACGTAGCGTTCGTTGCGCTGCTTCACTTAGTTGCTAGTAGTTCATGGGGCAGACATTGGGTAGCTCGTGCTGCTTCCAGTAACCCCAGATGTACTCGACTGGATTTAGTTCTGGCGCGTAGGGCGGAAGATAGGCAGTGAAAATCCCGCTCTGCAAACTGGCAATGTAATCCTGCACCAACCGGCTGCGATGGCTCGGCAGACGATCCCACACAATCAGTAACGGCTGGTTCAGATGACGCACCAAGGCTTTCAGAAAGTTCACGACCTGTGCTTTCTTGATGGTTCCGGCATAGATACGAAAGTAAAAGTTCCACAAGGTGAGGCTGGCAGCGACCGACAGACTCTTCCAATTAAAGTTGTATTGCAGGATGGGGGTTTGTTCGCGAGGGGCCAAGTGCGGCAACGATGCGGTCGCTGACTCAGTTCGCTTTCGTCGATGAAGACGAGGATACGCTCTTCTCGGCGCGCTTTTTTTAGTTCCGGCTAGACCTTCTTCTTCCAATTGAGGATCTGCTCTTCATTGCGTTCTCGTGCTCGCTCCTCCGGCCGCTGCGGGCTCCAGCTCAGACCAACCAGAATTTTCCAGACATGGCTATCGTGATAGCGAACGTTAAATTCCTGCTCGATCAAATGAGCCACACGCGGACAGGTCACAACGGGGTTTCATAGCTGAGCCGCTCCGGACTTGAGCAGGTGCTTCTCTAACTGCTGTCGCTGCTTTTCACTCAAGCGCGGCTTGCGACCAGCGCGCTCCGCTTCCGGAGCGCGGACTTGCCTGGGTGCGATAGTGGTGCACCAACGGGCACCGTTTGCGGGACAACGCGGAGCCGCGAGCAATCTCGGCTTGCGCAAGCTGCGCTAACATCTGGATGGCTTCAAACGTTGTTTATTTTAATGCTTCAAAATCGCGACGGACTCCAGCAGGATTTCCCATATCCAATTAGACGCAGGATACTGGAGAAAGATTCGCTATATTATGCGGGATTCAATAGGTTAGCTCACGGCGACTTTCTTTGAAGACCGGTTGGCTAGTTCAACCGCGCGAATTCTCCGATGCTCTCCGACACACCTGATGCTGCTTCTGCTCTTGCAGAGAAGGGACTGCTTCAAATAAGAGGAACAGTGCGCACCATAACACGCGACATACTCGTTTGTTACCTGTATCTGCTTTGAAGGCTAGTTGGGTTCTGCTACAGGCTAACACCGAACTCGCAGATGCTCGCGTGCTATCCGCGCACAAGCTGTTTGTTTGGTTGAGTTGCGCCATAGGGGCTCCTAAGAGGTTGTTCAAAGAGCGTAAATCGGAGGAAAAATGAAGTTATACGGGTGGGCTGAGAATCGTCGCAAGCTGATTTCGTTCCTGTGTTGTGGTATCTGCGCTTTCTTTTTGACAGGCGGGCCGGCGCTGGCCCAAGTTTCAGAACGGCACAATTCTCGGAGTGGTTTTCGACCCGTCGGGCGCAACGGTACCGAAGGCGACCGTGACCGTTCTGAACACGGACACGAACGAGGTGCGGACTCAGACAACCGAAGACGATGGTTCGTTTCGCTTCCCGGCACTTATACCGGGCTATTACTCGGTAAAGGTGGAAAAACAAGGCTTTGAAGCTGAGACGAGGGCGGGGCTGACGTTGGAGGTCACCCAGCAAATGAATCTCGATCTCACGTTGCGCGTTGGGGCGACTCAACAAAACATGGTAGTTACGGGAGAAGTGCCGCTCGTTGATACAACGGACGCTGCGTTGGGCGGAACCGTCGACGAGGAGAAGATGACGGACCTGCTGCTGAATGGTTGAAATTACCTCGATTTGGCTTTGATGCAAAGCGGCATCACTGTTAACTCGAACGTTGTGGGTAGTTCTCAGGAAGGTGGTACGGAAGGTGAATACTATAGCGCTAGCGGTTCAACGCTTCGGTCAAATGCTACTTCCTCGATGGCGCATCCTTAGTTAACATGCGGGGTGGAAATCCGGGACAAGAAGGCGGAGAAACGCTCGGCGTAGATGGCATTCAAGAATTCAGGGTTGTTACTGGTACTTTTGACGCGTCGTATGGACTCGTAAGCGGATCCCAAGTAATCATGGTTAGCAAGGCTGGCACCAACCAGTTCCACGGCGATGCTTTCGAATACCTGAGGAATAGTGCGCTCGATGCACGGAATTACTTCGACACGGCTGCGGAAGCGGCGGACATGGGCTGCCGAGTTCCGAAGGAATGACTTCGGTGGCGCATTTGGCGGACCAATCCAAAAGGACAAAACATTCTTCTACGCCGTGTACGAAGGGCTGCGCAAACGCTCGGTCAGACTGTTATCGACAATGTTCCAGGAGCGGGATGTCACGGCCGGCGGGAACCGTCATCACGAACACCGAGTGCTCTCAGTTGGGAGCAACTTCTTCGGTAACAATTGCTCTGTGACAGCACCCATGTTGGCACTATATCCGGTGCTAATTTGCTAACAACCAATACACATTACCTGCCGCAAGTCAGAGGGTGCGGATTATGGCAGATACGTGTGGACCACACTTTTCCGGGTCGGACAGCATGTTTGGCCGATACACTACTGACCGTGCAATTTGGGCTCGTATGGTTCTGGCGTCAGTTCGGGTAACACGACAGGTTTCCCTCAATTCCAATACAAGGTTAGCAGCGAGGACCATTTCTTAACGCTGTCGGAGAACCATATTTTCTCCCCGACGTTACTGAACACGATCCGTGTTTCGTACAGCCGAACCACCTTAATGAGGACAATTATTATCCGAACGGCGCGGCTTCGCTTACCAGTCGGAACTTTCTTATATCACAGGAGCCCAATGGTTCCGCTCGGTATCAGTGGGCTCACTGGGTTCGGTGGGAGTCAGAGCGATCCACAGTACGCAATCCTGAATACATATGACATAACCGACGACATCTATTACACGAGGGGAAAGCACGCTCTGAGGTTCGGAACGTTGTTGAATAAGTACAATAACGGCATGCAACAGGCAGACAACAGGACCGGGTCGTTGAGCTTTCAACCTCGCTCTGTTCTGGAAGGCATACCTTACGACTGGACAGGCCAAGGGAATGGCTGGCTGCAATCGTTAGTCGAAACGATATGTTCTATACCTTGGCTTTTATGCCAGGATGACTGGCGAGCGTTGCGCGACTCACCGTGAATCTGGGACTGCGGTATGAATTCATGACGGTGCGCACGAGACAGGTGGTTACGAAAATGCCTGCGCAATCCACTTACGGATGCGAACCCCACACCGGGTCCTATGTTCAGAATCCGACAGGCTTCATAAACCTCCAGCGAGAATCGGTTTGGTTGGGACGTGCTAGGCAATGGAAAATTGGCGATTCGCGCGGCTTTGGTGTTACGACGATGTGGGGAATATCACGTCATGCTGTTCTCGGCATCTAGAGGCGATTACCCATACACTTCATTGCCACCAACATCAATAGTACCAACGCGTTTTGACTCTTCATCACATTCACAGCGCAGAGGCGCATAACTTCTGGGCTTTGATATCATCAAAATCAACTTACGCGGAAAAATACAGTTTGACCATCGAACGACAACTACCTCAAGTATGTGCTCGCGATTTTTATGTTGGCACTGAGGGAGTCACTTGCTCACATAACTGAAGCAATCCGGAGATTCCACGGCGCTTATCAATGGTATTCCGACCTACACTGGGACTAATACGAGGGCGAATCCGAACTGGTTAGGCACTGTTGAGTACGACACGATCGGGACATCATCATATAATGCTCTGCAGGCAACATTAAATAAACGGGTAGGCTATGGTTTGTTCATCCAGAGTTCTTACACGTATAGCTACTTAATTGACGATGAAATAACTCAGTTTGCTAACAGCGATTGCAATACGTCGGGATTCGGAATGATACTTCCCATCGACGACTGGGACACGAGATATGATAGAGGTTCTGCATGCTACGACATCACGAATGTTTTTAATTTTAATGCTATTTACTACTTCCCGAAGATTCGTTCCGAGGGGTTCGCGTCGAAGTTGCTGAACGGCTGGTGGACATCGGGCATTCTAACCGCTGAATCGGGATTTTCTTTTACGCCTATGGCTGGCACCCAGCGTTCTCTTTCCGGCAGCCTAACTGCGTATACACCTTCTGATCGGGTTGATTTGGGAACCACGACAACCACGACCACACTTGGCACCGAGACAGTGACATTCGTTCTCTACAATAAGAATACCGTTATAACACACAACCCCAAGCAGTGGTTCAATCCGTTGATGTTCGAGTTGGACTCTATTGGGACTCTCGGGAATGCTAGCTGCGGGATGTTACGAGGGTTGGGGTTGACGAATTTGACTTTCTCTCTAGCTAAAGGATACTCATTTGGGGTTCTTGGGCGAACACGGAATGCTCGAATTTCGGACAGAAGTTTTTCAACATCCTAAATCATCCGAATTTCGGCATGCCTAACGCTACTGTATTCAATGGTTCGCTCACCGACGTTGGCTCTTACTCGGAAGCTCCGAATGCTACGACGGGCTAGATCACGTCTACGGTAACCACGTCGCGCCAAATTCAGTTTGCGCTTAAGGCGATTTTCTAGTTTCGACCTATCGATTGAGAGAAGAGCAACTCTCAAGATTACAGTTTTCTCTCGAGGAGGTGTTGCGCTCACACATGCAGTGCTATGTCGCTCTACCAAAGGTTCGGGCAGGAGCTTTCGAATTTGACCACAATCTAGAATAAGGAGGAGCGTAAATGAAGGGAATAATTGTTCCTGTTGGGGTTCTTGGTTTTCGCCTAACGTCGGCATTAATCCTAGGACTTTTCCTTGTAACCACTTTGATCGTGCTGGCGCACGTCACCTTCGCACAAGGGGCACCAACGCATTTGAATCCGGCTATTGCGAAGCTGGCGGCAGGAAAACCTATGATTGGCACAACAAGTTCCGATTTTTCGATGGCTAATTGTTGATCATTCGCTCGCATAAATTTCGATTACGTGTATCTCGACATGGAACACGGAGTTTTCGACATCAAGGACTTGGCTGAGTGCGCAGCTTTCATGGTTGATAAGAGGGAAGCAATCAAGAGGGGCGATGCGTTAGTAAAAGTGGCTCTGTTTGCACGATTTCCTCCCTATGGACGAGACATGGAAGGTAACGAGTGGGTTGCCAAACAGGCGCTGGACCAAGGTTTAATGGGCGTGATCTTCAATGGGGTTGATAACGCAGATCAGGCGAGATACATCGTTCAGTTTATGCGTTATCCCCAGTCGCAGACGTCGAAGTATCCGCTGCCAGCAGGGAAGCGTGGGGAAGGGTCGATGAATGCCGAATATGTGTGGGGCGTCTCGCATGATGAATACATGCAGCATGCCGACCTTTGGCCGCTTAATCCCGAAGGGGACATCCTGTGTATTCTCATGATCGAAACCGCGGAGGGCCTGAAGAACGTGGACGAAATTGCTGCGGTGCCGGGTGTCGGAGCACTCTTCGTCGGTGCAGACGCAGATCTACATCAATACCTCGGCGTTCCAATGGACTCGCCTGAAATAGAGGCGGCTAATCAGAAGATTCTCGCCGCTTGCAAGACCCACCACGTTGCTTGCGGCATAACTGCGACGACCACAGATCAGGCAAATAAACGATTAAAGGAGGGGTGGATGATGATTCGAACAGTACCAAGCGTACGCGTGTCAGACCTGCAGATTCCATAGCTTCCGGCAGCGTTCGTGCATCCATGCCTCTGCCAATGATCTATGCAGGGTCTTTAGTGCAACTCGCGGCCGAGCACAAATGAAGTCTGCGTAGGGACCTGATCTTTGAATTCAACCTTGAGCACAACCTGATAGTAACGAGGGACTTTTCCGTATGCCCTCATCAGTTTGGCAACGAGTGTCTGCGCAAAAATGGAGTCGGTAAAACACTGGACCGCGCTTACATAACCGGCAGCTCGATTGCTCATAAAGCTTTCCACCTCGGTCCTACCCATCGGACCTGGCGACTGGGTTACCAAGGCGTAGACTTCACCTGCTTCTTCGGGTGCCGTTGAGAAGTGGTCTGCGAACATCTCCGGCTCGCCGGGTTTGGGATGGAGATTTTGAATTCCTTCGTCAACGGGCACAAATTCTGGCTGAAGCGGCATAGCGGGTGATGGTCCATTGAAAAAGGTCCGTACCCCTACGAAGACCACATTATTATCGGCAAGCTGTTGCCACGATAGCTCGCTACTTCTCATTATGGAGACGTTTGACTCTCGCGCTCCTAACTGTTTTCCGAGAAGGAATGCTGCGTTCACCTCTCCAAAACTCGTATAGTACCGGCTGGGCTGCACGCTTGGGTCTTTAAATGCATTCCTTAGGGCTTTCACGCCTGGAGAATTAAGGGCCTCGTTCCAGTCATGGGACGACTTGTCACGGTAGTAGATTCCAGATCCCGATAGCAGCTCCACAAACAACGGGTCCTGAAGTGCTATGATTGTCGGATGGTGCGTGCCCACGAATGGTCGCCACAGTA
Source organism: uncultured Acidobacteriota bacterium (assembly GCA_963836125.1). Classification (GTDB taxonomy): domain Bacteria; phylum Acidobacteriota; class Terriglobia; order Acidiferrales; family UBA7541; genus Palsa-295. The sequence goes on from CAWIIK010000001.1 coordinate 373,430, forward strand.
CTTCCAATTCAGGTGTCCAGATTGCCCCGGGCGGCACCGATACTGCCTCCGCGCGTCGGATCCTAACGATTGAATATGCGCCCCACGCTATAACAACTATCAAGATGAGCCACGTCGAAGCTCGTATCCATGCGACTATCCGCTGAGTGCCACTCTTCGCGCGCGACGGGAACTCGTCGATCGTTGTGCGGGGTACGCATGTCACCTTAAAGTGTCCCTTGGGTAGATCAATAATCAGCGGATCGTCTTTGCCTTCGGTTCGGTAATACTCCGCCAGCTTCAGGCGGAGGCGCCCGATCTGTATGCGAACGGCGGAGTCATGTCTCGGATCGTACGTGGATGGTCTCTCCAGCGCGTCCACGGCTATCGTATATTCCTTTAGTTGATCGGCGTCACCGACAGCGGACTTTTCTGCAAGAAATCTTAGCAGGCGCTTTAGGGTCTCAGAATTGCGCAGGGTTTCGCTGTGCAAGATATGTTCCACTTGGATCAGCATGCTCTTATCTATTCGTGCGTCGGTCGCCATCTGGCTCATCGCGGTGCCCCCAAACGGGTGGGATTCTACTGCTGGTGTGCGAAGCTGTCTAGTGTACTGAGTCAGAGTGTACTGAGTCAGAGATTGGGCTGCGTGTTGTCACACACAGCAGTCAGATGGGTGTTGTTTGTCAGTGGCGGACGGCGGAAAAGTGGCTACTCGACCTAGTGGATGGATCAAGCGTCGGACTCGGATTCTGGACTACATGTCTCAACCGACGCCTCTAGATCTTCGATGTACTTCTTGACCGTGTCTGATATCCTCACGCGGTTATTGGCATGGTCCTTGAAGTCTTGGACAAGCCCGGCCGGCCCATGGATTGGCGCTAAGCCCAGACGCCTCCTCGTGAGATTCAATTCACGGTTCTGAAAGGCAATAAACGCGAGATCGAGATTCACACCGACCGGCTCGACCTTGCGCTTTTTGTGTTCTGTGAAACGAAGGTAGTAACCCGTGGCACCCTCTACGGGAATCGGACGACCCCTTTTGATCTCGACTGGCAAAAACGGATAGGCGTTTCCATCCTTTACTCGGGCCAGGACAACGACCTTGGGTCTCATTGAGGCGAAGCTAGCACATTGGCAACGGGACCGTCAACAAGTTGCAGGAATGCGCACAAATACTAGTAAATATGCAAATATGGCTAGAATCTACTAGACCGCACCAAAATCTCCGCAAAGAAAAGCCGCCGTGCCTTCCGGCCGGAATTCCGCGCTTTCGATATTCCAGCGCCACCCACGCGGGGCGTTTGTTCGAGCACTTCGAGGTGTAAAACCCCCCGGCATTTATATATGATCTCGGGTTCCATCCGATTTGTCAGGCATCTTATTGCGAACCGAACGGCAGGCCGCAGGTGCGACGCGCTTCCGAAGTCCCAACCGGGGCTCTGCGGGACCAGCCGTCTCGCTCGCGTTGTTGCTGATTCTTCTTGTAGCGGCCACGGTCTACATTTTCGTCGCGCATCTTTTCCCCGCGCCGCCGCCGATCACCTCCGCGGCGCTTCTCGTCGACCGTCAGTATGATCTGACGCTTTACGCCGCCGGCGCCGCTTTTGTGCTCGCGCAGCTGGGCCTGGCATATATGATTCTCCGCTATCGCGATCGCGGCCAGCGGGTGCACTTCACGCGCGGCAGCACGTGGATGGAAATCACGTGGACCTGCATCACTCTGTGTGTCTTTCTCGGCCTGGGAATCGCAGGGAATCGCGTGTGGGCGGATCTCGAGATCGCACCCGCCGCAGGCGACCCGATTCAGGTGGAAGTCACGGAGAGCCAGTTCGTTTACACATTTCGCTATCCCGGTCCAGACGCCAAATTCGGTCGGCTCGACGCAAGCCTCGTCAGTCCCGCCACGGGCAATCCGCTCGGCCTCGATCCGAATGATCCGGCGGGCAAAGACGACATCGTCACTTCGTCGCTCACGGTCCCGGTCGACCGCCCGGTCGAGCTGTTGATCCGCTCGCAGGACGTGATTCACAACTTTTTCGTTCGTGAGCTGCGCCTCCAGCAGGACGCCGTGCCCGGCATGGTCATTCCGATGCACTTCACGCCGGATCGCATCGGTCACTACGAAATCGTCTGCACGCAGCTCTGCGGCCTTGGGCATTACCACATGCACAGCATGTTGAACGTCGTCTCCCCAGACGATTACGTCGGCTTCCTCAAGCAGCAGGCGGCTGCCCAGTGAACGCGCCCGCGAGCACGCATCCCGAATTCGCTCGCGCGCACGCCCATGCCGAGAAGGGTTTTATTCGCCGCTATATTTTCAGCACGGACCACAAAGTGATTGGCCTCCAGTATTTCTTTCTGGCGCTCGTCGCCGTGACGATTGGAATCGTGCTATCTCTGTTGATGCGCTTTCATCTCGTCTGGCCGGCCGCCCATCTTCCGTTCATCACCGGCGGCATCCTGACGCCCGAGCAGTATCTTGCGCTCGTTACCATGCATGGCACGCTGATGGTGTTTTTCGTCCTTACAACGGCTCCGCAGGGCGCGTTCGGAAACTTTTTTCTCCCGATCCAGATCGGCGCGCCCGACATGGCTTTTCCGCGGCTCAACATGCTCAGCTTCTGGTTCACGTGCGCCGCATTTCTGTTCATGATTTCCGCGTTTCTCGTTCGCGGCGGCGCGCCGATCAGCGGATGGACGGCCTATCCTCCGCTGAGCGGTCTCGGCGACGTCACCGGCCCGGGGGAAGGAACTGGTCAAACTCTTTGGCTCGTCAGCATCTTGATCTTTTGTTTTGCTTCTCTCCTGGGCTCGATCAACTTCATCTCGACAACGATCGACATGCGCGCGCCGGGAATGACGCTCATGCGCATGCCGCTTACGGTCTGGGCTTGGTTCGTCACCGCAATTCTCAGCCTGCTGGCCTTTTCCGTTCTCCTCGCAGGAGGAATCCTGCTTCTCCTTGACCGTTCCGCTGGCACGAGCTTCTTTCTGCCCGCCGGCCTCGTCGTCAACGGCGAATTGCAGATCCGCAATGGTGGATCGCCGCTGCTTTGGCAGCATCTCTTCTGGTTTTTCGGCCATCCCGAGGTCTACATCGCGATTCTTCCGGGCATGGGCGTAACTTCGCACATCCTCGCCAATTTTTCCCGCAAACCGGTGTTCGGATACCGGGTCATGGCGCTGGCGATGTGCGCAATCGGATTTCTCGGCTTCCTCATCTGGGGCCATCACATGTTCGTCAGTGGCATGAACCCGTATTCCGGTTTGGCCTTTTCGATGTTGACGCTGGCGATTGCCGTTCCTTCCGCCGTCAAGACATTCAACTGGCTCGGCACGCTGTGGGGCGGCAAAATACAATTTCACGTGCCGATGCTGTTCGCGCTCGGCTTCGTTTCGTTCTTCATCACGGGCGGCCTCTCCGGAATTTTCCTCGCGCAGCCCGCCCTCGACACGATGCTGCACGCTACCTATTACGTCCTCGCCCATTTTCATCTGGTCATGGGCGTGGCGGCAATCTTCGGGATCTTCGGCGCGACCTATTATTGGTTCCCAAAGATGTTCGGTCGGATGATGAACGAGACGCTCGGCAAATTGCATTTCTGGTTGACGTTTGTCGGCGTCTACTGCATTTTCATGCCGATGCATTTCATCGGCATCGCGGGCGGCATCCGTCGCTATGCGGACTCGACCGGCCCCGCCTATCTCGCGTCCTTGCAGCCCCTGCACTTTTTCATCACCATCGCCGCTTTCATCGTCGCGACGGCCCAGCTGATCTTCTTCTACAATCTCTTCCGCAGCCTCAAAGCCGGCGAGCGCGCGCCCAGCAATCCCTGGAATGCAACGACGCTCGAATGGACCACGTCGTCCCCGCCGCCGCTCGACAATTTTGACGGCCGCCATCCGACCGTTTATCGCGGGCCCTATGACTACAGCGTTCCCGGGGCGCCGCAGGATTTCTTGCTGCAAAATGTGCCGGACGAACCATATGCAGCCGGCGAGGAAGCTTCACATGCCCAGTGAAATCGTAACGGACGCGATCGACCTGCGCGGCTCCGGCGGAAACGGGGCTGGCGGATTGCCGCCCGGTCAGGGCGGTGATGGTGGCGGAGCGTTCGGGTCGGGCGCAATCCCGCAGCGAACCTACGTGACGGGGATGATCATCGCGCTCGGCGGCATTCTCATGTTCTTTGCGGCGCTCGTGAGCGCGCTCGTGGTGCGCAAAGGCCTTTCCGCCATCGCCTGGCAGACGGTCGAAGTCCCGCGCATCCTCTGGCTGAACACGCTGATTCTTCTCGCGAGCAGTTTCACGCTGGCGCGCTCGCGGCGAGATTTTCTCGCACAGAATGACGCAGGCTTCCGCCACTGGTGGGGCGTCACGACAATTCTGGGATTGTTCTTCGTCGCCGGACAGATTCTCGCTTGGCGGCAACTGGTGGCCGCCGGCGTCTACCTAGCGACAAACGCGAGCAGCAGCTTCTTTTACGTTTTCACGGCAGCTCACGGATTGCACTTGCTCGGAGGAATCGCTGCGATGCTGGTTGTCGCTTTTCATCGCGGGCGGCATCTCGCCCGTAGGACAGCCGTGGAAGTCGTCTCGATCTACTGGCACTTCCTCGACGCCCTCTGGCTGTGCCTGTTTGTTTTTATGCTGGTGCAGGATCAACTATGAATGTAGCAGTCCCAAGAGGAGAAATCGAGCTTGCACGCGCCGGCAATGGCCTGTCGCACATCCTGATTGTCGCGACCCTCGCGTTCCTCATCATCGGTGCGCCTGTGATGATGATGGCGCCACACGCCGCAGCCCAGGGCTGCGCCATGTGCTACCAGAATGCGGCTTCTTCGGGCGGCCAAGGACGCACCGCTCTTCGCCACGGCATCTTGATTTTGCTGTTGCCGGCTCTCTCGCTGTTTGTTGGCATCTTCTTCCTCATCTATCGCCGCCGAAACCCGGCCTGAGTCTTTCAATTCGGGCCACTTGATATGGCATCTTGCTCGGGCGTATTACCAAATTTCATATAGGAAGCAGACAGTGAGCGCTTGCATTTTGTATTTTATTGATTTATATGAGGATTAGTTCTGGCTGTGGGAGCGCATCTTCTGGAATCGGGATTGCAGGGCGTCTGAAGTTACGCCCCTTTCGGGGTGTCTGGGGTCCGGCGAACATGCATTGGAGCGTACTACCTCTCTATTCTCAAGACATCACAAATGGAGGCGAATGATGCGAGATCTGCGGCTCTTGCCGGTCATTCTCATGGCCTTGCTTGTCTTTCCGATAATCGCAGCTGCGCAGAGCGTGGCCTCCATTACGGGGGTCGTAACCGACACGTCAGGAGCCGCAGTCCCTGGCGCGAGTATTAAGCTAACCAACACGCTGACTGGTGCGAGCCTCTTCAGTAAGACGGCCGGGGATGGAAGCTATCGGATCGTTGACATCCCACCGGGCCCGGGCTACTCGATGACGGTGAAGAAGGACGGCTTTCAGACTACGATTCTCTCGGGGATTTATCTAGCGGTCGCGACCACCACCACTCGCGATGTTCAGCTTCAGCTCGGTTCCGTTAACCAGCGCGTGGAAGTTACGGCGGGTGCTGCAGCCAGCATCAACACGACCGACGCGAGCATTGGCAATGTCGTCGAGGGTGAGCAGGTCGAGGCGCTGCCCAGTCTGTTTCGAAACGACGCAGCTGCGCTTCTGCAGCTGGCTCCAGGCGTGCAGGTTTCGGGAGGCGACTCACAGTATGGTTCGGTGACTGGCGGGCGAGCCGATCAGATGACCATTACGCTCGACGGCCTCGACGTGAATGACGAAACCATCGGTCAAGCGTTTGCGACCGTCGGGCGCGCTCCGATCGATTCGGTCCTTGAGTTCCGAACGATCGTCGGCGATCCCGACGCAACGTTCGGACGCAGTTCTGGGGCACAAGTCGCGCTGGTGACGAAGAGTGGTACCAACCAGTTCCACGGTTCTCTCAGCGAGTTCAATCGAGTCTCATTGTTTGCTGCCAACAACTTTTTCAATGATCTCGCGGGCATCCCCAAGGGCCAGCTTACACGCAATCAGTTTGGCGGTGACCTTGGTGGCCCCATTCTGAAGAACAAGCTCTTCTTCTTCTTCGATTATGAAGGGCGCCGCGACAGGGAAGGTCTTTCACAGAACTTGACCGTGCCATTGGGGCCATTTCGCGAGGGGGAGCTTTCCTATATCAATACCGGCGGTGACATCAGCACTTTACCCGCGCTAGGAACGCCGGGTTCCCAGACCGTCCAGGGGCTCGATCCACAGGGGGTTGGGGCTGACGCTGCTTTTCTCGCATTTGTCGATAGCCGCTACCCGATCTCAAACAACACCGGCGTCGGGGATGGCATTAACACCGGGGGCTACCAGTTCACGGCGCCGTCTCACACCAACCAAAACACCTTTGTCGGAAGACTCGACTATAACTTGTCTTCTAAACATACCCTTTTTGCGCGCGGAACCTGGGATCGGGACAACGACACGTATACGCCCAAAGTATTTCCGCAGGATACTGGCGATGAGCTGTCCGAGATTGACCACGAGCGTTCTTGGGTCGTGGGAGACACTTGGCTCATCAACTCCTCGATGGTCAACCAGGCATTTTTCGGTTTGACGCGCCAGCTGCTTGCCTTCCCGGTGGACTATGCGCCGACGGCTCCGACAGACTTCGGGTTCGACATCCTTTCGGCTCCCTACGGAGATATACGCGGGCAGAGCCGTAATGTCCCGTTGCCGGAATTGCACGATGTCTTCACCGACCGGAAGGGAACGCACACGTTGCAGTTTGGCGCCGACATCAAGTGGATCCACGTTCATTCTTCCAATGTCAACGACATCAATTTTCAAGACATCGGTTTGTCGTCGTTCATCACGAGTCTTAACCCCACCTTGCGTCCCTCCGACATTTTATCGGACCCTTCAAATCCTGAATCGGTTGCGGCCGCCAGCCTGTGGGACAACGCATTCACCACCATCCTCGGCCGCTACGCGAGCACCACGGCGCAATACAACTACGACGTCGCCGGGAATCCGCTGCCTCAGTTCACGTCTTCGGTTCGGGACTTTCACTATAACGAATACGAGTTCTTTGGTCAGGACAGCTGGAAGATCCTTCCGGACCTGACGTTAACCTTCGGCCTGCGTTGGGATTACGACAGCGTACCCTTCGAAGCGAATGGCTTCGAGTCTGTGCCCACCCTGTTCGAGCCCCAGCTTTTCGCCGCGCGTCAGGCTGCGGCACTCGCCGGCATCAATGGCGATAGTGCTGCGCCCTTCGACAGCTATACGCTGGGCGGGCCCGCCAATCACGGTCCCAATTACTACAAGCCGGATTACCACGATTTTGCCCCTCGGGTGGCAATTGCCTACTCGCCGTCGTTCACCGAAGGCTTACTGGGTCACGTTTTCGGGGATCGTAAGACCAGTATCCGCGCCGGCGGCGACATCGCTTACGACCGCATCCTAAGCACGTTGCAGTTTGAAATCGACGAAACCGGCCAGCTTTTCGACTCGTCCATTTCGCAGCCGTATGGAGTCAGCGATGACCCGTACGATTCTCTTCTCACCGATCCACGCTTTACATCTCTAACAACTCCGCCCACTCCCCCGGCCCCGGGGACGATACCAAGGCCGACCGTCACTCCGTTCGTTTCCGGCGGCGTTGGATACGGCCTCTACTACAATAACGATATGTTTCAGCTGAACGACAATCTTAAGGCTCCGTACTCGATCTCCGCATCGTTTGGGATCCAGCGCGAGCTTCCGGGAAGCTTCGTCTTTGAGGCCGATTATTTCGGAAGGTTCGGCCGGCGCCTGATAGGAGTCGGAGATCCGGCCCAGCAGCTGAACTTCAAAGATGCGACTTCCGGCCAATTTCTGAACACAGCCTTCGGCAATGTCCAGTCCCAAATCCAGGGTGGCGTGGCGCCGAACGCTGTCACCGCACAGCCTTGGTTTGAAAACCAGATTGGCTCGCAGATCGGCGGCGCCGCGAACTGCCCGGCAGTCGGCACGGCGTATCAGTTGCCGGCGCCCGTCAGCAACTGCACGCAACTTGCTGCCTCGCTATTGCCCAACAACTTTTATACCGGCGATCTGTCGACAGTGGATGTTGAACTTTTTTACGCTGGCCTGATCGCCCCGAATACGGGGTTGTTTTCTCAAGCCGGCTCGATCGGCAACGTCGGCAACTTCGCTGCGTCCAGCTACAACGCGATCGTGTTGAGCCTGCGCAAGCGCATGTCGAATAACCTTCAGCTCGATTTCGACTACACCTACGGCCATTCGATTGACAACGTTTCTGACGTTACCAACGACGTAATCGGTTGGGACTATACAGGGCAAGGCCTCATCTGTGATCTGCGCAATCTGCGCACGTGCCGGGCAAGTTCGGATTTCGATGCGACGCACACGGTCAGCGTGAACTACGAGTATCGCCTTCCGGTTGGCCGCGGGCAGCGATTCTTGGGCAGCTCTTCCCGGCTACTCGATGCGGTCGTCGGTGGCTGGATCACTTCCGGAATCATTCAATATCACACGGGCTTTCCGTGGAACACGATCACCGATGCTTTCCCCATCAATTTCACGCAATCGGCACCCGCTGTCTTCGTCGGGCCTCGATCCGCCGTGAAGCAGAAAATTCACTTGGTAGACGGCGCTCTCCAGCTCTTTGCCGATCCTGCAGCCGCCAACGCCGCTTTCACATACCCCTTCGGGGGCAACACGGGCGAACGCAACGTGCTGCGTGGCCCCGGGTTTTCCAACGTCGACATGGCTGTCTTGAAGAACTTCACCATGCCGTGGTCGGACAACCAGATTCTCCAATTCCGGCTTGAAGCTTTCAACGTATTCAATCACCCGAGTTTCAACAACCCGTCGGTCGATCCGAGTCTTTACGGTTCCACGAACTTCACGAACAACAATATCGAGAATGGATCGCAGTACGGAGTTCTGACAAATGTGGCAAATGACCCGCGCCAGCTGCAATTCGCACTGCGGTACGTGTTTTAGAGGCTTGAAGGAAGCGCCGCGCTATACGCGTTCGAGCTGAGTCATTTGGAAGGGATCGCTGATTTTTTCGTGGAGGTCGCGCCACAGTTTTTCGGGCTGCGCGAGAAATACTTCGACCACGCTCGGGTCGAACTGCCTGCCGGAGAATCGCCGAATTTCATCGCGTGCGGCTGAGACGGGCAGTGCCTTGCGGTAAGGCCGGTCGGAAATCATCGCGTCGAGCGTGTCCGCCACCGCGAATATTCTCGCCCCCAGCGGAATCTCCTCGCCCTTCAATCCGCGCGGATATCCGGTCCCGTCGTAGAACTCCTGGTGGGAGAGAACGATTTCCGCTGCTTCCTTCAGAAAAGGAATCCGCTCGAGCACCGAGTAACCGATCTCGCAGTGGCGGCGCATGATTTCCCGCTCTTCGGCGGTCAGCGGACCCGGCTTCCGCAGGATGTAGTCGGGAATCCCCATTTTGCCGATGTCGTGAAGGAAGGCACCGCGCGCGATCTGGCGCAATGACCCTTTGTCCACACCCATTTCCTTCGCAATCGTGATCGTAAACGCTGTCACCCTCTGGCAATGGCCCTCCGTCTCGGCATCCTTCGCATCGAGTGCCCCGCCGAGCGCCTCGAGCGTGTAGTCGTACGACTGCTCGAGATCCTGCAGTGCAATGGAAAGCTGTTGTGTTCGCTCCGCCACCAGCTGTTCGAGGTCGCTTTGGTACGTGCGGTTCTCGATGACGAGCCGCCGGTGTTCGAGCGCGCGCCGCACGCTCAGGTGGAGTTGATCCTTTTCGAACGGCTTCAGAATGTAGTCGTACGCCCCGGCGCGTATCGCTTCGAGCGCGATCGAGATGTCGTGCATGGCCGTCACCATGATCACCGGCACGTCGGGGTCTTCTTCGCGCAGTGCCGCCAGGAGCTTCAGTCCGTCCATCTCGGGCATCACGATATCGCTTAGGACGAGGTCGAAGGAGTCCTTTCGGAACGCTTCGAAACCGAGGCGGCCGTTCGATGCAACCGTGCAGGGATAGCCTTGGGCTTCGAGCAAGCGTCGAGATAACTTCTCGAATCGCCTCTTCGTCATCCACGACGAGAATTTTCTCTTTATCCACTGTGGCTCCGTTCGCCATTATAAGGCACGGCACAGCCTGCGACAGTGTCTGTTGCCGGAATTTTGTCCTATGTGCTAATTCTTATAATGGCTTCCTGATATCCCCGAATTCTCGGTTGTGGTTCGTAGGCGGGCGGCCTGGTGTCGCTCGGACAAGGTGCGATGACGCTCGTCTTGGGTCCAGAAGTCCTGGCCGTTGCTTTCATGGAGGGCGCTGCCTCCACGGTCATTCTCGTCCTTTATTGGCTTTTGCTTCCGGGCTTCCGGGCGCGTTTTTTCCGCTACTGGCTCACCGGATGGACGCTTTACGTCGGACTGGAAGGCCTCCGAATAGAGAATCTGCTGCGCGGCCAGACTGCCAGCACGCCCCTTCTGGTAACTCTATCGGCCGTGCCGGCACTTTTCTTTCTTGCAGCAACTCTCGAGTGCCGAAAGCGATCCCAAGAGCTCAAGTATCTGTGGGTTGGGGGTGGTTGCACGGTGGCTGCGCTTGCTGCCCTCAGTTCGCTCCCAAGGCTATCTCATTCGGCGATCTGGATTGCAACCGTCTTTGTTTCAGCTATTTATCTCTCCTCGGGATGGATCTTTTGGCGCTCGCAAGCCCAGCACTCTGGTGTGGGATGGAAACTTGCCTCTGCCGCCCTGATGCTGCGCGGCTTGGATGGCCTCGATCGTCCAGAATGGGTCCAGCAGGGCTTCGAGCTCTTCCGCATTTCCTTTCACAGCCTGTTCGGTATCGCGATGGGCATTGCCATGGCTGTACTGGTCTTGGAGGCTGGCCGCGAGCGCACCGAGGAACTCAGTGAGAAGCTCCGCCGCCTTTCGCTCATCACCGCCGAGGCTACTCATTCGTTCCGGATGGAGCAAGTGCTTGACTCGGTTCTCGGCCACCTTGTCGAAATCCTGGGAGCCAGCCACGGCGTCGTTTTGCTGCTTGATGACCCCGGCAACTCGCCGGGTCTGGTGACGCGGGCCTTCGCAGGCCCGGGCGGCGTGGCTAAGGACCAACCTCGAATCCCTGTCGCCGAGGCCTGGGTACAGGCAGTTCTCCGCCAGTCGACTCCGGTGGTTTCCTCCGGCGCCCCTGAAGACTCCACTGTCCGACTCTGGAAAGGGGCGGACAAGCTGGCCTCTGTCGTGTTGGTCCGCATTCCTGGAAAGGAAGGCCCACTGGGCCTGCTTGGCATCGGCTCTTTGGCGCCGCGAACGTTTCAATCAGACGAAGAGAATTTTCTCGTGAACGTTGCGAATCTCCTGGGATTGACCGTCCAAAATGTGGAGCTCTTCCAAAGTTCGGCTGCTTCCCGCAGGCAATGGCTCGACACCTTCGATTCGATCGACGATCTGATTATCGTCCATTCACCCGACGGGCGCATTCTACGCGCCAACCGGGCTCTCGCCGAACGTCTCGCCGCCGAGCCCATCGCGCTTGTCGGACGCTCGTTGCGCGACCTGCTCTTCCAAGGCACCGCTCCCTGGGTCGTGTGCCCGTACTGCGAAGGAGCGGCCGGTCAGTCGGAAGAAATTGACCCCACCTTCAACGGCTATTTCGTCGCCACTGATTCGAGCTTCCACGATTCCGAGGGTGGGCGCCTCGGAACGATCCACGTCCTGAAGGATTTCACCGCCCATCGGTACGTCGAGAACAAATTCCGCACGCTATTCGAAAAAGTCCCGGAAGGCGTGTTCATCTCTACTCCTGATGGACGGTTCCTTGACTTCAACGAGGCTTTCATGCGGATCGTCGGCTACGACGCTCGCGAGGAGTTGCTGGACACGGACATTCCCTCGCACTTGTATGCGAACTCCGCCGACCGCCAGCGCCTGCGCCGTCTGCTGCACGAATACGGCGAAGTAAGCGACTTCGAGTTTCAATTTCGCAGGCGCGACGGCGAAATCCGCACCGCGCGCGAATCCTGCTTCGCCACGCGCGACGATTCCGGCGAGATCGTCGCGTACCAAGGATTTGTGCTCGACATCACCGAGCACAAGCAGGCCGAAATGGATATCCGCCGGCGCAACCGGGAACTTCTCGCTCTGAACGCGATCGGCGAATTACTGACCCAGTGCGCGACGCTTGAGGAAGGCCTTAACGACGCGCTCGTCAAAGTCACTGAACTTTCGGCCGTCGATGCCGCCGCCGTCTATTTCCTCGACGAGCCGACGAGAACCCTCAAGCGTGCCGCCGCAGTTGGATACCGTTCCGCTTACGCCCGCGCCGCCGCGCCGATTGAGGTATCGGCTTCGCTTCTCCAGCAAATCCGCCAGGTCCGAGTGACGATCTTGTCGGGCACGGCTCCGGCCCTGCCCGAAGAATTCCGTGAGCTTCACCGCAACGAAGGCATCCAGGTTTCGCAGGTCGTCGTGCTTTGGACCAAGGACCGCATCACCGGCGTCCTCATCGTCGGTTGCCGCGAGATGCGAGCGTTTTCCACCGGTGAGTTGAACTTGCTTTCGGCCATCGGCAATCAGATCGCCACTACCATCGACAAATCACTCCTTCTCGAAAAGACTCGCGAGGCTTACGAAACCTTGCGGCGCACGCAGGAACAGCTCCTGCAGAGCGAGAAAATGGCTGCGGTCGGGCAATTGATTTCCGGCGTGGCCCACGAGCTCAATAATCCGCTCACCGCCATCCTCGGATACAGCCAGCTTCTGAAATCCGAAGAGCTGACGAACTCCCGCGGCGCGAGCTATCTCGAGAAGCTCTACAAGCAAGCCCAGCGCACGCATCACATCGTCCAGAATCTCTTGAGCTTCGCGCGCCAGCACAAGCCCGAGCGTGCGCCGGTGCAGCTCAACCAGATTTTGGAGGACACGCTTGTTCTCCGCGAATACGACATGAGGCTCAACAACATCGTCATTCGCCGCGAGTTCGATCCGGATCTGCCGATGACCGGCGGCGATTTTCATCAGCTGCAGCAGGTTTTCCTGAATATCCTCAACAACGCTGTGGATGCCATCCAAGAGAAAGGTGGCCCCGGCGAAATTTGGATTCGCACCGAGGCCGCCGCAAACCGCCTGCGCGTAGAACTCACGGACAACGGCCCCGGCGTGCAGAATCCTCACCGCATCTTCGATCCGTTCTACACCACCAAAGCGGTCGGGAAGGGAACGGGCCTGGGTCTTAGCATTTGCTACGGCATCGTGAAAGAGCATGGCGGAGAAATTCAGGTCCGAAACTCGCCGCCGCGCGGCGCCACTTTCACCATCACGCTGCCGCTTTTGGTAGTTTCTTCCCCGATGCCGTCCAGCGACACAACGTGCGCGAACGAGACTCCAGCAGGAAAGATTCTCCTGGTCGACGATGAAGAAACCGTGCTCCAGCTCGAAGAGGAAATCCTGGTGGCCCGCGGCTCCTCCGTCCGGCTTGCGCGAAGCGAGCGCGACGCCATCGATATTCTGAAGCGCGACTCAGTCGATGCCATTGTTGCCAGTGCCAACCTGCCGGACGAAGATCCTTCGGCCAATCTCTACGGCTGGATTCAGAAAAATCGCCCCGATCTCTCTGCGCGTGTCCTTTTTACGATTTCCACGGCCACGGAGGATCTGATCCCCGAATCCGTGCGCAATTCCGGTTGCCAGATATTGAGAAAACCCTTCAAAATCGACGAGTTTTGCAAAGCCCTGCAAGTCATCCTGGCTGCGCCTGTCGCTTCACGGCGGTGAAACCTGAGACATCGCGGGGCAAGATCGCTGTTGCGCCCCTTGAGAAGCGCGCTGTAGTATCGGGCGCGCTGTGGCAACTTACCGGGTCAGTCAAGCCGCGCTGCATTTTCTCGACATCATCTCAAACCCAGGCGGGTGCACATGGAAAACGTCGACCGCGCCACGATTGAACTCCGCGAAGAACGCTCTGCTGCGCTCGAGGCTAATCCCCGCGATTCTCGCCGTCGCGCTCGCCGTGCCGTTCGCTCGCGTATCGAATCCGGTTCTTGCAAAAGACAATGGCGGTGTGCGCGCGAGGGCTGCGGCTCAGAGTACCGAAACACGCCTCGCCTCCGGCAAAGCTTTGTACGGTTCTGCGTGTGTCTTCTGCCATGGCGTTGAAGGCAAGGGTGCATCCGCCGGTCCGGCGCTCAGCGGCCGCTTTCTTGCACCGAAAACTGTGGCCGAAATTATCGCCAACGGAAAAACGGGCACGGCGATGCCGGCGTTCAAAGGAAGATACAGCCAGTCGCAAATCGACGATCTCGTGGCTTATATTCTTTCGCTTTCTTCGTCGTCAGGTTCTGGGGCCGCCACGCCCGCCAAACTCGGTGAGACGATTTACGCGAGCAAATGCGCCTCGTGCCACGAGGCCGGCAATCCGCCCTTTTTCAATCATCTCATGTTGAAGACGATGTCTCCGGACTACATCCTGTATCAGCTCAAGTCCGGCCCGATGCGCCTGATCGCCGCGCGGTTGACGATCGGCCAGCGCGTGTCTGTCTCCGAATATCTGACCGGCAAACGCGCAGGCAGCTCGCGCCCGCGCCATCCCTCCGCCGGTCGGTGCTCCGGGCCGGCTCCGCAGGATTTTTCCGGGCCTGAATGGAACGGTTGGGGCATCGACTACGACAACAGCCGCTTCCAGCCCGCAAATCAGGCCGGCCTTACCGCCTCTCAGGTTCCAAGCCTGCAATTGAAATGGGCGTTTGGTTTTCCCGGTGATTGGGGAGCTTTTGCTCAGCCGGTGATCGTCGGAGGCCGCGTGTTTTTCGGCAGCCCGATGGGCACGGTCTACGCTCTTGACGCAAAGACCGGCTGTACCTATTGGAAGTTTCAGGCGGACGCGGGCGTGCGCAGCGCGATCGTGATTGGCCCCGGCAATCTCGCCTACTTCGGTGATTTTCGCACGAACGTCTACGCGCTCAACGCCCTGACCGGAAAACTCGTCTGGAAGAGCCGCATCACGACACATCCCTATGCCCGCGTCACGGATTCACCGCGCCTCTACGAAGGACGCTTATACGTCGGCATATCCTCGCGCGAGGAATGGATGGCGGCTGATCCGCACTATGAGTGCTGCACATTTCGTGGCGCCCTGGTGGCGTTCGACGCAAAAACCGGAAAGGAAACCTGGCGCACATATACGATAGCCGTCGCGCCGCACCCGACGAAAAGAAGCCCGGACGGCACGCAGCTTTGGGGACCATCCGGCGGGGGCCTATGGTCCTCGCCCACGGTCGATGAGAAGAAGCAGCTCCTCTATGTCGGCGTCGGCGACAACTATTCGGATCCGCCAACGGCGAACAGCGACGCCATCATGGCCATTGCCATGAAGACTGGGAAAATCGTCTGGTCGAAGCAGCTCACTTCCGGCGACGCGTTCAACACGAGCTGCCTTCAGAACGACAAAAGCAATTGCCCGAAGAAGCCAGGCGGCGACTACGACTTCGCCTCGCCTCCTCTTTTGCGCACTCTCCCGAATGGCCAGCGCTTGCTGATCGTCAGCCAAAAATCGTCTGCGGTTCTTGCCCTCGACCCCGACCAGCAGGGAGAACTGATCTGGCAAACGAAGATCGGCCAGGGCGGCCCACTTGGTGGAGTTGAGTGGGGGCCGGCCGCAGACAGCAAGGCCGTCTACGAAGCGCTGTCCGATATCGACGTCATTCCGTTCCCCGGCGGTCTCGAGCCCGACCCGAAAAAGGGTGGTGGACTCTTCGCCCTCGATATCGCCACGGGAAAGCAGATTTGGGCTGCGCCCCCGGTATCGGGCACGTGCCACGTTGATCGGTGCAGCCCTGCGCAGTCTGCCGCTGTCACGGCAATGCCCGGTGTCGTTTTCTCCGGTTCGGACGACGGCCGCATTCGCGCCTATTCGGCCGACGACGGTAAGATCATCTGGGACTTCGATACGGCGCGAAGCTTCAAGACAGTCAACCAGGTCACCGCTCACGGCGGATCGATCGACGGTGGAGGCGGCCCGACGGTCGCCGGAGGCATGGTCTACGTCAGCTCCGGCTACGGCGCGTTATGGGGAATGCCCGGCAACGTCTTTCTCGCCTTTGCCCCGCAGTAGCTTCATAGCGACGCCGCCACACTTGGCTCTCCCCTCGGACGCGCATAGGGCACCGTTTCTTGCCCCAACCGCGTCTCGCACTCGCCTGAAAGGGAACTCGCCGGGAAACCTGCTATCCTGATCGGGGCATCAGACCCTCGGGGTTCAGGATGAAGCGACTCGGTATTTTCGCAGCTCTAATCGTTTTCGCCTTCGCGGTTGGCGCGCAGCAGTCGCAGTCTCCAGCTTCCGCCTCGCCGGATGCGGTAACCCCGCCTGCCGCCGCACAGGTCGCGCCCACTCCCAGTCCCGAGTTTCTCCAGGCCGCCGACGAAGTTCTCGAGCAGATGAGCCAGATCCTGCACCTTCCCATCCTCGAGCCGCTGAAGAAGAGCCTCCGGTCGAAAGACCAGATTCGCGCTTATCTGATCAGCGAAGAGAACGACGACAAGTCCGACGCGCAGCGCTACGCCGATCGCAAAGCCCTCGAAGCCTTCGGCCTCATCCCCAAGGATTTTCCGCTCGATTCGTTCATGCTTCAGGTCCTCACCGATCAGGTTGCCGGCCTCTACGATCCCAAGGCGAAAGAGTTTTATATCGCGGATTGGATCGAGCCTGACGAGCAGCGCGAGGTGATGTCGCACGAGCTCACCCACGCCCTCGAGGACCAGTCCTTCCACATCGATCCCTGGATCAAGGCCGCGCGCCCCAACGACGACGCCGAAATGGCGCGCGATGCCGTCAGTGAAGGCACTGCCATGGCGGCGATGGTGGACTACGCGCTCCGCGACGACAAAGTCGGCGTGCGCGACCTTCCGGACATCACACTTCTGATGCGCTCGAGCGCTCTTCAGGAAATGGACAAGGATCCGAATCTCGCGAAAGCGCCGCTTTACATCCGGGACGGCTTGCTCTTTCCGTATCTTGCGGGCGCCACCTTCGCGCAGCAATTCTTGAAAGCGCATTCCGGCTGGAGCGATCTGAGCCTGATTTTCGCCAATCCCCCGGTTTCGACGCAGCAGATCCTGCATCCGGATTTGTATCTCAAAGGCGTCGCGCCGCAGAAAATCACGCTGCCCGAATGGAAAGGCCTGGTCCCGTCCGATTGGAAGGTGCTTGAGGAGAACGTGATGGGCGAATTCGGGCTCGAAGAAATCCTGAAACAGTTCATCGGTGCCGAGCGCGCAGACGCGCTTTCTCCCGCGTGGAAGGGCGACCGCTACGCCGTCTTCGAGGACGCGAAGACCAAGCAGACTCCCGACGTATTCCTGCTCGCCCTCGGCACCCCCGATGACACCGGGACATTTTTCGGCCAGTACAGCGAGGGGTTGGAGATGAAGTACGCAACGAGGGCTCGGCTTTTCCGGCGCCCCAATTTCTTTCAATTTCAGACGGATCAGGGCGGTGTTTTCCTCTGGTGCGTCGGCCTGAAATGCCTCACGATCGAGCGCGCCACTCGCCAAACTTTCGACGCCATCGACCACGCCATTGGCTGGCCGCCCGCCCCCAGCCCTGCGGAAACAGCGACTTCAGAATCCGCCGCGAGACTGGTTCCCGCGAAGAGCCGGTTCACGCTGCGCAGCATGCTCGCGTCGCGCTAGCTTTTGCTCCCGCCACTTCATTACACTTTCGCGATGGCTCTTTTCGATCTTCCGCGCGTTCCGGAACCCGAAGTGATGGATGATTCGGGCGAAGTCGAAGCCTATTCCTGGTCCGCGGCTCAAGCCTATCTCGGCAAGACCGACGACACCTTCGTCGACCACGCTCTGCGCCTCCTGAACGGCCGCGAGCGAGGCCGCGCCCTCGATATCGGCACGGGTCCGGGACAGATCGTCATCAAGCTCGCGCGCCGCCTCACGCGCTGGAAGTTTATTGGCGTCGACCGTTCGCCCGACATGATTGCGCAGGCCCACGCCAATCTCGATCTAGTGGGCCCGGCGCTCGCTGGCCGCGTCGAATTTCGCTTTGCGGACGGCAATAAGCTGGGGTTCCCCGATGCCAGTTTCGACTTCGTGATGTGCAATTCGGTGTTGCACCACCTGGAGGAGCCGCGCCACTTGCTATCTGAGATGGCGCGCCTCGCCAAACCCGACGGTGCGATGCTGCTGCGCGATCTTCGTCGGCCCGGGCGCCTTGCGCATCCATTTCACGTTCGCTGGCACGGCCGCCACTACTCCGGCGCCATGCGGAAACTCTATCGCGATTCCGTGCGCGCGGCTTACACGCTGCCGGAACTGCAGCTACTGCTCGATGCTTCGCCCTTGCGTGGCTGCGCGCATGTTTTTGAGCACGAGTCCACCCACATCGGCCTAGAACGCGCCATCGCCCGTCAGCCCTTGGCTGGGTCCGTTTCATAATGCCGTTCTATTACACCCCGCTCAGTGACCGATCTCGACGACAAGCCGCCAAAGCGTATCCGGCGAGCATCGGCGACCATCTGACGATATCGAAATTTCGAAGGGCATACTGCTGGGCGTCGAACTGAGGAGCAGCAGCGAAAGCGCCAATAAATAGTTGTGCGCAAGTCACCAGCGAAAAAGCAAGAGCCTCAAATGCATCCTTGGAGGCCCCCTCCCGCCGACAGGCGGTCGACGCACTGCAAACCTACCGACCCCTGGCGCGGGAACCAACTTGCCGTGCGAAGCGGTTTGTGGTTCAATGAATTCCGGCAAAGGAGTTTGCCTTCCCGATCGCATCGGGACAAAACGCCACTTTCCTAACGGCTGATAACTCCTCCCAATGTTCTGCCCAGGGTTCGTCCTGGCGCAAGAGGGTGAGTATGGGAGCAGCGAAAGCGAGCTATAGGAGGCGGCACTTCCCGAAGCATCCCCTCGCAGTGTCTACCGCCGTTCATCCGCCTGACTTCCGATTGCTTGTAGTTCGTGATATCGGGAGACGGGCGCACTGTGCAGCCGGCCGATCCGGCGCCGTCGTTCGAACGACGACTCGGCACGCTCTCGGCGGAGCCATTGCATGAGGGAAACAATCGGGTACAACCTGATCCAGATCCTCTTTGTTCTCGGTTTCGCCCCTCTCTACTCCGGGGTGCTTTCGCGCTTCAAGGAGATTGTTCAAAGCAAGCGGGGACCCAGTATTTTCCAGCCGTATCGCGATCTTCGGAAGCTTTTTCACAAGGATGAAGTCATCTCCTCGGAAACGACCTGGATCTTCCGAGTCACCCCGTATTTGGTTTTCGTCACGCCCATATTTGTGACCGTGTTGATTCCCGTTCTGACAGACTACCCGCTGGCCTTTGCATTCATGGGCGACATGGTGGCTGCGGGATTCTTCCTGGGCCTGGCCGGATTTTTCGGAGCTCTAGCGGCGGTCGACACAGGCAATCCCTACGGCCCTATGGGCGCAAGCCGGACTCGGATGGTGGGATTTCTTGCCGAACCGGTCTTCATGATCGCCTTCTTCACGGTTTCCTTTGTTGCCCAGTCGACGATCCCGTACATCGTGCAGCAGAAGTGGATTGCGAATGCAGCCGCCTTCTTTTCGCCGGCGCATGTGTTATTGCTGATTGCGTTCTTGATGCTGATTCTCGCTGAGGGCGGACGAATCCCTGTCGACAATCCCAGCGGCCACTTTGAGCTGGCAATGATCGACGAATCGAAGGGTTTAGAGTTTTCAGGCCGGGGCGCGGCCTTGATGAAGTGGGGCGGCCAGATGAAGTTTCTGGTACTGGCGTGCGTCTTTCTGAACGTCCTTCTCGCACCCTGGGGTCTCGCGCACGGCCACGAACTCGGTCAAGTGGCGATCGCAATCCCACTGATTTTAGTGAAGGTCCTGATCTTCGCGATCATTCTGGTCATGATCGAAACTTCGCTGTCCAAGTTGCGGCTCTTCCGAATCAGCGAATTTCTTGGGGCTGCCTTCGTTATCTCGGTAGCGGCCATGATCGTCAGCATTTTTGTCGGCTCGTAACGTCAGGAGGAGTTGGTGCACAGCGTGCAGCTATCCGTTGGCGAGTCGCTGAATACCTTAAGCGCCGGACTGATCCTGATCTGTGCTTTCGCCATGGTCGGAACTCGCCAGGTCCAGGGTGTACTGCAGTTTTTTGTACTGCAGTCTCTTTTGCTGGCTGGCTCATCCTTTCTGTTGGCATTCGATGAGCATTCCATGCATCTGTGGGCCCTGGGTGTGATCACGATTGTCGCGAAAGTGATCGTAATCCCATGGGTGTTGAAACGAACCCTGGCCCCCGAACTTTACGTGCGCAGGGAAATCGCGCAAGTGCTCAACATTCCCGTGTCGCTCTTGCTTGCGCTGCTATTGGCCATTGCCGCTGAACTCCTGGTCGGCCCAACCAGTTCGGCAACGGGAAATCCCGTCATCGGGGTCAACTTGCCCATAGGCTTGGCGTGCGTCCTGATCGGCGCGTACTCGCTGGTGGCGCGACGGGAGGCGATTCCGCAATTGATCGGAATCCTGGCGATGGAAAACGGCGCCTTCCTTGCGGGCATCGCGATCGCCGCGGAGCTCCCTTTAATTGCCGAACTCGCTGTCGCGATCGACGTGGTGCTGATTGCCGTCATCGTGGGACTATTAGCGCGGAACATCAAACAAACGATCGGCACGACAGAGCCGGCAGCTCTCAGCGAGCTGAAAGAGGAACCCGTCTCATGGCGCTGATCGCGGTCGTCGTCCTTCCCCTGCTTGCCGCCTTTCTGTGTTATCTGCCACCGATCCGAAAGGCGGCTTGGCATGTCACGGTCGTCTTCCAGTGCGCCGCGTTCGTTCTGGCGCTTGTGATTTCGGCCCATGTGATTGGGCAGGGCCGCGTGACAGGAGCGTCGGGTTGGTTTGAGGCGGACGGATTGGGCGCGCTCGTGATTCTCGTGGTGACGTTCGTGTGTGCTCTCGCGGCGATTTTTGCCGGTGGGTACATGCGTCACGGCGCAAACCACGAAAACCGCCTGTGGCAGTTCTATTCGATGTACAACCTGTTCGGGTTCGCGCTGGTCGTGGTACCAACCCTGGCCGATCCAAACCTGGTCTGGGTGGGCGTCGAGTTGGTGACCTTGTTCTCGGTCCTGCTCGTGGGGTATGAGAACACGGCGGGAGCGCTCGAAGCAGCCTGGAAGTTTTCCGTTCTTACGATTATGGGCGCACCGATTGCCTTGTTCGGCTTTCTCGTGCTTTTCTGGGCTTATCGGTCAGGGGTTGGAGCCCGTCCGGAAACCTGGGAAGCGCTTCGCGCAGCCGCGCCGTCGATGTCACCTGCCTTGTTGAGGCTGTCGTTCTTGCTGGTATTCGTCGGATTCGGAGCAAAGACGGGTTTTGCGCCGATGCACACGTGGTTACCCGACGCTCACAGCGAAGCACCCACGCCCGTGTGCGCGGTATTGTCGGGGGTCAAGACGACCGTTCCCTTGTACGTCATATTGCGCTTTCTGGGAATCTTGATCCTGTCGCCGGGAGAGCGCATCGGGGAATGGATGATTGTGATTGGTTTGATCTCGGTTGCAATCGCGGCATTTCTCCTGTTGCAGGTCCACGACTACAAGCGAATGTTTGCTTATTCGACGGTGGAGCACATGGGCATCATCCTGACAGCGGCCGGGCTGGCTACCCGAGAGTCGGATTTCGGCGCCGTTTTTCAGCTATTGAATCATGCCATCACCAAGTCTCTGTGCTTCTATATCGCAGGCATCGTGCTGCTCGCGATAGGAACGCGCGAAATCAAGTCGATCCGAGGTTTGCTGCGCGTTTCACCCTTCACCGGAGGAGCGCTGGTGTTTTGCGCACTGGCGATTGCCGGCGCGCCCCCTTTCCCGATCTTCCTGAGTGAGTTCTCAATTCTTTCAGCCGGTATCCGAGGAGGTCACTCGGTCGCAGTCGCGATGTTGGCGTCGCTGATCGTGATCGCGTTTGTCGGAATCATGTTGCAGGTGAATCGGATGGCATTTGGAAGGCCGGCTTTGCCGCGAGAGCGATTCACGATTCCACGGACTTGCCGGATTGCTGTGCTGCTTGCAGCCGTGCCGGTTGTGGTGCTCGGCATTTACGTTCCCGGGCCGGTGTATTCTTTGCTGCGCTTGGCGGCGCAACAATTGGGAGGTCGCTAAGATGTCAGGCACGCGCTCGCCGCTGGCTGCCTCGAATCGAGTGGAACTCGACGGCTTGGCGGCGGCCCTTCAGGACCAGTTCCGAGCGAGTGTCTCTTTGTCGCGCGGAGAGGGTGGCATCGCACTCTCGATCGCCCTGCACGACACGAACTCGCTGCCCTTCCTTTGCAAGTTCCTGTTCTGGGATGCCGGCTGCCCATTTGGTGGCCTGACTGTGGAGGAGCATCTCGGGAACTGGAGGCTTTCTTATCTATTTCTTGCGCCAGGCTCGGGCTGGATCGAGGCTATCGTGCAACAAACTCCCGAAACTCCTTCTATCCCAAGCATCAGCTCTTCAGTGCATGCGGCCGATTGGCACGAACGAGAAGCGGAAGACCTGTTCGGTCTCATATTTGAAGGCCACCCGCGTTTGGGTGATTTCATTCTGCACGACCAAATCTGGCCGGAAGGTGTCGCGCCACACAGAAAATCGGTGGACGTGCATCAGACGCATCTCCTGCGCCGGCCGAATCCGGACTGGCGGCCGCTGCTCGTGGTCCAGGATCCCGGCTCATTCGCGATGCCCGTGGGTCCGGTATACGAAGGTGGGGTGGGAGAGCCGGTTCATTTTTTGTTGGAGACCGTTGGCGAGGACGTGGTGCGCGCCGTGCCACGACTGTTCTATAAGTTTCGTGGCGTTGAAAAAATTGCGGAAGGCAAACGCGTGTCGGACGTCCTACTGCTTGCCGAACGGTTCGCGGCTACATCTTCCTTCGCCCACTCGCTTGCCTTCTCTCTTGCGATCGAGAGGGTCTGTGATCTCGAAATTCCAGCCCGCGCGAAGCACTTGCGCATTCTGCTGGCCGAGCTCGAGCGCCTCCGACACCATGCGGGTGCGATTACGGGCATATGCGAATCCACGGCGCTCGCCGTGGCGGCCTCCCAGGCGGCAATCATCGAGGAGCAGCTTCTGCGGACTTCGTGTCACTTCACGGGGCACCGCTATTTGTTTGGAATCAACACGCCCGGGGGCTTGCGGCGGGATTTCACAAACGAGGAATTTGGCGACCTCGTGACCGGCGTCGATCGCGCTGTTGACGATTTGCGCATTCTCGAGAATCGCCTCGATTTCACCAGCAGCTTCCTTGACCGGTTGGAAGATGTAGGAGTGGTTGATCCCGACAAAGCGCGGGATTTGAATCTTGTGGGCCCCGTGGGGCGAGCCTCCGGTTCGGGCCACGACTTGCGGCAGGAGTGCCCTTACGGGGGCTATGACGAATACGAATTTGCGATTCCACGCGAGACGGAGGGCGACGGCTTTGCGCGACTCCGGGTGTTGTTCGAGGAGGCATACGAATCAGGACGCTTGATACATCAGGCCATTCAGCGAGTCCAGCCAGGCCCGGTAGTTGCTCATTGCGAGGTCCCTCGTTCTGGCGCTGCACTTGGTTGGGCGGAGGCTCCAATCGGAGCTGCTTTGCACTGGGTGAGACTCGACGGCTCAGGGCTCGTGGAGCGCTATCACGCGATCACGCCATCCTTCAATAATTGGCACGCGTTCCGTGTGGCCGTGGAGGACTTCGCGTTCCAGGATTTCCCGATCATTTTGGCTACATTTGGACTTTCGGTGACCGAATGTGACCGTTAGCACGGGGAGACTCGGATGAGCTTTTGGTTCTGGCACGGCTTGCAAAGAGGAGTGCAGACGACACGCTACCCGAGAGGTCTCGAGGCCGCCCCAGGAGTCTCGCCCGGCAGGCCGGTGACAACGGAGTTCGGATCGGCCGAAGAAGCTTCCGAGGCTGCCGCCGATTGTCCGACCGGCGCCATCGTCGCACGCGATAGTTCTGCCGCCGTGGAGTTGCCCCGCTGCATCCATTGCCAGCGGTGCCGATTTGGCAGTTCGCATGTGCTCGCATGGCAGCGAGATTACGAGTGGACGATGGTTGGGCCTCGACGTCCGAGTTACGAGGCCTTGCCTGGCGCCTACAATCGCTCGTTGCATGTGATGGTTGTAGACGCGGGTGATTGTGGCGCGTGCCTTCACGAGGTCAAGCAACTGAACAATCCACTCTATAACATGCACCGTCTCGGCATCTTTCTGACAGCGACGCCTCGGGCTGCCGACGTACTTCTGGTCGTTGGCCCCGTCAGCGAAAACATGCGAGTGCCTTTGCTCAAGACGTATGAAGCCATGCCCGATCCGAAGCGAGTTGTGGCTGCCGGTGCATGCGCGATCACGGGTGGCGTCTTCGGCCAGGGCTTCATGTCGGCGGGGGGCGTAGCTTCAGTCCTTCCAGTGGATCTCGAGATTCCGGGCGATCCGCCGCCCCCGTTGGCTGTTCTTCATGGACTGCTGGTGGCGGCAGGGCGGAAGACCCCGGTTTCGTTTGATCGAGTTCTCGAGAGGAGCCTCTGACGGTGCTCACGTGGACACGAGGCGCGCTGGCGCTCTTCTTCATTCTGTGCGCGTGCGGATTGTTTCTTTCTGCCGCAACGCGCGGAAGGCACCCGATGCGCGTCCTCGTCGTATTCAGTACCGCTTGTTCCGTGTTGATGATGCTCGCCGCGGCTGCGGCCCTGGCGTCTGGCCGGAGTTTTGAAGTCACTCTGTGGCGGCTCGACGGTCTGGGCCCGTTGACCGTGCGTCTGGACATGCTTTCGGCGATATTTCTGTTTACGGCGGGGTTGGTCTATCTTCCGGCATCGCTCTTTGTGAGGGACTTCGTGGAGGCTCGCTTCGGAGGGCGTTACCCGATGCGGGGCTACGGTGTGTTGCATTTTGCTCTGATGGCCTCAGTCGTTCTCATCCTTACGGCGAACGACGCGCCGCTGTTCCTGATCAGTTGGGAGTGCATGTCGATTCTTTGCTACCTCCTTGTGAACTACGAGCGAGGCCAGCAAACCGATGCCCGCGCGGGTTTGATCATGCTGGCGATGAGCGAGGCTGGTTTCCTGGCGGTCGTCCTCGCATTTTCAATCGTGGGAAGGGGCGCGTCAGACTGGTCCTTCTCGGCCTTGGAACTGGCCGCCGCTCACCTTTCCGGTGGAGCCGTCTGGGGCATCTTCCTCCTTGGATTTCTCGGTTTCGGCGTAAAGGCCGGGTTGGTGCCGGTGAACTTCTGGCTGCCTCGCTGCTATACCGCGACGCCGCCGATTTTCATTCCCGTGTTGGCGGGCATCACACTGAATCTCGGCTTCTACGGAATCTTGCGACTGAATGCGGACCTGGTAGCAAGCCACGGGCTTGGACCAGGTTTGTTCGCCCTGGTTACAGGCAGCGTCACCGCTTTGGTAGGCATTCTATATGCCACCACGGAAAACGATATGAAGACGATGCTCGCGCACAGCTCGATCGAAAATGCCGGCATTATCGCTGCTGGCATCGGAGCCTCTCTCGTTTTCCGCGCTTCCGGCCATGGCGTGGCGGCGGCGATTGCGCTGACAGCCGCCCTCTATCACATGGTCAATCACTCCGTTTATAAGACGCTCCTGTTCCAGGGAGCCGGCGACATCGAAGCGGCTACTGGAACCCGCGAGATGGACCGTCTGGGTGGCCTGGCACATGTCCTTCCAGCCCTATCCGTTGTTTTTCTAGTTGGGTGTCTTTCGATATCCGCCCTTCCGCCTTTCAACGGCTTTGTCAGCGAATGGCTGACCTTGCAGTCCTTACTTCGGAGCGCCGTGTTGCCATCCCCGGCGGTAAAGATATTATTTGCGCTCTGCGGAGCGTGCCTTGCGCTCACTGCCGCTCTGGCTGTCACATGCTTCGTCAAGGTGTATGCGATGAGTTTTCTGGGTATCAAGCGAGGACAATGGAAGCTGCGCGGGCCTGAGAAGACCTCCGGCATCCAGTTTGCGTTGGCGTATCTGGCTACCGCTTGCCTTCTGCTGGGTACTTTACCCACCTATGTTATCCCCGCGCTGAATCGCGCCGTCGAACCCCTCGTCGGAGCAAGCGCCAGCGCTTCGCTCGTGCCACCCTTCTTCACCGCGACTCCCGCGAATCAGCAACTTCCTCCGGCATTCCTGGTAGACTTCCACAATCTGGGCGCTCAGGCGGGCAGAAATGTAATCCGCGGCAGGGGACTGGTTCTTTTGGTACGCGGCTCGGAACAGAATCCGGTCATCTTTGCGATGTCGCCATCCTACAGTTTCATAGCACTCGTGCTTTTTCTTTTTGTGACATGGATTGTTGTGACCCGGAGTACCCGGAAACGCACGGTGGCCCGCAATGAGCTGTGGGCCGGCGGAATCCCGCGTCTGTTGCCCGAAATGACGTACACGGCCACGGGTTTTTCTAATCCGGTCCGCGTCGTTTTCCAGGCTATCTTCCGGCCCGATATCGTGGAGGACACACGCGAGACCGTCGCGGTCCATTTTCGAACCGCGATTCTCAGACGAAGAGAAGAGACGCATCTGGTGGACCGGCTGTTCTTTCACCCTGTGGGCGACGCGATCAGCTGGTTTGCGAGATTCCTTGCAGGGATGCATCGCGGCCGGCTGAATGCTTACGTCGCCTACACTCTTGCTTTCCTCCTGATCATTCTGTTGTTGTTCCGGCTGTCATAGGACAAGCGGTTGACTTTCAGCACGATCGCAGGAGACACTTATATTGATCATGGGTGTTGGAGTTCGCCCTGAACCGCCCCCAACGGGGCAGATGACTCCTACGAGGGTTTCGACCTGCTAGGGTGTTGTCTGCTTCCGCTCTTCTTCCCTGGGCATTGAATACCCTCACAGGAGAAATCAAATACGGACGCGCGGCGAAAGTGTTTACCAACGGCCGCACGCGTTGGGTGGGACTCGGATGACTCCGGAAGGGCAAAGACCGCATGAATCTCTAAACCCCTACCAGGCGAACCGCCTCCGCATTACCTGCCAGTATATCGATAAGCTTCTTGGAGAGATCGAAGGCGTTCTGAACGCGACCACTTCCAAGGCAGCCTTCCCCCGGTATTCCACTGATATCAACCCAGCACAGCGCAGAACAATCGAAGACTACATCGCGAGAGTTCGGGCGCAACTGATCCGCGTCCTGGAAGGGCAGGGAATCGTGCGAGCGAAGCCGCTCGATTCCGGCGTCCCGCGCGGTTCACGTCACGCTGCTCTCGGTTGAAATCGCCGTGGAAGAACTAAATCCGAAGGACATGCGTGGTTACGGGCCTATGCCCGAAAGTGTGGCGACGGAACTGAATGGGATCGTGGGTGAGTTGACCAGTCTGGTTCATCGTTTTGACCGCTACCTGTCCGAAGGGGTCGGCGAGAACTTCCAGGCCCGGCTGGCACGCTTGGAGCAAGCAGGCAACGACTTGGAGCTCCTCAAAACAATTGAGCAGACAGTTCGAAACCGAGGGCTGGTGGAATTTCGCTCGTCGATCGCCGCGATTCTCGATCGGGCGGAAGATCGAAGCTTTGAAATTGCGGTGTTTGGACGCGTCAGTTCCGGGAAATCTTCGTTACTGAACGCGATTCTCGAAACGGACGTCTTGCCGGTCGGCGTCACACCCATCACGGCTGTTCCCACTCGCATCACGCATGCCGGGGAGTCCTCCCTCACCGTTTCCTTTTCGGAGACCCCCACAAAAAAGCTCGAAATTTCTCATTTGCCGGAGTTCGCAACGGAACAACAGAACCCTGGAAACAGGAAGCATGTGACCCGCCTTGTCGTCGCGCTCCCCTCGGCGAGGTTGGAGCGAGGCGTCGCGTTTGTCGATACACCAGGGCTTGGGTCTTTGGCGACGAGTGGAACCACGGAAACTCTGGCCTATCTTCCCAAATGCGATCTCGGCGTGGTTCTGATCGATGCGGGTTCAACACTTACGACGGAAGATCTTCAAACGATCCTGACTCTTCAGGAAGCAGCAATTCCGGTCAACGTTCTTCTCAGCAAGGCGGACCTGCTCAGCCCGGAAAACCGGATTCGAATTGTGCAGTACGTCAAGGAGCATATCGCATCTGAATGTAACCTCGACCTGGCCGTCCACCCCGTGAGCGTTCTCCCCGCGTGCAAGCAAATGCTCGATGAGTGGTTTGAGAGCCAAATCATCCCTTTGTATGCGCGCTCGCAGGATCTGCGCGCGGCATCGCTACGAAGAAAAATCGGTGCTTTGCGCGGCTCCGTGACGGCAGCTCTCGAAGCGCGACTGAGGAGAAGCGCACCGTCATCGTCCGAATCGAGGGACCAGTCCCGTAAGGCGGAAATGCTCCTGCGAAGAACGACTGGACAAATCGAAGAAGCGCTCTCGCTTTACGGAAAGTTTGTCGAAGCGGCCCGCGCGAGCATGCCAGAATCGATCGAGGAAGCGTCGAAACGTCTGCTTCATTCCTGGTCAAAGGGCAGTTACGGCGTCGTTGTGCCGGGACAGTCGGTCCGCGACACCCTCACGCAGTCTGTTCAGCTCAAGGTCAGGAAACTCCAGGGAGATCTAACGACCCTTGCGGACCAGCTCCGCCACGATCTTCAACAATGTGCCGCGGGCTTGGGCTCACCCGATGTGCCGAGTGAGGGTGAGTTTCAATCCGTTATCCGGGGCACACCCGTTTTCGAACCTCCTTCTTTCAGCATTGTCGTTTCTCGCCCGGCTCTTGCGGGACTTCTGGGATCCCGCGCGGCGGGGCGTCAATTAGCCAGACAGATTTCTCGCCAGTTGCCGCAGCCGTTCTACGCGGCGATGGAGGCGTATTGGCAACTGGTGCGAGAGTGGGCTGACTCGGTCGTGGGCCAATTGAAACAGAAGTTTGAGACCTACGCCGAGAATTATCGCGCTCAGGCCGAACAAGCATTGGGGGGCAGGGATCTCACGAAAGACGAACTCGATGGCGTCGAAAAGGATCTTGCCCGATTGAAGTCGGCCGTGACGGCGGGAAGTGAACCTCGCGAGGTCGATTCGGCGCGCCGCGTTGACGTACCGCAGGAGACCTCAAAGAGGGCGTGATTGCCCCGAAAGGAGAAGAAGCAGAGTCATTCCCATGACCAAATATCTGATCGTCGGTATCGGAGGCGCGATCGGGTCCATGTTGCGCTTCTGGGCCGGAGGCTATGTAAGCAGTCGACTAGGCGTCCGCTTCCCGTATGGCACATTCATCATCAATGTGACGGCATCGTTCTTGATTGGCTTCATCATGACCCTTCTGGCCGAGAGGACGCACTGGAGCCCTAATTGGAGATACCTGATTCCGATCGGATTCCTTGGCGGGTATAGCACGTTTTCTTCCTTTGAGTATGAAACGTTTCGCGTCTTCCAGGATGGCGAGCTGCTCATGGCGGCGGCGAATATCGTGTTCAGCGTGGCCGTCGGTTTCGTCTCGGTCTGGTTGGGCGTGATCACCGGAAGGACGATCTCATGAAACCAGAAACACATGCGGCAGACAGTCGCGAGATGGTAGAGATTCTTTGGGGCTTCTTGCAGCAGGTTGAGACCGGGAGTCATGCCGGCGGCGGGGTTCTCGGGCGTGCCGCCGAATTCGTGGTTGCACCACGCGGGATCGAAAACTAAGGAGAGAGACGACGACATGCTCAAGGCCGGACCTGCCAAAAAGGTGAGTATCTACGTAGGGGAGGACCATCAATACCACGGGCAGTCCTTGTATGCGGCGATCCTGAATTTCCTTTTCTACCACGGAATCTCCGGCGCCAGCGTGGTGCGAGGCGTCGCGGGATTTGGCGCGGACCACCATCTTCATACCACTCGGATCGAAGTCCTCACCGCGGATCTCCCCATGAAAATTGAGTTCATCGAGTCTCCGGAAAAGGTCGAAGAAGTGCTGCCGAAACTCCGTGAACTGGCGGGAACCGGGCTCATCGAAATTCAGGACACCATGGTCGTCAAACCAGCGGAAGTTGAGAAGAAAAAAGCCGCTCAAGAGTCGTTCCCGCCCTTAAAGCGCGAGGGCAAGGCGAAACTGATGAGGATTTATATCGGAGAGAACGACAAATGGCATGGCCAGCCGTTGCACAAGGCTTTGATCGAGAGTATGCGCGCCAACGACATTGCCGGCGTAACGATCTATCAGGGAATTCTCGGTTACGGCGCAAACCGTCGAATCCACAAGGACTCAGCCTTGCACTTGTCCCACGACCGCCCTGTGATGCTTTCGGTCGTGGACACCGAGGAAAAGCTCCAGGCTTACGTTCCGATTCTTGATGAGATGGTGCAGCAGGGACTCGTTGTCCTCTCCGATGTGGACATCATCAAATACACCCACAACTTCGCAACTGCCGACCGCAGAAAGGAGGCGCGGCCATGAAGCTTTCAGGGAAGGCCAAAATGCTGCGAATCCACTTCGGCGAAGACGACAAGTGGCAAGGCAAACCGCTGTACCGTGCGATTGTCGAGAAATGCAGGGAACTGGATATCGCCGGCGCTACGGTGCTCCGCGGAATCGCGGGCTATGGTGCAAGCAGTCTGATACGTCGCTCGCGCGTTCTCTCGTTTTCTCACGATGCTCCGGTGATGGTCAGTGTGATCGACTCCGACGAAAAAATTCAAAAGCTGATCCCTTTCCTCGACCAGGTTGTCGACCAAGGGCTCATCGCCATGTCGGAAGTCGAAGTGATCAAGTACGTGCATCAGGACGGTGCTCGCTCCTAGGAACGAGGCCCGCAGCATCGGAGTGCCGTCTTTGTTCGAAGGCAATACGCGCATGAGACAGGCGAATGCAATGCTCGAACGCTTGATCGGCCGCGAAAACGAGATGCGCCATCTTCATGCCGCTTTGCGGAAACGGCAGAGTCGGTTGATCTGGGGAGCCCCGGATGCGGGGAAGACGTTCTTGATTGCGAAGATGCTCGCCGAAATTGCTGAAAACGAGCGGCGCAAGTGCATTTGCTGCACGGGGCCCGCAAGCCGCCGGCAACTGATCGAGCACCTGATCCGCGGGCTCTACTTGGCGGGCGATCCTTTCGTACGCAAGAAGGTTCACACAGACCGGTTTAGCGAGCTGACCCTGACCCGCTGGATCGGTGAACAGTCGGCGCTCCGGCTGCGAGGGATTCTGTTTACAGCCGCCGAGCAAGGCGATTACCGATTTTTCTTGGATCATTTGTCGCCTGTCTCGCACACGATCGCCCGGCTGCTAAAGGAGATCGTGTATCGAACGAAAACGCCGGTCTATCTCACAGGCGATGGCTATTCGCAAAGCGAGATCGGGTACGCGTGGAGTCTGTATTGGACCGACGAATACCGAATCCGATTGGGGCCGCTATCGGAAGCCGCGGCTCGTGAACTCATGGAGACTTGCATCAAGAGATTCGGTTTGGGTTCGCTCGATCTGCATGGTTTTCGCGAAGAGGTGTTGCACTTGAGCGGACGTTTGCCGGGCTCGATCGTCAAGATGTCGGAACTGGCGGCCGACCCACGCTACCACTACGGGGACCAGGTGAAAATGAAGCTGCTCCACGTTGACTACCTGCTGCAGACCAACCGGTTCTCTTCCTCTCCGAGCTATTCGTCATGAATCCAGCTCACGGTGACGGTCAAACCGTCGTTCCCGATGTATCCGCGGACAATTCTCTCTACCGCCTTGCGGACCTCGCTCAAGAACTCGGGTCCGAGCGAGTTCACGAAGAGGCTGCGGTGCTCGCCCAACGCACCGCCGAGGGGCGATTCTATGTCGCCTGCGTCGGACAATTTAAGCGGGGCAAATCAACACTCTTGAACGCACTTCTGGACGACAGGATCTTGCCTGCGGGGGTCCTGCCCCTCACTACGGTGCCAACGGTTGTTCGCCACGGAAGTTCGCGGCGCGCTCGAGTGCGCTTTCAGGGAGGCACCTGGACGGATATCCAACCGGAGGACCTGCCCCAATACGTTTCCGAAGAGCTGAATCCCGAAAACAGGAAGGGCGTAGTCGGCGTGGAAGTGTTTTCGACGAGCTCGCTCTTGGCTCAGGGAATGTGCTTTGTGGACACGCCCGGCCTTGGCTCCGTCTTCGCCGGAAACACTCTAGCGACGCAAGCTTTCATCCCTCATATTGACGCTGCCATCGTTGTTGTCGGGGCCGACCCGCCCATCGCCGGAGAAGAACTGGCCTTGGTCGGCGAGATCGCCGAGCACGTCGAGAACCTCGTCATTGTCCTCAACAAGGCTGATAGAACCTCGGAACAAGAGCGCCACATCGCCAAATCGTTTACGGGCAAGGTGCTCGAAAAACAGCTTCACCGCTCCGTCGGCCCCATCTACGAGGTCAGTGCCGAAGAGCGGCTCACGAATCGGGGCTCCGGCCGCGACTGGGAGGATCTGCTCGCGGCGCTCGTAAACCTGGTTCGTGAGTCCGGCCGCGACTTGGTTCGAGCGGCCGGCGAAAGAGGTTTTAAGCGGCTCGCCGCGGAGCTTTTCACGATCATTTCGGAAGAGCGAGAGGCGTTTGTGCGCCCGATCGAGGAATCCGAGGTGCGGATCCGCAACTTGCGCCAGACGATTTCGGAGGCTGAGCGATCGCTCCGCGACGTGAACTATCTATTCATGGCGGAGGAACATCACTTGTCCGACATGTTCCTGGAGCAGAGGAAACGATTTCTCGCGGCAACGATGCCGAAAGTGAACGAAGAGTTTGAAAGGGCTCTCGAGGGCCTTCCGCGCCATTACGGCCCCAAGTTTCGCAGAGACGCCCTGCGCACCGCCCAGATTATCGCGGAGCGTCATGTTCTTCCTTGGCTCGAAGTGGAGCAAGCCGCTGCCGAGCGGGAGTATCGGAAAGTGGCGTCTCGGTTTGTGAGGATCGGTAACGACTTCCTCGCGAAACTCTCGGAGTCGGGTATTCCCGAGTTCACGCGGATGCCCAATGCGCTCGATTCCGATCGGGGTTTTCGCGTCCGCTCGCGCTTCACGTTTGAGCACTTGGTCCGCGTTGCCTTGCCTGCGTCGCCCTTGCGATATCTCGCCGACGTGTTCTTGGGAATGGTGCGGGCGTACGCTGTGATCCAAAGGGAAGCTTGGACTTTTCTCGCGCATCTGATGGACATGAACAGCACCCGAGTCCAGTCCGACGTTGTGAATCGCGTTCAGGAAAGCCGAGGGCAATTGGAAGTCGAAATCCGCAAACTTCTTCACGAGGTGGTCCGGATTGCCGAGCGCGCTCTCGATCGAGCCCGCACCGCCAAGGTGGAAGGAGCGTCGGGGGTCGAAGCCGCACTGGCGCGTCTCGACCGAGCTGATCGCGTCCTCGGAAATTTGTGCGAGTCGGGGGAAGCAGATGCCCATCTCGCGCCAAACGAACCCCCGGTGCGACAAAGAGGGAACGCTTGATTCGCGAAACAGGTCCGTTGACGCGAGTATTTGCGCAAACACCGGCAGCCAATCGCGACCGAAGTCTGCACATACCCTACCCCTGCATCGGAAACGTTTCCCCGAGCATCCAAAGTTTGGGAATAAGAAACCAAGCGCCTATGTCAAAGCAAGATTCCATCCCGTCAGCAGCGATCCTCGACAATTGGTCTCAACACCCGTGGACCGATGGCGTGCAAGTGGACCAGATGCAGGATATGGAGAAGCTCGAGGTTCGAACCCGGAACAGTCTCTATGAGATCACGATCATCGAGGCCCAGAGCGGCGAAATCCTGGTGCGGGGCGGCCAACTTTTTCCAGAGTTAACTCCGGCCCAGCTGGCTGGAGCTACCCTCGGAGGATCCTTCTGCAAGATGCGCGGGATATACGCGGGCTTCCGCATGGAGATCAACGCCAACGGCCGGCGGACCGTCACCACCCCCGTCGAGTCCATCGGAATCCTCGCCTGACCCATCTTTCGCTCTGCCAAGCTCAGATGATTTCGTTGTATTGATCGCCCGTATTGCGTGTCTGCCTGGCTATCCGCAGGCTGCGTTCCCTCGATAGCGCAGGAGAACCAGCGTGATGTCGTCCGTCTGGCTCGCCCCGCCCGCAAAATCCCGGATGGAGTCGAGCAGGACTTTCTGCAGCTCATCGAGAGAAGCGCACTCCTGACCCTCGAGGGTCTTCCGAAGACGAAGTGCACCGAACAGCTGCTGGTCAAGATCTTCTGCCTCGATGACTCCGTCGCTGAACAGCACAAGCGTATCCTCAGGTTGCAGTTGTTTGCGAACGACGTGGTACTTTGCATCTGGCATCAATCCAACCGGAAACGAACCCTCGTCAAAGGGTTCGGAGCCCTGTCCGCATCGAAGCAGGATCGGCGACGGATGTCCGGCGTTGACGAACTCGATTCGGCCGCTACGGTCGACGACGCCCAAGAACACCGTGGCGTAGCGGTCGAGTTCGGGATGCTCGCACAGAAAGCCGTTGATATGTTCGAAAACGCGGGCCGGGTCAGCCCCCATCTTAATTGCCAAAAGCGCCCCCTGAAGCATCGTGGCCAGAAGCGCCGCCCCAAGCCCTTTCCCTGAGACGTCCGCGATAAGAAACGCGGTGCGATCCTCATCCATTGGGAACACGTCGAAATAGTCACCGCCAACCGTGAGGCAGGGAATGTTGATGCCGCTTATCGCCAGATGCGGCAAGTCGCTGAAGCCGCGCGGAAGCAGTGCCTGCTGGATCCCGCGGGCAATGCCTATTTCCTGCTCGAGGCGCCGGCGTTCCCGATCATGCGCAACGAGCCGCGCATTTTCGAGGATACTGGCGGCTTCGATGGCAAGTGCGTCGAGAATCCGGCGATCGAGGTTGGAAAACGCGGCCGGTCGGCGCGAGTCCAGATAGACGGCGCCGAGGAGCTCACCCGACTTGTTGTCGATCGCGGATTCCGTCGATTTGGTTCTTACCGTCGCGTAGAGGGGGATCACAACCACGGCCCGAAGCCCCTGTCCAATGATGCTCGGGGCCGCCTGAAGGTCCAGGGCGGCTTGAGCTACGTCTTCCGTGATGACGCTCGATCGCTGCTCGAGCGCCAGACGCAGCACCGTCTGGCTCGGTGACAATTGCTGGTGCGACAGATGCTTGCCTCCGCTCCTCCGCGCCAGACGCGCGCTCAGCAGTTCGCCGGAATCAGCCTCGAGCAGGACGCCACGGTCGGCGTCGGTGATTGCGATCGCATGGTCCAGCACCGTGCCGAGTACCGCGTCCAGAGGCAGCCTCGAATGCAAGAGCGCGGTCGCTTCCAGGAGAAGGTTGAGTTTGCGGAGGCCGTGGGACGTATCGCTCGCTGATATGCCCTCGATTCGGTCGAGGATTTCCGGGATCGAAGTATCGAGATCGGAGGACCGGAAAGTGAGCTCGTAGAAATTGTCGAGGCCAAAGCTGATGACGTCGCCGTCCTCGAGCCGGCAACGCGTGATCTTCTCGTCATTGACGAAGATACCGTGCCGCTGCCCGCGGTCCTCCAGATAATACTCGCCCTGCTCAATGATAATGGCGGCGCATTGCCGGGAAATGCGAGAGTCGGTGAACTGAAGGTGCTTTCCGGTCGTGCCGCCGCGCCCGATCAGGAAAGGCGATTCGGTGATCCGCACGAAGCGGCGTGAGTGATCGGGGGCGATAACCTCGAGGCCGATTTCGTCCCTGAGTGACGCACCAGACATAATGATTGCTCGAAGCCGGGATTGTAGCACTGGTGTCGGCGAGATGGACAGACCGCGCGCTTCAACGCCGAGGGCCATGCTTCGTGATGGAACTGGTCGAAGGGCCTGCGCCGGCGGATCAAATCAAGTCTCGGCGCTCTCTCCATTCTGTAACTTGCTGATTACAGAGAATCGTGGAGAGGTCTCATTCTGGAGTGGGGAAATGCCGAATCGGGAGAGCGAATGGATGGTATTACACGATTATGTACTTGACTTCCAAAGGAAACGGATGCTACTTGCAGGTATGGGATTTCTTCCGACGTTCGGAAGTCCAGGGACCGACGAACGATCAGACGGGTCTCAATTTGGAAAGGCAACCGTGTAAAAGTTTCAACGTGAGGTAGGTCGACCATTTTGAGATTCGCGAGTCCATGGCCAAACTGGGAACTTCGGACTCAACAGTGGGAATCGGTCCTTCACACCAGCCCGTATGGGGTTCGGAGCGCATTGCGCATTCTGCAGAGCCTCGGGCCTCCAATAAGTCCTCAGGAACCAGTTGATTACGTCGATTCAGTCCGAGTTTCAACAGTCCGTCGAGGTCGGACTCATTTCGAAGCAAATCTCGAAGATCGCGAGACGATCCCCGGTTTCCACTAAATGGAACGGAACTTGCAAATGACCAGCTTGTCCTAGCCCCAAACACATCCTGGAACGTCTCTTCGAAGCGGCGAAAACCATCTTATACACCGTGGCCCAGCGGAGACCAACGGGGCGGATAAATGGAAAGCAAAACGAAGGTATCCATACTGTGCCACAATCGTTTGTTGCGAGAGTCGATAGCGAGGATTCTTGGCAAGAAGCCTGATTTTGAAGTTCTTTGCGCCCAGGGACCCGAATCGAGCTCTCCTGATCAGGTAATCCAGTCAAAGGTGGATGTTGTCGTCCTGGATTCCTTGGACTTCCTGTCCAATGAAGCCACGCAGCACATGGGCGGCGTAGCCAGCTCGAGTAGCTGCGTTTTGCTAGCTGTGGAAGACGACTGCGAGAGATTTCTAGCCGCTGTTCAGAAGGGCGTGCGCGCGTATATCCTGCGAGACGCGTCGGCAGTGGATGTGGTTTCGGCCATTCGTGAGGTCGCCAAGGGACAAGCCATTTTCCCGCCTCGCTATGCCCGGGTGCTATTCGATTTCGTGGTGAAGCATGGACAAGATCTTCCCAACATCCCCAAGCGCAACTGTGGGGTTTGACCCGAAGAGAACAGCAGCTGATTCCGCTGGTTGGCAATGGATTGACCCCGTGTAGTGCTGGCCGTCGCGCGGCGATCCGTTCGCGGAAAGTCGTTGTTCTTTGCCGATGGCGATCACATGGCGGATTTCCGCATCTCTGTTTCTGATGCGGTTGACCGGGTCACTGCCCGTCAGAAGCGCACTCGAGCGATGAGGGATGAGCCGCGCACACGCAAGTCTGCGAGCATGGCACCGGTTCACTTGCGGATTGAATTCCGCCGCCCACAGTCGGCCCCGTGATTTGGCCGATCCGGCCCAGGGCATTTCGAAGCGTCCCCGAGGCGGTCTATGTCGAACCAGAACAGGATTGACTGCGTGATGTCTCAGGAACAATCGGCGCCCTCGATTCGAGTCCGGGTTCTGGCCCCCAGCTTTTCGTAGCGGGTTTCGCGCGAGTCGCCGCTGCACTCGCCTCGGGTGGGGTTCCTGAGTTACTGTTGCCAGCCCCCGCCGAGCGCATTGTAGAGCTGAACTAGTGAGAGCCTTTCATTGAGCTGTGCTTGCGCGAGACCAAGTTCCGCCGCGAAATAATTGGTTTCGCTGGTCAGCACTTGCAGATAGCTCGCGCCGCCGTGCTGATAGAGCGTGTTGGAGAGTTGATCCGCTTGCTGGGCGGCAGACGTCAGCAGCTGCTGCTGTTCGCGGAATTCGCGGTCCTTCTGATATGCAACGAGCGAGTCGGAAACCTGCTGAAAGGCGTCCTGGATCGCCCGCTTGTAGGTGAGCAGCATCTGCTGTTCCTGCGCCTCGGCAAGGCGGGTGCCCGCGTGGAGGCTTCCCGCCTCGAACACCGGCTGCGTGAGCGTGCCGGCAGTGTTCCACAGTCCGGACGAAGCGTTGAAAAGCTTGGTCAACGAATAGCTTTCAATGCCTGCCGTGCCCGTTAAAGAAATGTCCGGGAAATAAGCAGCCTTGGCTACACCGATCTCAGCGTTAGCGGCAATCAGAGCTTCTTCGGCCTCGCGTATGTCGGGACGGCGCTCCAGGAGTTCGGACGGGAGCCCCGCGGGAACGGTGGGTGGATTCGGCTGCTCGGTGAGCGCCTGGCCCCGGGGGATGGCGTCCGGATTTTCGCCGAGCAGAATGCTGAGCGCATTTTCCTGCTGGGCAATTTGGAGCTCAAGATCGGGGATCGTCTCCGCCGCGGAGTAAACGAGCTCTTCGGACTGACGCACGTCGAGCAGGGAAGCGGAGCCATTCTTCGCCAGCACATTGGTGAGCCGCAGTGAGTCCTGCCGCGACGCCAAAGTGCTTTTCGATATTTCCAGCGCCAGATCGAGCTCGCGAAGCTGGAAATAGGACGTAGCCACGCTCGATACGACGCTGGTCAGAACGGCGCGGCGCCCCCACTCGGAAGCGAGGAGTTCGGCTC
Organism: uncultured Acidobacteriota bacterium; assembly: GCA_963836125.1. Taxonomy (GTDB): domain Bacteria; phylum Acidobacteriota; class Terriglobia; order Acidiferrales; family UBA7541; genus Palsa-295. The sequence continues at coordinate 411,700 of CAWIIK010000001.1, forward strand.
GAGCGGCTTCGGTTTCTCGCCTGTATTTCCCCCAGAAATCGAGATTCCAGACGACGGACAAATCCACCTCGCCGACGTTGGTCTGATAGGCCGGGAACGCGTTCGAGATCTTCGGCTGGCGCTCGCTATAGGCTTGGGCCCCTGCGCCCGCCATCGGGAATTGGTTGGCGCGCGCGATTCCGAGTTCCGCTTGCGCCTCGAGGACGCGCGCAGCGGCGATTCGCACGTCGTAGTTCTGTTGCAGCGCCGTACGAATCAATTGCTGCAACACAGGGTCCCGGAACACCTCCCACCACTTCTCGTTGCCCAAAGATTCCGCAGAAGCGACGGAGGGCTGGGTCGCGCTTTCGCCGCGATAAGCGCTGGGCGTATCAATCGCAGGCCTCCGGTATTTCGGCCCAACGGTGCAGCCGGCGAGCAAAAGCCCCACCACCGGGAGCGCGAGCTTTCTCATTTCAATCACCCTCCTGCGGCGCGGCCGCAGGCGACGCCGCCACGTTTTGCCGCGTGCCTCCCGAAAGCCTCTCGACGAGATAGAAAATCGCTGGAATGAAAAAGATGCCGATCGCGCTTGCGGCCACCATTCCGCCAATCACCGTGGTGCCCATTATTTGTCGGGCCACGGATCCAGCGCCGGATGCAAACCAAAGCGGCACGCACCCGAAAATGAAAGCGAAGGAGGTCATCAGAATGGGCCGCAGACGGAGTCTTGCGCCCCCGAGCGCCGCGTCGACAAGCGGCGTGCCCTTCTCGTATTCGTCCTTGGCAAATTCGACGATCAGAATGGCGTTCTTCGCTGCCAAGCCGATCAGCATCACCAAGCCGATTTGCGAATACACGTCGTTTTCTATTTGGACCATGTAAGCGGGATAGAAGGCTTGTACGAATAAGCGGCGCAACAACAGGATTCCGAAAGCGCCGAAGACGGCCACCGGCGTGCTGAGCAGCACGCTGAAGGGCAGCGACCAGCTTTCATAGAGCGCCGCCAGAATCAGGAAAACAAAGAGAATCGAGATCCCGAAAATCGCGGTGGACGATACGCCGCTCTCCGCCTTCCTCTGCTGGAACGACATGCCCATGTAGTCGTAGCCCATGTCGTGCGGCATCGTCTGCGCAAAGACTTCTTCAAGTGCCGTCATCGCCTGGTCCGAGCTGTATCCTGGAGCCGCTTCTCCGTTGATCTGTGCCGAAGGGTATTCGTTGTAATGCATGATGAATTCGGGGCCCATGCCCGGCTCGAATTTCGTCAAGGCTGATAGTGGAACCATCTGGCCTGCGCTGTTGCGGACGTAGAACTGGCCCGCAGCTTGCGCATTGGTCCGATAGTCACCTTCCGCTTCGAGGTAAACCTGCCACTGACGGCCGAAACGGTTGAAATAATTTACGAAGAGGCCGCCCATGTAGGTTTGCAGGGTTGTGTACACATCGGAAATCGGGACGCCCTGTTTGAACACCTTGTCGCGATCGACTTCGACGAATTCCTGCGGAACGCTCGGCAGCAGGGACGACGTAGCCCCCGCGATCTCCGGGCGTTTGTTGACAGCCGCCAGGAATTTATCCACGTTCGCGGCGAGGTACGGGATGTCGTTCCCGCCGCGATCCTCAAGAACAAACGTGAACCCGCCGGAAGTGCCCACGCCCGGGATTGCCGGCGGTGAAAAGCTGAAAGCAGTTCCCTGCGGCATCTTGCTGAGCTCCCGGTTCAGGTGTGCCTTGATGGCTTGAAACTGCTCCGCTTGCTCTTTGCGGTCCGTCCACGGCTTCAAGGTGACAAAGAAGAAAGCGTTGTAACTCGTCTGCACGTAGCTCAGCAGGTTGAAGCCGATAACGCTGGTCGTATATTGGACCCCGGGCGTATTCGCGAGAACCGCCTCAACCTGTCTGGCGGCCTGATCCGTGCGCTGGAGCGAAGAGGCGACAGGAAGCTGGAGGCTGACGTAGGCGTACCCCATATCCTCGTCGGGCAGGAAGCCTGAGGGCAACTTCTCGCCAAAAAAGACTGCCGCAGCCGCGAAAAGCAGCAGCGCGACAACCGCCACGGCGCTCTTGCGAATCAGAGCCCCGCTGAAGCGAATGTATGCGTTGGTGCCGTGGGCAAAAACGCGATTGAACGCGTCGAAAGACCTCCTCAACAATCCCCTGCTGGGCTGCTTTGGGCGAAGCAGCAGCGCGGCGAGAGCCGGGCTGAGGCTGAGCGCATTGAATGCCGAAATGAGGACGGAGATCGCGATCGTAACCGCGAACTGCTGGTACAAGCGCCCCGTGATTCCCGGTATGAATGCGGTCGGCACGAACACTGCCGAGAGCACCAAAGCAATGCCTACGACGGGCCCTGAAATCTCCTCCATGGCTTTCAAAGCAGCTGCTTTCGGCGCCTCTCCCTCTTCGATGTGGCGCTCGACAGCCTCGACGACGACGATCGCGTCGTCCACCACCAGGCCGATTGCGAGCACCAGACCGAACATCGAAAGCGTATTGATGGAGAAGCCGAACAGCGGGAAAAATGCGAACGTGCCGACCAGCGCAACCGGGACGGCGAGCAGCGGAATCAGGGTGGCGCGCCAGCCCTGCAGGAAAATATAGACCACGACAACCACCAGCAAGAGCGCGATGCCCAGCGTCAGCAGGATTTCGCGCATGCCTTCGGTGACGGCCTGCGTCTGGTCCAGCGATACAACGTAGGTCATGTCCGATGGAAAGTTGCCCTTTACCTGGGCCATGAGCGCCCTGACTTCTTTGGCGTCATCAACAGCATTCGAGCCGGGCAGCTGATAGATCGCCATGATGGCGCTCGGCTTTCCGTTCAAGCGGCCCATCAGCGTATAGCTCTGCACGCCGAGCTCGATGCGCGCTACGTCCTTCACGCGCACGATGCCGCCATCGGGATTCTCGCGCACAATCATGTTGCCGAACTGCTCGGGCGTAACCAGGCGGCCCTGCGCGCGCACCGAATACGTGAATTCCTGGCCCGGAGGAGACGGTTCGCTGCCGATTTGGCCCGCCGGATTCACCGTGTTTTGCGATTGAACGGCGCTGACGACATCGGACACGGTGATGCCGAGCTTGGCCAGCAGGTCGGGCCTGAGCCAGATTCGCATCGCGTACTGCCCCGCGCCGAACACTTGCACGTTGGCGATTCCGTGAAGCCGGGTGATCTGATCGTATAAGTTGATGTATTCGTAGTTTGCCAGGAACTGCGCGTTGTAGGTGCCGTTCGGCGAATAGAGCGCTACCAGCATCATCGGAGCGGTGGTCGATTTCTGAACGGAGACGCCGTATTGCGCGACGGTCGAGGGAAGCTGAGGCGCTGCCTGAGTCTCGCGCATCTGGGTCAGGATCAAGTCGGTGTTGGGATCGGTCTCGACGCTGAAATCCACGGTCATGGTCATCTGGCCGTTGGCCGTCGCATTCACCGAGTACATGTAGTTCATGTTGTCCACGCCGCTCATCTGCTCCTCGATGGGCGTGGCAACCGATTGCGCGATCGTCTGCGCGTCCGCGCCGACGAACGTAGCCTGAATCTTCGCTTCCGGCGGAACGATGCTCGGGAATTGCGAGACGGGCAGCCGAACAATGGAAATGGCGCCGATGATGACCGTGAGAATTGCGATCACCATCGCGACGATCGGGCGATTGATGAAAAACCTGGACATGGCTCACCTGCCCCCGGCCCCGGTTGCCGAAGCGGGATTGAAAGGAACGGGAGTGACCTTGCTGCCGTCTTTTACCTTTAGCGTGCCCTCTGCTACGACGCGCTCTCCCGGATTCAGCCCCCGGTTGATGATCCACATGGTGTCCGCCCGTTCACCCACTGCAACAGTGCGAATCGCGACTTTGTTGTCGGGCCCCACCAGCGCGACTTCGTACGATCCCTGCAGTTCGGTGACGGCGCGCTGCGGAACGAGCAGCGCGCCTTTTCGCATCTGCGTCATCGCGCGCACCCTGCCGTACTGTCCCGGGCGCAGGATATTGCCGGGGTTTGGAAACGCTCCGGCGATCCGGATCGTTCCGGTCAGTTGATCCACTTGGCGGTCGGCGAACAGAATTTTGCCGCTGTGAGGGTAGGTATCGCCGTTCGAGAGGATCAATTGCAGCGGGATCGGCGAGGCGTTCGAAAGCAAATCCACGGTACCAGGGCCGATTTTGTTGGCTAGTTGAAGATACTCATCCCCGCTGATGGGGAAATAGGCCTTGATCGGATTTACCTGGGAGACCCCGGTGAGCACGGTTGAGAGGGTCACGAGGTTGCCGACTTGCACCTGCGCGATGCCCGCGATTCCCGTTATCAGCGAACGCACCTTCGTGAATCCAAGATTCAGCTCAGCCTGTTCCACGGCGGCTTGGCCGGCCTCCACGGCCGCTTTCCCAGCCAGTTCCGATTGCGTGTCCGTGTCAAGTTGGCTCTGCGGAATCGCGCTCGCCTGCGCTTCGGGAATGTCGCGTTTTACATTGAGCGTGGCGTTGCCGAGCTGCGCTTCTGCTTGTGCGAGCTGTGCCTTTGCTTGATCCCGCACTGCCTGGAATGGACGCGGATCGATCTCAAAGAGCACATCATCTTTGTGCACCAGGGATCCTTCGCGGTAGTCCTGCTTGATGAGATACCCGGTCACCTGCGGCTGTATTTGCGCGTTCACGTATCCATCGAGCGTGGCAACCCACTCGCCGTAGATCGGGACGTCTTTTTGGACCACGCTTGCGACTTCCACTTCCGGAGGAGATTGTTGCGCGGACGACGCCTTCTGACTGCATCCGGCGCATAGGAGAAATCCGAGAAAGCTGAAGACAACAGCAGTCCGTGGCCCCAAGCCAAAACCCGTGCCGTTCAATCCGTTCTCCTCTCGATGCTGCTACCGCGGGCCATGCGGGTGCTTTGCATTGCCCGGCAAAGAATCGAAATCCCTAACCCTTCAATTTGGGCATGAGGTATCCCGTTAAGACAGATTTGAATTCTTCAATCATCGCGTTCTTCTCGTCGGCGTCGGCCTGGGCGTACAGCGTCAATAGCCCCCGGCTGACTTGTTGCACGACCGACGCAACGCGCAGGGCCGTGGCTCGCGACATGCGAGGTTTGTGCGCAATCAGCACCGCAGCAATTCGAGCGCGAACCAGTTGGCGCCGTTTGTGTGACCTCGAAGGAACGTCCAGGAGCGCGAGCAAGGCCGGATGGCTTTTGATGATCTCGATCTGCAACTTGATGAGCCGGCAGGTAAGATCCTCGGGGCTAAGGGCGGCTGCCTGGCGTCCGAGCGTCAACCAGGATTGTTCGATCTCTTTGACGTACTCATCCCGCAGTGCCTCGGCTACCGAGCGCTTGTTGGGGAAGAACTGATATAGCGAGCCGATACACGAATCGGCGCGTTCGGCAATCGCGCTCATGGTCGCCCGCTCGTATCCCGTCTCGGCGATGACGGCGGCCGCGGCGCGCAAGAACCCCGACACGCGTAGCTTTCCCCGCTTCTGCTGGGGTACCCGCCGCGGCGCCGTGGACGAATATGAGGCCACGCTCACATTGTAGCAGATGCGATCGCCGTCGAAGGTTTCCTTATTCCTTCAAGTTTTGGTTCTGCGGTTTCAACCGAAAGGAAAAGGAATGGGTGTCGGAACGGCTCTGCATTGAAAAACACACTGGAGCATTGCATGCTGACGGGGGTGGGTGCATGATACCGATTCGGCCGGGAAGTCAAAATGGAAATCCCGGATAAGGGACCGCAGGGATTCTCCGCGGAATCTAAGTATTGTTGACTCGGTACAAATGATCGGCGGCTTCAAGAATCTCGCGGCCGTTTCACTATTCTTCGCGCTCGTTCTGGTCGGCTGCACGGACAGCCCAGGGACCGCTCAAGGATCGCGCGCCAGTGGTGTGCTTGCGAGACCCCAGGACGCTTCTGCTGTTCCGGTAGTCGTCGCGAAAGTCGAGCGGAGCTCTATTCCCATCGAGTTGCACGCCATTGGCGCGGGCCAAGCGTTCAAGACGGTCTCCGTCGAATCGCAGACCGCCGGCATCGTCAAGGAAGTGCATTACCGGCAGGGTCAGTTCGTCCGCAAAGGAGACTTGCTGGTCACGCTTGACAATGCCCCTTTTCTTGCCGCGCTCTCCCAGGCTCAGGCGGCTCTTGCCAGGGATACGGCGCAGGCCCAGCTCGGCCAACTCGAGCTGAAGCGTTACGATCAGCTCTATAGGGACGGAGTTGTCTCCAAGGAGCAGTACGATCAATATGAAGCAACCGCCGCGTCCGCCGGCGCCACCGTCGCCGCGGACCAAGCCGCCATCCAAACTGCCAGAATTCAGCTCTCCTACTGCTCCATCTATGCGCCCATCAGCGGTGTTACCGGCGCGCAACTCGTCTACCCAGGCGCCACCGTCACGGCGAATAGCGCGCCAGTGCTCGTCGTAATCAATCAAGTCTCGCCTCTCTACGTCACTTTCTCCGTTCCGCAGCAATATCTAGGCCAGATCGTGCATTCGATGGCGAAATCGCAGCTGCCCGTCCAGGCGACGCCGCCCGACAGCACGATGCCGGAAAAAGGGTATCTTTCTTTCGTCAACAATACTGTCGACCCGAATACCGGCACGATCGAACTGATGGGCACGTTTCCGAACGCCGACCGTCGCCTTTGGCCCGGCCAATTCTCCAACGTCCTGCTTCGCTTGGGCGAGCAACAGAATGTAATGGTCATTCCGTCGCAGGCCGTCCAAGCGGGCCAGCAAGGCAAATTCGTTTTTGTCGTGAAGCCGGACATGACCGTCGATGTCCGGCAGGTGACGGTCGGGCAAACCGTCGAAAATCAGGCCGAAATCTTGCAAGGGTTGTCCGTCGGCGATACCGTCGTCACCGACGGGCAAGTGAGCCTGGTTCCCGGCACGAAGGTCTATTTCACCAAGGGGCTCTGAAGGCATTGGAATCCCATGAATCTGAGTGAGATTTTCATTCACCGCCGCGTGATGACCAGCCTGGTCATGCTTGCTATTCTTGGCTTCGGCATTTTCGCTTACCGCGATCTCGCCGTCAGCGATCTGCCCAACGTCGATTTTCCCACCATCCAGGTTTCCGCCGGCCTTCCCGGAGCGAGCCCCGAAACCATGGCCTCGTCGGTGGCCACGCCGCTCGAAAAACAGTTCACCACCATCGCGGGCCTCGATTCGATGACCTCGACCAGTTCGCTGGGCAACACCGAAATTACCCTCCAGTTCTCGCTGAGCCGCGATATCAATTCCGCCGCCGTCGACGTCCAAACGGCAGTTTCCGCCGCCGCCGATCAGCTTCCGCCCAACCTGCCTTTCCCTCCGACGTTTCGCAAGGTCAACCCGGCCGATCAGGCCATCTTCCTGCTCGCAGTCACGTCGCCCACTTTGCCGCTCTACGACGTCGATAAATATGCCGAAAATCTCATCGCCACGCAGATTTCCATGGTTCCCGGCGTCGCTCAAGTCACCGTCAATGGACAGGCCACTTACGCCGTGCGCGTGGGCCTCGACCCCGATGCCATGGCCAGCCGCCAGATCGGCATCGACGAAGTCGAACAGGCCGTTCAAAACGCCAATGTGAACATGCCCATGGGCACGCTCTTCGGGGCTCACAAGGCCTATAACGTCGAGTCCAACGGCCAGCTTTCCGACGCCGCTGCCTATCGCCCGCTCATCGTCGCTTATCGCAACGGCGCTCCGGTGCGCCTCGATCAAATCGCTTCCGTTACCGACGGCGTTCAAGATCGCTACGTCGCCAACTGGATCAACAGCATCCCAGGCATCCTGCTCGCCGTTCAGCGGCAGCCCGGCACCAACACCATCGAGATTGTCGATCGCATTCGCAAACTCATTCCGCGGTTCTACTCCTTGGTACCGCCGTCGATCGACCTCTCGATCGAGTACGATCGATCCGTGCCCATCCGCGCGTCGGTCAACGACGTCAAGTTCACCCTTTTTCTTGCCGTTGTCCTCGTCGTTCTAGTCATTTTCCTCTTCCTCCGCAACGTTTCCGCGACCGTCATTCCCAGCCTCGCCCTGCCCATGGCGATCATCGGCACGTTCGCGGTGATGTACCTGCTCGGCTATACCATCGACAACTTATCTCTGCTCGCCCTCACTTTATCCGTCGGTTTCGTCGTCGACGATGCCATCGTCATGCTCGAAAACATCGTCCGCCATATGGAGATGGGCAAGAATCCGCTCGAAGCCTCGTTGGCAGGCTCCAAGGAAGTCGGATTCACGATTTTCTCGATGACTCTTTCGCTCGCCGCCGTCTTTCTCCCTGTGTTTTTCATGGCGGGCGTCTTCGGCCGCCTGCTGCACGAGTTCGCCGTCGTGATTATCTCTGCCGTGCTCGTTTCCGGCTTCGTCTCGCTCACGCTGACCCCCATGGTCTGCAGCCGCTACTTGCGGCCCGAACACGAAAAGCAGCACGGCCGGCTCTATCGCAAACTCGAAGGCGTTCTCGAAGGCTCCTTGAGCTGGTACGGCGTCAGTCTACGCTGGTCCTTGCGGCATCGCGTTCTCGTGATGCTTTTCGGTTTCGCCATTCTGGTAGGGACCGTGTGGGAGTTCTGGGTCATCCCCAAGGGTTTCTTGCCGGAAGAAGACCTTTCGGAGATCTCCGTTGCCACCGAAGCCGAACAGGGGATCTCTTTCGATGCGATGAAGACGCATCAAGAAGCCGTCAATCGCATCTTCCAGGCCGATCCCAGTGTCGTCCAGTTCCACTCGAGCGTCAGCGACTCCAATAGCAGCGGCCTGAACAATGGCAACGCCTTCCTGCACCTGCGCGACCCCTCCGATCGTCCTTGGACCGACAGCCCGGCCTACGATCACCTCGTCGCTCGTTACGGGCGCACGCCTGTCGTCGAATCGATCGTTCGCTTCATCCGCCCTCTCTTCGAGCATCACATGTCCATCGATGACATCATGCAGGAGCTCCAGCCCAAGCTCAAAAAAGTCCCGGGTATCAAGGTTTTTCTTCAGAATCCTCCGGCCATTCGCATCGGCGGACAGCAAAGCAAGAGCCTCTACCAGTTCACTCTTTCCAGTCCCCAGATCGGCCCGCTCTACCAGTACGCCCAAGAGTTCGAGCAGAAAATGAAGGATCTTCCCGGGCTCACGGGCGTCACCAGCGATCTCCAGATCAAGAATCCGCAAGCCAACGTTGTTGTCGATCGCGACAAAGCTTCGGCCCTGGGAGTGACGCCGGAGCAGGTCGAAGACGCCCTCTACAGCGCCTACGGCCAGCGCCTGGTCTCGCCCATCTACACCTCGAACAACGAATACTGGGTTGTTCTCGACGTGCAGCAGCGTTTCCAGGAAGATCCCGACATGCTCTCTGATCTCTACATCCATTCTTCTACCGGCCAGCTCGTGCCGCTTAGCGCCGTTTCGAAGTTCACCACCAATGTGGGCCCGCTCACCGTCAATCACACGGGCCAGCTTCCCTCAGTCACCGTTTCCTTCAATCTCGCTGACGGAGTGGCCCTCGGCCAAGCCGTCGATGAAGTGCAGAAACTCGCCGGTTCCATGCTGCCCATTTCCATCTCCACCAGTTTCCAGGGTAGCGCTCAGGCTTTTCAGGAATCTCTCACCGGTCTCCCCGTTCTTCTCATCATGGCCGTGCTCGTCATCTATCTCGTTCTCGGTATCCTCTACGAGAGCTACATTCACCCCGTCACCATTCTTTCCGGTCTTCCCGCGGCTGCGTTCGGCGGCTTGCTCACCCTCTCGCTCTTCCACATGGAGCTCGATATCTACGGCTTCGTCGGTCTCATCATGTTGATCGGTATCGTGAAAAAGAATGCCATCATGATGGTCGATTTCGCGCTCGAGCTCGAACGCCAGGGTGAGATCTCGGCCGCCGAATCCGCGTTTCAGGGCTCGATGATTCGCTTCCGCCCGATCATGATGACCACCGCCGCCGCGATCATGGGCACGCTGCCCATCGCCATCGGTTTTGGCGCCGATGCCGACGCTCGCCGCCCATTGGGCCTTTGCGTCGTCGGGGGCCTGGTCTTCGCGCAGTTCGTCACCCTCTACTTCACTCCGGTCTTTTACACCTACATGGATAATTTCCTGAAGTGGCGAAGGGAAGCCAAGGCGCCAAGTCCGGCTGGGGATATGGACGCGCTACGCCCAGTGCCGCCTCCGCCGTTGCTCAAAAGTAGCTGAGAACAGCCGAGCAGGCGTCGAGCGTCGAGCATCGAGCGCTAGGTATTCTGTTGATACTCGGCAGCGTGTCCTACCCAGTGGTACTTCCGCTGGCGGTCGTCAATTCGGCCACGAAGGCTCGCTTGCCAACTGCCGGCGTCTGAGAGACGCTCCGCCTTCACTGGCCGCAACGGTCTTTGAGCCCGATTTCCGACGCGTGCTGGAAGTGTTTACACCGAGCCGAGGATTCAATTCTATAGTGGGAATTCCGTCGATGGGCGAACCGGCAAAGACGGCAGGACCTACGGCCATCGTTCAGGTTTCTTCACTTCGGCACCCCGTGATGTCGGTGGTTGGCGAGCGGCAAACTGCGCCTCAATCAGGTCAACGGAGTTGCCACCCATCTAGCCCGGGGTTTCACTCGGCCGCGAAATCTCGCCGATTCCGTTCTTCAGCAGAACGGTCGTCCCCAAACGCGCCCCTTCGGGGTCATGCATGGTGAAATGGTTGCCATGATCTCTGGAGCAAACGCTACGTTCGCGATTTGATTGCCCAAGACAAGCGGGGCGGCGATCGCTTGAATCTGCTGCCCGCTGTTGACGACAGGGCAGGCTGCTACCTCTTTGGCGCAACCCGACGGAGCAGCAGCGAACCCCCGCGATTTCATTGAAAAGATTGGTCGGGGCGAGTGGATTTGAACCACCGGCCTCCTGGTCCCGAACCAGGCGCTCTAGCCAGGCTGAGCCACGCCCCGACGGTCTACGTGGTCGGACAACAGTTTACGTTGCTTTGCTTCGGACGGCAACGTGCTCCCCGGCCTTTTTCGCCTTAATTTCTGTTGGCAGACCGCGGCGGGCTGGTGCAAAATATTCCGGCAGTTCGGCGAAATCGCCGTGCTGACACGCCATAGGAGGACGGATGCTGCACAACCGAAACGCCTCGACACCGATCTGTTCGGATTCCAGTTCCACAAGAAAGGCTTCGTTCTTGCGCGCGCGCTCTGTCGTTGTGACGTTCGGCGTGACGATTACCCTCACTTTGGTTGCGCTCGCCGCCAGTTCCCCCGTCAGGGCCGCGGATGATGGCGCTTCGTTGTTCAAGTCCAACTGCGTCGTCTGCCATGGCGCGGACGGAACTGGAACTCCCACGGGAAAAGCTCTCAAGGCGCCCGACTTGCACTCGGTAGCGGTTCAGAAGCTGACTGACAAGGAGATTTTCGATCAAATCGAGAACGGGAAAAACAACATGCCTCCCTTCAAAGGCACGCTGAACGCCGATCAGGTCAAGTTGCTCGTTGCCTACGTCCGAACCTTCAAGAAAAAATAGCGGTATTGCGAAACAGCGATTTTCGGCGCGGTCGGATCATCTCCGGTCGCGCCGTTTGTGTAGCGCCCCTTTACCCTGAGCGAGGTCGAAGGCCGTCTCGCTGATTCTTTTCCTGGGCTCAAAGATCTCCAGCGCAAGCCAATAGCTCCGCCATTCCTTCCCTAAACTCTTTCGCCGGCGCGAGCAGACTGATCACCAGATGTCCGGGGTCCGCGAAATCGTAAAAATGTCCCGGATGCACGAGCGCTCCGCGCTCCTCGATCAGCCGGATCGCCAGCTCTTCGTCCGAGAGCACAGCCGGCACTCGCAGCACCGCGTACCATCCGCCTTCGATCTCCAGGCGCGAGACTGATTTCTGCAGCGCCAGCTGCTTATCAAGCTCCGCCAGATTCGCTTCGAGGCGCGCCATGACCTGCTCCTGCATCACGTGACGCTGCGCGAGCAGTGCGGGCAGCGCGCACTGCAGCGGCGCGCTCAGCGACAGATACGTATCGGCGATCACCTCGAGCCGCGCCATCGCCTCGCGACCCTGCGCGGCCGGCCCGCTCGCCGCGATCCAGCCCAGCTTCATTTGCGGCAGAGCCGCGATCTTGCTGAGCCCGCTCAGCACAAACGTCAGCGCCGCGGCATTCGACGCAAACGTTCCCTGGCGTTTCTTCTGCGCCGGCGTTGCCTTCAGCTCGTAATCCAGAAAAACCTCGTCCACGATCAGCGCCAATTCGTGCTTCGCGCAAATCGCGCTCAGTTCTCCGGCTTCCTCGGCCCCGACGAAATGCCCGGTCGGATTGTTCGGATGCACCACCACGATCGCTCTCGTTCGCGCGCCGAGCGCCTCTCGCAAACTGTGAAAATCGATCTGCCACCCGTGATCGTAGACAATCTGAAACGGCCGCAGCTTCACGTCCTGAATCGTGGCGAGGAAATCGAACAGCGGATAGCTGGGATGCGCGATCAGCACTTCGTCGGCGGGCTCACAGAGCAAGCGGAACAAAAACGAATACGCCTCGCTCGTCCCGGTCGTCAGAATCAGATGCTCGGGATCGACCTCGACTTCGCCTTCTTCCTTGTAATACCGAGCCAGGGCCACCCGAGCCGCCGGCATGCCTTTCGGTTCGGGCTCGTAGCGCAGGGAAGCCGGATCGCGCAGCGCATCGAGGATTGCCGCTTCGTCGTACTGAAATCCGCACGTGGTCGGATTCGATGTGGTGAGATCGAGAATCCGCTTGCCCGCCTCGCGATGCCGCCGCAACGCGCGCGTGTACGCGTTCTCATCGAGATCCCAGCTCGTGCGCTTTGAAAACATAGAGTGAACTACGAGGAGACCACGTGGCGCATTGTCATCACGATCACAGAATTCGTTCGTGCGCGTAGCCGGCCGCATCGAGCGCCGCCGAAAGCTCGGCGACGTGCTCGGGCCCGCGCGTTTCCATCGTGATGTCGATCACCGTGTCGCCCAGCAGCACGCCGTAGTACGCGCGATTGTGTTGCGTCTCGACGATGTTGGCTTTCTGTTCGGCGATCACGCCCGACAGGCGATGCAGCGCCCCCGGATGGTCCGGCAGATGGATTCGCAAGCGCACCAGGCGTCCATCCTTCACCAGCCCGCGCTCGATGATGCGCGAGAGCACCGAAACATCGATGTTGCCGCCGCCCACGAAAACGCCGACCTTCTTGCCCTTGGCCGGAATCTTGTCCTGAATCACAGCCGCGGTCGCGACGGCCCCGGCGCCTTCCGCCAGCGTCTTTTCCTTCTCGAGCAGCAAGAGGATCGCGTTCGCGATCTCCTCTTCGTCGACGGTCACGATGTCGTCCACGTATTTCTTCACCAGTGGATACGTCACCGATCCGGCGCAGCGGACCGCGATGCCGTCCGCGATCGTCACCTTCGGAGGCAGCGTTACCGGGCCGCCGTGCTCGAGAGCGGCCTTCATCGAAGGCAGCTTCGACGTCTGCACGCCAACGACCCGAATTTGCGGGCGGATCGCTTTCACGGCGCACGAGACGCCAGCGATCAGCCCGCCGCCACCCACAGGAATCACCAGCACGTCGAGGTCGGGGTGCTGCCCCAGCATCTCGAGACCGACCGTGCCTTGGCCCGCGATCACCGCCTCATCATCGAAAGGATGAATGAAGGTCAGGTGGCCCTCGGCGCAGCGGCGCAGAGCTTCGTGGCAAGTTTCGTCGTAATTTGTCCCCGCAAGAATCACTTCGCCGCCGAATTCCCGCGTCGCCGTCACCTTGACAATGGGTGTGGTCAGCGGCATGCAGATCTGCGCCGCGATCCCGCGCTTCGTCGCATGGTAGGCGACCGCCTGCGCGTGGTTTCCAGCGGAAGCGGCGATCACGCCACGCCGCTTTTCATCGTCTGTCAGCAGAAGGATTTTGTTGAGGGCGCCGCGCTCCTTGTACGAGCCGGTCATCTGCAGGTTTTCGAGTTTGAGATAAATCGAACTGCCAGTCAGCTTTGAGAAAGTCTCCGAGCGCATGAACGGCGAAAGGAAAACGGAATCACCGATGCGATCGCGCGCCGCTTCAATTGTTTCAAGAGTGACCATGCCATGCGCGCCCCATTCACACGGCGCAATCTCTCATTGTATACGCAGCGCGGCACGGTTAGCGCGCAAAATCCCGCCCTGTCGCCAAAGCGAACCTGCGCCTTTTAGCCCCGGGGTAGTCAGACTCGAGCACTCAAGCGCGTGGCAAGCGTCCACTCACGGCTGCCACACAGACTCGTCAGCGCATGAGGAGGAAGGCTCGCCCTTACACCGGCTGGGCGGGGCGACCCTTGTTTTTGGTCGCGCGATGCAGGATGAACAGCCCGCCGCCGAGCAACAGAATCGTAAGCGCGCCCGCAATCTGCAGGACGCGCGCGATCGTGGCCTGATACCTTCCCGTGTCCGGATTGTACGTGCAGCAGTAAAGCAGGATCTGATCGACGATCGAGCCGATTTTGTCCTTCGAAGATTGCACCAGCGCCAGCCGCAGAAATTGCGGATCGAACGTGACGCCATAGAAATATTGCGCCACTTTGCCCGCGGGCGTAATCACGACGATCCCGGCGGTATGCACGTATTGCCCGGTCCGCGGATCGTAGGCGTAGTGAAATCCGACTGCGTCCGTGAGCCGCTGGATCTGGTCCTTCTGCCCCGTGAGAAAATGCCACGCGCCGACGGCGTCCGGATGCCCGTACACCTGGAGATATTTGGCCTGCTCCGTTTTCGAATTTGCGGGCGTATCGCGCGGATCGAAGCTCACGGTGAGCGCGTCGAACTGATCCCCCAAATCGAAGCTCAGCTGCTTGAACGCCCTGGCGGCGCCGTCCATCACGAGCGTGCACAGCATGGGGCAGCGATAGTAAGCCAGAATTAGGACGACAGGTTTCTTGCCGAAGTAGGAGCCGAGCTGAACGGTCTTGCCATTTTCATCCTGAAACGTCGCGTCGAGCGGAATCTGCGCGCCGAGGCGCTGCTCGAAATTGATGCCTTTAAGAATGGGCGGCAGCACAGTCGATTTCGACGTGTATCCCGGCGTCACCTGAGTATCTCCGCCAAGATCCTGCGCCCTCAGCATTGCCGGAGCGCATAGGCACACCGCGATCAAGCCCAGGATTGCTGCGGGAAGTAAGGATGGCCGTTTGCAGCGGGGACGAACGAACACAGGAGCACTTTTCATAACCGTTCAGTCTAGCGCATACGCGCCTGCCCGGCGCAATCGATTTAAAATTTCCGAAAGGCTCAGTTCCTCGCGAGTGTGCGAGCTGTGATTTCGAACTGACCCAGTTCTCGAAATTCCGGCGCTGCTCATTTCGGCGATGCCAGTTGAGCGCCCAAAGTTCTTCGGGAGATCGATCTTACAGCGATGGGTCGCCGGGTTTGCGACCCGGCGGCTTGCAGGTGGAAGCGTGAGCCTTCAGAGTCTGTGTGGTGACCGGGTTCGGGAACTTCCGGGGGCTGAAGCCCGTGAAGATTTTGCGGAGCTTATGTCGTGGCCGGAAGCCACGACCCACAAAGATTCGCGGTTGTCACGCAGACTCTTCAGGCTCGCGAGAAAAACTCCATAAAAGATGGGCTTCAGCCCCGGGCGTCGCAAAAGGGCGCGCCTTCACGCGGGGCGAAACGGCTTGCGCAGCCCCATCTGCTCGAGCAACGGCAGCACATCTTTCGCAAAACGCCTGGCGCCATCGACGTAATCGGGCCACGTCATGATGACGCCGTCGATTCCGACGCGCGATATCCCTGCAAACTGCTCCGCGATGCTTTCCGGGCTGCCGATCATCGGGGACCCGGCGCCAACCGCCATGCGCCGGCGCATCCCGGCAAGCACGGGGGAATCCATCGGGATGTTGTTTTCCTTGCTGATGGTGACCATGATGCTGTCGAGCACTTCCTTATCGAGATACTCCACCGAGTAGCGGTGCAAATAATCTTCCGCTTCTTTCTGCGTGGCGCGCTGAACGACGGCGACATTGGTCCAAAGCTGAATCTCGCGGCCGAATTCCTCGCGCGCCATCTTCTTGTATGCTTCCACCTGCGGCCGCCAGCCCTCCGGCGAGTCTCCTTGCAGGCTGATGAGGCCGATCTGCGAGTTCTTCGCGGAAAAGCGCATGCCGACGGGCGAGAGCGCCGCATTCATGATCGGGATGCCGCCCTTTTGCAGGGGCTGCGGGCGCGAGATCGCTTTCTTCATATGGAAATTCTTGGACTCGTAGTTGAATTCGGTCGGGCAAGTCCACAGCTTGCGCAAAATATCGAGCCATTCCTCGAGGTAGACGTACCGCTGGTCGTGCTCGACGAGATCGATGCCGAACATGTCGAATTCGCGCCGGTTCCATCCGCCTACCACATTCAGCGCGAAGCGCCCGCCGGAAATCGCGTCGATCGTGGAGCAAAGCCTTGCCACGAGCAGCGGGTGCATCGTGGGCGCGTGCGACGTCGCGAAAACCGCCGCGTGCTTAGTCGCTTGCGCCATCGCCGCCGCCCACGCGAAGACGTCGAGCACGTTGTTCGACGGATGCTCCGGCTTGTCGTCGAGATAGCCCTTCCAGCGCGCGATCGGAACCACCGCCTCGAGGCCGCTCGCGTCGGCGATCTGCGCCGCGGCCAGCGTGTTCGCCCAGGTGGGCTGCAGCAGCTCGGGGACGAACGTCATGTTCGCAATCGTGTTGGTGCAAAACGTGCCGAGCTTCAGTTTGTTGTCGTTGAAAATCGGATTGCTGGATTGACTTGTTGCGTTGGGCATTTTGCCGGATATCCTGAATTTCGAAATTGAGTTCCAATCGCGCGCAATTGATCGCGAGGGATTCTCCCACGCCGCGCACCGCGCCTCAAGACCCCGATTTGAGGTTTAAACGTAGCGCCTGCTTGCCCTGACGAAGGAAGGGGTCCTTTAGCCCCGGCATCTTCGCACAGCGACGACGAAAACGGGTCGGCCCGAATGCGACTAGGCTCAGAAGCCGCCCAAAACCCCCATTTCTGTCCATCTAGGGCCCGGTTAACCCCTCGACGGCAGCAATGTTATTGCTGCGCGCGGAGCAGAAAAGTCACGCCCAAAATGAACGGTTTTATGATGGAAGCGAATACTCGAAATGGTACGAATGCTTGGCACCCTCGATGATAATTTCGAGCACGCCGGTGAGCCCGGCGAGCTGATCCGTGGCCGAATCCGGGACCACGCTGACGATCAGCTGCGGCACGCCGCGATTCATCGTCCCGCTGTGCTGCAGGACGAAGCTGCCGCTGCGTCCCTTCAGCGTTCCGCTGACTTTTTCCATCGCCACATAGCCGGCTGAGCCTTTGACGTTGGTCATCGCGCTCAACATCTGGCCCTTGCCCGTGCCCTCGAGATCGCCATGGAACTGCTTGTCGATCGACATCCTGCCGAGCGACGCGTCGCCCGCCGGATCGTCGGCCGGCAGCGGCGCCATCTTCACCTCAAACGTTCCGCGCGCGTGATTCGACACTACCGCCTCCGTCTCGATTGCAACTTCAATGCGAGCAAGCGTCCAGCTAGTTGCCCGGCTTCGGGGCGGCTGGAGGCGGCGCGGGAATCGTCGCGGCGTCCCAATGCTCGTCAGCTTTGCCGTCCTTGATCCGCCACATGTCGAACCACGACGTCGTGTAGGTCTTCCCCGGCTCGCGCGGATTGGGAAACGTGCGCGCGGTGACGACGATTACGAGGTCGCCTTCCGCGACAACCGCGACCACCGGCGTCTTCATGTGCTCCGGGATCGGCGTCGGCTTGCGCATCGACTCGAAAAATTTCACGACCGGAGCGAGCCCCGATTTGACCTGCGGATTGTGCTGGATGTAACGCTCGGTGATGTATTTGTAGGCTTCATCCCAGTGATTCGCTTCGAGCAGATCGCGCTCGATGTGCAGCGCCACCTGCTTGTTCGCGTTGAGCTGCGGATTCGGGTCGGTGAAAAGGGATTCGGGATCTGCGGCGGGCACGACGGGCTCTTGAGCCACCGCCGTCATGCACGCAAACAAAAGCACGAGTGAAGCGAGGGAAATCAGTCGCGTTTTCATGCGGAGTAAGTAACAGCATCGTAGAGACTCTGTCAAGCGAGGCGAGCCCAGGTGAGCCCAGGTGGGGAGGTGGCGGCTTACTCGAATGTGATGAGGACGATCTCGGGATTCGTGCCCAGGCGCATTGGCGGGCCCCACGTTCCGGCGCCGCACGACGTGTAGACCAGCAGATCGCCGAGGCGCTGCAGGCCGTAGACGAACGGGCCGTAGATGCGCGATGTGATCCACGTGAAAGGGAAGTATTGTCCGCCGTGGGTGTGCCCCGAAAGCTGCAAGCTGATTTTCTGTTCCGCGGCGACGGGAAGGTGGTGCGGCGCATGCGTCAAAAGAATGCTCGCGACATCCGGATCGAGCTCGGCTTGCCGCAGAATCTCGCGATAATGCTCGGGTTGCACCGAATCGTGATGATGCACGCCGACGAGTTGCAGGCCATCGACTACAACTTTTTCGTTGTCGAGCACGCGCACGCCCGAATGCTGCACGGCGCTCAGATACTTCGAATAATCGCCAAACTCTTCGTGATTGCCCGCGATGAAATATGCCCCGAACGGCGCCGCGATCTGGTGCCACGGAGCGGCGAGCTTCGGCGCGTTCACGGCGGTGCCGTCGTACATATCGCCCGCGATCAGGACGATGTCCGGCGCGAGGCGCCCCAGGATGCCGACGATGCGCTGCGCGAAACGTCGGCCGCGCACGTGGCCGAGATGCGTGTCCGTGACGAGCGCGGCAACGCGTCCACGCCACGACGCCGGCAGATTTCGGAGCTTGACCGAAATTCGCTTCACGCGCGTGTGCGCCGAATTCAGCATGCCGTACAGGCCGGCGAGAATCGCGGCGCCGAAAAGCACGAAAGCGATACGCGGCTGCTGCCATCCGAGATGCAAGAGCCGCGCGGCGCCAAAGACGATCCACGACGCGCACGCCGCAAGCACAAAGAAGCTAAAGAATCCGAGCCAGACTGCTGCGGCCGTGTAGTAGAGGCGCACAGGGAACTGCGAATACTTGCGCGCGAGCAGTGACGCGGTCAGAAAAGTGACAGAAAGGATCGCGAGGGCGATCGCCAGCCATGAAATGCCAGGCGGATCAGCCGCCTGCCGGAAAGAGACCCACGTCTCGTAGACGAACCAATGCAGCCCGAAAATGAGCGACTGAAAAGTGGCCAGAAAAATGAAGATGCGCGTTCGCATTAAGAGAACCCTATCCAGTTAGATGAGAAGAGGAGCGCGCAGGACTCCGGGGGTTCACGAAAGGTATCGAAGCGGGTGACGGGTCTGAATGCTGAACCTAACGCCGATCATCGCGGGAGCGCGCTGAGCTCGACACCGGCCTGCCGCAACGTTTGCGCGACCGCTGCGGCGATCTTCGGCGCGCCGGGAGTATCGCCATGAATGCAGATGGTCTGCGCGTTCACGGCAATTTCGGCGCCGCCCGACGCAACCACGGTCTCTCGCTCGACGATGCGCAATGCCTGTTGCCCGGCTTCCGCGGGATCGCGTATGAGCGCGTCCTCAAATTTGCGCGAGCGCAAAGCGCCATCGGCCTCGTAGCGGCGGTCGGCAAAGGCCTCCGCCGCGACCCGGAAGCCGGCGTCTCGAAACACATCGAGCATCAGCGATCCGGCCAGGCCCACCAGCGTGACGTCCCGGCTCCAGCGGCGAACTCCATCCGCAATCGCCCGGGCGATCGCGCGATCGGCCACAGCCTGATTGTAAAGCGCTCCATGCGGCTTGACGTGCACCACGCGGGCGCCGCAGCCCGCGGCAATCCCGGCGAAGGTTCGCACCTGCTCGAATATGGAATCGGCGATCGTTTCCGGCGGCAGGGCAAGCGCCAGGCGGCCAAAATTCGCGCGGTCCGCATATCCCGGATGAGCGCCGATCGCAAGTTTCCAGCGAAGCGCCTGCTCGATCGTCGCTTTCATAGTCGATGCGTCGCCGGCATGTCCGCCGCAGGCGACGTTGACGGACGTGAGCGACGGCATCAACGACTCCTGCGTGCCATCGGCGATGGCCTCCGGCATTTCGCCCATATCGCAATTCAGATCGATGCGCTTCATTTCAAGAAAAGTCCTCCGATCGGAGGGCTTTGTCCTGTTCGATGAGGAAAGACCGCGCAGCCTCCAATGTTACCTCTACGAATCGAATTTCATCGCGCGGGCGAAGCTGCCCCACGCGATGGAGATCGGCGGAGATCACGTTGCCGATCTTCGGATAGCCGCCCGTGGTCTGCTGGTCGACAAATAAGATGATGGGCAGGCCCGACGGCGGCACTTGAATGGCACCGAGTGAGACGCCTTCGGTAATCATCTGGCGGCCGGGAGGCTGCGACACCGGAGGGCCTTCCAGGCGAAGACCCATGCGATTGGATTGCTCGCCAACGCGATAGGTGCTCTCGCAGAACGAGCGCACCGACGACTCGGAAAACCAATCCGCTTGCGGCCCGGCGGTGAAGCGCAACAAATCGCGAGGCGAGAATTGCTGCGCTGCCCGTCGCGCGATCGTTTTCTTGCGGAACGACTGGTTCGCAGGCCCGATTTGCAACACATCTCCCTTGCGCAGCGGCCTGCCCTCGAAGCCGCCGAGCCCGATCAGAACGTGCGTCGATGCGCTGCCGAGAAAAGGTGTCACCGCGATCCCGCCCTGCACGCATAAGTAACAGCGTGCTCCCGAACGCGTCGGGCCGAGGCACAGCATTTGGCCTGGCCGCACCTCAATTGATGTCCACAGCTCGACAGCCGCACCATCGAGAGTCGCGCCGAAGTCCGAGCCGGCGAGCGCCGCGACCGCCCCTTCGGGAAAGAGGAATGTTCCGCCGGTCAGCGTCATTTCCAACCCAGCCGCGCCCTCCGCATTCGCCACCAGGCGGTTTCCAAGGCACAGTGCGATGGGATCGGCGGCTCCGGACGGTGAAACGCCCATGGGGCCAAAGCCTTCTCGCCCCAGATCCTGCACGGTCGTAAATAAGCCCGATGTTTCGACCTGAATTGTTTGCGTCCGAGTGGCGCTCATCGATTTTCCAGCGCCGCGAATCGCGCGGCGGAAATCGGTGTAAAGCGGACGCGATCTCCGATGGAGAGGAAGCTCATGTTGTTGCGGTCGGGGCGGAACATGGCGATGGGCGTGCGCCCGATCAATCGCCAGCCGCCCGGCGTGGCGAATGGATACACGCCGGTCTGGTTGCCCGCGATCCCCACGCTGCCAACGGGCACGCTTCGGCGCGGCGTGGCCAGGCGCGGCGTCGCCAGCGCTTCCGGCAATTCACCGAGATACGCGAAGCCGGGAACGAACCCGAGGAAGTGGACGAGATAGGTAACGGAAGCGTGCAGCTCGATTGCCTGCGCGGGCGTCAGTCCATGCAGAGCGACTACGTCGTTCAAGTCCGGACCAAACTCCCCGCCATAGCACGTTGGGATTTCCAGCTCGTGCGGTTCCGGGAGAGGCGCGTCATCGAGCCGATCGAGATAGCCGCGCAGAATCGCCTCGAGTTCGCTGTGGCTCAACTTGAGCGCATCGAATGTCACCAGCAGCGAGCAATACGCGGGCTGAAAATTTCGCACGCCCGCCACCGGCTGCGACTCCAGCAATAAAAGCAGCCTCCGGACGCACTGATGAGCGTCGGGTGATATCTTGTCGCCGAAGTAGATCAGCAGGGATTGGTCGCTCGCAGGTTGAAATTGCGCGCCGTCGGTGATCGGTGTCTGCATTTTGCAGCAGTATATAGCAGGCGGCACTCGACGCGGGGATGGTCGCAGGAATCTTCGTCTCGGGCGGCCAGTTTCGGTATACTCCCACCCGCACACGGAAGGAGCATGCACGCATTTCCGGCACAGCTGTGCCGACTGGGGAGACGTCATGAATTCACTACGAACGCTCGCGATTGCCGTGGGACTGCTTTTCGGCGCCAGCGCGATGGCGCAGAATCAAGCTCCGAAACTGCCGCCCGCCGACCCGAATGCTCCGCCTCCATCGGTGCAGAACAACGCCGATCCCGGCTACGACGCCGCGCTTGCCGCCTGCAAGAATCCGCCGCCGAAGACGCGTGCGTTCCATTTTGGCGGCCCCGGCCCGGCGCCTCGCGACGATCAGGTGACCGCGATCCCCGGCGTGGTCGCCGCCGGCCAGCAGTGGAAATTTCTCTGGCAGGATGCCGGCAACAACGGCGACGGAATCGTTGGCACGCGCGACGGCGGCCTGCTCATCGCGCAGAACGACAAAAGCGACGTCGTGAAGCTCGATAAAGACGGCAACGCCTCGGTGGCTTACACCGACACGCATACGGGAGGCGCGCTTTCCATCAACGCGAAGGGCGCTCTGTTCATCGACGAGCGAGGATTGCATCCGGCCATCTGGGAGCTCGCGCCGCACCACCGCCTCCTCGCCGACAAATTTCAAGGCGACACGCTTGATTGCGTTCCCAGCGTGCTCAACGATCTTTCCGCGGATCGCAAAGGCGGCGCCTACTTCACCATGGGCGGCCTTTTCTACGCGAATCCCAAGGGCGTGATCACCCAGTACGGCGAAAATCTGCGCACCAACGGCATCATCCTCAGCCCCGACGAGAAGCATCTGTTCGTGACCAACGTCGGCACGCTCGTCGAATTCGACGTCCAGCCGGATGGCTCGCTCACCAACCAGCGCGATTTCGCCAAGCTGCAGGAGAAGACCGGCGGGGATGGCAGCGCCACCGACGCCGACGGCCGCATCTACGTCAGCACCGGTCCCGGCGTGCAAGTGATCGGCGCCGACGGCACGTGGCTCGGTCTGATTCCCACGCCGCGCGACATCATCAGCGTGTCCTTCGGCGGCCCCGGCAGGCATACGCTTTTCATCCTTGCCCGCGGTGCCGAAGATTCCGCCGGCCAGCAGATCGCCAACGCCGCGCAGGTCTACTCGATCCAGATGATCGCGCACGGCCCCTCCAGCCGCCCCAAATAGCCAGTGAGCGCCGCAGCGAAGGAGCGATTCTAAGGCGAGCATATGGCTGGCTCAACCAAGGCACTCCTGATCGCACGCAGGCTTCTGCTTTCGCTGGCCATAGTTGCCGTGCATTTTCTGGTACTTTTGGGTGCCGCGACATGTCAAACACGCGCGAAGCTGAGCGGGACAGTTTATTTCCTGGGGACCACAATGCCACAGTTCCCGGTGAGCCTCTACTCTTCGGATCGGGTCTTGCAGACAGAGACGGACAACTTCGGACGGTTCGAGTTCGCCGATTTGCCGCCTGGGACCTACGATCTTCAAGCAAGTTACTTGGGCGTAGAGGGAACGATCTACGGTGTTCGGATCGAAGACAAAAATGTCGGGCCAGTCTCGGTTACCGCAGCATTCGTCGCGTTTTTGTATCCTTTAGACCCTGACTGCGGCCGCGTTTTCTGGGTTTCATACCAGTCGGATACGATCGCCGGCGGCCGTGTGACCGGGAGTTTGCTCCTGTACCCGAAGGTGCCGCTGCCGAACGCAATGTTGAGAAAGGTGCGAATCGATCTAACGGCGACAGGCGCCTCGCACCCGCGCATGTCGCAGCACCCTGACGAGAACGGCAAATTCGAATTTCCCAACGTGCCCCCGGGACGATACTCGCTGCTCGCCCATCACAGCGGGTATTTGAAAGTGCGGTCCACGATCTGGGTCATGCGAAAAGATACCACGGTCTCGAAAATCATTTTGGACGAGCATGGCCACACGGCAATCTGTGAATAATCTAAGCTCCCGGCTATGATTTGCGTGCCCCCGCCCCACGTTCGTGAGGGCAGGCTCCGGCTGATTCGTCAGGACCGCCAAATTGCAATTTTCTGCCTCGGTCTTATAATTTAGTAGTCGTAGCGGTTGGAGCTCGAATGCGAGTCGAGCCCCGTACTCTCTGAGGCGCCGTTGCCTCGCCATCGCAACCGTCACACGTACTGATCCGCAACCCACACCGATACCTTTGGGAAGGGAAGCTCGCATGAACACGGAACACGCTTCTTCGTCGCACTCGCCATCGCGGCATGCTACGAATCTGGAAAGTTACGACCTCGTGATCCTGGGCGGCGGCACGGGCTCGACGATCGCCGCATGGACCTTCGCCGGCCAGGGACAGCGCGTCGCCGTGATCGACCGCAAATATATTGGCGGATCGTGCCCCAACATCGCCTGCCTGCCCAGCAAGAACATCATTCACACCTCGAAGATCGCATCGTACGTCCGCCGTAGCGAAGAATTCGGCCTGGCGAAAGAAGGCTTCGCCGTCGATATGTCCGCCGTGCGCGCCCGCAAACGCAAAATGGTATCCGGCCTCAAGGAGGTGTATCTCGGCGTCTACAAGCAGACCGGCGCCGAATTCATCCTCGCCTCCGGACGCTTTATCGGCCCGCGCACGGTGGAGGCCACGCTCCCCGACGGCAGGCGGCGGCAACTCCGCGGCACCAACGTGATCGTCAGCACAGGCACGCACGCCGCGGTGGATTCGATTCCCGGGCTGGCGGAAGCGCAGCCGCTCACGCACGTCGAAGCGCTCGAACTCGATGAAGTTCCAGAGCACCTCGTCGTGATCGGTGGCGGCTACGTCGGATTGGAACTATCCCAGGCCATGCGCCGATTCGGCAGCAAGGTGTCCGTAATCGAACGCAGCGAACAGCTCTTGCCTCGAGAAGACGAAGACGTCACCGAAGCCCTTCGCGAGCTCTTTCGCGACGAGGGCATCGACATTCTTGCGAATGCGCGCATCAAGAGCGTATCGGGCAAATCGGGCCAGTCGGTAAAGGTCATTCTCGATCAAAATGGGGTCGAGAAAACGCTCGAGGGCAGCCATCTGCTCGTCGCCGCAGGCCGCGTTCCCAATACAGACGGGATCGGCCTCGAGCTGGCGGGCGTCGCTCTCACCGATCGCGGATACATCAAGGTCAACGAGCGCCTGCAGACGACGGCGCCGGGCGTCTGGGCCATCGGCGAGATCGCAGGCAGCCCGCAATTCACCCACATCAGCATTGACGATTTCCGCGTGGTCCGCGACAATCTCGCTGGACGCAACCGCGTGACGACTGGCAGGCAGGTTCCGTTCTGCCTTTTCACCGATCCGGAATTCGCGCGCATCGGCCTGAGCGAGAAGGAAGCAAAGACCGAAGGCATCGCCTATCGCCTGTTTAAAATCCCGATGGAACACGTGCTTCGCGCTCGCACGCTTGCCGAAACGCGAGGATTCCTGAAGGCGCTGGTTGCAATCGACAGCGATCGCATCCTTGGCTTCACGGCCTTCGCCGTCGACGGCGGCGAGACCATGTCGTCGGTCCAGATCGCCATGATCGCGGGCCTGCCTTACACAGCGCTGCGCGAGGCCGTCCTCACGCACCCGACTCTCGCCGAGGGGATTGGCGCGCTGTTCTCGTCCGAGCCGGCGGCGCAAAATCAGCGGATGCGAACGGCCGGTCAATGACAGCGAACGAGATTCAAGCAATGCCGGCGAAGCGATGCGAGCCAACTGATCCATTGGGCACAGGGTAGCCGCGTCCCAGCCCACAAGACGCCACTCCTTGCTACCCTTGATTGTTAACTGGGCGTGTCCGAAACTACCGAACCGTGAGTCGTCGAAAGGGGAATCCATGCGCGCGTTGAACCGATTTTCCGTTGCGATCGTCCTGGCGGGTGCTTTCGCGGGCGCCGCTGCGGCGCAGACGCAGACCGCCGACCGTACCCAGCCGCAAGCCCGCACCTCGGCGGCCGGCCCGGTCACCACGGTGGACCAGGCCATCGATCGCATCATTGCGCGCGAACATGAGGAAGTGGCCGCGATCCGGGGCTACAGTCCGATCGTCGAAACGTACGTCCAAGACATGAAGCCCGATACGGAGCTGGGCATCGTGCCCATGAAGGACCAATATTTCCTTGGTCAAGCGCAGCTCTCGAGCGGGATTGCCGACGATTCCATGCTCGACAACAAGCACAAGGATAAGAAAAAGAAGGGTCTGGCCGCGGCGTTCAATCCGTTTTTGCACCTCGAGGGACCTTCCTCGAGCGTCCCGGACGACTTTCTCAAGATGGTGTACGTCGATCCGACCGATTTCGACCGCCAGCACTACGACTTCCGGTACGTGGGCCGCGAATTTCTTGGCGAAGTCCGTTGCGTGGTCTTTGACGTCACGCCGCTCCCCAAGTCGGGCAAAGGACGCTTCGACGGCCGCATCTGGGCGGAAGATCAGGGATTTACGATCGTGCGTTTCAACGGCATGTTCCAATCGTCGGACAACGAAGGCATCGGCTTCAATCTGCACTTCGATAGCTGGCGCATGAATCTCCAGCCGAACCTCTGGCTGCCCGCGGCCGTCTACAGCCAGGAATCGGAGCTGAAGACTGCCTCGGGTTCCGCCATCCGCTTCAAGGCGCAGACTCGCCTGTGGGGCTACGACCTCACGGCTCTGAATCGCCCGGTGGACTTCAATCAGCCCACAGCCATGCAATCCGCCAATCCATCGGCGTCGCTCGACAGCGGCGGCACTCCGCAGGACTATTCGCCGATCGAAGCCGAGCGCCGCTGGCAGGAGCGCGCCGAAATCAACGTCGTCGACCGCCTGCAGCGGATCGGGTTGCTCGCGCCTCCGGGAGAAGTGGACAAAGTGCTCGAGACGGTCGTCAACAATCTCGAAGTCACGAACAATCTCGACATCGACGTTCACTGCCGCGTGATGCTGACCACCACGCTCGAATCCTTTTCGGTGGGCCACACGATCGTCATGAGCCGCGGCTTGATCGACACGCTGCCGGACGAAGCCAGCCTCGCCGCCGTCCTCGCGCAGGAGTTGGCCTCGATCGTGATCACTAAACCCTCGACCGACCAGTGGGGATTCAACGACACGACGAACGTCACGGCCGGTGAGGCGCTCTCTCGATTTTCATTTAAGGCCACGCCCGCCGATGTGGACATGGCCAACAAGAAAGCCCTCGAATGGCTGAAGAACTCGCCCTACAAGGACAAGCTCGGAAATGCGGCGCTATTCCTGAAGCAGCTCTCGGCGGATTCGACGGCCCTTCCCGCCCTCATCGACGCGCGCCTCGGAAACGGCGTCGAGTTCAGCTCCGCGCTCGCCACCGTCGGCCCGCCGCTCGATGCGAGCAAGCTCGACCAGGTCGCCGCATTGCCGCTGGGCGCCCGCGTGAAGGTCGATCCCTGGGACGATCACGTCGAGCTGCTGAAAGCGAAACCGGTCGCGCTGAGTTCCGCACGCGAAAAGATGCCCTTCGAAGTCACGCCCTTCCTCCTGTACTTGACGCGCTATCACGAGCCCAAGGCAGACGGCAAGTCGAGCGAATCCGCGTTGGCCAGCAAAGACTCCGCGCCTCAATGAGTCGGAGGCTCGGCTACAGGAAGGAGCGCACGACATTCTTGCCATCCCAGGCGATCGTAGCGCTGTACATCCGGCCAAAGGCCGCCTCGAAAGACGCGCCCAGCTCGATCAGTTCCGTCATGCCCGGCAGGTACGAAGTCGTGTCCATATAACCTACGCGGCCCCCGGTCGGCACGCGCTCGTAAAACGCGAGTTCGCATCCCGACGAGCGGTATCGTTCCACGTCTCGGTCGAAATCATTTGTCGCGACGCCCCAATGATGGAATCCATATCCGCGGTTGTCCGTGATATCCCGATACACCGATGGCACGTCGTTGTGCTGTTCGATGAGCTCGATCATCATGTGCCCGGCGAAGCTCATGGCGAGGCTGACGTCTACGTTCGTCGGCTTTCCGCGGTACTGCGCGTCTTCACCGGTGAAGTGTTCCAATAGAAACCAAGGCCCGGTCCTCAGCTTCGTGGCCCACTCCTGCATCGCCTGTCGAATGTCCTTCACCACGTATGCGGTTTGAATAATCCCATCCTCAGGCTGGCCAAAACAGACGAGGCTCATCGCGATGTCCCTTCGCTCCCGCAGCGCGCCTTTGACTCTCTGCGAGCGCTTCCCGACCCGGCCTGCTATATACTCGCGCGCCCCGATTGTTGTCAACACATCCTCGAGCGCGGAATATCGGCTTTCAATCGGGCGCAGAATTTCGCGTCGGGGCGAAGCCTCTCGGCCACACGAGCGCAGCCAGAGCCAATATTGCGGGAAAGCACTCTAGAACGTAACGCGGCTCGGGCGTTTCAACGTGCACGAAAAACGCCGTGCGCACCACCGCGAATGCGACGAGCAACCATACTCCGGGCAGGCAACGCCACCGCCTGGCTCCCACCAGTGCGAGCCCTAAATAGAAAACATTTACGAGGGCCATAACGACGGTAGTGGAGGATGGCACAGGAGCGTCTTCTTGCAAGAAATTCTCCGTGCGCGGCGTAAGCCAAATGCTCGCGGAGCGGCGCAGGGGAATCCAGAGGTACGTACGCAAGGGGTGCCGCGCAGTTCGCTCGCGCGCCAACTCCCCAAACGCCTCGTCCGCTTCAGGAGTTAGCGTAGTGATCGGGTTGTACTGATCGAGCAGCATGGCCACACGCTTGCGCTCCTCGGGGGAATCGAACGCGGAGTTCGGCACGTTCTCGATGGGGATGGGGTCATCGCCAAGCTTCCAGAAGACTTGATAAACGTCGCGCATACGCACGAGCCACGTGTTTGTCCAGGCGTAAAAGCCGCGCGGCACGTAATCCCCGGGCATCGCGTAATAGCGGGGCGTCAGGAACTCCACCTTATGAAAGGTATGCCAGTTCCGCATGGCCCATGGCAGAAGGGCCGCGGCGAGGCCCACCGCCAGTAGCGTGCTGCTACCTAGCAGCTTCATCCAATCGCTCGGCCGCCACCAGCGCACGACCAGCAGCAGCCCGGCTGCAACGAGTAGCAGCGGGGATTCCGGACGAACCAATGTCGCAAGGCCAACCAGCAGTCCTCCCCAAAGCCACGTTGCGAAGGTCCCCATCCGGCCACGCCAACCCGGCCCGCGATCCTGGTTTTGATAACCCTTCACCAGCACAACAAGCGCCGCGGCAGTCAGAAAAGTAGCCAGAATCTCAGTGACAACCACGGCCGTGTAGCTTGCCGTGAAGGGGCACATTACCGCTAGCCACAGGGCCGCAACGAAGACGCGCTTGCGCGACGCCGCCGGAGCGATCAGGGAGGCAAGCAAAGCCGTTAATGCGCACGTCGCAAGGTCGATCACGGCCTGCGTAAGCATCGTAGCCAAAGGCGAGCGCCCGAAGAGCAGGTAAACGCCGGCCAGGAAAACCGGATAGCCAGGCACTCGGATGTCCAGGGGCGTGAGTTTCCCGTCGAGGAATACACCGTAGACGCGGTGGTCAATCAAGTTGCGTGCGAGTTCCTCGTATACGAAGGAGTCCGCCCACTCGCGGGGGAATTGCCACACGAAAAACAGTCGCAGCGCAAAACCAGCGAGGAGTGCAAACACGAGGTGCTTCCAGACGTGGCTCAGGCGAATCCCGGTCGGCATATCCAGTCTAAGCTCTTGCACCCGAGTCGCCTTCTACTGCCTGAGCCCGAACTGCGTGGCGAGGATTCTACATCGGAAAGGTCGGCATTCTCCGAATCAGCAGGAATTTTGCTTTTTTTTGTGCGTTGGGGTGAGCGATGGGATTTGAACCCACGACCCTCGGTTCCACAGACCGATGCTCTACCGGCTGAGCTACGCTCACCACAGGGTGGATGCAAATCAGTGTACGACACGAATGCGACGACTTCAACTTACGTGCGCGGCCAACTTGATTCTAATCGACACGGGAAGAGAGGGTCCCCACGCTCATCATTCGGAGACTCAAGGGCCCGGTGTGGATCTAATGCAGCGCCGGGGACTTCAGCCCGGCAGCCTTTGCGCGCCACGTACTACGCTTTGCGCGGGAAGGGAATTGGCGCGGAACGCTTGCGCCGCGGCGAGCACTTCTTCAGATGTGCGCGCGCCTGTTCGGCCCAGGGGCCGTTCGGCGCGTAGCGCAGATACAGCATCCACTGCTCGCGGGCGAGCTGGCGTTCGCCGCGCTTCTCGTGCGCGAGCGCGAGATTGAAATGGACGTCGGCGTGCGCCGGCATCGCTCTCGCCGCGCGCCGCAGATGGTCGATGGCCTGGTCGATCTCGCCTTGCTCTTCGAGGACACAGCCCAGGTTGTAGCGCCCGATCCCGTTCAGTGGATCGAGTTGCACGGCCGCGAGGAATTCGGCGCGCGCGCCTCCGGTATCGCCCATTTGATAGAGCGCGACGCCAAGGTTGATGTGCGCGTCGACCCAATGCGGCGCGAGATCGAGTACGCGGCGGTAGTTGTCGACGGCGTCGGCCAGCGTATCGGGCGAGGTCTCGCAATCGAGTGCCGATTGGAAGAGGTCTTCGGGCGTGGGGCTCGACATCGCGTGCAGCTTCGCGCGTTGCAGCGGCGTATCAAACGAAAAAGCCCACTGCTGCTTGATGGGGCTGAATGGACGCACAGCGCCCGGAGGAATCACGAGCACGTCGCGGCCTTGCTCGAGGAATTGCAGCGCCTGTAGCGGCAGCGGCGCTTCGCCGAACTGCTGCTCGACCAGCGCGACCGCGCGGCGAACGCGCTGCGCGGGAATCCGATTCTCTGTGAGCCGCTTCACCGTGCGCAGGGCGACAAGATCGCCAAAGCTGTAGAATCGCTCTCCCCACCGCGCCTGGGGACGAACCAGCCGCAGGCGTTCCCAATAGCGCAGGCGGCTCGCATCCACACCCAGGATGCGCCCCACCTCTTTCCGCGTATACCGTTGCGACAAGCTCGGGGGTCCCTCAGTGAACCACTTCCCGAAGATTATGCACCCGATGTCAATGCCACGGTGCGCGAGTTTTGCACAGGCAACGCGAAGGACAGGGGTCGCGCGACCGCGCGATTACCAAAAGACGACATCCCGCCGCGGGCGCGGGCGCAGGGCCGCGCGGACTTGCTAGACTTTGAAGGAAAGTCACCCGCACGATGCTTCTCGACAACACCGAGCGCCTGTATTTGGAGCGCCAGGTCACGCTGGCGCGAGCCGTGATCGCCGCGCTTTCGCTGGTGGCGCTGCTTGAAACCTCGCCCGGGCCTGTGCGGCGCGTTTCCGTCGTTTTTTTGGCGGTCTACCTAGCGATCGCGGTCGGCGCGGCGCTGGCGGAGCGATTCCTCGCCGAAGTACCGGTCCGGATTCCGCTCGCGTTCGATTTCATCGTCCTCGCCGTTTTCGTCTACCTTACGCCTTCGGTCTCTGCGTTCTGGTTTCTCTTCCTCTTCGCGGTGTTCGCCCTGGCGACGCGCGGAAACGAGCGCGCGACGCTGGCGCTGGTTGCGCTGGCCACGGTGGGAATCATCGTCCGCGTGGCGGTCGAAGAGTCGTTTCGATGGCGGGGCTCGTGGCACTGGATCGCGATTGGGCTGGGAACGCTGGTTTCGGGGCTGGGCATGGGATTTCTCGGCGCGCGCGAACGCGAGCATCTCGCGCGGCAGCTGTTCCTCGCAAAGATCACCAGCGCCCTGCAATTCGAGCGCGGGTTGACGGAATCGATTCGCCAGGCGCTCGGCGAACTTGCCGTCGCGTTTCGCTGCGAGCGAGCCTGCCTCGTGATTCGCGACGACGACCTCGAGCGCCTCTTCGTCTGGAAGGTAAGGCCCAGCCAGACGGAGCCCGAGCCGCCCGAGACGCTTGCGCTGAGCCGCTCCGAAGCCTACTTGCTCGACAGCCTCGAAATCTCGATGAGTTGGGAATTCAACAGTGGAAAGGGCGGGGGATTCGCATGGGATCGACGGACCGGCCAGAGATTCCGGACCGTGCCCGCGCCGCCCGAGGCGACGCAACAGGAAGTCGGAGCGAAATTCTTGGCCGTCACGATCGAGTCGGGGGGACGCCCGACGGGACGGGTTCTCCTGGCGAATCCGCTGCCGTCGCGCAAGCGGTTCTCGACGGGCGACCTGCGCTGGCTCGAGCAGATCGTGCGCCAGATGGGGCCGCCGCTCGAAAATGTTTTCCTGCTGCGCAGCCTGCGCACCCATGCCGTGGAATCAGAGCGCAGCCGCATCTCGCGCGACCTGCACGACGGCATCCTGCAGACGCTGCTGAGCCTCAAGATTCAGCTCAACGTCCTGCGGCAGCGGCTGCCGGAAAGGCCGCTCGACCAGACCTGCGCGGATCTGGCCGGCCTGCAGAAAACGGTCCAGCACGAGAGCGACGAATTGCGCCGCATGGTGACGGAAATGCGGCCCTTCCGCGTCGAGAGCGCCGATATGCGCGAGCTTGATGCACGGGTTTGCGGAGCGTTTCCGGCTGGAGCACGGGTTAGCGATCGATTTATTCATCGAAGACCGCAATTTGCGCGTTCCCGACCGTATTTGCAGGGAGATATTCCAGATATACAGAGAGTCACTACATAACGTAAAAAAGCATGCTGAGGCCAGCCACGTCGTGGTAAAACTAGAGCAAGACGAGGCGAAAGTCTTGCTCGTCGTGGATGACAACGGGCGGGGTTTTAGCTTCTCTGGGCGTTATACCAGCGAGGAACTGGACCGGTTGCGTCTCGGCCCGATTTCGATCAAGGAACGTACAAGAAGCGTGGGGGGCACGCTGACAGTCGAGTCGAATCCGGGGCACGGGGCGCGTCTAACCGTCGAGATTCCATTGAATTGACATGACGAAAGCAAAACAGGCGATTCGGATCCTGGTTGCGGACGACCATGCGATCTTTCGTGACGGCCTTCGCAAGCTTCTCGAGGGCGCCGAAGAGGTCCAGATCATTGGCGAAGCCTCGAACGGCGTCGAGTGCACGAAAATGCTCGCCAAGCTGAAGCCGGACATCCTTTTGCTTGATCTTCGCATGCCCGAAAAAGACGGCCTGGGCGTCCTCGAAGAGGTGAATTTCGATTCCACGCCCACGCGCGTGATCGTCCTGACGGCGGCCGAAGACGACCGCGACGTGGTTCGCGCCATGCGCCTGGGCGCGCGCGGCGTGGTCCTGAAACAATCCGCCAGCGATCTGCTGCTGAAGAGCATCCGCAAGGTTTCCGACGGCGAAATCTGGCTCGACAACCGCATGACCGCCGAAGTGATCGACGCGTTCAAGAAGTCCGCCGAATCGGGCTCGCGGCGCGAAAAGCCGCTGCTGAGCGACCGCGAGAAGGAAATCGTCCAGCTCGTGGCGCAAGGATTCCGCAACCGCGAAATCGGCGAAAAGCTCTTCATCAGCGAACAGACCGTGAAGAACCACCTTCACAATATCTTCGACAAGCTCGGCGTTTCCGACCGCCTGGAGCTGGCACTCTACGCCATTCACCACCGCCTGATCGACCAGGCCTAGCTAAGTTCGTCCTGTCACAATCCTGTAAGAATCCCGTAACATCAATTATTGGAATATCAAGGCGCAATTTGCCTCCCACGGAATGGCCCCAGTACTTCCGTACCAATTCGACCTGGCAGAATTGGCTCCATTGCTCTATTGGCGCAAATTGCGTCTCGGCCTTAAGCTACCTCGGAATTCGAGAGGACTAATCCAGTGACTCTGAAAGAGAGACGCATATCGCGGCGATTCCTCATGCGCCTGCCGCTGACCGTCCGCTGGACGGATGAATCGGTTGTCGGCGAGGCTGCAACGGAGTCCCGCGAAGTGAGCTCGCGCGGCTTCTATTTCCACTTGCCCAAAGGATTGAAGAGCGGCTCGCCCGTCGAGATTGTGATGACCCTCCCGCACGAACTGACCCAGGCGGGCCCGGTTCGCGTTCGCTGCCTGGGCCGGGTGCTGCGCAGCAGCCCGGAGCATCAGGCGAAGTGGGAGTGGCGGCCGCAATCGAACGTTACGAGTTCATGCGGAACGGCGAACACGCCGCATAACGAGTTCTTACCCAGACCCTGCGGAGATGGGTGAGAAAAGGCCGGGCGATTCGGGTCCCTCAGCCGGTGTCGCCCGGCTATTTTATTGCAGGGCGCTTCATCGGCCCTTCCCCGATGAAGCGTGTACCTTCCGGCAGCCTGCCCCGGCATTTCACCGTTCAGTCGAATTCCCGCTTAGGGGTGCTTTGCTTTGGACCCACGCGGCCGATGGTAACGTCGGCTTGAAGATAATTCTCGCCTCGCACCGGTGCGCCCGCCAGGCGCCGCAGCATGGAGATCTGTCCGACGTGGGTGAAAGCATCCGCGATAGGGCCCTGAAAGAGCCCGCTAGCGGGCGTCCCCAGGGGCGCATCGGAAACTAGGAATTTGTCGAAGGCGCGCAGGGCCCAGAAGAAGCGATCGGTGCCGTCCTTCCATGGCAGAGCAGGGGAGTTGTGCCACTTCTGCGCGCCCTTCGCGAGCGAAAGCGCCCAATCGAGCAGGTCGCCCATGTGAGCGAGAATCTGACCGGGCGTGCGAGTCTTGTCCCCGACGCGAAATCCAGCAAATCCCTCAGGCACGTCGCGTAATGCCTTGCCGCCACGATAGGCCAGGGTCGCCAGCGTGTGGCGCAGCAGCTGCCGATCGGAACCGGATTTTGCTTTTTTCCGAGTGGCCATGGGCAAGCGATATCCTACCACGCGACATCCCGATCGTGCTGCTGCCGGCAACATCTTCTTCGAGTGACTTGACAATATCTATTAATCAGGTAGACTTTACAGAGCTACTGGACAATATCCATCATGAGGATTTCGCAAAGAGGACTGTACGCGTTGCAAGCACTGACGGTGCTCGCGCAGCATCCTACCGGTGTCGTCAAGATCAAGGACATCGCGGCCGAGGAAGACCTGCCCGAGAAGTTTCTCGAGGCGATTCTCCTGGATCTCAAGCGGGCGCGGATCGTGGACAGCCTTCGTGGCGCTCGCGGCGGTTATCAGCTGAAGCGATCGCCCAAGAAAATCTCCCTGGGCGAAGTGATTCGGAAGATCGATGGCCCGCTGGCTCCTTTTGAAGACGCCGAATCTCTGCGCCGGCGCGTGAACGGCGATCGGAAGCATCGTCCTCTGTTCCAGATTTTGCTCGACGTTCGCAACGCCACCGCCAAAATCCTCGACCACACCTCGCTCTCGGACCTGTGTTGTAGTAGCCGCAACTAAGTCTCCGCCGCAGTCAATTCGTCCCCGTTTTTCATAGAGCTTTCACTTTCGCCCCGGGGCCGCGCCTTGAACCGGCGCGCCGCGACCGATTTCAGGAGAGATTCGAATGCCGACATATTCAGCCGGGAAATGGAAGGGAATTGCGATTGGATTGGCGCTGAGCTTGGGCTTTGCAGGCGCCGCGGGAGTTGCCGCAGCGCGAAACGGGGACAACCCCACCTCCGGGAACGCCGCTGCCTCGGTGTCTGCAACTGGCAAGACGGAGACTCGAAAGCGAAACGGCGCGGCTGATCCGAATTCGGCCGTAATTCTTGAATTGAAGGAACTCGAGGAGACGGTCGCGGCAGAAGCGAAGCAGTTTGACGAGCACAGCAAGGAGCTCGACGCCGAGCGGGCGGCATTGCATGACGAACTCGCACGGATTGCGAATCTGGAAGCAGCTTTGGGAGTCACGCCGGAGGCGCCTGCACCCTCAGATTCTCTCGGCGTTGCCGCGTCTCCTGCGGGTGCGGGCTCGCCCCGGGTCGCCGCGCTCGCATCTGGCCCGGCCACGACGGATCAAACGCCGCAGACTCAAACGCCTCAAGACTTGTCCAACAGGATCAGCAACATCGAAGATCGGCTGAAGAATTTCGGTCCGTTTACCTTCAGCGGAGATTTTCGGTTGCGCGACGAGCCGTTTTTCGGCGGGCCGTCGAACCAGTCTCTCGATCAGGATCGCGAGCGCTTTCGCCTGCGCTTCAACATTACCGCTAAGTTGAACGATGATTTCGGCGGCGGCTTTTCCCTGGCCTCGGGCGACGTCAACGATCCCACCACTACGAATCAAACGGTCACCGGCTTCTACACGCGGAAAGCCATCGCGATCGACAAAGCGTACGTCGACTACACGCCGCACCAATTCCACTATCTGACGCTGATCGGCGGCAAGTTCGGATACCCGTGGTACAACACCGAGCTGACCTGGGACAAAGACCTCAACCCGGAAGGCGCTGCGGAAACGCTCGTCTTCAACACAAGCACCCCGGTCCTGAAGAAGGTCGCATTCGTGGGCTTCGAGCTGCCGTTTACGCAGGTTGCCGGAGTTTCCACCACCAATCAGAGCAGCGTGGCGAGCGTGGTCTACGGCGGCCAGGTGCAGACCACGTGGCAACTGGCCAGGTGGCTGAAATTCGGCGCCTATACTGGTTTCTACAACTACCACAACGCCGACCCGATCGCGCTGGCCCTGGCGAAAGCGAGCGCGAAGAACCCGCAGACGCCGCTGACGGGTCTCCTGCCGCTCGGGACGGGCAACACGGTGCAAAACTCGATCGTCACGACGACTTCGACGAACGAAGTGACGGTCGGCGGAACGTCGTATCCTACGGGCGTGACGACCGTGACGAACGCGCAGTTCGCATCGAAATTCGGATTGTTTGATTCGCTGGCTCGCTTCGATATCACAACCCCGTCGGACAAGTGGCCGATCGCATTCATCGGCGACTACGTTCAGAACACGGAGGCGTGCGCCAACGTGGACAACATTCTGGCGGTGCCCGCGAACACGGCGTCCGTTCACTATACGCAATCGACTAATTTCTCCTGCAATCCGAATCAGCGACGCGGCTACTGGGGCGAAGTGACGGTCGGACGCGGAGAGAAGCGAGGGGACTGGCAGTTCGATTACACGCACATGTTCATCGAGCGCGAGGCGGTTCTCTCGAACTTCGACTACAGCGACATCCGCCAGGGCAGCAACGTGACCGAGCATCGCGCGATGGTGATCTACCAGGTACATCGCAACGTGCAGGCGTCTTTCACAGCCCTGATCGGCCGGCCGCTCAATTTCGACAGCACCGCGCCGGCGCAGGACTGGCTCAAGCGGCTGCAGTTCGATGTGATCTACACGTTCTGATTGCAGTCATCCCTTTGCGGAACGGCCAACGCCATGAGGGGCTGCCATGGCGGACGGAGCCGTTTGGCGCAGGAGCAGCGAGCGCACATGGCCCAGCGCGGAGGCCGAATCGCGGCCTTGCGTCGAGTAGGCAACGTAGCCATCCGGCCGAACGAGCGTGATTCCGTGGTGGCGCGCCGAACGAAATTCGGCGATTTCGCCCAACGATTCGCAAAGCTGCCTCGCCGCGTCCTTCGTTGCAGCCTCTTGATCGTCGCCGACGACCACCAGGAAGCGGCTGCCGACGCCCTTGCCACCGCGCATCGATTCGTCGAAGTATTGCCTGCCGGCTCCGTCAACAATCGGGCTTCCCCGATACCCTATGCCGAGTTCCGAAAGCCGTTGCACGAAGGCGTGCTGAAACGGGGCCAGACGCGACACCATGGGGATCACGGCGTCGCGCAGGGCCTGGGCAAACTTGTTCGGAGTCCCCATCACCTTCGTCAGGCGATCCGTGGTCTCGACGACTTCCTTGATCACAGGAAGGCGTTCGGCGCCGTAGCTCTCAAGCAACTCCTCGTTGCCGTGGTCGCGCTGGAACAGATCGAGCTTCCACGCGAGATTCCATGCGTCGTGCAGTCCGGTATTCATTCCCTGGCCGCCAAACGGGCTGTGAATGTGAGCGGCGTCGCCGGCCAGAAAGATGCGCCGGACACGCAACTGTGCGACGCACCGGTGATAGATGCGAAAGTAACTGCTCCAGTGGAGGGCGCGCGCCTCGATCCTACCCGGTCCGCGCTCAGCGAGCACCTTCCGCGTCAGTTCCAGCGACGGAGCGTCTCCTTCGGGATGCTCGACTGTCGCGACGATGCGGCGGCGCGTCGCGCTCATCGGGAAAATGGCGAGCGGTCCTTGTTCGCTGGGGCAAAGCTGCATCTCGTCGGCGGGAAGGGAATCGTTCGTTTCCACGTCCGCCAACATGAACGGTGTGTCGTACGCCGCACCCTCAAAGGGAATATTCAGCGCATGACGAACGGCGCTGTGCGGCCCATCGCAACCAACAACGAAGGATGTTTGTATACTGATGCGTTCGCCCTTGTGCTCCGCTGTGACACTCACGCCGTCGTCCTGCTGATCCGCCGATACGAACGTGGTTTCGTATTCAACCGTCCCGCCTCTCGGCCGCAGCTCTTCGACGAGCAGTTTCTCGGTCACATCCTGAGGAACCATGGCGACGAAAGGATACGGAGTCTCCTCCGGCGCGAAATGCATGCGGGCAAGCGCGCGGCCGTGGGTTGTCACGGTGACGGACGTGACGCGATTGGCGGCTTCGAGAAATGGGGCGACGACGCCCGCCATGTCGAAGATTTCAAGCGTGCGCGGAAAAATTGCAAGCGCCTTCGAATGGACCGACTGCGTCGCGCGCGTCTCGATAATCCGCCATTGCAGCCCCCGACGAGCGCATTCGTTCGCCAAGAACAGCCCGACCGGCCCGGCACCAACGATCAAAATGTCCGTGTCAATTCCGGGATCGCGCATCTGTAGTCCTCCTCGAGCAGCTGTGGATCGTGACTATGCTTTGACCACTAGGGCGGGCGGCGGTCGAAACGAAATCGCTTGAAAAAGAGCTGGAGCCGAGGCCCGGACTTGAACCGGGGACCTGCCGATTACGAATCGGCTGCTCTACCAACTGAGCTACCTCGGCGGCTTTCTCCGAATGTAACATCGGCCCGGAAAATCTTCAAATCACGAAAAACAGCGGCATTTCATTGCGCAATAACGAATCGAGTTGTGCACAATAGCAATCTATCCAACCTTGACACGATGGGGTCCGTGGCGTAGCTTGGATGAAATTGGATTTTTCGAGCGCAAGGCTCGGTAATTGTTGGAGTTGGAGCATTCAACGGAGGGTTCTGAATGGCGACTCACTTCATCCTGAATGGCAAGCCCAAGATGGTGGACGTGAATCCGGATATGCCACTGCTTTGGGTGCTTCGAGACACGCTCAACATGACCGGCACAAAATTTGGCTGCGGCATGGCGCTGTGCGGCGCCTGTACGGTCCACATCGACGGCGAGGCGACGCGTTCCTGCGTCACACCAATCTCCAGCGTGGCCGGCAAGAAGGTGACCACCATCGAAGGGCTCTCTGCTACGGATAGTCACCCGATACAACGCGCCTGGATCGAAGTGGATGTTCCGCAATGCGGCTACTGCCAATCGGGCCAGATCATGACGGCCTCCGCGCTTCTCGCCAAGACGCCGCACCCGACCGACGCCGAAATTACCGATGCGATGGCGGGCAACATCTGCCGCTGCGGCACGTACGACAGGATTCGCGAGGCGATTCACCGCGCGGCGAAGCTGCGAGCAGGCGGCAGCGAGGCTGCGGGCGCCGATGAAGGCTCTGAGCTCGTTGCAAGCGCCGTGACGGTTTCGGCGGGAGGTGCGGAATGAGCACGCAAACCAACGGACTCGACCGCCGCAATTTCCTCAAGACGGGCCTCGCA
The DNA here is from genome assembly GCA_963836125.1 of uncultured Acidobacteriota bacterium. Classification (GTDB taxonomy): domain Bacteria; phylum Acidobacteriota; class Terriglobia; order Acidiferrales; family UBA7541; genus Palsa-295. The sequence continues at coordinate 451,019 of CAWIIK010000001.1, forward strand.
GGGGCGGCAGGTCTTGTGATCGGTTTCTACCTGCCCGGACGCAGAGAAGTGCTTGCGGCATCGCGCCTTGATGGCAGCGCGGCCACTCCGGACGTCCTCAATGCGTTCATTCAGGTGGCTCCGGACGACAACATCACGATTGTGATCGCTAAATCGGAAATGGGCCAGGGAGTGGTGACGTCGCTTTCGATGCTGGCGGCGGAAGAGCTTGAATGCGACTGGCGCAAGGTTCGCACCGAGTTTGCGCCGGCGGCGGTTGTCTACTTCGACCCGGCATTTCACATGCAGGGCACGGGCGGCAGCCAGAGCGTAAATTCCGCCTGGAAGCCGATGCGCGAGGCAGGCGCAACGGCACGCATGATGCTGATCGCGGCGGCGGCGCAAAAGTGGGGCGTCGATCCATCCGAATGCCACGCCGAGGATGGCGCCGTGATTCATGCGGCGAGCAAGCGGCGAGCGACGTACGGCAGCCTCGCGGAAGCTGCGGCGAAGGTCACGCCGCCGCAGAACGTGACGCTGAAAGACCCGAGCCAGTTCAAGGTGATCGGCAAGCCATTCAAGCGGCTCGACACGCCGATCAAGACGAACGGCAAGGCTGGCTTCGGCATCGACGTCCGGCAGCCTGGCATGGTCCATTCAGTTGTGCTGCGCTGCCCCGTGTTCGGCGGCAAAGTAGCCAGCTTCGACGCCACCAAGGCGAAAGCTATTCCGGGCGTGAAGGACGTCTTTCAGATCTCGGACGGTATTGCCGTGGTCGCCGACAACACGTGGACCGCAATGCAAGGCCGCAAAGCGCTCGACGTGCAGTGGGACGAGGGCCCGAACGCGAACGTATCGAACGAAACGATCTTCAAGAGCTTCGCCGACGCATGCGAAGCCCCCGGCGTGGTGTCGCGCAAAGTGGGTGACGCGGAGTCCGCGCTCAGCGGAGCCACGCAGAAGATCGAGGCCGTCTATCAGGCCCCGTATCAAGCGCACGCTACGATGGAGCCGATGAACTGCACGGCGTACATGCAGGAGGATCGCGCGGACGTGTGGGTGGGCACGCAATTCCAGACTCCTTCGCAGGGTGTCGCCGCGAAGATTGCCGGTGTCAAGCCGGATCAATCCTTCGTGCACACCACTTACCTCGGCGGCGGATTCGGCCGTCGCGGCTGGTCGGACTTCGTCACCCAGGCGTGCGAAATCTCGAAGCATATGAAGATGCCGGCGCAGGTGACGTGGTCGCGTGAAGACGATACGCAGCACGACTACTATCGTCCCGCGTCGTACGTGAAAATCGCAGCGGCGCTCGGGCCCGATGGCATGCCGACCGCGTTCACCGCGCGAGTCGCTTGCGATTCGATCTCGCGCTGGTTCTTCGGTCCGGACGCGGTGAAGAACGGCATGGATTCGAGCAGCGTGGAAGGCATTTCCGACACGCCGTACGACATCCCCAACATCCTGGTCGACTACCACATGGTCACCGGGCCCATTCCGCTGGGCTTCTGGCGATCGGTGGGAGCGTCGCAGAACGGGTTCTTCCTCGAAGGCTTTATGGACGAACTCGCGGCCGCGGCAAAGAAGGATCCGTACGAATATCGCAAAGCGCTGCTCTCCAACAAGCCGCGCCATCTCGGCGTGCTCAATCTCGCCGCCGAAAAGGGCGAATGGGGAAAGCCGCTGCCCACGGGGCGCTATCGCGGGATCGCGGTTCTCGAGGCGTTTTCAACCTACGTGGCCGAGGTCGTCGAGATTTCGCTCGACAAAGATGGCGTGAAGGTGCACCACGTGACGGTCGCGCTCGATTGCGGCCGCGTGGTGAATCCGAACATCATCCGGCAGCAGGCCGTGAGCGCCGTGGTTTTCGGCCTCACACAAACACTCAAGGGCCAAATCACGATCGATAAGGGGCGCGTGCAGCAGGCCAACTTCGACACCTACGACATGCTGCGCATGAACGAGATGCCGGTGGTCGACGTGTACATCGTGCCGAGCGAAGAGACTCCGACTGGCATGGGCGAGCCCGCCGTGCCGCCGGTCGCGCCTGCCATCTGCAACGCAGTCTTCGCCGCAACCGGCAAGCGCATCCGCCACCTGCCGATCGCCCCCGAAGATCTCACCTGAGCCAAAATCGCAACCGTCTGACACAAAAAGAGGGGCGCTCGCGCCCCTCTTTGTTTTTCAGCTGAGTCTCGTGCCGGAAGCTGAGCTACATCCACTTGTCGATCGACACGCTGCGAACGTAATTCATATTGCCGACCTGGAAGAACGTGTTGGTCTGCCCACCGGCGACCACAAATTCGATGTCGGACGCCTTCGGCCAGCAGGGAATCTGCGTATCCTCGGGCACCTTGTACCAAGTGGCGTAGGGCTCCTCGCCGCGGAGCGCGCGCGGATAGAGCCACACGTGCGCGAGGAACGAATCTCGATATTCCTTCGCCGAGATCGTCGTGTTCTTCCACAGCCAATCTTGCAGCTTTTCCTTCGTGTCGTATCCCTGCTCGACCAGAGCCTTCACGGTAAGCGGGTCGCAGATCACCAGCGCGTTGAACATGCGAGTCAAGGTCGGAAACATGCTGCTGATCTGTTCGTCGAATTTCGGCAGCACCGCCCCCGCGCCCTTCGCGCCGTGGCCCTGGCGGATGTCCCATCCGTTGAACAGGCTCACCACATTTTCCTCGGGTTTGAAGCCCTTCTGCACGTGAAAGGGAGTCCATGGGCTGTTCTTCTCGTCTTCCGCAATCACCGCGTTGTTGTAATTGAGAGTGTTGCCCTGGCCGCCCCAATAAGTTTGGCCGGGTATCGCGCCGACGCCCAGATTCTTGCCCATCAGCGTCCACGCTCGGCCGATGGTGGCGTTGGACTGCGCGAACGGGCTGAGAGCCCCGATGCCGTAATTCATGCTGAGTTTGTCGCGAATCGGGCCGTTGATGATCATCGAATAACCGAAGGAAGTGGTCGAAGTGCCCAGCGCGAGGTCGCCTGTGGAGGCAATCGCGAGAAGGACGGGAAAGTACGAAGGATCGCATCCCGCCATCACGGCGTTCACCGCCACTTGTTTCACGTTGAACTTGTACCCTCCGGCTTTTCCAACCGGCTCGTCGGGCTGGTGGCTGGTCCCCTTCAGCATCGCGACTACTCTGGCTTCGGTCGGGACGATGATCGGCTGGTAATCCGTCATCGCGTTGTTCATGAAATAGCTCTGCAGGTTGTCGAGGGAGTCGGGGCCGAATGTCTCGGGTCCCGCCGGAGCCGGCAGCAGCCCGGATTCCCGATCTTCGGGGGAAAGCGGCGTCGTCAGGTCGTCGATAATCTCCTTCATCATCGGCTTTCCCGTGATCGGGTCGGGACCATTCACGGCGGTCCACAATTCTTGAGGCGTCTTGCCCCAGATCGGATGAACGGTGAACACGATTCGCAGCGTAGGCATGCCGCGCTCGACAGCAGTCGACTTCGCGAGATCCTCGTAAGCGCGCGTGACGAGCGGCACGCTCGGGATTCCCATCTTTTCCATTGTTATGCAGTGACCGACGGTCGCTGGGGTGCAGCCGCTTCAATGGCCGATGGCCATGATGGTCGCGTTGCCGTTGGCCTTGATCTCCGCCCACAGCTTCGGATCGTTCTCGGGGTAGGTCCCGGCCTTCTTCCGCAGCACGGTCTTCACATCGGGCTGATTCTTCTGAAACCAAAGCGCGATCTGCTGCAATAGCTGATCGGCGCCCAGGAAGCCTGTATCGACGAGATAGATTGTTTTTCCTTGAATCGTGCTCAGCCGCGGCGCCATGGAAAAGCGCTGAACCGGCGGGGGAGTGCCTTTCGGCGAAAGCGCCAGAAACTTCGCGTCGGCACCATTCCCGGCATCGTTCTTGTGCTTTTTCCCGAGCGCCTCCGCCGGAGAAGCAGCCAGGATTGCCGGAGATATGCCCAACAATGAGAGCAATTGTCGCCTATTCATGATCTACATCCCCCTCGGTAGACTTCAGCCATAAGACGCGCCCACGGAGACTTTGTATACAGCCATCAACCCTCGTAGTTTACCGCGAGTAGGGACACGTCTGCCAGGCAAGCCCCACCGATCACGAGAAATGCGGGAACAACCGGAAGCTACTTCTAGGGTTAGCCATTCGATACCGAGCGAGACGCGCTCGGTGGCGCGCCTAAGCTTCCGTAGGCGACAATTATGCAGATGGATATCTCAGCGGGCAGATCTTCCACGCCAATCTTGGACTTGGAGTCTCCCCTCCCCGTGGCACGCCGATGGGACCGGCTAAGCTGGCGCCAAGCGCTCTTGATCGGTGGCTTTTTCATAGTTGTAGTTCCGTCGTTTATCCTCGCCATCCTTTTGCTCAACAACATCCCGGCCGTTGCGAGGATCTCCCGTTATTTCGAGATACAGTTTGCCGCGGTCGTCGACGCCAACGCTCCAGAGAATCCCTTGGTCGTCTTCCTGTCTTATCTTTCTGCACTATTTATGCTTGTTACGATCCACGAATTGGGTCACGTGGCTGCAGGGTTCGCGGTTGGCTTTCGCTTTGAAAGAATCAGGATCGGGCCGATTATATTCACCAAAACTCCGGACAGGCTGAAATTCACCTTTCAAAAAGCCTACGGCTTTGACGGCGTTGCCGCGATGAAAGTCCTTCGCCTGCGAAAGCTGCGCCGGAGGCTGGGTATCTATGTGGCAGCCGGCCCCCTTGCAAATCTTCTGTCGGCAGTATGTGTCTGGGCGTTTCTCGCTCGCCAAGTCTTAGGTGCATGGCAACATCCAGTCGGGCAATTCCTTCTAATTTTTGCGGCTCTATCTGTATGCATGGGAATATTCAATTTGATTCCATTCAGGCGTAGCAATGGAATGTTTACCGATGGCGCTCGATTGCTGAGTCTTGTCACTTCCCGGGTAAACACCAGGCGCTGGTTGTGCATTGTTGCCCTGAAGATGGAGCTCGATTCGGGCGTGCGCCCGCGCGATTGGAAGCGCACTTGGATTGCTCATTCTTGTTCCGTCCGAGATCAATCGCTTGATGCGATGCGGGCTTTCTGGATGGCCTATGTCGCGAGCCTGGATCGCGGGGACACCGAGCAGGCGGCACGCCATCTCGAAAACTGCTTGGAACTGTTTAGAATCGCTTCCCCAGAATTCAAAAAGTCTCTCTTAATGGAAGCCGCTATTTTTCAGGCTTGGTCCCGTAATGACCAGCAGAAGGCAAAGCTCTGGGCCCTAACAGGGTGCTGAAGAACAGGTGATTTTCGAGATGAGAATGCAGTCGAGAGCGAAAAAGCGCGGGAGCAAGGTTCCACGCTGCTCGATCCACGTCCGCGTTTTGTTCTTCCGCACCACATCTTCCGTTCGCTTGTCTCTAGGCCGCGGCTTCTCGGACCTCCAGATGCGCCAACCGGAGCAGGTTGTACGCCGCGCCCCACAGGTAGGCCACTTGCTGGATTTTCCAGCGGCCCAAGTGCCGCACTTTGCGCAGTCCGCCCGGCTGCTTCAGCCAGCCGAAGATTTGCTCGACCTTCTTGCGCGCCTTCTGGCTGATCCGATAGCCGAGCGTTTTCATCCGCCGCAGCATTCTTCGTCGTGCATTGCCGTCGGCATCCTCAGCGACCACTCGCTCAGCCGAGATCGGCACGTGCGGAGTGATAGCGAAGTCGTCTTCGATTGTGCGCAGGAACTCGCCGGCTTCGTAGCCGGCATCGCCGCCGAGCGTCCCCGGCACGATGCGGTGACGACGCCGGAAGCGCCGCAACATCTTTTTCGCGGTCTTCCGCTCGGCGTAGCCGTCGGCGCGCGCCACGCGGATGTCCAGGCACAGCCCGTGACGGTTCTCCATCAGCACATGCCCGCTGTGCGCGAGTTGCGCCCCCGCGCCCGGACTCTTCTTCGCCAGCCGCGCTTCGGGATCGGTCGTGGATCGGTGGGTTTCGTTCGACCGCTTCTCGCCGCGAAAATCCACCGAGGGGTTGCTGCCGCCTTCAGCGGGCGGACGGTCTCGCGGTTCTTCCTTCGGGCGAAAACTCTTCAGCGAGGCCCACGACTGGATCAGCGTCCCATCCACCGTGAAGTGATCGTTCGAGGCATACTGGTCGACCAGCGCGCTGGCCACCACCCGCTCGAAAAACTTCTGCACCAGCCCGTGCCGTTCGAATCGCTCGCGGTTCTTGGTGAACGTCGTGGCGTCCCAGACCAGGGCATCGGGATCGAGATCGCAGAACCAGCGGTACAGCATGTTCCAGTTGATGGCGTCCACCAGCCGCCGCTCGGAGGAAATCGAGTACAGCGCCTGCAGCAACAGTGCTTTCAGCAGCGCTTCCGGCGGAATCGAAGGACGCCCCGTCTCGCTGTAGGCCGCCTCGAAGGCCCGCTCCATCTGCTGCAACACTTCATCGGCCCGCCGCTTGATCGCTCGCAGCGGATGATTCTTTGCCAGGCGCTCCTCGGTGTTCGCGATGAAAAACATCGGGTTCTGCAATTTTGGATTTCCGCGCACGAAGTTCTCCTCTTTTTGGGAGAATGGCCGCCCCAAACGCGGCTTTCGACCTTCGTGCAGATCAAAATGCACGCGCAGTTCCAAAGAACGAGTTTTTCAGCACCCTGCTAAGGTCTGACGTCAGCTCGGCCATCCCACCTTTGAGTCAACTCCGCTTCACAACCTGCATGCATTGGGCAGCGCGCGATTACGACAAAGTGGCCCTGGCTTGGGAGGAGGGATGCAGGCAAATTGAAACCCTGCCTCAGCAATACGTAGTTGTTCAGCCGGCCAC
>CAWIIK010000002.1:0-347049 GCA_963836125.1 uncultured Acidobacteriota bacterium
ATCGATCATCTGAATCTGTATTTTTCTGAACGCTCGCCGGAAATATAAGACATATCAGCATCTGCGCCGCAGGCGCACACCCCTCATCTTCACTCATCTGGTAGTTTGCTCACCGGCGGTGGGAAATGGGAACCCGACCGTTACAGCGGTCGAGTTCCCCGTGTGGCAGACCTTCATCAGGTAGCCAGACATCAACAGGTGTTCAAGCTGCCATGATCGGTCGCCGTTGTCCAGCCCCACCGCGGGGCGAGGATGGCGGCCCACACCGAAGTTGTCCTCCGTCAACGAGTTTGTCGTGCTGGCGGCTGTGGCCAGGTCTTCTGGATCTGTCGCCACTGTGACCGGGGACAGCACTACTGTAGCCACTCCTGTCGGCAGCAAACGCGCTGGCAACAACACCGCCTGGCCAACCGCCGCCACCAGCAGAGTCCGGAAGGGCGCCAGGACCATCGCGATCGCCAGCGCGAGTATCGGCGGCGTCACCGATCAGCTCGCGTGACGGATGTATCTTCCCGGATGCTTTCCTACGAGGGCAGAATCCCATCGCGATGTGCGCTTCCGATCCGGAATCCGCATGCCCAAACGAACGGCGCCCTGCAGCGGCACCATGGCTTACTTCGCTGTGTCCTCTGCGGTCGCCTGGGACGTTTCGTGGAACCGTTCCCCCGAATCTTCCGGAGGTGAACATGCTAAGCAGCGACCTGCGAGCACAGATCCGTCACTGGTTCTACGCCGAACATTGGAAAGTCGGCACCATCGCGCAGCAACTCGGGCTGCACCCGGACACCGTCCGCCACGCGCTGGACACCGAACAGTTCAATCGTGTCAAGGCTCTCCGTCCCTTGGTGACCGACCCCTACGTAGAGTTCATCCAGCAGACTTTACAGCAGTATCCCCGGCTGCGTGCCACGCGCATCTATCAGATGATCCGGGAGCGCGGTTATACCGGAAGCGTGGTGCAGTTGCGACGCGTGGTGGCCCGCCTGCGACCGGTTCGCCAGGAACCCTTCCTGCGACTACGTACCTTTCCGGGAGAGCAAGGACAAGTGGACTGGGCCCACTTCGGCGAAGCCCCCGTCGGCCGTGCCCGTCGGCGTCTGTCGTGCTTCCTGATCACACTTTCCTACTCGCGCGCGCTGTATCTGGAATTCTTCTTCGATCAAAGTATGGAAAACTTTCTGCGCGGCCATGTCCACGCGTTTCAGGCGTGGTCGGGCCAACCGCGAATCCTTTTGTACGATAACCTTCGCAGTGCCGTGCTCGAACGTCGCGGCGACCAGATTCACTTTCATCCTCGACTGTTGGACTTGTGCTCGCATTATCACTTTGCTCCTCGTCCGTGCCAGGTACGGGCAGGAAATCAAAAAGGAAAAGTGGAACGAGCGGTGCTTTATGTACGCGAATCGTTCTGGGCCGGCCGAACCTTCACCACCCTCGAAGAGCTGAATCGTCAAGCCTTTCTCTGGCGTGACCAAGTGGCCCATCAGCGCCCTTGGCCGGACGATGACTCCCGCACCGTGGAGCAAGCCTTCGCCGAAGAACAACCACGACTGCTTCCCTTACCGGCACATCCGTTCGAGACCGATCTGGTTCTTCCCATCCACGCGGGCAAGACCATCTATCTTCGTTTCGACCTGAACGACTACTCCATCCCTCCGGACGCCATAGGACGTCCGCTGACCGTGGTCGCCTCAGAATCGAGGGTGCGCATCCTGGACGGTAGTAAGGAGATCGCCCAACATCGCCGCTCCTTCGATCGACACCAACTGGTGCTCGATCCCACGCACCAGCAAGCGCTGCTGGAGGAAAAGCGCAAAGCCTTCGGATCGACCCCCGGCGGTCGCTTAGCCCAAGCGGTGCCGGAAAGCGAAGCTTTGCTCGATACCGCTTTCGCGCGGGGAGAATCGGCGGGCAGCCAAACCGCGCAGCTCCTCAAGCTCTTGGACACCTACGGGGCCGTCGAGTTGCGTAGTGCCATCCGGGAAGCGCTCGAGCGCAACACGCCACATGCTTCTTCGGTCGCGTTCATCCTGAGCCGCCGGCAGCGCTCCCAGCAACACACCGCTCCCACTCCCGTGGATCTCAGCCGCCACCCGGAAGTGCAATCTCTCGATATCACCCCTCACGACCTGGAGTCTTACGATGAGCTTACCGCCGACAAGAACCATGAGCCCGACGAATGATCTGCCGGCACAACTCAAGCAGATCGGTCTGAAGACCATCCCCGGCAACCTGGACGACTTTCTCGCTCGGGCCACCAAAGCGCGTTGGTCGCCGCGTATGCTGCTGGAGCAACTCGCCCAGGAGGAAAATCAAGAACGTTCCCGCCGCAGCCTGGAGCGGCGGCTGCGCATGTCGGGGATCAAAAAGTTCAAAGTCATGGCCGACTTCGAATGGAGTTGGCCCAAAAAGATCGAACGCGACGTCATCGAACAGGCCCTCACGCTCGACTTCCTTCGCGAAGCCCGCAATTTCGTATTAATCGGACCGAACGGACTGGGCAAGACCATGATCGCCAAAAACGTCTGCCACCTCGCTGTCTTAGCCGGCTACTCGGTTCTCTTTCGTACCGCGGCGGCCATCGTCGAAAACTTGCGTCATGAAATGTTCGAAGGTCGCCGACGCAAGCTACGGGCCTACAGCAAAGTCGATCTGTTATGCATCGATGAGTGTGCGTACCTCTCGTTTGACGATAAGGCTGCCGACATCCTCTACGAAGTAATCAATCGCCGTTACGAAAGCAAGTCTGTGATCCTGACTACCAACAGATCGTTTAAAGAATGGAACCAAGTCTTCCCCAATGCTACCTGTATCGCCACGCTGCTGGACCGCCTGTTGCACCACGCCGATGTGACGCGCTTGGATGGCGAAAGTTACCGAATTCGCGAAAGCCAACAGGAAGCCACCGCACGGAGGAAGAAACCATGAATCCCCTCGATCGCGACGCCGAACAGTACGTGCGTACCGTTCTGAGTCTCTATCAACAGCTCCCGGAAACGCCCGCGCTGCCGAGTTCTCGGGACCGCCTCCATGCCCATCAACTGCAACAACGCAGGCTCCCTCTGACACTGATCGAGGCGGCTTTCTTGTTGGGTTCTTTGCGTCGACTCCTGCGACCACCAGGCGCCCCAGCCTTGTCCCCGATTCATTCCCTGGCCTACTTCGGGCCAGTCATCGAGGAACTCCTTCACAATCCTGTTCCTGACACTTACATCGAATATCTTCGCCGCAGAATACAACCCTTCACCGGGAAAAAGGTCATCGCACAAGAATCCCATCCGGCGAGCGTTCAGAAAAATACAGATTCAGATGATCGCTGACAGAGGATGACATGATCTTCCGACACCAGGCCGCGAAGCGTTTCAACGGCGAGATATTCGACACTCTTTTCCATCTGTGGAAGCGAAACCAGTTGCCGAATGATTTGCGGGCTGAATCGGTGGCGACCACGACGAAACAGCAAAAAGTCCTATTCCGAGCCGTCAGCGTGCCAGGCCAGGAAGCGGTATTCGGGGACCGCCGCAAAAGATGGGGTGACGGCTGGCAAATACGCTGTGCTTCAGGTGCGGCTTCAGTTCCAAAGTCACCCGCAGCCCAACCGCAGATTCCTGAAAGAACGGCGGATGCGTAAAGGAACAGGTGACATCTGCACGCGGACAAAACACAAGGAAGGGCGGGAGCGACCCCACTTTGTGCGGCTTTCAGCCGCCCAAAACGTCGTGGGGTCGCTCCCGCCCGTCACGCTTGTTGCGTGACCGTGTTTTGTCCGCGTGCAGCAATCGGAGCAGACAGCTTGTAATGCAAGTCGTACTACACCGCGAAAGAGGAAAGGAGGAAAACCGTTCCCACTACTGAAGGCACCATCCAAACAAACTTCTTTTCAGGAAGGATGACGAGTTCAAGCGTTGGGCAAGCCAGCATCTGAACAATCACAACCGAGCGGAACCCGAAGGAGGCGCACTCAGCAAGACTGCGTAGCCAACATGAAGTCCCGTTCACCACAATTCGGTGTGCGCGAGAACACAGCGTCGTCCCGACAGCATGCCTCGCGCCTTGCAGACGATTCCACATCCCCGTCAGCAAAGACTCTTTTACGAAGTTCGTATCATCCGGAACCACTGCGGGAGTCCGGATTCATCACCAAAGAGAAGCAAGACGGATTCATCGCTAAGCCGCTGGACGCGGCCACAGGGGGGAGAGAGGAGAGTAACAACGACCTGAATCCTCAACCCCGGAAACAGCTCCTATCCGTCGGCAGCGGCCCCGAATTCGAGCGGCTTGTGGGCTGCGAGGAGGCGGCAACGCTGTTAGGGAATATCCATGTGAAAACGCTCCAACGTTATGCGCGCCACGGAACCGTTCCTGGATATCGGATCGGAGGTCACTGGTATTTCCGCATCACAGAGCTAGACGCATGGCTGCGATCTCGTATAAATTCAAACTGCCAATCCGTCCGCTAGAACTGAGGAGAATCAAGAGCCAATGTTCAAGCGGATGCGTTATCAGCAGGGCTGTGTTGCACGTGAACGGCGCAGTAACGGACCGGACGTGTGGATCTTCCGATGGCGAGAATTAGACGCGGACGGTCAAAGAATCAACCGCAAAGTCGTGGTGGGGACGGTCGAACAATACGCCGCCCGAGCTGCTGCCCAGAAGGCAGTGGAGGCACTACGAATCCACATCAACCAGGAAACCCCTCGGTCACTCCTTCAATCACTACGATGCGAGCAGTTGATCGTACACTACGTGGAACGGGAGCTCGCAGAGGGCAATCACAGGAAAGCCTATTCCACCAAGGCGGGATACAAGTGCTATCTCGACAACTGGGTCCTTCCGCGGTGGGGCTCCTATCGACTCACCGACGTGAAAGCGGTCGCCGTCGAGGAGTGGCTGGCGGGTCTCACGTTAACCGCGGGTACGAAGGCCAAGCTGAGAAACATCATGAGCGCTCTGTTTAATCACGCGATCCGCTACGAATGGCTGGGAAGAAACCCCATAACACTCGTGCGGCAGAGCGCGAAGCGAGAGCGCATCCCGGATGTGCTTGATGTCGAAGAGATCGGAGCATTGCTGGCCGAACTCCAACATCCGTACAAGATCATGGTGTTTCTCGTGGCAGCGACTGGATTGAGAGCAAGCGAACTTCTCGGTTTGAAATGGCAAGATGTTGATTTCGAGTCGCTGGAGATCAATCTCAACCGCGGTGTCGTACAACAGGTCGTCGGAGACCTCAAGACAGAAGCCTCACGAAAGCCCGTTCCCCTTGACCCGGAACTGGCCCGTGAGCTTCTGCAGTGGCGGTATCTGACACCCTTCAACCAAGAGGCCGATTGGGTATTTGCCAGCCCCGAAATGAAGGGTCGACAACCATACTGGCCGGAGAACCTTCTGCGGCGATACATCCGGCCGGGAGCCGAAAGATGCGGCATTCGCAAGAGGATCGGTTGGCATACGTTTCGTCACAGCTATGCCAGCCTGCTGAAAGCGAATGGCGAGGACGTCAAGGTTGTTCAGGAGTCTTTACGGCACGCCAACAGCCGAATCACCCTCGATACCTACACTCAAGCCAGCACGCCAGCCAAGAGACGGGCACAAACCAAAGTTGTCGGGATGATTTTTCCAAAGCAGGTTCAAACCGCCAACGCAGGAGGAGGGAACTGATGCCTGTTCCTTTCTGCTCCCGCGATCAAACGCCGGGCATGAAGAAAAGTTGTCGGTATGGCGTTGCCGAAGGAGACTCAAGCCGCCAATCCGAGAAGAGGGAACCAAAATCGCGCTTTATTGTTTCGGTTCCCGGAATCGAAGGCCCGGCGCAAACCGTTCTCGGGATGCGCTTTCCAAGAAGGATTCAAACCGCTGACGCGATAGGAAGGAACCGAATACCGCCTATTGTTCCTTTCTGCTCCTGCACTAGAAGACCACGCTTTCCGCAAATGCTTGAAAAGAATGGCGGGGACGACGAGACTCGAACTCGCGACCTCTGCCGTGACAGGGCAGCGTTCTAACCAACTGAACTACGTCCCCGCGATATGACGCCAGATGGTGGGCGATCTCAGATTTGAACTGAGGACCTTCCGGGTGTAAACCGGATGCTCTAACCGCTGAGCTAACCGCCCGTCGACTCATCGTAGCAGAACCCCCATCCCCGAGGCTAGACCCGAGGCGCGAATTTGAACGTTCGATTGCCCTGCGCGCACCGCTGAAGTGTATCCCGAAAACGCCCGATGAAATGAAAGGGGGAGTTTGGGGGTTAGCGGTGTCACTGTCCATTAACCTGTACCTCGGTACAGGGACAAAATTTGCACCTGTACGGAGGTACAGGTTCTCAAGAAGCGCATCGGATGTTAGCTGATTCACTACGCAGGTTGAGCGTCTCACTAACGCGACAGCGGCAACATGCTACGCTGGCGATTCCAGCGGTGTGGTCCTAGTACCGCGGACGAACATCCATGTCTTCTCGACTCGGCGAAATTCTAGTCAAAGACAGCCTGATCTCTCAGGATCAGCTTAAGCAGGCGCTCGACTATCAGAAGAAGAACGGCGGCCGGCTCGGGACATGCCTCGTAAAAATGGGGCTGGTCAGCGACGACGATATTACGGCGGTCCTTTCCCGGCAGTACGGCGTTCCATCCATCAATCTGAAGTTCTACGAAGTGGATCCCGCGGTGATCAAGCTGGTTCCGCAGGAGACGGCCATTCGTTACCAGATCGTGCCGCTGTCGCGCGTCGGCTCCACGCTCACGATTGCGATGACGGACCCCACGAACGTCTTCGCGATGGACGACATCAAGTTCATGACCGGCTTCAACGTCGAGCCGGTGGTCGCCTCGGAGACCGCGATCGGCGAGGCGATCCACAAGTTCTACGGCGAAGCGGAAAGCGTCGAAGAACTCGACAAAGTGATGAAGGACCTGACGGGCGAGGATCCGGACGCCCTCGAGCTGGCGAGCGAAGAGGCCGAGATGGACTTGGCCTCCCTTTCCAAAGCCGCGGAAGAAGCTCCGATCATCAAGCTTTGCAACCTGGTCCTCACGGACGCGGTGAAGCGGGGAGCGAGCGACATTCACGTCGAGCCGTACGAGAAGGAGTATCGAGTCCGCTTCCGGATTGACGGAATCCTGCAAAACGTCATGGCGCCGCCGATGAAGCTGAAAGACGCGATGACGAGCCGCATCAAGATCATGTCGAAGCTCGACATCAGCGAGAAGCGTTTGCCGCAGGACGGCCGCATCATGATCAAGTACGTAAAAGACGGGAAGAAGAAGGAACTCGACTTCCGCGTCTCGACCGTTCCGACCCTCTTCGGCGAAAAAATCGTCCTCCGGTTGCTGGACAAAGAGAATCTCCGCCTCGACATGACGAAACTGGGATTTGAGCCAGACTCGCTGTCGATGTTCGAACGGCAGATTCTGAAGCCGTACGGCATGGTGCTGGTGACGGGACCGACGGGATCGGGCAAGACGAACACACTGTATTCGTCGGTCGCGCGCCTGAATACACCCGAAACCAACATTATGACCGCCGAGGACCCGGTCGAGTTCCAGCTGCCTGGCATCAACCAGGTTCAGATGAAGGAGCAGATCGGGCTTAACTTCGCGTCCGCCCTGCGCGCCTTCCTGCGGCAAGACCCGAACATCATTCTGGTCGGCGAGATTCGAGACTTTGAAACGGCCGAAATCGCCGTCAAAGCAGCACTCACTGGGCACTTAGTGCTTTCGACGCTGCACACGAACGACGCGCCTTCCACAATCAGCCGTTTGATGAACATGGGAATCGAACCGTTCCTGGTCGCGACGTCGGTGAACCTGATTTGCGCGCAGCGGCTGGTTCGACGCATCTGCGTGCAGTGCAAGGAACCGATGCAGATTCAGTCCCAGGCCCTGGTCGAGGCGGGATACACCGAGGATGAAGCGTCGAAAGTGATTGTGCAGCACGGCAAGGGATGCGCGGCGTGTAACAACACCGGTTACAAAGGGCGCGTCGGCCTTTACGAAGTAATGGAGATGCACGACGAAATACGGGAGCTGGTTCTGGTGGGCGCGTCGGCTCTCGAATTGAAGAAGAAGGCACTCGAGCTCGGCATGATCACACTGCGGCGCAGCGGACTTCTAAAAGCCGCGGCCGGGCTTACGACTTTGGAAGAAGTGGTGCGAGAGACAGTTTTGTAGTCGGAGGACAAAGATGGCTGGAATCACGCTGAGCGAACTCTTGAAGAAGATGATCGAAATGGGTGGGAGCGATCTGCACCTTTCGACGAACACCGCGCCGCGCATCCGCGTGCACGGCAAACTGCGTCCGCTCGACATGCCGCCGCTGACCGCCGCGGACACGAAAGCGCTCGCCTACAGCGTGCTCACGGACGTGCAGAAACACCGGCTCGAAGAGAATCTGGAACTCGACTTCTCGTTCGGCTTGAAAAGCTTGGCGCGGTTCCGCGGCAATATTTTTCATCAGCGCGGAGCAGTTGCCGCCGTGTTTCGAACAATTCCCTGGGAGATCAAGAGCTTCGACGCCTTAGGTCTGCCGCTCATCGTGAAGGGGCTGTGTGATAAGCCCCGCGGCCTCGTTCTTGTGACGGGTCCAACTGGATCGGGCAAGTCGACGACCCTCGCCGCGATGCTCGACAAGATCAACAACGAGCACGAAGAGCACATGATCACGATCGAGGATCCGATCGAATTCCTGCACAACCACAAGAAGTGCCTCGTGAATCAGCGCGAGGTGCATTCGGACACGCATTCGTTTGCGAATTCCTTGCGGGCGGCGCTTCGCGAGGACCCCGACGTCGTGCTGATCGGCGAAATGCGCGACCTCGAAACGATTGAATCGGCGCTGCGCATCGCCGAGACGGGACACTTGACCTTCGCCACGCTGCACACGAACTCGGCGGTTTCGACCATCAACCGTATCGTCGACGTGTTTCCGGCCCACCAGCAGCCGCAGGTGCGCGCGCAGCTCTCGATGGTGCTCGAAGGAATCCTGTGCCAATCGTTGCTGCCTCGCGTGGATGGCCGCGGCCGCGCGATGGTGATGGAGATTCTGATTCCGAATGCCGCCATCCGCAATCTGATCCGCGAAGACAAGATTCACCAGATCTATTCGGCCATGCAGACGGGCACGGGCACCACGGGAATGCAGACGTTCAATCAGAGCCTCGCCAACGCCTACTTCCAGAAGTTAATCACTTTGGAAACGGCGCTCGCGAGATCCTCGAATCCGGACGAATTGCAGGATTTAATTAACAGAGGGGTGACCTCGCCGCCTGCGGGCGGCCGGGTTCCGGTCCGACGGTAAAGGGAAACAAGGTGAGAGGGAGGATATAGATCATGCCGGTTTATACCTATCGGGGAGTCAACCGCGCGGGTGCGACGGTCGCGGGGGAGCGCACGGCCGAGAATAAGAACGAACTGGCCGCCATGCTCCGGCGAGAGCAGATCAACGTCAGCAAGCTCTCCGAAAAGGGCAGGGAATTCAACATCCCCACCTTCGGAACGGGCGTCGAGGAAAAGGAGCTCGCCATCTTCACGCGCCAGTTTTCCGTGATGATCGACGCCGGCTTGCCGCTCGTCCAGTGCCTCGAGATTCTCGCCGGGCAGCAGGAGAACAAGACGTTTCAGAAGATCTTGAACGGCGTGCGCGCCTCGGTGGAGGGCGGCACCACGCTCTCGGCGGCGATGAAGCAGCACGAGAAGATATTCGACGCGCTGTATTACAACATGGTCGAGGCGGGCGAGACGGGCGGTATTCTCGACACGATTCTGCAACGCCTTTCGACCTACATCGAAAAGAACGTCAAACTGAAGCGGGCCGTGAAGTCCGCGATGGTCTACCCGATCTCCGTTCTGGGCATCGCCGCGAGCGTGATCATTCTTCTGTTGTGGAAGGTCGTGCCGATTTTCGTCACGTTGTTCAACGGGCTTGACGTAAATCTGCCGTTGCCGACCCGAATCGTCATCGGCCTGAGCCACTTCGTGGGCAGCATCTACGGTTTCCTTGATCTTCGTGTTCTTTGTCGGAGCCATCTTCGCCCTGAAATTCTGGTACGGTACTCCGCAGGGCCGCATGGCGCTCGACACGATCTTGCTGAAGGTGCCGGTGGTCGGTGACGGTGCTGCGGAAGATCGCGGTCGCTCGATTCACGAGAACGCTCGGAACGCTGATATCGAGCGGCGTGCCCATTCTCGAAGGCCTGGACATCACGGCCCGCACGTCGGGAAACGCGGTCGTGGAAAAGGCGATTTCGCAGACGCGAAAGGCCGTCGAGGCTGGGCGATCGCTGGTCGATCCGCTGAAGGAAACGGACGTTTTCCCCGGCATGGTGACGCAGATGATCGGCGTCGGCGAACAGACGGGCGCGATGGACGCCATGCTCCAGAAGATCGCGGACTTCTACGAGGACGAAGTGGACGCGGCCGTGAAGGACATGCTGACCGCGATCGAGCCGATCATGATCGTGGTGCTCGGCACGGTCGTCGGCGGCGTCGTGATCTCGATGTACTTGCCGCTGTTCTCGCTGATCGGCAAATTGTCCGGGCACTAGCCCGTGACAGACGGACACAGGGCACGTGTTGCCTCATTGCCGCTTCTTTGGCGGCCGCGCCCTGATCTATCAAGCCAGCCCGCCGCCGGTTGTGATTTCTTGGTGGCAATTGACCGCCTCAAATGGAATTGACTGCTAGCGCGAGCGAATGGCTGCCCTGGTTGGGGCGTGTCCGCTTTCTGATCATCACCTTCCTTCTGGCGGTGGTCGTAGTCGTCCACCAATTCACCCCTGTTTCTCTTCCGGTCGGAATTCTCGTCTCGCTCGGCGGCGTGTGGTACGTTTTCGCGAGCATGTACGTGATCTTGCAGCGCGCGCTTCCCGAGGCCGGATGGCACGGCGCGCTGCAAATGATTCTAGATATAATCATCATCACCGGCATCGTCTATTCGAGCGGCGTGCAGGACAGCTATTTCGTTTCTTTGTACCTGCTCGCCATCCTGATGGGCAGTATTCTGTTCTCGCGCCGCGGCGCCTTTATGGTCGCGGGCCTCGCGTTTGTCCTGCTCGGCTGCGTTGTCGAAATGATGTACTACCAGGTGATCCCACGGTCTACGCAGGCGATGCCCGCGGCACGCACGCTGGAAACGTGGCTCGGGAGCAATCTTTTTGCGTTCTTTGCCATGGCATACCTCGGAAGCCTGCTCACCCAGACGATTCATAAAAAGGGGATTGAACTCGAACAAAAGAGCGAAGCCCTCAAGGATTTGCAGGCCTTCAATCAGGACATCATCGAGTCGATGCGGGGCGGCCTGCTGACGACCGACCTCGAGGGCCGCATTCTGCTGATCAACCGCGCGGGCGTGGAAATCACCGGCCACGGATTTGGTCTGATGCGGGGTGAAAATGTCGCTGAGGCGCTTCCGGGATTTTGGCCGGTCGAAGTGGACGAACATGGAAATCCGCTCGCGATGCGCAAGGAAATCGAATATTGCACGCCCGTCGGCGAAACCCGATTCCTCGGGATATCCATCTCGCCGCTGCGATCCGCGCAGAATCAGGCTAGCGGCTTCGTATTTAATTTTCAGGATCTCACGGAGCTGAGGCGGCTCGAGCGCGAGATCGTGACGAAAGAACGCATGGCTGCGCTCGGAAGGCTGTCGGCCGGCATCGCCCACGAAATTCGCCAGCCCCTGACCGCGATGACGGGGGCGCTCAAGGAGCTGGTCCGGCTGGCGCCGCTCGAGGATGACGACAAGAAGCTCGTCCAAATCGTGAGCCGCGAATCGCAGCGGCTGAATCACATCATCACGGAGTTTCTGAACTACGCCCGCGAGAAATCCTACGCCTTCACCGATATCGACGTCGCAGCATTGATCGAGGAGACGTTGCTCTTGCTCGAACGCGACGCGAGCAGGGCCGGCAAAATTCGGTTCGAAAGAAACTTCGCCGGGCGGAACTTGCGCATTCGCGCGGATCGCGATGCAATCAAGCAGGTCATCTGGAACCTGTCCAACAACGCGTTACGTGCGATGCCCGACGGTGGAGTTCTTTCCGTGCGGCTCGAAGCGGCGGGCCCCGAATGGGTCCGGATTTCCATTCGGGACACGGGAATTGGACTCGACCCCGGAGCCTCGGCGCGAATCTTCGAGCCCTTTCAATCAGGATTCGCAGGAGGCACGGGACTTGGGCTCGCCATCGTCTACCAAATTCTGCAGGCCCACCGAGGCCAAGTGCGCGTCGAGACGGAGAAAGGGCGCGGCGCGACGTTCATTGTGGAGCTGCCACGAGCCGCACAAGCTCCCAAAATTCAATCGAAAGCCCGGACTGATAGCGAAGTGCTGCGGCCGGCAGGGAAGGGTGTAGCCTGATGGCCCACCTCCTGATTGTCGACGATGAGCGTTCGATCTGCGAACTGCTCGAAATCAGCTTCCGCAAGGAAGGCCATCGCGTCGAGACCGCCACGAGCGGCGAGGCGGCCAAGCGCCGATTGTCCTCGCAGATTTTCGATATCGTCGTATCCGACATTTGTATGCCGGACATGGACGGCGTCGAGCTTCTTCGTTATTGCAAGGAAGTGTCGCCCGCCACGGTTTTTCTTCTGATCACCGGCGTCCCGACGATCGACACGGCAATTGATGCCGTCAATTTCGGCGCCGACCGCTACGTCATCAAAGGTGACCGCTTGCTCGACGAACTGCGTCCGGCAATTCAGCAGGTCGCCGAGAACCTGGCGCTGCGAAAAGAGGCAGGCTATCTGCGGCGCGAACTCCGCCGGCTGACGGGGCTGGATCACATGATCGGCACCGCGCCGAAGATGCGCGCGATCTTCGAGTTGATCGGGAATATCGCTCCGCAGCCCAGCCGGGTGCTGATTACGGGCGAAAGCGGGACCGGAAAAGAACTCGTCGCCCGCGCCATCCATGAGAACAGCGCTCGCGCCAAGAATCCTTTTATCACCATCAACTGCGGGGCATTTCCGGAGACGCTGCTCGAGTCGGAGCTGTTTGGGTATATGAAGGGCGCCTTCACGGGCGCGAACGAAAACCGGCGAGGGCTTTTCCAGGCGGCGCACGGCGGCACGCTTTTCATGGACGAAATAGGCAATATGAGCGTGACGATGCAGGTAAAGCTCTATCGCGTCCTCCAGGAAGGCAAAGTCCGTCCAATCGGCAGCAACGAGGAGTCGGACGTGGATGTTCGCGTCATCGCAGCCACGAACAAGGACCTGGAAAAGGAGATCGCCGAGGGGCGCTTCCGCGAGGATTTGTATTACCGGCTCAGCGTGATTCCCATTCACCTTCCGCCGCTGCGCGAGCGTCGCGAAGACATCCCGCTTCTCGCCCGCGACTTTCTGGAGCGCTTTTCGAAGTCGATGTCCAAGAATATCGATGGGATCGAGCCGGAAGCGATGAGACTTCTGGAGGTATACGAGTGGCCTGGCAACGTCCGCGAGCTCGAGAACACAATCGAACGTGCCGTGGCGCTCGAGAGCAAGCATAAAGTCTCGACCGAAGCCCTGCCCGAGCGCATCCGGACCCACTTTCAAGACGCCGTTCCTCCGGGAACCCAGAATGGGAACGGCACGGCGCTTCCCCAAGAGGGTCTCAACCTCGAGGAGCACATCCAGAAGATCGAGCGGTCCTATCTGCTGGCCGCCCTGGAGCGTTCCGGCGGGGTCCGCACCCAGGCGGCCGAACTGCTCAAGATGTCTTACCGTTCATTTCGCCACTATGCGAAGAAATATGGCGTCTAGCAGGGTGTGGCCATGTCTGATTCTCGCACCCAAGTCAGCCAATCAACCCCGGAGCGCGAATCCGCCTTTCGGCCCGTTTCGTCATCCCGATCAGTCAAAAAACGTCAAGGTCATCGGTTCTGAAGAGGGAGGTTCGCCGCTTGTTTAGGGTAACGAGACGGATGTACGGATGTATCGCTATGATACTAAATGCTATAAACTCGTGTATGCTAACGGTAAACCATCTTCGCGGCTCTGGCATCTCCCTTGCGATATATCCGGGCGTAGCCCCCCAGGGATACGAAAAATGAGATTACGAGGACCAATTCGAGGAGAAAAGATGAACAAGAAACAGAAGGGCTTTTCACTTATCGAATTGCTGATCGTCGTGGCGATCATTTTGATCATCGCGGCCATCGCAATTCCGAACCTGCTTCGTGCACGTATGGCGGCCAACGAGTCTGCGGCTGTCGGCTCGCTGCGCACCATCAACACGGCCGACGGGAACTTCCTTACTCAGTATAACTATAGCTTTGCGCCGAGCCTGGTTACGCTCGGCGGTGCCGCTACGATCGCCGTCCCGACTTGCGCGGAGGCGAACCTGATCGACCCAGCTCTCGGTGGCGCAGATCCTGACACCAAGGGCGGTTATACATTCGCTTACACCGCAGGCGCGAAAGATCCTGGAGACCCGGGTTGCGGTAGCGTGTTGTCGTACATCGTCACGGCGATACCTGCCAGCTACGGTAATTCCGGCACGCGGAGCTTCTTCACGGACCAGACTGGCGTCATCCGCGGTGCGGATCACGCCGGTGCAGTGGGCAGCGTCGCCGATCCTCCGCTGCAGTAGACTTGTCGTGGATACAAACAACGAGGGGGGAAGGCCATCCTTCCCCCTTTTTTTTCAAGGAGCGGTCGGAGTCAAGAAATGCTAAAGCTCAACTCAACCCGATCACGACTGAAGAGCCAGACGAGTTCGGGCTTCTCTCTGATCGAGCTCCTGATCGTCGTTGCGATCATCCTGATCATAGCCGCGATTGCGATCCCGAATCTGATGCGGGCGAGAATGGCCGCTAACCAAGCCTCCGCAGTCGAAAGCTGCCGCACCATTACCAGCGCGGAGACCATCTACTACACTTTGTACGACACTTTCGCTCCTTCGATGACCGCGCTCGGGGGCCCGGTCGCGGGCGCGCCGAGCGCCGCGAACGCCCAGTTGATCGATAACGTTCTTTCTGCGGGAAACAAGGACGGCTACAACTTCACGTATGTCGCGTCGGCCATGGATGCGACTGGCGCCTATCAGGATTACAATCTGAACGCCGATCCTGTGCTTCCCGGGATTACCGGGGTCGATCATTACTTCACGGACGAGCCTTCCGTGATCCACGTGAATACATCCGCCAAGGCTTCCGTGACCGATCCGCCTCTTCAGTGACCTCCCTTGCAAGCCGCCGTAGTGCCGATCCTCGTCGACCGGCCTCCCTCTGCTAGAATCGTTTGGATGTTCTCTTTTGTCGTTTGTGCCGCTGTTGCGCTTGCTCTGCCCGTCAAGGCGACCACGCCAGATGCCGCCGCGATCCGCCACGCGCTTGAGGCGCGCTATCAGCATGCGCGCACGCTGAAGGCGGCTTTCTTCGAGCAGTATAGCGACGGGAATGGCGGCGTCGAGGCGGAATCGGGCACGGTCTACTTCTCCCGGCCCGGGCGCATGCGCTGGGAATACGAATCGCCGGAACAGAAGCTTTTCCTGGTGGACGGAAAGAACGTCTGGTTCTACGTGCCCGCGGACCACACGGCCAGCCACGCCAACTTAAAGGAAAGCTCGGACTGGCGCACCCCGATTGCGCTGCTCGTGGGCAAAGCGGACTTATCGCAACTCTGCCGCAAAATCGAGGTGGTTGATAGGTTCTCGGATTCGGGCGCGGCCGCCGACGAAGAGGTGCCGTCTCCCGGCGACACGGTTCTGCGTTGCACGCCTCGCGGCGAAGATGCTCAGGTCGCGTCGAAGCAGGCAATCTTCCTCGAGGTTGATCCGGAGGCCTATCTCGTCCGCGTCGTGATCCACGAACCTGGAAACGTGACAACAGAGTTCCGCTTCGGCAATTGGCAGGAAAACATTCCTGTGCCCGAGGCGAAATTCCACTTCCAGCCACCGCCAGGCGTATCGATTGTCGACGAGGAGGCGCTCGCCGGAGTGCATTAGCGTCAGGCGGGCCTCGGAGCCGGTTTCATTCGCGAAGGAACGCCGTACTCTCCCGAAGAAACAGCTCGAGCTGATCGTGGTGCAACCAATGGCCGGCGTTTGCGACGCGGACGATCCGGCAATCGCGAATCACCTTTCTGCGCGGATCGGTTTCGGGTACGGGCAGGAAGCTTTCGAGCCCCCAAAAGAAAAGAATCGGACAGGTGATCCGCGCGTAGATTTCGGCGGTATCTTCGATGCAATGCCCGTACGGGGGAAAGAGCCGCGCGAAATTGTCGAATTTCCAGATCAGTGAACCATCGGGCTCCCAGTTTGTGCCGTGAAGGGTCAGGTGCTTCGCAACTTCATCGGAGAGGTGCGGATTCGCCTCTTTCATGCGCGCGATGGCGGCTTCGAGGCTCGGATAACTCTTCTGCTTGCGCTTCTCAATATTGCGAACGGACTCGATCCAATATCGTAGTTGCTGCGAAGCAGGGCCGTGGACCTTGCTTTCCGGCGGCATACCCAGGCCTTCGATCGATACGGCTTTGTGAACGCGGTCCGCATACACGCCGGCGTAATGCAGGACGATCCCGCCGCCCAGCGAATGGCCAATCAGCCGAATCGGGAACTCGTTGATGACATCCAGAAGCGCGGACAGATCGACAACGTGCTCCGCCACGCTGTACATCGCACCCGGCGCCCACGCGCTATTCCCGTGGCCGCGCAGGTCGAGCGCGTACACGTGATAATGCTCGCGTAGTGACCGCGCCACCCAGTCCCAGTTCCGGGCATGGTCAAGGCCGCCGTGTACCAGCACGAGCGCCGGCTTGCCGTCCTGTCCGTAATCCCAAAATTGCAGCTTCAGCCGGTCGGAGTAGAAAAAGTGTGAAATTGGCTCCATTGAATTGGGCAAGCTGCGACTCTACCATACTGCGTTTTGACGCTTGCTCGGATTCTCGGCCCTCGGCGCCGCGATGGGTGCTACCTCATCCCCCGCCGGGTCATACAGCCTTTTACCCGTTGTCACATCCAATTAATGAGCTGTTTTTCCCGCCTTCAGCCTGGGTTGGGACGGAGTATGCTAGAGTTTGCTCACCGCCCCCAGCGTGGCGATGGGCCCACCAAAATGGCCGAATTTGTTTGCAAAGTCGGGGATACGACTGGCCGCGTCTACCAGCAGGTGGAGACGGCGCAGTCGGAAGACGAAGCCAGACAGAAGCTGGCGGAGCGCGGCTTCTACGTCTTCTCGGTCCGGAACCATTTCAGCGTTCTGGCGCAGTTGAGCCGCTCCGGGCGCGATCGGGCGATCCGTCCGCACGATTTTCTGATTTTCAATCAGCAGTTTCACACGCTTGTCAAGGCGGGGCTTCCCATTCTGAAAGCGCTCGACCTGCTCGCCGAGCGGACCGCCGCCGCCCGCTTTCGCCCGATCCTGGAAGACGTTCGGCAGCGTGTTCGCGACGGTTCGCTTTTGTCCGAGGCGCTTGCGGCGCAGGGTTCGTTCCCTCCGGTTTACGTCACCGTAATTGCCTCGGGCGAGCGGAGCGGCAACCTGACAGGGGTGCTTGAGCAATACATCGCCTATTTGCGCGTGAGCACGGGCTTCCGCAGCCGACTACTGACGTCACTGATCTATCCAGGCGTGCTGGTCACGACGGCCGTGCTCGTCGTGGCTTACGTAGTCACCTACGCCCTTCCACAGTTCGCGGACCTCTACCACGAACTCGACGTGCCTCTTCCGGCGCCTACGCGAATTCTTCTTTCGATTGCGCTCCCGTTGCGAACGTACTTCATTGGCTTGGTGGCGCTCCTTGTGGCGGCTGCCGTTTTCATCTTCGTGTGGACGAGATCGGATCGCGGCGCGCTGGCCATCGACCGCCTCAAGCCGCGCGTCCCGATCCTGGGCGACATCTGGCTGAAAGCGGAGGTCGCGCAGTTTGTGCGAACGCTCTCGACGCTGTTGGGTGGCGGCACTCCGCTGGTGCCCGCGCTGCACACCTCGGCGGCGGCGATCGGCAGCAAGCTGATCTCCAGTTCCGTCGAGCAGGCGGCGGAGCGTGTGAAAGAAGGCCAGGCTCTGCATGTGAGCCTGGCCGAGACGAAGCTCATTCCCGAACTGGCGCTCGAGATGATCGAGGTCGGCGAAGCATCCGGCGCTCTGCCCGCCATGCTGACCAGCGTGGCTGAGTTCTACGAGGAGGAAGTCAGTACAAGCTTGGAGCGCTCCTTGTCTCTGATTCCGATCGTAATTTTAGTGGTCATGGCTGTTGTGATAGGCTTTCTTTTGATCTCGCTTTATCTGCCGATGTTCTCTCTTCAGGTCAGGTGACGAAGGACACAGAATCCATGGCAACGGCAAGTAACAACCCGGCGCCCGGCGCCGCCACAAACGACGCTGCCGAGCGCGAACAGGCCCGCCGCCTCGCCGAACGCTACCGGTGTCCTTTTATCGATCTCCAGGAACAGCGCATCGACCCTGAACTGGTCCGCAGCATCCCAGCCGAATTGATGTTCCGCTACAACTTCGTGCCTCTGGAATCGCGCGACTCGGTGCTCGTGGTCGCCATGGCCGATCCGAGCCAGTTGCAGCTCACCGACGAGTTGTCTCTGTTGCTCGGCAAGCGGCTGCAGATCAAGGTCGCGACGGCCTCGCAGATCGGCGACCTCCTGAAGCGCACCGAGCAATCGCAGCGCGTCCTCGACCAGGCGACCGAGGGCTTCACGCTGCAGGTGGTGGCCGACGAAGAGGACAGCGACGAAAACATTTCGATGGAGAAGCTGACGCGCGACACCGGCGAGAGTCCGGTCGTGCGTCTGGTCGACACGGTGATCTTCACGGCCCTCGAGCGCCGCGCAAGCGATATTCACATCGAGACCCGTAACTCGGAAGTCGTGGTGAAGTACCGCATCGACGGCGTGCTGCAATTCGCCATGCAGCCGCTCGCCAAGGACTGGCACGCTACGATTTTTTCGCGCATCAAAGTGATGAGCGAACTCGACATCGCCGAGCGCCGCGTGCCGCAGGATGGGCGCTTTCGTGTGCGTTACAAAGGGCGGTTTGTCGATTTTCGCGTGTCCATTATGCCCTCGGTCCACGGCGAAGACGCCGTGCTGCGCGTTCTCGACAAGGAAACGCTCAGCGAAAAGTTCCGCAATCTAACGCTCGATGTCGTCGGCTTCGACCACGAAGAAGTCACGCGTTTCCGCCGATATATCCGCGAGCCCTATGGCATGGTGCTGGTGACGGGACCAACCGGCTCGGGCAAGACGACGACGCTCTACGCCGCGATCAACGAGATCAAGAACGACGAGGACAAGATCATCACCATCGAAGATCCCGTCGAATATCAGGTGCGCGGCATCACACAGATTCCTGTCAACGAGAAGAAGGGCCTCACGTTCGCCCGCGGCTTGCGGTCGATCCTTCGCCACGACCCCGACAAGATCATGGTCGGCGAAATTCGCGACCAGGAAACCGCGCAGATCGCCATCAACTCCGCCCTCACCGGCCATCTGGTTTTCACCACGGTTCACGCCAACAACGTGACCGACGTGATCGGCCGGTTTATCAACATGGGCGTCGAGCCGTACAACTTCGTTTCCGCGCTGAACTGCATCATGGCCCAACGTCTTGTCCGCGTGATCTGCGACAACTGCAAAAAGAGGATGACCTACGCGCCCGAAGTGCTGCGTGAATCCGGCTTGGACCCGGCGGAATGGGCGCAGGTGCCGTTTGCCGAGGGCGCCGGATGCCTCGAGTGCTCGGGGAGCGGCTATCGCGGCCGCACGGCCATCACCGAGCTCCTCGATCTTTCCGATCACATTCGCGAGATGATCGTCGATCGGCGGCCGACATCTGAGATCAAGCGCGCCGCGCGCGAGGAGGGCATGACGTTCCTGCGCGAGTCGGGACTTCGCAAGGTTCGTTCCGGAATGACGACGCTGCGCGAGATCAACAAGGTGACGTTCCTTGACTAGCCTGACCGGCACGCAAAGCTTGGAGAGCAAGTTCTACCGGATGAGTCTCGTCCGGCGGATCGATCGCTGGCTGCATGCGATGCCGCACCCGCCCCTTGTGGTCGAGATCGCTCCCGGGCACGTCGCCGCAGCGCGGTGGGGCGGCGGGCATGGCGACCTCGAAGACGTCGTGGTGGAATCCCTGCCTGCCGGTTGTGTGATGCCGTCGCCGGTTGAAAACAACATCACCCAGCCGGATGCGGTGCGAGGCGCGCTTCGCCGCGTGTTCAGCCGCATCCCGGCGCGTGGCGCAGCGATTGCGGTTTTGGTTCCCGATCCGGTCGTACGTGTTTTTATTCTGCCGTTCGAGAATCTGCCACGGCGGCCGGATGAAGCATTGCCGCTGCTTCGCTGGCGGCTTAAGAAAAGCGTCCCGTTCGACGTCGACGAGACGGTGGTGTCTTGGATGAGGCAGCCTGCGCGCGACGGCAGCCTCGAATTGGTCACTGCGGTCGCGCGCCAGCGGATCGTGCGCGAATACGAAGAGATTGTGGAATCCGCCGGAGCGCCGATCGGCGTGTTGCTGAGTTCGACGCTGGCCGCCTTGCCGCTTCTCGAGGAGCGCGGCGCGACGTTGCTGGTGCGCCTCTCGGGCAAGAGTCTTACGAGCGTGATCGTTCACGGCGCGAATTTGTGCGTTTATCGCTCCACGGACATGCCCGCGGATGGATCGCTTCTCGAGCCGCAGGTCGTGCTCGACGAGGTCTTTCCTGCCCTCGCCTACTACCAGGACAATTGGGATGCCCCGGTCGATCGCGTCCGTTTTGCCGGATTCGGCGCGCGCGAACAGATTTTTCGCGCGGCTCTCGCCTCGGAACTGAGGGTTCCCGTCGGTTCGATGGGCGAGGCCGAAGCTGCCCAAGGCTTGAGCGAGCCGGCGCAGGATCTGATTCTCCATGGGCTCGACGCGCTTGCGGGATGGATGTTGAATGCCGGTTCCTAGCCGCCGTTCGGAGAATCGCAAGGAACGATCGTGAAGCTGCATCTCAATCTGACGACTGCGCCGCAACCGAATAAGCGGCCATTCCTCGCAGGCGCCGCTGCGGCCGGCACAGCGGGCGTTCTCGCCTTGCTTCTGCTCTCGTACGCCGCGTATCGGTCGTGGCAGTCTAGCCGGGAGCTTCGCTCGGACATTTCAACCCTGCAAAGCACGATCCAGCACGATGAAGAACGCCAGCAGCAATTGCAGGCGTACTTCCAGAGCGCCGAAGCGAAGCAGATTCTCGACCGATCCGGCTTCTTGAACTCCCTGATCGACGAACGCAGTTTTCCCTGGACCAAGATTTTCATGGATCTCGAGCAAACGCTGCCGCCGGGCGTGCGCGTCGTGAGCATCGCGCCGCGTCTCGTCGACGGCCGCGCCGAAGTGACGCTCGAAATCGGAGCTTTGACCGACGAAAGCAAGATTCAATTCCTCGAGGCCATCGAGAAATCAAAGACGTTCTCCGGCATGGTGGTCACGGACGAGCACCATTCCGATCGGCCGGGAACGGATCGAATCACGCTGCATCTGACGGTTTGGTACTCGACGACATGACGACGAACGGCAACTGGCAAACCTGGAAGAGATCGGTGGGCATCGCCCTCGGGCTCCTGCTGCTCGCGGACATCGCTCTGGTCGCCTACCTATGGAACGGGTCGCGCCAGGGACCGGATGTCCTCCGCGCCGAGCGAGGCCGGCTGTCGCTGCGGGCGAAACTACTCCGAGCCGATATCCGGCGGGGCGAGACCATTCGCGCGTCGCTGCCGGAGGTTGGGTTTGATTGCGACACCTTCTATCGCCAGTCGTTTCTCGACTCGAAAACGGGCTATTCGCGAATCGAGTCCGACCTTGACGCAATTGCTCAGAAAGCGAACGTAAAGACCCCGGCCCTGGCTTTCAAGCAAAAGCCGATCGAGGGCCGCGGCGTGACCGAAATCTCGATCAAGACGGCCGTCGACGCCGACTATCCGTCGGTGATTCAGTTCATCAACGGCCTTGAGCGTTCCAAGAATTTCTATCTTGTCGATGACCTCCAGCTCGCTTCCGCAAGCCCGGGAACGATTCAGCTGGAGATCACGATGCACACATATTTCAGGACCTGACGATGTCGAAGCGCAACGAAATTTACTTGCTGTTGGCGCTGCTGGTCGTGCTCGGAGGCGCTCTCTACTATTACCTCGCGGGACGCAATCAGATCGCTGCCGCACCGGAGGTGGTTGCCGCCGACACCAAGTTCCGGCCGCTCGATGTCCAGGAGCCACACCTGCGTCTCGACTTGCTCGCAAAGCTTCAAAAACTCGAATACACGGGATCGCACCGCAACATTTTCGTAGCCGAACCGCCTCCGCCACCGAAGGCCGAGGTCGAGGCTGCTGCGCGCTTCGTCGGGCCACAGGTGCCACCCCCGCCTCCGCCCGTGCAGGTTCCGGGACAACTATTTGGCTACGCTTCCGAGCCCTCCAGCGGCCGCCGCGTGGCCTTCTTCTCGGAGGGCGATGACGTGCTCGTGGTCGCGGAAGGCGCTACGTTCCTCGGCCGGTTCCGCCTGATACATGTCACCGACACTTCGGCCGACGTCGAAGAAATCTCAAGTGGCCGCCACGCCAGCGTTCCCATGGTTCAGCCTCTGCCCGGACAGGAATAGATGAACGAAAGCCACATCACGAAAAACCGAAGCGCTGATGCTGGCGGGACGAGTCGCCCGAACGCGCGCGAGCGTGCCGGCCGCCGGTCTTCCGAGGCGGGCTATGCCTACTTCATGGCGTTGGCCCTCATCGTAGCCATGATCATCGGCTCGCAGGTGGTGCTCGAAAATCTTGTCACGCAAGGCCGCCGGCAGCGCGAGGAAAAGACGATCTGGTGCGGGAATCAATGGGCCCGCGCGATCCGGCTCTATTACCATAAAACGGGACACTATCCGCAGTCGATCGACGATCTCGAGACAGGCGTGCCGGATGTCCACTTTTTGCGCGAGTCGGCCATAAAAGATCCGATGGATCCGGGCGACGGCTCGTGGCGCTTCATCTACGTCAATTCGACGGGCCAGATTATCGGCAGCGTGCGCTACGCAACGCTGCAGCAAATGGCCCTCATGGATCTGAATAACGGCCAAATACCCGGGACGCAACCGACCGGATTGCCAGGGGCAGTGTCCGCGGCGAGCTTGTCGTCCTTATCCAACGACGAGAGCGATACGGCGAACTCCGGAGCTTCCAGCCCCGATCAGAGCGCCGCCAATGGCGCAGCTGCAAGCCCAGCTTCTGGCAGCAGCGCGAGCGTTGGCGGCACGAGCGGCCAAAACCCGCAAGGAAACTCTCCGCCGGGCAGCACGTCGTCACAAACGCCGCCAGAATCGACGGACACGGACAATTCAGCGAGCCCGACTACGACACAGGGCTCAAACTCGAACGAAATGCCCGCTTTCGGCCAGGGCCAGTCGGCGAGTACTTTCGGCTCGCCGACAGCGGGTAACCAGAACGCGAGCGCTCTGGCGCAATTGACCCAACTCAAGCCAACGGGCCCGGTGGATGAGCCGGTGATAGGCGGGTTCCTGACCGGAGTCGGTATCCCGACGGCGATCGATCAGAACTCGATCAGGATTTATCATGGAGGAAAGAAGTACAAGGATTGGGAGTTCATCTGGAACCCGCTTGAGGACCAGGCGCAGGCCCTTCAGCAGGGGATGGGAGCGGCGCAGGGACAATCCGCTCAGCCCGGTCAGACTCAGCCTGGTCAAGCTACCGGGATCGGTGGTACTTCCGGTGCGAATCCGCTCGGCAACTCGATGGGTATCGGTTCGCCGGGAGCGACGAGCCCGCAACCTCCGGCGTCAGATCCCAATCAGTAGTCTCATCCATAGCTCTTTGTTGAGCGGCCGACTTTGGGCCCGTTTGGCGCGGTAAGCGGCCCTAAATGACCGGTTCTGGCCGGCAATTCGAGGCTTCTGCAATGCTGACCGACGTCACGCCCGATCGCGGTCCGAGCACGGGAATCCGAGTCTACATCGCGGTGTCGGTGGCCGTTTTCCTGGTGGCCCTGGCTTACGTGGGCTGGGTGTTCTGGTCGCGGGCGCGTCAGAACCAAGCGATCGAGGAACGCGTCGCGGCCCAGCGACGCGCCCAAGATGCGCAAACGGTCGAAAGCATGGGCGGAGACCGCTTCGAGATCCTCGCGTTTTACGCGAACCCCGCATCCATCACCCGCGGCGACTCTGCCGACCTCTGCTACAGCGTCTCGAACGCGAAATCAGTGACGCTCGAACCCCAATCGAGCAAGGTCTGGCCGTCGTACGAGCATTGCGTCAGCGTGTCGCCCCATAAGACAACGACCTATATGTTGACCGCCACCGACGCGGCCGGACAGACCAAATCGGCGGCGGTTACCGTCGAGGTGCAATAGCGGCGGCTCACCAACGGGGTCGTGTGCTAATCGGGCCGAACGGCCACTGCCATCACGTGCGCGCTCGCGCCTTGGATGGAAGCTTCGCCCTCGATCAAGGACAGAAACTCCAGAAGCTTTTGCCGTTGTGCCGCGTCATTCCAGGCGTCGCGAAACAGAGCCGCACTCCACGCAGGGCCTTCGATCGCGAGCGTCCGGATGTCGCCAAACCCGGCACCACCGAGCTCGGCGGCCAACTCCTCCGGGCGATGAAAATAGGCGGTCGTGAAGTATTCCGCATGATTTGTTGGATTGCGGTGCAGACCGTGGGTCAAATCCGCTTCCACGATCTCGCGAAACTCCGGATCCCGGAAGAAGCCGCGAGAGAGCCCGTCGACCAGCGAGGCGAAACGAGAGATTGAGGCCGCCAAGAGAACGCCTCGATGCCTAAGGATGCGTCGCGCTTCAAGAAGCGCTTGCAGACGATCCGGCCGCTCAGTCAGATGGTACAGCGGCCCTAACAAAAGTACGGCGTCGGCGCTGCTTGCCGGAAAATCCAAGTGGCAGGCGTCGCCCTGCGCAATCGAAGCCAAAGTGACTCCCGACGCCCTCGCGTGAGACCTCGCTTGCTCCAAATGAAGTTCGACAGGATCGACGAGGTAGACCTCGTATCCCTGCCTGGCAAGCGGGAATGCGTAGGCTCCCGCTGCGCCGCCAACGTCAAGAATAACGGCCGGTGGCGGGGGTAGATGCCGGGCTAGAATCGCCTGCGTTCTGAGTCGCTCCAGCTCGCCCCACTCGTTCGACAACCGCTCGGACTCCCCGCCTTGCAGATAGTGCGCCTGAATTTCCTCGGGTATCAGCCCCATTCGCTCCTCCGACATCAGGAGGCTACCTCTCGGTTCCCCAAGAAATCAATCGGGACACTGCCGACGGCAGGGCTTTGCAAATTCGCACCGGAAGGCGCAAAATGGAGTTGGTAGCGAAGATACGTAGCCATCTGGAGAGAGCATCGACATGGCCGTTGAACTCTCAAAGGGCGTAACGCTCGAAAGACCCGGCGAAGACGAGAACTTCCTCAAGGACGAAGGAATCCTGTTTGCTTCGCTTGACAAGGTCGTGAATTGGGCGCGCCGCAGCTCGATCTGGCCGATGTCGTTCGGGCTGGCCTGCTGCGCGATCGAGATGATGTCGATGGCCGCCTCGCGCTATGATATTTCGCGCTTTGGCGCCGAGGTGTTTCGCGGCTCGCCGCGGCAGTCCGACTTGATGATTATCGCGGGGCGCGTATCGCAGAAAATGGCGCCGGTGATCAAGCAGCTTTACGCGCAAATGCCGGAGCCCAAGTGGGCGATTTCGATGGGCGCATGCGCCACCTCAGGCGGCGTCTTCAACAACTACGCCATCGTGCAGGGCGTAAACCAGGTGATCCCCATCGACGTCTATGTCCCCGGCTGCCCGCCGCGCCCCGAGGCGCTGCTGTACGCCGTTTTCCAGCTTCAGAAGAAGATCGATCGCGACCGCGGCAGCTTCCTCCGCTCGCTGAACATCTCGAAAAGCTAAGCATCTAGCGTCAGCCCCGTTTTTGGCCCGGTATCTTGTCTGGGAAGGTGTTGTGCTCGTTTGGCGTTACTGCCGCTGGGCTGAATCGCGCAGTCCCCGAACGCATCCAATTTTACTGGTCGAAGCGGACATTACCAGGGAGAGCACCGATATGAACCATTATGGCGGGAAAGAAATGGCAGCAGCATTTCGTACCGTACGCAAGAACACCATCCAGGTCGCCGAGGACATCCCCGAAGAGAAATACAGCTTCCGGGTTGCGCCCGAGACGCGCACGGTAGCGCAGACGCTCGCGCACATTGCCTATTCGCCCGAATTTGCCTTCCACGTTCACGGCAACAAAATCACTGACTTGTCGACCGTGAATTTTCCCGAATTAATCCAGAAGATGAGTAACCAGGAATCCGCACCGCGCAGCAAAGCCGAAATCATCGCGGCACTTCGCTCGGAGGGTGAGAGATTTGCGTCGTTTCTCGAGAGCCTGCCGGATGCGTTCCTCGCCGAAACGCTGACCACGGCGCCGGGCAGCTCCCCGGCCGCGCGAACGCGTTTCGATATGCTCCTGGGCGCAAAAGAGCACGAAATGCACCATCGCGCCCAACTCATGGTCATCGAGCGCATGGTAGGCGTCGTGCCGCATCTCACGCGCCAACGTCAGGAAGCCCTGGCTCGCGCCCAAAAGTCCTAGAAAACTTCCGCCGTACCGCCGTCGAATTCGACCACACTGCCCGGCGCGAACTGTTCCCTGCGTACATATCCCATGCCGATCGCGCCGGCCATGGGCGAAAACGCCCCGCTGGTGACGAACCCGACCTCTGCGCCGTTGGCGAGCAGCTTCGTGCCGACGTCTGGAGGAACCGCGGTCGAGAATCGGAGCCGTACGCGTTTGCGGTTGACGTGCCCGCGCGAGCGTACTCGCTCGACGATCTCCTGCCCGGTGTAGCAGCCCTTCGTGAAGCTGACGTGCGTGGTTTCGAGCGCGGCCTCGTGCGGAATCATCGCGTCGTTGAAGTCGGCCGGAAACCATGGCACGCTGGCCTCCAGGCGCAGCGCATGGAATGCCTCCATCCCGACCGGCTCGCCGCCGGCCGCGTGCACCTCGGCGAGCAGCCGCTGCCACAGCGCGGGCAGGTTGGCACGCGGAGCGATGATTTCTGCCCCTGCCTCGCCGAAGTGCGACCGCCGCAAGACGCAGCAGGGAACTGCGTCGATCGTAGCTTCTTCGATCGAAAAATCGGCGAGCGCGCCAACGTCCACGCCGCACGACCGCTGTACAACTTCCGCCGCGCGCGGCCCCTCGACGCCAAGGCTGCCCAGCTGCTCGGTCAAGTCTTCGATCTGCACCTGCGAGCCAATCACGTATTTCTTGAGCGTCGCGACGGTTCGCTCCCGCTGCGACGCGTGCGAGAGGACGAGCAGCTTTTCGGCCAGCCTATAGACTTCCAGCTCCGCAAGGATGCGCCCCTGCGGATTCAGGAGCAGGGCCAGCGCTCCACGGCCCTCGGCGAGCGACTTGATGTCGTTCGATGAAATATTGTGCAGGTACTTCACGCGGTCGCTGCCCGCCAGCGTGATGATGGCGTGCCAGTTCGTATCGAACAGCGCCGCGCTTTCCCGCGCAGCGCGATACTCGCGTTCGAGATCGGAGAAGGATTCCGGCAGGACGCATCCTTCGTATTCGGCGAGCCGTGCGCCGGCAGCGCGATGCGTTTCGATCAGTGGCGTTTCCAAGTAAAATCCCCCAAAGCACATTTTATCAGATGGCACCCCGTCAAGGTTTGAACCTAGCGCGGGGTGTTTTTGCCCTCAGCGAAGCCGAAGGGTAGCCCGGCATTTTTGCCCCGCACGATGCGTCCGGCGTTTGCGGTTTCGCCGAAGCGCTCGTATGCTAAATTCAAATAGACATGATCTTCGGCGCATACATCCAGGTCCCGTTCTGCCAGACGAAATGCACCTACTGCAATTTCCACACGGGAGTGGTCTCGCGCGACCGCTACGAGCCATACGCCGCAGCGGTCTGCCGCGAGATCTTGGAATCCAAGGACTATCTTGGCAAGCAAACATTCGATACCGCCTATTTCGGCGGCGGAACGCCCAGTCTGCTCGATCCCACGGCTCTGGCGCGAATCCTCGACACACTGCGCAAATCCTACCGGGTCGAGGCGCGGGAAGTCACGCTCGAGGCGGATCCCCAGACGATCTCGCCGATCAAAGCCTCTGCTTGGCTCGACGCAGGATTCGACCGCATCAGTCTCGGCGCGCAGTCCTTCGACGACCGCGAATTGCAGGCGACCGGCCGGATGCACCGCCGCGACGACATCTTTCGCGCGGTCCATTTCCTTCGCACCGCGGGCTTTCGCAATATCAGCATGGACCTGATTGCGGGCCTCCCGCATCAGACCCGTGAATCCTGGGAGCGCTCCGTCACCGAGCTGCTGCGCATTTACCCCGAGCACGTTTCGATCTACATGCTCGAAGTCGACGAAGGCAGCCGCCTCGGAAGGGAATCGCTCGCCGGGGGCAGCCGCTACAGCGCGGACGCGATCCCGAACGACGACGCCCAGGCCGATTTCTACGAGTCCGCGAGCGCGCGCCTGGCAGCCGCCGGCTACAACCACTACGAAATCTCGAACTGGGGTCTGCCGGGCAGGGAATCGCAGCACAATCTGAAATACTGGCGGCGCGATCCATATCTCGGCTTTGGCGCGGGCGCGCACTCGTTCGACGGCTCGACGCGCTGGGCCAATATCCACGATCCCGCGCGCTACGTCACCTGTATCGAGCGCGGCACCTCCACGCGCGAACTGATCGAGACGCTGACGCCCTGGCACACGCTCCAGGAAGAATTCTTCCTCGGCCTTCGCCGCCTCGAAGGAATCGACCTCGCGCGCATCGAGCGCAATCTCGACCCGGCGCTCGCCGACCGCCTGGCTACGTTGCAGCAGCGGATCGAGATGCTGCAGTCGCACGGCATGCTCGATCTGGAAGGCGGGCGCCTGCGGATCTCTCCGGATCGCCTCACGATTTCAAACGAAGTTTTTCTCGAATTACTGGGATAGGTGGAAGCGTGGGCCTTCAGGCCGGCGACACTTTAGCCCTGGCTCGCCAAGGCGGCGCCAGCCAACCTAACTCTCAAGTCCCAGCGAGCGGATTTTCGTCAGGAGAGTCTTGTACGAGACGCCGAGCTTCTCGGCGGCGCGCGTCTTATTCCACTTCGACTCGCGCAATGCATTGTGAATTTTGAATTTCTCCACGTGAGCCACGGCGCGCTGCGAAACTTCATCGAGTGGCCCTTCCCACAGAAACTGACTTGCGAGCATTCCTTCGGGCATTTCCTCGGCGGTAGGCTTGGCGGCGGGCAGTTGCAGCCCATCCGCGTCGATTTCGGGACCATTCGCGAGGATCGCCGCACGCTCGATGGTGTTCTGCAATTCGCGGACGTTGCCGGGCCACGCGTAGCCTCGGAGCCGCGCGCGCGCGTCCCCG
Organism: uncultured Acidobacteriota bacterium; assembly: GCA_963836125.1. Taxonomy (GTDB): domain Bacteria; phylum Acidobacteriota; class Terriglobia; order Acidiferrales; family UBA7541; genus Palsa-295. The sequence goes on from CAWIIK010000002.1 coordinate 29,330, forward strand.
GTCAGCACCAGCGAAGGCTTGCGAAACTCGCGCCGAAAGCGCTCGAGAAAATGCTCCGCAAGCAGCGCCACGTCGTCTCCCCGCTCCCGCAGTGCGGGCACCGTAATGGGTACCGCTGCGATGCGGAAGTAAAGATCTTCCCGAAAAGTCTTGTCCGCCACAGCCGCGCGCAGATCCTTGTTCGTCGCGGTAAGGATGCGCACGTTCACTTCAATCTCCTGCGTTCCGCCGACGCGCTCGAAACGCCGTTCCTCGAGCACGCGCAGCAGTTTGCCCTGAATCGCGAGCGGCAAATCGCCGATTTCGTCGAGGAAGAGCGTTCCGCGATGCGCCAGTTCCAGTTTCCCGATCTTGCGCGCGCCCGCGCCCGTGTAAGCGCCGCGCTCGTGCCCAAAGAGCTCGTTCTCGACCAGCCCCTCGGGAATCGCAGCGCAGTTCAGCGCCACAAACGGGCATTCGGCTCGCGGGCTGAGGTGATGAATCGCGCGCGCGAACAGCTCTTTCCCCGTTCCGCTTTCGCCGAGCACCAGAACGGTCGAATCCGTGGCGGCCACACGCTGCGCCATCTGGCTCGCCTCTTTCATCGCCGGGTGCTCACCGACAATTCGAGGAAAGCCATAGCGCGCCGAGTACTGCTCGCGCAGCAGCAGATTCTCCCGCAGCAGCTCTTGCTGGCGCGACGCTCGCTCCAGCAGCAACTTCAGGTGATCCAAGTCCACGGGCTTCTGAATGAAATCAAATGCGCCTTCCTTCATCGCGGTCACAGCCTCTTCCACCGAGCCATACGCCGTGACAAGAATGAAGGGCAACGTCGGCTCGACGCGTTTCGCCTCGCGGAGCACGTCGAGCCCGGAATTTCCGGGAAGCTTCAAATCGGAGAGAACGAGCTGATAGCGGCGGCTGCGCACCCTGTCGATCGCCGTATTTCCGTCGGGCGCTTCATCGACGGCATAGCCCGCGCGCTCGAGGGCCTTGCGAAGCATGGCTCTGAGCTCGGCTTTGTCCTCGACAAGTAGAACGGGTTCCATCGCGGGGAAACTCTAGCGCGCCCAACCCGGGTCGCCGCCGGACTTGCGCAGGTCGTCTTCGGCGTCCGAAATCGCCTGTTTGTCCGCTTCGACTTGTTTTTTCTTCGCGTCGATGTCGGAGACCTTCTTCTCGTACGCGGCGCCCAGGGGTTGCTGGCTTTCCTGATCCTGCGTGGCTTTTTGGGGATCGCCGCCGTAGTACTGCACCATGCCCACGCCGACCTCACGCTGCAACACGTCGAGTTCAGCCTGATCCTGATCGAGCGTATGGTGTAACTCAGCGAACTTGTCACGCCACGTCTTCTCGTCGCTGGCTGCTGCTGGCGCTGATGTCGACGTATCGCCCGTTTCCTGCGATGTGTCCGCGGGGCTCGACCCGACGGTCGATACCGCGCTCTGGGTCGGCAGATTGTCGTTTGTGAAAACCTTGGCGGCCTTCGGCGCGTCCTTCTTCTGCTCGCGCGCCTTGCGGGCCGCTTCGGCCAGAGGATCCTGTTGGGGAGCTGCCGCCGGGGCGGTGGTGGTCTGGCTCGCCTGCGACGATGTCTGGTCCTGCTGTTGGGTCTGCGCGCGGATCACGCTGCTTGCCGCAAACACGAGTACGGCCGCGCACAGCCAGAGAGTCCTGCGCATGGGTAGCACCTCCTCGGGCGCACTGGCGTACGCCTGTGCCTATTCTAGACGCGGGCAGCCTGGGAGGGGAACTGGGATGGCGAGGGCTCCTGCCGCAAAGGTAACCAGAGAATAAAGTCGGCTCCTGCGTCCGGGCGGTTGCGAGCTTCAATGCTGCCGCCATGCTGCAAGGCGACCTTTTGCACCACCGCCAGGCCCAGGCCCGTGCCATCGGACTTCGTCGTATAGAAGGGAAGGAAAATCTTGGGCAAATCGCGCTCGGGAATTCCGGGGCCGTTGTCCGAAACGCAGATGCGCTGCCAACGCTTGCCGCCCAGATCCTCCATCGTGCCGGAAATCGTCACGCGCGGCGGGCCGCCGCCGGCACGCGCTGCCTCGGCGGCATTGCGGGTGAGGTTCACGAGCGCCTGGCGCAGCAGCGCTTCGTCCCCGGGAAGCTCGACGAACGACCCTCCGCATTCGACTTCGCACTGTGGCGTGGCTTCGTGGAGTTCCTCGGCCACGCGCTCGACCAGCGGCTGCATCGCGACGGTCTCGTAACAGATCTCGAGCGGCTTCGCGAAGCGAAGAAATTCGGTGACTACATGTGTCAGCGCGCGCGTCTGATCGAGAATCCGCTCGGAGGATTCCCGGATGTCGCCCGGCCTGGCCTCGCTATGGATCATCTGCGCGTATCCCGAAATTGTGGCCAGCGCGTTCTTGAACTCATGGGCGATGCCGGCCGACATTTCTCCCAGTGCGGCGAGGTTCTCTTTCCAGCGAATCTGCTTCTGCAAAGCCGCGAGCTCGGTGAGGTCGCTCATCAGGCAGAGCGCGCCGCTCACCCTGGCTCCCGCCGACGCCGCATTCCGCGCGCCCGGCCCGCCGGCCTTGGCCAGTCCCTTCGACCGATAGATCGGCGAGATCGTCACGCCCAGCTGGCGCACCTCGCCCTCGGGCGTCATGTGTTCCACTTCGCTGCGATGAAATGTCTGTCCGTCGCTGAGGCACGCAGTCAGCATCCGCGCGAGATCGGAATCGGGGCCAAGAATCTCCTTGTAGGATCGGTAGCGCATCGGCCGAGCGCCCAGCGCCTCTTCCGCCGCCGGGTTGGTCGAGCTGATTGCGCCGGTCGCGTTCACGAGCAGCAGACCGGTCGGCATGTTTCGCGTCACTTCCTCGGTCAGGCGCTCCGATTCCTGCGCGCGTTCTTGTGCCAACAGGTGCAGCCGCGCGAGCTCCTTTTCCTGCGCGCGAAGTTTCTCGATCACGCCGTGCATCGACGCGGTCATGAATGCCGAGGGATTGTCGGTATCGGCCTTGGGGCTCGCCCAATCGTCGGCTTGGCCCGCGGACCCGCTGCGAAAGACCTTGCGGACTAGCACGATCAGCACGAGGAGAGCGACGAGAAAAATAACCAGCGTCGCAATCGTGATGTACATCCCGGGACCGGTCAGCATATTGTGCAGGGGCATCGTCGAGGGCTTCATTGCAGATTCTCTTCCAGCATCAGCGCACCATTAGCAGCGACTGATACCAGTTGACGACCTGCGTTCCAAAAAATGCCGCCAACAGCGCCGCCATTCCGAGAAACGTCCCGAAGGGAAGCTCGTAGTTCGATCCTTTGCGCCGCGCCAGGATATACGCGACCCCGATCACGCTGCCGAGCACCGATCCCGCGAAAATCGTGAGTAGCGTGCGCTTCGGCCCCAGGAACGCGCCCACCATCAGCATCATCTTGACGTCCCCCAGCCCCATCCCCTCGCGCTTGCGCCACCGGAAATAAGCCTCGGAAACAAGCCACAGCAGGCCGCTGCCGACAAACGCGCCCAGCACCGCATCCGCCAGGGAAATCACGGGTCGCGGAGGGGGGAAGTCGAAGATGCGATTCGCGAGCCAGAGCGCCGTCCCGTCCGAGGGCTTGGTGAACAGGCTCAGCGCTAGCCCAAGGCCCAGGCCGGTAAAGTTCACCACGTCGGGCAAAATCCTTTCGCGCAGATCGGTGAACACAAGTACGATCATCACCGCCGAAAAAATCCCCCACTTCAGCGCTTCGAGGCTCACTCCGAAGGCAAGATAGCATCCCAAAAAGAGTAGGGCGGTCAGTAGCTCGACCAGCGGATAGATCGGTGAAATCTTCGTCTTGCAGGCGCGGCATTTGCCGCCGAGAAAGACGTAGCTGAACACCGGAATATTGTCGTAGGGCCGAATCGGCGTGCCGCACTTGGGGCACGCCGATGCAGGCAGCACGATCGACTTCCGCTCCGGAATGCGCACGATGCATACGTTCAAAAAGCTGCCGATGATCAGCCCGAAGAGAAACGCGAAGATGCCGATCAGCGTTGAAGGAGCCACCAGTTGAATCTGCCATATCCGTAGCGCACCCTCAAGCCGTCCTCCCCGGGGGGTTGCCGGACTGCTAACGGCAGCCGCTGGCATGGCGTGGACAGGCCATCTTGGCCGTGGCCGACGGGTCGCTCGCGGCTATACTGGTTGCGTGCCGACCACCAAAACGAGACGCCCGAAGAAGCTGCCAACCGCAGAAACCGTCGTGCGGATCCGTCCGGGAACCGCGCGAGACATTCCCGCGATGCTTACCCTGATCCGCGGACTGGCAAAATACGAGCGCCTCACGCCCTATCTGCGCCTGAGCGCGAAACGACTTCGGCGCGACGGCTTCGGACGCCGCCGCTATTTCGATTCGCTGATCTGCACGCGGGCAGGACGTCCGGTGGGCTACGCGATCTACTACTTTGCGTATTCGAGCTTCAGCTGTAGCCCGGTTCTCTTTATCGAGGACATCTTCGTACTGCCCGCGGAGCGCGGCAGGGGCGCCGGAAGAGCGATGATGGCCTCCCTCGCCAAGGTCGCGGTCAAAAGAGGCTGCAACCAGATGGAGTGGATCGTGCTCGACTGGAACAGGCCGTCGATCGACTTCTATCGCAAGCTCGGCGCTCGGCTCGACCAGACCTGGGTCCTCACGCGCCTCACGGACGCTCGCCTTCGCCGTCTGGCACGCCGCGGCTAAACCCACCATGCCCAGCTGGTACGCGCGAAGAGTCCTCCGCTACGAGCAGATGCGCTTCGATCAGGAGCCGAAGCGCAGCAGGCTGCCCTTCGCATGGGGTCTCGAGCACGTTGGCGGCGATCCGAACGATCCCGATCCCGCCACATCCATCGAGCGATTCGTCCGAGACATGACCGCACAGAGCGACGAATGGTATGCCGCAACGCCTGCCGATGACTACGCGCTCGCCGATGGCGTCCTTACCTTCACCAGCGCTGTCGAATCGCCCTGGCGCGAGAACAATAGCGTCTACGCCCAGCTTTTCCGCGCGCACAGCTCCGGTGCGGCGGTCATCGTTCTCGCGCAATGGAACTCCCGCTGGGAGGAGCAGCAGGGCGTCTGCCGGTGGCTCAACAAGCTCGGCATCACCGCTGTGAAGATGAGCCTGCCGTACCACGACCGCCGCTCGATCCCCGGTCATCCCCGTGCCGATCACCTCGTCGGGCCGAATATCGGCCTGACGATCCAAGCGAATCGTCAGGCCGTGCTCGATGTCCGCCGCACGCTGCGATGGCTCGAACAGCAAGGCTACGACCGCCTCGGCATCCTCGGCACTAGCATCGGCTCGTCCATCGGCTTCATCACGATGTGCCACGAGCCGGCCGTGCGCGCGGCGGCTTTCCTGCATGCATCCACATATTTCGGCGACGTAGTCGCCTCGGGGCTCACCACGAAAAATGTCTGGGAGTCGATCGAACCCGCCGCCTCGCTCGATCAAATCCGCCGCTACTGGATGCCCATCAGTCCGTTCCCCTACATTCACAAGCTGCGCGGCGCTGGCAAGAAAATGTTCGCCATCACAGGACGCTACGACCCGACGTTCCCGCCCGCACTCACGCAAGCCCTCTTCGACAAAATGCGCGAGGAGAGCGTACCCTTCGACAATCTCTGGCTTCCCTGCGGCCACTACTCGCTGGGGATAGCCCCGTTCAGCTACGTAGCCGGCTTCCGATTCGGCCGTTTCCTGGCCCGCTCGCTCAACGGCGCCAGCACGGATTGAGAGTTTGAACGTAGCGCCCGCTTGCCCTGACGAAGGAAGGAGTCCCTTTTTGCTCTGAGCGAAGTCGAAGGGTAGCCCGGCAGTGTTGCCCTTCCGTCGCAACCAGCTAGCGCACGATGGCGCTGAGCCCGCCCGCTCGAATCATCTCTGCGACTGCCCCTATATCTGGCGCGAGCGAGCGGTCGGCGTCGACTTTCTTCGAAAGCGCGCGCACCACGTCGTACGCTTTCCGCGTATCCGGTCCCGGCCGCAACGGCGCGAGCAAGTCGATTCCCTGGCACGCCGCAAGCGCCTCGATCGCAAGAATGTTCCGCAGATTCGCCAGCATCGGCGCGAGCCGCCGCGCCGCGCCCATCCCCATCGACACGTAATCCTCCTGATTCGCCGACGTAGGAATCGAATCGACGGAATGCGGCGCGGCGAGCGCCTTCATCTCGCTCGCGAGAGCCGCAGCGGTCACCTGCAAGATCATGAATCCCGAATTGAGCCCCGCTTCAGCCACCAGGAACGCCGGCAGCTGGCTGGTCTGCGGATTCGTCATCTGCTCGATGCGCCGCTCGGAGATGCCGCCCAACGTCGCGAGGGCAATCGCCATCTGATCCGCGGCCATCGCCAGCGGCTGGCCATGAAAGTTGCCGCCGCTAATCACCTCGCCGGAGTCCGCGAACACGAGCGGGTTGTCGGTCGCGCTGTTCAGCTCGGTCGCGATCGTCGCGCGAATCTGCGCCAGCGCGTCGCGCACGGCCCCGTGCACCTGCGGCGCACAGCGCAGGCTATAAGGGTCCTGCACGCGCGGATCGTTGATTGGCGACCGGTGCGATTCGCGAATTTCGCTGCCGCGATTCAGTCGTTCGATGTTCCGCGCGGTGACAGCCTGGCCCGCGTGGGGACGCACCTTCGCAATGCGCGCGTCAAACGCCGCTGGACTTCCTCGCAGCGCGTCGAGCGAAAGCGCCGCCGCAACATCCGCCGTGTCGACCGCAATCTCGGCCTCGCGGATGGCCAGTGCGAGGAGCGCGAGCATCCCCTGCGTGCCATTCAGCAGAGCCAGCCCTTCCTTCGCTTCAAGGACCAGCGGCGCAACACCCGCGGCGTGCATCGCTTCGCCGCCGGCGAGCTGCCGACCCTGATACACCGCCTCGCCTTCGCCAATCGCCACCTGAGCCAGATGCGCGAGCGGCGCCAGATCGCCCGAGGCGCCAACCGAACCCTGCGAGGGAATCACAGGATGCACGCCGCGATTCAGCATCGCGAGCAGCGTCTCGGCAACCAGCGGCCGCACGCCCGAAAAGCCTTTGGCGATCGCATTCGCCCGCAGCACGAGCATCGCGCGCGTCGCCTGCTCGCTGAGCGGCGCGCCCACGCCGCACGCGTGGCTTCGTACGAGATTGAGTTGCAGATGCCGAATCTCGCCGTGCGAAATCCGCGTCGACGCCATCTTGCCGAAGCCGGTATTTACACCGTACACCGCGGCGTCCGACTCGATCATCCGCTCGATCACCGCCCGCGACGCCTTCATTCGCTCGCGAGCCGCCGGCGCAAGTTCCGCCGTGGCGCCATCAAACACAAGGCGATGCAGCTCCTCGATCGTCAGATGCTCGCCGTCGATTTGGATCGCCATCACGCGCGAATGCCGGTGCCAACCACAATTTCAAGTGGCATGGTGATCGTGGAGCCGTCCGAAAGCTTCTGCAGTCCAGCGACAATCTCAGCCACGGCGCGAGGGCGCGTTACGGATGTCAGCTTCCTAACCAAGGATCGAAACGGCGCTGCGACCTCGGTGAATTGCTGCCAGTATTCCTCCGGCGAACCAGCCCAGCGCCCCGGAACCGTCCGAACCTCTTCGCGCACCTCCGCGAATCCCGCAGCCTCCAGCCTGCTTTTCAGCAGCCCGTGCTCGCCAAACATGAACGCATGCGGCGCCTCCGGATCAGGGGGCGGCATTTCGACGTATTTCGCGAGGATGCCGACCGTAGTGCCGAGGAAAGCCTGTTCGCGCTTGCCCCACACGACGAGCGCCGCGCGCCCGCCGCGCTTGAGAACCCGCAAACATTCGCGAAACGCCTTCAACTGGTCGGGAAAAAACATCACGCCGAAGCGGCACGTCACCACGTCGAACGACTCATCCGGGAAGGGAAGCGCCTCCACATCGGCCGCGCGAAAATCGATGTTGCGCAGCCCGCGAGCGCGGGCAAGTTCCTCGGCGAGCCCCATCATTCCGGGCCCGAGGTCCGTCGCGGTGACGTGGCCCGAAGACCCCACGGCTTCCGCGATCGAAAGCGACGGATCGCCCACGCCACTCGCCAGGTCCAGCACGCGCATTCCCGCGCGAAGCTGCGCGGCCTCCAGGATCGCTTCTGTGACGCCGCGCGTGAAGCTCGCCATCTTCGCGTGCCATTTTCGCCACGCGGAAACAGTCGCCTCCTCCGTCCACTCCTCGCGAAGCCTGTCGCGGTATTTTTCGACCTTTGCGGGGTCGGGTGCGCTCATGCCGATGCCTCCGTTCACGTGCCAGTGTCCGCCTCGGCGTTCGTCGACGCCGAGCCGTCCGGATCTGCCAGCGGAAAGTATTTTCGATATTTTCCCGGCAGCGATTTCGGCCGGCCCTGGCGGTCGCAAATCACGTGCACGGTTTCGCCGATCGCGATCAATTCGTCCGAGTTTTGCCGGAAAATCTCGTACGCAAAACGGATCGTACGCCTCTGCGAGCCCGTCACACGCGTCCGCACCGTCAGCACATCGTCAAATCGCGCCGGCCGCTTGTAGCGGCACGACGCCTTGGCCACCACGATGAAGCTGTCGTCCTCGACCTCCATCCGTTTGTATTCGAAGCCGGCCTGCCGGCACAACTCCACCCGCCCAATCTCGAACCAAGTGAAATAATTTCCGTAATAGACCATGCCCATCTGGTCGGTTTCGGCGTATCGCACGCGCACGGTCGTATCGGCGTAGTCTTTCATCGGCTCCCGAGCCGCAGCGCAACGGATAGCCGGTCCCCGATCGGCAATTGCATCGATAGATAGCCGTTCCGCTCCGACCCCACATAATCGACGTACTCCTTGAGGACGCTCCCGGCGAGATTCAAATTGTCCGCAACCACGAGCGCGCCGGCCCTGAGCCGCGGCTCGGTGACCTTCAGCACCGGCAGGTAAAGTTCCTTCCAGCCGTCGATAAACGCAAAATCCACGCCGCCGTCGAGCGCACGCAGAGTCTCCCGCGCATCGCCGACGCGGATTTCGACCAGGTCCAGCAATCCAGCTTCGCGCAGATTTTCGGCGGCGTGCCGGGCCTTCTCCGCGTTCAGCTCCGTCGTCACCACTTTGCCGCCACCATTGTCGCGGATCGCCGAGGCCAGATGAATCGCCGAGATGGCAAGCGACGTACCAAATTCCACGATCGCTTTGCAGGGGTAAGTTCGCGCCAGCATGTACAGCAGCCGGCCCACATCGCGCGGCACCGGAAGGTACGCCTCCTTCAGCAGCTCGGACCTCACGCGGAATTTATCCTCGGTGTGGATCGCCTCCGTGATCGGATTCGCGACATCCAGAGCGGCTTGGTCGACGGCCTTCGCATGCCCGTATAGCCGCTCGAGCACCGCCTGCACTTTTGGCGTGGTCAACGTGCACACATTCGCCAAGGGCGCTTCTCGGGTTGCCATATCAATCTCCCCCAGACCATTTCGGAGGGCGCTTTTCGAGGAACGACGTAATCCCCTCGCGAAAATCGGGCGTCGAACGAATGTCTGCGTTGGTCTCGATCGCCACTTCGAGCTCCGCGCGAATCGCCACGCGGTCGAAACTGATGAGGAGTTTCTTCGTCTGCGCAACGGCCGTTGGACTCGCGGCGATCAGTTCGCCGGCGATCTCCCGCGCCCGGTCCATGAGCGATTCCGCCGGAACGACCTGCGTGACCAGCCCAATCCGGCAGGCTTCCGCCGCGTCGATCACGCGCCCGGTCAGGAGGAGGTCGCGCAGGTGCGTATCCCCAATCCGGCGGCGCAAGAAAACCGACACCAGCGCAGGCGTGAATCCGATCCGCACCTCGGTATACCCAAACTTGGCCTCCGGCACGGCCAGGATGAAATCAGCAACCGTCGCAAGGCCGCATCCGCCCGCGATCGCCGCGCCGTTCACGGCGGCGATCAGTGGCTTCGGAAAGCTGTAGAGCCGGTACAGCAATTTAGTCATTCGCCGCGCGTCTTCAAGATTTTTCTGTTGCGTCTGTCTCGCGAGGTTTTGCAGTTCGTTGAGATCCATGCCCGCGCAAAAAGCCTTGCCCGCCCCGGTGAGAATCACCACGCGCGCGGGGCTCGCCTCCGCTTGGTCGAATGCGCCGAGTAGATCCACAATCATCTGCGTCGAGATGGCGTTTCGCTTTTCGGGCACAGTGAGGGCAATCGTCGCGATTTTGTCGTCGCACTGAAATGTGAGCGTCTGGTAGCCCATCTTCGAGACTCCGGAGTTAGTTCGGTTTCGTCACCGCGGGATCGTGTGCGTACTTTTCCCGCAGGTCGTGCGTCATCGCGCAAGCCACCGCGAGAGATTTTGTGCCGATTCCGGTGGCTACGCCCCGCGCCGCAAGTGTTGCCAGCACGGTTTCGGTCGGGATATTGCCCACCAGCGCGTCGCCCGCAAAAGGACAGCCGCCCAAGCCCGTCAGCGCGCCATCAAATCGCCGGCAGCCCGCTTCGTACGCTGCGAGCACCTTTTCCGCCGCGCGCTCGGGCCGGCTGTGCAGATGAACTCCGATCTCGACGCCAGCAACACAGTTTTTCACAGCGAGGTAAAGGCGCGCAACGTCTTCGGGCGAAGCCGTCCCGACCGTATCAGCGAGCGAAACGGTGCGAACGCCCACGTCCTTGAGCCACACCAGCGTGTCCTCCACAATCTCCGGCCCCCACGGCTCATCGTACGGGTTCCCGAAGGCCATCGAGATGTACACCACGAGGCGCTTTTGCGCGGCTTTCGTGTCGCGCTGCAGCCGTTCGACCAGCTCGCGCGATTCTCCCCGCGACATATTCGCGTTCGCGCGACGGAAATAGGCCGAAACCGAGTACGGATAGCCAATCGTCGTGACGCCGGGCGTGGCGAGCGCCCGTTCGAGTCCCTGCGCATTTACGACAATCCCAATGATGTCCGGTGTTTCGCCCGAAGGCAGCCTCGTTCGGCTCAGTTCCTCCATCACGGCTTCGCTGTCGGCCATCTGCGGCACATGTTTGGGCGAGACAAAGCTCACCGCGTCGATGTGCCGGAATCCAAGCGAAACAAGCTGCGTCAGGTAGCGAGTCTTCTCGGCTGTCGGAATCACGTCGGGCAGCCCCTGCCACGCGTCTCGCGGGCATTCGACGATGGTCACTTCGCGATCGGTCATCGGTTGGTTGTCCAAGGATTTCGGTAAATATGTGCCGCGTACCACAGCAGGGAAGCGCCGCCGACCACCGAGATCGTCATCAGCCAGACAAACGCGCGCGAAATCCGGTGGGCGATCGCAGCCGATACGGTCAGAGCGATCACGATTGCAACTCCGGCACACCCCATATACAGCGCCATCTCGTACATAAACCACAGCGCCGAAGCAGGGAAGTCAGCTCCACGCGCGGCGGCGGAAGAGGCGAAAAAAGCGACGACAGATGGCGTCAGCAGCAGCAGAGCGACCGCCAACGTCGCGGCGCCGCTCATCCCGCGCTCCTGTCTGAACGCATCCATCTAGGTTTGCAATACCCCTGTTTTGAATTCAGCCACTTCCGGATTCAGCGCCGCCGATTCCAGCGCCTCAATCAACGCCTCGCGCGTACGCGCCGGGTCGATAATCGCGTCCACCCAGAGGCGCGCCGCCGCGTATCTCGGATCGGTCTGGTGCTCGTAGGTGGCGCGAATCGATTCGTGCAGTTCTTTTTTCTCGGCTGCGCTCAGCTTCTTGCCCTGTCGTTCCAGCTGCTTGATTTTGATCTCAACCAGCGTCGATGCGGCCGAATCACCGCCCATCACTGCATATCGCGCAGTGGGCCAGGCGAAAATGAACCGGGGGTCGTACGCCTTCCCGCACATCGCGTAATGGCCCGCGCCGAAGCTCCCGCCGCAGATTACGGCAATCTTCGGCACCACGCTGTTCGCCACTGCGTTCACCATCTTTGCTCCCGCCCGAATGATCCCGCTCCATTCGGCTTCCTTGCCAACCATGAAGCCGTTCACGTCGTGCAAAAATACCAACGGCACCAGATGCTGGTTGCAGTCGAGGATAAAACGCGCGGCCTTGTCCGCCGACTCTGTGTAGATCACGCCGCCGAATTCGAGGCGCTTTTCGCCCGTGCCGGGAGCCGCGACGGTCACATTTTTCTTCTGGTTTGCCACGATCCCGACCGCCCACCCGCCAATCCGCGCGTAGCCGCACAGCACGGTCTGCCCGTACTCGGCGCGATACTCCTCGAAGCGGCTGCCGTCGACGATCCGCGCGATGATTTCGCGCATGTCGTATTGCTTGCCCGCGTCGCCCGAAAAGATCCCGTAAATCTCTTCAGCAGGGTATTGCGGCGCCTCGGGAGCTTTATGGTCGAAAGGCGCGCCCCCAGCATGTCCGATTTTGTCGATCAGCGCGCGCACGCGGTCGATGCACGCCTCATCATCAGGCTCGCGGAAGTCGACCGTGCCGCTGATCTGCGCGTGCATCTGCGCTCCGCCCAACTCCTCGGCGGAAGTCTTCTGCCCGATGGCCGCCTGCACCAGCGCCGGTCCCGCGAGGAAAAGCCCGCTGCCCTCGGTCATCAAAATGTGGTCGCACATCACCGGTAGATATGCACCGCCCGCCACGCACATTCCCATGATCGCTGTAATCTGCGGAATGCGCATCGCGCTCATCACCGCGTTGTTGCGGAAGACGCGCCCGAAATCGTCGGTGTCCGGAAACACATCTTCCTGCAGCGGAAGAAACACGCCCGCTGAATCGACCAGATAGATCGTGGGAATGTGATTCTCGATCGCGATATTCTGTGCGCGAATCACCTTCTTCGCGGTGATCGGGAAAAACGCGCCGGCCTTCACGGTCGCGTCGTTCGCCACAATCATCACTCGGCGTCCCGTGACGCGTCCCAGCCCCGTGACGGTCCCCCCAGCGGGCGCGCCGCCCCATTCGTCGTACATCTCGTAGCCGGCATAGATTCCGAGTTCAAAGAACTCCGTTTTCGGGTCGATCAGCCTGCCGATGCGCTCGCGGGCCGTCAGGCGGCCTTTCTTGTGCTGCGCCTCGACGGCTTTCGCTCCGCCGCCCTCCCGGATCGCCTCCTCCTCGTTCTTGATCTCGGTGACGCGATCGATCATCACGCGTGTATTCTTCTCAAACGCCGGCGCCTCGCTGACGACCCGTGTTGTAATTTCCGCCATCGATCTTCTCTGCGTCCTCTGCGTCTTCCTGCCCTGCGTGGCGAAGGGTGCGGTGCAGTCTCTTAGGCTTCTCGCGGCGCAGCAGGAATCCGCTGCCGGATGAAATCAACGATTGCCTGCGTCGTCGTGCCGGGCAAGAAAACCTCGGCGATCCCGGCTTTCTTGAGGCCAGGAATATCGGCTTCCGGGATGATCCCGCCAATCAGCACGGTGATATCGGTCATGCCCTTGGCGCGGAGCAGATCCATCAGCCGCACGCAGAGCGTGTTGTGTGCGCCGGAAAGAATCGAAAGCCCAATCACGTCGACGTCTTCCTGCGCCGCCGCGGAAGCAATCATCTCGGGTGTCTGACGCAGCCCGGTGTAAATCACTTCCATCCCGGCGTCGCGCAACGCCCGCGCAATCACTTTCGCGCCGCGGTCGTGCCCATCGAGCCCGGGCTTCGCAATCAGCACTCGTATCTTCTTCTCCGCCATTCGCTTCTCTCTGCGTCTCCGCGTCCCAATCTACCGGGTATTTTTCTTTCTCTGCGTCCTCTGCGTCTCTGCGGTGGATTCTAGTCTTCGTATTCGTTAACTAAGCGCCGAAGCCCGCCCTTGAGCACAACCGCGTTGAAATTGATTCATCGCCCGATCTTGCAACCCGAGAGACGCAAATAAGTTAGCACGATTGCATCATGGATAGGAGCAAGCGCATCAAGGGCCTTCAACTCGATGAAAACGCGCCCGTCAACAAGCAAATGGACCCAATATCCGCACTCGAGTTTGACGTCTTTGTACACCAACGGGAGCAGCTTCTGCCATTCGAATGGTATCCCTCGCAAGCCGAGCTCTCGTGCCAGACACTGCTCGTATGCCGATTCAAGCAAACCAGGACCCAGCATGCGATGAACTTCCATCGCCGCGCCGATGATTTCGTGTGTCAGTTGCGCGTCATTCACTTCTCACCGCAGAGACGCAGCGAAGAAAAACAACCAACTCAGGTGACGGCCGCTTCTTCGTAAACCCCAAACACGCTGCGCAGCGCATCGCAGATCTCACCGAGTGTCGCGTAGGTCTTCGCGGCCTCGTAGAGGTACGGCATCAGGTTCTCGCGTCCACCCGCGGCCCGACGCAGCGCCTCCAACCGCCGCGCCACCTCCTCATTCGACCGCCCGGCGCGCAACTCCCGCAGCCGCTCGCCCTGTCGCGCCGCCACCGATTCATCGATTGACAAAATCTCGATCGCCTTCTCATCCGCCACATACGCATTCACGCCGACAATGATCTGTTCCTTGCGATCGACCGCCACCTGATACCGATAGGAAGCGTCCGCAATCTCCCGCTGCGGGTATCCGTGCTCGATCGCCGCGACCATCCCGCCCAGCGCGTCGATCTTCTCGATGTAGTCCCACGCGCCGCGCTCGATCTCATTCGTCAGCGTCTCGACAAAATACGAGCCGCCAAACGGATCGGCCGTATTCGTGACGCCGGTTTCGTACGCCAGAATCTGCTGCGTGCGCAGCGCAATCGTCGCCGCTGCCTCAGTCGGCAGCGCCCAAGCCTCGTCGAGTGAATTCGTATGCAGGGACTGCGTGCCGCCCAGCACCGCCGCGAGCGCCTGCACCGCCGTGCGAATCACGTTGTTGTACGGCTGCTGCGCCGTAAGCGAACAACCCGCCGTCTGCGTGTGAAACCGCAGCGCCCACGAGCGCGGATCTTTCGCGCCGGATCGTTCGCGCATCACGCGCTGCCAGATGCGCCGCGCCGCCCGGTACTTCGCGATCTCCTCGAAAAAGTCGTTGTGTGCATTAAAGAAAAACGACAGCCGCGGCGCAAACTCGTCGATCGCCAAGCCGCGCGCGAGCGAATGCTCCACATACTCGATTCCATCGCGCAGCGTGAACGCAAGCTCCTGAATCGCCGTCGACCCCGCCTCGCGGATGTGGTACCCGCTCACCGAAATCGAATTGAATTTCGGAGTGTGCTTCGCGCCAAACTCGATCGTATCGGTCACCAACCGCATCGACGGCCCCGGCGGATAGATATATTCCTTCTGCGCGATGTATTCCTTCAGGATGTCGTTCTGTAGCGTGCCGGAAAGCTTGTTCCAATCCGCGCCCTGTTTTTCCGCGACCGCGAGATACATGGCCCAGATCGCCGCCGCTGGCGAATTGATCGTCATCGAAGTCGTCACATCGGCCAGCGGAATCTGCTCGAACAGCGCCTCCATATCCGCGAGCGAACTCACCGCCACGCCGCACTTGCCGACCTCACCCTCGGCCATGGCGTGGTCCGAGTCGTATCCCATCAGCGTCGGCAGATCGAAGGCCACGGATAGTCCGGTCTGCCCCTGTGCCAGCAAATACCGGAACCGCCGGTTGGTATCCTCGGCGCTACCGAATCCCGCGAACTGCCGCATCGTCCAAAGCCGGTCGCGATACATCCGGGGATGAATCCCGCGCGTGTAGGGAGGCTCGCCGGGAAGCCCTAGGTCGCGCGCGGCAATCCAATCGGCGAGATCAGCGTCGGTATAAATTCTTCGGATCGGATAGCTGGAGACGGTGGTGAAATCGGCGGGACGATCGGGAGATTTCGCGAGAGTGGGCTTCAAGATTTTCTCTTCCCACTCCCGCTCGGGGTTCGACGCCTTCCGCGGAGCCCCGGCCACTCGCTCGCCGCCAGCTCCGCGTGTTTCGTCGCCCGCCATGGAAATGTCGCTACCGGTATCCCGCAACGCCGCTGTTCGGGTCCAGCGTGCCCGGAATGTTCGG
Source organism: uncultured Acidobacteriota bacterium (assembly GCA_963836125.1). Taxonomy (GTDB): domain Bacteria; phylum Acidobacteriota; class Terriglobia; order Acidiferrales; family UBA7541; genus Palsa-295. The sequence continues at coordinate 45,165 of CAWIIK010000002.1, forward strand.
CGGCTGAAGGATGCGCCCGCTCCGCGCGTCCGCCAGGGTAATGTTATGGACATCCAGCGTGCGGCCCATCGCCTGATCGAATGTCAATTCAGCCTCGATCAGGTTGACCCGGTCGCGCAGCTCGATGCCTTCCGCCGCCACCAGCAGTTGCTCCTTCTGGACGACCGTGAAAGCATTCGTTGAACCGAGTTGCAGTTGCTTCACCGAGTCGTCGTAGCTCTGCTGCGCGTAGATGCGCGCCTCTTGAGCGGCCGCGATGGCCGCCCGATCCTGCTCGAGGGTAATGAGCGCTTGGCGCACGGCGAGCAGAATCGTGCTTTGCGTCTGCAGGTACTCGACCTGCTGCTCCCGCTGGTTCAACTGCGCGGTTGCGTTGTTCGCCTCAGCGGCGCGATTCCGGATCGGCAGAGTGAGGTTGAATCCCCCTTCAAACGTCGGGTACGTACCATGAATCATGGCGTCCCATGAGTCGGTTATCCCGCCGGGTATGGGAGCCGCCGCCGTCGAAGTTGCACTCCCCAGGAATCCGGTCGGAGTTGTGCCCGCTGGAATCGCGCCCATCGTCGCGAACACGGGCTCGTCGGCTATGTAAGCCCCCGTCGGCATTGTCGGGTGAATGACGCCCCCCAAGCCCGCACCCTGATATTCCGCGAACGCATTGAGTGTCGGCAACAGCGCATTCTTCGTCGCTTTCACCTCGATACCCGCGTTCTTCAAATTCAGGTCGGCTTGTTGCAGCTCCGGCCTCTTCTGCCATGCCTCGTGCACGGCATCTTCCAGCGAGATGTTCTCGGGCGACGGCGTGAAAATGGGCGTAGTCGGAACGATCTCGATGCCTTTGAGTTGCGGAGACAGGGCGTCCTTCGTGATGGCGACCAGCAGCGTGGTTTCGTCGAGCAATTGCGTGGTCTGTGCCTGCACGAGCGCCTGTTGATCGGTCGCCAATTGCGATTGCGCCGTAATCACATCGAGGGGAGCCATCGTGCCGATCTCGAGCTGCTTTTTGTTGTTCTCGTAGAGCTGTTGATCGGCGGCAACCGCCACCTGTTCCACCTTCACGTTCTCCCTCGCGTACACCAGTTCCCAGTAATCGTTCGCCACCTGCGTGATCGTCGTCATCACCTGTTGAGCGAATTGCGATTCGCCTACCTTGACCGTGTTTTTTGCTTCGAGGATGTAGCGCGTATTGGGGATTTTTCCGAATCCGTTCAGCAGCGGCTGCGTCAGCTCGATGGTCAGCGTCGTTTGTTCATAGGGATTGAAAAGGTCCAAGAAACCGAGGTTGGTCGAGGTCCGCGAATTGTCGAACGTCACCTGCGCCTGCGTTCCGGTGGAGAACCCCTGCGTGTAGTTAAAATTCCCGGTCGTGACGTGGTCCGACACCCCGATGGGAGCGGTGGCCTGTGTCGTGACGCCCGCAAATAGCGGGTTGTTGAAGGGCGTGGTCGTGTCTTCCCAAGACAGGGTGCTGGTCACGGTCGGATCGAACTTCACCGGCCCGTTCGCCCCCGACTTGGTATAGAGCAGGTTGGCTTCGTCCAGCCACGGCACGTATCTCTCGACCGCCAGGGCCAGATTGTTCTCGAGCCCCAGCGAAACCGCATCCTCGAGGCTGAGCATCAGCTTGCCGTCTTGGATCAACTGGTTGATCCGAGGCGTATTCGTGAGTTCGGGCTCCGGCACGTGCTTTTCGGTGTAGGGGGCGAAGATGTTCGGAAACCAGGATTGTCCCTTCGAATAGTCGGGCCCGAATTTCAGCGCGCGGGTGGGCGATGGCGGAGGCCCCTGGTTTGGTGTCGGGGGCTCGTAGACGGGCGGCGTCGGCATCTGGGGCTGCCCCGTGGCTTGCGGGGCTTGCGTGCTTGGCGCCGGGGCCTGCTGGTCCTGCGCGTAGAGCGGCGAAGCGATCAGCGAGGCGGCCGTAAACAACGCTACCGCTGCGTGCGTAAACCTTCCAGTCATCGTCTTTTTCCTCTCCGAAGTCCAGTGTCTCTTTTGTTTGCGCAAAGGTCTAAGTACTGAAACGTGCGCTGGGCCTAATTTGTTTCAGAAACAATCCCGTTTCAGGCGCTCCTCGTGCGCGGGAAGGCACGGCACTCCCCTTGTCCTTTGACGCTAACACGGGATTTCAGGCGCTTGCGATCTCTGGTTCCGGACACCTTCGGCGCTTTCGAAGTGCGGAATCGCAAGTGTAGCACCCGCCCTATAGGGTGACAATACGACTCATTCCATACGACTCATTCCATCGATTCTCCGTATCAGTGCTTTCTCGGCGCCCTCCGCGCTTAGCCAAGCGCTCAGATTCGCCGCGCCGTCAAGAAAACTCGCGCCCATGCCCTCTGGGGTTCTATCGTGCTCCCCGCACACGCCACGTGCGGCGTCGCTGAACGCGCTGACGCTCTCGAACACGACAGCCACACGGACTCTGTGGGCGGCAAGCCCGGGCTGTGGTAGGGTTTTACGCATGTCCCTCTGGCATGTGGTCGTCCTTGCCGTCGTGCAAGGCCTGGCGGAACTCCTCCCCGTATCGAGCTCAGCGCACGTCGTCGTCGCCGAAAAACTGATGGGCATGGACCCATCGTCCCCCGAGATGACGCTGCTGCTTGTGATGCTGCACACCGGCACGATGTTTGCCGTCATCGTCTATTTCTGGAAACAGTGGCTGCGAACCTATTTTCAGACCGCCGAGGCCTTCAAGACCTTCGCCGTGTTCTTGATCGCCGCGACAACGCTGACAGTCGCTGTCGGCGGCGGGCTCATCGAGATCATCGAACACTTTGGCTTCCGTGGCGTTCCACACGCCGAAGTCGAACAACTCTTCAGCCACCTTGAACTGATCGCGCCGGCCCTCGCCGCCGCCGGCGTGCTGATCATAATCGCGGGAATCTACGAGAAGCGCCATCCGCCCGCTCCATCGCCCGACGGCGGCCTTCAGATAAAGCAGGCTTCGCTCATCGGCATCATTCAGGGCCTGAGCTTGCCGTTCCGCGGTTTTTCGCGCTCGGGCGCCACGATATCGACGGGCCTTCTCGCGAGGGTCACCAAGCAACGTGCTGAGACGTTCAGTTTCGCGCTGGCTGTTGTCCTTACACCCTTGGCCGACGGGCGCGAGTTGTGGCGCCTGATCGAGACCGGGCACGTCGCGGGCGGCGCGGCCTGGACCTCGGCCCTGATGCCGAGTGTGCTCGGTGCCTTCTGCGCGTTTCTTGCAGGCCTGGTCGCGCTCAAATGGCTCAGCAAATGGCTCGAGGGCGACCGCTGGTACCTCTTCGGCATCTATTGCCTGGCTGCCGCGGTCGCGGTCGCCTTCTTGCACCATGCGGGCTACTGAAAATCCAATGCGAAACCGCTCTGCTAGCATCTCTCGGCCCGAGACCGGTCTAAGTAGCGCTGGCGTCCCGCCGGCTCTTGCTCGGCGCACTTTCTCGCGGAAAATCGTCGGCCGCAGGCCGGCGCTGCAACACGCGGTGCTCCCGGCGCTCCTGGCACTCATGCTCTGGGCCGCGTCTCAGCCCGCCCGCGCCCAATCCGTTGCTCAAGTCGCGGCGCAAGCCAAGCTCGGCTACGTCACCGATCTCGCCGGCGTATTGAGCCAATCGGCGAAAGAGCAGCTCACTGCCCTTTGCACCGAGGTCGACCAAAAAGCCAAGGCGCAGATCGCCGTCGTCACGACTAAATCGCTAGGCGACCAGCCCATCGAAGACTATTCCATCGATCTCGCCACTCGTCTGGGCGTCGGACCCAAGTCCGATCGCGGCATTTTGATTCTGTTTGCGGTGGACGATCACAAGTACCGTTTCGAGGTCGGCTACGGCCTCGAACCAATCCTCCCCGACGGCAAGGTCGGCAGCTTTGGCCGCGAGGCGGTTCCATACCTCCGGCAAGGGAACTACGACGCAGCCATTCTCCTCGTCACTCGCCGCGTCGCGGACACCATCGCGGCCGATCGCGGCGTTACGCTTAGCGGCGCTCCTCCTGCGGCGCCTCCGCCCCAGAACACGAGAAACCCTCCGGGGATTCCGGTGGTTCTTATATTCCTGGTGATTTTCTTCATCTTCGGTGCAATACGCCGTGCGTTGAGCCCAGCCGGCAGCTCGCGCTACCACCGAGGCGGCGGCTGGTGGATTGGACCCATGATCGGCGGCATGGGCGGAGGCTTCGGCGGCGGATTTGGAGGAGGCGGTGGCGGCGGAGGAGGATTCGGCGGCTTCGGCGGAGGCTCATTCGGCGGGGGCGGTGCGAGCGGCGGCTGGTGATTTCGTAGCGCCGGCTTGCCCTGAGCCGAACGAAGGGCGTCTCGCGGGCCCAGGTCCAAGATTTAAATGGAGCGCCGCGGCCTTCAGCGCGGCATTCTTTTTCGGCTCGCGTTCAGATTTCAGCCGAGCGTAAAGATGGAAGGGCAGGCTTCAGCCGAGTTCGTCGGTGGAAGCGTGAGCCTTAGGCTCACGAAAAGCAGACGGTGATAACAGGGCTTTAGCCCCCGGGAACCCGGCATCGAGACAGCGGACACTTTTCTGCCGCGTGGGGCAGCGAGGAAACTCACTAGCATGGAAGAAAAATTCAGCGAACTCATCGATTGGCTGAAGAACGCAGCGACCACCAACCTCAAGGCGGTCGTTCTCTACGGCTCCGCCGTAGCAGGCGATTTTCACGAGCATCATTCGGACTTGAATATTCTCTGCGTCCTCGAGCACGTCACCTCGGCCGACCTTGAAAAACTGCACCCGATCGCGGAATGGTGGGCGAAGAAGGGAAATCCGCCGCCGCTCGTTTTCACGATGGACGAGCTCGTTCGCTCCGCCGACGTTTTCGCCATCGAGCTCCTCGACATCAAACGCCATCACCGCATGCTTTTCGGCGCCGACTTCCTAGAATCGCTCGAAGTCCCTATGCATTTGCACCGCCTCCAAGTCGAGCGCGAGCTTCGCACGGCATGGCTGCGCCTGCGGCAGGCGGTGCTCACGGCACCGCGAAAAAACGACGTTCATCTCCAGCTCATGCTCCGCTCGGTTTCTTCGTTCTGCGCGCTGTTCCGCCACGCCCTGATGGTTCTCCAGCACGGCAAGGCTCAGGGCAAGCGCGAGGCGGTCGAGGCCATGGCGACGATCACGGGAGCGAATCCAGCGGGCTTCGAGACGATCCTCGATTTCAGGGAAGGGAAGATCAAGGAGAAAGAAATCGACGTCGAGGTCACCCTGCAAACGTATCTCGAATTCGTCGGGGTCGCGACCAACGAAGTCGATCGGCGTCTCGATGTCGCGTAGCGGATAGCATGGACAATCCTGTCTGTGCTCCGGAGTCATGTTTTTGAGAAACTTTGGTCGCCCGGTAGCCGTATCGGTATGTAGGGACGCGCTACTCGCGGCAACCGAATCAGGCTGGTTGGTTGGGTCACGCAGTGGTTCGCCGTGAGGCTGTGTGCTAGATTTCTCGCCGGAGGCACTTCATGAAGACAGGCGTCGTCGTTCTCATCGTCATCGCGCTCCTCGTGCTTATCGTCGTCGGCGCCTTTATCTCGGCGCGCAACCAGATGGTCCGGCTCAATGAGGCGGTCAAGTCTGACTGGGCGCAGGTCGATGTCGTCCTCCAGCGCCGCGCCGATTTGATCCCGAATCTCGTGAATACCGTCGAAGGATTTGCGGCGCATGAAACGACCGTGTTCGACGACGTCGCCAAGGCCCGCACGCAATATCTGAACGCGCAAACTCCCACGGACAAAATCGCGGCCAGCAATCAGCTCTACGGCGCCGAGATCAAAGTCCTCGCGCTCGCCGAGAATTATCCTCAGCTCAAATCGAATCAGAATTTCCTCCAGCTTCAGGACGAGCTGGCCGGCACCGAAAATCGCATCGCGGTCGAGCGCAGGCGCTACGACGACGCGATCCAGGCCTACAACACGTACATCGGCCTGTTTCCGCAAAGCGTCGTCGCCGGCTGGTCGGGCTTCAAGCGCAACGACGCTTACTTCAACGCGCCTCCCGCTGCCCAGGCGGTCCCGAAAGTCCAGTTCCCTGCGCCCGCGACCAACTGACCGCTCGCGGCCGTGAATTGGGCGCTGGTTTTGTGGAGCCGGGCCCCGGTTTTCGGGGCCGGCACGGCCCCCCAGCCCGTGCCAGGGGCGCCAGATTTCAAATGGCACAAAGAACGGCCCAAACCCGCCAAAATCGCTCATATGAGGGCCTTCTAGACCCCGCACACGAGCAGAGGCACTGCTCCCCTTGCAGCAGATTTTGCACGGCGAAAATGAGGCGAATGTCCGGAGGCTCCTTCGCGCGAACGATCGTGCGGTGTGTTACAAATTCGCAAAAACCCGGCTCGCGGCTTGACCGGTATTCCTGAGCGCGATACGCTGGCCGCAGGTCTCAATCAACCGGATGAAACACACCGTTCGAATCGTCGGAGGCATCAACGAACTCTTCGGCACCCTGGACGAAAACCTCAAGTTTTTCGAGTCCTCGCTGCATGTCACCACTCACCTGAAGGATCACGACCTCGAAATCGAAGGCGAACCCGAGCAAGTGGAGCGAGCTACGCGCATTCTTGGCGCCTACAACGACCGCATCCGCGACGGGCACGTACCCAGCAGCCAGGAAGTGAAGTCGCTCCTGCGGACCGCGGCGCACGAGCCCACCTCGAGCCTGAACGGCACTTTTTCGCCGACGCGCACCAAGGCTCTCGGCAAAAAGAGCGTCGCGCCGAAAAGCTCGAATCAGCGCCGCTACATCGAAGCGCTCGAAACGTACGACATGGTTTTCGCTATCGGCCCGGGCGGCACCGGCAAGACGTATCTCGCCGTTGCCATGGCGGTCTCGGCGCTGCTTTCGAAGCAGGTGAACCGCATCATCCTCGCGCGCCCTGCGGTCGAGGCGGGCGAACGGCTTGGCTTTCTTCCCGGAACTTTGCAGGAGAAGGTCGATCCTTACATGCGCCCGCTTTACGACGCCTTGCACGACCTTCTCGAAGCCGACAAGCTCGAGCGATTCCTCGAAAAGGACATCATCGAGGTCGCGCCGCTCGCGTTCATGCGCGGGCGAACGCTCAACGATTCATTCGTCATCCTCGACGAGGCGCAGAACACCACCAGCGAGCAGATGAAAATGTTTCTCACGCGGCTCGGGTTCAATTCCAAGGCCGTGATCACCGGCGACATCACCCAGATCGATCTTCCGGACCGGCGGCGCTCGGGGCTGGTCGAGGCCATCGAGGTGGTCGGCAAAATCGAGGGCATCGCGCTGGTCTATTTCGACGAACGCGACGTTGTTCGCCACAGCCTGGTGCAGCGGATTATCAAGGCGTATGACGAATACACAGGCGGCCAGCCCGGCACGCCCAACAAGGCTTCCACTCCTGAGGCGCCGAGTTCGGCCACCGAAAATCCGCGCCGCGATTAGCCACTCGGGTTACACTCGCCAATTCATTTGCAGTGAGCGATCCCATTCGCAGTTATGACTACGACGCTTGAAAGCTGGGCTTCGCAGATTCGCGCGGGTGACGTGCGCGCGATTTCGCGTGCCGTTTCGGCGATTGAAAATCGGGCGCCCCAAGCGGAGCAGCTTCTGCGCCGGCTGTTCCCGTTCACCGGACGCGCCTGCCGCGTCGGCGTCACCGGGGCGCCGGGAACGGGGAAGAGCACGCTGGTCGACCGGCTCGCCGCGCACTATCGCGGCGAGAAGAAAACCGTCGGCATCATCGCTGTCGACCCGTCCAGCCCTTTCACCGGCGGCGCGATCCTCGGCGATCGCATTCGCATGCAGGGCCACGCGACCGATGAAGGCATCTTCATCCGGTCGATGGCCACGCGCGGCTATCTCGGCGGGCTGGCACAGGCCAGCGGCGATGTGGCGCTGCTGCTCGACTCAGCGGGGAAAGAGATGATCGTGATCGAGACGGTCGGCGTAGGGCAGGGCGAAATCGAGATCGTGCGGCTCGCCGATTGCACGGTGGTGGTGCTTGTGCCGGGGATGGGCGACGAAGTGCAAAATCTCAAGGCCGGTCTGATGGAGATTGGCGACATCTTCGTGGTGAATAAATCCGATCGCGAGGGCGCGGGGCGCTTCGAGCAACAGCTGAGCGCGATTCTGGGGCTGGTTCCGGACCGCGACGGCTGGAAGCCGCCGATCGTCCGCACGATTGCCACCGAGGGCAATGGCGTGGACGGTCTCGCGCGGCAGATCGAACTTTTTCGCGCGCACGCAGCGAACGCGCCAAACCGCCGCGCGCGCGAAATCGCGTATTGGAAAGAGTGGCTGCTTCGGCTCCTTCAGGCGCGGCTCCTTGAACGCATCGCTGCCGGGCATGTGACTCAGGCCGAATTCGAGGCGCTCGCTTCCGCAGTTGCCTCGCGAAAACAAGATCCGTACACCGCTGTGAATGAGATTCTGGCTCGCGCGGGCCTCGGCTGAGCTGGGAATGGCCGGTTGGGACTAAACAGAGAGGACACCGAGGAGCACGGAGAGATTTCGGCGAGGTTTCAGCGGTCGACGGAACTCCCTGCGAGGCGTCCCACCCTCACACCACGAGGGTGGGGCGCGCCCGGCGATTTGAGATTTGAAATCTGACATTTCAACTCTCAAACCCAGAACTCGAGACCCCAAGCGAAGAACCAAAAGCCAAACCAAGAACCTACCGCCTCCGACCTGCGACCGGCCCGGAGAACCGAAGACTGCGCTGCCCGGGCCCCCCCTTGTTACTTCGCCGGGTACGACGGATAGGCCGGGAGGTCCGGTGGACGCGCCGGAAGCTTCGGCGGATGCTCGTTGATCTGCTGCATCACGACCTCGATCGCTTTTTCGAGCTGCGGGTCGTGGCCTTTCATCACCTGGTCGGGCGTGTTGTCGACGACGATATCCGGATCGACGCCGTGATTCTCGACCACCCACTGGCTCTGGTCGTTGTAGCGGGCAAACTCGGGCCGCGTGATGTAGCCGCCATCCATCAGGGGAATGTAGCCGCGAATGCCGCGTACGCCGCCCCAGGTACGCTCTCCGATCAACGGGCCGATTTTGTAATACTTGAAATAGTAGCTGAAGATGTCACCGTCGGATGCGGCGTAGGCGTTCGTCACGCCAACAATTGGGCCGTGGAAGACGATGTCCGGCACGGTAGTGGGAGCGAAGTTTCGCGGAGCGTCCATGCCGGCGAGAATTCGCCGCAATCGCTCGAAGATGAGCTGGTCGACGAAGCCGCCGCCGTTGTAGCGGACGTCGATGATCATTCCCTCCTTGCGAATCTGCGGGAAGAATTGCTTTACGAATTCGTTGAGGCCGTCGGCTTCCATATCCGGAAGATAGATGTAGCCGACGCGGCCGCCGGTGGCTTTGTCCACTTTTTCCCGGTTGGTGTTGATCCAATCAAGCTCGCGCAGATTGAATTCGCTACCGAGAGGTTTTACTACGACGGTGCGAGCGCCATCCTCGGAAGCTTTCGAGTTGACCGTGAGCGTGACGTTCTGGCCGGCGGTATCGATAAAGAGCTCGTATGGATTCTGTGGAACACGCAGCGGGCGTCCGTTGACGGCGAGGAGATACTCGCCTTCCTTCACGTTGACGCCCGGCTCGGTGAGCGGAGAGCGCAGGGCTGCGTCCCAGTTTTCGCCGGGATAAATCTTCTTGAAGCGGTAGAAACCGCTGGCCGCGTCCGCCTCGAAATCGACGCCCAGGGTTCCGACGTTTATGGGATGGAGATCGGGATAGTCGCCACCCCCTACGTAGGTGTGGGAGTTCGAGAGCTCACCGACCATTTCACCGAGCACGTAGGTCAGATCGTAGCGGTCGCCCAGATAGGGCAGAAGCTGCGCGTATTTGTCCCGCTCTTTCGCCCAGTCCACACCGTTCATCGAGGGCTCGAAGAAGTAATCTCGCTCCTGGCGGTACGTTTCGTTGAACATCTGCTTCCACTCGGCCAGCGGGTCGACCTCGGCGCGCATGTCGGTCAGGCTCAGCTCGCCCTCGCCCGCCTTGTGCGGACCCGAGGCCTGAGGCGCCGCGTCCACGATTCCGTACGTGTTATCCGGGCCACCGGCGTTTCCTGCCGGCGGTCCCTTGGGCGCGGAATACAGGAGCTTCTTCCCGTCGAACGACAAGGCAAAATTGCTCGCGCCGGCCAAGAGCACGGAGTCCTTTCGTTCTTTCAGGTCGAACACGTGGATTGCAAAACCTTCGCCGGGCAACGGGCCGGAAAGACCCATCAGCGGAGCGCTCACGTAATAGACAAAACCTTTCGCGGCAGCAAGAGTTTGGAGGTTGCCCGGAGGGATGGAGAGAGCCACGGTGCGGTTGCCGATACCGTCGAGATCGATCCGGAACGGCTGGCTGTTCGCCGCCGCGCTGGTCGCACCCGCTGCGGCTGTGGTTTCTCCAGTCTGAGGCGGACTCGGCTGCGGCCCTTGTGGCGTTTTCGGTTGCGGCGTCTCGGGAGTGGCGGTCCCGGGCGGATTTACCTTGAGCACGTCGGGGCTCGTGATCGTCACCTCGTCGCTTTGGGGAGCGAACGGCGAAGCAGTGTCCGCGCGCAGGGTAACTGCGTAAACACGCATGGCCGCCGGGTTCGAAAATTCGAAATCGTACACGCCGATGACTTCGTTGTAATCCCGGGTCGAGAAGAAATAGAGGTACTTGCCGTCGGGGTCGAAGATGGGATTCCCGCTGTTCGTGAAGCTTGTCGTGACCGGCGTAATCTTCTTATCCGCGAGCGAATAGAGATAGATGACGCCGTACTGATTTTCCGCTGCTTTGGCGTAGGCGATCCATTTGCTGTCGGGAGACCACGAGTAGTCCGTGAGATCGGCATATTTGCCCTCATCGACCCGTACGGGCTTCTTTTCATTGACGTCCACATAGAACAGGCGCAGCGATTTGTCGGCAAACGCCAGCTTCTTGCTGTCTGGCGACCAGACCGGGGGCAGGCGGAACATCGTGCCATCCGTCGTGATGCGAACTTCGCTGCCAACTCCGTCCTGAGGCTTCAGATACAGCTCGTATTCGCCCGAGCGGTCCGATAGGTACGCGATCCAACGGCCGTCCGGAGACCAGGTCGCATCCATCTCGTTGATGCCGGGGGTCTGAGTAATGTTGCGAACGCTGCCTTCCTTCGCCGGCACGGTGTAAACGTCACCGCGAGCGCTGAAGACGGCGCGCTTGCCGTCAGGCGAAATGTCGTACGCCGTGATTAGCTTGCTCGTGTTCGCCCAGTGCGGGCGGGTGAAATCGCGGTCGCCGGGCAGATATACGGTGATTTTGTGCGCTTTCTCCGTGGCGAGATCGAACACGTAGAGGTAGCCGCCATTTTCGAACACGATGGAATCAGGGCCGAGGCTGGGCCAGTTCACGTCGAACTCGGTGAAATGCGTGAGCTGGCGCATTTCTTTTGTCTTGGTGTTATAGGCCCAGACGTTCATCCGTTTGTCGGGGCCGCGATCGGAATCGAAGTAGACGGTGTCCCCGTGCCACATCGGAAACGTATCGTCGCCTGAGAGGTCGGTCACCTTTTCGTATTGGTTGGTTTTGAAATTGTAGAAGGAGAGCTGCTGCTGCATGCCGCCGCGGTATCGCTTCCAGGTCCGGAAGTTGCGGAAGATGCGGTTGTAGGCGATTTCATCGCCGTCGGGCGAGAACGACATCAGCCCGCCCTTGGGGACCGGCAGGCGCGCGGGCAGGCCGCCGGTGACCGGAACGGCGAAGGGCTGCCCGAACCAATCGTTGAACGTGGTCCGCCTGGAGAGAAACACGATGCTCTTGCCATCTGGCATCCACGTGAGGACCTCGTTGTTCGGTCCCATGCGCTCGGGAACCTGAATGGAATCCGGAAGGAACGTGAGCTGCTTGGGCTCGCCGCCTTCAGACGGGATCACGTAGACGTTGAAATTGCCGTCGTATTGGGCCGTGAAAGCGATGGTCTTGCCATCCGGCGAAAATTTCGGGAATAGCTCGAGCCCCGGATGCGTGGTGATCCGCCGCGCGATACCGCCGGTCGAAGGGACGAGCCAGAGATCGCCGCCATAGCTGAAGACGATCGTGTCTTTATAGATGGCCGGGAATCGCAGCAGGCGGCCTTCCTGCTCCTGCGCACGGGAAATGCTTGCGACGGAAAATAACAGCGTAACGACAAAAAAGATTCCTGACAGCGCGCGATATTGGCGGCTCATTTACCCTCACCCTTCCGGGCAAATATTCTATACGGTAGACGCTCGCACAATCAAAGAGTTAGCCGGAAATAGTCGAATTGAACTTTCGGGGCTGTCCTGATAATTTCGTTCGCTTGCCAAAATGGCGGCGAGCGCTGTCCTTCGGGGGGCCGGATGAAGCTGGGCGAGCTCGAATTTCACATTTTCTCGACCGGGCAGGTGCTGCTCGACGGCGGCGCGATGTTTGGCGTGATTCCGCGGACGATGTGGGAGAAGAAGATGGCTCCCGACGCGCGCAACCGGGTCACCCTTTCGATGAATTCGCTGCTGATTCGCGCGGGCGGGAAACGCATTCTGGTCGAAACGGGCGCCGGCGAGAAAATGAATCAGAAGTTCCGCGACATCTACGGACTCGACGGGCCGCATCTCGCCGAAGGGCTGCGCACTTACGGCTTGCGCTCCGAGGACATCGACATCGTGGTGAACACACACCTGCATTTCGACCACTGCGGGGGTAACACGCGGGTTGAGCGAGACAAGGTTGTGCCGGCCTTTCCCAACGCGCGATATATCACGCAGCGCGGCGAATTCGATCATGCCATGCACCCGAACGAGCGCGATCACGCCAGCTATTTTGCCGAGAACTTCGCGCCGATTGAATCCGCGGGCCTGTTCGAGCTGCTGGACGGCGATCGAGCCATCGCGCCGGGCGTGGAGCTGATTCGCGTGCCGGGCCACACGGCGGATATGCAGTGCGTCAAGCTCACGAACGGCGGCAAGACAGCGTTCCTTTTCGCCGATCTCGTGCCGACTGTCGCGCATCTCCCTCTTCCGTGGATTATGGGTTACGATCTTTACCCGATGACGACGCTTGAAAACAAGAAGCGCTGGATTCCGGCGGCGATTCAGGAGGGGTGGATCGCGCTTTTCGCGCACGATGCGCGCGTTCCTGCCGCTTACCTGCGCGAGCGCGAGGGGAAGTGGGAGCCCGAGCCGGCGGCGGTGGACTAGAGCGCTCGGACGCGCAGGCAGGAGGCGGGATCTCATCGCACCCTTCGCCTCACGGCTCAGGGCAGGGAGACGCAGAGGACGCAGAGAAAACCGACGCGCTAGCTGAATGAGTTGAATTCGAGGAGGAAGTAGCTTTCGTTATGGCAAAAGCGCCCAAGCGAAAATCCAAGAGCGAGGCCGTGAAGATCGGCATTATCGGCGGAAGCGGCCTATATTCGATGGCCGGTCTGACCGACAGGCGCGAAGTCCGCGTGAAAACACCGTTCGGCGATCCCTCGGATGCTTTTATCGTGGGAACGCTCGAAGGGCGACTCGTGGCGTTTCTGGCGCGGCACGGGCGCGGGCATGTTTTTTCCCCGAGCGAGATCAATTACCGCGCGAACATCTGCGCCATGAAGATTCTTGGCGTCGAGCAGATTATTTCCGTCAGCGCGGTGGGCTCGCTGCGCGAGGATTTTGCGCCGCTCGATTTCGTGGTCCCGGATCAATTTTTCGACCGCACGAAGGGGCGCGCCGCGACGTTTTTTGGCGGCGGGATCGTGGCGCACGTCGGTTTCGACAAACCCACCTGCCCGCGGCTCTCGGCGAAGCTGGCCGCGGCCTGCGATCACGTGGGCGTGAATGTCCACCGCGGCGGGACTTACGTCTGTATGGAGGGCCCTGCATTTTCGACGCTCTCGGAATCGCACACGTACCGGCAGCTCGGCTTCGATGTGATCGGGATGACCAACCTCACCGAGGCCAAACTCGCGCGCGAAGCCGAACTTTGTTACGCTACGTTCGCGATGGTTACGGATTACGATTGCTGGCATCCGGGGCACGATGCGGTGACTGTCGATACGATCATCGGCTATCTCACCAAGAATGCCGAGAACGCCCAGAACGCGATTCGCGAAGCCGTTCGCGCGCTTGGTGATGAAGGAAGCTGCAAGTGCCGCTCGGCCTTGGCACACGCGATCCTCACCGATCGCAAGCGCATCCCGGCGGCGACGAAGAAGCGGCTCGCACCGATCATCGGCAAGTATGTCTGAGGTCAGCAGCGAATTTCCCCTGGAATTCAATTTCGATCGAAACGCGGGTCTGCTGCTGCGCGCAGCTCGCTGAGAAAACGGAGCGCCCTTGTCACTCCTCGTCGTCGGATCGGTTGCTTTTGACGCCATCGAAACACCCCACGGAAAAGTCGATCGCACACTTGGCGGCGCAGCGAGCTATTTTGCGCTGGCCGCAAGCCATTTCGCGCCCGTTCGCCTGGTGGCCATTGTGGGGGAGGATTTCACGGCCACGGACGAGGCCGTCTTTCGCGGACGCAAGATCGATCTGACCGGCCTCGAGCACGTGCCGGGGAAGTCGTTCTTCTGGTCCGGGCGATATAGCCAAAATATGAACGAGCGGACAACGCTTGCCACGGAACTGAACGTCTTCGGTTCTTTCCGGCCGACGCTGCCGGAATCGTATCTGGATTCGCAGTTTATTTTCCTCGGCAATATCGACCCGACGCTGCAGCACTCGGTGCTGAACCAGGTGCGGCGCAGGCCGAAGGTGGTTGGCCTCGATACCATGAATTACTGGATTGACGGAACGCCGGTGCAGCTCAAGGAAACGCTGAAGCACGTCGATATCCTCACGATCAACGACGACGAGACGCGCCAGCTGACCGGCGAGCACAATCTGTTCCGCGCCGCCAAGCACGTGTTCAAGCTTGGTCCGAAGACGCTCATCATCAAGCGCGGCGAGCATGGCGCGCTGATGGTCCACGACAGCTTCATTTTCTCGGTGCCGGCGTTCCCGCTCGAGGAAGTCCACGACCCCACCGGCGCGGGCGACACGTTTGCGGGCGGCTTCATGGGCTATCTGGCGAGCAAGGGCCGCGTCAACGAGCAGACGCTTCGCTCGGCGATGGTGTACGGCTCGGTTCTGGCCAGCTTCACGGTGGAGAAATTTGGCGTCGAACGGCTCGCGAAGGTGACGCGGAAGGAGATTTCGGCGCGAGCGCGGCAATTCGCGCGGCTCACGGCGTTCAAGCTCTAGGAGCGGCGCGCGTGATGAATGTCCACCCAGCGGCGACCCAGGGCTAAAGCCCCCTTTTACTTGCGACTTTTCGAGGGCCCGAAGGCCCACGCTTCCACCTGCAACCTTCGCCAAAACGCTAATTTTCGCGCGGCTCGGAGTGTGTGGACGCGAAAATCAGGCTGCTCGGTCTTCGAAATGACAGGTTGGGAGGGCGAGGCAATTGGTTTTCCTTCGAGTTCCGGGCGGGAAAACCTTCCGCGCGATGGCCGAATCCAAGTTGACGGGCTGTGCGCCGGAATGCTATCACTCTTGCCTGATCTGCAGGGGGATGTGCAAGCCGTCCGGTGTGTCCCTCGATTCATGTTCCCGATTACCCGCAGCAGGTGGTGACGGGATCCCCGTTTAAAGTTTGCCCGTTGCAAGTTTCAGGGAGGATGGATTGAAGCGTTCGCGGTGGGGCGCGTTGGCGCTGCTGGCGGGACTCGTCGTTTCGCTTGGAGGTTGTGGCACAAGTAAGGCGCCACCTTTCAATGCCACGCCGGCCATTACGAATCTGTTTCCGTCCAATATCACGGCGGGCAGCGACGGCTTCACCCTCGCGATCACGGCCACAGGCATCATTTCGAGCACCCAGGGCGTGACGTTCGCCTACTGGAATGGCGCGCCTCGCTCGACCACATACAACGAAGTTACCAACCAACTCCTGGTCACGATCCCGGCTTCGGACGTCGCGACTCCAGGTTCGCCTCAGGTTACGCTCTGGAATCCGCTACCCGGCGGGGGGGCGTCGGTGGTGGCGGCAACTTTTGCCATCGAGCCGGTGGCAAACACTGGTCCCACGATAACGGGCGTTGCTCCTCCCAGCGCGTCGGTTGGCGGCGCGGATTTCATGATGACGATTACGGGCGCGAGTTTCGCCGCGGGCGACCTGATCACGTGGAACGGCGTGCCGCTGACCACCTCGATCAGCGGCGACACGGCCACGGCTACGGTACCGGCGGTCGATATCTCCGCCGTCGGCACAGGCAGCGTGGCTGTGAGCACGCCCGGGCTGGTCGTTGCCTCGCCGTCGGTTGCATTTCCCATAACCGGACCGAACAATCCTTCACCGACCGCTACGTCGATTGCTCCGTCGTCGGTTGCAGCCGGGGGCCCGGATTTCGAGGCGGTACTGACGGGAGCGGGCTTCAACGCGAGTTCAGTGGCCGAATGGAACGGAGTCCCGCTCGCGACCGCGTATTTGACCGGCTCGAAGCTCGTCGTTCTGATTCCCGCGACGAATACGGATTCGTCCGCAACCGCCCAGATTACGGTCACTAACCCGGCGCCGGGCGGCGGCACATCCTCACAGGTGACGTTCACCGTCAACGCGGCCCAGTAGCCGGTCTGCCCGCCGGTTGCGGTTGCATCCGGCGAATCGCCGGTTCTTCAGCACCTGGACTCGCCTCCGCAAATTCCTTATTCTCGAATTCGTATATGCCACAGCCCATTAAGCCGCCCGCGCTGCGACCTGGCGACGCAATCCGCGTTGTGTCGCTGGCTAGCCCCGTGCAGGAGGATCACCTGCAAGCCGGGTGTGATGAGCTGGCGCGCCTCGGATACGTTGCAAAGCTCGATCGTGCGAACGCCCTGGCCCGCGAGAGCTTCTTCGCCGGGTCGACCGCGAGCCGCCTGGCTGCGCTGAAAGATGCCCTCGCCGATCCGGCTGCGCGCGCGATCTTTTGTTCTCGCGGCGGTTATGGCTCGAACCACCTGCTCGACGGTTTGAGCGTCGCGCTCGCTGCACCCAAGATTTTTCTTGGTTCGAGCGACCTCACCTCGCTGCAGCTTTTTCTGTGGCAGAAATTCGGCTGGGTCACGTTCTACGGGCCGATGGTCGCCTCGAATTTCGACCGGGGCGCGGGCGCGCCCAACGGCTACGACGGGCCCAGCCTAATGTCAGCCCTGACCGAGACGCGACACGGCTGGTCGATCGACCTTCAGGGCTCTCCAATGGGCTCAGGACAGGCGGAAGGCACGGTGCTCGGCGGCTGCCTCACGCTTGTCGAGGCATCGCTCGGAACGCCGTGGGAGCTCGACACGCAGAGGGCAATCCTTCTGCTGGAAGATCGCGGCATGAAGCCTTATCAGGTGGATCGCGCGCTCATGCATCTGAAACAAGCGGGAAAGTTTCGCAGCGTCGCCGGCATCGTCCTCGGAGACTTTCCCGAATGCGATCCGCCGCCCGACGGCGAAACCGTCGAATCAGTCGCCGGCCGAATCCTCGCGCCCCTCGGCGTGCCGATCGTTTGGGGCGTGCCAATCGGGCACACTTTGCGATCTACGTTGACGCTGCCCTTGGGCGTTCGCGCCGAGCTTTCGAGCGCCGGCCGCGGCGTGCTCAAAATTCTTGAACCGGCGTGCACGTCATGACTGGGCCGTTCACAAAGCCTCCCGTGGGCCACATCCATCTTCTCGGGATCGGAGGAGCGGCTATGGCGCCGGTCGCGGGAATGCTGGCCGAGCGAGGATTTCACGTCACTGGCTCCGATGTGGGCGTCTATCCGCCTGCTTCCAATTTACTGCGCTCGCTTGGCATCACCTGGAACGACGGCTACCACGAAGGAAATCTCAAGCCGGCGCCCGATCTGGCCGTGATCGGCAACGCGATTTCGCGGGGCAATCCCGAACTCGAGCGCATCCTCGATGAAAAGATTCCGTACCGCTCGATGCCGCAGATTCTCGAGGAGTATTTTCTGCCGGGCCATACTTCCGTGGTCGTCGCCGGGACGCACGGAAAAACCACGACCACCGCGATGCTCGCCTGGATCTTCCAGACGGCAGGCCGCCACCCCGATTTTCTGATCGGCGGCGTGGCCCCGAATTTCGGAGACCGCAGCTACGGGCTTGGCGGCGGGGAAGAGTTCATCATCGAAGGGGACGAGTACGACACGGCCTTCTTCGATAAGGCCCCCAAATTCCTGCACTACCATCCGGACGAGCTGATTCTGACGTCGCTCGAGTACGATCACGCCGATATTTATCCCGATCTCGCTTCGATCGCGCTGCAATTTCGGCGTCTCGTGAATCTCGTTCCGCGGCGCGGGCGGATTCTGATTTGGGGCGAGAGCGCCGAGCTCCGAGAAGTTACCGCGAAAGCGTTTTGCCCGGTCGAGACATTCGGGCTGACGCCGGAATGCGATTGGTGTGCGGGCGACATTCTTTGGCACGACGACGCCACGGAATTTCGCGTCGCCTATCGCGGTAGCGAAGTGACGCGCATTCGCATTCCCGTCGCCGGGCGCCACAACGTGCTCGATGCGCTTGCGGCCATCGCGCTGGCCTACGCGCGGGGCGTCGAATGCGACGCGATCGATCGTGCGCTGGCCACGTTTCAAACCGTTCGCCGCCGGATGGAGATCAAGGGCGAGGCGCAGGGCGTTCTGGTTGTCGAGGATTTCGCGCACCATCCGACGGCCATTCGCCTCACGCTCGAGGCCGCACGCACGCGCTGGCCCGGCCGCAAGATCTGGGCGGCCGTCGAGCCGCGGTCGAATACGATGCGCCGTAAAATCTTTCAGGACTCGCTGCCCGATGCACTCTCGCTTGCCGATGCCGTTCTTTTCGGCCCGGTGAATCGCGCCCAATTGCTGGCCGAAGACGATCGCCTTTCGCCCGAAGCCATTGCTGCCGCCGTTCGTGCGCGCGGCGCCGACGCCAAGGCTTTCTCTTCCGCCGGCGAAATCGCCGAGCACCTCGCCGCCAATTCCCGCTCCGGCGATCTGGTAGTGATTATGTCCAACGGCAGCTTTGACGGCCTTACCGCGAAGCTTCTCGAGAAATTGCAGGCGGCTTCGGGTGCGCGTGCATGAAGGGCCATGGTTCCGGACTTCGTCGCGCCCTAGCTCTGGCGTTCATCGGCCTCTGCGGATCGCTGATCGCGGCTCGGCCGGCAGCGGCGACAATCGGGTATCGCGTTTCGCTCGCGCAGCCGGATCGCCATCTTTTCGCCGTGTCGATGACGATTCCCGTCGAGGGCAGGGAAGTCACGGTCGCGATGCCCGCATGGAACGCTTTGTATCGCATCGAGGATTTTGCGTATCGCGTGCGCGATGTGACCGCGCTCTGCCGCTCGATCAACGCCGTCCCCGCCAGCGTACGGAAGGTCGACAAACAGACTTGGCGCATCTCACTCTCGTCGCCCTGCGAGCCAGGTGACCACAACACCTTCGAAATTCGCTATACGACCGAGTGGGACGACCCCGGCCCGTTCAATTCGCAGCTCGACGAGCACCACGCCTTCATCAATCTCGCCGAGATTCTGATGTACGTTCCCGACCGGCGCGGCGAGGACGTCTCGGTGGCATTCGACAAGGTGCCAGCCGGCTGGCGAACCGCGACGGAGCTTACGGCCGCCGGCGCCGCCGACGCCTACCACGCTACCAGCTACGACAAGCTCGTCGATGCGCCTGTCGAAGCGAGTAAATTCGACGAATTCGAATTCGATAGCGATGGCGCCCGCTTTCGCGTGGTCGTCGATGCGGAGGCCGACTGGAATCGTGCGCAGCTCGAGGAAGGGCTCAAGCGCGTCACCTCATACGAATTGCACCTCATGGGCGGCCCGCCCTTCGACACGCCGCGCCACGAATACACGTTCATCTTCCACATCGGCCCCGACGACGAGACCGAAGGCGGCGGCATGGAGCACGCCAATTCGACCGCTATCGCGATGCGTTCGGTCGACTCCGCCATTCCGATCGCCGCGCATGAATTCTTTCACGTGTGGAACGTGAAGCGCATCCGCCCGCAGAACCTCGAGCCGGTCGATTACGCGAAGGAGCAGTACACGCGCGCGCTCTGGTTTGCCGAAGGCGTCACCAGCACGTATGCATCCTTCGCGCTCGTCCGCACCGGCCTCTGGACGAACAGCCAGTTCTACGCCGATCTCGCCTCGCAGATTGCCGATCTCGAATCCCGCCCCGCGCGCGCGTGGCAGAGTGCCGAGGAATCGAGCTTCGACGCGTGGTTTGAGAAGTACGACGGCTACAACGAGCCGGATCGCAGCATCTCGTACTACGACAAGGGCCAGATCCTCGGCGTGATGCTCGATCTCGCGATTCGCGATGCGACCGACAATCACAAGTCGCTCGACGACGTCTTCCGCCGCATGAACGTCGAATATGCGCAGCAAGGCAAGTTTTACGACGGCAGCGAAGGCGTTCGCGCCGCCGTCGAAGAGGTCGCCGGTAAAAGTTTCCAGGATTTTTTCCGCCGCTACATTTCCGGCGCCGACGAAATTCCCTATGACGATTTCCTCGGGATCGCCGGCCTGCAACTGAAATCCGCGCGCGCAGGCCAGGGAAGCGCCGCCGCGCAGGCCGGTCCGTCCTACGTCATCACCGAAATCGACCATCCAACCGACCGGCAGCGCCGCATCCGCGAAGGCGTCCTTCGCGGCACCACCGACTAACATGGCGGCCGCCGCCCGCACGCTCGCCGCCGGATTTCTCGCTTGCGTCGCGGTTCTTCTCGGCTTGCCGTTTCTCATCTTGTGGACGTGGCTCGCGGGC
Source organism: uncultured Acidobacteriota bacterium (assembly GCA_963836125.1). GTDB lineage: Bacteria > Acidobacteriota > Terriglobia > Acidiferrales > UBA7541 > Palsa-295. The sequence continues at coordinate 65,856 of CAWIIK010000002.1, forward strand.
AATCCCGATGCGATGTACCGCATATCGATGAACTTTTGCCGCTTCGCCGTCGGGCTCGCCGGAATCGGCACGCGCGTCGAAGGAATCGAAAACATCCCGTCCTGCGCGTGCGTCCTCGCGGCAAACCACGCCTCGAACCTTGATGGCGTGATCCTGCTGCCCGCGATCCCGCGCCGCATTTCGCTTCTTGCCAAGAGAGAACTGTTCCGGCTGCCGGTTCTGGGCCTGGGGATGCGCTTGGCAGGATTCGTCGCAGTGGATCGTGCGGGGAAACAGGCTGCGGCCGGCATCGCGACCGCCGTGGATACCTTGAAGGCGGGCCTTTCTGTTTTCATTTTCCCCGAGGGAACTCGCAGCCCCGACGGCCGCCTACAGCCTTTCAAGAAAGGCGCGTTCGCGATGGCTATCGAGGCCGGTGTTCCGATCGTACCGGTCGCGATCGCCGGAACTTACCGCCTGCTGCGCCGGGGCGCATGGATCGCGCGTCCGGGCGAAGTCCTCGTCAGCTTTGGTCCCGCCCTGGAAACCACTCCATACACGATCAAGGAGCGCGCGGAGCTGCTCGCTCGGGTCGAATCGCTTGTCGCTGCCGCGCTGCCGCCGGACCAAAAGCCAAAGCAGCAGCCGGCGCCGCCCTCGAGCATGCCCTGATATACTCGCTTTCGTGCCAGCGAAGCTCATTCACGAAATCATTCCCGTCGGCCTATTGCAGTGCAACTGCTCGATTTTGGGCGATCCGGAAACGCGCGAAGCCATCGTCGTCGATCCCGGCGACGACGTGGACCGCATCCTCGAAATCCTTCGCCGCCATCAACTGAGGGTTTTGGCGATCGTCAGCACGCACACTCACATCGACCACGTCGGCGGGCTCGCGCAGCTTCATCGCATCACCAGGGCGCCAGTGCTGTTCCACGAGGCCGACCTGCCGCTCTATCGCTCGCTCGACGTGCAGGCGCAGTGGCTCGGCGTTCCTACGCCGGAAACGACGCGCATCCAAGATTTCGTGAAGGAGGGCGACACGCTGCGCTGGGGCGGCTTTGGGGCACAAATCCTGCACACGCCGGGCCACACGCCCGGCAGCATCAGCCTGGTCGTCGAGCCCACATCGACGCAAACGCGAACCGTGGCGGCCGCCGCGCGCCCGAAGCCAAGCGCTTCACCCGAGCCCGCGCTGGGCTCTTCACTTCTCCTCGCCGGCGACACGCTATTTCGCGGCAGCATCGGCCGCACGGATCTTCCCGGCGGCTCGTTCCCGCAGATTCTCGGATCGATCCGCGAAAAGCTGCTCGTCCTGCCAGAAGAGATGATCGTTTTCCCCGGCCACGGCGATACGACAACCATCGGCGAAGAGCGCGATCGGAATCCTTTCCTCCGTTAGCGGCTGCCGAGCACTTTGGACTGCCGGGCGATAGTTACCTGAAAGCTGACCCTCACGGACTTTGGCCGTATGCATCGCCCGGGTCGGTGCACAGTCACAGCCGTGGATTCACCCTCTCCCGTCAATCCGGCGCGCAGCTGGACCAGGCTCGACGGCGTCGATCTGCTTCGATCGCTTGCGATCTTCTTCGTGTTGATGAACCACGTCAACATGCGCCTGCTGTCTTTAAGAGTGCCGCACACGGCGGGGCTGCCCCGACAGCTCGTGAATTCGTTTGTATGGAACGGTCAGCCCGGGGTGCAGATCTTTTTCGCTGTTTCCGGATTTCTGATCACGTCGACAGCGCTGCGCCGGTGGGGCGCACTCTCGCGCGTCAGCGTGCGCGATTTCTACATCCTTCGCTTCGCCCGCATCGCGCCATTGCTCCTCTCGTTGCTGGCGATCCTCACTGTGCTTCACCTCGTGCGGGTCAGCAACTTTGTTGTGCCGGCCAAAACGGGAGGGCTCGGGCGCGCGCTGATTGCGGCACTCAGTTTCCATGTGAATATCCTCGAGGCCCGACGCGGCTATCTGCCCGGCAGCTGGGATGTTCTCTGGTCTCTGTCAGTCGAAGAGATGTTCTATCTGTTCTTTCCGCTCGTCTGCGTCCTGCTCCGTCGGGGGAAATGGCTGGTCGCGCTTCTGCTCACTTTTGTTGCTCTAGGCCCATTCGCACGCACAGTCTTCTCCCATGGCAACGAGGTGTGGAGGGAATACTCCTATCTGGGGGGAATGGACGCGATCGCTCTCGGCTGTCTCACCGCGCTTTTCGTGGCCCGGCGACAGCTCTCACGCGCTGTGCTTTGGGCGGTGGGAAGCGTGGGTGCGGCGTTGCTTCTCTTCATCCTCGGCTTTTCGATTCGGGCGTACGCCTGGGGACTCGGTCGGAGCGGCCTCACCATGACGATCATCGCTGTCGGGACCTGCATGGTGATCGTCGCCGCGGCTCAAACCCATTGGCGCAGCCCGCGCCTCTTCGCTCCGTTCCTGCTATTGGGGCGGCGTAGCTACGAGATTTATCTGACGCACATGTTCGTCGTCTTCGCGCTGCTTCACTTTTTCCTCGCGGCTGGCAAGCCGATGATCGGCGTGCCCGTATTTTTCCTCGGTGTCATTCTCCTCGGAGCGCTTTTGGGAGAACTCGTGGCGCGATTCTATTCGGAACCGATGAACCATTGGTTGCGCAAGCGATGGGGTGACGGCCCGGAGAAACTGGGCTCCGTGGTCGACGCCGCGAAGGATGTCTTGCCAGTCGAGGTCAGCGCTCCCGCATAGCGCGCTTTCGGTGTCCCCGTGGTATCGTTCGCGTTCATCTTTGCGATCCGTCCCGGGGGGCCACCATGAACATCTTCGCCATCCGCAAAAACTCTCGCACAACGAGCCTGGCATCGGTACTTCCCGCATCGCTGTTGGCCCTCGGCCTGCTGGTGTCCACGCCCGTGCAGGCACGGACAGTCGGCAGAACCGCGAAGAACAGCGACGCATCGCCCGCGGCTCGCATCCAGCGGCTTGAGGATATCGAGGAAATTCGAGTGCTGCTGACGGACTACGGACGTTTCCTCGACGCCCACGATTTGGTCTCCTATTCGCACCTGTTCGCCAGGGACGGGGAATGGGTCGGCGGTTTCGGCTCGGCAAAAGGCCCCGCGGGCATCCAGGCGCTCATGGAAAAGAATCTCGGACCCAACCCGGCGCGCAAGCCGGGTTCAACCTTTCATATCCTCACGAATTTCGTCATCGACGTGCACGGCGACACCGCAACTGCATGGTCCCGCTGGCTTTTCGTGACCACGGGCGCCGACAATCGGCCCACCCCGGCGATGGGCGGCCATTATGACGACACCCTCGTTCGCGAGGATGGCCACTGGAGGTTCATGCGGCGGGTAGCTGTAAACGACATACCGCAGTCCGGTCCGGCAGCCGCACCACCGCCCCAATAACCCGTCGAGAAGCCTAGTTCTAGGACTATCTGTTGCGGGCTCTGGAACACGCCGCCGGGGCTTCGCTTTACTCGCTCATGCGTCACACAGGATAATCACGCCGTCATCGATTTGCATCTGCAGTGCGACTTGCATGATCGCTGCTTCGGAATTACAGTTTCAAATGGGTACAGTGCGCTTTTCGGTTTATACTTACAGCATTCCCGATAGGCGCCGGGCCCATCGAAGACGTCGAGTTCCAGATCGCAGCCGCTCAGGGCCAGATTCTCTCGCAGTTCCGATTGGCCGAATCCCGCGGCGCGTGAAATTTTGCGGGGTGATGGAAATATGAGACGTTCCGATTTGGTTCGAAATGCAGGGAAGGGGAAGACCGTGCGTACATCGCAAATTGTATTCGGCGAACGGCAGCATTTGCTGCGCGTGCTCGATTCCGTCGAGCACAGCGCTCTGCCTGCCTCGCGCCTCGATCAAGAACGGCGCGTGATCGAGCAGTTGATCCACGCGCGCACACAAGAACTCAACCGCATCAATCCCGGCTGGGACGAAAAAGTCGGCACCGTTCTCAGTTCGGAAGTCCGTCCGGATGCGCTCGACCAGCTTTCGCGCCAGGCGCCCAAGGAAGATTACTATCTGCTGCGCCTGATCAGCGAACACCCGAAAGTCACGGCAAAAACGCTTGGACGCCTTTCGCACCATCCGTATTCGGCGATACGCGAAAACATCGCGCGCCATCCCAATAGCGACGCTTCCACGCTTTCGCGGCTCAGCCGGGATCGTTCGCAGCCGCTGTGGTATCTTGTAGCGTTCAATCCCAACGCCCCCGCTCCGCTCCGCAAGAAGCTGCAGGAACGCATGCGCCGCCTCGGCGAAAAAACGGCCACTCAGTAGCCAAAAATTCGTACGGGTCTTTCAGGGTTGCGCGACCGGACTTGCAATGTTCGGCAGGCGGAAGACGTAGCCGATGATCACATCGGCGTCGGCGGCCATTCCGTCGAACGTGGCCGGCTCGAAAGTCCATTTCCGCGCCGCCTCAACCGAGGTTGTTTTCAGATACGGGCCCCACACGGGCGTCACGTGCCTCACGCCGCCGTCGCGGTCGACGCGGGCGTCCAGTAGGACCGAGCCCTGCTCCACGCTATTCAAGGGATACAACGCCCACGAGGCCGTGACCACTTGGGGCGGCAGGAATCCATCTGCGTCCCGCGAAAGGACTTTCAATTCCTTGCCGAGGACCGGCGTATCGGTGCCCGCGAGTCGATAGTCCGCGGGGTTGAACGCGATGCTGGCGACGATCGTCGAGTCCACTTCTTTTCCATCGAGCGTTGCAGGCTTGAAAGTCCACTTCTGAATCGAGAGCAAAACGGGCGCGGTCAGCGATGGAATGTCCCGCAGCGTGTCGGTCCCTGTCACCTTCCCGGCGTCATCCAGGTCGATCGCAACGGCTACAACGCCCGAAGCGCTGCTGTTGATCGGGTAGTTGATGCTGGCCGCAGTCAAGAGCTCCGGCGGAGTGAATTTCGGCCTCTTGTTGCGTGCGAAAACGGATGGGGACGTTGCGATGAGCATGGCGATGACCAGCGAAACGACCAGCAACGAGGGAAGCGCGCGAAGTGCGGAAGGACGTTGCATATCTCAATCCACACTTCAATTCTCGCGCCGCCGGCACCGCAATGCAAACTTCTAGAACCCCCGGCTGGGGCCAATCCGTGTGGCTGCGCTAGTTGGCCGCCTGCTTGGCCATGCCGGCGAGAATTTGCCTCACATAATGCTGCGTTTCGGGGAACGGCGGGACGCCGCCGTAGCGGTCGACCATCTCGGGGCCGGCGTTGTACGCGGCGAGCGCGAGAGTAAGATTGCCGCCGTAGCGCACCAGTAGGTCTTTCAGGTAATGCGTCCCGGCTTCGATATTCTGCGCGGGATCGAAGATGTTGGCCACATCGTAGCGCGCGGCGGTTTCGCGCAACAGCTGCATCAGGCCCAGCGCCTGCTTGCGCGAGACTGCTTTCGCATTGAAATTGGATTCGGCTGCGATGACCTCGGCGATGAGCTTTTCGTTCAGGCCGTGCTTCTCGGCCGCGGCGTGAATCAGCTTGGCGTAGCGGACGCCGAAATCGACATTGGCGGGTGGCGGCGCGGGAAACTGATCTTCCGGTTCGACATCGATCAATTCGGACACGGAAATTTCGACCGTCCCACCCTGGACGGTCAGCTCCACCTGGTCGCCCTGCTGCTCGTAGCCGGTAATGTGGAGCCGCATGCCGTTTCGCAGCACGGCGTAATCGGCGCGAGCCGCGGGTGCAGCAGTCACGGCAGTGATCCCCGCCAGCAGCATCGCGCCGAAAATGGCCCTGGACGTCATCTCGTTATTTGTCACCAGCCGCTATCTATGCCCCGACTCGGCCGGAGGATTGGCAGGCGGTCGCTGCCGGCTCGCCGGGGGAATGACTCCATTGTCGCGCAGATACTCGACCATCTGTCCGTAGTGATCCATCGAATGCGCACAATCGAATACCACGATCGCGGCAGGCGTCCGCAAGAAGGGTGTGGGAGGATTTTTCATGTTGACGAACGCATTTTCGGCGTTGATCGTCGCGATCGCCTTGTGTCCGAGTGCGAAGGAATCGCGCAGATACTGCATGATCTGCGCCTTCGTTTTCACGGAATCCGGCCCGTTTTCGGCTTCGAACTGCGAAGGCGGCGTGGCGGCGGGCTCCCCCAGGATTGCGCCGAAGAAGCGATCATTGGTCGTCGCGATGTGCTTCACTTCCTGCGCGAACGTCCTCACCCCGGCAAAGTTTCCGTTTGTTGGAGCAAAGGAATATTTGTCTTCCGGCATGGCATCGGCCAGACCGGTAATTTCGCGCTCCTCGATCGAAAGCTGCATGTCCAGCACCGACGTGATCGTGGCGGGCTTGTTCGACATCGCCGGCCGTGCCATAGGCGGGCCCTGCTGCGCCGAAGCCGCTCCGCTGCCAAGTAAGCCGATCGTGCACCAGAGTCCACTCGCAATCACCGTAAGAATCTTCATCTCACTCCCCCTTTTTCGAGTCAGCTCATTGCGTTGCCGTCAAGTGCATAAGATCGAATAGCGGCTGCCACTCCGCAGTCGTCGTTCGAGAGGGTAACGCGCCAGCCCAGCGATTTCAACTCGGCCACGGCATTGCCCATCACGACCGGAATTCCGGCGAACTCCAGCATTTCGCGATCGTTCCAGTTATCTCCGATCGCCATCACTTCGTCCGGCGCAATCCCTCGGCGCTTTGCCCACTCCCCGAGCGCGGCCCCCTTCGTTACCCCGCGCCGCAGCACGTCGAGCATCGACATGCCGCGTTCTTCGTATTCGGTGAGCGCAAGGGTGTATTGATCTCTATGCGGTTGGGCTTCGAGCGTGCGCTGCGCCGCGCGAACGATTTCGCAGCCGCCGATGAACATGATTTCCACGGGATCTTCCGCGTCGAGGCACTCCGCAAGCGGCGCGACTTCGGCCACTTCATGTCGGTGCCGCCGGAGATACGGCCCCATGAACGGGCCCTCCCAGTCGATGCGCTCAAAAATCACCTGACGGTCGTCGGCCCTGTCAAAAATCACTCCCTGGTAAGGGCGAAATTCGCCCGTCGCTTCGATCACGCGCCGCGCCGTTGCAATAGGTAGGAGCGATCGCAGGTGGGTCTCGCCCGAGCCCGATTTCACGAGCGCCCCGTTGCTCACAATCAGATGGGTTTCACAGGGCAGCTTCTCCGCGATTGACCGCGCAGGGTGGAACCTTCGTCCCGTCACGATTACGATCTCGATGCCCTGGGCGGCTGCTTCGGCAATCGCCGACACATTCGCCTCGGGGAGCTGTCCACGACTGTCGAGCAGCGTTCCGTCGATGTCGGTCGCAATGAGCCGGATGGGCAAGAGAAGCCTCTTCAGAAGGCTAGCATCGGGTCGCGCCAATTGAAAGAGCGCGCACGCCTCCTGCTAACCAATAGATACAAGGTGACTTAAGTTCACCCCGAACGGAACGCAAATCGCTTCTAAGGTGTTTTACCGGGTACAAATCAGTTACCTACTGGATTGTTGCCTTGCCATCCAGTCGTTAGGCTTGACGCACTACACGACGAACGGGAGCTTTGCCGGTCGTGAAGCGCTAACGTCGAGCGGGGACCGATCGCACACCCCGAGACCTTCTTTCCCTCTCGGCGATTTTATACGGCCGGCAAGGCTCCTGCCCCTTCAAGCGGAATCTCCCGCAGATAACTGATGTCGCCTCTCTGCGTTAGCTCGAATCACAATTGGCTGCCGTTGACCTGTTTGTTAGAATAAAAACCTCGGTGGGCGGCTAGCTCAGTTGGGAGAGCATCGCGTTCGCAACGCGGGGGTCGGGGGTTCGAATCCCCTGCCGTCCACCAGCCTTCAAAACGGGAAAAGGCTGCCGTGACGGAGCCGAAGCCTGCGGGCGGGCTCTACGATCGTCAACTAGGGCCGTCGATTTCCTTTCGCCTGGCAATCTCAAAAATTAATTTGCGCCACGGATGGACAATGGGATTACTATGCCGGTATGAAGTTCGCCGGGGGCCAACCCGGGCCTTGCATTGGCGCTGAAAAGCCTTCGCGCCGGAAGGAGTTCTCCGCTGCGCCTCGAGCGTGGTTCTTGCCCCTTGGGGCTTTGATTATCGGTGCTCTTGCGCTGACGGTGGCGTTGCTAGCGTCGCCCGCATTTGGACAGGGCAGATCGGCTCCGCAACCCGTCATCAATCCGCTGAACCCACCGCCTTCCCCTGGAGACAATCCAAACGAGACGCAAACCGATGCGCCGCTTGGCGAACCCCTGGGGATAGGCCTGTGGGGTCCCACGGCGTTACCTCTGACCGTGATGCCCATGGACACGAGCTGGCTGCTGGCCGACGAGTCCTGCAATTCGTGGACGGAGTCGTCCTCCCGCAGCCCCACGGTCAGCGTCGCTAGACTCGCGATTCCCGGAAAAGCGTCGAGCGAGTATCAAAAAGGCTGCAGCGCCCTCAAGGACAAGAGGCTGAGAGACGCTGAAGAACACGAGCGGAGCGCGATCCAGATCTATCCGCAGTACGCGGCTGCGTGGGTGTTGTTGGGCCAGGTCCTGGACGCTGAAAGCAAGCGGGCCGAAGGACGCACGGCGTGTTCGCAAGCGCGCAGTGTCGATCCAAACTACGTGGCGCCTTATCTCTGCCTGGCGGATTTCGCCGCGACTGAAGAAAATTGGAAGGAAGTCTCGATCTTGTCGGGCAGCGCGCTCACGCTTGATCCTACGGGAAACGCCTACTCGTTCTACTACGCCGCGGACGCCGAATTTCATTTGGGCGATTTATCGAGAGCTGAAAAGGACGCGCAGAACTCGATCACCCTCGACAAGTGGCACCATCTGGCGCAGGCGCACCTCTTACTCGCTCAGATCTACAAAGTGAAAAAGGATTTGATCGGGCAAGCCGCTCAACTGCGTGAGTACCTAAAGATCGCGCCGAATTCGACGGATTCACCCGAGATCAGGACCGCGCTCTTGCAGCTGGGTGCAAAGCCGTCGCAATAGCGCTCACCGCACTCGCTTAGGGGTTAGGATTTCCGATGTCGCTGCTGTTCTCGCGCTGCGCGACGATCTTGCGCGCGGTGGCATAGAGCGCCTTCGCTTGCGGGAGAGACTCGATCGCCTTCTCCAATTGCGGATCGTTGTCGAGCTGAACTTTGTAACCCGCGTCCAGCCCGAAGACCGTGGTGAACACCTCGCGCTTGATCTCCCACTTCAGCCACGGCGTATTCTGCTGAATCTGATCTTGCGTGAAGGGAACGTGCTGCTGGGTCAGGTATTTCTGAAAATCCGCGAGCACGGCATCGTCGACGTTGAAATCCTTAGTGATCTGCGGCTTCCCGCCGAGGTAGTAGCGCGCGAAATCTCCGACGCCCGCGGGCGACGGATAGAGCACTCCGCGCTCTTCAAGTAGCAACTGGAAATCATCCGGCTTGGGTTCCGGCACAACCACATCGGGTGTGATCCCGCCCTCGCCGAATACCTGGCGACCGGTGTCGGTGAGTTTCACCTCGGGTTTGCGCGGGCGCTGCGGATTGTAGTGATAGTCGTAGAGCGTCACGTTCTTGTAATTGCGCTGGATCAGACGGCCGCTCGGCGTGTAGTAGCGCGCGGTGGTCAGCAGGAGAGCGGTGTCTTCACTCAGCGGGAATTGCGTCTGCACGAGGCCCTTGCCGAAGGTCGTTTCGCCCACGATCAGGCCGCGGTCGTGGTCCTGAATCGCGCCGGAGACGATTTCGGAAGCCGAAGCGCTCCCGCTATTCACGAGCACGACCAAAGGAACCTCAATTCCCTGATTGCCGCGCACGGCGTAGTAGGGCCGCTCGGGAGAAGACCGGCCACGATGTGAGACCACCAGCTCGTTCTTATCGAGGAACAGGTCCGCCATGCCGACTGCCTGATTCAACAGGCCGCCGCCATTGTCGCGCAAGTCGATGATGAGCCCATCGAGTTTCGACCAGTCCAGCTGGTTGAGCGCGGCTTTGAGATCGTCGTCGGTCGTTTCGTTGAAAGTCGAGACGTGTACGTAGCCGATTCCCGGCTTCACCATTTCGGAGTATTCGACGCCGGGGCGGGGAATCTCATCACGCACCACGGTCACTTCGATCGGCTTGTCCCAACCCTCGCGGCCGAGCGAAATGTGAACCGGCGTGCCTTTGGCGCCCTTGAGCATGTCGGCCACCTGATTGGTGGTGAGCCCGGCGCAGGTCTTGCCGTCGACTTTCAGAATCACGTCGCCGGGGCGGATGCCGGCTTTGTAGGCGGGCGAATTCACGAAAGGCGCCTGAACGACAGTCTGGCCGTTATTGCTCTGCTCGACGATCATTCCGACGCCGTAATATTTTCCTTCTTGCTCTTCGCGGAACAGGGCGTACTGCTTGGGGTCGAAGAAATTCGAGTGCGGATCGAGCACGTGCAACATGCCGGGGATCGCGCCGTCGTAGATCACTTTGTCCGTGTCGACCGGATCGGCGTAATTGCGCTGCACCACGGAGAGAACTTGGGTGAAGCTCTTGACGGAATCCTGCAATTCATCCGAGCCGGGAGATCCCGCCGACGTCGCGATTGCCGCCGGGCCGTAGAAGCCGCCCAGAACCGCCGAAACAGCCAGCACGAGCACGAAGAGACCGATGCCACGCGCCGCCGACCCCGAAGACTTTTTCGATTTCGATGATCCCATACCGCCTCTTTCCGCCCCCTCGGCTGTGAAAAGTATAGCATATCCGCTCGAAGCGTCCGTTTGCGCGAATGCGCGTCGTTCGCGATGTTCAATGGCGCGATGTTTTTCCTCTCTTTTGCCCGGGCGGCGCGTCTCGGACGGGCTTCGAAGGGGTCTCGTTGCCGTGTCGATTAGAAAAAGCGTGATTCGTGAGGATTCAGAAGCCGTGATTGGTAACTCGTGACTCGTAATCCGTGGGACACGAGGCCGCGCCGGAATCGAAGCAGGGATGCAGAGAGGCAGAGAAGCGGGAAGCCCGCGTAAGGCGCTTTGGCCGAGTTTCTGATTCGCGTTCATGGCAGCGCTTCACGCTAGCACAATGTCGCGTACGAAAGTGGTGTGCCGAAGTACAGGATTGGTAAAAGAACCAGTACCCCCTGTACGTTTTCGATTTCCGACTGGTGGTGAGAGCCGTCTGGAACGACCCACCGCCGACTCATCGTGCGACTAGCTTAAGTGCTCGCATCCGCTAATGTTTCTAGGGGTATAATCCAGCGCCAAGTGGCGCTGATCTCCGGCACTCGCCTAGGGCCGTACGAAATTCTGGACGCCATTGGTGCCCTTCCTTCGTCAGGGCACGTTCGGTCGCGGCGGCGACCTCAGCGCAAGCGGGCGGGCGGGATGACATGTTGAACGATGGCACAGGCTAGGTCCCTACGAGATCACGCGTGCCATCGGTGCGGGCGGGATGGGAGAGGTGTATCGCGCGCCAGACGCGAAGCTGGGGCGCGATGTCGCGCTGGAGGTGTTGCCCGAGGCGTTTGCGCGCGACGCCCAACGGATGGCGCGATTTCAGCGCGAAGCGAAAGTGCTCGCTTCGCTGAGTCACCCCAACATTGCTGCGATCTACGGGCTCGAAGATTCCAGCAGCACGCACGCGCTGGTGATGGAGATGGTGGAAGGGCCGACGCTCGCCGACCGGATCAAGCAAGGACCCATTCCCATTGATGAGGCGCTGCGAATTGCGAAGCAGATTTGCGAGGCGCTCGAGTACGCGCACGAGCGCGGGATCGTCCATCGCGATCTGAAGCCGGCGAACGGGAAGGTGACGCATGACGATAAGGTGAAGGTGCCCGATTTCGGACTGGCGAAAGCGATCGAAGGCGACGTCGCCTCCATCGACATCTCCACTTCACCGACTGTGCTCGCCAGTGCGGCTTAGGGCAAAACCGGAACCGGCAAAATCCTCCATCCACGGCATCTAACTTAGAATTTCAATGTCGGGATATGAGGGCCGCCAATCCATTTCTCACCGGGAAAGCCGACCGAAAAACTCGACCCATCCTTTCCAGGCTTCGTGAAAGCAAAAAAGTGGCGCAGGTAAGACCGGAATGACGGGCTGGCGGCGTTCGATCGCTACGTATACCGACCGGCGCGTGCTGTTGGTCCTCACGCTCGGTTTCGCCAGCGGCCTGCCGCTGCTGCTCACCTATACGACTCTTTCCGCATGGCTCGCCACCGTCGGGGTGCGACGCGCCGCGATTGGCGCGTTCGCGCTGGTTGGCACGCCCTACGCGTTCAAATTCGTGTGGTCGCCGCTGATCGACTGGTTGCCTCCACCGCTTCCGCTAGGGCGAAGGCGCGGTTGGGGAGTGACCATCCAGATCGCGCTCATCGCTTCGCTGCTCGCGTTGGGTTTGTGCGATCCCAAACGACACCTCGGCGTCATGGCGGGGTTGGCGCTGCTCGTGGCGTTTCTTTCCGCCAGCCAGGACATCGTGATCGATGCGTGGCGTGTAGAAATTCTCCCGCCCGATCTGCAGGGACCGGGCGCGGGAATTATCCTGACCGGCTACCGCGTAGGGATGCTGGTTGCCGGGGCCGGCGCACTGGTGATTGCGTCTCGCTTGGGCTGGTTCGCGGCCTACGCAACCATGGCGGCGCTGCTGGTTGTGGGAATGCTCGTGTTCTTGTTCGGCCCGGAGCCTCGATTGGCGGAGGCTGCTCCCGCTGCCGAGACGGTTGCGAGGCATCGGGGCTGGGCTGCACTTCGTCACCGGATGTCGGTCGCGGTGATCGGACCGTTCGAAGATTTCATGCGCCGGCCGCTTTGGGTGGTGATCCTTCTTTTTGTCGTCGGGTACAAGCTGGGCGAAGCGACGGCGGGCGCGATGGCGACGCCACTCTACATCTCGCTCGGTTTCTCTCTTGACGAGATCGCGGCTGTCTCCAAGGTGGTTGGGTTGATTGGGACCGTGGCAGGAGCGCTCATCGGCGGGCTGGTGACGGTTCGGTTCGGCATCGTGCGCTCTCTGCTGCTGTGTGGCGTGCTCCAAGCGGCGGGCAATTTATTTTACGTGCTGCAAGCCGAGGGCGGACACCGGCTGGCCTATCTGGCGCTCTGCGTCACGGCGGAGAACCTGACGGGTGCGATGGCCGGAGCGGCGCTCATCGCCTATCTCTCCAGCTTGTGCTCACCGGCGTTCACCGCGACTCAATATGCGCTGCTTTCTTCGCTCGCGTCTGTCGGGCGCACGCTGGTGGCGTCTTCGAGCGGCCTGCTCGCCGAGGCGCTTGGTTGGGTGCGGTTCTTCCTGCTCACCACCGTCGTGACGATTCCAGCGCTGTTGCTGCTCATTTGGATCGCACGGCGCGAAGTTACACATCCGGACCAGCCATCGCCGTTGCCTGCTTTGACGAAGAGCTGAGCGATTGCGACGCTGGCGTGAGGAACGTCAGGACCATCTTCGCTCGGACGTGTCGTCGGCCATGCTGCAGGATCGCCCAGACTGACTAGCCCGGTGCGTGGCCGCGATTGTACAATCAACGTCGAAACGGAGCCGCGGCGGGATCGCAGGCCGTTTCAGTTCGGACGCGTGAACGCACATGAACGGTGCAATCGCAGCATCGCATCGGCGGTTTGAGATCCCCGGCACCGCACGGATCGTGCAGGGGAATGGCGGACTCCCCAAGGTAAGCATTACCTCTCCACAGGCTGCGGGGGAAATTTACCTGCACGGCGCGCACGTCACCTCGTGGAAGCCAAGAGGCAGGGAAGAGGTGTTTTTTCTCAGCTCCCAATCGCGATGGCAGGATGGGAGCGCGATTCGCGGAGGCGTGCCGATCTGTTTCCCGTGGTTCGGAGGCAAGGCGGACGATCCCAAGGCGCCGGCGCACGGATTCGTGCGCACGAAGGCGTGGCAGCTTGAATCAATCACGCAGGCCGGGGGCGCGGTCACGGTCAGCATGTTCGCCGAGAGCAGCGCAGACACGAAACGGTGGTGGGCGGCGGATTTCCGGCTGGTTTATCGCGTGACGTTCGATTCCGAGCTGACTCTTGAACTCGAGGTAACGAATACCGGGGGAACGCCTGCGCGCTTCGAGGAAGCGCTACATGCGTACCATCGAGTGGGGGACATCGCGAAGGCGCGCGTGTGCGGTTTGGACGGCGTTCGCTATTTGGATAAGACCGACTCAAACCGGGAAAAGATGCAGCACGGCGAGATCGCGATTGTCTCTGAAACCGACCGCGTGTACCTGAACACCAGCGATGCGATCGAGCTGGATGATCCGGTCTTGCGGCGGCGGACCCGAGTTATGAAGGAGAACTCGCGCACGACCGTCGTTTGGAATCCGTGGGCGGAGAAGGCGCATTCCCTGCCGGATCTGCCCGATGACGAATGGCCGCGAATGATCTGCATCGAGACGAGTAACGTCTCCGATTGCAGCGTGGATCTGCAGCCTGGCCAGCGACACTGGATGAAGGCTATCGTGAGCGCCGCTGATCTTTAAGAAGTGTTTCTTCGGAGGCAGTCCCGGGTCGTCAAGATGGATCTCCCATCCCTTCGTGGCTAGCAAAAAAAATGGCTCGGACCGAGGGAACGGCCCGAGCCATTGGCTCACTTGTGTTGTCGACAGCTAGAAATAACCGCCATCTGTCTTCGAGAAAACGACCAAACCCGTGCTGGGATTCAGAATGATCTCGGGCGCATGCTGTGCGTCATTGTCAAAATCGAAGAACCCGAACAACGAACCCGCCTTCGCATCGTTGGAATCTCCGCCGATGCGGGGCAGTCCCCAATTGTCTTCGATAAATCGAATGATGGACGACTGATCCGTTATTCGATGGTCGAGGTAATTGACCTTGGCGTAGCGTGAGATCACGATCAGGGGCAAGCGTGGACCATAGCCGCACCGGCCAGGATTGCCGCCCGTGGGCGTCGTCCCGCAGGAGCCGGAGCCGGCAAGTTCGTCGTCCGGGACGACACTTGCGCTGGACTGATTTACGATGGCATCCATCTGGTGATCGTACCAACCATCGGAATCGTCGTAAGTAATGAAGATCGCCGTGTCGTCCCAGTATTGGCTGTTCTCGATCGCGTTCACAACCGTCGTCAGCCACGTCTGCTCGTCCAGGGGGTCAGAATTACCTGGGTGCGCATTTTGGATGGCCTTGGCCTTCACGAAGGAGACGGCGGGAAGATTGCCGTCGGCGATGGCTTTGAGCAAGACGCTGTCATCGTATTGGTGATTGGCTTGGTCGGTCGTGCCAATGGGGCCAGTAGGGAGAAGGTGATGCGGGTTTGCCGTCTCCGAATAGTAGTCAAAGGGGTTGTGGTGAGAGACATAATCGGTGACATGTTCCAGACTGGTGATGCCTGATGTTGTTGCCAGAATGAGGGGGCTCGTCGAGTAGGAATCACAGACAGCCGGTTGAGTCGTTCCATTGGTCGGATTAAATCCTCCCTGGAACCAGCCCCAGGTGATGCCCGCATTGTTCAACAACACGCCGATGTTTATGCTTCCGTTTGTGACCGTCGCGTGGCTGCTGGAGGTCGAGCAGTCGTCATAGCCGGGATCGATGTCGCCGATGAGCGTGCCGGTTTGTGCGCCATTGGCGATGGTCCCCGTGGTTGACGAAGTGCCGGTCACCGTGAGGCCGGAGGTCGTTCCCGCTGCCAGATTCAGGGCGCCGACCGACGAAGGACCAAACATGGTCCCAGAAAAATTGTCGCTCATCGCATAATGCTGGGCATAGTTCCACAGGGCCGTAACGGTATTTCCGTCATAGTACCCCATCACTAAATTAGCACCGTGGCCGTAATCACATTCCGTTCCAAAGTGGGTCCCCCCGGTTCCAGTGTATTTCGGGAACATGTCCATTAGCCCGTGATCAAAGGCCTGTTGCTCCGGGGTGTAGTCATGGTTTTGGTCGCAGGTCCAGGCTTGCGAGGGATCCAGTCGAAACGGATTTACGGAGTTGGGGTTTTCGTCGAGGAGGCCGCCACTGAGAAGATTGTTGGCCCGCGGCGTATGCGAGGCTCGGTGGAATTGCGGCTCCCCCTTCGGGTTCGTCGCGTACGGGTATGTCCCGAAGTAATGATCGAAAGAAACGTTCTCCTGGAAAAGCACCACGACGTGTTTGATCGGAGTTTTTGTCGCAACGTAGCCGGAGTTCGGTGGTTGCGCCCAGAGACTGCCAGGGGCGCCGATGGCAAATGTGAAGGCGGTCAACAAGCTTGCAAACTCACGAACAGACCTCAAGTTCATCGCTTCTCCTTGTAGGATTCTTTGACATCAAGTCGTGCGGCGGGGACTCTTCGCCTGTAATCGCAGCTTGCCGCGCGGGGTTATTGATACGGGCGGTAGATTACGGCGCGATAAAAGAGATATTAAATCTGGCTCAACGCGGAGATTTATATTGCCGCAGGACTCGAAACCGATGCGACCGAATGCTTTGGATACTTGGAGCGCGAAAATGTTTTCCGCACGTTCGATCGGAGACTCGGGGATGCCTTTCGCCGCAAACGAAACTTGCGATGTGGATTGATTCGCGTAAGCCCCAAAGCAAAATTAAGAGATAGTTTTAATCGTTCTGTCACACGGCAATAACAAGCACCGCGTATCCCTTTGCTGCACGGGTTTGGTTCCGGAAGCCTTTAGAGCAACGGGAATCGTGCTTCGACATTAAGCCGAGCGAGGCGGCGAGAGAATTCCCCGTAGTACCCCTCACACCAGTGCAACGCCCCCTGGCCCGTCCCGACGCCTTCGGGACGGGCTAGTCTTTTCCACGGGGGGCGACGGAAATGTCGTTGCAGTTCGATCCGCGCGCTGAAATCGGGATCGGAATGAGGCACAATACAGGCGCATGAGACTGTTTCAAGAGATTTGCGTGCTGGCTGGACTCTTGACCGCGTCGCTGGGTTCCTCGGCGGCGATCGCTCAGAGTGTCCTCGACGGAACCTGGAAACTCGATCTCGGCGCGCTGCCGGCGCCCAAAGGGCCGTACGTTTGGTTGCTGAAAGGCGGCGTGTACCAGTGTAAGTCGTGCGTTCCCCCGATCCGCGTCCAGGCGGACGGCCGCGATCAAAAGGTGCTCGGCCAATCGTACGATACGCTCAGCGTCTCCATTCTCGGCGACCGGACGGTCAGACTGATCGAGAAGAAAAGCGGACGCACGGTCAGCGACGAGACATTCGAGGTTTCCGATGATGGGAAAACTGCGACTGATGAATTTGCGGGATGGAAGGTAAGCATGTGGCGACTCGCCGAGGGTCCCGGTGGTTCGCATGCGCTCTCCGGCTCGTGGCAGCCCTTGAAAATCGAGAGCGTTTCCGATGAGGCGTTGCTGATCACGTACAGGCTGGAAGGCGATATCTTGAAGATGGTCCGCCCGACTGGGCAATCCTACTCGGCCAAGCTTGACGGAAGCGACGCGCCCTACAAGGGCGATCCCAACATTACTGCCGTGTCGGTGCGACGCGTCGACGCCAACACGATCGAGGAAACCGATAAATTCAAAAGCAAAGTGCTCAACGTCGTGCGCACGACCGTCGACCCTGATGGGAAGTCGATGTCGATCGTAATCACGAACATTCAAAGTGGCACTGCGACCCGATTGACCGCGTGGAGGAAGTAGCGGCGGGGCAATTTCAAGGCGCCGACGAATCCGGCGCTTGATGAGTTCGGATTGCCGGACGTGTCCAACAAGCCCGCGCGTGCGCGGCCCAAGTCTCCCGGCCCGGAACAGCGGTGATCAATGAAAAGGCATTGCGTGGCTGAAGGCACGGCCCGCGGAGATTCGAGGGTTTCACACGGCTGAGGCGCCGAGTCAAGGCAAGAAGCGGTCTGCGCCAGGCGCTCGCACCCTTGCCGCAGGTTCTCCGGCGTGTGGACAGCCTGGCAAGAGATGCGTCGTCTCTGGTTCGGGAATCCTAAGCTCGCGGCGTTTCCGCTCCGTGATATCAGCGGCGGAGATAAGGGCCGCGAGTTTCCCATCCATCCGAAGCGCCCCAACACTCACGTCCAGCCAGCGCACCTGGCCGGTCTTGGTCACGATCCGGGTCTCGTAACGGCCGGCGGATTGCTCGTCATCATTCGTGCGATTGGCCGCTTCTTGCATGAGCGCTTTTCGAGAGCTGGGGAGAATCAGAGACCAGAAGTTCATCGAGAAAAGCTCCTCGCGAGGATAGCCCGTGATTCGCTCGGCCGCGCGATTCACGTAGCGGCATTGGGTGCCCTGCTCGATAAAAACAGCTGTCGGGATCGCTTCAGCCAGCGCGCGGAACTTGGCTTCATTCTCCTTCAGTGAGCGGTCTGCCGACTGCCGTTCACACCGTCGCCCTTTCTCTTCGAGAACCTTGGAAATGACGGCCGGCAAACGATCCAGGCGGCCTTTTAAAACGTAGTCCGCAACTCCGCGCTCGACGCATTCGACCGCCGTTTGGTCACCAAGCGCCGCAGTCACGAGAATAAGTGGGATGTCGTACCCAACCCGGCGCAGCAATTCGAGGGCGTCCATGCCCGTCCAGTGCCCCAGGTTATAGTCGGAGAGGATCACGTCGTAGGTTGTCTGCTTAAGCTTACGGACAAATTCGTCCGCGGTGGTCACGACGTCGCATTGAATCTCGAATTGCGATTTGTCGAGCGTGTGCAGGCAGAGTTCTGCGTCGGCAGGATTGTCCTCGACAAGCAGCACGCTCAGCGGAAATCCTGGCGCCAAGCTCGTTGAACTCTCGCGTTCGCGGGTCATGTTTCCTCACCTCCAGATCAGACGATCTATCGGTCCGCAACTCGGCAACTCGGTCCCTTACCTATAGAAGGGCATGCAACTGACCCCCAAAATATAGGCAATCGTTAACCATCGATCTTATAGTAACTTATAGATAACCATGAAACGCGGAGACAAGACTATAGGCTGCGATTTCACGAGATCGAGCCCCTGTCTTGCGAACTCCCGAGGCAATCCTAGGGAGACGCCGAGCCAGACAAGTCCTGAGCAGTCGGATAACGGGACATGTTCTCTCGGCGAGTTGATCGCCGTTGCCGCGATGCGAGGCAACGGGTAGAATCGCCACTAGCGAGAGTTCCGGATCGGAAACTCCGGATGAATCCAGCGAATCCAGAGGCCGACCTTCGTCAACCAGGGTCAGAACAGCGCAGGAGTTTGCGCCTGCCGGTTGCTGTTGTCTTGCTGGTGAAATGGAAGCAAGACAATGTGATTTTCAGCGAAGACGCTCAGGCTCTTCAGGCTAACCTTTACGGCGCGACCTTGCGGATGAAGACGCGGCCGCCCGTCGGCACCCAAGTACAGCTGACCAATCGCTTGTCGAACCAAACGGTCGAGGCGCGGGTCGTGGCGGTGCGTCATCCCAAGACCGAAGTGGTGGCCGTGGAGCTGCGCTTGCCGAGTGAGACGTTCTGGGGAACCACGTTCAGGCTCAAAAAGGCAGCTGCTGACTTGCGCACGCTGGAACAGGCAATCAAGGAAGGCGGGGCGGATCCGCGCGTGTTGCGGGAATTCCGCGATGCTGTGGACTTCGTGCGAAAGTCTGCCTGGGCCGTTTACGAATACCAGGAGCGTCAGGTTCAGGAAAAGGATCCTTCTACGGTGCTTTCGCTACTTATGCTTGAGCGAGTGCGCCGCGGCACCAAACTCAACAACGACATCGCGGCCGATTGGGACGCCCACGAACTGACTTCCGACACGCCCGGAGTTGCCGACCTCTTGCGGACCATCGAGGGTCTTGCCAAACGGCTAAGAACGGCGCAGCCGAATCGGAAGATTTGAAGGGTATGTTAGGCTTCCCGGTTGACCGGGAAGTGGCCGGCCCGGCCACTTCCGTTCACGACCCGTTCTTAGGCGGCCGCGTTCTCTCACGCCTGCTCGCCTTGGGTCCGCGCTTTCCTCGGGGTTACATGTTCCGTCACGAAACGCTGCGGCTCACGGCGTGCAATGCCGTCGGGTTCGCTACAATTGGCGTGTGCCGAAACGTTACTGCACAAGCCGCGCTGAGTGGCGGCTCCAGCCGGGAAAGCCTGCGGAGCCTCTCTCTCCGCATTACCGGCTCGACTGCGACTATGGAACCGGGGTCGTAACCTGCTGGGAGGACGGCGGGAGCGAACCGATTTATGTCTGCGAGACTCACGCGAAGCAGCTGGGAACTCCTCGCAAGCAGTCCACGGACGTCCGCGTCATAACGCGTCAGCCGGACGATGGCGACAGCCCGGTAAAGGTCGAGGATCAAATTGAAATTCAGGTGGCCGCTGCCGGAAGTCCGAAGGTTGCCGCCTCGCTGGAACCTGCGCGCACTCTCCCAGAAGTGGAGGTTGGACGCGCAGCCGATCGAATCCAAATTCAGGAGGCTCCTGCGGCGGATCCGAAGGCCTCCGCCTCACCGGAACCTGCGCGCGCGCTGCCGGACGTGCCGGATCTGAAGATTGGATCCGCGATGGATCGAGCCGAGATTCAGGAGCTCGCCGACCCAAGTGCCGGAACCCCTGCCGCGCCAGAATCACCGCGCGGTCCTGCGGAAGTGAAAGTCGCGCGGGCAAGCGATTCATCCGCCAGATCGCCTATCCGCGACCGCACATACGGGGATTCGGCAAAGGCCATGGTGGACGAAGCCATTTGGAATATGGCAACCGGAGACTATCAGGCTTACAAGAATGCGCTACAGCAAGGGAAGTCCGCTGCAGAGGCGGCACGGGCGGCCGGTGGGCAGTTGGGCATGGTACACCGCAAAATCGGCGATTACACGGTCAAACTGGAAGCCGTTCTTTCAGAATCGAAAGCGAAGATCAGCGTAGAAGAAGCGATCGATAAGCCGCTCGAACAGGCGGTGCTGGAAATCATCGGCAATGGCGCGATGAGTGATTCGGAAAAGGACGCTGCCATACAGCAGCTCGGCGTTCTTCAGGAATGGACCAAACAGGGCCTCCACGGAGATCTAACTCCACTGCAGGCGAATCGAATCCTGCTGGCTATTGGCGACCGCGTAGGCTGGGGAGGAGCTGTCGGCATTTCGGAGGAACTGAAGCCCATGCATCGGGCGCTGTACGCTAGCCTGAAAACTGCAATTCGTAGCGCCGTTCCGAAGGCGCAGAATTTTCACGATCGACTGACCAACCTCTACGCGGCCAAATCCGACCTCGAAGTCGGCTAACGACGAAAATTTGATCCGAGTCCGATCGGGGCGCCGCATCTTGAAGCGCTGGCTCCAGTCGCTTGGATGCCAGTGAGGAAAAGGGCCGGCGAGACGCCGGCCGTACACGCCGGCCGCGAAACGGGACGATGCAATAAGATGTGGAACGCAGAGTCGAGAACGTCATCCAATCCGCCATGCCGGAACTGCCGGATATTGCCGCCTACATCAGCGCGCTTGAGTCGCGCATCGTGGGGCAGCCTCTCGAGCGCGTGCGGCTGGCGAGCGTTTTCCTGCTGCGGACCGCGGAACCTCCAATCAGCGATGCGGAGGGGCGCGTGGTGCGCGAACTCCGGCGAATCGGGAAGCGGATCGCAATTGGCGTGGAAGGCGATTTGTGGCTGGTGCTGCACTTGATGATTGCCGGGCGGCTACATTGGCGGCCGCTCGGTGTGAGGCTTTCGGGACGGCAGAATCTGGGGGCATTCGACTTTCGCAACGGATCCCTCGTGCTGACTGAAGCCGGGACGAAGCGCCGAGCGTCGCTGCACGTCCTCGCGGGCGAGGAGGGTTTGCGTTCGATCGATCCGGGAGGAATCGAAATTTTCGCGAGCGATTTGGGCGCGTTTCGCGGCGCGCTCACGGCCGAAAACCGGACGCTCAAAAGGGCGCTTACCGATCCGCGGTTGCTAAGCGGCATCGGCAACGCCTATTCGGATGAGATTTTGCATGCGGCGGGACTATCGCCTGTCGCGCTGACACACAAGCTGAAGGAGGACGAGTGGGAGAGGCTGTTCGTCGCCACACGTGAGACCCTCGCGCTGTGGATCGAACGGCTGCGCGCCGAGGCGGGAGACGGCTTCCCGGAGAAGGTGACCGCGTTCCGGAAGGGGATGGCGGTTCACGGGCGCTACAATGAGGCTTGTCCGAGATGCGGCGAAAGGATTCAGCGAATTCGTTACGCGGACAACGAAACGAATTATTGCGCTCGATGCCAGACCGGCGGGAAAGTTCTCGCGGATCGCAGTTTGTCGCGGCTACTGCGCGCGGATTGGCCGCGCACGCTCGAGGAGCTCGAAGCCCTGAAGCGCCGCTAGTGCCGACCAAGGTCTGGAGCAGATCATGGCAGGAAGGCGAGCGAGCCTCAGGGCCAAAGAGTTTGTGTGGCAACCGGGTCTCGGAACTTCCGGGGCTGAAGCCCCTGAGGATTTTGCGGAACCTATGTCGTGGCTGCAAGCGACAACGCACAAAGATTCGCGGTTCTCACACAGCGCACACAGCCTGTGCGGGGAGCACGCCCGGGCAATTTGCTACCCCTTCTTCAGATCTTTGAAATCGTCGCGGACTTTGTCGATTCGCTCGCGGTATACGGAAGCGTCACCGTACGGGAGGAAATGCGAATAGCGATCGTGGGCGTGCTGGATTCTGCGCGCATGCTTGATCGGACACCAGTGTTGCTCGGTTCGCCCTGCGATTTCGACAACGTAGGCCAGCAATCCGTTCGCATACGAGCAGTACATGCAGTTCAGCCCTTCAAGCGCATTCAGATATCGCAGTTTGTTCCGGTCGATCGCCATGTAATCCTTCCGCCGCGCCTTGGGTATGCCGTACACGGGGAAGCAAACGGCCTGATACGTCGAGACGAAGACGTCGAGCAGTGCGAACGGGACGATGCAGGCGTAGATAAAAGGCGCGGTCAGCACGGCGAGGACTCGAGAATGGACGATATATCGGAAAAGCGAAGTCTTGAGCTTCCGGTGCTCCCGCTTAATTTCGTTGGAAAACCATACCTTGCCCCTCCGTAGTTCGTAGAACTGCGACTTGATCTGCTCTTCCAGTTTCTCGACATCAGCGAGCTGGACGAGAGGATCGGCCTTCTTCGATCGGCGATCGGTCATAGTTTTTCCTCGCGCTTCGGCGCTTGGAGCGTACACCCGTTTCGGGCGAAACGACGACGGACGAAGGCCTAAGCGGCGTGTGCTATAAAAGTAGTTGGTGGATTTGGCGAGCGCGGCGAGGCTGGGTGATGGGCGGGATGCGGTGCGAGAGGTATAGAACATACTTTGCGAGAACCTGCGCGTTGATGCTGGCGCTTCTGATCTCCTTCGCTTGGCCAGCACAGAGCGCGGGATACGCTGTGCTGGCACATGAAGCGATCATCGACAGCGCGTGGGACACGAGTATACGGCCGCTGCTGCTGAAGCGCTTTCCGCAAGCAACTCCCGCGGAACTGAAAGAAGCGCACGGGTATGCGTACGGCGGCGCAATCATTCAGGATATGGGTTATTACCCGCACGGGAATAAATTCTTCAGCGACCTGACCCACTACGTGAGGAGCGGAGATTTTGTGTTGGCGCTGCTGCGCGATTCGAAGGACCTCGACGGCTACGCTTTTGCGCTCGGCGCGCTTTCGCACTACGCTGCGGACAACGAAGGGCACCGCATCGGCGTGAATCGTTCCGTTCCTCTCCTGTATCCGAGCACCGAAAAAAAATACGGCGACGTGGTGACGTACGAAGAAAACCCGCTGGACCACGTGAAGACGGAGTTCGGATTCGACGTCCTGGAAGTGGCGCAGGGACGCTACGCTTCGACCGCCTACCACGACTTCATCGGCTTTGGCGTTGCGCTTCCGCTGCTCGAGCAGGCGTTTCAGGAAACCTACGGGTTGGATCTGAAGAGCGTTCTCTCGGATGAAAACAAAGTGCTGGGTTCTTATCGTTACGACGTCAGCCGACTGCTGCCGAAGGCGACGAGGGTCGCGTGGAGCCTGAAGAAGGACGATATCCGGCGGGACCAACCAGGCATGACGAAACGAAGGTTCCTCTACAATATCAAACGATCGAGTTACCGGAAGTATTGGGGCAAGGACTATCAGCCGCCTACTCTCGGCGAGCGATTCTTGGCCCTCCTCGTGAGGATTATTCCGAAGATCGGCCCGCTGAAGGTGCTGGACCTGCGGACGCCTACGCCGCAGACCGAACAGATGTTCGAGGCCAGTTTCAACGCGGCTCTGGACGACTACCGGAAACTGCTGGGCGAAGTGGGTAGCGGAGAGCCGGATGTCCCCAACGACAATTTCGATACCGGTAGTGTTACCGGGCCCGGAAAGTACTGGCTCAACGACGAGACGCAGGCGGAATTGCTAGACGCGCTCGCAAAACAGAATTTTAGCGGAGCTTCGCCCGAGATTCGGGCTGAACTTCTGGAGTTCTTCGCGGACCCCAACGCGCCGTACGCGATCAAGCGGAAGAAGAAAGAGTGGGTCCGAGTGCAGGCCGAGATTGCCGAATTGAAGCGGGCCACCTCGCCTGCCGTGGCCGCCGATGCAGGTGATCCTTCGTGGTGACCGTAGTGGCGGAAGGCGACGCTTGAGGTAGGCTCGCACCGCTGCGTTTGACACGTCTCTGACCCTCTTCTATTATGCAAATTAGGGGCTGCGACGCTACCTACAGGGCTGCAAAATGCTTAGCATTCCGCATCTTATCGTGATTTTCGTGGTGGCTTTGGTGGTGTTCGGGCCCGAGAAGCTGCCCGAATTGGCGCGGAACTTCGGCAAGGTGATGGCGGAGTTCCGGCGCGCGACGGGCGACTTGCGCACGACATTCGAGGGACATATGCGCGATCTCGAGCGCGAGGCCGAGACGCGACGAATCGCCGCAGTCCCACCCGCAGCCACTGCCGCTTCCCCTGCCGCCTCCGGGCCGCAGCCCGTTCCATCCGAACCGGCGCGCGCCGTACCGTCGCCGACGCCCGATCCGCCTGCCGGGATCGCCAATGAGGCTGCCGTGAAGGCCGGCGTGGTCGATCCGATGCAGGATCCCTATCTCGCGGGATTCGATTTCGAGATACCTCAGCCGCCCGACTCACCGCCGAAATCCACCGCCGAAAAAGCGCCCGAGCCTGTCGAGAAATCCCCGGAAAAAGTTCCCCAAAAGTGAACGATGGCCGCACCCGCACAGCCTGAACGCCTGCTTCGCGAACGCAAAGAAGAAGAAGCGGGCGCGTCGATGTCATTTTTCGACCACCTGGTCGAACTGCGAAAGCGGATCGTGAGCAGCCTGGCGGCGGTCGGCATCGGGATGCTGCTGGGCTTCGCGGTTTCGCGGCGGTTCATCACGTTCATCACGCAGCCGATGATTGAGGCGCTCAAGGCGAACCACAGCGACCCCAATCTCTATTTCTCGAGCCCGGCGGGGTACGTGAGCCTGGTGATCACGCTTTCGGTGTACCTCGGGATCGCGCTTGCGATGCCGTGGGTGCTGTACCAGGTGTGGCTGTTCGTGGCGCCGGGACTTTACAAGCACGAGCGGCGCGCGGTGGCGAGCTTTATCACGTCGGCGATGTTTCTGTTTCTATCCGGGATCGTCTTCGGATATTACATCATGCTGCCGCGCGTGCTGACGTACATCGTGGGGTTCGCGAACGAAGGACCGATCAAGCCGTGGATCAACGTGAACGAATATTTCGAGCTGATCGTGGTGGTGCTGTTGGGACTCGGCGTGATTTTCGAAATGCCGGTGGTGGTGTTCATCCTTTCGATGTTCGGGATCGTGACGCCGAAATTTCTCCTGAAGAATTTCCGGTACGCGATGCTGTTGATTACCGTGGCAGCGGCGATCGTGACGCCTACCCCGGACGCGACGACGATGATCGTGTTCATGGCGCCAATGGTGCTGCTCTATTTTGTGAGTGTGCTGGTGGCGTACCTGGTGGTGAGGAAAAAACGCAAGCAGGAACAGAACGAGGCTGGGGCGTGATCGCGTGATTTTCTTGCGAAGGGCGCTCCTCGCCGCGGTGCTCGCCACTGTGGCCATTTTGCCCGCCGCGTGCGGGCACGATTCTGCGCCATCCAACGCTTCGGCTGCGCCTGCTTCTTCAGGCTCGGCCGCGGGTGCGGCCCAGAAGCCGGCGATCGCGGCGGCAGATGAGGCTCCGCCGGCGGCGCAGACGGGCGGATTCGACGGAGCGGCCGCCTACGATTACACCGCGAAGCTTGTCGCGTTTGGCCCGCGCCCACCCGGGTCGGACGCGATTCATCGCACGCAGGACTACATCGTCGGCCAGCTAAAAAGCTTCGGCTGCGCCGTCGATACGGATGCTTTTCACGCGGACACCCCGGTCGGTTCGGTCGCGATGAAAAATATCATCGCGAAAGTTCCCGGCGAGGGGCATGGAATCATTCTCCTGCTGACGCACTACGACACCGTGCGGCTGGATCATTTCGTCGGCGCGGAGGACGGCGGTTCATCGAGCGGGTTGATGCTGGAAATGGCGCGGCTGCTTTGCGCCGGACCCAAGCGCAAGTACGCAGTATGGATCGCGTTTCTCGATGGCGAAGAGGACCAGCAGAATTTCGAGACCGCGCAGCAGGCCCAGACCACATGGAACAACGATGACACTACGTTCGGAAGCCGTGAGCTCGCGGCGCGCATGGACCTTTCCGGCGAAATTAAGAATATCAAAGCCGTGATTTTGGCCGACATGATTGGACAGAAGAATCTTCAGATCGAGAGAGACACGAATTCGACTCCCTGGCTTCAAAGCTTGGTGTGGAAAACCGCGGATCGCCTCGGATACGGGAAGATATTCGGCAACGAGCAGTCAAATATAGGCGACGATCACCAGCCGTTTCTGGAACGCGGAGTGCCGGCCCTGGATGTAATCGATCTGAATGGCTACATACAAGAGGGATACTGGCACACGACGCAGGACACCATGGACAAGCTCAGCCCGCGCAGCTTCTCGATTGTCGGGTACGTGATTTTCGAGTCTATCGACGAACTCGAGCGCTAGAGAGACTGCGTGGCTATGCTCTTCGGGGCGAGCGCAGCATCCGGGCGGGCAGCGCGATGATCGCGGCGACCAGGTCGAGTGCGCCGCCTACCGCGATTCCCACCAGCCGAAACGGCAGCAGAATCAGCCACACGATTGGATAGAGCACAAGCGCCAGCAGCGCCAGCGGCCAGCACAATACGAACAAGATGCACCACAAAACGAACGTCAGCATCGGGCTTTGACCTCGAACTGCTTGGCCTCCACCTGAGAGTACGCTTGCGGGGTCGAATTTGTTCCGCGCTCCTTTGCTTCCTCAACCTGCTTTCTTTTTGCTACATTTGCCTTCTCGCATGCCGACGATTCGCGTGACCAGCTCTGCGGGGACTTACAGCGTCTATTGCGCGCCCGGCGCGCTTGTCGGAGCTTTGTCGCTTGTGGAGCGTCTTGGCGATTCGACCGGTACATTCCTTCTTTCGTCTCCGCGCGTCTGGCGGTATTGGGGCAAGACGCTGACACGGATTTTCGGTAAAGCTGCGCGCGGAGCGATCCTCTTTGATGACGCCGAATCGGCGAAGCGGATCGCGACCGTCGAGGGCATCGCGCGCAATCTGGTTCGCGCGGGCGCAGATCGACGCGCGGTGGTCGTTGCCGTCGGCGGCGGCGTTGTCGGCGACGTCGCCGGCTTTGCCGCGGCGACCTACCTGCGCGGTGTGCGCCTCGTGCACATTCCTACCACGATGGTCGCTCAGGTTGATAGCGCGATCGGCGGGAAAACGGGCGTCGATCTGCCCGAGGGGAAAAATCTCATCGGAGCGTTTTATCCGCCGAGGCTGGTGATTGCCGATTCGGCGACGCTCGGCACGCTGCCGCACCGCGAATTCCGGGCCGGGCTCTACGAGGTGATCAAATACGGCGTGATCGCCGATGCAAGGCTTTTCGATTTTCTCGAGCGTCATATGGACGCGGTCCTCCGCCGCGATCCTGGCGCGCTCGGCTGGATTATTCCGCGGTCGGCTGCGATCAAGGCGCGCGTGGTGAGCGCGGACGAACAAGAAAGTGGCCTGCGGCAGATTCTGAATTTCGGGCATACGCTCGGCCACGCACTCGAGACGGCAACCGGCTACAAGCGATTCCTGCATGGGGAAGCTGTCGGCTGGGGCATGCTGGGCGCGACGCTGCTGGCGGTCGGCACGGGGCGATTGCGCGAATCGGACGCCGAGCGCGTCATCCGGCTCGTTGCGAGGGTCGGGCCGCTGCCATCGCTGGGCAAAATCCGCGCGGGCGAACTTCGCCCGATTCTCGCGAGCGACAAGAAAGTGCGCGCTGGGCGCGTTCGGTGGGTTCTGCCGCACCGCATCGGCAGCCCGCGGTGGGGAATCGAGATTCCGTGGCCCGTCGTCGCGCGAGCGTTTGCCGCATTGCCCGCCATCGCCGCGAAGGGCGGGCTCGGATCGAGAGCGTCTCGATGATCGCTGGGCAAAAACCTGCGCCACTTCCCGGCACGCGCCCCGAAGGCTCGCGCGACGAACGCGAGGCCTCGGCGCGGGTCCGTGAGATGTTCACACGGATCGCGCCGCGCTACGATTTCCTGAATCACCTGCTGTCGTTCTCGCTCGACCATCTTTGGCGCCGACGCACCGCGAAGCGGTTCGCCGAGATTCTGCGACGGCCGGATGCGGGCGTGCTGGACGTGTGCTGCGGCACGGGCGACCTGGCGGTTGCGCTCGACCGCCTGCGTCCGCGCGCGTCGGAAGCCGGCGCGCGCGCGGCGCCGATCGTCGGGAGCGACTTCGTCGAGTCGATGTTGACGCGCGCGAGAGAGAAAGCACGGCTCGCGGCGCGGCCGCTCGTTTTCGCCGCGGCCGACGCACTGCATCTGCCGTTCGCCGATGCGAGCTTCGATCTCGTCACGACGGCGTTCGGATTTCGCAATCTCGCCAATTACGAGGGCGGTTTGCGCGAATTCGCGCGCGTGTTGAAGCAAGGTGGGGAACTGGGCATCCTCGAATTTACCGAGCCGGTCTCCGGTCCCATGGCTGGGCTATTTCGCTTTTATTTCCAACGCATTTTGCCGCGTATTGGCGGCGCGATTTCCGGCAACGCCGAGGCTTACAAATATCTTCCCGGCTCCGTTGCGAAGTTTCCGTCACCGCCGGAACTCGTGGCGCTTATGGAGCGCACCGGCTTCGGTGATGTTCGCATAGCATCCTGGAATTTCGGCAGCGTGATCCTGCACTCGGCTCGCCGAATATAATGCCGACGAAAACTTGGCTTAGGGCTCCGCGCCCTTTCAAAGATGCCAAAAAGCCTCGCCCGGGGAAAGCGGGGTGAGCTACATTAAAGGCATGACCGAAACGGCTACCCAGTCCATTGTCGATCTTCGCAGCGATACGGTGACGCGGCCCACGCCGGCCATGCGCCTGGCGATGGCCGAGGCCGAGGTGGGCGATGACGTCTACGCCGAAGATCCGACCCTCAATCGGCTGCAGGCTCGCGCCGCTGAAATCTTTGGGCGCGAAGCCGCGCTGTTTTTTCCTTCCGGCTCGATGGCCAACCTGACCGCCGTCAAGACGTGGACACGCCCCGGGACCGAAATCATATGCGAGGGGCACGCGCACATTTATCTCTACGAGATGGCGGGAATTTCGGCGATCGCCGGGTGCATGCCAAATACGGTGCCGACCGACGGCGGCGTCCTCACGTGGGACTTGATCGAGCCCGCGATCCGGCCGCACATTTATTACCGCGCACAGACCGCGCTGATCGAACTCGAAAACACGCACAACATGCATGGCGGCACGGTCTATCCGCCCGGAATTATCGACGACATTTGCGAGCACGCGCACGCCGCCGGCATTCCGGTGCATCTCGATGGCGCGCGCATTTTCAACGCCTCGGTCGCTACAGGCCGCAGCGTCGGCGATATCACGCGCAAGCTCGATTCGGTGATGTTCTGCCTGTCGAAGGGACTGGGCGCGCCGGTGGGCTCGATGTTGGTCGGCTCGCGCGATTTCATCGAGCGGGCGCGCGTGACGCGCAAGCTTCTGGGCGGCGGTATGCGGCAGGCGGGCGTCCTCGCGGCCGCCGGACTCGTCGCGCTCGAGGAATCGCCGAAGAACCTGCACCACGACCACGAAAATGCGCGCTATTTGGCTGAGGGGCTCGCGCGCCTGCAGGGCATCGCGATCGATCCCGCGAGGGTGGTAACGAATATCCTGATTTTCGACGTCACCGGCACGGGGCGCACAGCGGCGGATATCTGCGCCGCGCTTGGCAAGCAAAACATCCTCGCCGGGCCGACCGGGAACTACGCGATCCGCATGGTGACGCATTACGACGTGGATCGCGCCGGAATCAACCGCGCGCTCGCGGCGATGGCGGAGATCCTCACGGAGCGGGCCACGGCGCGTTCCTAGCGCGCGCAGGCGACAAGGGCCTGATGGCAAAGGTGACCGGGAGCTACATGATCTCGAGCGGTCGCTCGTGGCTGGCTTCTCGCGCAGGACGTCATGCAATTCGTGAGTATCTTTGCAACCCCCGTCGGAGAGTGGATCTCCCAGAGGGGGTATCCCGGTCTCAGAGCGCAAACCGGTGGGCCGCCAGGAATCTCGTTCGTATTCGCGTTGCGGAACTGATTGGTTCGTGTTGATCCTGCTGATTTGGTATGGCTTGGTACGGTGGCTGCACCTCCATCCTGACAATAAACGGCGGTCGGAACCTTCGCAGCAAGAGCAAACTGTTTAGCCCAGCGTGACTGGAAAATCCTATCTACCCCGAGGAAGTTTTTGCTCGATTCATCCCTCGCGTCCGCCCCAATATGCCGAGCGCAGATGCCCACGCGAGCCATAGAGAGCTAAGTCGTGCGGGCGCAGCGCGGACGGCCTTCACTGAAACGGCACATCGCGCCGAGAAACAGCGTGGCCGCACGCTCGTTCGGCCAAATCGTTGCCCTTAGCCGATACGACTCTCCGCCGCACCCAGCCGCTGCGGCATATCCCGGGGGAACCATATGGCTACAAATGCAGGTGTGCTGGATACACAGGTATTTGCTGATCTACCCGCAGGCGTCGAAAAGCGCCTGTGGCAAGCAGTGATCGTGACCGCGATTCAAGAATGGATTTCCGGTCCTCTCCGCTCGAAACGCCAGGCGGAAGAATATCTCTTTCAGGATCAGAAGGATTTCCCGGCCGTGTGCCAGTCCGCCGGGATGGACGCCGAGCGCTTACGCGCCAAGCTCAATCGCCTGCTCCGGCAAAATCCAGCGCTCGCGGCGTCAGTCCAGTTCCTGCCCCGCTGAACCGTTCGCAACTCGGCCAACATCTGCTGAGCCTTCCCGCAGGTGTGAACGCGCGGCTCCCATCCGCCACCGGGAGCCGCGCGTTTTTTTCTTTTCATGCGCGCCTCCGGCGTGATATTGCGCTATAGCCGAATTTACTGCTGGGCAACACCAACGGGCGAAGCGCATCCTACCTCGCCCTTGCGATCCATGCGAGGGCGGTTGGGGGGTGCCATGAAAAAAGCGAGTTCTCTCGTTGCAGCTTCCTTCGTGCTTTCGATGGCGACATACTGGATAGTTCGCGCGCAAGCTCCTCACACTCAAACTGCGCCGCCCCACGTCATCGAAGATCGCCCCAAAAGTACGAATTCACTCCAAACGAATTCCACGCCCGCAAAGGGGAGCACGTCGAGCCGAGGGTGCATTCCGAGGACGTCACGCACGGCGTGAAGCTGGATGCTTGCCCCGAGGGGACCACGGAGAAGGGCACGCCGGGCCTCGTATTCGATCAACACGACGAAAACGGCAAAGTGAAAAAGGGCGTCGACCAGGTCGTCGATTTCGTCGCCGAGGAACCCGGCACTTACGACTTCAAATGCGCGAAGTTCTGCGGCTTCGGCCACGACAAAATGAAAGGCAAGTTGATCGTGGACCCATAGACATTGCGCGGGGACGAAATAGCGGGCGCGTGAGGCCCGCTTCTGTCGCCGTGTTTACTCTGCGCTGCCTCGACGTGCGACGGTCGCTTGCCGCAAGCGATCCACGGGCATATCGTACCGTTCATGCGCACTCCCGGTGGCATTCTGCATCAAGGCTCTCGCAAAGCGGCCCGGCGCGACTCCGAACCTGACCCAACAGAAGTGGTGCCATTGGGGCGCTACGGCGTCGGCATTTTCACAGAGCATCCAGTCGGATTGGTCGTCGTGCTGGGACTGCTGTTCATAGGCTTCGTGGGATTGCCAGGTGCTCACTGGTTTTACGCCGGAGCTCTTCTATCGGGCGGCGTCGGGGGATTTTTCCTGCGGCTGCGTCACCGATAGGCGGCGCGTATCTCGCTGGCGAGCTTGCTGAGGCTAGCGCTGAAATTCGACCGTCAACGTCATATGCGCCGCGGTGGGCTTGCCGTCCTTGAGGGCGGGCTGGAATATCCACAGGCCGACTGCCCCTTCGGCCGAACTCTCTAACACACGCGGGCCCGAGAGAAGTTTCGCCTGCCGCAAGTTTCCCTTCTCGTCGATTACGGCATCGAGTGTCACAACCCCGTCCAGGTCCAGATCTTTGGCCCACTTGGGAAGAGGCGGCTGGAATTGAGCCACGATTTTGGCGGGAGTGATTTCGGGGGCGCCCGGCTCCCCTTTTTGATTCTTCTCTTGCTCTGGGACTAGCCGATCGGAGATCAGCGCGGCCGGGCGCGCTTCCGCTTTGCGCATGGCCGGATCTTCAACGATCTTAGCGCTCCGTGCGGCTTCGATTCTCTCTGTCGTCGCGGCCGGACTCTTTTCGATGCGCGCGGCAGGTACTTGAGCGGCGGCGGGCGGCTGAATCTTCGACACCGGGCGGGCGGATGGTTCCTTGGTCTTGCTTGCGCTGGCGGATTCTGCTTTCGACGCTTTTGCCCCGGCGTGCGGCGTTGGCATCTTGGTGTGCGCTAGGACCGACAACGGTTGAAAGCCGGCAGGATACAACATGCGGGTTACGTCCCACGCGACTCCTAGTGCCGCCCCGATCACGATGCACGCAAGGACGCCCAAAGCAATCGGGTTTTTCCGGATCGTGAGTTCGCGTACCCCGTGCAACCGAAATGCGAGCGTCGAGAACGCTTTGGCCTTACCCGTAGTTCCTGCGATTGCGTCGCCCTGCGGCGACGTGGCATCCGACGCAGCCTGTTGCTGCGCCTCTTTCTCGGCGCTCTTCGCCGATGCCCGGTTGGCTATCGCTCGGGCATATTTTGCGAGGATCCCGGCCAGCTGCTCGGCTTCTTTCGCGTCGTCGACTTCCGCGCCGCCCGCCGGAAGGGATGGCTTTTGGGCCTGCTCGGATGAAGAGGAAAGGAGTAATGCGGCCGGAGTTTCGGAAGTGACCGCAGGAACCTCGGTGCCGGTTGGGGCGCCGGATTCCGCGCTGGATTCAGGGCGCGGCGAGCCCCCCGCGTTTTCCGCCGCCGCTGAGGACGATTCTTGCGGCTCTGATTTCTCTCCGGCGTCGGCGACGCGTTCGATTGCCGGAGCATTCCAGAAATCCGGATCGTGAATGGTGAATTCGAGATCCGTGCAGCCGGGCTGGCCCGGGGGCGGTGCCTCGACCACCCGGCAGAGGATTTCTCGCCCGGACAGCTCGTTGCGCAGAAAGAGGGATTGCCCGCGGGCGACTCTTGCCTTCAGGTTGATCGCCGCGCCGTTGTCAAAGATAAGTGTTGTCTTCAGTGTTTCGGTGAACAGCTCGCGCCGTTCGGTCCCGTCAATGACCTGCGATCCTTGAACCGTGACGGGAATCTCCCGGGCGGTCACTTGAGCAGTTGGAGTGGAGTCAGCCATTCTTCTTCGTCCCGTTCGACGGAATTTGCGGCGCTGGCGTTCTGTTCCCCGAAATGGACACGTCCCCCTGGGCGCGTTTTGATCGCGCGCAGTCTCCGTGTCCGGCACCCGTGCCACGGTCTGCTGCTATTTATATGCTGCGCTTAGAGGGGCTTGGCGGCAATAGCCCAGTAGTACTAGTTCCTAACCAGCAATCGCCCCATCCGAGCAATTGGACCACTCATCACCATCATTCTGCGGGAGATACTACCCAGCCGACCTGCCGGGCCGGGAGCTTGTACGCATGCCCATCAAAACCTTAGCCACGGCCAATAAAGGGCATCTTGGTCGCCATGACGGTCATGAATTGGACGTTGGCGTCGAGCGGGAGCGACGCCATGTACACGACCGCCCGGGCCACGTCCGCC
The DNA here is from genome assembly GCA_963836125.1 of uncultured Acidobacteriota bacterium. Lineage (GTDB taxonomy): Bacteria > Acidobacteriota > Terriglobia > Acidiferrales > UBA7541 > Palsa-295. Next base: position 99,834 of record CAWIIK010000002.1, read on the forward strand.
GGATCCATCGTGGGCTCGACCGCGATCGTGCCGTTCGCCTGGGGAACGCCCTTCTTCATTCTCTCCACCATGTGGGTCGCCGCGTTTCCGATATCGATCTGGCCACAAGCGATGTCGTACTTTCGCCCATCGAGCGAAGTGACTTTGGTGAGGCCGGTGATCCCGTGTTTCGACGCCGTGTAGGGAGCGGAATTCGGCCTAGGGGCGTGCGCCGAGATCGAGCCGTTGTTGATGATGCGGCCGCCGCGCGGCTCCTGGCTCTTCATGATTTTGAATGCTTCCTGGGTACAGAGAAATGGGCCGGTGAGATTCGTGTCGACCACGGACTTCCATTGCTCGTAGGTTAGATCTTCGAGTGGGCCGCCGGTGGAGATGCCGGCATTGTTGAACAGCAGATCGAGGCGGCCGAACGCGTCTTTTGTTTTCGCGAAAAGATCGCGCACGGAGGCGGCATTGGTGACGTCCGCGGGCACCACGAGCGTCCGCGCGTGCGGTTCGGCTTGTCTCGCCTCGAGCGCGGCCACCTCCAGAGGCTCCTTGCGCCGACCGGAGAGAACCACGGAATAGCCTCCGCGGGCGAGAGCAACTGCGACGTACTTGCCGATACCGCTGCCTGCGCCGGTGACGATGGCAATCTTTGACGATGCCTGGGGCGGCGAGTCCATGAGTGTCCTCCGCTATGGGATCATAAATCAAAGCTGGCTCAACGTTGCCTGCGACTTCGTCTCTGTCGGACGACCTGTTGCGATTGTTGAGAAGAGCGGATACAGTTCCCGGCATACGCGGCGCGATTCTGGAAAAATGGCGTCGCACGTCGATTTCCAAAGAGGTTGCACATGAATTCATCAGCAGCGGCGTCTCCATCGGGCGCTCCTGGTCACGACCTTGGCTTTTTATCCGCGTTACAGGCGGCCGAAGCCATTCGAGAGAAGAAGATTTCGTCGGTAGAACTTACGCGGCACGTTTTCGAGCGAATCGAACGCTTCAATCCGGCGCTCAACGCTTTCGCGTATCGGCTCAAGGAAGACGCGCTAACTCGCGCAACGCAAGCGGACGAGGCGCTCGCCCGCGGGGAATCCCTGGGCGCTTTCCATGGGGTTCCCATTCACGTGAAGGAGAGCTTCGCCGTGGCGGGGCGTCCGTGCACGTGGGGAATACCGCCTTTCAAGGAGTCAAAAGCGCCGCGGAATGCAGCCGTCGTCGATCGATTGCTGGGCGCGGGAGCGGTGTTGATCGGCGCCACGAATGTCCCCGTCAATCTCGCCGATTGGCAAACCTACAATCCGATCTATGGGACGACAAACAACCCGTGGGATTTGAAGCGCACGCCGGGCGGATCCTCCGGAGGGTCGGCGGCGGCGCTAGCGGCGGGGCTCGGATATCTGAGCGTGGGGAGCGATATCGGCGGCTCGATTCGCGTGCCTTCGCATTTCTGCGGAATCTATGGGCACAAGCCGACACTGGACTTGGTGAGCCAGAGCGGCCAGCAGCCGGGCGGCACGCCGAGTTCGCCGGGCTTTTCGACGTTGCTCGCTGTTGCAGGGCCGATGGCGCGCAGTGCGAGTGACTTGCTCGTTGCGTTGAAGGTGCTGGGCGGACCCGAGCGCTGGGACGCCAAAGCGTGGAAGTGGGAGATGCCGGCCGCGCGCGGTCAGAGCCTGAAAGATTTTCGCGTTGGCTATGTGCTCGACGATCCGATCGCTCCGCCCGCGCCGGACGTGCGGGCCGAGCTAGAGAAGGTGGTCGAGAGCGTGGCTCGTGCCGGCGCGAAGATGAAGCCGGGATGGCCGGGCGGGTTGCAGCCGTCGGCGCTACTGGACACGTATCTCTACATGCTCTTCGCCTTCGAAATCAGCATGTCTCCACCGGAGGCCCAGGAAGAGCAGCGGCGGAAATTCGAAGAGATGTCCGGCGCCGCGGCCGCTGAGACCCTTACCTCATTCACACACTGGCAAGCGCAGAATTTGCGGCGCGTGAGGTTTAGGACGCAGTGGCAAGCCTACTTTGATGAGGTGGACGTGTTCCTTTCGCCGGTGACATTCACAGCAGCGTTTCCGCACGATCACAGCGAGCCGCAGAGCCGGCGCTCGATTGCCACGGCTGGCGGACCGCGGAGCTATATGGATGGTCTGAACTGGATCAGCCCTGCCACGCTGACGGGATGTCCGGCGACGGTCGCGCCGGTTGGCCGCACAGAGGCCGGATTGCCGGTCGGGATTCAGATCATGGGGCCGTACTGGGAAGACGCGACGACGATCACCTTTGCGGATTTGCTCGGGCGGGAGATTGGCGGATTCGTTCCGCCGCCGGGCTACGGCAGCTAGCCTTGCCACAGAGGCACAGAGAGAGTTTCGTTCGATTTTTCATCCTTCTGCGGACTTGTTAAGATATCCGGTTGCGCAGAAAGGATTTCTTACTCTTGAAGATTCGGCCCGCTGTTTTGGCGTTGGCAATCATTCTCGGCTTCGCAATCGCCGGATGTAGCAGGAACGAAAACGAAAATTCTTCGGCTCCTCCCGAGCCTACCGCCGTGGTCGATCCCGCGACGGCGGGGACAATCACCGGCACGGTCACATTCGAGGGCACGCCACCTAAATTTCACGCCATCGACATGAGCGCCGAGCCGGCGTGCGTGCAGGCCAATCCGAAACCTGTGGTGCCGCCGATCGTTGTGCTCGGGCCTCACGATGCGCTGGCTGATACGGTCGTATATGTCAAATCCGGCCTCGGCGCCTATCGCTACGACACGCCGACCGATCCGGCTGTCCTCGACCAGAAAGGCTGCATGTACGTCCCGCGCGTGCTCGCTTTTCGGACAAATCAGCCCCTTGAGATCAAGAATACCGATCCGGTAACGCACAACGTTCACCCAATGCCGCGCGAAAACAAATCGTGGAACCGCTCGCTGCCCGAAGGCGCGCCGCCGTTCATGACGAAATTCCCGCATCAGGAGCTTGGCATTCCGGTTGCGTGCAATATCCATCCGTGGATGCGCGCGTTTCTTTTCGTCTTCGATAATCCCTACTACGACATGACCACGAAAACCGGTAGATTCGAGCTGAAGAATCTCCCGCCCGGCACCTACACCATCGAGGCCTGGCACGAATACCTCCCCACGCTCGACCAGACCGTCACCATCGCGCCCAAGGAATCCAAGTCGATTTCGTTCAAGTTCAGCGAGTTGAAGTGAGTTTGCTGCGGGGCGCGTCTCACGCACAGGTAAACGCAGAGGGCACAGAAAATACAGCCCTGGGGTCTCCGGGTCCTCGTGATTTGCTCCGCGTCCTCTGTGTTGAGGCAGTTGGGCTGATCCCGGACGTGCGGCCAAACCTCACATTGCCTATTTTTGCGTCAGTTTGCGCCAACGCTCGGTTTCCGATAAAATTTGACATTATAGGACTTGCGGTACGGTCGGATCCCTGAGGGAATGGCAGAGACACAACACCGAATTACCGTGGCCTTCGATGCGGCCGACGAGTACCGTCCGGAACCGCCTCCCGAACCCGAAATCCCAGCTTGGAAAGACGGCAGCCTGCGCATCGGCATCCACACGTCGATCGCGGGTGATGTTGTTGGTGCCCTCGAAATGGCGCACGGGCTGGGCGCGAACGCGCTGCAGATCTTTTCGTCGAGCCCGCGGATGTGGGCGCGTGGGAACTCACGCATCGCCGAGACCGAGGCGGTGCGATTTCGCGCGCGGCGCGGGGAACTCAGACTTGGGCCCCTTGTCATTCACGCAAACTACCTGATCAATCTGGCATCGCCGAATCCGGTGCTGCGGACGCAGTCCGTGCAGGAGTTCCACCAGGAAATGGTCCGAGGAAGAGCGCTCGGTGCGGATTTTCTGGTGGTTCATCCAGGGAGCCGGCTCGAGAGCTCGGTCGAAGCGGGCGTGGCGGCGATCGCCGAGTCCCTGAAGCAGGCCGCGCGCGGGCTAAGGCTCGGCGAGCTGCGGATCCTGCTCGAAAACACCGCGGGTCAGGGAAGTTCGCTCGGCTCACGGTTCGAGGAGCTGAGGGCGATCATCGATGCGTGCTCCGAGCTCCCTCTGGGGATCTGCATCGATACGGCGCATCTTTTCGCCGCGGGCTGGGATATCCGCAAGGCCGAAGGGCTCGAAGCTGCTCTGCGGCATATCGAGGGCACGGTGGGGCTAGACCGCGTGCGCGTGGTCCACATGAACGATTCGAAGACGGCGCTTGGGTCGCGCGTTGATCGGCACGAGCACATCGGGAAGGGCAAGATCGGGCTCGACGCGTTTCGCCAAATACTGAAGCATCGGCTGCTCGCGGGGCGTGCGTTCATTTTGGAGACGCCGATCGATAAGCCGGGCGACGACAAGCGAAATGTGGCTGCGCTGTGGCGGCTCACCGGGCGCGCGGTCCGGGCGACCGGAGAAGGCATGAAGCCCCGGCGGGGCAAACGCGGCGCGGCGAAGATCGCAGTGAGAAGCAAGGCTAAAGGGAAGTCAAAGGCTTAACGCAGAGGACGCGGAGAAGGCGCAGAGGTCGCAGAGAAGAAAACCCCGGAGCGGGCGGACAGCAAGGCAGATGGCGCAAACTACAGTTTCGGAGACTCAGGGAGACCGCAGAGTGAGCGATTACGACCCGCAGCGTATCGAGGCCAAGTGGCAGCAGGTGTGGGAGGAGCAGGAGACGTTTCGCGCGGTCGATAACGACGCGACGCGCGCGAAATACTACCTGCTCGAAATGCTCCCGTATCCCTCCGGTACGCTGCACATGGGCCACATGCGGAACTACACGATCGGCGATGCCGTGGCCCGATACAAACGGATGTGCGGATACAACGTGCTGCACCCGATGGGCTGGGACGCTTTCGGACTGCCGGCGGAAAACGCGGCGATCAAGAACGGCACGCATCCGCGCGATTGGGTGAACGCGAACATTGAGGAATTCCGCCGAGTTCTAAGGCGTTTCGGATTCAGTTACGACTGGCGGCGCGAAATTTCCACGTGCGAGCCGGAATACTACCGATGGAATCAATGGTTTTTCCTGCGGATGCTGGAGAAGGGAATTGCCTTCCGGAAGAAAAGCAAGGTCAACTGGTGTCCTGAGTGCGCCACCGTGCTCGCGAACGAGCAAGTGATCGAGGGGTTTTGCTGGCGGCACGAGACCACACAGGTCGAGCAGAAAGAACTCGAACAGTGGTTCCTGCGAATCACGAAGTATGCGGACGAGTTGCTCGACGGCATGAAGCAGCTCGAAGGAGGATGGCCCGAGCGTGTTCTGGTGATGCAGCAGAACTGGATTGGGAAGTCGCGCGGCACGCGCGTACGCTTTGCGGTATCGGACATGACGACGGCGCCGATCGAGGTTTTCACGACGCGGGTGGACACGATTTACGGCGTCCGAGCGGTCTTGCTGTCGCCGGCTCATCCCCAGGTTCCCGAACTGCTCGCGGGTGTGCGCGGTAGCTCGGCGATGGAAGCACAGCTCAAGGCGATGCAAGGCAAGAGCGTGAAAGCGGCGGACATCGCGACGGCCGAGAAGGAAGGATTTTTCACCGGGCGGTTTGCGCTGAACCCGTTTTCCGGTGAGCGCGTTCCGATATGGGTGGCGAATTTCGTTCTCGCGGAATATGGGACTGGCGCGGTGATGGCGGTGCCGGCTCACGACCAGCGCGATTTCGAGTTTGCGGAGAAATATCATCTGCCGTTGAAGATCGTGATACAGCTCGTGGGCGGTCCGCCGCTGCGTCCTGACAGGATGAACGAGGCCTATACGGAATACGGCCGGCTCGTCGATTCCGGGCCATACACCGGGCTGACGTCTGAGCAGGCGATTGAGAAGATGAGCGCGGACGCCCAGTCCAAGGGTTTCGGCAAGGGCGAAACGACATACAGGCTAAGAGACTGGGGCATTTCCCGGCAGCGCTACTGGGGCACGCCAATCCCCGTTGTCTACTGCGAGAAGGACGGAATCGTGGGCGTGCCGGACGATCAGCTGCCGGTGCGGCTGCCTGAAAATGTTGCGCTGACGGGACAGGGCCAATCGCCGCTCGCCAGCGACCCGGCGTTCGTGAATGCGACTTGTCCGAAGTGCGGCGGCCCGGCGCGGCGCGAGACCGATACGATGGATACTTTCGTCGATTCGTCATGGTATTTCTACCGGTACACCGACCCGCACAACGACAAGGCGCCGTACGATCAGGGGAAGGTGCGCTACTGGTTTCCGATCGACCAGTACGTCGGCGGAATCACGCATGCGATTCTCCATCTCCTTTATTCGCGATTCTTCTGCAAGGTAATGCGCGACCTCGGGCTCGCTAACCACGACGAGCCGATTGGCCGGCTTTTCACGCAGGGCATGGTGCAAAAAGGGGGAGTGGCTATGTCGAAATCGCGCGGCAATGTAGTCGGCGCGATCGAGATGGCGGACAAGTACGGCTGCGACACGGGGCGGATGTACACGCTCTTTGCGGCGCCACCGGAAAAAGATCTGGAATGGAGCGAGCAGGGAATCGAGGGCTCGGCGCGATTTCTGAATCGCGTCTACCGGCTGGTCGAAAAACACGCCGGGCGGTTGCCGGCTGAGCCAGTCGATCTGGAGCAGGCGACCGACATGACGACGGCGACGCCTAAGGAAAAGATTCTGGTCCGCAAGACGCACCAGACGCTGAAGCGCGTGACGAACGATTTTGAGTCGCGCTGGCATTTCAATACCTCGGTGGCGCTGATCATGGAGCTGGTGAACGAGCTGACCGCTCAGGAGCCGCTCGATCAGGATATTTCGCCGCTGATCCTGAAGCGCGTGCTTTCGGCGATGATTCTGATGCTTTCGCCGATGACTCCGCACGTCGCCGAGGAGCTGTGGCAGAAGCTCGGCAATTCGACCGGACTGTCGAAGGAGAAATGGCCGCGCTATCGCGAGGACCTGACGCGCGACGAGCAGGTCGAAATCATCATCCAGATCAACGGGCGCGTGCGCGGAAAGATTCTCGTCGAGGCCGAGCTAAGCGAGGACGAGACGCGCGAGCGGGCGGTCAAGGATCCGCGCATCGCTCCATTGATTGCGGGCAAGCAGATCGTGAAGATCATCGTCGTGCCGAAGAAATTGGTGAATATCGTCTTACGGTAGCAAAATCCCCACCCTTCAGAATCAAGGGCGGGGCACCCGGCACCCCAACGGCAGAACCTATGCGCACGGAGGAACGAGGGTGGACGGCGTGGCGGCGGCGCAAAAACAAATCGGAGGCGTAGTGAGCACGAGACACGGCATCGTGGTCCTGGATTTCGGCGGGCAGTATACACAACTGATCGCGCGGCGCATCCGCGAACAGCAGGTGTTTTCCGCGATCCTGCCGTGCACGGCTTCGCTCGATGAGATTCGCGCGCAGGAGCCCCTGGGTCTCGTGCTTTCGGGTGGGCCGAGCTCGGTGTACGACGCGGACGCGCCCGTGTGCGATCCGAAAGTGCTCCAGCTTGGCGTGCCGGTGCTCGGCATTTGCTACGGCATGCAATGGCTGACCAGCACGCTCGGCGGAGAAGTAGAACGTGCCGACCGGCGCGAGTATGGCCCCGCGGAGCTGGGCATACAGATGGGTTCGCCGCTTTTCAAAGGATTATCAGGGCGCCTCAAGGTGTGGGAGAGCCACGGCGACCACGTAGTCGGATTGCCGGCGGGATTTCACGTCACCGGACGCACCGAAAACGCGGTCGCCGCCGTTGAGGATCCCGAAAAGAAATTCTACGGGGTCGAATTCCACCCCGAAGTGAATCACACGGAACGCGGGACCGAAGTATTGCAAAATTTCGTTTTCGCGATCTGCGGCGCGAAGCGCAACTGGAACCGCGCGGGGTTCATCGCCGAAACGGTTGAGAGTATCCGCGAGCAGACGGAAGACGCGCGAGCGATTTGCGGGCTAAGCGGCGGCGTGGACTCGACGGTCGCGGCCTTGCTCGTGCATCGAGCCATGGGCGACCGCCTGACGAACGTATTCGTCGATACGGGGCTGCTGCGGCGCGGCGAATTTCGCGACACGCTCGAAATGCTGCGCGAGCGGCTGGGCCTGAACGTGATCGGTGTCGACGCATCCGAGAGATTTTTGCGCCAGCTGAAAGGAATCTCGGATCCAGAGCAGAAGCGCAAAATCATCGGCAATGAGTTTATCGCGGTATTCGCCGAGGAAGAGCGCAAGCTCGCGGCCAGCTCGCAAGGCGGACTGCCGGTGAAATTTCTGGTGCAGGGGACGCTCTATCCGGACGTGATCGAATCGGTGTCTGTAAAAGGGCCGTCGGCGGTGATCAAGTCGCACCACAACGTCGGCGGATTGCCGAAGGACATGCCATTTGGACTGGTCGAGCCGCTGCGAGATCTCTTCAAGGACGAAGTGCGCCAGATCGGAAGCGAACTCGGCTTGCCGGAGGAAATCCTGGTGAAGCATCCGTTTCCCGGACCCGGACTGGCGGTGCGGCTGCTGGGCGACATCACGCCGGAAAAACTCGAAACGCTCCGCGGGGCCGACGCCGTCGTCGTCGACGAAATTCGGCGGGCCGGACTATACGAAAAGGTGTGGCAGGCGTTCGCCGTGTTGCTGCCGGTGCGAAGCGTCGGCGTGATGGGCGACGGGCGGACCTACGGGTACACGGTGGCCGTACGGGTTGTGGAATCCCTCGATGCCATGACAGCTGACTGGTCAAGGCTGCCCATGGAAGTGCTGGAAAGGATTTCCGTTCGGATCGTGAACGAAGTGCCGGGGGTTAACCGCGTGGTATACGACATCAGCTCGAAGCCGCCGAGCACGATCGAATGGGAATAAGCCTCTAGCACCAGAACCGCGCGCCCAGAATTATCAACGATGGGAGTACACTACTGGTGGTCGGCGTGCCGATCGAGATTGGCGGCCGAAGTCACGCCGATCGGGCACACAAGAAGTATGCTGATATCCACGCCAGAAAATTCGACCCGCCCGCGGAGAAAAAATCCCCCCGGAACTCCGTTAGCGGTTCGCCATCTTCTGGGCCATGTACAGAAGCAAGCGCCGGTCGGGCTCCTCGATGCGGCCAAGGAGACGACGGAAGCGGCCCAGATAACGAGCGTCTTTTCCGGTGCTTCCCCATGCGATATCATCCGCACTCTTCCGCTTGGGAAGGTTTGGAAGCTCCGGTGGCTCTTCGCCGTCGTAGAAGAGCTGGTAGAGCGGGACTTCCATGGCTCGAGCCAGCTTTTCCAGCGTCTCGATCGCCGGAACGGTATGACCGTTTTCGACGCGCGAGATGTAGCAGCGAAGCAGTCCCGTGCGCTTTTCGATGTCGCCCTGGGAAAGCTTTTTTGTTTCACGTAGCAAGCGAAGGCGTTCTCCGATTATCATGGCGGGTATTGTTGCATGAAGCAGTGACGCTCGCAAGAACGAACTAGAGGAATACCGTTCTTTTTGGCGAAACCGGGCAGGGATGGCAAACGTCTCAAAACATATGGCTGCAACCGCCCCGGCGATGGCGATCTCGCTCGATCGAGCGGGACGGCAGGAGGAGGATCGCGAACTAGTACGCCTATCCCAGGGCGGGAACGAGGCGGCGTTCGAGGATCTCGTGCGGCGGCACCAGCAGCGGGTTTTCGCTCTGGTCAACGGAATTCTGAGGCGGCCCGATGACGCGGAGGATGTGGCGCAGCAGGTTTTCTTGAAAGCATACTTGGGCATAAAGAGATTCGATCAGCGCGCTGCGTTTTCCACGTGGCTGTACAAGATTGCGGTGAACGAATGTTGGGACTATTTGCGGAAGAAAAAAGTGCGGCCTCTGGTGTATGAGGCGGATCTATCGGAAGAGCAGGTATCACGGCTGGACGGAATCGTTTCCGCCGACCGGCCGCCCGAAGGCCCGAACGACCGGGCCGAAGCGCGGGAGCTGCTGGAGCGAATGCTGGACACGCTGCCGGAGCAAGACCGTCAGCTGCTGCTCCTGAAAGAGGTCGAGGGCTTTTCGGTGCAGGAACTGGCGGAGATTCTCAAGCTCAACGTCAACACGGTGAAGGTGCGACTGTTCCGTGCTCGCGGGCGCATCATGGATGTGTATCGGCGAAGGCTGTCGCAGGGGAAGAAAACGGGCGCGGCTTCGCTCGTTGAAAGGAAGGCGTAAGTATGGCAACGGACAATGGAGCAAGACACGCGGCATGTCCGGACTATGAGCTGCTGCTCGAAGACTATCTGAACGGAGAGCTGAAGGGCGCCGAGGCGCAGCGCGTTTCAGCGCACGTGGGCTCGTGCGCGGCATGCGCTCAAGCATGGCAGAGCGCCGTGATGAGCACGGCACTGCTGCGGGCTGCCGCGAGCGCGGAGGATCCCGGTCTGGCATTTTCGCGCTCAGTGATGACGCGGATTCGCGCCGCGGAAGAGGAACGAAGCGCCGAACGGGGCGGCTTCTGGCAGCCGTTTGTGTCGTTCGGGTGGAGGTTCGCGGTGACGGCTACGCTGGCGCTCGGCCTGTTGGTAACCTACGACGCGGGCTGGGGCAGGCGGCCGCAACCAAATGCCGTCGCGGCACGTCCTATCGTGCGAGACCTTTTCATTCCCGACCCGGTGAACACGCCGGCGAACGGAGATGAAGCTCTGATAATGGTGGCGGAAACCAACCATGGCAACCACTAAGGCAAGGCGAGAAGCAGCGGCTCTCTTTTTCGTGGTGTTCTTGTTGGGGGTGCTCCTCGGTGGCGTCGGCGTCCATCTGTGGGGCGAGCGCGTGTTGGGCGGACCCGCGCCGGTGAATACGAATCCGACCCGCGCTCAGGTGATTGCGCAGTGCACGCATGAGCTGCAATTGACACCCGATCAGCAGAAACAGATGATCGCCATCATCGACGATACGCGCGCGAAGTGGGCCGCGCTCTATGCGCCGCTCGATCCGCAGCAGGAACAGATTCGGCTCGAAGGCCGCGCGCAGATCCGCGCGATCTTGACACCTGAACAGCAGGGAAAATTCGACGACTTCATGCGGCGCATCGACGAGCAGCGGAAGAAGGACGCCGAGCGTCAGGCGGCAGCAGGGCACTAACGGAAGGGCCGCCGCCGATCGGCCAGCCCGCGACGTACACCCGGCCAACCCCCAATGGACGAGCGCTCGACGACAGGACAGGTTCCCTCCAAGACCAGGACGGCTGAGAAGCCCGAGAACGCGCCTACCATCCGGCTCGAGAATATCGTCAAAACGTACGATCTGGGCGAAGTGCAGGTGCACGCGTTGCGCGGCGTGTCGCTCGAAATCTATCCGGGCGAATTTGTGGCGGTGATGGGCGCATCGGGGTCGGGCAAATCGACCCTGATGAACATCATCGGCTGCCTCGACAAGCCCACGCGCGGGCACTATTTCCTCGACGGGAAGGACGTCTCCGGGCTCACCAAGAGGGAGCTGGCGAAGATTCGCAGCCAGAAAATCGGATTCGTTTTCCAACAGTTCAACCTGCTTTCGCGCACTTCGGCGCTCGAAAACGTGGAATTGCCGACGATTTATGCGGGCATCGCGATCGAAGAGCGCGAACGGCGCGCGCGCGAAGCGCTACAGCGCGTAGGACTGGCGGACCGCGAGGGCCACTTTCCTTCACAGCTTTCCGGGGGACAACAGCAGCGGGTAGCGATCGCGCGGGCGCTGGTCAACAATCCTTCTCTGCTGCTGGCGGACGAGCCGACAGGGAATCTCGACAGCCGTACGAGCGTCGAAATCATGGATATTTTCCAGAAGCTGAACACCGAGCACGGTCTGACGGTCGTAATCGTGACGCACGAGCCGGATATCGCGCAATACGCGAAGCGCGCGCTCGAATTCCGCGACGGCAAGATGAAGAAAGACGTGGTGATCCAGAACCGCTCGATCGCCTCGGAAGTGCTGCCCACCCTGCCGGCTCTGGACGAAGATCTAGTCGAAGGCATTGGCGCCGAATCACCCCCGCCTTCAAACGGCCACACGCCCACCGAGTGATTCCTGCCTTTTTCCGCAATCTGATCTATTCGTCAGGCGAGCAGAACGGCTTATACTTGTGGCGTTATAGACCTGACCAAATCTTCCGCCCGCAGCTGGACACGACCACCGGCGAGCGCCCACTCAACACTCCTTCACGCGAAGAGAGGTTCAACCGATGCGAGCAGATATCGTACCCGGCGCTGTGTTCCCTGATTACGAGCTAACCGATCACACCACAAAGCGGCGCAAGCTTTCGGAGCTGCAAGGACCGGATCCAGTGATTCTGGTCCTCAGCCGCGGAGGATTCTGCCCGAAGGACCGCAGGCAAGCGGAGGGGTTGGTCCAGCTTTATCGCGAAATAGAGGTCGGCTACTGCCGCTTGGTTACGATCAGCACGGACAACGTAGTCGAAACGAATGAATACCGCACGGGCGTCGGAGCGCACTGGCCGTTTCTGTCCGACGCGGGGCGCATGGTACCGAAAGATCTGGATATCGCCGAGTACACGGATGCGGAGCACAATCCAATGATCCCGCACACGATCGTCCTCGAACCCGGACTCATCATATTCAGGATTTATATGGGCTATTGGTTTTTCGGCAGGCCGACGATTGAAGAACTTCGGCAAGATCTGCGAGCGGTCTTGAAGAAGTGCCGCCCGGATTGGGACCTCGGCAGCACGGAACTGAAAGCCGCATGGAAGCGGGGCGAAAAGGATCGCTTTTATCCCTACGGCAAGACCTACGCGCAAGTATTCGGAGAGGGAGGGGAATAACCGGATCGATCGCAGAGCCCGCCTAGTATCTCCAGGACTCGAACATCCGCTTGCGACAGCAGGAGAGCAGGCCGTTCGCCGTGTGAAAGAGTTGCCGTATGGCGCGCAGTCGTAGTAGTGTGCTGCGATGCCGGAGAAGCCCATGGGGGCGAACAGGGAGACCCAGTCATGTCAGCCCACGATGAAGAAAAGACTCCTGGAAACGGAGACGTTCGGGAAGGCGCCAACGTAGACAAGATTCGCGACATCCTCTTTGGTTCCCAGATGCGCGACTACGACAAGCGCTTCGTGCGCCTCGAGGAGCGCCTGGCGAAGGCCTCCGACGCCCTGCGCGACGACCTCAAGAGGCGCTTCGACTCGCTCGAGTCGTTCGTCCAGCAGGAGGTCGAGTCGCTTCATCAGCGCCTGAAAACGGAAAAATCGGAGCGCGTGGAGACGCTGAAAGAACTCACGCGGGAGACGCGCGACAGCTCGAAGGCGCTGGAGAACCGGTTGTCGCAACTCGACGAACATCTTGTGGCCGCCCAGGGCGATTTGCGCGCGCGAATTCTGGACCAGTCCAAGGCGCTGCTGAACGAGATCCAGAAGGCGCACGGCGAGATGGAATCCACGCTCGAGCGTGAAGCAGAAGCGTTGCGAAACGACAAGACCGATCGCGCCACGCTCGCCGACTTGCTGACCGAGATGGCGCTGCGTCTCAAGGGCGAACTCGAACTTCCGGGGAAGTAGGCTCCGTTCCACAGGCCGTCTTTTCCCTGCGGCCGAAGGATGAATTCGGCATCCTGAGACCTCATGGCAGATGATCCCGTAATCCGCCTTCCTCTCGACCCGGACGAAGACGTGTCCGCCGACGCGGGAAAATCGTTCGAGAAGCTCCGCCACCTGATTCTCGCGCCCGAGCAAGAGGGTCTCGCGCGCTTGCGCGAGCGCGTCGAGAATCCGGAACAGCGCGCGAGCGATCTCAGCGCGGTGCTGCCGGAAGCGATTCAATTGCGCCGCCAGCAGGGTGGAGAAGAGGCGTTGGGCGCGGCTCTCGCGCCCACGCTCGAATCAGCTCTGCGTGAATCTGTCCGTAAGGACCCGACAACGCTGGCCGACGCTCTGTTCCCGGTGATGGGCCCTGCCATTCGGCGCTCGATCCTGCAAACGCTTCGGCAGCTCTTCGAATCATTCAATGAAGCAATGGACCAGAGCCTTTCCCTGCGCGGGCTGCAGTGGCGCCTCGAGGCGCTCCGCACGGGGCGGCCCTTTTCCGAAATCGTGCTCCTGCACAGCCTGGTCTTTCGAGTCGAGCAGGTTTTCCTGATCCACAAAAAGACAGGGCTTCCGCTCTGCCATGTTGTCGCTCCCGCCGTGGCCATGGAAGACCCGAGCCTTGTCTCCGGAATGCTTTCCGCCATACAGGATTTCGTGCGCGATTCCTTCCACGCGCCGCAGGGACAAACGGTCGAAAAACTCCAGGTCGGCGAACTCGAGGTTTGGGTCGAGGAAGGCCCTCACGCCGTCGTGGCTGCGGTCATTCGCGGCATGGCTCGGCCGGCGTATCGCTCGGTTTTGGTCGAGGCGGTCGAGCGAATCCACCGGAAATTCGGCCAGCCGCTGCAGAAGTTTCAGGGCGAGACCGCGCCGTTCGCCGTGGCGACCGAGGACCTGACGCCCTGTCTCGAATCGCGGTATCGCGAAAAGCAGAGCTTGCGCCCCAAGCCCTACGTGCTCGTTTTCTCCTGCGTTCTACTGGTCTTTCTGGGCGGCTGGTGGACGCTCAGTGCGTGGCGAAATCATCGATGGCAGGCCTATGCGGAATCTCTCGGACGGCAGCCTGGCATTGTCGTGACCTCAGCTGCGCGGCACGGCGGGCGTTTCGTGATCAGCGGCCTGCGGGATCCGCTTTCCCCTGATCCGCAGATTCTGTTGCGAAACGCGGGCCTCGACCAGCGTCAGGCTGAGTTTCACTGGGGCGCCTACTACGCCCTCGACGACCCGATTCTTCAGCAGCGCGTCGTGAGCGTGCTGAAGCCCCCGGCGGGCGTGCAGCTCGGCATTGCGGATGGTGTGTTGCACGCGGAGGGAGTTGCGCCCGACGATTGGCTGGCGAGTTTTCCATGGCGCGCCGCGATGATTCCCGGAATTCGCGGTGTGGACGCGCTGCGCCTGATCAGCGCAAGCGAAGCCGAATTTCAGCGCCTCGAGGGCATGATTCGATCGACCGTGCTCACGTTTCAGGTTGGCGGCGCGGACTTGGCTCCCAATCAAGCCGCTTCTTTGAAGCTCCTTGCACCCGAAATCACCGCATTTCTGCAAAAGGCGCAGGTGCTGCACAGGAGTGTTGTTCTTGAAGTCGTGGGCCACAGCGACAGCACGGGCCCCGAATCGACGAATCAACTTCTCAGCAAGGATCGCGCCGATAACGTGGCCTCGCAATTGGCTCGCGACGGCGCTGCCCGCAGCTCGCTGCGTCCCGAAGGCGTCGCCACCAGCGAGCCCCTTCGGCCTGAAACCGATGAGCAAGCACGCCAGTACAATCGCAGTGTGACGTTTAGCGTTTCCGCGGCGGAGTCTTCGAAACCCTAGCTCATGCTCCAGAAGAAAATCTGCATGCTCGGATCGTTCGCGGTAGGGAAGACCAGCCTTGTCCGCCGCTACGTCGAGAGCATCTATTCGGATGCCTATCACACAACAGTCGGCGTTAAAATCGACAAAAAAGTGGTGCAACTTGGCTCGCAGGAAGTCACTCTGGTCCTCTGGGATTTGTATGGCGAGGACGAATTTCAGAAAATGCGCTGGTCCTACGTGCGCGGCGCCTCGGGCTACCTGCTCGTGGCCGACGGTACCCGGCGCGCAACGTTCGAGAAGGCGCTGGCGCTCGAAGAGGGCGTCCGGCAGGCCGTCGGATCGCTGCCGTTTATTTTCGTGCTCAACAAGGCTGATCTCGCATCGGCGTGGGAGGTTGATCCGGCCATGGAGAGTCAACTGGTCGAGAAGGGCTGGGAAGTGATGCGCGCCAGTGCCAAGACCGGCGAAAATGTGGACGCCGCGTTCCGCAAGTTGACGGAAAAAATGCTCGGTGCATGATGTCGTCCCTGACTACAGAGCTTCTGCAACTGATGGGTTACGCCCTGTGCGAAGACCGCGCAGGCCGCAGATTTGCGCTGTTGTACGATCCACCGGCTTGGTTCCATGAAGTTTGGGGCCATCAGACTGCCGGAGGCCTTCTCACACTAGTCGATCGTTCGCCGTTTCTTGACGCGTTCCTCTCCGAAGCGAAAGAGCACTGGAATTCCGACGCGGCAACGCCGCTCGCGTCCGGCGTTTGGATCGAGCAGGTCGCCGGGGGCCGGCAGATCCCGCTCGAGGCCCACGCCTGGCGGATCGACGGCAAGCGCATTCTCTCAATCCGCAGCCCGCAGGAAACATTCGAGGAACGGTCGCGCGTGCTGCAAACGGCCCGCGACTCGGTGCTGGTTCACGAGCAACTGCTGAAAGAAATTCAAAAAAAGGAGATTCTGCTGCACTGTATCATCCACGATCTCTCGCAACCGCTGGCGGCGATGCGAGGCTGCTTCGACGTCCTCGCACGCGAAACGGCTACGCCGGGCTCGAAGCGCTTGATCGAAGTCGGCACGCAACAATCAGAACGCCAGGACCGCATGATTCGCGAGGTCCTTCAGGCATTCGCCATGGATATCGACTCTGCCATGGGCGTCGGCGAGGGCACCGGTGCCGCCACCAATATCCTTCGCTGCGCGGAGGAAACGGTGGCCACCTTTGCGCCGGTATTCCGGTCGCACGGCGCGAAAATTCGTCTCGACCCTCGAGTCGACCACAACGCACACTGGAGCATCGCCGGCGATGAGTCGCGCCTTACGCGCATCTTCGCGAATCTCGTCGAAAACGCGCTTCGCCACGCGCCCAAGGGATCGCTCGTTACCATTGGGTTGAAGGACCACGGCTTCCACGTGAAGGCTTTCGTGGACGACGCGGGCCCAGGTTTGCCCAAGGAGTTCAAGCCAGCCGACGCGTTCGCTCTTTTCTCCAAGGGCAAGCAGGGTGGCGGCAAGGCTGGTTTGGGGCTCTATTTCTGCCGCATCACCGTGGAGCGCTGGGGTGGCTCCATCGGCTGCGAATCGCTGCCACATCGCGGGACGCGCTTTTGGTTTCGTTTGCCGCGAACCGCACCGGCCGAGTCGACGCCTGCTTCCTCGCCCGCCCCGGCGGAAACCTCTTCTGTCCGCGTTGCGCCACTCAAAATTCTTTTGGTCGACGATGACCCCGCGATTCTCGAGCTGAACGAGATTCTCCTCGATCGCGAGGGCCATGAAGTCACTGCGGTCGCGTCCGGGCCGGAAGCTCTCGGCGCCCTCACGAAACGGCGCTTCGATCTGGTCTTTCTCGACGAGGAGATGCCCGGCATGAGCGGCGTCGAGGTCGTGAAAAGAATTCGCTCCGGCGAGGCCGCGGACGGCAAACATCAAGTCATTTTCGCTCTTACAGGCAACACCGCGGAAGAAGACCGCAGGCGCCTGCTCGCGGCTGGATTCGACGCTTGCTTCGGCAAGCCATTTCGCGCGGAGGATTTACGCCAGGTCGCGCCGCGCTTCTCGCTCGACACAGCGCTGCCGCGCACAGCCGAACGCCCCGCCGCTACACCCGGCGATTCCTCTCTTCTCGCGCGCGTCGGTGGCGACAAAACACTCTTGCGAAGCATTACCCGAACATTCTTGAAGGACTATCCGGAAAAGCTTCGCAAGATCAAGCAAGCGATCGAAGGCAAGAATGCCCCTGCTCTCGCCTCCGCCGCTCATGCGATGAAGGGCGCGGTTGCCATCTTCGGCGCGTACGACGCAGTGGAAAATGCGGTTGACTTGCAGCAAATGGGCCGCCGGGGAGACCTGGCAAAGGCGCCGGCGTCGCTGCGCAAGCTCGATGAAGCGCTTGTCAGATTGAACGCGAAATTGAGAGAATATGCGTCCCCGGCGAGACGAAATCCTTCCCGTTCCGCCCGGGGCAAACACCCGGTGCGGAAATCGCGCCACCGCGCGAGGCGTGGTCCCCATCGCTGACAATCGGCGTTGTCTCAACCGCGCACAGGAGCCCGGTCATGCCCGAAATCCTCGTTTGTGATGACGACGCCACCACTCGCAAGATGGTGCAAGGGATTCTGAAGTCCGGCGGGTTCAGGGCCTCGACCGCTGCCGACGGCCAGGCCGCGCTGCGGGCCCTGCGCAACAAGAAATTCGATCTCGTCCTTCTCGATATCTGGATGCCCAAGATCAGCGGCCTAGATCTGCTCGAACTCCTGCGCGATGAGCCGTACATTCCCAAGATCGTGGTGATGACCTCGGACCAAACGTCCGGCACGCTTTTGCGCGCGCTGCGCAACCGCGTATTTCAGTTTCTCGCCAAACCCGTCGAGGCGGACTCGCTTCTCGGCCTCGTCAACGACGCTCTTTCGGTCGAACCTTCGAGTCCGCCGATCGAAGTGCTTTCGGCCACCACGAGCTGGGTCGAGCTTCTCGTCCCGTGCGAGCGCCTGATGGTCCATCGCGTGCAAAGCTTTCTCTCGCGCCTCGAATCCGATTTGCCGCAGGAACAGCGCGAGAGCATCGGGCTCGCGTTCCGCGAACTCCTGAACAACGCGATCGAATGGGGCGGCCGCCTCGATCCAAACCAGAAGGTTCGAATCTCCTACATCCGCACGGAGCGCGCGCTGCTCTATCGCATCGACGATCCCGGGCCCGGCTTTCGTCCCGAGGAGTTGAAGCATGCGGCGATCAACAACCCCGAGGATGATCCCCTCGCGCACACACAGGCACGCGAGGAAAAGGGCCTTCGTCCCGGCGGGCTCGGCCTCCTGCTCACGAAGTCTCTGGTCGACGAACTCGTCTACAACGAAGCGCACAACGAGGTTGTGCTCATCAAGTATCTTTAAGGAATGATCCGTCGTTGTTCTTGAGGTCGAACTGCGCTTGGCAAATTCTCGCAAACAGCATATAAACGACGCCCGAGGAACTCATGTCATCGCCATTACCCTTGCTTCCCACGACGCTCGTCGGATCGCTTCCGCAGCCGGACTGGCTGATCGACCGGAAAAAACTCGGCAGCCGCCTGCCGCCGCGCGTGCGCCTCACGGATTTGTGGCGCGTCGCGCCTGAGTTGCTCGAGCAGGCGCAGGACGATGCGACGATTCTCGCGATTCGCGACCAGGAGCGCGCCGGGCTCGACATCGTCACAGACGGGGAGATGCGGCGCGAGAGCTACTCGAACCGGTTCGCCACCGCGCTGGAGGGCGTCGACATCGACAATCCGGGGCAGACGATCAGCCGCTCGGGAAAGCTGGACATCGTCCCGCGAGTTACGGGAAAGATTCGCCGGAAACATCCCGTGGAAGTACGCGATGTCGAGTTCCTACGAAGGAACACCGACCGGGCCATCAAGATCACCGTGCCGGGGCCCTTCACGATGGCGCAGCAGGCGCAAAACGATTACTACGAGACCGAAGAAGAGATGATGGCCGATTACGCCGCGGCGGTGAACGAGGAAATCAAGGACCTTTTCGCGGCAGGCGCTGATTTCGTGCAGGTCGATGAGCCTTACATGCAAGCGCGGCCGGAAAAGGCGCGGCAGTGCGGGATAGCAGCGCTGAATCGCGCCCTCGACGGCGTCACCGGGACGACGGTGGTGCACTTGTGCTTTGGCTACGCCGCGCTCGTCCACGAACGTCCGAGCGGCTATTCGTTTCTGCCGGAACTGGCTGAATCGCGCGCGCAGCAAATCTCGATCGAAACGGCGCAATCGGCGCTCGATTGCTCGATCCTGACCAAGCTGCCCGGGAAAACGATCCTCCTCGGCTCGCTCGATCTATCGACGAACGACGTCGAGAGCGCCGAGACCGTGGCCGCGCGCATCCGGCGGGCGCTGCCGTTCGTCGACGCAAGCCGCATCATCGTGGCGCCCGATTGCGGGATGAAGTACCTGACGCGCGAGGCGGCGTTTGGGAAGATGAAGTCGATGGTTGAGGGCGCACGGATCGTGCGATCGGAATTGCAGGCGAAGGCAGCCGGGCGATCTTCCTGAGGTCGGCGCTCAGCCGCGCGAGGCCGTCGAATTCCGCAAGAGCCTCTTTCGCCAGATCAAGATAAGTGCGCCGCGCGGCCTGGAAGACTTTGCGGTGTCCCCGCCAGACCACGCACGAGGTGCCAAGCAAGAATAGCCGATGGAAGCGGAAAGCGAGCCGCTCGAGCGCCGGCGATCGCCGCGCGCCAACTCTCGCGAGCATCGACGCCTGGAAGCGCAGGTGTGCGGCTTCATCTTCGAGGATCTTTTCGCTGATGCCGCGCAAAAGGGCAGAGTTCGTGGCGGCGCCGAGCGCCCGGTAGTAGGGAACCGCGATGATTTCAGCGGTCACCAGCACGCGCAAGGAAAGTTCGAGCCCTGCCAGAACGCGCAGGCGCCGGAAAACCGAATCGACCCAGTGCTTCGGCACCGCCGGAATCACTTCCCGGTCCATGAACCGCAGCAACTGGGCGCTATGCCGCTGTTCCTCCCGAACGAACAATGCGAGAGCCGGCACGAACGCGTCGTCGCCGACCTTGGCGGCAAAGGCGCGGGCGCGATCGAGTAGCCGCCTCCCGCTCGAACCTTCGCCAAGCTGGAATTGCTGGATCGAGCTTTGAATCGCGGCGCGCTCGTCCGGCGAGAGAGCCGGTGCGTCGTGCCAGGAGAGCAGCGGGGTGACGGCGAGGTTGCGAGCGAAGTGATCGCGCCAAAATTCGGATTGAGAGCTGCAAGTCCGGGCCGTGGCGGTCACGAGCGTTCTCCTGTGAAGTACTTTGTTTTACAAAGTACACTAACACGAAGAGAGCGATGAACACCAGCTCGACTTTCTTAGAAAGGGATATCCTCGTCGGAGATTTCAGGCGCCATCGGACCCGGCTCGTCGACGCCGCCGGCGGCCTCAAAATCGGCGTCGGCCGAGCGGCCGTGACCGGCAGCTGAACTGCCACCTGCGCTCGATCCGGCGCCAGCGGCAGCGCCTTCGGCGCGCGGGGTGAGCATACGCATCACGTTGGCAACGATTTCGGTCGTGGTGCGCTTCTGGCCGTCGCGCTTGTCCTCCCACTGGCGCGTCTGGATGCGTCCTTCGATGTAGACCAGCATCCCTTTTTTCAGATACTGCTGCGTGATTTCCGCGAGCTTGCCCCACAGGACGATGCGGTGCCACTCGGTGCGTTTCTGACGCTCACCCGAGCGGTCCTTGAACGTTTCATCCGTCGCCAGCGTGAAATTGGCCACCGCCTGGCCGCCCGACGTGTAGCGCGTCTCGGGATCGCGCCCGAGCCGTCCAACCAGAATCGCTTTATTGACTGACATGGCAGGAGTATAGCAGAAAGTTGAAAGACGGGAGCGCTTCGCGCCGTAATCCGAGAGAGAGCGTGGGTTCTGCTGGAATCCGCGCACGGATTCTGCCGGGGAGCAACTCAAGAGAGGGAGAACAGCGATGGCCGAAAAAACTCAGAATTTTGAGAATCATGCAAAGACCGTTCCTGCATTTCACTTCGTGGTGCTGCCAATCTTTCTACTCAACATCATTTGGTCGATCGTGCGCGTAGTTCGCCAGCCCAGCTTCGGGACGACGGTGTCGCTGCTGGTAGCGATTGCGTTGCTCCTGCTCGCACTTACCGCGCGGATGTTCGCGCTCACGGTGCAGGACCGCGTGATTCGCCTCGAGATGCGGCTGCGATTGCAACAGTTGCTGTCGCAAGATCTACGGCCGCGCATTCCCGAGTTCACGCTGGATCAATTGGTGTCGCTGCGGTTTGCGAGCGACGCGGAGTTACCCGAGCTCGCGCCGAAGGTGTTGGACGAAAAGCTGAGCGACCGCAAGGCGATCAAGAAGCTGATCCGCAACTGGCATCCGGATTTTCTGAGGGCATAGATCGGGAGGACTCCGCGTCTTTGGTGGCTAATTTCCCGGCAGGCGAACGATCGCAGAGTGGTCCGTCGGGAAGACATCGTTTTGTCACGATGGAGTCCCCCTGAACGATCACGACCACCGTGGAATTCCCGGCCATCCGAATAGCTCCGTGGCCTTTTGCATCAGCGACATACCGTTGTTCGGAATACAAGGTCGCTGCTTCGTCTCGCACGAGGATTTTAGCCCCGGCGACCGGGCGATCATTGTCTGAGACGATCAAGAGGACCACGCGTGAGCCTCCGACCGGGACGACATCACCGAATCCGTAGGTTGCCCTGGGCCTCACCTTGATGACGAGGTGAGTCGTCTGGCTCGATCCCGGTGATTCTCGAGGCACAATGAACTCTCGAACTTCGGTTTCCCACAAACCGTAGGGAGCGGTCGCGATCGCGCGGTACAACCCGGGAGCCGAATCGAATGCCGGCACATGTCCGCTTTTATCGCTTAGCAGGGTGCTGAAGAACAGGTGATTTTCGAGATGAGAATGCAGTCGAGAGCGAAAAAGCGCGGGAGCAAGGTTCCACGCTGCTCGATCCACGTCCGCGTTTTGTTCTTCCGCACCACATCTTCCGTTCGCTTGTCTCTAGGCCGCGGCTTCTCGGACCTCCAGATGCGCCAACCGGAGCAGGTTGTACGCCGCGCCCCACAGGTAGGCCACTTGCTGGATTTTCCAGCGGCCCAAGTGCCGCACTTTGCGCAGTCCGCCCGGCTGCTTCAGCCAGCCGAAGATTTGCTCGACCTTCTTGCGCGCCTTCTGGCTGATCCGATAGCCGAGCGTTTTCATCCGCCGCAGCATTCTTCGTCGTGCATTGCCGTCGGCATCCTCAGCGACCACTCGCTCAGCCGAGATCGGCACGTGCGGAGTGATAGCGAAGTCGTCTTCGATTGTGCGCAGGAACTCGCCGGCTTCGTAGCCGGCATCGCCGCCGAGCGTCCCCGGCACGATGCGGTGACGACGCCGGAAGCGCCGCAACATCTTTTTCGCGGTCTTCCGCTCGGCGTAGCCGTCGGCGCGCGCCACGCGGATGTCCAGGCACAGCCCGTGACGGTTCTCCATCAGCACATGCCCGCTGTGCGCGAGTTGCGCCCCCGCGCCCGGACTCTTCTTCGCCAGCCGCGCTTCGGGATCGGTCGTGGATCGGTGGGTTTCGTTCGACCGCTTCTCGCCGCGAAAATCCACCGAGGGGTTGCTGCCGCCTTCAGCGGGCGGACGGTCTCGCGGTTCTTCCTTCGGGCGAAAACTCTTCAGCGAGGCCCACGACTGGATCAGCGTCCCATCCACCGTGAAGTGATCGTTCGAGGCATACTGGTCGACCAGCGCGCTGGCCACCACCCGCTCGAAAAACTTCTGCACCAGCCCGTGCCGTTCGAATCGCTCGCGGTTCTTGGTGAACGTCGTGGCGTCCCAGACCAGGGCATCGGGATCGAGATCGCAGAACCAGCGGTACAGCATGTTCCAGTTGATGGCGTCCACCAGCCGCCGCTCGGAGGAAATCGAGTACAGCGCCTGCAGCAACAGTGCTTTCAGCAGCGCTTCCGGCGGAATCGAAGGACGCCCCGTCTCGCTGTAGGCCGCCTCGAAGGCCCGCTCCATCTGCTGCAACACTTCATCGGCCCGCCGCTTGATCGCTCGCAGCGGATGATTCTTTGCCAGGCGCTCCTCGGTGTTCGCGATGAAAAACATCGGGTTCTGCAATTTTGGATTTCCGCGCACGAAGTTCTCCTCTTTTTGGGAGAATGGCCGCCCCAAACGCGGCTTTCGACCTTCGTGCAGATCAAAATGCACGCGCAGTTCCAAAGAACGAGTTTTTCAGCACCCTGTTAGGGACCGGGTGATCTCGCGCTCGTGGCCGTTGAGCTCCGCAGGATAACCAACTCGTCCTTGAGCGGCGCGCCTGAGGCGTCCTCGACCGCCGCAGTCAAGTGTGTAGGCAGGGTGATCGCGAAGAGAACGGCGAGCAATGCGGCGCTTCTTATGTTCGTGTGCTGTTCTAGCGGGTGGTGTGGGATGAAACGCCGATTTCGTGGAGCTTGGCCGCGGCGCGCCGCGACTCGTCTGAACCGGGGAAGCGGCTGACGACCGCTCGCAGATCGCGGATGCCCGCCGTTCTCTCGTCGATCTCGAGCTCGGCCATGCCCTTCTTCAAGAGTGAGGCGGCCAGTTTGAAGCTGTGCGGATACTCCATCAGCACTTCTTCATAGGCCGCAATCGCGCTCTTGAAA
This sequence comes from uncultured Acidobacteriota bacterium, assembly GCA_963836125.1. Lineage (GTDB taxonomy): Bacteria > Acidobacteriota > Terriglobia > Acidiferrales > UBA7541 > Palsa-295. Next base: position 123,717 of record CAWIIK010000002.1, read on the forward strand.
TCGTTCTGCTGATAGGCGATCTCCCCAAGATAGAACTGGGAATTCGACGCGAGATCGTTGGTTGGGAAATACTTGATGTAGTCCGAGAATTCCTGGTGCGCGAGGTTGTAGTTGCCGCTGGTATAGTCCCGCAGAGCATTTTGATAGAGCGTATCCGCGGAGATCGGCGGCATGTTGGCTGCACCACCGGGAGCCGGTGAATTCGCCGGCGAATTCATTGTGTTGGGACCACCGGGAGCCGGCGCCGCGCCGGGAGCATTCGTGTCAGGCGTGCCTGGAGCAGTTCCCGGGGCACCGCCCGGAGCGCCGCTCTGAACTCCGCCAGAAACCTTGGCGTCGATGCTTTGCAACAGACTCTGCATATCGGTGAGCTGCTGCGAAAGCTTACCGACGCGCGCCTGGATATCCTGCACGTTGTCGGACAATCCCTGCGTCTGCTGCGTCACCGTGTCGAGGCGGGAGCCGGAATTTGCTGTGGTCTCCTGCACGGTTTTCTGCAGCGCGCCCATCTGGTCATTGAGCCTGCTGACCGAATCGAGCGACTGCTGAATCAGAGTTTTCAGCGTGGCGTTGTTGGCATCCAGCGCGCTGCGCATGTCGGTCTGCCCCTGCAGGAGCTGGTTCACCGTCTGCTGCAGCTCGATCATCTCGCGCGACACGGCGCCCGCGGGCTGCGGCGCGAGGATCGCTCCACCAAGGGCTCCGAAAAACATCGCTACTACCGAGAGCACGACCCATCGTATGCGCAAAGGAAATACCTCCTTACGAAGAACGCGGCCGTTCTCAAGCACGGCGCGCTGCACAGAGAAATTCGCGAACGGCGGGCCGAACTTGCACCGGCCCGCTCGTCGCGAGGGAAGCTGTGCTTATCCTAGGAGCCGTCATGGCTCCTGTCACCCCTAGTGTGCCAGAACGAAGTGATCCCGGCGATTCTGCTGCCAGCATTCTTCGTTGTGCTCGGTGCAGAACGGCCGCTCCTTGCCCCAGCTCACGGTTTCCATCCGGTCGGCGGAAATGCCGAGCGAGATGAGGTAGTTCTTGGCCGCCTGGGCGCGACTTTGGCCCAGAGCGAGGTTGTATTCGGTTGAGCCGCGCTCGTCGCAATGTCCCTCGATCGAGATATGCACGTCGGGATACGAACGCAGGAACTCCGCATCCTTGGTGAGAGCATCGCGAGCATCGCCGCGAAGCTCGGCCTTGTCCAGATCGAAGAACACATCTTTGACGTTCTGCTCGAAGAGTTCGCTCACGTTCGGTGGCGCTGTCGCAGCCGGAGCGGCGGCGGGCGCGTTGACATCCACGTGCGCGGTGGCTGTTGCGCTGCCACCCGGCCCGGTGGCCGTGATGGTGTAGGTGGTTGAGGTCGTCGGATTGGCCGGGGTCGAGCCTTGCGGCGCGACCTTGCCGATGCTCGGCTCAATATCGAGATCCGTGGCATTGGTCGACGACCAGGACAACGTGACCGTCTCCCCGGCGTTGACCGAGGTGGGCGACGCGTTGATGGTCACCGTCGGCTGCGCGGCAGGCGCCGGCGGTGGTGTGGGTGGCGTGGCTGCGACCTTCTTCTTGCAGCCCGAGATAAAGGCCACAAAAGCAAACAGACTGAACAATACCGCATACCTTCGAAAAGTACGGTGCTGCATGTAGTGCCTCCTTCGGCGCTCCCGTGAGGGCTTAGCGGGACGGCCGAGAATGAACTTGTACTGATTGAACGTGTGTCACGACGAAACTACTCTTGCACCAACAAGCACAACCTTCGCCCCGCGAAACGCGCGACGCGAAACTTGAAAAGCAGCCGATGACGATTCACATTCATCGCCTATCGCTGCGACCAACTGGGCGACTCATTCTGCCCCTGAAAGGTTAGCTGTCGTGGCTGGCTGCCGTCAGCCAGCATGGTCCAAATCTGACGGGTGCCCGTCCGCGTCGATTCGAAGACCAAATGACGGCCATCAGGAGCCCAACTCGGCCGCTCGTTGCGGGCTTCGTCTTTCGTCAGCTCGACGAGCTGATGAGAAACGATGTCCATTACGTAGATATCGTAGTTTCCGCTCGGGCGTCGCCAACTAAATGCGAGCAATTGTCCATTCGGTGACCACGAGGGGTCGATCACGTACCCCATGTCGGGCAGGTCGATTTTCTGGGCGTTCGAGCCGTCGGCATCCGAGAGGTAGAGCGCCGGGTCTCCTGCGCGGTCGCTTACGAAAACGATCTGCTTGCCGGTCTTGGGATTCCATGTGGGCGACGTCGCGACACCCGCGCCGAAGGTGATACGGCGCAAATGCGTGCCGTCCGCCTGCGCGACGTAGATGGCCGGGTTGCCGTTAATGCTCGACATGAATGCGATCTGCTGTCCGTCGGGCGACCATGCCGGGGAGCTACTGGTCCCGAGAAAACGAGGGAACGCGATCAAGTGGTTCGAGGCCATCGAGTAGATGCAGATTTGCGCGGAAGTGACGTCGCGAAACGGAACGTAGCAGGTGAAGGCGATGCGGCCCGCATCGGGCGACCAGCGCGGCGTCAGTGCGATCGAATTCAGGTGCGTGATCTGGCGCTGATTCGCGCCGTCATAGTCCATCACCCAGATTTCCTTGTTGCCGCTGCGCCCGCTGACGAACGCAATCTGCGTCTGCGCGATGCCGGGCTGGCCACCGCTCAGGACGGCGACGATGTCGTCGGCAAACTGGTGCGCCAGGCGGCGAGCGCCGTCTTCGGTAGCGGCGCCGCGATAAATTTTCTGCAGCGCGAGCGGAGCGGTCGGATTGCGCACATCCGAGAGATAGCCGGCAAACGCCAGTCCGGAACTATCCTGACTGAGACTGCCGTAGGCGACCATGTACGCGTTGGCAGGTGCGGCGGACCAATCCGCCGCCTTTAAATCGCTCGGCTGCCCGGGCACCTCCAAGGGATAGAAGCTGGGGCTGACGAGATCGAGAATGCCGGAATATTCTAGGTCGGCCCAAAGGACATCGTGGAACACCTTGGGCAGCGGCGGACCGAAGGTCGATCTCGCCACCGTGTCGGGGACGGCGAGCCGGGTCTTGGTCACGCCCATGCCTGTCTCGACCTTGAACCAGTCTTGAGCTGCCGTAGAACGTGTCGTCAGAAGGCCTGCGGACGCGAGGAGAACTGCGAGCACTGCAACGAATCGAAGTTTCCGTTTCATTAGTTCGGCCTTTACTTAAAATAAAAGCTTAACGATGGTAGTCGAAGGTGAATTCGACATTAACGTACGAACCCGAGTACCCCCCGGGCAACCGATCGAGCGGGCTTGAAGCATTGACCGCGCGCACCGCCGAGTTATCCACGGAATAATTATTGCTTCGCTCCGTGAGCTGCACGTTGGTGACCGTTCCGTCACGCAAGATCGTGAAGGTGACGGTCACCGGAGGTGCGTACGCCACGCTCGGGTCGATCGTCGACTGCAACCAGTTGCTGCTGATGCGCCGCTGCACCGCCTCGACGTACCACGAAAAGCGCGACGCGAAATCCCCACCGCCCACGCCACTGAAAGTGAGTCCCGCTTGCGTCGTGCCCGCGCCCATTGCAAACGATGTCACCGGAACCGACGGAGTACCGCCTCCGCCGTACGGAATCGCGTTCGTGGGCGGCGGCGTCGGATTTTCGAGCACCTTCGACGGACGCGAAATGATTTTCGGCGGCTTTTTCATCTGGAATTTCTGGATCGGCACGGCGTCCGGCGGAGGCTTTGGCGCCGGCTTCGGCTCGGACTTGAACAGGCCCTTCGAATTGTCGACCACGCGGTTCGGGGTCACGACCTCGGGGCGGGGAAGTGGAATCGCCGGCACGCTTCCGACAACACCCACGGTGAACGAACCGCCGGGCCCGCCCCAATTTTCACCGCTGTGCGTGTAGGCCCACCAGCCGGCGACGACACAGTAGGCGAGAATTGCGAGGTGCAGCCCGACGGATGCAAATACGAAGGGCTTCAGAGTCTGGCCCGGTCGCGTCGCCGCTATCGTTGACATTTCATTCCCGCGATTTCACGCGCTCGTTGCGTCGATCATTGCGTCTCAGACCGCTCGCTGAGCGGCTGCGTCACCACGCTGATGTTTGTGATACCGGCCTGCCTGAGCGCATCGACCACAGTGGCCCAGCTTCCAAACGGCACCGTTTCGTCGCAACGAACGTACACGGCCTGCGTTTTCGGGTTGTGCGATTGCGCGATCACCTGCTGGCCGATCTCATGGATATTGACCGGCTTATCATTCAAATAGACGCGCTGGCCCCGGTCGATCGTGATCACCATGCGCACCTGGGTGAGTTCTTTCACGGTCTTCGTCTTGGGCACGTCCACGTCGATTCCGGATTGCAGGATCGGCGCGGTGATCATAAAAATAATCAGTAGCACGAGCACCACGTCGATGAACGGCACCATGTTGATTTCGGACAGTGAAGTGCCGGTCTCGCGTTGAACTTGTGGCATCTAGGCGCTCGGCGGGTTAGGCGAACTATAGAGGGTTTCGACCTTGGCAACGAACTCCGACGCGAAGCTATCCATGCGCGACGCGACGGAGCGAATGCCCTGGAGGTAATGGTTGTAGGCGATGAGAGCCGGGATCGCGGCGGCGAGGCCCGCGGCCGTGGTAATAAGCGCTTCGGCGATACCCGGAGCGACGGCGCGAAGGCTGGCGGTGCCCGCATCGCCCAGGCCGGTGAACGCGTCCATCACGCCCCACACCGTGCCGAAAAGGCCGATGAACGGCGAAACGGAAGCAATTGTGGCGAGTGTGGACATCCCGCGCTCGAGGCGGCGCACTTCATCGCCCGCGGCGACGTTCATGTCGACGCCGATGGCGCTCGCGTTTTTCACTTTGCCGCCGTGCGGATTGCCGCTCGCCAGTTGCGATGAGAGTTCCGCGTAACCAGCGTCGTAGACCGCGATCAGCGGCGTGCCGCCGGAACCGGCACGCAACGTTCTGGGATTCGGAAGACCGCCGCCCGCGCGAAACATCTGGAGGAAGCGGCTGGTTTTGCGGTCGATCCCGCTCAACTGCGCCCACTTTTGCAGGATTAAGGCCCAGGAAAGAATGGAAAGAACCAAAAGAATGCCGAGAACGACGCGGGCCAAACCGCTCGTCTGCTCCAAAAGCGTGAGCGGATTGGCCGCTACAACGAGCGCCAGGCCAGAAATAATTTCCTCCCCAGAAGGCAAATTTTGCCGGGCAAATCTACCGTAGCACACGCACGTATACGGGTCAAACCAATGGGATGCAAAGAGTTGATGATTTGCTGCACAAGACAACAGCAATTTCGGGCATTTTTTCGTGGGTCCGTGACGGCCACGCGTTCACCGAGGTACCGGGCCAGCGCGCTGCGGCTATAATGGCAGGAGCGTCGATCCTGTGAGCGCCGAATCGGAGATGCCAGCCGCGCCAGATCATCCGCCGGGTGAGCGCGTGTTCTTGTCCGCGGAGTGGCGCGATCTCGTCATGCTGAATTACCAGGTCGATCCGAGTCTGCTGGTGCGGCATGTTCCGCAGCGGACGGAGCTCGACACATTCGAGGGAAGAGTCTTCCTAAGCCTCGTCGGATTCCGCTTTCTGCGCACAAAGCTCTTCGGACTTGTCCCGCTGCCTTTCCACACCAATTTCGACGAAGTGAATCTGCGCTTCTACGTGAAGCGCCACGAAGGCGGCGAGGAACGGCGAGGCGTTGTCTTCATCAGGGAAATCGTGCCGCGATTCGCAGTGGCGCAGCTCGCGAGGCTCGCGTATGGCGAGAACTACGCAAGTCTCCCCATGCGCCACAAGGTCCGCGGAGATGGCGCGGGCATCAGTGCGGAATATCAGTGGCGAGTCGAACGCCAATGGTGCGGCTTGCACGCCGAGGCTTCAGGAACGCCCGCCTATGCCGGCGAGGGCGGTGTCGAGCAGTTCATGACCGAACACTACTGGGGCTATTCGGCGCAGCGCGGCGGCGGCTGCGTCGAATATCACGTCTCGCACATACCTTGGCGCGTCTGGCGCAGCGCGGCGGCAGCATTCGAAGGCGACGCCGAATCGCTCTACGGAGCGGAACTCGGCCGCGTGCTGCGCCGCGCGCCCGATTCAGCGTTCATCGCGGATGGCTCACCCGTGCTCGTTTTCACGGGCCGCCGTATTGCTTAGCGCCCTTCGAGCCGCACGACGAATGTGACGCTCGGGTGGCAGGTCTAGCGCCGGCCGCTGCCGCCGGATCCAGATCGCTCCGGCCTGAAAGACTGCCATTCGCGGATCTGTTCGGAGACTTCAGCCTTCTCGCGCTCGTCTGTCGCGGCATCCCATCGCCGCCGGAGCTCTTCGAGCTTGGCTTCCACAAATCCCGCTCGTCCTGTTTTCTTTTCCGGCTTGTCGCGGTATCCCATCTCTTGTAGCTCCTCTTTAACCTCAGAATATCGGATCTGAAAATATGGCTATTGATCCCAAGGCCTAGGAAGGGGCATGGCCTGATTGATTATACCCTGTTGCGGCACTTAGATGGCTTCAGGGAGCAAGTTTGTCCTTCCTGTGCCCGCGGTCTCCCGTTCTGCGGGCAGTTTGGCCTTGCAACCTGAATGGTCCTTGAGCAATCAAAGGAGTAGGATAGGCAGTAGCCCGGCGTCCCCGGCCTATCGCGCCACGGCCATTCTTAGTGGAGGTGCCGCCATGAAAAGATCCACCTTCGCAAAAGCATTCTTCGCCGCAATCGCATCGCTTGCTCTCATTTTCTTCGCGCCGAATCCCGCGCTCGCACAGCGTGGAGGCGGGCACGGCGGCGGAGGTGGTGGGTTTCACGGTGGCGGCGGTGGTGGATTCCACGGCGGCGGAGGTTTCGGCGGCGGCCGATCGTACGGCGGATCGTTTGGTGGCGCGTATCGTGGCGGCGGGTTTGGCGCCGGGTCATATCGTGGAGGATTCTCGTCGCGCGGCTTGGGCCGCTCGGCATATCGGGGTGGATCGGGCGGCAGGTCATTTTCGGGCATGAACGGTCGCGGCTTCAGCAATGCGGGCCGCTTCGGCGGCGCTAGTCGAATCGGCGCTCGCAACTCCATCGCGGACGGCCGGTGGCATTCGTTTGGCAGCAGCGGCCGCACGATGAATGCTTCGGCCTCCGGCTTCCGCAATTCCGCGATTGCCGATGGTCAGTGGCACTCGTTTGGCCGGTCGGGCAATGGCTTCGCCGCGGACCCGCGCACGGGTTCGACATTTGCGCGCAACACATTCGCCGGCGGCAATCGATTCGGTGGCACTTCGGTTAACAGGGGTTTCGGCGATCGTGGCTTTGGCGGTTACGGTGGTTACGGCCGCGGATGGCGCGGCGGCGGTTATGGTTGGGGAGGTTGCTGGGGCTGCGGTTGGGGCGGCTTCGGCTGGGGTCTTGGCTGGGGCGTTGGCTGGGGACCCTACTGGGGATTCGGTTGGGGCTACCCGGGCTGGTACGACCCCTATTTAGGTTGGGGCTACGGTTGGGATCCTTATGGGTACAACCCATATGGTTGGGACGATTACGATTTCAGCTATTACACGGACAATGGGACGGACAACGGGCCGGACGATCCCAACCAGTACAATTCCGTCTATCCCGGCCCAGCTTACTCCAACTCTCCCAACGCTGACTCGCCCTACGCCGGCTCGCCTTACGCGCCCGCCAATTACGTAATGGCGCAGCCCGCTGAAAGCTACTAGCGCCGTTCAAAAGAGTTGGAAGGTTACCTGGATGGTCGTCCAAATGGCTGCTGGCTTCCCACTGGGATCTTTGGCGGGCGTCACTTTCCATTGAACTACTGCGTCGACTGCCGCCTTGTTCAGGCCGCACGGCAATCCATCAACGATCGCGATTTCTGCGGGTCGCCCTTCCGCGTCGAATAGCACATCCATCTTAACGGTGCCTTGTATTTTGACCACCTGCGCCGCGTCGGTGTAGTCCGCTCTCGGGCAGTATATGCAGTGCATGCCGGTCTAGCCTTTCACCACGTCGAGCTGCGGAGCCTTCCTACCGTCCTCAACTCGGGAGCCCGGCCGCACCCAACTAATCGGCGCACTCGCGGTGGGTGCGGGCACGTCAGGTAGAGGCGTAGCAAGCAAGGATCGCATTTCGAGGTCGAGCGGCAGCGTGACTCGCTTGTCGAAGATTGATCGTTTGTCGCTGGCCCGCGTGGTCAATATCCGCAGAACAATCGCATCTGCCAGCACATCAATGTATCCGTCAACCACGAAGTCGGCCCCGGGCTTGAAATCGCGGCATTCGCGCTCGTCGACCTTTAGGTCATTATCAGGACTCGGTGGAAACTCGCCGGCCTTGATCACATGAAAGGCGGGTAGATGCGTGCCGAACGCGCCTGACACTTGCGTGGCAATCAGAGCTTTGGAGAATCGATCCGCCAGCCTCGCCTCCAAGGCTGTTCGCGCACCGTGGGTCTGCGCAAAATCGTGCACCAAAACCCCCGGATCGCAAACCACTCCTTGTCGGGAAGCCTCCTCGATCGTGCCCGCCAATTCAGATGCGATTGAGCGCAGGGATTCGCTCTGCGCCCCGGCAGGCGAGGCAGAGCCGATGACGAACAGAACCAGCGCGGACATTCGCCGGATTCCGGCGATTCGCGTGAGCATGCGAACCTCGCACCGAAGAATGTGATACGAGTGTAATGGGCTCGCCGGGCACCTGCAATGTGCTTGTGCTAGACTCCAAATCAGAATGAGCAAAGCGTTTGATATCGGGATTGAGGCGCTCGAGCGAGGGATGCCGCTCGCACCACAAGCAGCGGCCGAGACTGCCATCAGCGATTCCCGCCCGAGCGAGCTCTCTCCAAACGCTCCGAACGGCAAGAGCTTCTACATCGAGACGTTCGGCTGCCAGATGAACGCGCACGATTCCGAGAAGGTGGCGGGCGTCCTGCTCGAGCGCGGCTATCGCGCGGTCGATTCCATCATGCAAGCCGACCTTGTTCTCTACAACACGTGCAGCATTCGCGAGAAGGCAGCGCAGAAAGTTTTTTCGCGCCTCGGCGAGATGCGGCATGCCACGCCCCGCAAGGTGATCGGCGTGCTCGGATGCGTTGCCCAGCAAGAGGGCGAGGAAATTTTCGAGCGCGCGCCGTGGGTGAGCCTCGTGTGCGGCTCGGCCAGCTACCGGAAACTGCCTGAGTTAGTGGCGCAAGTCGAGAAGGGCGGGCGCCGCGTCACCGGCCTCGATCTCAACACGGACGAAACATTCGAAACCGAAATCACGCGGCGCGACAGTCCGATTCGCGCGTACCTCACGATTATCGAGGGTTGCGACTACGCCTGCGCCTACTGCGTGGTGCCGCACACACGCGGCCCGGAACGCAGCCGCGCGAGCGAGTCCGTGCTGGCCGAAGCGCGGCGACTGGCAGACGCCGGCTACACCGAAATGCAGCTGCTGGGCCAGACGGTGAATTCCTACCGCGATCCCTCGCCGCGAGGACTGAATTTCGTCGAGCTGCTGCGCGAAGTCGCGGCCGTAAATGGCATCCGCCGCGTACGCTTCACGACGTCGCATCCGAACGATTTTCACCGCGAGATCGTCGAAGCAATCGACGACACTCCGGCGCTCTGCGATCACGTCCATTTGCCCGTACAATCGGGGTCGACGCCGATTCTGCGCGCGATGCGGCGCACCTACACGCGGGACCAATACCTCGAAAAGATTTCCTGGATTCGCGCGGCGCGACGGCCCATCAGCATTACGTCCGACATCATCGTCGGCTTCCCGGGCGAGACGGAAAAAGATTTCGAGGAGAGTATCACGCTGCTCGAAGCGGTCGGCTACGACGGCATTTTTTCCTTCAAGTATTCGCCGCGGCCCAACACTTCGGCAGCCATCATGCCCGGCGCGATTCCGGAAGAAGAGCAGGGAAGGCGCCTCGCGATTCTGCAGGAACGCCAGCGGCAGATTCAGATCGCGCGCAACGAAGCGCTTATCGGCGGCACGTTCGAAGTCCTCGTCGACGGCCGCCACGAATCGCGCAATCAGTGGGCGGGACGCACTAGTAGCAACCGTCCGGTAAATTTCACTTCGCCTCACCAAAATCTTTTGGGAGAATACGTGCAAGTGAAAGTTACTCGGGCGAGCGCAAACAGCGTCGCGGGCGAGCAGGAGATTTAGCGGCAAGCGAAGTCAAAACGGGAGGGCCACATGGAACTCGAGGTCAAGATCAGGGGACTGATGATGGACCCGATGACCAACATGCCTGTGGTCGTCCTGAAGGAAACCCAGGGTAGCGGCGTGCTGCCGATCTGGGTCGGCGTCTACGAAGCCAACGCCATCGCGCTCGAAATCGAAAAAGTGCAGACGCCGCGCCCGATGACGCACGATCTGCTCAAGAACGTCCTGAACGGCCTCAACGTCCACGTGCAACGCGTAGTCGTGTGCGACCTCAAGGAAGACACGTTCTACGCGCTGATCTGGATGGAACGCGAAGGGCAGATCATCTCCATGGATTCGCGGCCGAGCGACGCTCTCGCTCTGGCGCTGCGCCTCGATTGCCCGATCTACGTCGACGATCAGGTGCTGAAAAGCTCGAAGATCACCGGCGCCACCGCCGAGAAGAGCACCAACGAAGAATTGCGCAAGTGGCTTGAGAACCTCAACGACGAGGATCTCGGCCGATACAAAATGTAGCGGCTTCGTCCGATCCCTCCCGCTGTTCGTCCCTCCCGTTCCCCAGCATGCTTCCGCGGGAGCGGGGAAGACGACCGGCATTGCGCTGTTTTCGTCCGATGAAATCGATTGTCGCGCTGCAGTTTCCCACCACGACCGAAGTCAGAACCTCGCCGTTCGCGTCCTCGATGTTCGCAATATCGCCCATTTGCGGATTGCCTAGAGCGCCGCTCGAGCCGCACGCGATCGCCGATGTGAACGCAACCGGAGTGAATCTCGCCGGCGCCGTGAAATGCTCGCCGCCATCGGGCACCTCCACGATCCACTCGGCGGTATTACCGCTGAATGTCGCGCCCGGTGGAGGCGCAAGCGTGATCGAAAAGTGCTGGCCGGTCGCTTCGTTGGCGAAATAAATATAGCCCGCGATGTTGCCGATATACTGCACCGAGCAATAGATTTCTTGTCCCGGACTCACCGGGAAATTGGCGATGTTCGCCTGGTAGATATACGGCGGCGATCCCGCCTGCGCCGGCGCGTACCATTCGAACCACGCCGCGTGCGAAGCCACGCCGCTCGGGCCGACGTGTTGCTCGATGCCTGCCTGCAACACATCGTTTGAAGCGATTCCGAGGTTGAATCCATCGATCCCGATCCACGACGATGATGTCCATCCGCGCGCGGATTTTTCCGGCTCAGACGGTTTCGCGACGGTCGGGATTTTCCAGAACCCGATGACCCCGGTCCATGACCCGCCCCTCGTTCCGGCGCCGGCCCAGGCTGGATTGACGAAGCTCGTGTCCGCAACCCTCTTCATGGGCTGTTTCGGCGCGTGAGTCCTTTGCAACTGTGGATGCAGCACCGGAACGATCCGGTCCTCCGCACGCCACTTGCGCGAAAACACTTTTTGCCACGCCTGCTGCAGCGCCGGAACGTCGGTCGCCGAGGGCCGCCGCCAGAGGAGCCCGTTCTTGACGAGTTCGCAAGCGCCGGCCTTGTTTGGGTCAAGCTCGCTCGACGGCGCTGGACATGCGTACACGCCCCGTAGATTGGTTGCGACGAGGGCATAGGGGATCTTTGCGCGAAAAGCTTCCTCATCGTGGACAAAAGCGGATGAGACGGATGCCGTGCTGAACATGGTTCTCCTTCCTACGCGATCTCTTGCCTAGGAGCCGCTCCTGATGAGGTAGTGCAAGAAGGCGGCAAATCGTTACACCAAATTTGACTGTGCCCGTTCGACAACCCCAAGAAAGAGGCACGACCGACGGGCGCTAGCTAGAAGCGGGTGAGCGGAAGATGGTGGAACTTCGAGGCAAAATGGTAGGCGATTCCCGAGACGCCATCCTGCGTCGCGTGTTGCATCATTCCTGGACGCAAGCTCTTGCGGATCGCAGCCAGCGCCCCAAACATCATTCCGTACACGGAGATGACGAGAATCGCCTTACGACCCTGGTAGGCATGCGCAACGCCGAAAACGAGTCCTTGGAGAATCACGGCCGCAGCTACGTTTTGCGTCAGTGCCAGGCACTGCCGCTGGAGATAGCCGCGAAACACCAACTCCTCGCAAAATCCGGCGGTTACGGCGAGCGCGACCCACAGAATCATTTCCGGGACGGTCTGCGGCAACAGAAAGCTTGCTGCCTCGCTTGAGTTGAAATGCAGCGCGTACGACAGCGCGGCCAGCACGCCCAGGATGACGAGCCAGAAGAGGAACGCTACTAGCACGTCGGTCCAGAAATCTTTCCAGCGCGCCCAGCGGCCGCCGATCAGGTCTCGCAGCGTCGTGTGGCGCAACCATGCGCCGAGCCACACGTACCCGAGCAGAAAAAACTCGTAGCACATCGTAAAAATATAAGTGGGAATGCGGCTGGGAAGGTGAGCTTCTCTCGCAGCGAAGCGGGGCATAGCTTGCAGGAGCGAAATTCCGAGCAGAACGACGACAAAAAGCAGCGTGTGCCACACCGGCGCAACGGCAGGCATGCGGCTTGGCGGGTTCTGGTCGGGCGGCTGGGGGACGTTCTCGGTGCTCGCCATGCACACCTTTCGTCGAGTGCACACGCCCTTCGGCGCGCAACCGCGAGTTTAGCAGGTGCGGATGGCGCGGCCAAGGTCGCCCAGAACTAAGGTAGTGGTGTCATTTGCAAATGGCACCGCTGCCCCGGCTGCAAGTGGCGTAAGCGTGAGCCTTCAGAGTGCGTGTGAGAACTCGTGTTGACATTGTGGAGTGCGGGAGGCTCGCTTCCGCCGCTTGCGGCCCGGGCCTGCTCCCCGCACACGCCACGTACGTCGGGTAGAAGCGTGTGACCACCTGAGAGTCCTTGTGGGTCGTGGCTCCAGCCGCGAGGTAAGCCCCGCAAAATCGTCACGGGCTTCGGTCCCGAGCGACCAACCTGCCCGGCCTTCGCGCAAGGCGAAGGCCGGTGATCGAGCGTTTACGCGGACACTTGAGCGGCCGTTCCCTTGAAGAACGCCAGCAGATCGGCGTTAATAATGGCCGCGTGGGTTGTGGGCATGCCGTGCGGAAGGTCCTCATAGACCTTCAGCGTCGCCTTCTTCAGCAGCTTGACGGCCATCGGGCCCGCCGCGGCGATCGGCACGATTTGATCGTCCTTGCTATGCAGCACCAGCACGGGGATGTCGATCTTCTTCAAATCCTCGGTCGTGTCGGTTTCCGAGAAGACCCTGATGCAGTCATAGTGGGCTTTGATGCTACCCACCATGCCCTGCAGCCACCAGTGTTCCCGGATGCCTTCCGAGATTTTCGCGCCCGGGCGGTTGTAGCCGTAGAAGGGAAGCGTGATGTCTTTGTAGAACTGCGGCCGGTTGGCTGCGAGCGCGGCGCGCAGGCCGTCGAAAACCTCAACGGGCGAACCGGTCGGGTTCTTTTCTGTTTTCAGCATGAGCGGCGTTATGGCGCTGATCAGCGCCGCCTTCGAGACGCGCTTGGTGCCGTGGCGGCCCAGGTAGCGCGCCACTTCGCCGCCACCGGTTGAGTGCCCCACCATGATTACGTCCTTCAGATCGAGCTTTTCGAACAACTCGGCGAGATCATCCGTGTAGGTGTTCATGTCGTTGCCGCCCCACGTCTGGTCCGAGCGGCCGTGGCCTCGCCGGTCGTGCGCAATCACCCGATAGCCAAGCTGCCCGAAATACAGCATCTGCCCGTCCCAATCGTCCGCGCTCAACGGCCAGCCGTGGCTGAAAACGATCGGCTGTCCCTTGCCCCAATCCTTGTAGAAAATCTGAGTTCCGTCCTTGGTCGTAATCGTTGGCATCGGATGCTCTCCTTATCCTGCCGTAGGCTGGCGGACGGCAGTATGCAGGAATAGCCTCCGCCTCACCAAACGTATAGATGAAGAGGAGCGGGCTTTGATTCCGAGAAAATGTGCGGGAAAAAAAGGCGGTGCCGCGCCGGTGAGAAGATCGTGCTGAGGTCGCGGACTAACTTTGGTGGCCCAGCGCGGCAGCACCGCCCAAACGCGCACCCGAAGCGAACAGATTTCTCTTGCGTTGAACGCCGCAGACTAGGTACATTGAGCGCTACTCGTAGTGGAGGGGAGGCCACAGAGCACTAGCTGTTGGCCTGGGGTTGCATAGCGCGTCCGAGGGGCAAGGGTTTGACCTGCGTCCTGGCAATTGCCAATCAAAAAGGCGGCGTCGGCAAGACCACGACATCCATCAATCTCGCTGCCGCTATCGCTCTCAAGAAGAAAAGAACCCTCCTGGTCGATCTCGACCCGCAAGCCAACGCCACGATCGCATTTTACAATCCCGACGAGATCCAGACCACGATGTACGACGTCTTCGCCGACCAGCGCGCCGAGATGGCCAAAGTAATTCGCCCGACGAAAGATCCGAATCTCTTCGTGGCGCCCGGCCGCCTGGCTCTGGCGCGCCTCGAACAGCAGCTCGCGGGACAGTTCGACGCCCCGTTCCGGCTGAAGGATTCTCTCGCGCCCATCCTGAAAGAGTTCGAGTACATCGTGCTCGACACGCCGCCGGCGCTCGGCATCCTCACCGTAAATGCTCTGGTCGCCTCCACGCACCTGCTGGTGCCGATTCAAGCCGCCTATTTCGCGATCGAGGGCACGGACGACCTGCTCGAGACCTACGGCCGCATTCGCGCGCGTCCCAACCCGGACCTGAAAGTGCTCGGCGTCGTCATCACGCTCTACGACAAGCGCACCACCATCGCGCGCGACACCTACGAGCAGATTCGCACCGTTTTCGGCGGCGCGCTCTTCAAGACGCGCATCGCCAAGAATGTCCGGCTCGAGGAAAGCCCGGCCTACAAGGAAACCGTATTCAGCTATGCGCCGAAATCTTCCGGCGCCGAGGATTACAAGAAACTGGCTCAGGAGGTATTGCAACGTGTCGAAGCGGATCGGGTTACCCGTCACTCTCAAGATGCGGCATGACGCGCATTACGTCGAGACTCTAACCAGCTTTAGCGGCGCATCCGTCGGGCGCATGATTCCGATCGACAAGATTCGCCCCAATCCCGATCAGCCGCGCAAGAACATCGGCGATGTCCGCGAGCTTTCCGACTCGATCCGCGAAAAGGGCGTGCTCGAGCCGCTGCTGGTCCGCTTTGTCCCGCACGAGGACACCTACTACATCATCTCCGGCGAACGTCGCTATCACGCGTCGATGGCCGCCGGCCTGCACGAGCTGCCCTGCATCGAGAAAATCGCCGACGACGCCGAAACGCTCGAAATCGCGCTGATCGAAAATCTCCAGCGCAAAGATCTCACGGCCTTCGAGGAAGCGGACGGCCTGCAGCGCCTCGCCGACCAGTTCGACTACACGCACGATGACATCGCAAAAAAAATCGGCCGCTCGCGCTCCTCGGTCACCGAGACCATGTCGCTGCGCGTGATTCCGGACGAAGTGCGCCACACCTGCGTGGAAAATGGAATCGTGTCGAAGTCGCTGCTGCTGCAGGTAGCGCGTCAGCCCACTGAAAAAAAGATGCACGAAATCGTGCACCGCATCGTCCAGGGCGGATTGACTCGCGACGAAGTCCGCAAGGCGCGCAAGGAAGAAATGGAATCCGCGCCGCGACCGCAGCCTTTCGTTTTCGACTACGAATCCGAGGACGGCGCGTTCCGGCTGCGCCTGCAATTCCGCAAGAGCCACGTGAGCAGCGAAGAGCTCGCGGCAACCCTCCGCGCAGTCTTACGCCGCCTGGAATCCGGCTCGCTCTCTTCATCAGCAGCGTAGCTGTCGTAGCAGTGTCTCGTCGGCTTTTTCTCTCACTCCAATCTGCGGGGAAACCGTGGTCCAAGGTTCACGTTTCCATCCGGGTGCCGCCTCGGCCGGGGTCCTCTCGCCGAAGGCTTGCCGCGCTCCTCGCGGCGACGCCAACAAACGCTGTCATTCCGAGCGTGGTCCCGCGCGATTTGCTTTGCAGGTCTGCTTCTGACACGCGGGGGGCGCAGGGAAGAATCTGCTTTGGTTCTTGAGGGGCGTCGCTACGGCTTGAGGTTCTCCGCATCCTTCCGGTACGTCCCGAATTTCTCCGCGATCGGTTTCAGCGTTGGATAAAACTGCACGAAGGTGTGCTCTACAGCCGCATTATCCTCGTGGCACTGCCAGCAAGCCGGCTTGGGATTTGCCGCCGCGGCTCTTGTGTCGGGTCCAAACCCGAAGTAGGCCCACTTGTCAGGGAATCGAGCCGAGTCCTTCACTTCGACTCCCAGCCCCTCAAGGTCTGTCTGAAAATGTCCCGTCTTATTGATCGATCCCTTGGTCTGCGCCGCACGTTCCTCGACTACGAACATCGACCTCTCGGGCCATTTCCCGGTCGCGACGAATTCTCGATACGCCCATGACACCACAAAGACATTCGTAAATAGCTCCGGCATGCCCTTGCTCGCGCTGTAGTTCATCCCGAGCCCGGACGACAGATAAACCCATCCACGGTAGCCATCCGGCCGCAAGAGCTTGCCGCCCTCGTAGTGAGGGTCGGTCGCATTTCGGCTCGATGGGCTCGAAGCCACCGTATGACCGACAGCAACGCCGAGCAACACGGTCGCACCCGCCAAGAGAATTCGCATCATACGTTCCTCCGCACGGCACTCTGTCCGTAAATCGCCGGTACGGGACCAGACCGACCGGGAATGTCCCTTAGACGTGAGCAAAGCGAAATGGAGAGCTACGATGGCCTCTTGCAGGGGCGTTGCCTCGGCCTGACTTCTTTTTCCGAAGGGTTGCAGCGCCTTCGCGCGAACGGCTCGACGCTGCCTGCATCCTTCCGTAGGTCTCGAATTCCCGTAGACTCGGCGTCAGTGCGCATGGGAACCCGTCAACGAATTGTAGATTTCATCGAGAAAGGCATCGCTGTTCACGAAAGTTCCCGAAAGCTTCTGCCACGGCGCGAGAATTTTTTCTTCCTGCATCTGTGCCAGGGTTTTGTGGTCGTCGAGCGCCTTCTGCGCCGCCGCCGTTGTATCCTTCAGCATCTTGTCGTACTCGCGTAAGTCCTCCATCGTGGCGAGCGCGCCGTGTCCGGGAATCACCTTCGTGTCCGCCGGAAATTCGACGAGTGCCTTATCGCACGCGGCGATCATCCCCTGTACGCTCCCGCCGCCGTTTACATCGATAAACGGGAATCCGTAGCGGACAAAAATATCGCCCGTGTGCAGCACCTTGTTCGTCGCAAAGAAAACGAACGAATCTCCGTCCGTATGCGCTGCCGGCATATGCCGCACCTCAATTTCCTCGCCGTTCAGGAAAATGTCTACGCCTTCGTCGAACGTGATCACCGGCAGCGCCTCCTTGGGCTGCGCCTGCTGCTGCATGTGAATCGAGCCGCCGGGCCCATTGCCGATCGAGCTGCCAGACTCGAGCCGCTTGCGCAGGTTTTCGTTTGCGATGATCGTCGCGCCCGCGGCGGCGAACGCGGCATTCCCGTTGGTGTGGTCGCCATGGTAGTGCGTGTTGACCACAAATCGCACCGGCTTGTCCGTGATGCCGATGCCCTTGAGCGCGGCCTCGATTTTGCCGGCCAGCGGCGCGTATTCGCTGTCGACGATCAGGATTCCATCATCCCCCAGTGACGCTGCGATATTCCCGCCCGCACCTTCCAACATGTAAACGTTGCCCGAAACCTTCGCCACCTTGATCTCGACCTTGGAGAAATCTTGCGGCTGCTGCGCCAGCGCCGGCCCGGGAACAAGCAGCGGCGCTGCGGCTAGCGCGATCAGCGCTACGACCAGCAGAAAGAGTTTGCGCATCGGAATCGACCTCGCTCGGGAAAGTTTCCGCACGGAGCGCCCGGATTCTAGCACCGAACGCCTTCCGTCGGCTGGTGCAGAGAAACGCTGCCAGCCAATGCAGCTTTTCTCGCAACCACGGCCGTGGACTGCGGCGGCTCGCCGCCGCCGCTTGCCGACGGGGCTTGCCCCGGCGTGCTGCGCCCGCGTGCCACAATCGCAGCTGCATGCAATGCCCGGACGCGCGACCACAGCGGCGACCAAGGACGCTGCCATCGATTCCCCAAAGTGGTATTCTGCTTCTGTATGGAACTGACGCCACAACAGGTCGGCTTCCTCGCGCAGCTTAAGTCGCGGGGCTTCGACGTGGTCGCATTCCCGATGTACGAGAATTTCGTCGGCGTGCGCAAAGGCAACGTTGGCGCGCTGCTCGCTCCCAGCAGCCCGACCGCCTTCACGCTCTACGGCGAGCCATCGTATCTCGTTGGCGGCCAGCTCAGCGCCCGGATGATCCAGTCCGACGGCCACTGGTTCGTGCGCAAGCAGGACAAGGTCGAAGCCACTCCCGAGCGCACCGCCGAGCTCGACGCCTTCGCCGCCGAGCTTGCCGACGCCCTGCTTCCCATCGCCTGATATTCACTTCGCTGAAAGTCGCTCGCGGTCGCACAGGCGGGCTCACCCGCCGAAGCTCTGGCGCGCGGACGCGTTCACCCGCGAAGCTCGGCGGTATCGGCGGGTCTACCGCGCCAGAGCGTGTAGTTGGCGTAGGCGGGCTTATCCCCGCATAAGCAAACGCTATTGGACACGCGCGTGCCAAGCTGCGTATCGTTCTTGCGGGAAGAATTGCGGGAGAGAAAAGCGATGGCGAAGCAAGAGCAGATCGAGCCAAAGCGAATCAAGGAAGCAATGTCTGGCATCCACGACCGTGTGAGCGCGCAATTCGGCGCCGCGGCAGTCGCGTACACCACGAGCCCGGTGCATAGCGATCCCGCGGCGCTGCGCCAGGTCGTCGAACTCGCGAAGCCGCAGCCAACCGATCGCGCCCTCGACATCGCCACTGGCGCAGGACACACAGCGCTCGCTCTCGCACCTCGCGTCTCCGAAGTCGTGGCGTACGATATGACGCTGCCGATGCTCCGCGAGACCGCGCGCAATGCCGCCGCTCGCGGCCTCGCCAATGTCGTGACGCAGCAAGGAATCGCCGAAGTCCTACCGTTCCCGGACGCGAGCTTCGATATCGTCACCGTTCGGACGGCGCCGCATCACTTCGCGGACGTCCGCGCAGCGATCCGCGAGATGGCGCGCGTGGCGAAGCCCGGCGCGCGCATCGTCATCGTCGATAGCGCATCACCCGAGGACGCCTCGCTCGATCGCCAGTGGAATCACATCGAACGGCTGCGCGACCCGTCGCACGTGCGTAACTACACGCCAAGCGAATGGCGCTCGATGCTCGCCGATGCCGGCCTGCGCGTCACATTTGAGGAATCGAGTTTCGCAAGGGAAAACGGCGGCCCGATGGACTTCGCCGCATGGGTCCGCCGCATGAATACGCCGCCCGCAGCCGTCGAGGAATTGACGCGGCTCTTCCGCGACGCGTCCCCCACGCTCGTCGCAGCGCTGCGCATCGAAATCGTCGCGGACGCCGCCATCTTCTTCACCGTCCCGCTCATCACTCTCGCCGCCGTGCGTCCGTAGAACTTACGTGGCTCTGTTGACATCCTGCGGCTGGGCCGCGGGTGGCAGTTGGCGGGGCAGCCTGGTCGTTTGCTGCGGCGACCGACGGCGAGGCTTTCTATCCGAAGCCTCTTCGAAGGCAAGAAATGAGACGGACTTAGCGGCTACGGTCGCCACCCGCTTCAGGACCTCGCGCCTCAGCCTCTCTCGGGCTCAACCCGATGAGAACTCCTTGCGACGACGTCCGGGATATGGCAGGGTGAATGTGGAGAATTGTCGTGCAGAACGAAGGTGCACCCACGACGAACCACGGCCCGCACGACGTGATCTGCATCGGCGCAGGGCCGACCGGATTGGCCTGCGCGATCGAGGCCAAGCGAGCCGGGATGACCGCGCTCGTCATCGACAAGGGCTGCCTCTGTAATTCCCTCCAGCACTATCCGACAAACATGCTCTTCTTCACTACGCCCGAGCGCATGGAAATCGGCGACCTCCCGATGACTACTGCGGGCGGCAAGCCCACACGCGCAGAGGCTCTGAAGTACTACCGACGAGCTGTGGAACACTACGGAGTCGATACGCGGCTTTACGAAACCGTGGGGCAGATCGAAGGCGCGGACGGCGACTTCGTCGTCCACACGCGCACGGCGCACGGCACTACGACGCACTCTTACCACGCGCGCAAGATCGTGATCGCGACCGGCTACTACGACCTGCCGAACTACCTGGGCGTTCCCGGCGAGGAGCTGCCGAGCGTCTCGCACTATTACACCGACGCGCACCCGTACTGGAATCAGGACGTGGTGATCGTCGGCGGCAAGAATTCCGCGGCGGAGGCGGCGCTCGACCTTTTCCGCGCGGGCGCGCGCGTGACAATGGTCCACCGCGACGCCGAGCTCGGCAAGAACCTCAAGTTTTGGGTGAAGCCCGATATCGAGAACCGCATCCGCGCCGGCGAAATCCAGGCGCTCTTCAAAACGCACATCACGCGCGTCGAGCCGGGGCGCGTCTGGGTGAAGAATTCGTCGAGCCACAAGACGGCGATCCCCGCCGTGCAGGTCTTTGCCATGACCGGCTACCATCCGGATTTCGATTTCCTCGAGCGACAGGGAATTCGCCTCGATCGCGAGACGCGCCGCCCGCAGTGCGACCCAGAAACGCTCGAGACGAACGTGCCGGGGATCTATGTCGCCGGCGTGGTCGTCGGCGGCCTGCAGACCAGCGACATTTTCATCGAAAATGGCCGCTTCCACGGCCGCCAAATCATCGCGGCCATGGCAGGCAAGGGACGCATCGCTGAACCGGCGCCCGTCGCCCCGCCAGGAGAATAGGGAGGAAGAATCGGAGCCAGAATCAAGGGGCAACGACAGCGGCCAAGAATTCGAAACGGAGTGGTGCAAAATTTGCTAGAGTGAGGTTGGAAAACCAATGCCATCGATCGTAGGAGAAGTCGCCGAAACGTTCGTGACGCTCGTGAAGGGCTTTAGCGTAACTTTGCGCGCGATGTTCAGCAAAACTACGACCGAGAACTTCCCGGAAACCGCGCCGACCGTGCAGCCGCGCTATCGCGGCATCCACGTTCTGCAGCGCGACGAGAACGGACTCGAGAAGTGCGTAGGCTGCTTTCTGTGCGCCGCAGCGTGCCCCGCGAATTGCATCTACATCGAAGCTGCCGAAAATACCGAGTCGCAACGGATTTCTGCGGGCGAGCGCTACGCAAAAGTCTACAACATCGATTATTCGCGCTGCATCTTCTGCGGATATTGCGTCGAGGCTTGCCCGACCGATGCGATCACCCACGGACATAGTATCGAACTTGCCCCGTATGACATCAATGCATTAATCTACCGCAAGGAACAGCTCCTCGAGCCCTGGCCGCCCCGCGGTTCCGCGTCCACGAAACGAAGCTGAATTGGATTGAGTTAAATTGAATTGAGTCGGACCGACTCGCGCTGAATTCGAATTGGGCTCGAGGCGAGGCGAATCCCTCAGCGCATTGCCCGCCGCTCTCGCAAGAATTGCGTACATCACACCGGACCCATCGCGCCTGGAAAAGAAGCAGCGAGAAAAGGCAGAGAAAAGAACCGATTTCTCGCCGAATTGCGCTTTGGTCTCCACAACGATCGCCTCCGTTCCATCTACTTTTGCATCTCGGAGCATCGCATCGTTCGTCCGCGCGACGAAGATCTCACAGGGAAGTCGCATTTTCGCCTCCACTGGCCCGTTTTCGCCCCCTGGCCCCTTTGCCTTCGCGCTTCCCATACGAAAAATATTTTATGTTGGGCAACGGCGGCTGGATGCGAGGTGTGGCCGAAGGCACGTTCGATTACTGGTTTGGCGAGGTCAAACGCTCGGTCGGCGTGGAATTCTCGCGCACGGGACTTTCCCCCCCGGGCGTTACTTCCAGTCACGCGGATTAACGGCGGCCGATCGGCACGTTCTTGGCTCGATCGCTGTCGCGAGAGCCGGCGAAAAGGCTCCGCAGCAGCGGAATGCCCAGGCTGAACGGGACGTACAGCAGATTCTTCAGCAGCGTTGAGCGTCGGTCCTGTCGCTCCTGAATCGCATCCGACTCAGTCTGCTTCCTGGCGACCACCGCCGTGATGTACTTCAGGAAATTGACGCCGCACTTCTCGCAAGTCCCACCATGCCGCTGCTCATGCTTGCACGCAGGGCATTCGTAGCGCAACGTCGCGTGACATCTCCTGCAAAAGCGCGCCACGTCGCGAGCCTCGGCGCCGCACTTGGGGCAGTTCATACCTGATTTTAGCCTTGGTATGACCGTTCTCCGGCCAACCGCTGCGGCCTTGCGTCCACACGGTTACCCCTGTACCCCGGGGCAGGAGCGCCATTCGGTAGGACAGCCGCCACAAGAGCGCCGATCGCTAGCGAACCAGCCGGATTCGTTGCGGCGTCAGTTTCTGGCTACCATTCCCACATGGTCTGCGCTTCGGATCGCCCGGCCGTGGCGGAGCAGTCGCCGCTTTCGCGTGCGGCGGAGGCGCCAGCAACCGGACGACATGTCCCAGCCGCTCCTGCCGGTACGGTTTGGCCATGCACACGATCGCGCCGAGCGAATGCGCGTTCGCATAGTCGCTCGGGTACGCTGACCGCGTCATCAGCATCACGGGGACCGCCTGCAACCGCGGCGTAGTTTTGACGTGCGCACAGAGATCGTACCCCGGCAGGTCCTGGCCTTCGATTTCGGCGATCAGCAGCGCCGGCGTGTGGACGTCTAGCACCTCGCGGGCCTCAAAAGCGGTTCCGACTGCAATCACGTCGTAGCCTTCGTTCTTGAGATAAACCTTGAGGCACGCGCGCAATGCTGGGTCGGCATCCATCACCACCACCAGGGGCCGAAGCGACCCTTCCGCCCGAGTGTATTCCGTCCACGTGGATTTCTGCCCGAGCGGGTGCCCGCCGGAATCCACGAGTTCTGGGTCCTTGCAGGCGTTAAACGCAATCGCTACGGCGCGGCGTCCCTCTCCCATGTCGCTCACGCGGGCCACCACGCCCATCTGCTCGGCTTGGATCGCTACAGGCGACCGGCTGTACGGGAACGTCACCGCTACTTCCATGCCGAGCTCGAACGTGCCTTGCGCGCTTGTGAGTAGGATCCCGCCGCGCGAGACGTCAAGCGTCATCGAAATTTCGTCCGGACCGCCGTTCGTCAGGTCAAGGTGCCGGACGCGCACCGGCGCCGAAATCAGCGCACGACGACGACTGCGGCGTTCTTGAGCTGAAAGCCCGTGATTGTCCTGGTTCTTGGCTTCTAGGCCTGGCTCTTCGTGTTTCGACCAGGGGCCCTGCGAGCTAGGCGCTTGTTCGCCCTTGGCGCCTTGCGGCCGGTTCTCGGCATTCGATTCGAACCGGTTACTCATGTTGCTGATCCTCCCCAGAGATAGGCTGGCGTGATGGCCTAAGTTAGCGGATTCAGCCGCTTAGGCACACTAGAAGGAAAGTCACAATCGAGCGGTACCATCGTGGCTCGCGCCGTTAGTACCTTGGTACCCTTCGCATCAACCCCCGAAGCCCGCGGAGAGCGAAAGCCCGCCGAAATCCACTTCCGTCGGACGGGGCGCAGCACCACGGAAGTTTCGAGGTGACCGCAACAAACAGCGCCCTCGACGCGACCTGCACAGACCCCAGGGAGTGCGGGAGCCTGCTCCCGCCGTTTAGCGCCCGGGCTTGCTGCCCCCGCGCGCCATCCAACACCCTGCCCCTGATTTCGCGGCCTCCGTGGTGATTCTCCCGTCCCTTCGCTAGAATGGCGCATGCCCTCCACCGGCACCGAAAAACCCTACCGCCTCTCAGTTCTCGATCTTTCTCCCGTACCCACGGGATCATCAAGCCGCGAGGCGCTCCAGAACACGCTCGATCTTGCGCGCCTCGCCGAGGATCTCGGCTACAGGCGTTACTGGCTCGCCGAGCATCACAACACCCCGCTGATCGCAAGCTCCGCGCCCGAAGTCATGATCGGCCACGTTGCCGACGTCACTCGTCGCATCCGCGTCGGTTCGGGCGGCGTGATGCTCCCGAATCAGGCGCCTTTGCGCGTCGCCGAAAGCTTTCGCGTCCTCGAGGCGCTGCATCCTGGACGCGTCGATCTAGGCATCGGCCGCGCGCCAGGAACTGACCCGATCACCACGCTCGCCCTCCGACGCTCGCGCGAAGCGATGGGCGCCGACGATTTCCCCGTTCGCCTCGAAGAACTCCTCGGCTTCCTTGACGGGGATTTCCCCGAAAACCATCCCTTCGAGCGCATCCGCGCCATGCCCGACGACGTTCCCATGCCCGACGTCTGGCTCCTCGGCACCAGCGATTTTTCCGCGCAGCTCGCCGCCATGCTCGGGCTGCGCTACGCCTACGCCCACCACATCATCCCCGAGAGCGCGCTCACCTCTCTGCGCATCTATCGCGAAAATTTCAAGCCGTCAGCACATCTCGCCGCGCCCGAAACGCTGCTCTGCATGTCCGTCCTCTGCGCCGAAACCGACGAGCGTGCCGCCGAGCTCGCGCGGCCTATGGAGCTCACTCTGCTGCGCTTCAGGCAGGGAAGGATGTCGCGCTTCCCAAGCGTCGCCGAAGCCACCGACTATCCTTACACGCCCGAGGAACGCCACATCATCGCCCTCAGCCGCGAGCGCTTCTTCGCCGGCTCGCCCGCGCGCGTCCGCAAACACATCACCACCCTCGCCGACCGGGCTGGCGTCTCCGAAATTATGATCACCACCATGGCCCACGAACACGCCGACCGCCGCCGCTCCTACGAATTGCTTGCCGAAGTCTTTTCGCTCCCCCGCGGGTCCGAAGAGTCGCGCGCCTCGTCCCTTTCGGCCGGCGGCTGAATCGGCCCGGTTTCGACTGGCGGCCAGTTTCCGTCGCCTTTGTCGCCTTCATCAGGAACCGTGAACTCGACCTTCGCCTCATTCATCACTCGTATGATGTCTTCGATGTCTTTCGCATGCATCGGAAGAATCGCGAGAGGCAGCATTAGGAACGCCCTCAGCCCTTTGTTCTTGATCCACACAAAATCCTCCCGCCAAGCGTTCAGGTTGGCGTAGTTGCGCGCGAATGTGATTTGCTCGCAGCGGTGCCGACTTGAAGCCGTCGCAGGACGGCTTGGAAGTTCGCGAGGGGTATTAGAGGGCCGGGGGCGGCCGAGGAGAGAAAACCGCTAAGGCTAGGGCTTGCGGCTTGCGAATTTTTTCATCGAAGACACGTAGAGGAGCGCTGACCGTTACGGCAGAGAAGAACCACTGCGGCGCAATCAACAGAAAAAGCAACAGCCCGGGACTTGCCGGCGTCAGAGCCGCGAACAACACCGCCGCCAACAACAGGATGACGCCAACTCGCGGGAGATAAGCTTTGGCCTTCATCTCATCACGATCATAAGCTGAGAGACCGCCTCATGTAGCCTGTCCGCATTCGGCCAGTGACGCTTTCCGGCAAAAGCCCGCGCGACCGTCAACCTTTTTCGTGATTGGTTCAGGCCGTGGCGGGCGAGCAAAATCGGTCGAACGCCTGCGTCAAATCCTGTGCGATCGCGTACGGGTCGCGGCTCTCGATGTCGTGCCTCTCGAGCATGAACGCCACCTTGCCATCGCGCAACAGCGCGATCGACGGCGACGACGGCGCATATCCCGTGAAATAACTCCGCGCGCGCTCCGTGGCTTCGCGGTCTTGTCCGGCGAAAACCGTCAGCAGCACCTCGGGACGCGCCCCATTCGCTAGCGCCCGCGCAATCGCCGGACGCGCCCGACCCGCTGCGCATCCACACACCGAATTCACCACCACAAGCGCCGTGCGCTTCTCATTCTTCAGCACGGCGTCCACTTCCTCCGGCGTCCGCAATTCGCGGAATCCCACACGAGTCAATTCGTCTCGCATGCCTTGCACCATAACGTCAGGGAACATGGTTTCTCCTTCGCCGCCTACGGCGTTCCGCCGAAGCTCTTCAGGGCGGAATGCTCGTCCGGCTGCACATCAAAAATCGTATAGAGACGCGTCAGCTGAATCACGTCATGGACTCGTTTCGTAAGGCTCGCGATCTTCAGCTCGCCTCCCGCGCCGCGCACCGTCGTAAATGTGTTCACAAGCTCACCGACTCCGGCGCTGTCAATATAGTGGACCTCGGCCAGATTCAGCAGAATCTTTAACCTTCCTCCGTCCACCAGCTCGCGGACCATTTTCCGCAGAGTCGCGCTACCCTCTCCGAGCGTAATGTCCCCGGAGAAATCCAACACCGACACATCCCCCGCGTCACGACATGTCCCGAGCAATCTCATTGGTGCAACTATACATCAACTTCCCCGCACCATCGAGACCGCCGTTGTTTACCCCCATCCATCCGCGCCAAGCGCGACTCAGGGCTGGGCGGGAATCGCGAGTCGTAGCGCGCCGCGCGGCACCCCATGGAGTGCGGCGGCTCGCCGCTGCTGTTTGCCGCGCCGGCTTGCCCGTAGGTGCTGCACCTGGGCCAAAGCCACTCCCAGCCAAGACAGCCCGATGAGAGCGCAACAAGACTCGCGAGCCAGCGCTGTCGCTGCAGCCGTGGGGCACATTGCAAGCTGACCTACTGCCGACGTACCCATTGCGTTTTAATCTGTTTCGTGCTACGCTGTTAACGCTTTTGTTGCTCTTGTGATCCTCTCGACTCGCGCTCGATAAGCTGCCGGGGAATTCCCGACAGCTTTTTTTTTGCGTGGCGATGGACCCGAGGGCACGAATAGCAATCCCGGCGGCTAATCGTCGCCCTATCAACAATCTAGGAGCAACATCGGTGAGCAAAGAGCAAGGTACTGTCAAGTGGTTCAACGCAGCTAAGGGCTACGGGTTCATCCAGCGGCAGTCCGGTGAGGACGTCTTCGTGCACTTCTCGGCTATCCAAGCCGATGGGTACAAGAGCCTTAACGAAGGGCAGGCGGTCGAATTCGAAGTCAAGCAAGGTCCGAAGGGCCTGCAGGCTGAAAACGTCGTAGGTCTGTAGTACGCCGCTCGGGCAACTTCGTTTCGCACCAGGAAGCAAGGGTCAGGGCCGGGGGCCTCAAGCGCCCGGCCCTCGGCTCGCAAGTTTGGTCCGTCCATCCCAGCCCGATTTTCTGTCTTGAGGTCGTAAGTCCTTTTGTCCTTGTACGGAGGAAACGAACAGTGCAGATACTGTCCGAAGGCCAGACAATTCGTCACGAACAATACGGCATCGGTACCGTCACGGAATCAAACACGGAACGCACCACGATCGATTTTGATAATCACGGTCTAAAGAGGTTCGTCACCGCAATCTGGGTGGCGGAACTCGTGGGCGAGCCCCCCGTCGATCGTCCCACGCGCCGTCGGGGCCGTCGCAAAACTGCCAAAAAGTGACCACTTAAACGGCTTTATCGTCCCTTATCCGGCCAAAATTAACCGGATAAGGGAGTCGTTTTTTCGGGCCTCATTTTCGTCTTCTTCATCTTTACCTGTGAATTCCGGGCTTTTCTTTCGCCGGATGCTTTGAAAAGCTGCGTTCTAAGGATTCACCAGGTTGGCACGAATTGCGAACCGAACCAGTTCGCTGAAACTTCCGAAATTCATTTTGCGCATGATGTGATTGCGATGGTTCCTGCTTCTCTGCCGCCCGTCCTGCGCTATGATTCTGAAATCTGATGAATTAACCAGGCTAGCGCGCGGGGGAGCGGCGCGAGATCGCGAGCCAGAGGGCGGCGCCGGCGACGATCGAGAGAAGGCTCGCGGCCTGCGCGTTGGTCAAGCCAAAGAACGAACGCGGGTTGATGCGAATGAATTCTACGAGAAAACGTGCGACGCCGGTAAGCACGAGATAGGCTCCGAAAACCAGGCCTCGACTCGCCGGCCGCTTTCCCAACAAGCGTGCACCGAGGCGCCAGAGAATCCAGGCGATGAAGCACGCCAGAATAAGTTCGTAGATCGGCGTGGGGTGGACGCGCTGGGTGGTTGGCACGAGACCGTTGGGGAAACTCATGCCCCAGGGAAGAGAAGTGGGCTTGCCGTAGTCGCCATCGCCCGACAGCAGGCAGCCGATGCGGCCGACGCCGTAGCCGAGCGCAGCGGCGGGCGAACCAGCATCGAGCATCTCGAGCAGCGGAATCTTTTTCGCGCGCGCGAGCCAGACAAAAGCGGCAAAACCGGCGATCAATCCCCCAAACCACGCCAAGCCGTAGCGGCTCAGAAGCTCTCCTACGGGATCAGCGAAAAGTTGCCGCGGCGATTCGAGGACGTGATAGAGCTTCGCTCCTACTATTCCCACCAGGCAGGGAACCGCAATGAACATTTCTGCCAACGGCGAATCTTTCGGCGCGATGCCACGGCGCGCCATGTCCGCGCGCAGGACGTAGTAAGCGGCGACCATAGCTGCAGCGACCATCAGCCCGAACGTGGGAATCGCAACCGGCCCGATATGGATGAAGGGATACACGAAACCTGATCTTTCACTGTCACCGTTCACCCGCGAACTGTCAATCGCGTTGTATCCTGCGGCTCGAAGCCGTCTGGCTCCGTTGTCCCGAGATCCGGTCGCCGAGGCCGGCCGATCGGCCGCACAGAAGATCGTTCTTGAAACCGGGGAGGAGGAGAGCGCATCTTATAGGCGGAGTTAGATAGTGGCCCTCGTCCCGGCTGCCCGCTAACTGGGATCGGAGGGTGCGGACATGATGCGGTCAACTTCACGCCCGTCTTACCTGATTCAATTCATTCTTGGAGCTGTCGGCGCCCTGGCGCTGGCGTGTGCGCCGCAGGCTGTACTCGCGCAACACGGGGGCGGCGGACACAGTGGGGGCGGTGGTGGACACTTTGGCGGAGGCGGACATTTCGGGGGCGGAGGCGGTGGACGTTTCGGCGGTGGAAGCGATGGCGGCTCACACGGGCATGCGGGGGCATCCGGGGTGCATTGGGGCGCTTCCCCGTCAGTCGCTGCGGTGCGGCCAGTTGGGCCGCCGGTGAACTTTGGGCACGGCAATCCGACCGTAATTTCGCGTGGCGTATCGCCTTGGAGTTTTGCTCGACCGGCTGGCGCAGCCGCGGAATTCGCTGCGGGCGAGGCTAAGCCGGCGCCGCGGCACGTGACGATCGGCTTTCCGCCGACGAGCGAAGCGGGAGGATTTGCCGCGCCGGATTCGAAGATGACCGGAGCTGCGGGTTGGCGGCCGATCGCGCCGACTCATGACGGCGGTGTGCTGAGTTTTTCGGGGCAGGGCCACGAAATCTGGCAGAACGACTCCAACGGCGAAACCATGCGGCGGGACGGCTCGGGCTCTTTGCTCGAATCGCGACCGGAGGAGTTGCAGCGGCCAGGTCCGTTACCTCCGCGGCGATTCCGTGGCGGCTTCTTTGGCCCGGGATACGGCTACGGTTACGGCGGATTCTACCCGTGGGGATTTGGACTTGGACTCGGGTTTGGTCCCTCCTGCGATCCACTATGGGATTTTGGCTGCGATGCCTACGGTTATCCTGGATACGGCTACGATGGGCCGTACGCGCCGGGGTTCTACCTCGACTCGTACTCGGGCGACGACAGCGCAGAGGCGGCCCCGAACGCATCGCAGGATTATGGCGTGTACTCGGATCAGAATACGGCGCCGGATAATTCGTCCGACGCCTCTGCAAACGGCACGACGGTGCTGTATCTGAACGACGGCACGAGCTTTGCAGTCACCGACTACTGGGTCGCGGACTACCAACTGCACTACGTGACCGATGGCGCGCGCGAGAACGTGATCGACCTAGATCAGATCGACGTGCAGCGAACAGTCGATGAAAATGCGGCGCGAGGCGTAAATTTCACGCTGAGGCCCGCACCAGGTTCGGCGCAGAGGTAATTCCGCAGCGCCGCCGGCGACAACGCCCGCACCCAGCCTGTCGCCGGATTCGAGAGCAGCGCGATGGGACGATGCAGTTCGCGCTGCCGAGCTACGCGGGAATGCCTGAGAACGCACGGACGATCGTCTGGCAGAGGATCTGCGGCACCGCACCGTCGGCGATCAGCGTCGCTCTGCAGACGGCGATGAACGACGTCGATGCGCAGTGCGGGACGGTCGACACGTCCACAGCGACCGGGGGGTGAATCGCGTACGGTGACGAACCTTCGCGCAAATTTCGTGCGCGCGAAGGTGTCGTCGATCAGCGGCGGCGCCGGCGTGGTCGTGCAAGTGCTGGGGTAGCCGACCTCCCTGGCGCCGCGTCCAGGAGACTTCTTTCGCGGAGATGGAAAGCGGCGAAGCCCTTAGGCGAGGTTCCAGCTGCCCCTCTCACGCGCAAGCAAACCACGACCGCCGGAGTGGCGCGGGATGGGGTAGCATAGTCTCAGGATGCGAAAAGGTTTGGCGGCAGTGGGAATGATCCTGGCGGGCGCGTTCATGGCGGCGAGCCGAGTACCGGCCGCCGGCGCCCTGCAAACGGAGCGGGCATCGCAAAAGTTGCAGGCCTCGGCAACATCGCAGGCAACACCGGCGCCGAACCCATCGACGGGCCAAACTTCAGGCCAAGCGCCGAGCTCGACGCAAGCTGAGCAATCGACGACGCACGGCTTGCACTTCGTCACCGTGACGTTTGACTACGACTTCGGGAAGACGCGTGCATGCTCAAAGAAGGTGAAGACTTCGTGCGTACAGGAGTTTGTGGCGTACGATATTTCGGCAGGCGTGAAGCACCGGACGAAGCTTTTCGAGATTCGACTGCCGCCGAAGCCAGTGGGCCTGGTGCGGGGAATCACCGGGAAAAGCCCGACGAAGCTTGATTTTGAATCGGGGAGGCACCTGATTTCGGTGAGCGCGCGGGAGGCGGACGGCAGGGAATCGAAGCACAGCGTCTGCACCACGTGGATCGAGATTCCGTAGCAAAATCAGGCCCATGAAAGCGGGCAATCGCCCTTGGCCGAAGATTCTTGGGCGACGTGCGCGGCGATGGCGTGGCGCGCGGCTGCAGCACACACGGGCAAGCCCGTGCGCCAAGCGGCGAGGGCAGGCGGTCGCACTCCACATGGCTCCGAGCCAGGCGCGGAAGCCAAGCTCCTTATACCTACATTGCATGGCACCTTGCCTCAGCTTCGTTCAGTCGCGGGAGTACACAGCCGCGTGGGCGCGGTGCGCGCAGCACGCACGCCCGGGCGACATCTTCTGCGCGATCCGTCGAGACGCAATCGACGGCGTCATGATGGGCATCCTCCACGACGGCGAACGTCACCAGGTCAACAAAACACAAATCGAAGAAGCGTGCCTTGAAGCGAGAAGGAGAACGCTCGCGGTCGCGATTGGCTCCGGGCAACGTTCATGTGGCCGCAGCGGTGCGAAGGCGTTCGTGGCAGCAGATAAATCGGATGCTGGAGTTTGAATCAGCGAAAAAGGCAGTGGCTAGTGACGAGTGAGTGGTGGCTAGAGAAAAGCAAAGCCAGTAATTTGCAGCGTGTGGCCAGGAGGGAAGATGCCACTTATTCGAGGGCGTTATCACATCAATCCGACGTGGCGCGCAGGCGTCGCGGCCGGAGACTTATGTATTCTCCGATCACCGCGACCTGGTCAGTTTTCTCGGCGATGAATTCGCAAGAGGGGAGCAAGACCGGCGGGCTGGACGCAAGCGTCGAACTAGCGGGGATTCGAAGCGGGTTGTGCCACTGGGCGCTCGGGATACAGGCGGTCAAACTCTGAGTCGCCATGCAGCAGGGCGAGGTCGGGATCGCGGCGCGCCCACACTGCGTCCCGGAAACCGGCTTCCCAGGCTTTGCGCAGCGCATCGAGCGCCTCCTGCTTTCTCTTGAGACCGCAGTACACGCAGGCCGCGTTGTAGAGAATCGAGGCTTCATTGGCGCGCAAAGTAACTGCCAGATTGAGTTCACGCAGTGAGTCGTCTACGCGTCCTAAATCGGCATAGTTGGCGCCGAGCAGGACGCGTGCTCTGGCATCCTCGGGCACCTGTTTCAGATGATTCTCGAGCGCGACGATGACCCTGTGAGCCATGTTGCGCCTTGCCTCCTCTTTGCCCATGGCGCCAAGAGAGTTCATGACGGGCACGTAAACGTTGTAGTCTTCGCCGCTCGCCTCGATGGCGCCTTCCGCTACGTCCAGAACTTCCTGATAGCGCCCAGCAGCGAAAAGGGCACGGCACAGCATGTAGTAAGCGCCCTCGCAGTCGCGCTTGCGTTCGATGGCTTTTCTGACCATTCGCACGGCTTCGTCGTGGAGTTCGGCTGCGTAAAGGACCCACGCCTGGCTGACCTGCACTTCGGGCAGGTCCCAGCGCAGAGCGACGGCCTTGCCAGAAGCCTCGCGCGCGCGTTCGACCCACACCGGATCACGGCTGTAGTTGCTATAGAACATTGCGCAGGCGTTGGCGCACGCGGCGTGAGCCAGAGCGAAAGCAGGATCCATCGCTACCGCGTTTTCAAACATCTGCAGAGCAAATTCCAGGTCCTGGCGAGTTTGCCGACGCGCGTACCTTTTGCCGCGCAGGTAGAGGTCGTACGCCTGCAGGCTCTCGGTGGGCTTGACAGCCAGGGCTTCCAATTCCTGCGGAGAAAGCGTTACGCGCAAGGCCTCGGCGATCTTCCGGGCCATCTCATCCTGTACTTCAAAAACGTCCTTCATTTCGCGATCGAAGCGCTCCGACCAGAGCGGAAAATCGGTGCGCGTATCGACGAGCTGGGCATTGATGCGCAGGCGGGCGCCTGAGCGGCGCAACGTGCCGGTGAGAGCATACGCAGCGCCCAGTTGCTGGCCGATCTGCGCCGGAGTTACGGGCTTATCACGAAACGCCAAAACGGTAGGGCGCGAAAAAGTGTTCAGTCCCCGGATCTTCGAAAGCTCGGTGATGACGTCCTCGGTGATGCCGTCGCGCAGGTATTCGTCTTCTTTGGCGCCGCTCAGATTCTCGAAATACAGAACGGCCACGGATTTTCCCGTCTGCTTCTGGGCGCCGGGATCCGAGTCGGTCTTTTCCTTCGCGCGCCGTTTTCCCGATTCCAAGTCGCGCTTCAGGCGGCTGAGATCGGTTTTGAGTTCAGTGGCCGTCTGACAACGCAAATTGCGGTCTTTCTCGAGGGTCTTCTCGAGGATGCGCACAAAATCGGCGGGCAGCGAGAGATTCAGCTCAGCGGCCGGCCGCGGGTCGCGGTTCAGGATAGCATCGAAGACGACGGCGGAGGTGTCGCCCGGGAAGGGCAGCGTGCCGGTAGCCAACTGGTACAACACGGTCCCGGTCGAGAAGAGATCCGTCCGCGCGTCCACAAGCTGACCGCGGGCTTGCTCCGGAGACATGTAGGAGACCGTGCCGATGGCCGACCCGGGCGAGGTAAGTTCGTAGTCAGTAGCCAAGGTCTTTCCCTGCGCGGCCGAGACTCCCAGCGCGATCTCGCCTTGAGTGATCTTGGCCAGGCCGAAATCGAGAATCTTGATTTGCCCGCGGTCGGTGAGGAAAAGATTCGCGGGCTTGATATCCCGATGCACGATACCCTTGGCGTGGGCCGATTCCAAAGCGTCGGCAATCTCAATCGACAGCGGCAGCAGCTTATCGATTTCCATGGGTTGACGGGTTATCGTCTGCGCCAGGGTTTTCCCCTCGAGCAGCTCCATCACGATGAAATGCCGGCGCTCGTGTTGCTCGATCGCGTGGATGGTGCAGATATTAGGATGATTCAAGGAGGAAGCGGCGCGCGCCTCGCGCTGAAAGCGCTCGAGCAACTGACTGTCCTGAGCCATTTCGGGCGGAAGAAATTTCAGGGCCACACGGCGGCCGAGCTGCGAATCCTGGGCTTCGTAGACGACACCCATCCCGCCAGCGCCGAGCTGTTTCAGGATGCGGTAATGCAGGAAGTTCTGTCCGATCAGGGAATCAGGGTCCGCCATCAAGCGCACATCTTAGATGGTCGCAAGAGACGAGTCAACGACGAGCGACACGACGAGCGCACGACGAGCGCGGGCTTGTCGTTGGGATGGGATGCGAACCGGCCGATAAGTGCCGAGAAACAGGTGTAGCACCGGCCGATTGAGCCCAGAGCCTCCAAATGCACTTAACGGAAACTGACCGGCGCCGTGGGGCGTCCGCACTCCACATGAGGCGCGGCCTGTCCTACAATGGCGGCGAGAGGGGCACGCTTGGGAGGCTGGCAAATTCCGCAGAGGCCGCCGCGCTCGATGTATGGGGGGCGGCGACGGCGCGTGATCAACGCGGGCGGACGAAGTCCGTGGCCGCGGTATCTGGCGTGGGTGGTCGTGATTATGGCGCTCGTGCTGGTGTGGCGGCTCGCGTGGCAAGGCTCGCGATACTTCTCGCACCGCGAACAGCCGGTCGCGTTGGCACACGTGGCTGCGCCAACGCGTAGCAGCACCGCGCGCGTTCTCGCCCCGTGGGAGCGCGACATGCTGCTCTCGATCGACAACGGGATCCAGGACGCGGCGGCAGGGCAAATGGTGGCCGCGGAGATGGATGTGGACCGAGCGACGTCGCTGGCGACGGCGATGCGGCTGGAGTCTCGCGCCGCGCAGGCAGATTTTTTCGGAGCGTCGCTCGGGGAACTTGATCGAGTCCTCGCGGCCGGATCCGGCGATAGCGACATGATGGACCACGTGACCCAAGTGCGGATCGCACTCGCAGAGCTGCGGTCGTCACAAAACGGCGCGGCGGAAACGCGGGGAGTCGGCGACGGCATTGCGCCGGTTGCAACGAACGCGACGGGTGTGAGGCGGGTCGCGAAGAAAATCTCGATCGACGCGCCCCGCGAGCTGGCAGCAGATAGCTTGCTCGACCCTGCCACGCTCGGCGGAACGTATCTCGATGCGACGTTCATGCCGGATACCTCGGAGATATTGCTGCCACCAGCGACACGGGAGTTTGCAGATAACGTGCGCGTCGAGAACCTGACGATCGCGGGTGCGGCGCAGACGTTGGACGGAATTCACTGGCGGAATGTGACGTTCGTCGGCACGCATCTGCGGTACGAGAGCGGGGAACTCGATCTGGAGAACGTACATTTTGTGAATTGCCGATTCGGTTTTCCTTCGAACGACGACGGGGCACGGCTTGCGGATGCGATCGCCCTGGGGCAGACATCGATCACCATCGATCAGCCTGAGGTGCAGCCGAGACAGCCCTGATTGGTTGCACGGGGGACGGCGATGCAAGCCTCGCCTCAAAAGGACGGCGGCGAGCCGCCGCACTCCGCTCAGTGCCGTCTGCCGGCACGAATGGCGAGGATGATCACGAGCGCGCCTCCGGCCAGGGCGAACGGGGCGAATAGCGCAGCCGCAGGGAAATAGGGATTGAATAGCGGGCCTTCGAAGATCGTAGCCACGCCAGTGACAATCATCATCGCACCCAGCAAGATCACCGCGAATTGCTGAAAGCGGTTGAGCCGCCGTCGCTCCCCCACCGGTTCATTCCTGGGCTCATCCATCAGGTCGTCAAGATAGCAGAACGCGCACACCGCGAGCGAGAGACGAATGTCCACACAGACACGAATGGCGAACGCCAATCCGGCGATTGTGCCGGTGGAAGGGCCGGTCGACAGCACGAGAACCAGTGTGGGCGGGGCTGGTACCGCGGACACTGCTACGGACCGATTCGCTGGTGGCACGGCGGTGCAGACTGGAGCGAATCCATACGGCACGAACAACGAGCAGCTGCCAGAGCGCATGCAGGAAGCGTTACGGAGGCTGGGCGCTCGGAGACGTCCTGATCAGCGTGCAGGAACGATTCAATACGCTCTCGAATCTTCAGATCGAAACATACGAGTACGGGATCGCGCAGAGCCGGACGAATTCGCGGACAATCACGCGGTGGAGCTCGAGATCTGCATGCAATGGTTTTCGGCAGATGCGGGACAGGTGGCGAAGATCGAGGCGCCGGCCGGCTGTGCGAACGTCTGCGGGCACGCGATGTTTCATCGGGAGTATATCCTCAAGCAGGAGCGCGAAGCTCAGCGGTAGGTAGCACCGGCGACGCCGGGACGCGACGATCCTCGCCGGCGAAGAACGGCAGATCACTCCCGCTCTCGATCGCTGGATGCTTCTAGAGGGTGCGGTCGACAGAGCCGGAGACACGCGTACCGTAATAACTCTTGGCGGCCGGCGGCGGGGCGACGAGCCGTACGACGTGAGCCAGCCGGTCCGGCTGGAACGGCTTCGCCATACATACCACCGCACCCATTTGGTGACTCGCGGAGTAGTCGGCGGGCTGGGCCGCGCGGGTGAGCAAAATGACGGGAACGCGCTGGAGGCGTTCGCTGCGCTTGACGATGGCGCAGAGGTCGTGACCGGAAATCTCCTCGCATTCGACCTCCGCGATGAAAACGTCCGGCACATTCACGCGGAGAAAATCGAGGGCTTCTTTCGCGGTCTTGACGATCACGACGTTGTAGCCATCCTGGCTGAGAACGTTACGCATCATGTCCGAGACGCGGACATCGGATTCGACCGCGAGAACGACGGGCTGGCGCTGCTCCTTGGACGCCTCGGTGGCGGCGGGCGCGCCTTGGCGGGTGACATAGCCGCGCTTTCTTTCGCCGACGGCATCAGCCTTCGCGGTAACGAACTGCACGGCCACGGCGAACTTGCCGTCTTGTGGTGCAACGCGGACGATTTCGGCCGGCTGCGACTGGTTGAGGGCACCGGGGCCTGTGGAATATGGAAACGTGACGTCGAGCATCTGGCCCTGGGTGTAGCCCGTGCGCGAGGCGACGAAGAGAAGGCCGTCGCGAGAAACATCCATTGTGGTGCAGACCTCCTCTAGGCCGGCCGGTGAATTCGTGAGCTGGATGCGAAGCTGAGCGCTGATCTTGGCGCGGCGACGCCGGCGGCGTTCTACGGCACTGGAGCCTGGGTTGGCCGATCCTGCGGTTTTTGCGGTTGCCGAAGCGACGGTCGTCAAACTCATTCACCACCTCAGAGTATTCGCGGGGCGACACGCCAGGGCTTTCACCTGGGCGCTGGGAGGGTTCCCGCTATGGCTAGATTCGCAAAAAACAGCAGCGGCGCAAATAGTACCTTGGTGCCAATCTGAATCCTGGTGGTTTGCGTGTAAGCGAGGGATCGAAGGGAGGTTTCGCCCGTACATGCCTCATGGGTGACGAGAGTCTACCTCGCGCGGAATCCCAGGGGAAAAGATTATCTCTCATGGTTGACCCGAGCGGCAGACGGGGCTACTATCGTATCGAATTGGAAGTATGGCGGGCTTGGCATCGGGAGGTCACGATGAAAACGTCGCTTGCGGTGATGGCTCTGATGTTGGCGGTGATGATAGGCGCTCCGGCTGTGCTCGCACAGGATGACTCGGCGTTCACCGATCCAGCAACCTCTGATCCGACGCTCGTCGCGGAGGCCGCCGCGCCCGTGCAGACCATCGCGCCCGCTGACGTCCTGAAGATGATGCAGGACAAGAGCGCGAGGTTTGCGCTCGTGGATACGCAGCCGGTCGACGGGTACGCCGACGGACACATTCCCGGCGCGATCAGCTATCCCTGGGTGATGCAGATCAAGAATTTCCCGATCCCACTGCCACGCGACAGAATGTTGATCTTCTACGGCTCCTGCCCCAACGATACCAGGGACACGGTGAGGAAGCTCGCCCAGTTCGGGTACTTCAACGTGAAAATCATGGATGGTGGCTGGTACAAGTGGCTCGATCTGAAGTATCCCAGCGCCACCAAGAATTCCTCGCCTGACCTCTCACAGCTCACCGGTGCGCAGGGCAAGAGCGACAAAGCGATCTCCCGCTAAGCCAAATCCGGCAATCAGTGCTGGATTTCGATCTTCGCGTAGTTGAGGCGGAGCTGTTCCATGGGAGCATCGGTGTCGCTGTTCGTGCCACCTCCGCGGATGGAGATGATGGTCGCATCGGTCAACTTGAATCGGGTGAGTGTCTGATCGTTTTTCGTCAGGACGATGTCCACCTCGGGAAAGTGCTGGTGGCTAGTCAGCGCGCCGAGCAGTCCCAGCGAAGATTCGTCACGATCCTTGATAATCACAATCGGCCGGTGGACGGACCTAGACGCACTTGTTGCGAAGCCCGCCGTCGATTCATGCGCGATCGCAACGATTTCGGATGCGGATGGTACCGTAGCCTGGCGAAACGGGATCCAGCCATAATGCGCCGGGTCGGTGGATTCGCCGGCCATCTGGTGGCCGGTCGACGTGAGGACGCGCATGTAGCCGGCGTCCTGAGCGCGAGCCGCGCCGCCAGCCGACAGCCACGTGGCGACGGCCAGAACCGATGCCGTCGTCCGGAACACTGCCCGAATTGACCCGCTGAGCCGGTTTGACGTGCCGCTTCGCGACCCAATTTGCCTGCTCAACTCGACGTTCATCGCACTCCTCCCGCAAACGAATCTTTCGTCATTGTCCTACGGATTTTAGGACGGACAACCCTTCCGTGATTCGAGTGACGCGAGAAACGCACGAGACGCCGACTTCGATTCAACAGCGCCTAGCGCACGCCGGCGGCACGAACGCTGCGGCAGGCGAAGTTTCGCGTCGTGTGGGGCGGCTCGCGGCCGTTTGCAGGCACTGCCACGCAATTCTGGACGCGGAAAAAGCCGCACAACATGGATTAGGCACGCGTGCCGCGAATCCGACGGCACGGGGAAATAGTGAAGTGCCAGCGACCGCCCCGAACCCCACTGCCAAGAGCGGTGATAGCGGGAAGACATCGGGTCCGAAGCCCTGAACTACATTTCTCGTTTACGGGCCAGAGCGGAATTACCATGTCCTGCGGGACACCGCCGCGCGAACGCGCCGCTAGGGCCGCCGTGGCGAACGCGAGCGGGTCCGTAGCCGATGATCGAGAGGTACGTCAGGCCGGAGCAACTGAAGGGACGGCGGCGGATGTCGTACAGTTACCACCGACAGGTGATCTATCTCTGAGGGGCCGGCGCTCGACGGCCGTGCGCTCAGGGAAAACCGCCCCCGCCAGTCGGCTGCGCGACGACATCAAGCATGATCTGCGGCATCGGGCGCGACGTGTTCAGAGAGATGCCGTTCGAGGCGAAGGCCTTGCCGGTCGTAATCATCGTCGTAGTTCCGACAGTCGTCGCAGGACCAATGATGCTGCTGTTGCCATGATGGCAGCCCATGAGAAGCGCGGCGGCAAATCCGGCTAGCGCGAGAGCGATCGGCACACGCTTTCGACGTGCGGACTCTCGGGGCGCTGTGCCCAACCAGCCGAGAAATACCATGAATGCTGCAAAGCTTGCCAGGAACAGTGGGGGAGGGAATCGCCTGCCGTCCAGCGGATCACGCGAACGTGGCCTCGGTGCGATCATGGAGGTCGGCGGCGGGCCATACGAGGTGCATCCCGTGCTCTGCGGCGGCACGGGCGCGATGCTCGTCGCGGACGAAGTGACGAACGTAATCGTGAACGGAGTAGCTGCCCCCGGTGTGATCGCGGCCTGGCACGGCGCGATAATGCAGGATGTGTTCGACGGCATCGACGTTGGGCACACCAACTGGACGGTTTCGCCGTCCTGCCCGAAAACGCTATCCGGCACCACCTGCCCGTTGAAGACAGCCGTTCCACCCTGCGCAACGGTAAGCTCGATTTGCTGGCCGTTTGCGAGTTGCAGGCTGTAGTCGTCACCGGTGCCCGCAAGACTCATCGTCGCCGCGTCGGCCGGATTCGAGTCCGTCACGCTCAGCGAGCCCGTGAGCGAGCCTGTGGTCTGCGGCGTAAAAGCGACATTGATCTGGCAGGCCTGGCCCGCGCCAAGCGACCCGGTGCAACCCGTGCTTTCGACTGTGAAATTGCCTGGAGTATTCGCTGGAATAAACCCGATGGTCAATCCCGTGACCGTGCTCGCCGAGGCGTTTGTCAGGGTGAAAGCCGCTTGCTGCGACGCGCCGCCGGAAGGTACGTTACAGAACGTAAAGGGATTGCTTACCTGCGGACAAGGCGCGGCAAACACAGCTGGCGCCGTCAGAGAAATGCCGCTTGCCGGATCGCCGAGCTGTGGCAAATCGACCAGGCGGTTCAGGCCCTGCTCGGATACAAAGAGGTCACCGTTCGAATCGAATGCGACGTCGCCCGGCGCGCTGAGGCCGCTCGCTGCAACAGTCGCCTTGTTCGTCGTCGCATCGATTCGCAGAATTTTACCGGCATTCGCGTCTGCGACGAAAAGATTTCCGCGGCCATCCACCGCCAAACCCGCGGGACAGACTCCTTGGGTTTTCGGCGCAACAATCGCACCATTTTCAATCGACGGACACCTGTCCGCCCCCAAAACGGTCGCGGACGACGCACCGGAGCCTGTGGACGCCAAACCCGCTACGCCGACAATGACGTGCGTACTCGTCGTAATCGCAAATACGCCGCCGGTTTCCGGCGACGCGACGAAGACTTTCGTGCCATCGAGCGTGACCGCGATGCTTGCGGGCGAGACGACCTGAGCCAAAGTCTCGAGCCGGCCAGTCGCCGCAGCGAGCACGTCGACTGCGCTCGCGCCCTGGTCCGCGATGTAAAGATTCCCGGCGCGATCGACCGCAATTCCCATGGGATCGGCGAGCGTGACGTTCTGTCGCGCCGCCCATCGCCCGGCGACGCTGCGAATGACTCCGGGCTCGCTACTCGCCGGGCCGGCAACGCTGCGGATCGTGCTGTTCTGCGAATCCGCGATGAAGGTCGTGCCATCGGATGCCACTGCGATGCCGCTGCGCTCGCTCAGCGAATCAGGGGCGAGATCAAGTTGCGCCGCCGTTGCCGCGCCCCCATCGCCTCCCGATCCAGCCTGGCCAGCGCCCACAATCGCAGTGAGCACCGTCGTCGCGGGCATCGTTGCGGTTGTTTGTGACGCCAACGCACCGGCGAGTGCAAACACTCGGTTAGGCGCTGCCGCGCTCGTGAGATCGGCTCCGGCATGCGGATCGAGAGCCAGCGCGCGAGCCGCCACCCCGTTGGCGATCACAATCGCATTCGTCAAAGAGGACTGCGCGAAACGTGCCGCAGTCATACTGGCAGAAGACGCCCCCTGGCCCGCTGCAAACGCTGGCGCCGGCTCTCTTCGCACCATGCCAAACACCACAAGAATTCCCGCCGCCAACGCACAGATGCCCAGCAGTCGCCGCACAAGTTCTCCCTCTTTTGGAATATATCGACGCTTTGGATTCACATGCAGGCGTTCGGGTTGCGTCGCAAGCCGCCCATCATATCAGTGACTAGCGACTGGTGACTAGTGATCCCGCCGTCCCCGTCGCTGTCGCGAGCAATGGCTTCGCCGATTCCGGGATAGGGGTCGGAAGCTGTGTCGAGATCCAACGGGGAATGAATGCGATTGTCGCTGGGCGCGTCGACGCGCTGGAGATGGAGCAGTGGGGACGCACCCGATGTGTAGGGAGCCTCGAGCCGATTTGCGTTCCTCTAAATTTCTCCCCAAAACAGCAAAACACGCCTGGACTGGCGTTCCCGTCGGGCGTACAACGATCGCGCAATGTACTTCCGCGAATGAATATTATGTTTTCTCTGATAAGCGGCGACGATGCTTCCTTAGCATAATTCCGCCGGTATTAGCCATTGGGGCTACGGCTTCGCGACAGCTTCGAGGCTGGCTCTGGCGGCGGCGACAGTGCAATCGACGCCGTCATCCGTGTGAGCCGTAGAGACGAAAAGAGCCTCGAACTGGGACGGCGGTAGAAACACCCCTCGGGAGAGCATCTGGCGGAAGAAGGCCGCGAAGCGAGTCGTATTCGCCTTCTTTGCAGCGGAATAGTCGACGATGCGGTCCCCGGCGAAGAAGAGCGTCAGGAGCGAGCCGGAGGCGTTGACGTGCCCAGACACGCCGGATTCGCGCAGGGCCCTGTGGAGCCCGTCGGCAAGGCGCTCGGCCTTGCGGGCAAGGCCCTCGTACAAGCCGGGGCTGTTCAGCTTCGCGAGCGAGGCTAGGCCAGCCCGCATCGCCAGCGGGTTGCCCGAGAGAGTGCCAGCTTGATAGACAGGGCCGAGCGGGGCAACCAACTCCATGATTTCCCGGCGCCCACCGTAAGCCGCAACCGGCAGTCCCCCACCGATAATCTTCCCGAGAACGGTCAGGTCCGGGCGGATTCCGAAGACCGTCTGGGCGCCACCGTAGGCGAGGCGAAACCCCGTGATCACCTCATCGAAGATCAGGAGCGCCCCGTCGCGCTCGGTGATCCAGCGAAGAGACTCGAGAAATCCGGGCGCGGGCGGGACGACGCCCATATTGGCCGCCACGGGCTCGACGATCACTGCCGCAATCTTGTGCGGATGTTGCGCGAAGATTCGCTCGACCGCGGCTGCGTCATTATATGGCGCGTTCAGCGTGAGCGCGGCAAACTCGGCCGGAACGCCCGGGCTGGCGGCGATGCCGAGGGTCGCGAGGCCCGAGCCCGCCTCCGAGAGGAAGCCGTCGGCGTGGCCGTGGTAGCAGCCCTCGAATTTGAGGATCAGGTCGCGTTTCGTGAAGCCGCGAGCGAGGCGGACGGCAGACATGGCGGCTTCCGTCCCCGAGCTGACGAAGCGGATGCGCTCGATCGAAGGGACGGCGGCGGCGATGCGCTCGCCGAGCTCGATTTCAAGCGGCGAGGTCATGCCATAGCTGGTGCCGCGGGCAGCCTGCTCGGCCACTGCGGCGACGACATCGGGATCGGCGTGGCCGAGGATCAGAGCGCCCCAGGAGCAAACGTAGTCGATGTATTCGCGGCCGTCGGCATCGATGATGCGCGAGCCGCGGGCGCGGTCGACAATGAGCGGTTCCCCGCCGACCGCGCGAAAGGCGCGGACCGGACTATCGACGCCGCCTACCAGAATCCTTTGTGCGCGAGCGAAGAGATCGGAAGAGTTGGTCACGGCCAAATCATATTATGGATGGCGGGAAACAAAGACAAAAGCAAATTAGGCGCAGCGGGTCGGTTTGCGGATGAATGAGATCCCTATCGTAAGGTTCCACCGACTACTCGTACCTCAGCGCGACCATCGGGTCGACGCGCATCGCCCGCCGCGCCGGGATGTAGCACGCCAGCAGTGCAACCAAAGTCATCGCCAGCCCGCCCGCAATCACGGGCAGCGCACTTTGCGCCGAAAGGTTGGGAATCACACTTGTGGCCAGCCGTTCGCCCCAAAACGCGAGCGGTGCTCCGATC
Source organism: uncultured Acidobacteriota bacterium (assembly GCA_963836125.1). Classification (GTDB taxonomy): domain Bacteria; phylum Acidobacteriota; class Terriglobia; order Acidiferrales; family UBA7541; genus Palsa-295. Next base: position 166,789 of record CAWIIK010000002.1, read on the forward strand.
GCCAAGCCCGTGCAGACCATCCACAGTGCCTCCCCAAGGACCGTTCGCATCACATCACTCCGGCTTCCGCCGAGTGCCATACGGACCCCAATCTCGTGGGTCCGCCGAGCAACCGAGTACGCTAACAGCCCATACAGCCCCAGAGCCGAAAGCAGCAACGCCATACCACCGAACCACCCGGATAGCGTAGCGAGCATCCGCTGGGGAACGATGGCCCCGTCGATTTGACCAGTCATTGTGGTGATCCGGCCTATGGACACTGTTTTCATCACGGAGGCTACGCTGTCCCGAACAGCGCCGGCCACTGCTTCCGGATCAATGCTGGTGCGAATGCTGAGCTGCGAGGGCATGCTGTTATGCTGAAATGCATCGAGGTAAACCGTGCGAGGCAGCGGAACCTGCTCGATATCGTTGTACTCGGCGTTTCCGACGACGCCGATCACCCCGTACGTATTCTCACCCTTGGTCAACGTCACATGACTGAGGGTGACGTGTCTTCCAATCGGGTTCTGGTTGCCGAAGCAGTCGCGAGCGACGGCCTCGTTGATAATTGCGACAGGCGGGCCGCCTTGGTCTTCAGTCGTAAAGTCGCGACCCGCGACCAGGGGTGTCCGGTATGTCTTGAAAAAATCCGGCGCAACCCCGTTTATAGAAACTCCGCGATCGTTTTCGGGCTGTCCTTCAACAGTGGCTATGCCCGACGCCCCCACGCCTGAGATCGGAGTCATTTCGCTGAGTGTCGCTGAGCGCACCCCCGGAATGGCTTCTATTTTTTGCAGCAGCTCGTGTGAACGCTGCGAGAACTGCGCAGCATCGTATCCGCTATCCGAGCGGTCCAGCAAAATTAGCAACAGATGATCCCGGCGGAATCCCAGGTTGAGGTTGCGCAAGTGCGACAGATAGACCCCAAACAGCGCGGCGGCGCTCACAAGTACCATCGATAGGGCCACCTGTGAAACGACCAGAACCCTCGCCAATGCGCGCCGCGACCTCGACTCGCCAATGCGAGCGGCTTGCTGCAGCGCGGACGCCGGCAGTGTGCTCAGCGCGCGCACAGCGGGCGCCGCTCCGAACAGCAGCGTTGCCAGCAGTACGATAGCGCCGATGAACAAGAGCACGTGCGAGTCAGCACGCGTGAACGCATCCAGGTGAACCGGCAATCCAATGATCTCCCGTCCCGAGGTGATGATTCGAAGCAACCCGCCTGTTCCGAAACGCGCCAAGAAGATGCCGACGACACCGCCAACAAGGGAAAGAAGCAGGGATTCCGTGAGCGCCTGGCGCAGCAGGCGACCACGTCCGGCGCCTAGGCAGACACGAATTGCCATTTCCTGCTGGCGTGACGCCCCGCGTGCCAACAGCAAACCACTGACATTCGCGCAAGCGATCAGCAGAAGAAGACCTACCATAATCATCAGCACGAGCAGGGGTGTTGCGAACATCTGGCGAAGTGGGCTGGAAAGTCCATTGCCGGCCGGGGCCAGTTCGAACTTCATCTTTCGTACGAAAGGACTCGTCCCTGGTACATGGATAGTAGCCTGGAACAACACCGCCAGATCCGCTTGAGCCCGCTCGATGGAAACGCCGGGCTTCAGCCGTCCCACCAGGCCCAATCCCAACGAGCCCCACCCCAGAGTGGTATGGCGGATGACCGGCGCCGTCGGGACAGGAAGCCAGATGCTCTGGCTCATTTCTTCACTCAAGCCATAGAATCCCCGCTCGGTAACGCCGACAACGGTGACTGGACAGTTGTCGAGGATGAGTTCCCTGCCCAAAATTGCGGGATTCAGATCGAATCGCGATTTCCAAAACGACCAGCTCACGACGGCGATGGCCGACGGACGCCCTATATTGTCGTCCTCCGGGCCAATCAATCGACCCAGGGCCGGTCGCACCCCTAGCGTTTCGAAGAACGTTCCGTCTACATATCCGCCCAAGACCTTTTGTGGCCCAAGCCCCTGGCCGCGCGCCACGAAAAAATCGCCCGAATCGACAATCAGAGATGAGAGGACGTGGTTGCGGTCGCGCATGAGCCTGTACGCGTCGAGGGAGAAGCCGTTGAAGGCGGGTTCATCCGGACCTCGGTGCAAAAGCTCGACGAGTCGGACCGGAGCGCGGACAGGCAGTGTGCGAAGCATCAGCCCGTTCATCAGGGTGAAAGTCGCCGTGTTGGCGCCGATGCCGAGGCCTAGAGTGAGAACGGCAACGGCGGTGAAGCCAGGAGATTTGCGCAACAGGCGCAGGCCGAAGCGCAGGTCCTGGAAAAGGGTGTCGAGCCACGCGCCGGCACGTAGGGCACGAACTCGTTCCTTCACCTGCTCGACGCCTCCCAATTCGATTCGCGCGGCGCGTCGGGCTTCTTCGGGTGTCATTCCCTTCGCGATGTTCTCTTCTGTCTTCGCCTCGACGTGATATGCGATTTCGTCATCCAGCTCTTGGTCGAGTTCGCGATGCCGAAACGTAAGGCGCGAAAAATGTGACAGTCCGTAAAACCAACGTCGCAGTCCCATCGTTTAACCCTTCGACCACGCTTGCGCCATTTGGTCGTCATTCGTAACGGAGGGCGACCGTCGGATCGATTTTCATTGCTCTTCGCGCCGGGATCCACGACGCCCAAAACGCGACGGTCGTCAGCACCACGACTACCGCTGCCAACGTCAACGGATCCGTGGCGCTCACACCATAAAGTTGGCTCGTCATCAAATGTGTCAGTCCAACCGCCGCTACGAGGCCACAGCAAATTCCGATACCAGTGAGAATCAGGCCTTGTCCAATTATGAGGCGAAGCACATCGCCCCGCTGCGCTCCCAACGCCAGGCGGATGCCGATCTCGCGCACGCGATGCCTGACGGCGTATGCCTGTACGCCATAAATCCCGATGGCTGCGAGGAGCAGTGCGAGTCCGCCGAAGATAGCCAGTAGAGTCATGTTGAGTTGTTGCTGAGTTAGGGATTGGTCCACGATGTCATCCATCGTCTGCACCCTGGCGACCGGCACGTCCGGATCCACTTGATGCACCGCGCCAGTCAGAGCCGACGTGAGGCTGGTTGGACGCGTCTCTGTGCGCACGACGAGAGTCATTAGCCGGTTGTCGGATTTCTGCAGCAGGGCAGCGTAAACGGTCTGAACCGGCTGCCTGACATCTAGACCATTCAGTTTGACGTCGCCAACCACCCCGATAACCGTTCGGGGCGCACCCTGCAGAAATGTGAGTCCCACACGCCTGCCAATAGGATTTTGGCGAGGCCAGAACCGCATGGCAAAAGACTCGCTCACCAGCACGACTGGCTCGGACCCGGCGTTGTCCCCGTCGGTAAAATCACGGCCCTGTATGAGTGGAATGTGCATGGTGCTCAAATATCCCGGACTGATGACTCGAACCGCTACCTCCGGCTGGTCTGCCAACGTCTCCGGCGGTTGCCCCTCCACCTGTACCGGTTGTGTCGATCCTCCAGTCAGCGGCAGGCTGTCCACGGCGGCAGCGGCAACCACGCCTGGAAGCGTGCGAACGCGTTCCAGCGCCTGCTCGAAGAAATTTGTTTTTTGCGAAGCCGTCGGATATATCTTCTCGGAGATCGCCAGGGCGACGGTCAACACATTGTGAGGGTCAATTCCGGGGTTTACTTGCCGTAGCAGGTACAAGGTTTCGATGGTCAGCCCGGCGCCCGCAAGCAGCACCACCGAAAGCGCCACCTCAGAAACAACCAGCGAATTCCGCGCGCGGCGGCCGCCGCTATCCGCGCTGATTTTTCCGCTGCTTTGCTTCAGCGAGTCGTTTAGATTCGTTTTGGTTAGGTGCCACGCAGGCGCTACTCCCGCTATAATCGCTGTGAGAGCACAAATCGCAAATGTGAAAGCGAGCACCCATCCGTTGAGCCCGATCTCGATGCTCAGCGGCAGTTGTCTGGCGATGAATGCACCAATCCCAGCGGCGACAAAACGCGCAAGCAGCAGCGCGATGACACCTCCGGCAATCGCAAGCAGCGCCGTCTCCAAAAGCACCTGCCGGGCAATTCGTCCGCGACTGGCACCTAGAGCTGCACGGATGGCCATTTCCCTGCCCCGTCCCAGGGCCTTCGTCAGCAGCAGGTTTGCCACGTTCGCGCATGCGATCAACAGCACGAATCCCACCGCTCCAAAAAGTACGAGCAATGCCGAACCAATGGACCCTGCCACCAAATCTCGCAGGGGCACCAGTAGAGCGCCCCATCCGGCATCGTCGGTTGGATATTGCTGGGCGAGCCGGCTTGAGATCGTATTCATGTCGGCCTGCGCCTTGGCCTCGTCGACTCCGGATTTCAACCGCGCAATGACAACGTAAGTGTGATTGCTGCGCACCGCCCGCTCTTTGTCCGTCCATGCGAGCGGCGTCCAGAGTTGTGCTTGAAAAGGGAAATCGAACCTCGGCGGCATCACGCCGACGATTGTGTAAGCCTTCTCATCGACCTGGATCATTTTCCCCAACGCATCTTTCGCCGCTCCGAAGTGAGATTGGCAAAACGCCCAGTTCAATATGACAACGCTTCCATGACCGGGCTGATCATCGGCGGCGGTAAATGCCCTTCCAGCAATCGGCAAAACGCCCAGCATCGAAAAGAAATCGTACGAGACGCGCCTCTGTTGGACGGACTCAGGCCGCGCAATTCCCGTAAGATTGGCGGGGAGGACTCCTATCGCGCTCATCGCCGTGAAGACATCGTTCTGTCGCCGCCAATCGATGTAGTTGGCGGGCGAAACTACGAACCGGGGGACTCCGGGGAAGCTTTTCTCCGGGGGAGTGTGCCAGACGACTACAAGCTGATTCGGATTCTGAAAGGGCAAGGGCCGCAACATAACGGCATCCACCACGCTGAAAATTGCGGTGTTGGCGCCGATGCCGAGGGCGAAGGTTAGGACAGCGACGGCGGTGAATCCTGCATTCCTGCGCAACATCCGGAGGCCGAAGCGGATGTCTTGCAGGAACGTTTCCAACCATGCTCCTGTCCGAACTGATCGCATATTCTCTTTTACCTGCTCGACGCCTCCCAACTCGATGCGTGCAGCGCGTCGCGCTTCTTCCGCGGTCATCCCCTTCGCTAGGTTCTCTTCCGCTTTCGCCTCGAGGTGGTATCTGATTTCGTCATCAAGCTCCTGATCCAGCTCCCGCCGATGCAGAAGCAAGCGCAACCAAAATGACAATTTCCCAAACCACCGCTCGGGTCGCATTGTCGCCCCCTGGCGCACTCGAAGCAGTTAGGCCTCTTTCAGTTTGACCACCCGCGAAATTGCACTCGAAAGCCTGCCCCAATTCTCTGCTTCCTTTTCGAGTTGTCGCCGCCCCGGCCGCGTCAGCGAATAGTATTTGGCCCGCCGGCCGTTTTCGGAGGTTTTCCACTCAGCTGTGATCCAGCCCTCTTGTTCCAATTTGTGCAAAGCCGGATAAAGCGATCCGTCGCTCACCTGCAAGACATCGCCGGATACTTGCTTCAATCGCTGGCTGACGGCGAAGCCGTTCATCGGTGCCAGTGCCAGAATTTTTAGCAGCAGCATGTCCAACGTGCCCTGCAAGAGATCAGAAGGTTTGCTCAACGCCTATGCCCTCGGTAACCGAGACAAAGATACATTGTCTGCCCTCGGTAAGCAAGGGGACACTGGATCGGCGCAGGGGACTTACTAGTCAGCGAGATTCCACTCACGAGGAAGCGTGGTGCAAACCAACCCCGTCTTTTAGACAGTTTCCTACGAACTGCACGAGCAGATAACCCAATCAATCAGGGGTTGCCCCGATAGGCTCTTACTAAACACGGCGTCATAAGTAATTGCGTATGAGGAGAGTCTGTGGTTTCCTGGTGGAATGAAACCACTCACTGTTGCAGATTCCGAGACCATCATTCTGGGATTGCAAGATGAAATTCGACGAAGTGAAGAATCACGCTATGACCACCGGCTTCACGGTCTACTGCTGGTGGCCCACGGTATGACCTGTCCAGAAGTGGCGGCGCTGTTGGGCGATGCACCGAGAACGGTCGAGTATTGGATTCGCGGGTTCGAAAAGCGGGGTCTAGCGGCACTGCGGGAGGGCGACCGATCCGGGCGGCCGGGACGCCTGAGCGAAAAGCATATGCGAGGGATCAATACTGCTCTTCGCCGGATGCCACGAGAGATCGGCTTGGGTGGGAATGTATGGGACGGCAAAACGTTGGCGGCCTGGATCGAGCGGCAGTACGGGATCGCCTTGGGCGTGCGACAATGCCAGCGTCTGTTCCGGAGGTTGGGTTTTCGACTGCGCAAACCACGTCCCGCGATCGCCCCAGCCGATCCCGAACGGCAGAAGGCGCATAAAAAAAACTACAAGCACTAATGGACAATGACGAAGTGGACCTCTGGGCCACCGATGAAGTGCACTTTCAGCAGCACGGCTCTCGGTGTCGCATGTGGGTGCCACCGGAAACCAAGGACCCCGTGCTGCTGCATCATCCGACGCGCCGCAGCGTAGGATACTTTGGTGCGGTGCGGTTGCGAGATGGCAAGTTTCGGTTTTCTCGGGAGACCGGCAAATTCAACGCCATGACCTTCTTCGCCTTCCTGAAGATGTTACGGCGCGGCAGTATCCGGACCGGCCGCTCCGTCGTGGTTATTACGGACAACGCCAAATACCATCACGCCCGACTTCACAAAGAATGGCGAGAGGCACATCAGAAGGATTTCCGGCTGGACTACCTGCCGCCCTACAGTCCCGAACTGAATCCGATCGAGCGAGTTTGGAAACTCACGCGTCGCCAGTGCATCCACAACCGATATTTTCCTGCGCTGGAGGAAGTTGTCGCTGCCGTGGAAACACAGTTCGGATATTGGGCCAACGGAAACGAGACCTTGCGTCGACTATGCGCAATTACTTAAGACGCTGTGTTTAGTAGTTATTTCACCGGATGCAATTCCGAAGGTCCGTTCAGCGCCCGTTTTTGGGCGAGATTTGCACGTGAATGCCATCGGGATCGATGAGATTTACCGTAGACACCCCATCATTTGCCTGGAAAGCAGCTTTTGCTTTGGCATCCGGCAGCTCGCTGTTAATTTTGTCGGCGAGGCTTTTTGCAGAATCCTGATCAATCTGGTCGATTGCCACGGAGAAATGCGTGATCACACCCTTTTTCTCGGCGACTGAGTCGACGCTGATGTACCCGGCCGGCAAATCCAGGTGAATCCCCGTCCCCGCGTTCGTTGCCGGCCAGCCTTTTGTGACCCCGAACAATTTCTGATAGAAAACAAAGGACTGCTCGATATCGCTGACCGTGAGCCCGATGTGGTTGACGCCCAAGCCGCGAACAATCGGAGCGGAGGCCGGAGCGGCATCCTGCGCCAGAATCGTCGCCGGCAAGATCAATGCGGCCAGCGCTTGGACAAGATGCCGCCGTGTCATACCGCCGCGATCGTACTGATCGAACAACGAATCAACCATGGAAGCCATTGGCGTTCCCTCCTTCGGAGTAAGCCCGGAAGTTTCAGAACCGACCTCGCGGATGGGACAGCTTCTACGCACCTGAGGCCATTCAAATCAGGATTTCCCTTTCGACCGCCCGGATCGGCAACCCTTGTACACCTGACGTCAGTCCGAATACAGCAAATTGTTTTCGTCAGGGCGAGCGGGATGACAGCGGAAAAGCTTCGCCTACGTCAGCAATGCTTGAGCCAGCGGGCGGCGTCTTTGGCGTGGTAAGTGAGGACGATCGAGGCGCCGGCGCGCTGAATGCCGGTGAGGATTTCGAGCGTGATGCGCTGCTCGTCGATCCAGCCTTTTTGCGCGGCGGCTTTCACCATCGAGAATTCGGCGCTGACGTTGTACGCGGCGACGGGAATGTCGAAGCGCTCGCGCACGCGCTGGACGATATCGAGATACGGCAGCGCGGGCTTGACCATGATGATGTCCGCGCCCTCCTCGAGATCGAGCGCCACTTCGCGCAGAGCCTCGCGCGCGTTGGCCGGGTCCATCTGATAGCTGCGGCGATCGCCGAACTGGGGCGCGGACTGCGCGGCCTCGCGAAACGGGCCGTAGAACGCGGAGCAATATTTGGCCGCGTACGACAGGATTGCGACATCCTGAAAACCGTTGGCGTCGAGCTTGCCGCGGATCGCGGCAACGCGGCCGTCCATCATGTCGGATGGCGCGACGATATCGGCGCCGGCGCGCGCGTGCGAGAGCGCGGCATTGGCCAGCAGCGCGATGCTCGGGTCGTTGAGAACTTCCCCTCCCTCGACCACGCCGCAGTGGCCGTGGCTCGTGTATTCGCACAGGCAAACGTCGGTGATGACGAGCAAGTCGAGCTTCGCTTTGCGGATGGCGTCGATCGAGCGCTGCACGGCGGCGTTTGGATCGGCGGCTTCGGAACCGGTTTCGTCCTTGTGCTCGGGCAGGCCAAAGAGAATCACGGAGGGAATGCCGAGCCCGGCCACTTCCCTGCACTCCTCGACAATCTGATCCGGCGACTGCTGGTAGATGCCGGGCATTGAGCTGATTTCGTTGCGGACCTTGCTGCCGGGGCACGCGAACATCGGATAGACAAGGCCCTCGGTCGAGAGGCGCGTCTCGCGAACGAAGCCGCGCAGCTTTTCGGAGCGGCGCAAGCGGCGCGGGCGATGGAGTGGAAATGTCATGCGGGCCTCGCAGCCGGAGACCTTTGCTGCTGATAATGATTTGCGAGCGCGGCCGCCAAGCCGGCAGCGGAGGTCTCTTCGGCCTCGATTGCGACGTGCGAACCGGATTCACGGATCGCGCGACCAGTTGTCGGCCCGATGGCGACAAATTGAACGCGCGCCGAAAACCGCGCGATGTCCCCCGCGCCGATAGCATCGCGGAAATTGTGAAAGGCCGAGGGGCTGGCGAAAACAACGGCATCGACCCCCCCGCCCCGGATACGCGCAAGAATCGCGGGATCGAGCGCGGCGGGCGCGGCGGTGCGATAGGCGATCACCTCGGTGACCTTGGCGCCGATCTCGCGCAGGGCGTTTGGAACGCGGTCGTCGCCGCGGTCGCTGCGCGGCAAGAGCACGCGGCGGCCCGCGAGAGATTCGCGAAGCTCGCTTACGAGCGCTTCTCCCGTCTGTTTTCTTGCGACGTAATCCACGCGGAGTCCCTTTTCCCTTAGTGCCTCGGCGGTCGTAGGGCCGACAGCAGCAATGAATCGATTGGACGACCCGACCACTTCACACTTTATGCCGAGTTGGGTGCAGCGATCAAAAATATATCGCACGGCGTTCTTGCTGAGAAAAAGAAGCGCGTCGAACCAATCGAGATGGCGGAGCTGTTTATCAAGCTTCTGCCAATCTTCGGGCGGGGCGAAGGCGACCGCGGGCATGACATTAATTTCCGCGCCGAGCGACTCGAGCGCTCGGCCGAGTTCGGCGGAATCTTCCGCAGCGCGCGTGAGGACGATGCGCTTACCCGCCAGTGGTTGAGTTGCGCCCATAATAATTAAGAAAAGTCGGACGGCCTGAGGGCCGCCCTTCGGCTCCGCTCAGGACAAGCCACTGCGAAACCCATCGGGCGTTCCGGCCCTTATGGGGTGCGGCGGCTTGCCGCCGCTGTTTGCCGCCGGGGCTTGCCCTGGCGTGCTCCCCGTGCCGGAAGGATCTACGCTGCACAAGCCGCTCCGACCCAAAGTCAGGAGGAGCCGACCGACCGCCCGGTAAGGCGGAGGATTTTGTCCGCGCCCGCTTCGATCAAAATTTGCGCGAGGCGAATGCCGATGGCGGCGGCTTCCGCGGGCGCGCCGCCTTCGTCGAGGCGCACGGATTCGGTGCCCGCAGCGGAAAAGACCGCGGCTTCGAGATGCAGCTCGCCGCTGCGAATGCGTCCCCAGGCGCCGACCGGAACCTGGCAGCCGCCCTGCAGCTCGCGCAGGAGCGCGCGCTCGGCGGTGACGCAGGCGCGCGTTTCTTCGTGATCGAGCGCGGCGACGAGGCGCGATGTTTTCGTATCGTCCGCCCGCGTTTCGATTCCGAGAGCGCCCTGCCCTACCGCCGGCAGCATGAGATCCTCGTCGAAAACTTGCGTCACACGCGCGGCCGCGCCAAGGCGCGTGACGCCCGCCATCGCCAGAACGATGGCGTCGAATTCCCCGCTCTCCAGTTTGCGAATGCGCGTATCGACATTCCCGCGCAGATCGGCGACATCGAGATCGGCGCGATGATGGCGAAGCTGCGCCTGGCGGCGAAGGCTGCTGGTCCCAACGCGGGCGCCCCCCGGCAGCTTTTCGAGCGTGAGCCTCTCGCGCGAGATCAGGCAGTCGCGCGGATCTTCGCGGCGCGTGATCGCGGCGAACGTGAGGCCCGATGGCGTTTCCGTGGGCACGTCCTTCATGCTGTGCACCGCAAGATCGACGGCGCCCGAAAGCAGCGCGGCCTCAATCTCCTTGATGAAGATTCCCTTGCCGCCCTCAGCGCCAATGGCTTCGTTCACCCGCGCGACCGACGCGGATTGCAGGCGGTCGCCCGAGGTGCGGATGCGGACGAGTTCCGTCTCGACGCCGTGGAGCTTCGCGAGCGATTCGGCGATGTGATCGGCCTGCCAGAGAGCGAGCGAGCTGCCGCGCGTGCCGATCCGCAGGCGTGTCACTCGCGATCCTCGGGCTTGCGGTCGCGCGCGCCCGGGTCTCCGACAGCGGCATCGAGGCCGAAAAGCTCGCGAATGGCTTCGATCGCGCCGAGACGCCCGCGCAGGCCGCGCCCGCTGCGCAAGCGCTTGGCGGGCTGGTCGAGGAGGCGGTCGATCAATTCCTGCGTGATGGCGGCGAGGCGATCGAGCTCCTCGGGCGAAGCGTCCTTGATTTCGCCCAGGCGTTGGCGCAGCAAGGCTTCGCGCTGCTCGTGAAAGCGGCCGCGAAGATCGTCGACAATCGACGCAGCCTCCATTCCGGCGCGCCAGCCCTCGAATTTCTCGACGTGCTCGGCGATGATGGCTTCCGCGCGCGGAATTTCCGCCTCGCGCGCGCGCTTGTTTTGCTCGACGATTTCGCCGAGGTCGTCGATGTTGTAGAGATAGAGATTGTAGAGGCCCGCGGCGTCCGGCGCGACGTTGCGCGGAATGCCGAGATCGACCACGAAGATCGGCCGCCCGCCGCGCGCCGCAAGGGCGCGATCAAGCATCTCGCGCGTCAGCACCCCGCCGACGTTCCCCACCGAAGTAACGATGATGTCCGGCGCCGCGAGCACGCTCTCGAGCGCGTCCCACGCCACCGCCTCGCCGCCCATGCTCGCGGCAAGCTCGGCCGCGCGATCGAACGAGCGGTTCGCGACACGCAGCAAGCCGATGCCGCGATTGCGCAGGTGCTCGACGACCTGTTCGGCCACAGCTCCGGCGCCGACCACGAGCGCAGCGCGTCCCTTGAGATTGCCGAATACGCGCTCGGCAAGTTTCACGCCCGCGAGAGCCACGGACATCGGCCGCGCGCCGACCTCCGTTTCCGAGCGCACGCGCTTGCCTACTTCGAGCGCGCCCTGAAACGCGCGATTCAAAAGCGGGCCGGTCGAGCCGTTTTGCAGCGCCTGGCCGTACGCGCTGCGGAGCTGACCCAGAATTTCGGCTTCGCCCAGCAGCATCGAATCAAGTCCCGCGGCAACGCGAAAAAGATGCCGCAACGCGTCCGCGCCGGTCCAGCGATAGATGCGACCGTCGATCTCGGCGCGCGAAATTCCGTGATACGACGTGAGGAACTCTTCGAGTGTCTCGGTGATCGGGGCGGAGGTCGCGTCGGCGACGCCGTACAGTTCGCTGCGATTGCACGTCGAGAGAACGACCGCTTCCTCGAGAATCCCCTGGCGGCGGAGCTCGCAGGCGGCGTGTAGGGCCTGTTCCTGCGTGAATGCGACGCGCTCGCGCAGCTCCACCGGCGCGGTGCGATGGTTGCACCCGATCAAAACCATATGGACACGCCCGCGCGCCCCGCTCTGGGAGCGGCCCGCGGCGCTGGCTTTCGCGTTGGCAGGGGCGGCCATCAGTAGAATCGATGAAACCCCGTGAGATACAGATTCACAATCGTGTAACTGAAGAGCACGATCGCAAAATTCAGTGCGCAGACGCGAGCCGCGCGAGCCCCGCGCCAGTTCACGCTGCGAGAGAGCCGCAAATAGGCGACGTACACGGCGACGATCGCCAGCGTGACGATCACCTTCGGATCGCCGAACGGGTATGTCCCCGTCAGCCGATGCGCCCAAATCATGCCGGTCACGATTCCCACTGCCAGCGCCGCGAGGCCTATATACACGCTGCTGCGCGACATCCGGTCGAGCACGTTCAGCGACGGAAAGCGCCAAAAGGCAGCGCTCGGATGCCGCGAGCGCAGCACGCGATCCTGCACGATATACACCAGGCTCAGAACGAATGATAGCGCGAAGGCCGAATAGGCCCATGTGTTCAATGTCACATGAAATGCGAAAAGAGCGCCGCGCGCCGGCGGCACCACCAGCGGCGGCTTGGGCACCAGCGTCTCGAGCGCCGCCAGCCAGATCACCATAAACAACGTCACGCACGCCCCCACCGAGCGCTGCCGGTGCAGCAGTTCGAGCCCCAGATACGTAATACCGAGAAGCCACGCGAAAAGCGACATCGAGCCATAGAGGTCGTCGTAGGGGATCGTGTGCGTGCCCTGTGTGCGGTCGAGCAGCGCAAAATAATGGATGCCGATCGCCGCCGCCAGTAGCAGCGTCGCGAGGCGCCCGAGCCACAGGTTCGGCGCATAGAGAATCCGCGCGTAGCAGACGAAGCTCGCGGCGTAGAGCCCAAGGCTCAGATAGGCCAAGTGGATCGGCATTTGCCTGGGCGCACAGGGGCGAAGCGACGGCAAACCCCGAGCGCGTTCAAACAATGAATTATAGCGCCGAACGACCCCCAAATGGTCGCAAGCGGGCAGCGCCGCAGTCGGTTCTGCTATCATTGCAGGAGCAATCTCCTGTGGGCGCGATGCGAACGAGCGGCGAAAACAAACGAGACCTATTCCTGCGCGCGTGCCGGTTCGAGCCAACCGAACGCGTGCCTGTCTGGCTGATGCGCCAGGCGGGGCGCTACCTGCCGGAATACCAGGCCGTGCGCGCGCGCCACACCTTCCTCGAAATCTGCAAGACGCCGGAGCTGGCGGCGGAAGTCTCGCTGCAGCCGTATCGCGTGCTCGGCGTGGACGCGATCATCGTGTTTTCCGATATTTTGATCGTCGCTGAGGCCATGGGACTGCCGCTCGACGTGCCCGATTCGGGTCCGGTGCTACAAAATCCGGTGCGCGATTTGGCCGCGGTGCGGCGGCTGCGCGATTTCGATCCCGAGCGCGAGACGCGGTTCGTTGGCGACGCGATCCGCGCGATCTGTGGCGAGGCGGGCACGGACGTGCCCGTAATCGGCTTTGCTGCCGCGCCGTGGACGCTCGCGTGCTATATGATCGAAGGGCGGACACGCGGAGACGTCTCGCGCGCCAAACAGATGCTGCGCGGCGAGCCGGAAACAGTGCGCGAGCTGCTCGCGCGCATCGCCGCGGCAACGGTCGGGTACCTGAAGTCGCAAATCGCTGCAGGCGCGGCGGTGGTGCAGCTCTTCGACACGTGGGCTGGGGAGTTGACGCCGGAAGAATACGAAGCGTTCGAGCTGCCGGCCACGCAGAGAATCTTCGAAGGGCTCGGCGCCGAGGACGTGCCGAGAATCGTCTTCGCGAAAGGCTCGGCGCGGCACCTCGAGAATCTGGCGCGAACGGGCGCCGACGTAGTGAGCGTCGATTGGAATACGGATCTGGTCGATGCGCGCCGTAAGCTGGGTCGCCGCGTGGCGCTGCAAGGTAACGTCAACCCATCGATCCTGCTGGGCGACGAGGCAGGAGTGCGCCGCGCGGTCCGCGAGGCCATCGAAAAAACCCGCGGCGCCGGCCACATCCTGAATCTCGGCCACGGCATTTTCCCGACAACGCCAGTCGCGAACGCAAGAGCATTCGTAGAAGCGGGCCAAACAGTACTCGTGGGATCGCGTGCAACGGCTTCGTAGCGGCGCCAAATCGGCGTGGAGTGCGGCGGCTTGCCGCCGGGCTTGCCCCGGCGTGCTGCTCGGAGGTGGTAAGGTTTAAACGTGGCGCCGGGTGCTTCAGTCCGGCACTTTTGGTTTTGCAGGATGGCAAACGCAACCACAAAAAACGGCGCAAACATCGAGATCGGCCAAATCTCCGACGCGATCCTCGAGAAATACAACCGCCCCGGCCCGCGCTACACGAGCTACCCAACCGCGCCGGTCTGGAAGGACGATTTCGGCCCGGCCGACCTCGAGGAGTCCTACGCGCGCGCAGACGAAGCAGCGACGCCCCTCTCGCTCTACATGCATCTTCCTTTTTGCGAGAGCCTCTGTCTTTTCTGCGCGTGCAACGTGTCGATCCAAAAAGATAAGGCCGTCGCGATTCCCTACCTCGCCTCGCTGAAACGCGAAATCGATCACGTGGCGCGCATGGTCTCGCGCAAGCGCCCGGTGGTGCAGTTCCACTGGGGCGGCGGAACGCCGACATATCTTTCTCCCGCGCAACTCGAAGACCTCTTCGGCTGCGCGCGCGAGCGCTTCTCATTCGGCCCGGATGCCGAGATCGGAATCGAGATCGATCCGCGCGTCACCAGCCGCGCCCATCTCGAAACGCTGCGGCGCATGGGGTTCAACCGCCTCAGCATGGGCATTCAGGATTTCGAGCCCAAGGTGCAGGAAACAATCCATCGCGTCCAGCCGTACGAAATGACGCGCGACCTGATCGCGGCGGCGCGCGAGCTGGGCTTCGAGAGCCTCAACGTCGACCTCATCTACGGCCTGCCCTATCAGACGGCCGAAACATTTCAAGCCACGATCCAGCAGGTGCTGACGCTCGCGCCCGATCGCGTCGCGATGTTCAGTTACGCGCACGTGCCGTGGCTCAAGAAGCAGCAGGGCGCGTTTGCGACGCATCTGCCCGAGGGCGCCGAAAAATTCCGTATCTTCCGCGCAGGCCTCAAAGGATTTCTGCGTGGCGGCTACATCTACATCGGCATGGATCATTTCGCGCGCCCCACCGACGAGCTCGCGACGGCGCAGCAAAACCGCACGCTACATCGCAATTTCCAGGGCTACACAACGAAAGCTGGCGCCGACCTTTACGGCATGGGCGTCAGCGCGATCAGCTCGATCGGCAGCGCCTACGCGCAAAACCGCCGCGAAATCCCGGCGTACCAATCCACGGTCGCCGAGCGCGGCATCGCGACAATGCGCGGCTACCGCCTCTCAGCCGACGACCGCCTCCGTCGCGCGGTGATCGGCCGCCTCCTCTGTCACACGGTGATTCCAAAGCACGAAATCGAGAGCGAGTTCGGCATCTCGTTCGACGATTATTTTCAGCCGGAAATGCAGCGCCTCGAGGAACCCCGCGCAGAAGGGTTGCTGACGCTCGCGCCCGACGAAATCCGCGTCACCGCGCTCGGCCGCATCTTCATTCGCAACGTCGCCATGGTCTTCGACCGCTACCTCCACGAGCAGCAAATGGATCAGAAGCCGCTCTTCTCGAAAACGCTGTAACCGTGGCGCCAGCTCTCGCAGCTCCTTCCGCTCCTGACATCCGTCCGTTCGCTTCGGCGGTTCAAGGGCTTTGACACCGAAGAAGAAAGAGCGGATAAGAGTGGGACATCCGCCCAGGGGCGAATCCCAACTCAGGTGGAAATCACATGGCTAGACGCAGTTTCCTGGCGCAATTGGTGGGTTTACCCTTTCTCGCATTAGGAGCCAAAGCTGAGGAATCGAAGAAACCGCTAAAGATCATGATGAAGAGTGCCTGGGGATCAGACGACGCCACGAGGGCGTCATTTGCGTTCGCGCATGGACTTGCCCTGGCGGATGCCGGCCACGACGTGCAGATTTTCCTCACCGGCGAGGCTACCTATCTAATGCGCAAGGTCACCGCGGATGCGGTGATGCCGATCGGCTGGCCGCCGCTGAGCGAAATGCGCGAAAAAGTTGTCGCAAAACACATTCCGGTTTTTTCTTGTGGGGCCTGTTCCCGGGCCCGCGGGGTGACTGAAACAGACCTGGCTACGTGGGGTGCGAAATTCGGCAGTCCTGCCGTCTTTGTGTCCCTCGTCGAATGGGCCGACAGGATTATTGTTGAGTGAGGCTCACCGATTTCCAAAATGCGCATGAGGGTTTCGCCGAGAAGAAGCGGGCTCGTTGACATTTTTCGATTTCGGACGCATAAATGCCCGAGTCAAAACCATCCAAATCGCTCAAACACCTTGGGAGAATTTGACAATGTCATCTGTGGCGACTGCTGAGGCCCACCAGAAGTTGGCCGGCGGGAAACCGAACGTGCTGCTGTGGGTCATTCAGGTCCTGCTGGCGCTCCTGTTTCTGTTTGCGGGCGGCGTAAAGCTCGTCATACCTCTTGCGGCGATGGCAAAGCAGATCGGGCTGCCCGCGTGGTTCCTACGATTCATCGCCGTGTGTGAGGTGATGGGGGCGCTCGGCCTGCTCCTTCCCGGCATCACGCGAATTCGGACGGGTCTCACTTCTCTGGCAGCTTCCGGGCTCGTGATCATCATGGCGGGTGCGACTTGGATTTCGGCTGCCAAAGTCAGCGGCCGCTCGGCGTTGTTCCCCTTGGTGGTGGGACTGTTTGCGGCGTTCGTGGCTTACGCGCGAACGAGGCTTGCTCCGTTGCGCCAAAGGACCGCGCAACAGTGACGGCGTGCCGCGGAAAGCACCTGATGTCGCCCCTACTCTGAGGCAGAGTGGGCGCGCGATCGCGTATTGAACAGGTCCAGTCTCGCGCCGACAACTTCGCCCACCGAACCGACCACCTGCGGGAGGAGCTTGTAAGGAACGATCTCGTCGGGATGTCGTCCGAGGGCAGCATCCAGTCCGCGCCGCCAGGCCAGCCTCACTTCCGTGTTGATGTGCACGACAGTGATTCCCGCGGCGATTGCGTCGCGGAAATCACCGTCATCGGTTCCCGAGCCGCCGTGCAGCGTCATGAAGACCGGCGCGGCCGCCTTGATTGCCCGAATTCGCTCGATGTCGAAGCGCTTTCTGGCGTCGCCTGCCACCATCGTTTTCAGCATTCCGTGCATGTTGCCGACCGCGGGCGCCAGCGTATCGACGCGAGTTTCTTCCACAAAGTGCTTCGCTTGAGCCGGCGTCGTGAGCCCCTTCAGCAGATCGGGCCCCGCGTCATGAATTTCAGAGCCGCTGCCGATATCGCCAATTTCGCCTTCGACAAGAATTTGGGGGCGAATTCCCTTCAACGCCTCAACCGCTTCCTTCGTTTGGCGAATATTTTCTTCGAAAGGGAGCGCCGAAAGGTCAAACACGATCCAGTCGAAGCCCGCTTTTGCCGCCTGCAGAGCGCTCGGCAGCGAATGCGTGTGATCAGCATTGAGGAAAATCGGATAGTTGTGTTCGTCCCGCAGGCTCTCGACCAGCGCGAAGAGTTGGCGATCGCCTACGAATTTGCGTTCTCCCTCGGATGCGCCGACGATGACGGGGACGTTTCGATCTCGAGCCGCTTCGAACACCGCTCGCAGAATCACAAGATCGGAAATGTTGAAGTGGCCGACGGCCAGCCCTTTTGCTTCGGCTTGCTCCAGGATTTCTCGCAGAGTCTGCATTCTTAGCCTCACAACGGTCCGAGATTTCTAGCGCGCGCGAACCCGCCACGGCACCATGCGGCCGAGCATCCCGTCTCGCACGACCAGCGTGTGAAACAGAATCGCTCCGAAATGGGCGATGAACGCAAGGAAGAAAAGGTACGCCAGGATCGTATGCGCCTCCCGCAAGACGGCGTACAACATCACGCTGTGCGGAAGGATCGGGAAAAGATGTACCGACCCGAAGAGCACAATAGGATAGCGCGCCGCGGACAGCATGCCCCAGCCGACCAGTGGCTCCACGAACAGCAGAGTGTAGAGCAACATTTCCGACGCATGCGCAGCCCGGCGCTCCTGGGAGGACATCGTGGCAGGAAATGCGGGCAGCGTGCTCGAGAGCCGCGTCACGAGGCGGATCACCACCAAAATCAGAATCCCGATCCCCAGCGGGCGATGGATCGACACCAGGGTGTGATAATCGCCAAGCGATGCGACCATCGCGACGCCGATGCCGAGCATCGTCAGCACCATCGCGGCCATCAGCCAGTGCAGGAACCGCATCAAGCCATTGAATTGCGTCCGTTCCGTCGTGATCTTGGCGCTCACTTTCGCACCCCCTCAGGCGTGATCGCGCTCGGCTCTTTCTTCTCGCCCGCCCGCCTCGTGAAGGAAACCGAATAGATGGCCGATCGAGCGCTCAGCAAGGGATCGCCGGACGGCGCCATGCCGTCCGGCAAAACCAGCGGATCGAAATTGATGTCCCGCGCAGGACTCGTTTCTTCGCTCTCCACCGAATCGAGAGTCAGCGTCCCCACGTCCACCTGTTCCCGCCCTTCCGGCCACGGGATCGTGGCGTCATCGGTCGGATCGCCGGGCTGTCCGACCGTGATAATCAAGCGCCATTGCAACGGATGCTGCTGGATGCTCGCAATCAGCCCGTCAAAAAGGAAGTTCTTGTCCTGGCCCGCTTCGGTCGCGCTCCCCGCGTCATACGGCTGCACCGGCACCAGCGCCCAGCGCACGGGGACCGTCGTGCCGTCCGCATTAGTGAAACGGAACGCATTGAGACCGTAGAAAATGCTGTTGTCGAAACCCGACGACGGCGCATGGCTCTTGATGATTCCAAGCGCCCGCGCAGTTTCCGGATGGCTCGCGAGGAACGCCGCCCCTTTCGCCGGATCGGGCTGATGCGTCTTCGGATCGGGTTGCGATGCAACCAGGTTGTCGTAAAACGCCTGCGGGTCCTTGAACGGGAATACCGGCAGATTGATCATCGCGGTCCGCCACTGCTCGCCGTCGGACAGAGAAAACTGAAGTCCCAGGCCACGGACGTCGCTCAGAGCGTCGGTGGCATAGGGATCGCCGCCTCCTATCGAAAAGCGGCCAATCACCGGCACGCGGCCGGTCTGGAAGACAACCGCCTTCGACAGGCGCGTCCCCCGTCCATTGCTTTCGAAAAACCCTCGGACACAGACGCCTTTCGCATGATTGCGGCGGAAGCCCGAGTACGTGCCATCCACGCGCTGAAACTCGTCGACGAACCGTCCAGGCGTCAGTTTGTGTGGACCGAACCACCCGCCCAGATAGAGAAACGCGCCCACGACTCCTAGAAGCAGGACGCCAATGCCCGCTAATCGGGTGAGCCTGCTTCCTCCGGTCAGGCTTGGCGACTCTCCGCTCCCGTGGGTGTTTTTGGGGTCCTGGTCAGCCGCTGTCGGCGCCATGGCGTCCTCCTTCCCAATTGGCCTCGAGACTGATACTTTCGATGCGCGAGCAAACAAAGAGGGCGCGTTTTTGTGCGCCGCGCCGTGATCGGCCGGTTGCTGCGCCCTACCAAGAGGCGTTCGAGGCCCCTCCTTTGAACCGGTGGAATTTCATCCAATCCCGCAGCAACTCGAGTTGAGGCAGCCAAGTGGCTCGTCGCGCCTGTTGTTCGGCAGTCCCGGCTAGTGCGAGCCGCGGTAGGCGATCGCCGCCAGGTCCAGTATCTCTTGTCTGTCAGCGTCAAGGATGAAGCCCGCCTCGATCGCCGACGACAGCGAGGCTTCGAACTTCTTTAGGTATTCTCGCCTGCCGCCGGGATAGAGGCGATCTAGAGTGGCCGCATCGAACGGCTCGCACACACCGACCATGAAACCCAGTGGGCCGCCGGAATTTCCCACACCCGACAATCGCGAGGTCGGTACGTCCACCCAGGGTGTCCGCACACCGCCCAGCGCCAAGCCATTTTCATCCAGCATGAGCGTTGGCGGTGCATCGGGTTTCTCGCCGGCCTTGACTTTCATTGGTGCGGCTTGCGGCGCAGCTTGACCCGTTCGGATGCAGCGGTCGAGGCTCCAAAGCGCCGCTTCGACAACGTGGTGGTGCTGGGGGGCGTTGTTGAGCGGCTTCGCCAGTTCGCTTTGCATGACTTTGTTGGTGGGCTCATAACCCATTGCGATTTTCTCCAGCGGCGTCGCGCCCGAGTCCATCGAGGAGACCGAGAACATGTAGGCGTCCGCGTGCGCCGTTCCAGGAACTTCCCACACGCGCAGCTTCTCGGTGTCGGGCTGGCGAGCGCCGTAATAGCCGGGAATCCGGCCCTCGACCAGCAAGTCCGTCTCGGTAATGACCGCGATCACGGGCGCGCGCAGGTCCGGGCGGAACTTGACGAAGCCTGGTTGGCCCGAGGGGGCGGCCATGGATGCGTTTTCGAGCGATGCAGCGTTGCCGAAACGCGAATGGATCAGGAAGCCATCGTAAATTTGGGCAATCGAATCGACGGCGTTCGCATAGGTGGTTAGGAATGCTGCGGACTGGGACTCGCCTATGGCGATAAGGCGCTTGGGCGGAACGGGGCCCAAAACCTTTGCGTCAGCCCTCCGAAGAATCCGGCCTGCCTGGGAGAAAATGTCATAAGAGAAGGCATCGCCAGGATGGCTGAGATGGCCGTAACGCTCCGGGTCGGCCTTCTTCAAGGGTGTGCCCGCCGCAAGCAAGCTGGGACCCCCTTCGACGCCGACTTTCTGGGCGGATACGCAAACATAGGCATAGCCACCACGGAGCACCTCGCGATGCACCGCGATCCAGTCGGCGGCGCCGTCGGCACCGCCGCTGACGTTCAGCCATTCCACAACAACTGTGCCATTGAATTTCTGGGGTGCCGTCGGCCGCACCACGACGATGCGCGTTGCATACGGCGCGCTCTCGGCCGGCACTGCGTTCCAGCGCCCGTCCGGGGTCGGAACGCCGGAGAGCTTATAGGATGACGCCGTACCGGAAATGAAGAATTCCTCGGTCGTAAAGCCGAGGGGCGCGAGATCGAAACCGCTCAGCTGAAGCATCGGCAGTCCCGGCACTGCGGCGACCGTAGGGCTCTCCATATCCACGCCTGTTCCCGTATGGGCAGTTCCGCCTGGAAAGTTCATCGCTGCAATACACCTCCTTGATCACCGCGCCCGGCATCGTCGGTTAAGCAGACGAATTGCGAAGAGCGACCGCGACGCTCGTGGCTGCTGCAATTGCTCCGCTATCGCTACCAGGCTGGGTTCCCGCCTTTGTAAGCCCAGGCAGCGACCTGCTCGTTGTAAATTTTCCTTTTGCTGAAATACCACTTGCCGTCGATTTTGACCATTTCGTCTTCATAGTGGCCAAACGAGTCGAGAGTGCCAGTTCCCTTCGGACCGTTGTTGCTGTAGTGAAACCAATAAGCTCTCCCCTCAGCCTTGTCGCCCTCGATTTTTATCACGATGTTCGAAATGTTGTGGCGCCCGACGACCGGAGGCTGCCCCGCAGCGTTCGGCGCCGCCTGACCCGCCGCGCGCTTGCCCATGTCGGCGATCACTTTCCGGATCGCGTCGCGGCCCTTCACCACAGGACCGTAATCGAGCACGCCATCCTCCGTGAAAGTCGATGCGTACGTATCGGGGTCCTTAAAATCCAGCGCGAACATGTAGCGAGCCTGAAGATCCTCGATCTCCGCCCGATCCTCGGCGTAGCTGCTCTGAGTAGAACGCGGCGAAACTGTGGCTGCCAGGAACAGAACCGCAATACCGCACAACAAAATACCTGTCGTTTTCCGCATTTCCGTCCCCCCTTTTCCTTGTATTTTTCACCCGGCGCCTTCCGGCGGCGCACATCATACAAAATGCGGCGTCCGTTGCGCATCCGGAAACGTGCGGAAGTGCTTTACTTGGGCGAGCGGTCGGCGCATCGGAACCGAACCATTCCCGCCGACACTGCCCCGACCGATGTGAACAACGTCACAGACTTTTTGGCCGCTTTGGCGGACAATCTGTCGCGTGAGTGATTCCACAAATACAGTGGTCGTGGTCGGGGGCGGTGTCTCGGGGCTCGCCTGCGCCTATCGGCTGAAGAAGCTGGGCGTGCCAGTTACGCTGCTCGAAGGGTCGCCTCGCGTCGGCGGGCTGATCGAGACCGTCGAGAAAGATGGGTTTCTTTTCGAGAGCGGGCCGCAGAGCTTTCAGGGCACTGAAACGCTGCTGGAGGTGATCCACGACCTCCGAATCGAGGACCAGCTGTGCAAGGCCCATCCGGGCGCGCCCCGCTACGTGCTGCGCCAGGGGTGCCTGCGCAAGATTCCGATGTCGCCGCAGGCGATACTTACCACTTCGCTGCTGAGCCCCGGCACGCGCTGGAAAGTTGTGTCCGAGCCATTTAAGCGCACGCGGCCGCCGAATGAGGACGAATCCGTGGCGGATTTCGTGCGGCGCAAATTCGGCCACGAAATACTGGAATACCTCGTGTCACCGTTCGTCTCGGGAGTCTACGCCGGCGACCCGGAAAAACTGAGCCTGCGTGCGGCCTTCCCCACTCTTGAACAATGGGAGCGCGAGTACGGCAGCATCCTGCGCGGCCAGATGAAGTCGCGCTCCTCGAGCGGGGCGACAACTGCGCGCAAGGGGCCACCACCGCTGTGCTCGTTCCGCCGCGGCCTCGACACGCTGATGCGGGCGTTGGGCGCAAACCTCGGCGACAGCGCGCAGACGGGTGCACGCGCGAGCGCGATGAGCCGGTCGGGGAATCTCGGCGATGCAGGATACGAAGTGCGCGTGATGCGCGGCGGACGCGAGGAAACAATTGTCGCGCGGGCCGTGGTGCTGGCAGCCCCAGCGTACACAGCGTCACACCTGGTTGGTTCCGTTGCCCCGCACTTGGCGAGCATCCTTTCCGGGATCGCCTACGCGTCGCTCGCCGTGGTTGGCACGGGCTACCACAAGCGGCAGGCGAGCATGGCGCTCGACGGCTTCGGCGTCCTGATCCCGCGCAGCGAGAAGCGTCGCACGCTCGGCATCGTCTGGAACTCGTCGCTTTTTCAAGGCCGCGCGCCCGAGGGGCAAATGGTCATGACAAGTTTCGTCGGCGGCGCCACTGATCTCGAGATCGTCGCGAAGTCAGACCAGGAAATCGCCGCAATCGTGCAAGAAGACCAAGCGCGAATTCTCGGCATCACCGGCTCGCCCATCACATCAGCCGTATGGAAACACGAGAAGGCCCTGCCGCAATACAACCTCGGCCACGGCCACGCGGTGGAAGCAATCCGTGAAGTCGAGCGCACGGTCCCGGGATTGTATTTCGCCGGCAACTACCTCGAAGGCCCGTCGATCGGCAGATGCGTCGAGGAAGCATTTCAAACCGCCGACGCGATCCGCGACCACCTCGCGGTCCGCTAAACGCGCCACATGAAAGCGCGGCTTCCCAGAAGAGGACTTGGGCCCGGAGTGTTGGTTTCCGTATGATCCAGCAACTACGCGTGGGTTCTGCGTTCAGCGCTGGGAACAATGACAGACGTGCGCACCGGCAACCTCCCAATATCGCGAAAGGATGACCGTAGGAGGCGCTCGATTGAGGCGAGCTGAACTGCCGTCCATTCGAATGTATGGCCAACTGCCAGAAGCAGTAAGACAGATACAACGGCCATCGCAGCGAGGATCGCGAAAAGCACCAGGAACAACACAATGACTGAGAGCAATTGGAGGACGAAATAGCCTTCAAGTGACGCAAGGATTGCGGCGGCAGGCATCAGCAGCCATAGCCACTTGAGATTCTTGCGAGCCGCAAATGAGGAAACTAGCGAGTTGAAGGACATCAAAGACTCCCGCTCGGATCGAAACGCTTGCAACCGATTCGTGCATTAGCCCCGCTGAACAATTCTCAAGTTGACAACGAACTCTCTTCGATCGTTCCGGCTCGAGATCGCGTGCCTTTTGGAACCGATGCCGCCGCGCTCGGCATAAATCTCGTAACTATCAAAGGCAAACAGGCCGCTGAAATGATAGCGGCCGTCTTTGCCGGCGATGTACGTTTTGACAGACTGCGTGCGATCGTCGTAAAGATAGACAACCGCGGAACGGGCTGGTACCGCTTGGGAGCTCAAAACTCTTCCGCGCACGGTGCGCAACTCGAAGCTTTGGCCTCTCTGCGAAGGCGCGGCCCAAAGCGGAAAGCTCAACGCGCTCGCCAGCAGAAGGCCGGTGAATGTCGGCCGACGTATCATAAAACCACCGTGTGGGGCAGCGATACGGCCTGTCTCGTTCGCTCCCCCCACGGTGCGTCGGCGGGCAATCAGCCGACGCACCGCTCGACTTTGCCAGGTATGATTCAGTTGCCAGAGTTACTCACCTGAGCCACCTCGCTCCCGTGAGGCAGTTTTGACGCCGACTCGACCGCCTTCAGGCTTGGTTGCGGCCGTTCCCAAAGAATGCGCACTGCCGGCGCGTCGTTCGGATACAACTCCGCCGACTCCTGCCCTGCCGGCTCGAGAATGATGTCGACTCTGCGGTTGTACGCGAGCCAGGTATCCTTTTGCCGGCGCGTCATCCATTTTGGGGGCGACTGCTTGTCTTTCGCCTGAAGATTCTGGACCTGCTTTTCGGTAAGCTCGTGGCTTTTGCCATCCGGGCGGACTTCGATCTGGTCGGCCGCAATGCCTTGCGACACGAGGTAAGCCTTCACGAGATTTGCCCGCCTTTTGCTGAGTGTCAGGTTGTATGAGGCGGGCCCGCGCACGTCGGCGTGGCCCACCACCATCAGCTTGTTGCTCTGCGTATCGTACTTTTCGTTGTTCTTGTAGGTAGTGGCCGCCCTTGCGAGATCCCGCTCCTGGCTGGCCACCAATCCGATTGTGGAATGCCGCCGTTCGGGATAATTCGTTGGATAGAAGAGGCTGGCGAGCACCACCGGCGGCGGCGGATCGATCGACCCGATGATATGCAAGCTCGCCGTCCGGATTGCTGTCCCGCCGCAAGCATCGGTCACGTGGAGCGTATAGGTCACGTCTTGATTGACGGGGCCGGTGCTGGTTTGGCTGGGCACGGGCTCGACGGTTTGGCTACCGTCGGCCGCGACGCTGCCCAGGGGTTGCAGGGTCATCTTGGTTCCATCGGACGTCCAGCTCAAGACCGCCGAATCGTCCTCGACCACCTTGTCGCCGATCTTGTGGTAGCGCACTTCTGGCTGGCTGACGGTCAGCGTCGCAGTCGGCTGCGCGTTCACGTCGATCGTCGCAGTCTGTTTGACTTCGCCTCCCGGGCCTTTCGCCACCAGCGCGTATGTGGTCGTTTGTTTTGGGTCCACCGTTCGATCTCCGGTGATTGGCACATTACCGATGTTGCTGATTGATGCGTTCACTGCATCGGCGGTTTTCCAATTCAAGGTGGCGGACTGTCCGCAGGTTGTCTGATCCGGTGACGCAGCCAGTTGCGCCGTAACGGGCGCGATCGGCACCATCGCGCTGGCTACGCCCGCATCGAATCGCGGCTGTGGACCAAGGGTGAGGCCTCGGGTAAAGTTCTTCGTCTTGACCTTCCCGTTGTCATTGAGATACACAACTTCTCGCCGGCCGGCCTTCACATTTACCGGTCCAGACCAGATCGTTTCCCCCTTCCGCGTCACTGTCACCTTGTAGTCGCCCGGTCTTACGAGCAGCCACTGGTGCCAAAGCCAGTTGTTGTCGAACTCGTCGACGTGCCCGACGAAATAGGCGGGCGTGGTGCCATTGAGCAGAACGGCCGCGCGCGGATGCCCCTTCAGTTCGATGTCTCCGAAGGGCCCGCTCACCTTCTCACCTGTCTGCTGAAGTGCGACGTGCAGGATGGTCCTTTCCCCGGCGACAACGTCTACACTCTGGATCTGTGGCGTGTATCCATAGTTATAAACTCCGATCGTGTGCTTGCCCGGGCTCAACGCGATCGTCTGACTGCCGTCGCGGATCGCATTTCCGTCCACGAATACGTAGGCTTGTTTCGGGCTGACGTGAACCTTGAGCTTGCCGATCTCCTTGTTGCTTTGCGCGAACGCGGGCAAGACCCCAAGTAAGAAAACAGCGGACATGAGGGCCACGAGCGGAATTCGAATCCTCGAAAGCATTGCTGATACCTCCTTTTCGGATCGTTATTTCCACATTCCTTCGTTATGAACGGCGACTGTGAATTGCTCTCGCAGTGCCGCTGTATGCGGGGACACACGCGCGCAACGTGCTGCGAAACGGTTTTCAGTGATCGGATAATTGCAGGGAAATCCCAGTCGAAACGGATGGTGCAACCACCGTGTCCCGCTTCCCTTCAACGATCCTGCCCTGACTACACATACGCCTGCCGGTCCCCGGGCAAAGTCCGCCCCGCTGGAAGGCGGGTCATCGCGCTATCCGCCCGGTTGAAACCACCTCACTACCTACCAAGACAAACGTGCAGCAACAGGCTCGACGTGTCTGTCCAAAAATGGACACTCGGAACAGCGTCATCGCAGCGAAAGCGCTGCTTCGCGCCCCTCCGTGCGAAATCCCGCATCAGACCGTCTGTGCTCTTGCCCCCGTCAAAACTCTATTGTTACCATCGAATCCATTGGAAACGCAGGCCTTGCTCATGAACTCTGGGAAGAAAAGTCCGTTTGACGTCGAAGCGTTCCTCGACGTCCTCGGAGTCGCTAAGTCCGTAAGAAACTATCGCAGAAATCAAGTTATCTTCACGCAAGGGGACCCGGCGCCAGACGTTTTGTTCATCCGCAAAGGACGCGTGAAGCGCACCGTTGTCTCCCGCTCCGGCAAGGAAGTTGTCGTGGGAATCCTGGGCCCCGGCGATTTTTTCGGCGAATGGTGCCTTTCAGAGCAGCCTGTCTGCATCGCCACCGCTACGGCCATGGAACCTGCGACGATCTTGAAGATAGGGAAGGATGAAATGCTTCGCGCTCTTCACACCGAGCGCGGGCTATCGGACCGCTTTATCGCGCACCTGCTCGCCAAGACTGTGCGCATCGAAGAAAACCTGATCGATCAGTTGTTCAATTCCACGGAAAAGCGTTTGGCTCGCGCCCTGTTGCGGCTGGCTCGTTACGGCCACCAAGTGGACCACGAGACCCGCATCCCAAAAGTTTCGCAACAGACTCTTGCCGAAATGATCGGAACCACTCGCCCTCACGTCAACCACTTCATGAACAAATTCCGCAAGCTCGGCTTCATCGATTACAACGGCGAGCTCCGCATCCGCCGCTCACTCACGAACGTGATCCTGCGCGATTGAGCCTGCGCGGCTCCGCCGGCGTCCTTGCTCGGCGCAAGAACCGCGCTCAGAATCGCGACTATGGCTGAGCTATGGTTCGAGCGTCCCGCTTGGATCGCGTAGCCGCGCCCGTTATAATACGGCGCGTTAATCCCATGGCCGCCGCACAGAAATCGCGCCGCGAAATCCTGGAGCAATTCGTCGCCGACAAGCCGGGCGACGCTTTTGCGCGCTACGGGCTCGCGCTCGAGTGCGTCAAGCTGGGGGACGATGCGGCTGCCACTGGCCACTTCCACAAACTCCTCGAAATCCATCCCGAGTACGTGGCGGGATACTTCCAGTTCGGCCAGCACCTCGCGCGTCTCGGGCAGCTCGATGAGGCGCGCAAACTTCTATCCGACGGCATGGTCGTCGCGCAAAAAGCAGGCGACGCGCACGCGCGAGACGAAATGGAAGCTGCCCTCGCGATGCTCCGTTAGCCTTCCCGGCGCCCGCGGGCGCCGCACATGCTGAGACCGACACGCATCCCACTGTTCCCGCTCGACGTCGTCCTGCTGCCCGCGATGGCGCTTCCCCTGCACATCTTCGAGCCGCGATACCGCGTGATGATCGCGCGCTGCCTCGACGCGAAACTCGAATTCGGCATGATCCTCGCGGCGAACAACAACGTTGCCACGATGGGATGCACGGCCGAGATCGTCCGAAAGATCCGCGACTATCCCGACGGACGGCTCGACATCGCGACCGAGGGCCGCGCTGTTTTTCGCCTGGCAGAGCTTCTCGACGAGAAGGACTACTACGAAGGCGTGGTCGAATACGTGACGGACGATCCCTCGAATCTCGATGCGGGCAAGCAAGCCCGCCTCGTCGCGGCGTTCGAACAGGCGCACGAGTTCCTTTTTGGCCAGCCGTGGATGCAAGGACCGAGCGAGGACGAAGCCACCCTGGCCTACCGGATGGCGGCCCTGCTGCCGATCGAACTCGAGAAGCGGCAGGCGCTCCTTGAGTCGAGGTCCGAGAGCCACCGCCGGGATCTGGTCCTCGACTGGATCAATGGGCTGCTTCCCAAGCTCTCGGAGCGCGAGCGTGCCCGCAAGCGGGCCGGCGGCAACGGCCACTCGCTGAATTAGGCGGCAGTTCCCTTCCCCGCGAGCCACGCCCTGCGTAACGGCGCAAAACCTGCCAAAATCGGCCTTTTCCCGACCACTTCGCGGCCGTTTAAGCTCCCGACGGGAGCATGGTTCATGTCCCTCTTATTGCAGATTTTGCGGGCCTAATACGTCCTCGCCGCGGCAACTTGCGACTCACCTTCGGCATCTCCTCTGATGTCCGCAGGAAACGCCAACGCGAGATGAGCAAGCGCCGCCGAAGCTGATTTCAAGCGAGAGTATCCGTGCGCGAGGCGTTACTCTATAATGGCCGCAGGGTGCGCGATCAGCCGCGCGCCGTGTCTCGATAAGGAATCGGTGACCCAATGAGTCGACAACCCGGGAATTTGGGCGAACTTCGAAGGAGCACTTGGTCGGAAGATTGCTACGCGCACCGAACTGTGCGGCAGGAGTTGCGCGAAAATCTTCTGAAGAAAATGGAAAAGGGCGAACCGCTCTTCCCCGGCGTGCACGGCTACGACGACACCGTCATTCCGCAGATCACCAACGCGCTGCTTTCGCGCCATCACTTCATTCTGCTCGGCCTGCGCGGGCAGGCGAAATCGCGTATTTTGCGCGGGCTCGTGGGATTCCTCGACGTGCAAGTTCCCGTGATCGCAGGCTGCGAGATCAACGACAATCCGTACACTCCTCTGTGCCGCGCGTGCCGCGAGCGCATCGCCGCCGAAGGCGACGCGACGCCGATTTCGTGGCTGGGCCGCGAGCAGCGCTACGTCGAAAAGCTGGCGACGCCCGACGTGACGATTGCGGACATGATCGGCGATATCGATCCGATCAAGGCGGCGCGAGGCGGTCGGAATATTTCCGATGAGCTGACCATTCACTACGGCCTGCTGCCTCGGGCGAATCGCGGAATTTTCGCCATCAACGAATTGCCGGACCTCGCCGGGAAAATTCAGGTCGGCCTTTTCAACATCATGCAAGAAGGCGACATCCAGATTAAAGGCTATCCCGTGAGGATGGCGCTCGACGTCCTGCTGGTCTTCACCGCGAATCCGGAAGATTACACGGCGCGCGGCAAGATCATCACGCCTCTCAAAGACCGCATCGGTTCGGAGATTCGCACGCACTATCCCGCCACCGTCGGCGAAGGCATGTCGATCACCGCGCAGGAAGCGTGGATGGAGCGCGACGGCAAGCGGCGCGTCGAGGTGCCGGAATACATTCGCGAGATTGTCGAGGAAGTCGCATTTCAGGCGCGCGAGGACAAGCGCGTCGACCGGCGCTCCGGCGTCAGCCAGCGGCTCCCGATCAGTACGCTCGAAAACGTGCTGAGCAGCGCCGAACAGCGGGCCGTGCGCAGCCGCGATTCCGCGGTGGTGGCGCGCGTGGCGGATGTCTACGCGGCGATTCCCTCCATGACTGGAAAATTCGAGCTCGAATATGAAGGCGAGATGCGCGGCGCCGACAACATCGCGCGAGAGCTGATTCGCGCCGCGGTGGGTAAGGTGTTCACGAAATACTTTACGAACGTCAACTTCCAGCCGGTCGTGCAGTGGTTCGAAATCGGCGGCGAGCTGAAGGTGCCCGCGAACGCTTCGAGCGCTGAACTGCTGGGCCAGCTCAAGAAAATTCAGGGGCTGTTCGAGCACCTCGACACTCTCGGCGTTAAAGAGAAAGATGACGCCGCCATTCAAACGAGCGCGGCGGAGTTCATTCTCGAAGGGCTGTGGGCGCACAAGCGGATCAGCCGCAGCGAAGAGCGCGGGTTTTTCGCGGAAGTTCGCAAGGCGCCGGAGCCGCGCGATCCGCGCGAGCCCACGGCGGGCGGCGGCCGCGTGCCGCGGCGGCAATTCAACTAGCGCGCTCCGTCATCCTGAGCGAAGCGAGCGATCTCTCTTGTGCCACCGTCACGGTTGCGGCGAGTAGAACATCGGGAGGCTCTATGAAATACATCAAGTATTCCCGGTACGCACCGGATGCAGCCGACGACGTCGACCTGCAAGAGCTGATGAACCGCCTCTCGGATTTCTTCCTGCAGAGCGGCTTCGAATCGCCGTACGGAATCTATGAAATGGACATGGAGAAGTCGCGCGAGCAGCACATGGAACAGCTGCGGCAGGCGATCCTGCGTGCGCTCGAAGAGGGCGACCTCATTCCGCAGGAGCTGATGGACAAGCTGCGCGAGAATTCGGACCTCTCGCAAAATCAGCAGCTGCGCGACCTGATCGACCAGATCATCCAGCGCATGGAAGAGGAAGGCTACATCACGCAGCAGCAATCGGCACGCGTCACTCCGCCGCCATCGCAAACGCCGGGCGGGCAAATCGGGCTGGACCAGCCGAACGTCGAGGCGCGCTTCGAGATCACGGACAAGGCGCTCGATTTCCTCGGATTCAAGACGCTGAAGGACTTGCTCGCCTCGCTCGGCAAGAGCAGCTTCGGCCGCCACGACACGCGCGATCTGGCGACGGGCGTGGAATCGGGCGGCACGTCGAAGGCCTACGAATTCGGCGACACGCTGAATATGGACATCAGCGGCACCCTCTTCAACGCCGTGCAGCGCCAGGGCGCGGGCCTTCCGATCGAGCTCGATTATCCCGACCTCATGGTGCACCAGTGCGAATATCAAAGCTCGTGCGCCACCGTGCTGCTGCTCGATTGCAGCCACAGCATGATTCTCTACGGCGAGGACAGGTTCACGCCGGCAAAGCGCGTGGCGCTCGCGCTCTCGCATCTCATCCGCACGCAGTATCCGGGCGATTCCCTGCACTGCGTCCTGTTCCACGATAGCGCCGAGGAAATTCCGCTCGGCAAACTGGCGCGCGTGCAGGTCGGCCCGTACTACACAAATACGCGCGAGGGATTGCGGATGGCGCAGCGCATTCTCGCGCGCCAGAAGAAGGACATGCGCCAGATCGTGATGATCACCGACGGCAAGCCATCGGCGCTTACGCTCGACGACGGCCGAATCTACAAGAACGCGTTCGGCCTCGACCCGCTCGTCGTGACGCAGACGATGGAAGAAGTGGCGAAATGCAAGCGCGCCGGGATTTTGATCAACACATTCATGCTGGCGAGCGACTACAGCCTCGTGCACTTCGTCCAGAAGATCACCGAGCTTTGCCGCGGCAAAGCCTACTTCACCACGCCGTATACACTGGGGCAGTATCTGCTGATGGATTACGTCGGCCGCAAAACAAGGCACATTCATTAGCCTCACCCGAAAGCGCGCGCGCCTGCTCCCGATATGGGTGCATCCCAGCAAGCCGAAGCGATTCTCGGCCATGGCCGCGGAGCGATGGTGGCTACCGTCGCTGGTGCGATCTGGCTCGGTCTCGCGCTGGCAGCAGCCGTACGTTTTCTTTCTGGGTTATCATCGCGTTCAGCGCCTGTCTCGGACTGTTCGCGGGTTCGCTTTCGCTGATTCGAGTGGGGCGCCGGCTGCGCTCGAAGAATTCCGTCCGCTCGGAACGCAATGCGGCCATCGGCTGTGGGACCGCACTTTCTTCCACTGGCAAGAGTCTTCCGCGCGCCGCACTACTACGTGACCGGCTCTGCAATCGCGATCCGGTGCGCGACTTCTTGGGTGCTCTTCCCAGGGGTACAAGATCGATACATCCGCCGGAATCGGGACCGGCATCGTTCTCTGGCTCACCTGCGTGTATGGTTTGTTCTCGGCTCGCGCGCGGTTGTCCTCGTCGCCGTCAGAGCCCGTTTCGGCCGCTACAAAACCAGCAGCAACCTACGGCGTGGCGGTCAAATTTCCTCGATCAGTTCGGGCAGGGCCTTCTTGTGTTTCGGCGGCTTGTTGCGCTTCTCGACGATGATGCGCTCCGGAGGAGGCATGCCGACGCCGAGCCGCGCGCGACGACGCGCTTCCTTGGGAATTTTCAGCCGAGGCTTCTTCCGGCGGGCCATCGCGGAGACAGCATAGCAGATGCAGAGGATGATTCGGCCCGACCGCTGCCCCGAGCGAGTGGCAGCGGCCAGGCCTTGTAGGTTGCGGCTGAATTAGAACGTCAGCTTGAGAGCGAACTGAATCTCACGCGACGAGGTAGCCGTGGCCCCGATGGAACCGGATTCACCCGGCAGACCGCTCGGAGCGAGCGTGGCGGCGAAAGGGAGGCCCGTCACGACTCCGAGGTTTGAGGGCAGGCCAAAGTTCGTGTGGTTGAGAACATTAAAAAACTCCGCACGAAACTCAGCATTGACCCTCTCGGTGATCTTCGTCTGCTTGATGATAGAAGCATCGAGTTCGAAGAGATCCGGGCCGCCCACGGACGATCTTCCCACGTCGCCAAGCGTTCCGAAGGGTTGAACGGCATAGCAACTCGAATTGAACCAGTTGTACCACTTGCCCAGAACCTGGTCCTTGCCGCCCGGGCACAGGCCGGAATAGTTCGGACGGTCGCCTTGGATCGCACCGAGGTCCGCGACGTCCGCCGCCTCCTGAATCGTTACCGGCAAACCGCTGGCAGCCGTTAGGATCGAAGCAACCTGCCAGCCGGAAACGAAACGGTTCCCGGTGAACGGCAAGCTGTAGAGGACGTTGCCGGTGAAATTGTGGCGAATGTCGAAGCTGCAAAGGCCGTAGTCATACTTCTTGTCGTAAGGATCGGCCTGCTCGTAAATGCCCTGTTGGAGACCGGAGGAAACCGAACCATCCGTGAGGCACTTCGAGTAGGTGTAAGAGGCCTGATACTGCAGGGCCTTGCTGAACTGGTGGTTCAGCGCCACTTGCAGCGAGTTGTAGTTGGAATTCATGTCAGGCGTGGCCGTGTTGAGAGAACCAAAGTATGGCGCGTCGCTGACCGGATTGAGCGGGGCGGGCGTCTTCGGATTCTGCGCGAAAGTCGCGGCGTTCGCGAAGATCGAGGTCGCCGGGTTGGGGCAGTTCGACGTGAAATTCCCCGCAGCCTCGTCCGCGGCAGAATTGGCGCACAGCGGAGGATTGAGATCGACTTCCGTAAACAGATGCCGTCCCTGCGATCCGATGTAACCGACCGAAAGAACGGTCGCCGGCGTAAGCTGATGCTGTATCGTCACGTTGTACTGCATCTCATACGGCGCCGACGATGCGTTGTAGTCCACACCGGCAAACTCGGTGACGGGACCGGTCACGCCTCCCGGAGTGACGCCCACGAAAGGATTCGGGAACGTCGGCGGCGGGAAGAACAGCAGAGCGCTGGCGTAGGGCGGTGCCAGATAGTAGGCCGACGCGTACAGCGCCGGGAAAATCTGGTCGTGGAAAACTCCAAAGCCCGCTCGAATCGCCGTCTTGTGGTTGCCGAAGACGTCGTAGGCCAAGCCGACGCGAGGATCGAAGTTCTGGGCGTTGGGGTTCGAGGCAAACACGTGCGACACGGGCGTGAAGCCGTTGCCATAGGGAGTTCCGGTGGCGTCGGTGAAGTAGTCCCGAGTATCCGGGAAGGGCGGGTTCACGATGGTCGTGAGCGGCCCTCCGTTCGGGTTGGTGGCGTAGTCGTAGCGGATGCCGAGATTAACGGTCAGCTTCGAAGTCGCCTTCCAGTCATCCTCGAAGTACGGGGCATAGTCGATTTCGCGGAAGTTGCGGTCTGAATCGGCGTGTCCGGGATACGTGCCGAGAAAGCTGGACGGAGTGCCAAGGAGAAACGTCTCTTCCGAGCCGAAGCCCCAGGTGCCGCCGTAGACAAACGGCGCGGACAGGTTGGACTGCACTCGCCTGATATCCACGCCGAGCTTGAAAGAATGCGCGCCGCGGGTCCAGACGAGATCGTCTCCGCCGCCGAGCCTGTTCTGCGCGATGTCGTACGGGAGAGCGGTGTTGGCTCCGAGGCCCGCGCAACCCGGGCAACCTGGAGCGATCGTGCCGTCGGGAAAGCCCGCGAAGAATTGTAAGATCGGATTCGGAGCGGTCGGCGTGCTGGCCTCTTCGAAAGTCCGTGTGTAGTTGAACCGGACTTCGTTCACGGCGTTGGCCGAAATAATCCGGCGTTCCTGCAAAGTGAAATACTGGTTCGCCGATTTGTCGACTTCTGGCCAATCCGGAAGCACGATTGAACCGCCGAAGGGGTTGGTGAGCTGCGAGCGGTCCGAAACGTAGCGGCCGAAGATCGAATCCCGAGACGAGATGTTGTAATCCACGCGGCCCAAGTAATAGTTTTCACTTTGAACCACCGAACCGCTGTCGGTGTACGGCGCGTATCCGCCCAGATCGGGAGCTCCGGGGTTGGGAGCGGGATACAAACCGAGGACGCCCTCAATCGTGGACGCCGCGGCGGCCGTCTGGCTGCCTGCACCGCAGCCGAATCCAACGAAGGTGTACGGCCCGCCCGTCGCCGGCGCAGGAGCGGTCGGCGTGCCGCAGGCCGTGAAGGGCGTCGTCACCTGGCTGGTCGGCAAGTATCCATTCGCCACGTAAGGCTCGGGAACGAACGTGTTGTTGGTCTGGCCGAGAGATGCTCGTAGTCCCTCGTAGTTTCCAAAGAAGAACAGTTTATCCTTCACGATCGGGCCGCCCACGCTGCCGCCAAACTGATTTTGCCGGAATTCGGGCTTCTGGATCGGAGTGGGATCGATGGTGCCGTTGCTCGAGAAATCGAAAAAGTTGCGGGCATCCAAGGCGCTGTTGCGAAGGAACTCATACGCGGAGCCGTGGTAGCCGTTGGTGCCGGACTTGCTCGCCATATTGATCGCGGCGCCATTGCCAGGGAATTCGGCGCTATAGGTATTCGTGAGCACCTGAAATTCCTGGAGCCCCTCGGTACCCAGCGTCGTACCAGTTGCGGGCGCTCCGGGACCGTGCTCCCAGAAATCCGTGATGTCCTCGTTGTCGAGGTAGAACGCCTGGCCTTCAGGCCTCGATCCGGCGATTGTGAAAACCTGTTGGTTGCCGTAGAAAGAGCCCGAAGCGCCGCCCCCGCCGACACCCTGGCGGCCGCCGTTCGAGCTGTCGTTGATGATCTGCACGCCGGGGGCGAGGCCGATCAGTTGCGTAAAATTCCGGCCGTTGAGCGGCAGTTGGCTCACTTGCTGCGGACTGACGAGAGTAGAAACCGCAGCTGTTTGAGTCTGGACCTGCGAAACTTCGCCCGCCACCGTGACTGTCTCGGAAACCTTGCCGACAGGGAGAGAGAAGTCGACAACAGGAGTGGCGCCGACTGACACCGTGATCCCCTTGTGAACCACGGTCTGGAAACCCGAGAGCTTCGCCAGCACGTCATAAGTGCCGATCGGCAGCAGCGGCACCAGATAGCGCCCCTGCGCATCCGTCGTCGTGGTCTGCACGACGTCCGTTCCCTCGTTGGTGATCGTAACCGTGGAACCAACGAGAACCGCGCCAGTGCTATCGGTGACTGTGCCGGTGATCGTTCCGGTTTGAGTTTGTGCTTGTAAAGAATATGACGACACAAAAAGGAAAAAGAGTGCGCTAATCGCGCACACCAAGACACACGTAGCTATTTTATGGAACTTATCCTGCATTTCCCCACCCTCCGTAATTGGCCCTGTGGCGCTTCGTCTGAAGAACAACTTCCAGAAATGGACTGCGCTGTAGTTGGCCCTGTGGCCATCCGCTTCCACCCGGAGCGAGACGGCACAAATTTTGTACTACGCTGCTGAGACCACTGTCAAGGTTGAATGCAGATTTCGACTTTCAAAGTGTGGGCGCTGCGTTCATTTTCCCAGCGCAAATAATTTCATTTTGCGCGAAAAGAACAGTTGTAATCGACGCGCAAACGAACTTTCGCATCCAAATTCAATTCTTGTGCTTACAAATTCCTTCTGTCTTACAGACGGACCGCCCGAAAATCGGCGCGGTCGAGTGGCAGCGGCCGAAAAAGGTATACAATGTCGCGCTTCGGAGCGAATCTCTTTAAGGGGGAAATGCCGTGTGGAAAAAACTCGCCATGGTGATCGCGCTCGCGGCGGCATCCGGCTCCGCCCAGGCTCAGAGCTGTTCGCGCGCCAGCCTGAAAGCGATGATCGCGGACTATTTCAAAGCCGTCGACACGCACAACATGTCCGCGCTACCCACCGCGGCGGATGTGCGCATCACAGAAAACGGCCAGGTGATGCAACCCGGCGAGGGGTTTTTCAAGAGCGGCGGCGCGGTGCTGCTCGAGCGCGACCTCATCGATACGCTGCGCTGCGGAACCGTGTCCGAGGCGGTCACCGACGAAACGGTTGACGGCGCTCAGACCCTGGCTGTCATGGCGATGCGCTTGAAGGTGGATCATGGAAAAGTCACCGAGATCGAAACCATCGTTACCCGCCAGGCTGGAGAGAAGGGCTTCTACAATCCCAAAGAGCTGCTGGGCACCAAAGATCAGGACTGGACCACTCCCCTGCCCGCGGACAAGCGGCTGACGCGCACATACATGAACGATGGAGCAAACAAGTATTTCGATGCGTTCGTGAAGGATCCTACCGTGTTGCCTCCTTTCGCGACGCCGTGCAATCGCTGGGAAGGCGGCACGCATACGACGCGTACCGGCAACTGCTCGCCCAAGGGCCTGGTGCTGACGCACACGCACCGCCGCTTCCCGGTCACCGATACGGAATTGGGCGAAACGGCCGTCTTCGTCAACTTCGCCACGGCCCTGCCCGACGTCCACATCTTCAAGTACAACGCGGACGGCAAGATCTACCTGATCAACGCAGTCTTTGGCGGCCGCAACTCGAACGCCATCTGGCCCGAAAACAAAGACAACGCCATGAAATAGCGCCCAGGCTAAGAACGCCATGTGGAAGATCTTTCGCCGCGAGCCCCTGCCGAAACAGCTGGTGACGACCGGCCGGTTCGAAATTGAACAGGACGGCGAAATCGCGTATCTGGAATACAGCTTGGGCGGGAATGTCCTGGAGCTGATCCACACGGAAGTTCCTGAAAAACTGCGGCATATGGGCCTGGCATCCGCTCTGGCCGAAAACGCTTTCCAGCGGGCGCAAGAGCGCAATCTCAAGGTGGACGTTGTTTGTCCCACGGTGCGCGGATACGTAGCAAAGCATCCGGAATACTCGCACCTTGTCATGAAGTGACTCGCCGGGTGGCTCATCCTCGCGCCGCCTGCGAGACGGGACCGTGGGCCGTCTGAAGTACCCAGCACAACTCGGTCTGGTCGGTAAAGCGGACACGCACGTAGAGCATGCCTTCTTCGAAGACGTGCTCGGCCCAATCCACGACCTTGCCTTTCAGGCCGGGATATTGCTTGCCCGGCCTGGCTTTCTGAGCCTCCGGCTTCGCACCTGATTTGCTCTTCGCCATGGTCACTTCTTCCTTACTGGCGCCGGAGCCACGCCGGTCTTGAGTTGCCGTCCCACCTTCCCGGAAATCGATTTAGGCTTCCTGGGGGCCCTCCTGCGCTTGCTCGCAGCGCGTTTCCGGGCCCGCTCTTCGTCGTAACGTTGCTCGTCGTCCTTGTCCCAGTCAGGCAGAAGTACGACGCGGGGAGGCAGTCCCTTCTTCCTCCGGGCTTCCTCGCGGTCCTTGATTTCGAGGTAGAAATCGAATGGATCCTTGGTCCTCTGGTCGTACGCCCTACGGAATTTGTAGGCCCATTCCGCGTCCCTTTCGACGATCTCGTCGAACTTATCGAAGAACTCGCGGTTGGCATCCACGCGAGCGCTCTCAACCTCGGCGCAGGAATATCGGAGCTGCTCTTTGTCGAACAGCTCTACCTTCTCCATGCGCTGGAGCCCGCGGATGACGCTCTCGAACGCGTGATTCAACTCCATGAGATCGTGCATCAGATGGAGCTTCACGGCTGTCCCCCTGTCCGGCAGGACGCCAAGTCCTCGGCCGGTTGAGGGTCCTGCTGCTCCCACTCCTGCTGCTCCTTGTCGGTAAAGAACCGCACCTTGGGCGGTTTGCCCTCGATGCGTCGACGTTCCTCGACGGCCTGGAGGTCGCGGTAGACTTGAATTTCGTCCAAGGCTTCCTTCTCGTATTCGCGGTGCACCTGCTCAAATCGGGCAACGTCGCAGTCCTCGTTCCTTCCGACGTTGTTGCAGAAATACGAGTTAATCGAAGCGCAGTGAATCTGAAATAGCGTCACTTTTTCGTCGAAGCAGGCGGGGTCCAAACCCGAATCCTTGGCTCTCTTGAGCCGCTGCAGCCCCTGAACCGCTTCGTCGATCCCGCGGTTCACGAGCAGAATTGCTTCGTACAGATGGGCCTTTTGCATCGGTGTCTCCCTTTGCTCCCGCGACAAAGCGGGGCGATATTACGGCTGGCGAGGCGCTAGACACACGTGTCCCGACAAAGTGGAAAGACGGATGAAGCCGAGCGGGTGACTGGGCGAGTTACGACGGCGGTGGAGAATGCTCGAACAGGAAGGATGGTTTTGCGGCGGATGAATACACGCCGGGCACTGCTTGCGTGCAGAAACGGAACCGGATAACTTCTGATGTAGCCATCGTTGCACCTCAACCGTGCGACCTGGTCAGGGGCGTGTCGGTGTTGATAGCACCGGCGCGTCCCGCTATTTCACGTGATCGATTTGCCTCGCTGCTTTGTTTTCACGCGAGGTTTTTTTCCGTAGTGATTGGCCTTGTAGTCCTTCAGCTTGGCAAAGCCATCCTCGGCCCAGTAACGGAGCACCGAGCCTGCGATTTTCGCGGAGATGGGTTCGGGCACGACTCCTTTGTCGATCCATCGATGCAAAGTTGCCCGGTGAATTCCCAGCAGCCTTGCAGCTTCGGATATCGAATATTGCGCCATTTCAAATATGCGACACGGTGTCGCGCATGTCAAGCAAATAAATCTCGATAAGAGTACAGCCTCACAATCGGGTACCGCGCTAGGAAGGATATCCCACTTTGTGTTCGATCCGAAGGCTTGCCGGTCGAAAGCCTTGACTTGAGAGTCCGTTACGAATGTCGGACCGGGACTAGTGGACTGTAACAGCTGAACCGGGAGTAATGCGACGTGTAGGGTCAAAGTAGCGCCACTTCACAGTCTTGGGCGCGTTGTTGTAGTGCCGGATGTACTTCATGAGCTTGCTCCGCAAATCGGGCACCGACGTGAATACACCGCGCGCAATGACGTCGCGCTCGATCTTGGCGAACCAGAGTTCGATCTGATTGAGCCAGGAGGAATAGGTCGGAGTGAAATGCAAGTGAACCTTCGGATGTCGAGCCAGAAAGTCTTCGACTTGTCCCGTCTTATGGGCGGAGAGGTTGTCGGCAATCACGTGGATCTCTTTGCCGCGCGGCTGGTTGACGACGATGTCTGCCAGGAAGGCGACGAACTCCGCAGAAGTGTGACGCACAGCCGTTTTGCCGAGCACCTCGCCGGTCTTGGTGTCGAACGCCGCGTACAGGGACAGTGTGCCGTGCCGGAAGTACTCAAAGCCGTGCCGCTCGGCGCGTCCGGGCGAAAGTGGCAACACCGGATCCTTGCGGTCGAGTGCCTGAATCGCCGTCTTTTCATCCACACAGAACACCGCCGCATGCGCTGGCGGGTTCAGATACAGCCCAATGATGTCGGCGGCCTTCTGCTCAAAGTCCGGATCGTTGGTGGCCATGTAACGGTCCAGCCGCTGGGGCTTGAGCCCGTGCTTGGCCCACACCCGCGCCACCATCATGTGACTGACCTTGAGCTGCGTTCCCAGCCTGCGCGTGCTCCACTGCGTCGTCCCGTCCGGCGGCGTACGCTTGAGCGTCCATTGCAAAATGCGCGCCTCCAGGGCAGGAGTCAGCGTGGTGGCCTCTTGGCCAGCGTGTCTGCTGAACAGCCCGGCCAGCCGCTCTTCCCGAAATCGCTTGCTCCAGCGACTGATAAACGCATCATTGCAGTCCAGTTTGTCGCGAATCGCGACCCAGGTATGGTTTGCCTCCAGCAACAACATCAGCCGCGCCCTCCGCGCGTCATCGGCACGCCCGCTACGGCTCGCCGCTCGCTGGTTCAGTTCCAGACGTTCCGAATCCGTCAGCACGATGGTGTTCTCCATGAACACCATCATACTACCGTTTCAGCTGTTACAGTGCACTAGCCTGCCAGAGGTTCAGTCCCCTCGCTCAGAATACTTAAATAACGGGGGTACGCGAACAACCGATCCCGCCGTTTGCCGGTCACTTCCTTGGCAACTTTAAGCTTTGTGAGGTGTCCCAGAGCGGCGGTAACGGTGGGAATTGACAGCTTGAGGAACTTGGCCACCGGGCCAATTCTGATGAGAGGGTGGCCTTGCATGTACTCGTGAACGCGTAGGGCCGATGCGGCATTGCGACCCAGCGAATGGATCTTCTTCCGATCAGCCTCGAATAGATGAAGAATCTGAACCGCCGCATTGGCCGCCTGGTGCGCCGTGATCTCTGTGCCTTCAAGAAAAAAGCTGATCCATTCTTCCCAGGCGCCCTCCGTGCGAACCCGCTGGAGGAGATCATAGTAACGATCGCGGTGAGCTTTAAAGTAGAGACTGAGATAGAGGAGGGGCTCGCGCAGGGCGCCTTTGGCGCACAGAAGCAGAGTGATCAGTAGGCGGCCAAGCCGCCCGTTGCCATCGAGAAAGGGGTGGATCGTTTCAAATTGGACGTGGATGAGCCCAGCCTCGATGAGAACAGGCAGCTTGCGTTTTTCGTCGTGAAGAAAGTGTTCGAAGCGGTCCAGGCATTCCATCATGCGATCCGGCGGAGGGGGGACGAAGGCGGCGTTCCCGGGGCGGCTGCCGCCAATCCAGTTCTGGGAGTGCCGAAAT
Source organism: uncultured Acidobacteriota bacterium (assembly GCA_963836125.1). GTDB lineage: Bacteria > Acidobacteriota > Terriglobia > Acidiferrales > UBA7541 > Palsa-295. The sequence goes on from CAWIIK010000002.1 coordinate 207,664, forward strand.
TCGCCAGGCGTCTTGTTCGCTCCGCGGCCGCCTCGCAGCAGAATTCCGTGAATCTCCCGGATGAGCCGCAGCGAAAGCGGAAAGTCGGCTTTCATGCGACGAAGACCATGCTGCATTGCAGCAACGTAATTGGAGACTTCCTCGACATCATCGACGGGAACACCAGGCACAGCCTCGTTCTCGAATAGGAGCAAGTCTGAAAAGGAAGACTTAGTCCCTTCGATCTGTGACGACAGCAGAGCCTCCTTCCGCACATACAAGTACAAGAAGAGCTGTGTATCCGGTAGGAGGGTCGTCAAAGCGTCGAGCCGCCCGAGCGCCTGATTTGCACGGTCCAGCTGCTGGTATAGCCCGGTAAGATCGACAGGCGGCTCCGGGGGCAAGGGCGGGGGCACAAAGGCTCGGACTGCCTCACCCGCTGTTGCGGTGGAGACGTATGTACCGAGCCTGCTGGTGTTTTTCCCCTCAGTCATTTCCGCGCTATACAAACTCGCTTTAATAAGGCCGCCATCTATTAAAACATAATGGCCCTCGCTTTAATAATTTATTTTAGTAACTGGCGTAGAGGACCGCGATCTGATCGCCACGAAGCCAGTCGAATATGAGTCTGGGCAGCTGGTCGAAAATACCATCCCGACCGGCGTGGCGAGACAGGGACGACGGCGAGTTCCCACGGCGGTTCGGCTAGCGCGGCCACCCGGTCGCACTCTGAGCAGTGCCTGCATATTTCCCCGGCCCACGTGTAGCTCGCTTATAGACCGCGCTCTTCGGCAATCGCGGAACAACCTGAACGCCCGCCCAAAGCGTGGCGATCGTTTGCTCGACCACGAGAGTCTGGTCAGGCAAGTCAGGCACAACCCCTTGGATGACCATGAGCGTGGCGAGGCCGAAGATCGTGTACCACCAGGTGTGGGCCACCACTATGTCATCCCTACTTGGCAATCCTTCATCCTTAGCAACATCGAAAAAGAGCTGTACGAAACGTTGGAACAAAGGGGTGCCAATGTCGTTGATATATTGTCCAGCGCGGATGCCGTTGCGGTTCTCCGGCCCGAAGAAGACGTCGCGGAACTGCTGTGGATGGGCAGTGCAGAACTGAATCAAGCCACGTGAAGTCGCAAAAAGACGCTCTTTCGGTGCAGGATGTTTAGCGGCAATCGCGTCGAAGTCCTGAATCAGCAGCCCGATCGCCTCCCTGCTCAACTCGGCAAGAATATGCCATTTGCCAGGAAAATGCTGGTAGATCAAGGCGTGCGCGTAGCCGATCTCTTTAGCGATCGCACGAAGCGTTACGGAGCACGTAGCGGGTACGACGTCCGCACGCGATGTGTTTGCGGCCGCACGGAACCCATACGACGTTATAATGTCGTCATGTCAGCGTCGCACGATTCTCTTCTCTATGCACGCGTCGAAACAGTCCTCGCTGGCGAGATTACCGATGGAGACCTGAAGACCGGCGACCAACTGCCGACCGAGGATAGGCTCATCGCGCGATTCGGGGTCAGCCGCATCACGGTTCGCCGGGCTATTCAGAATCTTGTGAGCCGCGGTCTCGTCGAGATTCGTCGCGGCAGGGGCACATTCGTAGCCGCGCCAAAGATCACGCAGGATCTTAAAGCGCTGAGCGGATTTGTAGAAGATATGCAGGCGCTTGGCCGCAAGCCAACGGCCCGAGTAATCGGTAAGGAAATTGTCAGTGCCAACGCGACCGTGGCACGACAGCTTGCGCTGACAAGGGGCGAGCGCGTCGTCAGAATTCGTCGCGTGCGCCTGGCAGACGGCGTTCCCCTCTCCTTCGACGAGACCTACCTACCCTTGGAGATCGGCAAGAAGGTCATCGCCAACAATCTGACGCTCGAGCCCATTTTTTCGCTCCTTGAACGCAAATACGATGTTCCCCTGATCGAGGCGGAGTACAAATTGGACGCAGTGGCCGCTGAGAACGAGGTTGCCGCGGCGCTAAGAGTGAAACCGCGGAGCCCAATTTTTCGCATTGAACGAACTTCCTATTCGACGGGCGGCCATCCAGTCGATTACGAAACACTCTACTACCGGGGAGATCTCGTCCGATTCGTCACACGCCTTGTGCGAAAGACTCCTCGCTGACAATCTTCCGACGCCCTGCGCGGCGCATGAAAGCGGCTATCGTTTCTTCCTGAGATAGTGATCGATCGCCATCGGCCCAGAACCACCTAATACGAGCGCCGCAAGGCACGCAAGATAGATCAGATCAAGCTCGTAGCCCGGCGGCCCGAACTGCGCCTGACCGGCCGTCACACCCAGCAGCTTGATCGAGCTGAACCCATAGGGTAGATGGACAGTTACCATCGCGACCAAGAGAACCGCAGCCATCGGCAAACTTACAAGTGGGACGAAAGCTCCGAGCAGGACTGCGAAACCGCCAATGAGTTCGGTCAGAATGGTGAGCCATGCCATGAGATGAGGCGCGGGCACGCCGATTGTATGCAGGATAGCGGCGAAGGCTCCGGGCCCCCTGGACAGTTTCGCGAAGCCATGCTCCATGAAACCATAGCCAACAATCAGCCGCAGCGGAATAGCAGCCCAAACAGCTACCGAAGGTCTTGCGAGAAGCGCGCGGCCTCTGCTTAACAATGCAAAACCGCTGCTTCCTTTCTGTTCCAATGATCCAGTAAGTTGGTTCATATTCAAACAGCCTTTCTATTTCTTCATACGCCCGAAGCGCCAAGAGCGAACTTTGACCGCCTCGACCAATAATTATGATGTTATAATGTCTAAAAGGTTTCAGAGTTCGTGAGACCTCTTGCGATCGCAAAAGGAGGCTCTCGGAGTCCGAAAGGCAACTCTCCGTGAAGAACGGGCGCGCAGAGCCCTTCTGTTCTCGAAGACTGCGCATCACTGGGGAGACAGAGATGGTGCAACGGAAAGGTGAAACGACCTTTATCGTCCTGCCCAATGTGCTGCGGGCGCGCTCTTCGCCAGCTGCGTGATCTGAGCTGTGTTTTTGGACTCGATTCAGAGTCCAGGGAGGATTGTCGACAACTCGGAAGCTACGCGAAATCATCCGCGCCAGATTCGATGCTCCATTTCGCCCACAACTTGGGTCCGTTCTGGGTCCAGCGATTACGCCATTTTGGGCGCGAGAGACGACGCCTTCCAATGGCTGGAGAAAGCCTACGAGACTCACAACCCCGGCCTTGTGAGCATTCAGTCGCACGCAGCATTCGATACCCTGCACTCCGACCCGCGCTACGCCGCCTTGCTGAAGCGCATGGGCTTGCCGCAGTGAGGCAGACGATGCGGGATTCCCAATGATCGGGTAGCTATCGCAATAACATTTCTGCTGCGGTAAGAGCATAGACCAACGCGCACTGAACAATGTTGTGGATCGGAACGAACTCGTTGGGTCCATGGGACACTGTCAGCAGGCCCGGGCCGTAGGCGAATGCCGGGATTCCGCGAGCCGCATACCATCGGGTTTCCAACAGTCCGGGACACATCTCGAACGCGGCTTCTTTCCCCGTGACGCTCAAGATGTGATGCGACAAAATTCTGCCGAGCGGATCTTCTGCCGAAGTCGCGGCTGCGGGCTCATGTTGAAGCGTTTCGATCTCAAACCCCTCGAGCGTATCGTGCAACCGCCGCGTCTCTTCCTCGAAGTCCTCCTCCGGGTTGATCCGGCGGTCGATCGTGAAAGAGAAGCGTTCGGGCGTCACGTTGAAATTCGTGCCTCCCTCGCTTCGGCCGCCCAGCAGCAGAATGGATTTGCGCGCCCCTGCCGGAGCGATGTTGTATCGCGTTTCCCGAAGCTCTACCTCACTCTTGATCTCGGCAAGGCGGCCGATTGCCGGCAATGAACGCTCGAACGCGTTTACGCCCTCGAATTGCCGACCGACGTGCGCCGGCTTTCCACGCATCGTGGCGCGCAGGGTAATCGCGCCGCGGTTAGCGTTCCAGACGATGCCGCCCGTAGGCTCGGGGGTAAGCATACCAATGCCGTCTTTGCCGAGGATCTCGCGCGCCGCCAGATCGCGGGAGCCGCGCGGACCGGCGGTCTCTTCATCTGGCACCAGCACAATTCCGATACGCCCGAATTTAAGAAGCCCTTCATCGCGCGCGGCGGCCGCAGCATACATCATCGCCGCCAGGCCGCTTTTCATATCGGACGACCCCCGACCGAACAGATTTTGGCCTTCGACGCGCGGCAGAAACTGATCGCGGCTCTGCGCCGGAACAACGTCGTAGTGACCGCTGAAATAGAGAGTGCGTGGCCCGGTACCCACCGCCGCGAGTACGCACGCGCCTTCACGCCGTACGCCATCGAATGCGAGTCGCACCAGTTCGTCCCGCAAAATGCTGGCACATTCCTCGTAGTGATTCCCCGGGGGATTTTCAGATGGAATCGCGATCAGGCGCTTAGCAAGATCGAGCATGGCAGGTTCCGACAGTCGTTCTCGCAGCCTGCGCGAAACCTGCCGGATGTCCTGGCTCTCCATAGTGTAGTTATTTCCTCTCTGGCGAATCGTTGTCAATGATCCGATCGGCGGCCGCCGCGCATTTCTGCAGGACTTGGGCACCGGACTGCTTCGCTGCTACATTTCTCGCGTTGAAAACAGTCATACCGTTCCAGCGATTGCGGCGCTTGAGAAGCTGGCGCGAGCGATGGAGGTCCCGCTCTGTCAGTTGTTCTACGATGGCGAGGAACCGCCGAAGACCCCGAACCTTCCGGCCGCTGCACAGGGGCTCAGGCAGGCGCTAATGCAATCAGGGACCATATTCACGAAGTGTCCTGGGGTCGCGCCTTCTCCGCGAATCCGGTTGTCACTCGTGTCGCCGAAATCTCGTCTGGACCGGACACGCCTTGTTAATGCCGCCTTTTGCCGCCTCTTTTTTTTCGTAACCCGCGCCATATCTGGGAGATGTGGCGGAAGCGTGTGGGAGTCGAACCCACCATCCTGGCCGCGAAGGACAGAATCAATGGCTTTGAAGGCCACGAGGGTCACCGGACCCCTTTCGCCTCCGAGGTGATAAGCGCAATTTCAGGCACCGACCGTCACCCCTCGCCACTTCACTCAGGGCAAGCCGGACCGCTTTCGCCCCCGATGCAGCATGGCACCGGCGGGTGATTATACCGGAGGCTGACGGGAATGCGCTAAAGGCGGGACAGTTTTTTCGAATTTCGCCTTTCAGGAGTTTCGAATTTCCAATTTCGAATTTCAACTTTTGGGTGTGCCGACTTTCCTGCGGGCGAGATCGAGCAGCTTCGGATCGGTGCAGACTTCATAGTAGGGGCGATTGCCCTGCGCGCCGACTTTAGCGCCGGGCAGCAACTGGCGGACGAAACCTTTGCGAATAACGATCGGCTCGAGCGATTCTCCGAGCGGCACTTCCCCGAAAAAGAGTTGGACGCGCTCCTTCCCCCACGGCAGCGGGAAATTGCCTCCCATGGGAGCGAGCGAAATCTCGGCGCTGAGCTTCTGGAAGCCTTCTTCATTGAGCTCGATTCCGTTCAGATTGAAGCGCACGAGCAGCTCTTCGCCCTCGTCCTCGACGGCATCTTCCATCAGCGTTTGCAGCAGGTAGACGTTGAACGGCGCCGGATTCGTCTGAAACAGGCGCTTGGCCATCTTCGAGCAGCTGGAAAGGCGGTCGGAAAGGTTCAGCGCGCGGGAGATCATGATGCGCGAGTCGGCGTCCATCCAGAGCGACGGCGCGGAATCCTGGAACGCGACGCCGACGCCCAGCTCGAGAGGCGGAAGACCGCTCGTCTTCGCGCGAACATTGTAGGCCTGCGTGACGGCGAGGATTTCGCGCGCGAGGACGCAGGCGCGAGCCACAGCGCGGCGACTGGCGCGGGTCGATTCGGTCTCGTAGATGGCGAGGATGATGGCGTCGCCCTCGATGAAGACCTTGGCGGCGCCGTAGCGCTCGAGCATGCGTTTGACCGGCTCGTGCAGGTTCATGCTGAAATGCGAAGCGGGATTCATGCCGCGAGCGAGCAGGTCTTTCGTGATGCCGGTCGAGCCGCGAACGTCGGCCTTGATCACCACGTGATTGACGATGGGATCGTCGGCCGGCTGGCCCTCATCTGGATGCAGAAATTCGTAAAGACTCTTGTTCGCTCGCGAAAGTTCCCGCGAACGCTCGGAACGCACGAGATTGATTCGCTCCATCCACGCGGCGACTTGCTGATAGTTGCGGCGGTCGCGGCGGAGACGCATCAGGTCCTCGGCGAATTGCAGCCCGACCGCGAGCGTCTCTTCGTGGGTGCGGCGGCGAATCGCACGTGACGATTCTTCGAGCCGCTTCATCGAGATCTTGCGCGCGGGGAATTGTTCGAGGATCGCTTCCACGCGCTTGGCCTCGTCGCGGCTCACCAGCGCCTTTTTCATCTGCTGCAAGTGAATCGGAGGCGAGTAATCGGACGCGATTTTGCGGAGCTCGTAGCCGGCGAGCACGTGGAACAGCAGATCGTGCTCTTCGAGGCGGTGCACCCATTCCTCGAGCAGGCGGGCGCATTCCTCGGGCACGCGCGCCGCGCCGCCGGAACCAGACAGCGCGAACTGCGCGTCGAAAAGCCGCCGCGCATTGGCGGGCTCGTTCAGATAATCGCCGAGGCGGCTTTGCAGCTCTCCGGCCAGAAAATCCATTCGCTGCTTGGCCGTTTCGATTTGCGGCGCGAGTTCGGAGAGATTTTTCTCGAGGGACCCAGATTTGCGGCGGAGATCCTCGAGCTCCGCGCTCGCTTCGGAAGCTCCCGCCGGCTTGCGCTTGAAGAGCCGCGGAAAGGATTCGTCGTTTTGTCCGGCGCGGGAGGCGGCTTCCTCCTGCTCGTCTTCGATGTGCGCGAGTTCGGAACGCAGGAGCCGCGCCTGTTCGAGCAGGCGTTCGTGAGCCTTGCGCGCCTTGGTCAGCTCCTCGGAGTTATCGTCGGAGAGAACGAACTCGCGGACGAAATCGAGCAGGAGAGCGTCGAAGACGTCGAAGCGGTCCGGGTCGTTGATGAAATTGCCGAGCAGGACGTAGTGCTCGAGAAAAAGATGATCGTCGTTGCCGCCTTCCGCGAAAAGCAAACGATTCTGCAGGAGTTCGTAGGTCTCGCCGAAATCCTCGCCGAAGAGGGCGCGGCGGGATTTCGCGAGCGTGTTCTCCTCGACTTCGCGCCAGATGCGGCAGAGCGTGCTGCCGACTTCGCGGATCACGTTCTTGCGGTCGGCCTGGAGTTCCGAGATTTTCGCGCGCAGCACGTGGGCCTGCTCGCTGTGCTCGAAAACCTCGCCGCGTCCGCGAATATAATCTTTGCACTCGACCAGGATGCTCGAGAATTGGTTGCTGGTCTCCTGGCCGATGAATTTCAGCAGGGCCAGCCGGTGGAGGATATCGGTTTCGATCGACTGCTGGAATTTCGCGCGCGTCAGCGACTCCTGCAGCACCTCGGTAAGAATCTTGCGGAAGGCCGCATGCTCGGGCTGCCCGGCGCGGTGCTTGCGCTCGCGCTCCCAGTCCTGTTTGTACAGAAGAGTGAAGTTGACCGTCTGCCGGATGAGGTCGAGCAGGTACTTTCGCGTAAACTCGACAAACTTGGGGCTGAGAAAGACGTCATAATGGATGTTGTCGAGTCCGACCGCCAGCTTGGCGAGGCGGATTTCGGCGGAATACGGCTCAAGCCTGATCGGCGCCGGACCGGCAGTGGACGTGACGATTCGGGTCTCTGTCATTCGGGACCTGCTGGCAGACGAAGTTTCACTCTAGCCGAGGGGAAAAGCAGGAGCAATGGACCGAGGCGTAAGGGTTAACGCCGAGTACTTGAGGGACGATCCCCAGGGCGCGGAAGAGGAGACGGACGTCATGCCGACGGCCTTCGCCGGCAGCACGGACTACGGCCCGTGCCTCTATCTGGGCCCCTCGGGCGAGCGGTGCGGCCGCAGGGCCCTCGACGGAGGCTTCTGCGCGCTGCATCAGCCTGGCGCCCGGCGCCTTGCGGCGAGTAAGCCCGCCGCAAAACGAATGGCCGCCGTGATCGGGGCGCTTGTCGCATTGCTGCCTTGGCTGGGCGACTTGATTCGCGAGCTGATCCGGCTCCTTCGATAGCGCTGCAAAAATCCTGAGACGACAATCGAAGGTGTGCTCGAAGACGGGCGATTGCAGGTAAAATGTCGGGCTCATGCCAAAACTACTGGAAGGCAAGACCGCAATCGTTCTCGGGGTTTGGAATAAATGGAGCATCGCGTACGCCATCGCGCAGGCGTTCGTGCGCGAAGGCGCGAACTTGCTGCTGACGTATCAAAATGACCGCGCGAAACCGACGGTCGAAGAGCTGGGCAAGGAACTGGGAGCCACAGGCTTCTTTCCCTGTGAGGTCCAGCAACAAGCGGATATCGACCGGATGGCGGAGTCGGTGAAGGCTGCAGGGCACAGACTCGATGTCGTCGTCCACAGCCTGGCGGCCGCAAAGCCCGAAGACTTGAGCCGACCTTTCGTCAACACGTCGCGCGAGGGATTCCAACTCGCGCTCGACGTGAGCGCGTATTCACTGGTCGCGATTTCCAAGGCCCTCTCGCCGCTGATGACGGAGGGCGGCGCGATCATGACGCTCACCTATCTCGGATCGACGCGCGTAGTGACGAACTACAACGTGATGGGAGTGGCGAAGGCGGCGCTCGAGGCGGAGGTTCGTTACCTGGCGAGCGAGCTTGGGCCGAGCAAGATTCGCGTCAACGCGATTTCAGCGGGCGCGATCAAGACAATCTCCGCGCGCGGCATGAAAGATTTGTCGAAGATGCTCGAGATTTCGGCGCAACACGCGCCGCTGCGGCGGAATACCGATATCGCGGAAGTCGCCGATACGGCTGTGTTTCTGGGGAGCGACCTAGGGCGCGGCGTGACCGGGAACGTGATCTACGTCGACGCAGGATTTCAGATCATGGGGCTGTGAGCTCGGGGAGAAGGATGTTGGCGGGGTCGTCGATCGATATGCGGCGCTCGTCTTCGGCGACGTGATCGAGGTGGATGCGCACGACGGGCCAATCGGTGCGCAAGGTAAGCTTGTTCGGCCACTCTACGATCACAATGGCGCGCTCGGTGAAAACATCCTCGAGGCCGAGCGTCTCGAGGTCGCGGGAATCGCCGATGCGGTAGAGGTCGACGTGATAGACGCGCACGCCGCGATCGTATTTGTGGACCAGCGTGAACGTGGGGCTTGTCACCTCGTCTTCGTCGGCTGCGCCGAGGCCGCTTGCGATGCCTTTCGTGAGCGTCGTCTTCCCCGCGCCGAGGTCGCCTGAAAGCAGGATCAAAGCGGGCGGCTTCAGGGCGGCGGCTAGTTCGCGACCTCGCGCGATTGTTTCATCCGCTGAGTGCGTCACGATTTCGCGCCTAGCCACGGCTAGACTCGGAATAAAACAGCGCGTACGCGCGAGGAATCGCCCGGATGAGGTCCGAAGCCATGAGCGGCGCGCCGTTGTAATCGGCGTAGGCGATATCACCCGCGAGACCGTGGAGGTAAACGCCAAAGCCGATCAGCTGCGCGTAGCCCGCGGTGTTCAAGCCTCGCCCGTACTGGGCTACCAAGCCCGCAAGCATGCCTGTCAACACATCGCCGGTGCCGCCGGTGCCCATGCCTGGATTACCCGTGGAGTTGATGTAGGCAAAGCCATCGGGCGCGGCGATCACGGTGTGATGCCCCTTCAGGACTACAATCGCGTTCCAATCGGCGGCGGCCTTGAGCGCGATCTCAATGCGATTCGACTGAATCTCCTCGGTTGTGCGGCCGGTGAGGCGCGCCATTTCTCCCGGGTGCGGAGTCACAGCAAGCAGGCCTTTGCGATCTTTCAGCTCGGCGGCACGGCCGGCGAAGGCGTTCAGGCCGTCCGCGTCGAGGACGATGGGAATCCCCGAGTGGCTCTTGACAACGGTGCGCACGAAGGACTGCGTTTCGTCTTGCGTGGTGAGACCCGGGCCGAGCGCAAGAGCCCGCTTGCTTTTCAGCAGCGTCGCGAAGAGATTGCCTTCGAGCGAACGCTCGGAGATGGTTCCGGCGCGAGTGGCAGCTAGCGGCTCGGTCATGACCTCGGGCGTGTGCGCAGCGATGGTTGGGAGGACGGGTTCGGGCGTCGCAACGGTGACGAGGCCTGCGCCAGCGCGCAGCGCAGCCCACGACGCGAGAACTGCGGCGCCGCTTTTGCCCACCGATCCTGCGACGATCAAGGCGTGACCGTAGTCGCCCTTGTGCCCTCCGGGCGCCCGCGGAAGACTGAAAATTGCGAATTCGCCCGGTTCGCTCCAAAAGAGCTTACCGTTTCCGATTTCCCGGATGAGGTCGGGTGGCGAGCCAATCTCTCGAACGATGACTTCTCCTGCGTGGCGCAGTCCCTCTCCAAGAAACAGTCCAGGTTTCGGTGCTGTGAAGGTCACCGTGTGCTGCGCGATGATCGCGACACCTTCGACGACGCCCGTATCGGCGTTCAACGCTGATGGAATATCGACGGCCACGACGCAATCCGCCTTGAAATTGACCTCCTCGATAACCTCTCGCAGAACTCCTGTCACTTCGCCTCGCGCGCCCGTACCCAGAAGGGCGTCTACGAGAATGAGGCCTTGCCAGGATTTCGGCGCGGATTTCTTGTAGTCCGACGAGGCCCGAATGATTCGAAGTGCGCCAGAAGCCTTTTTCCAGCGATTCAGATTTGTGGCAGCGTCGCCTTTCACTTCGCGTGGATCGCCCGTGAGATAAGCCTGGACCTTCGCGCCCATCTTGAGCAGATGGCGCGCTACGACAAAGCCGTCGCCGCCGTTGTTGCCCTTGCCGCAGAGAACGACGACGGGCCGCCGTTTGAAGTCGGGGAATCGCGAGGCGATGAAATCCGCAACGCTTTTGCCGGCATTCTCGATGAGGGTAAGGCTCGGAACGCCGTAGCGCTTCGTCGTGAGGCGATCGACTTCGTTCATCTCGCCGGCGTTGAGAATTTTCATGGCCGAATGCTCACGATTGCGCGAAACCGGTGCGAAACATTCAGTATAAACAAAACGCGATAAACAGGACGCTTTTCCTGCACCTAGCCCGTGCGGGCGATGACGACCGTCATATCGTCCGCCTGCTCGGGCGTGCCCGCCCATTGCTCGGCCGCGGAGACCAAGCTCTCGGCGAGCCGCTCGGCCGGGAGGCCCCTCTGGCGCAACACCTCGGCCTTGAGCCGCTGAATTCCAAACTCCTCGCCGTAGACGTTTTCCGGCTCGGTGATGCCGTCCGTGAATACCACCAGCAGGCTCCCGGGCGGCACTTCGATGGTTCTTTCCGTGTAGCCGGGATTTTCAAACAGGCCCACGACCGTGCCTCCCTGATCGAGCTGCTGCACCTGCTCGCCCGATCCGGGGCAGACGAGCAAAGGCGCGAGATGGCCGGCGTTCGTGTAGGTGAGCGTTTTTGCTTCGGAATCGTAGACGGCGTAGAAAAGCGTCGCATAGCGGTCGTCGGACGTGTTGCGAAAGAGGTGCCCATTCACGCGCGAAACGATATCAGCGGTGCAGCCGTGGCCGTCGGAGAGCGCCATGCTCCGCAGCGCCGCCTGAAGGCTGGCCATGAGCAGAGCCGCGTAAATTCCCTTCCCGCTGATGTCCGCGACGGCCATTCCGACGCGCGTGGGGCCAAGCTGAATGAAATCGTAGTAGTCGCCGCTGACGACGCGGGCGGGCCGGCAGATCGCAGCGAGTTCGAGCCCGGGGACGGACGGAAGGACGCTGGGAAACAACTGCTGCTGAACCTCATGCGCGATAGACACTTCGTGTTCGAGGCGCTGCTTCTGGCGCTGCTCTTCGATCAGCTCGGCGATCGAGCTGGTCATCTCGTTGAACGATTCACCGAGCGCGCCGAGTTGATCTTTCTGGCGCACCTGAATGCGATGGGTGAAATCGCCACGCCGCACGTGGAGCGTCGCATCGTAAAGACCCGCCACCGAACTCGTGATGGTGCGCGTCAGCATAATTCCGACCGCGAGCGCGGCAATCTCGAAGAGGAGAAAAACCACGGCGACTATTTCGAGTATGGCGACGAGCGTCGAACCAAACGCCCCGACGGAGGTCAGCAGGGATTTGTTGATCTCCGAGAGGCGAAGCGAAAAACGGGCGAGTACCGGCCGATCTTGAACGTCGGGACCCAAATCCGCGCGCGCGGCATCGAGCGTGGCGACTCCATCGACTTGCAGGTCCAGCATGTGAGCAGCGGGCGCGAGCAGGCGCTTGTCGCTGGCAATGTGCTCGCCGAAAACGTAATGAACGTTGTCGAGCGTGATTCCCGCCGAGGAACCCGGAGCGGGTTCGAGAAGCGTGAGCTCGATGGGGCCGAGCTTGGAGGGCAAGCCATCCAGCACGCCCGGCGTGATCGGCGCAACGGAGAGTAGAGTCGCGTGGCCGCCGGGAGCGGCAAGGCTTTCCGCCGAGGCAAACCACAGATGGTTGCGAAATTCAGCGAGGCCCTCGAACTGCCTTCCGTGCGCCGCACGGACGAGCTGCTGGCCGTGATTCAGATACACGCGCAGGCCGGGCGTTTCAGCTTGCGCCGCGGCGATGATTTTCGCCGTCTCGGGCCGCAGAAGGATCGGATCTTCGACGGCTGTCGATTCGGGTGAAACCGGCTGATCGGCTTTCAAATCCGGCTCGCGACCGAGGGCCGCGGCGATTGTATTCGTATCGGCGCCAATGATTGCACTTCGGCTCTGAATGTCGTCGCGGAGCAGGTGCGCGCCGATTTGAAGCTCGAGAAGAATTGCCGCAACGAAGACCATCGCGAAAAGGAGCACGACGGGCGCGACCGCCATGAAGAAATAAGCAACGATCAGGCGATTCCGCAGCGCCCACATGCCCTTCGCGCGGACAAACAGAATCAATCGCACGAAAAAATAACCGGCGGCGGCGACGCCGAAAAAGACGAGCAGCGAAGTGAACGGAAGCGGGCGGCCGGATACGCGGTTGATCCCCAGGACGAGCCCGCACAGGATCAGAATTGCCGCCGCGACACGATCAAGCAGCGACATGTGCCGGAACAAGACGGCAAGGCGGCGCGGAGAAATTCGGTTCATAGGCGATACGCGGGATGTCGGAGTGGCCGGCGGTTCCTGCCCTTCGCCTTAAACCGCGACATAGCCATAGCGAAGATTGCTGCGATGCGCTCCAGCCTTGATGTAGTCCTCTCTTAGTTCGGCGAAGCGGTCCATTTTCGACCAGTGCGCGGGAGCTTTGTAGTTGTAGAGGCGCGCGGAGTTGCCGCTGAAGATCGCGGTCTTCGTGGGGCCATCGGCTGCGCCGAGCGGCTCAAATCCGAATTTCTTCTGCATGTCTTCGGGCACCTCGAGACGGCGCAGGCCTTCGATCTGCCACTGCGGAGAGCCGGTCCACAGGGCGTCGGTGCCCCAGACCACGCGATCGGCGCCGAGTCCCTTCACGAGAGTCGCGACGATGAATGCCGCCAGCTGAGGCTGCGCGACGGTGCTCGCGGCGAAAACCTGGCCGAGATCGCCGTAGACGTTGGTCACATCGTACTTTGCGGGAATTTCCGCAAGGTCGCTGACCCATTCATTGCGGCCAGTTTTTTCCACGTACGCCCACGCCTCGGCAGCATCGGAGGCACCTCCGCCGCCGACGTTGCGAAAACCGGAATGGTAGATCACGAAATTGAGGTTCGGCCAGTCCTTGGCCGCTTTTCCGACGTCGCTCACGTCAGCGTAGGGACGAAGCCTTGGAAACTGTTTATCCAGAGAGGGCGGAAACAGTCCTTTGTGAACGCACACGTTCTTGATGCCGGCCTTTTGCATCTTTTCGTAGCCGAGGTAGGTTACTTTCTCATCGTCCATCCGCCAGGGATAGTGGGAGATATCTTTGTGCGTGTTGTCGCCGATCGTGTAGCCTTTCACGGAGTCGGGCTTGAGCGCGAGCGCGCGGTTAAGGTTATCGAGCCAGCCCGGCTGGCCGGGCGTGAAGATGGCGTGCGCCAGCAGGCGCTTGGAGCCGGCAGCGCGATTTACTTTTTCGCGGGCTGCGGCCATCATTTCGTTGGTCAGGAACCAGTCGCGGGGGATGTCGGACGGAGCGCTCGAGATCAGCGCGACTTTCGTATCGCTGTCGAGGAAGATTTCCTTGTAATAATTGTTGTACTTCAAATCTTCGATCGTTTGCTTTTTGCCCTTCAGTTCCGGATTCCAGCCCGCATCGCCAACCGCTTGCCGCATCATGACGAAGCCGTTGAGCCGCGTGTCGTCGCGCAGAAAGTGCGTGTGGCCGTCGAAGATGAACTGGTCCTGCAGGGCACTGGCGCGCTCGTCCGCCATCTCGGGCGTGGCTGCCTCGGCGGAACTTACGTCGAAGATCGGGCCGTAGACTTCGTTCATTGCCACAAAGGCAGCGGCCATGCCCGCGGCGGTGGTGAAAAAGGCTCTGCGGCTGAGACCTTGCTTGCGGGCCAGTTTGTTGCCCATCTCTTTCAGTCGGGCCTCGAGCTCGCGCTGGCTTTTGTTCTGCTGCTGCGGGAAAAACTCGTCGCTTGAGACGATCTGCGTGGGAATGGGCGAAGGAAAGGACGACGTCTCCGCAGGCTTCAGTTTCTTCAATTCTTCCTTGCTGAGAAAACCGCTCATGCTTCCTCCTCGTTCGAGGATCAACGGCACATCAGATGGGCCGCGATGTGGGATTCAAACCTCTCACTCGCGCATCGTACGCCTCTGTCACCCTCGCGCACAACCGCCGCGCACGATCTCCCGCGTTTACGGAGTGTTATTTGCGGCAGCCTTGCGTACCTTGCTGTGCTTCTGCCCATAGGAGAAGTACACGACAAGGCCGATGCAGAGCCAGATGAGTAGCCGCCACCACGTCTTGGCCGGAAGGCTCAGCATGGCGGCGAGCGAGGTGAGAATCCCGAGGATCGGGACGAGAGGCACGAGTGGCGTTTTGAACGGACGCGGCAAATCCGGGCGTCTGCGGCGAAGAATCCAGACTCCCGCGCAGACGATGACGAACGCGAGAAGAGTCCCGATATTCACGAGAACGGCGAGGTCGCCGATCGGAATCATTGAAGCAAAGATCGCCACGCAGACGCCCACCACCAGCGAGGAAATCCACGGCGTGCGGAAGCGCGGATGAATCGCACCGGCCCAGCGCGGGAGAAGACCGTCGCGAGACATGGAATAGAAGACGCGCGACTGGCCGAGCAGCATCACCAGCATGACGCTGCCCAAACCCGCGATGGCTCCCGCCTTCACGAGCAGGCTGCCCCAGCGGACGCCAGTGGCGTCAATGCCGATCGCAACCGGATCGGCGACGTTTAGGGCCGTGTAGGGCACAACTGCCGTCAGGAGACCGGACACAAGAATGTAGAGAACCGTGCAAATCACGAGCGAGCCGATGATCCCGATCGGCATGTCCTTCTGCGGATTTTTCGCTTCCTGCGCAGCGGTCGAGACGGCGTCGAAACCGATGTAGGCGAAGAAAATCACGGCCGCTCCGCGCGCCACTCCGGACAAACCAAAGTCGCCGAATTTGCCGGCATTCGGTGGAATGAACGGATGCCAGTTCGCCGCGGCCAGCGCCGGGTGGCGAAGGACGAACATCCCCGCGATGCCGATGAACACCAGCACGATCGCGACCTTCAGGATCACGATAGCGGAGTTGAAATTCGCCGACTCCTTGATTCCGACGATCAAGATGTAAGTGGCCACTGCGATGCCGAGAAAGGCGACCAGATTGAACACCCCGGTTGCATGCGGAAGCGTCGATTGGTTGATACCGGCAGCCGCGAGCACGGACTGCACGGAGTCGATCGATGCCCAGTGACCGTTGTAGAAGACCATCTGCGTTCCCGGCGTCGCGAGCCATCTTGGGTCGATGTGGATTCGGAAATCATCGAGGAAACTGACGACGTAGCCGCTCCATCCCGACGCGACGGTGGCAGCGCCGAATGCGTATTCGAGGATGAGATCCCATCCGATGATCCAGGCGAAGATTTCGCCGAGGGTCGCGTAGCCGTAGGTGTAGGCCGACCCAGCGATCGGGATGAGCGAGGCGAATTCGGCATAGCATAGGCCCGCGAACGCGCAGATGATTCCCGAGAGGATGAATGAGAGCACGATGGCGGGTCCCGCGCTCTGCGCGGCCGCCTGCCCCGTCAGAACGAAAATGCCGGCTCCGATGATCGCGCCGATGCCGAGCGTGATCAGGTTGAGCGGACCCAGCGCGCGCTTTAGGGAATGCTCGTGCTCTTCCGCAGCCTCCTCCATGATCACGTTCAGCGGCTTCGTCGCCAGCAGTGGATTTCCCATTCGGGATTTTCCTCCCAAGAGTCAGACGCGGTCGCGCCCCGCGCTTCCTAACCTTGCGATTGCTTTCGTGCTCTTCCAGGTTGCACTACGACTCGGCGGGCCACCTGCCCAGCCAAGTCCACAGGCCGTAGACCGGCAGCCCCAGCAGAACGATGATCAGTCCCGGCCAAGTGTACTGTGGTTTATAGCGCAAGAGCTGGATTTCAAGAAATATCGCCATCGCGATATACAGCAGCGGCAGGACCGGATAGCCAAACGCGCGATACGGGCGCTCGCATCTCCGGGCGCTTCGAGCGCAGCACGAAAAGCCCGAGCAGTGTAAGGATATAGAAAATCAGCTCGGCGAAGATCAGGAAGTCGAGCAACTGGCTGTAGGTGCCCGGAGAGGCACAGAACCGAGGCCCACACGCACTGCACGACCAGCGCGACGCTAGGCACGTGGTAGCGGTTCACGGTGCCGACCGAGCGGAAGAAGAGGCCGTCCTTGGACATTGCGTAGTAGATGCGCGCGCCCGAGAGGATCAGGCCGTTGTTGCAGCCGAATGTGGAAATCAAGATGGCGAGGGCCATGAGGATCGCGCCCGCCGGACCGAAAATCACTTGCGTGACGGCGGTGGCCACCCGGCCATCGGCCGCGAACTCGATGCCTCGCGCAAGCGGCGTCGCGCCGTGCGGGTCGCCCGAGATCGGCAGCACGCGCAGATAAGCGACGTTTGCGAGTGTGTAGAGCAGCACAACAAGCCCGGTGCCAAGAGCCAGTGACAAGCGGCAAATTGCGGCCTGGATTTTTCACTTCGGCAGCCGTGAAGGTGACGTTGTTCCAGGCGTCCATCGCGAAAAGCGAGCCGACCATCGCGACTCCCATCAGGGTGATGGTTGCCGATCATCCATGTCGGATTGTCGGGAGGATATGCATGCATCGTGTGCCAGGCTGCGTTGCGCCAGAAGTGCGTGAAATTCGTGGAGCGTGCGATGGCGGTCGTGAACCAGAATCCCAGGAGGACCAAAACAGCGAGCGCGCCGGTCTTTGTCACCGTGAAAATGTTTTGCACGATCTTGCCGAGGCGCAGGCCGCGGGTATTGATCCACGTAAGCAATATGATGGAAAGAATGGCGAGGAGATTCTGGCGATTCAGGCCGACGTTATACGGCCCGAGTTCGCCAAACCAGAGATGCCACGGGCCGAACGTACCGATCTTCCAGATCCAGTGCGCGAGGCGAAAACCACGGCGCGAGCACGCCCGTGAATTTGGCAAAAGCGATTGCGACTGCCGCGATCGTTGCGGTCTGAATAACCAGCAACATCGTCCAGCCGTAGAGAAAGCCCCAAATTGCGCCCAGCGACTCGCGCAAATAGACGTACTGGCCACCCGCCTGGGGCATCGCGGCAGCGAGCTCGCCGTAGCTGAGCGCGCCGATCAGCGTCATAAGGCCCGATGCCAGCCAGACGGCGAGGAGAAGACCGGGGCTCTGGACTTGATGAGCGATGTCGGCGGAGACGATGAAGATGCCCGAGCCGATCATCGACCCGACGACGATCATCGTCGAATCGAACAGGCCAAGGCCTTTGACGAGCTCGGCGGAGGGCCGAGCGGTCAAGGTTCCGGTGCTCTGCGCCTGTTCCGCCATCTAGTCCTTGGCTCGGCGAGCTCCCTTCAAGCTCGCTCCGCGCGCACGCGTCGCGCAATTTCCAGATACTCGCTCGCGCGCCCGGCGGGATCGCCGGCCGACAGCAGATCTCGAATCACGGCGACGGAGTCGGCTCCGGCGCGAAACACGTCGGCAGCGTTCTCGACCGTGATGCCGCCGATTGCAACGATCGGCTTTGCCGTCAACCGGCGCACGGCGCGCACAAAGTCGACGCCGACGACGGGGTCGGGATTCTCCTTTGCAGCTGTCGGGAAGATAGGCCCCACGGCAATATAATCCGCCGAAGTGAGCATGGCCTCGCGAAATTGCTCGAGATTGTGTGTCGAAATGCCTACCCAGCAGGAAGGGCCGCAGATTCGGCGCCCCTCCTCGACAGGCAGGTCGTCCTGGCCGACGTGCACGCCGCCCGCGCCCACGATCGCCGCGATGTCGGGGCGGTCGTTGACGATGATTCGCACTCCCCTTGGAGATACATGCGCCACCAGTTCCGACGCCTGATCCTGAATCTTGCGCGCCGTCGCGCGTTTGTCGCGCAGCTGAATCAAGTCGACTCCGGCGTCCGCCATCCTCAGCGCAAACTCAACCGCCGGCCCCGGCGTGAAGACCGGATCGAGAATCGCGTAAAGTGCCGGAAACAATCTTTCTCCCAAGCTACTTCCCTGCTGTGCCGGTGAGCCGGTCGAGGAAGTGTGTGTCAAACTTTCCGGCCTGGAAATCGGGTTCGGCGAGAATGCGCTTCTGAAGCGGGATCGTGGTCTTGATGCCCTCCACGACGAAGCCGTCGAGAGCGCCTTCCATGCGCACAATCGCTTCGGCGCGGTCGCGGCCGTGCGTGATGAGCTTGGCGACGAGCGAATCGTAGTAGGGCGGGATCACCGCGTCTGAATAGGCCGCCGTATCGACGCGAACGCCCGGGCCGCCGGGAACTCGGAAAGCCGTAATGTGGCCGGGCGACGGACGAAACGTCTCGGGGTCCTCGGCGTTGATGCGGCATTCGATTGCGTGGCCGTGAAACTGCACGGGGCCGACGACGTCGTCGAGGCGTTCGCCGGCAGCGAGGCGAATCTGGGATTTCACGAGATCGACCTGCGTCACCATTTCCGTTACCGGATGCTCGACCTGAATCCGCGCGTTCATCTCGATGAAGTAGAGTTCGCCCGTCACGTCGCGCAGGAATTCGACCGTGCCCGCGCTCGAATAACCGACTTTGAGGAGAGCGTCGATCACCTGCTTGCCGATACGCTCGCGCGTAGCCGCGTCGAGAACGGTCGAGGGGGACTCCTCGAGGACCTTTTGGTGGCGCCGCTGGAGCGTGCACTCGCGCTCGCCGAGATGGATCACGTTGCCGTGGCGATCTCCCAACACTTGAAACTCGATGTGCCGCGGATGCTCGATCAGCTTCTCCATGTAGACGCTGGGACTGCCAAAGGCTTGCTCGGCCTCGGAGCGCGCCGTCTGAAACGCGGTGATCAGCTCTTTCTTGGTGCGCACGACGCGCATCCCGCGCCCGCCGCCGCCCTCGGCGGCTTTGATCATCAGCGGCAAGCCGATCTCTCCGGCGACCTCTTTCGCAGCCACTTCATCAGGCACCACTCCGGCGCTGCCAGGGATTACAGGAAGGCCCGCCGCGGCCATTTCGGCTCGCGCGCGGTCTTTTTCGCCCATCATGCGGATCACGTCGGGCGACGGGCCGATGAACGTGATATGCGAGGCCTCGCAGACCTCGGCGAAATTGGCGTTTTCCGAGAGGAAGCCGTAGCCCGGGTGGATCGCGTCCACATCGGTGATCTCGGCAGCGCTGATGACGTGCGGAATGTTCAGGTAACTGTCCGCGCTGCGTGGCGGGCCGATGCAGACGGCCTCGTCGGCGAAGCGGACGTGCAGCGCGTGGCGATCCGCCTCCGAATAGACGGCGACGGTGCGGACACCGAGCTCCTTGCAGGCGGAGAGAATCCGCAGGGCAATTTCACCGCGATTGGCAATCAGAATCTTCTTGAACATGTGTCAGGTGCGGAAAACATGACGGCGGCCCGTTTCTATCTCGCCAGGTCCAGCCGGGCTATTTCTTGCCCTGCAAGCGAATCCCAAAGAGCGGCTCGCCATATTCGACCGGTTGCCCATTCTCGACCAGAATCTGGACGACCTCGCCCGCGACGTCGGATTCGATCTCGTTCATCAGTTTCATGGCTTCGATGATGCAGAGCACCTGCCCTCGTTCGACCCGGGTGCCCACAGTCACGAAAGGCTCGGCTTCGGGGCTCGGTGACGCGTAATAGGTTCCGACGATCGGCGACTTGATCAGATGCACGTCCGCCGCAGGGGCGGCCGGCTTACTTGAATCGTGCGCTGACGCCACGGCAGGAGCGTGGATTGGCGCTGGGACGGCGGAGGCCTCGACAGGCGGGCCTGCGGCCGCTGCGGGCGCGCCAGACGTCCGGGACGCCTTTTTGAGGCGGATATGAACGCCACCGCGCTCGTATTCGAATTCCTCGAGCCCGTTCTCCTGCATGAATGCGAGAAGCCGCTTCACTTCGCTCAGATCCACGCCTTCAGCGTGCGCACCTGCGCCAGATTCGGATTTCGTTTTCTTCGCCATTTAGAGTTCGAGGAAATCCCGCGGAGCCGTCGTCAAATCCACAGCGCCCTGCGCTGTCACAACCACATCATCCTCAATGCGGATACCGCCGAGCCCTTCCAGGTAGACGCCCGGTTCAACCGTCACGACCATCCTTTCCTGGAGTACGGTTTCTTCGCCCTTGCCAAGGCGCGGCATCTCGTGCACCTCGATGCCAAGGCCGTGGCCTGTACTGTGTGTGAAGTAGCGGGCCAAGCCGAATCGCTTTAGGGTCTGTCGCGCCGCCCGATCCACGTCCCCGGCCTTGATGCCGGGTCGAATTGCCTGCTTCGCCGCTTCCTGGGCCCGCAGGACTGCCCGATACATTCGCCGAATCCGGGCCGGCGCTCGCCCAAGGAACACCGTCCGGGTCATGTCGCTGCAGTAACTTCGAAGTATAGCACCCTGATCGAGGACGACCAATTCGCTTTTGCCCAGCCGCTTCGGCGTGGGACGCGCGTGGGCCCACGCGGAACGCGGGCCGGACGCTACGATCGTCTCGAACGAGGCGCCGGACCCGCCCATTTGCTTGATGCCGTACTCGATCTCCGCTGCAAGGTCGAGCTCGGAGGTTCCCGGGCGAATGAGCGGCAGCACCTTGCGAAAAACGCGGCTGATCAGGTGCGCGGCGTCGCGCATGCACGCGAGTTCGCCAGCGTCCTTCACGGCGCGCAGCTTTTCGACGGCGTTGTCGTCGCTCGCCCAGCGCACCCTGCCCCGAGCAATCGCTTCAAGCGCCTGCTTCTGAGCCACGGTTGTGTGGCCGGTGGCGTAGGCCACCGCGGGCCGGCGCCGCTGGGCCTTCAGTTCTTCGCCGACGGCATTCAGCAGGCCCTGCTTTGCGATGTGGACGCGCGCCCCGCAGACTTCCTGCCGGGCCTGCAAGGTGTAGCGGCTGTCCGTGAAGAGCGTGGCTTGGGATTCGCCGACGAGCAGAAGCCCCGCGCTGCCCGAAAAGCCGCAGAGGTACTGGATGTTTGGCAGGTGGGAGACGAGGATCGAGTCGACACCGAGGCTGGAAAAGCAAAGCCGGAGCCGGTTCGTTCGCCGCTCGAACCCGCTCCGGCTCGAATTCTGCTTTGCCGATTCTGCCGCCACGTGATGCAGCCGGTCCACCCCCGGATTTCCCGTTCACGCTTAGCTCGGGAGAATCCGAGGCGTCAGGAAGAACAGCAGTTCCGACGAAGTGGAACTGACCGTCGTGTGCTTGAAAAGATTTCCGATCACCGGGACGCTGCCAAACAGCGGAACCTGCTGAATGTCGGTCCGCTGCGTGGTGACAATGATTCCGCCGATCACGACCGTAGCGCCATCGTTGACCGTGACTTTGGTTTCAGCCGACTGCGTGTCGATGGCGGGAATGCCCTCGACCCGCGGAATCGACTGATCGATCTGATCGTTTTCGACCGTCACGTCCATGTAGATGGTGCCCTCGGCCGTAATCTGGGGAGTGACGTCGAGTTCGAGAACTGCATCCACGAACTGAACCGATACGGTGTTGTTTACGATCGTCTGAACCGGAATCTTGGTTCCTTGCTTCACGGTCGCCTTCTGATTGTTTTGCGTGATGACTTTCGGCTTCGACAACAGCTTGCCGACGCCCTTCTCCTCCGCCGCGGTAATGATCAGGTCTAGCGCGAAATTGTTAGTCCCGAACGAGTACGAGAAGCCGCTGGTCGGGACGCTCGCGGGCAGGTTGGAGTTCAGGGGAATGCTGCCGGAAGTAGGAGCAGCCGTTCCCGACGAACTGCCGGTCGAGACGATCACTGGCGGAACGGGCGCAAAGTGAGTGATTGGGCTGGTGCCGGCCGAGGTTGCTCCGCTGAGGAAGCTGGTCGGATTTCCTCCGGCCGCGGAGATACCAAATTGGCTGCCGATTTCGCGCGAGAACGAACGACTCGCTTCGACGACGCGGGCCTCAATTTCCACCTGCTGCGATCTGCGGTCGAGCTGGCGGATCAGGTTGTCGAGCACCGGCAGGGTGCTCGGAATATCGCGAATGATGAGCGTGTTCGAGCGATCGTCGGCGATGATATCGCCGCGCGATGAGAGGAACTTCTTGAGCGTGCCCGCCAGGTCGGTCGCCTTCGCATAACTCAGCACGCGCGTCGTGGTGACGACGTCAGCGGCTTCGGCCTGTGCCTTGGCGAGATCGCGGCTCTCTTCCGCCTCTTTCTGCAAGGTGGCCCGCGTGGCGATGCGCAGGACGTTGCCGTCGAGTTGCTTATCTAGATCGTTGTTCTTGAGCACGATGTCGAGGGCCTGATCCCACGGCACGTCGTCCAGAACGATCGTCAGCGTTCCTTTCACGTTCGGATCCAGGACGACGTTCAAACCGCTGATTTCGTGTATCAGCCGGAAGAAATCGCGCAGGTCCACATCCTTGAGGTTCACGGAAATGGGTTCGCCGGTAAACTTGCTCGTCACAGGAGCCGCTGTCGGAGTTTGAGCGGGCGGCGGGGAAGAAGCCGGTGCGGTGCTGGGCTGTGCCGCCGGAGCAGCAACTGCGATCGGTTCTGCGGCCGGCTTGTACGAAGCCGCCTTGGCGTCCGCTGAAGGCGTCGCGAGGGCCGCTGAAGTCCTCGTCAGCGCCACCGGCAAGATAGTAGCTGGTGCGGGTACTTCACCCGGTTTTGTTGCGGAGGTCTCAGGCAACAAGTGAGCCGAAGTGCTTGGCGATAGGGATTTTGTGGTGACGACGCCCGTCGCTTGCTCCGGGGAGTCCGATTGCGCCGCGCCCGACGAAACTCCCTTGGGTGAAAAGGACACTTCGACGGTGTTGCCGTCCGGAGTGATGTTGTAAGTTGCCGGCTGGCGCAGGTCGATCACGACGCGTGAAACATCGGGCGTGAACTGAGCGAAGCGAATTTCGCGGACAGGATCAAGGTTGCTTGCCAGGTGACTTTCGGAAGTCTTGAGGCGTGCACCTGTAAAATCCAGAACCAATCGATCGGGATTATACAGCCGCATCGCGTGGTAGGTCAGCGCTCCCGATCCGGAAATACTGACTTCGGTACGGCCGGCCTCCCGCGTGAGGTGGATCTGGCGAATCGAGGGAAGAACGGTGCCAGCTGGTGTCGTGTCGGCCGGTTTGGCGGACACAGGGGCGATTGCCGGCGATGGCGCAGGCGCAGCCACCGGGGTTGCCCCAGCGGAGGCGCGCGACACTAGCAAAGTGAGGTCCTCGGGATTCTTGCGTTCGAGGCGAGGCTCGAGACCCTGGGCCATCAGAATTTCCACGCGCACCACGGGCTTGTCGCCCACCGCATAGCTCGTTACGCGATAGCTCTTCACCAGATCGGAAGGCACGACGCGCGCGCCCGCCGGGTCCGCGGCAGATACGCCGCTCAGGTCGAGCACGTAAAGGCTCGCGCTCGGACGGTAGGTGGTGTATTCGAACGGCGCATTGGCTTCCGCCTGCAAGCTCACGGCACCGTCCTTCACCTCCGCTTTCACATGGACCACCGGCGAGTCGCCTGCGACAGCCGGCATTCCATTCGACAGCACTAGACCGGCCGCTATCAGCGCGCCGAGCCCCCACCCCCGCCACATGATCCTCATTGCTGCTCTCCTGCACTCGCGTAGATTCGTTTCGTCACGATTCGTTCGACCGGCTTGCCGAATGCGTCTTTTGAATTCTCTTTGAAAGTGACACCATCCAAACTGATTTTCTCCACGTCGCCGTCGTACAACTGATCCCCTTCGCGGATGAAATAGACGCGCTGGTCGGGATTGGAAACCACGGCAATCATTCCGTTGCCCGATTTCACCGTCCCATCCACACGCACCGACGCGATCACAATGCCGGCCTTGCCCGGCGGCAAGTGCTCCGCACCGGAGTCCTTTTTGTCGGTGACCAACGGGACGAACGGATCGCGCTTGCCAACCATCGCGACCGTGCCTGAATCCGGCGATTCCCCTGGCGCCGCGGCGGGAGTTGCCGCAGCCGGGGCGGCGGCCGGTTCCGCGGCGGCCTGCTTCGTCGCAGCCTTCCGTGCCATTTTCGCCCTCTTGATCGCCTTGCCCTGCGCCCACGTGCCCGGAATCAAGCACAACGAGATTGTCAGCGCTGCCATCAGCTTCGCGGTTGCCTTTGCAAGTCTCATCGTTGTCGCCCTATCGCTTTACCGGCGTGCCCTTCGCACCCTTTGTCGTCGTGGTACCCGTCTGCTCGGCCGGGTTCGTGAAGAACGTCGTAATCGTGAACGTTCCCGTAACCGACGTCCCGGGCACGACCCGGAACTTGGTGTTCATGTTCGTTCCTACCGCAGCGAGCTTCAGGTCGCCCACATTGATGATCCGCGAAAGGCGCCCTAGCTTGGAAAAGAAGTCGAGTACCGAGTAGTACGGCCCGTCCGCCTCGACCAAGAACGGCATCTCGAAGTAGTACGGCTTCTGCGCAACCGGCTGCGCCGTGAGCGAACGGATCGCGACACCCGAGCTCAAGGCGGCGCGCTGCACCATCAAGATGAACTCGTCCGTCTGCTTGTCTTCCGGCACGATTGTCTGGAGCGTTGCAAGCTGTTTTTGCAGCGCGTCCATCTCGGTCTGCAGCTCCGCTCGGCGCTGCTTGTAAACGCGCAGATTCTCCACTTCGGTTTCCAGCGGCTTCAGCTCCGCCTGGGCGCTCTCGAGTTGATCGCGCACGCTCGCGAGCGGCAGGCCGGGAATGTAGAGTCCCGCCAGAATCAACACAACGGCCAGGCCCACCGACGCAAGGGCTTGTAGTGGCCAGGGCCAGTCCCGGAAACTTGTTGCCATCGACTAGCTCCTTCCCTTTCGCGCGGGCGGGGGCGGCTGCGTCGCTCCCGTCGCTTGGGTTGTGGGCGCACCGTTCGACGGAGGCGCAATCGACACCGACATCGAGAAGCCGTATGTTTGAACTGACGGACGTATGTCGTTTTCCTCGGCTTTCTTGATCTCGACGTTTGTGAAGTAGCCGCTCCTCTTCAATTCCGTAATGAAATTTGCCACGGCGTTGATCGATCCGGCTTCGCCCTCAATGTCGAGCGAATCGCCGGTTCTGGTGATCGACGTCAGCCAGAGCGCATCCACTCGAACCACCGTATTGGCGACCATCTGAAGCAAATCCTGCGCGCCGCTGCGATTCTTCTGGAGAGTCTCGATTACATCGATCCGCTGCTGCAGCACGGCTTTTTGGCTTTCAAACTTGTCCACTTCGCTCTTGATCTGCTGCAAGCTGGCTTTTTCCGCCTGCAAGTCGCGGATGCGGCTTTGCGTCTGCTCGAAGCTGCCGGTTCTGCGACATGTAGACCACGAAGAGAACGACAGCCGCTACTACAACCGCCGCGCCGAACAGCAGTATCTGTACGGTGGCCTCAAGGGGCACCGTTTGCTTTGCGGCTTTCGGACGAGCCTGGCCTAGCAAGTTGATCCGGATCATGGCGTGTCAAAACTCCTCAGCGCCAGACCCATGGCGATTGCCAGGCGCGGCGCCAACTCGCGAAGCTGACTTTCATCGTGACGCGCGGGGTTGATGGCGACTTTTCGAAACGGGTAGAGCTCCTCGACCGGCATCGCGAATTCTTCCTTAAGCAGATCGAGCAAGCCCGGCACCCGCGCCGTTCCTCCGGCCACCACGATCCGGCGGATATTTTCGCCGCTCGCCGTCGCGCGGAAGAAATCGAAAGTCTTCTGAATTTCGAGGATCAAAATGTCGGAAACCGAGCGCAGAATCGAGGTCCGTTGTTCCTCGCTCACGCCCGCGTGCGTTCCGCCCATCTTGAGTTTTTCCGCGTCCTCGAAACTCAGGTCGAGCTCCTTCTGCAGGGCGTCAGTGTATTGATTGCCTCCTACGGAAACGTCGCGCGTGAAGAGAGGCGTCCAGCCGCGGATGATGTTGATGTTCATCACGCTCGCGCCTACGTTCAACAGCGCGACCACCTGGGAAGGATCGGGCTCGTAGTTGACCTCGAAGGCGTTTTGGAGGGCGAAGGCATCAATGTCGACCACCATGGGCGTCTTCCCCGCCTGGGCCAGGACGTTCGTGTGGTTCAGAATCTTGTCCTTCTTCACGGCCACCAGCAGCACGTCCATCTGGTTCTCGGTAGCTTCCAGGAGTTGGTAGCTGAGGTTGACGTCGGCGATGTCGAAGGGGATGTGCTGGCTCGCTTCGGCTTGGATCCGGTCAAAGAGCTCTTCTTCGGTCATCAGCGGCATGCTGACCCGCTTGACGATCACCGAGTGCCCCGAAACGGATGTCGCGACGTCCTTCGTCTTGATCTTCTGCCCGTCGAAGATGGAGATGATCTTCTCGGCAACCGACGGGGCGTCCATGATGGCTCCGTCCACGACGGTATCCTGGGCCAAGGGCTCCAGCCCGAAACTCACCAACTCATAACCATCTTTGGCCTTCTTCAACTCGACGGCCTTGACCGAACTCGATCCGATATCCAGGCCGATCAGTGACTTGGTTTTCCCGAGATTGAACATCGTGCGGCCCCTCACTCCTCAGCTCGCCCTGCTTTGCAGGACGAATCCGCATCACCCTTCTGCTTTGCTGCGTTTTCGCCGAACCGGCGTCCGCGCCCTTTGTTTCTGCTTCGCCCCAGCGTTGCGGGCCCTTCGCCACACCCCGGAATGAGCTGCGGTACTAATAGAACTGGTACGCTCCCCCGTGGACCGTTTATCACATCCCGCGCCGCAGACTGTCAATCAACATGTTTCAGGTTTGTGCTTCTGGTAAAACCCCATCCCAGGTGCAGGTCTCCCCTTGGTCATGGCGTAGGACCGAGCGTGCGGGTTCGTCCCCTGCCGCTGACGCGCCCATCTTTGGCGGTTGGCTTCGGTTTTGCCTTTTGTTTCCGGTCGAGAAAATCACGGAGGGAGCGGTTTTGTAGGCTTATCGATCCAGCTTCAAGTTGCCCCAGAGATCATCGATGCGCTTCTTGGTTAGGTTATCCATCCTTATCTCGTCCGGCCAGCGGCCCGTGTAGCCCTCTTCAGGCCACTTGCGCGTCGCGTCGATTCCCATCTTCGAGCCGAAATCCTGCCGGCGGGCCGCGTGGTCAAGAGTGTCGACCGGACCCATCACGAACTGGATGTCGCGCTCCGGGTCGATGGCGCACAGAGCCTTCCATAAGACTTCGCGCGGGTCCTGCACGTTGACATCATGATCGACGATGACCACAACCTTCGTGAACATCGCTTGTCCGAGCGACCAGATCGCGTTCATTGTCTTTCGCGCGTGCCCAGGATAGCTCTTGCGTATCGAAACGATCATCAGATTCTGGAAAATCCCCTCGGCCGGCATCGCCACATCCACAATTTCCGGGTGCTGCATCTTCATCACGGGGAGAAACACCCGCTCGATCGCATGGCCGATGAAGTAATCTTCCTGCGGGGGCGGCCCGACAATCGTCGTCAGGTAGAGCGGATCCTTGCGATGCGTGATGCACTGCACGTGGAAAACCGGATACTCGCCTTCGAGCGAGTAGAAGCCCGTGTGGTCGCCAAAGGGCCCCTCCGTGCGCGTTTCACCCAGCTTGACATATCCTTCGAGCACGATCTCCGCATTCGCGGGAACCTCGAGGTCGACCGTCTTGCACGTCACCAGCTCGACCGGCTCGCGCCGCAAAAAGCCCGAGAACATGAACTCGTCCATGTCAGGCGGCACCGGCAGAATGCCGGCAAAGCACGTTGCCGGATCGGCGCCAATCGCAACGGCGACATCGAGCTTGCCTCCCCTGTTCTTCGAAAGCGCGCTGCGGTAATGCTCGGCCCCATGTTTCTGGGTCTGCCAGTGCATGCCGGTAGTTCGCGAATCGAAGACCTGCATGCGGTAACACCCCACGTTGCGTTTGCCCGTCTCCGGATTCTTGGTGATCACCATGGGCCAGGTGATATAGCGGCCGCCGTCCTGGGGCCAGCATTGCAGGATGGGGAAATCGAGCAGCGAAAAGGCGTCGGTTCGGACCACATCCTGGCATTCTCCATTGCGCACCGCCTTCGGAAAAACCGACCCAAGCTCGGCGAGTTTGGGAAGCATTTTGACCTTGTCCAGAATGCCCTGCGGCGATTGCATGTCCAGAATCGAGGAAATCCGCCCTGCGATCTCCTCGAGAGAATCCACCTCGAGCGCCAGATTCATGCGCCGCTCGGTTCCAACCAGGTTCGTCACCGCGGCAACCCGCGAGCCCTTCGGGCGTTCGAACAGCAGTGCCGGGCCGCCTCGCTTGACCGCGCGGTCCGAGATCTCGGTGATTTCCAGCACCGGATCGACTTCGGCCGAGACGCGTTTGAGTTCGCCCTCTTTTTCGAGCTTGCGCAGAAAATCCCGCAGATCACGATACGCCACTTCTTCTCCTCCTTGAGCTTCGAGTCGCTCACTCTAACACGGCTTGCCTCGAGCGGCCTCGTCGGACGCCCTCATCGGGGCGCGAAGCCCGAGAAACCATTTGAGTAAGTCATGCGTCTTTAGTTGTGAGAGGCTACACGGGGTGTAAGTTTAAGACCTTAGGCGTACGCCGCGAGATTGGGACCAACAAACCCGAAGGCAGGTAAATGTCGCTCAGAGAATCCTATCAACAGCATAAGAAGCTGTACCTGATCGGTGCGGCCGTGCTGATCGTCCTTATAGCCAGCTGGTCCTACGCGAGGAGCCGGGCCAACGATCCGAAATTCACGACGGCCGAAGTCCGGACCGGCAACATCACCGCCAGCGTGCAGGCCACGGGGACAATCAACGCACTCACTACGGTCCCTGTGGGTTCCTACGTATCGGGCACCGTCGAGTATATCTTCGCCGACTACAACACGCGGGTCCACAGTGGGCAGGTGCTCGCTCAGCTCGATCCGGCGATCTACGAGGCCCAGGTGACGCAGGCGCGCGGCAACCTCGAAAACGCCCAGGCGAATCTGGTCACTCTGGCCGCCAACATCCAAGTCGATCAAGCGAATCTCGCCAAATCGGAAGCGAACGTGAAATACGAAGAGGCCACGGCGAAGCGCTCGCAAGACCTATTCGTATCAGGAGTCGTCTCCGCCGATTCCAACGATCTGACGCAATCCAACCTCGGACAGGCGCAGGCTGACGTGCAATCCGCGCAAGCCGAGCTCGACCAGGCCAAGGCCACGCTCGCCCAGGCGAGGTCGCAAGTCGTTTCGATGGACGGCGCGCTCAAAGCCGCCGAGACCAGCCTGAAGTACACCACGATTATTTCGCCGATCGATGGCACCGTCGTCGCGCGCAACGTCGACGTCGGCCAGTCCGTCGCCGCCACCTTGCAGGCACCGCAGGTTTTCACGGTCGCGCAGGACTTGACCCGTATGCAGGTCTACGCCGCCACCGACGAGTCGGACACCGGCAATATCAAGGTCGGCACGCCCGTGACGTTTCAAGTCGACGCTTTCCCCACCCAACTCTTTCACGGCCGCGTGAGTATCGTGCGCCTCAATCCGACCACCGTGCAAAACGTCGTGACTTACAACACCGTGATCGACTTCAGCAATCCGGACGAAAAGCTGTTGCCCGGAGAAACCGCCTACGTCACAATCCCGACGGGCCATGCCCAGAATGCGACCCTGATCCCCAACCCAGCGCTTACGTTCAAGCCTTCCATGCCCTCGAAAGAGATCCAGGCACTATACAAGCAGTACAACATCTCCCGCGAGGCTTCCTCCTCGCATCTCGGCGGATGGCAAGTAGTATGGAAACTCGGACCCGACCACAAGCAACTGATACCCGTTGCAGTCCAAGCAGGGATCACCGACTACAACAACACCCAACTTCTTCAGGGAGACCTCCATCCAGGAGACGTGCTGGTGGTCGCCGAGCAGGCAAAGGGCACGAGCGGAAACGTTCGACCGCCGGGCTTCGGCGGCGGCGGGCCGCGCTGATCGGTTTAATCGGGATGGGATGGATGCGCGACGAGGTGCGACCATGAATCCGAGAGAAGTAATTCGCGTGGCTCTGCGAGCGCTGGCGCGAAATAAACTGCGGACGATCCTCACGATGCTGGGAATCATCATCGGCGTCGGCGCCGTGATTTGCACCGTCGCGATTGGCCAGGGCGCGAGCGCGCAAGTGCAGCAGCAGATTCAATCGCTCGGCGACAATATCATCATGGTCTTCGCCGGCAGCGTGAATACGGGCGGCGTGCGCATGGGCAATGGCGCGACGAAAACGCTCGTCAACGACGACGCCGATGCGATCCTCCAGCACGTCCCGAACGTCACGATGATTTCTCCGATCGTCGGCTCTTCCGTGCAGGTCGTCAACGGCAACCAGAATTGGTTCACGCGCGCCAACGGCACTTCCGCGGACATCACCCAGATTCGCAGCTGGCCGGTCGTTCAAGGGAGCATGTTCTCCGATCGCGATGTGAACATGGCCGCCGATGTCTGCGTCCTCGGCAACACCGTGGCGCAGCAGCTTTTCGGCGATCAGGATCCGGTCGGCCAGATGATCCGCGTGCAGAATCTTCCCTTCAGGGTTTTGGGCGTACTGCTCGCGAAAGGGCAAAACTCCAACGGACAGGATCAGGACGACATGATGATCATGCCGTACACGACCGTCCAAAAGAAGATTTCGGGGATTAGCTGGTTGCAGATGATCATGGTCGGCACCACGTCGCGGCAAGACATGGCGCAAGTTCAGTCCGGCATCTCCGCCCTTCTGCGCCAGCGCCACCACCTGCGGCCCACCGAAGATGACGATTTCATCATCCGCAGCCCCAACGAAATGGCGCAAGCCGCCGAGGCCACTTCGCTCGTAATGACGTTTCTGTTGGCCGGCATCGCCTCGATTTCACTCTTGGTCGGCGGCATCGGCATCATGAACATCATGCTGGTTTCCGTCACCGAGCGGACGCGCGAGATCGGCGTGCGCATGGCCGTTGGTGCGACTGAGGAGGACGTTCAGGCACAGTTCCTCAGCGAGGCGCTGGTGCTGAGTTCGCTGGGGGGGCTGGCGGGCATCGCTCTCGGAATGGTCGCGTCCGCCGTCATCTCCAACGTGCTGCACTGGAACACCATGGTTTCTGTTCTTTCCGTCGTCGTCGCCGTGTTTTTCTCCGCCGGCGTTGGCATTGTGTTCGGCTACTATCCGGCGCGCCGGGCTGCCCGGCTCGATCCCATCGAGGCTCTCCGATATGAATAGGATTCGCAGGAAGGCTCGACGCGCGTCGCGATGTGCGGGCCCTTGGCTCGCGGCGCTGCCTCTTATTGTGCTGCTCGGAATTTCATGCTCCACCAGTGCGCGCGCGCAGGCACCCGCTCCCGGACAGACGATGAGGCCTCACGGGCAGATGGGCGTGCACCCACCGGCCACCCCACCCGTCCCCGTAGGCACGAAAGTGGAGACGCCGAAGCTGAACGCCAAGGGCGAGCAGTTCTTTATCGTCGCGTCTCTCGATCAAGCCAAGTCCGAGATTCTCTTGAAGCGCCCGGACGAAGTCACTCTCCTATTGAACGCGACTCCCAAAACACAATACTTCGACGAAAACGGCAAGCCCCTGAAGCTTTCCGATCTTCGCGCGGGCGACACCGTGTGGGTTACTTCGACCGCCGGCGCGCACCCCACCGCCATCAGCGTCCGCAAGGGGGAAATGACCGTCGCCGAATTGCATCGCTACTACCTCGATTATTCCGAAATCAAGTAAGAATGGAGCGTGAAGCCTCGCACGGGAGTGTCGCTCTCCCAATCATATGCGCCGGAGTCAAGCACAACGCACCAACTCCACGCCGGAAGCATTGCGAGAAGAGATGGTGGAGTTGACGCCGCCAGGAACGACCGTTGCGCCCGGGAGCGAACTGCCAAGACTCATACCACCCTGGGTACCAACGGACCTCTCCCTCTGCGGGGAGAAGAACAACGCCCATGATTAGCCCCTGCCCAGTACTTCTCTTGCGGTCGCGACTATTCCGTCGGGCTCGAAGCCGAACTTCTTCTGGAGTTCTTTAAGTGGGGCCGAAGCTCCGAAGGTCTTCATGCCGATGATACGACCGGAGGCGCCGACGTATCGTTCCCAACCAAAGGTCGAGGCTTGCTCCACCGCGACGCGGGCCTTCACGGCGGGGGGCAACACACTGTCGCGGTAATCCTCGGCCTGTTCGTCGAAGATGTCCCAGGACGGCATCGATACAACTCGAGAGCGAATGCCTTGGGCAACTAAAGTCTCATGCGCGTTCACAGCGAGGCTAACCTCACTGCCAGTGGCGATCAGGATCACTTCGGGATTGCCGCCGGCTGCATCAGCCAGCACGTAGGCGCCACGCGCAACGCCCGATGCCGGCGCGTACTTGCTCCGATCAAAGGTCGGCAATGGCTGGCGTGACAGGACCAGCACGGCCGGCTTATGGCGAAGTTGCATGATGCAACGATACGCCTCGACAACTTCATTGGCGTCGGCTGGTCGAAGTGTCACGAGGCCGGGAATCGCGCGCATGGACGCCAGGTGTTCCACGGGCTGGTGGGTCGGGCCGTCCTCTCCATCGCCCATGGCGTCGTGCGTGAAAACGAAAATTGTAGGCAGTTCCATGAGCGCGGACAGCCGAATGGCCGGGCGCGCGTAATCGCTGAAAATGAAGAACGTCGCGCCGAACGCGCGAAGTTTAGATAGCGACAGACCATTCACGATCGCGGCCATGGCGTGCTCGCGGATGCCGAAGTGCAGGTTCTTTCCTGTCGGGCTCTCCGGCTGGAAATCTCCGGCACCTTCATAGGTCAACAGCGTGCGGTTCGACGGCCCTAGATCGGCCGAGCCTCCGAGAAACCAAGGAACATTCTGCGCGAGTACGTTCAGCACTTTGCTGGACGCATCTCGCCCCGCGACGCCCTTCGGATCCGCCGCAAAAATCGGCAAATTGCGATCCCACCCGGCTGGAAGTTCTCGCCGTTGCATCTGGTCGATCTCAGCGGCCAATTCTGGATTTGCTTTGCGATAATCATCGAAAAGTTTGGTCCATTCGCGCCGGACCGACGCGCCGCGTTCGCCGATTCCTTGCGCGAA
This sequence comes from uncultured Acidobacteriota bacterium, assembly GCA_963836125.1. Lineage (GTDB taxonomy): Bacteria > Acidobacteriota > Terriglobia > Acidiferrales > UBA7541 > Palsa-295. The sequence goes on from CAWIIK010000002.1 coordinate 241,179, forward strand.
GCGTTCGTAGACGCCGTCCGGCACAAAGAACTTCGCATCCTCCGGCCAACCGTAACTGCGTTTCGTGAGGCGAACTTCCTCCTCGCCGAGAGGCTCGCCGTGAGCCTCGGCGGTGTCCTGTTTGTGGGGCGAACCATATCCGATGTGACTGTCGAGAATGATAAACGTCGGCCTGCCCCTGGTCTCGCGGAAAACGTCAAGGGCATGCTGGATGCGATCCGTATCGTTGGCGTCGCCAACGCGGAGAACATTCCAACCATAGCCAAGGAAGCGCGCGGCCACGTCCTCCGTGAAGGTGATTCGCGTATTGCCTTCGATCGTGATGTGATTGTTGTCGTAGATCCAGCAGAGGTTGTCGAGGCCGAGGTGGGCTGCCAGCGACGCAGCTTCCGACCCAACGCCCTCCATCAGGCAGCCATCTCCGCAGACGGTGTAAATGTTGTAGTCAAAGATCTCGAAACCGGGCCGGTTGTAGCGCGCCGCGAGCCACTTTCGGGCGATGGACATACCGACACTGGTCGCAATCCCCTGCCCGAGAGGACCGGATGTTGTCTCGACGCCCGAGGTCCAGTGATATTCGGCGTGCCCGGGAGCTCTGCTATCGAGCTGTCGGAAGTGGCGTATGTCGTCGAGCGTCACCGACGGTTGTCCTACCGACTCATATTCGGCATCGACCGCCTGCGTTTTTGTAAGGTGCAGAACCGACCAGAGCAACATCGAAGCGTGACCATTCGAAAGCACGAACCGATCGCGGTTGGGCCAGATCGGGTCCTGCGGGTCAAAGTTCATGACACGATTCCAGATCGTGTAGACCAGTGGCGCCAGCGCCATCGGCGTGCCCGGGTGTCCGGACTTGGCCTGCTGGACCGCGTCGATGGAAAGCGTGCGAATGGTATTGATGCAGAGTTGGTCCAACTGCGGCCCAGTGACTGGTTGAGCGGCTTGTACGGTACTCATGGGCTGTTCTCCTCAGCAGACTGTTTTCTTGCGGGTCGATTCCGTACCCAGGAAAAGCTGGACCAGGCGCCGCCGATGACTTTCAACCTCGGGAATGTCATGCTCCGGTTCCAGATTGTGCGGTCAATTGTCGGGTTGCGGCGCGGTCGGCCAGCAAGAGCGCGTCGTCACTCCGAACCCGCCCGGCTGGAATCGACCGGTCACCGGCTCTCAAGCGTCGCAGCATCTCGACCTTCTCGCTTCCGGTGACAATCCACAACACGCGGCGCGCACGATTGAGCACCGGGTAGGTCAACGTCATTCGCCGCCGTCCTTGATAGACACCCGTCACAGCCACGTCGGCGTTATCGATTTCGAGCACCGGATCTCCGGGCACGAGCGAGGCGGTGTGGCCGTCCGGACCGAGACCGAGATGGACCAGATCGAGCACGGGCGGCGAGCCTGCGATGCTTCGCAGAACCGATGCGTACTGCGCGGCCCCTGCCTCAAGATCGGGCGATTCCACCGGCATCGCGTGAACCTGCTCTGGAGAGAGAGGGACATGTTGCAGCAGGCTTTCGCGCAAGTGGGTGAGATTGCGATCCGGATGCCCCTCGGGAGCTACACGCTCATCGATCTGAAAAAGATGCACGCCGGCCCACGGAACGTCTTCCTTAGCCAAGGCCCGCAGCATGATCCACGGAGTGTGGCCGCCGCTGACCGCCAGCGTGAAGCGGCTACGGGAAGTAACCGCAGCCCGCGCTTCGGCGGCGATCGCCGACGCCCCGGCTCGCGCGACCGAATCCGCGTCATCAAAAACTTCAAGATTCATCAGATTTCCCCCGGTCGGGACCAGCGATTCCAATATGCGACCTCGCAACTGGCGTTCCATCCAGGCGACATCGTCGTCAGGCCGTTTGCGCCGCAGCGCGAGAATTTCCCTCGTCCGCTGCCGTCGGGTTATGCCAGCCTTCCGGTGGGCGCACACTCTGGTCCACCTGACCCGGCCCCCAGGTACCTGCGTCATATTCATAGACAGCAGTGCCGCCCTCGAGGATCGGATCGACGATTCGCCACGCTTCTTCGACATAGTCCTCGCGCGCAAAAAAAGTCGGATCGCCGGCCATCGCGTCGCCCAGGACTCGCTCGTACGCGTCCATCTCCTCAGCGCCCGGGTGACTGCTGGCCACCATCTCTACTGCCTCGCCTCTCAGGATATCGCCGGGACTCATAACGGTCGTTCCCACAGCGATCGTCATCTGAGGACTAATTCGAAATCGGAGGTGGTTGCGAACGAGCGAGGAATCGCTGATCACCGCGGGCGGCTTCCGAAAGCGCGCGAGAACTTCCGTCGAGGTAACCGGCAAATTCTTCCCGGCGCGGATGTAGAACGGTACGCCCTTCCAACGCCAGGAATCCACCTCCAGCTGCACCGCGGCAAATGTTTCCGTCTTCGAATCCGCCGCCACACCCTTTTCCTGGCAATAGCCCCGGAACTGCCCTCTCACTACATGGATCGGGTCCAGCGCTGGAATCGCTTTCAGCACCTTTACCTTCTCGTCACGAATGGTTTCACTGTCGATGCGGACGGGAGGCTCCATTGCCAGATTGCACAAGATCTGGAAGAGATGGTTTTGGATCACATCGCGGATCGTTCCTGTTTGATCGTAGAAGGCGCCGCGCCCCTCGACGCCGAAATCTTCCGCCATCGTGATCTGAACGCTGTCGATGTAGTTTCGATTCCAGAATGGCTCCATGAACGCGTTCGCGAATCGGAAAACCACGATGTTGTTCACGGGCCGCTTGCCAAGATAGTGGTCGATCCGAAAGATCGCGGACTCCGGAAAGAATTCGTGCAAAGTTCGATTGAGCTCTTTCGCCGAGGCGAGGTCGTTCCCGAACGGCTTCTCTACGATCACGCGAGCGTCGCTGGCGCAGTCCGCCTTCGCCAATTGCTTCACGACCGTTTCGAAAAGCGCAGGCGGAATAGCAAGATAGTGGGCCGGTCGTTGCGCGGAGCCGAGCGCTTTGCGGATCGCCTGAAAGGTGCCGGCGTCGTTGTAATCGCCGTCCACGTACCGCAACAGGCCCGTGAGCTTTTCGAAAGCCGCGGAATCGATTCCGCCGTGTTTTTCGAGACTGTCGTGCGCGCGCGCTCGAAACTGGTCGAGATTCCACCCGGCCTTGGCGACGCCGATCACCGGCACGTTCAGGTGGCCGTGCTTGATCATCGCCTGCAGCGCCGGGAAAATCTTCTTGTAGGCCAAGTCGCCCGTTGCGCCAAAGAATACAAAGGCATCTGAGTGGGAATCGCTCATCGCAAATCTCCTCTTCGAGCCGGGTTATTTCCCGGCGGCCTTCTCGAGGTGGCCGCCGAAACCGAAACGCATCGCCGAGAGCAACCGATCCTGATAATCCGCTTCCCCGCGGGAGGCGAAGCGTTCATACAACGCGGTGGAGAGAACAGGTACGGGCACCGCCTCGTCGATGGCAGCCTTGATCGTCCAGCGCCCTTCGCCTGAGTCAGACACACGCCCAGCGAACTGGGAGAGAGAGGGATCTTTCACAAGGGCAGCGGCGGTCAGATCAAGCAACCAGGACGCGATCACGCTCCCGCGCCGCCACACCTCGGAGATATCGCGCAAATTGAGATCGTATTGATAATGTTCCGGATCGCGCAGCGGCGTGGTTTCTGCGTCCACCGCACCCTGCTCCTTGCCCACATTCGCAGAGCGCAAGATGCTCAGGCCCTCGGCGTAAGCGGCCATCAGTCCATACTCGATTCCGTTGTGGACCATCTTAACGAAATGCCCGGCTCCGTTCGGGCCGCAGTGCAGATAGCCCTGTTCGGCGGTGCCGTCAAACTTCTCGCGTTCGGGAGTACGCGGTATGTCGCCGGCGCCCGGAGCCAGAGTCGAGAAGATTGGGTCGAGGTGCTTGACGACTTCCGGCTCGCCGCCGATCATCATGCAGTATCCGCGCTCCAAGCCCCACACGCCGCCGCTCGTTCCCACGTCGACGTAGTGAATCCGCTTCGCCTTAAGTTCCTTGGCTCGACGGATGTCGTCAATGTAATAGGAATTGCCTCCGTCGATGAGGATGTCATCAGACTCGAGATGCGGCAGAAGATCGACAATGCTTTGATCCACCACCGCCGCCGGGACCATCAGCCAGATCGCGCGAGGCTTCGCGAGCCCCTTCACGAGATTCGTCAGCGAATCCGATCCGGTCGCCTTTTCCTGCACCAAATCCTGCACCGCCTTCGGCGATTGATCGAAGACCACGCACTGGTGCCCGCCCTTCATCAGGCGCCGAACCATGTTCGACCCCATTCTTCCAAGACCAACCATTCCGAGTTGCATCGCTCAGTCCTCCGTCTACATCGATGTTAGATAACTCAATTCGGCACCCTCGATGAAAACTGTATGCGGGCCTCTGCTGGGTCGTTCCGGGAATCTACGTCTTTTCCACCAGTCTTCAGGATGCTTGCTTGAGCTTTCGGTATCTGCGGATCAGGTTGTTCGTTGAACTGTCATGGCTCAGCGGACGCTCTGTCTCGCTCTCGAGTTCCGGGATGATGCGCTGGGCCAGCACTTTGCCAAGCTCCACGCCCCACTGGTCGAACGAGTTGATCTTCCAGATCGTGCCCTGCGTGAAGACGGAGTGTTCGTAGAGAGCGACGAGTTTGCCGATGATCTCCGGCGTGAGCCGCGCGGCTAGAATCGTGTTCGACGGACGGTTGCCGTCGAACACCCGATGTGGGACGAGCCAGTCCGGCGTGCCCTCGGCCTTGACCTGCTCGGGCGTCTTTCCAAATGCCAGCGCCTCCGTCTGCGCGAACACGTTCGCCAGCAGCATATCGTGTTGGCGGCCCAGCGCATTGAGCGGCTGTCCAAACGCGATAAAGTCGCAAGGAATGAGTCGGGTCCCCTGATGGATGAGCTGATAGAAGGAGTGCTGGCCGTTGGTTCCGGGCTCGCCCCAATAAATCGGACCGGTCGGATAGGTGACCTCGTCCCCATCGATCGTGACATGCTTTCCGTTGCTCTCCATCGTCAGCTGCTGCAGGTACGCCGGAAACCGCTTTAGATACTGCTCGTAAGGCAGCACCGCAACTGTTTGCGCGCCGAAAAAATCAGTGTACCAAATCCCCAGAAGGCCCATCAGTACCGGCAGGTTCCGATCGAACGGCGTGGTGCGAAAATGCTCATCCATCTCGTGGAAACCGTCGAGCATGCGCCGGAAGTTATCCGGCCCCACGGCCAGCATCGTCGAAAGGCCGATCGCCGAGTCCATGGAGTAGCGTCCGCCGACCCAGTCCCAAAAACCAAACATGTTGGCCGTATCAATTCCGAACTTCGCTACTTCTGTGGCATTTGTCGACACCGCGACAAAGTGCTTGGCCACGGACTTTTCGTCGCCACCCAGGCTCGCCAGCGACCAGGCGCGAGCGGTGCGGGCGTTCGTCATCGTTTCGAGCGTCGTGAAGGTTTTTGAGGAGACAATGAAGAGCGTCTCCGCCGCATCGAGGTCCTGAACAGCTTCCGCAAAGTCCGTGCCATCCACATTCGAAACGAAGCGGAACGTCATCGCGCGGTCGGTGTAATGCTTCAGCGCCTCATAAGCCATCACCGGACCGAGATCGGAGCCTCCGATGCCAATGTTAATGACGTTGCGAATACGTTTGCCGGTGTGGCCCTTCCATTCACCGCTGCGCACGCGATTCGAGAATTCCGTCATCTGGTCGAGGACGGCGTGAACCAGCGGAACAACGTTCTCTCCGTCCACCAGGATGGATGTGCCTTTGGGCGCGCGCAGGGCCACATGAAGGACGGCGCGCTTTTCCGTGAAGTTAATTTTGTCACCTCGAAACATCGCGTCGATGTGTGAGCGCAGGCCCGATTGCTCGGCGAGTTCGACCAGAAGCCTGAGGGTTTCGTCCGTGATGCGATTCTTCGAGTAGTCCAGGAAAATGCCAACGGCTTCGGCCGTCATCCGCTCGCCGCGCTTCGAGTCTTCCGCGAATAGCTCTCGCAGATGTGATCCTCGGACCTTCTCGTAGTGGGCCTGGAGCGCGTCCCAAGCCTTGCGTTTCGTCAGCGGTTCCATGAGCTGGGCCGTAGCGCCCGGTGTAGCGGGTGTTGCCATTTTCATGCTCCCTTCTTTTTCACAATTACTTGGCTGCTGCCCGCTTAAGCGCGGCACTCTTCGCTGCGATCACTTCCATCAGCTCGCTCCAGGACTGAACGAACGACTTCGCGCCCTCAACCTGAAGCCTGGCGGCCAAAGCGTCGATATCGATGCCGGCCTTGCCGAACTGTGCCAGCACTTCCTCGCAGTCGCCGCCGTCGGCCGGCAGCATCGCGCCGATTTCGCCGTGATCGGCCAGAGCCTTTAAAGTTGCTTCGGGCATGGTGTTCACTGTGAACGGCGCAGCGAGCGCTTTGACGTAAAGAATGTCGGACGCTTTAGGATCCTTCGTACCAGTGCTGGCCCAAAGGAGCCGCTGAGGACGCGCCCCGGCGTTGAAAACACGCTGCCACCGCGGAGAATCAAGGAGCGCCCGATATGCCTTGTAGGTACGCCTGGCGATCGCGATGCCCAGTTGGTCGCGCAGTGACTCCGGCACGTTGGCGGCCACGGCGACGTCCCAGCGGCTGATAAAGAGCGAAGCGACGGAGCCGACTGTAGGCTTGAGCCCGGCATCGATGCGGCGCTCGACGCCACGCAGGAACGCCTCGGCGGCCGCCAGATACTGCTCGCGAGAAAACAACAGCGTGACATTGATCGGTATACCGGCAAAGATCGCTTCTTCGATCGCCGGTAGACCTTCCTTCGTGCCGGGAATCTTGATGAATACGTTCGACTGCCCCGCACGCGCGTAGAGATCCCTGGCCGCAGCAATCGTGCTGGCAGTATCGTACGCCAGCAAGGGCGAAACCTCCAAGGACACCCACCCATCCACGCCGTCCGTTCGGTCGTGAACTGCCCGAAACAGCACGGCGGCCCGAGTAATGTCCTCCAGCGCCAATTCAAAAAATAGGGCCTCGCCCGATTTGCCCTTGCTTAGCTTTTCCCCGATCGCGGCGTCGTAAGCGGCGCTGTTCTTGATTGCGTGGTCGAAGATCGTCGGATTTGACGTGAGGCCTGTTACCGATAGTTCATCGATGTAGCGTTTGAGTGTGCCAGTGTCCAGGAGAGTACGCGTGATATTGTCGAGCCAGAGACTTTGACCCAAATCGTGGAGCAATTGTGTCGCTTTCATACGCTCGCCTCCGTTGCGGACCACAGTGAAGCTTTCAAAGCCATCCGTTAGTCAGTGGATGTGGCCGCCAGTCCACTCACTTTGAGATTTACCAAGATTTCTCGACCGGTTCGCATTCTTCACGCTCAACGCCACGAGGGCGAGTCATGCCACAAAATGAACGGCGCCTCCAACGGCACGAACGCCCCGCTGTGCTGGGGAACAAGCCGCGGAGTGTAGTCAGCGGCGGGGCGAGTCTCGGAAAGAACGGTGGTGTAGGTAAAGCCGTTTGCAGAGCCGACGAGATGCTCACCGCAATGCAGCGGCTCCGTGACTGGAGCATTGCCGTTCTGTCCCTCGGCGTAGAGCTCAACCCTCACGGCATCAGGATCGAGATCATCGAGAAAGACCTGAACGTGAAACGTGAATTGTCCGTCTTTTTGCTCGACGGTGGCGCTGCCAAAACGCAGCGTGGACCAGTGTTTTGCGAGTTGGGCCTGCCAATTCCGCAGATCGGCCGCTAGCAAACCGCCCTTCTCGGCACGCCGGCGGAAGGCGGCCGCAGCCGGTACGTAATGCTCATCGGTGTACTGGCGGACCGCGCGGTTGGTTGAGAACGCCGGTGTCAACCGCGCCATGCTTTCCCGCATGCGAGCAACCCAGCCGCGCGGAATGCCATATTCGTCGCGCGCGTAGAATTCCGGAACGACCTCTTTTTCAAGCAGTCCGTAAAGAGTTTCGGCTTCCGCCGCGTCCCACGCAGGATCATCACCGTGTTCGCGGCCGTCGCCAATGGCCCAGCCTACTTCGGGCGAATATGCCTCCGCCCACCAGCCATCAAGCTCCGAAAGGTTCAGCCCGCCATTGACGAGCACCTTCATGCCGCTCGTGCCGCTTGCTTCCCAGGGACGCCGCGGCGTGTTCACCCAGAGATCGACGCCCTGCACAAGTTGCTCCGCCATAAGCACGTCGTAATCGCTCAGGAAGACCACGCGAGACCGCACTTCCGGGCGATGGGAGAACTCGATCCACTGCCGAATCATGTTTTGTCCCTCCACGTCCTGCGGATGGGCTTTGCCGGCAAGCACGAGCTGGACCGGGCGTTCGTGATTTGTAAGGATTCGAAGCAGGCGATCCGGATCATGCAGGAGAAGGTTGGGGCGCTTATAAGTCGCAAAACGGCGCGCGAAGCCCAGAGTCAGAGTGTCCGGGTCGAGAATCTGGGACGCCTGCTGCAATCTCCTCCGGGGAGGCGCCGCGGCCTGCCACTTGCCGGACGTGGCGATTGCGAACGTAGCGAACGAGAGACTTGCGGCCATCGGCGCGAAGTTGCCATAGGTCCGACTCGCCGACCGCGCGAAAGCTCGACTTCTACGCCCGCCAGGGCTTTCGCGCCATCGGTCTTTTCCGCACGCTGACTTCCCAGAGGTGGTCCGCCTCGGCAGAATCCCACGTAGGGGCGTGCACGCCGTTCGTCACGTAGGACACCGGCACTTCATTTTCCGGCCACCTCGGAAACAGTCCCTGGAAAATTCGCCGGCTGACCTGACCGTGCAACCGGCTGACGCCGTTGACTGCGCCGCTGCCCCGGATTGCCAGATACGCCATATTAAATGGTTCGGACGAATTCGTACGATCACGGCGCCCGAGCGCCAGGAGATCCTGGAGCTGAAATCGAAAGGCCCTCCTCCGCGTACTTCTTGAGGTACCACTCCATCAGGCCGGGAGCAAAACGGTCAAAGCCCGCCTCCACGGGAGTGTGAGTCGTAAAAAGATTGCCGGCGCGCGTGACCGTAAGCGCCACGTCGAATGGCTGTTTGTTGTCGGCCATGTAGGAGCGAGCCCGCTCGAGCACCGCGAACGCGGCATGACCCTCGTTGAGGTGGCATACCTCGGGCTGCAATCCAAGGGCTCTCAAGAGCCGCCAGCCTCCAATCCCCAGAACCAACTCCTGCTTCAGGCGCAACTCCGGACCGCCTCCGTAGAGTTCCGTGGTGATACCGCCGATACGCCGGAATATTCGCGGGGTCGTTTGTATCGAGGAGATACAATTTCGCCCTGCCCACCTGCACCTGCCAGGTGCGGATCCAAAGCTTGCCGGCAGGAAAGTCGATTGACAGGCGCAGCCATTCACCGTTTGGCTCACGCACGGGCTGGATTGGCAGCTGCCCAGGGTCGTTGAATGGATATAAGGCCTGCTGCTGGCCTTGTGCGTCGATTTCCTGCCGAAAATATCCTTGTTGGTAGAGAAGACTCACGCCCATGACGGGCACGCCCAGATTGCTTGCTGTCTTGAGCTGATCGCCGGCAACATTTCCGAGGCCGCCCGAATAAATGGGAAGCGCTTCGCTCAGCATGAACTCCATCGAGAAATATGCAACGGCCGAAAGGCCGGAGCCGGGGTGCGCCTTTTGAAACCAGCCCTCGGATTCCTCGATCAGTCCGTTTCTTGCGATGCAGGTCAGCGAGAAGCGTTTGGAAGGCCGGGTCGGACGTAACAGCTGCGCAGCCTTTCCCGGGATACGGTCTGCAGGACGACCCACGGATTGTGGGTCAGCTCCCAGAGTCCGGGATCAATGCGCTCCCAGAGCTGGTCCGCCGAATGATTGAAGGACCATCTCAGATCCAAGGCCAATTCCGTGAGGGCATCTGAAACAGCGGTAGCAGAGGGACGATTGCTTGATGCGGGACTGCTCATACATGACTCCTTCCTGCAGGCTTAAGAGCCGGCCGCTGCTCGCGCGCTACGTGCGAGGGTCTCGGAAACAATTGTCTGAGCTTGCTTTTGGATTTCTTGCAGATGGCCCTGACCGAGGAAGCTCTCGGCGTAGATTTTGTAAATCTCTTCCGTACCCGAAGGCCGCGCCGCAAACCATCCATTCTTTGCGATCACTTTGATTCCGCCAATGGCCTTGCCGTCTCCGGGAGCTGCGGTGAGAATGTGCTGGACCTTTTCGCCGGCGATTTCGGTGATGCGGATATCGTTTGCCGACAATTCCTCGAGAGCGGCCTTCTGTTCTCGGGTGGCGGGAGCGTCAATCCGCTCGTACACCGGATCGCCTAGGTCCCGTGTGAGTTCACGATAGATTTCGCCCGGATCTTTTCCCGTGCGTGCCGTAATTTCCGCGGAGAGGAGGCACGGAATGATTCCGTCTTTGTCTGTGGACCAGACTCCGCCGTCTCGCGCCAGAAACGAGGAGCCCGCGCTCTCTTCGCCCGCGAAGCCAAGACGGCCGTCGAGCAAGCCTTCGACGAACCACTTGAAGCCCACGGGCACCTCATAGAGGCCGCGGCCCATCCGAGCGCTGACACGATCGATCATACTGCTGCTGACCACTGTTTTCCCGACGGCAACATCTTTCGCCCATTTGTCGCGGTTGGCATACAGGTAGTAGATGCAGGCAGAGAGATAGTGGTTCGGTGGAAGAAGGCCGCTGCCCTTGGTGACGATGCCGTGGCGGTCATGGTCCGTATCGGCGGCAAATGCGATATCGAACTTGTCTTTCAGCCCGATAAGTCTTTGCATGGCATACGGCGAAGAGGGGTCCATGCGAATCTTGCCGTCCCAATCCACGGTCATGAATCGAAAGGTCGGATCGACAGATTTGTTCACAACGGTCAAATTGAGGCCATATCGCTCGGCGATCAGCGGCCAGTAATCGATGCCCGCCCCTCCGAGCGGGTCGACACCGAGCGCGATCTTGGCCTCGCGGATCGCCGCCATGTCGATGACGGTTTCGAGATCGTCGACATACGCGTGCAGAAAATCATAACGATGGGTCGTCGCGGCTCGAAGGCCTTGCGCGAACTGCATTCGCTTGACGCCTCGGAGCGCGCCCTGAAGAAAGTCGTTGGCCCTCGATTCGATCCAGGATGTGACCTGCGAATCGGCCGGTCCGCCGTGCGGTGGATCGTATTTGAAACCACCGTCGTCCGGAGGATTGTGAGACGGCGTGATCACGATGCCGTCGGAAAGCCCGATTTTGCGGCCGCGGTTGTAACGGAGAATCGCGTGGGAGATGGTCGGGGTTGGCGTGTACGGAGTTCCTTCGGAAAGCATTACCTCGATGTTGTTTGCCGCAAGCACTTCGAGCGCGCTGGCAAATGCCGGCTCGGACAGCGCATGCGTGTCCATTCCAAGGAAGAGCGGCCCGTCAATCTTCTGCAACGCGCGGTAGTCGCAGATTGCCTGAGTAATTGCTAGGATGTGCCACTCGTTGAATGCCCCGTCGAAAGCCGAGCCGCGATGGCCGGACGTGCCGAAGATGACCCGTTGCCGTGGGTCGTTCGCGTCAGGCCGCAAAGAGTAGTAGCACGTCACGAGCTTCGGAACATTTACCAGCATCGCCGGGTCCGCCGGTTTCCCAGCGTTCACATTAGCTTTCACTTGTGCCTCGCCGAAGAGCAGAATCTCAACGCGTCCCCGCGACCAAAGCGCTCGAGTTGGGGAGCCTCGTTGATCCTCTACAGAAGACGTCAGAAGTGTCGTTATTGGTTAAAGTCGGAAACTCGTGAGCCTTGCCGCCCTTGATGCGGCGACGACCGGGCTCATTCTCCGCCGTCCGGACTGACCGGTTGGGGCAACGTGAGGTGCCTAGTCCTCGCTCCCGATCTGCGACCTCACGCGCCCAGTTCGATGCTCTCCCTGCCTGAACGGTCGCACCCGGTTCACAGAACCCTGTTCAGGAGGGCCGTCGCGAAGACGGGGCAACTGCAGGCCCTCCCCTGTAAGGCTTCTGAGCCATTTGCTTACCAATTTCTCTCAAGCGAGAGAGAGGCCGGTTAGATTCAGACTCCCTTAGCTTGGTTCACAACTCCTTCGGTTCACGAACCTGTTCTGTCGTTGAAGCGAACCACGAACGACATCCCAAGTGTCCGAGGCGCTGGGCGAGATACTACCAAAGCTGTTCGCTTTCACCAATCAATAGAACGTCACGCGACTCTGTTCCATGTATTTCTTTACGATCACGTGGCTCACGATCGCGCCGATAAGGCTGGCGACCCCAACGAACGCCATGAATCCGAAGGGCGTACCCATGATTGCCAATGCGATGAGCGCTCCCATCCTCCGTACGGCGCTGCCGCAAACACCAGCAAAGGCTTGGTGGCATTGTTGAATTGCCCCAGCAACGCCAGGTAGATGCCGATACGAGAAATCATGAGAGCGGCCCGAGATTCAAGAACCCGGCGTCCTGCTTCGCTTTCTGGCCGCCGATGGACGTTCAGGTTCAGCCGATACGGTTGCGAAAGCGGCCGCTGCACGATCCCCATCACCAACGCGCTCGGCGTCGTTCCAGTCGTGATCTTCGTATTCTGGGCCTGTATCGGTCGTCCGTCCACGGTTCCCAGTATTCCTTTCTGAAAGTCGAAGCTGACGGGCGTCAGAAGCTGCGATCGCAGGAGATATAAAGTCGAATTGCGGCAGCCGCTGCGACTGCGCCGCCAGAATTTCGTCAATGAGGTCGGCGTGCGCGAGTGGCTTGGTCGTGTATAATCAGCAGAGTGAGAGCAAGCGGGCGTAGTTCAATGGCAGAATAGAAGCTTCCCAAACTACTTCTAAGACACCTTAAAGTGTTGAGACGGCGGCACTTCCCTTTCACAATCTCTGCTTTAGTTGTGACCCGTGTGTGACCCAGTTGTGGCCTGGCAATCTAGAGGGGCAAGGAATATTGGGCCTCACGGAATATGGAGAAGTCTGTTCTCTGCTGCGGACTCAGCTCGCCGATTTCCGGTTTATAGCCTAAGCAGTGAATTAGTTTCGGAGGCTATCTTGTCGTGGCGTTTGCATATGGGGCAAACCTTGCCCCATTTCACCTTTGCGGCTTTTTTCTGCTTGTTGTCCCTCGGCTTAAACAAATGAATCGCCAAGCACTCCGCGCGTGGGAGCTGATTCTTACTTTTGATCTCCCAGACCTCCAAAGCGTTTGCGTGCCAAAGGTAAACGGACTTATCGTAATGCCTGAGGCGACGGAGGCTCTTACCCTTGCCGACGTACAGACATTTCTTGCCGCGCCAAAACGCATAAACAATCGGGCCATCGAGTTTCCGCTCTGCCCACCTATAAAGCCTGTCGAACCTGTCGGTAAGTCCGAAGCCTTTAATGAATCTAAGCCGCCGACGAACAGCCGTTTTTGCAAGTTCAGTCTCGGCGTGTTCGTTAACCAAAACAGCGCTCGCCGCGAGGAGTATTTTCTTTTTGAGTCTGTCGCGAATAGTCCGTGTGTATTTCTTGGGTGCGCCTTGGTTAGGAGCGACGACCAATCTTCGAAGCTGCTCGGTCCGGCGCTCCACAGCGTCGTCAAGGACTCGCACGAACTTGGTTTTCAGCGCCACAAATATTCTCCAAAAGCAATCGCCGCTACGCCCCGCGGAATACCGATTATTCTTCAGCGGGAAGATAACGTTGTAGTACGGTAAGCGCAAGCGAATACGTTGCGTTCGTTAGGGCGGCTTCGTGGCGACGGCGCTGGCTCGCAGAAAACACCAATCCTCGGCTGCTGGCCGGGCGGCAATTGCTAGGGCCAGGCCGCGGTCGGCGGGATATGGTATCTTGGTCGAAAGGTACCTTAGAACCGGAGGAGATCGGTGAACTCCGTACCGCCTTTCCGTCAAGTACACATCCGCGTATCCTCGGAACTGAAGAAGGCCCTCAAGGTCTTTTGTGCCCGTGAGGGTGTTACCGAGCAGGCTTGGTTGGTCGGACTGATCGAAGGTGGAATGGTGAAACAGGCATCGGACCTTTGGCCGCCACAGGAGTCAAGCGCGCCAAAGAGATCTCGGCAGCCCTCCGGCGTTCGAAGAACGAGGCAGACAAAATGAGTCCGACGACAAAAGATGCTCAGAACAACAACTTGGCTGCCGCTCTGCGCCTTCCAAATGGTGCCCGGTTCTATAAGTGCGCCCTGCAGGTGAATCCCTATGCGTATTTGGTCCGTCACAAGAAAGCCACAAAGTTTCCAGACGACGGGGCGTACAACCGCGCAATGATTGAAGCGTGCACGGCAGAGGGTGTTGAGGTCCTTGCCGTAACAGATCACTATCGAATCGGAGAATCTAAGCAGCTAATCGACGACGCGACCGCCGCGGGAATCATCGTCTTCCCGGGTTTTGAGGCCGTAAGCAAAGACGGCGTCCACTTCTTGTGTCTCTTCAATCCAGGAACAGAGATCGCCGCTATTGAACGAAAAATCGGGGATTGCGGAATTCACGATTCGAAGCAGATTTCGCCTGTCGGAAAGTACGACGCCGGAGAACTGCTGGAGCAATGCAAGAACTGGGAAGCGATTTGCGTCGCCGCGCATGTTGCGAGTGACGGCGGCCTGTTGAGAACACTTAAGGGACAGGCCCGTATCAACGTCTGGAGAGATGAGAATCTGTTGGCCTGTTCTCTACCGGGTCCCGTATCGGATGCGCCAGAGGATCTGAGGCCGATTTTGGAGGGGAAGAATCCCGAGCACAGGCGAAAAAACCCCATCTCGATTCTCAATTCTCAAGATGTTTCTCAGCCAGAGGACTTTCAAAAACAAGGAGCGGTGTGTTTCATCAAGATGTCTGAGGTTTCCGTGCAGGGGCTTCGACAGGCTCTTCTAGATCCCGAATCACGCATCCGTCTAAAGAGCGACTCGGTGCCGGAACAACATACCGAGTTCGTCGCCATAAACTGGCAAGGCGGTTTTTTGGACGGCGTTGGGTTGCACTTCAATGAAAACCTTAACGTACTTGTGGGCGGTAGGGGTGCCGGGAAATCAACTGCGATCGAGAGCGTCCGATACGTGTTAGGCATGGAGCCGATAGGCGAGGATGCGCGAAAGGTCCACGATTTAATTGTGCGTCACGTGCTGAAGAGCGGGACGAAGATTTCGCTAGCGGTCCGATCGTATCGACCGGACCAGCGGGACTACGTGATTGAGCGCACGATCCCTAATCCGGCGATCGTGCGGGATGAATCGGGTGCGGTATTGCCAGTTCAACCGTTGGATTTGATTCCTCGCGTTGAGGTGTACGGGCAGCACGAAGTGGCGGAATTGGCGAGGAGTAGAGAAAAGCTGACGCTTCTGCTTCGGCGCTTTATGGAGGTCGATGAGAGTGACCTGAGTCGGGTTCTTGAAACGTCGCGTCAGCTGGAACGATCAAGAACGCAGATCAATTCCATCCACAGAGAATTTGCCCAAATCCAGGAGCGCCTTTCAAACGCACCGGTGGTCGAACAGACCCTTAAGCGTTACCAAGAGGCTGGCCTAGAAGATCGTTTAAAAGAACAGAGTTTTATCGTGCGCGAGGAGAGAGTTTTGAAAACCGTTGTGCAACGGGTGCAGCCTTCCAAGGAGGTTCAAACGCTATTGGAGTCGCTGGTGCCCCTGGATAGGGTGTTTGTCTCTGAGGCCGCGCTGAAGGACTTGCCAGGCGCACCTATTCTCCACAAGGCTGATGCTCTGCTCACAGCGTTTGAGTCTAGCCTGAAACGAATTTCCGGCGATCTAAAGAACGCTCTAGCTGAGTTTGACAAGGGTTTCGGCGAAATTACCGCAGAATGGAACGAGAGGAAAAAGCGAGCACAGGCGGAGTACGAGAAGATTCTCCGCGAACTACAGAAGTCAAAAATCGACGGTGAGGAATTTCTGCGACTTAGGCGGCAAATGGAGGAGTTTCGTCCCTTGCGCGAGCAGGTTGCGTTGTTGACAGAGCGTTTGCGCGAGGAAGAACAAAGAAGAAGGAATCTGCTTGCCGAGTGGCGGGATCTCAAGCAGGACGAATTTCAGAAGTTGCAGCGTGCGGCTAAGAAAGTTACAAAGCAACTGAGCGGGCGCGTCCGGGTGACCGTTCAGTTTGAAGGTAACCGCGAACCTCTATTGACTTTATTGCGGGATAAGGTCGGAGGCCGACTGTCGGAAACGCTAGAGTTGTTGCGGGGGCGTCCCGACTTCTCTCTTGCAGAATTCGTTGAAGCGTGCCGGGTGGGTCGCGACGAGCTAGCGAAGAGATTCTCCGTGCCTCCGTCGCAAGCGGACCGCTTGACCCAAATGGAGCCCGGTTTTCTGATGGAATTGGAAGAAATTCAGATGCCGCCAGTCACTACGGTGGAACTAAACGTTTCCTCGGAGGGGGAACAACCAAGTTGGAAGGCCCTTGATCAGCTTTCTACCGGTCAGAAAGCCACGGCTGTGCTGCTACTGCTGCTTCTAGAATCCGATGCACCACTGGTCGTCGATCAGCCCGAAGACGATCTCGATAACAGGTTCGTGACAGAAGGGGTCGTTCCGAAAATGAGAGACGAGAAGCGGCGGCGTCAGTTTCTCTTTGCGACCCACAACGCCAATATTCCGGTGTTGGGCGATGCCGAACTAATTGTGGGCATGTCGCCAACTGGAGAAGCTGAGCACGGTTCAGCAAAAATCAAACCCGAACATCTTGGGTCGCTGGATAGCCGGCCAATTCGAGAGCTGGTCGAGGAACTTCTTGAGGGCGGCAAAGAGGCGTTTGAGATGCGCCGCCTAAAGTACGGCTTTTAGTTACCCGGGTTGACATGAACAAGACCGAGCTTCTCGAAATCGTATACAACGGCGAAAACTCCGGGGTCGAGTTTAAACGCGACGTTATCCAAAATTATGAGCTTGCGCGTGAACTGGTTGCGCTCGCTAACTTCCAAGGAGGCGTCGTCCTCCTTGGCGTGGAAGATGACGGCACGATTTTCGGGACGACGCGAGCCGATCTAGAAGAATGGGTTATGACCATTTGTCGTGACAAAATTCGTCCGGAAATTATCCCATATTTCCAATGGATACGAGATGTTGAACCAGGAAAACACGTGGCGGTCGTTCAGGTTGAACGGGGTTGGACCGTACAGTCCGTTTGGCATAATCAACGTCACGGGTATTACATACGGGTGGGAACGCTGTCACGAGAGCCAAGTCCCGAAGAGTTAGAGAGACTGTTTCAACAGCGGGGCAGGTTTCGAGTCGAGACGCGTCCAGTGTCAGGCAGTTCGATCGGCGACCTCGACCTGCGAAGGCTGGAACAATACTTCGAAAAGGTCCGGGCGCAGGAAGCTCCGGCAATAGATGACCAGCAAGGCTGGCAGACACTTCTGGTGAACACAGAGATCCTATGCGAGCACCAGGATCTTTTTCCCTGCACGGTTGCCGGATTGCTCCTATTCGGCCGAAACCCCAACCGGTTTATCCCGCAAGCAGGGATCGATGCAGCCGCGTATCCCGGTCGTGAAAAGGTTTACGAGGCCATTGAACGACAGTCGATGCGTGGTTCCCTTGTTGGCTTTTTTACGCCAGATCGCACGGAGGTCGTTGAGGCGGGCCTCGTGGAACAGGCTATCGCCTTCATCAGGCGCAACACGAAGGTCACCGCCGAAGTAAAAGAAGGCCGCAGGGTCGAGAGGCCCGACTACCCGGAACACGTGCTGAGAGAGGGAATTGTGAACGCGCTGGTGCACCGCGACTATCTTCTTTCGGCAACGACTATTGAAATCTCGATCTATTCCGACAGACTGGACATTATCTCCCCCGGGAGACTACCTAACGGGATCACACCAGCGCGGATGAAAGCGGGATGCCGTTCGGCGCGGAATCAGCTCGTAACTGATGTCATGCGTGATTACGGATATCTGGAACATATGGGTATGGGTGTTCCCAGGCAGATCATCAAGGGAATGCTTGAACACACGGGGCGAGAACCAGATCTAGTCAGTGAGACTGAGCAGTTTCTACTGCGCCTGTGGAAGTAAGCGGTCGTGGTCCTCGTATCGCGCTCCGTCAGGGCTTGCCACCCTTGCGGGCGAAGTCGCGGGGCGAAGTGGCGTGGAGGGGAGGAATCGAACCTCCCGCGTTGCTCATGGGAAGTGGTCCGTCACGGCTTGAGCGCTGAATCTCGAATGGGGGAGCTAGAACCGCCAGGCCTCCACAGCAACGCCACTCCACACCACGCGCCTAGATACTTACTGATTGAGTTTTTCATAAGCACCCCCATCAGAGTTACAACTCCTGAGAAGAGGCCCATTAGTCCCCCAATCGAGACAGCCGCCGACGCCGAAACGGTCACTTTGAGTCCCAAGACCGTGACCTGTCAGATTTCGTGTAGAGGATACCGCAGATCGGAGGCGTCAGCCAAACAATCAAATGGTGCATGCGGAAACGCTAATTGGATAGGGCTTCCATGTCGTGACTACGAGGGACGGAATGCCAATTATCGTTGCGGCGTCAGATGCGAAACCAATCAGGTCGCTCGCAAACATGGATTCGTTCGGCTCCTTTAGTAGGGCTAGATTCTGGCTAATTGATCTCTGTGGTGGTTCAACATGGTTTGGAGCTGCGGCATAGTCGTTAGCCGGTCGCAGGGTTCTAACGGAATCCCAATGGAGCGAAGGTCTCGCCTTAAAGCGTTATACGACTTTTGATACGCACAAATCTGCGAAGGCCAGTAGAAGTAGGTTGAACTCTTCCAACCCGGGTCGAGTGGGCTCTGAATTGTCTTCGGTTCTCCGTCGGTTTTGGGCGCTTCAAGAAACTGTCGATCCAAGTCTGCCCATCCAGTTATCAGTTCATCGCACCTGTCCTTGAGACTTTGACGGAACGCGGAGGCTAGTGGCTCTAACGTTCTCAGATTGCTATGCTCATCGCGCCATGTGAAGAAAGCAGCAAAATAGAAGCAAGCGAAGGCTACGAGAGGAAAGAGTATGAAGAATAAGGATCGTAGGTGCTGATTGTTGTGTACGAATCCTGCAGAGAAGTATTGCGCGACAGTAAGAACGATTGAGCCGATGCCGCTTAACAATAGCCCCCAATGACCGAAAAGTGCTCTGGTCCATATTTTCCAGGTATCCATGGCTCTCTGCTCCTTAAGTATTCACGAAAATCGTAGGCGAATGTCCCGTGAAACTCGGCACGACGTTTGTGGCGGCCATTTTATTCCTGAGATGCTCCTGGGGGTCTGCCGACCGCCGCGGTCGGCACGAATCGCCACCTTTTAATGTCGTCACGCCAGATGATGCGGCCTAGGAGGCGCACGTAGGCGAGTTTTTCGGCCGTACTGGTAGCAATTTCGGAAATTTTGCGGAGATCCACAGTTATGCGATCGTTGTTCGAACCTTTTTCAAATTCCGCTTCGGCATCGTTGACACCCATGAGATAGAAGTTCGGGTAAGGGTCGGGGTCTTTGGGGAGAAGGTGAATTGGCTTGCCGCGAAGCTTTTCAAGTTCCTTACGAACGCAGGGAATACGATGTTCGCGGAGATCGGCATAGAGCATTTCTTGCGAGCAGCCGGGACATCTGGTCGTGGTGGGACGGCCTGGACCGGCTGTGAAAGTTCGGCGGCGGGCTGCATTCCGGCGCGCGCCCGCCATACGGAGCACTTGATCGGGCAGCTCGGCGGCCACATCCGCGGCATTACGAACGTCGCCGCAATGGGGGCACTTGTACGGGAAAAACTCCGGAGTTTGTTCCATTCTATAAATAAACAACAGATGTTTAGTATTGTCAAGGTAGAACGGAGAGTTATATTCCATTCATAATTCGTGCCCTGGAAGGGCACAGTCTTTACATGGAATATAATCCACGGTAGACTTATCCGAGGAGTTCAGCCATGAAGACAGCACCAGCGTCGCCCTCCAAAACGGTCGGAGGCCGCTCGGCGAAACTCCTGAGCGTACTCTACGACCGTGGGCACACAACCTTCACGCTTGCGGAAGCGCAAGACATTACCGGACTCAGTGCTGCGTCAACGCGAAGCTTGCTTCACAAAGCCGCAGTACGAGGCTTGGTCGCACGGCTTACGCCCGGCCTTTTCGCGCTCGTCCCCCCGGAACTCGGAAGCGAGCGCGAGTATTCGGGCGACCCCTATCTGGCCGCGCGCGCGCTGGTCGGCAAAGCACCTTACTATCTTTCTCACTCGACCGCTATGGAGCTGCATCGGATGGTGACGCAGCCGCGGCTGGGAATTTTCGTGTCCACATCCAAACGAATCGTCGATCGTGTAATCCACTCGACAAAGTACAACTTTGTTTTCATCAAAGCGGAAGAGATTTTTGGCGTCAAACCGCATTGGATCACCAAGCAAGAGCAGGTCGTGATCAGCGACATGGAGCGCACCGTGATTGATGGTCTGAGGCGGCCTGAATATTGCGGCGGAATCGCCGAAGTAGCAAAGGGTCTTTGGATGCGGCACGACGACATTAAAGTTGAAAAACTTTTTCAATATGCGACACGGCTGAAGGTAGGTGCAGTCATTCGACGGCTGGGGTACTTACTCGAATTGTATGGTCTAGCAACAACCGAGAATCTCAATCGGCTGCGAAGCGGATTAACAAAGACCTACGATCTGCTGGACCCCGTTCTCCCGAGAGGGGGCCGTCACGTGGCGAGTTGGCGACTGCAACTCAATGTGTCACCTGCCGAGCTGGACTTGATCCGGCGTACATGATTCGACAGCGGAATATTTCCCGGCTTGCAAACAGACTCGCCAGTGATGGCAGCCGGCGCATCCCCGAGGCTGTACTTGAACGGGACTATTGTCTGGCGTGGTTCCTAGTTGGACTGTCCGGTTCTCTCCTCAAGCCTGTTATTGGCTTCAAGGGCGGGACCGCACTGAAGCGCTGCTACTTTGACGACTATCGATTCTCTGAGGATCTCGACTTCACGTTACTTCGAGCAACACCGCTGGAAGAGATTTTGCAGCACCTCGAAGCACTGTTCATAGAGGTTCAGCAAGCTTCGGGAATTCAATTCCGTTTCGAACGAATGGATCGTCACGGGCACGTGAATTCACATACCTTTTATCTCGGCTACAGCGGTCCGTTGCCCGCTCCCAATTCTGTCAAAGTCGATATCACAGTCAGGGAAATTGTGATCTATCCGCCAGTCGAGAGGCCCGTCCTGCGCTCCTACCCAGAATTCGAAGACATCCCGGAGGGACGTGAGATCACCGTCTATTCGCTCGATGAGATCGCTATCGAAAAGACGGTTGCCTTGGCCGATGCGGCAAGGACAGAGCCGAGAGACCTATACGATCTGTGGTACCTGACGACCGAGGGCGGAGTAGAGCTCGGAAACCTGCACGAAGGAACAAGGCAAAAGCTAGCTTTCCGCGAGAAACCGTTTGCGGGAATTCAGGCTGCCGTCGCTACAAAACAAAATCGGCTCCGATCATTATGGGAAACTCGTCTAGCAGAGCAGATGGCTCGCCTGCCGGAATTCGACGAAGTTTTTCGATTTATACGGCGTACCCTGCGGCAAGCCGGTCTTCCTTAGGAAACTGAGTCTGCAACCTGGCTAGCTGATCGCTCCGTAGAATGTCTGCCAGCGCGGAGGGTTGGAGCTATGCGAATCGGATTTCTTTTCTGAATTCCGCGGTTGGTGGTCCCTCTAGCCCTACGGGCAGATGGTACTCGAACTGTATTCATTAGTATGAGAGGAAAACTCTGCATCTACTGCAAACGAGAATTTCGTCCGTCCCGTTACCATCCAACTCAAAAAGCATGCGCCGAATCTGGGTGCCAACGCCGCCGCCGCACCGACTATCATCGAAGAAAGCTCGCCGAAGACGCAGCTTACCGAGAGCAATGTCGAGACAGTCAAAAAAAGTGGCTAGCGAGAAACCCGGAATATATGAGGGATTATCGGCGAAAACAACGACGGTCAGAACAGAAGTCCAAAGCGAGCTTAGCGCGCGACCTACATCGGCTCGCACGTCCTGGCAAAGAACAACGTGGCTTATGATCTGCAAACCCTCGATGCAGGCGTGTGGTTGCTCTGTTCGGGCGCGTCGGGTCTTGAAAAGAACATCTTAGCATCGGTCAAACTCATTGTTGTAGAAGCGGATGTGAGTGCCGTGTTCTACGGCGCCAACGAGAAAGAACATCGCTTTGAAGCACGCCGCAAACTCATCGTATAAGTACAGTGTTGTCTATGATCCAGCGCTGGGCAGCGCTATTGTCCAATAGAAACGCCGCTGGTCTGAGCGCCGTACCTTAAATCATGCCCGACACGACGCGCGCCGCGGAATACGTTCGAATGTCGACGGAGCACCAGCAATACTCAACTGAAAACCAACGCGAAATCATCCGGGAGTATGCGGACAGGCGAGGCATGGTGATCGTGCGAACATACACCGATGCAGGGAAGAGTGGTCTTCGGATCGACGGTCGGGACGCGCTAAAGCAGTTGATCCACGATGTGGAAAATAGGCCAGGCCGACTTCAGCGCGATTCTCGTATATGACGTTAGTCGCTGGGGGCGCTTTCAGGATGCGGATGAGAGCGCCTATTACGAATACATCTGTCGGCGGGCAAAGATCGAGGTGCATTACTGTGCGGAGCAGTTCGAGAACGATGGAAGCCCCATTTCGACGATCGTAAAAAGCGTGAAGCGGGCAATGGCCGGCGAGTACAGCCGGGAGCTCTCGGCCAAAGTGTTCATCGGGCAATGCAGGCTGATCGAACTCGGATTTCGACAAGGGGGTTCGCCCGGCTTCGGTCTCCGGCGCATGCTCCGCGACGTAAATGGTGAGCACAAGGCAGTGCTGAGCCGAGGACAACAAAAGAGCATTCAGACGGATCGGGTAATTCTGATTCCTGGGCCGGCCGAAGAAATCGAAATCGTTCGCTGGATGTATGCCATGTTTACAAACGAGCAAATCGTCGAATCGAGGATCGCAAGCATGCTGAACCAACGGGGGGTTACCACAGATTTGGGACGACCGTGGAACAAGGGCACTGTCCATCAGGTTCTAACAAACGAGAAGTACGTCGGGAATAATGTGTACAACAGGGTTTCTTTCAAGCTGAAGAAGAAACGCGTCGCGAATCCGCCGGAAATGTGGATTCGCGGGAACGCCGCATTCGAAGCTTTGGTCCCGCTTGATCTATTTGCGAAAACCCAGATGCTGATCGCAGAGCGCAATCGAAAATACACCAACGAGGAATTGCTCACTCAACTTCGCAGCCTGCTGGAGCGACAGGGCCATCTATCGGGCGTCCTGATAGACGAGGCGGACGACATGGCTTCAAGCGCTGTTTACCGCAGTCGATTCAAGAGTCTCATTCGAGCCTATCAGCTGATCGGCTACAGCCCCGAGCGGGACTATCGCTTTCTCGAGACGAACCGGCAACTGCGTATTTTGTATCCGACCGTCGTCGCGAGTGTGATCGCAAACATTCGAGAACAAGGCGGAGCGGTAGCCGCTGATCCGGCGACTGACTTGTTGACAGTGAATGACGAATTCACCGCTTCCCTTGTGATTGCTCGATGTCAGCACAGGGAGTCGGGGTCGTTTCGATGGCTCATTCGCGTTGACGCGGGCTTGAAGCCGGACATCACCGTTGCCGTCCGGATGGATGCCGATAACCAAGCGCCGCTCGATTACTATCTTCTTCCTCGACTCGACGTAACCTTCGAAAGGCTCTTATTGGCTGAAGACAATCCCATCAACTTAGACAGCTATCGGTTCAGCACGCTAGATTTCTTTACCGGAATGGCCCAGCGCGCACGAATCCCGGAGGCGGCATGAGTAGCTCTGCACCCATGGTCGAGATGATTCCTGTCGGTCAGATCAACGTCTTGAATCCACGAAGCCGCAACAAGATCGTCTTTCAAAGCATCGTCTCGAATATTTCAAATCTGGGCTTAAAAAAGCCCATCACTGTGGCCCGGAGGACCGAGCCGCTCGATGACAAGCGATATGATCTGGTCTGTGGGCAGGGTCGTCTCGAAGCTTTCATTGCACTGGGCCAAACCGAAATTCCAGCAATCATCAAAGAGGCGTCCAAAGAAGAATGTTTTCTAATGAGCCTCGTCGAAAATATCGCTCGTCGCCAGCACCGCCCCCTGGAGTTGCTACACGAGATCAACAATCTGAAGTCCCGTGGATACAGTAACGCGGAGATTGCCAAGAAAATTGACGTGGCGAAGAGCTACGTGATTGGAATTGTTCACTTGTTGAAAAACGGGGAGGAGCGCCTGCTTCATGCTGTCGAGAAGGGACGAATTCCGTTGTCGGTCGCGATGCAAATCGCCAATTCGGATGAAGAAGGCATTCAACGCGCTCTTTGCCAGGCTTATGAGGACAAGACTCTGCGTGGGCGGAAGCTCATCACGGTCCGACGCATCATCGAACTTCGCAAAGCCAATGGTAAGCGCGTCAATCAAGGTGCGCGCAGGAGAAACGAGCGCCCTCAATCGGCCGATTCATTAGTACGTGTTTATCGTCAAGAGGCAGACCGGCAGAAGCTCTTTGTGAGGAAAGCGCAGCTCACCGAGCATCGTTTACTGCTGATCGTGTCCGCACTGAAAAACTTCTTTCGCGACGACAACTTCCTGACGTTGTTACGGGCTGAAGGGCTCGACACGTTACCGGAGTATTTGGCAGAGAGAATCCACGTCATGGAAAAAGGATCCAGCAATGGCGAAGCCGGTACCTATCGCGTTTGATCCCAACGGACTTATTGTCCCACTTACGAGCATTCTTCCCCTCAAGCACGTGAAGGGGTCGATAAAGTCGAGCCAGAAATATCAGCAGGTTCTCGCGTCTGTAAGGGAGGTCGGAATTATCGAGCCTTTGATTGTTTTCCCGCAGAACGGCAAATCCGATGCCTTCCTGCTGTTGGATGGACACATCCGCCTGGAAGTCCTGAGGCAACTCGGTGAAACCAGTGCTCGCTGTTTGATCGCCACGGATGATGAGACCTATACCTATAACAAGCGTATGAACCGCATGGCTACGATTCAAGAGCACACCATGATT
The DNA here is from genome assembly GCA_963836125.1 of uncultured Acidobacteriota bacterium. Lineage (GTDB taxonomy): Bacteria > Acidobacteriota > Terriglobia > Acidiferrales > UBA7541 > Palsa-295. The sequence goes on from CAWIIK010000002.1 coordinate 266,105, forward strand.
CTCAAAGCGACCCGAAATGGAGTGTCCCAGGAAAGAATTGCAAAGGTATTGAGAGTGGATGTAGCAACGATCCGGCAGAAGCGGGACCTTTTAAACGGCATCTGCAAAGAGGCAGCCGAGATTCTCAAAAACAGGCATGTATCCCTGGGAGCGTTCTCCTTGCTGAGAAAGATGAAGGCGATGCGGCAGATCGAGGTAGCCGAACTCCTGGTGGCAACCACGAATTTCTCGGTTCCCTATGTCAAGGCGCTTCTTGCGGCCACGCATCCCGACATGCTCGTCGATCCCGACAGGCAGAAAGCAGTGGAAGGCCTCACGCCCGAACAGATCAGCAAGATGCAAAAAGAGATGGAGACGCTCCAGCGGGATCTAAAGCAGATTGAGGAGTCGTATGGAACTGAAGTCCTCAATTTAGTTGTAGCTCGTGGATATCTTGGGAAACTGTTTGCCAACGCCCGTATCGCTCGCTACCTGTCGCAGCATTACCCGGATATCTTCCATGAGCTTCAAGGTCTACCGGAGAGTCCGTCGCTCCAGAACTGAGTCCGAAGGCGTCGTGTATCGGCTTCAACCGCGGGCGGTAACTGTTGCCGGGATCGAAAAAACGGATTTGAGATCGTAGCGGTCGGCCTCGGGTTGGAAGCCACACAGCTCCAAGACTTCCGAAACAAACCGAACTCCGGGCCTGCGCTCAATCTGAACGATGATATTCAGAGAATCCGCGATATTGGCTTTAATCGCCGCGTACGGTATTTCCACGCCGCTTTGCAGGACGCACGTAGTAAACCGCGAGAGGCCCTGAGCGGCGGAGTTGGCATGGACCGTCGATATCGTGCCGCTGTGCCCAGTGTTGAGGAGCTGCAAAAGGTCAAAAGCTTCACCGCCGCGAATTTCGCCCAAGATGATTCTGTCGGGCCGGTGCCGCAAGGTTGCTTTTAGAAGATCGCGGATCGTCACAGCGGGCAGGCCATTTTGCTCTCGCCGGGCTTCGAATCGAAGGACATTTTCCTTTCTGAATCTGTATCTCTGCCGTGTCTTCGATCAAGACGATCCGCTCGTGGTTCGGAATAAAGTCCGTCAATATATTGGCAAGGGTCGTTTTGCCACTGGACGTGGCTCCGCAGATGAGGATGTTCTTGCGCTGGGCAACACACTCTTCCAACTGTTCGGCAAGTTCGGCGGTAACCGTCCCCACTTCAATCAGGTCTTTCATCTTGAATTTGTGAGAGTTGAACTTGCGGATGGTCAGAGCGACGCCGTGAATACTGCACGGAGGAAGCACAGCGGCGACCCGGCTTCCATCGGGCAGGCGTGAATCGAGGATGGGTTTCTCGTCGGAAATGTCGTCGCCAAGCCGTCTGGCAATGTTTTTGACCGCGACGATGAGCGATTCGGGAGTCAGCCTCACTCCGGAACGAGCTGAACGTATCCCGCTTTTTCAATGAAGACTTTCTCCGGGCCGTTGACCATGATTTCGCTGATGTCCGGGTCCAGAATCAAATGCTCGATCGGGCGAAGAAACGGCAGAATCAACTCGAATCCATTCATCAGAGTTGTCCCTCCGCGAGCTGGTGGAAATAGGATTTGTTCACGTCGTTGAAGTACGGCTTCAAATAGCAGTACATCGGCGGCAAGCGGGTCGAGCCCATCGTAGGCCAGCGTGACGGACTGCGCGTTCTTGAGTTCCGTGAATATCTTGGTATCGAATCTGTAGTCCCGCTGCTGGCTGTAGGTCTTGGACGTGCTGATATGCGCTTTGTCGGCCAGCGGTTTCCCGGTGAGATAACTGACTTTCGAATCGTGGCCGCTCTCGGAGATGTGGTAGTTCAGTTTCCAGACGTTCTCCTGCCCGCACAGATCGCTGGCGATCCTTGCGGAGAAGTCGTCGCTCTGGGTCAGAAAGATTTTCGTGCGGAAGGTTTGCAGGAGAGTTCGCCAGGACTCGCCGGGCAACATGGAGCGCAACGAGCTGATGCTCTGCGTCGCGACGATCGGAATACATTTTGCTTGCCGAGACATGCTGAAAAACGCGTCGTCGCCATTGGGCTCGTGTTCGGTCACGGTTGCCACGTGCTGGTACTCGTCGCAGACGAACACGACCGGCCGCCACGATCTATCCGGCTCGGTTGCCATGCGCGCGATCCGATTGAGCATGGCTCGCTGGAAATCCATCTTCAACATGACCGCAATGGCGCGCGCCAACCCCGGATTCTCCCCGGCAGGAAAATCGAGCGCGACGATCTTGCCCCGTTCCAGCAAATCCCGCATCGGCGGGAGAGCCCGTTTGCCTCGAATCGGAGCCGCGCCTGGCGCGTACAACTCCGCTGGCGGACAAAACAGCCGCTTTACGGGCGGGTTGTCGTCGAAGAGGGAGAGAAAAACGGAGATTCCTTCGACAACGGAACTTTGCAGCTTCTTGTCGAGATTGGACCAATCGTCCTGATACCAGCGCTTGACGGATTCCAGTCGTTCCTTTCGGTCTTCGTCCACGCCGTCTGGGCCGGCTTCGCGCCGCACAACCGGCTCGATGCCAAGTTTCTGCAAGGCGTCTCTGGCAGTGGGAGAGTCCGCCACCCTATAAAACTGTCCCATCTTCGTCTGCTTCAAAGCCGGCCGTCGGCCAGTTCCCTCGCATGGGATTGAAAGGTTCGCGCGGCACGCTGAGGAAGGGCTTGCCGAGGATATTTTCTTCGGCTTGCTTGATCTTTCTTTCGAGCACGCGCGATGAGATCGCGGATTCATAGACATCGAAGAGGGTCACATAGCCGAAACCGACTTTATGCAGAGATGATCGTGAACTTGACAAGGTTCGTGTACGCCTGCTGCCAGAAGGGTTCCTTCCCTCTGCCGAACAGACTGGTCGAGAAGGTTGGCGATCCCGACAGCCATGGAATAGCCGTCGAGTTCGTTTTCGAGCGGGTTATAGGCCCACTCGGAATTCAGGCTGATCGAAATGTAATCGGACTCGCGCCCATGCTCTTTCAAGATGGTGCGGACTTTCCCGCAGAAGTCGCCCTTCACTTCAAGAATGATCCCGCTCAACCGTTCGTCCGCATTGCCTGCCTTATACCCGAGAAGTTGTTCGGTTAGGGGATACATCGAACATGCGGTCTTGCCGGCCCCGGTCGCACCGATGATGATCGTGCCGGTGAACAAGCCGCGGGCGGGAATGGTCAGCCAGTAGGGGTTCTCGGCCGGGACCGGCTGGCGGGGATTGTGGACTTCACCGATCACGACGTAAAGCTCGTTGCGTGTCTGAATGGGCGGATACGTCGGCAACGGTTGCGGCTTCGCTGCTCTCTTCGGCCTGAGCGTGAAAATGTAAAGCGCGGACAGCAGGAACGAATAGCCGATGTAGGGCGTTGTGAACAACATCACATGGTAGGAGGCTTTCAGTCCTGCATACGTCCAAGGATCGCGCACAGCAACCAACCTCAGAAAGTATTCGTTCCATGTCGAAGGAACTATCGCGGCCGTCATCGGCCAGGGCATCTTGAAATACAGCAATGTGCCCGTCGCCATCGCCAGCAAGACGGCGAGAAAGTTCTTCGAGTTAAGAACGCGTTGAATCATGCCGCGCTCGGTGTCGGCTTCGCCGACTGCCTAGCTACCTGCGGAGCGTTGGAACTGCCTTCCACTCTTGCGACAGGGATTGTTTCGTTCTTGTCAAGCCACTGGTATGAACTCCTTGTCGCGGCGGAACAGACGCCGCAGGGATTCGCCGATGATGTACTCGTGCGTCGCGCCTCCGAGGAAGGCCGCGTAGCGTTGAAGCATCGCATGTGTCTCCTCGTCGAGACGTGCCGAGACGACCTTCTTCTCCTGTTTGGGTTCTACCTTCGGAATGAGTGCCATGTCGTGTTCTCCTCTGCTGGTTTTCTTGCAGTTCTGTTGGATCGGTTGACGTTGATTCTGTCTGCGACGGAGCGAAAAACGCATTGGGAACACTTGGGCGGTAGCGACCCCCGGCGCCCAAGGCGTTCGGCGGCTGCGAAGCCGCAGAAAGTGGGGTCGCTACCGCCCAAGCACGCGAATTTTGCGTGCCCAGTTTTTCGCTCCGTCGCCTCCTAAATCCTTGCATGATTCGTTGCTTTCGGTTTCATAGAGGTGAACCCTGGGGTGAACGGGAGGGTGAATCCGCCGCCCCAGCGTTTTGTGACGTCTCGTTTCTTCGTTCGGGCGATGGAAAACCGATAGCGACTCGCCACTCCTACGAGCGTCGAAATGGTTCCGCGAATCTCGCTCTTCAGGCCCGAAGAAAGACGAGCGAAGTCGGCCTCTTCGGTTATTCCCTGACACCATTTCTGATAGAGAGCCTCGACGCCTTCGCTGCGGAATTGATTCTTCGCGGCGTTCAAGAACACAACGTCCGCGGCCTCGACGCGTCCGCCTGCTTCCCAGGCTCTGCGCAGAGCGAAGTAGCGAATGCAAACCTTCTTTTGTCGGGCGCGATGTTCCGCCCTGAACGATCCGAGAAAACTCCAACCGCGCGGACGGAAAGCCATGATCGGAAGCAGCAACGTAGATGAAATCGAATTCCCGAAGAGACTGAAACAATCCGGCATAGGCGCGAAGATGCGACGTAAATCCCTGTAATGTCGCAAATCCGGGGTCCAAGTAGGTGAACGTGACGACGGGCTGAGGATGGCGAAGCATCCTTTATATACAGGGGAAAACGGTCTACGAAATACCGCGTCGTAGCTTCGTGATGACACCATCGATGTATAGGTTCTCGATGGCAGAACGAGAGCGGCTCACGCCCAACCGTCTCTCGAAAAACGACACTTTGTCGGCCTCGGTCTCAAGGTAGTGGTGGGCGGGGTTCGAAAGACATAATCGAGCGCCATCAGGCGCGTCTTGATGTAATCGAGCTGGTGTCTGCGGCGGGTGCGAAGGTTGTCGTGGCCGATCGGGACGGAAGACTTTCCGCGAAAAGACGTGGTATACGCGGCTCGCCCGATTGATACGTATGCGCGGCGGCGTGCTTCTGCAGAAGGAGCTTGTCCAGGAACTTTTGCGAGTGCTTGCCCCGCTTCGTATCCGCAAACCGCAAGAACTGCCGATGCGTGAAATACCCGGAGTGAACGGCGACCATATGGATGAAGCGCGCCTCTTCGCGCGTGTATCCCAACCGCACCAGGGCATCGACGTGTTCGGCCGGAATGTTCATACGCTCAGGATTCTTTCTACAGCGCGTGTGTCTTCGAGAGCGCGTCGCACCCGCGTCGCATCGTTGCCTCTCGCGTAGATGCGGAAGCCGGAGTCGGCCTTGCTGCGAATGCCCTGGGTGCGATAGTTCTCCGACACCAGTTCCAGATTCGCGCGCTCACGTTCTCCCTCGCGCGTCTCGTACTCGATCTGAACGTCGGGCACGTGGATCGTCGTGCCGCGCATGGGCAACCCACGCTCTTCCGCAAAGGCTCGCAACCGTTCCATCCGTTCGTCGTTTGACAGTTCCTTTACGGCGTTCCTTTCGCGTTGCACGGCGGCTTTCAACTCGAAGTCGAGGGTCACCTTCGCAGGGGTTCCCCCGCGCTCCCGAATCTCCGCTGCGGCCTGCTGATAGACCGCATACAGGTCCGCGTCGTGATTGATTTCCCGCGCCTTCACGAAGCCGTGATACATCTTCTGCTCTCTGGCAACGCCATCCGCCCGTCGGATGAGGCGGTGACCCTGTTCGGTCAGCGTGACCATCTGGCGAGGCGATTTGTGCGCCCGGAACACGGTCTTTTGCTCCACCAAACCTTCCTTCCGCAGATGGTCGATCTCGCGCCGCATCCGCAGCTCGATCGCCTCCGTAGGCGAAGCGGGCCAGGTCGTGCACGTCCACGGTTCGAAACTTGCCGATATCGGCCATCGCCTCGAGTTCCGAGGTGCGGAGGTTATAAACCCGGCCCTGTTCTCGATACGCGCGTGCGCTGCTGCCCTGATCCTCTGCTGCCGGTTTGCCTGTCTCCGGCGGACCGCTCGGGCGTCGGTGCCGTAGACTCATCACCCCCGCCGCGCCCGACAGATCGCTGGGCATCCTCGGTTTGCTGAGGCCGGCCTGGTTGTGGCGGGAGCGGCTCCGATTCGCGCGCGTTATCCCGGTCGAAAATGTCCCAACGCGACACGGTTAGCGCGGCTCCCCGAACAGGCGGGGCAGGCTTTCCGGGCCGCTCGCCTGTAGCTGATTGTCGAAATGCGACAGCTTTCGTCCCGTGTCTTTGAGAAGAATCTTGCGGTTGATCGCGAGCGTTGCGGCGAAGAGGTTGACACCGAGAATAGCGATGAAAAGCGCGATACTCGCGCCACAGTGAAGGAAGAGAATCTTCTTCGACGGGGCAAGAAAAGCGAGGCGCTTCATGAGTCCCATAAGAACCAGGACGAGGGCCGTCGAAGAAAGAAATAGCGAATTGCGGATCATTTCAGAAACGCCTCGTCTTCGCGGAAGTACGTGATGGCGAGTCCGAGCGGATTCACCAGGATGTCTTGGTTGGGGACTTGTTCGCGGAAAGTGAAGAGGAAGCTCGCGGTATACAAAGTCTTTTTGGCAACGGAGTGATCGGCGGGCGAATACTCGATCTCGAAGAAATCGACCGTCGCTTTGTAGGGCGGCTTCTCCATCGGTTCGACGACGACCTGTTGCACGTCGATGTCGCGTTCCGGGGCGATGCCGTCGCTCAAGAAGCTCTTGATGATGTTCTTCTGTTTGAACTCCTGAATCGTGTCGCCGGCGAGCTTCCCGTCGAGAAAGTACATGGCTTGGCTGAAATCGTCGTTGATCGTCGAGCGATTGCGGCGGTAGTAGAGCTGGCAGAAGCGCGTGAGGAAGTATTTTGTCTCCGGGTATGCGGGCTTATACGCCAGGCTGTCGTAGGCGACCGCCTGGGCGCGTCCGATTTCGTCAATGCGAATCACGAGGGGCTTGAACCGTTCGAGCGTGCGGACCACCTTTAGATTCATCAAGACAAGCCCGAACACGACGAGGGACAGCAGGGCGACGGCGACTTTCAAGTAGCCGCCCGTAACGATGGCGGAGGCGTATTGCTCCAGGTAGAGCTGCTTCGCCTCGTTGAACGTGGCGTCTTTCATGCCGCCGCTCCCAACGCGACGGCGATCTTTTCAAAGAGCGCGGTGGCCGAACCGCCGGACGTGCCGCTAAAGATGTGGCTCGTGAGCATCGGGACCTTGAGAATCGCGTAGATGGCCGCGAGGTACGTCACCACCAAAACGGGAGAGATTCGGATCAGGTCGGTGGGCGGAAATCAGCCCGGTGATCTGCGCATGGATGATGCCGTAGGTGAACTGGCTGACGATGAACAGCACGCCCGCTGCGACTACCTGATAGAACGAATATTGGATGAAAGCCTTGAGCCATCCCCAAAACAGCCAATCGAGTTGCGGAACGATAAAGAAGGGGATAAAAACCGGTCCCAGCAGGATGCACAACGCCGTCGCGACAACGCCAAAAGCGACGACGATGAGCGCCAGCGCCTCGGTGACGACGGCTCCGAGCCACAGGAGCGCATAGAGGAACGTGGCAATCGGCTGCGTGATTCCCGGCGCTTCGAGATTGCCAAGCACGTATTGCGTGTCGTCGGCAATTCGCTGCGCGTTGGCTTGGCCGATCTGATTCGAAGGACGGCCGCTTCGTCCGTAATGAGGTGGTGAAAGTCGCGTCCAAAGCCGGGAATGGGCGTGTCGTAGTAGTTCACCATCCCAAAGCCGAAGCTGATCATCAGAATGAGCGTTACGAAGTTGGCGAAGTGGAATGCTGCCGCGATGTTCGCCTGCGGCAAGCGCGGCTTTGATGCCGTACCAGACAACGAGAATGGTGGCGAAGGCCCGGAAGAGGTTTTGACCCATTCCGTCGAAGACCCCAAGGTTCTGCTGCACGAGAGTGTTGACCGCCTGCAGTACCTCATCGAAGAAGTTCACGTTACTCTCCTCTCCGTTCCGGGCCTTCGCGTTTGCCTACGGGAGCCGATAGCTGCTTAGGCTCTGGGAGAGGTTGCTGTTAAACGGAGCAAGATTCTGCGTCACTTGCTGCTGCATCTGGATGGCGAAATTGAGATTGGCCGTGTCGGTGTCGCGTTGCTGCTTTGCCTGAAGAACTTGCTGTTCCAAAGCCTCAACGCGGAGGTTGTTTGCGTCCTGGAGGGTGCGAAGCGTCAGAACATTCGAGGCGTTGATCTTGTTAAGCACACCCACTTCGGTATTGAGCGCGGGATCGCCGGAAAGTGAGTCCTGTTCGAGATTGGCGATTTGTTGTTGAACGGTGGGGGCGTTGGCGCGGATGTTGCCAACGGTGGTCAACGCCGACACATTTGCGCCATCGGCGAGTTCCAGCGACGCGTAGGCGGACTTCAGATTTTCGAGCGTCGGCGGGATTGATGGCGTTCAGATCGGCCTGACTGTAGGTCAGGAAAGGAATCGTCGCTTGCTGGTAGGCGGGGCCCACGCTCTGGACGCCGGCGCCGTTCACTGCGCCGACCCACGGGTCGTATTGCCATAGAGGTCGTTCGCAGTGAAGGCACGCCACTGCGAAAAAGTGGCCTCGATACCGCGCTGGCATGTTTTGGATGTTCTGCGCCATCTGTAGAGCGAGCTGGTAGTGGTTCCAAACCTGCTGATAGGTTTGTTCGAGTTGGAGCAAGTTGCGTTGAAGTTCCGCGTAGCGAAGCAGGGCGTTTCGCGTAGTTCGTCGGGTCGTAGACGATCCCGCCGAATCCGAACTGGCGCGTTCGCGGAGACCCGGGCAGAAAAAGCAGCGCCGCAATCAGAAGGATGCGCCGCGGTCTTCTTTGTCACGGTATTTCATCGTGGATTCTCCTTTCTACCGTCGGGACTGCTTGGCTCTTGCTGAGATCGGGATGGGGATCTTGCTGGCTTGCGGTCGGAGGGCATCCGGTCAGTGTCGCGCGTCACGGCCCAGTAGCCATTGGGTGCTTTCGTGACTCCATAGTTGCCGCATGGGAGATATTGCTCGTGCACACCCTGGGAGGTGAGCTTTTGTCGCAGCTGCTCCTGATGAGCGTTTTGGCGATCCGCGTCGGGCTGGCATTCGCCTTGGGTCGCGCAAAAGCCAGGCGGAACAACTTCCGTTTCGTCTTTTTTCGCCGCCACAACCGGCCAGCACGAACGCAAGAACCACGATTGCTGCGTAACTCCGATATTTCATTTCGTCTCCTCCGCAATCAGAAATCCGGCTGCATGGTGTGCTGCGCGTAGTCCGGCAGTAAGTAAATCGCCAGAGAGATACACCTTCACGCGATTGCCCTCGCGGATCGTCACGGTGGGCAAGATGTTGAGAAAGCGGTCGAGGATTTGCATGGACGAGTTGGCAAGGCTTGAGCCCAAGCCGGCGCGCGCCTGGTCGAGCGGGGAGTTTGTAAAGACGTTGCCGGTTCCGGCTTCGGCGATCCCGCCCAGAATTCCGATGGCAAGCGACGCGCCGAAGATTTGAATGTAGTGGTTGTTCACCTGATCGCGGAGGGCGGTTTCACCGATCTGGTTCAAACCCTTGAATTGGTCGAGGTTGACGGAGAAACCGTCCGGCATGATGAGGCGATGGAAGGACACGGCCAGCCGTTGCTGCCCGAGGGCTTCGACTTTCTTCGCTTCGCCCAGCAGCTTGGTTCCCGCAGGAATCAGAATGTGTTGGCCGTCGTGGGAATAGACATCCGTGGTCACGAGGCAATTCATGGGACCTGCGAACGAGCCGTTCAGCCGATTCATCAGCAGGGTTTCAAGGATGGTTCCTTCGAAAACCACGTAACTCTTGCCGGTGGAGGAATTGAATGCCCCTGGCTGAGGAGGATTCGGATTCGTTGGTTGCGATTCGTGGATTGACTGTGCCTCCTGTTGCGGAGCAACGGACGCAGAGGTGCCGGGCTGCGCGGCCTGTGCCCCCGTGCGATTGGCTCCCGCGAACTGGGCTACGGACTGATGCAATTGCGCTTCGAGGTCATTTGCAGAAGGTGGTGGGGGTGGCGCTGCGTGATCGTTTGCGCCGGGAGTATTGCTGGAGTTCGGCCTGCTCGCCGACGAGTTGATCGGCTTCGTCGCCCTTACGGGACGTAAATGCGATGTTCGTAGCGAAGAGCGACAGATATTCGCGCTTCTTCTTGTCCTCCTTGACCGGATCGGGCGGCGGCGCATCCTGCGCTGAACCGCCGACAACGCCTCCCGGTTGGACGGTGCGCTGCCGTCCGGCGGCACGACGGCGCTGCCTGGCGGAACGTCGCCTGCGAGTCCTAAAGCTTGGAGCCGCGCTAAATCCGATGGGGAAATCGGTTGCCGTGTCGCCGCCTGCTCCTTCTGGATGGTCTGTTTGAAATCTTGGACCGCTGCCGGATCGGGAGCCTGCACGGGTATGGCGTTGGCTTACACCAGCGGCCGGTTTGACTGTGCGCTTCGCTCCTCCGGTCAGCCACATGATCAGCACCATCACGACCGCAACACCAAGAATCACGAGCTGCTGGGCATTTTTCGGAAGCAAACCGACTGGCTTCGGCGCTTTGTTCTCAATCGTGCCGCGCAGTTGCGAACTGTTTTGGGCGTCGGTCTGTTCGTTCTTTTCTGGCATGGCCCGTACGTTCCTATCTCAATGTTTCGGGCTGTGGCGGATCGCGCCGCTCGAAGTTGAGTTTTTTCTTCCCCAGCACGAGATAGCCGTTGTCGAGGATTGTCCGAATCACATACACGCCGTTGTTTAAGTCGAAGTTGATCAGGTTTGGCTTCCCGTCTTTCAGTTCGTAAATCGTGGGCTTCTCCTGAGCGCCGCTCTTGATGTAAGTGAATCGGTCGTCGTGGTAGATGGCGGACACTGAGAACGGCGGTTTCGAACCCTTTGAATCGTAGGAATAGTCGAACTGAAGTTTCGCTGGGTACTGCTCGCGATATTGGTCGATCTCCTTCTGTGCGTGCTCCTCGGCGGCCTGGACCTTCGCTGACGCCTCGGCACGGGCCGCGTCAACGGCAGTCTTGTACGCTTGCACTTCGGAGGCGCGGGCAAGCGCGGGCACTACGGCGCTTCCCCCGATGGTCGATTCCTCTTTCCGCTCGACGAACACTTTCAGGTCCGGCTCCACGTTCGGCTCGCTACTAATCTCCGTGAGCAGGAAGCTGTAGACGTGGCCTGAAGAAGTAATCAGATTGAGATTGCTGCGAATCCCCTGTTGCGCGGGGTGCAGATAGCAGAGGTTATGTGCCCCGTTGATGATCCAAAACTCCTTGTCGCCGGTGGTCGCGTCGAGGATTTCCTCGTCGGCCGGAAGGACGATGAGGGTCGAGAAACGCACCTTGGCGTGAATCGGGATAATGTCGGTCTCGCCATACTGCACGGTTCGCGCCCCTGAATCGGCGCGCGCCGTCAATACCGGAGCCGCCACTGGCACACTGACGAGAAATAGAAAAACTACCGTACACTTTGTGAGAGGGTTCATCGCTCACCTCCTGCAAGGATTTCCAGCCCCTTTTCAAATCCATACTTCGCAAATGCTTCCGCGCGTCTTCGGTTGTCGAAGGGGTCGTTTGTGTAGAGCCAATAGCTCTTCGCGTCCACTTCGAGATTGGCGACCTTGGCGATTTCGTGATTCTTGATGAGAAACTGTCGCTTGGGAACAAGAGTCGAGATCAGGTCGATCTCGGTGTCGTTGAGATGGAATTGATTCTGGTAGAGTTCCCGGTCCATGTCGGGATTGGCGAGAAATATCTTCGTCGCACAAGTCTCGATGATGACACCCACGATATCGGACTTTCGCAGCTCGTCGAGAGACTGCGTGGACAGGATCATGGCGGCGTTCTGCTTCCGCCACGTCTTCAGAGCCTCGACGATGTAACCCTTGATGCGGGGATTGTGGAAAAAGGCCCAAGCTTCGTCGATGAAGAACGCTTTGAAGACATCCGTGATCTCTTTGTTGGTGATGACGTGATTGGCGCGATGCAGGATGTAGAACAGAAGCGGCTCTAGAATCTGCGGATACTGGTCCATCCCCTGGAAGTCGAAGCACTGGAAGCGCGAGAAACTCACGGTGTCCTCCGCATTATCGAAGAGGAACCCGAACTGCCCGCCCGTGGTCCACTTTTGCAGCTTCAGTGACAAACTGCGCGGCAGCGTATTCGCCAGCACGCCCAGGGTGCGCAGTTCCGGGTCAACGCTGTAAAGATTCTCGATCTGCCGGTAGAGCTCCTGTTCTTCCTCAACGGCCAGCGCACTGCTGCTGCCCTCGGCGAGAACTTTGACAAACAGGGCGAGAAAATCGAGGTTGTGTTTGGTTTTCGGCAGGCAGAACGGATTGATTTTGAATCCCGCCGTTTGTAGGCCAACTTTGACGTAAGTGCCTTCGAAGAGCCGAGTCAAGCTCTCGAAGCTTCCCCCGAGATCGAAAATGAACGTGTACGGCCGATATTTCTGGAGGTTCGTGATAATGAAATTCAACAAAAAGGACTTGCCTGCTCCCGAGCGCCCGAGGATGACGCTGTGGGCCGTGTCCCTGCAATGCAGGTTCAGGTAGTACGGGGTGCGATGGTTCGTTTCGAGTACGGCAAGGTATTCCTGCCCGAGATGCGCGTTGACTTTGTGCCCGGAATGCGACGTGAAGAGCAACGAATAATCCGCATAGTTGGTGTTGAGGATGAGGATGGAGCGAAGATTGAAGGCGTAGTTGCCGGGAACGGTTGCAAGGTAGGCGTTGAACAGGTTGTAGCGTTCTTCATAGAGTTGCGCGTCGTGCATGGTGAACGCTTTATAAAAATCCACACACGCGGCTTCAACCTTTGCCAGATCCTCGTCATAGATCACTACGGTCAGTGAATATTGACCAAAGTAGTTCCCTTTGATTTCCAGTTCCTTGAGCGCCTCGCCCAGATCGTGAATTTGCGCTTCCTTCGACTCGTCCACCAACACGTCGTCACCGCCCTGCGCCCGCTCGGCACTGGTGACATAGCTCGCCAGAGACCGTTTTGTGTTGTGGAAGTGACGGCGGCGGGAATGAATGAAGCTGCGGCTCTTCGCCGGGTCTTGCTTCACCCACTCGCTGCAAATGAAATAGTTCGCCTCGACTTCTAGTAGTTTTCTGAAAATCAGTGGAAAGCTCTGCGCGGAGGGCTCTTTGAGCGTCAGAACCTTGACATAATAATCATCGAGGCGAAGGAAACCTCGGTGGCACTCGAGATGCGATTCGCAGAGGTAGTAATCGAGAAACGTGTCGTGCTTGAGACGCGCATTCTCGATTTTGAGTGGGGAGAAATTGAGAATCCGCTTCAAAAGACGAAACGCTTCGTCCTTGGGAACGATGCGACCTGCCGACGAAGTCGCCGACTTGCAGCAGGAAAGCGCGCGCCTTGGCGCGCAGCGCCGTTCGCGCACGTTCCAGCTCGCCGTCGAGCAACAAGAGTTGCTTGCGAGTCGAAAGAACGGCGCGTAGCTCGGTCAGTGCCGCGCGGGGTTCCGACGAGAGTTTTCGCAAGAGCTCGCGAGGATCGAGGTCTTATACCGGAATCCTTCGTACAGCACGACGTAGCAGATTTGAAAGGAATAGAGCGAGTCGGCTTTGCTATTCAGATAGGCGATGCGGTTCCGGATCGCCGCATCCACGACAGGATTGTCGTAGGTCTTGAACGGGATAGCTTCGCGATTCCGTTTGAACAGATACTGATAGACGCGGCATTTCTCATCGAAGATGCGGAAGGCGGCTGCTAGCCGCCGTGTGAGATTCTCGATGGTGTTGCGTGTCCAGGCATTCGTAATCGACGCCAGCGAAAGCTCAGCATGATTCCGAGGTCTCCGCTCTTCGTGAGAAAAACTTCGTCGTCCACGAAACCGAAGAGATTGACCTGGGAGCAAAGCGCCGGGGCCTCCCGATGATCCTTCGTGACTTGGGCGAGCTTAAACACCGGGCAGCCTCCGTATGGCGACCGGCTCGAACTTCATCGGGTCGTATTGCGTGCGAATCCTGGTTGAGTTCAACAGGAAGCGGAGAATTTCCGGGTCGGTCCGCGTGGCCCAGCGCGCAAACAGATAGAGTGCGAAAAACATCCCGACAGCCCCAGCCAAACTGTTCAGCAGATTGAAGACGCAAGCGCCCATGACGAGCGCACAGAAGAAGAGTTTGCGTTCCGCTCCGAGAATCGTGAGCGGGTGATTCAGCGACCGGAAAACAGGATTGCTTTGCACGTTCATTTCCTCCAATGCCTAAACACCGAAGAGCCAAGTCAGGAAGTTGACTGCCAGCACCGGCCATGCCGAGCCCGAACACGATGCCGGCAAAGGTTCGTTTTCCGCCGCCTTCGCCGAAGGCGAAGGTCAGGCCCCCGACCACGATGGCGACGAGAGCGAGCCCCTTCGCAATGGTGCCCGTGAACGCGTTGCTGCAGGACGTTCACGGCGTTTTCCCAGGGCGAAGTGCCAGTCTGGGCGAGGGCGCTGCTTGCAAGCACGAGCGTCATGCCGAGCGTAAAAGCGGTGCGGAGAAAAATGGCTTCCAGTGCCTTTCACGAGTGCGAATCGGATTTTTCATAAGCTTTCGAGTGCCTCCTGATCCTTGCCGATGCGAGTCCGCATCGGGCTCTTTGTTACATCGGGAAAGTAGGCCTCGCGTCGTTTCCCGTCCAGGACTTTGCCGTCCGTGATTGGTGGCCTGTGGCTATCAATCGAGCCGTGCGTGGAGCGCGAGCCTCATAAAGTATTTCCTCGGAGAGGACCATCCGTACCAAGGGTTCCCGCGAAAGAAGTAGCGATGGGCGAACGAGTAGTTAGTCTGGACGCGAAAGGGCGCAGCGTGCCGAGTCCGAGAGCGACGAATCTCTCTGGCAGTTGAAGCGATGGATTTCGCCACGACGCGCGACGACTTTCGCCGCGAGAAAGCGACGAATATCGCCAGCGGGACGCGATGCCCTTCGCCGATCGTTGGACGCTTTCGCGGGCGCGGCAAAGGGGCGAGTTTCGCCGCCCAGCAAGGCGAAAAAGCGACACAGACCACCGGCAACGCACGCGACACGGATCGCCAACTTAGGGTCGGGTTAGCGAGTGGGATCAGCGGGTTGCGGGGCATGGTTCCGTGGGGAAGATCGCCCGGAAGAGCGGACCAGCGCGGAGCGACGGCAGGATGCGCAGCGGGTGAGGCGGACGGAGGCGGAGCACCTGAGCGGACCACGGAGTGGGACGGGGCCGCAAGCCGGGTGTGCCGTTTGCGGAGGGGTGAACGGAGAAGAGATGAAGCGTTTCACTGTGAATGGCGGGCAGGAAAAATCCGGCCCCGGCGAAGCCGGGGCCTGATTAGGTTGCGTTTATGCAGCGCGCTGTTCTGGATAGCGTTCGATTGCATCGAGGATGAGCGATGCCGTTTGCTGAACGTGTTCCAGACTCTCGAACAGCAGCTTCGCGTCTCCGCCGTACAGCGTCACGTAGTCGGCTGCGCTTGTACCCGGCTCAAGACCGATAGCCTTGCAAACAACGAACGCTACGGCCTCGGCTTCGGTCTCACGAATGCGTTTTGGTTGTCTCTGCCCGGCGTTCAGTTTGGTGCAAAAGCGCGTAGCCGCATTCGTGCACGAGGGTGGCGAACGTCTCTGCGGGCGTGCGGTCCGGCAGTATGGTGATTTTGCCCTTCTGCCGCCAGGCCTCTTGCCGGGGCGATCTCAGCTGAATATTCAAGCGCGATTCCGCTTGCGCGGACGAAGGTTTCCAATCGCTCCAAGTGAACGCTCGGATCGCCCGTCACGCGTCCGATTTCGGGCAGGTCCTTTCCTGTGGTTTGCTCTTGGTCGAAGACGTACACAGGCCGGAACATGGCTACGGTGCGAGAGTCTTCTGCCGTTCCTGCTGTGTTGCTGGTCTCGGTCTGTTTGCGAAAGATGGGAGCAAAAATCATGATGCCTTTCTCTCCCGCCTGGACCTGGCGACCGAACGATTGCCACGTCCGGTAGCCTGCGACGCGGCTGGCGTTGGGGTACTGCTTGAGGATCAAAAGCACGTTGCAAAGCGAGTACGTTCTGAATTTCGCCATCGCGGTGAGATAGCGAGTCAGCGTGTCGCTCTGTCCGGCTTTCAATGCCTCCGCCAGTTGATTGATTGCTTCGCTTGTAACTTTCTTGATTCCTTCGGAATTCATTTTTCTTTGTCCTTTCGGTGAATTGAGGATTGCTCCCCTCAACCAGGAAGGGGGAGCAATCGGAAAGTCGTTCACCGAAGGACAAGCTTTTCTCTGGAGGCCGGAACGGATGGCAACCGCCTTGCCACAGCGCGGTATCGTGGCAAGGCGGTGTGCTAGTGGAGGCCGATTTGAAGCAATGGCGAGCGGTCGGTGGCAAGTGACGAGTCACCCCGGGCGCAAGGCGTGTTGGCTCTCAATAAAACGGTCCAACAATTCTCACAAAGATGAGCCACTTCTTCTCAACATTTATGGGGCCACCGCGCAATGAACAACCTAGTCATCAGCTACGCTAGAGAGGAGTGGCAGCCGGCTCAGGCGATTCTTATCGGATCGCCAAAGCCAACGACTAGCTCACCGGGCGTTGGGGGGGCGGAGCGGCCGAATACGCGAACATCGACCTCTCATTTGGGCGCGTCATCTGAGGAAGCCCAGCCGCACGAAGTACGTTTCTCAACGAGCAGCAAGTCCATCAATTTGTACAGGTTCGCCTCGATCAGACGTGATTGGTCAGCATCCGATTCAACCGTGATCATCACGCGCAGAACATTCGTATCGTTTGTACGTTTTGCTGACAGGCGAGTAATCTCGATTGCTCGCCTGTAGAACAGCGATACCAAGCGACCCAATACCTGTGGCGTTCTTCGGGCGTGGACGACGAATGTCGGCATCGGTTTCCCCCGAATCGCCGAAGTCGATGCCTAGATTTCGTGTTTCCATGTTTGTCTCCTTGCGCTTTACCCAGTTGAGGGACTTGTCACGAACGTGGCATTTTTTGGGTCTTTCAGATCCCTCAGAGCCTTCTTCCGCACTCGGCCGATACCCCGTTCTTACGGCTCCGTACTGCCTCCAAGGCGGTCATGTGATTCGGGGCCCGTTCCTTCTGTTCCAGTGCGTTTTCATAGAACCGGGAACAGCGGGTGTGTCAACCAGGCCCGAAAATTCAGCCGACGTTATCCAACGCCGTGGAGCGTCAGGTTGTTGGAGACTCTGCCCCGCCGCGTCTGCTGCCCCTTGTGCCGGAACGGCGGACGAATCGTTAGTCGGAGAGTCCCCGATTTCTCCGGATGCAGCCCCCCCTAAGAGATTCCCGTTCTTGTCCCTTGTGAGAGGCCGTATCTTAATTCCCGTCAGTTTTACCTCTTCGGTTCCCCGGTGACGGCTTCTCGCATCTTGCGATCATTTTCCTCTTGCATGTTCTTCAATTCTCGCCAGCGGGCATACTGTCTTGGGTCGACGGGATCGCTAACTTCTTTATCCTGCAGCCAGAACTGCAGCCACTGAACATTACGCCTCCAGATGTTATAAAGGTGGGAGGGTTGCCATTTCGTATGAGACTCCTCCGGGAAAACGTAGCTTTCAAAGGGCTTGCCATACTCCTCCATAGCTACCAAGTCTTGTCTCGCGGCCAGTACTTCGGCATCTGAGATATTGAATAGGATAGGTGTCCGAATCTTTTCCACGTTCCGGCTTAGCGCTTCGCCATCATAGAACCACTCGCTCGGCCCTTCTTTGGAGAGCGTTATTCCCATTTGTTTCGCGACACCATTCCTAATGTAACGAGGAATCAAGTAGTAGACTATTGGTTCCCAACTAGGGGTGCTGACAATTGCAGCCGCAAAGCGTCGCCTAGAGCGGAACAAGGTGAAGTATGTTAGGTCAGAACCATCGCTGTCAGCGATCATCTGAATCTGTATTTTTCTGAACGCTCGCCGGATGGGATTCTTGTGCGATGACCTTTTTCCCGGTGAAGGGTTGTATTCTGCGGCGAAGATATTCGATGTAAGTGTCAGGAACAGGATTGTGAAGGAGTTCCTCGATGACTGGCCCGAAGTAGGCCAGGGAATGAATCGGGGACAAGGCTGGGGCGCCTGGTGGTCGCAGGAGTCGACGCAAAGAACCCAACAAGAAAGCCGCCTCGATCAGTGTCAGAGGGAGCCTGCGTTGTTGCAGTTGATGGGCATGGAGGCGGTCCCGAGAACTCGGCAGCGCGGGCGTTTCCGGGAGCTGTTGATAGAGACTCAGAACGGTACGCACGTACTGTTCGGCGTCGCGATCGAGGGGATTCATGGTTTCTTCCTCCGTGCGGTGGCTTCCTGTTGGCTTTCGCGAATTCGGTAACTTTCGCCATCCAAGCGCGTCACATCGGCGTGGTGCAACAGGCGGTCCAGCAGCGTGGCGATACAGGTAGCATTGGGGAAGACTTGGTTCCATTCTTTAAACGATCTGTTGGTAGTCAGGATCACAGACTTGCTTTCGTAACGGCGATTGATTACTTCGTAGAGGATGTCGGCAGCCTTATCGTCAAACGAGAGGTACGCACACTCATCGATGCATAACAGATCGACTTTGCTGTAGGCCCGTAGCTTGCGTCGGCGACCTTCGAACATTTCATGACGCAAGTTTTCGACGATGGCCGCCGCGGTACGAAAGAGAACCGAGTAGCCGGCTAAGACAGCGAGGTGGCAGACGTTTTTGGCGATCATGGTCTTGCCCAGTCCGTTCGGTCCGATTAATACGAAATTGCGGGCTTCGCGAAGGAAGTCGAGCGTGAGGGCCTGTTCGATGACGTCGCGTTCGATCTTTTTGGGCCAACTCCATTCGAAGTCGGCCATGACTTTGAACTTTTGGATCCCCGACATGCGCAGCCGCCGCTCCAGGCTGCGGCGGGAACGTTCTTGATTTTCCTCCTGGGCGAGTTGCTCCAGCAGCATACGCGGCGACCAACGCGCTTTGGTGGCCCGAGCGAGAAAGTCGTCCAGGTTGCCGGGGATGGTCTTCAGACCGATCTGCTTGAGTTGTGCCGGCAGATCATTCGTCGGGCTCATGGTTCTTGTCGGCGGTAAGCTCATCGTAAGACTCCAGGTCGTGAGGGGTGATATCGAGAGATTGCACTTCCGGGTGGCGGCTGAGATCCACGGGAGTGGGAGCGGTGTGTTGCTGGGAGCGCTGCCGGCGGCTCAGGATGAACGCGACCGAAGAAGCATGTGGCGTGTTGCGCTCGAGCGCTTCCCGGATGGCACTACGCAACTCGACGGCCCCGTAGGTGTCCAAGAGCTTGAGGAGCTGCGCGGTTTGGCTGCCCGCCGATTCTCCCCGCGCGAAAGCGGTATCGAGCAAAGCTTCGCTTTCCGGCACCGCTTGGGCTAAGCGACCGCCGGGGGTCGATCCGAAGGCTTTGCGCTTTTCCTCCAGCAGCGCTTGCTGGTGCGTGGGATCGAGCACCAGTTGGTGTCGATCGAAGGAGCGGCGATGTTGGGCGATCTCCTTACTACCGTCCAGGATGCGCACCCTCGATTCTGAGGCGACCACGGTCAGCGGACGTCCTATGGCGTCCGGAGGGATGGAGTAGTCGTTCAGGTCGAAACGAAGATAGATGGTCTTGCCCGCGTGGATGGGAAGAACCAGATCGGTCTCGAACGGATGTGCCGGTAAGGGAAGCAGTCGTGGTTGTTCTTCGGCGAAGGCTTGCTCCACGGTGCGGGAGTCATCGTCCGGCCAAGGGCGCTGATGGGCCACTTGGTCACGCCAGAGAAAGGCTTGACGATTCAGCTCTTCGAGGGTGGTGAAGGTTCGGCCGGCCCAGAACGATTCGCGTACATAAAGCACCGCTCGTTCCACTTTTCCTTTTTGATTTCCTGCCCGTACCTGGCACGGACGAGGAGCAAAGTGATAATGCGAGCACAAGTCCAACAGTCGAGGATGAAAGTGAATCTGGTCGCCGCGACGTTCGAGCACGGCACTGCGAAGGTTATCGTACAAAAGGATTCGCGGTTGGCCCGACCACGCCTGAAACGCGTGGACATGGCCGCGCAGAAAGTTTTCCATACTTTGATCGAAGAAGAATTCCAGATACAGCGCGCGCGAGTAGGAAAGTGTGATCAGGAAGCACGACAGACGCCGACGGGCACGGCCGACGGGGGCTTCGCCGAAGTGGGCCCAGTCCACTTGTCCTTGCTCTCCCGGAAAGGTACGTAGTCGCAGGAAGGGTTCCTGGCGAACCGGTCGCAGGCGGGCCACCACGCGTCGCAACTGCACCACGCTTCCGGTATAACCGCGCTCCCGGATCATCTGATAGATGCGCGTGGCACGCAGCCGGGGATACTGCTGTAAAGTCTGCTGGATGAACTCTACGTAGGGGTCGGTCACCAAGGGACGGAGAGCCTTGACACGATTGAACTGTTCGGTGTCCAGCGCGGGGCGGACGGTGTCCGGGTGCAGCCCGAGTTGCTGCGCGATGGTGCCGACTTTCCAATGTTCGGCGTAGAACCAGTGACGGATCTGTGCTCGCAGGTCGCTGCTTAGCATGTTCACCTCCGGAAGATTCGGGGGAACGGTTCCACGAAACGTCCCAGGCGACCGCAGAGGACACAGCGAAGTAAGCCATGGTGCCGCTGCAGGGCGCCGTTCGTTTGGGCATGCGGATTCCGGATCGGAAGCGCACATCGCGATGGGATTCTGCCCTCGTAGGAAAGCATCCGGGAAGATACATCCGTCACGCGAGCTGATCGGTGACGCCGCCGATACTCGCGCTGGCGATCGCGATGGTCCTGGCGCCCTTCCGGACTCTGCTGGTGGCGGCGGTTGGCCAGGCGGTGTTGTTGCCAGCGCGTTTGCTGCCGACAGGAGTGGCTACAGTAGTGCTGTCCCCGGTCACAGTGGCGACAGATCCAGAAGACCTGGCCACAGCCGCCAGCACGACAAACTCGTTGACGGAGGACAACTTCGGTGTGGGCCGCCATCCTCGCCCCGCGGTGGGGCTGGACAACGGCGACCGATCATGGCAGCTTGAACACCTGTTGATGTCTGGCTACCTGATGAAGGTCTGCCACACGGGGAACTCGACCGCTGTAACGGTCGGGTTCCCATTTCCCACCGCCGGTGAGCAAACTACCAGATGAGTGAAGATGAGGGGTGTGCGCCTGCGGCGCAGATGCTGATATGTCTTATATTTCCGGCGAGCGTTCAGAAAAATACAGATTCAGATGATCGATGACAGAACCCGCCGGATCGGGCGTTGGTGTTGTGCGTGGATGAAAAAGCGCAGATCCAAGCACTGAACCGGACGCAGCCGCTGTTGCCGATGCGGCCGGGTCAAATCGAACGCCGCACACACGATTATCAGCGCCACGGCACCACGTCGTTGTTTGCCGCTTTGGATGTGGCCAGCGGCAAAGTGATCGGCGAATGTCACCGGCGTCACCGTTCGCTCGAGTTTCGCAAGTTTCTGGAAACGGTGGACGCCGCCGTGCCGAAGAATCTGGAGGTGCACCTGATTCTGGATAACTACGGTACGCACAAAACACCCGCGATTAGGCGCTGGCTGGTGCGCCATCCGCGCTACCACGTACACTTCACGCCAACCAGCGCCTCGTGGATCAACCTGGTTGAGCGCTGGTTCGCCACCCTGACTGAAAAACAGCTGCGCCGGGGGACCCATCGCAGCACCGCCGAGTTGGAAGCTGCTCTCCGGCGCTATCTGACAGTGCAGAATCAAGTTGCCAAACCTTTCGTTTGGACCAAGACGGCCGATGCCATCTTGGAAAGCGTTGCCCGCTTTTGTAAACGAACTTCTGACTCAGGACACTAGCTGTTAGTAGAGGATGTTTGGCAAAGAAGCGCCAATTCGTGGAACACCTAGTGCCAACGGAGCTTGCTACTTCTCACGACGAACTTCGGGGGATCGAACTGTGAGGGGCACGTTTCGGTTTCCATTGGTCAAGAATGCTTGGAAGGTCCTCAAGGTTTCGAAGAAGCGCTGTATGCATTCGCTCGCCGAGGCGCGCCACTTCCAGTGCATGGTGACAAGCTTTCTCAGTCACCACGACATCGCAGTATGGGACTGCCAGAGACATGGCGTCGATGTCATAGATATCGTTGGCAGTCCACGGCTTGCCTCGGTTGCGATGCCAAGCCGTTTTCAATTCGATCGACGTTTTTGCCGCAGGACTCGCTCTAAATATTGAATTTTTGTTGATATTGACACATAGTAATAAATGGTATATAGAGCTGACGTCTACAGCACCCTTCGACGATGACGATGCCCTTACTACGCTGGGTCCAGTTGAGCGTGCTTGCGGCAGCTCTTCTATCTCTGGCGGTTGTTTGCGCGTCGACGGATGCCTTCTCTGAGGATCAGCGCATGGTCGACTTTCCTCTGTCCCCGATAGATGCAAACATCAATAGACTAAGCTCGAGGTCAAACATTCATTCCGTGCAAGATGCACAGGTCTACATCGACACGCTGTTGGAGAAGTACAGGCTTGACGATGCGAAGGTGCCAAGCTTATCCGCGCTGAAGCGCCGCGTGGCCGATGCAGAATATGCCGCTGTACTAGATCCCAAAAGAGAAATCTCGGAAGCTCTCGTTGCAGATGTGTTTAACAAGACTATGAACGAGTGGGGCACGCCACCCCACCAACGCGATAGCGATTAGCGCCGCAACAGAGAGCAAAGGCACAACGAGTTTCGTCGTGTAGTCAAACGCGGAACGCTTGTCGCTAGTCGCGGAGTCCCGGTCTGGCTGAAGTCCCGCAGGCATAGGCTCCGATTCTATCGCGGCGTGCCTCTCTCTTCCAGCGCCAGCCGAGACCGCTGGCCGGTCCGGGCTTGAGTTTTCCACGCGCGACCCTACGACCCTGCTTGCGAAAGTGGGAGCGAAGCTCTTTGATGCCGTGCATCGCGCTAGCCGTCACCGTTCCGTAGGAGACCTTGAGTCGTTTCTGAATCTCCTCCGTTTCCAGATCGTCGAGGTAGCGGAGCTTGAGAATCCGGCGCTCCCTCTTGGTGAGGGTAGGAAGCGTTTCAACTAGGTTCCAAGGATCGTAGAGAAGTGACATCTCGCGCTCGATGGGACTTCTCTCTCACGTCGGCTGGTACAAAAAGGCCCGGTCAGGTCACCCAGTCCCCTTCTCCACTACAAGATGCGACGAAGGCTAAATGAAAGCTGCATGTGTGCCCAAATTCGTGTCTCACTCGAAGGGTTCATCCCATCAATGTGAGGTGAGCGATATGTGAAGCGCAGGGTTCAGTAATCGAGACGGGGTATTTCCAAAGCTTCACACCTGGCAGCGTGAGCTCGTTTCCAGCGGTCAGGAAGCCAGGCGTCGAGGTCGTTTGCCGGCCACGAAGAGAGATTCATCAGCAGTTGCATGAAGTAGAGTTGCGGATCCATCTGGTGCCGGCGGCAGCTGCTGGTCAAGCTGGCCAGGATCGCTGCCGTCCGTCCACCGCGAGGGTTACCTACGAAGAGAGAGTTCTTGCGATTCAGAACCACGCGCTTCATCTCCCGTTCGCTTACATTATTATCGATGGGCACCGCACCATCCCTGGTGAACACGGTCAGTTCCTCCCACTGGCCGAGCGTGTAGTTCACTGCTTCCGCCATGGGATGCTTCGGCAGCAGCTGTTCTTTCCAGGCCAGCAACTTCCGCCGTAGTTCCGCCAGTACCGGCACCGACTGCGTCTGCCGCAACGCTAGTCTCTCGGCCACAGACTCATCCTTGGTCTGCTTCTCCACTGCAAACAGCCGGCCGATCCAATCCACGGCCTCGCGGGCGATCTCCGGCCCCGTTTTCTCGGCCTCCACGAACTTCCGACGCGCGTGCGACCAACACCCGGCACGCGTGATAGCGTTGCCGGCCACCACTCCGTTGTAGCCTCCATAGGCATCCGCCAGAAGAATCTCGGTGTAATCTTTCAGAAATTCTTTCGGTCCCTCTCGCCCGCGGTGCAATGTGAAGTCGAACACGTTGTACGGATTTGCTGCATCCCCTACGTACACCCACATCCGCGCCGACTGCGTCTGCCCCGGTCCTAGCATCGGAAAGACCGTGTCGTCAGTAGCCACCACATGAGACTGCCGCACCCGTTCCGCCATCCGCCGGTACAACGGTTCGACCACATCCGCTACGTCTCCGCACCACACCGACTGTGTGGCTCGGGAAATCTCAAAACCCTGCCGTTCGAAAATATCCTCCAACCGATACAGCGGGAGGTAATCCGCAAATTTGCTGGTAACAATGAAAGCGAGTAGTCCCGGACCGGCAAAGCCCTTCTCGATCGCTGTCTCCGCTTTGGCCGCTGCCTGGATCTGGGGGTTTTCGCCGGCTTGTTCGCAACGGGAGCAGGCATACTTCTTGCGAACATGCCGCAAGCGCTCGAAGTGGCCGGGAAGGTATTCGATCTGCCAGCTTTCCTCGCTGCCGATCTCTTGCCGCTGCTCGCCGCAGCACGAACAGCGTCGTTGTTCTGCAGTCAGCTCATAGACGTGCGTGCTGACCGGAAGATGTTCGAAGTTGGCCAGCGCCCGCCGCCCTTTGCGCCGCTGCACGCGTCGCACTTCCGGCTCGGCTTCTCCTTGCGGAAGGCTCTCGGCAGGTAACGGTTTTTGTTCCAGTCCTTCGGCAAACTCGAGCAGTGCCTGTGCCAGTTCGCTCTCGCTTAAACGATCTGCCCGCGGTCCATAGGTTGCCTTCTTATAGCGCAACAGCTCTTTCTGCAGCTGCAGATTTTCCAAGTACAGGTCGTCAATGCGCTGTTGTTGCTGGTCGCGCTCCTGCACCAACGAACGTAGGATAGCCTTCAGTGCTTCTTTATCTTCAGGCAAGTCGATCAAGGAATTCTCGACGGTGGGCATATCTGCTTAGACGTAGCAGCAGAAACTTAGTTGCTCGCGCGTGACTATTTTATGCGTTGTTTTTTTCTTCGTGGACTTTTTATTCGCTGCTTTGCACGGCGCGTTCGTAGCGCGGCACGCGCTTCAACTTCGAAACATCGATCCCATCCAGAATCATTGCCAGCTCGCTCGCACGCAATTCCACCGCTCGCGCCCCTTGCTCCACGCGCGGCATTTTGAAGACTCCCGCTTCCAGGCGTTTGTACCACAGAACGAATCCATCCCGGTCCCATACCAAAATCTTCAGCCGATCCCCGCGGCGCGAGCGGAACACGAACAGATGGCCACTTTGCGGGTTCTCCCCAATGACCGCCTTCACCCGCTCTGCCAGTCGATCAAATCCGCAGCGCATGTCCGTGACTTCACCAGCCATCCAGATCCGCGCTCCCTGCGCTCGATCGATGGCCTGCAAGCTCGGCAGCCCGATCACTCCGCCGCCTCCGCGACCGTCAACAACATCCGCACATGTTCCGCGTCGAATCCCCGCCCTATCACCAGGCTTCGGCCATTCTGCAGTCGGATTTCAATACGCCAGTCGTCTGGCACCCTTGGCGTTGGCTCCGCCACTTGCACTTCCAAGAATTTCGTCGCTGTGCTCTTGCTCAGCCGTTTCTTCCACACAAAGAAATACGGCCGGCACAGACCACGCTCAGCGCAGAATGCCGTCACGGTCTGCCCGCTACGCGCCTGCTCGGCAACCAGCCTTCGCCACTTCGTCCATGCCTTCTTTGTGCGCTTGGTCATGTCGTAACTTTGCAGTGCGACGGAATCTTTCACAAGATGGGGTTCGTGTAGCGCTCACAATGTGAGAACAACTTGAGAACAAAACCCGCCAAATACTGTGCTGTTTCGTCATACTCGACGCAGATAGAGGCCAGACGATTCAGCAACATCGCTATTCTAGAGTTAACCGTTGGTCCTACTGACTCCCGCATAATATAAAGTCATTCTGGCCACAAAGAAGATTGCTTCCAGAAGGCGGTGATCAGTCGCGGACGGCGGCGCATGCGACGTAGCGTTCGTCGCGCTGCTTCACTTAGTTGCCAGTAGTCCATGGGGCAGACATTGGGTAGCTCGTGCTGCTTCCAGTAACCCCAGATGTACTCGACTGGATTTAGTTCTGGCGCGTAGGGCGGAAGATAGGCAGTGAAAATCCCGCCCTGCAAACTGGCAATGTAATCCTGCACCAACCGGCTGCGATGGCCCGGCAGACGATCCCACACAATCAGTAACGGCTGGTCCAGATGACGCACCAAGGCCTTCAGAAAGTCCACGACCTGTGCCTTCTTGATGGTCCCGGCATAGATACGAAAGTAAAAGTTCCACAAGGTGAGGCCGGCAGCGACCGACAGACTCTTCCAATTAAAGTTGTATTGCAGGATGGGGGTCTGTCCGCGAGGGGCCCAAGTGCGGCAACGATGCGGTCGCTGACTCAGTCCGCTTTCGTCGATGAAGACGAGGATACGCCCTTCTCGGCGCGCTTTTTTTTTAGTTCCGGCCAGACCTTCTTCTTCCAATTGAGGATCTGCTCTTCATTGCGTTCTCGTGCTCGCCCCTCCGGCCGCTGCGGGCTCCAGCCCAGACCAACCAGAATTTTCCAGACATGGCCATCGTGATAGCGAACGTTAAATTCCTGCTCGATCAAATGAGCCACACGCGGACAGGTCCACAACGGGGTCTCATAGCCGAGCCGCTCCGGACCTGCGACCAGGTGCTTCTCTAACTGCTGTCGCTGCTTTTCACTCAAGCGCGGCTTGCGACCAGCGCGCCCCGCTTTCCGGAGCGCGGACTTGCCCTGGGTGCGATAGTGGTGCACCCAACGGGCCACCGTCTGCGGGACAACGCGGAGCCGCCGAGCAATCTCGGCTTGCCGCAAGCCGCGCTCCAACATCTGGATGGCTTCAAAGCGTCGTTTTTCTAATGCTTCAAAATCGCGACGGACTCCAGCAGGATTTCCCATATCCAATTAGACGCAGGATACTGGAGAAAGATTCGCTATATTATGCGGGATTCAATAGGTTCGAATCCTAGCGGGCCCACCAAGAGCGCCCCCGCTCGGGCAGCCACACGATCAGCTGTCCCAAGCCTAGTCGTTCGTACAGCTAGATTCACGGACGGCGCGCCACTAGACTTTTCAGCATGCCGCACGACTCCAGCATTGGTGACCCGCGGTGAACATTTGGTGGACCCTGAGCTCGTTATCAGGGCGCTGGATGCGGAAAATCCGATCGAGGGAGATGCCCGCATGAGACGACAGGTCGACCTGCTGATTGCAGTGGCCGCCCTCGTGACCTTATGCGCCTGTGCGGGGCGCACCAGTGATTCGAACCCAGCGCCGAGTTCGACTCCGCCGCAAGTGACATCGCAGCCCGCGAGCCAGACGGTGACGGTGAATCAGGCCGCGACGTTCACCGTCGTCGCTACCGGAACCGATCCGCTGAGCTATCAGTGGCAGCAAGCAACCTCGAACATCGCCGGAGCTACCCTGCCGAGCTACACGATTGCGGCAGTCTCGGCCGCCGACAATGGCGCGACTTTCCGCGTACTGGTGACGAATGCCGCGGGCAGTACAACGAGTAATTCGGCCACGCTCACCGTCGATAGCGCGCCCGCCATCACCGTGCAGCCCTCGAACGAGACTGTGCTCGTCGGCCAGGCCGCGACGTTCAGCGTCACCGCGACCGGAAATCCAAAGCCGACCTACCAGTGGCAGAATGCCGCCACAGGCGCGAATATTTCCGGCGCCACGTCCGCAAGCTATACGACGCCGGCCACAATGCTCGCGGACAACGGATCGACATTCCAGGTGGTCGTTAGCAATTCGCTCGGCAGCCAAGCGAGTCATGTCGCAACCCTGACCGTCAACGCGTCCGGGCCGCCGCCCAGCAGCGCCAGCGTTCTCACCTATCACAACGACACTATGAGGACCGGCCTCAACCCGAACGAGGCGATTCTGACCACGAGCAATGTGAACTCGACGAGCTTTGGCAAGATCGGATCGCTTCCAGTCACCGGCCTCGTCGACGCCGAGCCCCTTTACGTCCCCAACTTGACGATCAACAGCGCGAAACACAATGTCGTCTTCGTCGTGACCGAGCACGACATGGCTTACGCCTTCGATGCCGACACTCCCGGACCCCCGCTCTGGCAGGTGTCGCTCATTCCCGGCACCGAAACGCCGAGCGACGACCGGGGATGCGGCCAAGTGGAACCCGAAATCGGAATCACGTCGACGCCGGTGATCGATCCCGGCGCCGGCCCGAGCGGCACGATGTTTGTGGTGACGATGTCGAAAGATTCCAGCAACAATTATCACCAGCGCCTGCACGGCATCGATTTGACGACCGGCGCCGATCGCTTGACGCCAACCGAGGTCCAGGCCACGTATCCCGGCAACGGTACCGGCAGCTCCGGCGGCGTTCAGACATTTCAGGCTGCGGCGTACGAAGAGCGCTCGGCGCTGCTTCTCGCCAATGGCCTTGTCTACACGACGTGGACGTCGCACTGCGACGCCCCCAACTACAACAGCTGGGCGATCAGCTACGGCGAATCGACTTTGCAGCAAGTGGCCGCGTTGAATCTGACGGCGAATGGCGCCACGCAAAACGGCCGGGAAGGTGGAATCTGGAATGCGGGCGACGGCCCTTCGGTCGATGCCTCCGGATTTATCTATTTTCCCATCGGCAACGGCACGTTCGATACGACGCTCGACGGCAGCGGGTTCCCGAGTACGCGCGACTTCGGCAACTCGTTCGTGAAACTTTCGGCGTCCGGCAGCATTCTTTCCGTTGCGGACTATTTCGCGATGGATAATCCCGGTGGCGGCGACGCCGAGTCTGAGTCTTCCGGGGACACCGATCTTGGCTCAGGCGGCGCGATGCTGCTTCCCGACGTGCAAGACGCCCAGGGCAACACGTGGCATCTCGGCGTCGCCGCCGGAAAAGACGGGAACATGTACATCGTCAACCGCGACAACATGGGCAAATTCGTCGCGAGCGATGCGAACATCTATCAGGAACTCGACGGCGCGTTGAGTGGCGGCATCTGGTCGGCACCGGCGTATTTCAACAATGCCGTGTATTACGGTCCGAACGGCGGGAAATTGAAAGGGTTCAAAATCACAACCGCCAAACTCGCTACGTCGGCGTCGTCATCGAGTCCCTCCACGTTCGGCTATCCCGGAACCACGCCTAGCATCTCCGCGAACGGTACATCGAATGGGATCGTCTGGGCCATCCAGAATGGCAGCAGCACGGGCGTGTTGCACGCCTACGACGCTACCAACCTCGCCACCGAGCTGTACAACAGCAATCAGGCGACGAACAACCGCGACCAGTTCGCAACTAACTCGAACTGCAAGTTCGTCACGCCGATGATCGCCAACGGCAAGGTCTACGTCGGAACGCCTGGCGCCGTCGTCATATTCGGCCTGCTCGGGCAGTAGTCGCCGAGTTTTCCTTCATGCGGCGGCGATCATCCATGTTCTCTGAGCGGAGCGAAGAATCTCTCTTCCTTGCCGCGTTCGCGTGCCGCTCCAAGACCTTTGTCGGCGTCCGCAAAAGCGCGATTCTCTGAACCTGCAGGATACGGTACGATAGGTCCGCGAACTTCCGATTCTCAATCGAACTACGGAACGAGGGCTTGGGCGGCCCGCTTCTATGCCACGTGATCCCGGACTCAGCGATCCCCTACTAATAAACGATTGGCTTGCGGTCGCATGGTCCTCGTCCGTGCCGCGGGGCAAACTGCTGTCCGTGCGCGTGCTCGAGCGCGATCTGGCGCTGTGGCGTGGCGAGAGCCTGCACGCGTGGCGCGATCTCTGCATCCATCGCGGCGCGAAACTCTCGCTCGGCAGAGTTTTCAAATGCAAGGACGGGGACTGCGTGGCCTGCCCTTACCACGGATGGGAATACAACATTCTCGGCGAGTGCGTGCGCATCCCCGCGAATCCCGATCAGCCGCCGCCGCTGCGGGCACGCGTCGAAACTTTTGCGGTGCGCGAAAAGTACGGCCTGATCTGGGTGTGCCTTGGGACGGCGCGCGGCGCCCAAACGGAAGTGGCGGCATTCCCGGAGGGCGAAACGGAGGAGTTTCGCCTGGTGCACGCGGGACCGTATCAATTTCACGCGCAAGGGCCCCGCATCATCGAGAATCTGCTCGACGTGGCGCATTTATCCATCGCGCACGCGGGCATGCTCGGCGATCCGACGCACGCCGAAATTGGCGAATACAAGGTCACGACCACTCAGCAAGGGATCGTCGCGCGGGACATTCCAGTTTGGCAGCCCGATCCCGACGGCACCGGCCGTCCAGGAAATGTTCTCTACACGTATTGGGTCGAGCGTCCTCTCACCGCGCGCATGGTCAAGACTAAGGGCGACGAGTGTTTCGCGCTTCTCGGGACCGTGACGCCTGTCGACGAGCAAACCAGCCTAGCGTGGATCGTCCTGGCACTGAACTACGCGCATGATGTGCCGGTGGATGAGCTGCGGCGCTTTCAGGACACCGTCACCGAGCAGGACATTCGCATCGTGAACTCGCAACGCCCCGAACTGCTGCCGCTCGATCTGCAGACCGAGCTTCACCTGCGCTCCGATCAGCTTGCGATCGCGTACCGCCGCTGGCTGCAGCAGATGAGCCTGCGCTACGGCACGTCATGACGCGAGGTCTCGCCCATCGCTAGCGCGGCGCCAACGTTCGATGCTGCCGGGCCGCGCTGGTTCGTTCCGGGCGACCTCGATGGTTTCTTCGGCCTCTTCTTCAGTGGATTTCCCGACCTGCTTCTGATTGCGAGCCTCACGCCGTTGTGCGGTCTGCCTCCGGAACTCGTCGCCGGCCGCATCCTTCCCGCGGTTGCGTTTTCGATTCTTTTCGGCAATCTGTTTTATGCGTGGCAGGCACATCGTTTGGCGCGCCGCACGGGCCGCAGCGATGTGACCGCAATTCCCTTCGGCGTCAACACGCCGACGATCTTCGCCTACGTCGCCCTGATCATGGTCCCGGTCTACAACCGCACGCACGACGCGACGCTCGCCTGGCATATGGGAATTTTCGCGAGCCTTGTCAGCGGCGTAGTGCAAAGCGTCAGCTCGTTTTGCATCAACTGGCTCCGCCGCACCACTCCTCTCGCCGCGCTGCTTTCTCCGCTCGCTGGCCTCTCGATGGCGTTCCTGTGCCTGGGCTTCGTCTTCGGCATCTTTCAGGCTCCGGCAGTAGCGCTGCTGCCGGCAATCATTCTTCTCGCCACGTACGCCTCGCGCATTCGCCTGCCGCTGCGTGTCCCCGCAGGTCTCGTAGCGATGGTCGTCGGCGCCGTCTCTGTGATTTTTCTGCGCCACATGCACTGGTACTCGCTGCCGCAGCAGCAGGCACTCCTTCCTATCGGCCTCTACTTGCCGAAGCCGGTCAATATCTTCCGCGTCTTCACCTACGGCGAAGGCTGGCGTTACACCTCTGTCTTCCTGCCGCTGAGCCTGCTCGACACGATCGTGTCGCTGCAGATCCTCGAGAGCGTGCGCCTCGCCGGGGACGACTACCCGACCACTTCATCGCTGCTGGTCAACGGCCTCGCCACGCTCGCGGGCGCCGCATTCGGCAGCGCATTTCCCACCAGCCTCTACATCGGCCACAACGCGCACAAAGCCAACGGCGCGCGCATCGGCTACTCGATCCTCGGCGGCATCACCAGCGCTGCGCTCTGCCTCAGCGGACTCGTCCCTGCCGTCCTCCACATCGTGCCGCTTGAAGTCGTCGCGTTCGCCGTAGTCTGGTTCGGCCTGGCGATGGTCGGCCAGGCTTTCGCAGAAGTTCCCGCGTCCCACACCGTCGCGGTCGCGCTCGGCCTCGTGCCGATGCTCGCGCAGTGGGTCGCGCAGACCGTCGACCTCGCCGTGCGCACCGCCGGCAGCGACCTCATGACGGTCGCCCCGCGCTTCGGCAGCCAGCTCGCGATCTACGGACTCATCGCGCTCGGCCAGGGCGCGCTGCTGGTCTCGATGATCTGGGCGGCGGCGCTGGTTTGGATGCTCGAACGCAAATTCCTGCGCGCCTCGATCTGGATGCTCGTCGCCGCGGCCCTTTCCTGCGTTGGCGTGATCCACGCGTATCGCCTCACGCCCCTCGGCATCGAAAACAAGCTCGGCTGGTGGGTCGCGCCCGATTTCACGCTCAGCTATCTCGCCGCCGCGCTATTTCTGCTCTTCTGCCATTGGTACGCGCAGCGCCACCCCGACGCCTTCGCGAAGTAAAACGCGAGCCAGCCGTCGCTCGCGTCCGCAGCGCCAAATCATCGCGGGTGACTTCGCGCCGCGCGCAGGTTATTCTTTCTTGTGTTCCTCCACCACCCGGTCTTCCTCTTCTTCGCGGCATTTCTAGCTGGAACTATAAACTCCGTCGCCGGCGGCGGCAGTTTCATTTCTTTTCCGGCGCTGCTCTTCACCGGGATTCCGCCGATCGCCGCGAACGCCACCAACACCGTGGCCGTCTGGCCCGGTACCCTCGCCAGCACGGTCGCCTATCGTAACGCCTTCACGCCCGAAGCGCGCCGCCTGCTTCTGCCGCTGATCGGACTCGGCATTGTCGGCGGCATACTCGGCGCGCATGTTCTGCTGCACACGCCGCAGGCCACGTTCGTGCGACTGATTCCCTGGCTGCTGCTCGGCGCGACTCTGCTCTTTCTCTTCAGTGGACGCATCACCGCCTGGGTCCGCAAACGCACCGCAAGCGATTGCGCGGCCGCTCCCGGCGATTCGCCCGCCTCTCCACCCGTTCGCGCCAGGATCCCCGCTTCGCTGATCGCTCTCGGCCTGCTCTTCGAACTCGGCATCGCGATGTACATCGGTTACTTTGGCGCCGGCGCGGGCATTCTCTTCCTGTCGCTGCTCGCGATTCTCGGCCTCGAGAACATTCACGCCATGAACGGCATGAAGACGCTGCTCGTCAGCATCGTCAACGGCGTCGCGATCGTCACTTTCATTGTGGCCCGTGTGATCGTCTGGCCGCAGGCCATCGTGATGATCTTTGGCGCCGCCACGGGAGGCTACGCCGGTGCGCATTTCGCCCAAAAAGTGAATCCCGAATACATCCGCCGCTTCATCATCGCGGTCGGCTTCGCCATGTCGATTTACTTCTTTCATCCGCTACGAATGCTGCACGCTCTGCTTTCGTCATTCTGAGGCTGCCGTACTTGCAGCCGAAGAATCTCTCCTCCGTGACTCTCCTCCCTCTTGCCGCTTGCAAACTCCTACCTCGATTGCTAGAATGAAACCGTACTGGATTGGTGCTATATGATCTAGTGAGGGGCTGAGGGATGGTAAGGCTCGGCAAACTAACGGATTACGGGCTGGTCTTGATGACCATTATCGCCCGTCGCGACGGCCTGCCGCAGCGCACCGCGCGAGACCTGGCCGTCGAATCTCGCCTGCCTCTTTCAACCGTCAGCAAGCTCCTGAAGCAACTTCTGCAGAGTGGCCTGCTCACGTCTCACCGCGGCACGAAGGGCGGCTACATCCTGGCCAAGGAGCCGCGAGAAATTTCAGTCGTTGAGATCATTTCCGCGATCGAAGGACCGATGGCCCTCACCGAATGCAGCACGGACGTGACCGGCCTCTGCAATCTTGAATCCGACTGCCCCATCAAGAGCAACCAGCAGATCATCAACCAGGCTGTGCGAGGCGTTCTCGACAAAATCACGTTGTCCGATCTTGTCCGGCCCATGCATCTCACCAGCATCAAGGACACGCGCGGCAGGATCGTGCAGACGATCGCCTCCGGGAGAATTCAATGAGTTCGAATACCGACGCCATCCGCGAACTCGCGCAGCAGGAATACAAGTGGGGATTCGTCACCGACATTGGCGAGGATCGCGCGCCCAAGGGACTCAGCGAAGACATCATTCGTTTCATCTCGGCCAAGAAAAATGAGCCCGAGTTCATGCTCGAGTGGCGCCTGAGGGCCTATCGCCACTGGGAATCGCTCGAAAAGGCCGATGCCGAGCCGAAGTGGGCCAATGTCCACTATCCGCCGATCAATTATCAGGACATCTCCTACTATTCGGCGCCCAAGCAGAAGCCGAATCTCAAGAGCCTGGACGAACTCGATCCCGAAATCCTGCGCACCTACGAAAAGCTGGGCATCCCGCTAGCCGAGCAAAAGCTGCTGGCTGGCGTTGCAGTCGACGCCGTGTTCGATAGCGTCTCGGTGGGCACCACCTTCAAGGCGAAGCTGGCCGAAGCAGGGGTAATCTTCTGTTCGTTCTCCGAAGCGGTGAGAGAGCATCCCGAGCTCGTGAAGAAGTATCTCGGCACTGTGGTTCCGTACACCGACAATTTCTTTGCCGCGCTCAATGCCGCCGTTTTCAGCGACGGGTCGTTCGTCTACGTTCCCAAGGGCGTGAAATGCCCCATGGAGCTTTCGACCTATTTCCGCATCAACGCCGCCGAGACGGGCCAGTTCGAGCGCACGCTGATCGTCGCCGATGAGCGCGCGTCCGTCAGCTACCTCGAAGGCTGCACCGCGCCGATCCGCGACGAAAATCAGCTGCACGCCGCCGTGGTCGAGCTGATCGCGCTCGATGACGCGCAGATCAAGTATTCGACCGTCCAGAACTGGTATCCCGGCGACAAGAACGGCAAGGGCGGGATCTACAATTTCGTCACAAAACGCGGCGCGTGTCGCGGCAAGAATTCGAAGATTTCCTGGACGCAGGTCGAAACCGGCTCGGCCATCACCTGGAAGTACCCCAGCTGCATCCTGCAAGGCGAAAATTCGATC
Organism: uncultured Acidobacteriota bacterium; assembly: GCA_963836125.1. GTDB lineage: Bacteria > Acidobacteriota > Terriglobia > Acidiferrales > UBA7541 > Palsa-295. Next base: position 300,689 of record CAWIIK010000002.1, read on the forward strand.
GGCGAATTCTACTCCGTCGCGCTCACTAACAATTACCAGCAGGCCGACACCGGCACGAAGATGATCCACATCGGCAAGAATACGCGCAGCACGATCGTCTCCAAGGGCATTTCCGCGGGCCACGGCCAGAACACCTATCGCGGCCAGGTGAAAATCATGAAGGACGCGACCGGCGCGCGAAATTACACGCAGTGCGACTCGCTCCTGATCGGAGATAAGTGCGGTGCGCACACGTTCCCGTACATCGAAGTGAAGAATTCCACCGCGCGGATGGAGCACGAGGCTTCTACGTCGAAAATCGGCGAGGATCAATTGTTTTACATCCGCCAGCGCGGGCTGAAGGCGGAAGACGCCGTCTCGATGATCGTCAACGGTTTCTGCAAGCGCGTCTTCCGCGAGCTGCCAATGGAATTCGCGGTCGAGGCACAAAAGCTGTTGAGCGTCAGCCTCGAAGGCAGCGTCGGATAGGCTGCGAAATAGCGGGTTTCTAATCCACATTCCGGCGATCAGAAATCGACGCAAGTGGTTGGAAACAAAGAACGGGTTCTCGCTCTAATCGACACAGGAACGGGGCCCTGCCGAAACAGCAAAAGTCAGGAAAAAGAAGAGGCAGCGAGAGGAACGAAGGGAAGAAGATGAGCTTGCTCGAAATCAAAAACCTGCGGGCCAAGGTCGACGGCAACGAAATCCTGAAGGGCGTCAACCTCACGCTGAACGCCGGCGAAGCTCACTCGATCATGGGACCGAACGGCTCGGGCAAGAGCACGCTCGCGCAGGTGCTCGCCCGCCGGGAAACCTACGAGATCACCGGCGGCGAAGTGCTGCTCAACGGCAAAGACCTGCTCGCGATGAAGCCCGAAGAGGCGGCGTGCGAAGGACTCTTTCTCGCGTTTCAATATCCCGTCGAGATTCCGGGCGTCAGCAACGCCTACTTCTTGCGCTCGGCGCTGAATGCGATCCGCAAATACCGGGGCGAGGAAGAAGTGGACGCGATGGATTTTCTCCCGAAGCTTCGCGAAAAAATGAAGCTGCTTGAAATGGATGAAAAGTTCCTGAATCGCTCTGTGAACGAAGCCTTCTCGGGCGGCGAAAAGAAGCGCAACGAGATCTTGCAGATGGCGATTCTCGAGCCCAGGCTCGCGATTCTCGACGAAACCGATTCGGGCCTCGATATCGACGCGCTTCGGATCGTCGCGCAGGGCGTGAACGCCATGCGCAGCCCCGAGCGCGCGATTCTCGTCGTGACACACTATCAGCGGCTGCTCGATTACATCGTCCCGGATCGCGTGCACGTCTTGGTCGACGGTCGCATCGTCCGTTCCGGCGGCCCCGAGCTCGCCTTGCAGCTCGAAGACAAGGGCTACGCCACCTTCGAATCCGCGGCAGGTGCCGCATGACGGCGAGAGTGGGACAGACTTCAGTCTGTCCGAAAAAGGATCGGAACTGAACGTGGCGGCGGCAACGCAAGCTCTTGAACACTACACCGAAAGCTTCGGCGGACTCGAAAAGTCCGCTGCGAGCCACGAGCACGCCTGGCTGCGCAAGCTTCGGAAGGACGCTTTCGCGCGCTTCGCCGAAACGGGCTTTCCGACGACGCGCGATGAAGACTGGCGCTTCACGAATCTTTCGGCGGTTGCACAGACGCCGTTTCATCTCGTGCGCAACGGCCACCACCTGCCCTCGCGGAGCGACATCGCTCCGTATCACGTCGCAGGGGCCGCCTGCCAGCTCGTTTTCGTCGACGGCCGTTTCGCTGCCGAGCTTTCCTCGTTCGGCCGCCTGCCCGATCGCGTCACGATAGCCAATCTCGCCGCCGAAATCACGCGGCATCCCGCCGCCATCGAAGCACACCTCGGCCGCTACCTCAATATCCAGCGCGATGCCTTCTCCGCGCTCAATACGGCGTTCGTCGAGGACGGCGCGTACATTCATGTCCCAAAAGGCGTCATTCTCGAAGGCCCCACCCATCTGCTTTTTATTTCTCTGGCGCACGACACGCCGTCCGTCAGCCATCCGCGCAATCTGATCGTCGCCGAGGAAAACAGCCAGGCCACGATCGTCGAGGACTACATTTCGATCGGCCAGGGCGAAAAAGCGCTGTGCAACACGGTCACCGAACTCGTCGCCGGGGATCACAGCGTGGTTTCGCACTACATGATTGAGCGCGAGCACGGCCAGGCTTTCAACGTCTCGACTCTGCGCATCGAGCAGGGACGGGCGGCGGACGTGTCGTCGCACTCCGTTCTTATCGGCGGCGCGCTCGTCCGCAACAACGTGCATCCGGTGCTGGCGGGCGAAGGCAGCGAGTGCCTGATCAACGGCCTTTTCATCGGCAGCGGCCGGCAGCATCTCGACAACTACATGCTCGTCGAGCACGCCAGCCCGCATTGCGGCAGCCGCCAGTTTTACAACGGCATTCTCGACGGCCACGCGCACGGCGTCTTTCACGGCCGCATCATCGTTCACAAGGACGCGCAGAAGACCGACGCCAAACAGACCAACCGCAACCTGCTGCTTTCCGATACGGCTCAGATCGATACGAAGCCGCAGCTCGAAATCTACGCCGACGACGTGAAGTGTACGCACGGCGCCACCATAGGCCAAATCGAGGAAGACGCGCTCTTTTATCTGCGCTCTCGCGGGATCGACGAAACCTCCGCGCGCCGCCTTTTGCTCACGGCGTTCGCGGGTGAGTGTCTCGGCCGCATGAAGGAAGGCCCTGCGCGCGCGCATGTCGAGAATCTTGTTCGCCAGGATCTGCGGCGGATCGCGTATTCTTCCCGGCCCGAGGAGCGAGTCGCATGAGCATCGCCGCCAAGCCCGTATCCGGTATTTTCGATGTCGAGCGCGTCCGCGCCGATTTTCCGATCCTCGAGCAGAAGGTTCACGGCAAGCCGCTAGTCTATTTCGACAACGCCGCCACCTCGCAGAAGCCGCGAGCGGTGATTGACGCCATCTCCCGGTATTACGAGGGCACCAACGCCAATATCCACCGCGCCGTCCACCATCTTTCCGAGCAGGCGACCGAGGAATACGAGGCCGCGCGCCAGACCGCCCAGAAATTCATCAACGCCGCGAGCCCGACCGAAATCATCTTCGTGCGCGGCACCACGGAAGGCATCAACCTCGTCGCGCAGACCTACGGCCGCGCGCAGATTCATGCGGACGATGAAGTCGTTATCACCGATATGGAGCACCATTCGGATATCGTGCCCTGGCAGCTTCTCTGCGAAGATCGCGGCGCGAAGCTGCGAGTGGTTCCCATCAACGACCGCGGCGAGCTGATTCTCGACGAATTCGCGAAATTGCTCGGCCCGAAAACGAAATTGGTCGGCGTGACCCACGTTTCGAATGCGCTTGGTTCCATCAACCCGATCCGCCGGATCGTCGAGATGGCGCACAGCCATGGCGTTCCGGTGCTGGTGGATGGCGCGCAGGCTGTGCCGCACATGAAGGTCGACGTTCAGGCGCTTGATTGCGACTTCTACGCGTTTTCCGGGCACAAGGTTTACGGCCCGACCGGCATCGGCGTGCTCTACGGCAAAAGGGCGCTGCTCGAAGCAATGCCACCGTACCAGGGGGGCGGCGATATGATCCTCTCCGTCACGTTCGAGAAGACAACCTACAATCGCCTGCCCTACAAATTCGAAGCGGGTACGCCCGATATCGCCGGAGTGATCGGGCTCGGCGCGGCGCTCGAATATGTCGGCGGGCTCGGCATCGAAAAGATCGCCTCGTACGAGCACGATCTGCTCGACTACGCGACGGCCGCAGTTTCGTCCATTCCGGGCCTGAAAATCATCGGTACCGCCAGGGAAAAGGCCGGCGTGCTTTCGTTCACCCTCGAAAATATTCATCCGCACGATATCGGGACGATTCTCGACCGGGAAGGAATCGCGATTCGCACCGGGCACCACTGCTCGCAGCCCGTGATGAAGCGGTTCGGCGTCGACTCGACGGCGCGGGCTTCGTTGGCGATGTACAACACGAAACAGGAAGTCGACACGCTCGTTCGCGGCATCGAAAAGGTGAAGGAGGTATTCGCCTGATGTCCGACCTGCGCGATCTCTACCAGGACGTGATTCTCGAGCATAGCAAGGCGCCGCGCAATTACCGCGAACAGCCCGCCGCGAATCACAAGGCCGAAGGGTTCAATCCGCTCTGCGGTGATCACTTTACGATTTTCATCACGCTCGATGGCGACAGGATTCGGGACATCAGTTTTCAGGGCTCCGGCTGCGCGATTTCGAAAGCCTCGGCTTCGATGATGACGCAAACGCTCAAGGGAAAGACGAAAGCGGAAGCCGAACAGCTTTTCACCCGTTTTCACGATCTCGTCACCGGCCATACGGAGAACGGCGCGAATGCCAAGGTCGGATTGGGCAAGCTCGAAGTCTTCTCCGGCGTGTCCGAGTTCCCTATCCGCGTGAAGTGCGCCACGCTTGCCTGGCACACGCTGAATGCTGCGCTCGAAGGCAAGCAGGAAGCGATCACGACGGAGTAGCGACGAACCATGAGCTACGGCCAATCCATCACGCTGAGCCGCGATTGCGATGCGCTCGAGATTCCGAGCGGCGAGCCCACCAAGCTTCCCGCCGGAATCGGCGCGCGCGTGATGCAGTTTGCCGGCAGCAGCTACACCGTGACCAGCGAGCACGGAATGTTTCGCGTCGACGTGAAGGACGCCGACGCGCTTGGCCTCACGCCACCCGCGAACGCCGCACAGGCCACGGGATCGCAGGACAAGCGGCCCTTCAGCGAAGAACTCGTGTGGGAGCAGCTGAAAACGGTCTACGATCCCGAAATCCCGGTCAACATCGCCGACCTCGGGTTGATTTACGTGTGCACGGCGGTTCCCGTGCAGGGCGGGGGCCATCGCATCGATATCAAAATGTCGATGACGGCGCCCGGCTGCGGCATGGGCAACGTGCTCAAAGCCGACGTCGAAAACAAACTCTCGCGCCTGCCCGATGTAAAGGAAGTTCACGTCGAAATCGTCTTCGACCCGCCCTGGGGCCCGGACCGCATGTCCGAAGCCGCCCGCCTCCAACTGGGCTTCGATATCTGAAATTATTTCAAGAGCACGTATCGGCCGCCGCCGGTCGTGAGAATCACGAAAATTCATCACAAACAGAAATCAAATCGTAGTGCCGACCGTAGCCTTTCTCGCCCCAGAATCCGGTGCGCCACGCGACGATCTTCTTCCAGATCGCGCCTATGAGGTGTTAGCGATGAAGGGCGACATGCCGCCCGGGAACAGAGGGAGCTTGCCAAACTCCAGGCGTCAATTCCCCTTGGGTGCGGCTTCCACGGCAGCGGGCAGTGTGGAGTGTGCGCGCTTCAGGATCATCGTCCGCGAGCCGCTCCAGACGAGCTGCAATCCCGCGAAGATGGCGATCACGGCTATGACGACCTTCAGCTTCCGCTTGGGCACGCGGCGAGCAAAGACGCAGCCGATCATCACGCCCGGAATGCCGCCGGCGAGCAGCTGCGTGAGCACGTGGCCGTCGATCGCACCGAACTTCCACTGAAACGCGCTTCCGATGACGGCGAGGACGAGCCCGAAGAGCAGATCCGTGCCGACCACCTCGGGAGGCGTCATTTCCGAATAGTTCAGCAGCAACACGGTGCCAAGCGCGCCCGCCCCAGCCGAGGAAAATCCGGCTTCGACGCCGATTGGAAGCGCAAGCCACGGCAGCCAGCCTGAATTCTTGCGCGCGAAATTCTGATTCTGCACCCAGGGAAGAAAGGTCACGCTCGACGATGCGGTGAGCAAAAGACCGAGGAGGATGACGACGACCGGCATGTTCGACGGGCCGCTTAATCTGCGCAGAAGGTAGGTGCCGATCAGCAGGCCGGGAACCGCGCCCTGAAGCAGGAGCCACAGATAGCGCCAGTGAACGTGTTTGCCGCCCAAGTAAAACGGCGAGGCGATCAGGCGCATCACGCCGGCGTAGACGAACGCCGTTCCCACGGACGCCGATGCGGGTAAACCGACAATCAGCACCAGCGCCGGCACGGTGAAGCTGCCGCCGCCGATTCCGGTGAGACCGATCGCCAGCGCGATCAGAAAGCCGATGAGCGCGTTCATTCGTCCGCTCGCTTGGATTCGGTGTGAATGCCGCACTCAAGCTTTCGCCCGCCCCAACGGCCCGAACGCGCGTCGGCGCCCGCAGCGGGAATCGCGGTGCACGGCTCGCATCCGATGCTCGGGTAGCCGAAATCGTATAGAGGAAGATGGTCGATGGAATGTGCGCCGGTGTGCTCCCAGACCTGATCCCAGCTCCATGCCGCGAGCGGGCTCACTTTCAACAGCGTTTTGCCGGTCGGCAGCACGTGATGCTCAACCACTTTCAGGTTCTTGCGCGTGGGCGACTGCTCGCGGCGCAAGCCCGTGAACCAGATATCGAAATCCTCGAGGGCCGAAAAAAGCGGTTCCACTTTGCGAAGATGGCAGCAGCGGCCGGGATCGGTGCGGTTGAGGATCCCGAATTGCGCTTCCTGCTCGGCGACGGACTGTTTCGCGGCGAGATTCCGCAAGTTCAAATCCCAAGCCTTCGTCATTCGGTCGCGATAGGCGTAGGTTTCGGAGAAGTGATAGCCCGTGTCGAGAAAAAGCACGGGGATTTTCGGCAAGCGCTTGCGCAGCAGATCGACGACGATCATATCTTCCGCCTGGAAGCTGCAGGTGATGCACGGGGCGCCCGTGTTTTCGGCGAGCAAGTGGTCAATCAAAGCATCAACGGAAAGCGCTTCCAGTTCCACGACAGGCAGGGTCACATTCATGACTTCTTCCTCTCCGTGTCGGTTTGCTGGTCGCGCCACTTGCGCAGGACTTTCATGATGCGCTCGACCGCCTCTTCGTCGGTATCGTCGGTGATACGAACCGCGAAGAAGGACTCGGGGCCGTAAATTGCGCGAACCACGCCCTTCGGATTCGTGCCGTCGTCGAGCGGAGCGAAGATCGTGATGTTGCCGGAAAGGCGGAAGGCTTTCGCGACAGTGACGAGCTCGTGCGCGAGAAAATCGTTGGGCCCGGCCATCTGTACGTGCCAGCCTTCGTCGAACATCTGGCGCTCGACCATTTCGGCGACGTGAGGGCGCCCTTGCACCCACACGGCAGCGGCCGGATGCCCGAACCGGAAGATGCGCTCTTCTTTAGTGCTGCGCTTGCGTTCGGTGGCATGGCTATGAGAACCGTTGCCGGCGATGGCGCTCTCGACGATTCCGGCGCCGACCGTGGCGTTGGTGAGCGGATCGATCACGATGAAGCTGCCGGTCGAGCGGTTTTTCTTGTAGGGGTCGAAGAAAAGCGGCAGCGTGGTTTTCACGTCGACCGCCGCGATTTCGTTCAAGTCCAGCTTCGTGGCCGGAACATTCTCCAACGTGTTCACATCCACGCGATAGCGAATGTGGTTGATGCGGCCGCGGACGGTCCTCGTAGTGTGCTTGATCACGTAAATTTTGTGCGGATCGAGAGGCTCGGCGTGCATCCAGACGAGCGTCGCGTGGAACGCGGTACCCGCGGAGGGCGCATCGGTCTCGGCGACGAGCATGTTGCCGCGGCTGAGATCGATTTCGTCTTCGAGCGTAATCGTGACGGAATCGCCGGGGCGCGCGGTCTCGATTTCATCCTCGAATGCCACGATTGATTTCACGCGGGTCTTCACGAGCGACGGCAAAGCCATCACGCTCGTTCCCTCGCGTAATTCGCCTGATACGAGCTGGCCGGCAGAATCCGCGGAAACTCGCGTCCGGCCGGATCACATACTGCACGGGAAAACGCAGCGGGCCGGTCGCGGCGTCGCCGCCGAGTTCGAGCGTTTCGAGATATTCGAGAAGCGCCGGGCCCTCGAACCACGGCATGCGCTTGCTGCGCTGCACGACATTGTCGCCTTCGAGCGCGCTGACGGGCACGGCGTATAGGTTATGAACACCAAGCTGGCCGGCAAACTCGCGAAAATCGGCGGAGATGCGATCGAAGACATCCTGCGAAAAACCCACCAGGTCCATTTTATTGACGGCCGCGATGATGTGTTGCACTCCAAGAAGGCTGGCGATGAAGGCGTGGCGGCGCGATTGCCGCAGGACGCCTTTCGTCGCATCGATCAGCACGATCGCCGCGTCGGCCGTCGAGGCGCCGGTGGCCATGTTGCGCGTGTACTGCTCGTGGCCCGGCGTATCGGCGATGATGAATTTGCGGCGCGGAGTCGTGAAATAGCGGTAGGCGACGTCGATCGTGATCCCCTGCTCGCGCTCGGCGCGCAGGCCGTCGGTGAGAAGCGAGAAATCGATCGGGCCGGTCGAGCGGTTCACCTTGCTCTTTTGTACCGATGCAAGCTGGTCCTCGAGCACCGACTGGCTGTCGTAGAGCAGGCGGCCGATGAGCGTGGACTTGCCGTCGTCGACGCTGCCTGCCGTGGTGAAACGGAGAAGGCCCGCGTTCGAGAGCGGCGAGGTGCTTGACGCTGCCATCGTCGTTTCGGGAGAAGGCTCGGCAGGCACGGCCGGCATCAGAAATATCCCTCGCGTTTCTTGATCTCCATCGAGCCTTCCTCGTCGTGATCGATCACGCGATTTTCGCGCTCGGAACGGCGGAACGAGAGCATCTCCTCGATGATTTTCGGTACGGTGTCGGCTTCGGAACGGATCGCGCCCGTGCACGGCACGCAGCCGAGCGAACGCATGCGGCACTTGATCATTTGCGTTTTCTCGTTGGGCAGCGGGCGCACGCCGGTCTGCGGCAGCAGAATCGAATTGCCGCGAATCACGGCTTCACGTTCCTTCGCGAAATAGAGCGGAACGATGGGAATGTTTTCCGACTGGATGTAGAGCCAGACGTCGAGCTCTGTCCAGTTTGAAAGCGGGAAGATACGAATGCTTTCGCCCTTGTGATGCCGCCCGTTGTAGAGATTCCAAAGCTCGGGGCGCTGGTTCTTCGGATCCCACTGGCCGAGCGAGTCGCGGAACGAATAGACGCGTTCCTTGGCGCGCGATTTCTCTTCGTCGCGTCGCGCACCGCCGAAGGCGGCGTCGAAGCCACCCTCGGTGAGCGCATCGAGCAGCGAACGCGTTTTAAGCAGGCCGCAGCATTTCTGCGTGCCGAGATCGTAGGGATTCGCGCCTTCGTCGAGTGCTTTCTGGTTCTTGTGCACGATCAGCTCGGCGCCGACGTGCTTTGCGTACCAGTCGCGGAACTCGATCATCTCGGGGAATTTGTAGCTCGTGTCGACGTGCAGCAGCGGGAACGGAATCTTGCCGGGATAAAACGCCTTCTGCGCGAGGCGCAGCATCACGGAGGAGTCTTTGCCGATCGAGTACAGCATCACTGGGTGAGCGAATTCGGCCGCCGCTTCGCGGAGGATGAAGACGCTCTCAGCTTCAAGCCTCTTCAGATGGCCGGACAGACCGCTGGCAGCAGCCCTCGGTGGGGTGGCGTTCAGATCGAGTTTGATCTCTTGTGAAGACATAAAAAAACCCGCTCCTCGATTCATTCGAGGGCGGGTGGGATTCCAGTCGAGTTTTGCTAAGAACCTATCTCGCGAACCCAGGCGCCCCCGGCGGCGTACACACGTCCGGACAACAACAGTTACAAGCCGCACAAGCGCCGAGTAGCATCAGGTTCATCCCAACCAGGGTACCGGAAGTGCCGCGCGGTGTCAATTTCCTTTCGGGATATCCGGGAGGATCCTTCCAGAGCGACTTACAAAGCTTTGACATAACGGACAGAGCCATATTAAATCGGAGGATGAGAACCCTGTTGGCGCGCTTGGCTACATTCGCCTTGCTTTGCCTGCCTCTAGGCGCTGGATCCGGTTTTTCAACTACTCCCACACCGCCGTCGCAGCACGCGGATCTCACCGTCTCCGCGGCGATCAGCTTGAAGGATGCACTCGACGCGATCAAGCAGGCCTACGCGTCGCAAAACCCGAGCGTTTCGCTCTCGATGAACTATGGCGCGTCGGGGACGCTGCAATTGCAGATCGAGCAAGGCGCTCCAGTCGACGTGTACATCTCCGCCGCGCCCAAGGAGATGGACACGCTCGAATCCAAGGGCACGCTGCTCGAAGGCACGCGCAGGGACCTTTTGCGGAACGGAATCGTCCTGATCGTGCCGAGGGGCTCGACGCTCGGCTTGACGAGCTTTCAGGATCTGCTGAAGCCAGGGGTGAAAAGAGTCGCGTTGGGCGAGCCGGTGACCGTGCCTGCGGGAAAATACGGGCAGGAGGTACTGACGCATTACGGAATCTACAATCACGTGAACGCAAAAGCTGTGCTGGCGAAAGACGTCAGGCAAGTGCTCACGTATGTCGAGACGGGCGACGTCGACGCAGGCATTGTCTACACGACCGACGCGCTTTCGTCGAACAAGGTGAAGATCGTCGCCGAAGCACCGCCCGATTCCCACGCGCCGGTGATTTATCCGGTCGCCGTGATCAAAACCACGAAGTACGCTGCCGCTGCGAAAGCCTTTGAAGATTTCCTGTCCGGCCGGCAGGCTCGCGCCATTTTCGAGCGATACGGGTTCTCTCTCGCCACTCAGTAAAGTCATTCAACCCCCATCGCAGCACTCCTGGTGTCGCCGCCCTTCTGCGGAGCCGTATTATGGGTTCACGTTTCGTAGCGCCTGCGGGAGGAGGAAGAGAAAAATGAGCGAACATTTGCCCGAGCCCTGGCTGCGAGGGACGTTGAGCGACCTGCCGGTCGTGCCGAGGGCCGTCTTGCACGCGCTGGAGCTTGCGAAAGAGGATCTGCAGCGGTGGTGCGGCGGGCTTACTGATAATGAGCTCAACGCGCGGCCCGGCGGGATCGCGCCGGTGGCGTTCCATCTGCGGCATATCGCACGAAGCATCGATCGCCTGCTCACGTATGCCGAGGGCGGACAGCTTACAGGCGAGCAGGTCGCGGCGCTCAAGGCGGAATTGGATTCCGGCGCGGCCCGTGGGGAGCTCTTCGACGAGATCGACTCAGCGCTCGCACGAGGCGCGGCGAGAATCCGGGCGATCGATGCGATTCGGCTGGGCGAACCCAGGAAAGTCGGAAAGAAAGGGCTGCCGACCACAGTGGGAGGCTTGCTCGTGCACGTGGCCGATCATACGCAGCGCCACGTGGGGCAAGCCATTACGACGGCCAAAATCGTGAAGTCTGGCGTTCGCGATCGCCGACTGTAACACCGCAGCGCATGTGGCATGTGCGGGGCACTCGCCGGCGAGCCCGGCTGGCAAGCGGCGAGAGCGAGCTCCCGCACTCCGCCGGAGTTTCGGTGTTCGACTCTTGTACGCCCACACTGCGCGCATCCCTCGCGCGACGCGAGAGGCACGTCAAGGGCAGCATCTCGCGGATTCTTCAGCAGCGGACTGCGTCGGGTTCCTTCAGCGCATGCGCGGCGCGCTTACGGGGCGCGAATTGCGACGCCTCCGTCGAGCCGTCGAGGGCAGTGGTGGATGCAGTGCCGCCGGTGATCACCTGCTGGACATCGTCGAAGTATCCGGTGCCCACGAACTGCTGGTGCTGCACGGCGTCGTAGCCCTGCTGGTGTTCGCTCTCGAGCTCCGCGTCCTGCAGGCGGCAATACGCCTTCATGCCTTCGTGTTTGTAGCCGCGTGCGAGCTCGAACATGGAATGATTCAGCGCGTGGAAGCCGGCGAGCGTGATGAACTGAAACTTGTAGCCTATCGCGGCGATTTCGCGCTGAAAACTTGCGATCGTGGCGTCGTTGAGATTCTTGCGCCAGTTGAAGGAAGGCGAGCAGTTGTACGCCAGCAGCTTCCCGGGAAATTTCGCGTGTACGCCGCCGGCGAATTCGCGCGCCTCATGGATATCGGGCTTCGAGGTTTCGCACCAGATCATGTCGGCGTAAGGAGCGTACGAGATCGCGCGCGCGATGGCAGCCTTGGTGCCATTGCGAACGCCGAAGAATCCCTCGGACGTGCGTTCGCCAGTGATGAACGCGCGATCCTGCGGGTCCACATCGCTCGTGAGAAGACTAGCGCTCTCGGCGTCGGTGCGCGCGATGATGACGGTTGGAACTCCCATCACGTCCGCTGCAAGGCGGGCGGCGACGAGTTTGTGAATCGCTTCGGTGGTCGGAACCAACACCTTGCCGCCCAGATGTCCGCATTTTTTCGCCGATGACAACTGATCTTCGAAATGAACGCCGGAAGCGCCCGCCTCGATCATCGCTTTCATCAGCTCAAAAGCGTTCAGGTTGCCGCCGAAGCCAGCTTCCGCATCGGCGACGAGCGGCGCGAGCCAATATGCCACTTTGCCATCGGCGTTGTCCGCGTGATGTCCATTGGCGTGGTTGATCTGATCGGCGCGCAGGAGGGCCCGATTGATGCGGCGTACCAGGTGCGGGACGCTGTCGGCGGGATAGAGGCTCTGGTCGGGATACGTCTCGTTCGCCTCGTTCGCGTCGGCTGCCACTTGCCAGCCGCTGACGTAGATCGCTTGCAACCCGGCGCTTACCTGCTGCACGGCCTGATTGCCGGTCATCGCGCCGAGCGCCGCAACGAACGGTTCCGAATGCAGGAGGTTCCAGAGACGTTCCGAGCCGACGCGCGCCAGCGTGTGCTCGATGTGGATCGAGCCGCGCAGCCGCTCCACGTCCATCGGGCTGTAGGGACGCGCAATCCCCGCCCAGCGCGGACTGCTCCGCCAATCCGTCTCCAGGTTTGCGTGCTTGCCGTTGTTGCTCGACATCCTGTCGCCTCCATAGGCCGCGGTTTTCACGGCTACGCACGAAGGCAGGTACGAGCCTGCTCATGCATCGAACGAGAGTGCTAGCTCACCTGGGATGAAAAGGAACTCGCTTGTTGCAACCACTATGCCATCTGTATCGCCACCGCGCCGAATCGGGGGCGGGCAACTTCGGTGGTCATTGTCGCAGGGGCGGGTTAGTTAAGTCAAAGTGATTGTAATTATCGTGGCGATAAGCCTGTGTTATCATGTAGCGCAGTTGCTGGGCTTACGTAGCGATAGTCCGGGAGAAGCAGGGAGAAGAAGCCGTGGAAATCGACCAAGTCGAGACTTTTCTTGCGGTGGTGATGTACGGAGGCTTTCATCGAGCGGCCGAGGCGCTGCACGTCAGCCAGCCCGCCGTAAGCGGGAGGATCCGGGCGCTCGAGGAATCACTGGGCGCTACCCTCTTTACGCGCGGCCGGGCGAATCCGACTCTTTCGCCGGCCGGCAAGGCGCTGCGTCCGCATGCAGAGCAACTCCTTCGCACGGTGGCCTCGGCCCGGCAGGCGGTGCACGAGCTGCAGCCGCAGACGGGCGGCGCGCTGCGGATCGCGGCGTCGCTTTCAGTGTGCACGTATCTGATGCCCGATGTGATGCAGGACTACAAGAACGAGAGCCCGAAAGTGATGGTCCACTTGCGCTCGGGCAATTCAATGCAAGTGCTGAAAATGGTGCTGGAGGGCGAGGCGGAAATCGGCGTGGCGCGGTCGCTGAATCATCCCGAGGTCGAGACGACGACGCTGCGCAACGATCCACTGATTCTGGTCGGGCATCCGGCGCACCCGATGGCGGGCAAGAGTGAAGTCCGGCTCGAAGAGGTGGAATCGTGGCCGCTGATTTTCTACGATCGTGGCTCGAGCGATTGGACATTGAGCCAGGGACTGTTTCGCCGCGCGGGCCTGCTACCCAACGTGGCGCTCGAAGTCGAAACGATCGAAGCGGCGAAGCGGATGGTCGAACGCAAGCTCGGCTTCGGCTTTCTGCCGCAGATTGCGGTCTCGCAGGAACTGCGGCAGGGCAAGCTGATTTCGATCGAGATCGTGGATGCGGAGCCGTTGAGCCGCAATCTCGACGTGATCCGCCTGCTCAACCGGCCGCTCGCAAAAGAGGCGCAGGACTTCCTTGGCTTTCTGCGGGCGGCGGCGGCAACCACAGCACCGGAAACGAAACCAGCGGCTGCGCAGCGGAGCGCCCCCAAGAAATAGGCTTCCCCAAAATCACACAGCAGTCGAGCGGATCGCTAGAATCGTGCTTCTTTCGAGGAGGGATTTCCATGTATTACGAGCCCGGCAAGACGCGTCACGGTCTCCGCTACGATCCGTTCAAATCCTGCGTGGTTCCGAGGCCGATCGGCTGGATTTCGACGGTCAGCCGCGACGGCGGGCACAATCTCGCGCCTTACAGCCAGTTTCAGATGCTGGCGTTCGACCCACCGTATGTGATGTTTTCTGCCGGGCAAAATAGCCGCGGGAGGCGTAAGGATACCGTTGTGAACGCCGAGCAAACCGGCGAGTTCGTCTGGAACATGGCGACGTGGGAACTGCGCGAGGCCGTGAACAAATCCGCCGAGGAAGTTCCGCCGGAAGTCGATGAATTCGATCTCTCGGGCGTGACGAAGGCGTCTTCCCATGTAGTAAAGCCCTGCCGCGTCGCGGAGTCTCCCGTACATTTCGAGTGCATCTACCATCAGACGCTGCGCCTGCCTGGCAACAGCATGCTCTCGACTTCCGACGTGGTGTTCGGGCGCGTGATCGGGATTCATATCAGCGATGATGTGATCACCTCGGACGGCCACATCGACGTGCTCAAGATCCGGCCGATCGCGCGGCTCGGTTACTACGACTATACGAGCGTGGAATCCATCTTCGAAATGATCATCCCGGGCAATAACAAGGTCGTCCTCGCCGGAATGGACGGTTCGGCACGGGACTGAGAACCGCGGCAGTGTAGAATCGACTCAGGAAGCTTGATGGCGAAATTCGAAAGGCACATATTCATCTGCACGAATCAGAGGCCCGAGGGGCATCCCCGCGGCTGCTGCAATCCGTCCGGCGAGAGCGAACTCCACCGCCTGTTCAAGGTGAAGCTGGCACAGCGCGGAATCAAAGGTACGGTGCGCGCGAATAAGTCGGGATGCCTCGATCAATGCGAGCTCGGCCCGACCGTTGTCGTCTATCCGGAAGCGGTTTGGTACGGCCACGTCAAGCCCGAGGATGTGGACGAGATTATCGACTCGCACATCATCGGTGGCCGGCCGGTCGAGCGGCTCATCATTCCCGACGCCCTGCTGAATAACACGCGAAAGAACGGGTCATCTGAATAGCCGCCCGCCGACCTTGTCCCGACCACGTCGGCTCTCTGATCGCAATATTGAACTCGGATTAAAGTCCAAGCCGTAATTGACGATTGAGTGGTGTGGATTATAGTGCTGCTGCTGTGACGCTGGTCACAGCGAGCGGCCAAACCTCGTTGTATAAAATCAACCCGCAGACCAGATATAGCCGGAGTTGTACCGAAGTGAACTGAGGGGAGTCCAATGGGGCGCTGGAAGACTTTCCGATGGATAGCTGTTGCTGCTCTGAGTCTGGTTTACCTGCCGCAGGCCTCCATGCGGGCGCAAGAACCACAAACACCGAAAACGTCTTCCGCGGCTGCCCCGGACCCGAAAGATTCTCCGCAGGCGCGGTATCTGGGCGCGGAGGTGTGCAAGACCTGCCACGAAGATATCTACGACAATTGGGAGAAGACGCCGCACTGGAAGACGACGCTGGACACGAAGGGTGGTCCTTCGCATCAAGGCTGCGAATCCTGCCACGGCCCGGGATCGGCGCACGTGGCGGGCGGCGGGGACATCACCAAGATTTTCACCTTCAAGAACGCTTCCACCAAGGAAATCAACGATCGCTGCCTGACATGCCATGCCGGCGGGACCGAACACATGAACGCCCTCAATTCGGTTCACACCAAGAACGACGTGAGCTGCATCGCCTGCCACTCTCCGCACCATGCGGTAGACAAAGGAATTCCTGCTGGTGAAAGCGCAGCCCGAGCTTTGCTACGGCTGCCACCTCGCGAAGAAGGCTGAATTCGAGATGCCCTTTCACCATCGCGTGAACGAGGGTCTGATCCAGTGCACGGATTGCCACAACCCGCACGGCACCGAGGGTCCGAAGCAGGTGCGCATGGCTTCGTCGCAAGATGAGGTCTGCTTCAAGTGCCATACGGACAAGCGAGGGACCGTTTGTATACGAGCACGCGCCCGTGAAGGTGGACGGTTGCGAGATCCTGCCACATGGTTCACGGCGGGCCGAATCCTCACATGCTCAAGGTGAGCAACGTCAATTTGCTGTGCCTGCAGTGCCACACGACGTCGAGCTTCAGCAGCGCGCCGGGCGCGCCGTCGTTCCATAACCAGGCGAGCTTTTTCCAGGCGTGCACGCTGTGCCACGTCGCGATTCACGGCTCGAATTTCAGCTCCACGTTCTTCAAGTAGAGGCCGCCATGAACACCTGAGGGCGGCGCAAAGGCGCAAGGACATGCAAGGCGAGTCAGACACCCACCAAGCTTGGCAACCCCGGGGTTTCCGGACAGCGGAGAAGAGAGCCATGGATTATCGCCGGACGATTCTCTCGGTCAGTTTGATGGTGTTCGCGGGTGTGCTGCTTGGCGCGCCCGTCTTGCGCGCCCAGGATGCCACGGCGGACGACAAGGGCGTCAATTCGGGAAACTACAACATTTCAGCAATCGGTCGAATTCGGATACCGGGCGACCGCGATCAATGGGAATAAAGACACCTACGACACGTTCGTGAATCTGGGAGACGGCGTGCGGCTCTTCGACTACACGCTCGATATGCGCTCGCTGAATCATCAAGGTCTGTTTTTCGACAATCTGCACTTCAGCAACTTCGGCTATGGCGGCGATCCCAACGATGTCTCGCGGCTGCACATCGACAAGAACAAGTGGTACGACTTTAATGTGCTGTTCCGTCGCGACAAGAATTTCTGGGACTACAACTTGTTCATGAATCCGCTGAATCCGGCGGCATTGAATCCGCTGGGTTCGGAAACTACCGGCTGTATCGTCAGCGGCCCGACCACTGCACATCCAGGGCTCCCTGGCTATTGCTCGAACCCGTCCATAGCGGAGACCAACTCGCCACATTCCATGGATCTGGTGCGCCGCATGCAGGATTACGATGTCACACTGTTTCCCCAATCGCGCGTGCGGTTCCGCCTAGGCTTTTCGCACGACCGCGATCAGGGGCCCGGCTACTTCACGACCGACAGCGGAACGATTCCCGACTTCCCCGAGACCTACAGCTACACGACGAACGCGTACCGCGCGGGAGTGGATTTCCGCATCCTGCCGCGGACGACGATTTCCTACGATCAGTTCCTGACTTATTTCAAACAGGACAACGTCGTGCTCGAAAATCCGGTCGCGACGCCCGGACAGTACGATTACCAGGCCGCGAATGGTACTCCGGTGGATCTGGGCATCATTTGGAGCACGCAGACGCCCGCGGAGGCGCTGCCTTGCGCGACACCGATCACAAACGTCACCACGACGCCGCCGACGGTGAATCCGACCTGCAACGGATTCGTGAGCTATAGCCAAGCAAGCCGTCCTCGAAACTACATGCCGACCGAGGGGCTGCGGTTCCAATCGAACTATTTTCAACGGTTCGAGACGACCGGGTCATTCGGCTACAGCAGCTCCGACAATCAAATCCCCGACTTCAACGAAATACTGATTGGCTGGACCTCCCGCACGTCGTCCCCGGGCAGCACAACCGCGGGCCCCGCGGATGCCAAGCGCGTTTCGGTCGATGGCGATTGGACCGGCGTCTATTCGGTCACCGAGAAGTTCCGCATCGAAGATTCCTTCCACTACAACAACTGGCGCATCCCCGGATTATGGAACAGCATGCTCGGCTCGCTCTTCGACACCATCCCCGGAGGAACCGGCCTAGGCGCTCCGGTCGGATATTTCGTGACTGCCAACTGCGATCTCGCCAATAGTTACAGCGCCGCCACCTGTCCCAACCACACGGCCACCTCAGCCGCGGATCTCGTGGATGCCTACAACTGGAATTTCCTGAAGCAGGACACGAAGTCCAACACCTTCCAGCTCGATTATGATTTCACGAAGCGGCTCACCGCTTACATCGGCTATCTCTACGACCATCGTCAGATCGTCACTTCGTCGTTGACCTATACGACCGCGGACATCTACTATCCCGGCGGCGCTACCGCCTCGGCAGCAAACGATTATCTTGCCGCGCGTGGAAGCTGCGCTCTGGTGGGGGGCGCGCTCCCGCCTGGCTGCATGATGAACGCCGATGGCTCGATCACCTACACGCCCGCTCTGCCCACGGGCGGTCCGACGTATGCACCGCTCGGCATCGACGAGAACTCGCTGATTGCTGGCCTTTCGGCCCGTCCCACGGATACTCTCCGGATCGGCGGGGATGTTTCCTGGGGCTACAACGATGCCTCTTTCACTCGCATCGATCCGCGTCAAGTGCAGAGCTACAAAGTGCATGCCACGTATACGCCAAAGCCGTGGGCCACGATCGACGGAGCGGTCGAAATTCACGAGAACCGCGACAATGTGGAGACCGTCGACAACCTCGAACACGACCGCATCTACAGCTTCACGACCATGCTCATGCCCAATCATCGCGTCACCATCGATTTTGGATACAACCACTGGGACGTCTACACGCAGTCGGAAATCTGCTTGAACTATTCCGTCAGTTACTCGAATCCTCCTCCTGCGACCGGTTCCACAACCTTTATGACCTCTCCCCCGGGGGTGGCTACGACGGCGTGCCCGATTGCGGGCGCGTCGGTGGGCGCGGCAGGTGTCGGTGCGCTTTCAACCTACGCCAGCGCGGACCACTTCGTTCACGCGGGCTTGATGTGGAAGCCGTCGAAGCGCGTAACCACATCGATCGGATACGCGGGCAGTTTCGTGCGCGGGAATACGATTTTTCTGAATCCGCTCGCGCCTTCGGGCACGCTCGATTACAACTACATGCAGCCGTACGGCTCGATCCTGATTGACGTGCACAAAGGCTTCAGCTACAAGGTTTCCTGGAACTATTACGGCCTCAACCAGAAGGCAAATACGAACCCGTTTGGCCTCGCTCCGATTCCCTTGCAAGATTTCAACGGGAGCACGGCCACTTTCGCTTTCCGCTACGCCTTTTGACCGGCGATGATGAAACTGCAACCTTACCTGCATCCCGATTTTCTCCTGCTGAGGAGGAACGCGCTCATGAATCATTTGGGAAATCGAAACGATCGCAAGGCGTTGCCGCTCGCTTTCTGCCTCTTCGTATTCTCCGCACCGCTATGGGCGCAGGGTAACGGAGCAAGCCTTTTCAAGAGCAAGTGCGCCGTCTGCCATGGCGCCGACGGCAGCGGCAATACTGCTGTGGGCAAATCGATGAAAATTCGCGATCTCGCATCGGCCGACGTCCAGAAGCAGACCGATGCCGAGTTGACCGCGATCATCACCAACGGCAAGGGTGGCATGCCGGCTTACAAGGACAAACTGAGCGGCGACCAGATCAAAGATGTGGTCGGCTTCGTTCGCCAACTTGCGAAGAAGTAGCTCCTGCTTTCGGGGCCACGCGCTGGCGGCCGGGCAAGACCGGTTATTGTGATCGGGAGGTGCGATGCTTGGTCTCACGGGAATTCTGATCGCCCTGATCGTTCTTACCGTCGTTCTGGCGATGTTTTTGCTGGTTCGCCCCTCGGTGACTTCGGGAGCGGCCGGCAAGATTCTGGCTTTCGTGGCCCTTTTCATTCTGCCGGTCCTATGCGTGGGCGGGGGAGTTTCCGCGCACATGCAGCGCTCCGAGCAGACGCGCTTCTGCATTTCCTGCCACGCAATGGAGCCTTACGGGCGAAGCCTCTACGTCGACGATCCCAACTACATTCCCGCCCAACATTTTCAAAATCACAGAGTGCCGGCGGATCAAGCCTGTTACGCGTGCCACGCCGATTACACAATCTATGGCCCGTTCAAGGACAAGCTGCGGGGCCTGCAGCGCGTCTACATGCAGTATGTCAGCACCCCTCCCGCTCGCATCACCATCCCCGGTGGCTACGACAACAATCAGTGCCTGCACTGCCACGATGGCGCGCGCAGCTTCGCAGAGAACCCCGTGCATCAAGCCATCATGGCTTCGATCAAGTCCAACCAGATGTCCTGCATCACGAGCGGATGTCACGACACGGTCCACGATGTCGCGTCGCTGGACCGCGTGAAATTCTGGAGGCCGGTGCAATGAAGCTCAGCCGAATCGGAATGCAACGGCTGCTACGTATCTCGGGCGCGCTGATTGTTCTGGGGCTGCTGGTGGAAATCGTGAGCCTTCTGTGGTTTCACCCGCTCGCGTTTGTGCTGTTTGCGTTCCTGGGAGTGGTTTTGATCGGATTGGGCATCGTGGTTTATCTGGCTTCGCTGGTCTTCGTTGTTTCTCCGTCCGCAGAGAGTCGCGGCTGAAGCGCCAGGCGCGGCGGCAGAGAATACCGCGCGACCTTCACGATTGACAAAATGTCACCTTAGATATAGTCTAAGCTGCGTATGGACGCCGAGGCGATTAAAAGGTCCTTGGAGGACGGCGGGTTGCGGTGCACGCCGCAGCGCTACGCCGTGATGGCGTTCTTGATGGAATGCAACCGGCATCCTACGGCTGCGGAAATCTTCAAAGCTGTGAATCGCGTGGATCCGCGCTCTTCAAGGGCTACGACGTATAACAATCTGCGGGACCTGGTACAGGCGGGTTTGGTGCGTGAAGTGGCAGTCGAGGGACGCGCTGCCCGATTCGACGCAAAAGGCATGCGGCACCACCACTTCATCTGCGACCGCTGTGGCAACGTGGAGGACGTGAAGTGGTACGACGTGCCCAGGACTGCTTCGCGCTCTCTTGGCAAGCGGATTCTTCGCGAATGCGAACTCATTTTCCGGGGCCTCTGCACGAAGTGCGCCCCGCGGCACGCTTCCCGCTAGGCGGCGTTTGGATACCGGATGAATGGCACGCGCCAGCAAGCGCGGCCGCCGGCGATTGCGCAATGGGAAAGCCAGGGTGGGTTCGCAGTTCGCGACGTTTCTTGACTAAAATTTTGATCAATCGTAAGGGAGGAACAAACCGTGTCCACTGAAGCCAAGTGCCCGTTTGCGAGCGCAGCCCCCGCACAAACGAACCGTGACTGGTGGCCGAACCAGCTGGACCTTCGGGTTCTCCACCAGCACTCCATCCTGTCGAATCCGATGGGCGAAGGGTTCGACTACGCCAAGGAGTTCAAGACTCTCGACCTGAACGCCGTGATCAAGGACCTTCAGGCCTTGATGACGGACTCGCAGGATTGGTGGCCGGCAGACTTCGGCCACTACGGGGGGTTGTTCATTCGAATGGCGTGGCACAGCGCAGGAACGTACCGCATCGGCGACGGCCGCGGCGGAGCCGGCGCCGGTCAACAGCGCTTCGCGCCGCTGAATAGCTGGCCGGACAACGCGAACCTCGACAAGGCGCGCCGTCTGCTCTGGCCGATCAAGCAGAAATATGGCCGGAAAATCTCCTGGGCCGACCTGATGATCCTCGCCGGCAACGTCGCCCTCGAGTCGATGGGCTTCAAGACGTTCGGTTTTGGCGGAGGGCGCGCGGATGTCTGGGAGCCCCAAGAAGATGTCTTCTGGGGACCCGAGGGCAAGTGGCTGGCGGACGAACGCTACAGCGGTGACCGCGATCTTCAGAATCCGCTCGCTGCCGTGCAAATGGGTCTGATCTACGTGAATCCGGAAGGACCCAACGGCAAGCCCGATCCCCTCGCGGCGGCCAGGGATATTCGCGAAACGTTCCGCCGCATGGCAATGAACGACGAAGAAACGGTCGCGCTCATTGCCGGCGGCCACACGTTCGGCAAAACACACGGCGCCGGCGATACGGCGCTGGTGGGCCCGGAGCCCGAGGCTGCACCCATCGAGGAGCAGGGCCTCGGCTGGAAGAGCCGTCATGGCATAGGCAAAGGAAAAGACGCGATCACCGGCGGCCCGGAAGTTACCTGGAGTCAGACGCCGACGAAGTGGAGCAACAACTTCTTCGCGAATCTGTTCGGCCACGAGTGGGAGCTCACCAAGAGTCCGGCCGGCGCCTATCAGTGGAAAGCGAAAAACGGTGCCACGCCAATCCCAGATGCCTTCGACCCCGCGAAGCATAACGCGCCGACGATGCTCACCACGGACCTCTCTTTGCGCGTCGACCCGGTTTACGAAAAGATTTCACGCCGCTTCTACGAGCATCCCGATCAGTTCGCCGACGCGTTTGCGCGGACGTGGTTCAAGCTGACGCACCGCGATATGGGCCCGATCGTACGTTATCTAGGCCCACTCGTGCCGAAGGAAGCGCTGCCGTGGCAAGACCCGATCCCCGCCGTGAATCATCCGCTGATCGGCGAGCAGGACGTTGCAGGTCTGAAGGCGAAAATCCTGGCTTCGGGGCTTTCCGTTTCCCAGCTGGTCTCGGCGGCTTGGGCATCGGCGTCGACGTTCCGCGGCTCAGACAAGCGCGGTGGAGCGAACGGCGCCCGCATCCGCCTCGCTCCGCAAAAGGACTGGGCAGTCAACCAGCCGGCCGAGCTGGCAAAGGTTCTGCCGAAGCTTGAGGCGATCCAAAAGGAGTTCAACGCTTCACAGTCGGGCGGAAAGAAGGTTTCGCTGGCTGACCTGGTCGTTCTGGGCGGCTGTGCGGCTGTTGAGAAAGCTGCACAGGCCGGCGGGCACGACCTGAAAATCCCCTTCACGCCTGGGCGCATGGACGCGTCGCAGGAGCAAACCGACGTCGACTCGTTCGAGCCGCTCGAACCGGCCGCGGATGGGTTCCGCAACTATCTCAACGTTAACGGCAACCGGCGTCTGGCGCCTGAGGAGCGATTGATAGACAAGGCTCAATTGCTGAGGCTGACCGCGCCCGAGATGACGGTGCTTGTCGGCGGCCTGCGCGTCCTAGGTGCAAATACCGGGAAGTCCGCACACGGCGTCTTCACCAAGCGGCCCGAGACGCTGACAAACGACTTCTTCGTCAATCTGCTCGACATGGGCACGCAATGGCAGCCGGTCGCTGGCTCCGAAGGTGTGTACGAGGGGCGCGACCGGAAGACGAACCAGGTGAAGTGGACCGGCACGCGCGTCGACCTGATCTTCGGTTCGCATTGCCAACTGCGCGCCCTCGCGGAAGTCTATGGGTGCGCTGACTCTAAGGAGAAGTTTGTGAAAGACTTCGTGGCCGCGTGGAACAAGGTGATGAATCTCGATCGCTTCGACATTGCGTGAGCTCGTCCGAAGAGGAGAGTCATTCGCCGATAGCGCTGGTCGTTTAGTGAATCGCCGACGAAAAGCATTTCTTCGTGCGCTTGGAAGGGTCAAGAAGTTGTTGATACGGCAATGAGGATCGGAAACAACGGCGCCGCCGGGTTCAGAGGATCAAGATCGGTCGAGTTGCATATGGGGCGGCGCCTCTCGCTGAGAGCACCGGCGAGATCAACCTAGCTCACTCAACGGCCCCGGATTTCTGTGACGAATCGACCTCCGGGCTTGAGGTCATCGGGGCGCGGATGTCAAGGAACTGAACGAGATCCTTCGAAAAGATCAGATCAAGCGTCCAGTCAAAGGCAGCGCGCAGTTTCTTCTCAAATCGCGGGAGCTTGCTCAGGTAAATCGTGCGCCAGAGCCACCAGGCGATAAACCCGGAGAAGTTGACGCCCAGAATGTTGGCGACGCCAGACCGCCGGCCGATCGCCGCGAGCTGCGCGATAGTTGAAAAATTGAACTGCTTCCTCTCTTGTCCGCGAATGCTTGCGACAACGTTGTGAGCCACGATTTTGGCTTCGCGAAGCGCATGCTGTGCGGTTGGCGGGTGAAATCCCCCCGTCCGGCGATCCGGTGCAGCCGCACAATCCCCCAAGGCCCAGACGCCCGGCCAAGCCTGAAGCTCGAGGGATTCGGTGACGAGCAGACGGCCGCGTTCCTTTGCGCAAGGAATTGTTGCAAGCAACGGATTCGGCGACGTTCCGGCGGTCCAAACGAGCGTATTTGTGTGAATTGCCGCTCCGTCACTCAATCGCACGACTCGGCCAGAAAATTCTTCAACCCTTGTGTTCAAGCGGATTTCGATTTTGCGGCCCGCGAGTTTTTGCTGAGCGTAAACGCCTAATTGTTTATCCAGTTCTGGCAGGATGACCGGGCCCGAATGAACGAGGACGATTCGAAGCACGTCCTCTCTTAAGTGAAGGTACGAAGGAAGCGCTGCCCGCACGAAGTCGTTGATTCCGGCGACCATTTCGACCCCAGCAAAACCGCCGCCGGCGACGACAAAGGTCAGGAGCGGTTCTTTTGCCTTGCAGCAATCGCTGTCGGCTTCTTCCAGGTGGGCGATCAAGTGGTTACGCAATCGCATGGCGTCGCCCAGCGTTTTTATCGTGAGCGCGTACTCGTGGAGCCCCGGAATGCCATAAAGATTGGTGACACTGCCCATGCCCAAAACGAGGAAATCGAACTCGATGGTGTGGCGGTGATGATCGAACCCATGAGAAACAACGACTCTCCGACTCTGAATATCGATTTGATCGACTTCCCCTGCAAGGAATTGGACACGCCGCAGCATCTTGCGGGCGGGATTTACAATCGTTGCGAGATCGAGATCGCTCGTGGCTACTTCATGGAGCATGGGTGTGAACAGGAAAAAGTTCTCTCGATTGATAAGGGTGATCTCGACGGAAGGATCCCGAGCGAGTTTCCGCTCCAACTCCATGGCGACTGTGAGCCCCGCAAACCCACCTCCCAGAATGAGCACCCGTTTGCTTCGCGCATCTTCCATCGGTCGTCTCGTCGCGCCCGGCTGACCGAAATCCCCCAACGTGAATGCCCGAACCTGCGTTAACGGTACCTGCTCGGATTTTCCGACAGATGATTTCGTGTGGCAGCTAAATCGACTACGTGACATGAGACGGTCTGGAAAAGAAAAAGGTGCGGGAAATCTGTCCGGCCCTGGAGAACCGGCCCGAGGTTGCAGCCGGGGAAGGCGTAGACGTACACTCGCTTGTTGTTAATTCGCGTCAACTGCCGTGAGCACATGAGCTTCTTGAGCCAAGTTCAACTTGAGGATAACTTCGGCCCCTTCGTTGCTTTTCGGGAGGCCCTCGGATTCGTCCCCGATCTTCTGCACGCGCAGACTTTGCTGCCGCGCGTCATCGAAGCTCAGGCGAAGCTCGAAGGCGCTGTGCGTCTACGAGAAGGAGCGATTTCCCGAGTGCAGAAGGAGCGAATCCTTCTAAGCATTGCAGTTGACCGGCAAGACGCGTACTGCATAGCCGAGGGTAGTAAAGTGCTGTCTTCGCTTGGCGCGGCGGAGAGTCAAATCCGTTCTCTCTTGAGCGATCAGCATAACGCGGACCTCCCGGCTACCGATCTAGCCTGTTTGCAGTTCTGCCTCAAACTGGCGCGTCACGCTCCCTCGGTGAGTTCGGAAGACATTGAAGCGCTGCGGACGTGCGGGTTCAACGACGAGGCGATATTCGAAGCGGTCGTCGCGACAGCTTTGGCAATCTACCGCTGTACGCTATCCGTGGGTTTGGGTCCGGAGTCAGATTTCGGAGGGCCGAAGCTCGCTGCGCCGAGAATTGTTCCACCGGGTGAGGGAGCGCCCCGCGGCCCGCTGTCCCATGTTCATGCCTCGGCCAAGAGAAAAGGGCCGTATGTGCCGGCACCATACCTGAGTCCGAAGACGTTTCCACCGTTTGGCGTGGTGCAGAAGAGTCACGGGTTCTTACCGAACTTTTTTCGCGCTCAGACTTTGCGGCCCGACTTGTTGGCGGCGGAGCTGGAAGCGGTGGACAGGATTCTGGTACCCGAAGATCTCTTAACGCGAGTGCAAAAGGAATGCATTCTGCTGGCCGTGTCGGCGGCAAATCTCAACTCTTATTGCGTCGCGATGCATTGCAATTTATTGCGCGGTTTGGGGATGGCCCCGGAGCAAGGAGACCAGATTGCCGTGGACTATCGTGAGTCCAACTTATCGGAGGCTGATAAGGCATTACTCGACTTTGCGGTCAAATTGGGGACGCGTGGTCCGGAATTTTCTCGCGAAGACGTCGCCAGGCTTCGAGTATTTGGTTTCAACGAGGAGCAGATTTTGGAATGCGAAGCGGTCACTGCCCTCAACAATTTCGCAAATACCCTTCAGATGGGACTCGGAATCGAACCCGATTTCGCGCCGCCTCCGGCCTTCGAGAAAAATAAAGTGCATCTTTGTGACCCCGCCCAGAGTCCCATCGGCGGTGAGGGCGTTGTGCATCTCGTCGATATAGCGGATCCGGACGCTGAGTGGGTCGCCCAGGCGCAAAGCGGAGACCTGCAGGCTTTCGAAGAATTGGTCCGCCGGCATAGCCAGTTGATCTATCGTGCTCTCGCGGCCATCTTAGGGAACCCGGCCGACGCGCAGGACGCGATGCAGGACACTCTACTGAGCGCGTTCAAGCACATCGGGGGATTTCAGGGCCGCTCGAAGTTTTCGACTTGGCTGGTGAGTATCGCGAGGAATTCGGCGCTCCAACGATTGCGACGCGGGAAAAACGTGGAAAGCCTGGATGAAGGCGCGTACGACGAGGAGACGGATTTCCGCCCTCGTCAGGTTAGGGCCTGGCAGGACAACCCGGAGCAATTCTATTCCAAGTCGGAGATGCGGCAACTCGTTGAACGGGGAATCTTGGCGCTTCCCGCGAACTACCGAACGGTGGTGATGCTCCGCGATATCCAGCAGCTTTCGACGGATGAAGTTGCCCAACAGCTGGGGTTAAGCGTGCCCACCGTAAAGACGCGGCTCCTGAGAGGCCGACTCATGCTGCGAGAGTGGCTCTCGCCTCACTTTGGCGTCAATGTCAGGGGGGTAGCCCAGTGATCACATGCGAGGAATTCTTGGCCGAGTTCGGAGACTACCTCGAGGATCAGGTGTCGGCGGAGGTTCGTAAAGAGCTTGAGTTGCACCTGTCTCAGTGCAGCGCTTGCCAGGTGCTCTACGATTCCAGCCTCAAAACTATCAAGATCGTGACGGAAAGCCGTTCATTCGATTTGGCGGAAAGCGTCTCCAACCCAATCATCGATCGCGTGATGGCGAAGTTGCGAACGGACCGCAGCTGATAAGCCCGAGATTTCAAATCTGTTATACGCGCATCGAAATTGGCATCCCGTATGGTCGTCCGGTGATCTCCGCACTACCGCTCTGACTCTCTCGTAAGTCTCCTGTCTCCCGCTCTGGAACGGACATACCAGTCATGTCGTCAAGCCGAACGCGCCAGGCACTGCCGAATTGCCTCATTTTTTGGTCGTCCGTGTAACTTTCGCGCGGCAGATGACTCCTATCGCCCGTGAGAGTCGGGCGCTTCAAGATGCCCATCGAAAACAAAAACCGAAAGGAGAAATCATCATGGTTTGCAAGATCAGGACAGTGTTGGCAGTCGCTGCACTGGCGTTCACGTTCGGATTGCAGCCGCCGTCGCACGCGCAAGGTAGCAACGCAAAGACTCTGGAAACCGGCACCTTCCACGGGAAAGTTCACAGCACTTCAGGCCGCGCAACGATCTACCAGGAAAAAGACGGGCGCCTGATCCTCCGTTTGACAAACTTCAAGACATCCAACGGGCCCGACGTACACGTGATTTTGATCGCGGCTACGGACGCGGACGATGACGCCAACTTCCTCAAGAGCAACACGGAGCGCGTGGAGCTGGGCAAGCTCAAGGGGAACGAAGGCGACCAGAACTACGCCGTCCCGAGAGGCACGGACCTGAGCAAGTTTCAAACCGTCTCGATCTATTGCGAACGGTTCAACGCGAATTTCGGCGCCGCGCCTCTTGAGAAATTCTGAGGCTCACATAATTCATCCGAATCGGGCAGGTTCATCTGTCCGATTCGCGGACTGGAGGGAGGAAATCATGGATTCGCATGTACGCTCTTGGTTCTCGCGCCGGAAGTGGATATTGGTCGCGGTGGGACTTCCCCTGCTGGTCGGTGCCTGGTGGGCCTTCCGGCCGGAGAAACTTTGGATCAACCAAAAGGTGAATGAACCGGCCCCGTTCGCTTCAAGCACCGACCCTCAGCCGCTTTATACCGGCCTCCTCGAAGGAAAAGCTCACCAAACAAGCGGGCGAACAACGATTTACAAAACGACCGACGGCAAGGAGTTTCTGCGCCTGACGGACTTTTCAACCTCCAACGGTCCGGATGTTCACGTCCTTCTGGCGCGAAGCGATGACCAAAACCTCGGGCAAAAAATCGTGAAAGGGCAGCTAAACACGGCGTCATAAGTAATTGCGTATGAGGAGAGTCTGTGGTTTCCTGGTGGAATGAAACCACTCACTGTTGCAGATTCCGAGACCATCATTCTGGGATTGCAAGATGAAATTCGA
Organism: uncultured Acidobacteriota bacterium; assembly: GCA_963836125.1. Taxonomy (GTDB): domain Bacteria; phylum Acidobacteriota; class Terriglobia; order Acidiferrales; family UBA7541; genus Palsa-295. Next base: position 328,906 of record CAWIIK010000002.1, read on the forward strand.
CGAAGTGAAGAATCACGCTATGACCACCGGCTTCACGGTCTACTGCTGGTGGCCCACGGTATGACCTGTCCAGAAGTGGCGGCGCTGTTGGGCGATGCACCGAGAACGGTCGAGTATTGGATTCGCGGGTTCGAAAAGCGGGGTCTAGCGGCACTGCGGGAGGGCGACCGATCCGGGCGGCCGGGACGCCTGAGCGAAAAGCATATGCGAGGGATCAATACTGCTCTTCGCCGGATGCCACGAGAGATCGGCTTGGGTGGGAATGTATGGGACGGCAAAACGTTGGCGGCCTGGATCGAGCGGCAGTACGGGATCGCCTTGGGCGTGCGACAATGCCAGCGTCTGTTCCGGAGGTTGGGTTTTCGACTGCGCAAACCACGTCCCGCGATCGCCCCAGCCGATCCCGAACGGCAGAAGGCGCATAAAAAAAACTACAAGCACTATTGATCTCACATAAAATAATGCAATAATGGACCTTCTGACGATAGGAGGTCCTCGTGCGGCCAAGAGGCTCAGCCGAACTGCTCTCAGATCGACGCAAGCGTGCGCTGAAATTGCTTCGCGAGAAATGGTCCTTGAACGAGGTGGCTCGGCGTATCGGTTGCGCCGCCAGTTCTGTCATGCGATGGCGGAACGCGTGGCGACGACGCGGCACGGATTCCCTCCGCGTGCGATTCTCTCCGGGTCGTCCGCGGAGACTGACCAAACGGCAAGAGCGTCGCCTGATCAGAATCTTGCTTCAGGGTGCCGTGGCCCATGGCTACCGCACAGAACTGTGGACGACAAAGCGCGTGGCGGAGGTGATTGAAGAGACCTTCGATATTCCGTGCCATTTCAACACTGCCGGCCAGCTCCTGCATCGACTCGGGTGGACGCACCAGAAACCCGAACGGCGTGCTTTGGAGCGAGACGAAAAAGCCATCGAGCGCTGGAAGCGGAAAGACTGGCCGCGGGTAAAAAAAACGCCGCGCGGCTGGGCGCCCACGTAGTATTTGCCGATGAATCGGGCTTTTTGTTGGCTCCGCTGGTGATCAAGACTTGGGCGCCGCGGGGCGCGACTCCCACTCAGCATCATCGCCAGGGTCGCCGCGACAAAATTTCTGTGATTTCCGGAATTTCTCTGAGCCCCAAGCGGCACCATCTGGGTCTGTATTACCTGCTCTTCTATGACAACATCGCACAGGAAGAGGTCTGTGCGTTTCTGCGTGAGTTGCTGCGGCAGCTGCGCGGCCCACTCATCGTTCTCTTAGATAACTCCTCCACTCATCAGGGGGGACCACTCCAAAAACTCCTCACTCGACACCCGCGTCTCCGAATCGAGCATTTCCCCTCGTACGCCCCGGAACTTAATCCCGACGAAGGAGTTTGGTCACTGGCCAAACGGGAACTCGCCAATGGGTGCCCCAAGAACGTCGACGAGTTGATGGAAGACATCATCCGGGCGATCAATCGTATCCGAAATTCGCCAGCGAAACTGCGAGGCTGCATCCTGCAATCCGAGCTTCCCCTTTTTTGAGCTAGTCATTGCATTATTTAATGTGAGATCAATAATGGACAATGACGAAGTGGACCTCTGGGCCACCGATGAAGTGCACTTTCAGCAGCACGGCTCTCGGTGTCGCATGTGGGTGCCACCGGAAACCAAGGACCCCGTGCTGCTGCATCATCCGACGCGCCGCAGCGTAGGATACTTTGGTGCGGTGCGGTTGCGAGATGGCAAGTTTCGGTTTTCTCGGGAGACCGGCAAATTCAACGCCATGACCTTCTTCGCCTTCCTGAAGATGTTACGGCGCGGCAGTATCCGGACCGGCCGCTCCGTCGTGGTTATTACGGACAACGCCAAATACCATCACGCCCGACTTCACAAAGAATGGCGAGAGGCACATCAGAAGGATTTCCGGCTGGACTACCTGCCGCCCTACAGTCCCGAACTGAATCCGATCGAGCGAGTTTGGAAACTCACGCGTCGCCAGTGCATCCACAACCGATATTTTCCTGCGCTGGAGGAAGTTGTCGCTGCCGTGGAAACACAGTTCGGATATTGGGCCAACGGAAACGAGACCTTGCGTCGACTATGCGCAATTACTTAAGACGCTGTGTTTAGATAGCGTTGAGCTGGGGCCGCTAAAGGGAAATCAAGGAGATCAGAACTACGATCTTCCGACGTCGGTCGATTTGCAGAAATACAACGCAGCGGTTATCTATTGCGAACGATTTCATGCCGTATTCGGCGTCGCCAAGCTCGAGCAATTTTGACGGACGTTTCATCATGAGTCGAATTCTTGCAGCGCGGAAGTCCATTTCGACATCTTTAAGATGGGCCGATGGTCCAACTCCAAGGACGACGAGGAGGTCCTTATGAGTGATGTAACTTCGCAGGCAGCAACAAAGCGCGCAGGGGAACAGTACGTTCCTCCCACATCCATTCACAGAGTCGAAGCCGACGGCGTCCGAGTGTTTTATCGAGCCGCCGGCGCTGCGAGCACCCCCGTGGTTCTTCTGTTACATGGATTCCCGGCCTCATCGTTCATGTTCCGCGAACTGATCCCGCGCCTCGCGAATGACTACCGCGTGATCGCCCCGGATCTCCCCGGATTTGGATTTACGGAGGTTCCAGCTGAACGAAAATATGTTTATTCGTTCGAAGGATTGGCCTCGACGATCGATGCCTTCATGCGAGCGCTGAAACTCGACCGCTATGCGATCTATGTGTTCGACTATGGCGCGCCGACAGGTCTCCGGTTGGCGATGGCTCACCCGGAACGAGTCACCGCGATCGTTTCGCAAAATGGGAATGCGTACGAAGAAGGTCTTGGCGACGCCTGGGTCCCCATCCGAAAATACTGGGCTGAACCCACGACGGAGAACCGCGACGTCATCCGCAAAAGTGTTCTGACACTCGAGGGAACGCGCTGGCAGTACACGCACGGTGTAGTCAATCCGGAAAGTGTTCCGCCGGAGTCGTACACGTTGGATACGGCTCTGCTGGAACGACCAGGAAACAAAGAGATTCAGCTCGATTTGTTTCTGAATTATGCGTCGAATGTGAAGCTCTATCCGAAATTTCAGGAATATTTTCGCAAATCGAAGCCGCCTTTGCTCGCGATCTGGGGCAAGAATGATCCTTTTTTCATTCCGCCAGGAGCGGAGGCATTCCGGAAAGACCTGCCTGACGCGAAGATTCAGTTCCTCGATACCGGACATTTTGCGACAGAGACACACGTCGTGGAGATCGCCTCCGCGATGAAAGAGTTCCTGGAGACAAACGACGTCGGCCGCCGGAGCGGAAAAAGCGGGGTCCAGAGATGAATGTCTTTCCAGAGAACTCGACCATCGTTCTCGTGCATGGAGCGTGGGCCGACGGATCGTGCTGGACCAACGTCATTCTCCCTTTGCAGCGGCACGGCCTTAAGGTGACCTGCGCCCCGATCCCGCTCACATCGTTGAGCGACGACATCGCCGCTCTGAATCGCGCACTCGAACGAACGAGCGGCCCGCTGGTCCTGGTCGCCCACGCCTACGGAGGCGCTGTGATTGCGGCGGCGCATGAGGACCGAGTGAAGTCCCTTGTCTATATCGCCGCGCTCGCACCCGATCAGGGCGAGACGGTCGCAAACGTGTTTTATCGCGACGAGCTGCATCCAAACGCCCCCAAGTTGGCACCCGATGCACATGGCCTTGTATGGATGCCGGAAGGCGGATTTCGCGATGCGGTTGCTCACAGCGCCTCGACCGATCAGACAAGCATCATGCAGGCAGTCCAGAGGCCGATTGCGGTTCGTTGCATTCAAGAGCCGGCTCCGGCGCCCGCGTGGAAAGTGAAGCCATCGTGGTTTCTGCTGGCGGAAGAGGACCGTATGATCAACCCGAAGACGCAGCGTTTTATGGCCGATCGCATGGGAGCAACTCTCCGCTCAAAGCCCGTAGACCATTCTCCGATGTACACAGCGGCAGACATCGTAGTTGACGTGGTCTTGGAAGCTGCGGGCGAAACCCTCTCGATAGGAGCCTCGGCCTAGCGAACTCAGAGAATCGGGAAGGAGCAACGTCATCGTGATCAAATCCGTTGCGATCGTCACCGGTGCGAGCCAAGGCATCGGACGGGCGACGGCACTGCGGCTCGCGCGCGATTTTTCGGCAGTTGTGCTTGTTGCGAGAAATAAGGACAAGCTAGAGGCTACCGCCGCTGACGTCAGGTCCGCGGGAGCCGAAACGACAGTTTATGCTCTCGACCTGCGCGAGCCGCAATCCGCTGAGATTGTTGTCAGGGGAACACTCGAACGCTTCGGCAGAATCGACGCGCTGGTCAACATCGCGGGAGCTGTGCCGCAGATTGATCTGTTCGAGATGACGGACGCGCAATGGGACGACGGCATGGCGCTGAAGCTGCACGGCGCGCGTCGCCTGACAATACAGGCTTGGGATTCTTTGAAGGCTTCGAATGGATCTGTCGTGTTGCTCTCCGGAAGCGCGGCCCTCGATCCGAAACCTGGATTTGCGGCCGTCGCGGCGACGAATGCCGCTATCATCGCACTCGCCAAGGCGTTCGCCGAGCAAGGAATCAAGGACGGAGTTCAGGTGAACAGCGTCGTGCCGGGCGCCGTGATGACTGGACGCCGGCAGTCCTTCTTCGAAAAGTGGGCGCCCGCTCACAATCTTAGCGTGGAAGAAGCAATCAAGAAGTTCCCGGAGGAAGCTGGTATCAGCCGCTTTGGGAAGCCGGAAGAGATTGCCGACCTACTTGGCTTTCTGGTATCGCCGGCGGCGAAGTGGCTGACCGGCGCTTCCGTGCGTATGGACGGTGGCGAAATCAAAGGCATTTGAGCCCGAACCATCTCCTCATCGCCTCGGATGCACCTCGGAGAGCGAGAAAACTCGATGGACACAATGGAGGACGTTTCATCCGCTCAACCTCTCGCACGATCATAAATATCTACGCGCAGGCGGTTCCTGCCGCCCTTCGCGAGCGGACAGAAGGTTGTCAGTTTGCTGATTCCGGCTCGCATGCCTGACAGGCCTCAGGGGGCGTTAATGCTCCCTCGTTAGCTCCGCAGTGCTCAGGCAGACATCTGCGCGGTGGGCGAGGCAAGCCTCGTCTTGTTGATGTTGATCGGTTCTCACGGACCTAAGCTTAAAGAGTGCCCTGGTTGTCAAAGCCTCCGCCAGAGCCGCACTCATTTCAGGGTCACGCACGCTCGTACACGAATAGATCCCAACAGGGCTCACAATGCTGGCAGAGAAGCCGTTCGCCATACGCGTGATCTTTGCCATGACCCCCGACCCGCCGGGGGCCGAGCCGCTGCCAGTTGTGAGCGGCAAGACAAGGCAGCCGCGATTGGACAGGCGTTCAAGCCAGAGCGGATGCGGATGCGTGACGCCAGCATTTATGAATATCGCGTCGCATTCGCCGGGATCGAATGCCGCGCCGTCTCCCGCGTGCACCGACACATTTGGATAGTCGGCGAGGTTCTTTTGCGCGCGAGCCGCCAAGTCGGAGTCCACTTCGCTGGCCACCACGCGCCCGCCGGGAGCAACGACTTCAGCCATGATCGCAGTGTAATAGCCGACACCGCAACCCAGGTGGTAGACGCGATAGCCAACTTCAAGTCCAAGGGGGTCGATCCATCGCGCCAGCGCGCTTGGCTGTCCGTTGTTCAAATAGCGTTTTGGATCGAGCGCAACCAGAACATTGTGATACAAGTCCCTAGGATCGTCAGTGGTTGAATAGAGCTTGTCAGCCAGCCCCATAAGCAGCATCGAGAGCGCATCCGCCGTTGTGATCTGCCAGGGCGGCGGCCCCATAAACTTCTCTCGCGGCACGCGTGCGTAAGCTGCGACAAGCGCAGGCGAGTCCACGCGGGCCGCGATTTTGATTTCATCTGCATAGAAAAGCCGGCACTCGTCGAGAGTCATAGCGCGGTCCAGTATCTCACTCTGCCAGACTGTGATCCAATTGAACGATTAGTTGCGTAACCTCTCCTATGACGGGAGTGATGGACTCGCAAGCAGTGCGAACGGAAGTATGTTTCCATCCGTCAAGCGGGACATTGCTACACGACGTTTACAGACAGGCTTCAGCAGCGCGGGTAGCACTTACGATGGACGGGAGAAAGGGCGTTAACAGGGCGTTGACACCTCGTGGCCGCCGCCGCGGCCCAGTCTATGCGTGGGCTATCCTACAGACAGCGCGGGCATATGGTGTAAAATGCTGGCGTCAATCCACAACTCTCACGGCGTGCCTCATTGGGCACGCGGTCTTGTGCTTAAGATGAACTAGCGCACGGATCAGAGCCCCTCCTGTCTGTGCCTGCCCCCGAAGATGCGCTGTACGTAAACGTGTCTGCCCACTTGGCCGGTTGGTACGCCAAGAAAGGGATGGCCATGCGAGAGACGTTCGACATTTTTTCAGGAGTACTGGATCAAACACCCATCTGGCGAGAAGCTGTTGAAGGAATTGCAAGTGCCAGAGAGCGTATGGAGCAGATCGCCGCGAACAGACCGGGACCGTATTTCGTGTTCTGCGGCTTGAGTCACTCGGTCGTAGCCAAGATCGATAATCATAGCCAATCACAATGGACAAAGAACAAGAAAGCTGGAGCCGCGTGAGCTTTTGTCAGGCCGAATAGCCCCGCTTCTGAGGCTCGGACTGGTATCTCAGTTCGGTGCTCTGGTAGGTAGACTTGACCTTGCAATTGGGGCACTCACATTCCGTGCCTTCAGGCGTGAAATCCGGCCGCAAGGGAAGAAAATAATCGAATAGCGTCTCCTCGCCCACGTGAGAATAGGAGAAGACTTCGTCGCATTTCTTGTAGGTCAAAACCCAGCTTGCCATCGGCCCCAAGACCGCGTGGCGTGCACCAGCCCAACGACAGGCGCCAGTTAACGGTATGTAAGACTGTCTGCCAAATTGCTGTCGGCATCGTCCAGTATTTCGACACGGCAAATCACGTCAAATTCAATCTTTTCGGCCCTGAGAAATACAGTTTCTCCCGCAATCACGTCTCGACTCCTTCCATGGGAAGGCCGGTGTGAGTCAAGACAGTTTTGTTTTTACTTCTGCGGATTCTTTACCCTGAGCCGGGCTGCCTCTGTCGCCATCCTTCCATCCGCACTCTTTGTTGAGGGATTGTCGCTCGGTGCCAGTTGGGTGTCCTCGTTTCAGCAGGTGCCGCTACCTGATTATCGACCTTAGCTCCCATCTCTTCGACGAGAGCTGGGCCAGGAGTTGGTCGCAGTCACCTGAACTCGGCGGCTGAGCTCGGCTCTTCCGATCCAATTCGATGCCACAGTGCTAATCTTTTTCATAGCCGGTCTCCTTTCTTTGTGCCTCGAGCACGTCGAACATTGGGAGCGTATCGCATCCCGCGGAGACCGGCCTTCTCATCCCATCTGATTCGTACCGGAAAAGTGACGTAGTAAGCCGAGCAGATCTCCGGTTGATACGGCGTTAACCGGCCATTAGGGCGAAATCGCGGTTGAGTCCGCTTCTTCCCTCGCGACGGGTGTGGGCTGCCGCGATCTTTGGGTATCCTCAGCGTACACAGTTGCAGTAACCTGAACGGCATACAGCGTCTCCCCGATTGAAAGTTCTTTGCTGGCCGAAATACGGTTACGAGAAGTACATCGACGGAAATAGACATGGATCAAAAGCTAAGAGTTTTTATATGGGAGGCTCATCGGCTGATAGCGGGGGTGGCCGGTCTTTCTATATTCGCTTTTTGTTCGCTTCGATGTATATTGGAGTACCGCAACCCTCAAGGGTCAGTGCAAAACCGGCCATGCGTGGTCACTTCAAAACCGGCCATATGGGATGGCCCAGGACGTGATCCTTATTTATCCTGCTTTCTCCTGATCAGGCAAGTCTGTTTTGGTTCTCCAGCTTCGCGGTCCGCATTTTAGGATGTGGCCGTGGTGGAGAAGACGATCCAGCATGGCAGTGACTGCGGCGCTGTCGCCGAGCAGTTTGCCCCAGTCCTCCACAGGGCGGTTAGACGTTAGCAGTGTGCTGGCTCGCTCGTAGCGACGCATGACGATCTCCAGCAACTCTTCTCCCGCTGTGGGCCCTAACTTACGCATTCCCAAGTCATCGATGATCAGCAGTGGTACGGTGGAGAGCAGTTCCATGTGCTCTTTGCGTTTTCCGTCCAGGGCCGCATCGGCGATTTCCTCGAGCAAGAAGTGTGCTTCGCGGTAGATCACCCGATAACCCTGACCGATGACCGCTTGTCCGATGGCTTGAGCCAGATGACTTTTGCCGGTCCCTGGTGGACCTAAGAAGAGCGCGTCTTCACGGCGGCCAACGAATGCGGCTGTAGTTAGATCAAAGACCAGACTGCGATTGATCTTCTTGTTGAAATTGAAATCGAAGTTGTCGAGGGTCCTCTGCGGATCACGAAACTGGGCCTGCTTCCTACGCCGTTCGAGCAGTCGGTCACCTCGCCGCGTCAGTTCATCCGACACTAGACAAGAGAGGAAGTCGATGGGTGCCATCGGTTCCACTTGCGCTTGCCGCAGCCGTGTTTCCAGAACTGCAGCGATGCCGCCGAGACGCAGCTGGCGTAAAGCTTGATTCAACTCGATCAGATTCATTCTGGCTCCTTGATTTTGAGATTGATGAAATCGCGATACACGGTCAGTTCCCGGATCAGGGGATCGATCTGACGCAAAAACATTTGTGGATGCGGGCGACGCTCGAGATAACGGCGCACGAAACGGTATTCGTACACGCCGATGTCGAGAGCAGCAGCGCAGGCATCTTCGACTGCCGCCGTTCCGTATTTTTTCATCAGGGAAAGCACACCCAGGATGCGGCGGATGGCAGTCTCTCCTTGCCGGTCGTACAGCAGTTGGCAGAACTTGCCCGTCTGGGTGCCGGCATGTGCAGTGCGTCGCAAGAGCTGCGCCGTGCTCAGCGGCATTTTCTTTGGGTGATCTTCTTCCTCGATGCGATATCCGCCGCGCTTCTGGCGCAGGTGCTCGCGAAGAAGTTGGTTGGTGTTGGGATGCAGGATGCGTACATGCAGCGCGTCCCATTGCACCTTCACCGAACGCCCGATCCATCCTGGTGGCAACCCGTAGTAGGCGGCTTCCACTTCCACGCAGCCATCCAGATGCACCACTCGTTCTCCGTATTGGTAGTAGCGGAAGGGTTCGAGAGGCAGCGGCAGCAAGTGCGGTTTTTCTTCGAGGAACATGACGGCAACCTGGCGTTTGGTCGTGCCGTGGATACGAGTGTTGGCCCAACGCTCTTCCCAGCGGTCGAGATACGCTTGTGCTTCTTCCAGGCTTGCAAAGCGCATCCCTTTGAGCGCCGTTCTCTTGGTGTAACCGATGCCCGACTCCACTTTCCCTTTGCCCAAAGCTGTCAACTACGCATGATCGCGTCGATTCGCAGCAGGTTCGAATCATTCATCCCTTTCATCCGCTTTGCGGTCAGTCTTTCCGTTTCGTTGTTTCCAAGAAGCTCTGGGGCGAGGACCGAATAACGATTCAACTGGCGGATGGATCACCGGTTTCCGTGCCCGTCGGTTGGACCAATGCGGTTCCTGCAGATGCCTACATCACCGTGGGAGGTGGTCGATCTCGGTTCCGTGTGGAGGATTTGCTGACCTTAGCAGAACTGATGGCTGTGAGCAGGAGGGAGAGATGACGGTAATTTCGAGGTGTCATGGAAATTACGTCCATTGTGTCATGTTCATTATGTCCATAGGCCAACTCGTTGGCAGTGCCGTCCCGGCAAGTTTAACGGCCTTCAGTGTGTATGCTGCTCATTGTTTATCGGTATGAGCAGTGCATCGCAGGATGACAGCCTCGCGTTATGGGCTTGACAGTCTTATGGAGACGTACATAATACGAATGACACTTATGAAACCGCCAGAAGCCAACAAACCACGCCGGACTATCGATCCCAAAGCCGAGGTGCTCCGCCGTCAAGGCGCTCTCCATCCGAATCCCAGTGCTGTCCGCGACGAAGCATTCCGTCAGGAGGAGTTCTTCGATCCTCGCGATCTGGTGCAAGTCCGTTATGAGATGCTGCGCCGCCACCAAGTCGACGGAGACACAGTGACGGAGGTGGCCACCGCCTTCGGCGTGAGTCGGCAGGCGTACTACGTGACGGAAGCCGCATTTGAGGAGAAGGGGGTCGCTGGCTTGCTGCCTCGTCGGCGAGGTCCGCGGCGGGCGCACAAGTGTACCGACGAGATTCTCGATTTTGCGGAACAATGGCGTGCGGATTCATCCGCGGAGAAGGACATCAGCAAAGCCGTCCAGAAACACTTTGGAGTTTCGATTCATCCACGGTCGATTGCACGTGCGCTGAGCCGGCGGAAAAAAAAACGACGATGACGCACCGTGCCCGATGAAGAACCTGGATCAGCTGATCGACTGGCAGCAAGAGTACGAAAACCTGCGCCAAGAAGCGCTGCAGGCCGGCTCTCGCCGCGGTCATGGTTTGGCGCTGTTTCTCTCGCGCGGCATGATGGCTTGGCTCGAAGTCCTGACAACACTGATGCCGCAGCCGGTCCCGCAAAGTGCGCTGCAGGAATCGGTGGATCTGCCAGCAGTCCTGCGGCCCGATTTGACGACGTTACTGGCCAACATGGTGTTGTCGTGCATGAGAGGGGAGGCCCATGAACCCATCGCCTAAAGTTACGGCCGAACATCTGCGGCGGTCGGCGTGTCTCTACATTCGTCAGTCGACCCTGCGGCAAGTGCACGAGAACTGTGAGAGCACAGCGCGTCAGTACGATCTGAAGCGTCGAGCGCAGGCCCTGGGATGGACGACCGATCAGATCATCGTGATCGATGAAGACCTGGGCTTGTCCGGAGCCACAGCCACCGACCGCAATGGCTTTCAACGCCTGGTGGCGGAGGTCGGGCTGGGACGGGTAGGTGTGGTCATGGGCTTGGAAGTCTCCCGTCTGGCGCGCAACTCGACGGACTGGCACCGGTTGTTGGAGATCTGCGCTTTGGCGGATACGTTGATCCTCGATGAAGATGGAATCTACGACCCGAGCCACTTTAACGACCGCCTGCTGTTGGGTTTGAAAGGGACGATGAGTGAAGCCGAGCTGCACTTGCTGCGGGCCCGACTGCTCGGTGGGCAGCTCAACAAAGCGCGGCGCGGCGAGTTGTGGATGAAACCGCCGCTTGGTTTCGTGTATGACGATAGTGGGCGGATCGTCTTCGATCCGGACCAGCAGGTGCAACGAGCCGTGCGCCTCTTGTTCGAGACCTTTCGCCGCACCGGTTCCGCCATGCGTGTTGTCCATCACTTCAAGACAGAGGGCGTTCTCTGGCCTCGACGTATCACCAAGGGCGTGCGCGCCGGAGAACTACTGTTTGGTCCCCTGGAGCACAGCCGTGTGTTGGGCATTCTGCACAATCCCCGCTACACAGGAGCTTTCGTGTACGGGCGAACCCGCCAGCGCAAAGTCCGCATCGGAGGGCAGCTTCGCTACCGGCGCCTGAAGCGGGAAGAATGGTCGGTGTTCCTGCCCAACATGCATCCGGGATACATCTCCTGGGAAGAGTTTGAAGCCAATCAGGCGAAGCTGCTCGCCAATGCCAACGGCTATGGTGAGGACCGGCGCAAGAGTCCGCCTCGCGAAGGGGCTGCCCTGCTGCAAGGTCTCGTCGTCTGTGGCGTCTGTGGTCTACGCATGACAGTGAGATATCACGTGGACCACGGCCATCCCATTCCGGACTATGTTTGCCAACGGCACGGCATCCAAACCGCTGCACCCGTGTGCCAGCGGTTGCCTGGTGCCCAAGTCGATCAGGCGGTCACCGAACTCGTGCTGCAAGCCGTCACTCCCGCTTCCCTGGAGGTGGCGTTGGAGGTCTTTGAGGAGTTGCGGGCTCGACAGGCGGAGGTGGATCGTCTGCGCCGCGCGCAAGTAGAACGGGCTCGCGAAGAAGCGGAGCTGGCGCAGCGCCAGTACCTGCTGGCTCGTCCCGAGAACCGCTTAGTCGTGGATAATCTGGAGCGACAGTGGAACGAAAAACTCATGAGTCTGGCACACACCGAAGAAGAATACGCGCGCATGAGCAAGTCGCAACCTTCCGCACTCACGGAGGAAGATCGCGATCGTATCCATGCTCTGGCTTCCGACCTTCCCCGTGTGTGGAACGATCCGCGCACTCCGGCGCGAGATCGCAAGCGGATGTTACGGCTTCTAATCGAAGACGTCACCCTGGTGAAGAATCACAAAATCCAGATCCACATCCGCTGGAAAGCGGGAGCCACGACCTCGCTGGAACGGCCGCTGCCTCTAAGCGCGCCGGACCTGGTTCGTACTCCGGCGGAGATCGTCGAACTCATCCGCGCCCTAGCTACTGAACAAACGGACGCTCAGATTGCACGGACTCTCAACGCGCGCTGGCTCCGTACGGGCAGGAAACACTCGTTCACGCGGCTGATCGTCCGGCACATTCGTAGCAAATACGGCATCTCATCCTACGTCCAGCATCTTCGCAACCAGGGCTGGCTCACTGTGCCCGAGATGGCCGTGCAGATGAAAGTACACTCCAGCACCGCCAAGCGCTTCGCCCGTGAAGGCGTGCTGCGGGCTGTCCGCGCTGATGACAGCGGCCTCATGCTGTTCGAGCCAACCGGGTCCCTTGCCTCAAGCCCAACCCGGAAAACGATTCCGAGATCGCCGCCGTTATCCTCAGCTTGCATTCAAGACACCCAACGAGGTGCAGTATGAAGCTTGATCCTTGCGATCGGGATCCTGGATCCGGCAAGGCAGGGCTGCGACACCGTAGTGAGCCAGAACATCGCGGAACAACGGGTTGACCGTGGGATCGTAGAGGTCGGGAACCGCTACGCCTTCTTTCAAATTGTCGAGAACGATGAGTCTTGGACAACCGCCTAGGCGACGAAATGCTTTCTCATGCAGTTCCGCCCAAGATGCGTACACTCGACCGCCAGGTGAGCAAGCGCACGCATTTGCGGCTATAGCCGAGCGTCAGCACGAACAGCCGCGTCCGGCGATACTTGCCACTCTGCGGATCGCGCACCATCGGACCGCTGCCGTAGTCGACTTGCGCTTCTTCTCCAGGTGCCGTGAGGATGATGCCTGCTGGTTCCGGACGTTGTGGTCCGCGCAGCTTGTGCACAAAGCGCTTCACCGCTTGATAGCTGCCGGTAAACCCGTGCTCCGAGACCAAGTCTTGCCAGATCGCCTTGCCATTGCGGCCGCGGTCTAGGGCCTGTTCGATCAGCTCGCGGTAGTCTTCGCAGACACTGCGGGACAGTTGGTTTTCGTAAAAAAGGCGCAATAAAGTCGGGGGTCACCTGTATGGCCGGTTTTGCCGGTGCTCGGCGTCCCCACCCGGGTAGATACACCTCCACTCCGGCTGTTTTGAGGTAGGCGCTCGCTGTTTCCCTACGCACACCCGTCACTTGCTGGATGCGACGCAAGGACCATCCGAGCTTCCCTAATGCGATAACTTGCTGTTTCTTTTCTTCGCTCAAGACGTTGCTCATGCCGAGGGAGCCTATAAAGGCTCCGCTCCGAGTCAAAGTCCTGAGCTTTTCCTATGGCCGGTTTTCAGCCGACCCTACATGGCCGGTTTTGGGTGACCCCTGAGGTTATGGACACGAACATATGTGTCCACCAAAACTATCATCGTGAATCACTCACAGTCTGTAAACACGGTGGGAATCGGACGCTTACAGCGCATCCACAACCGATAATTTCCTGCGCTGGAGGAAGTGTAAGCGTTCGCTTCACACCGTCTTGAAGCGAAGAGATATATAAGAGCTAGGGACGCTTCGAGTTTGCGGGTGAGTTGACTTCGTCGGTGAAGACGTCATCTGTCTGGGCTCTGGCGATGGCGAAATCCAGACGGGCAAGCAACTGCAGCAAGGTTTCCCCTTTTCGCCGTACCAGCATCGCCAAGGTATTTCTTCCCTCGTGGGCTACAGCAACGCAGTCCCTGACGGGAGAGATGATCCCGATGCTGATTCCGCCCTGTTCGATTATTTCATTGATGTACGGCAGGTCCGGAAGACTGCTTGTGGGTAAGTTCGTAACGGCGCCTTCGTTTAAGCTACCTCTTGTATGGCGACTTGCAGGCTTGCGGCGACGTTCCACGGCAGCAACTCCTCGATGCGCTTAATCGGGTGTTCCGAGATGCGGGACAACACGTTTCGCAGGTAACTTTCGGGGTCGATCCCGTTCAGTTTGGCTGTGCCGATCAGGCTGTAAATCGCCGCAGCACTTTCTCCACCACCATCGGAGCCTGCAAAAAGGAAGTTCTTTCTGCCCAGAGCCACGACCCGCAACGCTCGTTCCGCTGCATTATTATCGATTTCGATGCGGCCGTCATCACAGAAGCGCATCAGCGCTTCCCACCGCCCCAGTGCGTAACGAACCGCCATTGCCGTATCGGATTTTCTCGAGAGCTTCGCTAAGGTCTCCTCGAACCACTGCCTCAGCGATTCCAGCAAAGGCCTGCTGCGCGTCTTGCGAACCTCGCGGCGCTCGTCGGGTGGACGTCCCCGGATCTCTTTTTCAATGGCATACAGCTCCGCGATGCGTTCCACGGCCTCCGTCGCAACGGCGGATTTGTGTGCAACCTCGAGATCGTAAAACTTTCTCCGCACGTGCGCCCAGCAGGCCGCTTCCTGAATGCGTCCCGCTTCGTAGATCTGATCAAAACCCGCGTAGCCATCCGCTTGCAGTGTGCCGGTAAAGTGGTTCAGATGAGATTGGGGGTGTTCGCCCTTGCGATCCGGTGAATACGCGAACCACACGGCCGCGGGTGTGCTGTCGCCTGCGGGACGATCATCTCGCACGTACGTCCACAGCCGCCCTGTTTTGGTCTTGCCCAACCCGGGTGCCAACACCGGAACCGGCGTGTCATCCGCGTGTAGTTTCTCAGCAGCCATCACGTGGCGTCGCAACGCTTCCACCAGAGGCGCGAGCAGCCGGCTGGATCCGCCCACCCACTCCGCCAGAGTGGAGCGCTCCAGTTCTACACCTGCACGAGCATAGATCTGTGACTGGCGATAGAGAGGCAAATGGTCACAATATTTCGATACCAGCACGTGCGCCAGAAGCCCCGGACCAGCAAGACTTCGCTCGATCGGTCGGCTGGGCGCTTCGGCTTGCACGATCCGATCGCAGCCCGCACAAGCCAGCTTGGAACGAACATAGCGGATGACTTTCAGACTGGCGGGTACGTACTCCAAGATTTCCGAGACATCT
The DNA here is from genome assembly GCA_963836125.1 of uncultured Acidobacteriota bacterium. Lineage (GTDB taxonomy): Bacteria > Acidobacteriota > Terriglobia > Acidiferrales > UBA7541 > Palsa-295. The sequence continues at coordinate 344,124 of CAWIIK010000002.1, forward strand.
TCGCCCAGATGTTTCAGCTTACCGCCACAGTCCGGACAAGCTTCTTGCTTCGGAAGCACCTTCCGAACTTCCCGTGGCAAGTGATCGGGTAACGGTCGTCGTATCGGTCGCGCCACGCAGATGCCCGCCAAGGCCGATTTTTCTACGGCCCCTGCTTCTTTCGTTCGCCTGGCTTCGAGTTCTTCCAGCTGCAGCTCCAGCTGCTCGATCTGGCGATCCCGCTTCTCCGACGAGCGGCCGAACTGCATGCGACGCAGTTTGGCGATCAGCAGCTTTAGGTGTTCGATTTCCACGTCACGCGAAGCGAGCTGCTCACGCTGAGAAAGGATTTCTTCTTGTTGTGTCGTGAGCTGTTTTCGATGCGAGAACACTTGCTCATGCAGCGCCAGGATGAGTGCCTTCAGCGCTTCGGAATCGAGTTGATCGAGATCGGGGAGACTCGCGGCAACCGTTGCAGCCACTCTACCGCAGTTTCTTTACAGCATGATGAAAACGCACAAGAAAATAGCAAGAATCTTTTCTCCTACACCGCCATCTGCGGATCGTAGCTGCGCACCGGGCGCCGCCAATCAATCCCTTCCAACAGCATCGACAACTGTGCCTGCGTCAACGCCACGGTTCCACTCGTCGCTCGCGGCCAGATGAATTTCCCTCTCTCAAGTCTTTTCGAAAAAAGACACAGACCATCGCCATCGAACCACAACATCTTAATCAGATCGCCGCGCCGCCCTCGAAACAAAAACACGTGACCAGAGAACGGACTTTCGTGCAATACCGTCTGCACCATCCCGCTCAGTCCGGTGAAACCGCGTCGCAGGTCCGTCACGCCGGCGGCGATCCAAATCTGCGTTCCCGCAGCTAGACCGATCATTGCGCCAAACACTCCAGCACCGTACGCAGCGCCAGGACATCGATGACCCCGGCAATACGGATCGTTCCTTTCGACACTTTGATTTCCATCGTTCCCGATCGCGGAGCCAGGTCATCCCACTTTGCTGCTTCTGCAGGCTCCTCCTCCGAGACCTTTACGGGCAGCAGTGCCGTGGCTGCTCCAGCCCCCAGCCGGCCTTCGCGGTAGAGTTTCCGCCAGTAGAACAACTGGTTCGCATTCACATCATGCCGTCGTGCCACTCTCGATACCGAGGTGCCCGGCAGCAGCGTCGCTTCCACGATCTCCCGTCGCTCTTTAATTGTTCGGCGCCGCTTCTTTGGCGCTGGGACCTGAAGCGCTTGATCCTGTGTGTCCACGATTCCTCTTTGTGGACACGAACATATGTGTCCACAAAACTATCATCGTGAATTACTCACACTCTGTAAACACGGTGGGAACCAGCTTTCAATTACCCACAAGTCTGGGCTGAGCGCATAGGACCGGTATGGTCTGTTATCTGATTGGTTGAGCGAGTGCAGAACCGTGGCTTCAGACAGGAATAACACATGATGAACTGCCGTTATGACAAAGCGGCAGCAGTCGCAACACTCATCGAGGGTTGCCCACAATACCGCTTCTCAAACCGAAACTTGGATCGCTCGGGAACTTGCTGGCAGCGAGTTCCGAGACGCCCGACTTAACAAGCGATTTCCGAAAGCTTTTCGAGCAGCTCTCCGATGGCATAGGCGAGAGCATCCCTTTGGTTTGCCAGGACTGGGCCAACACGAAAGCGGCCTATCGTTTTCTTTCCAACCAGCGTGTCACGGAAGCCGAGATTCTTTCCGGGCACTTTCAATCCACGCGGGATCGATTTGCTGCCACCGAGGAGGTAGTTTTGGTCCTCCATGACACCACGGAATTCTCCTATCACCGAGCCGACCGTGAAGCCGTGGGCATTCTTCACCGCTCTGCCATTGGGCTCGACCGAGATGGGAAGCCACGGCATTACGTGGTGTGCGGAATTCAAATGCATTCCAGCTTGGCGATAACCACGGACGGGCTTCCTCTGGGCCTGACAGCCACGAAGTTTTGGACCCGAAGAGAATTTAAGGGCTGCAATGCACTCAAGAGGAAAATCAACCCGACGCGCGTGCCGATTGAAAAGAAGGAGAGTATCCGCTGGCTGGAGAACCTGAAGCAGTCCACAGTCCTTTTGAATGACCCGGAACGCTGTGTGCACATCGGCGACCGGGAGAGCGACATTTACGAACTCTTCTGCACCGCCGAAGCGCTGGGCACCCATTTCCTGGTGCGCACCTGCGTGGATCGTTTAGCAGGAGATGGAAAACATACGATTGCCGCGGAAATGAAGGAAGTGCGTGTTCGAGGACTGCATCGCATCCAGGTGCGCGACGAAAAAGGGAATCCGTCCGAAGCTGTATTGGAAATCAAATACCGTCGCATCCGAGTGCTTCCTCCGATTGGCAAGCACAAACAGTACCCGGACCTTCTATTGACCGTCATTCATGCGCAGGAGCGCGGAATACCGCACGGGCGGGAGAAAGTCGACTGGAAATTGATCACCAACTTGCCCGTACTTTCTCCTCAAGAGGCCATTGGGAAACTAGAGTGGTATAGCATGCGCTGGAAGATTGAGACCTTTCACAAAATCCTGAAGTCTGGCTGCAGAGCAGAAGAATCGAGACTGAGAACAGCACAGCGGCTGACCAATTTGATCGCGGTCTTTTGCATCCTGGGCTGGAGAGTTTTCTGGTTGACGATGATGAACCGCTCCCTCCCCGCTGCATCTCCCACCTTGGCTTTCACGGCTCTGGAAATCCATCTGCTCGACCGGTTGGTGAAAGACAAGGGAACGCGGCGCACGCAAAGAAAGTCGCTTGCAACATACCTCACAAAACTCGCCAGACTTGGCGGCTATCTGGCCCGTGCAAGCGATGCTCCCCCCGGGAATCGCGTCGTCTGGAGAGGCTTGTCCCGACTCACAGACATTGAATTGGGTTTCGTCATGGGAGCCGAACTTGTGGGTAATTGAAA
>CAWIIK010000003.1:0-1267535 GCA_963836125.1 uncultured Acidobacteriota bacterium
ACTCGACTCGTTTCTTTCGCTTCCTCCGACTGCCTTGGCCCCAATAGCGCTTTGCCTTGTGTTCCTTTAGCTTGACCAATTCCTTATCGGTCCAATAGGTGACGTGAACGCCTGCCACTACTTCGGCGAGCGGAGCCGGGACCAACTTCCGCTGAATCCAGCGGTACACCGTTGCCCGGTTAACTCCCGCCAACTCCGCTGCCTCAGCAATCGAGTATTTCTTCATTTGTAGAATGCGACTCGCAGTCGCATTTGTCAAGTAAAAAGCCCACACCCGATTGGCGCCGCTTGGACCGCATCCAAACTCCGCGCCTCGGTCGCTGTGGAGAGTATCGCAGAAATATTCACTGTCGAGAGTGTTTACGGAGACATGGTGAGCTGTCAGAACGAGTTACCAGGGTCTCGTCGGTCTGTTGACATGGAGTTCCACTACGAGTATGATAATCGTATGACAGTGCGTAATACGAAGCGTAAGATTGTCGGTACGGCAGGCTCCGAACGGAAAGAACGAGTGACGGTCACTCTTTCGAGGCATTCTGCGGAATACGTGAGGAGCATTAGCGTCCAAGAGCGATCACACGTCAGCACGGTTATGGAGCGCATGATTGAAGCGGCTCGTCGTGCCCAGGAGCTAAGGCAGCTGAACGCCGAGATTTCCGCTTTCTACGATACGCGGCCTGACTCGGTCGTGCAAGACGATGCTGCCTGGGGGCAGGTTGGCGCGGCCGGACTTGCTACACTCGTCGAGTCCGAGGCGGACGAGATCCTTTCCGACAAAGCGCCGCGAGACTCTACTCGATAGAGATGGGATCGACCGGCACACCTTCGTTGCCGAGACCTAGCCAGGGGGAAATCTGGGTTATCAAGTTGCCGACGGAGCCCCCGGGCAAAGGCTTGCGGTACGTCATAGTTGTCTCTTCCGATGCCCAAAATCATCATGCGCGGGCCACGACCGTTGTTGTAGTCCCCATGGGAACTACGATTCACCGCGAGCCTTGCGTACTGTTAACACCCGGACAAACCGGGCTTGCGGAGGCATCGGAGGTCTGGGCAAATGGCATTACGACCGTCTCCAAGAAAGATTTGAGAGCGCCAAGAAGCCCGCTGCGCGCTCTGAGCCGGTCAACCGTGGTGAAAATTCTTAGGTGCGTAGTGCTGGCGATGGGTGTGCTCCCCTCGGAAATTGCAGAGTAGTCTCGCCGCGGAACGAATCAGGTTGGCGGACATGCGTTGTATTTGAAGACAGCCTAAGCCGCAGCTTCTCTCGTATCCGTGTCTATGTGAACCATGGGACCGCCTGAGGATATCCCCTCAAATCGATACGCAGCGAATTGTCTTCGGCCGCCCGAATTCAAACAGTAGAGTTTGGCAAGAAGCAGTTGATAAAAATCTAGGTCGCATGTGGTGAGGAAGATCTGGCGATTCCCTGTAGCATGCGTCCGAAGCGTGTCAACGAAGGCGTTTGTATTAAAATCGTCCATATTTTGGACCGGATCGTCCAGGAATAGCGGAATGAACTGTGACCATCTCTGACTAAGCGCGTTGCTAAAAAATATGCTAAGGGCTAAAACATTGAGTTGTGCTTCGCTGAAATATCGTGTTGGCGCGAGACTGGAAGCAGGAAAATGTACTGAATACTGAGAATCGAGATCGACCTGCAGGGTGAAGATCCTTTTTGATGGATCAACCTTCGTCCTTATTGAACTGAATAATGGATGTGAATATAGCCGTCGATATAGGCGGTTAATCGTCGGTCGATACCGTTCGAGCTGTTGGTTCTCAACTTGACCCCGTACGGTGACAGTCGAATGCCCGAGCAATTGTGAGGGTGTCTCGGTCGTAGTTGAAGGTTAGCAGCGGCGGCTGATTCATCTTACGCTACTCTCTCCTTCGAAGGTTGAGTCGTTGCGTTGACCTCTCGGCCGAGGATGGCGGCCAACGCCCAAAGATCGGCGTGGCCATCAATCCGTCGGAAGTGCTTTTCAGTAAGCAGCGACGCCGAAGCCACCCAACGCTCGACCATGTCGGCATCCCGCCAGCGCGTGACGTTGTGAGTGCGGCGTTCCACCCCGCTCTGCGGACTCTCGATGACGTTGGTGGTCGCCAAGCATTTGTGCAGGGATGCGGGAATCTGCAAGCGCTGCAAGGTAAACATCTCCGGCATTCCCTCGCGCAGGCTGCGTGCCGCTGATTCATACTCTCGCTCCAGGAATCGCGCCAACTGTTCCAGCCGTTTCTCTCCTTCCGCGGCAGTCTGCACCTTCCAGGCGGCTCGCATCAGATTCAACGCCTGGCCGTGCTGCTCCTTGGGAAGCTCGTCGAGGACGTTGCGCACTTTGTGATTGCGGCAGCGCTGCACGGGCTGTTCGCTTCCGAACACCTCCTCGATCCCCGCCCGCAACGCTTTGGCTCCATCGATGACGAACAGGTACTTCCGGTCGGTCGGCAAGCCGTGATCTCGCAGGCGAGCTAATAAGCGTTTGACCGACGCTGCGTTCTCCGTCGCTCCCGGCTCGATGCCGAGAATGTGCTTCTTCCCTTGGCGGTCCACACCCACCGCGCTGAGGACGTGGTGTGCAGCAAAACGCTGACCGTCGATATAGATCACCAGAATCTCGACGTTCTCCCAACGGCGTTCCTGCAGTCCTTGGAGTTGTTCGACGCTGGCGTCGATGGCCTTGCGGCTGATGGCGCTGCGCGACACTCCCACCGTCTCCGCCATCTGTGGCAAGACTTCCCGGTATTCCCGCGTCGAGATCCCCCGCAGCAGCGCACCCAGCACGTGCTGCCCGAGTCCTCGATCTTGGCGCAACATTTCATACGCGGGAACTTTTACTTCCCCTTCCGTTTTGTGTCGTAGGCGGGGCCGTTGCACTCTTACTTGGCGATCTGCCAATTGGACGCGGCCGGACTGCGATCCGTGGTAGCGGATCTCTCCGCTGGCTTTGCCTGGGGTGCGTGGGCCAGCCACTTGCTCGGCGCTCAAAACCAGGATCTGTTCCAAGGTTTGGTGCCCGATTTCATGGATTACGGTTTCTACGACCTGGCTGGCGTTCTCGATCAGGTTCAGGATGGGAAGCAGGATTTGCCCATTGGTGCGGCAGAATTGTTCGATCACTGCGGCCGACTCCCGCGCAGCGCGGGTCACGATGTGGTAAGGTTTCTTCACGGCGGTAGGCTCCTTTCGGGATTCTGCGTTTGGCAACCGGATTCTATCGAATCGGCGCCAACCGCCGCCTACCAACCTTCAACTAATTGCGAGACATCCTCCAATCTCACGCCACTCCTGAATCGTTCGGCGCTGCTTCTTGGGCGCTGGGACCTGAAGCGCTTGATCCGGTGTGTCCACGATTCCTCTTTATGGACACGAACATATGTGTCCACCAAAACTATCATCGTGAATCACTCACAGTCTGTAAACACGGTGGGAATCGGCTTTCAATTACCCACAAGTTCGGCTCCCATGACGAAACCCAATTCAATGTCTGTGAGTCGGGACAAGCCTCTCCAGACGACGCGATTCCCGGGGGGAGCATCGCTTGCACGGGCCAGATAGCCGCCAAGTCTGGCGAGTTTTGTGAGGTATGTTGCAAGCGACTTTCTTTGCGTGCGCCGCGTTCCCTTGTCTTTCACCAACCGGTCGAGCAGATGGATTTCCAGAGCCGTGAAAGCCAAGGTGGGAGATGCAGCGGGGAGGGAGCGGTTCATCATCGTCAACCAGAAAACTCTCCAGCCCAGGATGCAAAAGACCGCGATCAAATTGGTCAGCCGCTGTGCTGTTCTCAGTCTCGATTCTTCTGCTCTGCAGCCAGACTTCAGGATTTTGTGAAAGGTCTCAATCTTCCAGCGCATGCTATACCACTCTAGTTTCCCAATGGCCTCTTGAGGAGAAAGTACGGGCAAGTTGGTGATCAATTTCCAGTCGACTTTCTCCCGCCCGTGCGGTATTCCGCGCTCCTGCGCATGAATGACGGTCAATAGAAGGTCCGGGTACTGTTTGTGCTTGCCAATCGGAGGAAGCACTCGGATGCGACGGTATTTGATTTCCAATACAGCTTCGGACGGATTCCCTTTTTCGTCGCGCACCTGGATGCGATGCAGTCCTCGAACACGCACTTCCTTCATTTCCGCGGCAATCGTATGTTTTCCATCTCCTGCTAAACGATCCACGCAGGTGCGCACCAGGAAATGGGTGCCCAGCGCTTCGGCGGTGCAGAAGAGTTCGTAAATGTCGCTCTCCCGGTCGCCGATGTGCACACAGCGTTCCGGGTCATTCAAAAGGACTGTGGACTGCTTCAGGTTCTCCAGCCAGCGGATACTCTCCTTCTTTTCAATCGGCACGCGCGTCGGGTTGATTTTCCTCTTGAGTGCATTGCAGCCCTTAAATTCTCTTCGGGTCCAAAACTTCGTGGCTGTCAGGCCCAGAGGAAGCCCGTCCGTGGTTATCGCCAAGCTGGAATGCATTTGAATTCCGCACACCACGTAATGCCGTGGCTTCCCATCTCGGTCGAGCCCAATGGCAGAGCGGTGAAGAATGCCCACGGCTTCACGGTCGGCTCGGTGATAGGAGAATTCCGTGGTGTCATGGAGGACCAAAACTACCTCCTCGGTGGCAGCAAATCGATCCCGCGTGGATTGAAAGTGCCCGGAAAGAATCTCGGCTTCCGTGACACGCTGGTTGGAAAGAAAACGATAGGCCGCTTTCGTGTTGGCCCAGTCCTGGCAAACCAAAGGGATGCTCTCGCCTATGCCATCGGAGAGCTGCTCGAAAAGCTTTCGGAAACGCTTGTTAAGTCGGGCGTCTCGGAACTCGCTGCCAGCAAGTTCCCGAGCGATCCAAGTTTCGGTTTGAGAAGCGGTATTGTGGGCAACCCTCGATGAGTGTTGCGACTGCTGCCGCTTTGTCATAACGGCAGTTCATCATGTGTTATTCCTGTCTGAAGCCACGGTTCTGCACTCGCTCAACCAATCAGATAACAGACCATACCGGTCCTATGCGCTCAGCCCAGACTTGTGGGTAATTGAAAGGGGAATCGGACGCTTACGGTATTATCGACACACATGGAGAGCAACCCCTTCAAGTTCCCCAAGCAGCAGATGCTCTTCGACAGAAGACGGAACAGGATTGCTCGGTGCCAGTCCTTTCGGCCCTTACAGGTATCCTGGAAGACCAAATCTGCCTCGAATTACCTTTAGCCCCCAAGCAAGGTGTGGCTGTTGACGGCTGGATGGAATGGTTAAAAACAAAGGGACTCGAAACACTGAAAAGGCAGGGTTGCCCCGATTGTGGGTTCCGGAAATTCTGGCACGCCGATTCCGGAAATTCTGGCACGGTCTGTACCTGCCGGCAAGATCTCTTCGAGGTTAAGATGACGCGTCCTTCCGGAGGGTCCGCCGAGGTGGATGAACCGCCCGCGTTCAAGGACTCGATCCAGGATAGCTGCCGCCATATCTTCGTCGTGTAATACCTTCCCCCATTCCGTCAGTGGCTTGTTGGTTGTGAAGATCATCGGTCGCTTTCTCAGATGCCGATCGTTCACCACATGGAACAGGACGTTGGCGGCATCGGGTCCATAGGTCAGATAACCGACTTCATCGATCACCAGGACGTGAGGGTGAGTGTAGGATTCCAGAGACTCCTGGAGGTGTCCCTTCTTGCTGGCATTGGAAAGATCTTCGATGAGTTCTGCGGCCGTCGTGAAGAGTGTCTCGAAGCCGTTTTGAATGGCGCGGTATCCGATGGCCACTGCCAGATGAGTTTTGCCACGGCCCGTGTTGCCGTGAAGGATCAGAGACCGCCCCTCGGTGACGAAATCCAACCCGAGGTAGGAGCCGATCACCGATTCGCGGAGAGTGGGCTGCAAGGTGAAGTCGAACTCTTCGATGGTCTTGAAGAAAGGAAAATGAGCATTGCGGGTGCAGCGCTGCAGCCGCGTTTGCTTCCGTCGTGCTACTTCTTCGGCCAGCAGCAGAGCCAGGAAGTCCCGATACGACCAACTTTCCTTCTCCGCCCGAACGGCCACCTCCCGGTAGATCCGGCGCATATGCGCCAGGTTGAGGCGCCGGAAATGCGCCTCGAACTGACCCTCGGAGAGTTCCAGACTCTTCGGATTGTGGGGGTCATTCCCGGTGGCCATCGGTTGATCGGGCGGATCGAAAGTTCGTACTCTCTTCTTCATGGGATCACCTCCTGAAAGATGAGCGAGTGCTGCAAGAAGCACTCGACAGAAGTGGCGCTGAACACCTGTTCTTTGATTCCTTCCTCCATCGCTCGGCGGAGAGCTTCCGGACCGTGGCTTTGCAGAAGGTCGTGAAGTCGATCGACGTCGTAGTACCACTGCCGTGGACGGCGGTGGACGATTTCTGTCAGGTAAAGGAAAGCAGGCTCTCCCAGTTCTAATAGTTGCTGACGTTTCAGATAGCGCTTGCCTCGCTTGCCGGACACCGCTGCCACCATCGCGGCGCGATGAGCAGACAGTGTAGAACCCTCGTGGGGAGTGAACTTCCGGGGATGGATCGCTTCGTATCGGCCCGCTGTGATACGCACCTGATCGGCGTACAGATACAACGTCGCTGGCATGCTGATCGCTTCCGGAGGCATCGAGTACGGATGTCCGTCGTGCAAAACGGTTCCCGTAGGGCCGACATAGACAGGAATCCGCAGAGCCAGATCTTCCGGGCGCACTTTCAAGGGACGAAGCCGCGCACGCTCCTCGATCAGACGTACTGTCGGGAACACTCCCGTGGCTCGGCACGGACGCTCCTGATTCACTTCGCGATGCCAGCCGGTCAGTTGCTGCTGGAGATCTTCTTCATCTTGAAAGCGTCGTACTTTGAAAAAAGAAGATTTTACGAAACCCACCAGATTTTCGACGGTTCCTTTTTCCTGAGGCCGATACGGCCAGCACAACTCCACGCCGATGCCCATCTCGAGCATGGCGTAAGCGAAGACCGGATTCCATTCCGTCACTTCACCATTCCTCTGCCACTTCAAGGCTACGGTCTTGGGCCGGTCGAACACGCACAGCAACGGAACGCCACCCCAGCGGTCCAGATGCTCGGCCAGATTACGGACCAAGCTCTCAACGGTCTCGTCCTTCACCACACTGACACAGAGGTATCGGGAGTACTTCAGTCGAGAGGCAAAGAAGTGGATGCGACGAATCGCTCCGCCCAGAAACTCGACGTCGACTTGACCAAAGTCATGCTGACTAAATTCCCCAGGAAGGCCTTCGAAGCGGACCAGCGGTTTGATTCCTTTGGGGCGCAGGGAGCTCACCAAAGCATATAGCGCTGTTTTGCCTCCCGGGTAGCCTGCTTCTCGAACCCGTCGAAGGATTTCCAGAGAAGGTAGATCCGGAATTTCTTCCAGGATCGCGGCGATGAATTTCCGGAAACTCTCTACCTTGCTGGGTCTGCCGATCTGCCGCTTCTCTCGTTCCGCAGCATCATCGACATGAACGACCGGGGCTTCTTCCGCAATGCGGTTGACCGAACGTAGGGAAACTCCCGCCAAACGGGCCACTTCGGCCTTGGAATGACCCGCCTTCAACAAGATCTCGACTTCGTGTCGCTTGAGCATTCCTAGCATCCTCCTCCCTCCGCCCGACCGGCCTACCGGCCGCGGGCACAGGGAGAGTTCTAGCTCTTCCGGCTATCGCCGGGCGTGCCAGAATTTCCGGAATCAGGAATGCCAGATTTTTCGGAACCGACACCGATGACATCGTTCACCTCGTAGGCCCAAGTAATCCGCAGGCACCAACTCATTTTCATTGCATTTATCGCGACGCAGAAGGAGACGTCCACGATCCGCATCCATCCGTTGCCGCTAGGTTCTCTGGCGCGACCGTGTGCTAGCGAAGGCCGTGGCCTCAAGCCAAACTCCGGTTCCTGGGCCTGGCTATTCCTTAAGTACCTGCAATATAGTGACTTACGTCTAGAATGACATTTGGTATCAAACTCTCGCACAAGCGTTGACAATGTCATGGTCCGGGTCTAAACTCAGGAGCCTAAGGAGTTGAAATACCGGATGCAGATAGGTTCGAGCGGCTTCTCAGGGGAAGGGGCTGGAGGCGCGCATATAGGCTCGCCTCAGGCAATCAGCCGATACCGCTGGTTGTCGATGCTCTAATCCTTCTCTGCACGCCGGCTCATTCATCGCAGCAGACAAATCGCGTGAGATTGCAGGTAAGTATCTTTGCTCGACTAGTGCGAGGCCAATATGGAAAAACGAATTCTCGAGCAACTTGATCCAAGGATTTTGGGCGGACGCTTGCAAGAAGCAAGAAAGTCTCGTGGTTTTACTCAGCAAGCTGTTGCAGATCACTTGGGAATGGCGAGAACTACGCTCGTTGCAATAGAAAAGGGTGAGCGCCGTGTGTCGCCGGATGAATTGATCAAGCTGGCCGGGTTCTATGGTCGTCCCATTTCTGAATTGGTGAGCCGCCAACCAGTGGTGGAAGGGTTGGTCCCTCAATTTAGGGCAGCGTGGAAAGATATTTTTGTTGAAGACCCGAAGCTGGAGGACAGCGCAGTCGAACTGCAACGATTATCGGAAGATTATCTGGAACTGGAAAAACTCTGTGACATGCCAATCAGCAAGAGTTATCCGCCGATTTACGAGATATCCGGTGGTTCAGCAGAACAGATCGCCGAAGAGGTGGCAACGGCTGAGAGAAATCGTTTGGGTATCGGAGACGGCCCCCTAAGCAACCTGAGAGAGCGGCTGGAGAACGATGTTGGTTTGCGAGTGTTTTATTTCCCGATGGCCTCAAAAATTGCAGGATTGTTTGCCTACAACGATGATCTAGGAGGTTGCATTGGGATTAATTCCGGGCACCCACGGGATCGCCGACACTGGTCGCTAGCTCACGAGTTCGGTCATTTTCTGACTGGCCGATATCAATCCGAAATTACGTTTCTGAGTGAGAAGAAAAGGGTTTCTACAAGAGAGCGGTTCGCGGACAGTTTTGCGAGGCATTTTCTAATGCCTGCCAGCGGCCTCAATCGAAGATTCACCGAAATGCATCGCAGCAGTGAACACGGTATTACTCTTGCTCATGTTTGTGCGCTGGCAGACCTTTATCAAGTATCTGTTCAGGCCCTGGTGTTGCGCCTGGAGGAACTGCGACGGCTACCAAATGGTACCTGGGCGCGATTGGAGGAGGAAGGCGTAAAAGTTCGGAGCGCGCAGAAACTATTGGGTATAGATGCGAATCCACCAATTCAACATCTCCTGCCGAAGAGGTATGTCGATTTAGCCGTCCTCGCATACCACCAAGACAAGCTAAGCGAAGGTCAATTAGCACGAATGTTGAGGACCGACCGGGTTACCGCGAGGATAAGGGTTGAAGAAGCCCGCAGTAGGTTCAACGCTGAGGAAGACGACACCTACAAGAATCTCGAACTGAATCTTGCTGCACCACTGGGCGGACGGTGAAGCAGGACGATGCCCTCTCGCCCCGTCGCCATTCTTGACGCCTGTGTTCTGATCAATCTGCTCGCGAGCGGCAGAGCACAGGACATCATGACCGGCAGTCGATATCGATTTGGAATTTGTTCGGTCGTCAAGAATGAGAGCATCTATTTGAGGGCCACTGATTCGAATGCTCCTCCCGAAGAAGTAAAACTTGATCTCCATCTGGAATCTAATTCTCTAGTCGTGTATGAACTGTCGGGCGACGCCGAGAAGGAACTCTACGTTGACTTCGCGGCAGAATTGGACGATGGGGAGGCAATGTCGCTGGCGCTGGTGCACGCACGTGGATTTGCGATGGCCTCCGATGATCGAAAGGCCCGGCGCATATTCATGGAGGAGGTAGCTGTTCCCGAACGACTCCTTTCGACATCTCAGATTCTCAAGGACTGGTCGGAAATTGTCGGACTAAATCCAACAGAGCTTAAACAGGTTTTGGTCGATGTGTCGCGAAGAGGTCGGTTTTTTCCGAACTCAGGCGACAATCATTTTGAGTGGTGGTCAAAAGCGGTCGTTTGACAGAGGATCTCGCGGAATGCTCAACCCTGTGTTCCTGTTCTGATTGACGTACAACGGCATCGTCGCTTTCAAACGGGGAGTCGGCCGGATTGAACCGCTGGCAGTGGGGCGGGACATAGTTACGCGCTAGTTCCACCGGGTCCCCTCCCAGGATATCTGCCAGGGCGTCCATGTCGCTACTTCGCTTTGAGCGAATGTCCGAGAGCTTGGACACTAGCGACTGTATCCAGTCCTTGGCAAGCGCGAAGCCGCCAATGGTTCTGCTTTCGTCCGCGATGAATGTGAGGGCGGGGTGCGTGCCGACAGCATCGCGAAGCTTCCTGAGTTCCCTGTCGATGGCGTTCTTTCCGAGGACGGGATCGAAAGCACGGGGATCGAGGAAGATATCAATGTCTTCTGAAAACCGCTGGATCAGGTTCCAGCCTTTGGCGAGGCTCGTGCCGCCTTTGAAGATAATCTTGTCGGGAGCCGTAGCGGCTATGATTCGCAGCGCTTCCGTGACGTAGTAGTCCTTTTCGATAACGGCGACTTTAAGTCCCCGGTCGCGAAAATGTTCTGCCGCCCGAATTATTGCCTGCTCGAAATCTTCATGTTCGAAGAGCTTCATGTCAGCGGTGTTCCTTGGCTTGCCAGGTGCGGGCGTGCCGCAGTTCCGTGAGCAGGCCGAAATCGAATCGGGAGAAGGGATTGAGGGAGCTGTGCAGCCGACGAAGTGCTGCCCGGTTTTGTCCAAGTTGTTCGCCGATGGCGCCGATCATCGCGCGGACGCGTGGAGGCTCGGAAGGCGCAACCCTGAGCAAGCGCTTGAAGCGCCCTTTCTCCGAGAGAATCCTGAGTGTGCGGCGAATAGTGTCGTCCGGCGACAGATCACTGGTCCTGCCGGCCCGGCGCAGGAAGTCGAGCAGGGCCGCGTCGCTTTCGCAGAGGTTGCCCCACGCTTCCGGCCTGCGGGTATGAATGACGGTGTCGCTACCGACCAGCTTTCGGGGCAGGCTGTTCGCACTTGTAGAGATCTCGGTCCGTCGCGCGGTCTGCGTCGTAAATCCGAGCATGTTCGCTGCGGCAATGCCCGAAGGGAAGACGCCTCGGCGTCGAGAGGCGAGCTTCTGGATCGCAGCGGGGTTCGGCCGGCTTTTGCCGAAGGCCGTGTCACGGGTGCTGTAGTAGACGCCCTTGCTGAGGCGCTCAAGAGGGCCCTGGCGCGTCAGGCGGGAGAGAGCTTGTGCGACGGCTTCAAAGGGCAGGTCGCGGAAGTCTTCGAGCTTCCATAGGCGTTCTCCGCCGCGCTCAATCTGCTGGCGGACGGAGGCCATAATTCGGCGTGAGTCTTTTGTGGGCGTGTGATGCTTTCCCATGGGGAGAGTATCGGCTTGACGCTACTATTTGTCAAGTTTTTATGCAATAAAACTTGACATAAAGGGCCGAGAATCACCCGCCCGCTAGCACGGCGGCTGCGGCCAAGGGCGCGCGCCGTTGCAAATACTCGTCCGCAGTCATCGGGGGAAATCCTTCACGCCGATGGAGCGAGGAGGGCGGCGGGTACTTCTGGCGTCGTCATCGAACAGGAACACGACCCGAAGAAAATCGATTCATCCGAGATCGTGGCCAAGGTTCAAACCCCGGACGGCCAGGACGTCGAAACGACGTCGGGCTCCTCGTGTGGCCTTGGGCTTTCCCTTTGCGACAAGCCTCTGAACGCCTTGATTGACTCAATGCGCAACCCTCCGTAGGCTTAGATCTCGCCCTTTTCCGGATTCCTATGGCCACCGTCGACGAGGACTTGAACCAAGTCGAGCGTGACATACGCACGCTCAAGATCGAATACGAGCAGTTCTTCGGCGGCGGGCGCAAACGCCCTCCCACGGACACGCAATGGCGCGTCGATTCACTCGTGCGCCGCATGAACGAGCACATCAATGAGTTCAACTTCGCGCAGCGCTTCCGCCTCAACAATCTGACCCAAACCTACGCCAAATACCAGGAAATGTGGCGCAAGAAGACAACCCAGAAGGAAACCGGGACCACGCAGCACCATTTCGGTGCGGCTGCCAAAGCGATCGAATCCGAGCGTGCGCGGAAAGCCTCGCTCAAAGCCAGCACGCGGGACGTTTCGCCCGCCGGGTCCATCGATCACGCCGCGCGCCACGCGCCACGGCCCGAGGAGCCCCCCGCATTTGCCCTGGCCTTCACCAGCCCCGATCACGAAAAAGAAAAAATTTACACGCTCTACGAAAAGCTGATCGAGGCTCGCAGCGAAACGGGCGAAAAGGCCAACGCGCCAAGCCTCAAGGATTTCGAGCTCTTCGTGAAGCAGAAGACGAAAGAGCTTCAAGAGAAGGGCGGGCGCGAAATCGAATACACCGTCGGTATCGAAGGCGGGCGCGTTCGTTTGAAAGCCCGCGTTTCCCGCTGAACCCTGCATCCCATCTTGCACAACTCCCCTTCCGAAATCTTTTGCAAACGCATACACTGGCTCGCGGTTTCTCTCGATCTCTTTTCGTGTGGGAGGCATTTTCGGTGGCCATCGAGCGTGCGCTGATCAGCGTTTACGACAAGACCGGGATCGTCGAATTCGGACGCGAGCTCGCGTCGGCCGGCGTCGAAATTGTGTCGACTGGCGGAACGGCGAAACTCCTGCGCGATGCGGGAATTCCGGTGCGCGACGTGGCGGACCTCACGGGCTGGCCGGAAATGCTCGGCGGGCGCGTCAAGACGCTGCATCCGAAAATTCACGGCGGAATTCTTTTTCAGCGCGGCAAGGCTGAAGATCAGAAGCAGATCGCCGAGCATTCCATCGTGCCGATCGATCTCGTCGTCGTGAATCTCTACCCCTTTTCGACGACGGCGGCCAAGCCCGGCGTCACGGCCGACGAGCTGATCGAAAATATCGATATCGGCGGCCCGGCCATGGTCCGTTCGGCGGCGAAGAATTTTCAGAGCGTGGGAGTTGTCACCGATCCGGGCGACTACGCCGCGATCGCAGCCGAGCTTCGCGAGAAGCGCGAGCTGAGCCTCGCGACGCGCTTTTCACTCGCGCGCAAGGCCTACGCGCGCACCGCGCGTTACGACGGCGAAATCGCTACGGAGCTCGAACGCCTCGCGGTTGCCGACGGCGCCGTAACCATCGGCCCGCTCGACAAATTGCCCGAGCGAATTCATATCGCGCTCGAACGCCGCCAGTCGATGCGCTACGGCGAGAACCCGCATCAGGCCGCCGCGCTGTATGTTCCCGCTGGGCGCCCGGCTGTCGGCCTTGCGGGCGCGAAGCAGCTTCAGGGCAAGGAGCTTTCCTACAACAATCTGGTCGATCTCGACGCCGCCCGGGCGCTAGTCAGCGAATTCCGGCAGCCTGCTGTTGCCATCATCAAGCACAACAATCCGTGCGGCGCGTCCGAGGAGGATTCTCTCCGCGACGCGTACGTGAAGGCTCTCGCGTGCGATCCCGTCTCGGCGTACGGCAGCGTGATCGCGTTTAACCGCGCGCTCGACGCGGCGACGGCCGAGGAAGTCGCGAAGCTGTTCGTCGAATGCATCGCCGCCCCGGGCTATCAGCCGGCTGCTCTCGCGGCGTTCGCGTCGAAGAAAAATCTTCGCCTGCTCGAGGTCGCAACTCATGCTGCCACTTCATCGGCGGCTTCATCGCCCGATGAACTCGTGATCAAGCCCATTTCCGGCGGTATGCTCGTGCAGGAAGCCGATCGCCACGAACTCACGCAAGCCGAGTTGAAAGTCGTCACCGAGCGCGCTCCTAGCGAATCCGAGCTGCGCGGCCTGCTCTTCGGCTGGAAGGTGGCGAAGCACGTGAAATCGAACGCAATCGTTTTCGCGCGCGAAGGACAAACCGTGGGCATCGGCGCCGGACAAATGAGCCGCGTGGATTCGGTAAAAATCGCGGTGATGAAAGCGGCGACGACAGCCCTTTCTCTCGCGGACAGCGTGGTCGCCTCCGACGCGTTCTTTCCGTTTGCGGATGGCGTCGAGGAAGCCGCAAAGGCCGGCGCGACGGCCGTGATCCAGCCCGGCGGCTCGGTCCACGATGCGGATGTGATCGCTGCGGCCAACAAACTCGGCATGGCGATGGCTTTCACTGGCGTGCGCCATTTCCGGCATTAGACTGAAATCATGACAGAACAAACCAAGCCCACTGGACTCGCCGGCCTGCGCGTCCTCGCGCTCGAGAGCCGCCGCGCCGGCGAGATGGCGAAACTGATCGCGGCGTACGGCGGCAAGGGAATCGTTGCGCCATCGATGCGCGAAGTTCCACTCGAATCGAATACGGAAGCGATCGCCTTTGCGCGCACGCTGGCCGAAGGCGGCTTCGATATGGTGATTTTTTTCACCGGCGTCGGCACGCGGGCGCTCGCGCGCGTCGTCCAAACCATCTATCCAATCGAACAGTTTGCCGAGGCCCTTCGCCGCATCCCGATCGTCGCGCGCGGGCCCAAGCCCGTCGCCGCGCTCAAGGAGCTCGCCGTGCCGGTCACTCTCGCCGTGCCCGAACCAAACACCTGGCGCGATCTGCTTCGCTCGCTCGACGAAAAATCCGATACGCTTCCGCTGGCCGGCCGCCGCGTTGCCGTTCAGGAATACGGCGTGCCGAATCCGGAGCTTCTCGCGGGACTTGCTGAACGCGGCGCGCACGTTACGCGCGTTCCCGTCTACCAATGGGCGCTGCCTGAAGATACCGGCCCGCTGCGCGCGGCGGTCCGGGCGATCATTAGCAGCGAAATCGACATCGTTGTTTTTACCACGTCGGTTCAGATCGTCCATCTTCTGCAAATCGCCCGCGAAATGAACCTCGAGCAGCAGGTTCGCGAAGGCCTCGCGCGCATTGTGGTCGGCTCGATCGGGCCGGTCACCTCCGAAGAGTTGCGCGAGCAAGGCATTAGGCCCGATTTCGAACCGGTACATCCCAAAATGGGTTTCCTGTTGAACGAAGCAGGCCAGCGGGGAAGGGTCTTGCTCGACGAGAAGCGCCGGTTGGCTTCCGGTTAGTTCTCCGGAAGTTTCGGCGAGCGGTCGGGCGACGGAAGGTTTGGGTGGGGGGGAATGCCGCGGCCCGACCGCTTCGGCGAATGAGCAGATACTAGCAGGGCTCCTCAAAATCCGGTTCGTCGATTTATCGATTGAACCTATCGGCGATCCCGATTTAGCCCGAATTGACGCCAAATCTAGGCGTTAGCTGCGTGAGTTCCGTTTCTTTCGCCTCAAAAAATCCTCAAACGAAGCCTCGCTCGCAAGCTCGTGAAGGAGCGCCCGGCGCCGTCCCGGCGTGATTTTTTTCGCGAAGAGCCACTCTCGCATCTTTCCCAATTCTTTCAGCCATTCTTTGTACTCCGCGCCAAATTCCCGCTCGAGTCTTTTTCGCAATCGCTGCGCGAGAGCGGGGCTGTGCCCTCCGGTCGAGATCGCGATCTGCAATTCGCCGCGCCGCACCACGGAGCCGTAATAAAAATCGCAGTGCTCGGGATCGTCGGCCACGTTGCACAGCAGGCCGCGCCGCTGCGCCTGCCGGTAAATTTGCGCGTGGAGCGAAGGAGAAGATGTCGCGGCCACGATGAGGAACGCACCGGAAAGATCGGACGCGCGAAACGCTCGCTGATTCCAGCGGATTTTTTTCGCGCGCGCGAATTCGCGAATCCGCCGTGTAGCATCGGGCGCCACCACGCGCACGTCCGCTCCCGCGCGCAGCAGCCCTTCGATTTTTTCCTCGGCCACCGGCCCCGCGCCCACAACCAGGCATCTTCTTCCCGCAAGCTTTAGAAAAGCCGGGAAGAGAATCATCGCAACCGCTCCCTACGCCGTTTCGCCGCGCACAAGATCGTTGTACGTCTCGCGCCGCCGTGCCACGCGAAAGCGCCGCCCTTCCACCAGCACCTCGACCGCCCGCCGCCGCGCGTTGTAATTCGACGACTGCACGAATCCGTACGCGCCCGCCGTCCATAGGATCAACAGATCGCCTGCCTCAACCGGAGCGAGCGGCAAGTCCCGCGCCAGAAAATCGGCGGATTCACACACGGGTCCGACCACATCGACAATGTTTTTCGGCGCAGCCACCGCCTCGCCACGCGCCGCCGGCGTGATTGCGTGCTTCGCCCCGTACAGCACGGGCCGGATCAAATCGTTCATCGCCGCGTCCACGATCACGAATGTCTTCCCGCCATTTTCCTTCACGTAGAGCACGCGCGCGAGCAGCACGCCCGCGGGCCCCACGATCGCGCGCCCCGGCTCGACGAGCAGCCGGCATCCGAGCGGACGCACGATTTCCGCCAGCGCCCGCGCGAATGCCGCCGGCACCACCGCGGCTTCGTTCGTGTAGCGCACGCCGAGCCCGCCGCCGATATCCACGTGTTCGAGGCAAATCCCCTCGCGCGCCAGGTCTCGCACGTACGCCGCGAGCCGCTTCAGCGCCTGCCGGTACGGCGCGACACTCAGGATCTGCGAGCCGATGTGCGAAGTGATTCCGCGCCATTCGATCCAGCGCGAATTCTTGTGCGCGAGATAGAGCCGCCGCGCCTCCGTCCAGTCGACGCCGAATTTGTGATGGTGATGGCCCGTCGAGATGTGCGGGTGGCCGCCCGCGAGCACGTCCGGATTCACGCGAATCGCGAGCGATGGCCGCGCGCCACCCGCCCGCACGTGGCGCGCCGCTTCGCTCAGTAGCACCTCAAGCTCCGCGCCCGATTCGATGTTGAACGCGAGAATCCCGCCGCTCGCTCCCGGATACATCAGCGCCTCGCGAATCTCTTCGCGCGTTTTCCCGACACCCGAAAAAACGATGCGCCTCCCAGGAACGCGCAACCGGCGCAGCCGGTCGAGCTCGCCTGCTGAAACGATGTCGAAGCTGCTCCCAAGTCGAGCCAGGATCCGCAGCACCGCAAGATTCGAATTCGCCTTCACCGCGTAGCACAGCGTGTGCGGCAGCGCGCCAAACGCGCGATCGAGCCGTCGGTACGCTCCTTCGATGCTCCTGCGGCTGTAGACATACGCGGGCGTACCCGCCGCCGCCGCAATCCGTGAGAGTGCGACATCTTCGCAATAAAGTTCGCGCTCCGCGCGCGGCCCGCGGTACGCGTAACTCGGCGTATACGCCGTCGGATCAGCGCCGCGCCGCGAATTTCTACGCGCAGGCGTCATCGCCGCCCGTGTGCGCACTTCTCAGAATGTGCCGGGAAAAACATGGCTCACCATCATACAAATTCCGCAGGGAAAAGCCACGAAGCCCGTGCGCGTGCCGAAAGCCAAACCCCGAGCGGGCCGGGGGTCGGAGCCTTTTCGGTGGAAGCGTGGGCTTTTAGGCCCGCGAAAAGGGCTGCCTACAACGACGGCTTTAGCCGCGGGCCGTGCTCGCCGATGCGCACTTTTTGTAGTAAGTCTTCCTGCGGTCGGGGGCTAGAAATTAAATCGATATCCCAAAATCATCTTCGCAATCAAATGATCGGTCGCGCCGGTCAACCCCCACCCGATCCCGAAATTGATTTCCCATTGCGGCGCGAGGTTCAAATCGATGGCCGGAAAAATCTGGTGCTGCTGCTGCGAGACGGCATCGAAGCCCGTGACCGGCCCCACCGATCCGTAATATTCGAGCCCGCCCGCGATTTTCGGCGTGAAATCGTAGCTGAATTTGAAATTCGGCGAAAACACGACGCCTTGATTCACGCTCAAGCCGTGAAATGACCGGTCGAGCGTCGGGTTGATCGACCAATACCATCGTCCGACCTTCTGATCGACGATCGGCCGAATCTCCCACGTCCACGTGTCCACGGAAAATTGCCGCCGCTGATAGCCGATCTCGTTCGAGATGCTGACGCCCACCGGCCAGCCCCAGCTTTCCGGCACGCGAACGCGCGGCCGGATGTGATCGCCCACCCATTGCCAACCCAGTCCGTCGCGCGCCGACGTAAAAATATAAAATCCCACCTCGAACCAGTCGGTAAACCCGTGCGTTATTTCGATCGTCTCGTGCTCGGCGTGGTTTGTCGGATAGACGCCGTCGATGATCTCCTTCGAGCCGTCAATCGTGAAATTGCTGTGCAGCTCGACCATCGTGTGCCCCGGCTCCACGGTATCCGCGCCGTACACCTGGATCTCGTAGTTGTCCTGCGCCGCCGCCGGCTGCGCCCAGAGAGCCGCCCACGCCATCGCGGCAATCGCGCACACAATCAGTCCGATGGGCCGATTCACTTTTGCGATTTCCTCACACTTACGCGTGCGGATGCGCCTTGTCGTAGACATCCATCAACTGCCGGATGCTGGCCTGTGTGTACCGCTGCGTCGTCGAAAGCGAGACATGCCCCAGCAGCTCCTGGATCGCGCGCAGATCCGCGCCGTCCGCCAGCAGGTGCGTCGCAAACGCGTGCCGCAGCGAATGCGGGTGCAAATGCCAGTTGACGTTCGCCAGCCGCGCGTATTTCTTCACCGCGTTCCGCACCGACCGGTCCGTCAGCCGCCCGCCAAGATGATTCAGGAATACCGCCTCGGGATTGACCTCCACTCGCGCCTTCGCCAGAAGTTCCTCGCGCACCGGCCAGTACGCCTCGAGCGCCGCCCGCGCCTTCGTGCCGTACGGCACCACGCGCTCCTTGTCTCCCTTGCCCAGCACGCACAGCATCTGCCCGTCTTGATCGATGTCGCCGAGATCGAGCCCCACGAGCTCGCTCACGCGCAATCCCGAGGCATACAACAATTCGAGGAGCGCGCGGTCGCGCTTCAGCACCACTTTTGCTTGGTTTTCGGATCTCGCCGTGGGCGGCCGCTTGCGCCGCGAGTTCTTCGCGCCGGTTTTCTGGCCAAGGGTGTCGAGGAAGTCGTTCAGCTCTTCCGCCGTCAGCACGCGCGGGACCCTCTTCGCCAGCTTCGGCGTTTTCACCAGCCGCGCCGGGTTCTGCGTCGTATATTTCTCGCGGACGCAGAATTTAAAAAAAGTCCGCAACGACGCAAGCCGGCGCGCGACCGACGCCCTGTCGAGTCCGCGGTCGTACATCATGGCCACGTATTCGCGCACGATCCGATGATCGATCGCGGCAAGCGGCGGCGGATCCTCGCTCGGCGGCGTCACGAACGCCGCAAACTGCTGCGTGTCCCGCCGGTATTCCCGGATCGTCTGCGGCGAGGCATTGCGCTCGTAGCGCAAGTATTGGATGAATCTCTCGATCGCCTGTTTCATCTCGCCCCGCTCCACCGCTGCAATTATATGCCGACGCGCGACATTCTGGTCCGGAGGCTGTCACAATCCTGCCCCGAGCGGCGTTGTCACATTATGAATGGGGCAGGCGAAGCGGCGGAGGCCATCGATCTGACCGGCGACGTGTCATTCAATTTCGAGGAAACGTTCCGCGCTCAATATGGCCGGATCGCACGTCTCATCGCGAGCGTGGTGCGGGATCCCGCGCGCGCCGAGGAGCTTGCGGTCGAGGTCTTCCTCAAGCTGTGGCGAAGCCCTCAAGCACAAGGCCCCAAGGCCGACGCTTGGCTCTATAAGGTGGCTGTTCGAAAAGGCCTGGACGAATTGCGGCGGCGCACTCGGCGTGCGCGTTACGAGGCGCTCTTCGGCTTCGGCCAAGGCGTGGCCACGCCGGAGGATATTCGCAAAGTCAGCGAGACCCAGGAACAAGTCCGCTTCGTTCTCGCCGTGGTATCTCGCCGCAAGGCCGAACTCCTCGTCCTGCACAGCCACGGCTTTGGCTACGTCGAACTCGCGTCCACTCTCGGCCTGAATCCGGCCTCCGTTGGAACGCTTCTCAGCCGCGCCCAGCACGCCTTCCGAAAGGAGTACATCAAGCGCTATGGAGACAAATAGAGAAACGGCCGTCGGCCCCTGGGTCGACGGCCAATTAGTCGGCCTCTATCCGGATGACGACTGGGAGCCGGACGCAACCCGTGCGTTCGAGCGTTTCGCGGAAAGCCGCGCCGCCGTCAGCGCGGAGAGGAAAAAATGGATCAGGAACACAGCCGCCCTCACCGCGGCCTCGGTGCTCTTGCTGACGCTTTCCGGGTCGCGAATCTTTCGTATTTGGACCACTCCTCTGTCGCCAGTCGTGGGCCCCGCGCAAGTTTCCGCGGGAATGAAGATCGTGAAGGATGGTCAGAAGGCGCCGGATTTCACGCTGCCGGGCGCCAACGGTACTGAAGTTCGGCTTTCCTCCTACAAAGGCAAAGTCGTTCTGCTCAACTTCTGGGCCACTTGGTGCTACGGCTGCAGACTGGAAATTCCATGGCTGATCCAGTTCCAGAATAAATACAAAGATCGCGGCTTCACCGTCATCGGTGTCTCGATGGACGACGCCGGATGGAAAGTTGTCAGGCCGTTCCTTGCAGAGAAGCAGATGAATTATCCGGTTGTCGTGGGCACCGACAATGTGTCCAAGCGATACAACATCCAGTCCCTGCCCGCCACCTTCCTGATTGGCCGTGACGGCAAAATCGCTGCGTCGCGCGTCGGCGACGTCGACAACACCGCGCGCGCCGCCTACGAGAACGAAATCGTCCGCCTTTTGCCGAAATGACGACACGGGACCGTCCAGGCTCGCGCTTACCCAATTCAAAACGTACAGGGTGCTATGCCTTGCCCTTAATTTGTCCTCGCGTACAGTACTTCCGCCGCACCATCCTGCGAGCCTGTCCATAACGTTAAATCGAGGACGAGAAGTCGAATGGCAGAGACGGCCACAGCAGGCGGCAAAAGCGGCACCGGGAGCAAATCCGTCTCCTGCCTCGGCACTCAGCATGCGCGCGTCGCAACTGAATCCAAGCTGGCCCCCCTGTGCTGCGCAAATTCGCCCAAAATCTAATCGACATTTGGCGATTAGAAAACGACCCAACTCGTTGAAAACACGAGATCGGTGTCCATGCTAATCGGCACGGTTGTAGCAGCCGAATTTGCGCCTAATCGAGCTGCTCGGGCGGCGGGATTCGGCTTTGAAAACTCATCTCCCGAAGGCATCATGCTAGGGCGATTTGGGAGGTGTGATGCATCTCGATGATCTCCGAGAAACCTGGCGTGCTCCGCGGCGCGAACCGCGAGGCATCATCGCCGCCGCCCTGCGTTCAGCTCTTCTCCTCGCGCTGGCAGCAGCGCCCGGAGCGACCATCGCGGCCGCCCGCCCCGGCGGTTCGAAGATGCTAACCGTCGAGCGCATCTACAGCGCGCCCAGCCTCAATGGCTATGTCACGGAAGGGCTCGAATGGACCCCGGACAGCAAGCGCGTCTCCTATTTCGGCCGCGATCGTTCCGGCGTCGAAATGTGGATCACCGACGCCGCCACCGGCCAGAGCAAAGTTCTCGTGAAAGCGAATGTCCTCGAGTCGGCGATGCCGCCCGAAAGAACCGAGGCGATTCAGTCGACAGGCCTCGGCCGCGTGCAGGCGCAGAACTACCTCTGGTCGCCGTCGGGCAATTCGCTGCTGCTGATTGGCGGCAACAGTCTCGTCCTTCTCGATCTCAATACGATGACGCCGAAGACGCTCGTCTCCGGCGCGTCCGATATCGACGACCCGAAGTTTTCGCCCGACGGCAAATGGGTCAGCTTCGTGCGCGATTCAAATCTCTGGGTCTTCAACATCGCCGCAGGCAGCGTAAAACCGCTCACCACGAACGGTAGCGAAGATGTCCTCAAGGGCGAACTCGATTGGGTCTATCCGGAAGAGCTCGAAACGCCGACCGCTTACTGGTGGTCGCCCGATTCCGCGAAAGTCGCTTACTACGAGATGGACGAACGCCCTGTGACGCGCTACCCGATCATGGACATGAGCTCGCCTATTGGCGCAATCGAGTACGAGCGCTACCCGCAAGCGGGCGAAGCGAATCCCATCGTGCGCGTCGGCGTCGTTCCCGTGGACGGCGGCGAAACCGAGTGGATGGATACAGGCAAAAATCCGGATGTCTACCTCGCGCGCGTCGAATGGCTCCCCGACAGCCGCCGCGTGGCCATCGAGCGGCTCAACCGTGCGCAAAATGAACTCGACCTGCTTCTGTGCGACGCCGCGAGCGGCGCTTCTTCGAAGATCCTCACGGACACCGACAAGTATTGGATCAATATCTCCGACGATCTCTACTTTTTTTCGGACGACAAACGTTTCCTCTGGTCGAGCGAGCGCACCGGCTTCCGCCACTACTATCTCTACGATCTTGCGGGCCACGAGCTCGATCAATTGACCAGCGGCGACTGGGAAATCACGGGCAGCGGCGGATTCGGCCCGGGTGCGTCGAGTCGTCCGGCCGTCGATGAAGCGCACGGCTACATTTATTTCATCTCGAATAAAGACAACGTCCGCGACGCGCAGCTCTACCGTCTTTCGCTCGCGGACAAAAGCATCACGCGAGTCACTCACGATGCCGGCTGGCACGATCCGCTGATCGCGCCCGACGCTTCGGCATTCGTCGATACCTACTCGAACACGATGACTCCGCCGCGCCAGGATTTATATCGCATGGACGGCTCGCGCACGGCCGTGATTAACGAAGACGCGGTCCCTGAGCTCGCCGATTACGCTCTCTCGCCCGTCGAGTTCTTGAGCGTCACCGCGAACGACGGGGCCAAGCTCTACGCCAGGATGATCAAGCCGCCCGATTTCGATCCCTCGCGAAAATATCCCGTTCTCGTCGAGGTCTACGGCGGTCCGCAGGATCAGGAAGTGCAGGACAATTGGAGCAATACCGATTTTCTCTGGTTCGAGATGATGGCCGAGAAAGGCTATATCGTCTTCACGCTCGATAATCGGGGCTCCTATCGCCGCGGCCACGCCTTCGAGACGCCCATCTACCATCACCTCGGCAAGGTCGAGCTCGAAGACCAGCTCACCGGCGTGAACTACCTGAAATCGCTGCCTTTCGTCGACGGCTCGCGGATCGGCATCTGGGGATGGAGCTACGGCGGCACGATGGTCCTCGACGCGCTGTTCAACGCGCCCGGCGTTTTCAAAGCCGGCGTCGCCGTCGCGCCCGTCACCGATTGGCGCCTGTACGACACGATTTACACCGAGCGCTACATGGGCCGTCCACAAGATAATCCCGAGGGCTACCTGGATTCTTCGCCCGTGAATCAGGTTCGGCAGCTTCGTGCCAAGCTCATGATCGCTCACGGCACGGGCGACGACAACGTGCACTTCGCCAACACCACCGAGCTGATCAACGAACTCATCCTTGCGGGCACCTATCCCGACGATCTGATGATTCTTCCCGGCCGCGGCCATGGCATGACCGATTGGCCGGCTCGCGTCCAGCTATACCAGCGAATCACCGATTTCTTGCTCAGGAACCTCTAAGGCAAAGGTCGTTTGCGCGCAACCAATCGGCAGCCGGAGCGCTCGAATAGATAGAATGATAACATTTGCGATGCGCGACAAGATGTGGAAACACCGAAACGAAATTGCGATACAGGTTGCAGCTGTCTGCGCTCTGTGCCTCCTTGTTGTTGTTTCGGCAGGCGCCCAGGACGATACCGTGCCCAAACAGACTGGAGTGACTGTCGAAGCCGATCCTGCGGAGGCCGTCCTCGAAGCAGGATTTCGCGAGCTCTACGAGCTTAATTTCCAGGGTGCGCGCGAGCAGTTCCTCTCGTACCAGAAAATGAAGCCTGGCGACCCGATGGGCAAAGCTGCCGAAGCGGCCAGCTACCTCTATGAGGAATTCAACGCCAAGGGCGTCTTCACCTCCGAGTTTTTCCTGAACGACAACAAGCTCCTCGACGGCGTCGGTGGAAAACCTTCCGCAAACCGCAATGACGCGTTCCTTGAAACCAACCACGAAGCCCGCGAAATGGCCAAGCAGTGGCTGAAGTCGAGACCCGACGACCCGCACGGGCTTCTCGTTCTCACACTCACTGACGGGATGGAGTCCGACTACGACGGGATCATCGAAAGGAAGCAGCTCGCGGCCCTGAGCATGATGCGTCAGGCCGAGCACGAAGCGAACACTCTCTTGGTGATCGACCCCAACGCGCAGGATGCCTACGTGGCGCTCGGCGCGGGCAACTACATCATCGGCTGCATGCCGGGAGTCAAACGCGCGTTTCTATGGTTTGGCGGCGTCCACGGCGATCGAACGAAGGGCATGGCGGAAATGCAAATGGCCGCCGATCACGGCCATTATCTCCGGCCGTTCGCGAAAATTCTGCTGGCGCTGGCCTGCGAGCGCGAACATCAGATGGACCGCGCGCGCAAGCTGCTCACCGAACTCGCCGCCGAATTCCCCGCGAACCCGCTTTACACGCGCGAGATCCTGCTGCTTGAACGCCGCCTGGCCGCGGCGGCGAGCTGACGGCGCTCGGTCTGCCTGCCGCTACCATTTCACTCGCACGCGATAGTCGAGAGTCGAAGTTCCGTCCTTATCGACGGGAATTTCGAATCCGATCGTCGTCGCATCCAGCTTCGTCCACTTGTAGTTTGAGTTGAGCACTTCCCAATCGCCGCCGATCGGCTCGCGCACTTCGACCGTCACCGGTCCGTCCTTGTGATTCCGCAGCGTGATCTGATATTCCATTTCGAAAAGATCGGGCGCGAGCCTCTTGAAGTCCGTTTGCTTGCGCTCGCACACCACGTCGAACGCATTGCCGACGTAGATCCGCAGCGTCTCGTCTTTTGGCGTGTGGCTGATCGTGTCCTCGCCCGCGAACTGCGTGCCGCCCCTCGAATCCGCCTGATAGACGCGCACGGTTCCTGCGGGCAGCGGCATGCCGAGGCCCGACTTCTCGTCGTTCTTGAATCGGTAATAGACTTTCACCGGCTGCGGGATCGCATTCCCGATTCCCTGCGGGTTGCGGTAATAGTAAGGCTGCCCATCGACCTCCAGATATTTCTCCACCGGGATGTTCGTTCCATCGAGCAGGCTGATCTGCTTCGATTCGTTGTTCTGGATCGAAGTGCGCCGCTCGAGCGTGTAGAGGTGATATTCGGAGAAATCTTCCTGCTGGAATGGAGGCGCGGCCGCTTCAGCCGCTTTGTTCATCGCCATTCCGGCGAGAAAGCCCCGCGTCTCGTTGGTGCGGTGGACTTCACCGGCGACGAGCTGCAGCTTCGCGTTTTCGTAAGCGGCGCCGCTGTTGTTCACAAGCGTCACCCAGCCATCGAGGTCCGCGGTCTTCTCGTCGCGGCTCACGTTCAGCACGTAGTCCGCGCTCCAGTTCATGTTGTTCGTCAGATAGGAAGCCTCGACGCGCTGCGAATCAGCGCCGCGATTGTCGAGCGTCCACACGAGCGTCGGTTGGCTGTAGAGATTCGCGGGCAGGTCGGGAAAGCGGTAGGATTCCGCGGTCATTCCGGTGACGATTTCATCGCCGATCTTCCACACAGGTCCGTCGTTGTCCGCGAGCAAGAGCGCCTTCGTCTCCACCCATTTCGTCGAGCCCGTATCCGCTTCGCGCTGCACGAGCGTTACTTCGCGGCCCACGTATTTCTGCAAAAGCTTTTGCGGGTCGAGCAGATCGTATTCGTAGTTCTGCTCGATGACATTCAGCTTCGCCGGATCGGTGAGCGATCGAAAATGCACCGTGGCCGGCATTGATCGACGCCGCGACATCTTCAAACCGCAGCGGAAACACGCCTGACTTCAGGTGAATCTGCCGCACGTCGCGCACCAGCGCGAGATTCGAGTTGTAGACCGTGACGGAAAGATCGGTCTGGTCTTTCTCCGTGGTCGTTGCCGGCGCGACGGTTTCTGCCTTCGTAGCCTGTTCGCCGGCGCGCGCCGCCGCGTGGGCGATCCTCAGTTTTCCGGCGAGTGGCGCCAAGAGCGCGGCAGCGGCCAGTGCGAAGGAGCTGAAGATCCTGGTTCCGCGTGAGAGCATCGTGTGTCTCCTTTTGTATGACAACCTGTGCGACAACGCTGCAAGGTTAGAACGGCGCGGGTCGGGTTTCTTGCAGTCGATCGGCGGCGAATCCGTAATTAGTTTGCGGGGGTCCAGCTCTCGCCCTGGTCGGTGGTTGTGAATCTGCGGCCATCGGCCGTGGTCACCGTTGCGGTCCACGCATCGCGGGCCTCGACGGCCACGAAGTTCGCTTGCGCCGGTGGCGGAATGGTCTGCCAGTCCGCCGCGTCTGGAGTCAGAAGAATAATTCCATTACTGCCTACGAGCCAGCAGACCTTCGCGCTCGGCGCCGATCCTGCGAGGTAGTGTGCGTTCCCCCTTGGCAGCGTTCCATTCCAGGTGCGGCCGCCGTCTTCGGAACGCCCGACGAACCCGGCGCTTCCGATGCGCCACAAGATGCTCTTGTCCGGCGTACGAACGAGGAAGGAGGCCGAACGTTCCTCCTGCGTCGCCGTCAGAATTTCAGCTTGGGTTTGGAGGCCGTTGGCTGCGACGCGTTCCTGCTTGGCTTTCGCAGAATCAGCAGCAATCGCGCCAGCGGCGATGCCACCCGCAACGCCGACGCCGTTGCCGTGTCCCGTGCCCCCGACCACAGGCGCGCTCGATCGAGGCGCTGCTTGCGGCCCGGAGACAGCCGGTGCTGCGGATTCCACGGCGACGCTCTCACTGGCACTGGGCACCCTCGCGTTCGCCGCTTGGTCCGCCGAAGCTTTCTCTGGTGCGACGGTTTTCTTCGAGAGCGCACCCCGTGGGGCGAGTTCGCGTGCCGAGAGCGGGAGATTCCCCGCGGAGATGGCATTTGTGCCAGCCGTTGCCGGTTTTGTGGGAGGCGAGCTTCCTACGGTTGCGGAGTCCACGCGAACTTTGGGAATCGCAGCGAGTGCCTTTTCCGGAGGCGCCGCTTGCGGAGTTGCCAGGACTGCACGCGACGCGGGAGCAACGAGATGCGGCTCGGACAGTTGCTTGTCTTGCGGCGGCGCTTGCAAGGCGGGATGAGAGGTTGCTACTTCGGTTGCTGTCTCCCTCGAGTGCTGTGCGATCTGTGTGAGAGTCGGGCGACGCGTCGCCCACACCGCAGCGAGCACGAGCACGGCCGCGACGGGCGCGAGCCAGCGCCAATCCCAGAGCCACGACGCGCGAGGTTGGTGGCGCGGCGGCCGCACGGCCGGTGTGGCTGCCGCTTCGTCCGCCCAGCCCAGCGCGGCAAGCTGTTCGCGGCAGTGCGCGCATTCCGACACGTGCATCTCGAGATGCGCGGTTTCCTCTGAGTCGAGCGAGCGCTCGAAATAGGCCGCGAGAATGTCCGGTGCGGGACAGCCGTTTCCAGCGCCCGCGTCGCCTGCCAGAGTGCGCCTCAGCAGGCCGGCCATCGCATCATCTCGCTGTCGCGAAGCCATGAAGCTATTCTCCTCCAACCCTTAGAACGAGCCAAATTTCGGATCTTGCGCGACGCGTCACAATTCATCCTTTGAAACAGCCATTGGCGGACCAGTCGCCTGCCTGGTTTGCAAGGGCGCGGTCAAATCGAACGGCCACTCCTTGCAGGCATATTCGTAGCAGAGCTGGACTTGCGCCTCGCTCAGTTGCTTGCCTTCGCGCAGCGCGGCATTCACGCCTTCGCGGAGATCACGGCGCGTGCGTTCGAGCTTGCGCGATACGGTCGCCTCGTGCTCGCCAAGCAGGCGCCCGATTTCGGCGAGCGTTCGCTCATCTGCGTAGTAATAGGCGAGACGAAGGCGGTCGCGGGGTTCGAGCGAGCTCAGCGCGGCAGTCAGAGCCGCTTGCAAGAGGCTGAGGTACCGCGCCCGGTCCGGATCAGGAGGGAGGCCAACTGATGCGCGAGTGGCGCCCGATCCGCCTGGCACGTTTGCCGCCGCGCGTTCCGTGATTTCGCCGCGCTCTCTGCCGGTCTCATCTTCGAGCGGCTCGAGTTTGCGCGCGCGGCGAATCGCGTCCACATGACGCTGCGCCAGAATCGCACGTAGCCACGTGCCGAGCTTGCTCCGGCCATGGAAGTAATCGAAGAGCGATTTCCGTTGTCCTTCGGATTCGCGCAGGCCGTACAAATCGGCGTAGAGCGAATCGGCGAGTTCGCGCGCGTCCGAATCGCCGAGGCTCGTGCTGCCTGTGATTGCCCGCGCGGCGCGATAAAGCTCCGGGCGAAATTTTGCGACGAAGAATTCCCACGCGGCTTCGCTTCCCGCGCTGCACGCGCAAGAGAGCGCGAGGTCCGCGTAGTGCAAAGTTTCAAGATAGCTTTGGATCGCGGCCGTTGCCGGCTGCGTGCTTGCATCCGAAAAGCGGTGCGCCACGCTCCGGGCCAGCGCCGCTTCAAGTTGTGGGCGGGAAAGATTCCACTCGGCGGGCGCGGCAGCTTTGCGCCAGCAGCGCTCCAGCACATCGCTGAGCGAAGCGGGAAACAGGAAATCGGCGCGCGGCTCAGTCGGCGCGCGCTCCGCTTGCCCTGAATTGGCCGCAGCGAACGGCTGGGCGGGCCGGGAGGTCATGCTGAGGATGATACCGGAATGGCGACCGGGGGTTGCATGAGCGATTCTTTCCGCCCCGGGCTCGCATCGCGCCGTCGCGTGTTGCATGTGGCACGCTGCCGAGCAATGGAAAAGCGGCGGAGTCTACAGTACACTGATCTTGCCATCAGCCCCGCGGAGAGGTGCTGGAGTGGCCGAACAGGGCTGCCTGCTAAGCAGTTACACCCCAAAAGGGTGTCGGGGGTTCGAATCCCCCCCTCTCCGCCACTCGATTTATTCTATTGCACTTACAATGCGTGGTGTCTACTATGGTGTCTGATTTTAGTAGCTTTTGGCTAATTTCAGCGCCGAAACGAGGCGCCATTCATGTCCAAACGAGGGAACGGCTACGGCAGCAAAAATCGCGTCAATATCCTCAAAAAAGTGAAGGTGGGCCGGACGTGGAACCTGTATCCGGCGGTCGTGGAGCCAAACGGTAAACTTCGCGACAAGGTACGCGTTCGCGGCGAAGTCGAAGTTCATCCCGAAGGATACTACTACATCGAATGGTGGCAGGACGGGCGAAAGCGCCAGCAGATCAAAGACTGCGCCGAAGTGCTCGACCGCGCTCGCCGCAAAGCGCTCGAACTCGAAGCGAATCGCGCCGGGATCGAAACCGTTTCCGGGAACGGAAACGGAAGAGGGCCGACCGTTGCGGAAGCCGTTGCCGCTTACCTGAAGGATATGGAGCCGCCTCAGCGTGAGCCGAAGACCTACGCGGCATACAGATATTGCCTTGAACTGTTCTCAAATAATTGCGCGAAGCGCTACGTCCAGGATGTGAAGCGCGAAGATGTTCTGGCGTTTATTCGCAAGCTGTACGAACTGAAGTGCGGTCCGCGCACTGCTTACAATCGTGCGGTGATCGTTTCGCAGCTTCTGAAGACGCATGGAATTACCAAGCTCCTCTCCAATCGCGATTGGCCGGAGTACGTCGAGCCAATTCGGCCGATCTACGAAGACGAAGAGATTCAATCGCTTCTGAAAGCCTGCAAAGAAAAGGAACGCGTTCTATATCTCTGCTATCTCCTGACGGGATTGCGCGATAGAGAGATGCGGCACTTAACCTGGCGCGATATCGATTTCCGAACACAAGTGGTCCGCGTCACTGGAAAGCCGCTCTACGGCTTCAAGCCGAAAAACAAAGAAGAGCGTCGGACTAAAAACTTTGACGCTCGACGCCGGTCCGCACAAAGTTGTTGTGGAACATCGCGGGCGGCCGGGATTCCTTGGCATGCGCTTCCGGTTTGGAATTGTGGCGCCGTCAGATTATGTCAGTCCTGCCGCCGAAAAAATAGCAGCAGAATCGGATGCGGTGGTGCTTGCGGTTGGGTTCGATCCACACTCAGAAAGCGAGGGATCGGGCCGCACTTTTCATCTGCCTCCCGGCCAGGTGCAGTTGATTGAAAAAATCGCCAGCATCAATCCGCATACGATAGTGGTGATTACGTCGGGCGGCAGTGTGGATACGAACAACTGGCTCGACCGCGTCCCCGGGGTGCTCGAATCGTGGTACCCCGGCGAAGAGGGCGGCACCGCCCTTGCCCAGATCCTCTTCGGCGACGCCGATCCTTCCGGCCGCTTGCCGATCACGTTCGAGGAGCGCTGGGCCGATAATCCGGTGCACGATAGCTACTACCCGGCGTCGGGAAGCAACCGCGTGGTTTACGACGAGGGCGTCTTCGTCGGCTATCGAGGGTACGAACGCAGCGAAATCAAGCCATTGTTTCCGTTCGGCTATGGCCTTTCATACACGACTTTTCGCTACAGCAATTTGAAAATTCGGCCGATTGGTGCCGGATCAACGGCAGGTGACCCGCCAAGCGGATTACATTATGAGATATCATGGGACGTCACCAACACAGGCACGCGCAGCGGAGCCGATGTATCAGAAGTTTACGTCGGCGAGTTGCATCCGCAGGTGTCTCGGCCCGCAAAGGAACTGAAAGGCTTTGAGAGAGTGAATTTGCAGCCCGGGGAGACGCGCCGGGTCAAAGTCGATCTGAGCGATCGCGCATTCGCTTATTACGACATCCGCGCTCATGATTGGCACGTCGATCCCGGCAAGTTCGTGATTTACGTCGGCAACTCTGTCGATCAGCTGCCGTTAGAGGGCGTGATCGCGGTCACTCCCGCCCAGTCGGCTTCCGGAGACCCTCGCGAGAGGAATCGGGTTCCGTAATGACGGAATCATCGTAATCAGATCGAAGCGGCCCGGCTGCTCTACGCATGCTGCAGCATGCGCAGCCCGGCTTTTGCCATCCTTGCTTGGATCTGCTCGTAAGCTGGATTCTTCATCCCGGACCTCCCGCGGTCAGTTGTGAGAATGATCCGCCTCTCGGGTATGTCTATCGTAGCTGCACGCCGTTCTTCTTCGCAAGATATATTTTTCATAAAAACGATCGTTTTGATCGGATTAATTCATTTTATAAAACATGCGTGCGCCACCATAATCGTGGGGTCGTTCTCAAATGGCCCTTTGCCGACAACGCCGCGGCGCGGCCCTTTGTCGGCCGGGTCGACGCCGTTGCCCGTGCCGACAAACTGATCCAAAGTGTGCTTCAGGAGGACCGAATGACGCAGCGATGGATGCGGGTTGGTGCGGTTTCAGGTTTGGTGCTGCTTGGCAGCATCGTTTTTGCGGACGTTGTTTGGGCCGCGAACCAAGTGCGGATATCCGACGGGCTTCTGCAAGGGGTGACGAACGCCGATGGTTCCGTTCTCATGTTTAAGGATATTCCGTTTGCCGCGCCGCCCCTAGGCGAACTGCGTTGGAGTGCGCCGCAGACGCCGAAGAAATGGAGCGGGATTCGCCTCGCCGATAAATTCGGTGCGCCGTGCTTGCAAACGAACGTATTCGGCGACATTTATTTTCGCGAAGCTCAACCGAGTGAAGATTGTCTGAATCTCGACATTTGGGTTCCTGCGAAACGTCGAAAAAATAAGTTAGCTGTCTTTCTCTGGTTTTACGGAGGCGGCTTTGTCGCGGGCAGCGCCTCCGAGCCCCGCTATGACGGAGAAAACCTCGCGAGGAAGGATATCATCGTCGTAAACGCCAACTACCGCCTGGGGGTCTTTGGATTCTTCTCTTGTCCCGAGCTGACTGCGGAATCGGGACACAACGCCTCGGGAAACTACGGTTTTCTGGACCAAGTGGCGGCCCTTCGCTGGGTGATCCAGAATATTGCTTCATTCGGCGGCGATCCTCATAACATCACAATCGGGGGTGAGTCGGCGGGATCCTTTTCCGTAAGCGCGTTGATGGCATCCCCGTTGTCAAAAGGCCTCTTTCAAAAAGCCATCGGAGAAAGCGGGGCTTTCTTTTCGAGTCCGACGGGCAAGGCGACGCTACCGCTCACGCCACTGACCGTATCGGAGCAGCATGGGAAGAAATTTGCTGAAGCTCTCGGAGCAGATTCCCTTGCCGACCTGCGTGCCATGCCTGCCGAGAAACTGCTGCAAGCAGGGGCGAAGCCCGGTCAAGGATTCGGGCCGAATCTGGATGGATACTTCTTGCCCACGGACGTTCTTTCGGTCTACGAGCACGGCGACCAGAGCCACGTGCCTCTACTCGCCGGGTGGAACGCGGACGAAGGGCAAATGTTCGTTCTCTTTTCCCCACAGAAGCCGACTGCGCAGAGCTTCTCGGAAATGGCGCGCCAACGTTTTGGCAGCCACGCGGCTGAGTTCCTGAAGCTCTACCCTGCCACGACGGACCAGGAAGCGATTACGTCGGCCGAGGCCTTGGCGGGCGATGATTTCACGCAATTCGCCACCTGGAAATGGCTCGATATGCAACGAATGATGGGCGACGCTCCCGTGTATCAATATCACTTCGAAGAAGTGCCTCCGACGAAGCCCGGTGCCACGGTCGGTTCGCTGCCTGCAAGCGAACTAGGTTCCCGGCACGCTGGGGAGATCGAATACGTTTTCGACACCCTGAAATTGAGGCCTGATTTGCGGTGGACCGCGGATGATTTCACGCTCGCCGATGCGATGTCATCGTACTGGGCGAATTTCGTCAAAACCGGCGACCCGAACGGCAAGGGTTTGCCGAGCTGGCCGCAGTCGAACCGCAAGGACGGATTTCAGGTAATGCATTTGAAGGGCGGCGATATTCACGCAGGCGAGGCTGGAGTTTTGCTGCGCGGCCGCTACGTCTTTCTCGACGAAACGCAGCCAGCGACGGCAAGTTCTACGGCCGGGGGTAGCCAATGATGCTCCTCGACTGTCCGTCGCCCACGTGTTGCCTGATCATGCGGCACAGTACGCCGAGGACTCCGTAAAGCGATGAAATCGCAAGCGGATTCCGGCGCGTTCTTGCGGTCGCAGTCGAAGCGGCCCCTTGCGGGACTTCGCGTTCTCGATTTTTCCCACGCGCTTGCCGGTCCCTATTGCACACTCTTGATGACGGACTACGGAGCGGAAGTCTACAAATTGGAATCGCCGCAGGGCGGAGAACTCGGCCGCGGGTGGGGCCCTCCGTTCACAAGCGGCGAGGCATCTTTTTTCCTCGGATTGAATCGCGGGAAGCACGGCCTCTCGATCGATTTGAAGCGTCGCGAAGGAATCGATCTCTGCCTGCGGCTGCTCGAACACATGGATGTGCTCGTTGAAAATTTCCGGCCGGGAACCATGGAGCGCCTGGGCCTGGACTACGAGACCGTGCACGTTCTCAACCCGCGCCTCGTCTATTGCTCGATTTCCGGATACGGCCAGAATGGCCCCGCGCGCGATCAAGCTGCGATGGACTTGATCGTCGAATGCTCGAGTGGTTTTATGAGCATCACCGGCACCGAGCAGGGCGAGCAAGTTCGCAGCGGCTATGCGGTGGCGGATATCAATGCGGGACTTTTCGCAGCCATCGGCATTTTGATGGCGTTGCGACATCGGGAGAGCACAGGAGTCGGACAGTACATCGACGTCTCGATGTTTGACGCCATGATCTCGGCCATGAGTTCAAACTACATGACTTTTCTCGGTTCGGGCCAGGTGCCACAGCCGATGGGCACCGGTTTCCCGACGGTTGTGCCCTATCGCGTGTTCCACGCGAGCGATCGAGCGTTTTCCGTGGCCGTGGGAAGCGAAAAGCTCTGGTCGGTGTTTTGCGGTGCGATCGGCCACCCGGAACTGCGCGAAGATCCAAGATATTCGACGAACGCTTCGCGGATTGAAAATCGTTATAGGCTCGAAGAGAAGCTCCAAGGGATCTTTCCTGGACGCAAGGCGGCTGAGTGGGTGAATATCCTCACCGACGCGGGAATTCCTTCTGCGCTCGTGGCGACTTTTGGCGAAGTAGTGGAACATCCCCAGGCCGCGTTTCGAGAGATGTTTCCCTGGATCCGAGGGCCGGGCAGAGAACCCTACAGGGCCGTCGGTCCGCCGCTCAAAATGTCCGAAACGTCTGGTGAGCCGTCCAGCGTGGCGCCTTTGCTCGGCGAAGATACACCGCATGTGCTGGCCGAATTGCTCGCGATGGATTCGAAATCGATCGCCGAATTGACGGCTAGTGGGGTCATCGCCGTCAAGCAGCCGAAAACCGAGGAATGAAGAGTTGCCCATCGAGCAACGGATGGAAGCGGAGTTAGCCGCAGAATGCTTGCGACGCTCGGCTTTATTACGATCCTCGCTTTGGTTGCGGCGATCCTCAGCCGACGGCTTTCGCCGCTGGTCGCGCTGATCTCGATCCCTGCGGTGGCATCCGTGGTCGGAGGCTTCGGGCTTTCGACTGCCACTTTCATGGTGACCGGAGTCGAAAAAGTGGCGCCGGTCGCGGCGATGTTCGTATTCGCAATCCTGTATTTCGGCGTCATGACCGACGCCGGAATGCTCGACCCGATCATCGATAAGATCTTGGCGGTTGTACGACTTTCGCCGCCGCGAATCGTGGTCGGAACCGCTCTGCTCGCTCTTCTGGTGCATTTGGACGGCTCGGGCGCAGTCGCATTCCTTGTATGCATCCCCGTAATGCTGCCGCTCTACGACCGTTTGGGGATGGACCGGAAAGTACTCGCGTGCGCCGCCTCACTGGCGGCAGGTACGAACTTTCTGCCGTGGACCGGACCGATGATACGTGCGTCCGCCGCTCTGCATATCCCGGTAACCGCAATCTTCGATCCACTCGCTCGCGTGCAAGCGATCGGCTTGGCGTTTATATTCCTGGTTTGCTGGTGGCTAGGGCGTCGTGAAGCGAAGCGACTGCGTCTTGATACCAAAGAGGACCAGGACAGATCATCGAGTGGGGCGTTTGTCCGTACCATCACGGATCAAGAGAAAGCGTTGCGCAGAGGGGGCCTGTTCTGGATCAATCTGCTGCTCACGATCGCCGTGTTCGTCTCAATGATCGTATTCCGGCTCGAGCCGGCGGCGGTGTTCATGTGCGGAGCGGTCGCAGCGCTCACGATTAACTACCCCAACCTGAAAATGCAGCGCGAGCGGATCGACGCGCACGCCGGGGCCGCTCTGTTGATGGCTGCCATCTTGATTGCCGCCGGAGCCTTCACCGGTATCTTGCAGGGCACCGGAATGCTTGCGGCGATGGCGACGAGTGTGGTTCACCATGTGCCGGGCAGACTCGCACTACATATCCCTTTTTTGCTGGGGCTGGTCTCGATGCCGCTGAGCTTGCTTTTTGATCCGGACTCCTTTTATTTCGGTGTGTTGCCAGTGCTGGCTCGAGCGGGAAAGACGCTCGGAGTTCCACCGGTTCAAATGGCCCAAGCCGCCGTGCTCGGCCAAATGACAACGGGATTCCCGGTGAGCCCGCTTACGCCCGCGACCTTCCTGGTCGTCGGACTCGCCGGCATTGAGCTAGCGGACCACCAAAGGTTCTCGATGCCGTACCTTCTTGCGACATCCCTGCTGATGACCCTCGCCGCGGCCGCGTTCGGGGTTTTTCGCTTCTAGGATTGCCGGCGTCAAGAAAGACGAGCGGTCCGGTACAGTCACGGAACTGCGATCGTTTCCGCTTGATTCGGATTTCTGAACCGCTATATTTTGTATCGCTTCGCTAGGCCTTCAAAATAACGACAGTGGTGAACCATTATCATCGAGAAAACCAATGATCAGCGATATGCGTCACATCAAGGCTTTCCTAGCGGTTGCAAGGGTCGGGAACTTCACTCGCGCGGCTGCGGAACTGCATGTCTCTCAGTCCGCGCTTACCGTGCAGATCCGGCAACTGGAAGACACACTGGGGGTGAGGCTATTCGACAGGGGAAAAAGGCGCGTGGCGCTGACGCACGCGGGACGCGAGGTTCTGGTTCCGTTGGAACGCATCCTTGTCGACACGGAAGCCATTATCAGCCGCACAAGGCAACTCGCGGGGCTCCGCAGGGGCATCGTCTCCCTGGCTGTCCTCCCGTCGCTCGCGACCCAGATCGTGCCGGCAGTCTTGAAGGAATTCGTACGGTTACACCCCGGCGTGGCGGTTCAGATTCGCGATGTGCTTGGCGAGAAGATCATCGACGCCGTCAAGAAGGAAGAAGTCGACTTCGGAATTGGCAGCAAGATGCACCCCGACAGGG
The DNA here is from genome assembly GCA_963836125.1 of uncultured Acidobacteriota bacterium. Lineage (GTDB taxonomy): Bacteria > Acidobacteriota > Terriglobia > Acidiferrales > UBA7541 > Palsa-295. The sequence goes on from CAWIIK010000003.1 coordinate 35,849, forward strand.
AGGTAAAAGCAAGCCTGCTGATGGTGGACAAACTATGCGCGCTGGTGCCGCAGGACCACTTGCTCGCCCGCCAGGATTCCGTGCTGTTGTCGGAACTTACCTCGGTGTCGCTTATTCTCACCATGCGCGACAGCAGCATCCGGGAAGTATTCGAAATCGTGCGAAAACGCGAGCGACTTTCTCCCACAGTGGCTTTTGAAACGACCAACATGGCGACGGCGATCGGCCTGGTGCGAGCTGGTCTCGGCATTGCGATTTTGCCCGAGATCGTCGCGAGGCCGCTCGAGTTTCGCGAAGTCAAGTGCGTAAGCATCATCAAACCCGCGCTCGAACGGAGGATCGAAATCCTTCAAAAGAGAGATCGCTCTCTCTCGCCAGCTGCGGCCAAGATGGTCGAAATCCTTAGGCGCCACATCGCGCAACGCCTCTAGCGTTTTGAGCGAGCCGCGGTTGCTCGCGAGTGCGGCTTTCTATTTTTCGCCTCCCTGGCCTTCTTCCCCTGAAGATTCATCGCCAAGCTTGCGATAAATCCTGTAATCGTCAAAGTAAATCATAATGATCTCAAAAATCCATTTTACAAATTAATCGCCGCTCGCTATAGCAGTGCCCAGCTTGGGGGCCGTTCATTCCGCACATTCAAGTTGCGAATGTTCGCGGGGCGCTTCTTTGCGATTGGGTCCTCGGGGGGAGTGTGTCCACCGTAAGGCGCCCAACGCGGCGATACGCAGCGTACCGTCGCGCAGCGGATGATCGCCGCAAGCGGCGATGTATGCGGCGACGGGGCTTCTCTTTCCCGTGCAGGGCCGGAATCTGCGCGGTGCGCGCACGCCAACGGACTTGTCAAGGGCGACGCGCCGGTAACGGAGGAATGAATGCGTACGAGAAGATTCTCTTCGTGGCTAGGCAAGAGTTTTTTCCTGGCGCTAGCCATCGGGATTGCGTGGACGCCGCCGACGCGCGCTCAAATTCAAAGTGGCTCCATCAGCGGACGTGTTTTAGATCCGCAGATGGCTGCCATTGCAGGTGCGTCGGTCGCGGCAAAGAGCGCGGATCAGCAGTTTACGCTGACGGTCGAGACGGACACGCACGGGGAGTTCACCTTCCCGACAGTTCCTCCCGGCACGTACACGATCACAGTCGTGGCGCCGAACTTTCGCAAGTTCGTGCAGGAAAATGTGGTGCTCCACGCCAGCGAAAAACTCGCGCTGAACGACGTTCAGCTGGCAGTGGGCACAGTCGGCGAAACGATTACGGTCAGCGCGCCTCAAGTGACATTGCAGACCGAGGGAGCAGAACGGTCTGATACGGTGGAAAGCAAGGAAATACAAAACATCGGCATTAACGGGCGCAACCCGTTGGCTCTGATCTCGCTCATACCCGGCGTGTCGGGCGTAGTCGAGGAGCCAATAGCCGGCACCGGCGGCATTCAAAACTTCTCCGCAAATGGCACCCGCAACAATTCGAACAACCTGACGATAAACGGAATCGGGGACATCGATACCGGCTTAAACGGCGATCAGAACGTTACCGTCAGCACCGACTCCATTCAGGAGTTCACAGCATTGACTGGCATCTACGATGCGCAGTACGGCCGTTCCTCCGGCGCTCAAATTAACTTCATTACGAAGAGCGGAACGACGCAATTTCACGGAAGCGCATATTGGTACCACCGCAACGAGAGCATGAACGCCAACAATGCGTTCAACAAGGAAGAGGCAGCCGACCTGCAAGCTCAAGACAGCCTGTTTGACATTCCTTACGTGCCGAATCCCGCTTTCGCGCGGCCGCTCTTGCGTTTGAACGATCCCGGCTATACGATCGGCGGCCCCATCTATGTTCCAGGTCACTTCAACACGAATAAGGACAAGCTCTTCTTTTTTGTGAGCCAGGAATTCCAGCGGCAGTTGGTGCCTGGCGGGGGCGGAGGGTTTTGGATTCCGACCGCCGCGGAAGTTACTGGTGACTTCTCTGCCGATGGCCCCTCGTCGTTCATCAAGGATCCGCTGTCGTCCTCACCGTGCAACCCGGCAACAGCGACGTCCGCCAGCCCTGGCGGCTGTTTCGACGGTCTAAAGAACGGAGTGCCGACACTTGGCGTGATTCCTGCCAACCGATTGTATGCGCCCGGCGTCGCGTTCCTCCAGATGATGAACAGTCTCGATCCCAGTGTGGCGCCGGTAGGGGCGGCAGGATCGGTCGACAACTATTTCATCCCGAACTCCCTGGCCTCTGCGCAGTCTCCAAGGACAGAAACGCTGGTGCGAATCGATTACAACGTGACCTCGCGCCTTCACTTAGATGGATCGTATATAAACAACATCAACACGAGCACCGGCCATTTCGGGGCACTGGGCCCGGCTGAGTCTGTGCCGCTGGCAGTCATTCAGACTCCGACGCCGGGGTACCAGTGGAACGTCGGAGGGAACTACATCATCAGCGCGTCGATGATCGATGATTTCAACTTCGGCGTGAGCAACAACTCGCTGAACAGTACAGTCCCATCTCTGTTCACTACCACTGCGGGTCCTCTGGGCGGCGCGAATGCATTTCCTTCACTTTTTCCCACGGCCATCCAGCAGAATCAGGTTCCGGAAATCGCATATGGTAGCGATACCCAAGTGTCGGGCGGCGGTGGCGGCGGCTCGATCAATCCTTCGCAGAGTCCGTTCTCGAATTACAACACGGACATCGATGCGACTGACAATCTGACAAAGGTCTGGCGCGCGCATACGTTCAAGACGGGTATCTACGTCCAGCGCAGCAGGAAGGACCAGACGACTCAGGATCCCTTTAACGGCGATTATAACTTTCAAAGCGGCGGGGGCAATCCGTACGACACCGGAAACGGGCTGGCGAACACTCTGCTCGGGGTGTTCGATAACTACACCCAGTCCAGCGCGTTTTTGGACGGCGCTTGGCGGTATTTCAATATCGAGGGATATTTCCAGGATACCTGGAAGGTCACTCCAAGTCTGACCGTGATGGCCGGGTTGCGAATACAGTGGTACCAACCGACCTACGACTCGACACTCACGGCGTCTAGTTTTGAACCGAGTCTTTTCGATCCGGCCACAGCGGTTGATCTATTTGAGCCGGCACCGGGCGTTGCTTTGATTGTCCCGGGGTCCGGAAACCCGGCGGACGGCATGGCGCAGGCCGGCCATGGGTTCACAAAGTATCTGCAGGGCGACCGGGCACCTCAAATCGCTCCGCGCCTCGGTGTCGCATGGGATATCGGCGGGAAGCAACGGTTTGTGGTACGAACGGGAGCGGGACTTTACTACGACCGTATTCAGGGCAACCGGTATTACCAGATGTTGCAGAACCCGCCTGAGGAATTTCAGCCGCTCGTTCAATTCGGATGTCTCGATTCCGCTAACTGCCCTGCTGGCGCGCCGACAATCAACCCGGCCGCCGGCGGCGCCAGCAACCCGCAATCGCCGCCGACAATCTTCGGCGCAGAACCCTCGGGCAAGATACCGAACGTGCTCGAATACAGCTTCGGCGTACAGACGAAGCTGCCGGGCCAGACGGTTCTCGACACATCCTACGTGGGGTCCAGGTCGAACCATTTGACAAACCTGCTCAACCTGAACGGAATCCCCTATGGCACCACATTCCAAGCTGCAAGTCAGGACCCAATTCTACTCGGGGCTCTGGGACCTGCCTGCCTCAATCCGGCCACGGCGGGTTTTGAAGGCATGACCGGCGGCTACTCAGGCGCCTGCGCGCTTCCGCAAAACCTTCTCCGGAAGTACCCGGGGTACGGCGACATTTGGGAATACGATAGCACCGGCATCGCAGTGGTGGCCGGGTTGTCCACGCGGAACTACGGGCGAGCAGTGGACAGTGTTTTGGAAGGCTACGGGATCGCCAAGAGCAGTGTGAGCCGACAGTTTGTGGCGGCCAGTAGCAACCAGTTGCGGGTGCTGTGCGAACGACGCTTGGAGGATCTCAACCTGGTCGTGCTGATGATCGATGGTATTCACTTTGGCGGCCAGGTGCTGGTGGTGGCGCTGGGCATTGCAGAAGGTGGGGAAAAGCACGTTTTGGGAGTGTGGCAAGGAGCTACGGAGAACACCACGGTGGTCACAGGGCTGTTGGAAGATCTGATGGACCGCGGACTGGATATGCAGCGGCGGTATCTGGTGGTGATCGACGGATCGAAAGCGCTGCGCGGCGGAGTGGAACGCGTTTTCGGGGAACAAGTGGAAGTACAACGTTGCCAGATTCACAAGCGACGGAATGTGCGAGAGCACCTGCCGGAGAATTGCCAGAGAGACTACGACCGGCGCATGCGCAATGCGTAGACTACAACTCGCTTCAGGTCTCGCTGAACAGGAGAGTCGGCAAGAATCTGTTTCTTCAGGCCGCCTACACCTACAGCAAGATCCTGACAGACACTCCGCAGGGAAATAATATCGTCCCGGGAACGGCGGAGGGATTGGATTTCGAAAACCAGCGGATTGACGGGCTTACCCGGAAGTACAATTACACTTACGGGGCGTTCAACCAACGGAACAACTTTGTCATCAATTACGTGTACAGCTTTCCAAGCATATTCAAGTCGGGCGTGAAGCACACCATGATCGACGGATGGCAGATTTCAGGAATCACTCGCTTCGCGAGTGGCAATCCCTACCATGTTGATTACGTCGACTTCGCGACTGGCACCAGCGATTTTCAGGTCTGCGTTCAATCCGGCTGCTTCCCGATATTCACGCAGTACAACGGCGACCCCACAATAACAGGCTCCTACACCGAGGGCGCTCACCTGGCCCTTACGGGCCAGCCCATCAAAGGGGTCGGATTCCTGCACCAGCTCAATCCCGGGGCGTTCGCCGAGCCCACCACCCCGAATATCGGCAATCAACCTCTCGAAACAGCGTTCGGTCCGGGCTGGAACAATTGGGATATGTCGTTGCAGAAGAATTTCGACGTCCAGGTGAAGGACCGGCCGCTCTCACTCCAGTTGCGGGTCGACGCCTTCAACGTCTTCAACCACACCCAGTGGACCGGCGTAAACAGTCTTGCCGAATACGTCTTCGGGGGACTCATCAACGGTGTGAATTCGAGTCTGCCTACTACGAATACGACGGCGTTTGGAACTTACAGCGGGGCGCGAGATCCGCGCGTTCTGCAGACCGTGGTTCGGTTCGTCTTCTGATATGGACGAACATGTCAAGAACATTCGCGGTGTTGGTTTGCGCTGTTTTTCTCTAGCCAGTGGGAAGCAGTGCGAATGGCGGCCGAGGCGGTCATCGCGACGGTTGATCACTCTGATATTCGCGGGTCGGAACCGCATAATCGTGATCCGTCGGGAGCTGCCTCGGACTAGGAGCGCGGGTCGGGCCCAGAGAGCCTGCCGCATAGAAGATACGAGGACTCTCCTTTCCGTGTTCGACTCGGCCGCCATCCGCACTGCCTTCCTCCTGTGGTTCCCTGACTTACGCTGCGACTTGCTTCATCTCGCGCATCTTTGTTTCGACGTTTACTCCAATGGCCCAGACAAATCCAAGCAGCTCTCGGCCCACGGCCGTTACGATCTGCGGTTTGTTCTTCCCTTGTGCCAGCAGTTTTCGGTAGCGTGCGTGCAACCGATGCTGGGCCTTCCAAGCGATCTCTTTCACCTCTTCGCTCAGTCCTACCTGGCGTTTGAGCAGATATCCGCCCAACCAAGGTCGGAACTGATAGGCCCAGGCGGCTTCGACAATGACGCGTCTCAAGTGCGCGTTGCCGGTCTTGGTGATGGCGCCCCGCCGTTGTCGTTCGCCGCTGGAGTCTTCGCGGGGGACCAGGCCGCTATATCCCATCAGTTGCGTAGCCTTGGCAAAGCGCGAGATCTGTCCCAGTTCGGCAACGATCGTTACCGCTGTGACTTGCGCAATCCCTCGCAGGGCCTGCAAGGCTTCGATCACCGCGCGCATCTGGGGTGGCACCGAGCGCGCCGCCTCCAGAACCGCCTGGTCCAACCGTTCGATGCGGGCTACCAGGTGCTCGACTTGGTGGACGTAGTCGCTGAGCGCGATCTCCTGAGCGAGCTGCTGGAAATGAACCTTCCTCTTGATCCATTCCAAATGAGCGTTGGTCCACGGAGATTTGATGCTCTCCGGACGCCGCCATCCGTGACGCAACAGAAACTTACTCAGTCGATGTCGGGCTCGCAGCAGGTCGCCTTTAGCGGCTTCCCGAGCTCGCACCAAATCTCGGAGCGCTTCGTGGGCGGCGTCGGGGACCCACACCGGCGTGAGATCGCCGGCTCGGTAGCAGCGGGCCAGTTTCAGAGCGTCACGCCGATCGGTCTTCACGCGATCTCCCGGCTTGCGCGGCACCAGCGACGGCGCCACCACTTCGCACTTGGCTCCCAGAGCGGTCAGTTGCCAGTACAGCACGTAGCCCGTGGGGCCGGCTTCATAACAGAACCGCAGTTGCTCCACAGGTTCCAGTTTTCGAACCAACCGTCGAATGGATTCCGGTCGGTTGGGGATCAGGCCCAAGGATCGAACTTCACCGTTAGGCTCCGCCACCGCCACAGCAATGGACTCGGCGTGGACATCCAGACCAACAAATCGTATTTTACTCATTGGACCGACTCTCCTTTCGCTTGCGGCTCTGCGCCGTTTGTCTCCAACGACTCACAGCGTAATCCGCGCACCGCGAAATGGAAGTCGGTCTTTTTATTTTCCATGGCACGGCCGACCGAACTTGAGTCGGTTCGTCCATGATGACTAGACGGCGGATCTGCGGAAGTCGCTCACAAATTGGCCCCGGTGTGAGTCACGGCGGTCTGTCCCCCGGATCGCTGCGACCCACCGGGGCCCTGGGCGGTTTAGGGAGGTCGTCCCTTGGTGAACTCCATGATCGATTCGATTGGTCTCAAGGTGAATCCCACCGCCATCCTTTCTTGGGCAAGGTTGCTCAGGAAATGGCCGTGGACGTTGGTGCTCCGAAGCGCGTCCGTAGTCCGGACGGATTCCAGCAAACGGTGCAGGGGAATTGCCTTTGTGTGCGCTCTCGGCATTCTTGCAGCGGGGCTACCCGCAGTCTCTTCGGCAAAATCCACCAATCGAGGCAAGGCTCCGGATTTCGGGCCCAACGTCATCATCCTTGATCCGACGATGCCCCAGGCCGAGATCCAAAGCAGAATCGACGCCATCGCCCAGGAACAGAAACTCGCGCAGTTTGGCCAAGGTCGCTACGCCATTTTCCTGAAGCCCGGCACCTACACTCTTGACGCAAAGATCGCGTTTTATACGCAGCTTGCCGGGCTCGGTCTTTCTCCTGACGACGTGACGATCCACGGTCACGTGCAATCCCTTGCCATGGCCGGGCCCTGGAGCGTGCTGGTGAGTTTTTGGAGGTCCGCCGAGAACATGTGCGTCATTCCGCCGGACGGCGCGGATCACTGGGCGGTTTCGCAGGCGGCGCCTTACCGGCGAATGCATGTTCGCGGCAACCTGTTTCTTCATGACAACGGGCCGGGCAGCGGCGGATTCATAGCCGACAGCGAAATCGAAGGCGCAGTGGACGCGAATTGGCAGCAGCAATGGTTCACACGGAATTCATCGATTCGTGGCTGGCATGGTGGACTCTGGAACATGGTCTTTGTGGGAGTGGATGGGGCACCTCCGGCGACACCTGAGAATGTCGACCCGAGCAAGGTCGCGATCCCGGGATCACCTGTTCTCACCGATATTCCGGAAACCCCGGTGATTGCGGAAAAGCCATTCCTTTATGTGGATAAAGCTGGCGCCTTCAAAGTCTTCGTGCCGTCGCTAAAGAGCAATTCGCAGTCGATCAGTTGGGCTAACGGCCCTCCGGCCGGAAAGTCGCTGTCAATGAGCCGCTTCTTTCTCGCCAAGCCTACGATGAGCGCAGCGGAGATCAATAGCGAACTGAGCCGAGGCAAGAGCCTCGTATTGACGCCGGGAATTTATCAAGTGGCGGAGCCCATCCGCATAACGCACCCGGAAACGATCGTGATGGGCCTCGGGCTCGCAACCATACTTCCGGAGAACGGCGCGATTGCCATGACCGTGGCCGACGTAGGTGGCGTCAAGATATCCGGCATCCTATTTGACGCCGGAGCCGTGAATTCTCCGATTTTGCTCGAAGTTGGTCCGGAGGGATCTTCGAAGAATCACGCTGCGGATCCGATCTTTCTGTACGACATATTCGCTCGGATCGGCGGGGCGGGCGCAGCCGGCGCTGCCCAGAGCGTTGTCGTGAATAGCCATAATGTGGTTGGAGATGACCTCTGGCTCTGGCGCGCGGATCACGGGAAAGATGTAGGCTGGGACACCAATCCCGCTGCGAATGGATTGGTGGTCAACGGAAACGACGTCACCATGTACGGACTTTTTGTCGAGCACTACCAGCAATACCAGGTGTTGTGGAATGGCGAGCGCGGCCGTACGTATTTCTTCCAGAATGAGATTCCTTATGATCCCCCCTCCCAGGCCGCATACAGGGCGGGGAAAACGCCAGGATGGTCCTCCTACAAGGTCGCCGCGAACGTGAAGCAGCACGAAGCCTGGGGAATGGGCAGCTACATATATGAGCCGAAGCATCCGGAAATCGTGCTCGCGCACTCGTTCGAAACTCCGGACTCTTCCCGGATCGAGTTTCGCAACTTGATCACCTTTTCTCTCGGACCAGGGAAGGGAACCATCGAGCATGTGATCAATGATTACGGACCCATCGCGCACCAGGCTAAGTTCACAGACCCAGGTTCGCTGGTGACCGCGTATCCCCCAAAATAAATGATACGCCGAAGATCAGATGCTCTCCAATCGGTAGCAGTCAGTTTGAAACTGGAAACTGATCGCAGCCGCAAAGTCAGCGAATGAACAGAACATAGGCTTCCACGCGGGACCGGTATTCAGCGAAGGCGTCCCGGAAATGTTCGGCGAGCAGGCGGTCCTCCGCTCGCACGCGAATCTCGGTGCCCACCAGGAAAACGACCAACGCAGCAGCAAACATCGGCCCCCAGCTCCACGCTGCCCCTGTGGCCAGCAGCATGCCCAGCATCGAGGCATAAATGGGATGTCGAACCCAGCGGTACGGGCCTGTTTGGATCAGCTCGTGATTCCTCACGAGGGCTGCTTCGTAGCGCCATTGCTTGCCAAGATGGCGAGTAGCCGCCCACGCGAGTGCAACCGAGGGAGGGCCGAGGACCATGGAAGCGATCAGGAGTGCGGCGGATTTTTCAAAACCCACGGGCCGAACGTACGCCCAGACCAGCGCAAAGGCGACTATCTCCAAAGCAATGCCCCACCGGGACGCAGGCACTGTGACCAGGCTTTTCTGCACGGCCGCGTTTTTTCGCGCTTTCACAAAAGCCAAGGACCACGCAACCCAGCACAGGAGGATTTCCGCGAGGGCGACGATCTGAAGCATGTGTTCGACTCTGGTTTTCAGCTAGAGCTGCCGAATCTCAGCGAAATAGTGGTGCTTCCGCGTGCTCCGGCCTATCGTTGCTCGGGTTGACGGGCGTCACCGACGAACCGGAGGGCGGCAGCGGTCATGGCTGCACACTTTGAATGAAGTAGGATACACGGGCCGGGCGTTGCGTTAGGAGGCACTTCGGGCCAATCAAGCTGACCACTGCCCTCCCATCTGGATGTTGGCGCGATCGAACTACCAGAAATACGTAGCGACAACGCGCGGGGGGCCGGATTTTCCATCGATCACCTGCGTAGCAATTACAACCTCTGCGTTCTTGCTGCGCCAGTTTTTCGGAGCGTTTTTCGTCGCGTCTTGCATCTCGCTCGCATCCGTCAGAAACTCCCCGGCGGATATCGTACCGTTCTCACCGAGACCTGCTGCGATCACGACCGGCTCGCCAGTGGTGGGATCCGAAAAGCGCGAAACGATGGCGTAATCCTGAGTTAGCTGAGAATATTCCTCGCTGAAATTCACGGACCAATTTCTCATTGCGGGGTTTGCGCGGTCGGCAATCCATTTGATTGTGTGATCTGCCGAATCACCGAAATGGTAGCGCAGCGCCTGCGAGATGCGCAGCGTCCATTCATTATCGAAACCCGCCACGAGGACGACCGGGCCTTGCCTTAGATCCGTCAGCGAGGTGGAACCTGCTGCTTGAAGTCTGGAATTTTTTCCGCGGCTGCCGAGAAATTGAGCCAGGCGAAAAAGAGCATTGGCGTCCGAGAGGGCGATATGGTCCGCATCATCGTAGATGTGATCCGATACGCTGAAGTTCACCGCCCGCTGCGCAGGATGAACCAGTGAATTCGGTTCGCCAACACATACTAGGGCGGACGCGGGCGAGCGAAGAACGGGATACCAAAAGTCCTCGAGCGCAGTTGGAGATGTCCATGCTCTCACATGCTCGGCGCCTGCGACAATCGTGATCGAAGCAATTGCAATCAGGGAATAAATCAGTAAATGCCTGCCCAAGAATTTATCGGCTCGCGTCGCGCTCGCGTCGGGAATGGCAGGCCCCGAGTGAGGATATTCCTCGGTAGGACTAAATTCCTGCGGCATGCGGAATTCCGGAGCGTAGGACCCGGAAGGAAGGTCAATCTGCAGTTCCGATTCGTGTCCGGGCTCGTGGTAATACTGAGCGATTCGCTTGCGAATCTCGCCCGCTGTGATGCGGACTATTGGGTCCTCGTTCGTGTCGTAGTCCGGATCCCTGCCGAATACCGCAACGCCTAGAGTGCGCTCCTTAAGATGCCCATCGCCGTTGAGGGCATGTTCGACGATAAATCGCAGCAGGTTGGGGTATCGTTTGCTGTGTCGGAAGGCGGGATGAGCTAGTATTCGGTCGAGCTGCTGAAGCACAGGGGCTCGATCCACCTCGGCATACCTGTCATTCTGATGAGCGCCCCTCCGGCCCGCCGTAATTAGCCATGACATCAGAACTCACCCACTCCGTTGCGCGAGAGTTTGTTCCAATTACTGAGGCGTGTCAACCGAAAATGCCACGGGATACCGTATTATACGTGTCCGCTTTGCGCCGCTATCCATCTGAAAACAGACGGTATGTTGACGACAGCCGAGTTGCGTACTGTATCATTCTTGACTGGTCCATGAACCCTAAGAGACCGTGCCCCCCGTGGGAACCTGACAGAGGCTTAGGCGACCGGGGGGCTAGAGGTTTGCCTCGCTAACTCTGGCCGAGGGGGAGTTCATGGTTTCAACAAGAATGCGGTTTTGGGCAGTGATCACGCTGGGCGTGGTTGCGCTCGCCGGGGTATCGAGAGCGCAATTGACGACCGCCGACATTCTAGGCACCGTAACGGACAAGTCCGGCGGTGTGATCGCGGATGCAAGCGTGATCGTCGAAAATCTCGCCACGGGTGTCACGAGGACGACCCAGACTTCGACCAACGGAAATTACGCCGTCAACTTGTTGAACCCCGGAACATACAGGGTGACGATCTCCAACACGGGGTTCCAGAGGTTCACAGTCCCCTCGCTGACCCTGGCGGCCGGAGATCGAAAGCGAGTCGATGCCCAGCTGACGTTGGGCGCGGTCTCCCAAACCGTAACCGTCGAGGCCCAAGCGACGGCTTTGCAGACGGACAGTTCCGTTTTGTCCGACACAATCAATGCAACCGAAACTCAAAATCTTCCCCTGAACGGCCGGAACTTCATTCAATTGATCCAGCTTCAGCCCGGCGTCAATGAAGGACCGCCGGATAGTTTGGTCAACGGTGGAAAGTTGGACGACCGACGCCAGACGGCTTCATTTTCCGTCAACGGGCAGTCGGATGTCCTCAACGACCAACTGCTGGACGGAGCGGACAATAACGAGCGCTTGATCGGCACGATTGGTGTCCGCCCTTCCGTCGAGGCAATCGCCGAAACCCGCGTGGAGACAAACACCTACACAGCGGATGCGGGCCGAACAGCAGGCGGCGTGGTGGACGTGATTACGAAATCCGGCACGAACAACTTCCACGGAAGCGTCTTTGAATTTTTCCGCAATGATATTTTCGATGCCAGCGCGGACAACCTCACCGGAGCGCCTCTGCCAAAAAGCGAGTTGCGCCAAAACGACTTTGGCGCCAGCCTTGGAGGTCCGATCGTCAGGGACAAAACCTTCTTTTTCGGCGATTACGAAGGCTTGCGCATCGTGCAGGGCCAGCCCCCGCAGGTCGGTGTCGTCCCAACCGCTTTTGAGCAGGCGAATCCCGGCGATTTCTCCGACATTGGCCAGCCGAACATCACCGGCCCAATCGATCCGGTAGGTCTCGACTACTTTCGTATGCTGCCGACGCCCAATACAACAGAGGGCGGTCTGCCGGCCTTTGGGGGCATACCCAAGTTCATTCAAAACAGCACCGATTTCGATGCACGAGTCGATCACAATTTCAGTCCCTCGGATACGATCTTCGCCCGTTTTACGTACAACAACGTATATACGGATACGCCCGGGGACTTACCCATTGTCACGGTTGCTGGCGTGACCCTGAATCCGAGCTCCATCGGTTCGGGACTCGGATATGCAAAGGACATCGACTACAACGCCCTGCTGAGTTACCGCCATGTGTTCAGTCCCAATCTGCTCCTCGAATTGAAGGCTTCGTACACGCGGGCGAACAACCAAAGCTACCCGGTTACGGAGGGATTGAATCCTAATGAAAAATTCGGACAGCCGAACGTCAATACTCCGATTAGCGACTCGAGCGGTTTGATGCCGATCAGTTTCCTCGGCCCCGAGACGGGCATGGGCAGCGTCTTATTTCAGCCTCTAAAGGATCAGGACAGCGCGTTCGAATACATGGGCTCGATCAGCTACACTCACGGCGCCCAGAACATCAAATTCGGCGCTGGCATCATCCGCCGTCAGCTCACGTCATTTCAGAGCAGCGCCCAGGAAGGGTTCCCGCTGTTCGCGAATTTTCAAGCCCTGCTTCAAGGTCAGATTTTCACCTATGCCTTGTCGCGATCCCTTCAGCTCTACGTGCCTCACTTGCGGATATGGAATCCAAGCGCGTACTTCGAAGACGACTGGCATGCGACTCGGCACCTGACCTTGAATATCGGTGCGCGATACGACTATTACTCGCCATTCACGGAAATCGCGGGACATATCTCGACTTTCGATCCCACTACCGGGGCGTTGCTGGTACCAGGAATCAACGGGGTAGGCAAGACTGCAGGAGTACAGCCAGATTATCGGGGACTGGCACCGCGATTGGGTTTTGCCTTGAGTCTGAGCCACGACTTCGTACTGCGCGGCGGATACGGGATCAGTTTCTTCCCTATGAATACCACTTCAAACGCGAACATGAAGGACCCGCCGTTCGTGGCGGTAGTGCCTAATTGCTTTTTGAGCTGTCCTCCGTTCGCGGCCGGATATCCGGCGATCACACCTGCAACGTTGAGTACCCCGGGTGTCACCATCCCGGATGCAGTGGACCCACATTTCCGAACCAGTTACGTACATCAGTTTAATCTAACTGTGCAGAAGCAGTTCGCAAGCAACGTGGCCACACTGAGCTATGTGGGCTTGATAGGCCGCGATCTTGCCGAACTGCTGCCCGACCTGAATGCACCGCCACCCAACGTGTGCCCAGGGGGAAGCACCAGTCCGTGCGCTCAGGCGCTCAGACCCTACGTCGCTGTCGACCCAAACCTCACAACCGTCGGCTTCTTTGAAAGCCACGCGGTCTCTTCATTCAATGCTCTGCAGGCTTCGTTGGACCGCCGCTTTACAAATGGGCTCACTTTCAATGTCAACTACCAGTGGGCCCATAATCTGAGCGACGCGACTGACTTGAGCGAGGAAGACTCGGCGGGCTACGGGCAGGTGCCGAACGAGGTTCGCGCGCTCGATTACGGCAACTCCGAACTAGACATTCGCCACCGCATCGCCGGCCTTGCCAATTACGAACTCCCGTTTGCTGCGCATTCGTCCGGCATCACGAAGTTAGCGGCTGCGGGATGGGCGGTGAACGCGATCGTGGTGTGGCAGACGGGCATTCCCTTCACCGTCCTCAATGAGGCGAATGTGAACGGAGCAAGCACCGGCGGCGACCGACCGGATGTGGTCGGCAATCCGTTTGTGAACGTTCCGCCGGGCTACTTCTTCAATCCGGCCGCATTTGTTTCCCAAGCTCCCGGAACCATTGGCAATGAGGGGAGGAACGCTTATCATGGGCCGGCCTTCCGGCATGTCGACCTATCGTTAGCGAAGGTGTTTCCAATTACCGAACGAACTCACTTGGAATTCCGCGTAGAGGGCTTTAATGTTTTTAACACCCCGAACTTCGCCGTACCGAACGCGACGCTTCAGAGCCCGGGCCAACCTGCGGAACCTCTGTTTGGGACGATCAATGCATTGGATGGAAACTACGCACCGCGCGAGATTCAGTTTGCGCTAAAGCTCCTGTTTTGAGCGAGATGATAATCATGCCTAACGCTAGAGCGGGTCGGCAGCAAGGCGAGCCTGTCGTGTTGCGGCGAGCTTGGAACTCGCTTCAGGTTCCGCCATGGGAGGCCATGGCGGTTTTCCGGAGGGCGGTGTAGCGCGCTCCCCCCGCGCGCTGCACCCTCCTCGCCGATAAATCCGATGTTGGCTCGGGCTGGATTCTTGTCATGCAGCTTTGGAGGTTCTGATGAACAGGACACAGACGGCTGTTCGCGATCAAACCCTGGATTCGGGGACAAAAGTAGCGGTTCGCACGCTGATTGGTCGGAGAGATCTTATTAGGGGCGCCGTCGCGTTTGCGGCGATCTCGGGAGCGGCGCCGCTAGATGCGGCCACTGTTTCCGCCAAGACTCCGACCGCCGTGGAACCTCCGGGTTTCTGCAATACCGTCATCGTCGGCTCCAACGAAAACGCGATCGTGGAAACCACCGCGGGCAAAGTTCGTGGATTTACCCGCAACGGAATCTACACGTTCAAAGGCCTTCCTTACGCGGGCACCACTGCGGGCAGTTCACGATTTCAGCCTCCTGCGAAACCGAAACCATGGACTGGCTTGCGCAGCTCCATGCAATACGGGTTCGTATCGCCGCAAGAACCGCGCGCCGGCTGGGCGGACGACGAAGTAGCGTGGATGTTTGACTGGGATGACGGGCGTCCCGGCGAAGATTGTCTGCGGGTCAACATCTGGACGCCGGGAGTGAACGACAACAAGAAGCGTCCCGTGATGGTGTGGTTGCACGGCGGCGGTTTTTCCGCGGGCTCGGGTCAGGAGCTGAAGTCATATTACGGCGAGAATCTCAGCCGCCGGGGCGACGTCGTTGTGGTTTCGCTCAACCACCGGCTTGGAGTGCTCGGCTATCTGAACCTGGCCGAAATCGGCGGCGCCGCGTACGCCGACTCGGCGAATCTCGGGATGCTCGATATCGTCGCCGCGCTCGAGTGGGTCCGCGACAACATCGCGAACTTTGGCGGCGATCCGGGCAACGTAATGATCTTCGGGCAGTCGGGCGGCGGCGGAAAAGTGAATACGTTGATGGCTATGCCTGCCGCGAAAGGGCTTTTCCATCGCGCAGCGGTCGAAAGCGGGTCGCTGTTGAATGCTTCAACGCCGGAAGATTCCGCCAAGTTGGGCGCGGCGGTGATGCAGCAGCTCGGACTGAGCACGGCGCAGGTCGATCAGATTCACGATGTGCCGGTCGAGCGTCTGATCGACGCCGGCATCGCCGGGGTGAAAAGCCTCGCGCCGCCGTTTCGGCCGGGCGGGGCCTTTCGCCTGCCGCGCATCGGCTGGCAGCCGACGGTCGACGGGCGTAATTTGCCGACGCAGCCGTGCGATCCCGTCGCGCCCGAGATGTCGGCTCACATCCCGCTGATCGTGGGGACGGTCCTTAATGAATTTTCGACGGCACTCTACGACACGCAGCTTTCCACGCTGACGCTGGAGCAGCTGAAGACGCGAGTCGCAGCGTCCTACGGCGGTCGTGCCGATCACATCATCGAGGTGTTTCGCGCGGCGCATCCCGCCGCCACCCCGGGTGAAATCATGTCGCGCATTTCAGCGGCGCCTGTGCGGCAGAGCGCGATCACGCAGGCCGAGCGACAATCGGCCCTCGGCGGGGCGCCCGTTTACAATTACTGGTTCTGCTGGCAGACTCCGGTACTCGACCGCCGGCCCGGAGCCTTCCACTGTTCCGAGCTTTCGTTCGTCTTCGATAATACGGACCGCTGCGCGCCAATGACCGGCGGAGGCCCAATGCCTCGCGCGCTGGCCGCAAAGGTCAGCGAGGCGTGGATCAATCTTGCGCGACGGGGCGACCCGAACCACGCGGGTCTCCCGAAGTGGCCGGCGTTCACGGCCGGCGAAAAGGCCGTAATGATCTTTGACAACGAGTGTCAGGCGAAGAACGATCCGGATCGCGAAGAGCGCCAAGCCCTCGGGCTCACGAGTGCGTCATAATCTTTGCCGTCGTGGAGCTGGCGTTCGGGCCTTCCGGGCGCCGGTTCCGACAAAGGGCACCATGATGCACAAAATCCCACAGCAATTGTTTGTGGCAAGTGTGCTCCTACTCGCCGGGACGAGCTTCGAAACGGCGCCGCACGCCCGAGAAGACGCGCGGGTAGCGAAGATACCGGGCGTACCTTCGGAAGCTTGCCACCCGAACGCCGAACCGAGGCCGTGGACCGATGCCAATCAGACTCCGGAATGCAGGTCGCTCGAAGTAATTGCCCAGATGACGCAGGAAGAGAAGCTTCAGTTTCTCGGATATTTCGGAGGTTCGGTCGACCGCCTGGGCATCAAGGGACATCCCGGCTCGGACGGCCCCAACGGCATCGCCGGGGGCGGAGTTTTCCCCGGCCCGATACAACCGCGCTCGCTCAACGTCACGGCGTTTCCGACCGTCGTCACGCTTGCGGCCGCCTGGGACCGCGATCTTGCAAAGCGCTACGGCGTCGCGATAGGCCAGGAATTCGCGGGTAAAGGAATGGCGTCCGTCCTTGGGCCGACCGTGAACCTGCTTCGCACCTGGCACTGGGGGAGATCGGCAGAGACATTCGGCGAGGACCCGTATCTCACGAGCGAGATGGCCGTGCCCGAGATCCTCGGCATCCAGAGCCAGGGAGTGGTCGCAGTCGTCAAACACTTTGCCGGCAACAATCAGGAGTACGGCCGCACCGGAGTCAGCCCGGCCTTCGCCGGAGTCGACGAGCGTATTACCGAGAAGGCCCTCAACGAAGTCTATTTCCCGCAATTCAAAGCTGCGGTCGAGCGCGGCCACAATGGCGGCATCATGTGTGCGTACAACCAGATCAACGGCGAATTCAGCTGCGACAATGCATGGCTGCTTGCGCATTTGCGCGAGTGGGGATTCGACGGCTATATCGTGCCCGATGCGGTCTTCGCCCAGCGATCCGCGCTGGCAGCAGCCAAGGCCGGAGTGGATGCGGTTTCTCCAGCGCCGGAAGTTGAGAATCTCATTAAGAGCGGCAAACTTCCCGCCGGGACAATCGACGCCATCGTCTTCCACATCATGACGCCCAATTTCCGTCTCGGTGTCTACGACCGCACTTCCTATGGCGACCCCCACGTCGATGTCTCGGCGCCGGACCACGTTCTGCTAGCGCGCGAGGTCGCGGCCGACGGAGCCGTGCTGTTGAAGAACGAGGGCGGCGTGCTGCCGGTCTCGCAAAAGGTAAAATCCATCGCCGTGATTGGCGACGACGCGGGACCGGACGCGCAAGTGATGGAAACAGGCAGCGCGCAGGTGCACGTCATGAAGCTAAGCGTACCGCTCGACGCGATCCGCGCGCGCGCCGGCAAGGACACGACTGTGACATACGCCCAGGGCACGTTGGGAATCGGTGCGCTGCCGAGTGTGCCGACCGATGTGCTCACGCCGCCAGGATCCGAAGGTCACGGGCTGCTCGCCACTTATTACAGCACGGCGGATTGGTCCGGCGGCGCCGTCGAAACTCGCGTCGATCCGACCATCGATTTCTCGGGCGCACCGATTTCCGCATTTGCGCGACAGACGACTCCAGGCGCGGCAGGCGGCGGTCTGTCCCGGCCTGTGTGGTCGGCCACGTGGCTTGGCACTTTGGCGCCCGCCACCACCGGCACCTATCGATTCTCATTGACCTGCGGCGGAACGGCGCAGCTCTATGTGGACAACAAAGCAGTGGTCACCGTGATGAGAGCCGATTTCCCCATGACGGCGCAAGGGCTCATCCATCTCGTTGCCGGACATCCCGTGCCGGTCGAACTGAAATACTCGAGTGCCTCGAATCTTCTTGGCCTTGGCCTGAAGCTCGGGTGGCAGCCGCCGGACGAGGCGATGTTGGCGAAAGCGGTCCAGGCCGCGAAGAACGCCGATGTTGCGATCGTATTTGCAGGCGAGCAGACAGGCGAGGGCCACGACAAGATTTTCCTCAATCTGCCCGGAGATCAGGACGATTTGATCGCAGCTGTGTCCCGAGCGAATTCGAGAACGATCGTCGTGCTGCACACGGCAGGCCCGGTCTCGATGCCATGGATCAATCGTGTGGCAGCCGTAATCGAGGCGTGGTATCCGGGCCAAGAGGCGGGCTCGTCGATCGCCTCCATCCTATTCGGAGACGTGAATCCGTCCGGCAAGCTTCCGATGACGTTCCCGCTGAACGCGCAGCAAGGTCCGGCCACGAATTTCCTTGAATATCCCGGAGACGGCCACGCGGTCAACTTCGATGAGGGCGTGCTGGTCGGCTATCGCTGGTACGATGCAGAGCACCAAACACCGTTGTTTCCGTTTGGATTTGGCCTTTCGTATACGACGTTCAAGTACACCAAATTCCACCTGTCGGCAACCGGTGCAAAGTGCTCCGTGAGCATCACGATAACAAACACCGGGTCGCGATCCGGCGCCGAAGTGGTTCAGCTATACCTGCAATTTCCTCCAGAGGCCGACGAGCCGCCGCGGCAATTGAAAGGTTTCGAAAAGGTGGAACTGAAACCCGGCGAAAGCAAGTCCGTCCACTTCACTCTCAATCGCGACGCTCTTTCCGCCTGGGATGCAACGGTGCGTCAATGGCACACCTACGACGGCACCTACGCCGTCGAGATCGGGAGCTCCTCGCGAGGCATCCGTGCGAGAGGATCGTTTTTGCTGGGCGCACGTTGGCTAAGCGCTGAACGCCGGGTGGTCGAAGACGGACGGTAAACGAAACGCCCGGTTGGGTGCAGAGGTTTATAGGATGGTGTCTACCTTACACACTGCCGCCCCTGCGGCGCCGAGCGAGCGCAGCTCACCAGCGGGGGCCGGTGGCGTTGGCGTTCTAAACGCCCAACCGGGTCTTCAGCCTGCGATTTGGAGGAATGATGCATCGGAAACTCATCAACGTTTGTTCGGTTGCGGCGATCGCTGTCTCGTTGAGCGTGATCAGTGTTTCCTCTTTGTCTGCGGCGCACGGCAGTCCGGCGCAGGGCGCCACATCACCCGCTCCGGGCACTCTCGCACGCGATCTGGAATCCATACTCAGCCGCATGACTCTCGAGGAAAAAATTGACCTGATAGGAGGAGTTGACGGTTTCTACGTTCGAGGTTACCGAGCGCTCGGCTTGCCTCGATTGGGAATGGCCGATGGGCCGATGGGCGTGCGCAATGGCGGCCCCGCGACTGCGATGCCCGGCGGCATCAACTTGGCCGCTACTTGGGATCCAGCCTTGGCTCAAGGGTTGGGCCAGCAGATCGGGCGCGACGCGCGGGCGAAGGGCATCAATTTTCTTCTCGGACCGGCCGTAAATATCTACCGTGCGCCGATGAACGGTCGGAACTTCGAATATTTCGGGGAGGACCCATATCTCGCCTCGCAAATCGCGATCGGGTACATCGAAGGCGTCCAAAACGAAGGAGTGAGTGCCACAATCAAGCACTTCGTGGCCAACAATTCGGAATTTTCACGCCATGCGCTTGACGAAATCATCGATGAGCGCACCTTGCGGGAGATCTACCTTCCTGCGTTCGAAGCGGCCGTGAAGCAAGCTCATGTCGGTGCGGTGATGGATTCCTACAATCTCGTCAATGGCGAGCACATGACGCAGAATGAGTCCCTGGATACGGAGGTTCTGAAAAACGAGTGGGGCTTCCAGGGCGTACTGATGTCCGATTGGTTTGCCACTTACGACGGAGTCGCCGCAGCCAATGCAGGGCTTGATCTGGAGATGCCATCCGGAGCGTTTATGAATCGCGCAACACTGCTCCCCGCGATCCAGGACGGCCGCGTTTCGCTAGCCACGATCGACGATAAAGTCCGCCGCATTCTTCGCCTTGCGATCAGATTCCATTGGCTCGATCGTCCTCAGGTCGATCTTTCGATCCCTCGATACAACTTGCAAGGAAGAGAAGTCGCGCTGAGAGCTTCGATCGAGGGAATGGTGTTGCTCAAGAACAGAGGCAACCTGCTGCCGCTCGATCAGCATAAAATCAAGTCGATTGCCGTTATCGGTCCCGATGGCTACCCCGCTGTTCCGGTAGGTGGAGGTAGCGCCGGAGTGCGGCCGTTTGCCGCCGTCAGCTTCCTTCAAGGCATCGCGAACGAGCTTGGAGCGTCCATTGCAACCTATTACGACCCCGGCATTCCGCAATTGAGCGACCTTGCCGCACGCACTGATTTTTCGACCGAGGAAGCCAGCGGCTCGCCGGGCCTGGCGGGAGAATATTTCTCCGGAGACGATTTGCAGGGCGAGCCGATGAGCCGCCGGATCGACCGGCACATCAATTTCGGCGAAGTTCCCGGCGCCGACCTTGGTTACGCGTTACCCGCGTATCCGGCTGGTGCGGCATCCGCTCGTTGGACCGGCTACTATGCAGCGCCGGGCGCAGGCGCTTACGACTGCTTCGTGGAGTCCACGGGAGAAGCGGGCGGATACTATCGAGTTTACGTGGACCAGAAACTGGTTCTAGACGATTGGACGCAAGCGCGCGCCCTTGTGGGCCTCATCACTCTCACGCTCGATACGGGCACACACAAAGTTGTTGTGGAGCGCCACGGCCGGCCGGGGTTTCTTGGCATGAGATTTCGATTCGGGATCGTGCCTCAATCCGCATATGTAAGTCCGGCGGCCGAGAGGCTGGCAGCGAAATCGGATGCGGTAGTTCTCGCTGTGGGGTTCGATCCGCAGTCTGAAAGCGAGGGATCCGACCGTACGTTTCATTTACCGCCGGGCCAGGATCAGCTCATCGAAAAAATCACCAGCATCAATCCGCATACGATCGTGGTCATTACGTCGGGCGGAAGCGTGGACATGAACGGGTGGATCGACCGCGCTCCCGCGGTGCTCGAGTCTTGGTATTCCGGTCAGGAGGGAGGCGACGCGCTGGCCCAAATCCTCTTCGGCGAAGCCGATCCTTCAGGGCGTTTGCCGATCACGTTCGAAAGGCATTGGACGGATAATCCCGTTTACGACAGCTATTACCCGGAACCGGGCGGGGACCGCGTCGTATACAAAGAAGGCGTGTTCGTCGGTTACCGGGGATACGAGCGCAGCGGGATCACGCCCCTATTTCCATTCGGCTACGGACTCTCGTACACCTCGTTTCGACTTGGAAACCTCAAGATCCAACGAGTCGACGGCGACGAGCGATCCGGCAGTCTTGCTCGCCGCGGGTTCCACTATGAAGTCTCATTCACCGTGATGAACACGGGACGCCGCAGCGGCGCGGATGTGGCCGAAGTTTACGTTGGCGAACTCCATCCGCAGGTGCCTCGTCCCGCAAAGGAACTGAAAGGTTTTGAGAGAGTGAATTTGCAGCCCGGGGAGACGCGCCGGGTCAAAGTCGATCTGAGCGATCGCGCATTCGCTTATTACGACATCCGCGCTCATGATTGGCACGTCGATCCCGGCAAGTTCGTCATTTACGTCGGCAACTCTGTCGATCAGCTGCCGTTAGAGGGCGTGATCGCGGTCACTCCCGCCCAGTCGGCTTCCGGAGACCCTCGCGAGAGGAATCGGGTTCCGTAATGACGGAGTCATCGTAATCAGATCGAAGCGGCCCGGCTGGTGCCGACTAGCACTGACATCGGTCTGCGCTGAGTTGCACTTGCCTCGTCGCCGAGTTTCGTCACCTTAGCCGCGACATCCCATCGATAACCTATTTCTAGTTCAATTGCTGGCCCGTATGTGCGCTGCGGCGGTCACGTGTCCGTTAGCTTTCTGGTTGGCACGGCCGTGACGAAAGCAGCCGGGGGCCGCAGCGTGACGATTTGCAGCTGGTGATTTTCGTCGAAGACTGTGTCTGACCCACGTCGTGAAGGCTTCTCGCGGTTGACGAATACGACTTACAAACGCAAATTCCGCAGCTACAAAATCAGCAACACCGGACCAGTGAGGCCTGCTCTACGTAGCGAGAATCACTACCGGGTCGGACGAATCGCCACTTATTTTGGACTGAGGCTGAAAAGGACGGGAAGGGAATCGTCAGGCTTTCGCCCGGTGAGTCCCCGCCATTTTCCGCGCCATGAACAGCAGGATCCGCTGGTCCTTTTCGCTCGTCTTTCCAAGCAGTCTGCGGAACTGTCCCAACAGCTTGGCGTCCTTGCCCGAATCTCCCCAGGCGATGTCGTCCGCAGTCTTGCGCTTCGGGAGGTTCGGAAGCTTCGGCGGTTCCTCGCCGTCGTAGTCATCATGGACGAACCGACTCAAGTTCGGTCGGCCGTGCCATGGAAAATAAAAAGACCGACTTCCATTTCGCGGTGCGCGGATTACGCTGTGAGTCGTTGGAGACAAACGGCGCAGAGCCGCAAGCGAAAGGAGAGTCGGTCCAATGAGTAAAATACGATTTGTTGGTCTGGATGTCCACGCCGAGTCCATTGCTGTGGCGGTGGCGGAGCCTAACGGTGAAGTTCGATCCTTGGGCCTGATCCCCAACCGACCGGAATCCATTCGACGGTTGGTTCGAAAACTGGAACCTGTGGAGCAACTGCGGTTCTGTTATGAAGCCGGCCCCACGGGCTACGTGCTGTACTGGCAACTGACCGCTCTGGGAGCCAAGTGCGAAGTGGTGGCGCCGTCGCTGGTGCCGCGCAAGCCGGGAGATCGCGTGAAGACCGATCGGCGTGACGCTCTGAAACTGGCCCGCTGCTACCGAGCCGGCGATCTCACGCCGGTGTGGGTCCCCGACGCCGCCCACGAAGCGCTCCGAGATTTGGTGCGAGCTCGGGAAGCCGCTAAAGGCGACCTGCTGCGAGCCCGACATCGACTGAGTAAGTTTCTGTTGCGTCACGGATGGCGGCGTCCGGAGAGCATCAAATCTCCGTGGACCAACGCTCATTTGGAATGGATCAAGAGGAAGGTTCATTTCCAGCAGCTCGCTCAGGAGATCGCGCTCAGCGACTACGTCCACCAAGTCGAGCACCTGGTAGCCCGCATCGAACGGTTGGACCAGGCGGTTCTGGAGGCGGCGCGCTCGGTGCCACCCCAGATGCGCGCGGTGATCGAAGCCTTGCAGGCCCTGCGAGGGATTGCGCAAGTCACAGCGGTAACGATCGTTGCCGAACTGGGACAGATCTCGCGCTTTGCCAAGGCTACGCAACTGATGGGATATAGCGGCCTGGTCCCCCGCGAAGACTCCAGCGGCGAACGACAACGGCGGGGCGCCATCACCAAGACCGGCAACGCGCACTTGAGACGCGTCATTGTCGAAGCCGCCTGGGCCTATCAGTTCCGACCTTGGTTGGGCGGATATCTGCTCAAACGCCAGGTAGGACTGAGCGAAGAGGTGAAAGAGATCGCTTGGAAGGCCCAGCATCGGTTGCACGCACGCTACCGAAAACTGCTGGCACAAGGGAAGAACAAACCGCAGATCGTAACGGCCGTGGGCCGAGAGCTGCTTGGATTTGTCTGGGCCATTGGAGTAAACGTCGAAACAAAGATGCGCGAGATGAAGCAAGTCGCAGCGTAAGTCAGGGAACCACAGGAGGAAGGCAGTGCGGATGGCGGCCGAGTCGAACACGGAAAGGAGAGTCCTCGTATCTTCTATGCGGCAGGCTCTCTGGGCCCGACCCGCGCTCCTAGTCCGAGGCAGCTCCCGACGGATCACGATTATGCGGTTCCGACCCGCGAATATCAGAGTGATCAACCGTCGCGATGACCGCCTCGGCCGCCATTCGCACTGCTTCCCACTGGCTAGAGAAAAACAGCGCAAACCAACACCGCGAATGTTCTTGACATGTTCGTCCATATCAGAAGAGTTGATAGAGCGGGATCTCGAGCGCCCGCGCCAGTTTCTCCAGCGTCTCGACCGCCGGCACGGTATGCCCGTTCTCGACACGCGAGATGTAGCAACGCAAGAGGCCCGTGCGTTTCTCGATGTCCCCTTGCGAAAGATGTTTTTGCTCCCGCAGCTCTCGCAATCTCTCGCCAATGATCATGATGTGAATTCTCCTCGCCCAGAAGTATAACCGAAATAACATTACACGGGCAGGTTATCTGAAGGCTCAGAAAAGAATTGGCTCGCCTGTCCCGTCGATTCCGTCTGCTTCTGGCCGTCTGTGCATGGATTGCTTTGTGCGGCAGAGCGTCCGTCTTTTGATGCAGGTTCGAGTTACGCCGTCCTCGAGTGCCCTATGCTTCCAAACGGATCGGGGTTCACGTTGTCGACATTGAACCCAGACGACTCTTTCAGCCATGAACTCAGCCCGCTTCCGAATGGTGTGCCGCCCACGGTGCCCCTCGGGGGCTGCAGAAAATCCCGGCACATTCCGAGCGGCACTGCGGAGCCCACCCTCTCCGCCACAGCACAAAATCATCAGTAAATATGTGACGATTTGAGCCTTGCTACTACTTTTTCTATGATTACTATAATTAAAATAAACGGTGTGTGAATATCGCCGCTCGCGCTCATTTCGCTCCCTGTTTAGGCAGTCTCGATTCCCAAAGAAAAAACCAAGCTGAGCAAGGCTTCCGCCATTAACCGGTGTTGGAACAAAACGAGCCAATGACGCTCACGAGGTTCCGGCTCCATCTGTCGTGCATCCCGGCGACGATTGACATCCCGCTGTCCCTCCTAAAGCTGCTTATCTTCCGGGACCGAACGCTGAGGCATGGAGCCGGTCTTTAAGGGAATTGCATTCCGACTTGGACGAGCTTGTATTCCGACTTGGACGACCGTATAATCCGAAACAGACGAAGAATGGGTTCTCCATTGACTTCTCCGACCACAATGCTCTTCCCAAGATTCGCCGCAGAGCGAGTAAGAACCGCGCTCAAGGACACGCCCGTCGTGATGGTCAGTGGTCCGCGTCAATGTGGTAAAACAACGATGGTCCGACAGTTCGCCAGCAGGAATCGGACCTACATCACCCTGGACGACGATACCGTACTGGAGGCCGTTCGCAATGACCCGAGCGGATTCGTGCGTAGTCTGGACACGGCGATCGTGGACGAGGTTCAACGGGCTCCAGACCTCCTGCGAGCCATCAAGAAGTCCGTCGACACTGACCGTCGTCCGGGACGATTCTTGCTAACGGGCTCTGCCAACGTCCTGACGTTGCCGCAAGTTTCTGAGAGCCTCGCAGGACGAATGGAGATCGTCACCCTTCTGCCGCTCGGCCGCTCTGAGTTGCTCGGCAAGCCCCCTACCTTCCTGAGGGATGCGCTGGCCGGTAAGACGGCCAAGCCAAGGGAGACCATTGTCGGCGATGAACTTGTACATGCGGTGCTGGTCGGAGGTTACCCCGAAATGCTTCGGAGGAAAGACCAAAAGCGTCGACGCGCATGGGCACGCGACTACATCAGGGCGATTGTAGAACGGGACATCCGAGACATCGCGGACCTGGAAAAGCTTGCTCAAGTGCCACGTCTGCTTCAACTTCTCGCGCACTGCTCCGGCAAACTGACCAACTTCTCGCAGCTGGGCGGCCAGATCGGCCTTGATGACAAGACCACAAAGAAATATATCGCCGTTCTCGAGCAACTATTCCTCGTGCAACGCGTCGAGCCCTGGTTTCGGAATCAGCTCAAGCGACTGGTGAAAACTCCCAAACTTCACTTTATCGACTCAGGCCTGCTTGCTGTAACCCTAAGAGCCACGGAGGAGGCCGTGGCGAAGGATCGTTCAATTTTCGGCCCACTGCTTGAGACATTCCTCTTCTCGGAAGTCATGAAACAAGCGTCCTGGTTGGACGATACGTGTAGCCTCCACTTTTACCGGGACAAAGACCAGGATGAGGTGGATGTCGTTGTGGAGAGCGAGAGCGGCGCAATCGTGGGCCTTGAGATCAAGGCTGGAGCGACGGTTAACGCAGGAGATTTTCGAGGACTGCGGAAGTTATCGGAAGCCTCTGGAAACAATTTTAAACTTGGCTTAGTCCTCTATGACTCCGAGAGTACAATCCCGTTCGGCAAAAATATGTTTGCTGCGCCGATCTCCTGCGTGTGGGGGTAAAAGAGACAAGCGACATTGAACTCACCTTTACGGCTGCATATGATGGAACACAACACTGTCGCAGAACGTTTAAAGTCAGCAGAAGAAGAATGTGACCGGCTCCGCGCTGAAAATGTCCGTCTCCGAGCAATGCTTGGCATTCAAGATTCGGTTTCGAAGGAACCACGCCCCGCAACAATTCCTGTTGCATCCGTATCCGACAGCAATGTAGTCAAGCCCTCCACACCTGAAACAAAGATTGCTCTTTTTCGGAGCCTATTTCGCGGCCGTCAAGATGTTTACGCAGTGCGTTGGGAAGGAAAGAATGGAAAGTCTGGCTATTCTCCTGCCGGTGCTATGGACTGGCACGCGATCCATGCCGCGAGACCAGAGGATCGAAAGAAGATCGCAAGAAAGACGCGAATGCTCCAACCGCTCACTGACGATGCGATTCGAAATCATCTCACAGGAAAGCTGACTATCGGAATCTACCCCCTCATACCTGACGAGACTTGTTGGTTCCTTGCAGTGGATTTCGACAAGAAGTCATGGATGGCTGATGCAGCGGCTTTTGCTGCTACATGCCGACGGTTTCAGATTCCATTCGCTATCGAGCGTTCTCGGTCAGGAAACGGCCCACATTTGGCTTTTCTTCGACCGTGCGGTGCTTGCCGCAAACGCTAGGCAACTCGGTTGCGCTCTGCTGACGCGGACCATGGAAAATCGCCATGAGCTCGGGCTGGATTCCTACGATCGTCTCTTTCCTAGTCAAGATACGCTGACCAAAGGCGGATTTGGGAATCTGATAGCCTTGCCACTGCAGAAACGCCCCCGAGAGTCGGGCAACAGCGTATTTCTGGATGAAGCCTTTCAGCCTTATGTGGACCAATGGAGATTCTTAGAGTCGGTTCACCGAATCCCGACAGATATCATGGCTCGGATGATTCAGGAGATCGCGCCCAGTGGAAACGCGATTGGGGTGCACCTTAGTTTCCCTGAAGAAGGAAGAGACGAAGTTCCCTGGTTATGGCGACCGTCGCGAAAACAGAGGAATGGAAGGATCACGGACCCGTTGCCACCTTCAATTCGCATCGTGATGAGCAATCGCGTCTACATCGAAAAAAGAGAACTTCCGTCTGCCATGCTGGACCGCCTGATCCGGATCGCAGCCTTTCAGAATCCTGAATTCTATCGAGCCCAAGCCATGCGACTTTCAACCTATGGAAAGCCGCGCATCATATCCTGTGGTGAGGACTTTCCCGAACACCTCGGACTCCCGAGAGGCTGTGTCGATGAGGTCCTTGGTGTTTTCAAATCCCACGGGGTGCGCGTCGAGTTGCAAGATGAACGAACGATAGGCCGAGAAATTAAGGTCACATTTAACGTGGAGTTGCGGCCAGAGCAAGGAGAAGCTATCGAGAAAGTGATTTCCCACGACCAAGGCATTTTAAGCGCGCCGACAGCCTTCGGAAAGACCGTCGCGGCTGCGTGCCTGATAGCGAAGAGAGCCGTGAATGTCTTGATCTTGGTTCACCGGCGCCAATTGATGGACCAATGGCGTGAAAGGTTAGCCGCTTTCCTGGATTTGCCAATTGGAACTATCGGTCAATTTGGAGGAGGAAAGAGCAGGCGAACTGGCATGATTGACGTTGCTGTGATCCAGAGTTTGCAACGCAAGGGAGCGGTCGAGGATTTTGTGGCCGAATATGGCCACGTCATTGTCGACGAATGTCATCATTTGTCCGCGGTGACCTTTGAACGAGTTCTTCGCGAAATCAAAGCAAAGTATGTCTTGGGTTTGACCGCAACGCCGACTCGAAAAGATGGACATCATCCGATCATCTTTATGCAGTGTGGTCCCATGCGATTTCATCTGACAGCGAAGAAAGCAGCACAGGCGTCGCTCCTTGAACACAAGGTCATTCCTCGTGTGACCGATTTTGTTTCCGGTTGGGCGGTGAACGAAAGCACGATTCAAGATATCTATGCCGCGCTCGTGACGCACCGACACAGAAACAACATGATCATCCAGGATTTGCAACAAGCTCTGTCCGCTGGGAGATCGCCCCTCCTGCTAACAAGCCGCACCGAGCATCTCGACTATCTGGCAGAACGGTTACATGGCGCGTGTTCGAACATCTTTATATTGAAAGGCGGCATGGGTACAAGACAAAGAAACAAATTGGCTGAATCTATGGCTGCCGTCCCTTTTGATCAACCCCGTGTCATCCTTGCGACGGGAAGTTACCTTGGAGAGGGTTTCGATGACGCGCGCCTCGACACGCTCTTTCTTGCAATGCCGATTTCCTGGAGAGGAACTCTGTAACAGTATGTCGGACGCCTCCACCGGCTGTATCAAAATAAGAAGGA
The DNA here is from genome assembly GCA_963836125.1 of uncultured Acidobacteriota bacterium. Lineage (GTDB taxonomy): Bacteria > Acidobacteriota > Terriglobia > Acidiferrales > UBA7541 > Palsa-295. The sequence goes on from CAWIIK010000003.1 coordinate 64,520, forward strand.
GGTGCAAGTCTACGACTACGCGGACGTGCTCGTGCCTATGCTGGCTAGGATGTACAAGAAGCGCCTGGCAGGCTATGCCGCGCTGGGCTACTGCGTAGTAGGCAACGAGTGCAACTCTTCTGACACGCTCAGTTAGTTTTGCTCGCGAAACAATCGAACAAGGCGAGGCTGCGATCCACTAGAGCGACGTGTGGCAGTGTCACTTACGTGAATAAAACGGTCGACAATTCGTGACTCTACTTGCTACTAATTTCGGCCGATTTGACGATATCGGATACCTTTTGGATTCTGACGATTAGCGCGAAATAAAAATGCGCATTGAAAACAAGAGACATACCAACGCTCACCAACCCCTCACATCCCTCTCACCAACGGAGGCGTCAATCCCCCCCTCTCCGCCAAAATCACTGTGTACGGTCCGGAGAGATCCTTTGTACGGCAACTGGCAAAAAACCCGGGAACCTTGACCCCGCATCAGAGGAATTAGTGGATAACCCCTCGGAACGTCCGAGGGCGCGCAAGGGTGCGGGATGGCACGCGAAACGGGGCTTCGTCTATTCGGGGCGATTGTAGTAGGGCTGTTGCTCGCCAGTTTGTCTTCGCCGGTCAAAGGACAGGAAATTCGCAGTGTCGTCGAGCCGCGGGCCCGTGTCTTCGGGTCGGTTGGACCCGGCGTGACTGCCCTAAAGCGCGATTCCACGGGGCGCTACTATATTCTCGCCAAGCCTGCGACAGTCATTTCGATCTACAACCGCGCGGGAGATCTGCTCGGGCAAATTCCAAACGCCAAGTCCCACGGGGTCGTGATCCGGTATGCCGTGGATATCGACCTGGGCCCGGACGGAAACCTTTTTGTGGCGGACCGTGGCGCGAACGCGATTGATATCTTCAACCCGGACGGCTCGCTGGTGGCAAAAGTCCCGGTTGTCGCGCCCACGTCGGTCGTTGCGCTCTCGGGAGGCCAGTTCGCCGTCACCTCCTTGACCTCGACCCACCTGGTGCAAATCATCGACGAACGCGGGAAGGTGATTCGCAGTTTCGGCGATCCTCAATACATCACCGAAGACGAGGGCGGCAATAACCGCGTGATCGACTGGGGTAGAATTGCGGGCGATTCCGCGGGCGGAGTCTATTTCGCGTTTACGTCGCTGCCTGAACCCACGCTGCGGAAGTACGACCGCTTCGGCTACGTTGCCTACGAGACTTCTCTTCCCGAAGATTTCTTTGAGGCCGGCGGCGACACCGGGCCGCGCGATCGGGTCGAGCTGGGCTTGAACTTCACCGAGTTGGGACTGTCGGAACGCACCGGCGGTTGGGTCAGCATTGGTTCATCCGGCGACGTCAAATTCGGCGGCGGCGTGGGCATGGGCCTCAACCAGGTATTTGCGTCCGGCGGAAATTATGGACGAGGGTTCTCGCAGCAAGGTTCCTGGCAATCCAGCTTCGGCGGCGTGCCATACAATTTCGGCAACAATTCGCTGGCCGGGACGGTTTCAGGCCAGCTTTCGACGCAAGGCGCGCAATTCCATGTCGGCATGGGCTCGATGTCGGGCCCGTCTGGCGGAGGACGAGGTCGGGGAGGCGCAGGCGCCGGGGCAGGGTTCTCCGATCAGACGGCAGACCAAGGCGGAGGTGTCTTGCAGTTTTTCGGCGCGGGCAATTCCTTCGCCGCGGCACAAGACAACCCCAACAGCGAGCCGTCTTTCACGAATCAGGATTTGACGCTCGATGCGAGTTCAGAAAACGATGTCTTCGGATCTCTCGACGCGAACGGCAACCCGGTGGCGCCAGGGCTGGGGTTCCAGCCGACCTTCGGCTCGACAGGAGCTTTCAGTGCGTGGTCGATCTACAACGCCAGGGATTTTCGGCCGCGAGGGGGTGCCGGACCCGACGGTCCAGGAGGTGCGGGCGGCCTGGGCACCGCGGCAAAGCCATTCGCCGGTGGCACGGGCGCCGAGGGCGAGCACCCTGCGGGCGCGGGATCGGTCGGAATCGAGCCCCGCACACGCTTCTTTCCTCACGGGCGCTTCGGATCCGGCATGACGGGCATTACCGCGACCGCACGCGTAAATCTCGGAGACCTTGGCGCGAGTTCCGAGGATAAGCCCCAGATTACTGCCGTGAGCGTGGACCCATCGACGCAGGAAATGTGGGCCGGCATCGGCGACACATTGGTGGGCTTCAGCAAAAACGGCAGCCCGATCGGAGTCTACTACCTCACGATGACCGGCGGCGCTCCCTTGACTCCTTCGGCGGTGTTGGTCGAGCCGGATCGCTTCCTTGTGGCGGCCGATCCGTGGGGAATATTCGAATTTGACCGGCCGGATCGGTCGCGGCCGGTCGACCCGCCTGCAGCTGCGTCACCTCAACTCAGCGTTCAGCCGCAGGTGATTTCACCGAAGCAATAGAGATCTCTTCGGAAGGCGATGCCGCTGACGGGTGTTTACTGCGCGGTTTTGGCTACGCCCTCGAGGGGATCGCCGATCAAGCAGGCTGACTTCCACTCATCCATGAAGACCGCGCCCATTTTCTCGTAAAAATCGATCGCGGGCTTATTCCAGTCGAGGACTTCCCAGCGCATACAGAAGTAGCCTTCTCGCCACGTGATTCCGGCGACGTGCGCGAGCAGCGCCGTGCCGATCCCGTGCTTGCGAAGGTGCGGGCGAACGAAAAGATCGTCGAGAAACAATCCGGCGCGGCCCTGAAACGTCGAGTAGAACTCAAAGAACAGCGCGTACCCGGCGGGCTGCCCGTTCCATTCGGCAATCACCGCGCGGAATTTTGGGTGTGTGCCGAAGCCATCGCGAGCGATGTCTTCCTCAAGCACGCTGGCCTCGTTTCCGAGCCGATCGTACTCCGCGAGTTCGCGGATGAGAGCGGTGAGCAGCGCCGCATCGTTGGCCGTGGCTGGGCGGATCGTCATCATTGACAGTCCAGGATAAGAGGATTGAAGCGACGCCCATTATACGGCAGCGGGGGAAACTATCGGTGCGAAAGCGCCGGACGGGCTGCCATCTAGCCGCCGGCAATCGCCCCGATGATCATGAACGGCTCCGTGCCGCGGACGACCGCATCGGGCAGAGGAGTGTCCGGCGGCTCGAGCGACATATCTTCCTGGCACGCGAAGAAACGGAGGAACGGGCGCCGCTGGAGGGTCACGTGATCGCGAATCGTCCCGCGCAACATGGGGTACTGCGCCTCGAGAGCATCAAGCACCGAGCGCAGCGTCGCTTGCCCCTCGACGTCGACGGCTACCTCACCATCGACGTGCGCCAGCGTCCGTAGATGTGCCGGAAGTGCGACCTGGATCATGGCAGTCGAGTCAGGCAATCGTTTGCACTTCCACAGATAGCACGGCCGGAAGGTCGTGAACAATAGGCGCCCAGTGATCGCCGGCGTCGGCCGAACAGTATACCTGCCCGCCGGTGGTGCCGAAATACACACCGCACGAATCGAGCGAATCGACGGCCATCGCATCGCGCAACACGTTGACGTAACAGTCGCTCTGCGGCAGGCCTTTCGTGAGCGGTTCCCACTCGTTTCCGCCACTGCGGCTGCGGTAGACGCGCAGCTTGCCGTCTATCGGGAAATGTTCCCCGTCGCTCTTGATCGGCACGACGTAGATGGTTTCAGGCTCGTGTGCGTGGACGTCGATGACGAATCCGAAATCGGTCGGCAGATTCCCGCTCACCTCTTGCCACAAGTCCCCGGCGTTCTCGCTGCGCATCACGTCCCAGTGCTTCTGCATGAAGAGCACGCCCGGACGCTTGCCGTGCATCGCGATATGGTGAACGCAATGGCCAACCTCCGCATTCGGGTCAGGAATGTATTGCGACTTCAGTCCGCGGTTGATCGGCTTCCACGTCTTGCCGCCGTCGTCGGTGCGGAAAGCGCCCGCCGCCGAAATCGCGATGAACATCCGCTGTGGATTGCTCGGATCGAGCACAATCGAATGGAGGCACATCCCGCCAGCCCCCGGCTGCCATTTGGGGCCCGTGCCGTGGCCGCGAAGCCCGGAGACTTCGTGCCAGGACTTGGCGCCGTCCGTCGACTTGAACAGCGCGGCATCTTCGACTCCAGCATAAACCGAGTCCGGTTCCGTCAGTGATGGCTCGAGGTGCCAGACGCGCTTGAATTCCCACGGGTGCTGCGTGCCGTCGTACCACTGGTGCGTTGTGAGCGGCTTGCCGGTTGCAGGAGAAACGTCGTAGACGAATTTGTTGCTCGCCCCAGCCGGCATACTTCCCGGCGTTGGCATCGCTTCGCCTCCGGGCGTCTCCCACGTCTTGCCGCCGTCGCTTGAACGCTGGATCACCTGCCCGAACCAACCGCTCGTTTGCGACGCGTACAGCCGATTCGGGTCGACCGGCGAGCCCTTCAGATGATAGATCTCCCAGCCGGCAAAGTGCGGGCCGCTCACATCCCACTTTTCGCGCTTTCCGTCCGACGTAAGAATGAACGCGCCTTTGCGCGTGCCAACAAGTACCCGCACCTTGCTCATTTTTTGCTCCTCCCTCAGGGGCATGAATTTAGCTACGCGGTGAGACGGAAGCTGCTGGGATCCCAACGACATCGACCATTTGTTTCAGCTCGAGCGGGTCAAAATCACTGACCAGACGACGCGGATGCGGCTTGAGCGCAATTCACCATCCACGGTATTCCGAATTGATCGACGAGCATTCCGAAGCGCGCCGCCCAGAAGGTCTGCTGGATCGGCATCCGCACTTGACCGTTTTCCGCCAGCGCTTGAAATACGCGGTCCGCCTCAGCCGGCTGGTCGGTCTGAAACGTTATGGAAAAGCCTTGCGGGGACTTGTAATGGCCGACGGGAGCGTCCACCCCCATTAACAGGGCCTCCCCCACCTTCATCTCGGCGTGCATGACCTTCTTCTGCCAGTCCGCGGGAACCTGTTGCGCCGAAGGCGTGCCCTCGTAGGTAGCCACGGACGTGATGTTGCCACCCAGGACTCGTTCGTAGAATTTGAACGCTGCCTCGCACTGGCCGTCGAAGTTCAAATGTGTGTTCAATTGCATGGTGGCCTCCCTTTCGAATTTTGAAATTCAGTAGCCCGCGAACCCACGATCAAACGACATCGGTTTCCTGGCGGCTGTGCGTCCGGCTGCGGGCGCCATTCGCTCTGTCGAATCTGGGCAACAGCGGAGTGGGGTCGCGCTCAAGCCAGCGGCGCTTGGTTTCTGCGAGGACGGCCTCGCGATTTTTCGCCATGTTCTCGATCACCGCGCACGGCGCCTCCGTTTCTTCATGGCGCGAGGACCAAACCAGCAGCTCCAGCATCACCGGTGCGAGATCGATTCCTTTTTCCGTGAGGCGGTAATTCAGCTTTCGCCTGTCCTTCTCATCCGCTTCGACCGTGATAATTCCGGCTGCTTCGAGTTTCCTTAGACGGTCGGTGAGGACGTTTGTCGCGATTCCTTCACCCGATTCCTGAAATTCCTTGAATGTCCGGTAGGCCCGGACCATCAGATCGCGAATAATCAGCAACGACCAGCGATCGCCAAACCTCTCAAGCGAAACACTCACCGGGCAACCGGATCGCGGCTTTGACCTGTTTCTCTCTGACACGGTCCGGCACGATATCAATGTCACTTGCACAATGCAAGTGATATTTTGAGGCCTGCGCTATCGCCAAGAGACGGCCGACTCACTCAACGCAGGCCGACACTGAGGACCAGCAGGGCGAACGCGACAACCAATCCACACGTTCTTGACCAATGGTAGACATCCCAACGGTGCTCCTGCGCTCTCCAGTTGTCGGGGAGCGATTCCGAAGCCCATTTGGCGATCCGGTTGTTGATGGGCACCGGAGCAACGAGCGAAAACAGCACCGCCAGCACCTGGATGGCGAAAGCAGCCGCGGCCAAGCGCCACGCAGGCTTGCTCAGATGCTCGAAGGGCAGCAGCAACACAAGGTTCAGCAAAGTTGATCCGGCCATCCAGAACGGCATCGCACGCCCGAGCAATACTGCCAGGGCCGAACGCATGGGTATGTGTATTCCCAACGGTTGTTTGTTGAGCGTCGGATGAGCAAATGCCGCCACGTTCAGCTCGCTTCCACACATCAGGCCAAGCACGAGCACGGCAAGGATCTGAAGCGGCATGGATACCCCGACTCCTTGGATGCAGGGGGCGTCCTCTGGTGGCGCTCGCGGGCAAGTTTGTCTGACGAATCGATTGATTCCTGCGTCGAACCTTGGGGTCGGGGTTCTGGAACGTTAGGTCGACGTGCGGCACAAAACCGACGCGAGCGGGCGGGCGAGAGTCGCCATCAATGCCCCATGGGCGTCTTCAGAGTGCCAGGCGACGAAGCCATCGGGGCGGACAAGAACGGCCCCTGACGGCTGGATGCCGTAGGCGCTCGAAAAATCTCCGGTCGGATCGGCGAGCCCGTCCGCCGATTTCGTGGACATCCAGCCCGACTCCCGACTGCAGGAACGCCGTGGTGGCCGAGCAGCAACGCGGCAGACATTCCGACGAGGCTGCCCCCTACGATCAATACGGGAACTTCGATATCGGGCATGACGATGCTCCCAAACCGACGGCATCGCTATCCTCGCGCCGCGCCCCGGCGCCGGCTATTTGATGCCTGCCTTCGCCGACTGGAAGCTACCACAAGTGTGTCGGCACCGGCCAGGCAGCTTGGCATGGCGAATGGCGCAGAAGAGCCGAAGCCGTGGTTGACACCCCAAGATGACGCCAGTAAGATTCCCGGTCAGACGGGGATTACGCCGTGTAATCTCTACGTATACCTTAGGGCTGGAGACCAAAATCTATGACGAGAACTCTGTGGGCCATCCTCACTGTCGCTCTCCTTCTGCCGGTTGCCGCGCCGCGCGCAAACGCGCAAGATCAGACGCCCCCGCCGGCCGCGCCGGCGACCGCAACGGCCGCACCGGGCGCGCCTCCCGCGACGCCGCAGGGCCGCAAGAAGCGCATCGCGATCTTCGATTTCGATTACGCCACGGTGCAGACGGCCTCGGCTGCAGCATTCGGCACGAACGTCGACGTTGGCAAAGGCATCACGGACCTGCTGGTCAAGTATCTCGTGCAGGACGGCACGTACTCGGTGATCGAGCGCCAGGTGCTCGACAAAATCATGGCCGAGCAGAATTTTTCAAATAGCGACCGGGCCAACCCGAATTCGGCGGCCAAAATCGGCCAGCTGCTCGGCGTGGATGCCATCATCGTCGGCGCCGTCACGCAGTTCGGCAACGACACGAAGAACACGAATGTGGGCGGCGGTGGCGGCGGTTTCGGCGGCTTCGGTATCGGCGGATTTCACCACTCCAATACCAAGGCGATCGTGAATATCGACGCGCGCATCGTGAACATCGATACGGCCGAGATTCTGGGCGTCGCCGAAGGCCATGGCGAGTCCTCGCGGTCGAGCACGGGCTTGCTGGGCGGAGGCGGCAACTGGCACGGCTGGGGCGGCGGCAACGTCGATTTCGGCAATAGCGACTTTCAGCAGACCATTCTCGGCGAGGCCGTGAAGGCTTCCGTCGAGCAATTGAGCACAGGCCTGATCGCCGACGCGCCGAAAGTATCCGTGCGGACGATCGTGGTTTCCGGGCTCGTCGCTTCGGTGGATGGCGGACAGATCGTTTTGAACGTCGGCGCGAAGGCCGGCTTGAAGGTCGGTGACCAGCTTTCCGTCGAGCGCGTGACCAAGGAAATCAAGGACCCGAGCACCGGCCAAGTGATCCGGCGCCTCTCGACTCCGGTCGGCGTTGTGCGCGTTACGGACGTCGACGACATCTCCGCGATCGCCGCGCCCGTTTCCGGCGCAGGTTTCAAAGTCGGTGATGCTGTAAAAACCGTCACCCAGTAAGAATTGCCGGGCGCCGAATTTCTGAGCGCGCCCGGCATTTTCATTCCATCGCCTATTCCGCGGTCCATTCCATCGGAAGCCCGACGTAGTTTTCTGCCAGTGTCTGCGAGGCGGCGCGCGAACTCGTGACGTAGTCGAGTTCCGCGACCTGCCGTCGCCGGTCGAATGTGTTGTCCGTGTCGAACAGGTGCAGCATCGACGTCATCCACCAAGAAAATCGCTGCACTTTCCAAACACGCCGGAGGCAGGTCTCCGAATAGCTCTCGAGCAAATCTCTTTTCCCTGAAGCGTAGAATTCCGTGAGCGCCCGCGCCAGCACCCGAATATCCGTCACCGCCAGGTTGAGTCCCTTTGCTCCGGTTGGCGGCACAATATGCGCTGCGTCGCCCGCGAGAAAGAGCCGCCCATGCTGCATCGGCTCGACGACGAAGCTGCGCATCCCGGTGACGCCCTTCTGCAGAATCGGCCCCTCGGTCAGTTTCCACTTGCCGTCCGCCGTAGCCAGCCGCTTGTGAAGTTCTTCCCAGATGCGATCGTCGGGCCATTCGTCGACATCCTCGTCGGGCGCGCACTGCACGTAAAGCCGGCTGATTTCCGGCGACCGCATGCTGAGCAAAGCGAAGCCGCGCTCGTGATACGCGTAGATGAGCTCATCTGACGAAGGCGGCGCTTCCGCGAGTATTCCCAGCCACCCGAACGGATAAATTCGGTCGTATACAGTCAGCGCGTCTTCGGGGATCGAAGGCCGGCAAATGCCGTGGAAGCCGTCGCAGCCCGCGATGAAATCGCAGACCACTTCCTCAGCTTTCCCGCCCGCGCGAAAGCGGATTTTCGGATGCGCTTCGCGCCCCGCCTCGCTGAACTCGTGCACGCTCACGCCCTCGGATTCATAGAAAATCCGCCCATCCGCTGCCAGCCGCGCGTCGACGAGATCGGCAACCACTTTGTTTTGCGGATAGATGATCACCGAGGGGCCGCCAGCCAGCTCGTTGAAGTCGATATGGTGGGTGACTCCGCCAAAGCGCAGATAAATGCCGTGATGGATGAGGCCCTCGCGCTTCAGCCGCGCGCCCACGCCCGTTTCGATCATCAGATCGGCCGTGCCCTGTTCGAGCAGGCCGGCGCGCACGCGTTCCTCGACGTATTGCCGGCTGCGCGCTTCCACCACCACCGATTCGATTCCCTGCAGGTGAAGCATATGCGAAAGCATCAGCCCCGCGGGCCCTGCGCCGACGATTCCCACCTGTGTCCGTATCACGCCGCCGCCTATTCTATATTCATCTTGCAAAGTGAGGGGATCAAACTAGAATGCTGGCACGTTTGCCGCCGGCACCCGCCGATTTGGGCGGCGGGGCCAGCAACTCGAGGCGTGCCGATCGCGCGATAGCATTGCGCCGCGGCCGACGACCGTTCCTTGGGGAGGGCTTGCAGTGGCCAAGAAGCCAGGATTCTACGGCTGGAGGCTGGTTGCTGTGCTTTCCTCCCTCGATTTTCTGAACCTCGGCCTGCCGGTCTACGGCGGCACCGTAATCAATAGCTACATGCTGCGCGAGATTCCGATGAGCCGCAGCGCGCTGGGCTTCGGATTCACGCTCCTGAATCTCTTCGTCGGATTGCCTTCGACGATCGTTGCGATCTCGATCCTCAAGCGGGGAATTCGCGCGACGTACCTGATTGGGTCCGCGCTGATCTGCCTCGGCTCTCTCTTCCTGGCATTTTTCGCGACGAAGCCGTGGCACTTTCTGTTAGGTTTCGGCGTGATCAATGGAATCGGCGTGTGCTTTGGCGACATCGTTCCCGGCACCACGGCTGTTGCGCGCTGGTTCAAGCGCTACCGCGGCCGGGCCACGGGCCTGGTGCTGAGCGGCTCCGGCATTTCCGGTTTCCTGGCCGCGCCGTTCATGGACCGGCTGATTCGAGTCGGTGGCGGCAACTGGCGCCTCGGCTGGGAAATCATCGCGGCCATCGCCATCGTCGGCGGAATTCTCGCCGCGGTTTTCATCAAGGAACGCCCGGAGGATTTGGGGCAAGTAGCAGACGGGACGCTGGAAGAGGAAAATCCATCCCAGCAGGCGCAGCCGCAAGTCACCCGCGAATCCCACGAGCTCATAACAAGGCATGCGTGGACCACGTCGGAGGCCTATCGGACGCGGGCCTACTGGCTGATCGTGATCGGCGGCCTGGCCGCGCAGTTTCCCTTTTTCTTTTTCACGGCGCACTGGATTCTCCATCTGCAGGGCGCGGGAATCTCGTCAAGCGACGCAGCCTTTGCGATGGGCCTGTTCACGATTTCCTGCATCGCTGGCCGGTTGATCGGCGGATGGTTGATGGACACGATGACGGCGCGCTACGCCTTCATGATCGGGCTCTGCTGCTACGTAGTCGGTTCCCTCGCCGCACTGAGAGTTGGGCCGGATTCGCTGATCATCGCGGATGCCGCAGCGGTTCTGTACGGCCTTGGCATTGGCTGGACGTTCATCTGCATGACGACCTGCGTGGCCCACTTCTACGGTCCTGCCGCGTTCCCCAAGCTGGCGGGAACAGTGCTGCTGTTGACGTCCTGTGGCGCTTCGCCCGCAGGCCTCATCGGCGGCAGGATTTTCGACCTCTATGGCAGCTATACGCGCGCGTTCGAACTGAACATTTTGGTAGCTGCCATTGGTATCATCGCCGTGGCTTTCGCGACGTTGCCGCGTCCCCGGGACGCGCGCGTCGCTGTGGCGCAGGCTGCATAGGTAAGTTGGCAAAACGCACCTAGAGGAGACACCGAGTGCCGAAGAAACCCGAATTTTATGGATGGAATTTGGTTGCTGTGCTGTTCACCCTCGATTTCATCAACATGGGGTTCCCGTACTACGGCGGCAGCGTGATCATCAACGATTTCATGACTCACGACATCGCCATGAGCGGCAGCACCAGGGGGTGGGGCTTCACGCTGCTCAACATTTTCGTGGGCGTGGCGGCGGTCGTGGTGGCGATCTCGATCGTGAAGATCGGACTGCGGGCGACGTTTGCGCTGGGCTCGGCGATCATCTGCGCGGGGGCCCTGTATCTCGGGCTGTTCGCGACGAAACCCTGGGAATATCTGGTGACGTTCGGCGTGGTCATCGGGACGGGCATCAGCTTCGCGACTCTGGTTCCCGCGTTCACGGCCGTGGCGCGCTGGTTCCGGAAATATCGCGGCCGCGCGAATGGGATGGCGGTTTCGGCTTCGGGATTTGCGGGGCTGGCCGCGCCCTTGCTGGGCAGAGTGATCCGGGCGCACGGGAATAACTGGCGGCTCGGGTGGTTTATCGTGGCGGGCGCGGTGGTGCTGGCGGGTCTTCTGGCGTTGCTTTTCGTGAGGGAGAGTCCGGAATCGATGGGACAGACGGTGGACGGAATCCCGTCGGAACAGCAAAACCAGGCGACGCGGACCGACGCGCTGGCGACGAAACATCCGTGGACCGCCTCGCAGGCGTACGGAACGTCGGCGTACTGGCTGATCGCGCTCGCGGGAATTGTCTCGACATTTCCGTTTTTTCTGTTTGTCGCGCATTGGACGAGGCGTTTGATCGGAGTGGGATTCCCAGCCTCCGATGCAGAATTGGCTCTAGGTTTTCTGACGATCGGAACGCTGATCGGACGCTGGCTCGGCGGGCTGCTGATGGATTACCTCAACGCGCGCGTCGCGTTCGTGCTGGGATTGGTGGTGTACTTTGTCGGGTCGTACCTGGCCATTACGGCGATGCCGGGGGCGCTGTGGATGGCCTATCTCGCGGCGCTGCTGAACGGCGCGGCGTACGGATGGGCGTTCACATGCGTCGGCACGATGGTGGCGCACTATTACGGGCCGGCCGCGTTCCCAAGGCTGTACGGCACAATGACGCTGCTCATCTCGACGATTGCTTCTCCAGCCGGGGCGGTCGGCGGATGGATTTTCGACCAGTACAAAAGCTACACACCGGCGTTCGAGTTGAACGCCCTGCTGGCGGCCCTGGGCATCGTTGCGATCGTGTTCGCGGCCATGCCGAAACCCCGTGGCGAGGTGGGCGCACCCGTGCTGCAGGAGACGGCACGGTGATTCGCCGCCGCGAGATTCTGAAATCTTCTCTCGTCGGCTCTGGCGCCGCACTCGCGGGCAGTATGGTTGGCTCGCTCCTCGCGTCTCCAACTTTCGCGCGCCATGGCGAATCCGCAGGCCCGGTTGTCGGCACCACCTTCGGCAAGCTCCGCGGCGTTTCGAACAGCGGCGTATACGCCTTCAAGGGCGTCCCCTACGGAGCATCTACCGATGACTCGAGGCGCTTCATGCCTCCGGTCAAGCCCGCATCGTGGACGGGCGTGCGCGACGCCATCAACCTCGGACCGCTCGCGCCGCAGATACTGTCGAGCGCGGCGGGCGGTTCGGACATTCGCAAAGCCATGGGCGATATCTTCGGCCCAGGCCCGATCAGCGAAGATTGCCTCGTCCTCAACGTCTGGACGCCGAGCCTGCGTCGCGGCAAGCGGCCCGTAATGGTCTGGCTGCACGGCGGCGGCTTCACCGGCGGTTCCGATGGCGCACCCACGTACGACGGCACGAACCTCGCGCGCAAGCGCGATGTGGTCGTCGTCGGCCTGAATCACCGGCTCAATGTGTTCGGCTACCTGTATCTCGCCGAGCTCGGCGGCACGAAATACGCGGACTCGGGCAATGTCGGGATGCTCGATATCGTGCTCGCGCTCGAGTGGGTGCGCGACAACATAGCGCACTTCGGCGGCGATCCTGGAAACGTCACGATCTTCGGCGAATCGGGCGGCGGCGCAAAAGCCAGCACGCTGATGGCGATGCCGCCGGCCAAGGGACTCTTCCACAAGGCGATTGTCGAGAGCGGCTCGATGCTGAAAGCTACGTCGCGCGAAGATGCGAATAAGTCCGCAGAGAAATTCGTCGCGAAGCTTGGCATCACTCCCGACCGCATCGATGAACTACAAAAGCTGCCGATGGAAAAGCTGCTCGACGCGATGCGCTCGCTCACCGGGCCCAACGCGATCCGCCTCGGGCCCGTCGTCGACGGCCGCTCGCTTCCGCGCAATCCTTTCGATCCCGACGCGCCCGCGCAATCGGCGGACGTTCCGATGCTGATTGGCACCAACGGCACCGAATCCACGCTCCTGCTCGGCCTCAGCGATCCCGCGCTTTTTTCCCTGAGCGAAGCGGACCTGCGGACGCGCCTGAAAGCCTATCTCCGCCTCGATGACCCCGCGAAACTCGACAGCATCATCGCGACGTACCAGAAAGATCGCCCGGGCGCCTCGCCCAGCGAAATCTACTTCGCCGTCACCACCGATCGCATGATGCGCATGAACGCCATCACCCAGGCCGAGCGCAAAGTCGCGCAAGGCGCTGCACCCGCCTACATGTATATCTTCGCCTGGCGCACGCCAGTCCTCGGCGGCAAGCTGATGTCGCCGCACGGGATCGAGCTCGCTTTCGTCTTCGACAACACGGATAAAACCGTGGGACTGAACGGCAGTGCCCCGGATGTTGCGATCCTTGCCGACAAGGTGAGCGCGGCCTGGGCGGCCTTCGCGCATACCGGCAGTCCCGGCACCAGCGCGCTGCCGCACTGGCCCGCCTACGACACGAAGTCTCGCGCCACGATGGTCTTCAACGACGACTGCAAGCTCGTGGACGATCCCGGTCGCGACGAGCGCCTCGCCATGAGCGCCCTGCCGCCCGGCGGAATCATGTAGCTCAGTTTACTTCCGTGGCGTGCAGTACGATCCTCCGGTTCAAGAGGTGTCCTATGACGGGACGATCAATCACGCCGCGAATTCTGGTGGCTGTGGGAACGTGTGTATCTTTCGCGGCGGCCTTCTGGCTCCTGTCGTTTACCGCGAGGCCAGCCGATACCGTCCCGGCGCTGATTTGCGCCTTCGCGGTGCTCGTCGTTTGCTGGGCCGCGCTCCTTTCCGACGTTGCCCGAGCACGACATTGGTCACCCAGAACTCGCCACTTGGCGGGGTTGTCGATTGCCGCACCGCTTGTGGCACTCTTTCTGTTTATCGCCCCTCCCCGGTCCGGAGTTTTTGATCTCGTGTGCATGGTCCCTGTGATTACGGGATTCTTGTGCCGGAAGATGGCATACCCGCAGCTCACCGAAGAGGAAGCCACCGCGCCCGAGCCGCCGCTCAGCCTCTTTCACAGATAGCGACTTTCCTACAGTTGGATTTTCGAGAAGAAGTAGCTCCCCAGGCCAAGCAAAATCGCGGTCAGCAGCGTGACCACGACGAGATCGGTCGTCACGCCGTACGCAAACATCGCGCTGCACGATCCGCGCAGCCCGTCTACGCCGTAGCTCAGCGGATTCAGCCGCAGCCCGATCTGCAAGGCCTTCGGCAGGCCAGTCGCGGGGAAAATCGCGCCCGAGAAAAAGAAAATCGGCATGATCAGAAAATTGATGATGAGCGGAAATCCCTGCATGTCCTGCAGCACGGACCCGAAAACCGTTCCGATGCCCGCGAAGAGCAGCGAGATCATGAATATGAAAACGATCGCCAGCGGCAGATAGGGCGAGGCCTTGATCCGAAATCCGGCGATTAGGCAAATCAGGAAAAAGACGATCCCCTGCGCCATGGCCACCAGCGCGCCGCCGAGCATCCTGCCGAACACGATCTCAAGGCGCGAGACCGGCGCCACCAGAGTTTCCTTCAGGAACCCGAACTGCCGGTCCCAGATAATCTCGATTCCCGAAAACACGGCGTTGAACAGGATCGCCATGGCGATGATTCCCGGCGAGAGAAAGTCGATGTAATTCCCGCCGCCCGCCCGCGCGAACATCGCTTTGAATCCGAATCCCAGCGCCACCAGAAACAAGAGCGGCTGCCCGAGCGAACCGATAATGCGCGCGGGCGACCGGATGTAGCGCTTCAGCTGCCGTACGCAAAGAATGTAGATCGCTTTCATCGCCGCCCTCCGCCTCGCCACGCGCGTCCCATCATGCGCATCCGGTCAGTCGCGTTCGCTTCTTCCTCGCGAATGGCGTGCCCGGTCAGCGCGATGAACGCGTCTTCCAGGTTCGGGCATTGGGTGCGCTCTTTCAGCTCGCCGGGCGTGCCCTGTGCGACGATTTTGCCCTGGTCGATCACCGCCACTTCGTTCGCCACGCGGTCGGCCTCGTCCATATAGTGCGTGGTGAAAAAAACCGTCACGCCTTCTTCCTTGCTCAACTGCTGGATGTAGCCCCAGATGTGGTTGCGCGTCTGCGGATCGAGCCCGATCGTCGGCTCGTCGAGAAAAAGAATGCGCGGCCTGTGGAGCAGCGCGCGCGCCACCTCGAGCCGCCGCTTCATCCCGCCCGAAAACTCCTTTACGAGATTCTTCTTGCGGTCGCCAAGCCCCACGAAATCGATCAGCGTGTCGATACGCTGCTTCCGCTCGCTGCCCGGAACGCCGTAGAGGATTCCGTGCAGGTCCATGTTCTCGTACGCGGTCAGCTCATCGTCGAGGCTCGGGTCCTGGAATACGATTCCGAACGACCGCCGCACATGCTTCTGCTCGCGCGTGGGATCGTGCCCGTTCACCAGGATCTTGCCGCTCGTCGGATCGAGGACGGTCGTCAGCATCTTGATCGTCGTGGTTTTCCCTGCGCCGTTGGGGCCGAGAAATCCGAAGATTTTCCCCTCTTCCACGGTGAACGAGATGTGGTTCACCGCGCAGAATCCCCCGTAGTTCTTCACGAGGTCGTTCACTGAGATCATTTCGTTCATTCGTGTTTTTCCCGTGGCCTTGATTGGCCCGCCAAGCGGCGACACAGAATACGATGTATCCGCACACCCGGGCAATTGGTTATAACGGCTCAACGAGGACGAACGTTACGAGCCAATTTAGCGCACGGTTTTTCCTTGCATTCCTCGCCATTCTCGCCCGTTCAGAATGTGTGTGTCGACGGACGCTGACCTCGTGGGAGCGCGGGAGCTCGCTCCCGCCGCTTGCCGCGCGGGCTTACCCGGGCGTGCTCCCCGCACGCGCTACCTTCTATCGGGGGCGAAAGAGCGTGGACATTTCCCCCCGCGGATATATATTCGCAGAGCGGTCTTGGAGCAATTCTCAGGGAGGCCCGCTGCAGTGACCACGGTACGGGAAGCGACCTACGAAGTGCTCCGCGATCTCGGGATGACCACGATCTTCGGCAATCCCGGCTCGAGCGAGTTGCCCTTCCTCAAGGACATGCCTCCCGATTTCGAGTACGTTCTGGGCTTGCACGAGCGCGTCGCCGCCGGCATGGCTCTCGGCTACGCCCTGGCGCGCAACGAAGCCGCGTTCGTGAATCTGCACTCGATTGCCAGCGCCGGAAACGGCCTTTCCGCGCTCATCGATGCGCACCTCTTGGAGGCAGCGCTCGTCGTAACCACGGGACAGCAGGATCGCCGCCAGATTCTCGCCGAGCCTTTCCTGGTGAGCCGCGCGGTGGAGGTCGTGAAACCATATGTGAAGTGGGCATACGAGCCGCTGCGCCCCGAGGATGTTCCCGCGGCCATTGCGCGCGCCTATCACCTAGCGATGCTGCCGCCGCGCGGCCCTGTCTTTCTCTCGATCCCGATGGACGATTGGAACAAGCCCTCTGAGCCGGTCAGCGCGCGCAAAGTCAGCCAATCGGTCTCGCCCGATCCCGCGCTGCTCGATGAAGTCGTCGGCGCGATCGATGCGAGCCGCAATCTCGCGCTCGTCACCGGCTCGCAGATCGAACAGGACCGCGCGTTTCACGACGTCGTCGCGCTCGCCGAGCGCCTGAATGCCGACGTCTACGCCGAGCCCATCGCGCCTCGCTGGGCTTTCCCGCGCAGCCATCGCCTGTTTCGCGGCGGCTTGCTGCCGGCGCAGAAGCCGCTCGCCGCGCAGCTCGCTGGCTACGACACGGTCGTCGTCCTCGGCGCGCCCGTTTTTCTGTATTACGCCTACGTTCCCGGCGACCCGATCGCGCTCCGTACGAAACTTTTCCAGATCACGAATTCGACGCGCGACGCCTCCGCCGCGCTCGCGGGAACCAGCATCGTGGGCGATATCTCGGTCGCCGCAAAATATCTCGCGCAGCGTGTCAAGCCCGTCGAGCGCAGCGTCGTTCCGTGCCCGAAGCCGCCCGAGCCGCGCCCCGAATATCCGATCACGACCGCATATCTTTTCAGCACACTCAATAAGCTGCTGCCGCGCGACGCGATTCTTTCCGAGGAGTGCCCGTCATCGAAAGGCGATCTCGACCGCTACATCCAGCTCGACGAGCCCGGCTCGTTCTATTCCGTGCGCAGCGGGATTCTCGGATTCGGCTTGCCGGCGGCCGTCGGCCTGCAACTCGCGCATCCTAATCGCCGCGTCGTTTGCCCTGTTGGCGACGGCTCCGCGCAGTATTCGATTCAGGCGCTGTGGTCGGCCGTGCAGCAGAAGGCACCCGTGGTTTTTCTCGTCGTCCGCAACGGAAATTATTCGGCGCTGAAGGGCTTTCGCGATTTCACGCAGGTCGGAAACAACGTCCCGGGCATCGACATCCCGGGAATCGACGCGGTCAAAATCGCGCAAGGCTACGGAATGACGGCGCGCGAAGTCGACCGCCCCGAAGATCTCGAGCCGGCCTTGAAAGCCGCGCTCGCCTCGAAGGAACCCAGCCTCATCAGCGTGAACGTCGCGCAAGGCGGACAAAAAACAATGGGCATGGACCAGTCCGTGAACCCGCCCAACTACGGCTAATCGCTTGTCCCCAGCACCGCTTGTCATCCCGAGCGAAGCGAGGGACCTGCTCTGCTCTCTGCTTGAACTTGAGGAACCTTCAGCGATCCAGCTCAAGCTTTGGCGCTAGACACCTTCCGCTTTTCGATCTCTTCCATCGCGATATGAAATCCCGTATTCGCCACCGGCACGCCCGCATAGATCGCCGCCTGCAGCAGCAGCTCCTTCAAATCGCACGGCTCAAACCCATGATCGAGCGCCGCGCGCACGTGCATCCGAAATTCTTCCCAGCGCCCTAGCGAAGCCATCATCGCGAGAACCAGCAGACGCCGCGTACCCTTGTCGAGCCCCGGCCGAGTCCAGATCGTGCCCCACGCGTAGCGCGCGACCACTTCCTGAAATTCCCGGTTGAAATCGGTCGCCTCCGCGATCGAACGGTCCACGTGCCCGTCGCCAAGTACTGACCGCCGCACGGCGAAGCCTTCGTCGATGGGATCGGTGTAGTTGCCCGGCGCCGCCTTGGGTACCAGCAGATCGTAGATCGCCGCCGTAAAAGACCGCGGCCGCTCGACGTTCGATAAATGCGCCGCCGGCAGATGCAGCACGCGTGCGCCGGGAATCCCGCGCGCGAGAATTTCGCCGTGCCCCATCCACGGAGTCGACACGTCGCGGTCGCCGACAATCACAAGCGTTGGCACCGGAATCTTGGCGAGCAACGCCGTGTGATCCATGTCGCGGACGGCCGCGCAGCACCCGGCGTAGCCATGGGGATCGGTGCCCAAAATCACTGCCCGGATCGAGCTCGCGTAGACGTTGCCTTCCGTCAGCGTCTCAGGCGAAAAGAATCGCTGCATCACGCCATCCGCGATCGCAACCATTCCGCCTTCGAGCACCACGCGCCGCCGCTCGTCCCAAAACGATTTCGGCCCGATGCGCGAAGAGGTATTCGCGAGAATCAGCGTCGTGACGCGATCGCCCGCGTTCGCGCCGAGCCACTGCCCGACCATCCCGCCGAGCGACAGCCCGCAAAACGCGAACTTCGAAATTCCCAGCTGGTCGACGAGCCCGAGCGTATCGCGCCCAAGCTGCTCGATCGAATAGTCGCCCTTCGGCGCATCCGACGCGCCGTGCCCGCGCGTGTCGTAGCGCAACACCTGAAAGTGCTGCAGCAGGTCGGGCACTTGCTGCGCCCAGAGGCTCAGATCGCATCCGATTGAATGCGAAAGGACGAGCACGGGCCGTCCGGCGTTGCCCTCGAGCCGGTAAAACACCCGCGTGTTGTCGATCGTCGCGAACGGCATCGCTTCTAGCGTTTCCTTGGTTTCGAATCCCCGCGGCCTTCGCTCACGAGGAGCCGCTTTCGCAGCTCTTCCGCGGCGCCCAGATACTTTTCCGGCGTTTCGAGGTCGCGCAGCGCCCTGCTGCCGAGCACGCGCGTTACCTCCGGAATCTCCCCGAGCACTTCCTTCAGCGTGCGGCCCTCTGCTTCGCTGCGCCGCACTGCCTCGCCCACCAGTTCCTGCGCTCGGTCTCGGCCCAGCTTCGCCGCGAGCAGCATCGCTGCCTTCTCCGCGAACACGCTGCCGCCTGTGGCTTCGATATTCGCGCGCATCTGTTCGGCGTCTATCTCGAGCCCTTCGGCCGCTTCGGCCATTGACGCAATCGCCAGGCCGGTTGACTGAATCACGCCGGCGACCGTCGGCCACTCCGCCTGCCAGCCTCCGACGCCGCGCTCGTGCTCCTGCACCATGCCCGCGAGAAACGCCGCCACCAGATTCGGTACGCGATTCGCCGCCGCCAGCGTCAACGCCGACGCGATCGGGTTGCGCTTTTGCGGCATCGTCGACGAGCCGCCGCGTCCCTCGTCTTCAGGCTCGGCCGCTTCACCGACCTCGCCCTGCATCAGCAAACTGATATCGCGCGCCATCTTCCCGAGCGTGCCCGTCAGCACGCCGCACGCGGCGACCAGCGCGGCGAGACGGTCGCGGTGCGCGTGCCAAGGGGCGTCGGGAAAGCCGACGCCCAGTTCCTTCGCCATCGCGCGCCCGACTTCGAAGCCTTTTTCACCGAGCGCCGCCAGCGTTCCGCTCGCGCCTCCGAACTGCAAAATCAGCGTGTCCTGAAACGCATCGTCGAGCCACATCCGGCTGCGCCGAATTGCCGCGAGCCATCCAGCCGCCTTCAGCCCAAACGTCACGGGCGGCGCTGCCTGCAGAAGCGTCCGCCCCAGCATCACCGTGTTTCGCTGTTGATCGGAGAGCCGCTCGAGCGCTGCCTCTAGGTGGGAGAGATCGGCGTCGAGGATCGGCTGCGCGCGCTTCAGCAACAGCATCAGCCCCGTGTCAGCCACATCCTGGCTCGTCGCGCCCCAATGGACGTACCGCGCGGCCTCCGCATTCGCAGCGCGTACCTTTGCTGTCAGCGCCTTCGCGAGCGGCATTCCCGGCGTGCCGCCCCGCAGTGCTGCACAGGCCAGCGCGGCCGCATCGAAATTACCGGCCTTCGCCGCCGCTTGAATCGCATCCGCCGCACTCGTCGGAACCACCCCGAGGCGCGCTTCCGCCCTTGCGAGCGCCACTTCGAAGTCCAGCATTGCCTGCAGGAGGGAATCGTCAGCAAACAGATCGGCCAGCGGGCCCGTCGTTGCGAGACTATCGATTAGCCGGGCCGGCACGCCGTTCCTCTTTCTCGCGCGAAGCGCCCGCACATCGCGCGCTCGCAGCCATCTAGAAATGGCTCTGCCAATCTCACGGTCTCAGACGTCGAAGAAAACAGTTTCGTTCTCTCCGCTCAGATGGATATCGAACCGCCACGCGCCCGGCTGGTTCGCCACGGGCTGCGCCATCAATGTCTCGCGCCGCCCTTTCGGAACCAGCGCCAGAACCGGATCTTTCTCGTTCGCTTGATCGCCGGCAAAATAGATTCGCGTCGGCAGGCGCCGTAAGATCCCGCGCGCGAGCACGGAAACCGCCAGGTGCGGCGCTTGCATCGTGCCATTCGGCCCCGGCACATGTCCCGGCTTGATCGTCTCGAAGACGCATACTCCGTTCTCATCCGTCGCTTGCCGCCCGAAGCCGAGAAAATCCGGATCGGCCGGCTTGTCCTGAAAATCGTCGGGATGGTTGTACTTCCCATACGCGTTCGCCTGCCAGATCTCGACGAGTGCTTCGTCCACGCCCTGTCCCTGGCCATCGAACATCGTGCACATCAGCTTCACGCGTTCGCCCTTCGCGTTGGGTCCGGCGATGTGCTCCATGGAATGCCCGCCCGCGAGACTGATCGCGAAATACGGCCCCACAGTCTGCCAGGGCGTCGGGATGAGTTCGATGTCCACGTGATCTGCTATTTCGCCTCGAATGGCGTCGCTTCGCGTCCACGCAGCACGATGTCGAATCGAAACCCGAGCGCCCAGTCCGGCTGCGTCAGATCGATATCAAATTTCGAAATCAGCCGCTGTCGCGCTTTGTCGTCCGGCAGCGAATTCATGATCGGATCGAACGGAAACAGCGGATCACCGGGAAAATACATTTGCGTCACCAGACGCGTCGCGAACGCCGTCCCGAAAAGCGAGAAATGGATGTGCGCCGGGCGCCACGCATTCGGATGGTTTCCCCACGGATAAGGCCCCGGCTTGATCGTCGTGAACCGGTAATTGCCCTGCGCGTCCGTCAGCGTCCGTCCGGCGCCCGTGAAATTCGGATCGAGCGGAGCGGGATGCTCGTCGGATTTATGCCGGTAGCGTCCGGCGGCGTTGCACTGCCAGATCTCGATCAAGGTGTGCGGCACGGGACGTCCGTTGTCGTCGACTACGCGCCCCGTCACGATGATGCGTTCGCCGATCGGCTCGCCCTCGCTTTGCCGCGTCAGATCGTTGTCCGTCTCGTCGATGTCACCGTGACCGTAAACCGGCCCGGTCACTTCGGAAAGCGTGTGCGGCAGCAGAATCAGCGCGTTCTGCGGGCTGCGAAGGAGAGTCGAGCGATACGGCGGATAGAGGAGCGGCGGCTGCGTGCCCTCCCGATACCGCCGGTACGGCGCGACGAACACGGGCTTGCTCACTGGCTCGATCGATCTTGACGCTCTCGACGTAATGGTTGCCTCGAAGATCTCAGCGCCAGTATACACAAGTCCCCGCCATCGCACGGAACCGCGCGTTTTCAGGGCGAATCGGGGACGAAAGGAAAATCAGCTGGTGAGGGCCTTGCGCAATCGTTCGTAGGTGGTCGAAAGCTCCTCCGGCTCGACGCGCGTCTCGCCCACGACCGTCATGAAATTCGCGTCGCCCGACCATCGCGCCAGCACGTGCAAGTGAAGATGTCCGGTGATGCCCGCGCCGGCGGCGCGTCCCAGGTTCATCCCGAGATTGAAACCCTCGGGGCGATACGTGTGCTCGAGCGCCGTCTGCACCCGCTGCGCCAACCGCATCATTTCCGCGAGCGTTTCCACGTCGACGGCGGCGAAGTCCGCGATATGCGCGTAGGGCACCACCATCACGTGCCCGGATGTGTACGGATAGCGGTTGAGGATGACGAAGTTCTTTTCGCCCCGCAGGACGATCAGCGTTTGCGCATCATTCTTCCCGGCCAGCGCGTCGCAGAAAACACAGCGGTCATCCTTCGACGCATTGGCGATATACCGATACCGCCAAGGCGTCCAAAGATAGTCCATCCGCCTTAGTCCCGCGCGCCGGGCTCGGACGAACCCGCACTAGCGCCCGCCGCGTGCGGATTGTTCACATGATCCTTCAGTTCCTTGCTGGGCTTGAAATAGGGGATCTTCTTCGGCGGGACCTCGACCTTCGCCCCGGTCTTCGGATTCCGCCCGGTGCGTCCGCGCCGCTGCCGCGTGCGAAAACTTCCGAACCCGCGAATCTCGATCTTGTCGTCGCCTTGCAGAGCCGTGATGATGCTCTCGAAGATCGTTTCGACGACCGCTTCCGATTCCTTCCGCGGCAGTTCCGTCACCCGCGTAACCTCTTCGACAAGGTCGGCCTTCGTCACCGTGTTATGGTCTTTGTTGTCGCGCTCTCCCGGACCTTCTACCATCTGTTGAACAGCCTCCTCTCAGCATTCGTGCATGGCCGTTTGCGCGCCGGGTGGGGTCGCCGCACAATCCTTGCATATCACCAAATGAGTACGACGTAAATGATTTTACTTTCGGAAACGCCCCTGTGAGCCTTTTGAGGGCCCGCCCCTTGCCAGCCTCGGATCAACCGCCTAGGACGACTGGCGCTTGGCCAGAATCGCGTCGCCGATCGTCGCATTCGGCGACGACTTCGACGACCGGAATGTTTCCATCTCCTGCCGCTCGACCTGCTTCTGCGCCGCGCGATAACTCAGGCTGATCTTTCGCTGCTCCGGTTCGAGCCGCAGAACCTTGAAGTCGTACGATTGCCCCGGCGAAAGCACCGCCGTTACACGTTCCGCGCGCGAGCCCTTCACCTTGTTGTCGCGGCTCTCGCGGTCGCCCTTCGGACGCCGCTCCTCGATCTCGGATACGTGGCAGAGCCCTTCGATGCCTTCCGCCAGCTCGACGAAGGCTCCAAAATCCGTCGTCCGCGCCACTTTGCCCTTCAGGACCTCGCCAATCTTGTGCTCCGCGAACCAGTTGGCCCAGATGTCGTTTACCTGCTTGATGCCCAGTGAAAGCCGCCGGTTTTGCGAATCCACCTTCAGCACGCGCGCTTCGATCTTGTCGCCCTTCTTGAACTTCTCGCTCGGATGTTTGATGCGTTCCGTCCAGCTGACGTCACTGATGTGGATCAGCCCTTCCATGCCCTCTTCGATTTCGACGAACGCCCCGAAATCCGCCAGATTGCGCACGCGCCCGCTGACAAGCGAGCCCACCGGATACTTCTCCGCCGCCTGTTCCCACGGGTCGGGCAGCGTCTGCTTCAAGCCCAGCGAAATCCGCCGCTGGTCGGTCTTCACTTCGAGCACCACAACCTCGACCTCGTCGCCCACCTTCACGATTTTTGATGGGTGCTTCACATGTTTCGACCAGCTCATTTCGCTCACGTGCACGAGCCCTTCGACGCCCGGCTCGATCTGCACGAACGCGCCGTAATCCGTCACGCCCACGATTTTTCCCTGCAAGCGCGCTCCCGTCGGAAACCTCTCCGGCACCGTGGCCCACGGATCGGGCAGCAGTTGTTTCCGTCCCAGCGAAATCCGCTGCTTTTCCTTGTCAAATTTGAGAATTTGGACCTGAATCTCGTCGCCCGGCTTCACAATCGACGAAGGATGCGGCACGCGGCCCCACACCAGGTCGCTGACGTGCAAAAGCCCATCCATTCCGCCCAGGTCCACGAACACTCCGTAATCCGTCACGTTTTTCACGTGCCCGGTCACGATCGCGCCTTCCGAAAGCGTCGCCGCCAGCGCATCGCGCTTGGCCTTCTGCTCATCCTCGAGGATCGCGCGACGGCTCACCACCACGTTCCCGCGCTTGCGATTCAGCTTCAGGACGCGCACTTCGATTTCGCGGTCTTTCCATCCCTCGAGATCGTGCACCGGCCTCAGCTCAATCTGCGACGCCGGCAGAAACGCGCGCACGCCGATATCCACCACCAGCCCGCCCTTGATTCGCTCCAGGATTTTCCCGCTGACGTTCGTGTGCTCGCGGTACGATCTCTCGATCCGCTCCCACACGCGGCGGCGGTGCGCTCGCACATGCGACAGCAGGACGTAGCCGTCCTTCTGTTCGTGCAGCCGCTCGACTTCGATCGTCTGCCCCTCGCCGAATTCAATCGGGGCGCCCGAATCGAGGAACTCCTGCGCGGGAACCAGTCCTTCGAATTTCCCGCCCACGTCCACCACGACGCCCGCTTCCGTCACCGCCAGCACTCGGCCGTCGAAAATTTCGCCTTCCGCTGCCGCAGGCTGCGGCACGGAAAACTGGTCCATCAGCTGGTCCATGGTTTCCAGCGTTTCGGCCTGCTCGGGTTCTTCCGCAGCCGGCTCCGTTGCCGCAGGCGCTGTCTCGGGCGCTTCCACCTGCGCTTCGCTTGAGTCCGCTTCCTCTGCACCCTCGACGATGGGCGCCCGCTCGCGTGCCGGTGCCACACCCGTCGCGGCTCCTCCGCCATCCTGCGGGCTCGCGCTCATGGCTATTGACGCAGCGGTTACGTCTTCACTTGTGGGTTCGGCTGCAACGCCGTCGATAGCAGATGGTTGTAGGTTCGGGTCGTTTTCGGGTGACATGCGGAGCGGCCTCCGTAAGGGTTCCTGTCCTGCTTACCGAGGGTACGGCCTCGGTCACTCCACCCTGATTGGGGGCTAGAGCATGAAGGGGTCAAAGCGCCTGAACTTCCGTCGCTTCACCGACTGAAATGATACGCGTCCGATTTGCGCCTTGTCAATAAAACCCGTGTTAAATCCGAATGACTCAGCCACGCCCGCAGAAATGCTTACAGGCGGGCTCGTCGGTTTTCTACGACAAAGGGGATCAACTCAGGGCCGATTCTGCTTCGGGGACCGTGGGATAGGTGTCAAACAGAGGATCGACGCCCACGATTTGCAGCACGTTCCGCACCCGGTGATTCAACCCGACAAACGCTAGCTTGCGGCCGCTTTTCGTGCACGAGACGTACACCCGCACGAGCGCGCCCACTGCCATCGAGTCGACCGAAGGCACCTCCGTAAGGTCAATGATCACGCCGCGCGCCGGCGCGGCGTCGACCGCTTGCTGCAATGCAGAGGAACTCGCGTGCGTGATCGCGCCTTTCGCGCTGAGGATGTGGACGTTCGCATTCGTTCCCGAACGCCCCGTGATCTGAAAGGACCCCGTCGACATGCGCGGCATTCTAGCCTGTTCCGCATCCGAAAGCGACCGGCGCTTCGCACGCGCCTGAGGTTTCCTAGCGGCCGATCGCCGTCTCCGCGACCCGGCAACCCGCCGCGCGCACGCCGCGCTGCCGCGACCACCATCTCGTGGGGTATAATCCGGCCCTCATTTTGCCCAAGGAGACTCACCGTGGCGGAGTGGCATTACGCACAAGGCGATCTTTCCGACGAGCTGGCTCAGCTCTCGTTCTATTCCATGAAGAAGCATCAGGACGGCCGCGAGATCGAATTCCGCATCACCGTGTGCGAGTACGCCGTGCAGCCCGCGGGCCAGCACGCCCGCTTTTTCGCGGAAGCCGATAAACACGTGAACCAAAAGTTGGCGGCGATCCTGCCCCACGGTTGGGGCCATTCGGTGCTCGAGGCGTTGTCCGACTGTATGCGCATGATCCGTCAATTTCCCTATGATGAGTAACGCGCGGAGACCGTCATCATGAAATTTGCAAAGAAACAGATCGAGCCGGGAATCGTGATCCTTGAAATGACGGGCCGCTTTGTGATGGGTCCCGACTGCCGTCAGGTGGAACAGGAAATCGACGCGCACATCCTGCGCGACGAGAAGAGTTTCATCTTCGACCTCTCCGCCGTCGACCACGTCGATAGCGCCGCCGTCGGGCAAATCGTGAAGTGCTATTCGAAGCTCAAGAAATCCGGCGGGACGCTGCGGCTGGCAGGCGTGAAAGGCATGGTCGACGGCGTGCTCAAGCTCAC
Source organism: uncultured Acidobacteriota bacterium (assembly GCA_963836125.1). Lineage (GTDB taxonomy): Bacteria > Acidobacteriota > Terriglobia > Acidiferrales > UBA7541 > Palsa-295. The sequence goes on from CAWIIK010000003.1 coordinate 90,610, forward strand.
GCAGGTACACAAGGTGATCGAAATCTTCCCCACCGCTCAGGAAGCCGCGAAGAGTTTCCCGCGGCCGTAGCAGTCTCGCGATCTCCGCGAAATAGCTGTTCGCAAATCTGCCTCTTCCATGCCCTAGGTTTCCCTTTTGCGGCCCGCTCGCGAGCCGGCGTTGTGCCACCCGACGGATATGGTAGAGTTTCGATCCGATGCGGATCTTCGTCCTGGGGGCGGGCGGCACCGGCTCCCTTCTGGCCAATCTCCTGGCGCGCCAGGGACATACCGTCTGGTGCGGCGACCGCGATATCGACCGCGCCCGCCGCTTTCTCGGCAAGAAAAGCGAAATCAAGATCGTCGAAGCGAACGCGCGCAATCTCTGGTCGATCGTGCGCGCCGGGCGCGGCGCGAATCTCATCGTCAACGCTTCGCCGGCGGTCTTCAACAAGATCATCCTGCGCGCCGCCTTGCGTCTGCGCTGCCACTACCTCGACCTGAATTCGCACCTAACCGCGCATCCGTTTCGCCCCGAGCAGTTCCGTTTTCACAAGCGCTTCGTCGCGAAAAATCGCGCGGCGCTCGTCTGCGTGGGCGCGGCGCCCGGCCTCACCAACCTGCTCGCCGAGCGCGCCGCAGAAATGCTCGATTCCGTCGAGTCGATCCAGATTCGCCTCTTCGAAAGCACGGAAAGCAAAGACCCGATCTCCACTTGGTCCGCCGATGTCGCCTACGACGAAGCCGTCTCGCTCCCGCGCGTCTACCGCAACGGCCACTTTTTTCTCGCCAAGCGATTCGACGAGCGCGAAAAATTCCGCTTCCCCCCGCCCATCGGCGAAGTGCCCGTCTATCTCGCCGCGCAGGACGAAGTCTGCTTGCTTCCCTACACGCTGAAGCTCCGCGACGTCGACGCCAAAATCGGCGGCAACGATTTCGATCGCCTCCGCCGCTGGTATCGCCAGGGACGCCTCAATCGCTCGGCCGGCATCATCCGCAAGCGTTTTCCGCAGACGCTCACGCCGCGCAGCGTCGCCAAGCTGATTCGCACCGGCATCCTCGAAAACGCCCGCTTCGCCGCCGCCGTCGTCGTTCGCGGCAAGAAGGGCGACGCCCCGCTCGCGATCCGCTGGGACGTCAGCTTCCCGACGCTCTACACAATCCGCCAGCGCGGTATGATTTCGACTCCCATCTCCTGGGCCACCGCGCACCTCGCCGCAATCTTCGTGAAGCATTTCCCGCGCGACCTATCCGGCGTCATCGGCCCCGGCGGCCTCGCCGTCGAAACGCGCCGCGCGATCCTTGCCGACGTCCGCTCGCGCGATTTCCGCCTTGTCATGAAAACCACACGCCTCAAGAAACTCGAAGAGGACGAAGAGTTCTAGCCGCCGCTTCTCGAAGCATGATCGTCTCGCGCTACGGTGATGGAGAGTGATCGCATCCTTCCGCCGCCTAACGCGCGCACACCGCACGGTTTCGGCGGCCTTGACTTGCCCAAGGGCCGCCGATAGACTCGAAGCGTTCTTGGTAGAGGTGCGGAGGCCATGAGTAGCGCGGCCGGAGGTTCCGAGCAGCTTCGGAGGTTCGCGCGAAAGGGGCGGCTTTACACTCCGCCGAAATCGTCCGGCTGACTGCGGCTGGGACGGTTGGGGGATGAGCTGAAAGGCTCGTTCACTGTCATTCGCCGCGGCGAATGGAGCGCTATCGAGGAGCGAAGACACACGAGTGGCGCCTCTCGCGTATCCTTCCTTCTCTTTTTCGTTCCAATCCTCCGCAGCAAGATTTCTTCGAGTAAATTGACCCAGGATCGGGCGGATGAATGTTTTCGAGCTGACGCGCGCGCTGGTGGACATCGAGTCGATCACGGAAAACGAAGGCGCGGTCGCCGCGTTCCTGGAAAACCATCTCGCGAAGATCGCTGAGCGCACGGGCGGGCAGGTCGAGCGCATGGAGGTCGAGCCGGGCCGGTTCAACGTGCTGGCCTGCTGGGGCAACCCACTGGTCACGCTCTCGACGCACATGGACACCGTGCCGCCGTTTTTCGCGTCGCGCGACGACGGTGAATTTATCTGGGGGCGCGGCGCGTGCGACGCCAAGGGCATCATCGCGTCGATGACGGGGGCGGCGGAAAAGCTGCTCGGCGAAGGCGCGAAGAATTTCGGCTTGCTCTTCGTCGTGGGCGAAGAGCGCAACAGCGCGGGCGCGGCGGTGGCGGCGCGATCGCCTCGAGGCTCGCGGTTCCTGGTGAATGGCGAGCCGACCGAGAATAAGCTGGCGCTTGCATCCAAGGGCACGCTGCGTTTCGAGCTCATCGCTCGCGGCAAGATGGCGCATTCGGCGTATCCGGAGCTCGGCGAATCGGCGATCGAAAAATTACTTGACGCGCTCGAAGCCATCCGGCGCGTTCCGCTGCCGCAGGACCCGCTGCTCGGCCGTTGCACGATGAACGTCGGCACGATTTCGGGAGGCCGCGCGCCCAATGTGATCGCCGACTCGGCGAAGGCGGAGATCCTCGTGCGGCTGGTCGGCGATCCGGCGCTGATTCGAGAACGATTCGGCCGTGCGGTCGGCGGGCGTGCTGAACTAAAAGAAGTCTTGTGCATTTCGCCGGTCCGGTTCCGCGCGGTGGACAGCCTGCCGACAACGGTCGTTTCGTTCGCGACGGATGTGCCGGTATTCGGCAAGAGCTGGGGCGAGCCGTTGCTGCTCGGGCCGGGAAGCATTCACGTGGCGCACACAGAGAACGAACGAATCGCGAAGAAGGAGCTTTCGGAAGCGGTCGGTATGTACGCGAACGTTGTGCGGAGGCTTCAGGCGTGAATCTCGCGATCGTCGGCTACGGCAAAATGGGGCGCCTGATCGAACAACTTGCGCCCGAGTATGGATTCGACGTGAAGTTGCGGCTCGACATCGACAACAACGCGAAATACGAGGGCATGACGAAAGAGAACTTTCACGGCATCGACGCGGGAGTGGAATTTTCGACGCCGGCGACGGCCATCGAGAATATCGAGCGGCTGGCCCGGCTGGGTGTGAATAGCGTCATCGGGACAACGGGATGGCTCGGCGACCTCGAACGGGCGCGTGCGGCGGTCGAGCGCGGCGGGACAGGGCTCGTCTGGAGCGCGAATTTTTCGGTGGGCGTGAATATTTTCTCGCAGATCGTGGCGGAGGCGGCGCGGCTGATGGCCCGCCAGCCCGAATACGGCGCCTGGGCGTGGGAGATTCATCACGCCACAAAGAAAGACGCGCTTTCAGGGACGATACTTGCGCTCGTCGAACAAATGAAAAAGAGCGGCTACGACCGCCCAATCAATACGAGCAGCAGCCGCGCGGGCGCGGCTCCCGGAACGCACGAGATCGGCTTCGATTCCGCCGCCGACACGATCACGTTGACGCACACCGCGCGCAGCCGCGAAGGCTTTGCGCGCGGCGCTTTGCGCGCGGCGCGCTGGATCGCCGGCAAAAAGGGCTTTTTCGATTTTCGCGACATCGTGAACAGCGTGGACTAAAGGTTTGAGGGCTTAAACGTAGCGCCGGGTGCTTCAGCCGGCCGTCTTTGGGTGATTCGAGCACGAGTGCCGCAATCTTCGGCGCGGCAGGAGGGCAGATGCAGAGGCGGAGGCCAACCGCGATGCGACTGTGTCATTTTCGTCGGCTACCCCGTCCAACCTGTCATTCCGAGGACGAGCAGTCCGATTTTCGTGCCCATGCAGGCCGGATCGCGCGAAAATCGGTCGCACTGGCGAGGATGAGGAATCTCGGCGCCCAAACGGCGGCAACCTCGGATCCGTTTGGTTTTGGGCCGCAAATCGAGGCGGCGGCCCGCGATTAAGTATCCCTGGCAAGGAGGCACGCAATGTCTTTTACAGGATGCGGTACGGCACTGGTCACTCCGTTTCGTAAGAATCTGTCGCTCGACGATGAAGCCGTGCGGCGGCTTGCGCGGCGGCAAGTCGAAGCGGGAATCAATTTCCTCGTGCCCTGCGGCACCACGGGCGAAAGCCCCACCCTCTCGAAGGCCGAGCTGCGGCGCGTGGTCGAAATCACAATCGAAGAGGCGCGTCGCGGGAAAATCCGCGTGGTGGCGGGCGCCGGCGGCTACAACACCGCCGAGGTGATCGAGCGCGCGCGGGATTACGAGGCGATGGGCGCGGACGGAATTCTGTCGGTCAGCCCGTATTACAACAAACCGACCCAGGAGGGCCTCTATCAGCACTTCAAGGCCATCGCCGAGTCGATCTCGCTGCCCATCATTCTCTACAACATTCCGGGGCGCACCGGCGTAAACATCGAGACGTCTACGATCCGCCGCCTCGCCGAGATCGACAACATCGTCGGCGTGAAGGAAGCGTCGGGAAACATTTCGCAGATGGCAACGGTGCTCGATGGCGTGCCGGATGATTTCGTGGTGCTCTCGGGCGACGATGGGATCACGATTCCGCTGATGTCGCTCGGCGGCCGCGGGCTGATTTCGGTGGCGTCCAACGAAATTCCGGCCGAGATGACGCGCATCACGCAGCTCTGCCTCGCCGGTGATTTCGTGGCTGCGCGCGAGGTCCACCGAAAATATTTCCGGCTGATGGAAGCGAATTTCGTCGAGACGAATCCGGGTCCCGTGAAGGCCGCGCTCGGACTGATGGGCCTGCTCGATCCGTATTTCCGCCTGCCGCTCGTCGCGCCGAAGCCGGAGAACCTCGAAAAGATTCGCGGCGCGCTCGAAGCCGTGGGACTGGTGCAGAAGGTCTATGCTGCCCGCTGAGCTGAAGAGCGAGATCGAGCGGCTATTCGCCGAGAACCTGCACTGCTATACCGAAGACCAGCGCCGCCTGTTCCGACTGTTCAAGAACGCCCTGAACTGCGGCGAAATTCGCGCGGCCGAGCCCAATCCCGCGACGGCGACCGGATGGTCCGTCAACGCCTGGGTGAAAAAAGGTATTCTGCTCGGATTCCGCATGGGCGCGATCGTCGATATGTCGATCGACGCCGCGCGCCAGCCGTTTTTCGACAAAGCCACCTATCCGGTGAAAGCGTTCAGCGCCACGTCGGGCGTGCGCATCGTCCCCGGCGGCTCGAGCATTCGCGACGGCTGCTACATCTCGAAGGGCGTCACCTGCATGCCGCCGATGTACATCAACGTCGGCGCGCATGTCGACGAAGGCACCATGATCGATTCGCACGCGCTCGTCGGCAGCTGCGCGCAGATCGGCAAGAAATGCCACATCTCGGCCGCATCGCAGATCGGCGGCGTGCTCGAGCCGGTCGCCGCAATGCCGGTGATCGTCGAGGACGAAGTGCTGATCGGCGGAAACTGCGGCGTCTATGAAGGTACGGTCGTAAAGCGCCGCGCGGTCCTAGGCACGGGCACAATCCTCAACCGCTCCACGCCGGTATATGACGTCGTCACCGGCGCAGTGCACGCCGCCACCGGCGACGAGCCTCTGGTGATCCCCGAAAACGCAGTCGTAGTCGCCGGTTCGCGCGCCATCTCCCACGGCCAAGGCAAGGACTGGAATCTCTCGCTCTACACACCGGTGATCGTGAAATATCGCGACGCGAAGACCGACGCCAAAGTCCAGCTCGAAGATCTGCTCAGGTAAGTGCGAGCTAACTTCTTCGGTGCTCCGCGACGGCGCGCCCCATGTTTTCGCTCAAAATGGCCTAAAATTAAGGGTATGAGTGCTTCGAATACCCCTTCCGCGCTGGCGCCGCGCCCCACGCCGATGCCCGGCGGATGGCCGCTGCAATTGAGCCCCTTCGCCATCCTGGCCGCGACCGCCATTTACCTTGGCATCCGCTGGGGCGACATCCCGCCGCGCTTTCCGGTCCATTGGGGCGTCAGCGGCGCCGCCAACGGCTGGTCGTCTCGCACGCCGCCGGGAGTCTACGGACCGCTGCTGTTCGGAGCCATCGTGATGGCGGCTGTCGCAATCAGCTCCTACGTGGCGTTGCATTACGGACGGCCGGGCCACGGATCGACGGCGCGCTCTCTGGCGGGCGATTTCGCGCGAGAGATGGGAGTTTTTCTGCTCTCGCTCGAGTTTTTCCTCGCCGTGATTTTCTCGTTCGTAGGCCTGCTGCCGCTGATGGGCAACCGCGATCCAGGAATCCTGCCGATTCTCATCGCGACGCTGGCGATGCTGGTGGCGTTGATTTTCGCCATGTCGCGCCTGGCAAAGCATCACGCGCACCTGCACGCGGTGGACGGAGCATCGCTGGCGAGCGGCACGACGCCCGGCCACTGGAAGTTAGGCGTGTTCTACACGAATCGCGACGACGCGGCGCTCTTCGTGCCGAAAAGATTCGGCATCGGCTACACCCTGAATTTCGGACACGCCTCCGCCTGGGTTATCATGGGGCTGACGCTGCTCGTCCCGGTTGCGCTGGCGTTGACCCTCACGCACCTTTCTCGATGAGCGCACGGGACGGACGCACGCTGAGAGACCGCGCTTGACAAACTCCTCCGCCTATCATAATTTCGAGAGCGTCATGAAACTGCTGCGGGCGCATCATAGCCATCACCATCATCACGTGAAACCGTGCCCGCGGCGGTGTGGCTAGCTCGAACGGCAATAGCTGCACTCATCAGCCCGCTGGCGCGGCAAGCGCTGGCGGGCTTTTTGTTTTTGCGGGCGCGATGAATGTTCGGACACCATTCGGGGGGCGCGCATCTTGCGGCCCGAAGAATCTCTCCTTGGCCTGGCCGCCGGGAGAAAATCGGAGACAGACGAAATGGACCTCGATTTCGAAAAGGAAAACGGCCTGATCCCGGCGATCGTCCAGGACCACGCGAATGGCGAAGTCCTGATGCTCGGCTTCATGAACCGCGAGGCTTTCGACCTCACGCAAAAAACCGGCTTCGTCACCTTCTACAGCCGCTCGCGCAAGAAGCTCTGGATCAAGGGCGAAACGAGCGGACAAAAACTCCTGCTGCGCGAGCTGCGCGTCGATTGCGATCGCGACGCGCTGCTGGTCCGCGCGGAACTCGAAGGCGGCGCGGTGTGCCACGAGGGCTATCGCAGCTGCTTCTTCCGCGAGGTCGGCCGCGATGGCCAAGCAAAAGTCGTCGCCCAGCGCGTGATGTCACCCGAAGAACTCTACGGCAAAGGGAGCAAAGCATGAGCCGCCTGAAACTCGGCATACCCAAGGGAAGCCTGCAGGACTCGACCGTCGAGCTCTTCGCGAAAGCGGGCTGGCGCATTTCCGTGAATTCGCGCAGCTACTATCCCGGCATCGACGATCCCGAAATCGAATGCATGATGGTCCGCGCGCAGGAAATGGCGCGCTACGTTGAAAACGGCGCGATGGACGCCGGCCTGACGGGAAAAGATTGGATTCTCGAGACGGGCGCGGATATCCAGGAAGTGTCCGAGCTGGTCTATTCGAAAACGAGCCTCGGCCGCGTGCGTTGGGTGCTGGCCGTCGCCGAGGACTCGAAGATCCAGACGGTGCGCGACCTCGAAGGAAAAGTGATCGCCACCGAAGCCGTGAAATTGACGGAGCGCTACCTCGCGCGGAACAGCGTCAAAGCGCGCGTCGAATTTTCCTGGGGCGCCACGGAAGTGAAGGTGCCGCAGCTCGCCGACGCGATCGTCGAAGTCACGGAAACAGGCTCGTCGCTGCGTGCCAATCATCTGCGCGTGGTCGATACGCTGCTCGAATCGGCCACATGGTTCATCGCCAATCGCGGCGCCTGGGCCGATCCGTGGAAGCGCGAGAAAATCGAAAATATCGTGCTGCTGCTCGACGGCGCGATCAAGGCCTACACGCGGGTGGGATTGATGCTCAACGTGCGGCGTGTTGATCTCGACAAAGTGGTCGCCGCGCTGCCCGCGCTGCGCAATCCGACGATTTCGCAGTTGAGCGATTCCGACTGGCTCGCCATCAACACCATCATCGAGGAAAAAACGGTGCGTCAGCTTATCCCCAAGCTGAAAGCGGCGGGCGCCGAGGGTATCGTCGAATATCCGCTGAACAAGGTGGTGTACTGATGCGCGTTCTGCCGCTCACCAGCGCAAACGAGGAAAAAGTGCTGGCGTCGCGCCGCGCCAGCAGCCGCAATGCCGAGCGCATCGCCTCGCGCATCGTCGCAGACGTGCGTCGTCGCGGCGATGCCGCGCTTTTCTCGTGGACGAAGCGCTTCGACCGCGTGTCGCTCACGCCGCGCACCGTGTGGGTGCCGCCCGCGAAATTGGCGGCCGCGCGCAAAAACATCTCGAAGGATTTTCGCGATGCGATCGAGCACGCCGCGCGAAACATTCGCGCCGTCGCGCGGCGGCAAAAGCCGCAGGAATGGACCATCGACGTCGAGCCCGGCGTCCGCGCAGGCCAGCGCGTGCGCGCCATCGATTCGGTCGGCTGCTACCTCCCCGGCGGGCGATTTTCGCTCGTCTCGACGCTGCTGATGACTGTGATTCCCGCGCAGGAAGCAGGTGTGCGCCGAATCGTCGTAGCAAGCCCGCAGCCCGGGCCGGCGCTGCTGGCTGCCGCGAAGACTCTCGGCGTGGAGGCGGTCGCGCGGGTGGGCGGCGCGCAGGCGATTGCCGCGCTCGCGTACGGCACGCGCTCGATCCCGCGCGTCGACAAAATCTTCGGCCCGGGCAACCGGTTCGTCACAGCCGCGAAGCGCATCGTGAGCAACGATTGCGCGATCGACATGCTCGCCGGGCCCACCGAAGCGCTCGTCTTCGCGACGCGCGGCAACGCCAAATTCATCGCCGCGGACCTCATCGCGCAGGGCGAGCACGATCCCGACGCGACTTCGCTTTTCGTCACAACGTCGTCGCGACTGGCGCACGAGGTAGCACGCGAGGTCGATCTGCAATTAGCGCAGCTGCCGAAGACAAATCTGGCGCGGCGCTCGCTCAAAAAAAATGGCGGCGCATTCGTCGCACCCAATATTGCGGCAGCTGCGCGATTTGTGAATCGCTTCGCGCCCGAGCACCTCAGCCTCCCGAGCGGCGACGACGGCCTGATCGAGCGCATCGACTCCGCGGGCAGCGTTTTCCTCGGCGATTGGAGCGCGCAATCCTTCGGCGATTATGCCAGTGGCACCAATCACGTGCTGCCCACGGGCGGCCTCGCGCGCACCCGCGGCGGCCTCTCGGTCGCCGATTTCGTCAAATGCATCAGCGTGCAACAAGTGTCGCGAGCGGGCGTGCAGCGCCTCGCGCCCGTCGTAGAAGAATTCGCGCGCGCGGAGGGTCTGGCGGCGCACGAGCGCTCCGTCGAGGTGCGCAAATGAAGGCTTCTCGTACGCAGTCGATCCCGGTGCGGCGCGCGGTTGTGCGCATGCGTCCGTACCATCCGCCGCTCGAAGGGCGCACGGATAAGTTGCGCCTGGATTTCAATGAGAATCCTACGGGCTGCTCGCCGGCGGTGCGACGTGCGCTCGCGCGCCTGAGCGCGGCAACGATTTCCTCGTATCCCGAGCAGGAAACGGTGCGCCGCAAGGCCGCGCGCCATTTCGGCGTGCGTCCCGACGAACTCCTGCTGACGAACGGCACCGATGAGGCGCTGAGCCTCGTCGTCAATACGTTTGTCGAAGCAGGCGACACAGTCCTGCTGGCCGAGCCGACCTATGCGATGTACCGGTTCTATGCGGAACTGGCGGGAGCGAAAATTGCGGCGCCGCGCTACGACTCCGAAATGCAATTTCCGTGGCAGGAGATCCTGGCGGCGCTGAAAGCGGCGCCGCGCGTTTTCTTTCTCCCAAACCCAAACAGCCCAACCGGCGATCTTCTGTCGCGCAGCGAACTGCGGCGAATTCTAGCAGCCGCGAAAAAAACCATCGTGGTGATCGACGAAGCCTATTTCGAATTTTCCGGCGTCACAGTGATCCCGTGGATCCGGCGCTATAAGAATCTGATCGTCACGCGTACATTTTCCAAAACAGCAGGTCTCGCGGGCCTGCGCCTCGGTTGTCTTTTCGTCCATCGCGAGCTGGCGGCGAGCATGCGGAAGGCGCAGTCGCCGTATCCTGTGAACGTCGCGGCGCTCGCTGCGGCGGAAGCGGCCATGCAGGATCGCACCTTCCTCGCAAAAACCGTGCGCGACGTTCGCCGGGGCCGGCAGGAACTCGAGCGCGGCCTCGCGCGCCTCGGCGCCCGCTATTTCCCCACGGGAGGAAATTTCGTTCTCGTATATTTCGGCGAACGCGCCAAGAAAATCGTAGCGGCACTCCATCGCCAAGGCACGCTCGTCCGCGACCGCTCCAGCGACTTCAACGGCAAAGGCTACGTCCGCATCACGCTGGGCACCCCAGCGCAAATGCGCCGCCTGCTACAAGAGTTGAAGCCGTTGCTGACCGACGTCGGCGCCTAAACGCCGGTGCAGCTTTGGTGGTCGGATGTGGATTTAGATGCGGAGCCGGAGTCGATCCCGGCCTGCGCATAAGTGCTCGAGACGGTTTTGTAGCGGCCGCCTTGCTCTTAGGCGGGCGGCTTTAGGTTTAAACGTAGCGCCGGGTCCTTGAGCCCGGCAGTCTTTGCTGTCAGTTTCACTGCGGCATCGCGATCGTTCGGCGCGACACAAAGTTCGGAGGCCAGCGCAACGTGGCTAGACCAATTGTCATCGGCTACCCCGACCCACCTGTCATTCCGAAGACCGCGCAGCCCGATTTCCGCGCCCACGCACCTCGGATCGCGCGGAAATCGGGCCTATTGGCGGGATCTGAGGAATCTCGGCGCCGGAACGGCGGACACCTCGGTCCGGTTGAAAGGGTGATCGCGGACGGAACGAATCGACGACCATGAGAAAAACCAAGCTGCGCCGCACCACAAAAGAAACCGACATCTCCCTGCGCCTGAATCTCGATGGCCGCGGCAAGTCGCACGTCAGCACGGGCATCCGTTTCTTCGATCACATGCTCGCACAGATCGCCCGCCACGGCGCGCTCGATCTCGATCTTGCGGCGCACGGCGATCTCGATGTCGACCAGCACCACACCGTCGAGGACGTCGGCATCGCGCTCGGCGAAGCGGTGAAGCAAGCGCTCGGATCGAAGCGCGGAATCCTGCGCGCCGGCTATTTCCTGATGCCGATGGACGACTGCCTCGCCGCGGCCTCCCTTGATTTTTCCGGCCGCGCCTATTGCGTCTGCAGTTACAAGATTTCGGCCTCGCGCGTCGGCGATTTTCAGACCGAGCTGATGGAGGATTTTTTCCGCGCGTTCGCGCAAGCCGCAGCGGCCAACGTGCACCTGAAACTGGTGTACGGCCGGTCGTCGCATCATCAGGTCGAGTCGATTTTCAAGGCGTTCGCGAAGGCACTGCGTTTCGCGGTCACGCGCGACCGCCAACTGCGCCGCGTCCTGCCTTCGACGAAAGGCCTGCTATAGGATTGTGCGATAAGCGGGAATCTTTGTAGGTCGTGGCTTTAGCCACGACCTAGGCCCGCAAATGAGGACGGCTTTACAGGCTGCCGAAAAAAAGCGCGCTGTCATCCCGAGCGGAGCCCTGCGCGCTTTGGCATTTCCGCTCGGTGTTTGAGCGGAGCGGGACGCAGCGAGGGATCTGCTGTTTGCGGAATGTCCGGCAGAAACGAGCAATCGGGGATGCCTGAGAGGAAAACGCGATGAAAATCGCAATCGTCGATTACGGTGCGGGGAATCTGCCGTCGGTCGAGCGTGCCCTGCGCAAGCTCGGCGCCGAAACCGAGCGCGCCGTCGAACCAAAACAGGTTGCCGCCGCGAAAGTAATCGTGCTGCCCGGCGTCGGGCATTTCGGCGCATTCGTTCAAGGCCTGCGCGAACGCAACCTTACCGATTCTCTGCGCGCCGCCTACGTTTCCGGTGTGCCAATTCTCGGCATCTGCCTCGGACTGCAGGCGATGTTCGCGTCGAGCGAAGAGGCGCCGGGCGAGCGCGGCCTCGGATTTTTCCCCGATGAAGTGCGCGCGCTCCCGACAAACGTCAAGTCGCCGCACATCGGCTGGAATCAGGTGCGCCGCGTCCAACAAAGCGCGCTGCTGCGCGGCATCCCGCCGGACGCATACTTTTATTTCGCGCACTCCTACGCCGCGCCAGCTTCGGCTGCGCCGACGGTTGCCGCGTGCGATCATGGAGTCTCGTTCGCAGCCGTGATCGAGCAGAAAAATTTGCGCGCCGTGCAGTTCCATCCGGAAAAATCCGGCGAGACGGGCGCGCGCGTGCTGCAAAATTTCGTGGAGTCGGTGCAATGACGCTCGCGCGGCGCATCATCCCCTGCCTCGATGTCGATGGCGGCCGCGTCGTGAAAGGCATCGAGTTCGAGGGCCTGCGCGATATGGGCGATCCGGCCGATCTGGCTGCTCGCTACAATCGCGAAGGCGCGGATGAGCTCGTCGTGCTCGATATCAGCGCGTCTTTCGAAGGACGCGCCACGTTTCTCGATACCATCTGCCGCGTAGCCGAGCAGTTGAATATCCCGCTCACCGCCGGCGGCGGCATTCGGCGAATGGATGAAGGCCGCAAGGTGCTCCTGGCCGGCGCGGATAAAGTGACCGTCAACACAGCCGCTGTCGATCGCCCGGAACTGATTTCCGAACTCTCTCAGCAATTCGGCGCGCAGGCCGTGGTGCTGTCGCTCGACGTGAAACGCAAGGGCGATTCGTGGGAGGCGTACACGCGCGGCGGTCGCGTGGCAACCGGTCGCGACGCGGCGGAATGGGCTGCCGAAGCTGTGTCGCGCGGCGCGGGCGAAATCCTGCTCACGTCGATCGATCGCGACGGCACCTGCAGCGGATTCGACTGCGAGCTGACCGCAAAGATCGCGGCCACCGTCCCCGTGCCCGTGATCGCTTCCGGCGGCGCCAGCACATTTGAGGATTTTCGCGCGGTCTTCGTCGAAGGCCGGGCCGACGCCGCGCTGGCCGCCTCGATTTTCCACACCGAAACGCATTCGATCGCGGCCTTGAAACAATTCCTGGCGGAGCGCACCGTCCCGATCCGCCTGAATCGATGAATGGGTGGAGTCGCCGCAAGCCTTCGAATCTGAGGTTCAAGCATCGCGCGCACTCAGACCGACACGAAATCGACGCGCGAAGCGCGAGCTATCGGAGCCGGTGGGAGCGTGGGCCTTGAGGCCCTCGAAAAAGCGCGGCAAAAAAGAGAGACTTCAGTTCTGGGTCCGAGCTTTGCTTTTGTAGCGGCGGGGCGCCGGTTTTGCGACCCGGCATGCCGTCGATCGACGCGGCGAAGCCCGCGGCTCTTTAGGGGATCGCGCTGATTCCATCGCGGCATGTCGTCATTCGAAGGGCGCAACGTAGCGCTCGCCGCACGTGCGAAAGGGGCTCGTACTCAACGACTACTATGATCATCCCCTGCATCGATCTGCAAGGTGGCAAAGCCGTGCAACTCGTCCGCGGCCGCAAGCGCGCGCTCGCCGTCGACGACATCCTCGGCCTCCTCAACCGCTTTCGCAGCTATCCGATCCTGCACGTGATCGACCTCGACGCCGCAATGCGCAAGGGCTCGAACGCGCGTTGGATCAAGCGCCTATGTCAGGCCGCGAAATTAAAGGTCAGGGTCGGCGGAGGAATCCGCACCCCCGCCCGCGCCGAGCGAATTCTTTCCTGGGGCGCGGAGAAGGTGATCGTCGGCAGCGCGGCTTTCGAAAATGGCCAGGTTGCCCGGAAATTCCTCGCCGAGCTGGCCGCCCGCGTCGGACGCAAGCGCGTGATCGTCGCGCTCGATACCGAGGGCGGCCGAATCGTCGTGCGGGGATGGGAAGAGCGGCTGAAGCTGCGCCCGGCCGACGTAATCCCGGAGCTCGAGCCCTACTGCTCGGAATTCTTCTCCACCTTTGTCGATAACGAGGGTACAATGAAGGGCACGGACATCGCCGGTTTTCGGCGGTTGCGGCGCGCGACGAAGTTCCCGATCACCGCGGCCGGCGGCATTCGCAGCATGCGTGAAGTTGACGCACTCGAGAAAATTGGCATAAATGCCGCCGTCGGCATGGCAATATACACTGGCCGGCTTGCCTCGGAAGTCACCGGAATTCAGGAAAGTCCAAAAGCGCCTCCAAAACCTCTAAGCGATTGATTCCACACGATTAAACAAGTCGCAACGCGCCCGTTTTAGCCAAGAATTGCCACTTTAGCGGCCTTTACCGGCGCAAGACACGCCACTTTCGGCAGCCATCGCAAATTCCTCTCAATGGTGTATAGTTTTTTAGGCGCGGCCATCCTGAACGCCAGGTCGCTTTGAGTTCCAGGCATTTCAAATTGCTTTGCGCCGGATCCTTCTAAAAATGAAAAAGCCATTGCGAGTGATGAAATTCGGCGGCACGTCTGTGGGCGATGCCGCGTGCATCGGGCGCGTCGCGCAAATCGTGAAGGAGGCGTCGCGCGAAGGGCCGATGATCGTCGTGGTTTCGGCGATGGGCGGCGTGACGAACCGCCTGATCGAAGCCGCGCAGCGAGCCGAGGCGAGCGAACTCGAGCAGGCCGCCGCGATTTTCGACGCGCTCCGCAAGCAGCACGAAGCGGCCATTGCCACGCTGATCCGCGACGCAGAAAAACGGAAACGGCTGACCGCGCATCTCGAAAAGGTCTTTGGCGAAGGCGACCAGCTCTGCCGCGGCACGGCGCTGCTCCGCGAGCTGACGCCGCGCACGCTCGATTCCCTTTCGAGCCTCGGCGAACGCCTTTCGGCGCCGATGGTCGCGGCAGCGCTGGTGGAGCTGGGCGTCCTGAGCGAATCCGTCGAAGCCACCGAGCTCATCGTCACGGACGCGTATCATGGCGGCGCCGACCCGATCATGGATCGCACGCGCTATCTTTCGGAAACACGGCTGCGCCCGCTGCTCGATCGCGGCGTGATTCCCGTGGCGACCGGCTTCATCGGCTCGACCACCGACGGCGTTCTCACGACGCTTGGCCGCGGCGGCTCCGATTACTCCGCGACGATCCTGGGCGCGGCGCTCGATGCCGACGAAATCATCATCTGGACCGACGTGGACGGCGTGCTGACGGCCGACCCGCGGCTCGTGGCGGAGGCGCGCACCATCGGTGAAATTTCCTATCGCGAAGCGACCGAGCTCGCCTATTTCGGCGCCAAGGTGCTGCACCCGAAAACGCTGCGCGCCGTGGAACAAGCCGGCATCCCGGTCTGGATCCGCAACAGCTTCGCGCCCGAGCGCGCGGGCACCAAGATCACGCCAAAGGGCCGCAGCAACGGCGGCGGCGTCAAGGCGCTCACGGCCGTTCGAGACGTTGCGCTTATCACCGTCGGCGGGCCGGGGATCGTGGGAGTACCGGATGTCGTGGGACGCACATTCTCGACAACGGCGGAACTTCACGCGAACGTCCTTCTGATTTCGCAGTCGTCCTCGCAAAACGATATCTGCTTCATCGTGGCTGCCGCGGACGCCAAAGTCATTGTCGAAGCGCTGCGCAGGGAATTCGCGCAGGACGTGGCGCACGAAAAGGTCGAACACATCACGCTCGTTTCGAATATCGCGATCGTGGCGGTGGTCGGCGAGAACATGCGCGGGACGCCCGGCGTCGCCGCGCGCACGTTCAACGCCGTCGGCCAGCAGAATGTGAACATCATGGTGATCGCCCAGGGATCTTCCGAGACGAATATTTCATTCGTCGTGTCGGACAAAGACATGAAGACGGCGCTCATGGCCGTTCATCGGGAGTTTGAACTGGGCGCGGGGGTTCCGGTCGAGTCCAAAGTAACGGTTTCCTGAATGATGGCCAAGGCCGCCAATCCGGTCGAAAAGAAGACCGAAAAGACGGAGCAGCGGTGCGTCAACCGGACGTGCGGCGCGCGCTACGGCCTTCGCGAACGAATCTATGTTTGCCCGAAGTGCGGCGAAACGCTCGAGATTGATTGCCATCCCGTCCGGCCGAACGACCCTTCTGCGTTGCGCGAGCGCTGGGCGGCGTCGAGAGCAAATCCAAAACTGCCGCGCGACGCGAGCGGCGTCTGGCGCTATCAGGACATGCTGCCCTTCGACGACGATGCGCCGTTCGTGACGCTCTTCGAAGGCAACACACCGTTACTCCACGCTCCGCGCTCTGCAAAATATTGCGGCCTGACCGATCTGCGGCTAAAGCACCAGGGATACAACCCGACGGGGTCGTTCAAAGACACAGGCATGGCGGCGGTGATGACCCAGGCCGTGATTTCGGGCGCGCGCACGGCTGTTTGCGCGAGCACTGGAAACACGGCGGCGAGCCTCGCTGCGTATGCGGCCCGCGCGGAATTTCAGGCGGCGATCCTGCTGCCGCGAGGGCAAGTGTCGGCGGCGAAACTCGCGCAGAGCCTCGATTACGGCGCGCTGGTCCTCGAGATCGACGGAAACTTTGACGACTGCATGCGTCTGATTCAGGAACTGGGCGACGATCCCTCAATCTACGTCGCGAACTCGATCAATCCGTTTCGCATCGAGGGACAAAAAACCGTCGCGTTCGAGCTGATGGAGCAGTGTGGGTGGCAGGTACCCGATCACGTCGTGGTTCCAGGCGGAAATATGGGGAACAGCACGGCGCTCGGCAAAGGCTTTCAGGAACTCCTCGAGATGGGGCTGATCCGCCGGCTGCCAAAGCTGAGCGTGATCCAGGCGGAAGGCGCGGCGCCTGTCGCGCGGCTGTTCGCGCATCTGACGCCGGCGCAACGGGCGGGCGAAGAAGAGCTGCCCGAAAAATTGGCCGTCGTCGAAAATCCCAAGACGCTCGCAACCGCAATCAAGATCGGCGCGCCCGTTTCATGGAAAAAGGCGCTGCGTGCCGTGGTGCGATCCCGCGGACACGTCATCGCGGTGAGCGAGCAGGAAATCGCCGACGCGAAAGCGATGATCGGCCGCGACAGCATCGGCTGCGAGCCCGCTTCGGCGACAACGGTTGCGGGCATCCGGAAATTGGCGGCCGCGGGGCATATCGAGCCAAGCGAGGATGTAGTCGCGGTTCTGACCGGCCACGCGCTGAAAGACCCGGACTACATGAGCAATTACCATCGCGGGACGCTGGCTCTCGATTCGGGCGCGATTCGCGGCGCGTTCCAGAACGCTCCGGAGCGCGTAGCAGCCACAAAATCTGCTATTCTCGCGAGCCTCAAGCAACGTCACTAGAAGCCGTGTGGCAATCGCATTCGGGAACTTCAGGGACTAAAGCCCTGATGATTTTGCAAGGCTTTTGTTGTGGCCTGAAGCCGCGACCTGCAAAGATTCGTGAGGATCACCCGCATCCATGAGCCCAGCGCGCCAAAGCTCCTTCGAGGTTCGCGTCCCGGCATCCACCGCAAATCTGGGCGCGGGATTTGACTGCCTGGGGCTCGCGCTCGAGATTTACCTGAGCGTGCGCGCTTCCCTGCTCTCCGAGCCCGGCTCGCGCACCGTGGCGCGAAGTCGAGGTGTGCGCGGCACGGCCCAACTTCCGAAAGATCCCGAGCAAAACCTGATTTTCCGCGCCATGCGGCTCACGGCCGAGCGGGAGGGCTTTCAATTGCCGCGCGTGCGCATCGCCGTGCAAAACCAGATTCCGGTGGCGGGCGGATTGGGCAGCAGTGCGGCCGCGGCCGTCGCCGGCGCCGCTCTGGGATTCGCGGTCACCGGGCGGCCCATCAACAAGGACGCGACGCTGCGCTACGCAACCGAAATGGAGGGGCACCCGGACAACGTCGCCGCCGCACTGCTCGGCGGACTGGCGGTGGCGTTTGTGCGTAATGACGGAAGCGTGATCGCGATTCGCAAGCGCTGGCCAAAAGTGATTCGGCTGATCGTGGTCACGCCGAACCTGACGCTCGAGACCAAGAAATCGCGCGCGGTTCTGCCCGCAAGCGTGCCTCGGGCCGACGCCGTGTACAACCTGCAAAGGTCGGCGCTTTTTGTGTCCGCGCTCGAGGACCGTCGCTACGACCTGCTCTGGGACGCGATGCAAGATCGCCTGCACCAACACGCGCGGCAGGCGCTGATTCCCGGGCTCGCCGAGGTGCTGGCGCTGCCACGCATGCCCGGATTGCTCGGCGTGGCGCTGAGCGGCGCGGGACCAAGCGTGATCGCGCTCGCCACCGAACGCTTCGATCAAATCGGAAAGGCTGTGGCGCACTGCTTCGAGCGGCACAATCTCGCGCCGACGATTCGAAACCTGGAAGCCGCCCAAGAAGGAATCTCCGCAACGCAGAAGTACACCTTGCAGAAGTAATTTTGGCGCGTCCTGTGGCGCTGGCCTCCGGCCGGCCGTTTCTCGAGAGATGGCACGCCGAAAGAGAGCCGGCGAGACGCCGGGCCTACCTTAACCAGCCCGGACCATTTCGGGGACTCGAATCCCACAGCTCCGTACCACTTGCTGACTTTCGACGGATCGTTCTTGTCCATGTAGAAGAAATGGGTCATGGTGGGTTTGACGACTGGCTTGCTCGGGTCACCGAAGGTCATGGTGACGATTCCACGAAAGACCTCGAGTGCCCTCCCCCATCCCAATATTCGACCACGTCATGGTGCGCGGTGAATCCCGTATCGATGAATTTGCGGAGATTCTCCCGAATGGCCTCGCGCCCGTCCCATTGCGCAACGCCGAGGCGGCACTGCGCATCCTCGGCGAAACAGTCAAAACCTTTGCCAAAGGTCTTGTCATCGATTTCCTTCCAAAACTTTAATACCCATTCAGGCGGTGCGGTTTTCGTGAAGGGGATGGAGTCCATTTCATTCTCCTTGGTGTTTGCAGGATTTGGCCGGGCTTGCGGCTGGCGGCCCTTAAGCGGATGACCCACGGGTACACCTGGAACGATCAGTTCCTACGGGATCCATGCTGCTTCCACGGCTCTTAGATGGGACAGGTGAGGCGAGGGATAGCACGCAGACAGACAAAGAGCCAACGATTACAGCAACTTCAGTCAGCGAAGATCACTGATCGATCGCACCGGCAGTCTCAGCCGTAAGCCGCTGTGCGAGAAGCTCCCCAACGGCGTCCAGTGCCGCGGCCGCAGCCGCCAATTTGCCGACGCTGGCTACAAATCCGTGTGGCATTCCTTCCCAGACATCGAGTCTGGCATCGACGCCAGCGGCGACAGCGCGCTCAAAGTAACGGCGCGAGTCGTCGAGCAGCACTTCGTCTTCGCCGACATGGATGCTCATCGGCGGTAAGCCAGCCAAGTTCCCGTAGAGGGGCGAGGCCAGCGGGTTCTTGGGATCGGCATCGCCCAGGTAGGAACCGACCAGTCCTTCAACCTGTGACCGGATAAAGTATGGGTCAGCCTCCGCTCGCGTCTCAAAACTCGGACCTGTGAGCGCCAAGTCGGTCACCGGAGACAGAACCGCAGCTGCGACTGGCGCCGCGTAGTCGGAACCGGTAAGGAGCGTCAGCAGCACCAGTGCGAGATTGCCGCCCGCCGAATCTCCGGAGATAGCAATTCGCCGTACGCCACGCTCGATAAGACCGCGATAGCATGCCTGTATGTCGTCCACGGCGGCCGGGAAGGGATGTTCAGGGGCGAGCCGGTAATCTGGCACAAATGCCTCGGCGCCGACCCTTGCGGCGATGTGTCCAACCAGATTGCGGTACGCTTGCGCCGATCCCCAATTGAACCATCCGCCGTGCAGGTGAAGAATCGCCTCGCGGGAACGAGTATCGCCAGGCTTGCACCACAAACCTGATATGCCGCCCACCGTGTCGGGCTGGAACGTGACGCCCTCGGGCGGCGAGACACGCTCCATGATTCCGTTGAACGGCTCGCGCGCGGCTATTCCTTCTAACTGGCCCTTGACGGGCGCGACCATCGCACGCATTGCGCTCATGACGGTGGCGTCTTCGGCGCTGAGCGGATGGGACAGAAGTGAGGCTTTCCTGCCGGTAGCATTTTCCATGGCGAACTCCCTTACCGGATGATCCCCGGCCATATTAACACCCCGTAATGTCAACTACACCGAGGCACCAGTCGTGGACAAGTCGAGTACTGGGAAAGGACTTGCTGTGCGGTAACGCGAACTCATCGGGAGTTTCGGCTTTTCACAACGGGACGGTGCTGCGATTCGTTGGGCTCCGTCCCGGAGCGTGGGCGTTATTTCTTCAGAAGGGATGGCCAGTTCAGGACCACGGTGAAGGGCGCCTGGATATTCTGCTCCGCAAATAGAAAGCGTTGGCCGTCTCGCGTCACATCCCAATGGTTTTCGCTGACATAACCGGAATACGGTGGTGACTGGAAAAGAGGTTTGGGCACGCCGGCTCGGAACACGGAACTTTCCGGAATGTCGACAGCCATCAGCATGCCGTCGGGAGCGATGTAGTACAGCTCTTTCCCGTCTCCGCGCCATCGAGGCTCATTTCCTCCCGCCGCCGAAATCAACCATTTTCCGCCCGTATTGCCGGAGGTCGCTGCGGTGGCCGGCGAAAACGTGCGGACGTAGACCTCGTTTCGTCCCGACTCATCGGAGGAGTAAGCGACCAAATGTCCATCGGGCGAGAAATGCCCATTGTCGCTTAGGGACCCTGTGCCCTCGAAAAGGAACGGTTTCTTGTCGCCCTCGAGGGGAAGCACCCATAAGTCTTCTTTTTTCCCCTTCGGCGCCTGTCCAGTCGACTGATAAAGCAAAAAACGTCCGTCGCGGGACCAGTCCGTGAGCCACTTGTCATCGGTCGACTTCAGAAGAACAACCTCACCAGTTACGCCACTGGCCAGCTTCTGATAAAGATCGTACTCGCCGGCGCTTTTCGATCCGTAGATGATTCGGCTACCATCCGGAGACCATGCCCCCAGAATGGCCGACGAAGAACCAAAGGTGAACCGCGTGCTGGTACCCCGCGAGAAATCAACCAGCCAGAGAGTCTCTGTAGACTGATTTGATGGATCATCCGAGCGACTAACAACGGCGCGAGTTCCATCGGGAGACAGAGAGATCGTGTCGTAAGCGCCCGGATCGCCGGCGGTGCCAAGCACCCGCCCCTGCCGGTCGAACCATGTGAGATGAGAGATTCCCCCGAGACCCGTCCTGTAAACCACCACACCGTTGGTCGATGTCGAGAAGTAAGCGTATCGCTGGAAAGATCCAAGCTGCTCAGCCAGCGGGACTGGCTCGCCCGTAAGTTCCAGCCGGCGCGCATCGAAAGGCTGCGCCAGCAGCACGCGGTCGCGAACGATCAAGATGTAACCGGGCCGCCCGTCGGAGGGCGGCACGTAAGCGGGCTGAGAGGTATCGGACAATAGCCGTTTCAAACTTTGCTCGGCGGGCTTGGCGTCCAGCGAGCCTATGTAAATACCGCTGTATTCAGGCGCGTCCGATCCGCGCAAATACAGGAAGTGACGCCCATCGGGAAGGAAAACAGGAAAGCCGTGGAAGGTCTCCTTCCGCGAGGAATCGACTGAGGTCACCGGGGTTGCGATCCCGCCATTCTCCGAAACCTGCATCAGGCCTGTTGGGCCGGCCCTGGCGGTCCCGAAGACGATCACACCGTCGGCGTTCCACGTCCCTCCGACTAATATCCCACTGGTGCCGCACAACGTCTGGGCCGGTCCGCCGGAGACGTCGACCTTCTTCAACTCTCCGCCATCGCTGAATGCAATATACCGGCTATCGGGACTCCAGAAAAAAATCGAGATCTCGTTCGATGAAAATTCCGCGCCAGACAGAGCGTGCGCCTCGAGTGAATCCAGCGAGCGTATCCACAATCCGTAATGGCCATCCGGCCCCTCTGCTTCGAAGGCCAACTGGAGGCCGTCGGGCGAAAGGTCGAACGGAATTGTCAGCGCCGACGTTTTCGTCTCCGGCAAAGGAATTGTGAAGCGCACCAATTCAGCCGGGGCGGTCGGCGTCTCGCCGAAGTAAACGAAGGCCAGCGATACCAAGGCGATGAACAGCAAAGCTGCAACGGCCCACGGCATCACGCGGCGCCAAACGCGGAGCGTAGCGCCACGCGCCTGCCCGGGCTCTGGAGCGCCGGAGAGAATTTCGTCGATGGAGATGCGTGCGTCGCCGATGGCTTGTATCCGCTGCCTCGGATCTTTCTGCAAACAGCGCTGCAACAGGACTTGAACACGCGTGGGGGTCGCCCGAGGCAGTTGTGACCAGTCCGGATCGGCGCGTATAACGGCCGCCAGCGTATCCGTAACGGTCTCGCCCGGAAATGCCATCCTTCCCGTCAGCATCTCGTAGAGCATGCAGCCGAAGGCCCAGATGTCCGCGCGGCGATCCACAGACTTGCCCTTCGCCTGCTCGGGCGACATGTACGCCGCCGTGCCTAGAAGAACTCCGGCCTGCGTGGCCATCAGGCTGAGAGTCGGAGAGTTCGAGATGTCTTCCGGCCTCATCTCGGTGTCCATTGCTTTCGCCAAGCCGAAATCGAGGACCTTGACGGTGCCGTCGGCGGCTACCTTGATATTCGCGGGCTTGAGATCGCGATGGACGATGCCCTTTTCGTGCGCGTATTCGAGCGCCTCGCAAATCTGCTTGGCGATGCGCAGGGCGTCCTCAAGGGGAATCGGGCCTTGCGCGATACGATCGGCGAGTGTCGGCCCCTCGGCCAATTGCATCACCAGGGCGTGCGTGTTTCCGGAGACTTCCAGGCCGTAAATCGAGGCGATATTCGAGTGATCGAGCGCTGCGAGGACCTTGGCTTCGCGCCCGAAGCGGGCCAGGCGCTCGGAGTCGCGCGCAAAAATGTCGGGCAAGACTTTGATGGCTACATCTCGACCGAGCTTCGAATCTCGCGCGCGGTAAACCTCTCCCATCCCGCCGGCGCCGAGCGGTTGGACAACTTCATATGGGCCAAACTTGCTGCCTGAGGTGAGGGCCATTGGGTTCACGGATTATAGCCGAAAGACCGTCGGTGCCGCACACCGCGCCGCCTCCGTTCCCACATGCCTGATTGATGTCTTACCGCTCCTGATCGCAGGTTCGGACAGTACATAGGGAAGGTCACGATGCTGGGCGGAAATGAGGATTCTCCGTCTTGAACGTCACGTTAATCGGCCACACGCTGGGCAAACGCGCGGATATTTCCGCGAACGTGTACAACCTGCTCGACAAGAGTATTCGTTCCCCGGCCGTCCCGAAGATCCTGAGGACGCACTCCTGCAAGACGGCACCCCCTTCCGAGTCACTCACCTACCGCTTCAATTCCGACAGCGGCGCGGCAAAGTGACCTGACATCCTAAGTCCCATGACTGTTCCAGTGCAAATTGTCGACGATGAAGGACTGGGCCGCCAGATCTCCGCTTATCCGACCTCATCGCCCGGGTAGGATTATTTCCGGTCAAGGTGATTCCCGCTGGTTTGCACCACGCCCGGCGGCTAGCGGCCAGGTGGTTCAGTCGAAGTCGTAGGAGTTGGCTTTACGACGGTTGTATATCTGCCATTGATAATCGGATTCCGGTCGGTCGACGGGTCGTCGCAATCGTCGGCGTTTTGTTCCATGCGGTTGATGTCTTTCACGCGATTCCAAGTGAAGGTCACATGGATGGGCTTGGCGAGCGCGATCGGATCCTCGATCATGAACTGAATCTGCATCTGATCGTGGTTCATCATGCGAATCCGCTCGACGGTATGAAGTTCGTTGCTCATCGGCACGAAAGGAACTCCTGCTCCTCGCGCCAGCCCTGGAAGATATACCGGCGACCTTATCGAAACGGTGTCGACCACCAGCGTGTCGCCCTCCCAGTGTCCGATCGAATCGCCTTGGCTCATCGGCCATAACTCATCCTTTGGCGGATGCGGCCGTCCATCGGTGTAGATGTGCCGCACCGAACCAAGAAGGCTGATGAGAGTCGTTTCTTCAGGGGTCACCCGCCACTCATATGTCCCCGGCAGCATCGTGGCCGGAAACCCGGGCGTCCAGCCGCATCCGCCGAATCGTCCAAATTCTTCGAATGCGGGTGGCTCGGCACCATCGGCAGTTTTGGCGGCGTCTGCCACTTTTTTTAGCTCGGCGAGCTTTGCCTGCCATGCGGGAGTGAAGGTCGCTTGCATCTCGGCGGCATACACCTTCGCTCTCTGCATTCCCATGGGACCCATTTGCTGCCCATCGAGTTCGTCGGTCCAGATATCAAATTCCCAAAGCCCCGACCAATCTGGCAGCTTGGCGAAGGCCGCGATGCGCGCTTTAGAAGATGTTTGCGCGTGAGCGAACGGGACGCAGCCTGCCACCAGCAGTGCCGCCACCACTACAATCGCCCGACGAATCATGGTCGATCCTCTCCCCCCATTCACCTGCTTGGCTCGCCTACTTGCTGCTCGTTTCCGGCACCGCACCGATCGGCTTCCCGTCTGGGCCGATTGCGGAAACGATCTGACCCCCGGGCCGGCCATCGCGCAATGGATTGACGACCACCGTGATCTTGTCTCCGGGCTTCAGACTGCCAGGCTTCCAACCGTGGCGAATCAGCTGGATTGGCGCGCCCATCTCAACACCCCATTCGACGGGAGCGGCGCTCGCATTATTCGGATCCGACACGAGCAACTGAATCCAGCAATGCGGATTGTTCCACTGGAATTCCTTCACAGTGCCGACCAGCGTCACTTGCTTGTCGGTATCGAACATCGCGTGCGAGTGATGAGCCGATGCTGAGTTCGCCATCAGCATGGCGGCGACGGCGATCAGGCTATAATTCAGCACCCTACTCATTTGTTTCTCGACGGACCTCGAATTCCGTGTTTTTCTTTCCTGTAAAGCGCAGGATACAGCGCGTGGATTCTATACCAGAAGCACGCCGTTCGATGCAAACCTCTGACTAAGGGGCGCCTATCGGAAAAATGCGACCACCCTGCGTTTCAGTCCCGTTCTAAGAGGGTCAGTTACTGGCCGGCAAGCAGGCAAAAATTCTGGTTGGATCGTCAGGCCGAGCGTTTCTTTCGGCGCGCATAAGCCCAGAGCGATCCCAGACCGCCGGCCAAGAGCAGCAGCGAGCTCGGCTCCGGCGTGTTGATAGGAGGACCGCCGCCCGGAGGACCGCCGCCCGGAGGACCGCCGCCCGGAGGGCCGCCGCCCGGAGGACCACCGCCCGGAGGGCCGCCACCTGGAGGACCGCCACCTGGAGGGCCGCCACCTGGAGGGCCACCACCTGGAGGGCCACCACCTGGAGGACCGCCACCTGGAGGGCCGCCACCTGGAGGACCACCACCTGGAGGGCCGCCACCTGGAGGGCCGCCACCTGGAGGACCACCACCTGGAGGACCACCACCCGTGGGTCCTCCGGGTGACGACGATCCAGACGGAATGCCGTTGCCGACGATGGGGAAGTAGGCTGGAGGTATGATCGTGCCCGTAGGGCCGCCAGGGAAACTCGGGAGCAGAGGCGCGCCAACCTGAGGAATCTCATTCGGCAAATAGTTGCCCGCGAGAAGTTCTGGTGTTCGCTCGGCCGTCGCCGGGGACTCCAGTACCTCCGGAGAAGGCTGCGCGGCAGACGTGGGCCCGACCGCGTGATCCGACAGGCGGTTGCCGCAGCGAGTCCGCGCCAGGTGAGTCCCGTCAGTAATCACTTCCTCGCCTTTGTGGAGCCTAAGTTCCCGATTCGTCCAGAAGATGCGGTCGCCGAGACGATAGGAGACGTATTCCATGCGGTCCTGATCGAGGCGAACGATGTGCACTTTGGCGAGATCGAAATCGGCGTAGTGATGCGCGACCAGCGGATCGTGTTCGATTGCGTTCTCGAGTTCTTGAGCGCTGTAGGCGCCGCCCGGAATCACCGAATAGGGAAACAGAGGGCGCGCAGGCAATGTCGCACTGGATTGGAGGAACAGCGGGTTTTCGGACGCCGCTACTGGTCTCGACGATGCGGACGTCGACCCGCTCGCGTAATGATGTTCCGTATTTCGTCCAATAAATGGGATAGCTAGAAGTACTGGAACCAGGGCAACGAGCAAAGCGATCCGGACGATGCTGCTAAGGGGACTGCCCCTTAGGAACAACCAGTTAACCGCTGCCTCGAGCTTACTCATTGTTTCGGGCTTTAGACCGCATCAGACGCGGCTTGTGCGAGAGGACGTGCAATTGCCATGCCAGTGGCCGATCCTGTTTTTCTTTATCCTTCAACGTTTTACGAGAACACAGGCACGCGCGCTGGGAAGCGCGATACGTGGTTGTGGAAATAGTCTTCCGACCCTTGCATTCGTCTGAAACCGGTGCGAATCAGCGGTTGAGCCTGGTAAAGACTTCAGGCGAGCATCAGCGACAGGAAGGTTTCTCGGAACGATGCAACTACCTTGACACGCGAACCGTCCTCGATACGAATCGCCCCATACCCACAAAAATTCACCTGACCTGAGTGCTCCTCGCCTGACGCAGGCGAAGGCTCTCCGCGAGCTCTTTATGCCACTTCCAGAACATCACGCCAAGCACGGTGACCGGTGCGAACACACACAAAACCGACCCCAAGATCACGATGAGCAGCAGGAAGAGATTGAGCAGGGCACCCGTCACGGAAATTACTCGACAAGACGAAGAACTTGAACGGCCCAATTCTGGCGCACGCGTATCGCCTGCGTCAAGCAAAAACGCAACCCGCCCGGCCAGCCTGAGAGCAGGCTGAGAAGAACGAAACCTGGGGCGAAGGCCAGCCATCGAAGACTAAGTGGGTTTCGCTGGCGTTCTGAATCAGCGTCCAGTGGAAGTCATCTCACTCTTTCGCTGCATGTGCGATTCTCGTTCGCGATTTTCCGGTTCGTGCCCAAGCGCCCCTTCCGAGATTTCGCACGGCGCGTGCGATAATGCCATGGGGCGATCCGGGAGAGGTTGGCTGAGGTGAGCCGCGTGTTGCGGTCTCTCCGTGCGATTTTAGGAGCCGTAGACCGATGTGGATTGTTCGACTCGCTTTACGCCGTCCCTATACCTTCGTCGTTGCTTCGATTCTGATTCTGATCCTGGGCGTGGTTTCGATCTCCCGCACACCCGTCGATATTTTCCCCAATATCGACATCCCCGTAATCAGCGTTCTGTGGCAATACGCGGGCCTTTCCCCTGAGGAAATGTCCGACCGGATCGTTTACAACTACGAGCGCTCGCTGACGACGACGGTCAATAACATCGAGCACATCGAATCACAGTCTCTGAATGGCCGCGCGGTTGTGAAGGTTTTCTTTCAGCCGGGCGTACAGATCGCCAATGCAGTCGCACAGGTAACGGCCATTTCCCAATCCTCGGTCCATTCCATGCCGCCCGGAACGCAGCCGCCGTTCATCATCCAGTACAGTGCTTCGACGGTTCCCATCCTGCAGCTGGGCATTTCGGGCCAGGGGCTTTCCGAGCAGGAATTGGGCGACCTTTCCCAGAACTTCCTCCGCGTCGGCCTCATCACGATTCCCGGCGTCGCGATTCCCTATCCGTACGGCGGAAAGCAGCGCCAAATCCAGGTGGACCTGAATACGCAAGCGCTGCAAGCCCAGGGGCTCTCGCCGGTCGACGTCCAAAACGCGATCGCCAACCAAAACCTCATTCTCCCCGCGGGCACCGCCAAGATCGGTTCTTACGAATACCAGGTGGACATGAACGGGGCGCCCCAGACCATCCAGGAACTCAACAATCTGCCGATCAAGCAGGTTGGGAATTCGACCATCTACATTCACGACGTGGCGAACGTTCGGGACGGGTTTCCCCCGCAGACCAACATCGTGCGCGTCGACGGGAAGCGGGCGGCTTTGTTGTCGATTCTCAAGAACGGTGATGTCTCGACGCTAGACATCATTTCCGACGTGAAAAAGCTACTGCCGACGATCGAAGCCGGGCTCCCGCCGACATTCAGGGCCCAGCCGCTTTCGGATCAATCCATATTCGTGCTCGCCGCGATTCACGGCGTGGTTCGCGAGGGAGTGATCGCGGGATGCCTTACCGGGCTGATGATTCTCATTTTTCTCGGAAGCTGGCGCAGCACGCTGATCATCGCCGTGTCGATTCCGCTGTCGGTCTTGACTTCGCTGATCGTGCTGGGCGCTCTCGGGCAGACCATCAACATCATGACGCTCGGCGGGCTCGCTCTGGCGGTCGGCATTTTGGTGGACGACGCGACGGTGGAAGTCGAGAACATTAACCGCAATCTCGACCAGGGCAAGGAAATCATCCAGGCGATTTTGGACGGCGCGTCGCAAATCGCGGTACCCGCCCTGGTATCCACGCTTTCCATCTGCATCGTTTTCGTGCCGATGTTTTTCCTGTCCGGAGTGGCCAAGTATCTTTTCGTGCCGCTCGCGGAAGCCGTCGTCTTTGCGATGTTGGCCTCCTACTTGTTGTCGCGCACGCTCGTGCCCACCATGGCGCGTTATCTTCTGCTCGAACAGACGGAAGAGGAACGCCGGGAGCTGACCGAGAAGTCGCGAAATCCGTTCGTGCGGATGCAGTCGCGATTCGAAAATGGCTTCGAACGTTTTCGCGAGCGGTACCACAGGCTGCTCGCCGCCGCGATTCACCATCGGAAAGTGTTCGCCGTATGTTTCTTGTCCGCCTGCGTCCTGTCGTTCGCGCTGATTCCGCTCGTCGGCGAGGACTTTTTCCCGCACGTCGACAGCGGTGAATTCAGTTTCCACATGCGCGCCCCGACCGGGACGCGCATCGAAGAGACGGCCGCTCTGTGCGATCACGTCGAGAACGATATTCGTTCCCAGATTCCGCCGAACGAACTGGTCACCATCATCGACAATATCGGGCTTCCTTACAGCAGCATCAATCTCTCGTACAGCAACTCGGCGCCAATCGGGACGGGTGACGCGGACATTCTGGTCGAGCTGGCGCCCAAGCACCATCCAACCGAGGAGTACGTTCGCGCGCTGCGCGTCAAGCTCAACCGGGATTTCCCCGGAGTGCAGCTCTACGACCTCCCGACCGACATGGTCAGCAATATTCTGAACTTCGGCTTGCCGGCTCCGATTGACGTACAGATCGCGGGCAGAGACCTGCTGGCCGACCGCCGGTTTGCCGACAATCTCTTGAACCAGTTGAAATTCGTGCCGGGAGTCGTGGACCTGCGCATCCAGCAGCTGTTCGATGAGCCGCGATTGCACATCGAGGTGGACCGCACCAAGGCGAAAGAGGTCGGCTTTAACGCTCAGGACATCGCGCAGAGCCTGCTGATTTCCCTCAGCGGAAGCTTTCAGACGCAGCCGACATTCTGGCTCGATCCCAGGAATGGCGTGAGCTACAACATCACGACGCAGACGCCCGAATACCGGAATGATTCGCTTCAGAAACTCGAGAATATTCCGGTCACCGGCCCGGGCACGAATCAATCGGAAATCCTGGCCAGCCTGGCTTCCTTTAATCGTGGTTCCGAAATGGCTGTCGTTTCCCATTACAACGTTGAGCCGGTGATCGATCTTTTCGGCGCGGTCGATGGGCGCGACCTCGGCGGTGTGGCGCGGGATATCGAGCCGATCATCGATCGCAGCCGAAAGGAACTGCCTCGCGGTTCGCAAATCAATCTCCTTGGTCAAATCAATACGATGAACGAATCGTTCATCGGCTTGCTGTCTGGGCTGGGATTCTCGATCATCCTGGTTTACCTGCTGATCGTCATCAATTTCCAATCGTGGCTCGACCCCTTCATCATCTTGATGGCCTTGCCGGGTGCGCTCGCTGGCATCGTGTGGTGCCTGTTCATCACCGGAACGACGATCAGTGTCCCTGCGTTGACCGGCGCGATCATGTGCATCGGCGTGGCGACGGCCAATAGCATCCTGGTGATCAGCTTCTCGAAGGAAAAATTACAGGCGGGGAAAACGGCGGCGGAGGCCGCGCTCGAGGCCGGTTTCACGCGCTTCCGGCCCGTGCTAATGACCGCGCTCGCCATGATTATCGGCATGCTTCCGATGTCGCTCGGGCTGGGGGAAGGCGGCGAGCAAAACGCGCCGCTGGGGCGCGCCGTCATCGGCGGCCTGGTGTTCGCCACGGTTGCCACGCTGTTTTTCGTGCCGGTCGTATTCAGTTTGGTGCACGGCTCGCGCGAGGAAGAGTCATCACGCGAGCTTTCCGCGTGAAACGGATGCAAGCCAATTGCCGTCTATTCGGTTATATAGAGATGAGACAAAGAAAACATGGTTGACAGGCAGGAAGGTGGCGCATCGGGTCCGAACGCGCCGCCACACGGAGTCGGACAGACCGGATCGAAACACGGAGCGTTGATTGCGGTCGTCGCGCTGCTGATTGTGGCGGCCGTCGTAATCGCCGGGGTTCTGCCGCGGCTGAAGGCCAGGGCTGCGCTGCGCACCGCGACCTACGAAAACGCGATCCCGAACGTCAATGTGATACACCCGAAAATGGGCGCGCCTCAGAACGAGATCGTGCTCCCGGGAAACATCCAGGCCTTCAACGATTCCCCGATATACGCCCGTACGGATGGCTATCTGAAGAAGTGGTACGTCGACATCGGCGCGCACGTGAAGGCCGGCCAGTTGCTCGCGGAAATCGAGACACCGGAAGTCGATCAACAGCTCGATCAGGCGCGGGCCGATCTGAATACGGCGCAGGCCAATCTTCAGCTCTCTAAGATCACGGCGGAGCGGTACCAGGGGCTGGCGCAGAGTGACTCCGTATCGAAGCAGGACGTCGACAACGCTACGAGCGATTTCGCGGCCAAGAAAGCAATGGTCGCATCGGCGCAATCGAACGTGAAGCGCCTCGAAGAATTGCAGTCTTTCGAGAAAATCTACGCGCCCTTCGACGGCGTGATCACGGCGCGCAACACCGATATCGGGCACCTGATCAATTCCGGCGCAGGCTCACCGGCGACCGAGCTCTTCCACATCGCCGCCGTGCAGGAATTGCGCGTCTACGTCAACGTCCCACAGCAGTATTCGGCGTCGGCCAAACCGGGACTGAAGGCCGATCTGACGCTCGAGGAATTTCCCGGCAAACGCTTCCCCGGCATGCTAGTACGGACGGCCGATGCGATCGATCAGGCCTCGCGGACGCTCCTGGTAGAAGTGGACGTGAACAATCGGACGGGCGAACTTCTGCCCGGCGCGTACGCCGAGGTGCACCTCCAAGTGCCCTCCGGCTCGCCAAGCTACATTCTGCCGGTGAGCGCCTTGATTTTTCGTTCGGCGGGTCTGCAGGTCGGCACGGTTCAGAACGGCGACAAAGCGGTCCTCGTGAACATCACTCTCGGCCGCGACATGGGCAACGAGGTCGAGGTCGTCTCCGGTCTGAATGCGGGCGATCTTGTTATCGTCAATCCACCGGATTCGCTGATCTCGGGCGAAACGGTTCGAGTCGCCCAGGAGAACGCATCGGAAGGCGGAGCGGGAAATACTGCATCGAGCAATCCGTAGTAATCCGTAGTACTCTCTCGACTGAAAAAGATTGAAAAAGACAAGTTCCAAGAAACACAAGGGGGATGAGATTTGAGGAGGCAATCGATGAGACGCTTCTATCAGGGTTTGGCAATCGCGATCGCTCTCGTTTTTGTTCTTTTTGCGGCGACGCGCAGCGAATATGCGAAGGGACGCGACAGCGCGTCTTCGAAGGCGGCGGACAGCTCAAGCGTGTTCACTGATTTTCACGGTGAAGCGCCCGGCAACATGCACCACATTACCGCGGCCGATCTGCCGGTGCCGTACGCCACCAAATCGTCGGCTCTGTTTAGCCGCCCGGTGCCCCGGCCAGACAACGTGTGGCCTCAGGCTCCCGCCGGATTCAAGGTCGAGCTGTACGCGACGAAGCTCGACTTTGCTCCGCGGACCATTATCAAGGCCCCGAACGGCGACTTTTTCATCGCGGCCACCAACCAGGGAAAGATCATGGTGGTTCACGGCACCACAAGCGACGGAAAGGCCGATCAAGTCGTGGAATTCGCGAGTGGCCTCAAGCTGCCGTTTGGCATCGCGTTTTATCCGCGCGGGCCGAATCCGCAATACCTCTACGTCGGAGATACGGACGCCGTGCTGCGCTTTCCGTATAAGAATGGTGACCTGAAGGCGACGGGCCCCGGGGAGGTAGTGGTTCCCAATCTTCCGGCCGGGCCCAACCATTTCGCGCGCGGCGTCGTTTTCTCGCTCGACGACAAGCAGATGTTTATCGCAGTCGGATCGCACTCCAACGTTCCTCCTGCCAGCGATCCCGATCCCGACCCGCTCGAATTCCATCGCGCCGATATTCTCGAGGCCAATCCCGACGGTTCGGACCTTAAGGTGTATGCCTACGGAATCCGCAACGGCTCCGGCATCAACATCAATCCCACTACCGGAGAATTGTGGACCTCGGTCAACGAGCGCGACGAACTCGGCGATAACCTTCCGCCGGACTACATTACACACGTCCAGGAAGGCGGCTTCTATGGCTGGCCGTGGTATTACACAGGCGGCAATCAGGACCCGCGCTTCCCGGGCAAACACCCCGAGTTGAAAGACAAGGCGATTGTGCCCGACATTCTCATGGAACCGCACGATGCCTCGCTCAACATCACGTTCTATGAAGGCAAGCAGTTCCCCAAGCAGTACAGGGGCCAGCTCTTCGGGTGCGAACACGGGTCTTGGAACCGTTCTGTCCGTACGGGCTACGAAGTGATTATGGCGCCGATGAAGAACGGCCACGCCCTCGGTAGCTATGAGGACTTCCTGACGGGCTTCGTTCTTCCTGACGGGAATGTCTGGGGACGCCCCGTGGGAGTCGCGGTAGCGGACGACGGCTCGTTGATGGTGACGGATGACGGCTCGAACTCGATCTGGCGAGTCAGCTACACCAAGAAATAGACCGCCGGTGCGCCACATCGTTCGACCGGATCGTTTGCGTAGTTGCATCCGCCGTGCGGTGGCCCTGATTGCACTCGGGCTTCCGCTCGGCGGCTGCACGGTCGGGCCGAAATACGTTCGGCCTTCGACCGAAGTGCCGCCTGCGTATAAGGAGGCCGCCAGCCCCGGCTTCACCACCGCGCAGCCCGCCGACGCTCTCGCCAAAGGCAAATGGTGGGAGATTTACTCGGACCCCGAACTCAATTTCCTGGAAGATCAGGTTACGACGGCAAACCAAAGCCTGAAAGCTGCGCAAGCGCAATTCGCACAAGCCCGCGCCGCGGTGCAGGTGGCTCGCGCGGCGTATTACCCCACGGTATCCGGCGCCGGCTCAGCCACGCGCACCCGCCAATCGCAGAACAAGGCCCTCTTCAGCGCCACGTCTCCCGTGAATTACAACGACTTTCAGCTGCCCATCGACGCGTCGTGGGAGCCCGACGTCTGGGGGCGCGTGCGGCGCACGGTAGAAGCCGCGCGGTCCGAAGCGCAGGCAAGCGCAGCGGATCTTGGCGGCGTGGATCTAAGCCTTCACGCCGAATTGGCGCTCGATTATTTCGAATTGCGCGGCTTGGATTCGCAAAAGCGGCTTCTGGATTCCACGGTCGTCTCCTACGAAAAGGCGCTCGAGCTAACCGACAGCCGCTATAAAGGCGGAATTGCTTCCGCTGTCGATGTGGCCCAGGCCCAAACGCAGCTCGAGACGACACGCGCTCAGGACGAGGACGTCGACGTGCAACGCACTGCCTTCGAGCATGCCATCGCCGTCTTGATCGGCAAGCCGCCCGCTCAGTTCAGCCAGATGCCCACACCACTCACAAGTCCTCCGCCGCCCGTTCCCGCAAGCGTGCCCTCTGAGCTGCTCGAGAGGCGGCCTGACATCGCCGCGGCCGAAAGGCGCGTCGAGGAAGCAAACGCCAATATCGGCGTCGCCCAGTCGGCGTATTATCCGCAATTCCTGCTCACCGGCGAGGGAGGATTCGAGAGTTCGAGGCTCGGAACACTTCTGCAAGGGCCCGCGGGTTTCTGGGCGCTGGCCGGATCGGCCGCGGAATTGATTTTCGATGGCGGCGAGCGCCACGGCATGACCGCAGAGGCGCGTGCGGCCTACGAGGAGTCCGTGGACAACTACCGCCAAACGACGTTGAGCGCCTTTGAAGACGTCGAGGATAACCTGTCAGCCTTGCGCGTGCTGCAGGACGAAGCGAAAACGCAGGATGCCGCCGTGGCCGCCGCCGAGCACTCGCTTGATCTCTCGGTCAGCCGCTACAAAGGCGGCGTCACGAGTTACCTCGAGGTCACCACCGCTCAGAGCGCCGCGCTTTCCGACGAGGTTACCGCGGTCAGCATTCTCACGCGCCGCATGGCCGCAAGCGTCCTCCTCGTCAAGGCGCTCGGCGGCGGCTGGAACGTCTCGCAGATTCCTTCGATGTAGTTTCCCTGGGCGATTTCTAATCCGGTTCCTGTGTGACGATGTGGACATCCACGGCCGGAGCGTCGCGGAGAAATCGGCTGATCGCGTTCATATAGAGAATCTTGTGAATTCCTTCCACCGCGGACCGGCCAAAGATCATCTGCGTGATGTGCTTTTCCTTCACGAAGCGCGCCGCTGCGTCGGAGACGTTGTCGCCCTTTAGCCGCACCGTTTTCGCGCCCAGGCTTTCGGCAAACTGCAAATTCGCCGTCAGCGCCGTCTCGTCGCGCGCGTTCCCGTTCTTGCCGGTATCCACGTGCACGGCGTAAAGCTCGGCATCCATCCGGCGCGCCATCCGCGCCGCACGAGCCAGCAGATACTGTGCCCTCGGATTTGAGCTGATGCACACGGCGATCCTCTCGCGCACCGCCCACGTCCCCTGGATATCCTTTTCCTCCATGTAAGACGAAAGGCTGCGATCCACCTGCTCGGCCACTTGCCGCAGCGCCAGCTCGCGCAACGCGATCAGGTTTCCGCGGCGGAAGAAATTCTTCAGCGCCTGCTCCACCTTCTGCGTGTTGTAGACGTCGCCGCGCTTCATGCGGTTCTGCAGCGCTTCCGGCGTCAGATCGACCATCACGGTTTCGTCGGACAGTTGAAGCACCCAATCCGGCACCGTTTCGCGCACCACGACTCCCGTGATCGCGTGGACCGTCGGCGCGATGCTCTCGATGTGCTGGATGTTGACGGTCGAAAGCACGTCAATCCGGGCGTCTAGAATCTCGAGCACATCCTCGTAGCGCTTGCGGTGCTTGCTGCCGGGAATATTGGTGTGTGCAAGCTCATCGACCAAAACCACGGCCGGCTTTCGCGCGAGGATCGCGTCGACGTCCATTTCCTCGAAGAGCGTTCCCTTGTAGTCGATCTTCTGGCGCGGCATCACCTCCAATTGCGGAATGAGTTCGGCGATGCCCTTTCGGCCATGCGTTTCCACGACGCCGATCACGACATCTTCGCCGCGGCTATGCCGCCGGATCGCCTCGCTCAACATGCTGTACGTCTTGCCGACGCCCGGCGCGTAGCCGAGAAAGAGCTTCAACGAGCCTTTCGCCTTTTCGGGCGGCGCGGTGATTGCCAGCCATTCTTCAGGGGTCTTGGTCACGGGCTATTCTCTTCGTTGGGGCGCTCGGAAAGCTAGGGGCCGATAGCGTAGAATGGCCCAGTGCGGCCATCCATCCTCAGTCGTGTTCTGCGATTCGCGGCTGCCTTCGCGATTGTAATCGCCATCACGTTTTTTTACCGCAAGGTGCTTCCCGCCAACGCCACGACGATAGCGCTCACATTTCTCCTCTCCATTCTAGCCGTTTCCACGGTTTGGGGCATGGCCGTTTCCGTCGCCATGTCGGTGGCAGCCATGCTGGCGTTCAACTTTTTCTTCTTGCCGCCGGTGGGCAAGTTCGCGGTGGCCGACGCGCAGAATTGGGTCGCTCTCATCGCCTTCCTGGTGGTGGCCGTTCTCGCCAGCCGCCTTTCGACGAGCGCCCGGCAGCAGGCCGCCGATGCATCCGCGCGCGAGCGCGATATCGAGAGGCTGTACCGATTCAGCCAGGGACTGCTCGAGTCAGGCAACGTGATGGAACTGCTCAACCGGATCCCCGCCCAGATCGTGAACATTTTCGAGGTGGGAGCGGCGGCGCTTTTCCTCGCGGACAAGCAAAAGGTCTACCGCTCCGGCCCGGTGACTCCGCAGCTCGATACCGAGAACCTGAAAGCGATCATGGTTCGGGCGGAGCCCGTGTTCGACGTGCCGAACAGCCTCTGCTTTCTCCCTGTGCGCCTGGGCGTCCGCGCGATCGGCACGCTCGGAACGTCCGGCACGATTCTTCCGCGGCAAACACTGGAAGCCATCGGAACGCTGATTGCGATCGCGATGGAGCACGCCCGCGCGGTCGAGCAGCTCGGCCAGACGGAAGCGGCGCGCCAGGGCGAGCAGCTTCGAACGGCGCTGCTCGACGCCGTCACGCACGCGCTGCGCACTCCGCTCACGTCCATCAAAGCTTCCGTCACAAATCTCCTTTCGAACCCGAGCCTCGTGGACGGCCAGAAACACGAACTCTTGACGATTATCAACGAGGAAGCCGACCGGCTGAACCGCCTCGTCGGCGAGGCCGGAGAAATGGCAAGGCTCGACGCAGGCGAGGTGGAACTGCGGCTGGAGGCCCGTCCGATCGAGGATGTGATTTCCGCGTCGCTCGCTCACTGCCGCGGCCCCCTCGGCAGTCGCGTCGTCAACGTCCACGTCGCCCAGAATCTGCCGATGGTGCGCGTGGATGTGGCGCGCGCGCGCGAAGCTCTTGTGCAGCTGATCGAGAACGCCAATCAGTATTCGCCGCCCGACCGGCCCATCACGATAACCGCGGAGCTGAGCGGCGATTTCGTCGTGACCAGCGTAGCGGATCGCGGCAGCGGAATCGATGATCCGGAGCAGGCCCTCATCTTCGAAAAGTTCTATCGCGGCAAGGACCAGCGCTACAGCGTCGAAGGCACGGGAATGGGCTTGCCGATCGCGAAAGCGATTGTCGAGGCGCACGGCGGCGCGATGAGCCTCACAAGCCAGCACGACCGCGGCTCGGTCTTTTCGTTCACTCTGCCGGTCGAGCGCGCGCGGGCAACGCATCCATGACGTCCGCCAAAATTCTCATCGTCGACGACGAACCCCAGATCCGGCGCGTTTTGCGCACCACGCTGACCTCGCAGGGCTATACCGTTGTGGAGGCGCGCAGCGGCGACGAGGCCCTCGAAGAAATCCGCCACGAGCGCCCCGACTTGATTCTTCTCGACGTCAACATGCCGGGCCGTTCGGGCCTCGAAACGTGCGGCGAAATTCGCGCGACGAGCGATGTCCCGATCATCATGCTCACCGTCCGCAATAGCGAACGCGACAAAGTGCAGGCGCTCGACGCGGGCGCCGACGATTACGTTGTGAAACCTTTCGGCGTCGAGGAACTCATGGCCCGCATCCGGGCCTCGCTGCGCCGCGTCGCGCCTGCCGAATCCATTCCGCCTTTTCTCTCCGCCGAGCTGAAAATCGACTTCGAAAAGCGCACCGTCCTGGTGAAAGGACAGCCCGTGCGCCTCACGCCGAAGGAATTTGAACTGCTTCGCCAGCTTGTCGCCAACCAGGGCAAGGCCATCGCCCATCGCCGCCTGCTGCAGGCGGTGTGGGGCCCGGACTACGGCGAAGAAACCGAATACCTGCGCGTTTTCATCAACCAGCTCCGCAAGAAGATCGAGCCCGACCCGGGCAATCCGCGCTACATCCATCACCGAGCCATGGATCGGCTACCGTTTCGAACGCCCACACTCGAGCAAGGGCGCCGACAAAGGTTAGGAGGTCGGGGCTTTAGCCGCTGAAGAGACTCTTCGCCTCCGCCGGATTTGTGCGCGTCTCACCGCCATCTCCGCGCATCAATAACGTATCGCACGCCCGCGGTTCGCGTGCTAGCGTGAACCTAGCGGAACCACTGCGAGGGGCGGATGGCGGGCCAGTATCGTGTGGTGATCATCGGCGGCGGATTCGGCGGCCTCAGCGCCACAATCCAGTTGAGGAAAGCGCCTGTTGACGTCACGCTGATCGACCGCTGCAACTACCACCTTTTCCAGCCCCTGCTCTACCAGGTGGCAACCGGCACTCTTTCGCCGGCCAATATCGCCTCGCCGCTGCGCAATATCCTGAAAAAACAGAAGAACGTGCGAGTTCTTCTTGGCGAAGCCGTCGGGCATCGATGCGGGGAATCGCCGCGTGATTTTGAGCGATGGCGCCGTCGACTACGACACGCTGATTATCGCAACCGGCGCGAGCCATCAGTATTTCGGACACGATGAATGGGAAGAGTTCGCGCCCGGCCTGAAAACCATCGAAGACGCCACCGATATGCGCCGCCGCATTCTTCTCGCCTTTGAAGCAGCCGAGCGCGAGACCGATCCGGAAAAGCTGCGCGCCTGGATGACGTTCGTGATCGTCGGCGCCGGGCCCACGGGCGTCGAGCTGGCGGGCGCGCTCGGTGAAATCGCCAACGACACTCTTCGGCGCGATTTCCGCCAGATCGACCCGACCTCCACTCGCATCATCCTCGTCGAAGGCACCGACCGCGCGTTGCCCTCGTACCCGGCGAAATTGTCGGCGGCGGCCAAGGCGATGCTCGAGCGCCTCGGCGTCACCGTCCGCACCGACACCTTCGTCACCGGCGTTCGCAAGGATTCCGTCACAGTCCGCATGGCCGACCACTCGGAAGAGATTTCCACGCGCACGATCCTGTGGGCCGCAGGCGTCCTGGCGTCGCCGCTCGGACGCGTTCTCCATGAGCAGGCGGGGGCACCTCTCGATAAAGCCTGGCGCGTGATTGTCGAGCCGGATTTGACCGTTCCCGGCCATCCCGAGATTTTCGTGATCGGCGACCTCGCGAATTTCAGTCACCAGACCGGAAAGCCCTTGCCGGGCGTTGCCCAACCCGCAATTCAGGAAGGTAGCTACGCGGGTCGCGCGATTGCGGCGCGCCTGCGCGGCGAAAAAATCCCGCCGTTTCACTACTGCGGACAAGGGAAATCTCGCGACGATTGGTCGCGGCGCGGCGGTCGCCGATCTGAACTGGCTGCATCTCTCCGGCTTTCCAGCTTGGCTGATCTGGATTTTCATCCATCTCGCCTACATCATCGAATTCCAGAATCGCCTGCTGGTCCTGGTGCAGTGGGCGTGGCTCTACCTCACATACGACCGCTCCGCGCGTCTCATCACTGGCAAGAATCCGTTGCCGCTCGACCTGTGAGTGAGGCCCGTTTCCGGCCTAGAACAGCGTGAAGATGTGGAAGGTTGTGAACCCCAGAAGCACGCCGATCGCGGAGCCCGCCAGCACGTCGCTCAGAAAATGCATTCCGAGGACGATCCGCGAAGAGGCGATCAGCAGAGCCACCAAGAGCAGGTAAGCCTGGAGGTACGGATAGAAAAGTCCGATGGCAATCGCAATCGCGAAGGCCGTGATCGAGTGACCCGACGGAAACGAGTACTTGTCCGGAGGCAAAATGGCGGACCAGCAGTGAGGCTCGATCTCGCAAGGTCTCTTTCGCCGGCTGGTGCGCTTCAGCGCGCGGAACAAGAGTATTCCGGCGGCTGCCGCGCAGAGTCCCGCGCCGATCGCCTGGAAGCGATGCTCGCCTCCATAGACGAGTAGGATGAGCCCGAGCGAATACCATAGCCAGCCGTCGCCGCTGCGTGTGGCGACGATCATGAGAGTGCGAAACCATCGCGGCGCCGGCCAGCGATGCACTTTGCGCATCAGGCGATAATCGTTCGATTGAATCTGATGCCAGACCGCTTTTCCTATCGTCATACGAGTTCCTCCACCGCGGGTTGCGGCACGGAGACCCATCGAGGACGCTTGCTGCGTTCCGGTTGACCCAAAATCTCGCCCGCCCACCGGCGGCTGAATACGCGTTCATCGTGATAATTCAAGAATGTAATGGCTGGCACCAGCAGCCCGAGCGGCATCAGCAGCGTGGTCCACGATTCCTCGCGCATCATTTCGAACGCGATCGAGAAGACGTCGCGGGTCAGTTTCGTGAAGCTGCCGGATTCGCCTTCGACCCGCCCCGCGCCGTTTCGAAGCCCGGCGAAGAATTCGTCCCTATCGCGTGCGCCGGGAACCACCGTGTACGTCGTTCCCACCGACGCCAGCGCGTGCGCGTCGCTTCCACCGAGAGCGATCTTGTCCCATTGCCGGGCGAGCGTGGCCGCGTGTTCGTTCGCCCTCTCGAGCATGTGCCCGTTGCGCGCCTCGATCGCCGGGAAATACGCCTCGAACCACGCGAAATCTTCGCGCTCGCGGCGCCCCGTAAGGCTCGAGAAAACATGGTTGATGCTGAACAAGAGCCGCCGCTCGGTGAGGTACATCAGCAGCGAGACGAGATCGTTGCGGCGCTGCTGGAGCTGCACGTGCTGCCGCTCATGGAAATCGTACACGCCGATGTGGACTTCCGTGCCGCTGGGCATCCGGCAGGTTAGCTCTTCGCTGAGAAAGAAGTTCGGATTTTTCCTCAGGCTCTCGGACCCTTCGATCGAATCGTGGTCCGTGAGCGTGAAAAGGTTCATTCCCCGTCGTTTGAGAACGGAATAAACCTCCTGAGGATGGCTATAGCTCTCGCGACAAAACCGATTCACAAACGGCGTTGTCGCCGGTCCTGAGAAGTATGAGTGAACGTGCATGTCGCATCTCATCAACGACAAGTCTAGAAGATCAATATTACAGCAATGTGACTTTGCGCTAAACTTTTGAAAACACGAACTTTAACTCTTTCGACACAACACTTTGGCTTTTAACACTCCTGTAGCATTCCTCAGTCACGGGCGTGCCAGAATGCGTCACTCATGGGAGCGCTTTGAGTGCAGCGGCTTGAATTCGGCTTCTTCGACGCTGGCGGCGGGCATCGGGCAGCCGCGACTGCGCTCAAGATGGCAATCGAGGGTCAGCAGCGTCCCTGGCAAGTCGAATTGGCCAACCTGCAGGAAATCCTGGATCCTCTCGATGTCCTGAAGAAAGTCACCCGGATCCGGATTCAAGACCTGTACAACACGATGTTGCGCAATGGCTGGACGCTCGGCAGCCCGCAACTCCTTAAGGTTCTCCAGCTTGTCGTGAAGATCAACCACCGCGGCGGGGTGCGCCTCCTCGAAGAATACTGGCGCAAGGCGCGGCCGGATATGCTGGTTTCCTTCGTCCCGCACTTCAACCGCATCATGTGCGAAAGCTTCGGCCACGTGTTCCCGGGACGCCCATTCGTCACGATTCTCACGGACCTCGCGGACTACCCGCCGCACTTCTGGATCGAGGAGCGGCAATCGCAGTACTTCATTTGCGGCTCGGACCGGGCGGTTTCCCAGGCGCGTTCGATGGGGCATCCGGAGGACCGGATTTTCCGCGCTTCGGGGATGATTCTTCATCCGCGCTTTTACGAGCCCCAGAGCGAGGATCGCGTGGCCGGGCGGCAGCGGCTCGGCTTGCGAGCCGATCTGCCGGCCGGCCTTGTCCTCTTTGGCGGATACGGTTCGCACGAAATAAGGGAGATAGCCGAGCGGCTCGATCGTTCCAAACTCGATCTCCAGCTGATTCTGATCTGCGGAAAAAACGATAAGCTCGCCGAAGAGCTGCGCGCGCGGAAGTGGCGAATCCCGGTTTTCGTTGAGGGGTTCACGACCCGCGTAAACGAATACATGCGTCTGACGGACTTTTTCATCGGCAAGCCCGGCCCCGGCAGCGTGAGCGAAGCGCTTGCGATGCACCTGCCTGTGATCGTGGCATGCAACGCCTGGACGCTGCCTCAAGAGCGTTATAACGCCGACTACGTCGTCGAGAGGCAAGTGGGCGTCGTGCTGCGAAGTTTCCGCGAGATCGATCGTGCGGTCGCACAACTGATCGAGCCTTCGGCGCTGGCCCGCTTTCGCGCCAACACGATCGCCCTGAACAATCAGGCCGTCTTCGAGATCCCCTCCATGCTCGAAAAGATTTTCGAGGAATCGCGCGATCAAGCGACATCGACGAATGGCGCGCTATTGGCCGGCAAAACTGCCTGATTTGCTCGTTTTTTCCATCCATTTGGCGGTCAAAACAGGTGCTTGCGACCAAATCGCGGCCAGTGCGTCTAATCCCTACAAGCGCACGTTCCTGGGGCTCGACGTAAGCGTCTTGGTGTGGGTAAATTAGTCTGGCAAGTGAGCCGATTCAGTTAAAAGGAGTTTCCGGCAATGGCTAAGGCGACTTTCGCGGCAGGGTGCTTCTGGGGCGTCGAGGACGCCTTCCGGCAGGTCAAGGGCGTGACCTCCACGACCGTAGGTTATACGGGCGGCACTACCAAGAATCCCACGTACAAAGAAGTATGCACGGATCGGACGGGCCATGCCGAGGCGGTCGAGGTGGAATTCGATCCCGATCAGGTTTCCTATCGCGAGCTGCTGGCGCTTTTCTTTCAAAGCCACGACCCGACCACGCTGAACCGCCAAGGCCCTGACTTCGGATCGCAATATCGCTCGGCGATTTTCTTCCATGACGCCGAGCAGGAAAAGGAGGCGCGGGAAGCCAAAGCCGCGCTCGAAAAGGCGGGAGTCTTCAAGCGCCCGATCGTGACGCAAATCGCGCCGGCCCCGGACTTTTATCGCGCCGAGGATTATCACCAGCAGTATTTCGAGAAGCAGGGAATCCGGTCCTGCCATCTGCCGCAATAAACACGAGAAGGCCGGACAAACACAACGTTTGCCGCCCGTAGCACTTAGGGCATCGGATTGACGATTCTCCTTGCGGCCATGTATTATTGAAAGGTTTTGGAGGAAACGGGCCGCACGCGCAAAGCATCATATAGCTGTGGTTATACTTACGGGGCGCGAGCAAGTTGGGCGCTGGCATCGGAATTCGGAAGCGGGTTTGCGGATTCGCTCTATTTATCCGTCTCTACATAATCGATTTTGAGATGCGCCGGGGTGTCTGTCCCGGCCGCTTTGCCATGGAATGCGCGCATCTGCGCGACGGGATCTTCGAGGGGGAAGCGTGAGTCTGGCTCTTGAGGAAAAATACGATCAGGTACGACAGCTCATCGCGATGGGCAAGGAACGCGGTTACCTGCTCTACGATGAGGTGAACGATATCCTGCCGCCCGAGGTGCATTCCTCGGAGGAAATCGACGACCTGCTCTCGACGTTCGAGCGCTACGGGATCGACGTGTACGAAGATCTCTCGAGCGCGAAGGCGGCGCTGGCGGCCGCCGATTCTTCCGACTCCGCCGAGGCGCCCGCCAAGGAAGAACCGGCGGAGTCGGACGGCGATCTCGATCTCACCCCCGGCACGCTTGAAAAAACCAACGACCCGGTTCGTATGTACCTGCGCGAAATGGGCACGGTTCCCCTGCTGACCCGCGAGGGCGAAGTGGCCATCGCCAAGCGCATCGAGCGCGGCCAGCTGCTCGTCCTGAAAACGATTACACGCGCTCCCCTGATCCTGAAGGAAATGCTCCAGGTCGGCGAGGATCTGCGCAATGGCTCGCGCTCGA
Organism: uncultured Acidobacteriota bacterium; assembly: GCA_963836125.1. Classification (GTDB taxonomy): domain Bacteria; phylum Acidobacteriota; class Terriglobia; order Acidiferrales; family UBA7541; genus Palsa-295. The sequence continues at coordinate 133,723 of CAWIIK010000003.1, forward strand.
TCAAGGAAATCGTCCAGTTCGACGACGAAGAGCTCACCGAAGAAAAAATCGAAGCGAAGACCAAGGAAACGCTCAAGCAGATCGACAAGATCGCGAAGCTCTACATGCTCGCGATGAAGGAAGCGCAGAAACTCGAAAAGATTCCCCGTTCGAAGAAGCGCCCCTACCTGCACGCTCGTTACGCCCTCGGGCGAACCCGCGTCGAGATGTCGAGTCTCGTCCGCGAGCTCGATTTCAATCCGCTTGAAAAGAAGCGCCTGATCGACAAGATCCACCAGACGGTCGAGCGCGTCCATTTCCTCGAACGCGAAATCGCCAAGCTCGAGCGCCGCGTGGATGCGTCGAAAGCGGACGTCCAGGCCGAAGCGCGCAAGGACCTGAAAGCGCGCCGCCAGGAATTGGGCGAAATCGAAATCGCGGCCGAAGTGAGCCCCACCGAGCTCAAGCGCGCGCTTCAGGTGATTCTTCGGGGAGAAGCCGAAGCCGAGCAGGCGAAAAAGGAGCTGATCGAAGCGAACCTCCGCCTCGTCGTCTCCATCGCCAAGAAATACACCAATCGCGGGCTGCAGTTCCTCGACCTGATTCAGGAAGGCAATATCGGCCTGATGAAGGCGGTCGACAAATTCGAGTGGCGCCGCGGCTACAAGTTTTCCACCTACGCGACGTGGTGGATTCGCCAGGCCATCACGCGCGCCATCGCCGATCAGGCTCGCACCATCCGCATTCCCGTGCACATGATCGAGACGATCAACAAGCTCGTCCGCACGCAGCGCCAGCTCGTGCAGGAGCTTGGCCGCGAGCCCACTTCCGAAGAAATCGCGAAGCGGATGGATATCCCGGTCGCGAAAGTCCGCAAGATTCTGAAAATCGCGCAGGAGCCAATTTCGCTCGAAACTCCGATCGGCGAAGAGGAAGATTCGCATCTCGGCGATTTCATCGAGGACAAGGCGGTTGTGTCGCCCTCCGACGCGGTGATCAACCTCAGCCTCAAGGAGCAAACTTCCTCTGTGCTGAAAACGCTCACACCGCGCGAGGAAAAAGTCATCAAGATGCGCTTCGGCCTCGACGACGGCAGCGAGCACACGCTCGAAGAAGTCGGCCAGTCCTTTGCCGTCACGCGCGAACGCATCCGCCAGATCGAGGCCAAGGCCCTGCGCAAGCTGCGCCACCCGTCGCGCTCGCGCAAGCTCCGCGCCTTCCTCGAAGGCTCCGCCAACGACTACTAAGTCTTTGTTTGGTTCTTCGGTGTAGGGGCGGGTTTCAAACCCGCCCGGCCCGGCCGTCATCACGCCTCGAGAATTCCCTGCAGCCGATCCAGCGCTTCAAACCAATAGGATTTCATCTTCGCGCATTCCTTCGTGCCCGCGAGCTTCTCGTGGTCGACCGCCACGCGCGTCTTTCCGCCGGGCGCCGCGTAAAAACCCACGCTCAGCCGCGTGCCTCCATTCCATTTTGCGCGAACGTATTTGCCCGGCGTCGCCGCCGTGATTTCGATCGGCGCTTCCGGCAGCCATCGCTTCCTCAGTTTCTCGTCGGTCCAGGCCGCGTACGCCTTCGCCAGCGGCGCGGCGATCGTCCGGCTTCCCGACGCGCTGAACACCCCGTCGCATTTCTGGAATTGTTGCCGGATGCCGCGCTCGTACGCCTTATCGAGAATCTTGAACCACTCCGCCCACACTTTGCCGGTCTTCGCTTTCACCGCTTCGTCGCTCGACCGCCTCGTTTCTTTCGGTTTCTTCATGCGCAGACCTCGAACACTGTCGGTACGACTCGCTAGTGGGCAGGCATTATAATCCAATTCTTTCGGCGAAGGAGTGCGCCCATGTCCGCTCATCGCCGGCAGCACTTGCCTCAACCGGCCCCCGCAAAATTTCGTCGCCACTCCGCGAACGCCTTATGATGTCGTCATGCCGACAAACCTCGACGTCCGCGGCCTCACCGTCGAATTGCCGACGCGCGCCGGCCGGGTGCGCCCGGTGAATGACGTCTCATTCTCACTCGCCGAAGGCGAGACGCTCGGCATCGTCGGCGAATCCGGCTCCGGCAAGACGATGCTCTCGCTCGCGCTGATGGGACTCGAGCCACCCGGCGCTCGCCGCAGCGGCGAAGCATGGCTGCGCGAATCCTCCAGCCACGGCAGCAACGGCGCGAGCCAAGAAAATCTCGTCACCGCCTCTGCCAGCCAGATGCGCGCGCTGCGCGGCCGCCGCATCGCGATGATTTTTCAGGAGCCGATGACGGCGCTCGATCCCGTGATCCGCGTGGGCGCGCAGATCGAGGAAGCGATCCGCGTCCACGAGCCCGCGCTCGGCCGTCAGGAAATCCGCCGCCGCGCCATCGATTTTCTCGAACGCGCCGCGGTTCCTGAGCCCGCCCGCCGCGCGCGTCAGTATCCACACCAGCTTTCAGGCGGCTTGCGGCAGCGCGTAATGATCGCGATGGCGCTCGCACCGGGCCCGCACGTCCTCATCGCCGACGAGCCGACCACCGCGCTCGACGTCACCGTGCAGAAACAGATTCTCGAGCTTCTCGCCACGCTGCGCCGCGAGCTTCAGCTCGCGCTGCTTTTCATCACGCACGATCTCGGCGTCGTCGCGCAGGTTGCCGACCGCGTCGCCGTGATGTACGCCGGCCGCATCGTCGAAGAGGGACCGGTCGCCGAGGTCCTGCACCATCCCGCGCATCCGTATACGCAAGGACTGCTGCGCGCCGCCCCGCGCCTCACGCGCGAAAAACTCGCCCCGGTTCCCGGCCAGGTTCCCGCGCTCGATGCGCTGCCTTCGGGTTGCGCCTTTGCGCCGCGCTGCCCGCAGCACATCCTCACGTGCGACGCCGCTCTTCCCGAGCTCATTCCCATAAGCGGCGGCGACGACGCCCACCGCGCCCGGTGTATCCTTGCTCGCTGAAGGCGCCGCGCGATGAACCCGTCCCAGCACATTCTCGAGGTGCGCGACCTGCGAAAATCGTTCGCGGCCGCCACGGGCGTCTTCGCAAGCTCCGCTTCGCAATCGCCCGATCACGTCGCCGTCGACGCCATCAGCTTCACGCTCGAGCGCGGCGAAACCTTCGGCATCGTCGGCGAATCCGGCTGCGGCAAGACGACCCTCGCGCGCATGCTGCTCCGCCTGATCGAGCCCGACTCCGGCGAAGTCCGCTTTCAGGGCCACGATTGGCTGCGCGCGCGCGGTTCCGAACTCCGCGCCTTGCGCCGCGGCATCCAGATGGTGTTTCAGGATCCGGTCGCGTCGCTCAACCCGCGGATGCGCGTCGGCTCGATCGTCGCCGAGCCGCTCGCGATCCACGAGCCGTCGCTCTCGCGCGCCGAACGCCGCACGCGCGCCGCGCAAATTCTCAAAGCCGTCGGCCTCGGCGTCGAAGCGCTCGCCCGCTACCCGCACGAATTTTCCGGCGGCCAGCGCCAGCGCATCGGCATCGCCCGCGCGCTGATTCTGCGCCCCGCGCTAGTCGTGGCGGACGAGCCCGTCTCCGCGCTCGACGTTTCCGTCGGCGCGCAAATCCTCGAACTCCTCGCGCGCCTCCGCCAGGAATTCTCGCTCACGATGATCCTGATCTCGCACAGCCTCCCGGTAATCGCGCAACTCGCGTCGCGCGTCGCCGTGATGCAGTCCGGCCGCTTCGTCGAATCCGGCGCAGCCGAGCAGGTCTTGCACTCGCCGCAACATCCGTACACGCAAGCCCTGGTCGCCGCCGTCCCCGAAATCCCCGCGTAGATTCGCGTCCGTGAAGGTTTAAACGTAGCGCCGGGTTCCTTTCACCCCGATGCAGGAAGGGTAGCCCGGCAGTGCTCCATCAAGGCGCGCGTCGAGCACCTCCCCAACGCCAAATCGCGTCAAGATCTAAATGTGGGGCCGCGGTCTCTAGCGCGGCATTCTTCGCATCGGGGCGCGTGCCGAGCATCTCGCCCTTCAGTTTGCATGTCGAGCAGCGGTTCGCAGTGCGGCAGGGTGGAAGCGTGGGCCTTAGGCCCGCGAAAAGCCTAAGCAAGAAAAGGGGCTTCAGCCCCGGGCCTTCGCCCGGGATTCAGTTCACGCGGTGGGGAAAATTCAAATCCGCCGTTCGACGTTGGGAAAATCCAGCCAAACTTTCACGCCGCAGAAGTGCGACCCCTCGGTGCAGATCGGCGTCGAAACACCCGCCCGCAAATAGCACGGCGGCCCAATATAGCGCCCCAGCTCCGGCAAAACGGCGCGCACCTGCCGCGTTTCTTCGATCGACGCCTGATAAATCTCCTCCTGCGCGTTGAAACACGTCCGCATCGTCCACTTGTGGAGCAGGTGCAGCAACGATCCCGATTCGACGAGCCGAATCGCCTTCGCATTCGGCAGCAGGTAGAGCGCGAATTCGCGTGGGACGCCGCGATCGAGCAACTCGTTCTTCGCCGCCCACGCTTCTTCCATCGCCTGCTGGTAAATTTCGAGCGCGCGCGGATTCTCGCGGATCAGCATCGGCGTGATGTAATCCGCCGAGCGCGTGTCGGCCAGCGTCAGCAGCGGACGCGATCCGGGAACCATGCGGTGCCGCTGATCCTGGCTGTCCGCCGTGTGGCTGATTTTCTTCGCAAACGTGAAATGCGCGTTGTCGAGCGGCCGCATCATTGGCGCGTGGACACCCACGTTCAGCGTTTCGCGTCGGTAGGGATTACGCGCCGGATTCAGCATCCGGTCAAGCGCCTCCGCGTCCGGACATTCCGCAGCCGTCAGCCCCATCACCGCGCGGTAGCCTTCGGCCATCGCCGCAATCGCGCGCGGCGACGAATCGATCAGCCGCGACGTCATTCCATCCAGCCGCGCATCGAATTCGCGCGCGAACGCCTCGCCATCGCGCCACGCCTCGCTCGCGAATTCCGGCGGCGCTTCCATCGGCTCGTTGTCGAAGCGGTCGAAAAACTGCCCATCGACCTCGCGCACCCGCGCCACCATCTCCCCGATCACCAGTCGCGCTTCCGTCGGCGTGTCGTTCGCCGCGCTCATCCGCCACAGCCGGTGCAGGACGATCCCCGAAAGCGTGTGCACCATCGTGGTGAACGCCGCCACCGGCAGGGCGTACCGCGCCACTTCGATCGCGCGCTTCTCCGATTGGCGCTCCACCTTCTGCACGCGCTTCGCGTGCGACGCGGGCGTGACGTGCCAGATATCGCCAAGGATTTCGCGCGCCGTCGGCTCGAGCACGCGGGTCAGCTCGCGATAGTGTTCCCACGCGCGCACAATCGCCTTTTCGTAAATCGCGCGCTCCGGCGCGCCGAATGTCGCGCTTTCCGCCGGGACGTACGCCTGCGCGCGGTCCAGCCGCACGTAGCGCTGGCTCTGCTGCTCCGAGTTGTAGAACGGGTGCGCGTGCAGAAACGACCAGACGAATTGCCGGCTCACGTTCTCGAGCCCGAATTCGAAATGCGCGTGCTGGTAAACGGTGTGGTGCCCGCCGAAATACGTTCCCGACCCGATCATCACCCGCTGCTTCTCGGTGATCTCCTCGGGCTGCACCAGATGCGGCGAATAGCACGTCCGCGCCGCCGCCATCGCCGAATCAAACGGATGCGCAAACGAATTCCGCAGGGTGACGCGCGGCGCTGCCGTTTCGACAAGCGAATCGGCATGCGAATCCGCGGATTGCGATGATGCGTGCGCCGAATCGTGTGCGGAAGACAATCGCGTAGCCATCTTCTCCGTATCTTACAACGGTGCAACCCCAGAAAACAGAAGCGGTACCTCACACCACAGAGTGGATGGCTCCCATGAAAATCCAGTACAGCACCGTGCTCAGCGGCGTATATGGGCTACGCACTCATGTGGTACGCCCTTACTCTTGCAACAGCGTCTTGAAATCGCTGCGTCTGCATGTCGCGCAGCGCGCGGTTCAGGTGGATCTTCGCGTACTCTTCTCTCGCTTCCTCATTTGCCAGGCTTACCCCGCCCGAGACGAGGCGGCGGTGGAAGTCGGCGAAGTCCGGCGCGTCGAGATTCGGCGCGATCGGCTTGCCAGCCCGAGCAACCAGCAGCAGAAAGGCCGTCCCGTAGTACAGGTGCGCAGCCTGCTGCACCAGGAAAAGGCGCGCGCGCCGATAGTCGCCGGGTGGCTCGCCAAAATAGGCGTGAAGGTAGGCGTTTTCCTCGGCTTCGTCTCGAACGAAGAAATTCGCCGGAACCGCGAGGTCGGCGTACCGGTCGTTCAGAAACGCCGCTTCCCAATCCACCAGCCACACGCGCTCGCCGTCGAAAAGGATGTTCTCCGGCTTGAGATCGTTGTGGCTCGCCACGCCATCCGGATCGTTGCGAGGATAGACGCGAGCGACTTCGCCGTAGAGTCGAAACAGATCCTCGGTCATTTTCTCCGGCAGGATTTCCCGCTCCTGAAACCGGCGGATGAATCCGTCCAGGGTGTCGAAATAATTCATCAGCTTCGGAAAAGCGGGGAGCGAATGGACTTTGCGGATCGTATCCGCAATCAGCGGCGCCCGATTCTCCGGCCACGGCTTTGCTTCCACGAAATCGGTGATCGAAAGCCTGTCTTCGATGCTCGCGTACCACACCCGCGGTGCAATCCCCGCTTCCGCCGCAATCTTCATGCAGGTGAACTGCCGCGTGGGATCGTTCATCGCATCGGTTTTCATGATGATGCGCAGCAGATACGGCTTCCCCCGCACGACGATCCGAAACACAAGCGCCGACGAAAGCCCTTCGGTCAAAATTCGAACGTCTTCGAATTCATCCACGCCGAACGCCTGCCGCAGCGCCCGCGCCACCGCCGCTTGTTTCGTCTCGGGAATGATCATCGTCAGATCACCTCGCGTGCGAGCGATAGAAGGTATCAGTTCTCTTCGATCTTGACGAATCGGCCGAGCGTGCGGTCCTTGCGGACGTTTGAGATCGGGAAAACCTGGTTGTGGCTTACCACATAGATTCCGGGCGGGAGGACGCGGAGAGCGAACAGGCTCTCGGTCAAATTCTGCAGCGCGTCGCTGCCTTCGAAGCCGAGCGGCGCCATCGCTCCGGTCATCACGATGGGAACCTCCAGCCTCGGCAAAGCGCGCTGCAAATACAGGCCCGTCTCAACCATCGTGTCTGTTCCATGAGTGACTAGGATAGGAGCCTTCTCGTGAAGGAGGCCCTTCACGGTTTCAAGGATCCGAGCGCGGTCGGAATCCGTCATTTCTAGGCTGTCGATATTCATCAGCGGCACGACGCGCACGTCGGAATCGGGAAGCCGCAGCAATCGGAGGTAGCGGTCGATTTTGCTGTCGAGGTTCGCGACGACGCCCTGCCGCTCGGAATAGACTTTCTCGATCGTCCCGCCCGTGGTCACGACGTAGAGCACCGTCATCGGTCATGTTCCTCTTGTGGCAGCAGTCATTTCCGGTTGCCTCAATATTCGATCATATTGGCGTGACAGTTCGGTGCGAAAAAGAGGATGGGCGCCAAAAGTGGCTTTTTCCGACCCCTAAGCGCCCAATTAAGCCCGCGACGGGAGCAACATTGTTGCGCCCGCCGGAGCAGAAATTTCCGAGGGATGAAATCGCGATTACTTCTTGGCGGCGATGGAAGCGGCTTTGTCCGCGTATTTCTTCTGGAAGCGCTCGACGCGCCCCGCCGTGTCGATCAACTTTTGCTTGCCAGTGAAGAACGGATGGCAGTTCGAGCAGATTTCCACGCGGATCAGATTGCCCTTGAAGGTCGAGCGCGTCTCAAACGTGTTGCCGCAGGCGCAGTGCACCGTCACGGCATGGTAATCCGGATGAATTCCTTGTTTCATGGGACAACTCCTGTCTGCCGGCCGGTCTGCGCGACGTCAGCCCGATGTGAGCTCAAGTTCAGGCCGCACGTTCGCGTCGCTAAGCCAGCGGGGAAACTTCATTATACCCGAAATCCGTTCCACCCGCTCGGGTATGCCCCTCGTTAGATGAGAGAAATGACGCCTTCGATTCCGCGCGCCGATGCCTCAGAAATCGGTCACGAGGCGCCAAACATCAGCGGCGAACCAAGCTTCGAGCTGTAATTCGGCCGGTAGCGCTCGGTATTGTAGAGCTTCGCGACATCCACCTTGCGCGCGCCGAGCGACGCGTGCGGCAGCTCGACGTGCGCGTAGCAGCCGTTCTGAATCCCGATCATCCGCCCGGCGACTCCGTCGCGGATCAGATCGACGGCGATGTTGGCGAACGTGATGGCCACGAGTTGATCGATCGAATCGGGCTCGCCGCTGCGCAGATCGTAGGTGAGGTCGCTGACGATCGTTTCCTGGCCCGTTCGCTTGCGCACCTCTTCGGCGAGCGCGTGCCCGATGTCGGCTTTTTTCCGGTGGCCGTACGCGTCGGCCTCGCCGACTTCCTTCACCTCGCCCTCGGTCCACATCGCGCCTTCAGAGGCGATCACGAGCGAGTAGTGGCTCGGATTTTTCGTCTTGTCCTCCATCAAGAGATTGCAGATGCGATCGATATCGAACGGATGCTCGGGGATCAGGCAGCGCGTCGAAGTGACGTACGCCGTGTACAGCGCGGTAAAACCCGCGTCGCGGCCGAAGATGCGGAAGATGCCGATGCGTTCGTGTGAGCCGATTGTGGTGCGCTGGCGCGTGATGGATTGCTTCGCGCGCGTCACGGCCGTGGAAAATCCGATGCAGTATTCCGTGCCCTGGACGTCGTTGTCCATCGTTTTCGGCACCGCGATCACCGGAAAGCCCGCGTCCGAAAGAGCCGACGCGAAGCTCAGCGTGTCGTCGCCGCCGATCGCAACCAGGCAGCCGATGCCCAGCTTCTCGAGGTTGTCGATCACGACTGCGGTCAGATTGTAGTATTTGCCGTCGAACGGCAGCTGATCGATCACAGCTGTGGGGAGATGCTTGGGGAGTTTCGCCGCCGCCACCCTCCGCGGGTTGGTTCGCGACGTGTGGAGCATGGTGCCGCCGAAGCGGTCGATAGTTCGCGTGTTGTCGCGCGTAAGCTCCAGGATGTACGTCTGATCGTCGGGGCCGGTCATGTGCGTGGGGCCTTCCCAGCCCTTGCGAAATCCGATGACTTTGCGCCCGAATGCGCTCGAGCCGTAAACCACCGACTTGATGACGGAATTCAGCCCCGGTACGTCGCCGCCGCCCGTCAGAATGCCGATCTTGTTTCGCTGGGTCACGCTCCACTCCCTCTGCGCATGTTCGTCCGCGCCTGCCCCCTTTCCCCGCTCAATTGTGCCAATGATTCCTGCCGCGGTGCAATGCCGGCGATGCGTGTAGCCACAATTTTTCCGCATCGTTCCGGTACAATTGGACGACGTGAATTTGCCCGGGAGCTTTTTCGTGCGGCGCTTCTCTCTCGTTCTTTTCTGGATTGCCTGCGCATCGGCGCTCGCCGTTCCAGCGGCGCGCGCGGGGAAAGCGCTGGAAATCTATTTCATCGACGTGGAAGGCGGCCAATCGACGCTGATCGTCGATCCCGAGGGCGCGTCCCTGCTGGTCGATACCGGCTGGGACGATTCCAACGGGCGCGACGCGAACCGCATCATGGCGGCCGCGAAAGACGCGGGCATCGACCACATCGACGATCTCGTGATCACGCACTATCACTCCGATCACGCCGGTGGAGTGGCCCAGCTCGCGAGCCGCATCAAAATCGGCGCATTCTTCGATCACGGCCCGAACACGGAAGCTGACACGCGCGCGAATTACGCAACCTACGAAAAAATAGCGGAGCAGTCGAAGCGCACCATCGTGAAGCCGGGCGACGAAATCCCTCTCAAGGGAATTCGCGTGCAGGTCCTTACATCGGCGGGCGAAGAGATCGCCAAGCCGCTGCCGGGCGCGGGCCAGCCGAATCCGTGGTGCGCGTCGGAACCGCCACCGCTGCCCGACAAAAGCGAGAACGCGCAGTCGGTCGGCATGCTGATTACTTTCGGCAAGTTCCGCTTCATCGATCTCGGCGATCTGACGAACCAGAAGGAACTTGGCCTGGTCTGCCCGAACAATCTGATCGGGACGGTTGACCTCTACCTCGTAACGCATCACGGCGCGGCGCATCCGGGCACGGGCGATTCATCGAACGCTCCGGCGATTGTGTATGCGCTCCATCCGCGCGTGGCGGTGATGAACAACGGCGCAATCAAGGGCGGCCATCCGCTGACGTGGCAAACGATTCACGATTCGCCGGGGCTTGAGGATTTCTGGCAACTGCACTATTCGATGGCGGGAGCGGAGAAACACAACGTGCCGAAACAGTTCATCGCCAACGTGGGTGGGGACGACGAAGGCTACTACATCAAGATCTCAGCCGAACCGAACGCCGTTTTCACCGTGATGAACGAGCGAAACGGCTACGGCAAAACCTATACGAAATAGCGGGATTCCGACCGCGCGCTACCGCTTCAGCAGCGCAAGTTCTTCGGCGAACTCGGTGTGCAGGCCTTGGGGAAGAATTCCGAGACGGACGATCCGGCGCAGGAGCGGCTCATTGTTCCTGGTGTCGGCGTAGGCGCGATTGATATCGGCGATGCTGAGGCGATTTTCGTCTTCGTGAATTTTCTCGATCGCGTCACCCACGCCGATCATGCCCTCTTCGACCACCGAAAAATAGATTCCCGAGCGGCGGCTGGCGAGAAATCGCTTCACCATATCCGGGCGGCCGAAGCGGATTCCCAGTTTGTAACAGGGCATGCGCGGCTGCGTGACTTTCACAACCGCCTCGCCGATGCGAAACTGGTCGCCGATGCAGGCGTTTTCTTCCTTCAGCCCTTCGGTTGTCAGATTTTCGCCGAACATGCCCCGAGGGAGCTCCTGCTCGGGAAACTCCTTGCGCCAGGATTCGTAGTGCTCGGAAGGGTAGGCATAGACAGCCTTGTTACGGCCACCGTGAACCTGGAGGTCGGACTGCGCGTCGCCATCGAGATTCAGCCGGCGCAGCAGCAGCGGACCCGGCACCGGCGATTTGAAAATGCTGGTGGTCACTTCGCCGTCGCCGTAGGGAACCCTGCGCGGCTTGCCGACGTTGAGCGAAATGACCTTCATCATTGCCTGCAATCCAGGACCGCCGAGCCGTTGACGCGATCGCTTTTCAGGTCGTTCAGCGCGCGATTGGCTTCGCGCAGCGGGTACACCGTCACCTGCGTGCGCACCGGAATTTCGGCGGCGATGCGGAGGAAATCCTCGCCGTCCTCGCGGGTGTTGTTGGCGACGCTGCGAATCACGCGCTCCTGATACAACAGATTGTAATCGAAAGAAGGGATCGGGCTCATGTGAATGCCGCCGAGCACCAGGATGCCGCCTTTCTTGAGCGCTTTGAGCGCTGGAGGAACGAGTTCGCCGGCGGGCGCAAAAATAATGGCGGCGTCGAGTTTCTCCGGAGGCTCGTCCGTCGCTTCGCCCGCCCACACGGCGCCGAGCTGCAACGCGAGCTGCTGATGCTTCGCGCCGCGCGTGGCCGCGTAGACTTCCGCGCCCCAATGGCGCGCCACTTGAATCGCCACGTGCGCCGCCGAGCCGAAGCCGTAAAACGCGAGCCGCCCGCCGCGCTTGATTCCGGAAAGACGCAAGCAGCGAAAGCCGATGATTCCGGCGCACAGCAGCGGCGCGGCTTGTTCGTCGGGAAACGAATCGGGAATCGGATAGACGAACTCCTCGGGCGCGACCGCGTATTCGGCGTAGCCGCCGTCGACCGTGTAGCCGGTGAACGTCGGATGGTCGCAAAGATTTTCCCGGCCGGAGCGGCAGAATTCGCAGGTTAGATCGGTGCTGTGAAGCCACGGCACGCCGACGCGCGCGCCCGGCGCGAAGCGATGCGCGCCCTCGCCCAGTTTTTCGACGATGCCGACGATCTGGTGACCTGGAATCACGGGCGATTTGCTCGGCGGCAACTCGCCTTCCACCACGTGGAGATCGGTGCGGCAGACGCCGCAGCAGCTTACGCGCAGGAGCACTTCGCCCTTGCCGGGCTGCGGGACGGGCGCGTCCGTGAATTCGAGCGGGTTGCTCGTTACGGGCGCGGGCGCATGCAGAAGGCACGCTTTCATGCTGTCATAACCTGGCGCTCACTGACCCTTCGCTCACCGGGCGACCTTCGTTTGCGCCCGCGGGGTGAGGCCGGCGTCCTCGGCGAGGCCAAGCGCGACGGCCGACCAATCGAGATCGCCGCGGCCCTTAGCCATCGCCGAGAGCCAGTGGTCGTGCAAGAGACTCGCGAGCGGCAGAGGCGTGGTGCTTTCACGCGCCGTCTGCAGGATGAGGTTGATGTCCTTCAGGCCGAGTGCGAGACGAAATCCCGCCGGCTGGAACTTTTCTTCGGCGATCAGATTGGCGTAGCCCGCATGCATCGGAGAGAAGTTGCCGATCATATCGGCCACAGCTTTCTTGCTGAGTCCGGTTTTTTCCGCGAGGACCATCATTTCGGCAAGTGCCTCGACTGTGGAAGCGACCAGAAAATTTCCGCAGAGTTTCACGACGTTCGCCGCGCCGGAGTCTTCTCCGAAATCGAAAATGCCCTGGCCGATCGCTTCGAACAGCGGACGCACGCGCGCCTTGGCAGCCGCGTGGCCGGAGGTGCAAACCCAGAGTTTCTTCGCCGCCGCCGCTTCGGGGCGCCCGAAGACGGGCGAAGCGACGTATTCGACGTCGTGCTTCGCGTGATGCTCGGCGAGACGGCGCGCCGTGGCAGGCGCAATCGTGCTGAGCGAAATGTGGATTCCGCCGGGGCCGAGTTTTTCGACGAACGAGCCGGGCCAAAGGCAGAGTTCATCGATGGCGCGATCGTCGGCAACCATCGTGAAAACGATGCCGCCCGGCGATGCCACATCGGCAGGGGCTTTCGCCAGTGTCGCGCCTTTGGCGACGAGCGGCGTGGCTTTCGAGGCCGTCCGGTTGTAAACGTGCAGCGCATGGCCCGCCGCGATCAGATTTGCAGCGATGGGCTCGCCCATGTTTCCCAGGCCGATGAAACCCATTGTTTCGGTCATTTGCTATTCTCCCTCGAAATCTAAGTTCGACTCGTTGATTGGATGCCGCGCCGGGGCTTCTGGAATCACGGTTACGAGACGCGGAGGGCGAGGCAGGTGATGTCGTCGTGCTGGCGGGCCTGGGCGGCGAAGGCGTTGACGTCGGTCATGACGCGATTGAGGATTTCGACGGCCGTTCCGGATGCGCTCCAATGCAGGCACGCGATCAGACGCTGTTCGCCGTATTCGTCGCCCGATTCGCTGACGGCTTCGGCCACGCCATCCGTGAAAATAAAAAGCAAGTCGCCGGACTGGAGCTGCGCGCTGCCGGAGGAGTACGCGACTTCGCTTTCAGTGAAGAGCGGCACACCGAACGGCGGGCCGCCGGCTTCGAGGCGCTCGATCTGCCCGGAAGCGCGGCGCAAAACCGGGGCGTTGTGACCCGCGTTGACGTAGCGCATCGCGCGGGCGGCGGGATCGATCTCGGCGAGGAACGCGGTGGTGAAGCGGCGTCCTTCGAGGCTGTGCGCGCGGCAGTAGCGGTCGAGGCCGACGACAATTTCCTCAAGAGACGCGGGAGTGGCCGAAAGCGCGCGCAGACTGGCCTGAAACGTCGCCATCAGCAGCGCGGCCGGAACGCTCTTGCCGGCGACGTCGGCGACGACCACGAGCAGCGGGTAGGAAATCGCACCACCGGCGGAGGCGGGCCGCACGAATGCGTCGTAGTAGTCGCCCGCGACCGTGTTTTGGGGGCGTGTGGCAAAGGCGATGTCGATTCCGGCGACGGTGGGCGGCCTTTCCGGGACGAGCCATTGCTGAATCTCGCGCGCGATTTCGAGGTCGCGCTTCATCGTGACGCGGTCGGCCAGTTCGAGCGCGAGGAGCAAGAAGAGGATCAACGCGCCGAGCCATCCGAGGTTGAAGCTCTCCGCGCGCCGGTTCGAGATGACGTCGACTTGCGCCGTTAGCAGAAAGACCGCAAGGAGCAGCAGCACGCGCCGCGCCGGCGAGAGCTTCATCAGCATCGCCTGGAAAAGCGCCCAGGCGCCGAGGAAGGGCCGCTTCCATCGTTTCTTTTCGCGGCCGATGGCGTCCCAGTCGACGTCTTTCGAATACAGGCCGTAGGTGGCGCGCGCCTCGGATTTGAATTGTCCCCAGAGCTGGTCGATGGCGAGGCCTTCGGTGACGCGCGCCCAGAAATCGCGGACCCGGTGGGGACGCGCGGCTTTCGCAGAACTCGGGGCGGTGGCCATATGATGCGAGATTATCGCAGGAGGGGAAGCGCGGCGCTACGGGCCCCGGAATCGGCGACGCTGCGGGAGTGTGGCGGCTTGCCGCATTCAGGAGAGCTTGGCGGATAGATCGATGAAGTTGGTGGCGACGACGTCGAAGGAGTTTGCTGTGGGCGGTGCTGCACCCGGCTGTGGCGGCGGAGGATTCGGGCCGCGCTCGAGAGGCCGCGGGACGTAGCCGGCTTTCAGGCCGCAGGATTGCGCGGCCTTGAGATCGAGGGGATGCGCGGCGACCATCATCACTTCGGATGGCTTGCAGCTGAGCAGCTCGACGGCGCCGAGATAGACTTCGCGATCCGGCTTGTAGTGATGAAAGAGCTCGGCGGAAAACACCGTGTCCCAGGGCAGCCCCGCGTGTTTCGCCATCTCAACCAGGAGCGACACGTTGCCGTTGGACAGCGTAGCAATGATGAAATTTTTCTTGAGGCTCGTGAGGCCTTGGACGGCGTCCGGCCAGGGAGCGAGGCGGTGCCAGACGTTGGTCCAGCTTTCCTTTTCCCCTTCGGTAAGGCCGGTGATGTTGAACTCGACGAGCAGCTGATCGAGGATCACGCGGTGCAGCACGTCGAGCTTCGTCCACGGCAGCTCGCCCTTGCGGACTTTTTCCATCGACGGGCCGTAGCCGGCGCGCCAGCGATCTGCGAACTTGCCCCAGTCGATCTGCAGACTCTTTTCGCGACTCCATCGCTGGCCTTCGCGAATGATGGAGCCGCGCCAGTCGACGACCGTACCGAACACGTCGAAAACGAGCGCTTTCACGCCAAGAGGATTCGCGGGGGCAGGCATCGGAGGTGAGCTTCTCACACTTGGGCGCGGTGCGCTCGAACCGCCTGACAACGGTGCAAAGCTTGAAAGAGCCACGGATAGTGCCACGAACTCGCGTCTGCGCATGCGCCTCCTTTTCTGTTCGCGCCGCTTGCTGCAGCAACCCGGCGGCAGCGGCGCATATTCTAAACCAGCACATGGATGCGCGCACAGAATCGTGACCCGAGGCGGGCGCCACACCGTTCCTACCCTTACAAGCCAAAGGGTGGGGCACCCTGCGGCGTGGTCTGATGCGATGTGCTATGGTCGGTGGCAGAGGCGCGGGGCGATGAGCCTGCGGCAATCGGAGAAATCGCACGGCATCTTGGGGGGAATTCTGGCGGGCGCGCTGGTCTGCGTGTTCGCGGCGGGAATGCTATTTTCGGCCGCCGCCCAAATCCAGAATTACGAGAGCGGCGGAATCATTGACATGGACGGCGAGAGGTTCGCGCCGGAAAATCCCGACGAGAAGGCCGAGTGGACGTTCGCGCGTTTTCATTACGACCTCGGCGAGGAGTTCGGATTTTACCGCTTCCAGCGATGGGCCGCGGACTGGCCGAAGGCGGACCGCCAATTCATACTGGGCGTGAAGCGGCTCACACTGATTCAGGCACGGTCGACGGAGCACATCGTCGATGCGAATGGCGACGAGCTCTACAACTACCCGTGGATTTACATCGAGGATGCGGGCGCGTGGAACCTGAGCGAGAAGCAGGCCGCGCGGCTGCGCGAATACCTGCTGCGCGGCGGATTCCTGATGATCGACGATTCGCACGGCGACGAGGAGTGGGCGAATTTTGCCGCCGGGATGCGCATGATTTTTCCGAACCGCCCGATCGAGGAGCTCGCGAATAAAGACGAGATCTTTCACGTCGTGTACGATCTCGACGACCGCGTGCAGGTGCCCGGCACGCGCTACATCTGGGGCGAGCGCTGGCGCTACACGGTCGATAGCGCGACTCCAAAGTGGCGAGCGATCCGCGACGACAAGGGACGGATCATGGTGGCGATCTGCCACAATTCCGACGTCGGCGACGCGTGGGAGTGGGCCGACAGCCCGCAATATCCGGAGCATCCGGCGTCAGTGGCCTACCGCATTGGGATCAATTACATCATTTATGCGATGACGCACTAGTGTTGTGTCCCTTAAGTAACTAATATAAGTGTTGCACGATCGTCTTCCCCTTAGGCACCTTCTGTGGAGAATGGAGGTGCCTATGAGTTTGGGACGACCCCTGGCCCCGTTGCAACTGGAGCGGGAACAGCGCGAACAACTCGAAGCGATGGCTCGCTCGCGCTCGCTGCCCCATGGCCTGGTGACCCGTGTGCGCATCGTTTTGCTCAGTGCCGATGGCTTGTCCAATAAGGACATCGCGGCCCGATTGCGATTGAACCAAGTGACGGTCGGTCTCTGGAGACGACGATTCGTGAAACAGGGGCTGAGCGGATTGCACGAGGAGCTGCGCCCCGGCCGCCCGCGTTCGATTCCCGATGAAAAGGTGGCCACGTTGATCCGCAGAACCCTGCGAACCAAACCGAAAGACGGCACGCACTGGAGTTGTCGCGCGCTGGCGGCAGAAACCCGTCTGTCGAAGTCGACCGTTCACCGGATCTGGCGCGCCTTCGGCTTGCAGCCGCACCGAGCACGTCACTTTCAGCTTTCCAACGACCCGTTCTTCGTCGAGAAGGTACGGGACATTGTCGGGTTGTATCTGAACCCACCGGATAAAGCCCTGGTCCTGTGTGTGGATGAGAAGAGCCAGATTCAAGCGCTGGAGCGTAGCCAGCCGATCCTGCCCTTGGGACTCGGCTACGTCGAAGGGATCACGCACAACTACGTCCGACACGGCACCACGACACTGTTCGCCGCCTTCGACACCGTCACCGGAACAGTCCTGAGTCAGTGCAAACGCCATCATCGTCACCAGGAGTTCCTCGACTTTCTGCGCCATGTGGACGCCAGTGTCCCGAAGGCTCTCGACGTGCATCTGATCGTTGATAACTACGCTACCCACAAGCATCCTCGCGTCCAACGCTGGTTGGCAGCACGCCCCCGTTACCACTTGCACTTCACACCCACCTACTCTTCCTGGCTCAACCAAGTGGACATCTGGTTCAACATCATCACCCAGAAGGCCATCCGTCGCGGCACCTTCGGCAGCGTCAAAGAACTGGTCGCGAGAATCGAACGCTTCGTTCATCGCTACAATGCGGAGGCCCGACCCTTCTCCTGGACAGCGACACCCGATTCGATCCTGGAAAAAATCCAGCGACTATGTGAACGTATTTCCGGGACGCAACACTAGAAGGGGCTGTCTCATAAATATTCGGGGCGGAGGCGAAGAGTTTCTTCAGGAGCTGAAACCCAACTCCCTTGCTCGGAATGTCGGAGCTGAAGCTCCGATCCCCTGACGAGATCCCATTCCACCTGGAGCATCGATCATGGCCAAGAAGAGTTTCAAACAACTGAGCGAGCGGGAAATTCTGGCTCTCGCCATTCAGCTCGAGGAAGAAGACAGCCGCATCTACGGCGATTTCGCCGAGGGACTGCGCGAGGCGTATCCCGCCACGGCAAAGTCGTTCGACGACATGCAGGCCGAAGAATCGCGCCACCGCCAGCGGCTGATCGAAACGTACCAGCAGCGATTCGGCGAGCATATTCCGCTGATCCGGCGACAGGACGTGAAGGGCTTCGTCGAGCGGCGGTCGACGTGGCTGGTGCGGCCGCTCGGCATCAACGCGGTGCGCAAGCAAGTAGAGGTAATGGAAGCCGAGACGCGGCGATTCTACGAGCGAGCGCTGCAGCAGGTGTCGAATCCCGACACGCGCAAGCTGCTCGGCGATCTCGCCGAGGTCGAGAGGCAACATTTCGAATTCGCGGAATCACTGCGCGACAGGCAGGTCGAATCGGGAGAGCGCGCCGAAGAGGAGAGATCGCAGAAGCGGCTCTTCATGCTGCAGATCATTCAGCCGGGCCTCGCGGGACTCATGGACGGATCGGTATCGACGCTCGCGCCGATTTTTGCCGCCGCCTTTGCGACACATCAGAGCAAAGACGCTTTCTTGGTGGGGCTTGCGGCATCGGTCGGGGCGGGAATTTCGATGGCTTTCGCCGAGGCGCTCTCGGACGACGGCTCGCTCACCGGCCGCGGGCGCCCGTACGTGCGCGGAGGCGTGACGGGGCTGATGACCGCGGCGGGCGGACTCGGGCATACGTTGCCGTTTCTGATTCCGAGTTTTCACCTGGCGTTTACGGCAGCGGTGATTGTGGTGGCGGCGGAGCTGGCGATTATCAGCTTCGTGCGGCACCGGTATATGGATACGCCGCTGCTGTCGTCGGCTTTCCAGGTGGTTGTGGGCGGCGTGTCGGTGTTCGCGGTCGGGATTCTGATCGGGAGTTCGTGAGATCGAGGAAGCGCTAGAAAATCGACGTGGGCGTGGGACTCGGCACGATCACGCCGGATTCGATGGTCAGGCGCGGCGCGCGGCGCATGGTTTCGATGAAGACGCGCACGATTTCGGGATCGAACTGGTTCGCGGCGCAGCGTTCGAGTTCGGCAAAGGCGTCTTCGGGCGTGCGCGCTTTCTTATAGGTGCGCGCGGATGTGATCGTGTCGTACGCATCGGCGATGGCGATCACGCGCGCGCCGTGCGGAATGTTTTCGCCCTCGAGACGGTCGGGATAGCCGCTGCCATCGTAAAACTCGTGATGGTGGCGAACCATCTCCCGGATGCGGCTCATCGGCTTGAGCGGCTCGAGAATTTTCGCGCCCAGGTCGGTGTGGGTCTTCATCGTTTCCCACTCGGAGGCATCGAGCGGGCCGGACTTGTTCAGGATCGACTCGGGAATGCCCACTTTTCCGATATCGTGCAGCAGGCCGGCGAGGCGAATCTCCTCGACTTCGGTCGGGCTCATGCCCAGCGCTTGCGCAATCATCACGGCGTACGCGGAAACTTTGTGCGAATGTCCCTGCGTGTAATGATCTTTGGCATCGATCGCGAACGCGAGCGAAGTGACGGTTTCGACGACGGCGGGCGGAAGCCCGTCCGCATCCGCCGTGCCGCCCTGTTCCTCGAGCGACCGCGTGAACTGCTCGAGGCGCCGGTAAATTTCTTCGAACGCCTCGGGGCCGGTTGAGAACAGTCGCTTCAGCGTGACGCCGAGATACGCTTCGAGAACATCCTTCTTCCATCTCTTGCGGTCGTTGGGATCGCCCTGCTCGGCGCTCGAAACGGAATTCCCGCCCTGATGCTTCGAGAGGTACATCGAGGAATCGGCCACCTGAATGAGTTCCTGCGGCGTCGATCCGTGGATCGGGAATGCGGCGATGCCGAAGCTGGCGGTGATGTTCTTGTCGCGCAGCAGCGGATCGGAGGCGACCCAGCCGCGCAGCTTGCCGGCCAGCTGGCGCGCCTGCTCGACGCCAGTTTCCGGCATGAGAATCACGAATTCGTCGCCGCCGTAGCGCGCGACCACGTCGGACCGGCGGCAGTTCTGTTCGAGAATGTGGCCCACGCGCTGCAGAACGACGTCGCCTTCCAGGTGGCCGTAAAAATCGTTCACGAATTTGAACCGGTCGAGGTCCATCAGCACGAGCGCGAACGGGCGGTTGGCGCGCGTCGAGCGCTTCCATTCGGACGAGAGCGCTTCCATGAGGAAGCGGTGCGTCTTCACGCCGGTCAAGCCGTCGGTGATGGCCTGCTCCTGCGCCTTCTGGAACGTCAGGGCGTTGTGCAAGGCGCCCGGCGAAGAGATCGGCCAGCGTGCGGAGCAGCAGAACTTCCTGGTCGGGAAATTCGCAAGTCTCGGTGGATTCCACATAAAGGACGCCGAGAAACTGCTCGCCATAGATGACCGGCAGAGCGAGCGAGGACACCGAGCCCGGCAGAACCGGTTCGAGGCGTCGACGAATTCACTTCGCGCACAGTCGCCATCTGCCCGCTGCGCGCCACCTGCCCGACCAAGCCTTCGCCCAGCGGGATCCGGCGGCCGATCGCGTCGCGGCGCGTGCCCGCCTCGGCCTGCACCACCAAATCCTTCGTGGAATAATCGAGAATGGCGATTCCGATGTGATCGTAGGGAAGATGATTTTCGACTTCCGCCGCGATCCTGGCCAGCATCTCGTCGGGATCGAGAGTGGTGATGGCGTGGCTCGAGACGTTGTTGATCAGCGTCAGCTGGCGCGATTTCTTCTGCTCTTCCGCGAAGAGCCGCGCGTTTTCGATCGCGATGCCCGCCTCGCTGGCGAGCACGGCAGCAGCTCCACGTGGCCCTCGTCGAAGGTCCGTTCCTTCGGGCTGTGAACCACCAGCGCGCCGACCGGCTGATCGTGCAGAATCAGCGGGACGGCGCACATGGAGCCCATTTCCCGCAGCGGCTCGAAGCCGAGCCGCTTCGCTTCTTCCCAGAAATTCTCGCGAATCAAAAGCGGGCGCGCCGTCCGCACCACGTATTCCACCAGATGATTGCCCGGCGGGGCGGGAGCGCTTCGGGCGCCGCTCGCCGTCGGTGACTTCGATCTCGAAGCGCACTTCACTGGCTCTTCGCATCGTAGATGGCGATGAAAAAGCTGGTGACGTCGAGCACGCGGCGCATCTCCGAATAAATGCGCTCGAGCAAAGCGTCCAGCTCGAGCGTCGAGCTGAGCGCCCGGCCGATTTCGTTCAGGATGTGCAGCTCTTCGCTGCGCCGCGACGTCTGCTGCATCAGATAGCTGTTTTCGACCGACATGCCGATCTGCTGGCCGAGAGCCATCAGCAAGCGGAGTTCGGCGGGCGTGAATCCGCGATTATCCGGCGTGGCCAGCAGCAACACGCCAAACACGCGGTCCTTCGCCTGCAGGCTGATGCCGACTACGGTGCGCAGCCCCTGCTCGAGCAGCAATTGCCGCGCCTGGCGAAACGAATCTTCCTGCTCGAGCGATTCCCAATTCGAATCGCGGGCGAGGTCGCGCAGCACCACGAGCCCGCCGAGCCGAGCCACCAGATTCACCAGATATTCGTCGAGATGGTTGTCGTGAATCGTCCGCGCCAGCGCTTCGCTTCAATCCCGTGACGATCACCGAGCTCGAGGCGCGAGGTTCGGCCTGTTGGACGCAAAGGACGCCGGCGGGAATGCGGACCACGTTCAGCACGCGATCGAGCGCCTGCGCCAGCATCTTGTGGATCTCACCGCCCGCAAAGCCGGAGGTAGCCAGGTTCAGATTCGAGAGCGCCAGCATGTTGCGCTCCACGCGCCGCCGCTCTTCTTCATACACAGCCATCACCATCAGCACGCAGGTGAAGAATTCGGGCAACATCATCAGCGGGAACAGATCGACGCCGTGCAGAATGTCGTACCGCGTCAGGAGAATTGTGGAAAGACCCAGCAGGCCCCATGCGGCGAAAGTGATGGCGAGGAACAAATCCACGCGCGCTTCCTGCTTGCGCCCCTCCTCCCAGAACGTGTAACCGACCAGGAGAAAAAGAATTCCCATGGCCAAAACGACCGGGACGTCGACCCAGCCGTTTGTGTGTGCAATCGCCCAAACGAATCCGACGGCAGCCGCCCCAGCGATCGCGCGCACCGGAATCCTGAGCCCCGCATAGAGCCGCGCCGCGCAGTAAAAGGCCAGGGAGCCCAGGACGAGAGCCGTCTGGTTCAATACGCTGTCCAGCCGGAGCCATTCTTTGTTGCCCCCGAATACGGACACAACGCCGGTGGCGGAATGCAGGGAAAGCAGCGCCCAAGCAGCCGACCAAGCAAGCAGGTATTCCTGGTGTTTCAGGCGGTATAAAAAGAAGAAAAAGATCGCGAGCAGGAACGAGCTCGCCAGAAGGACTAGATATGTGGTGGTAATATGGCCTGGCAACGTGACGCTCCGGACTTAGCACCCGACACTCGATTCAGAATATCAGAAAACCTGCAGGCGCCCTGTGGCCGTGTCCAGTCGAGTTTCGTGGATGTCACCTCATACCGCACCTCGATCGCCCACCGCGGGCGGGACGTGGCTCAGCCGCCGCTCGCTTTTGGTCCGCAAAGGGTATGCCTGCTGTGGCCGTCAGGTCAAGGGAGTATCTCTCGGCACCCCGGTATCAAGTGCCATACCTCGATGGAGTTACGACGTTAGTTCGCTCGATTTTGACAGCTGCTTCCGCTAAGATAAATTCTTTCGAAACAGTCAAGGAATCCGAATGGCCTCTCCAGAAAAGCCGCGCGCCCGTTTCGCCCCGTCGCCGACGGGCTACCTCCACGTGGGAGGCGCCAGGACCGCCCTTTTTAATTGGCTCTTCGCGCGGCGCGAAGGGGGCACCCTCCTGCTGCGGATCGAGGATACCGATGTGGGACGCAACCGTCCCGAGCTTGTCGACGGAATCCTCGATGACCTGAAATGGCTGGGGATCGAATGGGATGAGGGACCAATCTTTCAATCCCAGCGCCTCGAAATGTACCGGGAGGCAGCGGAGCGTCTGCTCACGAGGGGGGCAGCCTTTCCATGCTACTGCAAGCCCTCCGCCTATGGAGGCGGCGACGCGGCTCCGGCCGGCGATGCAGAAGAGCAAGAGGGCGAAGGAGATGACGAGGGCCCAAAGCTCCAGAAGGGTCCCGCATGCCCCTGCCGCGATATGAGCGACGCGGAGCGCGCGGCCAAGCAAAGAGATGGGATTCCGCGCGCGATCCGGTTTCGAGTGCCCCGAAGTGGCACAACAAAATTCGAAGATATCGTTTTCGGCGCGCGCGAGGTGCAGAACGAAGAGATCGAAGACTTCGTCCTGCTGCGCTCAAACGGCCTGCCGACCTATCAGCTCAGTGTAGTGGTCGACGACATCGACATGCGCATCACGCACGTGATTCGCGGCGCCGATCATCTTTCGAATACTCCGAAGCAAGCGCTGCTCTATCAGGCGCTCGGCGCTCCTGTGCCTTTGTTTGCGCACGTTCCACTGATTCTGGGGCCTGACCGGACGCGGCTTTCGAAGCGCCATGGCGCCACGAGCGTCGGGTCGTACGCCAGCGAGGGCTTTCTGCCCGAGGCGTTTCGCAATTTCCTCGCGCTGCTGGGCTGGTCGCCGGGAGGCGATTCGGAGTTTCTCCGCACGCCGCAGATGATCGAGCGGTTTGCCCTCTCGGGCGTAAGCCGCACCAATGCGGTCTTCGATCGCCCCAAGCTCGAGTGGTTCAATACGGAATACCAGCAAACGCTGCCGATCGAGGATTTGCTGCCTTTCGTCAAAGCGCAGTTGATGCGGGCCGGATTGTGGGATGGCTCGCAGGCGAGCCAGGACCACGCGTGGTTCGCGCGGACGGTCGATCTGATCCGGCCGCGCACGCGCCTGCTCGGCGATTTCACGGGATGGGCCCGCGCGTTCTTCGCCGACGATTTCGAGTACGAAGCGGAAGCGCGCGAGAAGTTCTGGAAAGATGAGCGGCTGGGCACGATGCTCGCAAAACTCGCCGACACGCTTGCCGCGCTGCCCGATTGGAACCACGATGCGTGCGATGCGGCTCTGCGCGGCTTGGCGACGGCGGAGGGCGTGAAGGCGGGCTTGCTGATCAATGCCACGCGCGTCGCGATCGTGGGCCGGGCGGTGGCTCCGCCGCTGTTTGACACGATGGTCGCACTGGGCCGGGAGCGCGTGGTGGCGAGGATCCGGCGTGCGGTTACATTTCTCGGATCGCGATAAGACGAGTCGTTTGAAACCCGCCGCTGTCACTTCCCCGAGCGGAAAATCTCAGGATGCATCGAGTGCTCCGCTGCCCCGGCGGCCGCGATCTTCACCGGCACGTCGAGCGGAATTTTCACCGGCGGCAGGCATGCGGAGCTGTTGCACGCCTGGTAGCGCAGCGTGACGGGGATGGTGGTCGCGCCCATCGGCGCTTTGTCCGTTGCGGACAACTTCAACCGGAGGGTCACCTGCCGGCATAGACGTTCAGAGGCTTATCCGAGAAGGAGAATTTCTTGTCGTGGCCCGGCGGATAGATGGAGTCGACCAGCGTAAATCCGTCGGGAAGCTTTGGCGTGAGCGTGGTCGGAATCAGGTAGGCGTCCGAGGGCTTGTGCGAATTCATGTGGTACGCCTCGTTGATGTCGACGACCACCGCGACTTCGAAGTCCTTACCGCGCGGCACCGGCTCGAGCGATACGTAGGTCTGCGTCTTGACGACCTGCCTCGGGCTGAGCGTCGGCGCTTCCTGGGCCGACGCAACCGCATGGCTGCCGGCGCCCGCGATCCATGCGAGCGCACAGACTGCAAGGAAATAGCGGAGTGGCTTGGCTGAGATCATAGCTGGCTCTCGATGTCCTTGGTGATCTGAGCTTCGTTCACCACGCCGATGTACCTCTTCACGATCTTGCCGTCGCGCGAAATCAGAAAGCTCGTGGGCATGCCGAGCAGCCCCCCGAACTCATCGGTGATCGCATCGGTGCCGAGCACGATCGGGTAATCCATTGTTTCTTCCTTGCCGTTGACGTTAAATTCGGTGTTCTTCACGAACTCTGGGACCACTTTCATCGGGTCGTCGTCCATCGATGCGCCCAGCATCGTGAAGCCCTTGCCGGAATATTGCTGCTGCAGGTTGATCAAGACTGGGATTTCGCCGCGGCAGGGCTCGCACCAGGTCGCCCAGAAATTCAGGAGCACGACTTTCCCTTTCAAACTGCCCAGTGCCACATCGCCGCCCTCGAGATTCTTGAACGTGACGCTTGGCTCGAGCGGAAGGTTCGGACTCGCGTTAACGGGACTGGGGCCTCTGTCGAGGTATTGTTTGACGCCTGAGGGCATTGCTTTCTCGAGCAGGACGTCGAGACTGCCTCCGTTCAGGTGGCTCGAGACAATCGTAAGTCCGTTCGTGAAAATCAAGCCGCCGATCAACAGCAGCAAAACTCCGCTGCAGACCTCGACCGTGTGCAGATGGCGCCGAAACTTCTGGTAGAACTTCATGAAGCGCCCGACTCCCACCGCGGTCAGCAGGAACGGTATGGAAAGTCCGGCAGAGTACAGGGTGAGAAGGATCACGCCATCTCTCACGCTCCCGCGCGCGGCCGCGATCGCCAGAACGGTCGTTAGAATCGGCCCGATGCAGGGAGTCCACCCGAGCGCAAACGCAAAGCCAAGAAGGAAACCGCTCACGATGCCCGGAGTCTTTCCACCGACGTCCCGCATATGGACGTCGCGGTTCAACCATCGCGACATCGGGGGACCGAAAAGAAAGATGAGCGACGTCGCGTAGAAGTGCACCGGCTTGATGACCATCTCAGCGCCGGTTCGGAAATTCAGGAACAGGCCGATCGCGACGAGAACGATGCCGATGATGAGCCCGACTCGAACCGAAATCTTGGTGAGCACTCCGATAAGGTGCAAGCCGAAGAGAACGATCAGCGCACCCGCGATCGGCGCCAAAAGGTTGCGATGCTGGAGCAAAAAGTGCCCAACGGCGCTCGCCGTCGCTCCCATTGTAATGAACACCGCCGACAAACCGATGACGAAAGCCAAGGCCGGCGGCAGCAGTTTGCTGGTTCCCGTTTCGCCTTCCTTCAGCTGATCCACACCCACGCCAGACAGCATCGAAAGATAGCCGGGAACCAGCGGTAGAACACATGGCGATAGGAACGAACCCAACCCAGCGGCGAAAACGAACAAACCAGCAAGGACGGCTACAGACATTCGAATCCTCTCCCATCCCTCAGGGGAAGCCAATACCCGGCCCCACACCAGGCACTAGCCAATCCGCGATTTGACCACATCCCTTAGACGTGCGCCATAGCTTTTTGGTTCTGCCAACGTGCCGCAGGGTATTCCCGCCACGTGATATGCGAAGACATCACTTTTGTGTGAAGCAAATTGCGCATCCCTTCTTAAGCCGCTGATATTGCTAGGCGAACGTGCGCGGAAACGCCTGGCAATACGTGTGCCTTATCGAAAAGCGCGGGCCCGCCCGCTGGAACCGCAGGTGGCGACACTCGTTGCCGCGCGCGGTGGCGGGCTCGAAAATTTTCTGCAAGGAGAAGCGCGATGACGCCGAATCAAGTGACGCTCGCCCGAGTCGCCGCCGCTTTTGCCGCCGTCGCGCTCTTCTCAGCCGGGCAAGATATGCTGGCGGCCGATCTCGCGGCCGTCCTCTTGACCGTAGCCGCGATCGCTCTTGATGGCGTCGACGGTTACCTCGCCCGCACGCGCGGCCTGGCCACGCCGGTTGGCGCGCAGCTCGACATTCTCGGCGATCGCGTCGTCGAGAATCTTTTTTTCACATGCTTCGCGGTCGCCGGGCTGATTTCGCTGTGGGTGCCCGTCGTGTTTTTCGTGCGCGGCGCGCTCACGGATTTCCTGCGAGGCCTGGCCGCGCGCGCGGGACGCACCGGCTTCGCCGGCAACTCGATGCTCGAAACCTGGTGGGGAAAGAGGCTCGTCGCTTCGCGCGTGAGCCGGGCCGCGTACGCGACGCTGAAATGCATCTGTTTCTGCTATCTCGGCTTGATGCTGCCGCTGCGGCATCCCTCCGGCGTGATTTCCGACGTGACATTCGGCCCCTGGTTCGCGGCCTGGCTCAGCGGGCCGGTCGCCTATGGGTTGCTGAGTGCGGGGCGCGTCCTCACCGGTGTGACGGTCGTCTTCTGCCTGGTTCGCGCGATTCCCGTCATCTGGGAGGGCCGGCGCTATCTCGCTGCCGAAAAGCCGGCGCGCAAGCCGCTGGCGGCCGCGGCGATCCGGTGAGCTTGCCGATGACACCTCCCGAACACATCGCGGCCTTCTTCGACCTCGATGGCACGCTGCTGCCGTCTCCTTCGCTCGAATGGCGATTCATCGCGTGGCTCGCCGCGCGCGACGCGATCGACGGCGGTCACCTCGTTCGCTGGCTCGCGCAATTCGCGCGCAACATCTGGCGCGATCCCTACGCGGCGACATTCGAGAACAAATTTTATCTCGGTGGCCTTCGCGAATCTCTCGCCGCCGGCTGGGAAGATTCGCTCGCGCCGGATTCGCTCCGTTGCTTCGCGTTAGGCATCGAGCGCATCGCGTGGCATCACGCGCAAGGGCATCGCGTGTTTCTGGTGAGCGGCACGCTCGGGCCGCTCGCGCGCGCGCTCGCTCGGCGTTTGCCAGGACCAATCGAGGCCTGCGTCAGCGAACTCGAAACGCGCGATGGCCGCTGGACGGGCCGCATCGCGGGGGAGCATTTGCGCGGCGAAGCCAAGGCGCGCGCGGTCCGCAGGCTCGCGGCACGACACGATCTCGATCTCTGCGAAAGCTACGCCTACGGCAATTGCCTCGCCGATCTCCCGATGCTCGACGCCGTCGGCCATCCTGTGGCCGTAAATCCCGAAGTCGGCCTCGAACGCATTGCCTGCTCCGAAGGCGAAAGCGGGAATCGCGCCGGCGCCTCCAGGGATGGGCGAGTCTGTACATGGAAGACGACCGAGCCGTCGCGCCACCAGCGTGTTGCCTCCGTCGTCCGAGGAACGCGGTGAGATTTTCGCGCGTCGTAACCCGCGCCCCGATCCCAAGCGAGCGCGCCATTCCCTGGGACGCCGCCGATTCCAGCCTCGCGCAGCCACGCCCGGCGACGCGCTGGTTCGACGAGATTCGCGACGCCTGCGGCGCATTCGAGTGGGTCACTCTCGCCTACTTCGCCTGGCTCGAGGCGATCGTGCTCCTGTTCCACCAAAATATCCCCCATGCCGGACGTTACTTCGCGCCCCATCTTCTGCTCGCGGCCGGAGTCGTATATTTGGCCTGCCGCGCCGCGCGATCGCGGAGCGAACTCATGCGTTTCGCGCGCCACTGGTATCCGCTGCCGCTCTACATTTTCTTCTTCGAAGAACTGCAAGGGCTGGTGCACGCCATTTTCTCCGGCTGGTTCGACCGCTGGCTCGTCGCGTTCGATTACGCCCTCACCGGCGTGCACCCATCCGTGTGGCTCGCGCGTTTCGCCTCGCCCGCCCTCAACGACTTCGCGCAATTCGCCTACATGACCTACTTCCTCAATCTCGTGATCCTGCCGGCCATTCTCTACGCGAGCCGCGAGCGCCTCGCGTTCTGGACCGTGATGGTCTCGACCGCGATCGCGAACTACTCCATCTACACCATCGCCATCCTGCTGCCGATCGAAAGCCCTTACTATTCGCTGGCCGCACTCGAGAGAAAACCTCTCAACGGAGGCTATTGCACGGCGCTGATCGGCTTCATTGAACGCTTCGGCCGGGTGCATGGCGCGGCGTTTCCGTCGGCCCACGTGGCCGGCTCGATGGTCGCGGTCCTCGCCGCATGGCGCTACCGGCGCTGGCTTTTCTGGGTCTGCTTGCCGTTTTTCGTATGCATGTGCGTGGCTACCGTGTACGGGCGATACCACTACGTCGCGGATGTTCTTGCCGGCCTCGCAGTCGGCGCGGCCGGCTTTGCGCTGGGAACCAAGCTCATGCGGAATCCCGCCGCGCTGCCCAGCTGAATAGCGCCTAGAAAATTTTCTCCTGCCGCCGCAGGTTCCCAGCCGACCCAAGATTCGCGATGCGGATCACGAGGCTGTACTGGTTCTCGTTTCGGATCGTGCCAAACGAAAACCGCCGGTATTCGAAGCCCACGCCGCAGCAGTTGCCGTTGTAGGTCGCCTCGACGATCTGGTTTTGAAACTCCTGCTGCGTGAAGTCGTAGCTCGCGCCCGCTTCGATATTCCAGCCGTGCCGGTTCATATCGCCGTAGCCGAAAAGCGTGCGGATCTGATTCGAGCGCTGCTCGAAATTGAGCGGAGGAGGCGTGGGATTGAGCGGCAGGTTCAGCACCGAGAAATGCGCCAGGGTAATGAAGGATTCCTTGTAGGGTTTCAGCTTCAGCAGTGTTCCGATCGCCGAGAGGCGATTCCGCACCGGATCGTAGTTAACGATAAACTGCGTGTCGAAACGTTTGCCGGGCTCGATGCGCAAATCGCTCACGATCGGCGAAAAGCGCCGCGCCGTGTCCGCGAAGGCAAACGGCGTGAGCGCGTCAAGCGTCTGAAATACGTTGGGCTGCCCGGGAACCAGCGCCCCGCCGAACGTGGGATCAAAGAAATATTTCTGCACCAGGCGCCAAGTGATGAACTCCTCCGCCGGGCCCGATCCTCTGCGCCGGTAGAGCCGCTGCGTGATTCCGTACTCGATCTCGTTCGTGTCCGTCAGCGTTTCATCCTCGTCGAAACGCACGAATCGCCCGAAATCGTTGACGCCGCTGACGTAGCTATACACCGCGTAGGGCTCGATCACGTGTTTCCATTTCGTCTCGCCGCCGTCCCACACGCGCTCGAGGATCGGGAAACGCATGTCGAGCGAGAATTCCTCGGTGTTGCGAAACAGTCCTTCGTCGAGAAACGCGCCGTTTTGCATCTGCCCGCCGTAGTAGGTCGAGCGGAACGTGAAGCTCGGCGTCACGTTGAACCAGGCGCCGAGATGGAGCGGCAGGGTGACGGTCGGCGCGATCTCGCTGCGCTCGACGAAGCCCGGCGTCTCAAACGGCGTCACGTTTTCGCCGCGATGCTCCGCCCCCGTAAACGCGTCGAACGAAAAATAAAATGGCAGCCGGTTGAAAAACTGCTGATCCACCGAGCTGAATCGCAATTCGGGGGCGGTTCGCAGCGTGATCGAAGTTTGCGGAGTCGCGCTCAGATAGTTCTGATAGCTCAGCGCCGCAAGGCCCAGGCTGAATCCGTCGAAATTATTCTGCAGGAACGCCGTGTTGCGCACTTCCGAATTCACCGCCTGCGTGAATGTCTCCGACCACGCGAGCCGAAACGTCAGCGACGTCAGCTGATCGAGGTCGGCAACCGCGCGCCAGCCGCCCGGCAATTCGGAAGTGAACAGCAGCTTCGCCTCGTGTCCGCCTTGTTTGAGCGGCGGGGCATCCACCTGCTCGAGCCCGCGATCGATCACGCCGTAATACGACGCGTCGAGGTCCGCGTTTTCCCATGGCTTCATCCGGAACTCCGCTCGCTGGCTCCAGCCGCGCTTGGTGTAGTCATTCGCGCCGAGAGTCAGGTCGAGCCAATCGAGCGGCGCCCAGTAGACCGAGTCGCCCAGCACGTAGCCCTTCTGCGACGTATTTCCAAGATCGGGAACCAGGAAGCCCGATTCGCGCCGCTTTTCCGCCGGCAGCGTTGCGTAAGGCAGGTAGAGGACGGGAATCGAGAACACGCGAAAGTTGCCGTTCACCAGCCGCACGGATTTCTGCAGCCGCACCGTGGCCGAAGGCGCGTAGAACTTCCAGACCGGGTGCCCAGGGTCGCAGACCGTGAGCCACGCTTTGTGGATGCGATAGGTATTGGGATCGAGCCGTTCAGCTACTTCCGCGTCGAAGTAGAGCGGATTCGGGCTGATGAGGAGCGTGGGCGACGGGCGCCGCTGGAGTGCGAACGTCCCGTGCACGTGGTGGAAAATCCCGCGGCCGGTGCGCAGTTCGTAGCGCGCGTCGTCGGCTTCCACATGCTGCGTCAAGTAATCGAGCTGGACGTGCCCGCGCGCGATCACGACCTGGGCTTCGCTGTCGTACTCGACGTGGTCGGCCCGCAGCCGCGCGTTTTCGTAGCGCACGTCGACGTGGCCGTCGGCGTAGAACATCTTCCCCACTTCGCGCTGCTGGTCCGCCTCGAGCGTCGCCTCGCCGCCCGCCGTAAGCGCCCGGGACGGCGGCGGATGCACGCCCTGCGCCGCTGACACGTGCGCCAGCATCGGCAGAATCAGGAGCAGCCCTGCAAGAAGAGCGAGTCTGCGGACGGCTTTCGGGAACGTCGCGTTCGGCATCGCCTGGGAAAAGCTCAAGAGAGAAAACCGAGCCTAACACGCGCCTTCGGCTGCCGCAATCAAGAGCGTGCGCCGGCAGTGATGCCATTTGCGACCGCCGGGTAGATGTGATCGCCAAGCTAAACACAGAGCTCGCAGAGGCACTGAGTACACACAGACTCCGACACACTTCTCCGTGTCCTGTCGCCGACCGACATCACTAAGCGGGCTCGGTTGGGATCAACCAGCGGAACAAAATCGCGGCGGCGGCTCCGCCGAGCAGTTGTGCGGCGACAAATCCCGGCACGTCGGCCGGACGAATTCCGGCAAAGGTGTCGCTCAGCGATCTTGCGATGGCAACCGCCGGATTCGCAAATGATGTCGACGCCGTAAACCAATACGCCGCCGCGATGTAGCATCCCACTGCGTAAGCCGTCGTGTTCGGACGAAACCGAGAGCACCCGCAAATCACGCCGAGCAGCCCGAATGTGGCGACGAATTCGCTGAACACCTGCGCCGGCCCGCTGCGCACATGGCGCGACAGCGAAATCACGGGCAGGCTGAACATAAAGTGCGCCACCACCGTTCCCGCAGCCCCGCCCAGGATTTGCGAGACCACGTAGCCAGGCGCCTCGGCCCACGGCAGGCCTCCTTGCCACGCGACCACAAGCGTCACAACTGGATTCAAGTGCGCGCCCGAAATCGGGCCAAGCGCGAGGATCAGCGCAACCAGAGCTGCGCCCGTTGCGGTCGTATTCGCCAAGAGCGCCAGCGCGACGTTTCCTCCCGCCAGCCGCTCGCCCATGATTCCCGATCCGATCACGGCTGCCACAAGAAACGCGGTGCCTCCGAATTCGGCTACAAGTCGCCTGCTGAGTGAGGAGGTCACTGCAGGCCGATGCGGTCGATTTCTCGCTGGACGGCGAGCTTGTCGAGGCTCGAGAGCGGCAAACAGAGCAACAAACTGATGCGCCGGTCGAGGATCATGAAGGCTTCGCGAAACGCGCGCTCGATCTCTTCGGGTGTGCCGATAGCGGTCGCAGGGTCGGCAACGCCCCAGTGCGCCGTCATCGGCTGGCCGGGCCAGATGGGGCACATCTCTTTGGCCGCGTGATCGCAAACAGTGAAGACGAAGTTCATTTGAGGCGCTCTGGGCTTTGCAAACTCATCCCAATTCTTGCTGCGCAGGCCTTCCGTCGAGAGATGCGCCCGCTCGATCTGCTTGAGCGCTTCGGGCCGAACGCGCCCGGCGGGATGGCTTCCTGCGCTGTAGGCGGTGAATGTCGGCCTGCCCTTACGGTTGAGAATTGCCTCGGCCATGATCGACCGCGCCGAGTTCCCGGTGCAGAGAAAGAGCACGTTGTAACCCCCGTGAGGAGCCATTTATCCCTGCGCTCCCTCGACGGGCGCGCAGCATTCGGGTCCGCAGCACGCGCGGCTCGCGACACTCTTTTCCGGCAGATGATCCTCGAGGACAGCGAAGACTTCCCATTCGTTGCCATCCGGGTCGTGCACCCAGGCCTTGTCCTGCAGCGCGTAGCAGCAATCCGTCTTCATTTCTTCGCGTGGAATCAGCCCTTCGCGAACCCAGCGATCGCGCACGGACAGCACATCGTCCGTCGACGCCACCTGAATGCCCATGTGCGAGAGCGCGCCGCGCTCGCCGAACGGCGCCTCGTTCAAAGTGAAATTGAGCGGAGGATTCGCTACGTCGAACTTGGCATAGCCCCGCCGCACCTTCGAGGGCTCGATGCCAAACATCCTCCGGTAGAACTCGATGCTGCCCTGCACGTTTCGGACGTTGATCGCCAGATGGGCCTTCAGCGCCCGTACTGCCTCATCGTTTTTCATGATCGCCTCACTCCGTACATATTCGCCTGTGCGCATATATCGAGCCTAGCGCCTCAGCGTCATATATGTCAAGCCGAATGTGTTATACTCGATTGATGGCCACGCAAACGAACAACAGTTCTCTCGACCATCTCTTTCGCGCGTTGGCGGATCCCACCCGTCTCCGGCTGCTCAATCTGATCGCGGACCGCGAGGTATGCGTCTGCTACTTCGTCGGAATCCTGCGGATTGGCCAGCCGAAGGTCTCGCGCCATCTTGCGTACTTGCGCGGGGCCGGCATCGTCGAGGCGCGGCGAGACGGCCGCTGGATGCACTATCGTCTGGCGATTCCGCGCGAGCCCGCGGCGGCCGATATCCTGCGCGCCACGCTGGCGCATCTGAAAAGCCTGCCGCAGATGCAGCGCGACCTCGCGCGCCTGGGCTCGGCATGCTGCGCGCCCGAGCGATTTGTAGCGCTCCGCGGCGCGCCCCAGCCCGTGGCCATCGCGCCTGCGGTCAATTGAGCCCCCTACGTTCTCCCACACCCACTCTCTTCGCGCTGAATGTCACAACCCGCGGAGTGCGGGAGCTCGCTCCCGCCGTTGCCGCCCGGCCTTGCCCGGGCGTGCTCCCCGCACGCGCCACGAGCGCTGTGGGTAGAACTGGTGCCTTTGAGCTTCCGAGGAAACTCTTCGCTTTCCCGCGAGCAATTTGCGGGAAGGTTGCAACCTTCGCATTCAAAGAATGCGCTAGGGGTGCCTGATACGCGCACTCGAATCTCATGGGCGCCTGTTTCGCCGAATGCACCCGTGCTATGATCCCTGGCGTTCCGACACTGGAATCTCCGCAGCGCAAAACAGACCAGTGATACGAATATGCTCGAAGTGTGGAGCGCTGCTGGTGGACGACAACCGGTACTGCGCTTTTTGCGAAGTTCCTCCCACTGAAACTGAAAACGAGGAAGTTCTTCAGCCTGTGGCCGCGCGCGAAGAGTCGTTTGAAGACGACTCCGAGCCCGAATGGCGCCGCGAGGTATCGCGCCGCCTTGAACAATACCGCACGCGCCACGGCCGGCCGCGTGAGGACGACTCCCAATCGGGGCTGCCGTTTCGCGCAGGCCGGGCCGCGCACGCTCGTAGAGCCGAGCCGGCAACCGAACACGCAGCCGAAGAAACAGCGCGTGAGCGAAAGCGCGTGCGGCCAGCGGCACGCCAGCGCGCAACCGAGCGCGTCGAGATCTGCGTTCAGCCCGAACTCGATTTTGCGGATGGCCCGGACGATCGCGCGCGGCCGCAAACCGCGCTTGTCCCGGTCGCCAGCTGTGCACAACGCTGGTGGACGGGCGTCGTCGACGCGTTTTTCCTGGGCCTGACGCTGGCGGGATTTCTCGGGCTCTTCCGGTCGCTTGGCGGACAGATCGTGGTCGACAAGGCGGACGCGGTCGTCTATCTGATCGTCGGCTATCTTTTCTACGCGCTCTATTTCTCGCTCTTCACCACGCTGGCCGGCGCCACTCCGGGAATGCAGCTTCGTGGCCAGACGATCGTGCGCCTCGACGGCAGCTTGCCCGATACGCGGCAGCTCTTGTGGCGCAGCTTCGGCTACGTTCTTTCAGGCGCCACGCTGATGCTCGGCTTCCTGTGGGCGCTGTGGGACGAGGATCATTTCACCTGGCAGGATCGCATCTCGCAAACCTACGTCACTGCCGCCGCGCCTATCACCGGCATGGAATCGCTCGACATTGCTGCCGCGGCCCGGCATACGTTTGCCCATAAATAGGCCGGCGCGCCAACCACGTCGCGTGCGCGTGCGGCTCCGGCAAGGGACGTGGGTGGAAGCGTGAGCCTTCTGGCTCGCGAAGAAGCGCGCCGTGAAGAACCCGGCTTCAGCCGCGGGGTTGCCGTTGGGCTTCAGCCTCTGGGAAAATCTGCTGTGCCTCCCGTCCCAATGAGGACACTACACGCGCTGCCAGAATCCGTGCGGCGGAAGCCTTCGATGCTATACTGATCTTTCGTCGTCGGCGGGCGACCTCGGTCTCTCGGGGCGGGAAAAGGAACGGGCATGAGTTCTCTCACTCGAAACGTTGTCATTGCGCTTTCGGCTGTCATATTCGGCTTCGTCGCGGTCGGCTACGTACGCGGCCGCTCGGTCGACGACAAGGCCTATCGCGCGCTCACGGTCTATAGCGAAGTCCTCGACCACATCCAGCGCGATTACGTCGACCAGCCCGACATCCATCAGGTGACCAGCGGCGCCCTGCACGGCCTGCTCGATTCGCTTGACCCGCAGTCCAGCTACCTCAGCCCGCTCGAATACAAGGACTATGAAGAGAAGAGCGCGACCCCCGCAAAGGCCGAAGCCGGACTCGCCCTCACCAAGCGTTTTGGCTACATCAGCGTGATCGCCACGCTGCCCGACAGCCCCGCCCAGAAAAT
The DNA here is from genome assembly GCA_963836125.1 of uncultured Acidobacteriota bacterium. Lineage (GTDB taxonomy): Bacteria > Acidobacteriota > Terriglobia > Acidiferrales > UBA7541 > Palsa-295. The sequence goes on from CAWIIK010000003.1 coordinate 168,723, forward strand.
CGGCTTGCAGATCGGCGACATCATCGAAAAAATCGGCGACTTCACCACCGGACAGATGGGCATCGAGCAGGCGAATCTCCTGCTGAGCGGCGATCCGGGAACGGTCGTGAAGCTTTCCGTGATTCCGCGCGGCAAGACGGAACCGCAGGAGATGGAAGTCACGCTCGCGAAGCTGGCGCCGCCGAAGGTCATCGAGGATAAGCTGCAGCAGGGCGACGTCGCCTACATCCACCTTTCCGATCTCGACGCCGGGACCGCCAAGGAGCTGCGCGAAGACCTCGTGCAGTTCCAGCATCAGGGCGCGCACAAGCTGATTCTCGATTTGCGCGATTGCGCCTTCGGCCAGGATTCGGAAGGCATCTCGGCCGCCCAGCTTTTCGTTTCGTCCGGCACGATCACGACGCTCAAGGGCCAGACGATGACGCCCGTGGTTTCCTCCGCTGATCCCGCGAAAGTCGTTTGGACGCAGCCTGTCGCCGTGCTGATCGGCAATGGCACCGCCGGACCGGCCGAAATCCTGGCCAGCGCCATCGCGGACAACCACCGCGGCGAAACGGTCGGCCAGCGTAGCTACGGCGTTGCGTCGGAACAGAAGCTGATCCAGCTCGACGACGGCTCGGCGCTGATTCTTACCGTCGCCAATTACTACACGCCCGACGGCAAGGAAATTCCGGTCGATGGCGTTACGCCGACGCGCGAAGTCGTCCCTTCGCAGGATGACATCGCCGCGCTCTCCGGCCAGAACCCCACGCCGCCGTCCAGTTCGCTCAACGATCCCGATGTAAAGAAGGCGCTGGAAATTTTGCAGGGCGCGCCCGCCGTGCAGAAAGCGGCGTAGGCCGGAATCGCTTCCCGTCCCTTGCTGATCCGTCGAGACTCTGTCGCGCGCCCTGCGCTGCTTGCTGTCCTCCTCGTTTTCCTCGGATCCCTCGCAGGTTGCGCGAAACGCTCGCTCTCGACCACCGAGCTCCGCGGCGTCACGGCCGAAGTTGTCTTTGCCGCCGGGCGCGTCACCGGTCACCGGTCGCAGATCTCGATTCGCCCCGAGTTTGAGCCTTCGTGGTTCGGCGGCGGAGGCCACCTCGTCGCCGACGATGTCGATGTCCCGGTCGAAAGCCCTTCGGAAGTACGCGCGCTCGCACAAGCGCTCGCGCAGATTGCCCGCCGGCATCGTCTGTCCTTCTCTGAAACGTCGTCGCCGGGAACGATGCGCTTCGATTTCGCCTTTCGCGGCCGCCGCACGCACTCGATCTTCGTCAGCACGCCCGCTGGCGCCGCCTCGCGCGCGCCCGTGGAAAATTTCACCAGTACTCCTCGCCTCGCGATCATCATCGACGATCTCGGCCGCGATCCCTCGGCTGCCGACGCAGTTCTCGCGCTGCCGTTTCCGTTCACCGCGTCCGTGCTGCCCAATCTGCCTTTCTCGGCCGACGTGGCCGACCGAGCCTATCGCCGCGGCGACCACGTCATCCTGCATCTTCCGATGGAAGCGGAGTCAGAATCGGAATCGGGCGCGGCGAAGCCCGAGGCAGTCGAGCTTCGCGTCGGGATGAACGCCAGCCAGGTGCGCTCGATCCTCGCGAGCATGCTCGCGACGGTTCCGCACGCCGCCGGCGTCAACAATCACGAAGGCTCGCGCGCCACCGCCGATCCAGCGCTGATGAACGCGCTCATGGCCGCGATTCGCGAGCGCGACCTCTATTTCATCGACAGCCGCACCACCGCCGCCACCGTCGCCTACGACTCAGCCGAAAGTGCGGGCGTGCCGGCAGCCTCGCGCAAAGTCTTTCTCGACGACACGCCCACGCGCAAAGCCGTTCTTGCGCAGCTCGATCTGGCCGCGCGCGATGCGCGCCGCGACGGTTCCGCCATCGCCATCGGCCACCCGCACCCCGCAACCATCGCGGCGCTCGCCGAGGGCGTTCCGCGCCTCCGGGCCGATGGCATCCAGCTCGTTTTTGCCTCCGAGCTCGTCCGCTAGTCGGCGCTCCGCCCGACGCGTGATTGCGATTTCGCCACCAATGACCCCGAAGAGACCTTTCGCCTCCGCTTTCTTCCTACGATTCGTTTTCGCCTGTTAACTCGTACAGGAAAAGGGGCTGGTACGAAATCTGGTCGTACGTCCTATTTCCCGCCCGGATCGCCGGGGGTACTCTCCACTCGCCCTGCTACTCAATCTGCTGCCGCAGGGCAAAGGAAGGAGCCTATGTCCCACTGGATTGGAACCACCTCCCCCACCGACGCCGGGATGAACGACTTCAAAGAGTGTCTGAAAAATCTACGCGACGGGCATCCGACAGATGCCCTCCAGCATGCCCGTCGCGCCCTGGGTGTTGCGCCCAAGAACCCGTTTTACCTTTCTTATACGGGCCTGCTGGCTGCGCTCGCCGAGAAACGTTACGGAGATGCGGAATCTCTGTGCCAGGAAGCCCTGGGGATGCGCCACAACCACGCCCAGCTCTACCTGAATCTGGCCGAGGTGTATCACCAGGCAGGCCGCCAGCAGGACGCGATCGCCACTCTCGAAAAAGGACTGGTTTCCGCCGGACGCGATTTCCGGATTCGCCGCGCGCTCGAGAGAATCGGGAATCGCCGCGAGCCGGTGCTGACGTTCCTGCATCGCAGCCACCCGCTGAATCGCACGCTCGGCAAGCTGCGTCACCGCTTGGCCGGCCCGTCGCAAGCGGCCTGAACGGCGCACAACAAGTTTTCCCCGTGCAAGAAGTCCGGGGCGGGATTGCCCGCGAGCGGTCCCGCCCCGGATTCCCCTCTTCTTCACACGTACCAGAACCCAACGAGCGACCCGTGCGGAAACTGCTCCCAAAGGAGCAGCAACTTTGCTCCCGTGGGGAGGCTTAACGGGCTCGAAATAGCGGGAAAACGTCGGTTCTGGCTGGTTTTTGCCCCGTAACGCGTAGCCGCGGGGCAGCGGCGTCAAAATGGCCCTCTTACGGCGAAGCTTGCTTCGCCAAACGTACGCCCAGCCGACAAATACCTCCCCGGATGACGCTGAGGCAAGCCTCACCTCACAGCAGCATGGGCCCTTCGACCAAGCTCAGGGCAGGCAAGGTCCCGAACTCCACGGGGGTTCCGCTCAGCCTTGCCCGAGCGGCAGAAAATACTGCGTGCCTTTGACGGGCTGGCGCAGCCGACGCAGCAGCTCCAGCAAATCCTGATTCCGCTCGACGAAATCGATTTCGCTGGTGTCCACCACCAGCAGATTCGACGCCGAGTAGCGAAAGAAAAAATGCTCGTAGGCGTTCGCCACCGCCTCGACGTACTCGGGCGAAATTTCCGTCTCCGTCGGGTCGCCTTTTTTCGACACGCGTTTCCGCAGCACGTCCGGCTTGGCCTGCAGGTAGATCGTCAAATCCGGCGTTGGGACCGACGGCGCGAGCATGTCGAAATATTTTTCGTAGAGCTTCAGCTCCTCGTTGTCGAGATTGATGTAGGCGAAAATCTTGTCCTTCTCGAAAAGGAAATCGCTCACGATCGGCGCCGCGTCGTCCTCGGGACGCGTCTCGATCAGGCGCCGGTGCCGCTCGTGGAGGAAATACATCTGTGCGCGAAACGCCGCGCCGGGCTTTTCGTCGTAGAAATCCGCAAGGAAGGGATTGTCCTCGCAGTCGAAGACGCGCCGCGCGTGCAGCTGCTCGGCCAGCACCTTCGCCAGCGTCGACTTGCCCACGCGGATCGGCCCCTCGACCACGATGTAGCGCGGCGGCCGGAAAGCCGGCTCGTTGCCGCCCCTGTTGCTCGCGTTGAAAGACGATCGGTCGGCCATGGCGCGCGATTATAACAAATGCAGCCACGCCTTCTCGGCCTTCGTCCGGCACCCTCATCTTTGGTGAAAGGCTGCGAGTTCGGAACGCTGTCCTTCCCGTCCTTTTGGCCAGTACTGTGCCTCGTACTTTTTTTCCGGGAATCCATAGCTCGCGCGGCGATGGAATGTGCTAGCTTCGGACCGAGCAGATGAGATGAAAATTGGGACGCAAAATCAGAAGGTGTCAACAACGCAGCGAGCGTTTCCGGCGCAATTCTTAATCGACATTTGGCGATTAGAAATCGCTGCCACTCACTCAAAACAAGCGATAGGTGCACGGTCTAATCGACAGGGTTGCGGCACCCCTCGCGCACCGATTTTCGGCGTGCCCGCGATCCTCGCTTCTGCGTTTTCTCTCGCTCTCGTCATGCTGATCGTGGCGTCGGCGGCGCGCGCGCAGTCCGGTGTGCGCGGCAGCTTTGCGGTGGACATGCGCGATTTCGTCGCCACGCCTGCTGTGCCCGGCTACGAAAAGGAGCTGGCGGAGAAAATTCGCGACGAGGTTGCGGCACTGCACCCGGCGGTCGACAATCTTGGCGACGTGGTCGTCACGCTTGGCAGCGGCGCGCCGCACCGCCTGATCGTCGCGCCGATCGACGAGCCGGGCTACGTTGTCAGCGCGATCACCGACGACGGCTACCTGCGGCTGCAGCGGCTGCCGCAATCCGGCTTGCCTCCGATTTTCAACGAACTCTATTCCGCGCAGCCGGTGAAAGTCGGCACCGCCGGCGGCAAATGGATCGACGGAGTGGTCGCCGGGCTTTCGGTTCACCTGCAAAACGACCGCACGGACGCGCCCAAATCGAGCGACATCGACAACATGTACGTCGACATCGGCGCGAGTTCCGCAGCCGAAGCGCGCAAGGCCGGCGTCGATATCCTCAGCCCGGTTGCCATCGACCGCTATTCCGCGGGACTCGGCGACACCGAGATTGCAGGCACCTCGGTGGGAGATAAGTTCGGTGCGACGGCGCTTGTCGAAATGCTGCGCGAGATCGACCCGTCGAAAATCAAGGGCACGCTCACTCTCGCATTCGTAGTGCAGCAATGGACGGGCGCGCGAGGCTTGCAGCGCATCCTGAATACAGTCCGCGCGGACGAAATGATTTACGTGGGGCGCCTGCTCCCGGGCGGCGCAGTAGCGGGCATGGAAGGGATTCATCGCGCGCCGCGCCGCGAACCCGGCGACGGCGTCCTGCTCGGCCTTGCGTCGACGAACGGCATTCCCGCAGGTCTGGCCACCGACCTCAAGCAGCTGGCCGACGCGAATAAGATTCCGTTTGCCGTCGACTATTCGGCCGGGATCATTCCCTCGAGTTACCTTCCCGCGCCCGCCTTTCCGCCGCAATGGGTTCACCTCGGCATCGCGACCGCGTGGCACGACACGCCCGCGGAGGAGATTGCCGCCCGCGATCTCGACGACCTGGAAGGACTGCTAACGGCATACGCGACGAGAGGATCTCCGAACGTCCCTCACACCATATTCGCGAGCCCTATCCCATCGAAAGTTGCCGGGCTGACAATCCCCAGGGGCCTCATTTTCCCCACCCAAGAGTCCGTTCTCGCGAGGCTCGTCGAGACGTATGCTGCGAGCAACCATGAAGAGCCTATGCGTGAAGCTGTCCGGCATCTCGCGGGGGGCCACACACTTGAAACCGACAGTGCAGGGAATTTGATCCTGCATCTCGGCACTGCTCCCGCTGGAGCGAACACGCCCAAGATTCTCGTCGTGGCGCACATGGACGAAATCGGCTTCCAGGTGAAATCGATCTCGAACGACGGTCGGCTAGAAGTGGAGACGCTCGGCGGCATGGAGTTGAGCTTCTACGAAGGCCACCCCATGCTCGTGCATACATCGACCGGCGATCGCGACGGCGTCATGGAACTGCCGCCCAACTGGGACGAAGCGAATTTCGTGTGGCCGAAGGAATCGGAGGAAGCGATTCGCGTGGACGTGGGCGCGCGCACGCCGGAAGAAGTCGCCAAGCTCGGCATCAAGGTCGGCGATTCGATCACGATTCCGAAGGAATATCGCGCGCTTCTCGGCACGCGCGCCAACGGACGCAGCTTCGACGATCGCGTCGGCGATACGGCGCTGATTTCCGCCGTCTACGCGCTGGGCAATTCGCTCAAGGGCCGCGACGTGACGTTCGTGTGGTCGACGGGCGAGGAGCTCGGCCTCGATGGCGCCGAAGCGGTGGCCAAGCGGCTCGCGGCGGAGGGCCGCACGCCGGATTACGTTTTCGCGGTCGATACGTTCGTCAGCTCGGACTCGCCGCTCGAATCGAAGCGCTTCGCCGATGCGCCGATCGGAAAGGGTTTCGTGATCCGCGCGATCGACAGCTCGAATATCGCGCCGCACGACGCAGTCGAGCGCGTGATCGAGCTCGCGCGCGCCAATAAAATTCCCGTGCAGTACGGCATCACCGGCGGCGGCAACGACGGTGCGACGTTCATCCCTCACGGCGCGGTGGACATCGCGCTCGGCTGGCCGCTGCGCTATTCGCATTCGCCCGCCGAGGTGATCGACACGCGCGACGTAGACGCGCTTGCGCGCATCATTGAAGTCATCGCGAGGAGCTGGTAGCCGCACGGGCGCCGCGCGTGAAAATCCGCACCCGGTGATATACTCCCGCCGTTTGCGCGATCAGTGCGCCCGCCTGAAAGCAAGGCGGCCGCTACAAAGGCAACCGCTACAGCGAGAGCAGATCCCTCACCCGGTGCAAATACGAACGGTTCGGGATGACAGCGGAAGCAGGAACGGCAAGAAATTCGAGGTGATGATATGAGTCAGGCAACCGCAGCGAAGAGCAATCCTTTGGATCCAGCAGTGTTCCGTCCCGAGGCGATCGCGCCCGAAACTCTGGCGGCCAACGAGGCGTTTCGCAAGGCCACGTCGGGCGGGCCGGACTGGTGGGACATCGGCGCGCCGGCATTCCGCGAGATGCGCACGAAAGGCACCGGGCCGTTTCCGCCGATCGCCCATTCGGACAAGGCGCGGACGATCACGATCGACGGCAAGGGCGGCCATCGCATCGCGCTCAACGTCATCGCGCCCGAGCGCGCCAAAGGCGTCTACTTGCACATTCACGGCGGAGGCATGGTGTTCGGCGGGGGCGACCAGCAGGACCCGATGCTCGAGCGCATCGTCCAAAACACGGGAATGGCTTGCGCCAGCGTCGACTACCGGCTCGCGCCCGAGCATCCGTATCCGGCTCCCTGGGACGATTGCGAAACGGCAGCGCTTTGGCTCGTTAAAAATGCGAAATCGGGATTCGGGACTGACGTCCTCACGATTGGCGGCGAATCGGCGGGCGCCACGCTTTCGGCCGCGACGCTTCTGCGCATGCGCGACCGCCACGGCTACACCGGATTCCGCGCGGCGATTCTCTCGTACGGCGTTTTCGATTCGTCGATGACGCCTAGCCAAACGCTCACGCCTGAAAAGGGGCTTCTCGTCGGCAAAAAGAGCATCGAGAAATTCAGCGAAGCCTATTTGCCGAAAGGCGTGAACCCGCGCGACCCCGATGTCTCGCCGCTTTACGCGAACCTGAAAGGACTCGCGCCGGCGCTCTTCACCGTCGGCACGCTCGATCCGCTGCTCGACGACACGCTCTTTCTCTATTCGCGGTGGATTGCGGCAGGCAACGAGGCCGAGCTCGCTGTCTATCCTGGCGCGCCGCACGCGTTCAATCTTTTCCCGATGCCGCTCGGGACGCCGGCGAACGCGCGCATCGACGCGTATCTCGCGGGCGCGATTGCGTAAAATTATTGGGCTCGACAAAGTTCGGCGATGAGGCTTTCGCGGCGGCCGACCGCGATGCGGTCGATGCGATTCAGCACGATCGTGTAGGCAACGAACGCCGCCGCCGTGAACGCGAGCAGGATCAGCGTCGCGAGCCAGAGCTCGTCGAAATGCGCGGTCAGCGCGAACGTGACCGCGCAGATTCCGAACACCACAATCTGCACGCCGAACACGGCGAGCGCGGTCGTCCCTGAAGCTCGCTGGCGCCCGAAAACCGCGTAATCGAATTTCTTCGGTGCATACAGCGAGAATAGATCGCCCACGCTGAAATTCACCAGCGCAGCGAAAAGCGCGCCCGCCAGTGTTGCGAGCGTCATTCCAATCGTGGGCCGGTGAAGCACGAGGCAAACAGCCACCCACAGAAGGCACGCCTCGAACGCGATCAGCAATCCGTGCACCAGATTCTTCGCCAGCATAATCTGACGGAAGTGGACGGGCGCGACGAAGTAGAACTGGATTCCTCCTCCCTCCGTTCCGAAGCAGTTGTACATAAGATTGCTGAGGATCAGCACCGCGTAGGCGACGCCGAGCGGAAAGGCAAACGCGGAGAAATCGGGGCGGTGCGCGATCGATCCCGTGTGCCGCGCGGAATTTGCAGGTCCGAGAAGAAAGATGGCGAGGATTACGAGCGGCATCGCCAGATTAAAAAGCATCGGGCCGCTGCGCGAGAGATAGCGAAGTTCCTTTTCGAAGACGGCCGCCACAGGCGTGGAGAAACCCGGCAAGGCCAAGCCTTCGCGCACGGCCGTTTTTTCCACGGCTGCGGCCGCAGCGCGCGGCGCGCCTTCGCTCAGATTCTCGCCGCGGAATTGCGCGCGCAGGCGCATATCGAGCAGCCAGAGAAAGACGGCCGCGTAGCCGCACTCGATCGCCCACGATCCAAGCGCGATTCCCGGATCGCCGCGCGAGGCCGCGCCGAGCGCTGCACCAACCAGACCGGGCGGAGTGAACTTCTCCGCCGGAAGGAGAGTCGCCGCCACGCCCGGAAACGCGGAGCGAGAGTGCCGCCCGCGGTGATTGCCGTAACGGCCCATCACCGGGCCGACGAATTGAATGCTGACGATGAAAAGCAGAAAAACGATGCCGAGGATTTCGCGGCTTTTGCGCCGCGCGAGCCAGCGCTCGATCCAGGCGAAAATCACGCGCGCGAGCAGGAGGTTGAGCGCCCCGAACGTGGCCAGCAGCAGCGCGGCCCATGGGAACAGGCCGGGGTCGGCGATCCCGACTCCGATCGCGATTCCGATGAGCCATAGCGAGCCGATCAGAGTGGTGGGATCGAGTGCGCCATAGACCATGCGAATAAAGAAATACGAGGGGTAGGGAATCGGGAAGCGCAGGAAGTTCGACGAATCGAAGCTCTCGGTAAACGCAGTCGCCATCACGGGGAAAAGCTGCCAGTAGAGAAGCACGCCCCAGAGCACGAGCGCCAGCCAGTCGACATTGTGCTGCGCCGTGAGAAACCACGCGGCTGTGGCCAAGCCGAACGTCCCGCCGATGCCCATGGCCGCGAATCCGAGCCCGACGAAAACCCACGACACCACTTCGAGACGGCCGCGAAGGGTGCGCAGGGAGTTGACGAAAATCCGCCAGCGAAGCTGGGCGATGGCGGCGAATTGCTCGCGCGAGGCGGGCCAGCCGAGCGGCTCAGAGGCGGAATTCACCCCAGCCACGAAAGCTCCTGGTCGGCGGCGCGCTCGCCGCCCACGATGCGCAAGAAAATCTCTTCGAGGGTAAGCTTCTCGCCCGCCGCGGCCGCTTCCGGCTGCGTCCCTTGCGCCTGAACGCCGGCGCGCAACTCCTCGAGCGAGCCCTGCGCGACCAACTTGCCGCGATAAATGATGGCGACGTGGCTGCAAAGCCGCTCGACGATTTCCAGCACGTGCGAGGTGAGAAAAATCGTGGCGCCGCGCGCGATCATCCCGTGCAGCATCGACTTGAGCGTGCCGGAGGCGATGGCGTCGACGCCCTCGAACGGCTCGTCGAGAAAGAGAATCTTCGGCCCGTGAATCACGGCGGCGGCGAGGGCAAGCTTCTTCTGCATCCCGTGCGAGTAGTCGGTGATCAGGGCCTTCGGCTGGTCGGTGAGCTGCATGAACTCGAGCAGTTCCGCCGTGCGCTTGGCCGCGACGTCGCGGCCGAGTCCGTACATGCGCCCGACGAAATTGAGGTATTCCGCGCCGGTAAGCCTACCGAAGAGTGCCATCCCTTCCGGCACGACGCCGATTTGGCGCTTCACCTCGACCGGATTGTTCGTGAGATCAAGCCCGAGAATTTCCATCCGCCCGGATGTGGGCGCGAGGAGGCCGGTGAGCATTTTGATCGTGGTGGATTTGCCGGCGCCGTTGGGGCCGAGGAAGCCGAAAAATTGGCCGGCTGTGACGCGGAGGTTCATGTCGTCGACGGCGACGAGGTCTCCAAACCGGCGCGTCAAATGATCGGTGGAGATGGCGGGAACGTCCATCGGAGTCGCCAAGACTCTAGCACAGGGGCACAAATCGAGGGAGCCGCAGAGGTCCGCGGGAAGGCTTCCGAGCCCCGCTTATGCGATGTGAGATCGCCAAGCGGGGCTCGCGGGCCCATTACCGGAAACAGGAAGGCCGAAGAACGAGGCGACTAGTGTCTCTCCAACTTATATAGCCTAATATGTGCTATCCTGTTTCCCTGGGAGGACAGGATGGCACGACATCTGAAACTCCGGCCTCTTTCGCGAAGGGAGCAACGCGTATTGCGAGGCAAGCTCAGGGATTTGACTCTTTCCGTTCGCGTGCACCAGCGATATCGCGTCATCGACCAGGTCCAGCGAGGATTTGGCCTGCTAGAAGCTGCCGAACGGGTGGGCTGCCACTTCACCGTTGCGTATGACTGGGTCCATCGCTTCAATAAAAGCGGATTCGGCACCTTTGAACAGGTTCCCAACCCAAAGGGACGGCCGCCCGTTCTGCGTGCCAGACAACTTCGTGAACTGGTCGACGTGGCCTTATCGAACCCCTCGGAACGCGGGTTACCGTTCTCGGTCTGGTCGGTTTCCAAACTGGCCGAATACTGTCGCCGCCGAAAACTGCTGCCTCCCGTAACGGATGAGTGGGTCCGCCGGCTGCTACGCCGGGAGGGACTCACGGCCCAGCGTGTCCGAACCTGGAAAACCTCGAACGACCCTGCGTTCGACCGTAAAAAAAACGAATCCGGGCGCTCTATCGACGCTGTCCGCCGCATAGCGCGGTAGTGTGTTTCGACGAGTGGGGCCCTCTGGATCTGAAGCCCATCGGGGGTATGGCGTGGGCCCGCCAAAAACGCCCTTGGCAGATGCGAGCGACGTATCGCCGCTTGAAAGGAACCGAACAATTCCTGGGATTTTACGATGTACACGTCCTGGGATTTTACGAGTACACGCAGACTGCCTGAGTGGCTTGTTCCGCCGTCGCAAGACAGTCTTGGACCTTAGCAAAGCCTTTTGCTGCTTGCGTCGTTGCTATCCGCGAAAGCGACTTTTTGTAATTCTGGACAACCTGCGCAACGTCCACGATCATCCCCGTTTCCTCGCTCTGCTGCGACGACTCCGAATCCAACCCGTCTGGACACCTACGGAAGCTTCCTGGCTCAACCTGATCGAAGCGCAATTCGGCGTCCTGAAACGCTTCACCTTGACCAATACGGATGATCCCAGCCATGCGGCCCGGCGTCGCCGCATCTACGCTTATCTCCGCTACCGACACCGCAAACTCGCCAACCTGCATCTCCCGCTCAATCGCATTCGCTCATTTAGGCATATCAAGTTGGAACAGCACTAGTCGTGGGCGTTTAGATATCTGCACACGTTTTTCACGGCGTTGCTCAGCAGGGCCGTTTCGGTGGCGTACACCGTGTCGCCGCCGTGCGCGATCACCAGGAAGCGATAGTCGCCGGACCAGCCGCCCGCGTGCACCATGAAATCCGATCTCTTGGGATTCGTGGTCAGTGTCACGTTCGGGCACTTCTGGCTCAAGTGCTTCATGATTTCCACCGGATCGACCGTCGACTGCCGCGACAATACGATCTTGAGCTGTTTGCCCGGAGCTGGGGCGGGAGACTGCGCCTTCGCCGCGGGCACTGCACCCGCCACTCCTGCCAATAGCAGCACCGCCAAACTAAGTATGAATTTTTTCATTGCCGAACTTCCTTTCGCCCGGCTGGACCGGGAATGATTCCTCGTGCAGAACACGCCACTTTATGATTCCGGCTGAGCGCCTCTTTCGTTCCGTCAGTAGCGCCGCCTACCCAGAATCGGCACCGCTGCGCGTTGGCCTCGAAAAGCGGCCTCGCTCTGCGAGCCTATCCTTGCTAATTAGAACCCCATTTGGCGAAAAATGTTGTGTCGGCCCGTGCCGGAAAGTTAATGGCCGGCTTCTCTTCAGGGCCAGCATCCCATTTTGTAAGGTTCCGCGCTGACACGCGCTGTCAACGCGCTGTCAACGCGCTTGACAAGGCCGCAGGCAAGAAGCAGACTCCCGGCAACACTCGCTGTCGGACCCCACGGAGGCTTACTCAATGAAGACCAACTACTGGGCGGTGCTTGTTTGCGCAGTCGCGTACTGGCTGCTGGGCGGCCTCTGGTATGACCTGCTCTTCAGCAAGGAATGGATGGCGCTCGAACACATGCCCGCTTCGATGGCCAGCTCGGTTAGCCCGGCCTGGATCTGGCCGTTCATTCTCACGTTTCTGCTGAATCTGCTGATCGCGTTCGTGCTGGCGCAGATATGCATCTGGCGCAACGCCAACACCGCCTCGCGGGGCGCCGCCATCGGCGTACTTTTGTGGCTCGGCATTGTGGGGCCGATCGTCTACACCACGTATATGTATGAAATGCGCTCGAAAGAGCTTTTCGCCATCAACGAGTTTTATCCGCTCTTCGGGCTCTGCCTGATGGGCGCCATCCTGGGCGCCTGGAAGAGAAAGGCGGCTTAGGCTAGCTGGAAGCTGTCTCACGAATTCTTGTCGGGGAGGTGAAGAGTTTCTTCAGGAGCTGAAGCCCATTTCCCCCTCCGCTCGGATGTCGGAGCTAACGCTCCGACCTACTAACGAGCGTCCCAAGACAATTCTCTTTGTGGCAAAAAAAGACCGCCGGCGAGTGAATCGCCGGGCGGTCTTTTCAACTCCTACGCGACTGAGCGCACATCTCTAGTGCTGATTGTGGCGCCAGTTCCAGTATTCCTGCTGCTCCTCCTTGCCGCGCTTGCGAAAATCCTTGTGATGCCGGTGCGTGTCCGTTTCCCAGTGCTGGTAGTAGACGGCCTCGTTATTGTCCCACACGTGATAGTCGTGGTAGCCCGGATCGTACACGCGATAGCCCGTTTCGACGCGAGCCGCGCACCCTGACATCACAACCGGTGAGGCCAGAGCCGTTATCATGACGAATGGAATGAGATGCCGCCTGAAAAAACGCATGAGATCTTCCTCCCTTCGCGAATTTGCAACCGAGAAAATTATATCCGCGGGCTCACGCGAGAAAATATTCATTCTCTTAGGGAAAAGCCTGTACGAATGTTTTTCACGCGACCCGACATTTCTACATTTCCTCATTCGCAGGGGCGCCGCGGAAACCTCCTCGCAATCAGCGCTTTGGTGCTTGCGTTCGGCGCGGCAGCCAACGTGCCCCTGCAAGATAACCGGCCACAATTTCCTGGGAGTGGTCACATGAAGAGGATTGACCTGTTATTGGGTTGCGTGGTTTTTCTGTATGGTTCCCTGCCGATTTTCAACGGTACGGCGTACGCGGCGCCAAAAGCCGCCGCGACCTCGCCGGCCGTGGAGGGCTACGCCGGCACGATCGTGTTGCTCAACGGCCAGCAATTCGTCCTGCGAGATGACGATAACGATGTCTGGTACAACCTGGACGACCAGCGCGACGCCGCAAAATTCGCCGGCAAGAAGGTCCTGGTCGTGGGCCATCTCGACGCGCGTACCGATGTGATCCAAGTCCAGCAGATCGAAGAAGCCGGCAAGTAGATTGAGCGCGGCTGGCCTTCGGCGAGAGCTACCAGCCGTTGCGTTCGCGCAGCGACGTGATATGCGCCACGTGATGGCGCCCATGCCACGCGTAGAGCGCGAGGTTCTGGTTCAGGCTCATTGCGCCGAGCTCAGGATGGCGAAACCTCCGTTCCCATTGGGCGGGCGTGAGCGACCGCAGTAGCGAAGTCCATCTCTTGTGGAGGTTCTCGACGAGAGCAAGCGACGGTTCGACGGGCGGAATCTTTGCGTCGTGGAGCTCAGCCCAACGCGCTTCTTCGTAGGTTTTCACCGTGGGTTCGTCTTCGGTAAGCGCCAGCTTAAAGCGAATGTACGCGTTCATGTGGCTGTCGGCGATATGGTGAACCAGCTGCCCGACCGTCCATCCGCCGGGGCGATGCGGCGTCGCGAGTTGCTCGGGCGTCAAACCCGCGACCGCCGCCGAGAGCCGCGCCGGCGCTTCGGCAACCTGGTCGACGAATTGGCGGCGCTGGCCTTCTGAAATCTCTTCGGGCCGCTCGAATTTTCCGATCGGGTAGCGCAGGTCGGTTGCCATGCGTTGCTCCTTTGCCAATGCGAAGAGGGCGCAGCAAGCAGGCGCCCCTACACCGCCCAGACTAGATTGGCGCGCGCTTGGCGGCTTCGTAAAGCGGCGAAAGCTCGCGCAGGCGCTTCACGGTTTCGACGACGCGTCCCGCGACATACTCGACCTCTTCCTCCGTGTTGAAGCGGCCGAGGCCGAAGCGAATCGAGCTGTGCGCGAGATCCTCGGGCACGCCGAGCGCGCGGAGGACGTAGCTGGGCTCGAGCGTCGCCGACGTGCAGGCCGAGCCGCTCGATACGGCCACGTCATTGATTCCCATTAGCAGCGCGTCTCCCTCGACGCCGGCGAAGCTGAGATTCAGATTGTTCGGCAGGCGGTAGTCCATCGTGCCGTTGATCGACGTGTCGTCGAGGCGGCTGAGGATGTCTTCTTTCAGCCTGTCTCGCAGCACGCGCAGCCGCTCGTTTTCCGCCGCCATTTCTTTCTCGCAAATCTCGCACGCCCTGCCAAGCCCGACGATCCCCGGAACATTCAGCGTCCCGGAACGCATGCCGCGCTCGTGCCCGCCGCCGTCGATGATGGGAGACAGCTCAACACGCGGATTCTTGCGACGAACGCACAGCGCGCCGACACCCTTGGGCCCGTAGATTTTGTGCCCCGAAATCGCGAGCAGATCGATGCCGAGCTTTTCGACGTCGATCGGAATGCGGCCCACGGATTGCGCGGCATCGACGTGGAAGATCACGGATTTTTCTTTGGCGATCTTGCCGATTTCCCCGATCGGCTGCAGGACGCCAATTTCGTTGTTGGCATGCATGATCGAGATGAGAACCGTCTTCGGCGTGATGGCGCGGCGCAGATCGTCGAGATCGATGCGCCCGTCTTTGGCGACCGGGAGATAAGTGACTTCGCAGCCGGATTTTTCGAGGCGCTTGCAAGTATCGAGCACAGCCTTGTGCTCGGTCGCCTGGGTGACGATATGATTGCCCTTCGCGCGATATGCCTCGGCGACGCCTTTGAGCGCGAGATTATCGGATTCGGTCGCACCGCTCGTGAAGACGATCTCGCGCGGCGTGGCGTGAATCAGGCGCGCGATCTGGCCTCGCGCGGTTTCGACGGCCTCCTCGGCCTTCCAACCAAACTCGTGGTTCCGGCTCGCGGCGTTGCCGTATTTTTCGGCGAAGTAGGGCAGCATCGCGTCGAGCACGCGCGGATCGACGCGCGTCGTCGCGTGGTTGTCCATGTAGATGGGCAGCTTCGGCGCCATTTATGGATCCATTTTAGTCCGGTTGGCGATAGGCGTCTAGCAGGCCCCGAGTTCTTGGCCGGCAAGCGCTGCGCGCAGGTTCCACGGCTCCGGTAGGTTTCGCGGCTTGAGCCGCCAGCATTGCCTCCATCACGGATTTGTCGACGCCCGCATTTTTCAAGTCGATCAGCGCTTGCGGTGACGTATTGAAGTCCGTGACGCTCGACCGAATATCCTTAACAATCAGACTCGAGTCAATGCCCTGCTTCGTCATGTTGACGACGTCGGCGTTTGTAATCGATTTCTGCGTTTGTCCGAAGGACCCGCTGACTGCGAAAGCGCCGATCGCCAGGACGATCAACAAGCTTCGACCGATCATGGGCTCCGCTCCCGAGGACTTCATCCCTTCGCACTTCGGGTCTACGCTCAGTGCCGCAGCGTCAGGAGTTAATATCAGCGTGAAGTAGTGGTTGCATCATCTCGATGCCGGGAGAAATTCTTGCTGCGAGCGCGCGGCTAATTCTGGCGAGGCGGTGCCCACTTCTTGAGGAATGCGGTCACGTCGTCGGGGCTGAGGCGCATGCTGTTTTCAAACTCGCCCTCCTGCTGGGTGTAGACCAGCGAGCCATCGGGATCGAGCACGACCAGCGCCGGCACGCCTCGCTTCAGCGGCACTTTGTACTTGGCCGCGAGATCGAGATTTTTGTCGTAGTCGTCGCCGATATTCACGTGCACCACGTGGAAGTTCGCATCCACCAGCGGCGCGATGTCTTTCGAGTGAAAGGTCGCATTGAGGACGTGGCAGTCGTAGCACCAGTTTCCGCCGAAAACGAGGATCACGCGCTTGTGGTCTTTCGCGGCGCGAGCCAGCGCTGCCCTGATTTCGGAGGGCGCTTCTTGCGGCGGAGGGTACAAGTCCGTGTTCGGCTTCGCGGGCTCGGGCAGACGCCGCGGCGTGCGGGACGCCAAATCGCCTCGCTCCGTTTGGATGATGCGCCACTCGTTTCCCTCTTGCCCCCAGACCTGGCTTGCGTCAATTACGAACGGCTGCACGCCCGAATCGGTGCGGAGATTGAATTCGATTCGCAGCACGAGCGCGATGACGCCCGGCTGCAGATGTTCGATCTCGAGAATCTTCGGATGAAGATCGCTTAGCCCGCTCGCCGCCAGCGCCGCCCAGAAATGCGGCTCTTCTCCGATTTCGTCCGTGATGCCCTGTGGACTCTTCGTGCGCGCCGGCGGCGTGATCGAATACAGCTGCGTGAGGGCTGTCGTGTCGCGGGTCTCGACGGCGGTCTTCCACAGGTCGAGCGGCGCAAAGGCGGACTGCGCCGAAGCCGCCGCCGCGAAAAATAGCAGCATGGCACCGGTGCCGATCGCGCGACTCGCTTTCATGAGCCCCTCCTCAATCGCATAGCCTTCCGCAATTCTACCGCACGACTTCGCGCCGGGCCATTCTCGCCCGAGCGCACACTTGATTGGCCTAGACCTCGCGCGGCTGCTACAATGCTGCGACATGGCTGATTGGCGGCAGATTCAGGCGCGTATCCGCAAGGCGAAGAACAGCCCCGAAGCGCTGGCAAAACTCTCCGAACTCTATCAACGCACGCGCGACGCGATGGTGGCGTGGGAACTCGGCGTGGTCGAAGAGAAAGCCGGGCGCAACGAAGAGGCCGGCAAGTGGTACACGATCGCCGCGCAGCGGTTCCGTCGCGCCGACTGGAAGAAAAAGGCCGAGGAGGCGCTCACGCGGCTGGGGATCGAGCTTCCTTCGCCATCGGCTGAGAGGAGCGTGCCCGCGCAGATTTCGCTTCCATCCGAGGGTTCATCGGAAAATCTCGTGGAAGCAGCGGCCGAAGCGCCTGACCCGTACCGTGTCCGCCTGCCGCTGGCGCTGGGAGAGATTCAGGACGACGCATCGACGGAAGCCGAAGGCGCTCCCGCATTTGTCCCCGCCAGCAGCGCCGCGACCGAAACGGGCTCGCCGGACAAGAAAAAGCGGCGCCGCGGCCGTCGTGGTGGCCGTGGCCGCCGGCGTAAGGGACCTGCCGGTGCTCCGGGCCTGCCCGCGCAAGCCTTTGCCGCGAGCGCTGGATCCAGATCGGAGCCTCCTCCGCGCCCGGCCGTTGAGCGGCGTCCGATGGAGGCCGCCGCGCCCGAATATAGCGTGCAGCGCAGCCAGCGTTCGGCACCGGTTGAGCGGGCCGAGCCTATCGAGTTACCTGCGCCGCAGTTGCCGTCCGAGCGCGCGGCGCACGGTCGCGGCGATCCGGCGCTCGCGTCACGGATGGCGCATCTCGAATCTCTTTTGCGGCGGCTCGTGGGCAGTCCGTTGCGCCGGCTCGACGAAGCGGACGAAGCGCCCGCCGGGCCCGGCGTCTTCCTGCTGTCCGATTCCGATCAGGTGACTTCGTACTACGTTGAGGCTTGCCAGACGCTGCGGATCGGTCTCGGGAATCTCGCGCGGGGCGGCCGTGGCGGCGGAAGATCGAGCCGAGGAGGCCGCGGTGATTCCGAAGGCCTTAAGGCCAAGCTGGCCGAGCATCTGGGGATCAGCGAATCGAAAGTCTCGCAGTACATGAAAGACCACTGCGTGGTCCGCTGGATCCAGCTCGACGACGAGGCTCCCCATTTGGCGCACTTTGCCATCGGCGTTCTCCGCACACCCCTGAACGTCGATTGAACCTGGGTTGGACCCTGGGTTGAGTTTCGCCCCCGGTCCCGTTCAGCCCCGGCAGGCACCGTTCGACCCTCCATTTACCCCTTTGGGCGCACAGCTCTGGACGAGCCTGTCGAACACCAAGCAAACTATGCTACGGTAACACTTTAGGGCGCAGCGCACTCGTATCTGTAACCGGCATTTGCGGTTGTTGGGCCTACCCAGGGGCGCAGCAGGGTTCCAAGGGGTTGAGATTCACTGAGGAGGGGTGCATCACAATGGGAAACACGGCAAGCAATCATCTTTGGAAGGTTTTTGACTGGACGCTTTGTAAGGGCGCGAAAGTCACCTTCAATACGATCCAGTTCTTCAACAAGTACAATCCGAATCCTTCCTTCACTCCGAAATGGTCGGACAAGCCGCTGTTGAAGTCCTGGGAGAAGTCGAAGCCCACACTCGGCTGGCCGCGCACCACGGATTCCCTTTGCCCTGACTGCGTGAAAGAGGCGCGCGACGCCATAACTAACGGCAAGAAGGATTGGACCGATCTCGTCCACGAGAAAGTCGGCGAGATCAAGGCGCAGATTATCGAGCGCGACGGCCAGGTCTGGATGGTGAAGGAATGCCCCATCCACGGGAAATACGAAGACTTGATGGCCATCGACGCAAAATTCCTCGAATGGATCGAGAAGAATTTCCCCGGCCGCGATATCCCCGCGCACAACGATGAAGACTTGCACCGGCACGGATCGAGCACGGTCCGCCATGGACGCGGCGCGGTGCTGACCGTTGACCTGACGAACCGCTGCAACATGATGTGCGATCCCTGCTTCATGGACGCGAACCAGGTCGGCTACGTCCACGAGCTGAGCTGGGATGAAATCACCGAAATCCTCGATAACGCTCTCAGGATCAAGCCGCGGCGCCAGATGTCCGTGCAGTTTTCGGGCGGCGAGCCGACGATGCACCCAAGGTTTACCGACGCGGTCGCCTACGCACGCAAGATCGGTTACAACAGCGTGCAGGCCGCCACGAACGGCATCGAGTTCGCGAAGAGCAAGGAATTCTGCAAGAAGGCATTCGACGCCGGGATGCGCTACGCGTATCTCCAGTTCGACGGCATCGGCAACGACGCAAACAGCCACCGGCAGGTCGGCAACCTCTTTGACGTGAAGCTGCGCGCCATCGAAAACATGCACGAGGCCGGGATCGAAATCGTGCTGGTCACTACGATCGTCAACAACGTGAACAACGATCAGGTGGGCCCGATCGTGAAGTTCGCGATGGAAAATCCGAAGAAGATCGCGTTCGTTTCCTTCCAGCCGGTGTCGTTCACCGGGCGCGACGAAGACATCACGCCCGAACGCCGCATCCGCCAGCGCTACACGCTTTCGCACCTCGCGAAAGACGTCAGCTCGCAGGTAGGCAAAATCGAGCCGACCCGCGACTGGTTCCCGCTCTCGTTCATTTCGCCTTTCGCGGGCTTTGCGGATATGGTGCACGGTCCCGACGCGATGTGGGGCTCGCTCTCCTGCGGCTGCCACCCGAACTGCGGCGTGGGCACGGCCGTGATGATTCACAAGGAAACGAAAGAGTGGGCGCCGATTTCGCGGTTCCTCAACGCACCGCAGCTCGTCAAAGACGTTTCGGCGATCACGGACGCGGCCCGCGGCAAGAAGTTTTCGGCCTTCATGATGGCCCTCGCGATGCTGAAGAATTACGATCCATATGAGGCGCCGCCGAGCTTGAAGCTGAAGGACATTCTCAAGAAATTCGACAAGACGTGGGCGGTTTCGAAGGACGCGGACAAGAAATACGGCCGCACCAACCCGCAGCGTACGTACGAAGACGCGATGAAGCGCCGCATGGAAGACAAGTGGAACATGCTGTTCATCGCCGGCATGTGGTTCCAGGACCTTTTCAACTACGATTTCCGCCGCACCGAGATGTGCATCATCCCCTACGCCACGCAGCAGGGCGAAATCTCCTTCTGCGCGTACAACACGGGCATCGGCTGGCGGAAGATCATCGAGAACATGTACAAGAACGCGACCGTCGCCGAGTGGTACAAGACCCACGGCAAGCATGAAATCTACGCCAAGGGCAAGGCCGTCAACCTCGAGCACTACGAACACTCGCTCAAGATTGACGCCGAAGACGCCTCGCGCGTGCGCCATCTGGAGCACGACATCCCGCTCACGGCAGCCGAGGAAGACCGCATTCGGCGCAAGAAGGCCTTCGAGGAAGCGGCTAAGGTTCGCAAGATTTACGAAGAACTCGTGCTGAAAAAGCCCCAGGAGACCGTGGTGCAGATCGGCACGATCCAGCAGATTCAGATGGCGGTTCCCGGCGCAACCGTGAAGCCGGTGCAGATTGCCCCGGCCAACGGCAGCAGTAAGGGCAACGGCGAAGCCAAGCTCGATCAGACCGCCGAAGCCGTCGCCGGCGATTAACAGAACCTAGATTGATTGTGTGGGGGCAGGTTTCAAACCTGCCCCTACCAAGCAAAACCGTGATCACGAACAGCCCCGGTTCTGCCCGGGGCTGTTTTGTTTTGCGCCGCTGCAGTCTGGTAGCATCGGAGAATGCTGCCGACGCCGTGGAAAAGCTTCGCTGCGCCTCGCGACGACAAAGAATACGTGGCGCTGCTTTCCTTCCTGCCGCTCAAGCGCTACCGAACGATTCCCAAACTCGCCCGGCTGGCGATGGAAACGATAGGCCAACTCGCGAAATCGCCTGGGCTGATCGGCTATTCGCTCGGGGCAGAGCTCACCCGAAAACGATTCTGGACGGTTTCGGTCTGGGAGGACCAGCAGGCACTGCGGGACTTCGTCGAACAGATTCCGCACAGCAGGATCATGCAGGAACTTGCCCCGCACATGGACAAAACGGGATTCGCCGAATGGACGGTTCGCGCTTCGGAAATTCCGGTCCCGTGGGCGACTGCCCGGCTGCACCTGTTAAAATGAGCCTATGACCGATCGCCGCGCACGCGCCAGGGAACTCGCCGCTGAATTTGTCCAGAAGGGCGACCCGACCGGATGGTTCGAGGTGCTGTACCAAGAGGGCGAGCGAGGGAAGAGCATCGTTCCCTGGGCCGACCACAAGGCGAATTCTCACCTGAGCGATTTCTGGAAGGCGCATCCGTTCGAGACGGCCGGCAAATCGGCCCTCGTGATCGGAAGCGGATTTGGCGAGGATGCCGAGGAGATCGCGACGTGGGGATTTCAGACGACCGGATTCGACATTGCGAAGACGGCGATCGCCGCGGCGAAGAAGCGTTTTCCGAACTCGACCGTCGAATACGTGGTCGCGGATCTATTCGATCCGCCGCCAGAGTGGCGGCGGAAATTCGATTTCGTCTTCGAGACGAATACGCTGCAGGCGCTGCCCGCTTCGCTGCGGCCGCGCGCGGCTGAGAGAATCGCGGAGTTTGTGAAGCCGGGCGGCGTGCTGCTGGTGATCGCGCGCGGCCGCGAGAAGGTCGAGCCCGAAGGACAATTGCCGTGGCCGCTCACGCGCGAGGAGTTCGCCGATTTCGTTCGCGCGGGCTTGCGCGAAGAGTCGTTCGAGGATTTCGCCGAACCCGAGCCGCCGTGGATTCGTCGCTTCCGCGTCCTTTACAAGCGGCCCTGAGGGTGGCCCAATCGCACGATCACTCTTGAAGAAATTCGTCTAGCGCTTCCCGAACGATGTCGATATGCGGGTTCACAAGACAATTTCTCTTGTTCCAGCTGGCGGTGATTCTGTGGCTGAGCACGTCGAATACTGGATCCTCAACGACTTGTAATTCACAGCCTTCGATTGATAACGAAAGGGGTAAGACGCTCGCGTAGTCGGCGCACGAGCAGCTACTGATTGGTTCTGATACCATAAGAGCAGTTTTCGGTCAGTCATATTGAGGGCTTATGCCGATCTATGAGTACATTTGCGACGACTGCGGCGAGCACTACGAGCGAACGTGATGAACGGCAACACGAAAATCACCTGCCCGAAGTGCGCGAGTGCGAAGAACACAATCCAGCTTTCCGTCTTTGCGGCGCACGGCAATGGGACGAAGGCGTCGGGCGGGTCGTCGCCAGCCTCGGGCTCGGGCGGCGGTTGCTGCGGCGGCGCCTGCGGCTGCCACTAGGTAACGACGCGCGGTTCCACATCCTTCGTGGCCTGCGAAATCCTGCCTGCAACGGTTCACCTTCACCCGCAATTTGTGAGACACTCTGCTCCGGGGAAGCAGTCCGTAAGGGGGGAGTGATGCCGCAGAGGTCTGCGATACTTGCCGCCGTGGCAATTGCTGGAATCGTGGTGTGCGCGCACGCGGTGAAGGCGCGTGGCGCTGCCCGCGAGCAAAATTCCGCCGCTGCGATCGAGCGGGCGGCGGATTGCGACCGCCAATGCCTGTACGGCTTCGTCGATCAATATCTGCAAGCGCTCGTGGCGAAAGATCCTTCGCGGCTGCCTTGGGCGAAGAGCGTGAAGTTCACCGAGAACAACGTCGTGCTCGAGGTGGGCGACGGCCTGTGGGGCACGGTCAGCGGCCTTGGCCCCGAGGACGTGCGCGCGGCCGATCCGGCAAACGGTCAGGTGCTGTACATGGGCGTGGTGGCCGAGCACGGCATCCAATCGTTTCTCGCGCTGCGAATGAAGGTGGACGACCACAAAATCTCCGAGGTCGAAACGATCGTCGATCGCAAGGGCATGGGTCCCGGCCCCTTCGGCGATCCCGCCACGCTGCAGCCACTGCCGATTCTGCTCGCGGATGTTCCGCCGGATCAGCGCACCCTGCGCGCGAAAATGATTGCGCTGGCAGACGGCTACTTCAACACGTTGCAGCTCAACGACGGCCACATCTTCACCGTGTTCGATCCGGCGTGCAGCCGCCGCGAGAACGGCGTGTGGACCGCGAGCGATCCTCATCCCGATCCGAAATCCACCTACTCGCAATTCGGAAAATATTCCTGCGAGGAAGGGTTCAAGCTCGGCAATTATCGCTGGGACGACCGGCTGCGCGCGCGGCGCTTCCCGCTCGAGGATGAAGAAAAGGGGCTGATCCTCGCCGGCGGGTTCATCGATCATTCCGCGCGCCTCGAAAAGTACACGACGACGGACGGAGTGGTCCATGACACGCCGCTGAAATCGCCGCATTCGTTTTGCTACCTTGAGCTTTTCAAGATCGTGGACGGCAAAATCCGGCATGCCGAGGCCGTCTTCATCACCGTGCCGTATAACATGCCGTCGCCGTGGTTTCGGGATGATAATTAGCGAGGCCGAGCCAGAAGGGAGATTGCGCCATGGTTGATTTTTCGAACCATCCGGAAATGAAAGGCTTTTTCGCCCCGACGCGCTTCGAGGCGGACGTGTACGACTGCGAAGTGACCGGGAAAATTCCCACCGATCTGAACGGCGCGTTCGTGCGCCTCGGCGGCGACTGGCTGTATCCGCCGAAGTTTGAGGACGATTCGCCCTTCAGCATGGACGGTTACATCAACATGTTCCGGTTCAAAAACGGGATCGTCGATTACAAAGGCCGTTGGGTGAAGACGCCGCGATACAAGGCGGACCTCTCCGCGCACAAACAGCTTTTCGGAAAGTACCGCAATCCCTTCACCGACGATCCGAGCGTGCACAACCTGGATCGCTCCGTGCAGAATACGACGCCGCTCTGCTTCGCGGGCAAGCTCTTCACGCTGAAAGAGGATAGCCTGCCCTACGAAATCAATCCGAAAACACTCGAGACGATCGGGCCGTATGATTTTCACGGCAAGTACAAGAGCCTCACGTTTACCGCGCACCCAAAGGTCGATCCCGTTACGGGCGAGATGATCTGCTACGGCTACGAGGCGACGGGCCTGGAGACGCGAGACGTCTTTTTGTACACGATCGACAAAACGGGGCACGTGAAGCGCGAGGTCCGCTTCCAGGCGCCCTACGTCGCGATGGTTCATGATATCGGCCTCACGCAAAAGCACGTTCTGATACCCGTGTACGGATTCGTGAGCAGCATGGAGCGCCTGAAGGAAGGCAAAGTTCACTGGGGCTGGGACAACACCAAGCCCGCGTACGTCGGCATCATTCCACGCGACGGCGAGGCGAAGGACATTCGCTGGTTCAAGGGGCCTTCGCGCGCGACGGTGCACACGCTGAACGCACGCACCGAAGGCGAGAAGGTGATTCTTGAAGCGGCGATCTACGATGGGAATCCGTTCCCATTTTTCCCGCCGATCGATGGCTCGCCGTGGGATCCGACCAAGGCGCGCGCCTATATCCGGCGCAACACGTTCAATCTCGCGTCGAAGGATGATGGCTTCACGGAGGAAAAGCTTTTCGAAATGAATGTAAGCGACCTCGGCCGCGTCGACGACCGCTACCTTTCGCTGCCTTACCGCTACGCCTTCACGGCGTACGCGGACAAGCAGCGGCCGTTCGACCAGTGGAAGGCCGGCAACCTCGGCGGCCGCGTGAACAATTGCTACGGGCGCTTCGATCTCGCGACCGGCAAAATGAGCTCGTATTTCGCGGGCGACACGCACAGCTTGCAGGAAGTTTGCTTCGTGCCTCGTAAGAACGGGACCGAGGGCGAGGGCTACGTGATCGGCGTGGCCTCGAATTACGCCGAGATGCGCTCCGAGCTGATCATCGCCGACGCGCAGCATCTCGAAGATGGCGATGTCGCGCGCGTGCTTTTGCCTTTCCGCGCGACTGCGCAGGTCCACGGCCGATGGATGAACGAGGATGAGCTGCCGTTCGCGTAGGGCCAGCGGATAGGAGGTCGGCGCATGCTGACGCGACGAGATTTTGTGGCACAGGTGACTGCGGCGGGCGCGGCAATCGGCGCGTTAGCGCTCGCGCCAGGCGCCGCGGCGTTCGCCGAAGCCCCGGCGCCTTCGCGGCAAACCCGCAAGCCGGTCGTGTCGTTCCACATGGACCGGCCTTACATCGACCGCAGCGGTAGAGCGATGCCGTACCACCCGCCGCGCGGGGCGTGTTCCGGCGAACCCGCCGCGCGCCTGAGCGAAGAAGCATTCCGCCGCATGCAGTGTTACGCTTAAGTCGCGCAGCACAGGCGGAAGATGACTCCCAAAGACAGTGTTTTCTCGCAGGATACATTCCGGTTTTTTCGCGAGCTCGGACGCAACAATCACAAGCCGTGGATGGATGAGAACCGCGAGCGATATCGCGCAGTGCTGGTCGATCCGCTGCGCGAGTTGCTCGAACGGCTCACGCCCGCCGCCCGGAAACTGAATCCGCGATTCGCGGTCGGCGGCCGCGTGGGCGAGAATTTCTCGCGCATCAACCGCGATATCCGCTTCGCCCGCGACAAATCGCCGTACCGCACGCAGATGTATCTCTTCTTCGGCGAACCGGGCGATCAAGGCGGCCAGCTCTACGTGGGCCTCTCCGCCGACACCGTCACCTGCGGCTTCCGCGTGTATAGCGAGGGTCGCACGTCGCCGCCCGTGCAGATCGGTCGCGCGCGAGGTCGCGAAAATTCGCCATGGATCGAGCGGCAAAAGCGCCGGCTCGCGAAATACGAAAGTTATTGGCACGCAACCGAAAAAGGTGAATGGGCGAGGCATAAGGGCTGGCCGGTGAAGCCCGACGATTGGAAGAAATTGCAGGCGTGGATCGTGCGCAGGAAATTCACGCCGGCGGCCGCCACGCGCACGGGATTCGACCGCGAGGTCGCCGAAATCTTTCGCGAGGTCTACCCGTTGTATCCGTTCGCGACCGCGCCGGCCTGGAAAGCGTAGCGCCAGAATTTGCGGATTCCCATAGGAGCGATTTCGATGGCCATCAGCAGGACGCAAGCGCGCGCCGAGCATGCCGCCCAGGCGGGGCCCGGGCACGATCAATTCACCGAGACGATCTACGGCGTGGTCTGCGCCGGATGCCACAACTACATCCTCATCGACAAAACGAATTGCCCGCCCACGTGCCGCGAGCACGAAAGCTGCCGCCAGGCCTATGCATAAGCGCCGCCAAGCACGCCGCCTCCGCGAAACGGGATTAGAATAGAGCACCGGCCCGCGCCAGCCGAGCGAATGCGACGGCCGTTCGTCCGAACGGCATCTACGTCAGTATTCCGAAAGCGCTGCAACTGAGGTTCCCGATGAAAGCTACGCGCGGATTTCGCTTCCGAGTCCCACGACTCGCTCACACGCGCTTGACACGGTTCTTTGCAAACTGGACTGCCGTTGTCGTCCTGGCGTGTATGTGCTGTGTTGCAGGCGCGCAAGCCCAGGAGAGCCCGGCCGCGACCACGCCGGCCGCTCAGCAGAACTCCGGACCCACGTTGACCCACCGGCCCGCGGACCAGCCATCGACGAGCCCCACTGTAGCGCTCACGGTCCCCAGGGGCACGCCGATCCAGGTGGCGCTCGACAAAGAAGTGCGCATCGAGAGGGCCGGGCAGCCGGTGCGCGGGCACGTGGTCGAGCCGGTCTACGCGTTCGACAAGCTCGTGATCCCGGCAGGAACGGAAGTCAGGGGTCAGATCGCGCAAGTCGAGGGTGTTTCGACCGGGAAACGCGTGATGGCCGCGCTCGACGCCGATTTCACGCCTACACGCAAAATCGAGGTCGAGTTCAGCGAAATCAACCTCGTAAGCGGCAAACGAATTCCGGTCGAAACGAAGGTGATTCCGGGATCGGGGCAGGTGATCGAGTTTGTTTCTGCCGCGGATGAAAGCCAGAAAAAGGGCGCGATGGATGCCGCCGCCGCGAAAACGAAAGAAGCAAAACAGCAAGCCAAGCAAGAGTGGAACCACGCGATGAGCGAGGTGAAGGCGCCGGGCAAGGTTCACCGCATCGAACGATTCGCTATCGCGCAGCTTCCCGCGCACCCGCAATATATCGACGCCGGAACGGTCTACTTCGCTGAATTGCAGCAGCCGCTCGATTTCGGCGCGGAGCCGCTCACCACGCAGATGGCAAGGTCGATCGGAGCAGCGCCTGCCGATGGCAGCGTGGTCCATGCGCGGCTGATGACGCCGCTCAGCTCAGCGACCGCAAAGAAGGGAGACGAAGTCGAGGCCGTGATCTCGCGCCCGTTGTTTGACGGCGGCCGGCTGATTTTGCCGCAGGGCAGCTTCCTGAAGGGAACGGTGGTGCAGGTACAGCCCGCGCACCG
This sequence comes from uncultured Acidobacteriota bacterium, assembly GCA_963836125.1. GTDB lineage: Bacteria > Acidobacteriota > Terriglobia > Acidiferrales > UBA7541 > Palsa-295. The sequence continues at coordinate 195,908 of CAWIIK010000003.1, forward strand.
GCCAAAGAAAAACGGCGAGCTGCGGCTGGTGTTTCACGATTTGGTCCTGCCCGAAGGCGTCGAGCAGAAAGTGGAAGCGAGCCTCGCGGGCGTGGAAGCAGCAAAAGCGGACAACGTGAAGCTCGATTCCGAGGGCGGCGCGCAAGCGACGTCGCCGAAGACGCGCTATCTGAATGCGGCCATTTCGATCGGCCTCGCGGGAGTGTCGACGCTGGGCGATCCGGACGCCAAGACGCCGAACGCCGCGGGAGCGGGAAACACGAGCAATCGAGTGGCGGGCGGCGCGGCCGGCTTCAAAGCCGTGGGCATGGTGATGGGCGTGCTCGTGCACTCCCGCGCATTCGGCTATTCGATGGGAGCGTATGGCGCGGGCGTGTCGGTCTACACGAACTTTATCGCGCGCGGCCGCGACGTCGTTTTCCCCAAGGACACGGCGATGACGATCAGTATCGGCACTCGCCCGCCAGAGGGCGCGCCATCTCCCGCGGGGAATCCGGCGCGGCCGGTGTCTCCTGCGCCGTCTCCCGAAAAACCTCTCGGCGAGTAGTTACCGCCTGATCCCCGTTTTTCCTTTGACGCCGCCTTCGCGCTCTGCCAAGATGCAAAACGTCTCCCGATTTTGCGGGGCTGAGGGCAACCGCATCTCGTTCCGGATCTCTATTCTCGCCTCTGGCAGCACGGGCAACTCGACGTTGCTCGAAACCAGCAGCACCACCCTTCTCATCGACGCTGGGCTTGGCAAAAAGGAGATGCTGCGCCGCTTCGAAGCGCTGGGCCGCGCGCGTCCCGAGCGTGTCGACGCCATTCTGGTCACCCACGAGCATTCCGATCATTCGACCGGCCTCGCGCAGATGGCGCGCGAATTCAATTGCCCCGCGTATCTCACCGAGCCAACTCACCGCGAAATCGTGAAAATGTACCCTGCCGAAGATCCCGAAAAGCCCAGCCGCCCCAGTCGAAAAGCCCAGATCGATCGCGTCGAATACATTCGCGCAGGCAAGCGCTTCGAAATCGGCGACATCGAAATCAATCCGTTCGCGATCCCGCACGACGCCGCCGATCCGGTCGGCTACGCTTTCCGCACCAATGGCACGAAGGTCGCGCTCGTCACCGACCTCGGCTACATGCCGGAGCTCGTGAAGCATCACCTGCGCGAAGCCGATTTCCTGATCCTCGAATCGAATCACGATCTCGACATGCTCAAGGTCGGCCCGTACCCGTGGTACATCAAGCAGCGCGTGATGAGCCGCACGGGACATCTTTCGAATAATGTGGTCAGCGATTTCCTCTCCGATTCCGAGGTCTTCGACGGCCGCGCCCGCCATCTCGTCCTCGCGCATCTTTCCGAGCAGAACAACACACCCGACATCGCCCAAATCTGCGCCGAGCAGGCTCTCTCGAGCCGCCCCTCGGATTTCGCCTTCCGCGGCTCGCTCCACATCGCCAAGCAGCACGAACCGATCGGCCCCTTCGAGCTGTAGCAACTTCTTCGCCGTGCCCTCCGCGCATTCGCAAGGTTGGCGATGGCGTGCTGCTCGAACCGTTGGTCCCCGACGCGAAGAAGTGGCTTGCCGAATTGGAAAGGCTTAACACCGAGCCTTTCATGAAGGACGGCCGCAAGCAGCCGAAGACTCCTCGCCGGAAGATCTTCCGTTGAGTTGTCTTCTCGACACGAGTGCCTGCATTGCTTTGATCAACCAAAATCCCCCTGCCGTCAGCGGCCGCTTTGACCGGGCCCTCGCCCAGGGTGAGCAGATTTTCGTTTCGGTCGTGGCGGCCTTCGAACTGTGGTACGGAGTGGCAAAGAGCGCCCGCAAGGAAGCAAATGCAAAGCGAGTCGAGACATTTTTCGCGGGCCCGCTGACGTTGCTTCTTTTCGATGAAGATGACGCTCAATCTGCAGGACGAATCCGTGCAGCCTTAGAGAGCGCCGGAAAACCAATCAATGCGTACGACGTGCTCGTCGCCGGCCAAGCCCTGCGTCACGAGTTCACGCTGATCACGGCAAACATCAGGGAATTCAGGCGGGTCAAGGGCCTCGTCTGGGAGGATTGGACGCGGACCTAGTCGGCCCTGAATTCGCCCTTCAGGCTCAGTGTTCCGGTACTCCGTGGCCTCCGTGCATTCTCTGTGTTCTCTGTGTTAAGTCTTGCACCTCTCCTCTGCGTCCTCTGCGTCTCTGCGGTGGGCCATAAACCCGCTATTCATCCACGCGTGTGATGGTGTATCTTCCACGTGCCTCGAAGGAGACTCACACATGGACCTCGGCAGCATGTTTCTTCTCGCGCTGGGCGTGATTGTGGTGATCCTGGTGCTGGGCATCTTCTTCGGCTCGTTTTTCACGGTCGAGCAGGCGCATTCCGGAATCGTGCAGCGCCTCGGGAAATTCTCGCGCATCGCGCAGCCCGGCCTGAATTTCAAGGCGCCGTTCATCGACACGGTCGTCGCCACCCTCACGCTGCAGGTGCAGCAGCTCGACGTGAAAGTCGAAACGAAGACCAAGGACAACGTCTTCGTCCAGATTCCGATCTCCGTGCAGTACAAAGTGACGCCCGAAAAGGTTTACGACGCCTTCTACAAACTTTCCGACCCCATCAAGCAGATCGAATCCTTCGTCTACAACGTGATCCTCGGGCACGTTCCGAAGATGACCCTCGATGAAACCTTCGACCAGCAGGCGCAAATCGCCATCGATGTGAAGACCAGCCTCGACGCGTCCATGCAAGAGTTCGGCTACTCGATCGTGAAATCGCTGATCACCGATATCGTTCCCGACGAAAAAGTGAAAGCCGCGATGAACGACATCAACGCCGCCGCCCGCGAACGTGAAGCCACCGTCTCGCGCGCCGAGACCGAAAAGATGTTGCTCGTGAAAAAAGCGGAGGCCGACGCCGAATCGAAGCGCCTGCAGGGCGAAGGCATCGCCAATCAGCGCAAAGCCATCATCGAGGGCCTGCGCGATTCGGTCGCGAAATTCTCGGAGTCGGTGGAAGGCGCGACGCCAAAAGACGCCATGGCCATGGTCCTCCTCACGCAATATTTCGACACGCTGAAGGAAGTCGCCGGCACGAATCGCAGCAACACCATCATGATGCCGCACACGCCTAACGCCCTCACCGACCTCTTCTCCCAATTCCGCAACGCCATCATCACCGGCGACCTGGCCGCCAAAGGCTCCGACGGCGCCGCCACCCCGACGCCAGCGCCGCACGCGTAAGCGCCTCTCGTGTTGTCTTGGTGGCATAGGCAATCCGGTCGATGCTCTGCGCTTGCCTCGCGGGCCCGCCGCGTGTTAATCGTTCAGCAGCGCCATCGCCAGCACAGGAGGCTCAAATGCACGCGGAACAGGGCGCTGCGCCAGCCACCGCTCGAGACGCATTTGCCGACGTCAACGGCGTCCGCCTGCACTATGTGGAAGAAGGGGCAGGCCCGCTGATTCTGTTCCTGCACGGATTCCCCGAATTTTGGTACGCCTGGAGAGATTTGCTGCCTGAATTCGGCCAGGATCAGCATGCGGTCGCGCTCGACATGCGTGGATACAATCTCTCGTCGCGCCCGGAGGCGGTCGAGGCCTACGAGATTCCGGTTCTCGTCGAGGACATTCGAGCGCTGGCGGAGAAGCTGGGCGCTGCGAAATTTGTGCTGGTTGGCCACGATTGGGGCGGCGTGATTGCGTGGGCGTTTGCCGCGGCGCATCCCGAGATGCTCGAGAAATTGGTCATCATCAACGCGCCGCACCCGGCCGTTTTCGCGCGCGAATTGGCGAACAACCCCGAACAGCAAAAGGCGTCGGCCTACTTCAATCTTTTCACTTCGCCGGCGGCAGAAGTCGCCCTCAGTCAGAACGATTATGCCGGGCTGCAGCAATTTGTCCTCGGAACGTGGGCGAACGACAACGACCGCCAGAAATACCTCGAGTTCTGGCGGAGAGGCCTGACCGGTGGCCTGAACTACTATCGCGCCGCGCGCCTGAAGTCGCCCGTCGGCGGCGAAAATGCGGACACAAGCCACCTCCTGTCCGTGCAGAGTGCCGTCGCGGTGCCGACGTTGGTGATATGGGGCGAGAAGGACGGCGCGCTTCTGCTCGGAAACCTGGATGGGCTCGGCGAGCATGTGCAGAACCTGCAAATCGAGCGCGTGCCGGAAGCAGGCCACTGGGTCGTGCACGAGCAACCTACTGAGTCCCGCATATTATAGATAACAGTTTTCAAATAGGCTCGACTGTTTCCAGAAGGCGGCGACCAATGTCGGACGGCGGCGCAAGCGACGCAGGGCATCGGATCGCATGATGGCTGAGTTCACTCAGGTTCTTGGGGCAGAAGTTGGGTAGTTCATGGTGTTTCAAATGGCCCCAGAGATACTCGACCGGATTCAGTTCCGGCGCATAGGATGGAAGCGTTCCAGTTCCAATCTCCTTGCTGCGCGGCGACGAAATCCTTCACCAACCGGCTCCGGTGACCCGGTAATCCATCCCAGATCACCAGCAATTTCCCCGGCAAATGACGTTGCAGGTGTTCGAGAAACTCGACGATCTGCGGTCCCTTGATCGCGCCAGAAAATAAACGAAAGTAGAAATTCCACCAAGTGATCCCCGCGATGGCCGACAAAGTCTTCCAGGTGAAGTGATATTGCAGCACCGGTGTGTGCCCTCGCGGCGCCCAGGTACGGCAGCGATGCGGGCGCTCGCTCAATCCGCTTTCATCGATAAAGACGATGGTTCGCCTTTCTTTTTGGGCTTTTTTTTAAGCTCCGGCCATCGCTGCTTCTTCCAGCGCCGGATGGCCGGTTCGTTCCGTTCCAACGCCCGCCCGACCGGCCGCTGGCAACTCCAACCCAACTGCCGCAGAATTTTCCAAACATGCCCAGGGTGATACCGGACGCCACATTCGCGCTCGATCAAATCCGCCACGCGCGGCGCGGTCCACAAACTGGTCTCGTATCCGAGCACGACTGGACCGCGCTTCAGTTCTGTCGTGATGCGCTGCAAATCGGCGGTACTCAGCCGCGGCTTGCGTCCGGCGCGCCCGGCTTTCTTCAGAGCGGCTCGGCCTTCCCGCTCCACTCGTTTGGACCAACGATGCACCGTCTGCCGGTGCATGCCCAGCACCCGCGCTATCTCTGCCTGGCTCTCTCCCTGCTGGAATAACCTGGCGGCCCGCAGACGCCGCGCCTCCAACGCAACAAAATCCCGTTTCACACCACGTGGGTTGCCCATGACACTGAAAGACTACACCAAACCTTGCTCCATGTCATCTATATTATGCGAGATTCAATAGGAACGTAATGGCCGCGATGCGCCGATTCCTGCAGTAGGCCGCACACGCCGATTCTACCCAGGGGGTGACCGCCTAGCGCACTTCGGTCACAACCCTCGGCACGGTCGACCAGAAGACCTTCCCGTTCGCGTTGTACAGTTGCAGTACCGGAATGCCGTTTACGACCGTCAATTCGCCTCGCGTGACTCCGTCGCTGTCCTTCAGCAGGAAAGTCTCGGCCTCGACCGTTTTGGCGCGCAAGGCCTCATCGCGTTGTTGCTGCGCCCTCGTACCCAGCGCCACGGAAAGCACCAGCACAAGCGCCGCCAGAACGCTCCCCAGTTTCCACAGCCGGTTTTGCCTCTCCAGCTTCTCCATGCGCTCGACCAGCCTCCGCCAATCAGCCTCAGCCACGGCCGACAACCCCACCTCGCTTCCGTTCATAGCAACACCTCCTCGCTTAGAACGGAGGCCCCGAAAAATCTTGCGGCCTTTTGGGTGGCCCAGACAAGCACTGACTCAATTTCAGGTATGATGGAGCAGGGAGTTTTCCCCGCCGATCGATGTAATCCGAGGAGCCGAGATTGATCGCACGGTACACGCGTTCGGAGATGGGCCGCGTCTGGAGCGAGGAGAACAAATTCCAGAAGTGGCTCGAGGTCGAGCTGGCCGCGACGGACACGCTGGCGGACGAAGGCATCGTCCCGCGCGAGGCGGCCGCGAAGCTTCGCGAACGCGCGCGCATCGACGTCACGCGCATCAACGAGATCGAAGCCAAGGTGCGCCACGACGTAATCGCCTTCACCGTCGCGGTGCAGGAGACGGTCGGCGATCCCGAGGCGGCACGCTGGCTGCATTACGGCCTCACCTCGAATGACGTGGTGGACACGGCACAAGCGCTGCTCGTTCGCGAAGCCTCGCAGCCGATCGAAAAAGGCATCGCGCATTTTGGCGAAGTGCTCGAAAAGCGCGCGTGGGAATTCAAGGACACGCCCGAAATCGGCCGAACCCATGGCATTCATGCGGAGCCAATTACCTTCGGCCTCAAGATCGCCAACTGGTACGCCGAAAATCGCCGCGACGCCGCGCGCTTCGCCGTCGCCGCGCGCGAGATGGCTGTTGGAAAAATTTCGGGCGCGGTCGGAACATGTACGCACCTCGGCCCCGAGACCGAGCAGAAGATCTGCCGGCGCCTCGGCCTGGCCACCGCTCCCATCACCTCGCAGGTGATCGAGCGCGATCGCCACGCGCAATATCTCTCGGCGCTCGCGATCGTGGCCGCGTCGCTCGAGCGCGTGGCAACCGAAATCCGCCACCTGCAGCGCACCGAGGTCCGCGAAGTCGAGGAACCGTTTGGCGGCGAGCAGCGCGGCAGCTCGGCGATGCCGCACAAGCGCAATCCGGTGTCGAGCGAGCAGATTTGCGGCCTCGCGCGAGTGGTCCGGGCGAATTCGCTCGCCTCGATCGAGAATATCGCGCTGTGGCACGAGCGCGACATCTCGCACAGTTCGGTCGAGCGCGTGATTCTCCCCGATTCGACAATCCTCGCGGATTACATGCTCCACAAAACGGCGGACATTGTCGCGAATATGAAAGTGTTTCCGGAACGCATGAAGCGGAATCTGGACGCGACGCACGGCCTCGTTTTTTCAGGGCAGCTGCTGCAGGATCTGGTCGAGCACGGCGCGCCGCGCGAGGATTCCTACAAGTGGGTGCAGGCGCACGCCATGGCCGCATGGGAATCGGAAACAAGTTTTAAGGATCGCGTCGCCGCCGATCCCAACATCCGGAAGTTCCTCGACGACAAAGCGCTCGCGCACACCTTTGACTTGCAGCGCCAGCTGCGCGCGGTCGACGCGATTTTCCAGCGCGTCTTCGGCGCGAAATCTTCCGCTGCACACTAGAGCTCGCCTCGGCTGTACGCAGGGCTCGTTCTAGAACCATTCCCAAGCGCTGTCGCGGGTGTTTCGTCGGCTAAGCGCTCACAACCAGCCAATGGGCGCCATTTCTTGCCATTTAGCGGTGATTTAAGCTCCCGACGAGAGACTCCCGGAGTACGCTGTCGGAGCACGTTTTCTGGACCCATTCGGGTCGTCAGTTGGGGACGATGGGGCCGAGCGTGGCGCCGACGCGGAATTTTTTGTAATCCGAGTAGCGATCGATGAAGTTCTGCTTCAGCTTGACGAAAACGATGCGCCCGGCGAAATGCACTTCAGCGTAGGACGGCAGCCAGACCTCGCCGTTTATTTTTTCCTGCTCGAACACGATATTCGAGCCCTTCTGCAGCGACGCCAGCAAGCCGCCGCCGATTTTCACCGATTCGGCGAAATGAGCCTCGAGCCGGGCCACCTCGCGCGCCTGCTCGTCGACCCACATCACGCCCGTGAGTTTCTGTATGATGCGATCGATTTCCTTTTTCGGCTTGTAGTCCGGATTGCCGGCGAAATCGAAGGCGATCACTTCGTGGCCGCGAAACGTGACGCGGCGCGGATTCGTGAATGTTTCAGCGCGCAGGAAATCGGAAAGCTGCGCTTCGTCCTGTTCTTCTTTCTTGGCGCGCTTCTTGGGGTCAGCGGCCAGCTCGGTCTGTTTCTTCTCGAGCTCGTCGTAGCGCTTGTTGAAGCGGTCGTCTTCGCGCTTTTTGTCGTCACCGGCGAGCGGCTTGCCGTCCTTCGCGAGCAGATGGAGCACCTGCTCGTCGCCGATATAGAAGACATCGTAGTCCTTCACGGTGCGTGATTTCACATTGCCGCTCGAATCGGTTTTGTCCTCTTCCTCGGAGAGATGGCAGGTGTAAAGCTTGCGGAGATCCTCGATGGCACTTTGGTTCTTCTGGATGTCGAGCAGCAGCGTGGGAATATCCGGCAGCGGACGCGTGTCCGGCGAAGGCTGGAGCTGCGCGGCGGAATCGCCGGCCTCTGAAGACTGCGCGCCCGCGATCGACGAAGCAATGCAGGAAACGAAGAGAAAGACCACGGCGACAATCGGGAGGCTGGTATGCGAATTGGAGCCGAGCTTCATGCGAACGTCGATGCAACTGCATGCTGCGGGTGAAACAACGCAAAGGAAGCGCTTCGCGCGATCTTGTTATGTCGGACCTGAAGGTGCGACCCCCCAAGCGCCTCCGGCGCGACGCGCCGCATACGAACGTTGAAGCGACTGCGCCCAAGGAGCCGGCGAGACGCCGGCGCTACCAACGTCGTCCGGGCTACTGGACGCGCTGCATGTAGCGGCCTTCGGAAGTGTCGACCCGCACTTTATCGCCGTTGCCGACGAACGGAGGCACGTTGATCACCAATCCGGTTTCGAGCTTCGCCGGTTTCATGACCGCGCTCGCGGTGGCTTTCTGGATGCTGGGCTCGGTTTCGACGACAGTGAGATCAACGGTATCGGGCAGTAGGACGCCGATCGGCTTGCCATCGTAGTATTCGATTTTCACGGGCATGTTGGCGATGAGATAGTCCTTCGAATCACCGACGATATCGTTCTGCAGGGCAATCTGTTCGTAATTCTCGGTGTTCATGAAGTGATGGCCTTCGTCGTCGCTGTAAAGATATTCGAAATCGACTTCGTCCACCGTGACTTTGTCGATCGAATCTTCAGCGCGGAACCGATGATCGAACATCGAGCCGGTGCGCAGGTTGCGCATCTTGGTCTGCATGGCGGCGCGTTTGTTGCCGGGCGTGCGATGGTCGACGCTGTAGACCGCGTAGAGGTCGCCCTCGTGCTTGATGATCATTCCGGCGCGCAATAATGTTGCTTTCATTGTGACCCGCTCCTGAATTCTTCTGTGGAGTTTCCCCTGCGGGGGATTCCTACGGGGGGCGTGAAACCCGCCGAAGCCGCATCCAGCACGTATTTTCGCGCCGAACGTGAACCGTCATTATAGCGGCCCGCACTCGACGCGGTCAACGAACGGTAGGCATGCAGCCGAGGCCGGATCGCGCGAAGGTAAGAGTCGAGCGAAGGAGGGTAATTTCGACGCGCTGCGCGCCGGTTAACCATTTGAGCATTTTTCGCCAACGGGCCAATCAGCCGACGCGGTGCAAACCCCTTTTGACCGAAGCGAGGACGAGCGCGCGAGGCTAACCTATGGGGCCGTGCCGTGCGAATCCTTCTGGTAGACGCAGCCGAGGCCTGAATGACATGTCGCGACACCACAAAGATCCCAACGTCCCCATCGGACGGGCCCTGAGTCATCTGAAGCACGCAGAGAACGAACTCGTCGCGGCCATCCGTCTGAGCGACGATCATCCCGACGTCAAACTGCTCGAAGCCCACGCCTTTCTATGGGAGGCGATTTCCGCGCTTCAGGATGTTCTTGGAAAGAAAAGCGGAGCGGATTAACCGTCTTTTCCGCATCCTGACTCTATTCGGTTCCGGGCTGACCGGCAGTTGCGGTTAACTGAGGGTAGCCGGCATGTTTGCGGACAATCTCAAGGCACGCCGCGAACCGCGCCAGTAGAGATACGCGCCAATCAAGTTCGTCGCACAGATCGCTCCGATCACCTTCAGCGCGAACCGCGCCGAATTCGCCACTTCACCGAGCGGCGAAACCTCGAAGATCAAGGCGCATAACGAGACCAGGAAAGCGGCGAGTGCGGCGATCCGAAGGCCCGGGCCGGACCGGATGGCACCCGACCGAAAACCGAACAAGATCACGGCGAACAGGAGCATGTAGACGATGCAAACCGAGCCGAATCCGGCGCCCACGCCCACTTGGATCGCTTCCTCGTTTCCCGCGCCCCACAGGCTCAGCGCGCCCAGCAGCAGCATGCTGGCCGCGACCGCTGCGATCGCTTTCGACGGCGTCTTGAGCGTGGGATGCAGTTCGCTCCACCAGCCCGGCAGAAGGCCGTCCCATCCGGCGACCATCGGCAGGCGTGCGACCATGCCAATGTAGATGACCATTGAAGCGAAAAACGCCAGGCTGAAGCCGCAGGAGACAACAAAGTTCAGAGCTCCGCCCAGTCCGTAGGCGCCCAGACCCGCCTCAATCGTCTGCGGGACAGCCGCAGCCAGGTCGACGTCCCCGGGTTTTATGTAGGCCAGCACGGAGCTCGTGCTGAGAATGTAGATCAGCGCGATCAACGGCGCAGCGATCAGCACCGACCGCGCCACGTCGTTTTCCGGCTTCCGGCACTCCTCGGAAAAAATTGCGGATCCATCGAAGCCGCTTAGAGCGGAAACCGCCATCTTGGTAAAAACGTTGAGCGACAGCAGGGAGAAGGCCGGCAAGGCCAACGAAAATGATCCGCGCGCGGAAGGGACCCACAACCACCAGGCCCGAATCAGCAGCGAGATCAATACCACGAACGTTGCGATCGTAAGCAGCGCGCCGGCTGTAGTCCACCACTTTGCGGCATGCAAACCGCGCACGTTGACGATGAAAGCGATGAGACATGCAATCGCCGTCAAAGCGAGCGCGAATGCCCGGCTGCCGGACATCCACGACGCCCGTGGCCCGATCGCGTGGGCCAGCCCACTTGCAAAAATAGGCCCGGCCGCCGCGAAAATGGATATGGCGTAGACCGTGAAATTCCACCCCGCCATGTATCCGGCGAACGGCGAAATCCCGGCCTTGACCCACTGATAGACGCCGCCTTCGACCGCCAGGCTGCGGCTCAGCTTCATCACCACGGCCGCGAGCGGCAGATAGAAAAGGAGAATGGCCAACAGCCAGAGAACAATTTGCGTGGGACCCTGCTTGGCCGCGAAGCCCGCCCAGCCCAGCCAGACGATTAGGACGATCTGCATGGGCACGAGGTCCCAAAGCTTCAATTCGCGTTTGAGTCCGTGCTGTCCGGTTTCCATGGGGGGCAACGCTACTCCACCGGCGTCGGGCCCGCAAGCAACAACGCGCTCTCGTTCTTATTTCCCGTGAGGTACGGCTTTCGGGGTTTGCAACTGCCGCGAGAATTTCCAATTTTCGGTCTCGAGGCGCGCGAGCTCGACTTCGGCGCCGACAAGATACCCGATCACGGAAATCAGTTGAATATCGCGCCGACTGTGGATGTGCGGCTGCTTGTGCTGCACGTTGATCACGCCGACCAGCCTTTCGCGGCACACCATCGGCACGGAAAGAAACGCTTCGAATTTGTCCTCGGGCAATTCGTTGAACGCGCGGAAACGCGAATCCTCGTACGCCTTCCGCGGGATCGACACCGGTTTTTTGTGCTGCGCCACCCAGCCGGTGATGCCCTGGCCCACGCGGATGCTCAGCTGGTCGAGCGCCTCGACGTGCGGATTCCTCGATGCCTTCAGCACCAATTCGCGCCCTTCGAGGATGTAGATGAAGCACGAATCGCATCCGATGAAGTCGGAAATGAACCGCACCACCCGCCCCAGAACCTGGGCCAGCGGAGCCGCCGAAAGGCGCTTGCCGATTTCGAACAGGAACTCGATGTCGAGGTAGGCGTCTGGGCCCGAACCTGAACCTGCTTGCTCGTTCACGTTCGGCAGTCTAGCGAGCAGCCGCGCACTGGTGCCAATCCAAAATTTGGTTCGGTAGAATCATTTTCAGCGATGGCTACGGAAATGAATTTCGCGTTAGGGGCGCGTGACTTAATTGTTGGCGCTAAGGGATTCCGCGGGAATGAAACCATCGGTGCGGCGCGTCGCTGCGGGCGCCACCGGCGGCATCGAGGTGCGATCCACGCGATTGTAGAGCGTGTCGCGCTCGACCGGGACCCGGCCGGCCGCGCGGATCAGGCGTTCGAGCTCTGCGCGGGTGAGGTGCTCGGGCGTGGTCGCGCCCGCATCGTGGTAGATTTTTTCCTCGACCACCGTGCCGTCGATATCATCTGCGCCGAATTGCAGCGAGATCTGCGCGATTCGCGGCGTGAGCATGATCCAGTACGCCTTGATGTGGTCGAAATTGTCCAGCATCAGCCGCGACACCGCCATCGTCTTCAGCGCGTCCATTCCGGTCGGCTTGGGAATATGAGCGAGACCGGTATTCGCTGGGTGAAACTCGAGCGGGATGAAGGTCTGAAAGCCGTGCGTCTTGTCCTGCGTCTCGCGCAGGCGCAGCAGGTGGTCGACGCGCTCTTCGAGCGTCTCGACGTGGCCGAAAAGCATGGTCGCATTCGACCGCAGGCCAATTTCATGCGCGGTGCGGGCGATCGAAAGCCACATCGTGCCTGAAACCTTGTGGTCGCAGATGATGCGCCGCACGCGCGGATGAAAAATCTCGGCGCCGCCGCCGGGCAGCGAATCGACGCCTGCTTCCTTCATCTTCAGCAGTGTGTCCTTGATCGAAAGCTTCGCGAGGCGCGCGTAATAGTGCACCTCGACCATCGTGAACGCCTTCAGGTGCACTTGCGGAAATCGCTGCTTCAGCCCGCGGATCAGGTCAAGGTAAAACTCAAAAGGAAGGTCGGGATGCAGCCCGCCGACGATGTGAAACTCCGTCGCGCCCTCGGCCACGCCCTGCGCGCCGCGCGCGAAGGATTCTTCGAGCGAGTATGTGTACGCGCCCGGCGCGTCCGGCGAGCGGCCGAATGCGCACAGCTTGCAGTGCGCCACGCAGACGTTCGTCGGATTGATGTGCCGGTTGACATTGAAGTAGCAGATGTCGTCGTGACGCTGCTCGCGCACGTGATTCGCGAGCCAGCCCACTGCCAGCAGATCGTGCGACTGGAAGAGCGCGAGGCCGTCGTCAGCGCTGAGGCGCTCTCCCGCCAGCGCTTTTTGCGCGATCGGTTCGAGCCGCGCATCCGTGATGTGAAGTTCGGTTGTTGCTTTCATCGGTTTCGATTATCTGCTACTGGGCCCTTTCAGCGCGTCTGCCGCCGAAAGCATGGATCGTTCGCGTGCCAGCCTCGGGCTCACCGCCGTGCCAGAGCCCCTTGGGAATCACGTACTCCTCGCCGGCTTGGACCGGAATGCGCCTGCCGTCGCGATTCTGTTCGCGGGGCGCTTCATAAAGCCCGGGAAGTCGTCCATAGCAACTCCCTCGACCCTCGAAATGGCCCTTCGCACAAAACTAACGCCGCGCTACAAACGTAGCAGCGCCCCAGAACAGCAGGAACAACAAACTAATATAGCCATTCACGGTGAAAAACGCAGCATTCATTTTGCTCAGATCGTTGGGCTTCACGAGTGAATGCTCGTAGGCCAGCAGCGCGGCCACCACCGCGATTCCCGCCCACGCCGGCCATGCGAGCTGAAAGCTCCACGCGAGCCACGCGAGCAGCGCGACCATCACGACGTGCATCGCCCGCGCAAATAGCAGCGCCTTCGCGATGCCCAGCTTTTTCGGGATCGAGTGCAGGCCGGCCGCGCGGTCGAATTCGACGTCCTGGCACGCGTAGAGCACATCGAAGCCGCCGACCCACAGCGTGACCGCCGCGCACAGGATCAGCATGCGCGCGTCGAGCGAGCCGCGAATCGCGATCCACGCCGCCGCAGGCGAAATGCCGAGGCAAAATCCGAGGACGAAGTGCGACCACGACGTAAACCGCTTCGTATACGAGTAGAAAAAGAGAATCGCCAGCGCGATGGGCGAAAGCTCGAGCGCAAGCCGGTTCAACTGCCACGCCGCAAGCACCAGCACCGCCGAGGCAAGCGCCGTAAACGCCCACGCGAAGCCCAGCGAAAGCTCGCCGGCTGGCAGCGCGCGCTTTGCCGTGCGCGGATTGCGGCGATCATACTCGACGTCCGCGATGCGGTTCATCGTCATCGCCGCCGACCGCGCGCCGACCATGGCAACAATGATCCACAGAATTTGCCGCCACGTCGGCAGCCCGCCGCCCGCGCGCGCCGCCAGTAGCGCGCCGACCAGCGCGAACGGCAGCGCAAATACCGAGTGCTCGAATTTGATCATCTCGAGCACGATGCGAATTCGGCCTTTCATGGTCTTAGGCGGCAGGTGCAAGGTGGCAGGTTCGTTTAACCTGCAACCTGCGGCCTGTCCTCTATCCCCTTTTCGATCCTTTCCAACGGTACTGTTCGTCCTGCGGCAGGCCGAGTTGCGCCAGGACGCGATAGGCGAACTGCTCGACTACATCCGCGATCGTTTTCGGCTCGTAGTAGAACGCGGGCATGGCGGGCATCACCGTGGCGCCGGCGTCGTGGACGCGCAGCATGTTTTCGAGATGGATGCGATTGAGCGGCGTCTCGCGCAGGCACAACACCAGCGGGCGGCGCTCCTTCAGGCAAACATCCGCGGCGCGCGTGAGCAGATCGGCGGCCGTGCCCGCGGCGATCGAACCGATCGCGCCCGCCGAGCACGGCACGACGGCCATCGCATCGACTCGCGCGCTGCCGGAGGCGATGCTCGCCCCGATGTCCTTGTTGGGTAGGTACTCGAATTTTTTCGCGGCGGTGCTCGTGAGCATCGACGGCAGTTTCTTCGCGTCCGGCGCGACGACGCCGAGCTCGGTTGAAAGCAGACGCAGCCCCGCGTCGCTCGCCACCAGAAAAACGCGCTCCACGCGCCGGTCCGCGTCCAGCAGGCGCACCACCGCCCGCGCGTAGGCTGCGCCGCTCGCGCCCGTCACCCCGACCGTGATGATGCGGCCCTCGGTTGTCGCCATGGGAGTCAATCGAAACTCCGAGTCTAGGCGGCCAATTTCGGCAAAGTCAAGGCGGCGGCTAAGCGCGCTTGATTACGCGGACCAGCAGAAGCAGGATCACCGCGCCCACCACCGCCATCACGAGCCGCCCGATCAGTCCGTAGGCGCCCAGCCCCAGCAGCCCGAAAACGAAGCCGCCGAGCAGCGAGCCGAGGATGCCGACGATCAGATCGACCACCACGCCCATGCCGCGCCCTTTCACGATTTGTCCCGCGAGCCAGCCCGCAAGGATGCCGATCAGAATCGTCCAGATGAGCCACATAGTGTTGCCTCCGAGAGGATGAGGATCGAGATTCGAGGCGCGTGCGCGGTTGGGTTGGCGCGCCGGGTGCGGTCACTCTACCACGAATGCCTGCGCGAGGGACGCGGCGAGCGCCGCTTCTTCATCGAGGAAAACGGTGCGGAGATCGAGGATCAGGCGGCGCTCGGCGACGCGCGTGATGACGGGCGTGGCTCCGCGCGCGGGCTTGCGCAGGCGCTCTTCGAGTAGCGCGGCGGAATGGATGCGGCTCGCGAGCGCGATGAGATGCGTCGGCAGCTTTTGGTCGGGCGTCGAGCCGCCGCCGATCACGGAGAATCCCGCGCGGACCTGGATCTCGACATCGGCCGGCAGCGTCTCGCGGAGGCGGTCGGCGAGAGCCACGGCCCGCTGGCCGATTTCGTTCGCGCTCGAGAGAATCATACGGATCGCCGGAATTTCGTCGAGCGCGCCGCGATGGTAGGCCTTCAGCGTCGTTTCGAGCGCCGCAATCGTGAGCTTATCGACGCGCAGCGCGCGGAAGAGCGGGTTGCGCCGGATGCGCTCGACCATTTTTTGCTTCCCGGCGATGATTCCTGCCTGCGGCCCGCCGAGCAACTTATCGCCGCTGAACGAAATCAGCGCCACGCCCGCGCGGCCGCTTTCGCGCGCCAGAGGCTCGGCGATTCCACTCGCGCTCAAGTCCGTGACGCATCCGGAGCCGAGATCCTCGAACACCGGGACCTTCCTGCGCTTGCCGAGCGCCACCATATCTTCCAGCGATGGCCGCTCCGTGAATCCGCTGATGCGGAAATTCGACGGGTGGACGCGCAGCAGCAGCTTCGTCCGCTCGTTGATGGCGCGCTCGTAGTCACGGATGCGCGTGCGGTTCGTGGTGCCAACCTCGCGCAGCACCGCGCCGCTTTCGGACATGATGTCCGGGATGCGGAATCCGTCGCCGATTTCGATCAGCTCGCCGCGCGAGACGACCACTTCCGCGCCCTTCGCGAGCGTGTTCAAAATCAGGAAGACCGCCGCGGCGTTGTTGTTGACCACAATCGCCGCCTCAGCCCCCGAGAGATCCGCGAGCAGCCGCCCTGTGTGGACGTCGCGCTTCCCGCGCGCGCCCTTCTCGATGTCGTATTCGAGGTTCGAGTAGCGCGTGGCCGTTTCCGCGATCTGCGCGATCGCCGTGGCTGCAAGCGGCGCGCGGCCGAGGTTCGTGTGCAGGATCACGCCGGTCGCGTTGATCACGCGCCGAAGCGACGGCGCGAGCAGCGCCTCGACGTCCGCCACCACGCGCGCCTCGATGGCTTCTACTTGCAGCGCTGTCTCGCCGCCCACCGATCCGTTCGGGCCCGATTTCAGCTTGGCGCGCAGGTCGGCGAGGACGTTTCGCGCCGCCTGCGTCACGACGCCGCGCCCGGCCCGCTCGGCCAGCGCCACAAGCTGGGCGCGGCCCAGCAGTTCGTCGACCGACGGAATTTCGCGCAGCAGCGAATTCACGTCTTTCGCCCTGCTTTTCGCCGCCTTCGCGCCGGAATCGATCGCCTGCTTCATCGCCGCCTATTTGAACACGCAGCCATCCTCGCAGCAACCCTCACGCCAGCAGCGGCGGTTTCCTGTAGCGCTGGCCTCCGGCCCGCGGGTTCGCGGCACGGATGGGAACGCCGGCGCTGCCCAAATCACGCCGTCGACGCGCGTCGTGGTAATCTGTCACGCCGAGAAGCGACTTGGGAGGAGGCCGATGGCTGGCAAGATCAAGCTTCGTGTGAACGAGCGGATGCACGAAGTCGATGCGGCGCCGGATACGCCGCTGCTGTACGTCCTCGCGGACGACTTGCAGCTGCAAGGGCCGCGCTTCGGCTGCGGGCTCGCGCAGTGCGGCTCGTGTTCGGTGCTGCTCGATGGCGATGAAATCCGTTCGTGCGTCACTCCGGTGTCCGCGGCCGCAGGCAAATCGATCACGACGCTCGAAGGCCTCCCCGCGTGGTACGCGAAGCAGCAGCGGCTCGGGAAAACTCCCGCGCTCCATCCCGTGCAGCAGGCGATGATCGAGGAGCAAGCCGTGCAGTGCGGCTACTGCTTCAACGGCATGATCGTCCAAGCCGCCGAGCTGCTCTCGAAAACGCCTCAGCCGAGCGACGCCGAAATTCGCGCGGCGATGAACGGCCACCTCTGCCGTTGCGGCAGCTACCCGCGGGTGATCAAAGCAATCCAGCGCGCGTCTGAGGTGATGGCCGCTACAATCGGGGGCGCGACGGAAAAAGAAATCGCGCTCAAAACCAATGCGGCGGGGGTGGCGCGATGAGCAAGCCCGCTTCCACCACCAAAACCAGCGCGCCGCTGCCGCGGCGTGACTTCCTCAAGGCAGGCGGCGCGCTCGTGATCGGCTTCAGCAGCGCGGGATTTATCGGCAACGCGCTCTTCGCGCAGGCGCCGCAAACCTTCTCAGCTCCGCGCAGCGGGGCCGCCGGTCCGCCCGACCCGAAGCAAATCGACACGTGGCTCGCGATTCACAGCGACAACACCGCGACGGTCTACATCGGCTACGTCGAGCTCGGCCAGGGCTCGACGACTTCGCTCCTGCAAGTTGCGGCCGAAGAGCTCGATCTCGATATGGGACAGGTCAGCACCGTGCGCCTCGATACCGATATCACGCCCAATCAGGGTGGAACGTATTCGAGCTCGTCGATCGCGCGCGGATCGCCGGCGATTCGCACGGCCGCGGCCGAGGCCCGGCAAGCGCTGCTCGAGATGGCGTCGAAAAAACTCGGTGTGCCGGTCGAGAGCATGACGGTGTCGCAGGGCGTAGTGTCCACGCGCTTCAGCGGAAAAACCGTCACGTACGGCGAGATCATCGGCGACAAGCGCTTCGATCTCGCGTTCACCGGAAAAGCGCCGCTGAAACCAGTGGCGGATTACAAACTCGTCGGCACGAGCCCGGCGCGCAACGACATTCCCGGCAAAGTGAGCGGCACATATGTCTACCTGCAGCACGTGCGACTGCCCAGCATGCTGCACGGACGCGTGGTGCGGCCGCGCGGGCAGGGCGCGTACGGCGCGGGCGCGAAAGTCGCGAGTCTCGACGAAAATTCGCTCGCGCATATTTCCGGCGCGCGTGTCGTGCGCAAAGGAGATTTCGTCGGCGTGGTCGCCGAGCGCGAGTGGGACGCGGTCCGCGCGGCGCGCGATCTGAAAATCACGTGGGACATGCCTGCTACGCTGCCCGGCAGCGACGGCCTCTACGCCGCGATGCGCGCGGAAAAGACCATGGACCACGTGGTACTCGAGCGCGGCGATATTTCTCCCGCATTTGCCGCAGCCGCGCACGTTGCCTCGGGGACATATCACGGCGCGTATCAGGCGCACGCGCCGTTTGGGCCGAATGGCGCGCTCGCGGACGTCACGCCGGATTCCGCGCTCGTCATCTGCTCGACGCAGGATGTTTACGCCACGCGCGGCACTCTTGCCGGCATCCTCGGCCTGCCGCCGCAAAAAGTGCGGGTGCAGTATTACGAAGGCTCAGGCACCTACGGCCACAGCTGCTATGACGATGTCGCGCAGGCCGCGGCGATCCTTTCGCAGCTCGCGGGAAAACCGGTGCGGCTGCAGTTCATGCGCTGGGACGAGCACGGCTGGGACCTCTACGGCCCGGCGCACGTGGGTGAAGTGCGCGCGGCCGCGGATGCGAACGGCAAAATCGTCGCGTACGAATATAACGGCTGGCACCACAATTGGAGCGCGGTCGAAACATCGCAGCAGCTCGCGCTCGGCACGCCCGCGTCGGAATGGCGGCTCGGCATGGCGCAGCAGGTGAACCCCGGCTGCTGCGGCGCGATGTACGAGATCCCCAACCTGCGCCTCGTCAACCATCAGGTGCCGGGCCTCGGCTACCTGAGGGGTGCGTGGCTGCGCTCGCCGCTTGACCTGGCGTTCGCGTTCGCGTCCGAGCAGACCATCGACGAGCTCGCGCGGCAGGCCGGGATCGACGCCTACGAATTCCGCCGGCGCAATATCAAAGATGACCGCTGGCTCGGCGTGCTCGATGCGGCCGCGAAAGCCGCGAACTGGCAGGCCGCGCCGCCGGCCGCAAACGTCTCGAAGGAAAAAATCGCGCGTGGGCACGGCATCGGCCTCGGCACGCATCTCACTTCCTACGGCGGCGCCGTGGCCGAAATCGAAGTGAATCGCGAAACCGGGAAGGTCTCCGTGAAGCACCTGTACGGCGCGATCGATGCAGGCCTCGCCGTGAATCCTGCGTTCATCGAGAACCAGATCGGCGGCCAGCTGGTGCAGGCCACGAGCCGCATGCTGCTCGAAGAGGTGACGTTCAACAAAACGAATGTCACGAGCCTCGATTGGAACAGCTACCCGATCCTGCGCTTCGAGGAATGCCCCGAGGTGACGGCCGTGTGCGTGCAACGCCTCGATCAAAAATCGACCGGCGCGGGCGAAGAGGTAATGGCCGCAGCCGCCGGCGCCGTCGCGAACGCATTCTTCGACGCCACCGGCGTCCACATCCTCGAATTCCCGCTCACGCCCACGCGCGTGCTCGCAGCGTTCAAGAGCGCGTAGGATGAACGTTTTTGCAGTCGGCCTCGTGAGCTAATTCGTGTGCGGCAGCGAAGCGAGGTTTTGCAAAAGCTCCGCGGCGGAAAATGCGCGCGAGGATTTCAGCGTGACGCTGAAGAGGCTGCGGGGGTCGCGCGTGCTGTCGTAAGACAACGAATCGCCGGCCCCGCGGAAGAGCTTGCGCGCGAAGGCTTCCAAATCCGTGCGAACCGCTTCGAAGGTCTCTACACGGTTCGGCGCAAGTAGCCGGTCGTTCACGAAGATCTCGATTTCGCGGCCGTTGAAGCGCAGCTTTCCGCCGAGGCGCGGCTCTTCTTCCAGGCGCCGGTATGCGGTGAGCGCGGCGCGCGCGGCCTGCTGCAGTACAAACGCATTGTCGCCCTCGACCGCCGCCTTGCGGTTGTAGCGCACGCCGAGCCGCCCGCCGGCGTTGTCCACCGCGTAATCCGCCTCGTGCCCGATCACGACCACGCCCGGACCGCTTGGCACGTGCCGGTAATCGGCAACATCGAGCAGCATTTCGTTGAAGGCGCTGCCGGTGATCCAAGAATGAAACACGGGGATCAGCGGCTCGAGATTGAGACCCGCCGCATCGGCGAGAAACAGCTTCACGTTGACGTGCTGCAATGCGATCTGCTGTTGCGCGCTCGCCGCCATCACACGCTCACTGTGGTTCCGAGGCGGTTGTAGCAGGCGTGGGCCGCATCGATGAAAAGCTGCGATTCGTCGATCAGGTAACGCGTCGCATCCGCCGTGCGCGGCCCCTTGCCGTTGTTGCGAACCTTGTCGTACTCGGCGAAAAGATACTGCGCGAATTTTCCGCCCGCGAAGGGATCGAAGAATTTCTGCGTATCGTAATAGCGCGCGCGAAATTCGGAAACGATCTCGTCCGGATCGTCCGAAACCGTGGAGTAGCCGATTTTCACGAGCGCCTTCGCCGCATCGAGCATCGAGCGGTACGCGAGGTTACCGGCTTTGTCGGTCTCGCCCTTTTCAAAGAGCACCTGCGCCTCGAACAGTTCCCGCTCGGCCGCGGCGAGATCGAATTCCACCGACGACACGACTTCGCCTGCGCATTCGCCTTTGCCGATGTCCTCGATCGAATACACCCGGGGATCTCCCCAGTCGCTGAAGAACGAGCGGTCGTTTGCGGGCGGCTTCGCGAGATCGTCGAGCAGCGTTTTCAGCTCCGCCTTGCCCGTGCGCTTCACGAATTCCTTGAAGGTCTCGCCGTTCGTCCGGTTGGCGACGTATTTTTCGGTCAGCCGTGTCACCACCTGCGGAATGTTTTTCGACGGAATCGCCGCCACCGGCAGGCCGTACGACCCGGCGTTGTGTTCCCACTCGCCGCCGAGGACCACCTGGAAGTGCGGCACCGCGTAGCCGCCCACCTTGCGGCTCACGCCGTAAAATCCGAGATCGGCCACATGATGCTGCCCGCAGCTATTGAAGCAGCCGCTCACTTTGATGTGCAGATTCTGCACGGCTTCGTCGAGCTCGAAGCTTTTCTCGGCGAGACGCTTGCGCAGCTCCGCCGAAAGCCCGCGCGACGACGAAATCCCGAGCTTGCACGTATCGGTGCCGGGGCACGACACGATGTCGACGATCGTTCCGGCGCCGGGCGTCCCGAGCTCTGCCGCCTGCAACGCCGCCTGGAGGGCCGGCAGATCGGCGTGGCTCACCCAGCGGATCGCGAAATTCTGCTCGACCGTCGTGCGAATCGTTTCCTTCGTGAATTTTCGAACGATATCGGCGAGAGCCCGCAGCTGCGTCGCGGTAATGTCGCCGAGCGGCAGCCCGACTGTGACCGTCACGTATCCCTTCTGTTTTTGCGGGCGCGTGTTCGTCTTCAGCCAGCGCTTGAATGTCTCGGAAGCCGCCACGGGCCAATCGCCGCCGGGCCGCAGCGGCTCTTCATGCGCGCGCAGCTCCTCGGCGATGAATTCGGTCCAGCGCAGATCGTGCGGCAGGATCTTGCGCTCTTCGAGCACCAGCTCGCGGAACTTCTCGATGCCCAGATCCTGAATCAGGAATTTGATGCGCGCGCGATTGCGGTTTTTCTTTTCGCCGAGCCGTGCGAAGACGCGCGCGATCGCCTGCGCCAGCGGCAACAGCTCCTCCGGCGGCACAAACGAGTCGAACAATTTCGCCATGTACGGCACCGCGCCGAGGCCGCCGCCGACGTACATCTCGAATCCGATCTGCTCTTTGCCGTCGACGGTGCGCTTCGTGGCGATCAGCCCGAGATCGTGGAGGCTCGTCAGCCCGCAGGCATGCTGCGCGCAGCCGCTGAACGCCGGCTTGAACTTGCGCCCGAAATTCTGAGTGTCGGGATGACCGAGCAGGAAGCGCGCCAGCGCCCGCGCGTACGGCGTCACGTCGAACACCTCGTCGGCGCAGACGCCCGTGTAAGGACACGCGGTCACGTTGCGCACCGAATTTCCGCAAGCCTCGCGCGTTGTGATGCCCGCCGCCGCGAGCCGCCGCATCAGGCTCGGCGTGTCGTCGATGTGGATGTAGTGCAGCTGAAAATCCTGCCGCGTGGTGATGTGCGCGATTCCGTCGGAATATTCCTCGGCGAGATCAGCCATCGTCTCGAGCTGCTCGGCGTTCAGCCCGCCCGCGGGAATCTTGATCCGCTGCATGCCGGGCGCGTCCCACATCGTGTTCGGGCCCTTGGTGAGATCGCCCGAGGGATACCGCATCTCCTGGACTTTTTGGCCGTCGTGGCGCTGCCCATTGTCGTAGCGCTGGCCGTAGGTGCCGCGGCGCAGGCGCGTTTCGGCGAAAAGCCGCTCGTCGAGCTTGCCCTGCTTGCGCAGCGCGATTTCCGTTTCGAAGACGTCGATTTCGCGCGCCAGCGCTTCCGGCACTTTCCCGGCCAGCTGCGCGGCCCAAAGTGAATTTGAGACTTTCATTCCGCCTGTGCCTTTTCCAGCCCGAATTTCGTCGCCTAATGACAAAAAAACCCGCCGACCTGTGTGATCGGCGGGTTCGGATAATGGCTAATCTGTTATACGACTAGCGCTATCCGCCACACGCCGACGGCGTCGTACAACAGCAACAACAAGCTTGGGCGACGCACGCCGCGTGAACGCGATAACGCATACCTAAACGCTACTCATACGAGCCGGGAATGTCAATAGCAGGAGGAGGCGGCCAGCAGTTTCGGAAGTTTAGTGGTGCCGAGCTCTGAGGAGCCGTTTTCGACCTGAGTAATGCGCTGGGACAAGCGCGCGTTGCGGTCGCGACCTATTTTCGCGGGTGAATTTTGCTATTTCGAGACGCCCGTGCGATCTGCCGGGCTCGGCGTGGAAAAATTCACGGGTACCGTGAAGCGACCCCGCCGATCTCAAGTGGAATCGGTGACGACTGGGATGGATAGGCCGAGAACCAGAAGACGGTACAGGTCAATGGCGGTGCGCGCCGGATGCGACCCGCGATGCAGATAGCGCAAACGATAGAGCCGCTCCAGTGTGAGACTCAAACAGGTCAGCAGCCACACAATGAGCAGGCTGCGTTCGTGATGATGACGAATGTGCTCGAGTCCGTAGCGATTCTTGGCATCGTTGAAGCCTTCATTTTCGATCTGCCATCGGCTCTTCGCCATGGAGTACAGGCAGCGGCTGCTCACTTCACGCGGAGAGAAATTGCTGAGCCAATAAGCCTCGACAACTTCGCCGTTCCGATGATGTTGGCGGTACCGAATGACGCGCACGGTGTCCCACTGCAACCCTTCCCAAGGATCGAAGTCGCCTGCATCCCAGATCTCCACACGATCGGTGCCCTCGCGAAAGACGAGGTCCGGCGGTCGGGAGCGGAAGCGCCGCTCGGCTGCGCGAGATAATTCGGGCAGATTATCTTTCAGCCGGGCGACTACCGACCAACCCACTTCTGCTGCGACATGCAGAAAGGGGGCGGTGGCAAATCCTCCGTCGACCACCACGTAATCAATGAAGCGCGCCCCCAGGTTCGCGCGCACGCGACGCAACAGGCGCTGTCCCGCTGCATATTCGCTGTCTCCCGGCCCATAGGGCTCGACATCCACCGGTAGGGTGAGGTCACCACCAACCACCGCAGCCAGGACGAGGTGATGACGATAGCCAAGGATCTCTTGCTGAGCATTGCGGTAGGGACGGCACAAGGAACATCCTGACTTTCGCCGTCGTCCGCCGGTCGTGCCGTCCAGGGCCAGACCGACGAAATGGCAGTCCTCGAAAGCCTTGTTGCGCTTGGCGCGGTGGAGCACCGCGGCCAAAGCAGCCCGCGTGGGTGCTGGATCTAAACGTTCGGTGAAATACCTCAAAGCATCGTCGCCGAACGTCCGGCTAATGCTTAGGTTCCTCCGCGCTTTCGATCCCACCAGCGACTCAAGGGCCAGGAAAGCCCATTGCCGCAAGATCGTGCCCAGGACCATCGACCACAACAGATCTTTGGCTGAAATCTTGTGGCTGGCACGCCCATCGCCAGGAGAGCGGAAGTAAGCCGACAAATGAAGGTGCTGGATGACGAATTTCCATACCCGGCGTGGGGTAGGGTTCCTCAGGAGCGCTTCCTGTTTTTCTTACGTTGCTGGCGCGCCAACACCAAAAGCTCGGCGTTGGCGGCCAGCACTTCGCGCACGGCATCTTGAAATTCGCGCCCGGCGGAGACGCGCCGCTCGACCTCCTCCACCCAATCCCGGGGGATACGCTCCACACGGCGCCGGCCTTTTCTCATGAACGTGAGTGTCCAGGCCTCGTGGCCCTTCTCGTGAGCGCAATGGCAGCGAGGATTCCCGCAGCGGGTGAAACTGCGGGTGAGGGTTCCGGGCAACAGATCGGGTGGGATCGGGAAACGGCCGAGCAGATGAAATTTGTGTTGACGAAGACGAGCGGCCTGAGGGCCGCGAGGTTCTTGTTGCATATTGTAGAAATAATACTACAAGTTATTAATAAAATACAAGCTTTTTCTGAACGCGAAAATAGGACGTAGTTCCTCCACCGCCTCAGCTCAAAGGGAAAGGCCCATTCGTCAGGTCGGATTCACGCAAGGTACTGCTTACCTTCCGAGATAGCTGGGAGGCGGCCTGCCCCGCGCAGGCGCCCTAGGCCACATCCACCGCGGGGTAGCTTTCCACGTGTTCTTCGCCATTCGCGCCGAAATAGGTGCACGTCCGCGCGGCGAGGTCGACGTCGTAGCGCACGATCCCAGCTCGCCACGAGGCCATCAGGAATTCCGGGAACGTGCTTCGGCCGGCCTGATCGGTTTGCAGCGCCGCGATCAGCGCTTCGCGATCGAATCTCGGAACGTCCACCATGCCGGTCGCCAGCGGCGTGCCGACGACGGCCACCGGACCAGCCTCAGTCAAATACAAGCTTTGGCACGCGGGCAGGTACCAGAGATTGCGCGTCACACCCGCGCGCCGCAAAGTCTCAGCCAGGTATGGAAAGCCGCCAACCTTTGGCCTTCCTGCCATCGCCCCCTGTTGCGCCTTTTCGAGCTTTTCGATTGCAGTGCTCATTATGAGTTCCCTTCTGTGTTCGGTCGTCGATCGCCGTGAGACCTGGTTTCGCGAAAACCTAAGGCATCTTTTTCATACTGTCAACGCCTCGAGATTCCCACTTTTAAATTCTACCTTCGCGTGATTAGACTCCAGGTCCGAAGACAAACTGCCCGCGTGAAGGCCGCGAAGGAGTGATTATGGGGACACCACGCTGCTGGGAACGGATTCACATCAAGATCGCGCTCATCGCATTGCTACTCGGTCTCCCGCAAGGCTTCGCGGCCGGAGATGTGGTGGACTCGGCCGCGAACGGCTTCACCCTAAAGATTTCCGTAAATATCCACGCAGCGCCAGCCGACGTCTTCAGCCACATCATGGAGATCGGCGAGTGGTGGAATCCCGATCATACCTATTCGGGCGACTCGCACAACCTTTCCATCGAGGGGCGTCCCGGAGGCTGTTTCTGCGAGAAGCTCCCCGGCGAAGGCGGCGTGCGTCACATGGAAGTGATCTTCGTGGCGCCCGGGAAAACGCTGCGTCTTGCAGGCGGGCTCGGTCCCTTGCAGGCGCTCGCTGCAACCGGAACGTTGACTTTCAGCCTGTCGCCTGCCGGCGATGGCACAAAACTCGACGTGACCTACGCGGTCGGCGGCTACTTGCCTCAAGGCATGAACATGCTGGCTGCGCCGGTGAACGCGGTTGTTACGGAACAAGTGAGCCGCTTGAGGAACTACGTCGAGAATGGCAGCTCCACGGCGAAGCAAGGCGACGGGAAGCCGCAATAGGCACGGGCCCCTGAAGCTTCTAGGGCGATTCCAGCGCGACGCCGTGCGACTTGGCGAACGACAACTTATCCCAGTATCCGCGCTGAAAAGCGATCTTGCCGTTGCGAATGTGGAAGAATCCGCAGCCGCGCAGGCCCTTCGGATCGCGCCACTCAAGGATCGCCCATTCGCCATCCTGAAATAGATTCTCGGGGATGCAGACCATCTTCGCGGCCGCAAACCCCTTCGCAAACATCTCGCGAATCGCAGCGCGCCCGTTCACCGGAGTCTCCGCAATCTGGTGATTCACGGCGTCTTCTTCGTAAAACGAGGCGAGTGCGTCCACATCCGCCCGGTTGAAAGCCTCAACCCATGCTTGCACCACATCTCTCGGTTCCATCCACATACGCTACCGCATCTCGCGAGCCCTTCCAATTGCAGATGATTGGCTTGCTGCGTCCCGGTGTAAACTGACGCGGCGAAATCGAGGGGGGATTGCGATGTCGATAGGGACTGCACCACTGTCATTCGCCTGCGCGACGCTGGGTGCGCTGATCATGGCGCCGCTGCTAGGTTTTTCGTCGGGCGCGCCAGATGCCGCCGCGACGTCGCGGAAGTTCGCCGAAATGACCGACGAATTCATGAAGGATTCGCTCGTGCTTTCGCCGGCAACGGCGTCGTCGGCCGGCTATCACACGTACGTCGACCCCAAAACGGGCAAGACGATCGCGCTCGATGCCGAGCTCGACGACGTGAGCCTGCAATCGATGGCTGCGCAGCGCGCCTTCTACGCCCACTGGCGCGAGCGCTTTCGGACCGAGACGCCATCCGCCGCGCTCGATCCGCAGGACGCGGCCGAATGGCAGCTCATCGACGATCAGATCGGCCTCAACCTCCTCGAATTCGATAAGGTTCAGAACTATCGCCACAATCCGACGGTGCCGGTCGAACTGATCGGCAACGCGCTCTTCCTCCCTCTCACGCAGAACTACGCGCCGCACGACGTGCGCATCGGTCACGTTCTTTCGCGCGTGCATCGGATTCCGCGCCTGCTCGATCAGGTGAAGGCGTACCTGAATGACGCTGACCCGATCTTCGTCAAGACCGCCATCAGCGAAAATGACGGCAACATCGACCTCATCCAGAACACGATCGCGCAGGAAATCCCCGCCGGCTCGCCGCTGAAAGCTGAATACGACCGCGTCGCGCCGCCCGCAATCGACGCGCTCCAAAGCTTCTCGAAATGGCTCGCCAACGATCTCGGCAAGCAGCCGTCGCCGCGCACCTGGCGCCTCGGCAAGGAGCTCTACGACCAGAAATTCCGCCTCGTGATGGAAACGGATATCACGCCCGAGCAGCTTCTCGCCGACGCGCAACAAGAGCTCAAAGACGTCCGCGCGGAAATGCTGCAGCTGGCGCTGCCCATGCACGCGCAGATGTTTCCCGGCCATGGCGACCATTCGGATCTCTCCGGCCGCGACCGCGAAAACAAAATCATCGGCGAAGTGCTCGACAAGATTTCCGAGGAGCATCCGCGCCGCGGCGAGCTGCAGCAGGATATCGAAGCCGATCTCGTCGGCATCCGCCAGTTCATCCGCGAGAAAAAAATCGTCTCACTCCCGTCGCGCGACAACCTGAAAGTGATTCCGACGCCGCCCTTCATGCGGGGCATCTATTCCGTGGCGGGATTCCACAGCGCGCCGCCGCTCGAGCCGCAGGCGGAAGCGGAATACTGGGTCACGCCGATCGATCCCAAAATGCCCGAAGCCCAGGCCGAATCGAAGTTGCGCGAGTACAACAACTACACGCTTGAATGGCTGTCGCTCCACGAAGCGCTGCCCGGGCATTACGTCCAGTTTGAGCACTTGAACGACATTCAGCCCGAATCGCGGCGCCTCGTGCTGTCGCTTTTCGGCAACGGCGCCTACATCGAGGGCTGGGCGGAATACGGCGCGCAAGTGATGATGGACGAAGGCTTCCTCAACAACAATCCGAAGTTCCGCATGATGATGCGCAAGATTCGCCTGCGCTTGCTGTCGAACGCCATTCTCGATATCCGCATGCAAACCATGGGCATGACCGACGAGCAGGCCATGGACCTCATGACCAAGGATGCGTTTCAGACGCAGGCCGAAGCGGAGGGAAAACTTCTGCGCGCGAAGCTCAGCTCGACCCAGCTGCCCACCTATTACGTCGGCTTGCGCGAGTGGCTCACATTCCGAAAGCGGTACCAAGAAGCCGCTGGAAAAAATTTCGACATGCTGAAATTCCACGATCTCGTGCTCGACCAGGGCCCGTTGCCCGTGCCCGTGGTCGAAAAGCTCGTCATGCCCACCGCGACTGCGCGCCCGTAGCGATCTTGTGGCAGCCGGTCGCCCAGAATGCGACTCCGCGAATTCACTTCAGATACGTGCGGACGATTTCGATCACGTCATTGGCTGCTTCTTCGGAAGATTTCGAATTGCGCGGCATGTGGTTGCGGATGTGGTCCTCGAGCAATTCTCCCATCAGGCTGTTGATCGCGCCGCGCGCGGCCGCCAGCCTCTGAAGGATGTCGGCGCACTGCTCGTCTTCGTTCAGGCCGCGCAAGACGCTTTCGAGCTGCCCGATCACTTTCTTCGTGCGCGTTACGAGATCCAGTTTTTCGCGCGATAAGTGTGACATTTTTCTTGACTACCCTAGGGGGGTATGGTATCAAAACCCGCTCGCGATTCAATTCGCGCCGCCCGGCCCATCGAGTATACGGAGATCGTAAGTCGAGAACCAGAACCTCGGGGCCGCGAAGCGTTTTTAATGCTTTTTTAACGTCGCCGCCGTGCCGCAGCGTGGTCTACTTTCGATTCGCTGCCGCCGTTCCGCAGGGGCGTTTCTCCGGACAAAGACATGCGCCGCTTCCTGGCCCAATTCGAAGCCAAGATTCTCTGCGCGCTGCTTGTGTACGTCACGGTTCCGGGCATCGCGCCCGCACAGGCTTCGGCGTCCGTGCAGGAACAGGCCGCTGGCCAGACGTCTTCACAAACGGCAGCTCCGGCGCAGCAGCAGACCGGCACGCCGCCGGCCACGCCGGCACCCCCGGCAGCGAATACGGACCAATCCGGCGCCGACGCTCCGCCAACACTGTTTCCGCACTCCGAGACCGGCCGCTACTGGATTTCCGGGCAGGCCAATATCGTTCTCCAGTGGCACGGTGCGTTTCCCGCAAAATACAGCGGCCCGAACAGCCTGCGCCCCGTCGGCGAAAACGCAACCTCGAAAGTCTACACGCTGTATCTCGGCTACGAGCTCACGCCCACCACCGAAGTCTTTCTCGACGTCGAGAGCGCGGGCGGCCACGGTATCAGCAACGCACTCGGCCTGGCCGGAATCACCAACCTCGACGTGGTCCGCAATACGACGCTCTCCCAGGATCCCTACGTCGCGCGCCTCATGCTGCGCCAGATCATCCCGCTCTCGGACGACCGGATCGAGGCCGATCGCGACGAACTGCATCTGGCCACGTCCTTGCCGGCGCGGCGCATCGAATTCCGCGTCGGAAAATTCGATCTGGCCGATTTCTTGGACCTAAACACCTGGGGCCAGGACAGCCACCTGCAATTCCTGAACTGGACGGTCGACAACAACGGCGCATGGGATTACGCCGCCAACACGCGCGGCTACACCGACGGCGTCCTCCTGGAATACGACGACCACTGGTGGACGGCGCGATTCGCCGAAGCGCTCATGCCAAAAGTGGCGAACGGCATCCATCTGGACGCCGATATAGCCCGCGCGCGGGCCGAAAATCTGGAGCTAGAGGCTCGCGGCAATTTGATCGCGCACCGCGCGGGCACTATTCGGCTGCTCGGCTACCTCAATCACGCGGATATGGGCAATTACGAGGAGGCCAACGCGGATTATCTCGACCACGAGACGCCGACGCCCGACATCATCTTCACGCGCCGGCAAGGACGCCGCAAATACGGCTTCGGGCTGAATTTCGAGCAGTCCATCAATTCGCAGGTGGGCGTTTTCGGCCGCCTCGGATGGAGCGATGGTCGCAACGAGTCTTTCGCCTACACCGAGGACGATCGCACGCTCGAGCTGGGAGGCTTCACGATGGGCAAGGCGTGGCACCGCAAGAACGACCGCGCCGGCGCCGTCTTCGTCGCCAACGGAATCGTCGCTGCCCATCAGCAATATCTCGCGCTGGGGGGCCTCGGCTTCCTGCTCGGCGACGGCGGACTAACCTACGGCCCCGAAAAAATCTTCGAGGGATTTTACACTGCGCATCTCTGGCGCGGCTTCTTCGCGTCCTTCGACCTGCAGCACATCAACAACCCGGGCTACAACCAGGCGCGCGGGCCCGTCACGGTTCCCGGTGTCCGCTTCCACGCCGACTTTTGACGATCCGACCAGGATCGTCATCCCGACGAAGTCTGCCGGGGCAGACGAGGGGTGACACCTTTGTTGAGGCGGGCGCGAGCGTCCGGGTGGAACTGCGCAGGGGGTGATAGAAGCGCGCAGCCCGGGTAAGGATGGAAGCGTGGGCCTTTTCAGGCCCGCGAGAAAGCCTCAAATTATTGGGCTTCAGCCCCGGGTTTTCCGGTTTTGCGCCCGCCGTTGCCTCACTTCAGCGGCTTCAACGTTGTGCCCGCTGTCCCCGGCTTCGCGCCTGGCGGCGGGAACATCGGCTGCTTCAACAGATCCATCACGTCGGGCGGCACCTTGTCGGCGCTCGCGACGAGCGCGGCGATCTGCCACATCTGGTCATCCTTCAGCACGTTCTCGAAGCTCGGCATGGCCGTCATCCGGATTCCGTTCTTGATTTTCCAGTAGGTAACGCCCACCGGATCGTCCGTCACGTAACCATCGGGCGTGAAAAGCTGCGGCGGCGACGGGTACATCTTCGGTGCCGGAAAATTTCGCGTCTCGTCGGGCAAACCATGGCATCCGCCGCAATGCCGGCGATAGTCCTGCGCGCCCGCGAGGATGTCGGCTGGAGTGAAACTCGAAAGATCGCGCTTCGGCGCGTCGCGGTGCACTCGCGCTTCGAGCGCGCCTCCTGCGATCCACGATTCGAACGGAAATGGATGATCAGTGACCGCCACCGGCGCAAATCCGCCAAGGAAGTAAACCGCCGCGCACACCGGAAACAGAATGAGTCCTATGATCAAACCACCAAGAAATTTCCCCACGTGTGATCCTCCTCTCGGGCCAAATGCACGCTGGTGTGGATAGCACACCGGGTTGATTGGTTGCCACCGAAATTTTCTCCCCTGCTGGCCGCGCTCGGAGAAGTTTTGCGGCGTGTTTTCGTGAAAATTCGGCCTGCCGCATTCGCGAGTCATGTCGACGCGCCGACAGGATTTTCCTTGCGCGAAAAATCTTCCGCGAGCAGAATTAGCGGGCATGAATTCAACCGCACGCGATCGCGCCCGTCCTGCGACACAGGTAGCGCTCTCCTAACTGACGCGCATTCAATTCGGTGCGGCATCGATCATGTCAGAGTCGTACGAATATTCGATCGATACCCATATTGACATACGATGAGGCAATCGATATAGTTCCGTCGGAATCCGGTGTCATGGACAAAGCCAGAGTCAAAGTTTCTCCCAAATTTCAGGTCGTGATCCCCAAGGCTCTCCGCGAAGAGCTCAAGATCGAGCCGGGGCAGGAGTTGCTGATTTTCGCGCTCGACGGCGCGCTCCGCCTGGTACCGCGCCGCTCGATCAAAGAGCTTCGCGGCATCGCCAAAGGGATGAGATGGAAAGACGAGGTTCGTGAGCACTCGGAGCGCTTCTGAAACCTATCTGGTCGATTCCTCCGGGTGGCTCGAGTACCTGACCGAAGACTCGAAGGCCGCCGCCTTCGGCAACTACCTCGAAGGCGACGCCTCGGTCATCGTGCCGTCGCTCGTCCTCTACGAGGTTTACCGGCATCTTGCGAAGCTGCGCGGCCGCACAATCGCCGATCGCTTCGTCGCGCAGGCGCTTCACCGCCGGGTCGTACCGCTCGACGAGACCATCGCCATCGCCGCCGCGAACGCCAGCCTCGATCATCGCCTCTCGGCCACCGACGCGATCGTCTACGCCACTGCCCGCGTGTGCCAAGCCCAGCTCGTCACCGCCAACACCCATTTCCGCGGCCTCCCCGGCATCATCATCCCTTGAAAGTCGGTGGTGGAAGCGTGGGCCTTCAGGCCCGCGAAAGGCCTGAGGGCGGCTTCAGCCGCGGGCTCTTTTACGGCTGGGATGACGGGGGATCAGGGTCGGAATGACGATGCGGGGTCAGCTTCCGGATAAAAAATTCCTGCGCAACGGAGGAAATGGAATTCTCGGCAATCCGGACCAGCCCGTTTTCAACCGTTAATCCCGCTACGCTGTGATTGTTCGTCGGGTAGTACAGAGTCGAAATTGCGCCTGCGCCAAAGCTTCCGATGATGTAGGAGTAGTTTGGTTCGAGACGTCCGTTGTCGCCGGGGCTGATGAAGGGGGTGCTGAGCGCGTGGAGAAGCCGCGACCGCTTGCTGCCGCTGCCCCGGTAGAAATAACGAGGATCCTGCCTGAAGAGCGAGGGCAGAATCGCATCGCCGAGGAATGTGCCCGTCACAACAGTAGCGTAGAACGCGCCGTAGCGCTTCCCGTAGCCCTCCATGCCCTGCCCGTATTGGGGGTACGAATTGCCCGCCTGCTGAAAGCCCGCGATGAACGCGATTCCGGCGAAGGTGACCGGATCAACGGACGACCTCCAGGCCAGCTCGAACTTCTGCTTCGGCGAAAGGGCTACAGGATGGGGCACGTAGGTGACATAGAAATTGGGAATCACGCCGAGCACGCGCTGCTTTTCCTGCTGCTTGACCTGTGCTTCTGCCACTTGCTCTGGCGGTGTGACGCGAATCTCCGTGATCACGGTCGCGAGGGTCAAGGTGATTTGCGGGACAAAGTAGGTTTCACCCGAATGCAGCACCCCCGAGGACGATTGCGTCTCGAATCCCTGGCCGGTAACGGTGATGTGGAACGGCCCGGGCGCAACATCGGCAAAGAAAAACTGTCCCTGATCGCCGGTCAACATCTCCTGGCTCGGCGACTGATTGTCGTACGTCAGCTTTACCTGGGCTCCCGCTAGGGGAACTCCCGTTTGATAAAGTACAGTTCCGCTGATGCTCCCTGGGGTTGTTGCGCCGGCCTGCTGCTCTCGCGCCGAAGTTCCTTTTTCCGGCGCTTGAGACGCAGCATTCGCCGCTCCGCGGCTGGCAGGGGATGGTTCGGACTGAGCCAGAACGCCCGCCGGAAACGTGAACAGCAGGACACACAGCGTTAGGCGGAGCAAGCTGGGGGCGCCCCTCTTGGAACTCGTGGCTGCTGCCTTAAAGCCTTTCGTCCGTCTGCCTGCTAACTTCCCCATCGCCGACACAATCGCGCAACCTCGATCCTAAGATTTGATGCTTGGGCGACGGCGTCACCCAGCTCGTAGAAAGAATTGGATGCTTCACCTCAGAAGAAGGACGCCGCCACTTTCGGAGCCAGCGTCACAACCGGGGGATGCTTGTAGCTCGTGGCTCTCAGTTTACCCCGAACGAAATGAAGGGCCAAGACATAAGCCTCCCCAGGTCTTCCGGAATGCAACGCCTGAAGTTCCCGAATCCCGTTGCCACACCCGTCCCCGTAAGGGCGACTTCCGCCGCGGATTTTGACCCTCACGCCGACTCACCGTTGCAAAGGGAAAAAACAGCGCCTGCACCTCGCGCCCCTTTTTGATAGACTCCTCGATGCCGCACTTGGGGGAAGGACGATGATGGGGGTGGGGGCCGGGACTCAAAAATGGCCACGCCTCAAGCTGCGCTCGAACTCATCCAATATCTTAATCTGAAGTTGGCGGCGCTCGGGCAAGCGCCCGGCACGACTTCCGCTGAAACTCCATTCCTGCAAGTCGCTCAGCCGCTTCTCCGCAACTACTACCAGAAGGTACGCCTGCTCGGAAAATATCTCTGTCCCGCCGACGCGCGCATTCAATCCTTCCTCGACGATTACCTCCGCGACTGCTGGCCCGCCGGCGCACCGCGCCTGCCGGCCACCACGTTCGTTCTCGACCGGCCCGGCCTCGCCCGCACTCTCTCCCTGCCGCCCGACTCGAGCAGCTTTACCTCGCCGTATCTGCGCTCGTATCGCGTGCGTCAAGGCGTGCTGCACAATCCCGCGAGCGATCGACGGACCACGCGCGGCGTCTTCCACATCGCCGAAGGCGGCTTCCCAGTTCCCGCGGACAAGCAAGCGGTGCCAAAGCAGGCCTTCGCGGCACTGCTCGCGGCAGCGCTCCGCCCGCCCGCCGATGTCTTGACGCTGCCTTTCACGGCGCACCATGCGGCGCCCGCGCGGCTATTCGTTTCGCTGCTGCTGCGCCCGCTGGTCTGCCCGGCGACGGGAACCGAGCTCGCCAAGACGATGGAGACGCGCTTTTTCGCTCCGGGAAGCCTCGTCAGCAACCTCGACTTCGTCGAATCGATCTTCGGCAATGGTGGCGATCCGCATCTGCCTGAAAATGACGCCGCGCTCGACGTCGCGCACTGGACCGGCCACACCGGCTGCGTGATCCTCGCGCCGCACCTCGTCGGCATGAAGAAGGCCGCCCTCGGCCTGCCGCACTTCGATCAGGCCACCCAGCGGCAGCGCCGCGACGGCATGTGCTGGCGCAGTCCCGACGAGCTCTACAATGAAGGCTCGGCCTTCAAAATCTGCGCGCGCGACCATCGCGGCGTGATGGTCACCATCCTTGCGGACAACTATTACGGCTACTGCAAAAAGGAAGTCAAAACGCAGATCAGCTTCGCCGCGAATCTCTTCGGCCTCGCCGAGGAAGAGCACGCGGGCGGCGCCATCGCTTTCGCCACCTACGTTCTCGGCCAGGACTTTTACGCCGACCGCACTATCAGCCTCAAGAAAGCGACCTTCGAGCAGGCGATACATCTGCTCGGCCCGCTCGTCGACCGCCGCCCCGAAGGCTACGCAATCGATCGCCGCTACCCCGACATCTACTACGTCCCCGAGGATTCCGTCTTCCTCGTGCGCGAGGGCTTTGTCCGCTGGCAGCACGCCGGCCAGACGCATCAACTCACGATCCGCCCGTCCGCCACCTACGTTCTTCCTTCAGGCTTCCGCATTCGCTTGGAAAAGCAGCTTGCCGGCAACGCCTGGCGGCTCGTCGGCTCGCGCCCGAAAGGCGCGCTGTGCCACAAGCCTTCGACCGTCTCCGGCGGCGGCAAATCCGAAATCTCGAAGTCGATCGCGCACGCTTTGCTCAAGGGCCCGGTTTACGTCGGCGACTACCAGACGGACATGGACCTGATCGACGATATCCTGGAGCGCGATTTTTCGACGGTCCACAAGAATCGCCCGCCCGATCAGCGCTCGCGTCGCCCGATCCTCAGCACGGAGCGCTCGCACGGCTCCGTCATTCAGCTCTTCACGCCTTCACCCGAATACACGGACAAGCACAACGAATGGCTCCGCCGCCTCCCGCAGACCGCCCGCCAGCTCCTCTTCACCGTGAAGCGTTACTACCGCCCCGAATGGGGCGACCACTGGCGCAAGCATTTCACCGTCGATCGCGTGAACGGCGCGCTCGGCCACGAACTGAAGCTCGATGGCGAAGCGCTGGTCAGCAATTATCTGCGCGTCGGCTACGATCGCGATGGCTCGTGGCGCATCTACAAGCTTCGCCCCGACTTCTATCCCGCGGAAAAAGTGCAGGTCGAGGACGACATCACCGCCTCGGTCGTGCTGCCCGCCGCCGGCCTGAGCGATCTCGACCGCGAGTCCGAGCAGCAAAGCGTCAAGCTCGTCGCCAACTGCGAAACGCTGCTCTTCCAGCGTCCCGACGATGCCATCCGTCCCGGCGTCGATTGGCAGGCGGAATCGGACATGGCCGGCCCCGGCGTTTTCATGTCGAATTACGAGCCGCTCACGCCGCCGCAAGCCCGCGCGCTTGTCGATCACGTCGTCGAATTCGACCGCTACACCGACCCGATGAAGCGCCTCCTCGAAGATTTCGTCGCGGACGCGCCATTGGAATCGGCGAATGGAGAGGAAGGTTACGTCGTCGCTTCGTCCCATCCGCGCATGGTCGACGGCAAGCCCTCACAGAATCCGCGTTACTTGCAGAGGCGCCCCGATCTCGCCGCGCCGCGCGAAACCTATCTCGCCGAAATCGCCACGCGCCTCGAACGCGAGATTCCCGCCGCGCGCCCCGTGTATTTTCCCGTAAGCGCCGTCTTGGCTGGCCGCCGCAACACGCTCGCGGACCCGGCCATGGGCCTTCCTCCGCTCGCCATCTACGGCCCCATCCACTATCAGGAACTGCCCGAGCTCTTCATGGAGCTGATTTCGAGCCTCACCGGCAAATCGCCTGCCACCACCGGCTTCGGCAGCGAAGGCGCGCTCACGAAAGGCCCGTTCAACGCCCTCTGGCCCGTCGTCGATCTGAATAACGCGCTCGTTTCCGCGATCCTCACGGGTGACGCGGGCTTCACTACCTCGGCCGGATACATCGGCCCGCACTATCGCGTCGATCACGATATCAGCGCGCTCGTCCCCGAAATCTGGTGCCGCATGCGCGTCGCCGAACGCAATCCGCGCTCGATGATCGCCGCCGGCTACCTCGAGAAGATCGACGATTTCGCGCTCGCTGGCCGCACCGTGCAGGCCAGCCGCCTCGGCTACCGCATCAGCAAATCCTTCGTCGACCATTTTCTCGGCCGGATTTTCGAGACGCCCGACGCGGTCTTCCCGCTCGAGCTGCTGCGCCCCGAGTTGCAGGATTTGGAGATGTTCGCCGCGGGCGTCGATGCGATCGTCGAAACGCAGCGCCGCGTCGCGCTCAATTATTTCGAGGACGGCAGCGTCGAGGCGGCCTGCCCACCCCTGCGCGCGCTGCTCGAAATCATGGCGCACGGCTCCTACAACGGCAAAGGCGCGGACGATCCGGAGATTCGCGTGATGTTCACGCGCGAGTCGCTGCTCGCGAGCGATTGGTACAACGAGCGTTTGCGCGTGAAGCAGCAACGTGATATGGCGCTCTGGCAGCGGCACGTCCACGCGCTCGAGGAATTTCGCGTGGCCGAGCAGGAATTTCCGCCGCAAGACGACATCGACTTCGAGTCCCGTTCCGCCCTCGCGCGCGCCGAGCTGGCTCGCGTCAGCTCGCCCGCCTACCTCGACGAGCTGGTCGGCACCATCGGCGCCGACCCCTTCCAGGCCCAAATCCCCCCGGGAAGCGCGAGCCTTCAGCCTGTGAATGCGCGCAGGCGTGAGCTTTTAGAGTCCTGAGGCAGATCAGACGATCCTTTGTTCAAGTGGAGATAACGGACAGCGTCCCGTGGTCCTTGCGCGCCGGACGGACCGTAATCTCAACATCCCGGCGCAGCGCGGTAAGAAATTCCATAAGCCGCCCGACCGAAAAGCTGCCCGACCGGTTGCGCATCAACAACGAGACCTGCGGCTGCTGCACGCCGAGAATCTTCGCAATCTCGGCTTGCGTCATGCCGCTGTCTTTCAAGATCGAATGGATTTGCAGGGTAAGCTGCGCCTTTAGCAGTTCCTGTTCGGGGTTGGGCAGCCCCAGGTCCGCGAAGACGTTCCCGCTGCCCTCAATCACGCGAAGTGCGTTCCTGCCCGCCTTCATCGCCTTAGGCCTCATATACCATGTCTACAGGTTTTGGCTGGGGAGATATTCGCGTCCACGCACCTCGATGTTCCGTGCTCCGACGAACGAGTGAAATCGGCCGAGGATCGTGCTAGGGTAATTTGCGGTCCGTGCCCGCCTCGGACGCAGTCGCAGAGAGCCTTTACAACCAACGGTCGAAAGGAAAAATGGCGACCCTTCAAATCACGCTGCCCGATGGTGCCACCCGCGAAGTCCCGAGCGGAACCACCGCCGCCGAGATCGCGCAGCAAATCTCGCCGCGCCTCGCCAAGGAGGCTCTTGTAGCGCGCGCCGACGGCGAGCTGATCGATCTCTCGCGCCCGCTCGACCACAACGTCAAGCTCTCGATCCTCACCGCGAAGGATCCCGACGCCGTGCAGGTGCTGCGCCACTCCGCCGCCCATCTGCTCGCCGCGGCCGTCATCGAACTCTATCCGGACGTAAAACTCGGCGTCGGCCCGCCGATCGACACCGGCTTCTTCTACGAATTCCTGCGCGACCAGCCGTTCACAGAGGAAGATTTCGAAAAAATCGAGGCGAAAATGCGCGAGCTTGCCGCCAGCGACCTTCCGAACGAGCGCAAGCTCATCCCCAAGCCCGAGGCGCTCGACCTCTATCGCAAGACCAACCAGGAATTCAAATGCGAGCTCGTCGAAGAAAAGGCCGTCGAGCCGATGGTCTCCTTCTACACCACCGGAAAATTCATCGACTTCTGCCGCGGCCCGCACATCCCGTCCACCGGGCGCATCAAAGCGTTCAAGCTGATGAACGTCGCCGGCGCCTACTGGAAGGGCCAGGAGGGCAATCCGCAGATGCAGCGGATTTACGCCGCGTGCTTCGTCGATCAGAAAGAACTCGACGACTATCTCCACAAGCTCGAAGAGGCCAAGCGCCGCGATCATCGCAAGCTCGGCACCGAGCTCGATCTCTTCAGCATTCAGGACGAAGCCGGCCCCGGCCTCATCTTCTGGCACCCGAAAGGCGCGATCATCCGCAAGCAGATGGAAGACTGGCTGCGCGAAAACCTGCTCGCGCGCGGCTACGATCTTGTCTTCACGCCGCATATCATGGATCTGAACCTCTGGAAGACCAGCGGCCACTCGAACTTCTACCGCGAAAATATGTTCAGCCCGATCGAAGTTGAAAAGGCCGAATACCAGCTCAAGCCGATGAACTGCCCCGGCCATATTTTGATTTTCAAGTCGCGGCTGCGCAGCTATCGTGAGCTGCCGATTCGCCTCGCCGAGCTCGGCACCGTCTATCGCTACGAGCGCTCGGGCGTATTGCACGGCCTGCTGCGCGTCCGCGGCTTCACCCAGGACGATGCTCACATCTTCTGCATGCCCGAGCAGATCGAAAAGGAAATCCAGGATTGCGTCGAATTTGCGTGGGAAGTGCTGCGCGTGTTCGGCTTCAGCGATTACCTGGTCGAGCTTTCCGGCGGCGATCCCGCGCATCCGGAAATTTATGCCGGCACTCCCGAAGACTGGAAGCGCGCCGAGGATGCTCTCACCAACACCCTCAATCGCATGAAGGTCCCGTACAAATACATTCCCGGCGAAGCCGCTTTCTACGGGCCCAAAATCGACGTAAAGCTTGTCGACGCGATCGGCCGCCCCTGGCAGCTCAGCACCGTGCAGTTCGATTTCAATCTGCCGCGCCGCTTCGAGCTCGAATACGTGGGCGAGGATGGCGCGCGCCATCAGCCGCTGATGGTTCACCGCGCGCTCTGGGGCTCGGTCGAGCGCTTTTTCGGCGTGCTGATCGAGCATTACGCAGGCGCCTTTCCCGTGTGGCTCGCGCCGGTGCAGGCGTCGGTGCTGCCGGTCAGCGGAAAATTCGAGGAGTACGCGAAGAAAGTCACACAGCAGCTCAAGGACGCGGGCGTTCGCGTCCATCTCGACGAGCGCAACGAAAAGCTGCAAGCGAAGATCCGCGACGCGCAGCTCGAAAAAATCCCCTACATGCTCATCCTCGGCGGCAAAGAGGCCGAAGCGGGCACCGTCTCCGTCCGCCATCGCTTCAAGGGCGATCTCGGCCCGCGCCCGCTCGAGCAGTTCATCGCCGACCTGCGGCAGGAGATCGAGATCAAGGCGATCGACCAGCCGGCGCCATCGGAACCCGGCTCCGAAAAAGCCGCGGCGGGGACGAAAGCAAAATGACATCGCGAAACGCGGAGTCTTTCGTGCGGCTGGCCGCACGGGCGGCCGTGTGCGTGGCTCTCGCGCTCGTCGCCCGGCCCGCGCTGGCGCAGGATAACTCGGCGGCTTCAAGCGACGCCAATCGCGCTTGGGTGCAGAGGATTTTTCCGCTCGCGCTCGATCAATTCTTCCCGGTCGAGCACGCCGAGGGCGATTTCATCGCGGTGCGCAGTCATCAGGAAGGCCTGAACGGTGTCCCCGAATATTCGTTCGTCCTCGAAGACGCGCAGGACGCGCACGCGCTCCACGCGACGGTCCACGAAGCGCAAGGCGCATCGCTCTTCGATCAGCTCCTCGCGCTGCATGCAAAAGATCCCTCGAAATCGTACGCGGATTTGAAGCCCGAGCTGAAAGTGCAGGAGTGGAAGCTATCGGTCGCCGAATGTCCCGCGCTCGCCACGCAGCTTACGGCCTACGGGAATATCCAGTTCGTCCGCCCGCGCGACGACGATGAAATCGCCGAGCATCCCATCCTCTACGAATTCCACGAATCGGTCGGCGGCAGCGACTCTGAGGCCGTCGAATACGTCGAGTCCCGCGCCTTCCCCAAGTGGGCCAACGCCACCCGCAAAGCGGTCGACGCCTGCATCGCCGCCGCGCCGGCCGCCGCCAAGAACCGATAGCCTAAAAAGTGGTGGCGCGGTCGGCGCGCACTTCGCTTTTGACGTTTCGGGCGCTCCATGCGTTCTCTGTGCATTCGAAATCCACCGCGCAGTTCAATCAGGCCCCGGAAAAAATTCGCCTCTTGCAGCAGCCGCAAAAGAGTAGTAGAGATTGCACCCCGGGGGGATCATGAAAAGCTGCCATATCGCGGGCTGCTTGCTGCTCGCCATTGTCTTCGTACTTTTCAGCGCCGCCCCTTCGCGCGCGCAGGACCAGCTTCCCTACGCTCCTACGCCCGCGCCGGAGTGGAATCCATCCATGGTGAAATCGTGCGACCGCGCCTGCCTGATCGCGATCATGGACGGTTACATGGACGCCATCTTCCAGCACGATCCCTCGGCCGTGCCCACGCTCGCGCGCGACGTTCGCATGACGGAAAATACGGCGGAGATGAACGTCGGCGAGGGAATGCTCTGGCGCTCGAAGGTCGAGCCCACAAGTTTCAAAATTGAAGTCGCGGATCCGGTCTTCGGCCAGGTGGCGGAGCAGACGAGATTGAAAATCAACGGGCAGGATGCGCTCGTGGCCGTGCGCCTGAAAATCGACCGCGACCAGATTCAGGAGATCGAGCAGATCTGGACGCGCGGCGTCGATCCGACGGCGATTCCTCTGCTCACCACGGCGCGTCCTGACTTCGTGGACGATGTTCCCGCGTCCCAGCGCACTTCGCGCGATGTCCTGATCTGGGCCGCGAACTCCTACTTCGACGCGCTTGAGGGCGACGACGGCAAAATCGGAGCCTTCGCCGACGATTGCGTCCGGCACGAAAACGGCTATCAGACCGTCAACAATCCGCCGCCCGGCGGCCGGATGATGCCCTCGCCCATGCTGCCGAATCCGAATACACCGCAGGGCCAGCAACAACTGAAAATCAGCATGATGACGTGCTCCGAGCAGATCTCCACAAAGATACTCAGCTTCATAAAGAAGATTCGCCCTCGCAGGGTGCTGGTCGTCGACGAGCAGAAGGGCGTTGTGGCCACGTTTCCGTTCTTTGTTGAAGACGGTACGCGACGCGGCGCCCCTCCGAACTCGCCGCCGGGAATGATGCTGAATCTCTATACCATGGAGACTTTCGGGATCCGCGGCGGCCTGATCCACGAAGTCGAGGCCTTCCCATTCGTCACGATTCCATACGGCCTTGGCAACGGCTGGACAGAAGGCTCCGGCCACTGATGTGTAACGTTTGGTAGCGCTGCGGCCTTTTTAACCTGACGCAGGAAGGGCAGCGCGGCATCTTTTTTCGGCGCGTCCACGAGAGGAGAAGGAATGATGCGTGCAAAATTCGTATTTGCGGCCACGATTTGTTGCCTGGCGCTCGGAATGGGCGCAGGAATTTTCGCGCCTAAGGTCGTGCGGGCGAACGGCCCCATCCCGACCGATTGCGATCGCGCGTGCCTTGAAGGCCTCGCCACTCAGTATCTGAACGCCCTCGTGGCGCACGATCCGAAGCAGCTGCCTCTCGCAAAGGACGTCCGATATACCGAGCAGGATCAGGTGATGGACATCGGCGACGGATTCTGGGGCACGGCGACCGAGGTCGGCCACTTTCGTCTGTGCTTCTCCGATCTCGCGATGGAGCAGATCGGCTGCATGGTCACGATGCACGAAGGCGATCATCTTCTGATCATGGGGATGCGCTTGCGCGTGCAGCTCGGCCGCATCACCGAAATCGAAACCACCTATTACCGCCAGGGCGGCGGCGGCCCGAACGGGATCGCGGCGCTCGACGGGAGCACGCCCGACCCAATCTTCACCACCACGGTTCCGCCGGACCAGCGCGTCTCGCGCGCGCAGATGATCTCGACCGCCAACATGTATTTCGCGGGCCTCGAAAACAACGATGGCAAAGGTGTCTATCCCTTCGCCGACGATTGCAATCGCGTCGAAAATGGAATGCAGACCACGAATAATCCCACCCTCTCGCCGAAGGCCGCATTCAACGCCTTCGCGATGAGCTGCATGGCGCAATTCAAGAGCGGCTACTACGCGATCGTCACGCGCATCGACTACCGCCGCTTCCCGATCGTCGATCAGGAGCGCGGCGTCGTCTGGGCCAACGTGATCTTCGATCAGAATGGCACGGTGCAGACGATCCACCTGACGAACGGCCAGACCGTGTCGATGGGCAACATTTTCAACCGGCCATCGAGTCTCGAAGTCACCGAAGCCTTCAAGATCACCGGCGGCCTGATTCACCGCATCGAAATGGTCGGCTCGGGCTTGCAGTACCATCTGAATTCCGCCTGGGGCGGAATCAGCGACAAATAGTGTGAATCGGGGGCCACGGTTATGAGACGATCCGCGCGCGTCGCAGTGTTGGCAGCAGCTGGAATCGCAGCTTGGTTCGCAGGGTCCGGTGCGGCAAGGGCGCAAGCGCCCGCAACGCCGCAGGCGCAGCGGCCCGCAGCTCCGCCCGCCGCCGGCGCGAATCTTTCGCAGGGCACCGAAACCGGCATCGCCACGTTTCTCCAGCACTGCATGGGCTGCCACGGCAATCCCAAGGTGCCGCAAGCGCCCTCGCCCGATGCGATCCGCCAGATGCCTGCCGAACGAATCTACGACGCGCTCACCACCGGCGTGATGAAGCCGCAGGGCGACTCGCTCACCGACAGCCAGAAGAAAATGCTCGCCACGTTTCTCAGCGGCCGTCCGCTCGGCGCCGCGCAGGAAGGCGACGCGAAGTCAATGCCCAATCACTGCGCGACGAATCCTCCGTTCGCCAATCCTTCCGCCGGCCCCGAATGGAACGGCTGGGGCAACGGCCCGGCCAACACGCGCTTCCAAAGCGCCGCGGCCGCCGGCTTCACCTCAAGCGACGTGCCGAATCTGAAAGTGAAATGGGCGTTCGGCTATCCGGACGGCCTCTCCGCCTTCGGCCCGCCCTCGATCGTTTCCGGCCGCGTCTTCGTCGGCACCGACA
Organism: uncultured Acidobacteriota bacterium; assembly: GCA_963836125.1. GTDB lineage: Bacteria > Acidobacteriota > Terriglobia > Acidiferrales > UBA7541 > Palsa-295. The sequence goes on from CAWIIK010000003.1 coordinate 239,266, forward strand.
TCGGCTACATCTACTCGGTCGACGCACAAACCGGCTGCGTCTACTGGTCGTATCAGACGAAAGGCTCGGTGCGCACGGCCGTCACGGTTGCTCGCGTCACCGGCCACGCCGGCACGAAATACGCCGCCTATTTCGGCGACGCGCACGGCAACGCCTACGCGATCGACGCGCAGACGGGCGCGCCGCTCTGGGTGACGCGCATCACTCACGATTTCATCGAGCGCATCACCGGCTCGCCGACCGTCTACGGCGGCCGCGTCTACGTGCCGCTCTCGAACTCCGAGGAATTTTCCGCGTCCTCGCTCGACTATCCGTGCTGCACGTCGCGCGGCGCGGTCGTGGCGCTGAATGCCAATACCGGCAAAGAGATCTGGGAGACGTACACCGTCCCGCCGCCCAAGCCCAGTCGGAAAAATTCCAAGGGCGTGCAGCAATACACGTCCTCGGGTGGCTCGGTGTGGAACGCGCCCACCGTCGACGGGAAGCGCCGCGCCCTTTATTTCGGCACCGGCGACGGCCAGAGCAATCCCGTCCCCGACACCACCGACTCCGCGATGGCGGTCAGCATGGATACCGGCAAGATCCTCTGGCACTACCAGGTCACGCACAACGACGCCTTCGTCGGCGGATGCAACGGCCCCACGCGCACCGACAATTGCCCTCCCGTGAACGGCCCCGACCAGGACATCGGCAATTCGCCGATCCTCAAGACGCTTCCCGACGGCAAGTCGGTCGTCATCTTCGGCACGAAAAACGGGCGCGTGTTCGCGGTCGATCCGGATAACAAGGGCGCCAAGGTCTGGGAGACGAAGGTCGTCGACCTGCCCCCGGGCCAGGAAAATTCCTTCTACGCGATGCTCAACGGAATCGTGTGGGGCGGCTGCGCGGACGATGAAAACGTCTACTACGGCCTGCAGAGCGGCGGCATCGTCGCGCTGAAATTGGCCACCGGCGAAAAAGTCTGGGAGACGAAGTTTCCAGAGCCGGAGCACGCGCGCGTCTCGAATTCCGCCGCCGCCACGATGATGCCCGGCGTCGTCTTCGTCGCCGGCTCCGATGGCGTAATACACGCCGTCTCCGCCAGCGACGGCCACATCCTGTGGGACTACGACACCGCGCACCCGTTCAAAACCGTGAACGACGTGCCGGCGCACGGCGGCGCCATCGATTCCATCGGCCCTACGATGGCGAATGGCATGCTCTACATCGCCTCAGGCTATGCCGTCGTCGGCAGCAATTCCGGCAATGTATTGATCGCCTTCTCCCCGCAGTAGTTTTCCGGATTGGATTTCAACGCGGCGCCGGGTAGTTTGCCCTGAGAGGAATCGAAGGGCAGCGGCGCCGATCCTGCCTTTTTTTCCGCTGCAACTTGGGAATGAATCATTCCCCCTATCGTGAGGAGTGAGCGCAACGTATGCGGCGGCGCGCGGGACCTAGGTGCATCGGCGCTCAGGGATGGATTACGGAGAGACCCAGCAATTGTTCGAAAGGATCGTAATCGCGGTCCCGGTGCAGCAGCGAATGCGCGTGGCGGAGGCAGAAGGTTGCCATCAAGCAGTCGATCGTTTTGCGCACGGTGCGTCCCCGCGCACGAAGGTTTTGGAAATTCTTCGCGGCTTCGATGGCGAGCTCCTCGCCGCCAGTTTCAAACAGCTGAAACTTCCGAAGCTCGCGCAGCACCCGAGCGAACGCCCTCCGGTCGCCGATACCTTGAAGAGTCTCGCAAAGAATCAGGTCGGTGAGTCCGAAACGCTGGCGCCCGGCTTCGCGGTCGAGGTAGCCCGTTTCCGCGTTCGGTAATCCGCGCAGATAGTCGATCCACACCGACGTATCGACAATCACCATCGGCTTCTATTCAGCAAGCCGTCCGAGGCGGGATTGGTGAAGATTCCCCTCCCAGCGGACTTTGCCCCGGAGGCGGCGAATGCCGGTCTGGGCGCGAGTCTGAATCAGCAGGCGCAATCCTTCTTCGACCACGGCGCGTTTTGTCCGCGACCGGCTGCTTCTCATGGCCTTCCGCATCAAGCGATCGTCGATATCGATGTTCGTGCGCATCTCCCGCCTTCCAATGTGTAAGGATACCACATTTTTGTGTATCGAGCGCGGCGGCTACGCCGGGAGGCTGCGGCGCGCCTTCAGTTCCGTGAGCAGGCGCTCGACTTCGGCGTCGCGGTCGAGGCGCGTGAGCTTTTCGTCGACGTCGTCAGTGAGCAGCTCGACTTCGGCGCCGGCGAGGGCTTCGGTGCGAGTGGCGCGTTCGTTGAGGCGATCGAAGGCCTGCGACTTCGATTGGTCTCCGAGCGTGGACTGGGCGCGAGCGGCTTTGCCGAGCGCGATGCCGCGGCGATGGCGCGCGATGAGCAGGTCTCGCTTCGACTTGGCTTCGTCGAGCTTCGCGCTGAGTTTTTGCAACGCGCTCTTCAGGATCTCGACCTGCGCGCGTTGGTCGTCGACCTGCTCGCGAAAGCTCTGCGCGAGGCGCTGGGACACCTGAAAGCGGTCGAGCGCCGCGCGGGCGAGATCGTCCTGCTGCTTGTCGACCGCGATTTCGGCCTTGCGCATCCAGTCGCGCGAGGAGTCGTCGTTTTCGCGCAGCCGCTTTTCGAGGATGTGCAGGTCGGCGATCGACACCGCAACCTGCGTTTTCACCTGCAGGTATTGATTCTCCATGTCGAGAATCACCTGCTTGATCATTTTTTCAGGGTCTTCGGCATGGTCGATCATGTCGTTCAGATTGGCGCGAATCAGAGTGCTTACCCGTTCCAAGAGTCCCATCGAATTTCTCCTTTCACAAAAAACGCAAAACAGCTTGTCCCGGCGAGCGAAACGCCCGCCGGGACGAAGCGAAACTTACGACTTACTCGGCGCCGCCGCGGGCGAAATCGCCTTCGGCGACTTATCTCCGATCAGGCGAATCTTGCCGAGCAGCTCCGACATTTCCATGCCCGAAAGCGCCTCGAAGAGTGCGGGGACTTGCGCGGCGATCTTGGTGATGTCGCCGGTGAGCTTGTACGCGCCGGCCGCATCGCCGTTGCCCGTCGAGACGATCGTGACTTTGTCCACCTTGCTGAGCGGTTCGGAAAGGGCGCGCACGACCTCCGGCAAGCTGCTGATGAGCTTGTCGACGACGGCGGCCTGGTTGTATTCCTGGAAAGCCGCGGCTTTCACGTTCATGGCCCGGGCTTCCGCATCGCCCTTCTTGAAGATGATCTCGGCTTCGGCTTCACCCTGCGCGCGGATGGAGGAAGCGCGGCCTTCGGCTTCCGAGATCAGGCGCTGGCGTTCGGCGTTGGCGAGCGTCTCGATGCGCTGCCGCTCGATTTCCGCCTGCTTCAGGACGGTGGCGATGAGTTCGCGTTCGCGGCGCTCGATCTCGGCGTCCTGCACTTTCACTTGCGCTTCGCGCTCGACTTGTTGCGCCTTGACGCCTTCGATCAACACCTGCTGCTGCATGACGTTGGTTTCGATCTCGTACGCCTTGTCGGCCTGCGCCTGGGCTTTCTTGGTGGCTTCGACGTAGGCGGCTTTCTTGACGTTGAGATCGCGCTCCGCTTCCGCCTGCTTGGCGAGCGAGGCGGTTTCGGCGGCGACGCGTTCCTGATCGGCCTGCGCCTTGCCGATCGCAGCGGCGCGAGTGGCTTCGGCCCGCTTGATGGCGATGTCGCGCTCGGCTTCGGCCGCGGCGACTTCGGCGTCGCGCTTGATGCGGGCGACGTCCGGGCGCCCCATATTGCTGATGTACTCGTTCTTGTCGCGGACTTCCTTAATGGTGAAGCTGATCACCTCGAGGCCCATCTTGTTCATGTCGGCAGCGCAGGTGGAGCGCATGCGGTCGCCGACCATTTCGGGCTCCTTCACGATCTGCTCGACGGTGAGCTGGCCGATGATGCCGCGCAGGTGGCCTTCCATCACGAGGCGGATCAGGCCTTCGCGCTGCACGGGCGTCTTTGTGAGGAATTGTTCGGCGGAGGTGCGAATCGAGACGGGATCGGATTTCACTTTCAGTTGAGCCACCGCTTCGACCGTGACGGCGACGCCTTGATTGGTATAGAGGTCCTGCTGCGGCGCGACGTCGAAAGACATCAACTCGAGCGAAAGGTCGCGGCACTGCTCGAGCATCGGGAGAATGAGCGTGCCGCTTCCCTGAACGACGCGCGTGCCGCGGATGCCGTAGACCACCAGCGCCTCATGGGGCCCGGCCTTGCGAAACATCTTCGCGAAGGCAATCATGAGGAAAAGCACCACCAGAACGCACAGGCCCGCCATTACCCAAACGCTTGAAAGATCAACCGACGGATGCATAGAGCCTCCCTGTTCCTCTCCAAAATTTTCCCTCAGGCCGATTCGAAACTCTTAGCGCGTGAAATCCTCCCAGCGCTCGACGAACGCGATGCCGTTCTCGAAGCGCGCGATCACGACTTCCGCTCCCTTGGGCAGCGGCTTGCCGTCTTCGCTGCGCGCGCTGGCGCTCTTGATGGCGCCATTTCTCTCGAACGTGATTTCGCCCACCCCGTTTTCGCGGATCGCGCTGCTGAGCGTGCCGACGGAGCCCTCGAGGCGATAATCCCAGTCGCGCATCTGGCGCTCGCTGGCGCGCACGATGCGCGCCATGAAAGCGAATACCATCCAGCCGCCCACGAGTCCTACCGCCGATGAAATCAGCAGCGACAGCGCGGCCACGAGATGCGAATTGCGGGCGAGGATGTAGCCCGTGCCGCCGAACCACGCGAGGAAAGCGAGGATCGTCGACGCGTTGAGCCAGGAAATATCGCCGCCGCCCGCGGGCGCGCGCCCGCCGCGAAGGCCCGCGATCGCTTTGCCGTGCAGTGCCTGACCCGGCAAATGAATATGCATCTTCGCCGGAAGGTGCAGATGCACGGCGCCGGCGAGAAACGCCAGCAGGCTAAGGGCGAACCCAATCAGAAAACAAAACAAGTAGAAGTTTGCCCATGTCATAGAGCGCCTCCACAAGTTCGACCGTGACGCCGAAAATTTCCTGTACCTCGATCAAGGTTCGCATGGCTAGCTCCGCGCGCCGATTTCCGGCGACTGTTGCCTTCGATCATCGGGGCCTCTTTCCAGAGTTTCCGGGCGAAGCACTTCGCCGAGACGGTCCGCCAGGCCAGGTGTGCGCACGATCTCACCGAGCAGAAGCAACAGGCGGCGCGAATCCTCATGCCGGGCCAGCTCGAGCAGCGTGCCGCGCAGTTCCGCGTCGGACGAAAACTGCTCGGCGCCCGCGAAAAGCCAGGAGTCGACTTTCGCGTCGATCACACGCAGATCGGACTGCAGGACGGCGGAGTAACCCTCGGGATCGTCGACAAGAAAGCCCGGATAGACGCGGAAGAACCGCGCCAGCAGCTCCCGCGTGGTGTGCGTGATGTGCGGGCGCAAGCCGCTCTCGATCTGCGAAAGATAGGCCTGGCTGAGGCTGCGGCCCAGCTCGCGCTTCATGGCCTTGGCGACCTCGACCTGAGTCATGGGGCGATCGAAGCCGCGAAGCTGGCCCTCGACGGAGCGGAGAGAACGGAGTTTGTCGCCGAGTTTCATGGGCGCCTCGTTTATTACAATATGTAATTTGTATATCGCAATCTGCTACTTGTCAAGACGAAAATTTAGCGAAGGGTTTTCGGGCCATTTTTGCCGCCGATTCCGAGGTTACCGGTGCGGATGGGTCGCTTTGAGGACCAGCGCCACGGCGATTAGAAGGGATGTTGCGGCGTTGGCCCAGATGACGGCGGCGGCGTGGATCATGAGACCGTAAACGAGCCACAGGACGATGCCGGTGAGATAGAGGAAGAGCATCGGGTAGGAGAGGTCGCGGCCGCCCTGGCGCCGGATTTTGACGATTTGGGGAATGAAGGCGACGGTGGTGCAGACGGCGGCGACGGTTCCGATGAAATCGATGAGCGGCATTTGCGTTTGATTATGGCTGAACGGTTTGTTTTCGCCAGTGCGTTTGGCGAAGGTGTTTCGAACAAGGGCTTGAGCGCCCGTCGATTGGCGAGGAAGGGGCAGAAGAACAGATCCCTCACTACGTCCCGCGCCCGCTGACACCGCGGGAGGCAAAAACGCGGGACTTCGTTCGGGATGACAGGTGCGCGCATGGGACGAGGCGGGAAGAATGCCGGGCGACCTTCCTGCGTCAGCGTAAATAAAGACCAGGCGCTACGTTTAAGCCCTACAGGCATATTCGCCGGAGGGCGAAGGCTACGTGGTGAACGCTATTGCGGGTGGGCAGGCCGGGCGTGCTATACTTTTTGGCCTGTCGCCTCAGGTTGTGTTTGGCGGAATCGAGCGACAAGAAAACGGGCGGCGAAGACGACGTTTCGCCGGTCCGGAGGTGGGTTTATCGCAGAACCTAGAGGTTCGGGTGGTCTCCGAGTAAACGAGCGGATTCGCGCTCGCGAGGTCCGTGTGGTTGACGAGGCGGGGAATCAGCTGGGCGTGATGTCCCTGTTCGACGCAATGAAGGCGGCGCGAGACGGCGGATTGGACGTGGTCGAGATCTCGCCGAACGCGGTCCCGCCGGTGTGCAAACTGGTCGATTACGGCAAGTTTCTGTACGAGCAGAACAAGAAGGCGCACGAGCAGAAGAAGCACCAGAAGAGTTCACACATTAAGGAAGTGAAGTTCCGTCCTTCGACCGCCGAGCACGATTACCAGGTGCGGAAAAACCAGATCATCCGGTTCCTCGGCGATGGCTTCAAAGTGAAGGCGATGATTTTTCACCGCGGCCGCGAGATGGCGCACCAGGACGTGGGCCGCGCGAAGATGGACAGGCTGCTCAAGGAAATCAACGAGCACGCCCAGGTGGAATTCGGGCCGCGCATGGAGGCGAATATTCTGCTCGCGCTGCTCGCGCCGAAAAAGGGAGCCGTCGCTTCGGCGCCGGCACGGCCCGCTCAGCCGACGGCGTAGCGGAAGTTGAAGAGCATATTTGGGGGGGGCTGAAGCCCATTTTGTTGTGGCTCCGTACGTGGGAGGGGAAGCCGGCGCGTGGCAACCCAGGAGTTTAGGGAAGAGGGACTCGTGAAGAAGAACAAGAAAGCGAAGCTGAAGACGCATCGCGGGGCCGCCAAGCGGTTCAAGATGACGTCGACGGGAAAAGTGATGCGGTGGCATTCGGGAAAGCGCCACCTGCTCGGCACCAAACCGCCACGCCGCCAGCGGAAGCTCGCGGGCAAGATTGAAGTAAGTCCGGCGGACGTGCACAACATTCGCCTCGCGCTTCCTTACGGCATCTAGATTTTTTTCGGCCAGGCAGAGCGTAACCCGCCGCGGCGGGCCTGCCGGCTTGCCCTGAGCCTGCTTTTGGGCGAAGGGCCTGCAAGCCGGAATTTCCGGCTTGTTTTGCTTCCCCGTCCGGGTAACACCGGATGCGACCGAAGCCCAACGAACACGCCGCGGAGACTAGCGCTGTCGCGCTGCGCCGGGCCCGGATTTCGGGCGAGGCGCGCGTCATCACGCATCCTCTCCGCGTAACCGACTTTCGAAAATCAACAGGAGAGCCAGAACCATGCCTCGAGTGAAACGCGGGACGAAGCGCCGCGCCCGGCGCAAGAAGCTGCTGAAACACGCGAAAGGATTTTTCCTCACCAAGGGAAAGCTCTTCCGGTCGGCGAAGGAAGCGGTGAACCGCTCGTTGCGATACACGTATCGCGACCGGCGGACGCGCAAGCGCGATTACCGCACGCTGTGGATTCAGCGCATCGGCGCGGCGGCGCGCGCGAATGGGACGACGTACAGCCAGTTGATTCACGGGCTGAAGGCGGGCGGGATCGACATCGACCGGAAGATTTTGGCGGATATGGCCGTGCGCGATGCGGAGGGATTTACGTCGCTGGTGGCGACGGCGAAGCAGCATATGAAGGCGACGCCTGCGCCGAAACCCGCCTGACCGGCAGGCAGGCCTGCGGCGTCGACTGCCTTTTGCAGCGAATTTTCATGCGCGGCGTCCCACCCTGACACACCAAGGGTGGGGCACCCGGAAAATTTGGAAACGGCCGCCGAGACGGCGGCGCTACGTAGCGCCGTCCCGCCGGCCCGTTCACCGATGATGGTGCCCTTCGATGACAACTGATCCCACAACACAGACGCTGGCGCAGCTTGGCGACACGACGCCCGAGAAAGTTGCGGCGCGCTTCGCCGAAGTGCGCGAGCGCTTCGACGCCGATGTTGCGCGGCGATCCGATCCGAACGAATGGCCGGCGTTTCTCGCGCGGTGGACCGGGCGAAAGTCGGGCGCACTGACCTATATCGGCGAAAATTGGCTGAAGCCGGCGCCGAAAGAGCTGAAGCCGATCGTGGGGCAGGAGCTCAATAAGCTGAAGGCGCACGTCGAAGCGACGCTCGAGGAAAAGCGCAAGGACATCGAAGCGGCGGCGGAGCAGGCGGCCGCGGCTCGGGATCAAGTCGATCTTTCGCTGCCGGGCGTGGAGCGGGCGATCGGGACGCGGCATTTGATCCGGCAGACGTTCGACGAGTTGCTGCGGATTTTCCTCTCGATCGGGTTCAGCGTAGTGGAAGGGCCGGAGATCGAGACGCCCTACTACAATTTCGAGGCGCTCAATATTCCCGAGCACCATCCGGCGCGTGACAACATGGACACGTTCTACATCGAGGGCTCGCGCGCGGGGCACTTGCTGCGGACGCACACGTCGCCCATGCAGATTCGCACGATGGAAAAGCAGGCGCCGCCGGTGCGGATCGTGGTGCCGGGCAAAGTCTACCGGCGCGATAATCCGGATTCGACGCACGGATATATGTTTCACCAGATCGAAGGGCTGGCGGTGGATACGGACATTACGTTCTGCGATTTCAAGGGGACCGTCGAATATTTCGTGCGCGAATTTCTGGGGCCGAAGGCGAAGACGCGGCTGCGGCCGAGCTATTTTCCGTTTACCGAGCCTTCGGCCGAGGTCGATGCGACGTGCCACGTCTGCGGCGGGACCGGCTGCCGCGTGTGCAAATTTTCCGGATGGATCGAGCTTTTCGGCGCGGGGATGGTGAATCCGGCCGTCTACGGCTTCGTGAAATACGATCCGGAAAAGCTTTCGGGGTTCGCGTTCGGCATGGGCGTCGACCGGCTCGCGATGATGAAGTACGGGATCACAGAGTTGCCGCTGCTGTTTCAAAACGATGTGCGGTTTTTGCGTCAGTTTCCGTGACGATCCGATCAGGATCGTCATCGTGAGCGGGATTCGCGATGAGGGCGCGCTGGAATCGGCGCTGGCCAGGCCGCGCCAAAAATGGTGGTACGAGCCGAAGACGGACATCGCGTCGCTGGCCGCGGCCTATGGGTTCCGTATCGCGAGCAACCATCCCTACCGGGATGGAAACAAGCGCGCAGCCTTCCTGGCCCTGGTCGCGTTTCTGGGGTTCAACGGTTACGAATTCGAAGCGACCGATGACGATGTCGTATCGGAGATGTTCGCGCTGGCTGCGGGCCGGGTTTCCGAAAACGAATTCGCCCAATGGATCGGGGGCATAGCGTGCGGCGGAAGTGATCGGTTCAAGCGCGATGGCGGATGCGAAATTGGCAATGGATTCAAAGGAACGGTTTTCGAATCGCGTGGAGGATTACGTCCGGTACCGGCCGGGCTATCCGCGCGAGGTGCTGGATGTGCTGCGCGAGGGGTGCGGGCTGACGGCGGAGTCGGTGATTGTTGACGTTGGCTCGGGGACCGGGCTGCTGGCGCAGCTTTTTCTTGAAAACGGCAACGTGGTGTATGGCGTCGAGCCGAATGCCGCGATGCGGGACGCCGGGGAACAATTTCTCGAGAAGCATCCGCACTTCTGCAGCGTGGCGGGATCGGCGGAGGCGACGACGCTGCCGAATGCATGCGCGGATTTTGTGGTGTCGGGACAGGCATTTCACTGGTTCGAGCCGAAGGCGGCGCGGGCGGAATTCGTCCGGGTGCTCGGGCCCGAGGGATGGGTGGCCATCATCTGGAACGAGCGGGTGAGCGACCGCACGGCGTTCCAGCGCGAGTACAGGGCGCTGCTGCGCGAGTATTGCGACGATTACGCGAAGGTGGCGGAGACGTATCCGCAGTACGCGCGCATGAAGGAGTTTTTCGGGCGCGGCGCCGGAGGCGAGAAATTACTGCCCAACGCGCAAGTATTCGACTTCGGCGGCCTGCGCGGCAGGCTGCTGAGTTCGTCGTATGCGCCGCGCGCCGGGCATCCGAAGCATGAGCCGATGCTGGCGGCGTTGCGGGAGCTTTTCGACAGGCATGCCCTGGATGGGCGCGTGCGGTTTGAGTATCGGACGCATGTCTATTACGGGCGGTTCGAGGCAGGGGGTGGTGAGTGAGCATGCGAGCGGTTGCCGGGACAGCCTCGACGACATGTTGCGGGTGAAGCTGCACAGAGGTATGCGCTTCGCGCGACGATTTATGTCGGAGCGGAAGCTCCGACCCCCTAAAAAAGCAAGAAGCGGCTCGCATTCGCAAGAGCGCGAACGCGGTCGCTGCGAAACCGGTGCAAGAATCACGGAAGGCCGGCGCTACGCGAGATGGTGGCGCGTGAGATCGAATAGACGATGAAGATTGTCTATAACTGGCTGAAAGAATTTGTGGAGGCGACGGCGCCTGCGGAGGAGCTGCGCGCGCGGCTTTCGCTCGCGGGTATCGCGATCGACTCGATCGAGGAGACGCCGGCGGGGCCGGTGCTCGACGCGGAGATTACGGCGAACCGTCCTGATTGCCTGGGGCATTCCGGCGTGGCGCGCGAGGTGGCGGCGATTTACGGGCTGCCGGTGAAGTCGCTGAAGCCGAAGCTGAAAGAATCGAGTGCGAAGGCGGCTGACGCGACGCGCGTGGAAATCGAGGCCCCTGAGCTGTGCGGGCGATACACGGCGCGCGTGCTGCGCGGCGTGAAGCTGCAGCCTTCGCCGGACTGGCTGCGGCAACGGCTCGAAGCGATCGGGCAGAATTCGATCAACAACGTGGTCGACGTGACGAACTACGTGATGTTCGAGCTGGGGCAGCCCCTGCATGCATTCGATCTCGATAAGCTGGCGGAAAAGCGCATCGTGGTGCGGCGCGCGCGGGCGGGCGAAAAAATCCGCACGCTTGATGGCGCGGAGCGAACGCTGGCGAAAGAAATGTGCGTGATCGCGGACGCGTCGCGCGCGGTGGCGATTGCGGGCGTGATGGGCGGCGCGGAAAGCGAAATAGGATTCAGCAGCCGGAACATTCTGATCGAGTCGGCGTGGTTCGATCCGATCTCGGTGCGGCGGACTTCGAAGGCGCTGGGGCTGCGCACGGAGGCGTCGTACCGATTCGAGCGCGGGGCCGATCCGGAGATGGCCGAGATGGCTTCGCGGCGCGCGGCGGAGCTGATCCAGCAAGTGGCCGGCGGCGAGTTGCTGGCGGGCGTGGTCGACGTGTATCCGGGGCGCGCGGCGAGCGCGACGATCGAGCTTTCGCGCAAGGAGCTGCTGCGGGTGATGGGCGCGGATGTGCCGGATCGCGATATCGAGGAGATTTTGGGCGCGCTCGGGTTTCATCCGGTGCGCAAAGACGCTCAACGCGGCAGCGCAGGTTCACTGCTGGCGGCGTGGGAGTGCAAGCAGCCTTCGTGGCGGCGGGACGCGACGCGCGGAATCGATTTGATCGAAGAGGTGGCGCGTCATTACGGCTACGACAAATTTCCGCCGCGGCTGCCTCCGGCGAAGCGGCCGGCGCAAAGATTGCCGCACGCGGCAGCGCTCGATCGGCTGCGCGAGCGCGTGATCGCGCTGGGCTATCAGGAGATTGTGGCGATTCCGCTGGTGGATGCGCGGCGCGATGAGCTGTTTCGCGCCGAGGGCGTGGCGCCCGCGGTGATCGGGAATCCTCTGGCGGAAGATGCGTCGGTAATGCGGTCGAATGGGGTGGTCAGCATGATTGGCGCGCTCGAGTGGAATTTGAATCACGGGCAACGCGACTTGCGGCTGTTTGAAATCGGAAAGGCGTATTCGCTCCATGAGGGCGTGCCGGTCGAGAAGATGGTGTTGACGCTCGGCGCGACGGGAATGGCGCGCGAGAAGACGATTTATGAAGATGCCCGGGAATTTGCGTTCGCGGAGCTGAAGGGCGATCTGGACAGCGTTGGCCAGCTTGCAGGCGGATTCGCGTGGGGGTCCGGCGGGCCGCAGTGGCTTGCGGGCGGGCGCGCCACGCGCGTGTACGTCGCGCAATCCCGCAAGGGCGCGAGCGCGACGGGCTTTGGGGGCCAGCTCGCGCGACGGATTGCCGATCAGCTCAAGCTGCGGCAGGACATCTTTATCGCGGAGTTACAGCTTGAGCCGATGCTGGCGGGCGTCGAGTCGACCGGCGTTGTCCGGAAATTCATGCCGATACCGCGGTTTCCGGCGGTCGAGCGGGATTTTTCGCTGGTGCTGGCGGATGGAGTGCAGCTCGCGCAGGTGGTCGATGCGATTCGCGCGCTGGCGATTCCGGAATTGCGCGGCGTCGAGGCGCTCGATCTGTTTCGCGGCGGGCAGATTCCGGCGGGGAAATTTTCCTTGATGATTCGCGTGACGTTTCAGAGCGCGGGGACGACGTTGACCGACGCGCAGATTGCGGATTTTTCGGCGCGGATTGTTGGGGCGCTCGAGACGAAGCTTGGGGCGGCGTTGCGGGCGAGTTGAGTTGTGCCGCGCTTAGATGAAAATCGGGCTAGACATTCTGAGGCCGACCCGGGAATGGCGGACGTTGGCCTTAAGCGCACGGGTGCCAGTTGCTGCGCTGCCTCTTCGACGGGGCGCAGCAAGCAGCGCCCCTGCGGCAAACCAGCCCTGCCGCGGCTGCGCCGCAAAAAAGATTCACCTCGGGGGTGCGCGGTGAGCTACATTTAGCTCCTCAGCCGGGCGGCGCGAGGATCTGACCATGAAAATCGAGATTTACGACCAGATGTACAACGTGAATGCGGACGGGCAGAACGAGGAACATTTGCGGGAGCTCGCGGCGTACGTGGACGCCAAGATGCGGGAAGTGGCCGAGGCTACGCGGATGGTCGACTCGGTGAAGGTGGCGGTGCTGGCGGCGCTCAACATCGCCGATGAGATGTTCACGCATCGAGCGCGGCAGCAGGCGATCGAAGGGCCGCTGCGCAAGCGCGTGGAGAAGTGCGTGGCGCTGGTCGAAAAGGCGCTCGAAGCCTCGAATTGAGGCGATTGGCCTTTTGCGCGACGGCGAAAGGCGAGCCTTCGGTTGCGGTGTTCGCCAGTGGCGGCGTCACCTCTATAAGGGGCGCAGCAAGCAGCGCCCCTACAAAGCAAAACCTCCCGACAAAATCCGAGCATCGTATCGTCGCTGTAACTCTGCGCGCGCAACCCATTTCATAGCGACACCATCTGCTATATGATTGAAATTGATGCGCCTATCCACTTCCGCGCGATATGAATAGGCGACGGCCACTTCGGTACTTGGTCGTCCCGGTAGCGCTGCTGTCGCTGCTGCTGGTCGGCATGACGCTCGTCAGCGTATGCCATCATCACGCCGCGGATTCCTCGGAATCGTGCTGCCCGATCTGCCATCTGAGCCACCAGCCAATCGACCGGCCGCCGGCAGTCGATCCAGCGCCGGCGATGGCACTTCTCCAACCCGCGCCAGAAGCTCGGGACACAGGGCTTGCGTCCGCGCCCGTGATCCGGCGGCTTCCTGCTCGGGCTCCACCCTCCGCGTAGTAACCATTCGTTTTTCTCGCGCCGATTGCGGCGCGCCGGTCCACATCCATTTCGTTGACTGAGGATTGAAGTCCATGCGTATACGATTGCAGTTTGTGTTACCCGCGCTTGCCGCGTTCGCCCTGTGCTTTTTCGCCGGCGGGACGCCGACCTTCGCGCAGGCCGCTTCCTCGATTCAGGGGCCGGTGAAGATCACGCTCGACGACGCCATTCAGATGGCGCTCGCGCACAATCATGCCTTGCTGGCGGCGCGCACGACGATCCAGCAAAGCGAGGACGAGGAAATCACCGCGAACCTGCGGCCCAATCCCGTTCTGCTGGGAGATGCACAGTTCCTGCCGTTCTTTAACTGGGATCAATTCGACTCGGGTTACGTCGACAATGCGGCGCAGTTCGATCTCGGCGTCAGCTACCTGTTTGAGCGCGGCAAGAAGCGGCAGCACCGGCTCGCAGCGGCGAAGGACCAGACGGCCGTCACGCGTTCGCTCGTGGCGGACAACGAGCGCAGCCTCACGTTTCAGGTGGCCTCGGCGTACACCGGCGTCGAGCTCGCCGAATCGGCGCTCGATCTCGCGAACCAGGACCTGAAAAGTTTCCAGAACACGGTCGACATCAGCCAGGAACGGTACAAGGCCGGCGACATCGGCGAAGACGATCTGCTGAAGATCAAGCTGCAGATGCTGCAGTTTCAGACGGACGCGTCGCAAGCGCAACTGGCGAAGGTGCAGGCGCTTTCGGACTTGCGGCAACTGCTCGGGTACGAATCGGTGCCGGCCGATTACGACGTTGCCGGGCCGTTCGAATACCAACCGGTGGGCGGGAACCTCGAGGATCTGCAGATGAAAGCTCTGTCGACGCGGCCCGACCTGCGGGCGGCCGAGCAAGGCGTGACCGCGGCGAACAGCCAGTACCTGCTCGCGAAAGCGGATGGCAAGAAGGACATCACCGCGCAGATCAATTACACGCACATCGCCGACTTGAGCACTACGTCGCTATTCGGGCAGATTCAGTTGCCGATTTTTGACCGCAATCAGGGCGAGATCGCGCGCACGCAATCCGCCATCACGCAGGCGCAGGAGCAGGAGAAGTTCACGAGCGATCAGGTGCTGACGGACGTGAAGGACGCGTATGAAGGGCTGCGGACGAACGATCAGGTGGTCCAGCTTTACCGCTCGGGCTACCTCGACGAGGCGCAACAGGACCGCGACATCAGCGAGTACGCCTACAAGCGCGGCGCCGCGAGCTTGCTCGATTTTCTCGATGCCGAGCGAAGCTACCGCTCGATACAACTGGCCTACCGGCAGGCGCTCGCGTCGTACTTGCTCTCGCTCGAGCAGCTACGCGAAGCGGTGGGAACGAGGACACTGCCATGAACCCTTCAAAGATCGCACGCCGGACGTGCTCGTTCGGGGCCGCCGCAGGCCTCGCGTTGGCCTGCGCATTGGCGGGATGCAGTTCGAACCAGAACGCGAGTGAAATGACGTCGTATTCATCGCAGGCGTCGAAGTCCGCCACGCCCGAGCTTTTCACGATCCCCGAGGATCAGATGTCGCACGTGCAGGTGGTGACCGTGAAGGCGGGGAAACTGACGCGTACGCTGCGGTTGACCGGGGCCGTCGAGTACAACGCGTTCAAGACGACGCCGGTGATCACGCAGGTGGGCGGACCGGTAAGCCGGATTCTGGTGGTGCCGGGGCAGCACGTGAGCGAAGGCGAGTCGATGCTGGAAGTGGCGAGCCCTGACTATTCGCAATTGCTCGACACGTATTTGAAGGCGCGCGACACCTTTCGCGTCGCGGACAAGAATTACGCGCGCGCGCAGGACCTCTACCAGCACAACGCCATCGCCGAGCGCGACCTGCTGCAGGCGGAGTCGGACCGCAACCAGGCGCAGGCGGACCTGAACGCCTCCGAGCAGGCCATGAAGATTCTCGGGATCAAAAATCCGGACGATCTCGCGAAGGCGCCGTCTTCGGCTGAAATTCCGGTGATCGCGCCGATCGGCGGAGAGGTGGTCGAGCGGCTGGTCTCGCCGGGGCAGGTGATGCAGGCGGGGCAGACGCAAGCGTTCACGATTTCGGACATGCGCACCGTGTGGGTGCTGGCCAACGTGTATCAGAACGATCTTGCGTACGTGAAGATGGGCGACGACGTGGTGGTGCACACGGACGCCTATCCCCGAGAGTTTCCACGGACGCATTTCGTATGTTTCGGCGGCGCTCGATCCGAACACGCGGACGCTGCAAGCGCGGATCGTGGTCGACAACCCGGGCGAAAAGCTGAAGCGAGACATGTATTGCACGGTGACCGTGACGGCGGGCGCGATTCAGAACGCGATTGCGGTGCCGGATGCGTCGGTGCTGCGCGACGACGAGAACCAGCCGTTTGTTTACGTGGAGAGCAGCGCGAACCAATTCGGCCGGCGGACGGTCGAGATCGGCGAGAGCCAGAACGGCCAGACGCAAATTCTGACGGGACTTTCGGCGGGAGAAAAAGTCGTGGGGGACGGCAGCCTGTTTTTGCAATTCGCAAATTCGCTGCAGCACTGATCGCGGGCGGGAGTTCTGCGAGCGCTTCACACGAAGAGAGATTCTTCGGGCCGCAGAATACGCGGGCCTCAGAATGAGGCCGAGGCAACAGAAGCGAACAACTCAACGAGATGATCCATCGAGTCGTCCAATTCGCGCTGCGGCAACGATTCTTGATCCTGATGCTGACGGTATTCCTGGCCGCCGCCGGGGCGGTTTCTTTCGAGCGCATGCCGGTAGACGCCTACCCCGATCTTTCGCCGCCGATGGTGGAAATCATCACGCAATGGCCGGGGCACGCGGCGGAGGAAGTGGAGCGGCTGGTCACGCTGCCGACGGAAATCGAAATGAACGGCGTGCCGAAGATGTCCGTGCAGCGCTCGATTTCGCTCTACGGCCTTTCGGACATCATCCTCACGTTTGACGAAGACACCGACAACTATTTTGCGCGTCAGGTTGTGTTTCAGCGCCTGAGCGAAGTGAGCTACCCATCCGGAGTGACGCCCACGCTGGCGCCGCTTTCAAGCCCGTCGGGGCTCGTCTATCGCTACGTGATCGAGAGTCCAGACCGCACGCCGCAGGAACTCAAAACCTACGAAGATTGGGTGATCGAGCGGGAATACAAGCAGGTGCCGGGCGTGGCGGACGATTCGGGATTCGGCGGCACGGTGATGCAATACCAAGTGCTGCTCGATCCGGCGCGGCTTTACGGGTATCACATCTCCGTCCCGCAGGTGATCCAGCAGCTTTCGGTGAACAACGCGAACACGGGCGGCGGATTTTACTCGCAAGGCGGGCAGTTCTACTACGTGCGGGGGCTCGGCCTGCTGCGCGACACGCAGGACATCGGCAACGTGATCGTGGGATCGCAGAACGGCGTGCCGGTGCGCGTGAAGGACATCGGCGACGTGACGATCGGCCACGCGCCACGCCTCGGCGAATTCGGTTTCAACAAGACCGATGACGCCGTGGAAGGCGTGATCCTGATGCTCACGGGCGAGCAGACCCAGAACGTGCTGAAGGGCGTCGAGGCGAAAACGAAGGAGTTGAACGAACACATCCTGCCGCCGGACATCAAAATCCGACCGTTTTACGACCGCAGCGACCTGGTGAAGCTGACGACGAGCACGGTGGAAAACAATCTGGTGCGCGGCATGGTGCTCGTCCTGATCGTGCTGATTTTCTTTCTGGTGAGCTTCCGCGCAGCGGTGATCGTGGCGCTCACGATTCCCCTGGCGCTGCTCACATCGTTCATCGTGCTGCACGCGAGAGGCACCGCCGCCAACCTGCTGTCGATCGGGGCAATCGATTTCGGGATCATCATCGACGGCACGCTCGTCATGGTGGAAAACATCTTTCGCGAGCTCGGGCTGCGGGAAGGGCAAGAGTATCAGCTGCACGAGGTGATCCTCGCGGCGGCGAGGGACGTGGACCGGCCGATCTTCTACTCGGTCGCGGTGATCATCGCCGGCTACATTCCGATCTACGCGCTGAGCGGGCCGTCGGGAAAACTGTTCCATCCGATGGCGGATACGATGTCGATCGCCCTGGTCGGCGCGCTGATCCTCACGCTCACCTTCGTCCCGGTGATGTGCTCGTACTGGTTCAGGAAAGGCGTGCACGAGCCCGCCAACCGGCCTTACGAATGGATCCGGCGACAATACGCCACACACCTCGAGCGCTGCCTCGATCATCCGAAGACGACGGTCGTGCTGGCGCTGGCCATTTTCGCCGCGACGCTGCTGCTGATCCCGTTCATCGGGGGCGAATTCATGCCGCACCTCGACGAAGGCGCGCTGTGGGTGCGCGCGACGATGCCGTACACGATCTCATACGAGGAAGCGGCGAAATTCAGCCCGCAGGTCCGCAATATCCTGATGAAATATCCGATGGTCACCGACGTGGGCTCCGAGCTCGGCCGCCCCGACGACGGCACGGATTCGACAGGCTTCTTCAACGACGAGTTTTACGTCGGATTGAAACCCTATGACGATGCCACGTGGAAAAGGGGGCCGATCCACAACAAGGCCGAATTGGTTGAGGACCTTCAGAAGCAGCTGGCCGCCTTTCCCGGCGTGATTTTCAATTTCACGCAGCCTGCCGAAGACGCCGTGGACGAGGCGCTCACGGGACTGAAAAGCTCCCTGGCGGTGAAGATTTACGGCCCGGATTTGAATGTGCTGCAGGACAACGCGCTCGAGATCAAGCGGCGGCTGGCGCAGGTGCGCGGGTTCACGGAACTCACCGTGGTGCGCGAGCTTGGTCAGCCGAGCCTCTTGATCGACACGGACCGCGACAAAATCGCGCGCTACGGGATCAACGTTGCCGACGTGGAAGCCGTGGTGCAGGCGGCTGTGGGAGGGCAGGCGGCCACGCAGGTGATTCAGGGCGAGAAGCTGTTCGACCTCGTGGTGCGGATGGAGCCGGAATTCCGCGAGAGCGCGCAGGCGATCGGCAACCTGCTCGTGCCGACGCCCAACGGTCAACAAATTCCGCTGAGCCAGCTTGCGAGCATCCGCGAGGCCAGCGGGGCTTCGTTCATCTATCGCGAGCAGAATTCGCGGTACATCGGCGTGCAGTACAGCATCGAGGGACGGGACCTCGAGGGCGCGGTGAACGAGGGGCAGCGCGCCATCGCCGACATTCAAAGGTCGCTGCCGCCAGGCTATCGGCTCACGTGGGGTGGGGAGTACAGCGAGTACCTCGCAGCAAGACAGCAGATGGAGGTGATCGGTCCTCTGGCGCTGCTGCTGATTTTCATGATCCTGTTCGCGCTCTACGGCAATTTCAAATTTCCGGTGACGATCGCGATCGGCGTGGTCATCACGGAGCCGGTAGGCGCGCTGATCGCGCTGAAGCTCACCGGGACGCCGTTCAGCGTTTCCTCGGTGCTCGGACTGCTCGCGCTAATGGGCGTTTCGGTCGAGACGGCGGTGATTCTCGTCTCGTTCATCAACAAGCTGCGGCAGGAGGGTCAAGATATCCGTACGGCGACCCGCGAGGCATCGCTGCTGCGCCTGCGGCCCATCATGATGACGGCGCTTGTCGCATGCCTCGGCTTGTTGCCCGCCGCGCTATCGACCGGCGTCGGCTCGGACACGCAGAAGCCATTCGCGATCGTGATTGTGGCGGGGCTGGTCTCGCGACTTCTCCTCGGGGTCTTTGTGAACCCCGTGCTCTATGAGATGGTCGCCAAAGACGGTGACGTGCTGCAGGTTTGATTCGGGCAGCGCCGTATTGCCGGATAAGGCCGTGGTGAAACGAAACGCTTGGCACCCAAGAGGCATCCAAGCTAGAGTTCTCAGGGGGAGTTTTACTTAGTCTGGTTTTAGGCATGGCGAAGCGAATAACCAGAGGGGTGCTGGCGGTCGCGCTCATCCTGACGTTGAGCGCGCTGACTACGCACGCACTCGCACACTGGCACGCGCAAGCCTCGAACGAACAGCACTGCCAGATATGCCAGGCCGGGCACGCTGCCGCGCCACAGGCCTTGGCGCCCGTCGCGATACAAGTGACCGTTCCGGTGGCCAGGTTCGTCGCCGCCGAGCATTTCGTTCCAAATATCGATCCTGTTTACACGCCGAGTAATCCCCGCGGTCCACCCGCGTAATCTCGCAATCCCTGGAAAATCGGATTCTCCCGGCACGCGGCGCCTGCGCGGCGCGTGCTGATATCCACATTCACATTTGCTGCTGTTCCGGCAATCGGCTGGAGCCGCATTCCTAATGGGAGAAACTTGATGAGATTCGCGAGAGCGGTTCTTGGGATTTTGCTTTTGTTGGCTGCCGCATGGAGTGTGGCGCCTGAGTCGAAGGCGCAGGGCGCAAACTCGGTCAACGTAGGAGGCACGGTCACGGACCCAACGGGGGCCGTGATACCGGGCGCGACGGTTACGATCCACGATCCGGTCAGCGGCTTTGAAGAGAGCGCCACGACGGATGCGACCGGGAGCTTCACGCTTCCGAACGTGCCGTTCAACCCGTACCACATGACGGTGAAGGCGACGGGCTTTGCCGAGTACGTGCAGGACGTGGATGTGAGGTCGGCGGTGCCGCTGGCGCTGAAAATCAGCCTGCAGCTTGCCGGGACGACGCAGACGGTGACGGTGGAAGGCGGAAACGACCTGATCGAAAACGACTCGACCGCGCACACCGATATCGATCGCAAGCTGTTCAACGATCTTCCGCTCGAAAGCCAGTCTTCGTCGCTCAGTTCGCTCGTGACCGAGGCTTCGCCGGGCATCGCCGCCGATTCCAACGGCTTGTTCCACGGGCTCGGCGATCACGCGGAAAATTCCTTTTCAGTGGACGGGCAGCCGATTACCGACCAGCAGAGTAAAGTCTTCTCGAACCAGGTCCCCGTCGATGCGGTGCAATCGCTCGAAGTGATCGACGGCGCGCCGCCGGCGGAATACGGCGACAAAACGAGCGTGGTAATCGACGTGACGACGCGCTCGGGCCAGGGAATGACGACGCCACACGGGGACATCACCGCCGACTACGGCAGTTTTGGCACCGCCAACGGCGGTTTCAACTTCGGCTACGGGGGCCAGAACTGGGGAAACTTCATCTCGGTAAGCGGGCTGAACACGAGCCGGTTCCTCGATCCGCCGGAGTTCGTGGTGATGCACGACAAGGGAAACGAAGAAAATGTTTTCGATCGCCTGGACTACCAGCTTACGCAGGCGGATTCGATTCACCTCAATCTAGGCTTCTCGCGCTCGTGGTTCCAAACGCCGAATTCCTATGATTCGGAGTTCGCTTCGGCGTGGTATGGAGTGGTTGTCGACAGTGGCGGCATACCCGCCAACACGTCAAACGACTGCGTAATTGCAGCCTGCACGGAAACTGTGGGCCCCGCGGATCAACGCTCGCAGATACTCACGTACAACCTTGCGCCGACGTGGACCCACCTCATCAATTCGAACACCGTGTTGACGACCGGCGCGTGGGTGCGCCACGACCAGTACAACTACTACCCGAGCAGCGATCCGTTTGCCGACCTCGCACCAACGGACCTGCAAAGGGAAACCGTTTCTCAGCTTCGCTTTCTTACGAACGCCGGCGCCCGCGCCAGCGTTTCTTACGTGAAGGGGATTAACAACATCAAGGCGGGTATCAGCTACGAGCAGACGTTCCTGACCGAAAACGACGCGATTGGAATCGTCGATCCGACGCTCGGGGCCTCACTGGGCTGCGAGAATCCCGACGGCACTCCGATGCCCAATACGGCGTGCGCGTACGACCTGACGAATGGCGGGGGAGACTACCTGTTCCGCGGGCACACGGACGTCAAGGAATTTGCGACGTACATCCAGGACACGATCACGAAGGGGAACTGGAGCTTCAATCTCGGCATCCGCGGCGACGTGTACAACGGCCTTTCCCGGGCGCAGCAGGCGGAACCTCGCCTGGGTGTCGCCTACAACATCAAGCAGAGCAATACCGTGCTTCGCGTTTCGTATGGACGAACGCTCGAGACGCCCTTCAACGAGAACCTGGTGCTCTCCAGCATCGGCTGCACCAATCCCGTGCTGAATCCGCTGCTCGCGTGCGTGTCAAATTCGCTCACGCCGATCAATCCCGGCTTTCGGAATGAATTTCACGCCGGCCTGCAGCAGGCCTTTGGGAAGCACATCGTGTTCGATGGCGAATATATCTGGAAATACACGCACAACGGCTACGACTTCAGCGTGCTGGGCAATACTCCGATCACGTTCCCGGTCGAATGGGATCGATCGAAGATCCCCGGATTCACAGCGCGCACGAATCTCACGAATCTCCACGGCTTCACCGGGTATGTGATCATGTCCAGCGTCGCCGCGCGTTTCTTCACCCCGCAAATCGGAGGCGCGGGAGAAAATCCCGCGGCGCCGAGTGGTGTATTCCGCATCGACCACGACGAGAAGTTCAACTCGACGGCACATTTGCAGTACCAGCCGTCGGTGCGCTGGCCGTGGATCGGTTTCAACTGGCGCTACGACAGCGGGCTGGTGGCGGGCGCTGCCCCGTGCTACGGAGTAAACGCCGACAATGATTGCCCGCAGTCCGTAATGGACGACGGCCAGGCCGCCATTCTCATGGAGGACCCGTTCGGAAATCCGTTGAGCGCGGACCAGGAATTCGAGGCGGGGTTCTTTTGCGGGGCCTCGCGTGCGACTCCTCCCTCGGCCGGGAACCCGATGGGGACATTCATAACTTCCACCTTGCCTACCATTGGCGGAGTGACCGCGTGCCCGGCATCCGAGTTCGGGTCGAACCTGGTTTCGGTGCCGAAACCAAACACCGAGAACGACGATCACAACCCGCCGCGGATCTCTCAGAGGAGCCTGTTTGATCTCGCCGTCGGAGACGACAACCTCTTTCACGGGGACCGTTACAAATGGAGCGCTCGCATCACGGTCATCAACCTCGCGAACAACTATGCTCTCTATAACTTCCTCTCGACCTTCAGCGGCACGCACTACGTGACCCCACGAACGGTGACGGCCGAGATCGGCTTCCACTTCTAAGACTGACACACGTTCTGCCAAGGCGGCGGGCTTCAGGGCCCGCCGCACCGTGGTGTCACAATAAATTCTTCAATCTCTTGTTGACACCTAATATCAACTAATGTATTTTCGTCGCCTCAGTTGATAGTCATTTGCATCTAGAGGTGCTCGCTTTCTTGGCGGTGTGCCACTCACGTGAACTAGCAAGGAGCGGATTTGTCAGCAAGAACACGGATCTTCAAAGGGAGCGTCACGGTCGCATTGTTGGCTCTTTTTTCTTTTCTTGCGCCAGTCATCCGGGCAGGCGTTGGCGGCAGCATTTCGGGCAGCGTGAAGGATGCGACCGGGGCAGCAATCCCTCGAGCTGCCGTCGCTGCCACCAACACCAGCACCGGGGTCCGCCAGACCACGAGTAGCGATGATCGAGGCAGCTATTCGTTCCTCAGCTTGCCCATCGGGAGCTACGACATTGAAGTCACGTCCCCGGGTTTCAAGCCCTATCGACGCACGGGTGTGGTGATCGACGCGAACAGCGCCCTGATCGTCGATGCGTCGCTCGAAGTCGGCGAAAACAACGAGACCGTCACCGTGAGCGATGCGGCCGTCCACGTGGAGGCCATCAGCTCGCAAATGGGCCAGGTGGTGACGGGCAAGCAGATGACCACGGTGCCGCTCAATGGACGCAGCTTCACCGACCTGCTGTCTCTTCAGCCGGGGGTGGTTCCGGCCACTTCGATTACGTCGAGCACCGTGCAAGATGTCGGAGCGAGCGCGCTTTCGCCTTCGGGCGACCTGAATCCCGGGACGATTTCGATCAATGGGCAGCGGGAGTTTGCGAATGCGTTCCTCGTGAATGGAAGCGACGTCGAGGAGGACGTCAACATGGGCTCGGCAATCGTTCCGAACCTGGACTCGATCGCTGAGTTTCGGATCCTAACAAGCAACTTCGACGCCGAGTACGGCGAGTTCAGCGGCGGCCAAATCAACGTCGTAACGAAGGCCGGCACGAACGAGTTTCATGGAGACGGTTTCGAATTCCTGCGCAACACCGATCTCGACGCCCGGAATTACTTTTCTCCCACGCGCGGAGCATTCGACCAAAACCAATTCGGCGGAACGCTCGGTGGGCCAATCCGGAAGAACAGCATTTTCTTCTTCGGCGATTATCAGGGCACGCGATCGACCGAGGGAGCGGACACCGGCCAGATCGCTGTTCCCTCGAACCAGGACCGCATGGGGAATCTCGCCGACCTGGCGAGTTCCTTCGTCACCACCGACGCGAGTGGAAACACCATTCCCACCACAGTGAGCGGGCCTTATGGGGCCAGCCTCCTTTCGGGAAAGCTGGGTTACACGGTCTCGGCGGGGGAACCCTACTACACACCGGGATGCACCAGCTCCACCTGTGTTTTCCCCGGCGCGGTGATCCCGCAAAAAGCGTGGTCCGCGCCCGCGATGAATCTTTTAAAGTACATCCCCTCGCCCAACAACACGAATGGAACGTTTTCGACGTCCGCGTACAACGAGACGTTGCGGGACGACAAAGGCGCGTACCGGCTGGACGCCAACACGCGGTGGGGCGAACTTTCCGCCTACTACTTTCTGGACGATTGGTCGCAGAACAATCCTTATCCGGTCGCTCAAGGTGGGGCCAACGTCCCGGGATTCAACGCGCTCTACACGGGCCGCGCGCAATTGTTGACACTGGGGGACACCAAGACGCTGGGCCGAACCGCGCTCAATGAGTTCCGCTTCAGCTATCTGCGCGACGCGAACGATCTAGGCAAGCCGGTGGGCGGAGTGGGCGTGAGCCTGGCGTCGCAGGGTTTCGAGGTGGGCCCCGGAACGCCGGGAATCGTGCCGCTTTCGCCGAAAACCGAGGGAGTGGAAAGCGTCGGATTCAACAGCTACACGATCGGGACCAATACGAATGAGCTGAATCAGGCCGGGAACACGTTTCAGTGGCTCGACAACTTTTCCAAGGTGATCGGAACTCACACGCTCAAGTTCGGGGCGGAATTTCACTACGATCAGATCAACGTGAACGCGATCGCGCAGTTCAACGGCAGCTTTCTTTTCTTTGGAACCGAGACTGGCTCGGACTTCGCGGATTTCCTGCTGGGAATTCCCAGCCAGTACAACCAGAGCCAGTTGCAACCCTTCTACGGCCGCAACAGGTATGCGGGCTTGTATGCGCAAGACAGCTGGCGCGCGACGCGCAGCCTGACGCTCAATTACGGCCTGCGGTGGGACCGGATCGAGCCGTGGTATGAGAAGTACAACCAGATCGCGACATTTGTGCCGGGCAGGCAATCAGTCGTTTTTCCGGGGGCTCCTGCCGGGATCTTGTACCCGACCGATCCGGGAGTGCCGCGCACGCTGGCGCCTCCGGGGAATCGCGATTTTGCGCCGCGCGTCGGCCTGGCCTATTCGCCCGCTGCTCGGGGCGACGGCTGGCTCGCTAAGAATACTGGGTGGCCCCGGCAAGAACCAGCATCCGGGCCAGCTACGGCATGTTCTATACGGCGATCGAGGCTCTCACGATTGGCGTCATGAGCGCGAATGCGCCGTACGGAACCACGTACACAAGCCCTGCCCCGCCGCTGTTCTCAACACCGTTTGTCACGGCAGCGAATGGCCAGAATCTCGGCCAGTATTTCCCGGTTACGCTCGCTCCGTTGGATTCGAGCGCGAGCCATCCCGATCCGAACATCAACTGGGCGCAGTTTGAACCCATCACGGGACTTCCCAACTATCCGACGACCAATCGAATTCCGTACACCGAGGAATACATGCTTTCGCTCGAGCGCGGACTGGGAGCGGATACCGTATTCAGCGTGGATTACGTCCGGCACGCAGGGGCATCGGCTTCTCGTGCTCGAGGAAGCGAACCCGGGCGACCCATCGCTGTGCCTCTTCTTGAGCAATCCCGCGAACCTCGCGCCGGGACAAACGCCGTGCGGTCCGTTCGGTGAAGACAGCACGTATGTGACTTCGACAGGCAAGGTCTACAACGGCACGCGAGGCCCGTTGGGATCGAATTTCGGCAGCGACGCCAACCAAGCGACGATCGGGAACTCCAATTACAACGCTTTGGAGATCACTCTCCGCCACAGCAGCAAGCGACTGAATGTGCTGGCCGGATACACGTACGGCAAATCGGAAGATCAGTCTTCGAACGTCGGCGAGGAGGTCAATCCACTCGATCCCGCGCTCAGCAAAGCGCTCTCCGCGTTTGACGTGAAGCACAACTTCGTCGTGAGCTACAGCTATCAAATTCCGTTCGAACATCTGTTCCGGACGACGAACCGCTGGACCGAAGGTTGGGAGCTTTCCGGAATCACGCATTTCAGCACGGGCCTTCCGGTGACGCTCGTCAACTACGGCGATAATTCTCTCCTGGGCTCCGAGCCGAATGGCATCAACAACTATGGTGTGGATGAGCCGGATTACCTGGGCGGACCGCTCGATCTGAATCACAATCCCCGCGACGGACAGCCCTATTTCGACACTTCGGAATTCAGCGAGAACGCGCTGGGCACGCCTGGCACAGCCAAGCGGCGCTTCTTCTACGGACCCGGGCTGGACAACTTCGACATGGCCCTTCTCAAGAATGTGCGGCTGACCGAATCGAAGTCTCTGCAATTCCGGCTCGAGGGATTCAATGTTTTCAACCACGCGCAGTTTTTCGGGCCCCAGGCTGTCGACGGGAATATCGACAGCTCAACCTTCGGCCAAGTGATCAATGCGACTCCGCCGCGTCTCGTCCAGCTCGGGGCAAAATTCGTTTTCTAGGGATGAATATGAGGAACCCGCTTCGAAACCGTCTCACGGGCGGGACGATCGTGTCGCGGGCCGCGCTGCGGTTTCTGTTGTTCGCGATCAGCGTGATGGCGGCCTGTTTTTTCCTGACTCCCGCGCGCGCCGCGGCTCAGGAGCCCCAGTACTTCGTCACGTACTCGCACGCGCTCGAGGAGCCGGGGAACCTGGAAGTGGAGTTCCGGGGAGACGCGGCGTCGCCGAAGAATGGAAATCCGTTCGAGAGCGGGACGATCGAGTTTGAGTATGGGCTTAAGGGGTGGTGGACCACGGAGGTGTACCTGGGCGGGCAAACCACCCGGAACGACAGCACGATTTACAACGGCTTCCGCTGGGAAAATCGCGTGCGGCCGCTGCTGCGCGAGCACTTCATCAATCCCGTTCTCTACCTCGAATACGAAAACCTGAACGAGGCCGACCGCAGCCTGCTGGAAATCACCGGGCACGACGGAGTGCAGAACTACATCGTTCCGAACGGCATCGGCCTTCCTGCGTTCTGGTTCCTGGGAGGCCGGAGCTTCCGTTCACCCTGAACGAAGTGAAGGGCTCCGACGTTCAGGGCCAGAGAATTGTGGGCTTCAGCCCCTGAAGAAACTCTTCGCTTGCGCCTCGAGAGAGCCGGCAAGACCCTGCGCAAAACGCCTCCGCTGTGCGCTCCTGCGCCGAATCGTGGGTCCGAAGATTCCTGCTACAATGAATCGCGGAGTTGGCCTGCGACGCAGGTGACGCTGCGAAAGCCTATTGAACCAACACTGGATCCCAGGGTGCTCGCGTCGTCCTGCCGTTGCGCATGTCCCGGGCGGCTTGCCGTCTCGGGAAAGCCTGAAAGCAGGCGCTGGGCGCCCACCTTATTTGTGGGGTTCAGGGCCTAGCAACGCACGGCGAAGTGGACCGCTCCGCTTCTAGAAACCGTCAAAACATGAAAATCCTTTTCATCGGCGATATCGTCGGCTCGCCCGGCCGGAAGATCGTTCACGAGCGGCTGGCGGACATTCTCGCGCAGCGCCGGGTCGACGTGTGCATCATCAATTGCGAGAACGCGGCTTCGGGATTCGGCGTGACGCCGCGGATCGCCGAGGAGTTTTTCGCCGAGGGCGCGGATGTGCTCACCAGCGGAAACCACATTTGGAAACGGAAGGAAATCATCGAGTATTTTCCGGGCCAACCGCGGCTGCTGCGCCCCGCGAATTTTCCGAATGGCTCGCCCGGCGGCGGGCTCTACGTGGGAGCGAAGAACGGCACGGGCTACGCCGTGCTCGATTTGCAAGGACGCACGTTCATGACGCCCATCGACGATCCCTTTCGCACGGCCGAGCGGGAGCTCGCGAAAATTCCACCCGACGTGAAAGTGATCCTGGTGGACATGCACGCCGAGGCTACGTCGGAAAAGGTCGCGATGGGATGGTATCTCGACGGCAAAGTTTCCGCGGTGCTCGGGACGCACACGCACGTTTCGACCGCTGATTTTCGAGTGCTGCCTCACGGCACGGCTTACATCACCGACGTGGGCATGACGGGGCCGCACGATTCCGTGATTGGGATGGAAAAACAAGGGATTCTCGAGCATTTCCTCGACAACACCATGCCTTCGCGCTTCGTGGTCGCCGAGGGCGATATCCAGATGAACTGCGTGCTCATCGATGTCGACGAATCGACCGGGCACGCGCGTTCTATCGAGCGCCTGAATTTTCGCCTCGATTCCTAGGCAAGAACGAAGTCACACGACATTCATCTGCGGGCATCTGCGGGCATCTGCGGCAAAACGGAGCACTACCGGAATGCGTGCGGGAGTTTTTCACAGGACTGCCGGCAGGCCTCGCCTGTGGAAATCTGAATCGGCTATGATTCGCCAGCCTCAGGGCCTTTGAAAAACGCCGAAAAGATACGGCACCCACGAAATTACGACGGAAGCAAGACGAAAATCGGGCTGTGGAAAAACTGTGAATCCTATGTGAAACGCGCAGCATAACTTCGTTCAATTTTCTCTTGCTCAGTGCGTTGCGTTTAGGCAGAATCCCCCCTCGCGTGCACAAGCAGAACACAATCGAGCGCGAGCACTCATCGACATGCTGCAGGTAAGGCGGGGCGCGGTCTGCGGCATCGAGCCCGATCGACCAAACCAATAAAGGCCTCCTATCGCGGGAGGTGGGTTTCCACAGTATTTCCACACCAGTGGAAATTGCATGGGGGCATTTTTTGATGACTCTTTGGGATAAGGTCCTCCAGCATATGGAGCGGCGCGTAAATCCCCACAGTTTCGCCACTTGGTTCCGGCCCACCCGCCAGGAGCGCATGGAAAACGACCGGTTGGTGGTTCGCGTGCCCACCCGGCTCTTCTCCAAGCGATTGAAGCAGACTTACGGCGAGCTCCTGCAGGCGGTCCTCTCTGAGGTCGGGCGGCCCGAAGTGGTGGTGGATTTCGTGTGCGTGGAGGCGGAGCTGGCGCCGGCCCAAGCTCCTACAGTTGTGGCCCAAGCCCGACTGGATTTTGATTCCGCGGAAAACCAACTGAATCAGCGCTATACCTTCGACAAGTTTATCGTCGGCGCGTCGAACCAGTTTGCCCATGCGGCGGCACTCGCCGTGGCGGAGCAGCCATCGAAGTCCTACAATCCCCTTTTCCTCTATGGCGGTGTGGGACTCGGCAAGACGCATCTGATGCAGGCCATCGGCCACGAGCTGAAGCGCCGAAATCCAGGCGTGCGCCTTACCTACATCAGCGCGGAGAAGTTCACGAACGAGGTGATCGCCGGGATCCGTTTCGAGCGCATGCCGACTTTTCGGGAGCGCTTTCGCAACATGGACGTACTGATGGTCGACGACATCCAGTTCATCGCGAGGGCCGAGCGGACGCAGGAGGAATTCTTTCACACGTTTAACGCGCTCTACGACCAGCAAAAGCAGATCGTAATCTCGTCGGATTGCCCGCCGAAAGACATTTCATCCATCGAGGAGCGCCTGCGGTCGCGATTCGAATGGGGCCTGATCGCCGATATCCAGATGCCCGATCTTGAAACCAAAATCGCCATTCTGCAGAAGAAAGCCGATAGCGAGAGGCTGGCTCTGCCCGACGATGTGGCGCAGTTCATCGCGCGCTCCATCAAGTCGAACATTCGCGAACTCGAGGGTGCGCTGATCCGCTTGATGGCTTATGCGTCGCTTACCGGTATTGAGATCAACCTCTCGACAGCCCAACAGGTGCTCAAGAACGTGATCGAGACGCAGGAAAAGAAAGTGACGATCGAGCAGATCCAGAAGCGCGTTGGGGAGCATTTCGGGCTTCGCGCCCAAGATTTGAAGGTGCGAAGCAATTCCAAAGTGATCGCGTTTCCACGGCAGGTTGCCATGTTTCTTGTGAAGCAACTCACGTCCGCATCGCTCCCGGAGATCGGGAAGCAGTTTGGCGGCAAGCACCACACGACCGTGCTGCATTCGATCAACAAGATTGAAGGTCTTCGCCAAGTCGATAAAGATTTGAACAAAACGATCAACAAGCTACTCGATTCGTTCGGTTAGAGTTAACGCCTGAGTCGCAGTATGGATCACTTCGCGTTGTGAATATCCACGGAAAAGCCTAGCCGCCGGTGACCGATTGGGGATTTTTTGCACCAGCCGCCCGGCTTTCCCACAACACATGCGGCATAGGAACTGTAGAGGATGCCGCATGTTAGACTGTTTTTCCGCAAATCCACAATTGCGGAGGCTACTACGGTTTTCATTATTTCTTAATTTTATAAAATAGCTGTACAGTAGCCGCGACGAAAATTAGCGCCACAAGGACCGCACGCGAATGGAATTCAGCGTAAAGAAATTCGACCTTCTCGAAGAGCTCAATCTCACGCAGGGCGTCGTCGAGCGCAAAACGACCATCCCGATCCTGTCGAATCTCCTGTGCGAGGCGAGCAGCAATCGCTTGACGATTACGGCGACGGATCTGGAGTTGAGCGTCCGTACGTCGTGTGAGGCCAAGGTCAAGAAGGAAGGTGCTGGCACGATTCCGGCGAAAAAACTCCTCGAGCTCGTGCGGCTGCTTCCTGACGAGGAAATTCGCTTTAAGCTACTTGAAAACCACTACGTCCAGGTTACGTGCGACCGCAAGAGCTATAAACTCATCGGGATGTCGAAAGAGAATTTCCCGGCGCTACCGGCGTTTCCGCACGCGCTTGTCCGGATTCCCGCGAAGCTACTCGCGAGCCTCATTGCAAAGACCACCTTTGCGATTTCGCTCGAAGAATCGCGATATACGCTGAATGGCGCCTTATTAGTGCTTAAGCCTGCGTCGGTGACGATGGTCGCCACGGACGGCCACCGCTTGGCGATGGTCGAAATCGACCACAAACTCGAGGGACTTTCGTCTGAAACACGGGTGCTCGTCCCCAAGAAAGCCATGAACGAAGTGCAGCGCTTGGCTGCCGAGTCAGGCGATGATGCGCTGGTCGATTTTGGACAAGACGAAAGCCATCTATTTTTTCAGTTGGGCCGCCGCCTGCTGACCTGCCGCAAACTTACGGGCCAATTCCCGAACTACGAAGCTGTGCTGCCGCGCGACGCGAATAAAACGATCGTGCTCGAGCGCGGCGAATTGCAGGACGCGCTGCGGCGCGTCTCGCAGCTTGCCGATCAACGCTCGCACGCCGTGAAGTTCATGCTCGTGAAGGAAGGCGTGGAGATTTCAGCGTCGAGCCCCGAATACGGCGAAGCAAAAGAAGTGATCGATAAGGAATTCAAGGGGGATCCGATCGCCATCGGCTTCAACGCGCAGTACATGCTCGATTTTCTCGGCGCCGCGGCGGATGGTCCCGTCAGTTTCGAACTGAAGGACGAACAGTCCGCCGGGCAACTCCGCCCGCTCGGCGACGAATCCATGCGCTATCGCTACGTCGTGATGCCGATGCGCATCTGATCCTAAGACCTACGATCAGCCCCCATTCGCCTCGATCCTGTGGTGTGTCGAAGCGGCACTTTTCGCATGCCCGCAAACCTCCAGCCGTCGGCCGTTCGACTTGGCTAGACGGCCCGTAATATATTGAAATAAATAAAGATAAAACAACTCCGCAGCATAGAATCGGCTTGTCAATTGCCGTCCATTTCGGTAAAATTCAAGTGTTCCGGAATCCTCCTGAACGGCACTTTGTTCGGCCTGCGGTTTGCCGGCGTGGGGCGCGCCTGACCAGAACGGGCGAGCCTGAAATCGCGCGGCAAGAAAGGCAGCCGGGCACCCCCTTCCGCTGGGGGAGATTGAGGATCTCCGCCGCGCCCCTCCGAAGATTTCGGTGTGGGGCGGGATGGAGACGAGAAAAACCCTTCGAGTCCCAGCTCGAGTTTGCATCGCGAGCGAGAGCGGGGCCAATGGGCAAGGCAAGTGTCGCGCACTTCCGCTCGACAGCCTTCCCAAACACGATTCAAGCATGACCCGAGCGTGAGTTTGCTCGGAGGCGGCCGCAATCTGCCGCACGCACTGAGGAGACGCACGATCCATGGGTGACAAAGAGACTCCGTCCGCAAAGACCGCTGGGCCTGCCTCGCCGGGAGGCGGGCACAAGTACGACGCCACTTCGATCAAAGTTCTCGGAGGCCTCGAAGCGGTTCGCAAGCGCCCGGCGATGTACATCGGTTCGACCGGCGAGCTCGGCCTGCACCATCTCGTCTGGGAAGTGGTCGACAATTCGGTCGACGAAGCGATGGCGGGCTACTGCGATGAGATCAACGTGATGGTGCACGACGACAACAGCGTCACCGTGGTCGACAACGGCCGCGGCATTCCCGTCGACATGCACGCCACCGAGAAGAAGCCCGCCGCCGAAGTTGTGCTGACCGTGCTGCACGCGGGCGGAAAATTCGATAGCGACACCTACAAAGTTTCGGGCGGGCTGCACGGCGTCGGCGTCTCCGTAGTCAACGCGCTTTCCGACTGGCTCGATCTGGAAATCTGGCGCGATGGCGAGGTGTGGGAGCAGTCGTACGAGAAAGGCATCCCCACTTCGAAGCTGAAAGCTTCCGGCAAGACGAAAAAGACCGGCACGAAAATCACGTTCCACGCCGATCCTTCGATCTTCGCGACCACCACCTACAGTTTCGACACGCTTTCGCAGCGCCTGCGCGAGCTCGCGTTCCTGAACAAGGGCCTGAAGATCACGCTCGACGACGAGCGCTCGGGCAAGAAGACCGAATTCCGCTTTACCGGCGGCATCGCCGAATTCGTGAAGCACCTGAATCGCGGCAAGGGCACGCTGCACGATTCGCCGATCTACATGGAGGGCAAGCGCGAGCAGGTGGATATGGAAATCGCGCTGCAATACAACGACAGCTACGCCGAAAATATTTTCGCCTTCGCCAACACCATCAATACCGTCGACGGCGGCACGCACCTTTCCGGCTTCCGCTCCGCGCTCACGCGCACCATCAATTACTACGCGAATTCCTTCGGCATGCTCAAGGAGCAGAAGGACGAAGTCTCGATCAATGGCGACGACGTTCGCGAAGGCCTGGTCGCCGTCGTTTCCGTGAAGCTGCCGCAGCCGCAGTTCGAAGGGCAAACGAAGGGCAAGCTGAATAGCGACATCAAGGGGTTGGTCGAGTCGCTGATAAACGAAAAGCTCGGCGAGTATTTCGACAAGCATTCGTCGATCGCGCGCAAGATCATCGGCAAGTGCATCGACGCGGCGCGCGCCCGCGAAGCCGCCCGCAAGGCGCGCGAGCTGACGCGCCGCAAATCCGCGCTCGATTCTTCCGGGCTGCCCGGCAAGCTCGCCGATTGCCAGGAGCGCGATCCAGCGCGCTGCGAGCTGTTCGTTGTCGAGGGAGAATCCGCCGGCGGCTCGGCGAAAGGCGGCCGCGACCGGCGCTATCAGGCCATCCTGCCGCTCAAGGGCAAGATCCTCAACGTCGAGAAGGCGCGCTACGACAAGATGCTCGGCCACGAAGAAATTCGCGCGATCATCACCGCGCTCGGCACCGGCATCGGCAAGGACGATTTCGACGCCGCCAAGCTCCGCTACCACAAAGTGATTCTGATGACCGACGCGGACGTCGACGGCAGCCACATTCGCACGCTGCTGCTGACGTTCTTCTTCCGGCACATGCGCGAGCTGATCGAAAAAGGGCACATCTACATCGCGCAGCCGCCGCTCTATCGCGTGAAGCGCGGCAAGATGGACCGCTACATTCGCGACGAGCGCGAATTCTCGCGCGAGCTGATGAAGCGCGCCACCGAAGAGCACGTGGTGAAGGGCAAGGGCGGCAAGTCGCTCGAAGGCGGGGATCTCACGCAGTTCCTTCTGAATGTTCAGGAATACGATCAGGTGGCCGCCAAACTCGGCCGCCAGCTTGCGCGAGCCGAAGCTGGTCGATCTGCTCGCCGAGAGCGACCTCGAGAAGAAAACCGATTTCGCCGACAAGAAGAAACTGCAGGAGCTGGTCAAAGCGATCGAAAAGGCCAAGCTCGAGTTCGAGGCCAAGCTCGCATTCGACGAAGAGCACAGCCTCCACGAGCTGGTGCTGAAAAATGGCGGCGAGAAGCGCATCAACTGGGCGCTGGCTGCGTCGCCCGAATACAAGCGCCTGCGCACGCTGCGCCAGGCGATCGAGGAAAACGACAAGCCGCCCTTCACCATCACGCACAACGGCGACAAAGCCACGAAGGAAAGCGCGCTGCTGCTGCTGAATTACGTCCTCGAGGACGCAAAGAAAGAATTCACCATCACGCGGTTCAAGGGCCTCGGCGAAATGAATCCCGAGCAGCTCTGGGCCACCACGATGAACGCCGAAACGCGCACGCTGCTCAAGGTGCGCCTCGAGGATGCCGTCGCCGCCGAAGATATTTTCTCCACGCTCATGGGCGAAAACGTCGAGCAGCGCCGCAAATTCATCGAGGAAAATGCCCTCGACGTCGTGAATCTGGACATTTGACCGAGACGCGGCTAGAGCAGCTCGAGAAGTTGATCGACCGCGGGGGCGTTGGGAAATCGTTGTGGGTCGCGGCTTCGAGCCGGGACATTCGGCTCAGCCGGGTAAGCGGGCTTCAGCCCCTGAAGTTCCCAAATGAGCGGAACGAATCACAAGTCACGAATCACTAGTTTCAAATCACGAGGGGACTAAATGGCTGACGAGCAGAACCAGTCGATCCTGACGCCGGTCGATATCGAATCGGAAATGAAGAAGTCGTATCTCGATTACGCGATGAGCGTAATCATCGGCCGCGCGCTGCCGGACGTGCGCGACGGCCTGAAGCCGGTGCACCGGCGCATTCTCTTCGGCATGTACGAGCTCGGCCTCACGTCGACGAAGGCCTACCGCAAGTGCGCCAAGATCGTCGGCGAAGTCCTCGGCAAATATCATCCGCACGGCGACACGCCCGTTTACGACGCGCTCGTCCGCCTGGCGCAGGATTTCAACATGCGCTATCCGCTCGTCGACGGCCAGGGCAACTTCGGCTCGGTCGACGGCGATCCGCCGGCGGCCATGCGTTATACCGAAGCGCGCCTTTCGAAAATCGCCGAGGAAATGCTCGCGGACATCGAAAAGGAAACCGTCGATTTCACTCCCAATTTCGACGAAAGCGAAAAAGAGCCGGTCGTCCTGCCCACGCGCATTCCGAATCTTCTCGTCAACGGCTCCTCCGGCATCGCCGTCGGCATGGCGACCAACATCCCGCCGCACAACCTGAGAGAAACCGATCGAAGCCGCGATCCTGCTCGATCGAAAATCCCGAGGCCACTCTCAAGCAGGTGATGAAGATCGTTCCCGGCCCCGATTTTCCGACGGCGGGATATATCTACGGCCGCGAAGGAATCGAGCAGGCGTATAAGACCGGCCGCGGCATCGTTCCAGGTGCGCGCCAAGGCCGCCATCGAGCAGCGCGGCAAGGATCGCCAGGACATCGTCATCACCGAGCTGCCCTACCAGGTCAACAAAACGAACCTGATCGAGCACATCGCCGAGCTGATCAACAACAAGAAAGATCGAAGGCATCGCCGACATTCGCGACGAAAGCGACCGCGACGGCATGCGCATCGTGATCGAAATCAAGCGCGACGAAGAGCCGGAAATCATCCTCAACAAGCTTTTCAAGATGACGCAGATGCAGGAATCGTTCGGCATGATCCTGCTGGCGATCGTCGCCGGGCAGCCGCGCGAGCTGGGCCTGCTCGACCTGCTGCGCCTCTTCATCGAGCACCGCATCGACGTGGTGCGCCGCCGCACGCAATACGAACTGCGCAAGGCGCGCGAGCGCGAGCACATCCTGCTCGGCTATCAGCATCGCGCTCGATCACATCGACGACGTGATCAAGATCATTCGCGGATCGTCCAGCCGCGCGAACGCCCGCGAGAATTTGCACGAATTCTTCGAGAACAAATCGGTGCGCGTCCTGGTCGGCGGCAAGGAAACCACGATCAAGGGCGTGAAGCTCGACGCCAAGAAATATGGGATCACCGTCGCGGTCGAGCGGCGAGGGGCTCGGCCTCAGCTACATCCAGATCGACGCCATCCTCGAACTGCAATTGCATCGCCTGACGCAGCTTTCCGTCGATGAAATCCTGAAGGAACTCGCGCAGATTCGCGAGCGCATCGCCGAGCTCGAGGAAATTCTCGCGAGCGAAAAAAAGCTGAAAGCCGTAATCGTCGCCGAGCTGCGCGAAGTGATGAAATCCTACGGCGACGACCGCCGCACGCAGATCGTCGACCGCGTCGAGGAAATCAAGCTCGAAGACCTGATCAAAGACGAAGAGATGGCCATCACCGTGAGCCACGCCGGCTACGTCAAGCGCACCTCGGTCGAGACGTATCGCCATCAATCGCGCGGCGGCAAGGGCCGCATCGGCGCGAAAACGCGCGAAGACGATTTCGTCGAGCACTTCTTCGTGGCCTCGGCGCACAGCTACATCCTGCTGTTCACGTCGAAGGGCCGCATCTACTGGCTGAAGGTCTACGAAATTCCCGAGGCTGCGGCGGCCACGCGCGGCAAGGCGATCAACAACCTCGTGCGCTTCCAGGAAGGCGAAACGCTCAAGGCCGTCGTGCCGGCGCGCAACCTCGAGGAAACCGGCCGCTACGTTTTCCTCGCCACGAAAAACGGCACGGTGAAGAAACCGAGCTCGCGGAATTTTCCAATCCGCGCCCGTCGGGAATCATCGCCATCAGCCTCGATGCGGACGACGAACTGATCGGCGCAAAACTGACCGACGGCAAGCAGATGATTTTCCTCGCCAGCCGCGACGGCCAGGCCATACTCTTCCGCGAGACCGAAGTGCGCTCGATGGGCCGCGCCGCGGGCGGCGTGAACGGCATGGACCTCGCGAAGGGCGATTACGTCGTCTCGATGGACGCGGCGCAGGTCGACTTCGAAATCATCCGCAAGGAATACAAGAAGGACACGCAAAATCTCGACGAGCTCGAAAGCGACCAGATTCGCGAATCGCTCACGTCGCTGATGCTCACCGTCGCCGAAAAGGGCTACGGCAAGCGCACGCCGCTGGCCGAATATCGCGTCACGTCGCGCGGCGGCAAGGGCGTGATCAACCTGAAATCGACCGACCGCAACGGCCCGGTGGTCGCGGCGCTGCAGGTGCGCGAGGATTCCGACGTCATGATCATCACCGGCCACGGCAAAGTGATCCGCGTCCACTCCGGCGAAATCCGCGAGGCTGGCCGCTCGACGCAGGGCGTCCGCCTGCTGCGCCTCGACGAAGGCGACCGCATCGCCGCTGCCGCCGCCATCCTGGAAGAGGAAAACGGCGCCGCCGAGCCGGAGAAAAAGTAGGCGATGTGGAAATCCTGGGTAGTGCTTGCTCTATCGCTCTTAGTTCTGGCTCCGGCCAGGGTGCTGGCACAGGATTCCGGTGAGCCTCTGCCCAAGCTCGTTTCCCATCCGCACGACGAATCACTGAACGTTGGTGTCCCCGGTTCACCGACCGACAACGCCGACGATGACACGGACGAACGACGGAACGATGATGAATTCACCCACAACGATGAGGACTTCCTTACGTTCGCCCTGAAGCTGACTGAACCTGACGAAAAACTCTTGCGGACGTACCTCATGGGCAAAATGTCCGGCGACAAAATCGTTGGTACCTTCATGGACGAATCCGGAGTTCGCGGCACTTGGTCGGCAACTCGCATCCTCGACTCGGAGAAGAAATGAGCCACCGCCGGGCGTTAGCGAATCTGCTGCGCGCAAAATCGCTGGTACGCGGGGAATTCACGCTGGCCTCGGGCAAGAAGAGCAACTACTACCTCGATTGCCGGCTCACGACGCTCGATGCCGAAGGCGCGCTGCTCACGGGCCACTGCGTGCTCGAACTCCTCGACGAAATGGGCGTCAAGCCAGACGCAATCGGCGGCCTCAGCATGGGCGCCGATCCGGTGGTGTCCGCGGCGATTGTGGTGAGCGCGATCGAAAAGCGGCCTGTGCAGGGATTCCTGGTCCGCAAGGAAGCGAAGGGCCACGGCCGCAAGAAGCAAATCGAAGGAATGGAGCAGACGCATGGCAAGCGCGTGGCGGTCGTCGACGACGTCTGCACCACCGGCGGCTCCACGCAGGAAGCGATCGACGCCGCCGAGCGCGAAGGCTGCGAAGTGGTCGCCGTGATCAGCCTGGTGGATCGCGAAGAGGGCGGTTCCGAGATGCTGCGCACCAAATACAACTACCGCTCGGTCTTCACCGCCCGCGAACTACTGGAAGAGGGCAGGCCGGACTCCACGCCGCAGAAGGCCGCTTCGCGCTCCACGCGGTGAATCCCCGAAAAGACCAAACAAGAACGAACCGTGCGCTTTGCGCGACACCGCGCAACCGCGCGCGCAGGCGGCCAGGAGAACGTACTAGAATGGTTTCGCGTTTAATTCGCTGAGGGGGAATCATGAAGCGTTTCGGCAGTCACCTGCCCATGTCCAAGCTGGCCTACAAAGACCCGATCTTCATGGAGAGCCTGCCGGCCCGCCCGCTGCGGATCCTGGCGGAGTATATCGATCCGATCAACCGGCTGCGGCGCGCGCGCGTGGGCGACACGATCGTGATGTTCGGCTCGGCGCGCATCCAGCCGCGGGACAAAGCTCTGGCGGCGCTGAAAAAAGTACAGCACGCTAGGAAGGGGCGCCGCACGCACGAGTGGAAAACCAAAATCGTCGCCGCGAAATCGATGGTCGACATGTCGCGCTACTACGAAGATGCGCGGGAGCTCTCGCGCCGGATCACGTCCTGGGCGATGACGCTCGGGCCGCATCCCAGGCGTTTTGTGATCTGTTCGGGCGGCGGGCCGGGAATCATGGAGGCGGCCAATCGCGGTGCGGCGGAAGCGGGAGGGTCGTCGATCGGACTGAGCATTCAGCTGCCGCACGAACAGCTGCCGAATCCCTACATCACGCCGGAGCTGAATTTCTGCTTCCACTACTTTTTCATGCGCAAGCTGTGGTTCGCGCAGATGGCCAAGGCGCTGATCGTTTTTCCGGGCGGTTTCGGCACGATGGACGAATTGTGGGAGTTGCTCACGCTGCTGCAGACGAATAAGCTTTCGTCGCACCACCTGATCTTGATCTACGGCCGCAAATACTGGGACAAGGTGCTCAACTGGCGGCACATGGTGCGCAGCGGGACGATCAGCGAAGCCGATTACAATTTGTTGCAGTTCGCCGATACCGTGGACGAGGCCTTCGATCGCGTCCGCTCGGAAATGGAGACGCACCACCTCGCGCTCGACATCGACTAGTGGACAACGACTCGTGGCAGACCATTAGCGGACAGCTGGGGAGCGCTTGAGGGGAAGGATCGCAATCCTTCCCCTCTTGTTTGACCCTGCGGGGGGTGAAGAGAAAATGTCCGGCGCGGCCATAGGCTCGCTCGGGCGTGCCGCGTCCAGGCGGCGTCTGTTAATTATTCGAAACTTCGAGATCCGCCAGGAACACGGCGTTAAAGCGCCGCTGTTCCCCCTGGTCGTGCAGCAGCACTACCGGCGAAAGATGCAGCGACTGCCTGCAGTTGCGGCACACGCTCATCTCACCTTGAAGATCCTGCACGAACCCGTCGGTGAAGTGATATGCCGAACGTGGCCGGCGAGCAGCTTTTGCTCCGTGCGTCCCGCAGTGCGGACACGTGAATTCGACGAGATCCTCCTGCGGATCGCGGTTCAGCGCGGCCCAGCCTGTGTATCGGACTCCTACTGTATCAAGTGAAGTACGGCTCATGATGCCACCTCTTTGCGACTCTACGACCCCATCCGGGGCGTTTACAAACTCTTAGACGCTCAAGTGACAGAAACCGATTCATCTTTCGCGTGACGCCCTCCAAGTACGCAGGATCGTGTGGCTTACGCAGCAGGGAGCTCACTCTCGCAAACCCCGTGGCGAGCCGCGGGAACCGGCTCGCACGGCCGGTGTCTATAGGCTCTAGTCATCATGGACGAACCGACTCAAGTTCGGTCGGCCGTGCCATGGAAAATAAAAAGACCGACTTCCATTTCGCGGTGCGCGGATTACGCTGTGAGTCGTTGGAGACAAACGGCGCAGAGCCGCAAGCGAAAGGAGAGTCGGTCCAATGAGTAAAATACGATTTGTTGGTCTGGATGTCCACGCCGAGTCCATTGCTGTGGCGGTGGCGGAGCCTAACGGTGAAGTTCGATCCTTGGGCCTGATCCCCAACCGACCGGAATCCATTCGACGGTTGGTTCGAAAACTGGAACCTGTGGAGCAACTGCGGTTCTGTTATGAAGCCGGCCCCACGGGCTACGTGCTGTACTGGCAACTGACCGCTCTGGGAGCCAAGTGCGAAGTGGTGGCGCCGTCGCTGGTGCCGCGCAAGCCGGGAGATCGCGTGAAGACCGATCGGCGTGACGCTCTGAAACTGGCCCGCTGCTACCGAGCCGGCGATCTCACGCCGGTGTGGGTCCCCGACGCCGCCCACGAAGCGCTCCGAGATTTGGTGCGAGCTCGGGAAGCCGCTAAAGGCGACCTGCTGCGAGCCCGACATCGACTGAGTAAGTTTCTGTTGCGTCACGGATGGCGGCGTCCGGAGAGCATCGAATCTCCGTGGACCAACGCTCATTTGGAATGGATCAAGAGGAAGGTTCATTTCCAGCAGCTCGCTCAGGAGATCGCGCTCAGCGACTACGTCCACCAAGTCGAGCACCTGGTAGCCCGCATCGAACGGTTGGACCAGGCGGTTCTGGAGGCGGCGCGCTCGGTGCCACCCCAGATGCGCGCGGTGATCGAAGCCTTGCAGGCCCTGCGAGGGATTGCGCAAGTCACAGCGGTAACGATCGTTGCCGAACTGGGACAGATCTCGCGCTTTGCCAAGGCTACGCAACTGATGGGATATAGCGGCCTGGTCCCCCGCGAAGACTCCAGCGGCGAACGACAACGGCGGGGCGCCATCACCAAGACCGGCAACGCGCACTTGAGACGCGTCATTGTCGAAGCCGCCTGGGCCTATCAGTTCCGACCTTGGTTGGGCGGATATCTGCTCAAACGCCAGGTAGGACTGAGCGAAGAGGTGAAAGAGATCGCTTGGAAGGCCCAGCATCGGTTGCACGCACGCTACCGAAAACTGCTGGCACAAGGGAAGAACAAACCGCAGATCGTAACGGCCGTGGGCCGAGAGCTGCTTGGATTTGTCTGGGCCATTGGAGTAAACGTCGAAACAAAGATGCGCGAGATGAAGCAAGTCGCAGCGTAAGTCAGGGAACCACAGGAGGAAGGCAGTGCGGATGGCGGCCGAGTCGAACACGGAAAGGAGAGTCCTCGTATCTTCTATGCGGCAGGCTCTCTGGGCCCGACCCGCGCTCCTAGTCCGAGGCAGCTCCCGACGGATCACGATTATGCGGTTCCGACCCGCGAATATCAGAGTGATCAACCGTCGCGATGACCGCCTCGGCCGCCATTCGCACTGCTTCCCACTGGCTAGAGAAAAACAGCGCAAACCAACACCGCGAATGTTCTTGACATGTTCGTCCATATCAGAAGAAGGATCGCAGCGACCTCTCGTCGCCGGGCAGGACCCCGGCGATCGGCCCCGGAAGTCCGGTGCGAACCTGAGGGCCTGGTCTCAGGCAACGCGCTACCCATGCTGCCTACTCGAGTGCGGAGGTGTGTCGATGAGCGATCTTGGGAACCTGTCGAATTGCGTGATGGATAGCGACCCCGATAGGAGTGGGTGGGCGAGGCGGCTCCGCCGGAGGGCCTTCATGGTGTCGTTGGTGCTGGAAGCCGCCCTGGTAGGGGCGATGCTGCTGTGGCCCTTGATTACACCGGCGGTGTTACCGGCGCAGCTCGCGATGACCCCCGTGCCCCCCTATCATCCGGAAAGGTCAGCGTCTGAAGTGGCGCCGTCCCGCGAGAACGCGCGGCCGGCAATGTACATCGACACGTTGCCCAACCCGCTGCATCCCACCGTTCATCGCGGGAACCCGCTTGAGCCCGATGGTGAGCCGCCCAATCCGGGTGATTTCCCCATCGGCGGGGGCTCGGCATCAGGTCCGTCGATTCCAGGAGGCAGCAGCGATGGCCGGTCGATTGAAGTGCCGCGTCCAGCCCTACTGAACCGGCCGGTCAACATGAGCGCGGGGGTAATGGCGGCTCTGCTGGTTCACCGTGTGCAGCCCGACTATCCGAAGCTTGCGCAATTCATGCACTTATCGGGAACGGTCGAGCTGCAAGCGCGGATCGGGACCGACGGCACCGTGCAGCAACTCGAGGTGGTGAGCGGAAACCCGATTCTCGCCCAAGCTGCTGTCGAGGCCGTACAGCAGTGGCGCTATCAGCCTACTCGGCTGGCGGCCAGCCCGTCGAGGTGGAGACGCACGTTACCGTGACCTTTACGATGCAGTAGCAGCAGGTGGCTTCGCGTAAGGCCCTAATCAAAATAGGGTTACAGAAAAGCTCTGGCTAGAACTTGAAGACGATCCCCGTCGAGACCCGCGCGTTGTTCTGCGTGTTCCCGAAGAAGCGCGTAAGAAGATAATCGCCTTGGATCACGCGCCAGTAGATGTGGTCGACGAGCCTCGTGTCGATGCCCCCGCCGATGGCCACGCTCAACGATGTGTCGGAGTACGCGCCCGTGCTCACGTGTGCGCCGCCGACCAGCACGTGCGCAAACGGCGATATGCGGGTCGGCCACGAAACCTGCGGGCCGAATAGGAACGTATGAATCGAGGTACTCACATCCGAGGGTGAACCAGAATGGCCGTCAATGTCCGCCACGGCGCCAAGCCAGTCTGCAAACTTATATTGTCCGGAGAGCTCCCAGCCGCCGCTGAGGTTGAAGCCGCCTGATCCGGGATTGACCGACGGCGAAGCATCCACCCGCATGTAGGAATAGCCGCCAAAGAACTCCACCTTATCCTGCGCGTGCGTCGCGAGTGGAACAAGCGAGACGAGCAAAACGAGCCCAAGCAAACGCCACAATCTAGCTGTCATGTAAGGTGTTTCCTCCTCAGGAGAATCGAATCTAGAGAATGCCCTCGGGCGGGCCCAGTCTCCCCTGCTAACGATATCCGACGCCCCAAACAGGGGCTACGGAACATCAGTGGTCGACCGACCAACTTTTGATGCACGTGACGGCTCCGAGAGTTACTTCCTAGTGCTCGGCAGCTTGGTGTAGCCCATACGCAATCATCGCGGTTTCCTATTTGCATATATGGAAAACGGAATAGTCAGTGGCATTCCGGAAATGGTTCATTTGTAACATCCTGCATTTACAGTACTTATTATACACAGGTTCGTGGAACCGGACTTGCCTATTGTACTTCCGTCCAAGCTTGAAAGCATGGGGTTTGTGTCCGCAATTCCTGATTTGCTGAAGACTTACGAATGGGCTCTGGCCATGGGATAGGGGCGTTCCGGAATCATCAGGCTGGGCTACCTCGGCGGTACGGCAATCATTTGAGTTAAGAAGGAAATTCAGGAGGGGCTAATGAATTGGAA
Organism: uncultured Acidobacteriota bacterium; assembly: GCA_963836125.1. Classification (GTDB taxonomy): domain Bacteria; phylum Acidobacteriota; class Terriglobia; order Acidiferrales; family UBA7541; genus Palsa-295. Next base: position 282,693 of record CAWIIK010000003.1, read on the forward strand.
GCGTTCGATTTTGTTTTTCGGCTTGGCGCTCGTGATGGCAGCTTTGAGCTGCCAGCCGGCTTGGTCACAGGCAGAGACCGGATCGATTACCGGCACCGTCACAGATAGCACAGGTGCGGTAATTCCCGGTGCCACCGTAACGGCGAAGAGCGTCGCGACCAGTGCCGAGAGGACCGTGCAGTCCGGACCGACCGGACGGTATGTGATTGAAGGGCTGATTCCTGGAATCTATCAAGTAACGGCCTCGAGCGGTAACTTCCAGCCATTTAAGTCCCAGGCCGAGGTCACGGTAGGCGGCACCGTAACGCTGGACGCACAATTGTCCGTCTCCGGGACGACGACGACCGTGGAAGTTGTGGGAGCAGGCGGGACGACGGTCAACACACAAACGCAGGAGCTCTCGCAGTTGGTCGGCACGACCCAGATGGCGCAACTCCCCAGCTTGAATCGCGACCCTTACGATTTTGTGGGCCTCTCGGGTAACGTCAGCAACGGCGACGAGACGAGCAACGGCGGCGCCCCCAACGCGACCATGACGGTGGGCCAGAGCATTACCGGCTATGGCGTGGGCTACTCTCTCAACGGACAGCGGGAAACCGGCACGGAAATCCTTTTGGACGGCGTGGAAAACATAGGCGTCTTCAGCGAAGTTGCGGGCCAGTCGGTACCGGCCTATTCCATTCAAGAGTTCAGCATCATCACCAATAACTATGGCCCGGAATACGGCCGCGCATCGGGCGGCGTCGTGAACGTTGAAAGCAAGCATGGAACCAACGACATTCACGGCGACGCATTTGAATTCAACCGCCTCTCTGCCTACACGGCAAACACGTACGCGAACGTCGCAAATGACGTACCGAAAGGCATTTACACGCGCAACAATTTTGGCTACGACGCGGGCGCCCCAATCATCAAAAACAAGCTCTTCGCCTTCTTTTCGGAGGAATTTGTTCGGGTGCGCAGCGATTCCCAACAGACCGAAGAGATTCTCGATCCGTCATTTGTGAGCCTGCTGCCGTCCAACATCCAGGAGTATTTTACGAAGTTTGGAACCGGCGCCGACACACCCTCCGGCACGGTTACTACGGCCGGACAGCTCGCGGCGAACTCCTCCACCAACTCAGGTTTTCCCCTGGTGGGCGGCGTGCCAGTTTTTCCGTTGATAAACGGCGTGACGCCTGTTTCGCCAACGCAGCCCGTGTTCGACGTCGTCAACTTCGCCGCCCCATTCAACGCGGGCGGCGGCGTTCCCCAAAATACGTATAACCTTTTGGGACGCGTTGACTACAACATGACCGACAAGACCACCATGTTCTTTCGCTACGCGCGGTACCGGGAAGACGATTTTCCGGGGTCTAGTTTCTACAGCCCCTATCCCCAGTATGACGTCGGAGGCACCAACGACGACGACAGCGCGCTACTCTCGTTGACCCACGTCTTCAGCGACAATCTGCTGAGCACCACCAAGGTTAGCTTTACGCGGTTTGACACCGAAGCAAGCTTTGACAACGCCCTAACCCAGACTCCGAACCTATATTTGAGTACAAGCAGTTACGCCGAGCAGATCGATTATGTGAGCAACAACGTCGTCCAACTGCCGGGGCTCGAGAACACGGCGGAAGGGTCGGGCGGCCTACCGTTTGGCGGTCCCCAGAACACGCTGCAGCTGTCCCACGACGTTGCATGGACGAAGGGACGGCACACCATGCATTTCGGCGGCGAGTATACCTATATTCAATTGAACGTCGCATATGGCGCGTACTACCAGGCCAATGAAGTACTCGGTTCAGACCTCGGTCCCTCACTGAGTAGCTTGGTAAACGCCGGTGGCGACATGAATGCCGGCGTGTTCGCAAGCCCGACGCTTCAGTTCCAGGCCCGGGTAAATGCGGAAGGCGCGCTGCCGTGCGCTACGGATGCCTACGGGAACGAGATCACGACGCCTGCCTGCACCGTAACTCCGCCCCTACCGGCCGCGAGCCCGGCTCGCAGCTATCGATACAACGACTGGGCCATATACGGGGGTGACAGTTTCAGACTTACCCGCAGGCTTACTCTCAATTACGGTCTGCGCTGGGAGCACTACGGCGTCCAGCACAACAACCACACCGATCTCGATTCCAACTTCTACCCGGGCGCCGGCAGCTACCCGGAAAACGTGGCCGATGGTGGAGTCTCCCTCACAAGCCAGAGCTCCATCGGTGAATTCTGGAAGCCACGGTGGGGAACCCTAGGACCGCGCGTTGGCTTTGCCTACGACCTGTTTGGGAACGGCAGGACCGCACTGCGCGGGGGCTTCGGCATCAGCTACGAGCGCAACTTCGGGAACGTGACGTATAACGCCAGCTTCAACCCGCCGGCGAGCGCGGTGGTGAGCGCCAATTGCAGCGCAAACTCTATCACCGGCGCTATCGGCACCAACTGCCTGAATTTCGTTACGAACAACGATCTCGGACCGCTAGGCCAACCCGGACCACCGACTGCGCTCACCCCCTCGGAGTTGCGCGACGACGGGGTCAACAACGAGGTAGCCCAAACTCAGTTCTGGAGTTTGGACCTGCAGCATCAGCTGGCCGGCAATACCCTGGTGGACGTGTCCTACAGCGGTGCGCACGGGGTTCATCTCTACGACCTCGAAAACATCAACATGATCGGTGCTGCTCAAGAGTATCTCGGCGCGCCCTTGCTGACGGGCACCGACCCTGTTTCTGGCACCACCTGCCCCTATTCGAATCCGGTTACGGACGTACCCACGTGCTACACGCGACTCAACTCGCAGTATGCGGCTATCAACCTGCGTGGCAGCAGTGGTATCAGCTCGTACAACGCCCTCAATGTTAAGCTCCAGACACAAAACATCCACAATACCGGTCTGACCCTCATTACCAATTACACGTACGCGCACTCGCTCGATGACCTCAGCACAACCTTCTCGGACGACTTGGCGCAGGGCTCTCTCGGCTATACCAACGTCCTTGATCCCAAGCTGGACTATGGAAACTCGGATTTCGATATTCGTCACCGCATCGTGATCTCCCCAATCTGGCAGACGCCCTGGTTCAAAGGCGGGAGCGGCTGGCAGTCAGAGGCACTGGGGGGCTGGGCGATCGCCAGCGTGTTCACGGCTCACACCGGAGTTCCGTTCTCCATTTACGACGAGAGCTACTTGATCAATTTCTACTCGATTCCGCGCTTGACGCCCTCGACTCCCATCACGGAGTACCACACGGGCACTCCAGTCCAGCTTCTCGACTCCATGGGCAACCCTATACCGAACACTTTTTCGGGTTTGACGGTTCCGGCCCCGGCTGCGATCGGTCCGCTCAATCCGACCCTGGGCCTCTCCGATTTCGGACCCTATCCGGCCGACATGACTGGCAGGGGAGCCTTCCGGTCCCCGGGTTCCTGGAACGACGATCTTTCCATCAGCAAGAACTTCAAGCTGACCGAGCGGTTCAATTTGGAGTTCCGCGCCGAGGCCTTTAATATATTCAATCACCATAACTTTTACGTGAACCCTGATGACAATTACATTGGCGAACCGACCACCAGTCCGCTCCAGGTCATAGAGGAGAAGGGCGGGCTGGGAAGCGAGGCCGTCGGCGGCAACACCGACGAGCGGCGATTCGGCCAGTTTGCACTCAAGCTGACCTTCTAAGTTAAGGTACAGCTGTTCTCGATTCTCCACGCGACGGGGGAGCCTCACGGCCCCCCCGTTTGCTTTTAGGATCCCACCGGTCGTCGCGAACGAAGGACCGCGTCTCCCCAACGCTTTCGCATCGTCCCCGTCCGGCTCCGAGTGTGCCGCGCGCAACTTCGGCGGCCTCCGGCGCGTATGTATAATAGGGCCAGCCCGGGACCTCGAGCTGGGATAGCCAGAACCTAACGATGGCCGGAAAAACCTCCATGACCCTGGGCGAAGCCCTAAACATCGCCACGGCGAGCCTCTGGGCGCACAAGATGCGCAGTGTGCTCACGCTGCTGGGCGTTGTGATCGGCGTGACGTCCGTAATCGCTGTGGTCAGCCTGATCAACGGCCTCAACGATTACGTCGCGGCGGCCATCTCCTCCAATTTGAGCGCGGACGTCTTCATGATCAGCCGCGCGCCGTCGAATATCACCAGCGTCGACCAGTGGGCAGAAAGCCAGAAACGAAAGAAATTCCACTTCGACGACTACGAGGCGCTTCGCGACAACTGCCGGAGCTGCGTAGCCGTGGCGGCAAACCTGAACAAGACCGGCCAGGTCAAATACGGAACGAACACCCTCGATGACTCGGCGATCCTCGGATTCACGCATGAAATGCCGGAGGTCTATAGTCGCGAACTTGCCGAAGGCCGTTATTACACTCGCCTCGATGTGGCGCGCCACGCGCCCGTCTGCGACGTCGGATTCGACATCGTCGACAAGCTGATACCGGGATCGGACCCCATCGGCAAGATCATCCACGTCGACACGCGGGGAGTGCGAAATCATTGGCGTCGCGAAGAAGAGAGGCTCGACGATGGGGCAGTCCGAGGACAACTGGGTGATCATGCCGCTGACCACCTACGAGGACATTTACGGCGCCAACGACTCGGTTCGCCTGTGGGTGAAAGCTGCTGGAAGGAACGCGATGGAGCCGACGATGGATGAAGTTCGGATGCTCCTGCGGGCGCGCCGGCATGTGGAGTATCAGGACGCCGACGATTTCGCGATGGAGACGAACCAGTCGTTTCTCCAGCTCTGGGGGAGCATCAGCAACACGTTCTTTGGCGTGACGATCGGGATCGCCTCGATTTCGCTGATCGTCGGCGGCATCGTCATCATGAACATCATGCTCGTGTCGGTCACCGAGCGGACCCGCGAGATCGGCCTGCGCAAGTCGCTCGGAGCGCGGCAGAGCGACATCCGGCTGCAGTTCCTGATCGAAGCGGCCACCATCGCGGCGATCGGCGGCGCGTGCGGCGTAATTCTCGGGATCATATTGGCTAAAGTCGTCAGCTTGACGACGTCGCTGCCCAGCTCCGTGCAAATCTGGTCGGTCGTGATGGGGTTGATTGTGGCGACGAGCGTCGGTCTGTTTTTCGGCGTCTATCCGGCGAGTAAGGCGGCGCGGCTCGATCCAGTGGTTGCATTGAGGCAGGAGTAGGAGAAAGCAAACGGTGAACGAGAAACGCGGATTCGCCGAATTCAAGGAGTCTGTCGCATTGGCCTTCGATGTGTTGCGACGGAATCCCCTCCGCTCGTTCTTGACCGTGCTGGGCATCGTCATCGGCGTGACGACCATCATCGTGATCGGCGCGGTGATCAACGGCCTGAATTCAAACGTGCTCGGCAATATCCAGCAGCTCGGATCGAGCACCGTGATCGTCTCCAAGTTTTCCTGGGCCACGCTCGGCCGCCTCTCCCCGAAGGTGCTTCAGCGGAAGGATCTGGATCCGGAATGGGTGAAGGGTCTGACGCAATTGCCGCACGTGGTGGCCGCCGCTCCGGTGGCGCAGATTGAGAACTACGCCGTCGGCGCAGGCGCCAGCGAAGTGCGGCGCGGAAATCTGCGGTCCAAAAACGTCATCCTGACGGGAGAGGGGCCGGCGGTCGCGCAGATCAGCGACTTCAACCTCGAGCGCGGCCGGTTTTTCAATCAAACCGATGAAGATCATCACTCCGCGGTAACCGTGCTGGGCCATATCACGGCCGATACTCTTTTCCCGAACGGCGAAGATCCGATAGGGCAGGAAGTGCTTCTCGAGGGGCACGCGTTCACGGTCATTGGTGTTCTGGAGATACAGAAGCAGGCGCTCGGAACAGGGGAAAATCCCGAGGACAATACCGCGCTCGTCCCATTCTCGGTGATTCGCAAGCTGCACCCCGAGTTCAAGAACGTCGTTTTCATGGCCAAGGCCGATACGACCGCGAACCTTCCGGCCGTTGTGGATGAAATCGAAGAATACATGCGTCGCATGCGGAAGTTGTCGTCCGACCAGGACGATGATTTCGCGATCCTCACCACGGACACGTTCCTCGATCTCTGGAAACAGATTTCGGGCGGAATTTTCATCGTCATGATGGCGGTGGGCTCGGTCGCGCTGCTGGTGGGCGGGATCGGTGTGATGAACATCATGCTCGTCAGCGTGACGGAGCGGACGCGCGAAATCGGCGTCCGCAAGGCGATCGGAGCGCGCCGCAGTAATATCCTCACGCAATTCCTGCTGGAAGCGGTGACCCTGGCGGTCGTCGGCGGCGCGACCGGCGTGGTGCTCGGCTCGACCTTTGTGCTGCTCCTCCGGCTGGCGATTCCTTCGTTTCCTGCCTCCGTCTCGTTTGTGCTGATTGCTCTCGGCGTTTCCGTCGCGGGAATGATCGGCATCTTCTTCGGCGTCTATCCCGCCTGGAAGGCTGCGCGGCTCAATCCGGTGGAGGCCCTTCGCTACGAGTAGACACGAGAGCAGGCTTCAGGTCGTTGGTGGCACGTTGTAGATGGGAATTCGACGATGGGCGTGAAGCCAAAGATCGCAATGGTCTTCTTAGAGGCGAGGACGTGGAATCGGTCCTGACGCTTAGCGAGGAACTTGGCCGCATGCTGGCAGGTTGGGACCGAGCGCTCCGCAATAAGTCCACCTAAGACCTGTCACCGGCAGCCTGCGGCCTTGTCAACTCCCGGAGCGCTTTCTCGAACGGTGCCCTTGCCACGCCGCGTTCCGTGATGATCGCTGCGATGAATTTCGCGGGAGTGACGTCGAACGCGGGGTGTGCGGCCGGGACATCGGGGGAGATGCGCACGCCGCCGAGATGCGTCACTTCCTCTTGCGAGCGCTCCTCAATCGGGATGTGCTCTCCCGAGGGAATCGAGAGATCGATCGTCGAAATCGGCGCCGCCACGTAAAACGGAATCTCGTGTTCGCGCGCTAGAACCGCGATTCCGTACGTGCCGATTTTATTCGCCGTGTCGCCGTTGCGCGCGATCCGGTCCGCGCCGACCACCACCGCGCCCACGTTTCCCGTCTTCAGGAAATGCCCCACCATATTGTCGGTGATCAGCGTCAGTGGAATGTGGTCCTGATGAAGTTCCCACGCGGTCAGGCGCGCGCCCTGCAGGTAAGGCCGCGTCTCCGGCACCAGCACCTCGATTTTGTGTCCTGTATCGACGGCCACGCGAATCACGCCTAGAGCCGTACCGATTCCGCCGGTGGCAAGGGCGCCTGCATTGCACTGAGTCATCACGCGGCCGCTCCGGGGCAGCAGCTCCGCGCCGAAGCGACCAATCTGCTCGTCGGCGTCACGGCGCTCCTGATGGACTTTCTGCGCCTCTTCGATGAGCGCCGCCCGGACTCGAGCGATGCCGTCCGCGCCGTTCTTCTGCCTAGCGCGCGCGAGCTCGTCGAAGCGCCGCTTAAATCGCTCGATGGCCCAGAACAAATCGACGGCTGTGGGACGCGTGCGAGCCATTGCCTCGCAAATCGCCGGAAACTCAACGCGCAATTCGGCGAGCGTCTTCGCTTTCGAATGCTCGACGCCGAGAGCGATTCCCATCGCCGCCGCTACACCAATCGCAGGCGCCCCGCGGATCACCATGTCTTTGATCGCTCGCGCGACTTCGCGGTAATCCGTGTAGGTGTGGTACACCACCTCGCCGGGCAGTCGCCGCTGGTCCAGCATCACAACGCCTTCGCGAGTCCACTGAATGGGTTCAACGCTGCGCAATGGATTCCTCTCCGTGCTTGCAGGCCGCTGGACGCGAAATGCAAAACACCTCGCTAGTTTAACCGATTCCGCAGGCTCGCTCCGATGTGTCGGCGCCAGAAACTGTCTGACTCTCTCGACCCGGGGCGTAGTTCGCGTGGCGCAGGCGTCCCTCCGCGTCTAGTGAAGCAGCGGCGCAAGATGCCGCAGCTTGACGGACGATAGCAAAGCGGCGATCACCGGCAGCGCGTTGTAGCTCAGGTGAAGGATGTAACTCGCGACCACCGTTCGCGTGGCCGCGCGCGCGATCGTAAACACGATCCCGACCATCACGAGCAGAGCGATCTGCCACCACCCGCCCCACAACTGTCCCGCGTGCAGCAAGCCGAAAAGCGTACCCGTGATTACAACGCCCACTCCCACGCCGAAACTGCGCGCCGCCACCGGATAGAGGTAGCCACGAAAAATCGTTTCCTCCACCACGGGAGCCACCAGCACCGCCGTCAGCAGAAAAAGCAGCGCCGCATGCGGATTCTGCGTCATCGCCTGGATCGGCAGCGCATGCTTCGGCGGAAACAGCGCCTCCGCGAAAGCCACGATCGCGGCCAGCGAAAATCCACCAAGCGCAAGAGCGAAATAAGGAAAGGTCCGGGAGACCGAGCGCGTCTCGATGGGGCGCCAGCCGATGGTGCGCCAGAACGGCGAATGGAATCGCAGCCGTATGTTCGCGGCCAGGTAGGCGAGCAGGCCCAAATCCAAAACGGCCTGCGCCACCACCGCAATCACGCTGATCGCGCCGGGCGACTTTCGGATGTGCGACGGGGACACGCCGGCCAGCCGCAGCGCCAGCGTGATCGAGAATCCCACGACGCCTACCCCCACGATTGCCATTCCGACGAACACTACGATATCGGACCAGTCCCAGGGCACGCGAAGATCATCGGGCAGCGGACGGTCGGGCGGTGTGGGAAACTCGCCTGCCGGTGGAGCGTCTTCGGATCGAAGAGAATCCGCGAGCGGGGCCGGCTCGATCGATTGCGGCACGGGCTCGACGGGCTCGGGCGGCTCTGGAGGAAGCAGATGTATCGTCGGCGTTCATCGTGAGCGTCTTGGCTCAGTTCGCTGCAGTAGCATGCCCATTGGACTTCGCCCCGTTGAGCGCGGATGCGAGAATCTGGCCCGTGTACGACTTCTTGTGGCGTGCGACTTGCTCGGGCGAGCCCTGCGCCACGATGCGCCCGCCCGCTTCGCCGCCTTCCGGCCCGAGATCGATGATCCAATCGGCTTGTTTGATCACATCGACGTGATGCTCGATGATGAGCACGGTATTCCCGAGCGCGACGAGCCGGTTCAACACGTCGAGCAGTTTCTTCACATCATCGAAGTGCAAGCCCGTGGTCGGCTCATCGAGGATGTAGAGCGTGCGGCCCGTCTGGCGCCGCGAAAGCTCGCGCGCGAGTTTCGTTCGCTGCGCCTCGCCGCCCGAAAGCGTTGTCGCCGATTGCCCGAGCTGGACGTAGCCGAGGCCGACGTCCACCAGCGTCTGCAGCTTCTGCTGAATCGCCGGAATATTTTCAAGCGCCTTGAGCGCCTCCTCGATCGGCAGGTCGAGCAGATCGGAGATCGAGAGGCCCTTGTAGCGCACCGCCAGCGTCTCGGCGTTGTACCTTTTGCCGCGGCAGACCTCGCACGTGACGTAGACATCCGGCAGAAAATTCATCTCGATGCGCCGCTGGCCGCCGCCCTGGCAGGCCTCGCAGCGCCCGCCCTTCACATTGAAGCTGAATCGCCCCGGCTTGTATCCGCGCTCGCGCGATTCGGGCAGCATCGCGTAGAGCTCGCGAATCGGAGAGAACACGCCCGTATAGGTTGCCGGATTCGACCGCGGTGTCCTTCCGATCGGCGCCTGGTCGATCTGCACCACTTTGTCGATGTGTTCGATGCCCGTGATGGCGCGATGCGCGCCCGGCTTTTCCATCGAGCGATACAGCTTAGCCGCGAGCGCGCGGTAGAGAATATCGTTCACAAGCGTCGATTTGCCCGAGCCGGAAACGCCGGTAACGACCGTCAGTAGCCCGAGCGGAATCGGCACGTCGATATTCTTAAGATTATTTCCGTGCGCTCCGAGGATCGTGAGCGTTTTGCCATTCGGGCTGCGGCGCTCGGCCGGAACCGGAATCTTCATCTGTCCGGAAAGATACTGCCCCGTCAGCGACGCGGGATTCGCGGCGATTTCCGCCGGCGCGCCCGCCGCGACGAGATATCCGCCCGTCTTGCCCGCGCCCGGGCCGAGATCGACCACGTAATTCGCGCGCCGGATCGTCTCTTCATCGTGCTCGACCACCAGCACCGTATTGCCGAGGTCGCGCAACGTCTCAAGCGTGCTCAGCAGACGCCCGTTGTCGCGCGCATGCAACCCGATCGACGGCTCGTCCAGCACATAGAGCACGCCGCGCAGTCTCGAGCCGATCTGCGTGGCGAGCCGGATCCGCTGCGCTTCGCCCCCCGAAAGCGTTGCAGCCGAGCGGTCGAGCGTCAGGTAGCCGAGACCCACCGCGAGCAGGAAGTCGATCCGTTCCGCGATTTCGCTGAGCGGCCGGCCCGCAATTTGCCGCTGCCGCGGCGTGATCCGGTCGCGAATCTTTTCGACCGCCGCGCGGGCCTCGGTAAGCGGCAGAGCCGTGAAATCCGCAATCGACATCCCTGCGATTTTCACCGCGAGACTTTCCGGACGCAGCCGCCGCTCGCCGCAAGCGGTACACGGCGCGGGCGACATATACTGCGTCAGCCACTCGCGATACGTATCCGACTTCGATTCATCGAGGCTGCTTTCCAGGTGTCCCAGCACGCCCTGAAAATTCAATCCCTTGCCCGCGCCGCCATTCGCCGGATTGCCGCGCAGAATCAGGTTCTGCACTTTGCGCGACAATTCCTCGAACGGCGTGTCGAGATCGAATCCATACGCCTCCGCCGCAATCCGCATCGTGCGCTGCAGCGGCCCCGAGCCTGACCCCGGCCCGAGCCCGCCTTCAAACAGCGGCTTCGTCCAATCCACAATCACCTTCGCCGGATCGAAGTCGTATTTCGAGCCCAGCCCGTGGCATTCGGGACAAGCGCCGTACGGCGAATTGAAGCTGAACGACCGTGGCTCGAGCTGCGGCACGGAAATCCCGCATTCCGGGCACGCCAGCTTCTCCGAGTACACATGCTCGCTGCCGCCCACCACCGCGATCGTCACGAGCCCGCCCGTCAGCTTCAGCGCCGTTTCGATCGACTGCTCGAGCCGCTGCGCGATGCCGTTCTTCAGCAGCAGCCGGTCGACGACGATCTCGATCGTGTGGTTCTTGCGCCGATCGAGCGCCTGCGGCTCGTCCAGATTCACGAGCTCGCCATCCACGCGCGCCCGCACGTAGCCTTCCTTCGCGTACTTCTCCAGCTCCTTCTTGTATTCGCCCTTGCGCCCGCGCACCACCGGCGCGAGGACCATGATGCGGTCGTCCGGCTTCAGCGCCATCACCGATTGCATGATCTGCTCGGTCGATTGCCGCGCAATCGCCCTGCCGCAGTTCGGGCAATGCGGCGTGCCGATCGCGCTGTAGACCACGCGCAAATAATCGTAGATTTCGGTGATCGTCCCGACGGTCGAGCGCGGCGAACGCGTCGTCGTCTTCTGTTCGATCGCAATCGAAGGCGAAAGCCCCTCGATCGAGTCCACCTCCGGCCGCTCCATCTGATCGAGGAACTGCCGCGCGTACGCCGAAAGCGATTCGACGTAGCGTCGCTGGCCCTCGGCGTAGAGCGTGTCGAAGGCGAGCGAGGATTTGCCCGATCCCGAAAGGCCCGTGATCACGGTGAGCGTGTTGCGAGGAATCTCCAGGCTGATGTTTTTGAGGTTGTGCTGCCGGGCGCCCCGGATGCTGATTTTCTTCAAGCCCATGTTCGAGTGGCCCTACACAGGGGACTTCTCTCTACACTGGGTAGAATGAGCCCAGCGTAATCTTTGACCATAGCAAGAGCAGGCGCGCGCGGTCAAGGAAGGCCCGATTGCCCCGGCGTATACGGCCGGGGACGTTCCTGACACTTTAGACCGGGCAGTGTCCAAACCGCTCGGCGTCAACGAACGCGCCTATCACCATTCGTCTACAGGGATTCCCTTAGCCCTCATCGCGGACGATCGGAATTTTTACTGGCAGCCGGGAAATTTTGCCCGGGACGATGAAATCCGGCCGTTTGCTTTCAGCGGCTTAGCTTTGGTTTGGAACGTGCCACACGGTTGGGCGTCCGGGGAAGGAAAGTCGAGGATCCCTTCGGGGATTGAGGGCTGGGCCGGCTTCCTTCCCCCGGCCATTCCCGCCGGTTTAGATTCTACCTACCCCTCTCGAACGCCCGGCGGGGGTGTGTTTGCCTGCCTTTCGCTTCGGGATCACTCTCAAGCCATCGTCGGCAGGAGAAAGTCCTACTAGGTCGCAGCTTCACACGCGCGGACAAAAACCGCGCACACTGTCATCCCGAGCGAAGTCCCGCGCGCTTTGGCAAAGCCCGCCCCCAAATCAGGCGTCAGATCGAGCCTCTTACGGTCCGCCCAGGATTCGTGTAAATTATCTAGGCTTCTCGCAAACCGGGTTGGGGCGTCGTCCAATCGGTAGGGCACCTCACTGTTAATGCCCACGAGGCCCTTTTTGCAGGCATGCGAATGGATGCGCACCCGAGCGCTCAACAGCGAAGATCGCCAGTATCCATGCGACTTCCACGAGCTTCGCGTCGCGTAGAGTCCGCGCAGCACCGCGCAATCCGGCGAAGGAAAGTCAAAAGCCAACTGACACCAGAACTGACACCGAATCCGGACACATCGAATCGCGCTAGGGACGCGCAGCTTTTGCTCAGAATGCGGCGTGCGATGGCTCCTAGGGCTCCTGTTAGAGTTCCAGAACTGCGGCGCAGCCCGAAGCTCGAGCGCGCCACCCGCACCGAAGCGCCGGCGCCGAAGTCGAGCTGCTCACCGACGACGTCGACGAAAAGCTCACGCGCCTCGACCGCGACAACGAAGTCGAGTGTCTGCTAACGGAGTTGAAGGCGCGCCGCAGCCTCCCGGCGTGACCGTCGGAGGCTAGAATCGCTTAAGCGACAAGGAAAAAGCCGCTGGAGCAGGTTAACGAATAGGACGAGCCCTGTCGCGCCGCCACTTCTCAGCTCTTCGTGTTACTCGTCTGTAAGGGACGTGAGTCCTAAACCAGAAGTACAGGCTCAAAGGTAGGTGGCCGAAAGCGTACGACAGCGCGACAGCCGTGAGACATATCTCAAGCCCGAGAAGCCAGCGGTGCTCGAAATGGGGCTGAAGTAGCCCTTGCGCCAAATAATCGGTGTCGCTTGAGAGTCCGCACAAATACACGGTGAAAATCAATAAAAGGCCGCCCCAGAGGAGAGCATGAAAAGCCTCCCGAATAGGCCGATTCTGATACGCCGGCCTAACCGGAAGAAACTTGTCGGCCAAATGGGCAGCTAGCCGAAGGACTTGCATTGTCATCGTTCTTCTAGCTCACGAAGGCGAAGTGGAACCAAATCTATTTCGGTTTTTTCTCCAACGCCTCGACCCGTGGCTCGAGCCTTGCCAGCGCAGATCCCTCTGCATTTAGTTGAGTTTGTAGGGTCTCCAGCCTCGAGGTAAAGGCGTCTTGCATTTGATGGATTTGGGCGTCTTCGGATCGGAGTTCTCTATATAAGTTGTTCTGAAAGTTCAGCATCGTCAAGGCCAGGCCGAAGAACGCAACTAGGATTGCTACTCCGATATTCCTCCAGGTCTTGACCTCATTTGACAACTGAACTAGGGAGCTAACGACGTCCCAGTCGGGGAGGAGCTCGAGGGCCGGGTATGGCCGTTGTCTAAAAAGAAGGAATCGGCCTCCGTCGGTTACCACCTCATCTAGTTTTTCGACGTCTTTACTCTGCTTGATCTGCTGCTTGATCCAGTCCCAATCCTTACCGGGGCAAAAGTCCGACGTGCGCTCAAAATCGATCGTCGCAAAATCTTCCTTGAGCGTGATTTTGACCGCCCGATCAGTCAGGTTGAAAAGCGGGCAGGATAGAAAACCCCTATACCCCGGCTCGACTTGAGGCCCGGTCCCCAGCAGTATCCCCCGATACACCCACGTGACTCGGAGGTTAAAGCGGGCAACGACGTAGAAGGGAAGATCGAGAGACTCGAACGTACTGACATACGCGATCGAGTTTGGTTCCATGTAAAAGGATGGGGCCGCTTTCGTAAGCCGTCGGCGGTTGCCTCTACTGTCAACGTAATCGTAACCGACCCTCAGTGTGTACGACGCGGGCCGAAGCTGCTTCTTCTCGTAATTTTCGTCAATCAGGAGCCCGTTGTCGCAGAATCGTTCGATCTCGTTTGAAAGCAGCAGGCCCTTCCGATCCGGCTCCTTGTTTTGGTCAACGTATTTCCAAACCTGCTTGTTACTCGGCCCGGGACCTATCTCCCCGGGGGGCATTCCGGTCGTTTCGCTCATTCTCTTCCTCCGGCACCCGAACTAGGATTGGGCGGTGACCGCACTACGCAGAAGCCTTTTCCTCACGCGCTCACGAGTTCGTCAGGCCGATCAACGTAATCGAAAGCGTTAGGTATCGAGAACATATGTTCCATGCGAGGACTTGTGCTGAGATATTGGGCTGACACGCCCAGTTGCTCACGCACTTCTCGAAGGAACAGTTTTGTCCTTGCCGTTAGATAATCCGGGCGAACGCAACCATAACTGCCGTGATCCAAGTAATCTAGACCCGTAATCGCGATCCTTGTTGGTCGGTTACAGCGGGAGGCGGCCCTAGCAAGCTGCCAATCAAATCGCCCGACGCGGCGAACCTTGTTCGTGACACTGGTTCGCTCCTGAATCTCGTGGGGGTAGCCACTTTCATCGCGAAGTTGCTCCCATGAAATTTCGTCCTTCAGCGGTCCTGCCTGCCATCCTGCAACTCTTATGGGAAAAGTCCGGAACACTAAGACAATTTCGGTGACGAGTCTCGGGCTCACTCCGACCTCGCTCAGAAAGCCAGCTGCGGTTGTGTCCCGCGAGGTCGTCTTGGGATAGTGGCCGGAGTGGTACAGAGAAAGGCCAAAACCCTGAGTGCCTTCGATCAAAACCTTTTCGCCTGCATCGAGATTGTCGTTGACCTCTGCGCTTACATCGGTGAGGTGTGGGCGCAGCCACGGATGAGCGTCGAGCACGTCTTTCGCTAAAAGCGCGTCGTCTGTTCGTAGCACTCTTCGACTCTGCGCTGCCCCAACGCCGCAAAGGGTCGAACTTAGCCGTTCGCGTAAGCCCAGCAAGCGCTCTTTCTCGCGGTCTTGTTCTTGAATTATGAAGCAGTGCCGGTCGATTCCGATGCGAGAGGTTGGAAGCGAGAGCCAGTCGATCTCCTGCTTGAGAACAGTCAAATCGATTAGCGCACCTGCGGGAATCAGGAGGCGCGTCCTCGGATTGACGAAGCCAGTAGGAAGCTGGCGAAGCAGGACGGTCTTCCCGCTGTCGTCAACGAAGGAATGACCCGAGTTGGGTCCTCCGCAGCGGACGCAAATGCCGATGTCTTCGTGCTTGGCGATGAAGGCGGAGACTTTGCCCTTGCCTTCTGAGCCGAACTGACCTCCAACGACAACCCAAAGACTCATACGTGACCTTCCGATCTTAGGTTGAGAATTGTTTTGTCCAGTGACGTGTAGAGGTCCTTTAAGGAACTTCGGTTGTCCAATACCACGTCCGCCTTAGCTCTCAGCGATTCGATTCGTTGCTCGACCGGATGCGAATCTGCGGCTTCAAAGATCTCAGCCGTTTGATACCGGCCAAGGCCTTGGAGACGCAGCCGACGGGTGTCTAGAGGGCTATCTATATACAACAGATGGAACGACGAGGAGAAGGATTCTGCAAGGCTCTCGAAGTCAATCGGATGGCGAAGACCGTCGACAACCGCGTCGCGATCCTTCGCGATCTGCGCGATGAGCCGCTGATTGAGTTCGGCCTGCAGTCCGCCCGCCATCACGTTCCAGCCAACTTCCTGCAGATGAGATTTGCTTTCCGGGTCCTTCGCCCGCCAGTCCGAGAGGACCTGGCTGTACCTGAGATATTGAAAACCGTACCGCGCGCTAAGATATTTGGCAGCCGACGTTTTGCCCGCCCCGATACGACCGGTGATGCCGACAACGAGGCGACTAGTTCGCGGGGATTGCAGGTCCGTCGGCATTGACAAAGGATTCTACCCCGGCGTGGGGGCACTCGGGTACTTCGTCCAATCCGGTTGCCGAGACGATTTGGGACAGCTTTGCGTAGTTGAACTTCACCGACCTCGGAACAATGAGGTAGTCCTCAGCCGGCGTGCCCAAAGCGATGTATTCATCGGCGAGATAGAACAACCCGACCAATGCTGAAGTTATCGCATCGATCTCATCATGCGTGACGTGGGCGGTGGGGAAATCGCCCCCGATGCCCGCTCGAGCGAGGCCCCACTTCAACTCCTCTAAACTTGCTTTTTTGCGTGGTATGCCGAGGATGTCTTGTGCCGCGCCGGGATAGCTCTCGATGACGGTCAACCCGGCCCTGCGTAGCCGTTCGGCTAAAGCTATCCCGCGTCGGGTCAGCATCGCCATGCTCGGAAGCAGGCACCAAAACACGGAAATCCCCATTCTCTTGAGCGCCAGTTCGCACTTGCGATAAATCGGAACGCCCGGATCGCCGTATCTTTCCGGGAGGGACAAAGGTGAATCAATCGAAACAAGGTCCGGCTTACAGGCAATCGTCTCTCGAACCAAGTCGTCATCGCTACGCAGTGATTTCGTGGTTGCGTGTGAACCTTCCATGAGAGCCCAGCCGGTCGCACGTCGTTCGCTGCCCGTGAGATCGATACCCACGACTCGCGGTTTGCCAGCGTCCGTGCATTTGTCCAAGAGCATCTGGACCAAAGTCGCAGCGTCGGGCTGAGCTGCAACGGCGTCAGGCGGCCGCCTATTTGATCTCGGCAGTTTGGGAACAGCTGTGAACTTTGGCGCGGGGCGATTCTTCAAAACGCCCACGGTACCTTTCGAGAGCAGGTCGTACGCCTTCTCCATGATGGCCTTCAGGTGCACAACGTCTTGTGTGTTGTATTCGATTAGCTGTTCTAGCGCTCCCTTTTCACCGCGCAGGTGCTTCGCCCACAGCACCGTCGCGTCATAGCCGCCGATGGCTTCAATCGATTTTGCACGCTTGAGCCCAAAGCGTGTTTCGACAGATTTCAGGCCGCCTTTCATTCCCAGCTTCCGCGTCACCCATCGTAAATCGATGTGTATCGGCGGAAGAGGCATGTTTGGGAAAGCCAGCCTCAGAAAGCGAAGGTCGAATCCGGCACCATTGAAGGTCACCACGATGGAATACCCACGTAGGTGGAGCGGCAGGTCCTGGAGATTTTCGCCTTCGATAAAGACTTTGTACTTTCGGCCGTCGTACAGTCCGACCATTGTCACGCTGTCGAAGACGGTGGAAAGCCCGGTCGTTTCGATGTCAAGGTAAACGCATTCCCCCGAAAACGCGGGGAAAACCCTCCACGCTTCGCCCAGCGTGGACAAACGGTCGAAGAAGGCCGCGTCCTTCCGGCGGACGGCCTCGCGCGAAAGCGGAATGTATTCGTCGAGCTTCTTCTGCAGGGCACTGCTTACACGACCGAATCGCTTTTCGAATCGGTCCGCGTCATCCCAGCTGTGAATGCCACGATTCCACAGCTCCCGCTCCGTCTGCCTGCCTATGCCCGGTATGTGCACAAAGGTTTGTTCAAGCATGTCCGATGTGCGCCTCTGGGTGTAAGATTCTACTTCTATTTTAATCCAATTAAATAGAAATTCTATTTAATTAGAAAACCGACTGAGAGCGCCCTGTTGAAAACTCCGCGTAGAAGACGGACCGGCAAGCCAGGTCGAAAACGACCCGCTGGCGAGGCTCACCTGCTGAAGCAGGTAGAGAAGGTCTTCAGCGAAAAGAAGGACACGCTCGGAGCTCAGGAAGCAGCTAACCAGTTAGGAATAGGATTAGCGTCGCTTTATAACTACGCCGGTGGCAAGACGATTCCCGACATGAGGGTCCTGCAGAAGGTGGTCGAAAGATGGAAAATCAGGTGGGACTACCTTGATCCCGCCGAAGTGCTGCGAACCAAGAAGGTCGACTCCCCGGAACAATACGTTCTGAATTTCCTTGAAGAAATAAGGCCGAAGGACATCGAGGTGGTAAAGGTAGGTCCTAAGGGCGTCGACTCCCTCCATATAACACTCAAGATCCGCTTCAGCGCGTGATGGGTCCCCTCGTGGGCTCTACTGGAAAACATCTGATTTGTGGACAGCCTATCTGCCCCACTAACTGCCTGTGGATGCAGCGCGGGCCAGCCCGCGATTCGCTAGGGTTTTGTGGACAAGGCTGCGGGACACGCCAAGCGCGTCGGCAATCTCGCGGATGGTGCGGCCCTGGGCTCGCATTCGCAAAGCGCGAGGAGTGTCTAACGCCGATCGCGGACGCCCGAGGCGTGTGCCCTTGGCGCGAGCGTTTCGCAGTCCGGCTCTCACGCGCTCTGCAATCAGGCTGCGTTCCAACTCGGCAACCGCACCCAAGACTGTAAATACCATCTTGCCGGTCGGTGTGCTGGTGTCGATCTGTTCGCTGAGGCTGACGAACGCAATGCCAAGCGCGTTGAACGTTTCGAGAGCGCGCAGCAGGTGCGACACAGAACGCGCGAACCGATCAAACTTCCAGACCACTACGACATCGAAGCGGCGACGGTGCGCGTCTGCTATCAGCCGATTCAGCTCTGGCCGCGAATCCTTGGGGCACCAGAGACACCCGCGTCCACGTACTCGCCCGCGAGTTGCCAACCCCGGCGCTCGCAGTATTCGCGGTATCTCGCGCGTCTGTAGGCTGCGGGTCTTGGCCGTGGCCGGTGGTTGAGACTCGCGCGTAGATGGCGGCTCTCATTTTTTTTGCGTTCCTTTCTGGTCTGGCTTCGGGCCGGGTTTCTGCGCGGCCTTGACCTTGCGGCCCTTGGCGATGTCGTATCGGTCCAGCGCCACAGTGTGCGCCCTCCGTCTATCGGGATTGCCACGGAGGGCTTGAATCTCCCAGGGCCAGCCAGCGATTGAGAGTCCTCAAACCGATGCCGATCTTCGCGGCTGCCCCCTTAGTGCTAAGTGTCTTTTTCGCATCGACCCCGCTTCCGGCCTAAAGGGCCATCAACTCCAGTTCCAGGCGTCCGAGACAATCGCGGACGTTATTGCGGCATTCCTTGGCCAGCCGCGCGAAGTCCGGCCCGTTCCCGTTCCCGCCCTCGGCGTGCCATACCTTCCGAGATATTCGGCAATGTCCCCGGCCATCCCGTAGCTTGAGAACTCAATAGTCAGACAGCGGGACAGGAAACGCGCTTCTAGCCTATCGGTGCTGTTGCAGGTGAAAACGAACACGCAGCCGTCAATCCGGCCTGTGCTGTCTAGCTTCGATAGCAGGGCAAGCTGCGCCTTATCGGTCATCTGGTCGGCCTCGTCTACCAGCACAAACCAGAACCGTTTCCCAGCCATCGGGACGTACTGCGTCATGCGCAGCGATTCCTCCAGCTCGGCAACGGTGCAATGCGAGTGGGATATGGATTAGCTCGCCCGCGATGGCATCGCATAGCGCCAAAGCCATCGTGGTTTTGCCCGTCCCGCTCGGCCCGGTGAACAGGAATGCGGCGCTGCGGGGATTGCGGGCAAAACTGGCCATGATTCGCTTCGGTCGTTCCAGGCCGATAAAATCCGCAATCGCGCGAGGCCGATACTTCTCGGCCAGCGGCTGAGGGAATGCAAAAGAGGGGGCGCTCATCGCGCACCCCCCTTTACTGGTCGGTTTGGGAAATGTGGAACACGGTTGTGGTCCAGGGACGGCGGATTTCCTTTGGTTCGCCCGAGTCGCGGTCGATTTCCTTGCTTCTGGATTCGATAAACGTGCAGACCTTAACGCCATGTTCACCCTTGCGAACGTCGCGCCCTAGTGCTTTCCACGCCTCGAATATGAAGACGTTTCGCGCGGTTTGATCTCGGATTCAGGAATACCCTTCGCCATAAATCCCTGAAAGATCGCTGGAAGGTTACTTAGCGATTGACCGTGAACGGCGCGACTAAGGGGGTCAAGCTGTGGTTCGGAGACGTTGCCTTGCTGAGGATGCGTTGGTACAGTCGCGTTAGCTTCCATCGTGATTACCTCACTTTTGGAGTTAGGCTCTGTCGGCTGTTCAAGCAGTCGGCAGGGCCGTTTTTATTTCTGGCGCAACATGTGCCACAATTGCGGAAACGTGTCAAGCACAAAATGAGAGCGCCGCGCATTTTCAGCGCATTTGTCTCGCGGACTTTCGACTGATTTTATCGCGCGCGCGGGCACTTTCGCGGGTACCCTTTCTCCGATTTCGCGACCTACCCCGGAACGATTTATTATAGTGTGTTTTTCATTTTGCTGAGTGCGCACGAATGGTGCTGCCGGAATTGTTCCCAAAGCGTGCTTTCGTGAAACGAATCGGAAGCAATCGACAGGACTCTCCTGAAGGCAGTGGTGGAAATGTGCGAACACCCGCTAATTTCTTGCGTGACGTCTACCTCTGAAATCGCATCGGCTTTGCCTTACTTTCAAGCACTTCGATTACGGTCGCGATGTGATTGCTGGGTTTCATATAATTCTGGGAATCCCCGATTCGCTCAAACCACGTGTTGTACTTCCATGGGCTTTTCGATGATCAATTTGCCGAAATCATCCCAACCAGCTCTTGGCAACTTATTGTTCCACGCCCTCCGCAGAATGTTCGCCAGCATGTCTGCGAGCTGTAATCCGATGCGGTTTTTTGAGTTCTCGAATTCCAGTTGTTCTGTCAGGAGTAATTTCGCGTCTGTGACCGGGTTCACGCGGGCCTGGGCGGAGATCGGAATTTGCGTTTCCAGCCATTTGCGATGGGCCATCAGTTCTGAGTCGTTCTTACTCTTGTATCGTCGATCGAACTCCGAGTAATCGCCCTCCACGAGCATTTTAAAATTTCGCTTCGCGAAATGATTCTCTGCAAACGGGACCACGAGCAAACTCCAAATGTCTTCCATCTCCGTGAGTGTGTGATCCTTGGCATCGATAATCCAGGCAATATCTCCCAGTTCCTTCGGCAGCCTTTGAGAGTAATACATCGTTGCAGCTTCGACGATTTCCAGTACCAAGTCGATCGTCAGCCAAGCCTGCACGAATAATTGGTTCGACAGGCGGCGAATCGCGCCGGCGGTGTCGCTTAGCTGCTTCAACATATCCGGGTGAATCGACGGGGGGCAAGCCGGCAACCAGGGCGTCTGCCTGCCGCGTCTTGAAGTCTTCAATTTCGACCAATGTATGGGCAGCAACGTCGATGCAGTAGAAGTCGGCGATGACATCAAAGCGAGAGACGAGCGCTATTATTTCAGCCGCCTTCCGCTCGTCAAGGCTGCTGCCTTTGACTTCTCCATTTTCTTTCTGCCAGCCCGCTGTCAAAAGTGAAAATTCTGAAAATAGGTTGCTCTCGTAGGTGGATGGAACTACCAGAACCAACACGAGCGAGATCAACTGGGACGGGCGCGAAGTTTCCCGACTCATCCATGTAAATTCGCATTCGCTTGTATCCAATCCTCGAAAGGGGTGGCCCTTCGCGAAGTTGTCAGGCATCGGGAGATTTTGCACCCGTGACTTCCAACGACCGTCCAGCGCCGCCTTTGCTCGCCACGCCGTTTCCTCGCCATGCGAACTTGTGTGGACGAGAATCCCTCCTTCGGTTCTGTATGTTAGGGCCGCCTCTTGCCCTCAGTGTCCCGGTTGTTGAGTTTGCTCCGTTAACCTTAGGTCGTGGAGGTTAGATGGAGGTGTCGGGTATCCCAAGATTGTGACCGCCCCATCGCGACAACGCTCATACAGGTTTTGTGCCGCGATCGCTGTGTTAACAAAAAACGGCGGCTCCGCGTATGTCGGCATCCGATGCCACCTGTGCAAGGGCTCCGCACACAGAATCAGATTCGAGGACTTCAAACTGAGCCACGATCCGTGAAGATCGCCGCTTGCCGGGGTGAAAACGAGCCTGTAAAGGTCCTCAAGTCCCGCCTCTTGGGCAAGCCGCCTGGCATCCTTCTTGGACCAACTGCCAAGTTCAATGTCTAAGACCTCTGGCCAGACATCAAACTCATCAGCGATTTCGTCCGAAGACAGGCCTTCGAGAGATTTCTCATTCGGGTAGTTGTCCTGCAAATGAAGCATGAGCAGTTTCCGTTGGCCCTCGCCGTATTCGATGAACTTCGTGAAATCCTCCGCCGTACCGACCTTCGCGAGGTACGCAAAGGTGATCGCAGTGTCGGCCAATGAGCTAGCATGATCCCGCCCATATCGCGGGCCCACAAGAACGGGTCCGCCATCACGACGTAGAGACGGGTGAGCCTCGCGAACAGTCCGAATAAAACTTCGTCGTGCCTGGGATCATAAAGATCGGGCCGCAATCGGTTGCGCAGGAGGTCTAGATATTCCCGCACCGCCCTCGCATTTTGCCCAAGCAGATTGACGAGTTTCTCGCCGTCGGCTGCGCTAACAGGCGCGCTACCCACCAGTCGGCGCTCTCTTGGCTGACACGGAACCAAGTCATAGTTGTGTCGCCAAAAGTATCTTGGCCACGCCCGGGGATCGGGCACTTCGCGTTGTAGAATGGTCATATTCATGACATTCCGTGCCATAGACTCCACATGGTATTTTTCATCGTCGGTGAGGCCTACCGGGTATCGAGGAATGAGTTTGACCACCGGTAGGTCTCTGAAAAACTTAATTTTTTCGTGCTCGAGCAGCCGACTCAGGGTAACTGCCCTTACGCGGCCCGCGAAGCTGTCCTTGCCAGGGGCAAGCAGGTCTACGAGTCTGCGAAGATGGCCTAGCTCAGCGAATGGATCGACGGTCTGCCTGCGTCAAGCAGTTCGGGGGAAACGAGCCAGCTGGCGGGTCCTTCGGGATATAAAGACATGATTCGCCCAACCGGGCCATGGAAGAGGTTAGCGACTAAAGAACGATTACCCTCGACGAATCGGCTGCGCTCCGCTTCCGGCACGAGTCCAAAGTCAGAGATCAAACCCAGCGCCACGAAATCATGGGGCCAATGAGTGTCTAAAGCATCCATGAACTCCATGTAGGCGTGGTGAAACCTATCCAGCCCCAGGTTATCCGCTAGGGCTGCGAGCCATAGATGCTCAGGTAGAAGGTCTCTGAGCCAATCGACCGGCTCAAGCTTTGGACTCAACGCCGCAATTGGTCCGCGCAGCGTTGATCCTTCTTTCCGTTGTGCTGCTAGCGGGGTGAATCCCCTCCCCTTTGCCTTTGGATGCTTTCGCTTTCCCATGTGTCCGATCTTTGCCTATTGCCATTTAGTGATCTTGGCATATGCCGATTATGGAATTATACTCCAGGCGACGAACACGCCGCTTGCGCGCAACCCTTATGCGTGTATTTGGCAGTGAGGCATCGAATGCGAATCCAGGGGCTTTCACGGTATAGGGGCCGCAATCCACGCGGCTACTTCGAGGACCTGCCGTGGGAAGTGCGCAACCGCGCCTACGCGTTGCTGCACAAGTTCTGCGAACGGTGGGGCCGCGATCTGCCGCGCTGGCGCTTCGCGATCCTGGTCGGTCAAGCCAAACGGCTGGCCCGGATGTCGGACGAGGACCGCAGCGCCTGGGGCCGCAATATGCTCGCGAAGCGAGGTGGGTACGCGGTCCAGCGCCGCTATCAGGCAGAGGGTAGAGTAGGCAGGCGACACCCGGCTCACCAGGCGGCCCGCGTGAGCGCGTTCAAGCGCCGTTGGAAGAAAACTGTCGAGGAGCGCGAGCGGCAGGGGATTAGGCCGCGCCGCCACGGTTTCGGCAATCTGCAGGGAATATAGAAGGCGTGGCAGGCTGCTCGCTGTAACCCTGCTTAGTCGGCACGATCTGAGACGTTCAAGTTGGCAGGTGCGATTCGAAGCTCCAGGGGACGAAAATGCCGTTTGAACTTGTAGAACAACCCGTTGCGGGCGCAGATGCGTTTGAACAGTCCTCTGACGCCGCGCTACTTTCCCAGGCAGCGCTTCTCGTAGCGGTCGGCGCAAAAATCCGCAATCTTCAGAGCATCGAAGAAATCGGACCTGCAGGCGGTGAAAGTCCCCCCGCGGATTCGTGGCCTCGTGAAGGCAGAGGTTGTACTTATGACCCCGGACTCAACTCGCGAACGTCTGGTGCGAGAATTGGGTGCCAGAAACTTCCCTCCCGATATTGGCACTCGCGTTCAGCCCAGAGCGATTGCGGAAATCGTTAGGATTCTCTTAAGAAACCGACGCTAGCCCTCAATGGATTGCTGGCTTTTTCAGAGGCGGCCTTTGGCTACCCGAACGAGCTTATACGGGTAGCAGCTGCGGCGGCTTACCAAGGGTTTACTTCAGAGAGGCAGCGAATCCTGGGAATTTTGATTGAAGGCACGTTTAGCGACGAGACCTTGATCCGGGATTTGGCGGCTGTCGCTTTAGCTCAAGCAGACCCTGGAAATGCAAGGCTCACGGGACTTGAGTCGAAGAGAGCTGGAGGAGGGCAGCCGTCGCATACGACGTTGCTCGTCCATGGCACGTTTGCTCGAAATGAGGCGTGGTGGCAATCCGGCGGCGATTTTCACTCATGCCTGACAACGCTATTACCGGCTCTGCCCCGCGCCCCAAGGTGGGACGCACCATACGCAGCTGCGGATCGCTTTGAATGGACTGGGGGATACGCAGCCGAGAAACGAAGCGTGGCGGCCGACGATCTCGTGCAATGGGCCGACAGCCATCACGCCCAGGGGCTTGACCTAATCGCACACAGTTACGGTGGAAATGTGGCCATGCTCGCAACGACGAGGGGCTTGCGAGTACGTGAACTTATATTGCTTAGTTGTCCGGCGCTGCCAGACATCTACCTTCCCGATTTTGGACATGTCTCAAAGCGTGTCGTTTCTTTCCGTGTGCACATGGACGTAGTTTTGATAGCTGATTCGTATCTTTCCGGAGCCCTGGGAACATTTACGGAGGTCAGATAACAGAGAATATGTTGCCACTATGGTTTAACCACTCCTTAACCCACAGTCCCAGTGTTTGGAAGAACGCAAAGTACAGGATCCCCGGGGTGCCCTAGGTGCGGTAGAGATGTTAGTATTCGAGTATGTGGCTGCTTACCGTATTCCGCGTAATATTGTGCAATGCGGTCTTCAGGCTGACAGGGGTGCAGTCCGCAGGCCGCGTTGTTGTGCGCTCCTAGGTTCGTCGAACGAAAACGTCAGGACAATCGCGGGTATGCTTTTAGTCAAAGCCGGAAGGAAGTCGGAGCCCCTGCTAGTAGAGGCGGTCCATCGGCGCGAAAACTTGTCGCTCGTTCTGACGATACTCAGCGATATCGGCGGTCGTGCTTCGGAGGCTGAGATTCGAGAACTTAGCCACGACCACGACCCCCAGGTGGCTAGAGCCGCCGCTGATGCGCTGCGATTCCTTCACTGAGCTGCGACACCGTTCAGCAATCAGAGCTAACCTCCGAGTACTCCTCATGTTCTGGAACCTTCGTCGGGCGACATTCGTAGGTTGCACTGCCTCTCCGCGCCGTACGCAAGCTCGCACTGTCGCCGAAAACCCAAACCAACGGTCGGCACTCGCACAGACGAGCTGTGCGGTGCCTCCCTTGTAATACCGAGCGCTTCGCTGCTAAGAGGGCCGTCTCACCTACGGTCACAGAACTCTCTCAAACCGCGAGCGAGCCTGACGGAACATCCATTTTCGCGGGTGTGAGTGTGCCGCTGAGTGGTCGCGCGAACGGGCGCGGCGAAAGTATCCCAAACCGTCGCGGCAGCAAAGGATTCTGATCCCCGCCCTCAACGCAGAGTGTCATCCCAAAATTCGCTCGCGCCATGTACGGCCTGCTCTTGCAAGGTCTGCGTCTTCACACCAACCGCTCCATTCTTTTTCGACCACGTCCACCGGTACGTTTCGGACATGAGCTTCGATGTGGTTAAGCTGGCGGAAGAGCATCCGCCATGCGACAACGCTGTGTACGTGGGAGAGGAGCTTTCGACCGATCCACAG
Source organism: uncultured Acidobacteriota bacterium (assembly GCA_963836125.1). Lineage (GTDB taxonomy): Bacteria > Acidobacteriota > Terriglobia > Acidiferrales > UBA7541 > Palsa-295. Next base: position 308,496 of record CAWIIK010000003.1, read on the forward strand.
CAGAAGCACAATTATTATCCCAAGTTCCCACTCGATCATGGGCTTTGTCTCCTCGGACGTGGCAATGCTCGCGGATCATGTCGCCGGATGTCGGCGCAATCAGCGGTGTTTTCCCAACGACGGCAGGCCGCCCTGACAGAGATGGGGTCGGCGTCGCTCCTTCCCCTTTTTGCGCGTTTTGTGCTCCCTCTCAGGTCCGACATCCTGTTGCGGGGGCCACCTGTTTCGCCAACCTCTAGTGTGGAATGCCGCAGGGTGGCGAGTGACTTTCAGCGACGCGGCACTTTGCTGGGCAAGAACGCGGAAATGTGCTCGCACAAGTTCGGCGTGCTCGGCATCAATCGAGCCGGAATGGGACTTTTTCTCGGTCACACCGAGACGTGGAAGGTATTCAAGCAGCACGCTGCACTTGATTTCAAGCTCGCGCGCCAACTCGTTAATGCGAACGTGGCCAGGCGTCATCTAAGCGAGCCTCTCCGGGGACAATGACAATCCAAACTGCACCCATCATTTAAGGCTCACCAAGAGTCTCGTTCACGACAGGGAACTGCCGCGAGTCGCCGTCTGAACCTCGGTACCGAATGGTATAGACGTCGATATGTCTCTGACCGCAAGTAAGCAGCACCCCTCGCCTCTCCCCTCTAACTTCAATGTCGGGATTTGGCTCTTGTTCCTCGAAGGTTGTGACTGCACAGATTTGAGGTGACTTGCTCGACACCGATCCATAGATTGCGTTCACGATATCCACGCCCGAATCCAATCCGTGGCTGGTCCAATCTTTTTCGACAGACGATAAGCTGCCCTTTCTAAAAGAGACACTTCCGTAGGGTTCGATTTCGTTTTCAGCGTGCCCCTTCTTCTGTATGAGAAAGGTGTCATTCCCGGCCTCTGAAACATCAAAAACCTCTCGGAGTTTGCTGAGAGCCGCATCTTTGGGGATACCCAAAACCAGAGGGACTTCGCCGATAGAAATGGACTGTGGTGACGGCGCTTGAGCGCGACCGGGAAAGGCGATGACCAGCAAGAGGGCCACGACTAACACTCTCATCACGACACCTCCGGCCAAAATTGGCGGGCTCTGGCGTCCACTGGAACCAGTTTCCGCTGAACGTTCCGGGCTCGAAACGCATACAAAGCGACCCGTAGTCCCATTCGGTGGTGCCCGTAACCATACTACGACAGACTCCCGCACGGATAGACCCTTCGAGTGGCTACCCTGCGGAAAAAATTCGGGCAACGACTGCGCCAGATTCGGGCCGAGCGCCGGATGACTCAGGAGCGCTTCGCCGAAGTGTTGGATATCTCCGTGGATTTCCTCAGCATGGTTGAGCGGGGGATCAGCGCGCCTTCCTTCGAGACCATCGAAAAAATGTCCAAACGCCTCAGGATGCCGGTGACCGACCTCTTCACGTTCGAGCAGTAGCGCGAACATCCTGCCCCGAGGGAAGAATAGGGCGACCCCTTTCCAGGGGTGCCCTATTCACAGGTTGTGAGAGATTCGATAGCTAGGCGTTTTGTACTTCGAGGGTTTGCATATCGACGTTCATCGGTCCGTGGTGGTACTCGTTGGTGATCCACGTGAACGTTCGCACGCCTTCTTCTGACCGCTCCTTCAGTCCGTCGCCGAGGGCTAGAGCTACGGACCGAACCAGCCGCTCGTTGGCCGTACCAATAGGGTCGGCATCATTTTCCCATTTCGACAGCGTAGTTTTGTCAGAGCCGAGTAATTCGGAAAACTCCACGCCCGTCATGCGTAGATACTTCCGCAGGAAACGCACATCCTCACCGGCCAGACGATAACGCTGCGTCGCGACGTGCCATGCTATCGCACGCATTAGATCGTTCACGTCTGGGATTATGGGGTCAACATTGCCACAACTCGGGCACTGGATCAGATCCACACCGACCAACATTACGTTGCTTAGGCCGCTTTCCTTGAACGGATACATACCAATAGTCCTAACGGCCTCGGCACCGCAATTACTGCAAATAACCGTCCTTTCGTCTCGCTCGGTCATACGCTCCTCCGTCTCTCTTCAACCGAGAAGATCGTGATTAGAAACGTTTGAGCAATCGTTTTGAAGCTAAATACGATCAGGCTCTGTTGACATCCTCGCTACGACAATGAAAATTCGGCATATCCGATCTTTAGGAATTGTTGTTTTCTATCGAGGCAGGAGGCGCGATGGCCGAAGTCGGACTGCTGCCTTTTGCTCGCATCGCCTTGCAAGTCTCCGAGGCGGTGCTCCCGCGTTACCGAAGTCGTTTCAGCAAGCGCCTGTTCAATCAACCTCAGCTGCTTGCGATTCTCTGCCTGATGCGTTACGAGGACTGGACTTTTCGCGAGGCCGAGGTCCGGCTGAGCGAGCATCGCGAACTCCGCCAGGCGCTGGGGCTGGCCAGCGTGCCCGACTTCACGACCTTGTATCGTTTCCTGCAGCGTTTGGACGATGTGACGATCGACCGAGCGGTAGGCGAGACGGTGCGCCGGCTGCGCGGGGCGCGCAGAAAAGGACGGCGGCGCGCCCGTGTGGCGGTCGATGCCACGGGCTTGGCTCAGGGAGCGGTCAGCACCTTTTTCGTGCGGCGCATGCATCATCACGGGCAAAAGCCACTGCCGTGGAGGCATTGGTTGAAGTGGGTGGTCGTGGTGGATCTGGATCAGCAGTTTCTGCTGGCCCAGATCGCGCGACGCGGTCCCTGGAACGACTGTGCGAATTTGCCTGCGGTCGTCGCAGACAGCTTCCCAGCAAACGCGTATCGGTCTGGTGTTGGCAGACGCCGAGTTCGACAGCGAGAGAAATCACACCTACATCCGGCAGCAACTCGGGGCGCAGAGTGTAATCCCCGCCAAGCGGGGGAAGAAAACCTGGCGCATCCACGGCGTGCGCGCCGAGATGCGGCGATCGTTTCCGCGCCAGCTCTACCGGCGTCGGGCTTTGATCGAAACTCTCTTCTCCTCGGTGAAACGCAAACTCTCGGCACGCGCGCCCGGTCGCACGTTGCCGATGCAGAAGCGTCAAGCTCTTCTGCTTGGCCTGAGTTTCAATCTGTATCGCCTGAGGCATCGCTACCTTTTCTTGAGGATGTCAACAGAGCCATACGATCACTAACCACTTTCCCCCTGATTCGTAACCTTCAACGCTGTACTTCCACTCTCCCGTCTTAATGTCCTGTTCGGGAGGCTTGTAAATTTGTCCCCGAGTGAGAACCATCCATGCGTCCTCAAACGTTAGGCCCTCGTTTGCCAGTTCGTCTCTAAAGTGACGACCGGGAATTACCTCTCCGTCCCCTTCAAGACAGAAGTGAAGCAGATCGATGGCCTCTTGAAGAGTGCTTAATATTACGGGCTTACTCATGAGTTGGTAAATTACCAACTTTCAGAATGGCTGTCAAGACAGAAACTCAGGCGAAGGTTCTTGGTGCTGGACTGGCCCTGTTTCAGCCCCGATGCGGTCGACCTTATTGGAGTCTTTGGATCACGCAGCGAATCGAGGCCAATGGTCAGGTGAGGTTCAAGCGCAGCTCTTGAGGTCCATGTTCTTTTAGCCTTGCGGCGACGGATAGAGTGTGTTTGTGAGCCCTCACGCGCCCATACCTTGAGGGGGGCTAACCGGGCAAACGGCCACAGAGAGGGCATCGGCCAGTTTTCAGTCGCGCCCGCTTAGCCTGCATCCGCTCGCGCCGGTCGGTCCGGCTGCACTCGTCGCCGCAGAAGTGACGCCGATAATCTGGTGTGCCATCGCGCTGCAATAACGGCTTACCGCATCCGGCTCGGCTGCAAGCTCTGGGCATCGCTCTAGAATCCTCGTCACTCATCAGCGCGCAAGTGCGCGATTCCGTTTCGGAAGCTATGAATTCCACTGAGCGCGGACGCCAGCTCGCTATTGTTTCTCAGCCTTGCGACCATTACCGGCAGCAATAGCCGAATCCATGTCCGCGTCCGTCCGTGCGTCCGCAGCACGGGAGTCGGAGCGCAAACGAATACCGTTCCAGATGCGCGTGCGGTCGTGCCCACGGCGTCCAGGCGTCAATCCTCGCGCCTCGAGCCTATGCGTAAAGGTGGTGCGATCGAGAGCACGTCCAGATTCGTAACTGTTCCAATACTGATAGGCGTCCCAAAGCTCTCTGGATGCCACCTGTGCGCCATTTTCGATCACACAGCGATCCTCGATGAAATCAGCTAGTGGGTCGCACTCTTCGCGGTATTCCCGTGTAGCTTCGCTCACAGAGGTTGGCAAGCCAAGCCCGACCTTCTGCCACTCCAAGCATCCGCGCACTGCCCACGCAAGAATTCCCGGGGACTCGGCCAAGAGTTTGGCCAACAGTTCCTTATCATCTCGATCTCCGGTGAACTGCTGTAGAAAGGGAATCATGCGAACCCGCCTCCAAAAACCGTGCGAGTCGTCGTCGATCCTTGGCCTGTGATTGAACGCAAGCCAGTATTTCGCGGTCGGCTTGAAGGTGAAGAATTCCCTGTATAGAAGTCGAGCCGTGATCGGGTCACCGCCGGTGAGGGCTTTTATGCGCGCTTCATTCAGCCTGCACGACTCATCGGTTTCGATTGCGGTGACAAATCGTCGGCCGGCAAGTGCCGCGACGTCATTCGTAATCGAAGACCGTGCTTTCAGTTCAAAAGCGGAGAACGGGAGATTGTACGCATGGTCGCCCAGGACGTTGTTTAAGACGGTTAGGAAGGTGCTCTTACCGTTCGCGCCGCTTCCATGACAAAGGAATAGACACTGCTCGCGCGTGTCACCGGTAAGACAGTACCCGACGGCCGGTTGAATGAAACCGATCAGGTCCTCCGACTGACCGAAGACTTGACCGAGGAACTCCTTCCAACGAGGGCACTGTGCGAGAGGATCGAATACGACAGATGCGTGGCGCGTAATTCGATCTGCTGGCTTGCCGTCGCGGAGAGTCCCTTCGCGGAGATCGGCGGCGACCAATACGCACGGAGCGCAACTCCTTGAGTGACAAGAGTCCCTCCAGAGTTCTTATCGAAATCCCTAAAGCGGCGGCAGCCTCGCGTTTGTTACAGAGCAATTTATCGGTCATTTCTGTTTTTCACCTCGCACACGAGTACGCCATACATCAGGGTGAAGCATCAAAGCGAACAAACGGCGGGATTTTTCGCAGGTCTTGATTGCTAGACTGGCACCAAGATTGCTCGCAGGGCGCGTGTCAGATTAAGCGCTTTCGAACGGAACCCTGTATCGCCTGAGGGTGGACTTCAAAAGCTGGACTTCCCGCCGGAGGCTCTGGCCGAGATTCTGCGCGCGCCTGCGGTGCGGCAGCAGCTGTGTTTCAATCTCGGACCACTTGAGGCCGGTGCGTTGCAGTTCCAATGCCCGGATCGCCATTCCGCGAGATTCTGGCGGGCGGCCTGGTTTTCGGAGCAGGTTCATCATCTGATCTCGCGTCTCCGCGTCAAGGCTTTGCGCTGCGATTGCGGCAATCGCACGCGCTTTCCGCAAGATGTGATCCTGCGGTTCCTGCGGCAGCCACTTTGTCAGCTCTACGATATGGTCAAGAGCTGCTACGACCTGTTCGAGCGTGCTTGCAGAGCTTAGCCGCTCAGCCATGTAGCGGAGCACTAGCGCAACGATCGGATGACCCTGTTGCTCTTGCCGTAGACTTTCACCGAGAAATACCTCGGACCCCGCCTTGAGTTCGCTTAGTGCGACAGAGATGTGGTGGTCAAGCAGGGACAGGTTCCCAGCGCTTATTAAGGGATCGTTGCGGTTTGTTGCGCGCATGCACGCATTGTAGCAGAGGGGAAAATTGTTGACTACCTAACACGTTGGGTTTACCATTTGGGGCGCATGCGATGTTCGATTCACAACGTCAAGTTGATTTGTTTCTGCCCAGCGTGTCGCGGCTCCGCACGCACGCGACGCAAAGCAGCTGCTTCCAGGCGCAACGGAAAGCTAGGCGGGCGTCCGCCAAAGAAGGAGAACCGCAATGGAAACTGAAACCGTAGCCTTGCTAATAGGAGGGATGGGGACCAAGGAGCGCCGCGGGCAGCGTGGCGTCTACGAAAAATTTAGAGGTTCAGGCGATTGGTGGATTCGCTACGCGGATGCGACGGGCCGCCTTCGTCGCGAAAAAGCCGGCACGAAGAGCGCCGCTTTAACGCTCTATAGGAAGCGGAAAACGGAAGCTCTACAAGGCAAGAAATTGCCGGAGAGCCTTCGCAGGCCCTCGGTGAGCTTTGCGGAACTGGCACATGACGCGCTGATTTACTCCAAGATGCACAAGCGCACCTACGAAGACGACATAAATCGAATGCCGTGGCTCTTGGCGGCGTTCCGCCAACGCACCGCTGATTCTATTACGCCTCAAGACCTTGAGCATCACCTGTCCCAAATCGCGGACGAGAGACGGTGGGCACCGGCATCCGTGAATCGTTATCGTGCTCTAATCTCGCTTATCTTTCGCCTCGCGACTGAAAATGGCAAAGCTACGCAAAATCCCGCACGGCTGGTGAAGAGTCGGGCCGTAAACAACGCCCGCACGCGCTGGCTCTCCCCTGAGGAGGAAGCCCGGTTGCGTATCGCGATCGAGGCTCGACACCCGGGGCATATGCCCGAATTGGAGATCGCCCTAAACACGGGCCTACGACTCAGCGAGATGTATGCCCTAACCTGGGAGAACGTCAATCTTTCCCGGCGAGTGCTAACCGTACCACGATCGAAGAACGGCGAGATGCGGCACGTACCAATCAACAGCGTGGCGCTTTGTGCGTTCCTTGAACTGCGAAAGCGCGGGGATGGCGGCGGGCGAGTGATCCGTAACGTTAAAGGCTTGCCCCTATCAGATCCGCGTCATTGGTTCGAGGCCGCCGTTCGCGTGGCCAAGATTCGAGATTTCTCCTGGCATTGCCTTAGGCACACCTTGGCCAGCCGTCTTGTTATGGCGGGCGTTGACTTGCGCACGGTCCAAGACCTTCTGGGCCATAAAAGCATCGCTATGACAGTCAGATATTCGCACCTCTCTCCAGCCCATACGCTGGCGGCCGTTGAGCGACTGGCCGGGCAAAATATTGAAGGACCAACTGACACCAGAACTAGCACCGGCGAGGATAGGCGACCTCAGATCGATTCGGTGCGTCTCCAGTAAGCCCTTATAACGTATGGTAATATGGTCCAGGGTTGGGGCGTGGTCCAATCGGTAGGGCACCTCACTGTTAATGAGGACGGTGTTGGTTCGAGTCCAACCGCCCCAGCCAACTCCTCCCGCATTTTTCGCGCGCAGTTCGGGTCCGTCCGGGAGCCCGAAACAGCCTTCGCTTTCCGTTGACCCGGCGCTCTCGAAAATGTATACCCGGCTAGCATGGCGGCCACACCCAAGCTCGCGCTTGCCTCTCTAGTCAGCACGCTTCTGTTCCTCACGATTGCGGTCGCCGGCTGGGGTGGCGTGAGACCCTTCTTCGCCAATCCCGCTCGCATAGCGTTTGTAGTTATTCTTCTCGTCCTCACGGTCGCCTCGTGGTTCAGCAGCGGCAACATCAGTTCGGGCGACCGCGAAGACCGGAGCAATCGATGGGTGCTGGCTGTGTTCACGATTCTCAGTATCCTGAGCATGTATTTTTCAGCCTACACCGACCGCAAGAACATCTGGGTGATCGATGGCGACGCCGCGCGCTGGACGGGCGTGGCTCTTCTCTCCATCGGAGGCGTGATCCGGCTCTGGCCCGTTTTTGTTTTGGGCAATCGCTTTAGCGGCTTGGTCGCGATACAGCCGGGCCATACGCTCGTCACAACCGGCATCTATGGCGTGGTGCGAAATCCCAGTTACGTCGGATTGCTTCTGTCTTCTTTCGCCGGGAACCTTGCGTTCCGCTCGGTGGTCGGGATGGCTCTGTCCGCGCTGATGATTCCGGCGCTCATTGCGCGCATCCATTCCGAGGAACGGTTGTTGGGGTCCCAATTCGGTGCCGAGTATGAGGCCTATCGCCGCCGGACGTGGCGCCTGATCCCCGGCCTCTACTGAACGCCGTTGGCTGGTCCTAATCTTTGATCACCGGAAATCGCGCTTCGGTCCACCCGCGCCAGCCGCCGTCCATCGAGATCACGTTGCGGTAGCCCATTCTCTGAAGGTTGTCCGCGGCGAGCGCGGAGCGGAATCCGCCGCCGCAATACAACACGACAGTCGCATCTTTGTCCGGCACCGTCTTCTCGATATCGCGCTCGATGATGCCCTTGCTCAGGTGAACCGCGCCGGGGATGTGCCCGCGGGACCACTCCGACTCTTCCCGCGTGTCGATCAGCACGATTTTTTCGCCGGCGTCGAGCCGCTTCTTCGTCTCGCGAAAATCCTCTTCCTTCACGCGCTGCTTCGCATCCTGCACGAGCTTTACAAACGCTTCGCTATGATTCGGCGCCATCGCGATCACCTCTTTTCGATTCGGATCGTCACTTCATATCCCGCCAATTCGGTCCCACCTTCGTATCCACCAGCAGCGGCACGCGCAGCTCGTGCACGCCCTGCATCACTTCCTTGACGACTTCCGTGAGGCGCGGGATTTCGTCCTCCGGCGCCTCGAAAAGCAGTTCGTCGTGGACTTGCAGGATCATTCGCGATTTGAAATCCCGGACGAGCCGCCGGTCGAGCTCGATCATCGCGAGCTTGATCAGGTCGGCGGCCGCGCCCTGCATCGGCGTGTTCATCGCCGTGCGCTCGGCGAAATTGCGGAGGCTCGGCTGCGGCGAATTGATTTCGGGAATCGGCCGGATGCGCCCGAACATCGACTTCGTGAACCCCCTCCGCCTCACCTCAGCGATCTGCTGGTCGAGGAGTTTCTTCACGCCGCTGTAGCGCTCGAAATAGGAGGCGATGAATTTCGCGGCCTCGCGCTGCTCGATCCCGAGCTGCTGCGCCAGGCCAAACGCCGATAGCCCATAAATCACGCCGAAATTGATCACCTTGGCCACGCGCCGGTGCTCGCGCGTCTGCGCGAACGGCGCCACGCCAAACACCTCCTGCGCGGTGCGCGAATGAATGTCCTCGCCGCGCCGGAACGCCTCGACGAGAATCGGGTCCTCCGAAAGGTGCGCGAGGATTCGCAGCTCGATCTGCGAATAGTCGGCGGAGAGCAGCAGATGCCCCGGCGCCGCGATGAAAGCGGCCCGGATTTTCCGGCCGAGGTCGGTCCGCACCGGAATATTCTGCAGATTCGGATTCGACGAACTCAGCCGTCCCGTTACCGCGCCCGTCTGGCTGAAGCGCGTGTGCAGCCTGCCGCTCGTGGGATGGATCAGCCGTGGCAAGGCGTCCGCGTACGTCGATTTCAGCTTCGCCAGCTCGCGGAATTCGAGCACTTTGCGCGGCAGCTCGTGAATCAGGGCCAGCTCATCCAGCACTTCGGCCGCCGTCGACCGCACCTTGGCTCGCGTTTTCCGCGGCGGCTGCAGATTCAGCTTGTCGAAGAGAACCTCGGCGAGCTGCTGTGGCGAGTTGATCTTGAACTCGAACCCCGCGAGCTCGAAGATGCTTTTCTCGATCTTCGCAATCTGTTCCTCCGCAGCCGCCGAAATCTTTTCGAGCTCCTGCTGGTCCACGCGAACGCCTGCGGCCTCCATGCGCGCGAGCACGCCTGCGAGCGGCAAGTCGATCTTCTCGTAGAGTTCCACCAGTCCCAGCGTCTCGATCTCTTTCCGCAGAATCGGCGCAAGCCGCAGCAGAAAATCCGCGCGTTCGCCCGGTGCGCCCGCAAGCGTCTGGTTCAGATGCCGCAGCACGGCTTCGGCGAAAGCGTGATTCGCTGTCGTCGGCCGGATCAGGTAGGAATAGAGCGCGGTCGCATGCCGAATTCCACTCACGCCTTCGCCATCAGCTTGTTGGTTCGAGCCGGCTAGGAGCTCGAACAGCTTCGGATCGTGCACCACTTTCGGCTGTTTTTCGTTAGCCAGCCACTTTTTCATCGCGGCGAGCGTTTCATTGTCGGCTTCGTTTGCCGCAACCCGCGCCGATCCGGCTTTCGAGGATGCTTCGACCGCCAGGACGCGCGTCCCGAATCCTTCGTCGTCCGGTTCTTCGGAATCGAGCGAGAGCCAGACCGCCGTCTCCTGCCCCGCCGGGATCGTTTCGAGAAATTTCCCGAGCGCGGCCGGCGAATCGAGCGCCGCGTAATCGGTCGGCCGCGTATCGGCCGCCGTCCCGATTTCTTTCAGCAGAGAGGTAAAGCCCAGTTCGCCGTATAGCGCGCGCAGCGCGGCAGCGTCCGGATCCTTCAGCCGCAGCGCGTCGAGCAAAAGCGGCACAGGCGCATCGGTCGGAATCGTCGCCAATTGCTTGCTGAGCCGGACGAACTCGCCGTATTTTTCCAGTGCCTCGCGATAGCTCGCCCGCTTCACTTCGCTGGCGTGTTCGAGAGCTGCCTCGGCGCTGCCATACTGCTGGATCAATTGCCGCGCGCCCACCTCGCCGATGCCGGCCTTGCGGCGTTCGCCCGGAGGCGTCTTTTCGTTCGGATCGCGTGCGCCGGGAATGTTGTCGATCTGGTCGCCCATCAGCGCCATCACGTCCGCCACCTTCGAGGGCGGGACGCCCATGATCTCCTCGACCTTCTTCTCGTCGGCGATCAGATCGCCCTTCGCCGGGTTGAGTGCCCGGACGCGCCCGCCGACCAGCTGCATCAAATCCTTGTCGCTGGTCACGATATAGACGTCGAGATCCTCCCCGGCCGCCTGGCGCGCGAGGCTCCCGATCACGTCATCGGCCTCGTACCCGGGATATTCGAGGATCGGCAGCCGCATCGCCTCGCAGTACCGGCGGACGAAGGGAATCTGTATGGCGAGATCGTCCGGCATGGGCGGCCGCTGGGCCTTGTACGACCGAAAGAGCTTGTCGCGGAAGGTCGGCGCGGAGACATCGAATACCACGGCAACATAATCCGGCCGCAAGTCCTTGTGCTGGATCAGCCGCCGCATCATAGTGGCAAAGAGGTAGGGCACTTTTGTGGGGATCCCGGTCGAGGTCTGCAGGCGGTCCATCGGCGCGAAGAAGGCGCGAAAGATGTAGCCCATCGCGTCAACCAGGAACAGTCGTTTGGGCGTTGGATTCTTAGCGGGCATGCAAATCGGCAGAAGGGAAAGTATAGCAGAGCCGGCGCGGGGAGACCTCGCGCGTCTAACCCCGCATCTGGCTGTCTGGGCGGACAAGTACGGCGCTTTGTGATAGTTGTGAAATATTCGGGCCCGGGTTTGCGTATCAATCCATGGACAGGCAAAAGACGACCGGGGCGATGAGCGAGACAGAACTGGCGCAGTTGCTGTCCCAGATCCGGGCGGGCAATTCCGACGCCTGGGGCGAGCTCTATCGCCGGTACGCCGCGGCCATTTTCCGGTTTTGCCGGCGCGTGCTGCCGACGCGCGAGGATGCCGAAGACGCAACGACGGAAGTTTTCGTGAAAGTGAAACAGAAGATCGGCACGTACGACTCGTCGCGTCCCTTTACCGCGTGGCTCTACAAGGTTGCGAGCAATCACTGCTGGGACACGCTGCGCCGCCGCAGGATTCGCCAGGACCTCGAGACGGGCGACCTCGAAACGCTTCCCCTCGAGCATCCCGACCCGAGCCAGCTCGAGCGGCTGCAGCTCGAGCACACGGGCAAGGAAGTTCGCAACGGTCTGGCGAAGCTGCCGGACCGGGCGCGGATGGCGCTTGTGCTGCGCTATTACGCGGAGTTGAGTTACGACGAGATCGCGGACACGCTCGGCGTGCGCCGCGCTTTCGTGGGAGTCCTCCTACTGCGCGCGCGACATCAATTGCGTGAAGCGCTCGGCGCCGGCGGCGCGGGCGCGGCGGGAGTTACTGCAGGGAGAAAAACATGAGCCACCCCGACGACGGTCTTCACGATCATTTCGATGAGATGACGGGCCTGCTTTATCTCGAAGGCCAGCTCGACGCCGATCGTGCGCGCGGCGTATCGGGACACCTCGCTGCCTGCGCTTCCTGCCGCGAGCTTCTCAGCGCGCTCGAAAAGGAAGGCGTGTGGTTGTACGAGGCTCTCACGTCGGACGAAGAATCGATTCCGGCGCGCCTCATCGCCGAGCCGGCGCGCGGAACGATCGGCTGGGGTTGGATCGTCGCGTTCGGGCTCGGCATTGGCGGCGCCTACACCCTGTGGACGGGATTCGTCCAACCGTCGCTCACGCAGGCGGCGCAGGCCGGCTTCACGCAGGGAAACATTCTCACGATGCTCTTCTTCACGGGCGCTTTCTGGAAAGGATGGGACGCGATGCGAAACCTCCCGGAATTCATGGCCGCGGCAACTTTGGGGGCGGTTGCACTCTGGCTTCTCCGGAAGCATTGGCAGCGCTTTACGACCATTGCGTTCGTCGTGAGCGCGATCGTATGCGCCCTGGCGCTGCCTCCCTCGGCCGGGGCTGCGGAGACACATCGCGGCAATCCCAGCTATACGCTGCCCGCCGGCCGGGAAGTGAAGAACGATCTCATCGTGGCGGCCGCGCGCACCCGCATCGACGGCGATGTTGACGGCGACTTGATCTCGTTTTCAGACAGCCTGACGGTGAATGGCCACGTCAAAGGCGACATCATCGCTTTCGGGCGGGAAATCGTCGTAAACGGCCCGGTCGATGGAAACGTGCGCGTATGGTGCGAGTCCCTCTCTTTGAATTCAACGGTTGGCAGGAATGCCATGGTTTGGGCGGGACAATTGGCTCTGGATGACAAGGCCAGCGTGGGCGGCTCGATGACGTTGGGTGTTGGAAGCGTCGAGCTCGATGGCCACGTCGGAGGCGACCTGCTCGCCCTTGTCGGCGACATCACGATCAACGGCCGGCTTGATCGCGATGCGACCATTCGGGGACAGCGCCTCGATATCGGGCCGAACGCCGAGATTGACGGGCGGACCAAGTATGAAGGCCGCGGCCGGCCCGAGATTGCCTCGGGCGCGAAGCTTGCCAGTCCGATTCAGATCACGGTTCCCAAGCGCGGCCCTGACTACAGTCGGGTGAACTACTATTGGCACGAAGTTCTGCTGTGGGGCGCGAGTTTCCTGTTCGGCCTGGTGCTTCTCTTGGTTGTCCCTGGATTTTTCTCCGATGCGGTGCACGAAACCAGGCGAATAGGGCCGGCCGTAGGCTTTGGCGCTCTTTTCCTCTTTGCCACGCCGATCGCCATCATCATCGCTTGCGTTACGATCGTAGGCCTTGGAATTGGAATTTCTGCGCTCCTGCTCTACCTGATCGCAATCTACGCCGCACAGGTGTTCGTCGGCTCGTGGCTCGGCGAGAGACTCCTCGGATATACCGTCGGCGTCGGACCGGCGGTGGCGCGGCTGGCGATGGGCTTGGCGGTTCTTCACGCTTTTGGCATGATCCCGTTCGTGGGCCCGCTCGTGGGATTGATCATCATAATCTGGGGGCTGGGCGCGCTGGTGCTGGCAGCCTACGCCCGCATGCGCACGCAGAGCACCCCCGTCACCGCCACCGTCTGAATTGGCGGCGTAGGCGAGTTCCGCTGGGCCGCCTTCGGCGGGGCGTGCCGAAAACCCGCCAGAATCCTCCTTTTTGGCCTTTTGAGGTTTGTTTCGCCTCCCGCCAGGGGGATGCTCGAGCCCCCTCTTATTGCAGAAATTTCCTCGCTTTTCGCGCCTCGCAAAGGCAAGATTTTGACGCCGTAAAACGGCTCGCTTCCGCTACAATCGCGCCTGCCGCGGCGCGAGCCCTCGCCCGCCTCAAGAGGAAAAGTTGCCTTTCGCACAGCGTTTGGACGAAATTCGCGCCGGTTTCCAGCCCCCTTTCTGGGTCGCCAATTTCACCGAAATTTTCGAGCGCGTCGCCTACTACGCCACGCAAGCCGTGCTCGCGATTTACCTCACCGAGCAGCTTCATTTTTCAAGCGTGCTTGCCGACACACTTGTGGGCATCGCAGGATTCGTGGTGTACGCCCTCGCGATTCTGGCGGGCACGCTCGCCGATCGATTTGGTTTTCGCCGCACGCTACTACTTGCTTATCTGCTCCTCACCACCGGCTATTTTCTGCTGGGGTCGCTCGAAACTTCGTGGATGGCGCCCCTGCGTCACGCCGTCGGCGATACCTGGCTCGTCTCCCTGGTGCTTCTGGTTCCATCGCTTGGGCCCGGGCTCGTGAAGCCTGTTGTCGCGGGCACTACGGCGCGCGCGTCGTCCGAGAATGTCCGCTCGCTCGGCTACTCGATCTACTACACGCTCGTGAATATCGGCGGCGCGGTCGGACCGCTCATGGCGTGGCTGGTGCGCGAAAAGATGGGATGGGGAATCGCGAATGTATTTCGCATGGCGTCGCTGAGCGTGTTTCTGATGTTCTGGGTGACGCTGCTCTTCTATCGCGAACCGGGACGCGAGGATGACGCGCGAGTGGAAAAGATTTCGACCGCGCTGAAGAATATGTTCATCGTCCTCGGCAATGGGCGCTACGTCACTTTTCTTTTGATCTCGTCGGGTTTCTACATCGTCTACTGGCAGATTTTTATCTCGGCGCCGATTTTTCTGCGGCGATACGTGAATCCGAACGCGAATGTCGACCGGATACTATCGATCGAGGGCATCACCATCATCTGCTTGCAAATTCTCGTCGCCTACCTGACGCGGAAAATCCCGGCCGTGCCGACGATCGCGATCGGCTTCCTGGTCGCGGCGTCTTCCTGGATTCTACTGGCCGTGCACCCTTCGATGTTCATGTTCGGGGCGCTGCTCGTTGTTTTGGCGCTCGGTGAACTCACGCAGGCGTCGCGCTACTACGAATACTGCTCGAGGCTCGCGCCGCCCGAACAGCAGGGCCTATACATGGGCTATGCCTTCCTGCCGATCGCCATCGGCGAGCTCGTTGGAGGAGCGCTGGGGGGATATTTGTTGCACGAGTTTGGCGAGGTGCTGCACAGGCCCGCCCGGATGTGGTGGGTGATCGTCGCGATCGGTGTCGTCACGGCGGGCGTGATGTGGCTTTACGGCAAAATCGTGAAGCCACTCCCGGCGGACGTGAGCGCCGCCTAGTTCACCATGCGGCGAAGGTTTTCGATCGCTTGGCGGGCGAGCGTGTAGTTTGGTTCGATCCGCAGCGCTTCCTGAAAACACTCGCGCGCCCGGTTGAACATGCCCTTGGCGAGGTAGACGCGGCCGAGATTGAAATGCGGGAAATGACGTGGGTCGTAGCGGGGCGCATCGATCGCGCGCTCGAGCCAGGGGACGGCTTCGTCGAGACGCCCGAGCGCAATCAGGTAGGCGCCGATGTCGTTGTAGGGATTGCCGAAGTCGGGATCGACTTCGATCGCGCGCTTGCACTCGGCGATCGCGTCTTGAATCTTTCCCTGAAAGTGGTAGGTCCAGCCGAGAAACGTGTGGGCTTCGGCGGTCGGCAGGATTTCAAGCGAAGCCTTGTAGAGCTCGGCCGCGCGCTCCCAATCGCCCGTCATCTGCGCGCGGTAGGCTTGCTGAAAAAGGTCTTGTGCCTGTTCGTGGCGATCTTCCGGAGGTCTGGAATCCATACTAACTCGGCTCGGATTTTAACGCGAATCGACGAGAATCGGATACGCCAATTTCCGCGAGCGCCTCGTCGGTCGTGATCATACGCGCGCCAAGAGTTTGGAGTTCCTCGATCGTCTTTTTCCCATCCGCGGCATCGAGCGTTTCAATCGCATCCTTCACCACGGATACTTTGCGGCCGCGCTCGAGCAAACCCTTCGCGGCGCACCGAACGCAATATTCTGTGACCACGCCAAAGACGACGTGTTCGGCGTCTGCGCCCAATCGCTCGACGAGTTCGCTCGTGTGCGGGTTGTCGAAGACGTCGAGCGTCTGCTTTTCGATCACGACCTGCGGAGAGCGAAGAATATCCGCTGGTAGCGGCTGCGACAAATCGTTGGGAATCCTGCGCGAATTCGTAACCAACCCCTCCGGAATAATCCGCGCGCCGGGTGTTCCAGCCAGGCAATGCGGTGGGAACCTCTGGAATTCGGGATCGCCCTCCGGATGAGCGTCGCCGCTCGACACGAGAAACACTCCCGCATCGGTCGCCGCATGCACGAGGCGCTGGATATTGGGAATGATCTTCTCCGCGCCCGGGACGTAGAGCTTTCCTCCGGGCAGCATGAAATCTGCCTGCGCGTCGACTTCCCAAAGGACGATTTTACGCGGCGCCATGAACTCGATCTCCGGCCGCCTACGACACTATTTTACCGCAAAGCGCCGGACACGCTGCTTGACCTCATCGCGCATCGCCGTGAGGCGCTTGGTGTAACGAACGGGGTACACGGCGCTTCGCTGGATTTGCCGATAGCGCCGTGGCAGCTTCAGAAGATTCGCGATGCACCGGTCGCGGAGCGCGGCGATCGGCTCGGGGCTGGCCAATCGGCGGCCGCTTCGCATGACTTCGCTCAGGAGCGGCTCCTCTCCATTTGACGGCTCGCCTGCGAGCGCGATGGTATCGCCGGCAAACTCCCCGTTCGCAGCCACACGCCGGAACACCTGCTTGCGGCCCGGGTAGGTCGCTTTCGCGTGGCTGAATTTCGCCGCCTCCCGGACCTTGCCGCCGCGCTCGACTTCGACGAGCTTGTAGATCATGTTCAGGTGTGGCGCATCGCCGGGCGTGGCGAGCGCGGTGCCGACGCCGAAGGAATCGATGGCCGCGCCTTGTGCCACCAGCCTCGCAATCTTGAATTCGTCGAGATCGCCGGACGCGAAGACCTTCACATCCTTCCATCCTGCGCGATCGAGTTCGCGCCGCACCCACCGGCTGTCCTTTACAAGGTCGCCGCTATCGAGCCGGACGCCCGCCGGTTTCCGCCCGCCTGCAATAATCTCGCGGATGGCGCTACGCACATCGTAGGTATCGATCAGCAGGACGGAGCCCTTCGGAAAGACATCGAGGAACTTCTGGAACGCCTCGGGTTCGGTCTCATGCGCCATCACCCAGGAATGGGCCTGGGTGCCGTAGGTATTCATCCCGAACTGCTGGCCGGCGAGGACATTGGAAGTGCCCAGGCAGCCTCCGATTGACGCCGCCCGGGCAGCCAGCAGGCTCGCCTGGATTCCGTGGGCGCGGCGCGCACCGAAATCGACGATCTGCCGTCCGTCAGCGGCCGTGACCACGCGCGCCGCCTTGCTCGCGATCATCGTCTGGTAGCTGAGCATGGCGAGCAGATATGTCTCCATGATCTGCCCCTCGATAATGGGCGCGGTCAGGCGCAGAATCGGCTCGCCCGGGAATACGAGCGTCCCCTCGGGCATCGCCCAGATGTCGCCCGTGAAACGGAACTTAGCCAGATAGTCGAAGAACTCACGACGGATAGGCCGGAACATCGGATGCTGCCGCAGGTAGTCGATCTCGTCCGGGGTGAAGGTGACGTTTTCGAGGAACTCGAGGACCTGCTCGAGCCCGGCGGCCACGAGATAGTTGCGGCGCGGCGGAAGGTGCCTCGCGAAAAGTTCGAACGTCGCGCGGGCATCGAAGCCGGTCTGCAAATAGCCGGCCGCCATCGTGAGTTCGTAGAGATCGGTCAGAAGGCCGGAATGTTCACGCATGGGATTGCGGTTCTGAAAGTGGATGAAAAGACAAAACCCCCAAGCCTTCGAGCCGCTCTGCGGGTCAGGAGGCAACCTTGGGGGTTTGCCGGAATGTCTGCGCCGACGGGCCCTACTTCAAAACGGCGTCTTTGAAGGCCTTTGCTGCACGCAGACGCACGACTGTCTTGGCCTTGATCTTGATCGCTTCCCCTGTTGCGGGGTTGCGTCCCATGCGGGCTTTGCGGTGCGCCTTCACGGCGCGCCCCAGGCCAGGGATCACGAACTTGCCAGTGCCTTTCGCTTCCTTCACCGCAAGCTTGAACAGCTCGTCGAAGAAAGACGCAATCTGCTTCTTCGATACCGGCTTTTCGGGCGTGCTGACCTTATCGGCCAGGTGGGCGATGATCTTGGACTTGCTCAACGGAGTAGCCATCGAATTCTCTTTCCTCCTCGGTGGTGTGACTTTTGTGGCTGGTGTTTCGTGCCAGCATCGCTGATGCCGCGTGGCACTATAGCCGTCCTACCGGGCGAACGCAAGCGAAAGGTTTCAAAAACCCCGCAAAAATGCGGCTTTTCCCATGGCGGAACGTCGATCGTGATGCTAGAGGGCGAGCTGTTCGTAAAACAACGCGACCGACTTGATGCCGCCAAAATAATTTTCGAGCGCGATGTGTTCGTCGGGTGCGTGCGCATTTTCATCCGGCAATCCGAATCCGAGCAGCACGCAGGGAATTTTGAATGTGTCGCGCATCTGCGTGACAAAAGGGATCGAGCCGCCTTCACGGATGAATACCGCCTTTTTTCCGAAGCCCGCCTCGAGCGCGTGAATCGCTTTCTGGAAGATCGGATGCGAATAAGGCGCGACCCACGGCTTTCCGGTGCTCAACACTTCGAAGTTGCACGTAACGGTTTTCGGCAGCAACTTGCGGATGTGGCGCTCCACAAGTTTCGCGATCTTCGCCGGATCCTGATCCGGCACCAGCCGCGATGAAAGCTTCGCGTGGGCCTTGGACGGAATCACGGTTTTCGCGCCTTCACCGAGGTAGCCGCCCCAGATTCCGTTGGGCTCGAGCGTAGGCCGCGTCCATATTTGCTCGATGATGGAATAGCCCTTTTCGCCGGAGAGCGCCGGCGCGCCGACCGTTTTGCGAAACTCCTTTTCCTTCCAGGGCAGCGCCTTCAGGGTCTTGCGCTCCTGGCGCGAAACCACGGCTACGTCGTCGTAGAAGTGCGGCACCGTGACGCGGAAATTCCTGTCGTGGAGTTTCGCAATCATCTCCGCGAGGATCGTGATCGGGTTCGGTACGGCGCCGCCGAAGGCGCCCGAGTGCAGGTCCTGCGCCGGGCCCGTCAGTTCAATCTCGTAGTAGTTCAATCCGCGCAATGCGTAGGTGATCGAAGGCACGCCCTGGGCAAGCATCGACGTGTCGGAAACGATCAGCGCGTCGGCCTTCAGCCGCTCGCGGTTCGCCTGCACGAAATCCCAAAGACTCACGCTGCCCACTTCTTCTTCGCCCTCGACCATCACCTTCACGTTGATGGGGAGCTTTCCTGAGGCTGCGCGCAACGCCTCGAGCGCCTTTATGTGAATGTGAACCTGGCCCTTGTCGTCGGCCGTGCCGCGGCCGAAGAGATTCCCGTCGCGCACGGTGGGCTCGAAAGCGGGGCTGGTCCAGAGATCGAGCGGCTCGGCCGGCTGGACGTCGTAGTGGCCGTAAATCAACACGGTCGGCTTGCCGGGCGCCTGCAGGGACTCGCCGTAGACGAGCGGATGCATCTTCGTCGGCCGAATCTCGACCTTTTCCAGCCCCGCGGCGCGAAGTTTTTCGGCCACCCAGTGCGCCGCCTTTTCGACATCCGGCTTGTGCTCGCTCTTGGCACTCACGCTCGGGATGCGCAGAAATTCCTTCAGCTCGTTGAGATTGTTTTCGCGCTTCGATTCGATGTAGTCGATGACGTTCATGAGCGGCCCCCCGGCCAATGCCGCTGCGTCTGCGCTGTTTTGGCGCGGGCGGCAACGTCACATTTTACGGAAGCCCGCCTGATTCCGACAGCGATTTCGCAAACTGTCTTTTTAGGCACGCAGGCGTTTCGCAGAATTGACTCACCGAGGCGTGCGTTGCACGATATTCATGATGTCGACCGCAGCCCCATACAGCAAGGAACGCCGCAGCTCGCGGGTCTTCACGCGGCTTCCCGTCCGCGCGACCGGGAAGAACATCGACGGCCGCAAATTCCGCGAGAACAGCCAAACCATCGTGATCAATGCGCACGGCGGCCTCCTCTACCTCGAGGAGGCACTCGAACTCGGATCGGAGGTGCTGCTCATCAATCCGGCCACGGAGGAAGAGCAGGAGTGCCGCGTGGTCTATATCGGCGACACGTCGGAGAAGGGCACGCGCGTCGGCGTCGAGTTCCTTTCGCCCAGCCCGCACTTCTGGGGCGTGGAATTTGCCCAACCCGACTGGGCCGGAGACATTCCGTCGCGCCCGGTGAATTAGCCGCCCTGCCTTTCCGGCAGTCCGGCCTTGAATAGCCCCGCAAGTTGATAATCGCCTCGTCTCAACATACAATCGCCTTCGTTTACCAGCCCTGGTGAAACATGCCGGCAACGTCACAGCGAGTCTACGTCGGTGCAGGCGAGCGGGTTCCCGAAGGGTGCCGGCTCGTGGTCGACATCGGCGACAAGACGATCGGGATCTTCCGCGTCGAAGGAAAACTCTACGCCTGGGAAAATAGGTGCGCGCATCAAGGCGGGCCCGTGTGCCAGGGCAAGATCATCCCGCGCGTCATCGAAGTCCTCGAGCCGGGCGGCGAGAGCCGCGGCTTCGCTTTCGACGCGTCGAGTTTGCACATCGTCTGCCCGTGGCACGGATTCGAATACAGCATCAAGACGGGCGTGCACCCGGGGCGGCCCGCAGCCAAACTGATTCGCGTGGCCGTGGAAGAAGCAGCCGACGGAATTTATGTCACCGTCTGACGAGGCCGCGAAATTATCCGCGCTTCTCGTCAAGCTGCGCGCGCAGATCGAGCGAAC
The DNA here is from genome assembly GCA_963836125.1 of uncultured Acidobacteriota bacterium. GTDB lineage: Bacteria > Acidobacteriota > Terriglobia > Acidiferrales > UBA7541 > Palsa-295. Next base: position 329,045 of record CAWIIK010000003.1, read on the forward strand.
GACCGGGGCGGGCGAAATCGCCGGCGTGCCGCCCGCCGACGTGACGAATCTCGTGAGCGGCGCCGTGAAGCTTTATGCGGCGGCGGTGGAAGATGCGGAACCGGACGCGAAAGCGATTCCCGTGATCGATGCCACGGTCTCGACCACGGAGGCGATGGTGATGGCATGCGCGCTGCTTCGCGCGCACCACCTGAACCCTTTCGATTTGGCGCTCTGGTTTTCACGCACTGCGCCCGGAGCTTGAGCTTGGCGCAGCTGCGGGCAAGGATACGGATATGGGCACAACCAAAACTTTGAACGGCACCAGCACTGCGACCGAACATGCGGTGCAGCAAATCACCACACGCACCGACTCGCGCGAAATCCTCGCAAACGCGCGCCGCGACATTGCGCGATACCACCTCGACGAGTACTTCATCGTCGACGTCGACGCGCATCACGTGGAGTTCGATTCCTGGGGCGAGATTCTCGATCGCCTTGAAAATCCGGTTCTGCGGCACAACGCGAAAACGATGACGCAGGATTGGCCGCGCGCGCGCCAGCTGGCCTTCAGCAATCATCCGGTCGGGCTGACGTTTCAGGACGTCTTTGGGCGCATTCCGCACCAGGCCGAGCTTGCGGAGTACGTCGAGAAAACGGACGAGCACCGCGACCTCACGCTCGTGCGCCGCGCGATGGACTCGATGGGAATCAAAATGCAGGTCGTGTTTCCGCAGCCGATGCTCGAGATGGGCCTGCATCCCGAGCCCGATATCGTGACGGCGATGACGTTCGCGTATAACCGCTGGTTCACCGAGACGATTCTGACGCGCGAGGAGCGCGTGAAAACGCTGCTCTGCTTGCCGTTCCACGATCCCGACGCGTGCCTGGAGATGATCCGAGAATTCGGCGAAACGCGCGGCGTGGTCGGCTTCATGATCACCAGCCAGCGCCACACGGGCGTGCACAAGAACACGTACATGCGCGTCTATCGCGAGCTTGAGGAGCGCGGCCTGCCGCTCGCGTTTCACGCCGGCCCCACCTGGGGCGACACGATGACGACCACGATGAACCGCTTCCTCTCGGTTCATTCGATGTCGTTCGTCACCTGCAATATGACGCACATGACGAACTGGATCGTGAACGGCCTGCCCGAGCGCTTTCCGAAACTCAAGGTGATCTGGATCGAAAGCGGGCTGGCGTGGGTGCCGTTCATGATGCAGCGGCTCGACCACGAATACCTCATGCGCCAATCGGATGCGCCGCTGCTCAAGCGCCTGCCGAGCGAATACATCGCCGAGATGTACTTCACATCGCAGCCGCTCGAAGTGACGATGCCGCACATGCTCGAGGCGACGTTCAAGGCCGTGCGCGCCGAGACGCAGTTGCTGTACTCCTCGGACTGGCCGCACTGGGATTTCGACGTGCCCGCGCGAATTGCCGGGCTGCCGTTTCTAAGCGAGCAGGCCAAGCGCAACATCCTCGGCGAAACCGCACGAAAAATCTTCAAGCTCTAACGTTCCGCGAACGGCGCGCACGAATCGAGACATTGCCCTGCGCGCGGGCGGTTTGTTATGCTCCGCCGCGTCCGGCAACTGGTATCTCTGGTGGGGGATTCGGTTATGAAAAATTTGGAAATGAGGCGCATTTATCTCGTATTGGTTTGCCTGGCACTGGCATCGGCTGCGTGCGTGCAGGCGCAGGATGCCGCGCCCGGAATCGCGCCGGCGGAAAAGTGCGCCGCTCTGACGAAGCTGGAGATTCCGGGATCGGGTATGACGATTACGAAGGCGGTGCCCGTTCCCGCCGCCGCGCCCGGAACGATCCGGCCTTCGCAATTTGGCGATACGATTCAGGTCGCGGTCCCTTCGTATTGCCGCGCGGACGGCACGATCGATCCGCGCACGGGTTTCGACGGCAAGCACTACGCAATCGAGTTCGCAATCGCGCTGCCGGATCAATGGAATGGACGCTTCCTGTTTCAGGGCGGCGGCGGGCTGAATGGTTCGGTGGGCGCGCCGTTTGGCACTCAGGCTGCCGGCAACGCACCTGCGCTCACGCGCGGCTTTGCGGTCGTTTCCACGGACACCGGTCACGAGGGTGCGGTGTTTGATGCTTCCTTCATGAAGGACCAGCTCGCCGCCCTCGACTTCGCTTACCTTGCCGTCGGCCGGGTGGCCGTGCTGGCGAAGCGGATTATTGCGAGCTACTACGGCCAGCCTGCCAAACACTCCTACTTCGACGGCTGCTCCACCGGTGGCCGCGAGGCCATGCTGATGTCAGAGCGGTACCCGACGTATTTCGACGGAATTATTTCCGGCGATCCGGCCATGGAAACGGGCTATTCGAATATCGGACTTTCGTGGGCGACGCGAGCATTCGACGAGATCGCACCCAAAGGCCCGAACGGGAAGCGCGATCCGACAAAGGATTTCTCGAGCAGCGACAGGAAACTGATCGCGGACGCGATCCTGAAAGCCTGCGACGACAAAGACGGGCTGAAGGACGGCATGATTTTCAACCGAGCAGCCTGCCATTTCGATCCCGCCGTTCTCCAGTGCAGCGACGATAAGACCGACAGCTGCCTTTCGGCCGGCCAGGTGAAGGCCTTAGAGGAGGCCTTTGGCGGCCCCAAGGATTCGCGCGGCGACCAAGTCTATCCGCGCTTTCCCTTCGACGCGGACATGGTGGCCGAACCCAAAGGCCCCGGGTTCACGCTGGGATTCTTGCCCATGCCGGGCCCCAACATTCTCGGAAACGTTCTGCCGCCCGATGAGTCCGTCGATCAGCAAGTCGCCGGCGTCCGGGCCAATCCCGAACAGACGCTCACTGACACGGCTTTGTGGACTAATCTCAACACCTTCTCGGAGCACGGCGGCAAGCTCATCTTCTATCACGGCACAAGCGACCCCTGGTTTTCATTCCTGGCTACGTTGGGTTACTACAAGCAGCTTGGGCAGGACCCGTCAAATGGCGGCATGGATCAAGTGCAAACCTGGAGCCGCTTTTTCCTCGTGCCGGGAATGAGCCATTGCATGGGCGGCCTAGCGACGCTGGATGATTTCGATATGCTCACGGCCATCGTCGACTGGGTTGAGAAGGGAACATCGCCCGAGTTTGTGGTGGCGACGGGCAAGTCGTTTCCGGGCCGTTCTCGGCCGCTGTGCGCGTATCCGAAATATGCGCGCTACAAAGGTATGGGCGATCCCGAGAAGGCGGACAGCTTCGAATGCGTCATAGGAGAGCCCGTTCAATGAAGCCCCATTCCGTCCTTTTCAGATCGGCGGCCAACGCAGCCCTTTTCGCCAGTTTGGTCCTGCTGGCGTGTGGCTTCGTCTTTTCGCAGACGGAAAAGCCTGCGCCGCACGGCACCGTCGAGCGCGTCCAGGTGCACGGCAAATCGCTCGAAGGAAATCTGGAGGGCGATTCGCCCGATCGCGACGTTTCCATCTATCTCCCGCCCAGTTACGAGAAGCAGAAGCACCGCCGATACCCCGTGGTCTATCTGCTGCACGGCTATATGGATAACGACGACAACTGGTTCGGCGCGAAGCACGTTTTCATCAACGCGCCCGCGGCGATCGACGCTGCCCTGGCGGCTGGTTCGCGCGAGATGATCTTCGTGATGCCGAGCGCCCACACCGTCTACTTCGGCAGCATGTACTCGAATTCGGTAACGACGGGCGACTGGGAGGATTACATCGCGCAGGATCTCGTGTCGTACATCGACGCGCACTACCGCACGATCCCCGATCGCATGAGCCGCGGACTCGCCGGCCATTCGATGGGTGGGTACGGCACAATTCGCCTCGCGATGAAGCATCCCGAGGTGTTTTCGAGTATCTACTGGCTCAGCGCTTGCTGTCTTACACCCATTTCCCGTGAAACCCAGGGTCCCGCGATGACCGGCGCCGAATCCGTTCGAAGCGCGGCTGATCTGGCGAAGGCGGGCTTCGGGGAGCGAGCCATGATCGCCGAGGCCGCCGCTTGGTCGCCCAACCCGGCGAACCCGCCGCTCTTTTTCGATGCTCCCGTGGAAAGACGGCAAGCTGCAGCCCCAGATCGCCGCAAAATGGGACGCGAATGCACCGCTCGCGATGATCGACCAATACATCACGAGCCTGAGAGAGCTTCACGCCATCGCGGGCGACGTGGGCACGAAAGACGGACTCATGGCGTCCAATGGGGAAGTCGATCGTCTGCTCACCGCCTATGGAATCACGCACACGTTCGAAACTTACGAGGGCACGCACATCAGCGGAATCCAGGAACGCGTGGAGAAAAAGGTCGTGCCGTTTTTCTCGAACAATCTTTCGTTTGGCCGCAGAAGCCACTAGGAGTGCTTCCATGAAAAGCAAACGCAGCAGTTCGTTAGCAGGACGTCCGATCGGTCGCCGCTCGATGCTGCAAGGTTCCGCGCTCGGTGGCGGAGCGCTGCTTGCCGGCGGCGCTTTCGGCGCGCTGCTCCCGAGGGCCGCATTCGCCGCGAGCGAGACGGCCGGTCGATCGCAATCGGCGCAATCGGAAACCAAGCCGGCAGGGCAGGGAACCATGCAACCACTCGGAGTGATCGAGCCGATCCAGCTCGAATACGTGTTTCAGATACGCATCGATTTCAAGGAGCGCGTTTCATTCAAAACGCCGAACGGTCGGCGCGCCTACGTTCCCGCGATGTCCGGTGTGATCGAAGGGCCGCGGCTGCAGGGACGCGTCGTGCCGCGCAGCGGCGCGGACTACGCCGGCAATGGGGTACTCAACGCCCACTACATGCTCGAAGCCTCGGACGGCACGATGATCTACATCCACAATACGGGCTACCTCTATCCGGTGGATGGCAAGCCGATCGATCGCAACGACCCGAGCTGGGGCGGCGATCGGCCCTTCTATTTCCGCTGCACGCCCTATTTCGATACGCCCGTCGGCCCGCACGACTGGCTTACACGCACGGTGATCGTCGGCTCGGGCAAGCGCCACGCGAATCCGGACTACACGATCTTCACGTACTACGCCGTCCTCTAGCCCGGAACGGGGTTGGCGGAGTAAGAAACCAGCGATCGAACGTCGCATTTCAGAGCCCTTCGGAAGTGACCGGCGCGGACGGCCGATCGACCGCAAATCTGGGCCCCGGCGAGGCATCCCGATTGCCCGCAAGAGACATCTTTAGTAGTCTCTACGATTGCGTTTAAGGCGTTCCAGCCGATCTGCGGAATCAGGGGTGAGGAATTGCAGGTTCGATCTCGTGTCCTTTTCTGGTTTTCGATTTGTGTGGCGGCCGCGCTGCTAACGGCTTGCCAGGAGGAGATCAATTATCCTACGCCTTCGCCCAATATAACGCTGTCTCCACCGAGCATTCAGGCGGGCCAGCCGGGCTTCACTTTGACCGTGAACGGCGGCAACTTTACGCCAGCCTCTTCCGTGTATTGGAACGGCAGCGCCCTGGTCACTCTGTTCACCTCGACCGGCGTACTTACCGCTCAAATCCCCGCAAGCTTCATCGAAAATGCGGGTTCGGCATCGATCACGGTGTCCACGCCCTCCCCCGGTGGCGGAAACACCAATCCCACCACGTTCGTGATCAATCCGGCGCCAAGTCCGTTGCCGCAGATCACGTCGCTGTCGCCTTCCGGGGTTTCGACCGGTATCGGCGGATTAACGCTGACCGTGAACGGTAAGAATTTTGTTTCGCAGTCTGAGGTTTCTGTGAACGGCAACATTCGCTCGACTTCGTTCGAAAACCCGACTTCGCTGGTTGCGTCGATTCTCGCCGCCGATGTCGCCACGGCGGGCACGGTCCAGATTACCGTGATCAATCCGCCCCCGAACGGCGGCGTCTCCAATTCCGCGCCCCTGAGCGTGACGAATCCCGTTCCCGATCTCACGTCGTTGAGCCCGACTGCCGCACTGGCCGGAACGACTACGTCCACGGCCGTCACCGTGGCCGGGATAGGTTTTGTGACAAATTCAACGGTGACCATCAACGGCGCTCCCCATGCAACGATCTTCACGAACGCGGCCCAGCTTCAGGTGACGCTGACAGCCGCGGACGTTGCAGCCGGCGGCGTGAATCAGGTGCAAGTGTTCAATCCGGGCCCCGGCGGCGGTACGTCCAACCCACTTACTTTCGCCGTGAACCCCAGCGATACGGCGGGGCTGCCCGTGCTCGTCGACCTCGCCCCTTCGGGAGCGCAGGCGAACAATGGGGTCTGCGGCACGCCGTGCTCAACGGGCGTTCCGACGCTGACGACGGCCGGACCGTCGGCCAGCCTGACGGGGGAATTCGTCGCGTTCGCGTCCAATTCGACGAACCTGCTTTCGACAGTCACCGCGCAGAACTTAACCACCGGCACGAGCGGCATTTTTTACCGCGATACCTGCCTCTCAACGACAAGTTCGGGCGGCAGCGGTTGCACTCCGAACACGCTTCTGATCACCACAGGAACGGGAGGAAATCCCGCCGACGGGCCAAGTTCCGAGCCTTCGCTCGACAGTGCCGGGGCCAACGTCGCCTACACTTCTACGGCCAGCAACCTCGTGAACTACGTGAGCACGCCTGGAGGCACGCCCCAGGTCTACTGGCAGCCAACCTGCGAGACTACGACGACGTCCTCCTGTACGCCGGTGCTGGTATCTCTGTCTGCCGACGGCACGAGCGCGGGCAATGGAGAAAGCTACAATCCGGTCATCAGTCCCGATGGGCAGTACGTCGCGTTCGTTTCGCTCGCCACGAATCTCGTCTCCGGTGTCGTTGTTGACGCCACAACGCCGCAGGTCTACATCCGTACAATCTGCGCAGGCGCCACTCCTTTGACGCAAACGCCCTCGTGCGTTCCAACCACGTATTTAGTTTCTACCCCGGACGGCGTGACGCCGGGCGACGGGCCGAGCTTAGATCCCGCGATCTCGAACACGGGTCTCTACGTCTCTTTTTCATCGACCGCGACGAATCTGGGCGCGACCGCGCCCAACCCTGATGCGGCCCAGGAAATCTTCGAACGCTCTACCTGCGTTACGACCATCGGAACGGTCGACAATGACTGCGTCTCCCTCACCAATCTCATTTCCACGCCCGATGGAGGCGCCACCGCCGCGAACGGTATCAGCATAGAGCCCTCGATGTCGCCGGACGGCCGCTTCGTAGCCTTTGCTTCTACAGCAACGGACCTTGGAATCGCCTCGGCCGGGCTGCAGCAAGTGTATGTCTATGACACGTGTATCGATGTTGTGGTCACCGTGCCGGCGACGTGTACTCCCTCCAGTCCCGTGCTCGTTTCCACGCCGGACACGACGACCAATCCGTCCACCCCGGCAAACTCCCTGAGCGAAAGTCCAAGCGTCAGCGTGTGCAACGCGACGACAACGACAACGGGAACTTGCCCGGGAGGAGTTCTCATCGCGTTTTCGTCGAAGGCGACGAACCTGGCGCCGAACGTGGTCAATGGTGTCGAGAACATTTTTGCGCGCAGCACTTGCGCGGATCTCCCGAGTGGCACGACCGCCTGCACCCCTCGCACGGCGTTAGCCAGCCTGCCCGCGGGCTCGTCGCCCGCCGCGGCAAACGGAGACAGCATCGCCCCGGCCATCAGCGGCGATGGCCACACGGTTGCTTTTATCTCGTCGGCGAATAACCTGGTCGGGATCGATTCGAACGGCTTGGCGGACGTCTTTCTCTCAGCTACTTCTTTCTAGCTTCCCGATTTGCCTCGCGGTTGCGTCGCGATGCGTTGCAGAACCCTAGCGCGCGTGGTTTCAAGCGTGAAATTGAGCGACTCCCGCGGGACACTGTTCACGTACGGTCCGATCAGCCAGCCCAATCCCGTCGGGATGTCACGTGTAAGCGATATCGATTGGCACTCCACGTAGGTCCCGCCATCTTTCTCCTCGAAACGCCAGTACGTATTCATCCGCCACAGAAGGCCGCGATCGTGGCCTTCGGGTTCAAGATGCTCGCTGGGCTCGCCCGCGTTCTCCACTTCCTGAATTCGAATCGTTCGCGACCGGCTCCAGGCGTGCGTCGCATCGACCAGGGTGTAGTGCACCTGATGCTCGGTGTCGAGGACCGTCGCGATGACCTTCTTTTTGTACAGGCGCAATTCGATCGTGAAATCGTTTCCATCGTGGTGGAGAATTCGCGAGCGCATCACATCCGGCTGAAAATATTCCTGCTGATGATCGTAGTCTTCCTCGAGCGAGAGTGTTTGCTCCAGGGTGGCGCCCGGAATGAACACGGTCCCGATCCAGTGATGAATCATCCCGCCCGGGACCGAAATTGGTTTCTCGGCATCGCTTTTTCCCGTGACGTCCAGCCGCTCGATCACCACCTGTCCCGCTCGCAGTTGCGCCTCTGCCATGGCGCGGCGGCTGGCTGGCAAACCCTCGACCCAAAGATAGGGTTGGCCTTCAGAGAGTTGCTCGTCGATCTGGGCCTCCGCCACGGCCACGTAGCGCTCGAAGGCTGCCAGGGTCTTTGGTTCTAAATCCGTAGCGCCGGCTGGCCCTGCCGCAAAGCATAGCCCGATCGTGATGGACCCCATGCAGCGCCGTGCCATTCTGCCCGCTTTTCCCGTCATCTGTCGGAATCCCCGGCCTCCAGGCATCCTCACGTATCCGGCCCCGCCCAGATTGCACGGGGTTTACGCGGCACAAGGACGCCCGGGCCCTTTGATATGCAGTTTGATGCGCAATGCGGGCGGTGGGCCCGTCTAAGCGGTGGTTGAAACTGATTCAAGGCAGGGCGGTTCTGAACGGGCCCGTCCTGCGGCTGGGGTCAGGAGGGGTTACGCCGGCAGGAAGGGCTTGGGCGGGTCGGGAAGCGTGCCCCGGCTCGTTTTAGAGCCGTCGTCCCCGCAAAGCAAGCCCCCACAACCCGCGATTCATCCTAGGCAGGCAACCTGGGTGCACCAATGGCCCCCGAGGCGCATTTAGCTCGTACCATGGTACTAGAACCTCATAAGAAAGCCGCAAGCGCTGCTCTGCGGACAGCCGATCACTTCGAAACGGTTACGGTTATGTCGGCGGCGGGGGGAAGGCGCAGCGTGATTTCGGTCGTCTTGTCAGACCGGATTACAACGCGTTTCGTCCAGTCCGAGAACATGCCGTGCCAGTAGGCCTGCAGATCGTATTGGCCAGTGGCGTATCGCGCGAACTCGAAGTGGCCTTTCGCGTCGGTGTGTGTGGCGCAGGGGCTCTGGCCATAGGAAGTTTGCATTGTGACCGTGGCATCGGCCGCGGGCTTGCCGTGCGCAGTGAGCACGGTCCCTGCGATTGTGCCGATTCTGACCCTCGCGCTCCCCACCGCGGCAAAAGCCAAGATCGCCGCTAACAGAATCAGGTAGGTCGACCATCGAATACGCGCCATGTGAATCACCTCGGGTCCCACACCCGCATTCTATCGGTTGGTGCCGGCTCCGAGCCGATTTCCGCAGGACCAGTTTCTCGCTCGTGCACCTGTACTTCCGTCCAGTTTCCGCACCGGGCAGCCATTCCCATTCAATTGCTTTTTTCGTCCGGACGGGTTATCCCATTTGTTGCCGGTGCGGCCCTTCATTCGCACGGCAGAGGAGGGCCGGTGGCCCGTTACATCTCGCAGCACACCTTGGCCTGCCTGACGCGTCAGGGTGCAGAGGAGCTTACCGCGCGCCTGTACGGAGGCGCGGGCCAGGTAAGGGCGCGCCGCGTCGTGGTGAACATGCAGGAGGGCAAGATGCTGATTGAATTTGACGCCCCGGGCCGCGAAGAGCTCGAAAAATGGCTCGCCCTGCAGAGGGTTCATTTCGATTGGCTCCTTCGCCTCGAATACGAATCTTCCGCCTCAGGCCCACTGAAGCCGATCTGATCCGACACCCAAGCCACTGCAGAACGGCGTTGTCACCCCAGGCAGTTTCGGCGTATGCTTCGGCCATGACGATTTGCTGCCAGAGGCCGGCTCAGGGTTGTTGTCGCTTGTGTAGCGTCCGCGTGTCCTCTGGCACGGGCAAGCTGAGCACGTAAGTACCTCACAGCTCAGGATTTTGCGACCCGCCGCCAGAGAGTCTGGCCGGCGGGTTTTTTTGTGTTTGGGTCTCCTGTAGCAGCTACGACATCCGATATTCGAGGGAGGAAGTGACATGGCTGAATATGCGCATCCGGAAGTGCTGGTGACGACCGAGTGGGCTGCGGATCACGCGAGCGATCCCAAGGTCCGCCTGGTCGAGGTGGATGTAGATACGACGGCGTACGATCAGGGCCACATCGCGGGTGCCGTCGGATGGAACTGGCAGACGCAGCTTCAAGATAACGTCCGCCGCGATCTGATTGAGAAATCCGCGCTCGAGAGACTGCTCGGCCAGTCCGGCGTCTCGAACGACACGACGATCGTTCTCTACGGCGATAACAACAACTGGTTCGCGGCGTATGCGTTGTGGCAGCTCAAGTATTACGGCCACAAGGATGTCCGCTTGATGAATGGCGGCCGCAAGAAGTGGGTCGAACAGAAGCGCCCGCTAACCACCGAAGCTGCCAAAGTCGCCCCCACGACGTATCGCGCTACCGGGCCGGACGAATCGATTCGTGCCTACCGCGAGGAGGTGCTCGAGATCGTCAGAAAAAAGTCGGGCGGAAGCCTGGTGGACGTGCGTTCGGCCGACGAGTTCACCGGAAAAATCATCGCGCCGCCGGGCATGAGCGAAACCGCGCAGCGCGCCGGACACATCCCCGGGGCGGCCAATATCCCGTGGGCGCAAGCAGCCAACGAGGATGGCACCTTCAAATCAGTCGAGCAGTTGAAGCAGCTATACCAAGCGAAGGGCATTGCGGGTTCCGGGCAAACGATCGCTTACTGCCGGATCGGCGAACGCAGCTCTCACACGTGGTTCGTCCTGAAGTATCTGCTGGGCTACGATGGCGTGAAAAATTACGACGGTTCCTGGACCGAATGGGGCAATCTGATCGGCGCCCCGATCGAAAAGGAAGTGGCCGCGGCCGCGCGGTAGGACGCGCCGTTCAAGCGCTCAACGATCGCTCAAGGAAGCGCGCCCGCCGGGATACCGTCGCGGCGCGCTTGGTCTTCGAGGGCGCTGATTTGAGCTTCGATGCTGTCGTGCTTCTTCTGAAGTTCGTCCAGCTCAACCCTCCAGTCGTCCGGTTTCACTCCGCCCCACTTGCGCACCGAATTCACCGTCTGTCCGCTCAGGGCCGCCTGGAGTTGCCCTATCTGGTCGTCCAGCGGCGGGAGTTTCGCTCGTAGCCCTGCGATTCGATCCTGATACCACTTCGTATCTTTGGCTTTGGGATTCGCAGGCCTCCCAGTACTCTTGGCCGGATTGGCGTGCGGTTGCGTGAACGTGGAGATCTTGGAATCCTCTCGCAATCCGATCACGTCGTCATTGGTCCACACCTTTTTTGCTGCTGGTTGGGCGGGCGCGGGCACCGATGCCTGGGTGGCAGGCTCGGCGTTTTGCCCGGATGAATTAGCCGGGCTAGCCGCGTTAGCCTGCGCGACACCCGGAGGCGCCAGCGCCGCACATAAAAATGAGCCCGCTAGAAACGCCTTGAGAATCGTGAGTACCAGGCGCCGCATAGGAATTCTCCTTGGGAGCACGGGTCGGCTTCCTTCATTTAACACCGGGCGGGCGGTAAAGTTACGGATCTTCGCTGAAGGTTTTCCCAGTCGACAACTCGTTCTGCACGATCACGAGCGCCTCTTGCAGCGAGCCCAGGCGGCGGTAATGACTGGCATCGATCACCTGGTGTTCGGCGAATGGGAAGAGGAATTTTCGTCCCGTAAATTCGTATTCCGTGCGCGTGGGCAGCCAGATTCCCGGAGCCACCTCAGCCTGTTCCATCGAAACGAGGCCCCCGCGATAGAGTTTTCCAAGCAGGCCTCCTCCGAACGAAATGTCGCTCAGAACGTGCGCCTCGCCGCGCACCAGCTCGTCGGTGTCGTGATCCACCCATATCTTGGCCGTGACGTGCGCCATCGCGCTTTGAAACATCGAGTGCGGATGAAAATCGGAATTCGGAGTGAGTTCAAAGACGTCACAGTTGTGCCCGCCGTGAGTTTCCCGACCCACCCACTGGACGCTATAGGCGTCGCTCATCGCGTCCAGGAATTCCGCCCGATCGCGCTGCCGCTTTTGGTATTTCTCGCGGGCTGCTTTGGCTTTCGAATCGTCGGTCCGAGCCATCCGTTGTAGCATGTCTTCCCAGAGCTGCAACTGGCGCCGGTAGTCCGCAGGATCGGCGGGAGTGCCTTTGTCCTTGAGCAGGATCTTCATCGTTCCGCCGCCGTCGGGCACCACGCGAAACAGCTTGTCCTCGATGATCTGCGGGTCCGCCCCGCTGGTAAAATCCTGGTATCGCTCGACGCGCTCGTATTGGTCGAGGGCCTGATCGTTCTTGTGCTGATTCGCGATCAGCTTCTTGGCGCGAGCGCGGATCTCCTCAGCGGACGGCGCTTGTACCTGAGATCGCGCAACCGGTTTCGCTGGGGTGCGTATTGGCGAGGTTTGTGGACGCGCCAGGGCCGGAATCGACGCCAAACCTGCCGCCATTAGAGCAGACACTCCGATCGAAATGGCGGCGCGCTTGAGCACGGGGGCTAAAAGTATTCCAATCGGGACTCGCTGAGGTTACAAATCATTCCAGGCCCATTCTAAACGTCCCTCCAAAATGCGCCTACGCTTGGAAGGGAGCTTGCCGCCCGTCATTGCTTGGATGCGCCGGGAACCTTTGGGGGCGCCGGGATGAGGATGGGGCTGTGCGGGTCGAGGCTGGATTTCCCATCGGCCCCAAAGAGGTAGGGATAGCCCGCCGGGTCGAGCGGAATTCCCTCCAGAAGTCCCCCCGCCCGCAGTTCTTCGCTCGACGTCGGATAGCGCCCGAATTGCTTGCGGTAATCCTCGGCGAGCTCGTCGAGATGTTCCTCATCGCTCTGCGCTTTCAGCACTTTTAATTCTTCGAGAGCCGTCTTTCGGATGCGCGGATCGTTGTTTGATTCGTATATTTCGGACCAGATCATGCGCGATGTCTCGAAGGATCCGCCCATGGCCGACACGCGGGCCGCCATCACCTTCATCCACGGCGGCGCCCCGGGCTTCTTGCTGCCGTCGAGATAGACGGCTGCGGAATCCTTGTAATCCTTGATTCGCCAGTAATAAAGAAAGCCCAGGTCGCCGTTCAGACGCCAGTTGTCCGGGTTGGCCTCGATACCCCGCTTGACGAGCTGGATCGCGAGGTCGGTCCGGTTCGCGCCCACCGCCGGCTCTGAGAGAAAGATCGCGCCGAAGCGATACGCCACGATGAGTTTCGGATCGAGCGTCGTAGCGACGTTGAGCAGCGGCCACAGCAATTCGAAGTTCTGGCTGTCCTCGCTGAGACGTGAACCATAGTACTGCACGGCGCGAGTCCAATAGATGTCGGCCATAAGCGAATCGTAGCCCAGGCTGAGTTTTTGTATTGCGGTGGGCGAGCTCAAAAGCAGCTCTTCCTTCCGGGCCGCGAAATCGCGCGTTTGCGCGTCGATGTGGCCCTGCAACGCTGCAATCGCGCCGAAAAGCAGGACGATGCCCGCCAGAGTCGCCCACGGGATGCGCGTTGCGCGGGCGCCGCTCATTTCAGATTTCGTCTCGAGAACACGGCGGAGGCGGCCGCCAGAACCAGCGTCACATAGAAAATGGCATAGAGCGTGTTCTGCCAAATCAGTGCTGCGGGAATCGATTCGCCGTGCGCCACGGCGCCAATCACGTTGAAATTGTGGAAATTCGGCACGAGATAGTAGAGCGCCCGGGTCGCGACCTTGAGCGCGGGATTTTTCGTAAACTCCCCGAAATCCCGAATATCCGTCCCGAACACGCCGATGACATAGATTGCCAGCGTGAAAAGCGCCGAGAGCATCGGGCTCGAGAAGCAGGAGAAAAACAGCGCGAGCGCCGTCACCAGCGCGAATTCGAGCAGGATGAAATAGATCGCCACCAGAATCCAGGCGTCCGAGGCCACGAACGGCCTGCCCACGTAATAGAGCGCGGCCGCGAGCCCCAGCGTCATGAACGACGTGTTGACCACCAGTGTCAGCAGCAGCCCGCCGTACTTCCCCATCAGGAATTCCGACCGGCGAATCGGCTTGGCAAGCAGCGTGTAAAGCGTGCGCTTCTCCATTTCCTTGTAGACGAGGCCTACGCCGATAAAAACCGCCATCACCAATCCAAAAATCGAAATCGCCGAAAGCCCGAGATTGATGATCACCAGCCGCTCGATCCCGATCGAAATCTGCCCGACCAGGATCGCCGCGCCGATCATCATCAGCGCGAAAAGAACCAGGTTGTAGAGCACGCGGTCGCGCACCGCTTCGCGGAACGTATTGATCGCCACCACGCCGGGCATCGCGCTCATCGGGCCATCCCTTCGAGCGCGTGTACGGGAGTCTGTTCGCGCCCCACCATCCGGATGAAATAGTCTTCGAGCGTGGGCCGCACGGGAGTGATCGAAAGAATCCGGGCCTCGCACTCGCGCAGCTTGTCGAGCGTGCAATACAGCTCGGCCTCGGGCACTTCCAGGCGATGGCGCGGCCCAATCCGAACAGCGTGGGACAATGCCGCAGGGAGCGCGCGCCCGTCGCGCATTTCGAAAAGAATTTCCATTCCTGCCACTGCGATCGAGACGATGTCGCCCGGCGCGCCCACGCCTTGTAGCTTTCCGCCCGCCAGCACGGCCACCCGATCACACAGCATCTCCGCGTCCGAGAGAATGTGCGTTGAGAAAAATACCGTGCGCCCCTGCCGTTTCAGGTCGTGAATGATGTCGCGCACTTCGCGCCTTCCAATGGGATCGAGGCCGGACATCGGCTCATCGAGAAACACCACCGGAGGGTCGTGCAGGATCGCCTGCGCGATGCCCGCGCGCTGCAGCATGCCCTTTGAAAATTTTCTCAGCTGTACGTCGCTCGCGGATGCCAGGCCCACCAGGCCGAGGAATCGCTCCACGCGCTCGCGCCGCTCCAGGGCGGTGTAGTTCGAAAACCGTGCGTAGTAATCGAGCAGCTCGCGCGCCGTAAGATAGTCGTAGAAGTAGGGCTGCTCGGGGAGGTAGCCGATCTCGCGGTGCATGCGAACGTCGTCGATCGAGCGGCCGCGCACCCGCGCCGTGCCCGAAGTCGGGAAAATGAGGCCGGTGATCAGCTTCAGTGTGGTCGTTTTTCCCGCACCGTTTGGCCCGAGGAACCCGAAGATTTCGCCTTCCTCGACCTGCAGCGTCAGATTATCGAGCGAGCGGCGCATGCGTTTCGGCCAGAAGCCGGCTGGATAGTCCTTTGTGAGGCCCATGGTTTCGATTGCAGGCGTACTCATGGCAGTTCCACTATAGTTTTTTTCGGCGCCGCGCTTCATGTCAATAAGTGGGTGTTGATTCGCAAAGCACACGTGCCCCCGCGACACAAGGGCTCTACCGCGGAACCACTACCAGTAGATAGTTTCGACACGCCACACCAGATATTTTGTGGTCCCCTTGCGATTTCTGCTTGACAACTTTTCCACAACCCACGATACTCCGCATCCAGACTCGGCATTACGTGCTCGGTCGTTTTACCCAGCGCCACGGCCGCACACGCGATGTTCCGACCGGGTTCAACCGAATCGCTATAGGCGTGCGCTTCTTGGACCGCGCTTCGTGTGAGACGCGGCTTAGCAGCGCTTTTTGACTTTTTCGGTTTTTGGCGGACACTTTTCCGGGGGTCAAGTGCCTGCCGCGATCGCTGAAATCCTCTCATTCCGTGTATCCCTCGATACACGCAATCATATCCGGGTTCCGTTTGGGGAGTATAATTGGAATGCAAGTCCTCCCTGCTGGCATCCCGGCCAACTATTCGGCGGCACGACTGCCGGCGCGGAGGCAGAGATGGCGGAAACGAGAATGGCTTTGAATTCGCAAGTAGACCACCCAGCGAGGCGCACGACTGGCCTGGATTTCAAGCGTCGCTTTACAGACGGACGGGTATCTCCCTTCGACAAAGTGGAATGGGAACGTCGCACCGCACTCATAGGCAACGATAAAGGCCAGGTGATCTTCCGGCAGGAGAATGTCGAAGTCCCCAAGTCCTGGTCGATGACGGCGACCAACATCGTTGCCTCGAAGTATTTTCACGGCAAGCCTAATACGCCCGAACGCGAAACCTCGGTGCGGCACCTGATTGGCCGCGTGGTCGACTCCATCGTCCGCTGGGGCGATCCAGGCGGATACTTCGCCACTCCCGAATCCAAAGATGCCTTCCGTGACGAGCTCACCCATCTTCTCGTCGAGCAGAAGATGGCTTTCAACTCTCCGGTCTGGTTCAACGTCGGCGTGCAGGCCAAGCCGCAGTGCTCCGCCTGCTTCATCAACTCGGTAGAGGACAGCATGATCTCGATCATGGACCTCGCGAAGACCGAGGGAATGCTCTTCAAGTGGGGCTCCGGCACGGGCACGAACTTCTCAGCCCTGCGCGGCAGCCGCGAAACTCTTTCGGGCGGCGGCATCGCCTCCGGCCCCGTCAGTTTCATGAAGGGTTTCGACGCGTTTGCCGGCGTCATCAAGAGCGGCGGGAAGACGCGCCGGGCGGCGAAGATGGTGATCCTCAACATCGATCACCCGGATATTCTTGAGTTCATCGAGAGCAAAACGAAGGAAGAGCGCAAGGCTCAGGTTCTGATCGAGCAGGGCTACGATCCCGCGATCGACGGCGAAGCCTATTCCTCCGTCTTCTTCCAGAACGCCAACCATTCCGTGCGCGTCACCGACGATTTCATGCGCGCCTTCGAGGAAGACCGCGACTGGTGGACCCACCAGATCACCGACGGCAAACCCCTCGAGAAATTCGGCGCGCGCGACCTGATGCACAAGATGGCCCAATCCGCCTGGCAGTGCGGCGATCCCGGCATGCAGTACGACACCACAATCAATCGCTGGCATACCTGCAAGAACACGGACCGCATCTACGCGTCAAATCCGTGCTCGGAGTACATGTTCCTCGACGATACCGCCTGCAATCTGGCGTCGCTCAACCTGATGAAGTTCCTCGGGTCCAACGGCCAGTTCGATGCGGAGGGATTCCGCCACGCGGTCGACGTCACGATCACGGCGCAAGAGATCCTCGTCGACAACGCCAGCTATCCGACTCCGAAGATCGAGAAGAATTCGCACGACTACCGCCCGCTCGGTATCGGCTATGCGAATCTCGGCGCGCTCCTGATGTCGCTCGCCCTGCCCTACGATTCCGATGGCGGCCGCGATTTCTGCGGCGCCATCACCGGCTTGATGACCGGCGAGGCTTACGCGCAGTCGGCTCGCATCGCCGAGCGCATGGGGCCGTTTGCCGGCTACGCCGCCAACCGCGAGCCCATGCTAGACGTGATCCGCATGCACCGCGATTCCCTCCGCCCGATCAAGGAAGAAAACGTGCAGCCCTCGCTGCTCCGCGCCGCCCAGGAATCGTGGGACGCGGCGCTCGATCTCGGCGAAACGTTCGGGTACAAGAATTCGCAGGTTTCCGTTCTCGCTCCCACCGGCACGATCGGCTTCATGATGGATTGCGACACCACCGGCATCGAGCCGGATCTCGCGCTCGTGAAGCAGAAGCGGCTGGTGGGCGGCGGCGTGATCAAGATCGTCAACAACACCGTTCCGCAGGCGCTGATGAAGCTCGGCTACGCGCCCGAGGACGTCGCCAAGATCGTCGACTACATCGACGCCGAGGGCAAAATCGAAGGCGCGCCCGGATTGAAGCCCGAGCATCTTCCCGTGTTCGATTGCTCACTCACACCGATGGGCGGCGGCCGCTCAATCGCCTGGCGCGGCCACCTGCGCATGATGGCGGCGGCTCAACCGTTCCTTTCGGGTGCGATCAGCAAGACGATCAACATGCCGGAGGAATCGACTGTCGAGGACATCGCGGAAGCCTATACTGAATCCTGGAAACTAGGATTGAAGGCTGTGGCCATCTATCGCGATAATTCGAAGCGCTCGCAGCCGCTCTCCGCCGCGGGCAAGAAAGAAGACGAGAAAGCCCCTGCGGCCGCCGCGAAGGCCGTTCCTGCCCCGGTTGTGGTGCAAGTCTCGGCCGCCGCCACCGCCTCCGTCTCCGTCGAGAATGCTCCGCAGCAAAAGGAGCTTTTCGACCGTGCACGCCGCGAGAAGCTGCCTCCGGAGCGCAAATCCATCACCCACAAGTTCTCGGTCGGCGGCCACGAAGGCTACATCACGGTTGGCATGTACGACGATGGCAAGCCCGGCGAAATCTTCATCAAGATGGCGAAGGAAGGTTCCACGCTTTCCGGCATCATGGACGCCTTCGCGCTATCCGTTTCGATTTCGCTGCAATACGGCGTGCCGCTCCGCGCTCTCGTCGACAAGTTCTGCAACTCGCGCTTCGAGCCTTCGGGCTACACCGGCAATCCGAAGATCCGCTACGCAAAGTCCGTGGTCGATTACATCGGCCGGTGGCTCGGCGGCAAGTTCATCTCACCCGACTACCTCGATAACGACGGCGCCGCGCTCGAAGAGGCACCCGCTGCCACGGCGATGGACTCAGCGGCATCCGTAGCCGCTGTTCCCGCGAGGGTCGCGGAAGCCGAAACGATCACCCGCCCCCGCGCTGCCGTCGAAGACGCCCCCTACTGCTCGGAGTGCGGCATGCTCATGACGCCCAACGGCAGCTGCTACAAGTGCTCGAACTGCGGTTCCACATCCGGCTGCAGCTAGGCAGCATCCTCGTAGTATCGGGAAAACAAAAAGGGCTCCCATCACGACGGGAGCCCTTCCGATTTCAGCCCAAGCGACCGGGCAAATAAAAAGGGGGCCCACCCGGACCCCCTTGTTCTTGCTCTACCCCCAAGTTCCGGTTTCGGCGCGACGAAACCGGCCCACCCCGGGATAAGAGACAGCCGGGTGTTATTTTGCACGCGCCATG
Organism: uncultured Acidobacteriota bacterium; assembly: GCA_963836125.1. Classification (GTDB taxonomy): domain Bacteria; phylum Acidobacteriota; class Terriglobia; order Acidiferrales; family UBA7541; genus Palsa-295. The sequence continues at coordinate 347,934 of CAWIIK010000003.1, forward strand.
CCACGCCTGCTCATTTTTGAAAGCATCGCCATTGCGCTCAGGAAAATAGACTTAGCTAGCTTCAGCGACAGCTGCAGATGGCGTTGACGGGGCGCAGAATCCAGTTTCTGAGAGCTTTTGGCATCTGTTCCTACGTTCTTTGGAATAATCAATCCTGTCTATCATCGTGATAACGCTTTGCGATCGTCAAGCGCTAGGCGCCGATGGCCGAGCGCAACGCTGATGCCAGCGTCTCGGTCCAGACCCGCACGTCTTCCGCCCGTTCCGCCTCCACCATTACTCGCGCCAGCGGCTCGGTGCCCGAATAACGCAGCACGACGCGCCCGGACTTTCCGAGCGCCTCCTCTGCCCTCCGAAGCGCCTGCGCGACCTCGGGCAGCGATTCGAGCGGCGGCTTCGACTTCACCCTCACGTTGACGATCTTCTGCGGAAAGATCTTGAGATCGGCCACCAGCCTATCGAGCGGCCCGGCGATCGCGACCAGCGAAGCGATCTTGACAGCCGTCAGCATGCCGTCGCCGGTCGTGGCGTCGTCAAGGAACAAGATGTGGCCGGATTGCTCGCCGCCCAGGTTTGCGCCGATCCGCTGCATTTCTTCGAGAACGTAGCGGTCCCCCACGGCGGTGCGCGCCAGCTTCAGCCCCGATTTCTCGAGCGCCCGCTCGAGCCCGAGATTCGCCATCGTCGTGCCGACGATCGCCCCGCCCTTCAGCTTGCCGGTCGATTTCAGAAAACACCCGGCAGCCAGCAGCACGCCGTCGCCATCCACGAGTTTGCCTGTCGCGCTCGAAAAAATTGCGCGGTCGGCGTCGCCGTCAAACGCCACGCCCAGCGCGGCGCCTGCCTCGACCACGCGCTTTTGCATTTCCTCGGGGTGCAGCGATCCGCAGCCGGAGTTGATGTTGCGGCCGTCGGGTGCGTCGTGGATGGCGGTCACGTCAGCGCCAAGCGATCGAAAGAGCTCCGGCCCGAGCTTGCTCGCTGCGCCGTTGGCGCAGTCGAGCACGATTTTCATTCCTGCGAGCTTCGCACCAGGGAAGACTGCCTCGCGCAATCCGGCTAGATAATCCTCGTGCAGCTGCTGATTGCCGTTGATTCCAGCCGCGCCCATTTTTCCACCGGCGGCCCGGCCTGGCTTTCCCGCTGCCGCGCCGTTTTCCGCCAAGATGAGTCTTTCGACGGCCGCTTCCTCGGCATCCGGGAATTTCATTCCTAGGGACGAGATCAGCTTTACGCCGTTGTCGTGATACGGATTGTGCGAGGCGGAGATCACCACGCCTGCGTCGAATCCTTCGCGGCTGACAAGCCACGCAACACCGGGAGTCGTCAGTACGCCGGCCGAAACGGCTTCCGCGCCCGACGCCTGGAGCCCTCGCGCGATCTGCTCGGCGATGTGCGGCCCGGATTCGCGCGTGTCGCGTCCGATCAGGACGCGCGGCCGGGCGCCTCGCACTTTTTTCTGCGACACAAGATGCTTGCCGAGCGCGAAACCCACTCGCTCGATCGTCGCCTCATCCAGCGGATACTCCCCAGGGATGCCGCGGATGCCGTCCGTGCCAAAAAGTTGCTTCGCCATTTCGATGGAGCTTCCCCCCGCGCGGAAACGCGCGAATTACAATCTTAGCACCGACGCGCTTGCGCTCTGCTGCGCCGCCGTCCCGCCACGCACCGCAACGGTTACGTGCGCTGTCCCGGGCCGGCTCTGGCTGCCGTTGACAGAACACGCACGCATTCCTCGCTGACGGCTGGCGCTGTGATATCGTTGTGGCAATGCCCCCCACAGAGACGAAGGTTAGCGCGGGTTCGGTTAGCGGAAAGATCATCGCGGCCGGAATCCTCATCGCCTTTTGTTACTGGGCCTCGACCGTGCTGGTGACGCTGCTGGTCGCCGTGCTCACCGCCTACTTCCTCGACCCGATCGTTAGCTGGCTCGAGATGATTCGCATTCCGCGCGCCCTCGGCTCGCTGATCGTCGTCCTGGTGACGCTCGCGCTGCTGGCCGCGCTTGGCTGGACGCTCGTTGAGCGTTTCGACCAGTTTGGCTCCGACTGGCCCAAATATCGCGCGCCGCTCCGCGAAGTTTTCCAGGCAGTGGATAGCAGACTTACGAACCTCGAGGCGCATGTATCTGAAATCGCCCCGGCGCCGCACGCGGGCGAGCGCGTCGTCACCGTCAGTGAATCGCACGCCGTGCGCGACGCGCTGGTCGGCCGCCTCAGCTCGCTCTATGGTTTCATCCTCGCCGCGAGCTTCGTTCCCTTCCTCGTGTTCTTCATGCTTACCGCGAAGCGTTCGGTGGTCCACGCCACGATGCAGCTATTCCGCTCGAGCGACCGCACGCAGGTGAAGGAAGCGCTCGAGGACGTCACCCGCGTCCTGCGCACCTACCTGATGGGCACGGCGCTCGTGGGATTGATACTCATCCTCGCGAGTTGGCTCTTCTTTTGGGCCATTGGGCTCGAATTTCCGTTTCTCACCGGACTGGTTTCCGGAATCTGCAATCTGGTCCCCTACATTGGACTGGTGGTTTCATGGGTGCCGCCGCTCTTGATCGGAGCCGCGCAGTTCCACAAAATCGGCCCTTTCATCGGCATCATCGCCATGCTTACGTTCTTCCACATTGTCGCCGCGAACCTGTTGGTCCCAGCGTTGGTCGGCTGGCGCATGCGGCTGAACGCCGTTGCGCTCACGGTTTCGCTTCTGTTCTGGGGATGGCTCTGGGGTGCGATGGGGCTCATTCTCGCGATCCCGATCACCGCGGTTGTCAAAGTGATCTGCGATCACGTCCCGGGCTGGCAGCCCATAGGCCGCTGGATCAGCGCTTAGAGATTGCCGCCCGTGGCGTGTAGCCGGGCGACCAATTCTCGCAGTCCTCGAGCGTCGGTCGCTTCCTGAAACATCCGGATCGCCGCGATTCCAGCCGCGCCCGCGCGAATACACTCCGCGGCGTTGGACGTGCCCACGCCGCCGATCGCTATCAATGGAACACGAACCGCGGAACAAGCGTCCGCCAATTTGGCAATCCCCTGAGGCGCGCCGAACTTTCTTTTTGCGGGCGTATCGAAGATCGGACCGAAAAAAACGTAGGCGGCTCCGGCACGTTCCGCTTCGCGGACGTCCTCGATGCTGTGGCACGAGACGCCGATCCGGAATCCCGCCGGCGCGTTCCCGCCGCGGCACCAGCGAGCTACGTCGCGCGCGCGCAAGGCCTCGCTTCCCAAATGCACGCCGGCAGCCCCAGCCGCCAAAGCCACATCCAGCCGGCCGTTTACGAAAACAAGAGCCCCGCTCGTCATCCCTTTACGCACGGTCGCGCGCGCCAGATCGAACAGTTCGCGCGCCGGCAAATCCCGTTCGCGGATTTGGACCCAGTTCGCACCGGCCGCGATCGCCGCATCCATCCCTGCGATTAACTTGAGCGTGGAATCGTCCGCGCCGAGTGACTTCCGGTCTGTGACGTAGCAGACGACGGGTTCAGGTGCGGCCGGCAACGGTGACGACTCGCTTGCGAAATGATTCGAGAGACAGCAGGACGTTCATGAATCCCAGTCCGGAAATCGCGCCGCGCAGAAACGGATTTTTCATCAACAGCCCCAGCGCCGGATACTGATAGAAGAGGTAGTTGGTTTCCCACAGGTCCGACCACGGCACGAGTATCAGAATCAACCCGAGCACGAGCCAGATCAGCAGAACGGGGACGCGCACAATTCGACTCATTGCGGAAACTAGGATTATGGGAGATTCTCGCCGGTGCTGCAACCGGAGATCAGGCCTTTTGCAGCGTTGCGATGCGATCGGCTACGTCGCGGTAGTCGATGTTCATCGCATAGACTTGCCGGAAGCTGTCGAGCGCGGCCGAGGACTCGCCTGCCAGATCGAGCGCGACTCCCAGGTCGTACCGGAGCGCAAGAACTGTTTCCTGATCGAGCCGCGGCGTTTCGAGCGCGCGCTGATACCACAGAGACGCGATCTTCGGCTCGCCCTTGTCGATGAAAGACAGCGCGAGAAGAGTCGCGCAGTTCATCGCGTAGGGGAACGGCTTTCCCTTTTGCACGGCTTTCGCAACCTTCTGGAATTCGCCGATCGCCTCGTCGAGCAAGCCCATTTCCCGGTAGGCGATGCCGAGATTGTAGTGTGTCTCGAGATCCTCATCCTCTTCGCCCAGTTCGCCTAGCTCGGAACGGAACTCCTGGAAGACCTCGGCCAGCTCGTTGAGGCTTTCGACCGTCGCTGCCGGCCCAGGACCGGCTGCTGCGGGAACCGGGACCGGAGGCGCAGCGGCGCTCTCCACTGCCGGCACCGGCGGAGGGCCACCGTTTGTCGGCACCGGCGGAATTTTCGCCGGCTTTGCCGGTGGCGCTTCCATGTCCTCGACTTCGGCTGCCAGCTGGCTGAGAAAATCCTCCGTCGTTGTCGCGCCCTGCTTTTCGGCTGTTTCCGTGGGGTCGGCGCTCAATTCCAGTTCGAACTCGCCGCCGCTCTCAGCCACCGCCTCCGCAGGGCTCGCTTCTCCCGCCGGCTCTTCGACAATTTCCAGTGTGGTCTCATCCGCCGCCGACTGCGGCTCCGGCTCGACGGTCACTTCTTGAATTTCTATCGGAATCTCGGTGATCTCGGACTCCGTGGGCTCCTCGATCTCGATTCGCTCGTCCTCGGCTTCGGCCGCCTCGAGCGGCGCCGGTTCTTCGGCGGTCGGCGCGGGCGCGTGGGACGTGTCCTCTGAGGCCGCAGCTGCGGGCTCCATCACCTCCTGCGCCATCGCCTCCCATTCATCCGAGAGATCGACTTCCTCACCGGACGACGCCTGGGCGGCGGCTGGTTTCGCATCAAGAGCAGTTGGAGGCGCGGCTGCCACCCGAGGCGTCTCGAGCGCAGGTTCTTCGCTTTCGACTGCCGTCACCGCGATTTCAAACTCGGCCGGCGCGGCCGGCGCGGCCGGCGCAGGGGTTTCATGCGCCGCAGGAGCTTCGGCCGGCGCGGCCTCGATTTCGGCCTCGGGCTCGCTCGCCACGGGCGCAGCGGTAGGGGCTATGGGCGCCGAGCCTTCCGCAGTCGGCGCGACCTTTCCTTCTTCGCTCTCGTCGGCTGCCTTCTCGAATCTGCTGCGAAGCTCCGCGAAGCGGTCCGCGTTGACTGTATCGTTTCGCTCGCGATGAATCTGTTCGAGCTGCGCGGCAAGCTCGGCTGTGCGGCGTTCGTCGCCGGCGCCCAGGTAGAAATCGAGCAAACGTTCGAGCGTCGCTGTATGTCGCGGCGCGCGCTGCAGGACGTTTTCAAGCAGATGCGTTGCCTTGTGCGTCAGGCCGTAGCTCGAGAAAAGATCCACGTCAGTGAGGGCTTGCGACACATACCGCTGCGTCTCCTCGTCGAGCGCTTCCTCGGCGATGACCGGTTGCGCTGGCGTGGAAGATAGCCTCCGCGGCTCTTCGGCCTCCCTGTCCGCCTTGACTGCAATCTCCTCCTCGACGATTGGCTTAGCCGGGACCGGCGCTTTCGCCGCACCCGGCGGGGCGGGCGCCCCTCCCCGCGCCTGCTGGCGAAGCTCGTCGAGCCGTATCAAGAGGCGCTCGTCGCCTCGATTTTTTTCGATCAGTTCTTTCATCCGCTCTTCGGCCGTCGGGAAATCTCCAGCCGCGGCGTAGGCATCGACAAGCTCGCTCAGCGCGGATTCCAGGTGGAAGGGATCGCTCGTATGCCGCGAGAAATCGGCCAGCAACTCGCGCGACTCGATATCGCCCGGCAGTTTTTCGGTGAGTTTCAGAAGCGCCTGCAGGAACTTGTCCTGCTCCTTCGCCTCGGTCATCGGATCGCGCAGCTCGCGCAGCAGCGGGAGCGCTTCTTTCGCCTTGCCCGCCTCCATCAGCGTATCGACCACTTTTACCAGAAACCCGAAATGCGAGTTCCCGCGCACAAGCTGGTTGCGCGCCCGGTCGGCGGCTTTGTCCGCAAGGCCCGCCTTCAGCTCCAGATCGAGGAGCATGTTCGTGACGTCGCCGCCCGCCTCGGCTTCCGGATGTTTCTCCAGGATGGCGATCGCGTCGATGTCCTTGTGCGCCGCCATCAGGATTTTGGCTTTGAGAAGCTGGGCCGCCACATTGGTCGGATCGACGTCCAACGCCCGGTCGATCAGTTTCGGCGCTTCCTCGGTATCGCCATGCTCGAACAGCCGCTGCGCATAATTGAAATAGGTCTGGGCCGCCTCTTTCTTCTGGCCCATCACGTTGTAGAGTTCGGCCAGGCGCATCTGCACGCGCGGGTTTTCCGGTTCGACGTCGAGCAGCCGGTGCAGCACCTCGACGGCCTTCGGCGCATGGTTCGCCTTCAAGTGAGCTTCGGCGATCTGCAGGAACAGCGGCCGGGCCTCGCTCAGCACGCCTTGCTGCACGTAGAGGTCGGCAAGGCGTTCGAGCGGCTGGAGTTCATTTGGTGCAAGCTTGGCAATTTTTTTGTAGATCGCGATGGCCTTGCTGTTGAAGCCGTCGCTCAGGTAGACCTGCGCGAGCCGCTCGAAGTACTCGATCGCCTGCGGCATGTCGCCCTGGCGAGCGAACAGATCCCCGACGGTCATCAGCGTCGCCTGATCCTTCGCGTCGTGCCGGAGGATCTGCTGGTATTCGCCGATCGCCTGAGCGACCTTGCCCTGGTTGAGGAACTTCAGCGCGTTTTCGAGCGCCTTGCTTTTGTTGAACGCCATGAACGGTTCCGCATGCCCCACCCGCGTCTGGCCTACGGGAAGGCCGTGGGGACAGAGCGGATCAGCCTTGAAGGTTAGCACGCGCGAAAAACAAGGGTCTATGTGACGAACAGGGGGTGGTGCCGAAGGGGATAACAGGGTCAAGCCCCGGGCCCGGCCCGGACGCCTGGGTCGAGCGCATTCGTAGGGCGCCTGGCTCAGGGAATCGAGTCCGCGACCGAACTTCTAACGGCATCTGCCGCGCCCTCAAGCGGCAGCGGCGCCTGCTGCGCTCCGGTCGCCCAGCAGCGCGCCTCTCGTACGGGTGCGTACGAATACCGGTGCAGCGGCGACGGCCCGTGCCGCCGCAACGCGTCGAGATGATCCGGCGTGCCGTAACCCTTGTTCTGCGCGAGCCCATACTGGGGATAGAGCTGGTCGAATTCCTCCATCCGCCGGTCTCTTTCGACCTTCGCCAGAATCGACGCTGCGGCAATCGACACCGAGCGCGCGTCGCCGTGAATCAGGGCTTTCTGCTCGATGGGCAGGTCGAGTTCGATGGCATCGAGCAGGAGATAGTCGGGAAAGGGATTGATCTGCGAGATGGCGGCGACCATCGCCTGCCGGCTCGCCTGGTAGATGTTCCAGGCATCGATCCGGCTCGAGTCGATCTCCGCCACGGCCCAAGCCAGGGCGTGCCGCCGGATGCGGATGGCGAGCTCGCCGCGGCGTTCCGGCGCGAGCTTCTTCGAATCGTCGAGCCCGACGATTCGCCGCCGGGGATTCAGGATCACGACCGCCGCGACCACCGGCCCGAAGAGGGAGCCGCGTCCTGCTTCATCCAACCCAGCGATGCGCTGCCATCCGTGCTGGCGCGCCTCGCGCTCGTAGCGTGAGCAGCAAAGCCGACCCATCGGCGACGGATTTTAGCACACGCCTGCGCGATGCTGCAGGCCGCGATCGAAACAGTTGAGCGAAGATGCCTGGAAAAGCAAAAGGCCCGCTCCGGATACGCCGGGCGGGCCCAAATGTCCTTCACTCAAATTGTCGCGGATTTGGCCAGCAGCTACTCGGCAGTGGCTGCGACAGCCTCAAGCTTGGGAGCGGCGCGCTTGATGCGTGCGGCCTTGCCTTTGCGTGCGCGCAGATAGTTCAGCTTGGCGCGCCGCACGCGGCCCTCGCTCACGACGTCAATCGAGCTGATCATCGGCGAGTGTACCGGGAAAATGCGCTCCACGCCGACGCCGAAGCTGACGCGCCGCACCGTAAAACTCTCGCCCAGAAGCTCGCCGCGGCGGCTCATCACCACGCCCTCAAACGGCTGGATGCGCTCTTTGTCGCCCTCTTTCAGCCGGACGTGCACCCGGATCGTGTCCCCGGGACGAAACACCGGATGGTCCTTGCGTAGTTGCGACTCCTGCGCCTTAGCGATGATCGGTTTCATGACTGTTTTTCCCGGCAGACCCGCTTCGGTGGGGCCAGCACACAACGCACAGCCCTGCATTATAGCGAATTCGCGCCGCGCAGCCTACACGAAATTAACGCCACGTTAATGATTGAAGGCGCTTGGGTCTCACCGGCGCAACACGCGCTGCGCCGGCCAGGCCGATGCGATCAACTCAGAAGATATACTTCAGGCCAAATTGAAGGATGCGCCCGGGAACCGAACTCGAGGTGATCTCTCCAAACCCGGCCGCACCGTAACCGTTGCCGGGCTCATTGAACTGTGCGTGATTGAAGAGGTTGAAGAACTCCGCCCGGAACTGCAGGCTCGCGTCCTCGCGCAGTCCTCCGACAGTCGTGTTCTTGATGATTGCCATGTCGAAGTTCAGCTGCGTGCAGCACCTCATGATCCCGACACCGGAATCGCCGAAGCCTGTGCCGCATCCGATGAACTGCGGATTGTTCCCCGCCAACCCGGTTGCGCAAGTGCTGTTGTACGGACCGGGAGCCTCACTCGGAGTCCCGCCAAACTCGGGGGCCGGCATGAACGCGCTCTGATTGATCAGCCCGTCGCCCCCGTTTAGCCCGTTGACCACGCGCGAGTACATACTCCCGGAAGTGGCCAGCGCCATCCCCGACTTGCAGTTGCCGGTGATAGCGTTGCAGTCCACGGGTGTAGAAAGCTCGGCCCGGTCAACCGGGCCGGTGGCCGGGAGCGACGTGCCGTACAAAAGGGTCGCCTCGTTGCCATTGGCTCCATCGGTAATACTGAACGGCAGACCGTCTTGAATCGTGGTCACCCCGGAAACGCCCCACCCGCCCAAAGCCTTCTCTTTCCATCCCTCCCCCTTGTAGGGCAACTCGTAGTTGTAGCTGATCACGAATCGGTTGGGACGATTGAACGCCGCCGGCCCGTATTGCTGCCGGTCGTTTAATGGGTCGTTGGAGGAAGCGCTGCCCGAGAGCACGTTGCCAGGTGTCGCAATGCCCGCCCCGGCTTCGCTTGCGTTGATGTCGGTCTTCAGGCTGCTCCAGGTGTAGGAAGCCTGAAGTGTCAGACCGTGGGAAAACGTGTGACGGAGCTGTGCTTGCAAACTGTTGTAGAGGTGATTTCCATCCGTTTCCACCTGCTGCAAGTTGCCGGGGTTCACGCCCAGGTACGCGACACGGCCAAGATAATTGCCGGTCGTGTTCTCGAGCACTTGGTCGGTGCCATTGTCGTTGATTGGAAACGAACTAGCCGGCCGCTCCAGGTTGATGTTCACCTGGTCTGTTGGCGGATTGCACGTGGCGGAAGCTGGGCCGCAATCCACAAGGTACGCGAGGTTTGGATCGCGGTTCCAATCGAAGAGGTGAATTCCGTGCGATCCGACGTAGCCGACATCCGCGATCCATCCGGGCGCAAACTCATACTGAACGTCGAGATTGTATTGCTGGATCTTCGGAGTACGCATTGCCGGGTCGTCGCCAGAGTCGAGAAGGCCCGAAGCATTGCCGCCGAATTCGTCCGTTAGATTGCTCAGGCCGAACGCGGGGTTCGCATTCGTAAGCTGCGACGCGACGTTGGAGAAAAGCGTCCGCGGTATGAATCCAAGGAACTGCGGGCATGTGGGAAGGGCGAGCGCGGGTACGGTGCAATACGGATCTTGAAGGGTCTGGCCCGGATTCTCTCCGACGCCTGTGGCGTAGGGCGGCATGTTGCCCAGGATGTTGTCCCCCACCAGGTTTCCGTAAACGCGGTCGAAGAACATGCCGTACCCCGCGCGGATGACCAGCTTATCCATCGCCTGCCACGCCAGGCCGAGGCGCGGAGAAAAGTTGTCAAGGGGAGAGCCGTTCAACAGCGTCTTGTTGCTGTTGACGGTAATGCCTGTCGAACCGAACTCACCGACCAGGCCGTTGTACTCGGCCCGATTGTAATTCTTTTGGACGATGTAGCCCGCGAGCGTACCGACAGGGTTGTTCAGCAGGATAGTGCCCGTATCCACCAGACCGGCTTGCTGGGCCCCGAAGTTCGTGAAGACGCCATGCGCGTCGCTGGGCCATCCGTCGTATTCCCAGCGAATGCCTGCGTTCAAGGTCAGATGGCGCGTCAATTTGATGTCGTCCTCAGCGAATGTCGAGTATTCGCTGATGCGCCAGTGATGAGGATTCGGCGAGCCATTGGGCAGTAGGCGATTCGTGGAGTTTATGATCCAGTTGGCGGGTACAGCCGCGGTACCGTCGACAGCGGGGCCGCTGCTGCTCAACAGGATGTCGGCTATATCCCCAGCCATGAGCCAACCCCTCTCCCTGTTCGGTTGCGCCCAGTTCCATTGAATCCGCTGCGTGTTCACGCCGAACCGGAACGAGTGCTTCCCGCTGTTCCAGGAAATCTGGTCGCCCGTCAGGAAGCTGGTCTGGATACTCCGCGTCGCCGAAAAGAAATTCCCTCCGGCGCTCCACGCTCCCCATGGGGACCCTACGAGGGGAATCCCCAAGCTGCCGATGATTGGGATCAGAGAGTCCTCGCGATTACCTGCGGCCGCCGACGAAAGCGGACACGGCGCGCCGTCATTGACCGCGGGAATGATGCCCAGCGGGGTGGTACCGTCGCCCGCGCACGCCTGGACTGTGTCGCCGTCTGTGACGTTTAGGAACAAACGCTGGAAGGAGCCGAATACTTCGTTCACGATATTGCTTCTGACGATCGTCGTGTCCCTCAGAACCGCGGAAGTCGACGCGTACTGCGCATCCTCCGGGGCGCCCGGGTCGCAGCCGGTCACGATGCAGCTGAAACTCTGCGTCTGCGGGTCGGCGGAAAAGAAAAACTTCTCCGATATAGTGTTCTTGCTGTTCAGCAGGTAGTCGCTGTTGAGCATGTATTGATTTTCGTTGGCGATCGTAGGTTGCGAAATGGTCGTCGGTACGGCGCATGCCCCGCTGGCCACATTGCAGAAGGGGACACCGCTTGAGTTGTAGCGCAAGCTGGGAAGGTAATAGCCGTTGTTGAATCCTCCCTGAGCTTGGGGAATCTTCTCCGTCTGCCGCAGAAGATTGATGGCGGTGTTACTGATGTTGGATCCGTCCGGATTGACGAAGTTGCTTGCCTCGCCCAAACCGCTAGCAAAGTCAGTCTCGCCCCCAAACGCGCATCCCAGATATTCCCTATACGTGTTGTAGCTGCACATCGTCGGGCCGGTGTAGTTCAGGGGAATGGTGCCGGCGTTGCCGTCTGCGCGCGCGCTCGCGAAGGGAACGCCCGGCTCGTTGAGTGGGAGCAGCCCGACTTCAGTCAAGGAGGTAGCGAATCCATTGCTGCCGATTCCGTTGAGCTGCCTGGTACCCTGATACGAGCCAAAGAAGAAGAACCTGTCTTTGATGATCGGTCCGCCAAAAGTGCCGCCAAACTGGTTCTGCTTCACGGTTGGGGGCTTGTTCGGAAGCCCTTCGTTGTTTTCAGAGTTTTTGTAGAAGAAGTCGTTGGCGTTGAAGATGTTGTTGCGGTTGAACTCCCATGCCGAGCCGTGAAACTGGTTCGTGCCGCTCTTCGTCACCACGTTCACGTTCGCGCCCGGATTCTGGCCGTACGCGGCGTCGTATTGCGACGTCTGCACCTTGAACTCCTGAATCGAGTCCGGGTTGGGAATCGGGATGCCAGCATAGCTGCCCGACTGCGCCGCGCCGCCGCTGCCGTAGTTCGTCGTGATCACGCCGTCCATCATGTACGTATTCTGATCGGAGCCGGAACCGTTCACGTTGATGTCCATCGTGCCGTTTCCGACCGCTGTCGCCGTCGCGACGTTCGCCACCACGCCGGGCGAGAGGTCGATCACTTGGGTAAAGTTTCGCGTGCTCAGTGGCAGGTTCGTTACCGTCGCTCCAGAAACCAGCCCTCCTACCGTCGCGTTCTCGGTCTGCAGCGTCACCGCCGTCGATGAAACCGTCACTTCCTGATTCTGCGAGCCGATTTCGAGGCTGCGATCGAGCTCAACCGTCTCCGTGACGTTCACGGCAGTCGACGGCACGTCAGCTGTTTTGAAGCCTTTTGCGGAAAGCCTCACACTGTAGTTCCCGGGCGGTAGCAGGGAAAATTTGTACGACCCGTTCGCGTCTGTCGCTGCCGTGCGTACTTGGCCCGTCGCAAGGCTCGTCGCCGTGACCGTTGCGCCGGCGATCACGCCCCCGGAAGGATCGGTGACCGTCCCGGCCAGCGCGCCTGTCGAAGCGCTTTGTGCCAGAACAGGAGAAACAGAGATGCTGAGCGCTACCAGGCAGACCAGTAGCCCGCAGGCGATCTTGAGTCCCGAAAACTGTGAATGGAAGACACACACACCCGACCGCTTGGCGAGCCTCGACATTTTCATTCCCCCCAAAACCTGGCAAAACGTGGCCCTGAGTTTCGCGCCACCCGGCGCGGGTCTCCTGCTAGTGCGGATTGAAGTTCGCGCCACCCCGGCGCGAGTCATCAAACAGGTCTGCAAGTGAGTGGCTGGGGACAACTACGCAGACTTGTGCCCGGAGCGTTTACTACTGATCGTTCTCTCTTGTCAAGGTTCAAACGATAGAGGCAGGCTAGAAAATGCGGTCTTATCCGGCGTTTTTCGTGGGCGCGTGCCGGCCCTCGCCGCCCGGCGGCACCGCATCGAGCAGCTCCGGGCGATTTCGAAGCGTTTTTTCGAGAGCCTGTTGGCGCCGCCAGCGGCGGATTTCTTCGTGGTTCCCGCTCATCAGCACTTCCGGGACTTCCCAGCCTCGAAAGGTTTGTGGCCGCGTGTAGTGAGGATAGTCCAGGATCCCGTAAATCGTGTGATTCGTGACCCGTGTTCCTTTATCGAAGGTTTGCCGCGCCCCTTTTGGCGCCGCTTCAACGACCGCGCTAAACGACTCATTCACCGCCGAATCCTCATTCCCCAGCGCACCGGGAATCAGCCGCGTCACCGCGTCCAGCACCATCGCGGCCGCCAGCTCGCCGCCCGACAGCACGAAATCCCCAATCGAGATCTCGTCCGTCGCCAGATGCTCGGCCACGCGCTCGTCCACTCCCTCGTAGCGCCCGCAGAGCAGCACGATTCTCTCGAGCTTCGCGAATCGCCGCGCAGTCTCTTGCCGAAATAATTTCCCCGCGGCCGACAACAACACGATCCCCGCCTGCGCCTTCGCGACCGTGCCGCCGGCCAGCGATTCCACCGCCTCGAATAGAGGCTCCGGTTTCATCACCATTCCCTCGCCACCGCCAAACGGCCGGTCGTCCACCGTCCGATGCCGGTCGTGCGTGGCCTCGCGCAGGTCGTGCACGTGTGTCTCGATCAGCTGCGCCTCGCGCGCTCGCCGAACGATGCCGTAGTCGAGCGGGCCGCCGAAAAACTCCGGGAATATCGTGATGATGTCGAATCGCACGGCAATCCTCTGGCAGCAATACTAGCGTGTCATTCAAAGCGAAGCGAGGTATCTGCCGTTGGGATTGCCACAGAAAGAAAGAAGGATGCCGCCAGCTTGCTACCGATTCAATTCGCGAAGCCCTTCGGGCAGGACCACATCGATGCGCCGCGCGGCAAGATCGACGTTCACGCAAATCTCTTCCGCGAGCGGAATCAGCACTTCGCCCTGCGGCGAATCCACCGCGAGCAGCGGCGTCCCGCCCGTGAACTCCACATCGCGCACCGTGCCAACCACCGCGCCTTTTTCGTGTACTTCGCAGCCGACCAGATCCGTCATGTAGTAGCTTCCTACGGGAAGCGGCGCGCGCTCGGCCAGCGGTATCCGCACCTCGAGCCCCGCAAGTTTCTCGGCGTCCGAAATCGAATCCGAGCCCTCGAAGTGAAAGATGGCTTGCCCGCCGCGGCTGTGCGAGAGCCAGCACGAACGCACGACCACGCGCCGTCCGATCTGCTCCGCATGCGCGCCGGCATCGCGCGCGGCATCTCTCTTACCGTCGTAGAGATAGGCTTGTTTCAGTTGTGCGAGGCGTTCGGGAAAGTCGGTGAGGATCTCGGCAGCTACTTCTCCGCGCCGTCCATGTGGGCGCAGGACGCGCGCCACGGTGACACCCGCCGCCGGTGGGAATTGCCGCGTGGTCACACTACTCTAGGATTTCGAGTGTAAACCTTTTTTTCAGCTTCATTCCTGCGGCGCCCAAGAGCGTTCGAATCGATTTGGCTGTGCGTCCTTGCCTCCCGATCACCTTGCCCAAATCTTCGGGATGGACCCGCAGTTCGAGGACCGTTACCTGTTCGCCGTCCACTGCATTGACCTGTACTTGATCCGGATGGTCTACGAGTGCTTTCGCAATCTGCTCCACCAGCTCCTTCATGGCCGTTCCTCCACAGTGTGCCGTGCCCAGCGGAGAAATTCGCTTGAGCGGGTACGATGACTACGCACATGACACTCTGTAGAATGGGACGCTTTAGGCAGGCTTGGGGTTGCGCAACAAACTGCGGACCGTGTCGCTGGGTTGTGCACCCTTGCTGAGCCAGTACTCGACGCGCTCGCGATCGACCTCCACAGCGGCGGGCTTCTTCAGCGGGTCGTACGTTCCCACGATCTCGACGAATCGGCCGTTGCGCGGCCGCGTCTTTTCCGTCACTACCACCCGGTAGAACGGGCGTTTCTTCTTGCCGATTCTGGCAAGGCGTATCGTTAACACGAGCAATTCCTCCTTACTTCAATCAAACCAGTATAGCGGACGCCGCCCCTTTCACCAATCGCTATCTATCCCCGAGCCGGGCTATCATGCCGCAGAGAACACACATGTCCGAGATCTCGATACGCCCGGCGGTTCGCGGCGACTTGGCTCGCCTCACCGAAATCTACAATCACTACGTCGTCCATGCTCCTGTCACCTTCGACCTTGAGCCTTACGCCGTCGAGCGGCGCGAAGCCTGGTTCAGCCAGTTCGGCGCATCAGGACCCTACCGCTTGTTCGTCGCCCAAGGGAACGGCTCCGTGGTCGCATATGCGGGAACCACTCGCTTTCGCCCGAAAGCCGCCTACGAAACCACGGTCGAAACGACGATCTATTGCGACCCGCGCGCCATCGGCCAAGGAATCGGCTCGCTTCTGTATCGCGCGTTATTCGACGCCCTGCAGGTCGAGGACATTCGCCGCATCGTCGCCGGATACACGCTTCCGAATCCCGCGAGCGCGGCCCTTCACCAGCGCTTCGGTTTCAAGCTCGTGGGAATCTTCACGGAAAACGGCCGAAAATTCGGCCGCTACTGGGACGTAGCCTGGAACGAGCGCCCGCTAAAGCTCTAACTGGCGCCCCACGCAGGTTCGCGGCGCCGCCGCGCACGCAGTGCGCCTTTGTGGAGGCTGGTCGCGTAGTTCGCGACCCAGCAGGTTCGCAGCGGCTAGCGTGCCACGCGGCACGCTCTTGTAGAGGCCGGTCGCGGTTTCGCGGCGCGGCGAAGGGTTTCGAATGGCAGGTGGAAGCCCGCTGCTTCAGCAGGGGAAAACTCTGCGCCGTTAAGATGGGCTTCAGCCCCGGGCTTTCTCGCGGAATCTCACGCCAACAGCCAAAGCAGCTTCGCCGCCTCGGCGCACTGGTCGATCGTCTGCTGGTCGCGCGCCGAAAACGCATCCGCCTTCTCACTCTCGACGTCGACGGTCCCGATCACGCGCCCGTCGGGTGAGAGCACCGGCACGATAATCTCCGACAGCGTGCTCCCGAAAGCCGTCAGATACCGCGGATCTTTCCGCACATCCCCGACGATCACCGCCCGCTTCTGCTCGATCGCCGCGCCCGCCAGCCCCTTCGTCACCGGAAACGTCGGATGCTCCGGCGCGCTCGGCCCGCTCCAGCCCATGATCGACACATTCTCGGCGCCCACTTCGTAAACTCCCACCCAGCGATAGTCCCCAATCTTCCGAATCAGCTCCGCGAGCCGCTTCGCCCGCTCCGTGCGGAGCCCGCCGCTCGCCGCCGTCATGCGAATCTGATTCAGCGTGTTGTCCATCACAATCGGCATATTCACTCCTGCTTACTACCACGGGAAAGTGCACCCGTCATTCTGAGCGAAGCGAAGAATCTCTCTTTGATTTCGCTCCGGGCCCCATTTACAACCACCGCCCGTCACTTCAGTCCGGCCAGCTTCCCGATCCCGCGCATCTTCATCTTCGCCATGCTGCCGTACTGCTTCATCATCCGCCGCATGTCCGCGTACTGCTTCAGCACCTGGTTCACTTCCTGCACGGACGTTCCGCTGCCGCGCGCGATCCGCTTGCGCCGCTTGCCGTCGATCACGTTCGCATCGGCCCGCTCGGCCGCCGTCATCGAATTGATGATCGCCTCGGTCGATTTCAGTTGCTTCTCGTCGATCGACGCATCCTTCGGGATCTTCGCGAACGGCCCCACTTTGGGCAGCATTCCCATCAGCTGCTCGATCGAGCCCATCTTGCGAATCTGCTGCAGCTGGTCGCGAAAATCCTCGAGCGTAAACTCGTTTTCGCGCAGCTTGCGCTCGAGCTCGCGCGCCTTTTTCTCGTCGACGTTTTTCTGGGCCTTCTCGATCAGCCCGAGAACGTCGCCCATCCCCAGAATCCGCCCGACGATCCGGTCCGGCAAGAACGGCTCGAGCGCGTCGTATTTCTCGCCCACGCCGACAAACTTCACCGGCGCGCCCGTCACCTTGCGAATCGAAAGCGCCGCGCCGCCGCGCGCGTCGCCATCCATCTTCGTCAGGACAATTCCCGTCACGCCCAGCCGCTTGTGAAATTCTCCGGCCGACCGCACCGCGTCCTGCCCGATCATCGCGTCCGCCACGAACAAAATCTCCGCGGGCCCGAGCTCCTTCTTCAGCATCGAGAGCTCGTTCATCAGCTCGTCGTCGATGTGCAACCGCCCCGCCGTGTCCACCAGAATTACGTCGCACGCGGAAAGCTTCGCCTCGCGCAGGGCGCCGCGCACGATTTCGAGCGGCTTGTCGGTTCCCGTGCCCGGCCAGATCGGCGTGCCCGTCGCCTTCGCCACCTGCGCCAGTTGCTCGCGCGCCGCGGGACGGTACACGTCCGTTGAAACCACGATCGGCCGGTGCCCATGCTCTGCGAGCCATTTCCCCAGCTTCCCGGTCGACGTCGTCTTTCCCGATCCTTGCAGACCGCAGATCAGCCACACCGATGGCGGACGCGACGCAAATTGCGGCCGCGCCTCGCGCCCGAGCAACTCCGCCAGCTCGTCGCGGACGATCTTCACCACCTGCTGCTCGGGCGAAAGTTGCAGCAGCACCTCGGAGCCCAGCGCCTTCTCGCGCACGCGCGCGATGAATTCGTCCGCCACCTGCAGGTTGACGTCGCCTTCGAGCAGCGCCTCGCGAATCTCCCCCAGCGCCGCATCGAGGTGCTCCTCGGTAAGCTTCCCCTGCCCGCGCAAATTCTTGAATGTGCGTTGCAGTTTCTCCGTGAGCGTTTCGAACATCAGGTCGTCCTTGCGTTCAAAATCTGGAAACTCTCTGCCCGGCGCTATTGATTCGGTGCCGCACCGTTACTAACATTTCCCGCATGGTTGTCGGGAAGCTGAAACAAGTGTGCGACGAAGAACTCCGAAAAGCCGGGCGCGCGATCGTTGCGGCCTGGGATCTGCTCGGTGAAGCCGACGCTCGCGCGCTCCATGCGCTCTTCGTCCTTCTCCGGATCCGCTAGGCCACGCCCGCGCGATTGTTCTTCGGCGTCATGAACGCGGCCACTTCCGCCGTCGGCGCCGCGCGATCTACAAATCCAAAAGTACCGTTCTCTTTCATCTCGCGCGCCGCGCCCATCAACCCGCCGAACGCCGCCCGGGCCAACACGCCGCCCAAGCTGATCCGCCGCACGCCCGTCGCTTCGAGTTCCGCTACCGGAAACGCGAGACCCTTGATGCCCGCGAGCACATTCACCGGCCGCGGCGCCAGCGCCGCGCAAACGGCCTTGATCGCTTCAAGACTCGGCAGCCCCGGCGCAAACAACACCTCCGCGCCCGCCTCCGCAAACGCCTGCAGCCGCTGAATCGTGTCGTCGAGGTCGTTGCGCCCGTAGAGAAAGTTTTCCGCCCGCGCCGTCAGCGTAAACGGAAACGGCAGCGCCCGCGCGGCCTCCACGGCCGCCGCCACGCGTTCCACCGCGAGCGCGAAATCAAAGATCGGCCGGCTATCATCGCCGCTCGCATCTTCCACCGACCCGCCGACGATTCCCGTCGCGCCCGCCAGCCGAATCGTCTCCGCCACCGTCTTCGGATCGTCGCCAAAACATTTTTCCAAGTCCGCTGCGACCGGCACATCCACCGCCTCGGTAATCGCGCGGCAATGCGCGAATAATTCATCGCGCGTCGTCATCCCGTCGCGCTTCCCGAGCGAGTACGCGAAGCCGCTGCTGGTCGTCGTGAGCGCCTCGAATCCCATCCCAGCCAGAATCCGCGCGCTCCCCACATCCCACGGATTCGGAATGATGAACGCTCCCGGCCCGGCCGCCTCAATCTTCGCGCCCACCGTCATCGGCAGCCTGTGGAGCGCCCGGAATTTCTTCGCCTTCTCGCTTTCGGTTGTGCCCATGGCGATTTCATTCTAGGGGACCGGCGTAGGCCGGTCAAACAGTGTCCCGCCGCTTGACTCCCGCAATCCACGGCGCAAGAATGGCGGCAGCCTCGCGTTCCCGACGCCCCCGGCGAGGCGCACGGCGCGCAGCTTCGCTCATCAGCGCGCGATCCTCGGCGCCGCCAATCATTCGAGGAGGACATCATGTACGTCGTCACCGGAGCGAGCGGCAATAGCGGCCATGTCGTGGCGGAAAGCCTGCTCGATGCAGGAAAGCAGGTCCGCGTCATCGGACGCAGCGCCGACCGTTTGCAGCGCCTCGTGACGAAGGGCGCGGAGCCTTGCATCTGCGATCTCGCCGATCGTCTCGCGCTCACGAAAGCCTTCGCCGGCGCCGAGGGCGTCTACGCGATGATTCCTCCGAATCCCACCAGCCGCGACTATCGCGCTTCCCAGGATCGCATCACCGATTCGATCGCGGCCGCGCTCGAAGCGTCCGAAGTCGAGTACGCCGTCGCGCTCAGCAGCTTCGGCGCGGACAAAAAAGACAGGACCGGCCCCGTGGTCGGCCTGCACTACCTCGAACAGCGGCTGAGCCAGATTGCGAGCCTCAACGTCTGCTTCATTCGCGCCGCCTATTTCATGGAAAACACGCTCGCGCAGGCGGGCATCATCAAAGCGATGGGCACCACCGCCGGCCCGCTGCGCGGCGACCTCGATCTTCCGCTGATCGCCACGCAGGACATCGGCGAATACGCCGCCGACACGCTGCTCGAGCTCGAATTCACCGGCCCGAATACGCAGGAGCTTCTCGGCGAGCGCGACCTCAGCATGATCGAGGCCGCTTCGATCATCGGCCGCTCGATCGGCAATCCCGATCTCTCCTACCTGCAGTTGCCCGCAAGCGAGGTGCGCGCCGCGTTTATCGGCATGGGAATGTCGGAAAGCTTTGCGGATCTGATGCTTGAAATGTGCGACGCGCTCAACTCCGGCCACATGGCCGCGCTCGAAGAGCGCACCGACAGCAATACCACGCCGACTTCCTACGAGACTTTCGTCGAGGATGAATTCGTCCCGCTCTTCAACGCCAAATCCAAATCGGCGTGACGAAGCGTTTCGGGAAGCGTTGCGTGAAGCGAGCTTCAGAACCTGCCGATCGCGAGCCGGGGAAAGGCCGAGTGGTACAGGCCCTCGTCGAGCGTCAGAAGCCGGTACCCGCGACGCAGGGCGTGAGCCCCGATCACGAAATCCGCGAGGATGCGACGCGGTCTTGAATCGCTCTGAGTTTTCCGCCGCTTGACATAATGCTGAAATGCGCGGCCAGCCGCCCGCCAGATGGATTCGTCGAGATCCCACTCGATCGCAATACCGGTCTCGCTGCAGAACGAATCGATGAACGCCTCGTTGCGCGAAGGCGAAGCGACCAGCTCGGCGAAGACGGGAGCGGAGATCACGAGCTGCCCACCGCTTCGCGCCACGAGCAGAGCCTTCTGAGCGGAAAGGTTCAGCGAGTCGTCTGAATTCCACAATGCCGCAAGGACGTTCGAATCGATTGCGGTCGTCATCGTCCGCGCATGCGGCGGAAATATCGAACGACCCCTTTGCGTCCGCCGGTAATCCCGGGAGTTCCGATGCCCCGATATTTCTCGAAAGGATCGTCCAGCTTGACCAGCTTGACCGGCTTGACGAGGAACTCGGAGCCTTTCTGTTCGAAGAGCAGGCTATCGCCCGGACGCACGCCGAGCGCCCGGCGAATCTCGTGCGGCACGGTGATTTGTCCCTTGCTGGTGATCTTAGCTCGCTTCGTCACCGTGGCCTCCAATTCCTTACTTTAGCATAAACTCCTTACTTTTGGGACGTGCATTTCTGCTCCCGCGGGAGCAACAACGTTGCTGCCGTCGGAAGGCCGAACAGGCCCTAAATGGGCAGGAATGGCTGATTTTGGCCCGATTTTGCCAGGTAGAGTTCTGAGGGGCTCAGTCGAGGAAAATCGGCAGGCAGAGCGGGGGCTCGACGTGAAAATCGAGGCGCGCGATCTCTTCAAGCGCCCGCTGCAGGACCGCGCTGTCGCACGGCTCGAGTGTCATCACAAACGACAGAGCCGAATGCGGAAATCCCGGCTTCTGCAGCAGCGCGTCGATGCTGATCTGGTATTTCGCGAGGATCGTCGCGAGCCCCGCGACGATTCCAGGGCGGTCGCGCACCACGAATCGCAAATAGTGCCGCACCGTGAAATCGCCGTTCACGGAATCCGGCGTTTCCGCGGCGCCCGGCAAAGCTTCGGGCGGCGCGCCGGCGCTCCGGGCGATGGCGTAGAGGTCGGAGACCACGGCGACGGCCGTCGGATCGCCTCCCGCGCCGTATCCGGAAAAAATGATGCGTCCGCCGAATTCGCCGGTCACCGCGACGATATTCTGGTTGCCCTGCGCGTGCGCCATCAGCGACGCCTCCGGGATCACCGCGGGCTGCACCGCGGCGGAAAGCCGCGCGCCGGCCGTCGTATCCTTCAGCGCGAGCGAAATCTGGCGGATCGTGCAATCGAGTTCGCGCGCGTACATGAAATCAGCCGACTCGATCGGCGAAATCGAGCGCGCCGCAATCTGTTCGCTCCGCACGCGCAGCCGCAGCCCGGCCTGCGTCAGGATCACAAGTTTTGCCCGCGCGTCGATGCCGTCCACGTCCGCGGTGGGATCGGCCTCGGCGTAGCCGAGTTCCTGCGCTTCCTTTAGCGCCGCTTCGAAGCTCGCGCCTGTCGATTCCATTTTCGTGAGGATGAAATTGCACGTGCCATTCAGGATTCCCGCGATCTTGTAGAGGCGGTCGCCCGCGAGCCCTTCCTGAATCCCGATGATCGCCGGAATTCCTCCGGCGACGGACGCGCCGAATTCCAGGCGCTTCCCCGCTTTGCGCGCGAGGTCCACGAGCTCGGGCCCCGATTCGGAAATCAGCACTTTGTTCGCGGTGACGACGGATTTGCCCTTGCGCAGCGCCTTGCGGACCCAGTCGCCCGCGGGTTCGAGCCCGCCGACGAGCTCGACCACCACGTCCACATCCGAGCCGATCACGTCGTCGGCATCGGACGTCCAGCGAATCTGCGACGGCAGCCCCGCGATCTTTTTCTTTTCGATGTTGCGGTTGCAGATGTGCGTGAGGAGCAGAGGCCCGCTCGCGTCCTGCGCGAGGATCTTCGCCACGGAACGCCCCACGGTCCCGAATCCGATCAGGCCGATTTTCAGCTTTTTCCCGCCGCGAGATTTTGCGGGCGGCTTGCTCTTCGACGAACGCGATTGCGCCAACGACCGGTCACCTCATCTTCGGATTTGTTCGCATCCCCCGCGCGGACACGCGTGGCGCATCATCGTATCAGATGACGGCGCATTCGAGGCTTGCGGCGCAGTAATAGTAACGACCCGCCGAGGACGATGGACTCACGGATCAGAAAGTAGGAAATAGCCGAGTGCGGCGTTTACCAGAACGCCCGAGAAGGGGTTGTGGAGCAAGGCATCCGAACTTTGTTTAGCGAATGGTGGGACAGGATCAGATTCCAGGATTTCGAGACCTTTGGTAAGAAGCTAGACGCTGTATCCAAAGGCAACGCTGGAGTGATCGACGATGAACCCCCCGGAGGAGGCGTAATTATCGGCCGGGCGGCCTCGACGGCGAAAACGCCGGGGCTAAGGAGTCTGTGTGAGAACTCGTTTTTGCCACTACAAATTGAAAGAGGCGTTTGGCTCTCTACAATGTATTGTGGTCGCAACATGCAAAAAGTGAGTCATCACCCACACTCTGAAGGCTCACGCTTCCACCCTACACCCGGAACTTCCAAAGCAATTCAACGGCTAGGTGCCGAAACGTTCGGCGGCGCGGGCTCGCGCTTTGGCGGCTTCCTCTTCGCGATTTTTGGGGCGCGCGGCGGTTTCGAGCGACTGCAGGAGGTGCAGCGAGATGTGCGCGATTTCGTCGACGGCGCGGGAGAAGGCGGGTTCGTTGGCCTGCGACGGCTTGTTGAAGCCGGTGATTTTTCGGACGAATTGGAGAGAGGCGGCGCGGACCTCGTCCGGGGTGACGGGTGGATCGAAATTGTAGAGCATTTTGATGCTTCGGCACATGTGCGGAGCTCCTTCTCAAGATCGAAACACGAAATTCGAAAATCGAAAAGCGAAAATGGGAAAAGGCCGCGGCGGTAACCGCTGGGCCCGGGGCTGAAGCCCGGTTATTACGGCGCACTTTTTCGCGCGCCTGAAGGCTCACGCTTCCACCTATGGCTTGAGACGCGTCCGTGCGTGCTACTCGGCTACGAATTGGACGGTGCGGATGCTGGTGATCGAGCCGGTGGCGTCGTAAGCCTGCATGTCGAGGCGATAATCTCCGGGCGGGATGTCCTTTACCGGAACCTTCAGGCCGACCGGGACGACCGGGTTGCCCTTTTGGATCGAGGCCGTGGGATCGATATTCTCCGCCTGGAACACCTGCTTGCCGGTTTTCAAGTCGACCACGCGATAGGCGATTCGAATCGCGGGCGGATTCGGCTCGGTGAGCCGCGGCTCGTAGACCTGCGCGTACAGTGCGACCGAGTCCGTCGTCTTGAAGCGATTGTTTCCGGACGGAAACACTTGCATGCCGCCGACGACGAGCGGCGTGCGGTCCGCCAGCAGGTCGGCCTCGATCTCGCCGCCCATCCCCGCCTCGGGCTCGATATGGTCGCTGAGGGCGATCGCGCTCAGGCTGAGCTTGCCGTTGTAGGGATCGATCTCGAGCGGCGCTTCGTATTTCCCGAAATCCCGGCCGCCGGCCGACAAAACGACCGTGAGCCGGTATTTTCCCGGCGCGACCGCGAACTGATTTTCGTAGCGCATCGGCGACTTCAGGAAATTTTTCCATTCGTTCTTTTCGAAATCGTAGGTGATCTGATCGCTGAAACGCGCGCCGACCGAGCCATCCGGAGCGTAAGCGATTCCGAGGACGTTGATATCCGCGTGGTATTTTCCCTTGTCCTTGGAGAATTGCACCGAGGACGAAGGAACATCCATCGTCACATTCACGCGCGCTTCGTGGGACGAGACGTAGAAGAACGGCGCCTCGAGCGTGCCGCCGATTTCTCCCGCCGCGGCTTTCGCCGCGTCCGCTTCGAGATCCTTCTCGACCGGCTTTCCCGCCAGCATGTCCTTCGGCTTTGCCGTGCAATAGCCGGTGCGGGAGCGGACCTTCAAGCCGCCGCGGTCCATTTTGACGCGCAGTGTGTGGCAGGAGCCGTCGGGCGAATCCGAGGGCGCGTAGCCGAGGAAATAGTATTCGTCCTGCTCCTGCGCGATCTTGGCCAGGCCGCCGAGCAGGTCGTTCGTATTCATGATCGGGAATCCGCCGGTGCCGTCGGCGAGGGCGTACATCACCGACTGGTTCTCCGTGCCCGTATCCGGCAGCGTGGGCAGAATCATCTGAGGCTGGGTCGTCCCGAAGGGATTGGTGCCGTAGGAATATGGGCTGCTGATGGGATTGTAGCCGCCTCCGCCGCCGGTTGGCGCGCCTCTTCCGCCAGTTCCGCCAGTGCCACCCGTGCCACCACCCCTTCCGCCTGAGCCGCCGCCCGGAGCACCGCCGCCCCCGCCTGGAGCGCCGCCTCCCCGACCTCCGCCCCCGGTTCCGCCCCCGCCACCCTTCTGCGGGAACGCAGCCAGCACGAGATGCGGGCCCACGCTCGGGGCGTCTTGGCGGAAAAGCTGCGTGCCGGTGGGCATCGGCGCGATCAGCCCGCGCACGTCGAGCGGATAGATCGCGACGTTCGCCTGATTGCAGGCGGACACCGTTGCGGTGAGTTCGAATTGGGCGTCCGGTGTCAGCGGGAATCCTTCGGTGAACAGCACCACGCTCTTGCGGCCCGGAACGTCCGCCAGATCCTTGGCCAGCGTGCGGATCGCCAGCAGCAGCGAGTAGACGCCGAAATCATTCGCGCTGTCGAAGAAACTTGGCATCGGCGGGCCCGCTTGTGCGGTTCCCGCGGAGGAATCCGAATCGTTGGGCGAAACGGCCGACGTCTTGGCGTACTGGGTGGCGCGGCGGAGCTGCACGGGATCGCCGGTGAAATTCTGGATGATGCGCAGCGAGCCCGTGAAATCCACGACGGCCATCACGCGGTCGGTTCCCGCATCCGCGTCGATGAATTTGAGCGCCGCCTGGCGCGCCTGCGCCTGGTCGCCGAGACTCATCGTCGAATCGTCGAAGAACAGCACCATGTAGTGGCGCTCGGGAGCCTGCGCAGCGCTTTGGGACGATCCGAACGAGAAGTTGACGATCTGCTGCTCCTTGTCGTTGTCGTAGACGCGAAAATCCTGGGGCGTGAGGTCGTGGATGTAGTTGCCCTTTTTGTCCGTGACGATCACGTCGACGCGCACGACGCGCGACTCGGCGTGGATCACGGGAGTCGAACTCGCGGGCGTTTGGCCGGCCGCCGGCGCAGGCGAAGGAGGAGGCGGCTGCTGGGCGCACGCGGTTGCGCAGAAAGCGGCAGCCATCGCCAGCGCAATCGCCGCCAGGGATCGCGTTATTTGCCGAATCGTCATAGCGCACCTTCCTTGCGTCTCCTGCCCGCGTCCCTAATATGGAATCTCGACGGATCCACTCTCCGCCGCGAGCAGCGCCGTATTCGAATCGCGCACCACGAGCCGCACGACGTATTCTCCCGGCTTCACGTCGAAGTTCGTGCGGACGGTGACGCCCGTCTGGCTGAGTCTCGCGAGCGTTTCGTCGCGTAGCTTCATTTGGATCACTTTTTGCGTCCCGGTGACGAAGTTGCCGTTGCGGTCGAAGAGGGCGGCCACTATCGTCAGGTCGTTGTCGTTCCGGCCGTTGGCCTTGTCGAAGCGGACGTGCGCGAGGTCGACGTGCGCGAGCACCGCCAGCTTCGCATCGGTGGCATCCGTTTTGTAAAACTGCGTCTGCAGCCCAACCGGTAATCCGTGCTGCTCCTCCTGCGAGAAAAGCGCGTCCTGAATATCCCGGGCCGCTACTTCCTCGGGCGTCTCGCCGTGTTTGGGCGCGTAGAATCCCTTGCGCGCCTGGATCGTGTATTTGTTTTTCTCGGCCAACTGGACCCTCACCGAATGGAAATGGCCGTCGTACTTAAGATTCTGCGGCACGAAGGCGAGCAGGTAGTACGCCGCGGGCGCGGCCACGATTTGGCGCAGGCCCTCGCCGAGGTCGTTGTTGTCGTGAAACGACAAGCCGCCGGTGTCCAGGGCGAGGTCGATCAGCACGTCCACCTGAGAGGCTTGCCCTTCGATGTGCAGCCTGGTGCGATAGCCCGCCGTTACTGGATTGGGATCATTCGTGGATTGCGAGATGTCGCCCAGATCGGGGGTGTACAGTCCTCGCGCGTCGAGCGTGTTGATGAATACGTTCGCGCGGATCGACCGATCCACCAGCTCGGAAAACTCCTGTTCCCGATTCGGGTAAATGAAGCCGGGCGAGATCAGCACGATGCTGCGCTGTCCCGGCAAGAGCGACATGCGCGCAACGGTCTCCTTGAGACGGCGCAAAGCGTATTCCGTCTGTTCATCGCCCATTTCCTCCATGCGCAGTGCCGTCGCGTCAACGAGAGCCTGCGCCTGAGCGATCAGGGAAGCCTGCTGTGCGGCGGTCTGCCCGAGCGAGCCGCCCGATTGTGACTCGATGCACGCAACCGCGTCCTCCGTGGCCACTTCCGTAACGTTGGTATCGTGGTGATCCTGAATCTCGACCGCTTCGTAATAATCCATGATCGGACAGTCGGCGGACTGCGAAGGATCGCCCGCAGTGACCGCGCGGGGCAGCAGCGTCGCAAGATCTGCACGCAGCTTGGCGCGGTCGTCGGTGAAATCCGTCTGCGTCTGGCCCGATACGGTAAAGACGGCGACGCGATCGGTGGGCGCCAGATATTTATTGACGTAGTTCATGGCGGCGATTCGAGCCTGCATCAGATCCTGCAGGTTCAGGTGAGGATCGTCGAAGAGCAACGCCACGAATCGACTGGGGGGCAGGAAAGCTCCCGTCGCCGCGGGCGTTTCTGCCGTTTCGTTTTCGCCCGCGCTCGTCCCGGCGGCGCCTCCGGAAAGAGCGGCCAGCGTCTCAACCGTAAAATTCGAGACGATCTGGGGCTTGCCGTCCTCGAACAGCTGAAAATCCTCGCGATGGAGGTTGGCAATGACGTTCCCGTCGGCATCGCGCACCACCACGCGAACCGGGACCAGATTCACGCGCGATTCGAGCGGCACCGGATTGTCATGCGTGCTCATTTCCGGGGCGCTGGCGTTCGCGGTGCTGCCCTGCGAGGGAGGCGGGGTCGCAGCGGTAGAAGCGGTGGCCGAAGACGGCTGCGGAGTAGCCTCTTGCGATGACTGGGCGTGGGCGGATGGAAACCATGCGGTGCCGCCACACACCAGGAGTAAGCCGGCAACAACCGCTCCGGAGAGTCGAAGAGGCTTTCCCGCGCGGCTTCTTGCTGGGCTACCCACCGTGGAACTCCTTACGAGAGCCGGATTCTGGCGAAACCCGGGCGGAGCGTGACTCGTGGCTGCGTCGGAGTCTACACCCGATGCCGCTCCCGCCCAAATGCGCTTTTCGGGGCCCAGTAAGGGCGCGCAGGCACGTGTTTGGGCTTGACCGCCGACGGGCTTGGCGGTACCTTCGCCCGAAACCTCGGGGCGTGACCGTGGCGGCCCGGGGATGCGAATCGGAAGCGCAACCGACCACCTCGCGCGAAGGAGCTCACGATGCAGCGTCCGACTGGCGTAACGATCCTTGCGGTCCTGGCTTTCATCGGGGCCGGATTGCTGGTGGTAGGGGCACTGTTCGGTCTGCTGGGCGGGATGCTGGTTTCGACGATGTCCGCATCGCGCATGGGCATGATCGCGGGAGTGGGCGCCGCAGTGCTCGCCGTGTTTCTGCTGATCTTCGCCGCCGTGGACGTGGTGGTCGGCGTGGGTTTGTGGAAACTCAAGAACTGGGCGCGCATCCTGACCATCGTGCTGACAGGCATCGCCTTCCTCGGCTCGGTTCTTTCCATCCTCAATCCGTTTGGGCACATGCATATTTTCTTTTTTGTGTTTCTGATCAGGCGGCTGGTGCTCGCCGCGATCTACGCGTGGATTCTCTGGTATCTGTTCCAACCCAACGTGAAGCAGGCCTTCGGCGCCACTGGTTTCTGATCCACTCGCCGGCGCAGTTTGCTCCGAGGCCGCGAGCGTGGCCCGTGATCCGGCCTTGCGATCGGGGCGTAGCTTCAGCCTTGGTGTGAGAAAATGAGGCGGGTTTGGCCCACCGGACGAAATCCATGAACAAAACTGGGCATAACGACTTGGTTGGCGTAGGCGATTATCAGGACAAGCTCGAAGCGGAACTCGCTCACGGCGCGCTGCAGGCCGCCGGAATCGGCGTGAAGCTGCTCGTCCGAGCCGAAGATGCCCGCGAGCGAAGGAAGCCTGGATGCCGTGAAGTAGGCACACCGCCGGCCGCTGCGGCGGGATTGCACGAGGTGACACGCGGGCCGGCGAAAGTGCGTTACTGCCTGCCGGGCGTTGGTGTGGGGATGGAATTCATCGGGATTGAGCCCGACGCGAAGAAGGATATCGAGCGCGAGTTGAGGCCGGCGGCGAAAAACTCCAGACCGCGCTTTAGCTGTGCGGACGAGGCGGCGGCGCGCCCGCCGGCGTCACTTGGCCGCGGCTTTGGAATTTTCCGTCTTCAGGATGAAGGCGGCCACGTTGTCGTGCAGTTCCTTCAGCGCAGCCTCGTGCGCGTAGACCATGTGCCCGGACTGGTAGAAGTGAAATTCGATATTGTTCTCCAGTTTGGCCGGAATCTGCAGGTGCTGGAGTTCGTAGATGCCTTCGTAGAACGGCGTGGCGAGATCGAAATAGCCGGCGTTGAGCATGACTTTGAGGTCGGGATTATATTTCATGGCGTTGGCAAGATCGGGCATCACGTTCGTCGTCTGCGGCAGCGGGACCGGGGAATTCGGCGGCTGATGCAGGAAGTCCCATGACTTGGAAACGTCGATTTCCGGCTTGAAAGTCTTGTTCTCGCCGTACTTGAGATCCTTGCGCACGTAGTCGTTGAACGCGGAAACATAGGCCGAGCCGATCGCCGCCGATTGGGGGTCGTATTCCGCTTCCTTGCTGAGCGGATCGAGCGTGGGCCCGGAGAAACGGGTGTCGAGACGGCCGGTGGTGAGGTCGGCTTCGTCCTGCAGATTTTTTTCGAACTCTCCGCCGTCGATCCGCAGATTGGCCTTCTTGATGTAGTCGATGGGGAGGCCGGTGTACGCGTGGAGCTTTGCCGCGATGGCGTCGCGCTGGTCCGGGGCGAGCGAGGAGCCCGCGGCGAGCGCCTCCGCGTAATCGGTCATCGCGAAGTGCTCGACCTCCGCGAGCAGCGGCGCTAATTCCGGATGCGCGTCCGGCAGCTTGTGGTGATACCAGGCCGTTGCCGCGTAGGTGGGGAGCGCGAGCTGGTAGGGCAGGTCGATGCCCGGATTGGTCTCCGGACCGTCCGCGCTGAGATCGAAATTCAATATTTCGGACAGCAGCATCACGCCGTTGAAATCCACCTCACGTTCGGTTTCGAGGATATTTGCGAGGAGGGCGGATCGCGTTGTGCCGTAGCTTTCTCCGAACAAGTACTTCGGGGAATTCCAGCGTCCATATTTCGTGAGGAATTGGCTGATGAAATCGGCGAAGGCGTACGCATCCGGATCGACGCCGTAGAAAGCCTTTTCGCGGTCTTTGCCGGCGATCCGGCTGAAGCCGGTGCCGGGCGCGTCGATAAAAACGAGATCGGTCACGTCCAGCGGGCTGTAGTCGTTGTTGACGACGGAGTAGGGTGCCGCCGGCGTGTGGGTATCATCCGCAGTGACCACTCGCCTGGGTCCAAACGCTCCCATGTGAAGCCATACCGTTGAAGAGCCCGGACCCCCGTTATAGAAGAAGGTCACGGGACGCGGCGCGCCCTGGTTGTCGGACTTAAAGTACGCGACGTAGAACATGCTGGCTTCGGGGGTCTTTGCGTCTTTCTCCGTATTCTGCGGCACGTCGTCCCAATCCTTGGTGTGCACCACGAGAGTGCCCGCGTACGCGTCGTAATTGATGACGTGACCACCGACGGTGACCGAGCCTTTGCTCGACTGCTGCTCCGGCTTGAAGTGCTCGGACTCGGCGGATGCGTCGGGCTTCGCCGCCTCGATGTTGATGGTTGCCGCGGGCGTCTGAACATTCGTCTGTGCGTGAACGGCGGCAAGCGGGAGCGCGAGAATGGCCACCGTGAAAGCCGCGAAACGCGGGGAAAACGTGCGCATCGAGCGTATCTCCTTTGATGTGGCTCCGAACTTCGCCCCTGACCTCAAGGCTCGTCAATCCTACTATCCCCGGGGATGGAGAATCGACGGAAAATGCATTTGACGAGCGACACGGGATAAGGTTATCCGCAGAGGCTTCCTTGACCGTGTAACTCCGGTCGCATACACTACGTAATTCACGTTAGGCCTCGAAGCGAATCCGAGCGCGCAGTCCGCCGCCGAGAAGGGCCAACCAAGCAGAGGAGAGATCGGTGCCGAAACGGACATTTCAGCCGCACGTGCGCGCCCGCCACAAGAAACACGGCTTCCGCGCACGCATGAAGAGCCAAGGTGGACGCAAAGTACTCGCGCAGCGCCGCAAGAAGGGACGCCACAGTCTCACGCGCGTCTGATGCGCCGCGTCTCGATTTGCCGCGCGCCTGTCGCTTGGTGCGCCGCGCCGAATACGACGCGGTGTATCGCGAAGGGCGAAGGCGGACGAGCCGCGAATTCACGGTTTTTCTTCGCCCCAATGGCCTCGATCTCAGCCGGTTCGGCTGGAGCATCAAAAAGGCGCTGGGAAGCGCGGTCCGGCGCAATCGCATCCGCCGCCGGCTCCGCGAAACCTTACGACTGCACCGACAGGAGATCGCCCCGGGATGGGACATTGTGATTCACCCGCGCAGCTCGGCCGCGACGGCGAAGTTCTTGGCGCTGGGAGCCGAGCTGCTGGCGCTGCTGCCCCGCACGGAAAAGCGCGCGGAGTAAACGTGCTGGGCAAATCGCTGAGTGCGTGGGCGCTGCTCTTTCTGCTTCGGCTGTACATGATGCTGCTCGCGCCTTTTGTGGGCGGCGCGTGCAAGTTTTATCCTTCCTGCTCGAATTACGCGTATGAAGCTGTCTCGCGCCACGGCGCCCGCCGGGGCAGCGTGCTCGCCGTCAAGCGGCTGCTGCGGTGCCGTCCTTTCACACAGGGCGGATTCGATCCGGTGCCGGAGGAACTTCCGGGCCTCGAGTCCTCGCCGGTCGATTGCGCCGAAGCCGCGGCTGAAACCGCGAGCCGCCAACTGAGTGCCGAGCCGGCAGCCGACTTGCGCGGATTGGAGCTGCGGCAGTGAAGGAGATGTCGGACCAGACCCGCGGCATCGTATTTGTCGTACTCGTTATCGCCGTTACATTCATCTGGATGCATTACTTCCAGCCTCCCGTCCAGCCGCAGAAACCGGCGCCGTCCGCCGTCCAGACTGCGCCCGCGCAGAGCGGAAGCTCGAAACCGGTTCCTGAGACGACCGTCCCTGCCGCGCCGGCGTCTCGCGTGATTGTGAAGCCCGTCCGGGCGCAGGCCGAGACGAACCTCGTGGTCGAGAGCGGCGTGTATCGCATCGAGCTCTCGAACCGCGGCGGCGTGGTGCGTAGCTGGGAACTGAAAAAATATCTGGACGAAGAAACTCCGCCGCGCCCGCTCGATCTCGTCAATCCGGACGCCGCGCAGGAGCTCGGCTGGCCCTTCTCGATCGGGCTCGCGGACAAGCAGCTCGAAGCGGAGGCGAATTCCGCGCTGTATGAAGTGACGCCTTCGACCGAGAGCGCGGCCGCGCCCGTCGAGGTGACGTTCCATTGGAGCGACGGCCACCTGGACGTCACCAAGAAGTTGAATTTCACGCAGGACTACCAGCTATCGGTTGAAGTCGCCGCGACGTTCGACGGGAAGCCGCTGCCGGCCAGCATCGCGTGGCGCGGCGGATTCGGCGACCGCGCCGCCTACCGGGAAGCCCAGTACGTCACCCCCATTTTCAAGCAAAACGGCAAGTTGGAAACGCTCCCCTTCAAGAAATTGGGCACGCCGGGAAATCAGATCGAGCCGCTCGAACTAGCCGGCCCCATGGAATACGCCGGAATCGAGGACCAGTTTTTTGCCGCGGTTTTCATTCCCGACGGCACGGACATCTCGCTGTGGGATTGGCAGCAATGGCATCACTCGGCCGCGAATGGCCAGGCAGTGAGCGAGCCCCAGGCGGAAATGGCCCTGGGCGCAATGACTCCCGGCCCGCTCAAACTGAGAGCCTACGTTGGGCCGAAAGACCTGACGACCCTCGGCAAAGTGCATCCATCGCTTGAAGAGCTGGTGCAGTTCGGCTGGTTCGGGATGATCTCGAAGCCGCTGCTTTTCATCCTCGAATGGATGCACCGGTACGTCCCGAATTACGGCTGGACCATCGTCATCTTCACGCTGCTGCTCACGATGTTGCTGCTGCCAATCCGCATCTGGACCTTCCACTCCGCGCGCAAGATGCAGATGGTGGCGCCCGAGGTGAAGTCGATTCAGGATCGCTATAAGAAATATTCGATGTCCGATCCGCGCAAGCGGAAGATGAACGAAGAAGTGATGGCGGTCTACCAGCGCGAGGGCATCAATCCGCTGGGAAGCTGCTTGCCGATGCTCGTGCAGATCCCGGTGATCTGGGCCTTTTACCGGATGCTCAACGGCGCGATCGCGCTGCGGCACGCGCCGTGGATCTGGTGGATTCACGACCTGTCGGCCAAAGATCCGTACTACGTCTTGCCCGTCCTGATGGTGATCACGTCGTATTTCATGACGAAAATGACGCCTACCCCGACGGCGACGGCCGATCCGGCTCAGCAGAAAATGATGATGCTGATGCCGGTATTCATGGGAGTCATCTTCTTCAACCTGTCGAGCGGCCTGAACCTCTACTACTTCACAAGCAACTTGATCGGCGTGGTCCAGCAATGGTATTTGAATCGTTCGCAACCGCTCCCCTCGAGGAGCAAATTCAAGGGCAAGAAAAAAGAATGAGCGACCCGAGAGGATCGGCCCCGCAAAGAAATCCATCGCGTCCGGCGCGCCGGGAACAGCTGCCGCGCGATATTCCTTTCGACCGCGAACGCGCGGCCGCCGAGCTGAAGCGCTTCGTCGACGTGGTGGTGCGCGAAATGCACCTCGAGGTCGAATACGAGATCGTGCGCACCGAAGCCGGCCCGGATGGGGATGCGCTGGTGGTCGCGTTCCGCGGCGCCGATCAGGATTTTCTGCTCGAACGCAACGCCGAGCTGCTGCTGGCGCTCGAACACGTCGCGCACCGCTGGCTGCGGCTGAATCCGCAGCTCCACGATCGCGTGCGATTCGATTGCGGCGATTACCGCGCGACGCGGCTCGAGGAATTGAAGCTTTCGGCGCGCGTGGCCGCACAGCGCGTCCGCGAGACCGGGCAGGAGTTTCGTTTCAATCCGATGTCGTCGCGCGAGCGCCGCATCGTCCATTTGGAGCTGAACGGCGCGCCCGGCGTTCGCACGGCGAGCGAAGGCTCGGGTGACCGCCGCCAGCTCGTGATTTATCCCGTCACGCCCACCCGAAACAGCCCTCGGTAGCGTTCGAACCGCGCCTTCGGCCCAGTCACGCGTTCGGCGAAACTGACGATCGCCTAAATGTCGATGGTGTAGCCGCGCTTGCCGACGTTGACGCACTCGGTTGCGCCCAGGCGGTCGGTGAGCCCTGCGGTTTCGTGGATGTGGCCGCAGAAAAGTCGCACCGGCTGCTCGCGCCGCACCCATTCGCGCAGCGCGGGACTTCCGGCATGGTTGCCGGGCGCGTATTC
Source organism: uncultured Acidobacteriota bacterium (assembly GCA_963836125.1). Classification (GTDB taxonomy): domain Bacteria; phylum Acidobacteriota; class Terriglobia; order Acidiferrales; family UBA7541; genus Palsa-295. The sequence goes on from CAWIIK010000003.1 coordinate 381,453, forward strand.
GTCGAGCTTCGTATCGAGCGGCGGGAAATGGACCACGAGGTAGAGCGGCCGGATTCCATCAAAGGCCGCCAGCGCCTCCATGATTTGCTCCTCGGAATATTCACCGGGCGTGTTGAACGGCGTGATGTTGCTGTAGCCGAGGCCGGCCCATTGCGTCGTGCCCTTGGCCGATTCGAGCGGGCACACCTGCCGGTGAAAATCGACGAACCCGAATCGCTTGCAGAACGCGCGCGTGTCGTCGTGCGTTTCGTGGTTTCCCGGCAGCACCCAGAGACGCCCGCCGAGCGGTTCGAGGACCTCGCCGCAGCGATCGAGCCCGCGGCCGAATGTCGCGAGGTCGCCTGCGGCGATGTAGAGATCGGCAGGCTGTGCGACGATGCTCTTCAGCGTTCGCAAGTCTCCATGAATGTCGCTGAAGATCAGGATTTTCACGGCGCGTTCTTTTCGGGCGCGCCGGGCCGCGCTGCGGGTTGTTGCGGCACCAGATAGCGCATCGGGCGCTGCGGCATGCCCGCGGTCAGCCAGCCCTGTTCGACGACTTTGCCGGCGCTGTCGAACACGACCTGATAGGTGAAGGGCTGCGGGCCGCGGCGCCCTCCCTGCATCGAGCGGTTTTCACCGAGTTCGACCACGTGCATGCCGCCTTGGGCGTAGCTGCGAATCACCGGAAAGCGCGCAAAGTTCCAGTAGAGCCTCACGTTGGGCAGCTCGAAAGCGCGCAGAATATACTCGTCGAGCGGCGAATCGGGGACAAAGTAAAACGTCGGCGGATTCTTTTCGCGCAGATCGAATTGCGAGATGTAAATCCCGTTGTGCGCGCGAATCTCATCGCTCCAATCGAGCAGCGACGGCGGAATCGGGAGCGCGCCCATCCGATCGGCCTCGATGTGATGCTCGTCGGCGAACGCGCGCACTTTCAGCATCGCGCGATGGTGCGCGACCGAGCAGAAGAATAGATACGCGATCGTGCAGCACGTTCCGGCCTGGCACCATTCCGCGCGCGTTACTTTGAATCCCCAGCCGCGCAGCGCCGGCGCGAAAAACAGCACCGCGAGCAGCGCGCTGATCAGCACCGCAACCCACAGGTGGAATGGATACGAAGCCGCGGCCGTCAGCAGCCACGCGATGAAATCTCCCACGGTGAACGCGATCCACATCTTTACCGCGCGGCCGCGGCTCTTTGCCGGATCGCGGTAGATCCACGCGATTACCTGCGGCGCCAGAATGATCGTCGTGAACGTGAAGTCGATGATGAAGAGCAGATCCCAGGCGACGCGCCGGCTCGAAATCGGGTACCAGATGCGCGTCCCGAACGACGTCATGGCGTCAAGAAGGATGTGGCTCGCGATCCCGACGCCGTAAATCACGGTCAGCAGCCAGAAAGGCGGCGCCTCCCAACCGTGCAGGCGAGGGAACCACCGCTTCAGCAAGCCGAGGACGGGCGGCGTGAGCGCGGCCAGCAGCGCCGCGAAAAACGGCAACCCCACGAACGAGTGCGTGATCGCGCGATGATATTTCACGATCGCCAGTGGATCGTGATGCGCGACTTGCGCGTACGCTTCGTAGAAGGTGTCGATGTCGGGGAAAACGGCGCCAAGCGTGGCCGCGAAAATCGCCACTTTTTCCTCGCGCTCGGAGAAAAATCCCTTGCCGAGGAGCGCGCCAGCGATTCCGTGTGTGACCGGGTCCATGAAGGAAGTGAACGCGGGAGAGTGTACACGATTCGCCTATTTCAAGCGACTTCCAGGGCAGTTTCGTCAGCGGCTTAGTTGCCGGTGATCCGAACTTACCAGGATTAATGCACTCGACCCACTCACTGTGCTAATGTCTCGCTTTCTCTCCACCATCGCTTTCTCTCACGTCACGCCCAATCTTCGAGAAACTCCAACGCGACTCCAAAAGGAGGGGGATACCACGAGCCAAACGAGGCCGGGAGGGTAGGGCGTACACACAAATTCGACCGACGATCCGTGGACGAAAAGGTCTGATGCGTGACAGACAGGCAAGATCTACGCATGTCGGAAGGAGGATTCGCATGAGACGCATCGCTTTCTTGTTCGTTGCAGTCGCAACGGCGGCCGCCGTTGTCGCTTCCATGATTCCCGCATCCGGACTGGCCGTTGGACAGGCCGCGCCGGTCTTCGTAACCAAAATGCCCGCCGGCTACCGCGACTGGCCGGTGATCTCCGTGGCTCATGAAGCCGGCAACCTCAACAGTTTGGGCGTCAAGTTGGGCAACGATGTAGCAATCAAGGCCTACCGGGAAGGAAAGCTTCCGTTCCCGGACGGCACCATCATCGCCGCCGTGCACTGGAGTAACGTTCCGTCGGACGAAAACAACACCGTCTTCGGCCGCGCCCAATCTTTCGTTCCCGGGCCTGCCACGAACATTCAATTTATGATCAAGAACTCCAAAAAGTTCGCCGCGACGGGCGGCTGGGGCTTTGGTCACTTCAACAAAGACGGCACGCTTGGCAACGACGCTTTGATGAAAACCTGCTTCCCATGTCACGCGAAGGCTTCGCGCGACCTTGTCTTCACCCGTTATGCACCTTGATGAATCGTTTCTGTGGGCGGGAACAACTTTTTTCAGAAGAGGTTCGCGCGGGCTTCAAACCACTGCGCAATCGGAACGGACTCACTACGGAAGGCTTACACGATTTCGATCAGCGGGGAGCGCTTGGCGATGACTTCGCCGATCACGCGCGCGGGGACGTTGCGGCGCTCGAACGCGGCTAGCGCCGCGGGGACTGCTTCGGGCGCGAGCGCTGCCAGCAGACCGCCGGAGGTTTGCGGGTCGAGCAGGAGCGAGCGGAACTCCTCGGGGATCGACGGAGCGAATTGCGCGCAGCCTTCGACGAACTGGCGATTGTTCGCGAGGCCGCCCGAAAGGAATCCGCCGCGCGCGGCTTCGATTGCGCCGGGTAGATAGGCGATGCGCGTGGGGTCGATGCGAATGGACACGCCGCTGCCGATGGCCATCTCGCGCGAGTGGCCGAGCAGGCCGAAGCCCGTCACGTCGGTGACGGCGTGGACCGGCTTCGCGCCCGTGGTGACTGCGTCGTCGATTTCATGCAGCGCGTCGGCTGCGTCGCGGTTGAGGCGCGTCATCGAAGCGGTGGACGCGGCGACCCATTCGGGCTCGGCCTGCGTCTGCTTCAGCGCGGTCGCGATCACGCCCGTGCCGAGCGGCTTGGTGAGGATCAGCGTGTCGCCGGGCCGCGCGCCCACGTTGCGCCAAACTTTCCGCGGATCGATCAGCCCGTTGACGGCGTACCCGAATTTCACTTCATCGTCGCGGATCGAATGCCCGCCGACGACCGTGCAATTCGCCTCCGTCATTTTGGCGAGCCCGCCGCGCAGGATCGCTTCGAGCACTTCGGGCGGCTGCGCGGGCGGAAACGCGACAATCGTGAGCGCCGAAATCGGCCGCCCGCCCATCGCGAAGATGTCGCTCAGCGAATTGGTGGCGGCGACCTGGCCAAAGAGATCGGGCTCGTCGACGATCGCCGTGAAGAAATCGACAGTCTGCACCAGCGCGAGATCGTCGGAGAGCTTATAGACGGCCGCATCGTCGCTCGTTTCGAAGCCTACGAGGACGTTCGGATCGTGCTGCGCCGGCAGCCGCTTCAGCACATTTTCGAGGATGCTGGGGCTGAGTTTCGCCGCGCAACCCGCGGCCTTGGCGGTGGTCGTCAATCGGACGGTTTCTGCCACAAATGCCTCCTAAAAACAGCGCTAGAAGCTGTCTCTTTGCCCTGGATGTCGGAGCCGGCCCACGCTTCCACCCGCAGAGCTTACGCCGTCGCCCGCCCCTAAACTGCCACTTGCACTTCCTCCCTGGGGTCAAAGGCGGAATTATAGCGCGGCGAGCGGCCGACTGCGTCGCCCGATCAGCGCGATCGATGTAACGATCAGAGGACTTCGAGCAGGACGAGCGACATATCGTCGCGCGAGGGCCCCGCGCGCCAGGCGGCGACGCGGTCCAGGATGCCCTGCTTCATTTCGCCCAGCGGCAAGTGCGAGGTTTCGCCCACGATTTTCCGCAGCCCGTCGACGTCGAGCATTTCGCGCCGGGTATCGAAAACCTCGGTGAGGCCATCGGTGTAAAGCACCACGCGATCGCCCGGATCGAGACGGACCTGAAGTTCCGCCTCGGGGCCGACGGCATCGTCGAACGCCCCCAGCAGCATGCTGCGCGATTCGATCAGGCGCGGTTCTTTGCCGGGCGTCACCACCATCCCCGGCGGGTGCCCTGCGCCCGCGAAAACCATGCAGCGCCCGCCGCGGTCGAGACGCGCTGCCGCCGCGCTGAAAAGAAAGGACGAGCCGCCGATGCTCTGCAGCACGAAGCGATTGAGCTCGCCGAGCATCTCGCCAAGCCGCGCGCCGCCGCGCATTTCCGCCAGGATTTCGGCGTAGAGGCGGTTGGCCACGAGCGCCGAGCCGATGCCGTGGCCCGAGACATCGCACACAAGCACCGTGAGGTGTTCATCGTCCTGCGCGCTCACCAGGCCGAAATCGCCGCCGATCGTCCGCACCGAATCGAGGAATGTTTCGACGCGCATCCCGCCCCACACAATGGATTGCGGCGCGAGGCTTTGCTGCACGCGCGCGGCGAGCGCGAGATCTTCCTCGATTTCCTTGTGGCGCTTCTCGAGTTGCGCGTTGGCATCGCGCAGCTGCTCCTGCGCGCGCTTCTGTTCCGAAATGTCGGTGAACATCACGATGCCGAACATGTGGCCTTCGAGATCCTCGACGCTCCGCGAGCTGATGATCACCGGCAAGCGCTTCCCGTCTTTTTGCGGCAGGACGAATTCGAAGCGGCTCTGGCCATCCAGCTTGTTCTCGGCGGAGTGCGCCATCAGGTAAGCGTATTCGCCCGGCGCGTAAAACTCGGAGGCGAACTGCCCGATGATCTCCGACGCGGGGCTGCCGACCATTTCGGCCATTCGCTCGTTGACGTAGACGATCCGGTGGCACTGGTCGGCAATCAGCACGCCCTCGTTCAATACTCCGAGGATGCCCTCGACCTGCGCGACCCATTCCGGCTTTCCGCATTCCACGGTGTTCTCTTTATTGGGCGATCCAATTTGCACGAACATTTTATACCGTCCCGGGCGAGCGCCAAAACGCCAGCCTCACGGTACAATCGGATGATCGGGGAGGCTGCGCGGATTCGCGCAACAATCGGTCAATGTCCTCAAATGGAAACCGTGTGCTGCCCGGGCCGAAAGGCCTGCCCATCGTCGGCGTAGCCTTCGACGTCCGCGGCGATCCGCTCGGCGTGATGCGCCGCTACGCGCGCGAGTATGGCGATATCGTCCTCTTCCGCGTGATGATGCAGGATCGCATCCTGCTCAATCATCCCGATTTCATCGAGCAGGTGCTCGTCGTGCAGCAGAGCAAGTTTCACAAGAGCGAGCTGACGCGCCGCATCACGGGCCGCATGCTCGGCCAGGGCCTGCTGATCAGCGAAGGCGACTTCTGGCGGCGGCAGCGGCGTCTGGCGCAGCCCGCGTTTCATCGCGCACGCGTCAACGACTACGCCTCGACGATGGCTGAGATCGCGCTCGACCATATTTCGCGCTGGCACGACGGCGAACAGCGCAACGTCTCGCAGGACATGATGGGCCTCACTCTCGACATCGCCGTTCGCACGCTCTTCGGCACCACGCTTCCCGGCGAAGCCGAGCAGGTGGGCCGCGCGATGACGTTTTTGATGCGCTACTCGCTGAGCCGCCAGCGATTCCCCGTGCGCATTCCCGAGACGTGGCCGACGCCGAATAACCGGCGCGCCAATCAGGAACTCGCCTTCATGGACTCGCTCGTCTATCGCATGATTTCCGAGCGAGAGGCCGCCAACGGCGCGGCCCATCACAACGATCTGCTCGCGCTGCTGATGGGCGCGATGGATGAAGACGGCAGCCACATGACGAAGCAGCAGCTTCGCGACGAAGCGATGACGCTTTTCATCGCCGGGCACGAGACAACCTCGCAGATGCTTTCGTGGACGTGGTACGCGCTCAGCCAGAATCCCGCGATGGAAGCGCGGCTACACGAGGAATTAAACGGAGTGCTCGGCGGGCGTCCGCCGCAAGTGGCGGACCTGCCGCGGCTGCCGTATCTGCAAGCCGTGATGAACGAATCGTTGCGCCTCTATCCGCCAGCGTACATTCTCGCGCGCATGGCCATCGAGCCTTGCCGGATCGGCGGCTACGATATTCCTCTGCGTTCGACGATCGTGCTCGCGCCGTGGGTCACGCATCGCGATCCGCGCTTCTACGACGAGCCCGACACCTATCGCCCCGAGCGCTGGCTCGACGGCCTGATGCAGCGCCTGCCGGCGGGCGCGTATTTTCCGTTTGGGGACGGGCCGCGCCGCTGCATCGGCCAAGGATTTGGGCTGATGGAAGCGGCCATCGTGATCGGCGCGTTGGCGCAGAAATTCCGCTTGAGGCTCGTGCCGGGCCACGAAGTGGTGCCCGAGCCGCTCGTCACGCTGCGGCCGCGCCAGGGAATTCGCATGACGCTCCACGCGCGCAACTGAGCGTGAGCAGCGTCTCGCGGGCTCTTTCCCTTGATTCGTGGCACCGTGTCTTGCAGGGCTCATCTCGGGTCAGCGATTTTGTGCGAGATGGCGCGCCGAAGAAGAGCCGGCCAGATGCTGATTGGCGCTACGCAAACGGAGCCACACGCGTCTCTAGTGAACGAATTCGCCGTGGCCGCCATTCGCCCATGGATCGTACGTCAGCGCGAAGTGAATCCGCTCGGCGATCGGCGGATGGCTGTAGAAGAGAAAAACGTCCACGGGATTGGGCGCCGGATCGGACAGATCCACCTTGCCTAGGACCTCAAACGCCTGCGCCGCCACCTGCCCTGAATCCGGGATCAGTCCGTGCGCCACTTCGAGGCCGTACTGATCGGCCTGATGCTCGAAGTAGCGGCTGACGGCGCTGGTGATCGGAGTCGCCGCGAACGAAAAAATACTGAGCAGCAGCAGCAGCACCGGCAGGGACGCCCAATCGTCGATGCCGCGAATCCACCATTTTTGCCCCCATCGCCCGAGGACCCAGCCCATCGAGCGATCGCCGAGGTAAAAAAGAATGAGAAGGAAGATCGCGCCAAGAACGATCCCTTTCTGAATATGGTGGAGCACGTAATGCCCCATTTCGTGGCCCGCTACCAGAACGATTTCCGGCGTGGTCATTTTCGCGATCGTCGTATCCCACACCACGATTCGCTTCGACGCGCCGAATCCCGTCACGTACGCATTCAGCTCCGTCGATTTCTCCGAGGCCCCCATCCAGAAGATCCGCTCCGGCGGAATATTCTCGCCCGCCCGCTGCACCATCTTTTCGAGCGACGCCGTCAGCGCGGGATCTTTTTGCGCCAGCGGCTCGAACTTGTAGAACATCGGATCGATCACCAGCGGCTGCAGGAATACCAGCGCCAAGCCGAGCGGCAGCGACGCGACCCAGAAGTAAAACCACCAGCGCCGCGGGCTTTTTCGAATTACGGCGTAGAGAATGTAGACGAGCACGATTGCCGCGAGCACGCTGGCGAGTTCGCTCTTCGTCCAGTCCCACGCCCATGAGCCCCAGCCCTGCACGGATAGACCGTATGCCCGGTCGACCCGGTTGTCGTAAATGTCGGCGGGCAGGCCCAAAATATCAATCGTCAGAATCAGCAGCGGCGCAAAGATCACCGCCTGAATGAAACGATTGGACGCAACTCTTTCGGCCCAGAAGCGGTATTTCGGAGCGAGCTTCCATTTCAGGATCAGCCAGAGCACGATCGCGCCGTAGATGAAGCTGACGATCGCGAACCGGAAGCGAATCTCGCCGAGGTGGTGCGCCTTTTCATACAGGCTGGGCGGCAAGGTGTATTCGGTCACCCTTTGTTGCGGCTGTGATTCTGTCGCGGACGCCGCAGTTTGACTCGCAGTCGATGCGGAAGACGCTTGGCCGTGTGCGGGGATCGCGCACAGCCCCAACGCGAGAGCCAAGGCGAGCGCCAGCGGAACAAATGTCCCTTTTTTCATTCGGTCGCCTTTTCTATCCGGGCCTGCGCCCATCCATCTATGATACCCAAACAGAAGTCAGGCATAATACGGCGCATGGCAGTCAATCTTGGCGGCTCGCACCGTCTGGCGGCTTCGTCAGTTGTCTCTTTGGGATGCGGCCGCGAACGCGAGTTGCCATCGCGGGGACACCGCGACTACCATGGTTACGTCATGACGCTATCTGAACGGCTGCCGAGGGGAGAACGGACGATGAAACTGGCCAAGTGGGGTCTGGCGATTTTGCTGCTCTCTCCGATCGCCATGGTTTCGTCTGCCTCGGCGCAATCGCAGGACGGCGCGCAATCCGGCCAGCAGCAGGATTCGCTGGCGGCCGCCGCGCGTCGCGCCCGCGAGCAAAAAAAGGATCAGCCCAAAGCCGCCAAGGTTTGGGACAACGATAATATCCCGAGCGGTTCGGGCGCCGTGAGCGTCGTAGGCGACTCTGGCGAGAGCGCTGCCACGCCATCTGATCAGGGCGCCCAGAGCCAGGATCAAGCGGCCAGTTCGACCGACTCGAACCAACAGGCCCAGCCCGCCGCCAAGGACCAGGCCGCAAAAGCCGCCGAGCTCGACGCCAACCAGCAGCAGCTGAAGAGCCTGAAAACCGATCTCGACATCGCGCAACGCAAGCTGGTCCTCGATCAGCAGATGTACTACGGCAAGCCCGATTATTCCTCCGATAAAGCAGGCGCCGCCGCTCTACAGGACGAGCAGGACCAGATCAAGGCCAAGCAGCAGCAGATCGACGATCTCCAGAAACAGATCGACGCGCTGCAATCGCAGTCCGGCACGGCCCCTGCCCCGAATGCGCCTAGCACGAGTCAAAACCAGTAGCGCCTGCCCTGAGTTACGTCGAAGGGCGTCTCGCCGACACTTTTCTTGTTGAAACCCCGTCAGAGCGCCCTCGGCAAACCTACCCCTACTAATTGTGTATATTTTTCTTGACACACTAGAGCCGACGGCGCACAATCCGACCTGTTTTACGGGGCGTTTCTTGCTGGCCGGGCGTTTCGGCGGCTTTCTCCACCTTCCGCCAGGAGCCCTCTCTCACTGCGAGGCGAGACGATGCAATATCTGCCAGGCTGGACCGTGCAGTGTCTCAATCCCGAGTGTCCCGCGCGCGGACACTGGCTCCGCATCCAGGACACCCACATCGAGATCTGCTCGAATTGCGGTGCGCCGCTTCACAACGTGCCGCCGCCGCTCCCCCCGCGCTTTCGGATGCGGCCGCGCTCGCTTTCCGGCTATCGCCCGCTCGGGCGTCGGCGCTGAAGCGCGCGCAGGACGCGCTCGCAGCAACCTTGGATGGGCAGCGGCTCGAATCGCCCCGCGAAATCGGGACGGTTCTCGTCCCCGCCGCATTCCCTTCTTCACCTCGGCCCGAGCTGACGGCAAACAGGTCGGCTCGGGCTACTCGTTTGCCTCGTCCTTCTAGGGGCGCGGCGTCCCGAAAGAATCCTTACCGTATTGAGTTGCACTGCGCAGGGTGAGCCCAAAAAGGGGGAGCGGCCGGTGGGGGGACCGGCCGCTCGGGGCATGGGTGATGGAGGTACTAAAAAATTCGAGGGTGCTTCAGGCTCGTGGCTGCCGCGAAGGTCGCCCTTCCTGGACTTACGCCGGTTGCCGCACGTCCCGAATCTGAAGTCATTGTGCCGGTACCATTCGGCACGGTCGATGGGTCACTTGGTTCAATTCCTTCCGGTACAAAGGTACCGGCAAAAGCGTTCGCGCCCTCTTCGCTCCGATTTCTGCTCCGCATCGCGATTCGCTCACCCGCTTTCATGCCAAGCCGCGCTCCACAATCCGCGCTTTGCGGCTAGGGCCGCGAATGTACTACGATAACCGCCCGCGATGAACGAAGGCACAGGCACTCCCTCGAAGCCGGCCGACCAAGCCGGTGAAATGCTCTGGGGATTCTGGTATCCAGCGCTGCGCAGCGACCAGTTGCGCGGGCGCAAACTCGTCGGCGCGCTGCTGCTCGAGGTGCCTTTGGTACTGGGACGCGATTCCGCGGGCAAGCCTTTCGCGCTGCGCGACGTCTGCCCGCATCGCGCCTTCCCGCTTTCGTTTGGCAGCTTCGACGGCGCCAACGTCGAGTGCGCCTATCACGGCTGGCAATTCGACGCGCACACGGGCCAGTGCCGCCACATTCCTTCGCTCACGGCGGATTCGAAACTCAAGTGCGAGCGCATCTACGCCGGGAGCTTTCCCTGCGAAGAGCGCGATGGCTACCTCTGGGCGTTCATGGCGAATCCCGAAGGCCGCGCCACGGCGCAAGCCGGTGATGCGCCCGCGCCGCCCGCGCCCGAGCTGCCCACCTTCAGCCCGCGCTACCAGATCGCGCACCTCTGGGCCGACCTGCCGTGCAGCGTCGACCACGGCATCATCGGCCTCATGGACCCGGCGCACGGCCCCTTCGTCCACCAGGCCTGGTGGTGGCGGACGCGCCGGAGCATCCGCGACAAAGCGAAACAATTCGAGCCCATCCCCAACGGCTTTCGCATGAGCCCGCACGCGCCCTCGGCCAACAGCGCGCCGTACAAAATCCTCAAGCTGATTACCGGCGAGCCTGCCACCACCACGATCGATTTCGTCCTGCCGAATCAGCGCTTCGAGCAGATTCGCGCGGGCCGCTACTGGCTCTCGAGCCGCACCACGGTCACGCCCGTCAAGCGCGATCTCTGCCGGCTCGATTTCGTCGCCGCGTGGAATATCCTTCCGTGGTTTCCGATCGTCTCGTTCATCCTTCACGTGCTGGGCCCGCGCTTCATTCAGCAGGATACGGAAGTGATCGAGAAGCAGGGGCTCGGCCTCAAGTACGAAGACCGCATGATGCTGGTCGATGATGCCGACCGCCAGGCGCGCTGGTATTTCGAGCTGAAGGCTGCGCTCCTCGAATCGCGCCGCACCGGCGAGCCGATGCGCCATCCCGTGGCGGGTCCCGTCACGCTCCGCTGGCGCTCATAAGGCGAAAGCCGTGTGTCCTATCGCCTGCACCAATCCTGTCCTTTGGTCCAGTTGTATGCCCTGTGAAGGTGGAGCATATTCGGGCTGCCGGATGGCACCCGGCTGACAAGAGTCACAGATTCGGAGCTATTGATGCCTGGCCCGATCTTGCCTGTTCCTGAGCGAGCGTTTAGGGGCAAAGCTCCAACTTGGGGGAACAATGAACCGCTGGATTCGCTACTCGCTGCTGCTCTCCGGAATTTGCGCCACACTCTGCCCGGTGCTGCCCGCTGCACCTGCTCCGGCGCCCGGCATCACCACCGTAACCTGCCCCGCGAATGAAGATCGCGTGTGGGTCTACGACTCGCTGACGAGTTTCGACGTCGAGGCCAAGCTGCATTGCGGTGACACCGTGCAAATCGTGTCGCGCGTGAAGGGCTACGTGAAAGTGCGCATTGCCAGCGGCGTGGTGGGCTATCTGCCCGACAGCGTCTTCCCGGATCTGCCGCCGCTGACCGACGATCAGAACACTCTCGGCAACCACAACACAGCTCCGACCGAAACTGCTGAGATCGACTCCGACAGCCTTGGAGCCGTCGCGGCAGCGTATCGCGCCCGCGAGAAGGCCGCAGCTGCCACAGCGGGTGCGCGCGAGGTCGCGCCCGTGGCGAACGCCACAGTTGCGGCTCCCGTTGCCCCGGCGCCGCGCGCTTCGAGCCCTCTAAGAGCCGCGGAGCCCCGGCGAGTTGTAGTAACAAAAGTGACCGAGCCCGCCGCAACAGCCGTTCCCGCCATTCGAGTTGCGCGTTCCACGCCGCGCCAAGAAGTGGCAGCAGCCCCCGAAGCAAAGCCGGCGGTCGCTAGAACGCGCGCGTCGGCTCCGTCACCCGCTGTTCCCGAAACATCCGCGAGCACCATCGTCGCGTCCACTGCGCCGGGCGCGATGGATCCGCCGATCCCCGCGCCTACTGCGATGCCTGCGGTCGCCGCGCCGGCCGATGCATCCTTGCGTGAGGTTGCCGTTGCCAGACCCATCGGCACCGATCCTGAATCCGAGGACTATCCTCTCACGCAGCCGCAAGATGCCAGCGCCGACCCCAATTGCCGCGTATACTTTTCCGCCTACGGCCTCGGCGCCGAGCAGTACAAGTGGCTTTCCGACATGCGCAGCAAACAATTCTCGGGCATCTGCCCGGCGCCCAATCTCGGAAGCGTCGACTTCGTGATCCTCTTCACGCACGATACCGACTCATATGTTTCCGCGATGCCCACGCCCGTTCACACCGACGGCAACGGCTTCTCCGATTTCGATCCGATGACCACCGTCGATACGGCGCTCATGTCGCCCACCGAGGCGGACAAAGCCCGCTACGAGCTTGCCTGGGTGTTTCGGGTGAAGCGAGGCGGCTTCGACCCGGCTCAATTCTCGCCGCGCCGCCGCCCGCAATATGAATCAACCGCGAAGGGATCGCATGCTTCCACAAAGGCCGTGGAGGATGCGTTCAACTTCATCGAGCAGCAGGCGCCGACTCAGTAGCGCTCAGCGCAACTGCGCGAGATCGAACGTCGTCTGCACGTCCTGCCCGTCGGGCGTTAGGACATCCACGGTTGCAGGCGTCGCGGAGTCCATCTTGGCTGGATCGTACTCGAGTTCCACTTCAGCTCCCGCCAATCCGTACTCGTCGATGGCGTAGTCCGAATAGATCGGCCCGCCTTCTACCGACTGTGCCTCTATTTTGCGGTCCTGCGTGAGTTGAACCTTGAAATCCTTCCAGAAATCCGGAACGAGAACGGCGCCATTCACGTAGGTGCTGAATCGGGCGGGATCGGGATACGACGGTGTGAAATCGATCTCGACGAATACGGTGAAAATCCCGGCCTTGCCAAGAAACTCCTGCTCCGCCTCCTCGGCGTGGTAGCCGATCGGGGCGCGCTGCACCCGCCGCACGATCGCCAAATACGGCGTTTCGATGCCGATCGACGACACGTAGGGGCCGCTCCCCGGCGCCGGCAGTGCGTGGACATATTTCCTGAAAAACGCGGCTGTTTGCTCGTCGTTGCGTTTCCCCAGAAAATAGGCCTCGCGAATCGCTTCGGAAGAAAGCGAATTGTTGTACGCAAGCGCAGGCTCGATGGCAATGAGCGCCAGCGCGAACAGCAGAATCGGCAATTTCCATCGAGCAGGCGATTTCATGGCGGCCTCCGCGCGGTAATTGTCCTTTTCTTCTGGCTGATTGGACGGAGAGCAGCGGCGGCCGGGTGCATCGCCCGCTCGCGTGCCAATCCGGCAACTCCGGCATTACTTCGCGATGCCGCTCAGAAATGGATAGTGCTCCGCGGCAGCCATAAAAAACAGCATCGGCAGCGACATCCAGAATCCCGTGCGGGACGCGAGAAACGCCCACCGCGCCAGCCGCGCCGCTTCCGCAGGCATCGGCGTCCCTTGCTCCGCACTCGCCCGCGTCCACGCGATCAGCCGCTTTTGCGCGCGCCAGACCACGCCCCACGTGTTCAGCAGCATCAGCAATCCCAATCCGCCGCCGACGCTGATCGACAGATGCGCGTTCGACGAATCCGCGCCCGCGTTCGTCTCAAGCGCCACCCACGACGCCGCGACGACGATCACCACGATCGCAATCGTTCGCACCCAGGCGCTGTCGAGAATCCCCGCGCGCGGCAGCTGCAGCGGATAGATCAGCGCGTACGCCGCGAGCCACACCAGCAGCCACCAGCCCATCCACCGCCATGCCAGCCACGCATTCCCCGCATTGTTCGCGTCCGCCGCCAGAAGGATCCAGAAGTAGCGCAGCCCCATCAGCACCGTGATCACCGCCGACCACCGGAACCACCACATGGCCCGCTCCATCAGCGCCGGAAACACCTTGCCTCGCACCGGCAGGTCGAGCGCCTTCATCGTCGGCGTTGCCACGAGATTGAAAAAGTAGAGCAGGCCGATCCAGACGATCCCGGAAACGATGTGGACCCAGCGAAGCGCGATCTCCTCGTTGGCAATGGCTCCCTGCGGAAAACTGAAATGCACCCCGGCAACGAGCAAAGCGATTGCGTGCGGCGAAACAAACATGCGGCAGCCTCCGGCGCGCCTCACGTGGCGGCCGCGCGCCACGCTACCGGAACCGCGCACCCGAAGTCAATTCGCCATCGAGTTTCCGTGGCGCCGGTTGCCCTGAGCAGAACGAAGGGCCTCTCGCCGGCTCTGTTCTTTCTCACGATCGAGACAGCCCCGAGTTGACGCTCGCGCATCCTACGGAGCTGCCACGCTTGCTGAAAAATTAGTGGAACGATATAAACGGCTAGCGGGTAAGTCTTATGAACGTCGACGCATGGGGAAATCTTTCAGCCGAAATATTCGCGCCTCAGTAGCCGGCCTTGGAAGCCTCATCTTCCTGAGCCTCGCGAGCCTGCCTTGCCTCTTTCCGATCGCGGCGCAGTCCCAGCAGTCGCCGGCCGCTACGGGAACGGAAGCGTCACCCACCGCCGCGCAGCAGCCCGAGCAGCAACCATCGGGAATCATCAGCGGAACCGTCGTGGACCGAACCGGCGCCGCCGTTCCGGGTGCTCGCGTAACGCTCACGCGCCCGGGCCAATCTCCCGGTCAAGAGGTCGTGGCGGGCGACGACGGGCAATTCTTTTTGCCCAACGTCGCTCCCGGTCCCTTTCAGCTCACCATTACCGCTGCCGGCTTCGCCACGCAAACATCTTCCGGAATTCTCCATGCGGGAGAGGCCTACGCGATGCCACCGATCACGATGCCCGTCGCCGCCGTCGTCACCGAGATCCGCGTTTCGCCCGTTGAAGAAGCGAACGTGGAGCTCAAAGCGGAAGAGAAGCAGCGCGTCCTCGGCGTCATTCCGAACTTCTACGTCACCTACGTCGCCGATGCCGCTCCCCTTAATTCCAGGCAGAAGTTTCAGCTCGCCTGGAAGACGACGATCGATCCGGTCACATTCGTCGTTACAGGGGCTACCGCCGGATTCGAACAAGCCACCGATTTTTATAGCGGTTACGGCCAGGGCGCGCAAGGCTACGGGAAGCGATTCGGCGCCTCCTACGCGGATACCGTCATCGGCACGTTCATCGGCGGCGCCATCTTGCCGTCGCTCCTGAAACAGGATCCGCGCTATTTCTACAAGGGCAGCGGCACCGTGCGATCGCGCATTCTCTATTCGATAGCAACCGCGGTGATTTGCAAGGGCGACAATGGCCGCTGGCAGGCGAATTACTCGAATATCGCCGGGAGCTTCGCGGCGAGCAGCATTGCCAACGCCTACGATCCGGCGAACGATCGCGGGGCCGGACTCACGGTCGAGAGCGCGCTGATCGGAATTGGCGCATCGAGCGCCGCTGCTTTGCTCGAGGAATTCCTCGTTCCCAAGCTGACGCCGAACTTCCCTCGCCCTTAATCCCTCCAAGCCTTAAACGTGATGTGGTGAGGGGACATCCCGCGGCGCGAGCGCCCTCTATGCAGCGCCGGCCTCTCGCCGGCCCTTTTCCTCAGTGCCATCTCCGGCAAAGCCGCCACAAGCTTGCGTTTCGTCCGCAAGCGCCCTACACATTGACTCTCGCGTCCGCCGCGCCGGAACTGCCGACTCTCTTGTCGTGAGACAGTCGCGCCCGGGCGTAAAATATCACTCGCGGAGGGCTCATGCGGGCTTTGGCGCGGGCGAACCGGTTTGGCATGGCCATTGCACTTGTACTGATGCCCGCTGCATTCGTCGGTTGTCACAGCTCGACCGTGTTGGGTCAGGGCAAGCCGGATTTGCAATTGTCCAGCGCCAGCTTTGCGAATGGCGAGATCCCGAAAAAATTCACTTGCGATGGCGACGATACCTCGCCGCAGCTCACCTGGGTTACGCCGCCCGCTGCCACGCAAAGTTTCGCGCTGACCGTCGTCGATCATGACGCACCAATGGGTTCCTTCGTCCACTGGGTGCTGTATGACATGCCCGCTGGCATGCGCGGCCTTTCCGAAGGCGTACCCAAGCAGGACCAGCTGCCGGACGGCTCGCGCCAGGGCCGGAATGATTTCGACACGATCGGTTACGGCGGACCCTGCCCACCGGAAGGGTCGTCCCATCGCTATACCTTCGCGCTCTACGCGCTGGATTCGAAGCTGGGTTTACCGCCGCGAGCGACGCGAAGCCAGGTCGAAGACGCCCTGAAGGGACACATCCTGGCCTACGGCGAACTCGTCGTCCGCTACAAGCGATGAATTTCTGCGCCTAAGACCGCGCGAGCTCAAAAAAGCGGGCCGCCGTCGGCGTTGACGCCCCTTGCTCCGGATGCTACTTTGCAGCCCTCATGTTGTCGGGGGAAATTTCATGAAGTTTGGGCCATTCTACGAACTGCAACTGCCGCGCCCGTGGGATCGCGAATCGGAGCATCGCCTCATCCAGAATTCGCTCGATCAAGTCGAGCTGTGCGACCGCCTCGGTTTCGATTACGTTTGGGCCACCGAGCATCACTTCCTCGAGGAATACGCGCACAATTCCGCGCCGGAAGTTTTTCTCGCGGCCTGCAGCCAGCGCACCAAGAATCTCCGCATCGGACACGGCATCGTCCAGCTGCCGCCTGCCGTGAATCATCCTGCGCGCGTCGCGGAACGCATCGCGATGCTCGATCTCGTCAGCAACGGCCGCGTCGAATTCGGCACGGGCGCCGGCGCTTCGGAAGCGGAGCTCTCGGGCTTTCTCGTCACGCAGGATGAAAAGAGGGCGATGTGGGCCGAGGCGCTCGAAGCCGTCGTCCGCATGTTCGTCGAAGATCCCTTCCGCGGCTTCGACGGCAAGTATTTCAAGATGCCCGCGCGCAACGTGGTCCCGAAAACCTATCAGAAGCCGCACCCGCCCATGTGGCAGGCTTGTTCGCGCAACGAATCGATCGTGCAGGCGGCCAGGCTCGGCCTCGGCGCTTTGACGCTCGGCTTTCCCGTGCCCGAAGAGGTTCGCCCCTGGGTGAAGAATTATCGCGACGTCCTCGAAAATGAATGCGTCCCGGTCGGCCGGAGCGTCACCACGCAATTCGCCATCAGCCTCCCGTTCCTCTGCGTGCGCGACGAGAAGCAGATCGACAGGCTCGCCACCGAAGGCTTCAAGTTTTTTGTCCACGCGCTCGGCCACTACGCCGTCTTCGGCCAGCACGTTCCCGGCAAAACCGACATCTGGCAGGAATTTCACGCCAACTCGCACGAATCGGTGCTGCCGAAGGGCTGGGAGACGAGCTGCGTCGGCACGCCCGAAATGCTGCGCAAGAGGCTGCGCGACTTCGAAGACGCGGGCGTCGATCAGATCATCTGCCTCTCGCAGGCCGGAAATATTTCGCACGAGACCATGTGCGATTCCTTCGAGCTCTTCGCCAGGGAAGTGATGCCCGAATTCAAGGATCGTGAAGCCAAGCAAGCCCGCGAGCGCGCCGAAAGCGACGCGCGCATCTACGAAAAGGGCGCGGCGCACAAGCCCAAGGTCGAAGTTCCCGAGGCCGCCCCCGCCGTCATTCCCGGCGGCGGCCGCTACTAGCGGAATGAGGCGACTTTAGCCGCTGGACTCGACGCCGGTCCCCGCTCTTGCCGGTTGCGATTTTTGCGCCCCCGGCCTTACGATTGCGCATCGAATTCGGCGGGAGGAATCCACATGACACAAGAAGCGCAAGGCTCAGCCGCTCAACCCGCGAAACCAGTGATCAAGCCACCCTTCACCGAAGAAACCGCTCGGGCCAAAGTGCAAGGCGCCGAAGACAGCTGGAACTCGCGCGATCCCGAGCGCGTGGCTCTTGGCTACAGCGAAGACACCGTCTGGCGCAATCGCAACGAATTCCTTCGCGGCCGCGAAGAGATCAAAACCTTTCTCCGTCGCAAATGGAACAAGGAACTCGACTACCGCCTCAAGAAAACGCTGTGGTGCTATGCCGGCAACCGCATCGCCGTCACCTTCGAATACGAGTGGCACGACGACAGCGGCCAGTGGTATCGCTCCTACGGCAACGAGCTCTGGGAATACGACGACAACGGCCTCAATCGCCACCGCATCGCCAGCATCAACGACGCGCCGATCAAGGAATCCGAGCGGCGCGTTCGCTAGCTCGCATCGCGGCGCGAAACACGGGAAACATCTTTGGGGAAAATCTATGCAGGCACTTCCGGATGGGCTTACGCGGGGTGGAAGCCCGACTTCTATCCCGCCAAGCTGGCGTCGGCAAAATTTCTCGGCTACTACGGCACGCGCCTGAATTCGGTCGAACTCAACTACACGTTTCGCCGGCGCGTCACTGAGAAACTTCTCTCGGGCTGGATCGCCGCCACGCCCGCCGATTTCAAATTTGCCGTGAAGGCCAATCAGAGCATCACGCACATTCTGCGTCTGCACGATGCTGCCAAAGCGACGCTCGAATTCATCGGCTCGCTCGACCCTTTGCGCGACGCGGGCAAGCTTGGACCGGTGTTGTTTCAGCTGCCGCCGTTCTTGAAGTTCGACCTCGCGCGCCTCGGGGAATTTCTGGCCGCGCTTCCGCGGGGCACGCGCGCGGCGATGGAATTCCGCCACGTCTCCTGGTTCTCGGACGATGTCTACGCACTGCTGCGCAAAGCCAACGTCGCGCTGTGCCAGGCCGAAAGCGAAAAGATCGAGACGCCCGATGTGGAGACCGCGGACTACAGCTATTTCCGGCTGCGGAAAGAGGACTATTCCCCTAGCGCGCGCAAAGCCCTCTCGCGAAAAGTCGACAATGCCGCCAGCCACGGCGACGTTTTCGTTTATTTCAAGCACGAAGACACGCCCGAAGGCGCGCTTTACGCCGAGGCCCTGCTGAAGGACGCGAAAGCCGCGTGAAATCGCTGCCGCTACGTGCGCGACGAAGGAGTTTGCCATGCCCGAAACATCGAAACCGAGCCGGTGGTCCGAGACGCACGCGCCGGGCGCCGTGATTTTGATCCGATTGCTCGTGGGGCTGGTCTTCGTCGAGGAAGGCATTCAGAAGTTCTTGTTTCCCGCGATTCAGGGTGCGGGACGCTTCGCGCGAATTGGCATCCCCTCGCCCACGCCGATGGCGTACTTCGTTGGCGCGGTTGAGATCCTCTGCGGGGCGCTCATCGTTCTCGGTCTCTTCACGCGACTCGCCACGATTCCGCTGCTCATCGATATTTCCGTCGCCATCGCCTCGACGAAGATTCCCATCCTGCTCGGCCACGGTTACTGGCGCTTTCACGTGCCGCAGCTCGGCCGCTACGGCCCGTGGGCGACGTTTTCCGAAGCGCGCACCGATTTCTCGATGCTGCTCGGCCTGCTATTCCTGCTGATCGTAGGCGCCGGCCCGTGGTCCTTCGACGGCCGCCGCTGAGCGCCGCCAGGCGTCTATCAGGAAAATCCCTCCGGAGCCGGGTGCGTCTGATACAGTTCCTCGAGCCGCGCAATTTCCTGGGGCGAAAGTTTCACGCTTACAGCGGCGATGGCATCCTCGAGGTGCCCCGGCTTCGTTGCGCCGACGATCGGCGACGTGATCACGGGCTTGTGGAGCATCCACGCCAGCGCGATCTGCGCCGACGGCAAGCCGCGTTCGCGCGCGATCTCGTTGACGCGATCGATCACGAGCTTGTCGATGGCTTCGGTCTTTTCGAAGAGCGCCTTCGCGAACGTGTCCGTCTTCGCGCGTTCTGTTTGCGGCTCAAGCGACCACGGCCGCGCCAGCCGGCCGCGCGCGAGCGGCGACCACGGAATCACGCCGATGCCTTCCGACGCGCACAGCCGCAGCATTTCGCGCTCTTCCTCGCGGTAGATCAGGTTGTAATAGTCCTGCATCGAGACGAACTTGGCCCAGCCGTTGGCGCGCTGGATCCCGAGAGCCTTCATCATTTGCCACGCCCACATCGATGACGCGCCGATGTAACGCGCCTTGCCCGCGCGCACCACGTCGTTGAGCGCTTCAAGGGTCTCTTCGAGCGGCGTGTCCCAGTCGTAGCGATGGATCTGGTAGAGATCGACGTAGTCGGTGCCGAGCCGCCGCAGGCTGTTGTCGATTTCAGAAAGGATGGACTTTCGCGAGAGGCCGCGGCCGTTCGGTCCCTGGCGCACCGGCCCCCAAACCTTGGTGGCGATCACCAGCTCGTCGCGCTTTGCAAAATCGCGAATCGCGCGCCCGAGCACCTCTTCGCTCTGCCCGCTCGAATAGACGTTCGCCGTATCGAAAAAGTTGATGCCCGCTTCGAGCGCGGCTTTGATGTAAGGCCGGCTGTCTTCCTCGCTGAGCGTCCATTGCCAGTGCAGAATTCCGCCGGTCGCCTTGCCGTAGCTCATGCAGCCGAGGCAAATCCGCGATACCTGCAAACCGGTGTTTCCAAGCCTCACGTAATCCATATCAATCTCCTTGGTGATCAGCGGCGACTACTTCAGATGCTCGTGATCGAGACGACGGTGCAAGCGGGGCTTACTTGCCGGTGGACTCACGTGGCGTGTCATTCGCCTTGCTGCGTAACAAGGACCGCAATGTGTATGGTGCCCAAGAGAGGACTCGAACCTCCACTCCCTTGCGAGAACTAGCTCCTGAAGCTAGCGCGTCTGCCAATTCCGCCACTTGGGCAAGTCGTGCGGCGCTACGAGGCAAATCTATGTTGCCTTCGCACTGCTGGTTTGTCAACGGGACCGCGCGAGCGCCTTACTGGATGGGATTCCTGTAGTCGGCGTCGCGCGGGTCGATGGGTTTGCGGCCGGCGAAGCCTTCGTCCTGGCGGTGGTAGAAGCGGATGCGATCCTCGCCGAGCCGCCAGCAGAGATAGACTTCCTCGCCGTCGATGCGCGACGGAAAATCGAGCAGGCCGACTTCGAGATCCTTCACGATGCAGCCTGTGGAGTGGATTTTGTCGAGGGCGTCGCGGATCGTTTGTTCGAGCCGATTGCGCTCGAGGCGGAGCGTCGCCGTCTTGTTGAATTCCACGAGCATCCCGCCCGAGCGCTGGATGCGCTCGGCGAGCGCGGAGAGCTGGTCATCGAACTCGCCGAATTTCCGGCGCGCCTCGATCGCCTCGATCAGCACCGGCTCGATCTGCGCGCGCAGGCGCTCCGCCTCCGATAGCGAAAACAGTTTGGATTCTTCGTCGCCCACTGTGGCTTGCTCCAGGGATGCGCGCGTCAGCTCAGCCGCCGATGGAAACCATTGTACGCGAGGGCGGGACAAAACCGGGCTCGTTGATGCGGTGACCCTTCTCTTTTTCGGCCACGATCGAGAGGATCTCGCCGGCGATTTCGCGGTCGGTGGCGCCGCCGCGCAGGAGGAATTTCAGATCGTGGTCTTCCTTGCTGAAGAGGCAGGTGCGCAGCTTACCGTCGGCGGTGAGCCGGATGCGCGAACAATGTCCGCAAAACGGCTGCGACACGGGAGAGATCAGCCCGATTTCGCCGCGGCCATCCGCGAAGCGATACTTGCGCGCCGTTTCGCTGCGCTCGTGCGCCACGGGCACCAGCGGCCAGCGCGCCGAGATGCGGCTGAGCACTTCCGCACCGGTGACGACCGAGTCGCGCGTCCACGTCCGGTCGGCGTCGAGCGGCATGTATTCGATGAAGCGCATGATCAGGTCGCGCTCCCGCGCGAATTCGGCGAAGGCTTCGACCTCGTCGTCGTTGATCCCGCGCACCAGCACGGCATTCACCTTCACGGGCCGCAGCGGCGACGCTTGCGCGGCGTCGATCCCAGCAATCACGTCGTCGAACGTCTTCGTGCGCGTGATGCGCTCGAATTTCGCGCGGTCGAGCGAATCGAGGCTGATGTTGATGCGGTTCATTCCGGCGGTGACGAGCCGGTCGCAGCGTTCGGCCAGCAGGTAGCCGTTCGTGGTCATCGAAACGTCTTCCACGCCCATGGCCTTCAGGCGCGCGATGAAATCCTCGACGCCCGCGCGCACCAGCGGCTCGCCTCCCGTGACGCGCACCTTGCGAATCCCCATCGGAAGCAGAATCCGTACCAGCCGCTCGTATTCGTCCCAGCCGAGCAGGCTCGCGGACGGCATGTGGTTTTCCGGGTTGGCCGAGCGGCAATAGACGCAGCGGAAGTTGCAGCGATCCGTCACCGAAATGCGGAGGTCGGTGATCTGGCGGCCGAATTTGTCGGTCAGTTGCATGCAGTCCTTCGATGCCGTCGACTCCGGTTTCGAACCATCCAAAGAAAAAGCCCAAATCCATGTTTGGACTTGGGCGACACGCCCGGCGCCGCAGCGCCCGGCATTCCCCTTTCCAAAACACGGATTCGCCGCCTTGGGCGGCTTACCGTAAACGGGAGGCCCGGACGTTTCCGTCCGAACCCTCAACCCCACCATTGCGGGGTGTCGCCTCGCGGGCCATTGGATGTCTCTCCGTCAGGCCGCGCGGGTCGGAGAATTTCAGGTGCGATTCTACGCTGCGTAACCTACAGGAAGCAAACCGCATAGGCGATCCGTTTCTACCCGCTTCGTAACGCCATACCTGTGCGAATAAAGCCGATCCGAGGGAAGAACTACGCGCGAAAACGGCTGATGTTGCGGATTTCCTTGCGGTAATCGGGGGCGGAAATTTCGATGGTGCGGCACATCTCGTAAAGGCGCGAGCGGATGCGTTTGCCGACGCGGTCGGTGAGCGAATCCTCGATGGTTGGCGCGCGCATCCCGGCCACGCGCGCCGCCGGGGCGGGCGCGATGGCAGCCTCCGCATCGAGGAAATTCGTGGTGAGGATCGTGACGCCCTTCTCGTTGTAGCGCGTGTTCAAAATATGTCCGACGGTTTCGAGCGCCCAGAGCGACGGCTTGCTCGACCCGACGTCGTCGAGCACCAGAATTTCTGCTTTCAGCACCGGCTCGAGGACGCCCATCTCGGTCGACTGGCTCTCGGTGTTGTAGCTGTCCTGAATCTCTTTCAGGAGCTCGCGGTAATCGTAAAAGAAGCCGCTGTGTCCGCGCTTCACGATTTCCTTGAGCGCCGCGACCGCGAGGTGCGTCTTCCCGGCGCCGCAGGGCCCCATCAGCAGCAGGCCGTTCTCTGCGCCGACGGGAAACTCGCCCGCGAAACGCTCGACGACGAGCTTCGCTTGCGCGAGGCTGCGGTTCCACGCGGCCATCTGCTCGCGCGATGCATGCTCGATTTCATTGTCCGTTTCGAAATTCTCGAAGTCGCAGTGGCGATAGCGATCTGGGACGCGCGCCTGCGCGAGCACTCGCTCGGCCTTGTTGCCGGCGGTGCAGTCGCACGGCACCGCCCAAACCATCTTGGGTTCGCCGGCCGCTGCGCCGGGGCGTGCCGCTTCGGCCGAAGCGAGCGGTTGTGCGCCCTCCGCGCTTCGCTCGACCACTTTCCAGCCGCTGCCCTGGCAGATGGGACAATCCGCGCGTGCCATGAAGAGAGAATAAGCGGCGCGCGCGCCCGGCGCAAGCGCACCCGCGCTGTGCAAATTCGAAAGCCCTGTGGGAATTTACGACCGTGAAGGATCGCGCGCGGTGCCGAGGCGAACAGGCCGGGCTGCTCTTCCTCTGTCAGGGTAAAAAGAACCCGGCGCGATGTTCAAATCCTAAACCCCACGCTACTTGATGACGCGAATGGTGTGGCGCGGCGCTGCACGGACGATGGCGTTGCGCGTGTTCGGCGGCTGGCGCGACGCCACGAAATCGCGCGCCACCTCGCTGCGCACGTAGCGGATGAACTCCTCCATGTGCAGCTGCATCTCCGCCATTTTGTCGCGCATGTTGAGGATGATTTCGATTCCGGCGAGGTTGACGCCGAGTTCGCGGGTCAAATTCAAGATCACTTCGAGGCGCTCGAGATCTCCGTCCGTGTAGAGGCGCGTGTTACCCTGCGATCGCGACGGCTTCAGTAGCCCGACGCGCTCGTAGAGCCGCAGAGTCTGCGGATGCAGATGATACAGCTCAGCGACCGCACTGATCATGTAACCGGCCTTCGCTCTTTTTCTAGGCCGCATTGCCATTGGCTTGCTCCTACTTGGCTTCCACTGTCGCGCGCGCGAAAAGCTCGTGGCGCGGATCTTCCGGATCGATCTTGCCGAGTTCCTTCAATAGATTGCGCACGCGCTCGTCTTCCGGCTTCGGCACCACGATCTGCACCTCGACGATCTGATCGCCGCGCTTTCCGGGACGTCCCGCCGAGGGCGCGCCCTTTTCCCGCAGCCGCAGCTTCTTGCCGCTATTGGTGCCCGGCGGAATGCGAACCTGCGCGCGGCCGTCGATCGTCGGCACTTCGACTTTGGCACCGAGCGACGCTTCGGGCACCGTCACCGGCACGACGGTGTAGAGATCGTCGCCGCGGCGCTCGAAAAACGGGTGCGGCTCTACGTTCGTGATGATGTAGAGATCGCCAGGGGGCGCGCCGTGAATCCCGGCGTTTCCGTAGCCGGCCACGCGCACGCGCGAGCCCGTCTTCGCGCCGGGCGGGATGCGCACGTCGATCGTTTCGACCTTCTGCACGCGCCCTTCGCCACCGCAATTGCGGCACATCGTGCGCAGCTTGCCGCGGCCGCCGCAGCGCGAGCAGGTGATCTGAAAGCGCATCTTGCCGCTCACCTGCGTCACCTGGCCTGTGCCGTTGCACGTGGGGCAGGTTTTCTCCTCGCCCGCGAAGCCCGCGCCACGGCACACGTTGCACACGTCGAGCCGCGTGAAGCTGATCTTCTTCACCGCGCCGTGCATCGCCTCGGCAAAGGTGATATCGATCTGGAATTCGAGATCGCTGCCCGGCTCGGCGCCGCCGTCGTGGCTCGCTTGCGCGGCAGTGGCGCCGCGGAAGAATTGGCCGAAAAGATCGCGGAAGCTCGATCCGCCCGTGCCACCCTGCCCGCCGGCGCCGAAATCAAAGCCGCCGAAATCGAAATGAATGTCCTCGGGCGAAGCGCCGCCGTATCCGCCTCCCTGGGGCGGCATTCCGCCCGGCCCGGGCGTGTTGAAGCCGAACTGATCGTACGTCTGGCGCTTTTTCGTGTCCGAAAGAACTTCGTAGGCTTCCTGAATTTGCTTGAACTTCTCTTCCGCCGATTTGTCGCCGGGATTCAGGTCCGGATGATATTTGCGGGCGAGTTTGCGGTACGCGGCACGGATTTCCTTCACCGCAGCCTTGCGCGGAACTCCCAGCAGTTCGTAATAATCGGTTTTCGTAGTGGTTGCCATCGTTGTGATGGGTCGGTCTAAAGAGAGCATCCTTCGGCCCGGCCACAAACCGACCGGGCCTCAGGATGACGAGGGCGCTAGGCACCCGCGTTAATTCGGCTTCTTCGATTCATCCACGTCCACGAACTCGGCGTCGACGACATCGCCCTGCCCGTGCCCACCCTGGCCTGCATCGCCGCTCGGAGGAGCGCCATTCGCGCCCGCCGGCCCTGCGCCGCCCGGCTGCGATCCTGCCGCGCTCTGCGCTTTGTACAGCGATTCGGCGATCCGATGCGACGCCTTGGTCAGGTTGTCGACAGCCGCGTTCAACTTATCGAGGCCGCCTTCATTCACCGCGCGCTTTCCTTCTTCCAGCGCCTCTTCGGCCGCTTTGACGTCCGCTTCGGCCAGCTTCTCGCGGTTTTCCTTGATCAGCTTCTCGGTCTGGTAGACGAGATTGTCGAGCCGGTTGCGGCTTTCGACCTCGGCCAGCCGATCCTTGTCCTCGGACGCGTGCGACTCCGCTTCCTTCTTCATGCGCTCGGCCTCGTCCTTGCTGAGGCCGGTGGACGCGGTGATCGTGATCTTCTGCTCCTTGTTGGTCGCCATGTCCTTCGCGGAGACGTTGAGGATACCGTTCGCGTCGATGTCGAACGTCACCTCGACTTGCGGCATGCCGCGCGGCGCCGGCGGAATTCCCATCAAGTGGAATTTGCCGAGCGAGCGATTGCCGCTGGCCACAGGGCGTTCGCCCTGCAGGACGTGGATCTCGACCGACGTCTGGTTGTCCGCCGCCGTCGAGAACGTTTCCGACTTGCGCGTCGGGATCGTCGTGTTGCGCGGGATCAGCGTGGTCATCACGCCGCCCAGCGTCTCGACGCCCAGCGAAAGCGGCGTCACGTCGAGCAGCAGAATGTCCTTCACTTCGCCGCCGAGCACGCCTCCCTGAATCGCCGCGCCTACTGCGACCACTTCATCCGGATTGACGCCCTTGTGAGGCTCTTTGCCGTTGAAGAGGCCCTTCACGATGTCCACCACTCGCGGAATGCGGGTCGAGCCGCCGACGAGAACCACTTCGTCGATTTTGTCCGGCGTGATTCCGGCATCGCTCAACGCGCGCTTCACCGGTTCGACCGTCCGCTGCAGCAGGTCTTCCATCAACTGCTCGAGCTTGGCACGCGTTAGCTTAAGCTGCATGTGCTTCGGCCCGGAAGCGTCGGCCGTAAGGAACGGCAGATTGATCTCGGTTTCCTGCAGTTGCGAAAGCTCGATCTTGGCCTTTTCAGCGGCTTCCTTCAGGCGTTGAATCGCCATGCTGTCCTTGCTGACGTCGATGCCTTGATCGCGCTTGAACTCGGCAGCCATCCAGTCGACGATGCGCTGGTCGATGTCGTCACCGCCGAGGTGCGTGTCGCCGTTCGTCGACTTCACTTCGACGACGCCTTCGCCGACTTCGAGGATCGAAATATCGAACGTGCCGCCGCCCAAGTCGTACACGGCGATCGTTTCGTCTTTCTTTTTGTCGAGACCGTAGGCAAGCGCCGCGGCCGTCGGCTCGTTGATGATGCGCAGCACTTCGAGTCCCGCGATTTCACCGGCCTGCTTGGTCGCCTGCCGCTGGCTGTCGTTGAAGTAGGCTGGAACCGTGATCACCGCCTTGCTCACTTTTTCGCCCAGAAAATCTTCCGCGGCTGACTTCAGCTTTTGAAGAATCATCGCCGAGATCTCGGGCGGGCTGTACACCTTGCCCTGAAATCTCGACGCGGGCGTCGTCGTGCGGGCCCTTCGCCACCTTATAGGGCACGCGCTTCGTCTCTTCGACAACCTCGTCGTAGCGGCGGCCCATAAACCGCTTGATCGAATACACCGTGTTTTCCGGGTTCGTGATCGCCTGCCGCTTGGCCACTTGGCCCACCAGACGCTCTCCGCTCTTGGTGATCGCCACGACCGACGGCGTCGTCCGCGCACCTTCCTGGTTGGGAATCACCACCGGCTCGCCGCCCTGCATCACGGCTACAACGGAGTTGGTCGTACCCAGGTCAATACCAATAATCTTGCTCATAGGAAATCCGCTCCTGTTAGATCAGACTGGCTCAGTTCTCAGGAATCTGGGCCGCCGAACGCAATCATACACATTGAGTGTCTCATTGTCAAGTTTCTTGTGTGCCCGTATGCCATTGCATATAGGCGCTTTAGATGCGTATATCGCTGCTTCTCAAAACACTTCCGACCGGCCGGCTCGCACGGTCTTCGATGGCTTGGCCCGTAAACCTCTGTGCTCGATGACGCATCCTAAGAGTAGGGGCTCGGGGGAATTTGCTCGATGCGCCACAGGCCCGCGTCAACCATGGACGACCGGGGCGCCTTTAGCGTTACAATACCGCTGCTTGCGGAATCACCTTCGGGGAGGCTGACGTTGAATCTCTGTTCGCATTCGTTGCTCGCAAAGAGCTTACGGAAGGGCCGACTGCCATGGCCGGTTCTGCCCATTCTTTTCGTCCTCATTTTGGGGCTCGGCGTTGTTTCGCCGTCAGCCACCGGCACAAGCGACAAAGAGGCGCGCAAGGCTACACCGGCCGTTGAACCGGTCGGGCCGCCCGTCAAAGCGTACGGTTCGAAGGACGCCCCCATCACGATGGAAGTCTTCACCGACTACCAGTGCCCATCGTGCCGCAATCTATATGAAAACACCTTGCGCCCGATGATCAACGATTACGTGGCCTCCGGAAAGGTCTATCTCGTTCACCACGATTTTCCTCTTCCGATGCACAAATACGGCTTCGAAGCAGCGCGCTGGGCCAATGCGGCCGCGCGCGTAGGTGAGTTTGCGAGCGTCGAGGCGGCGCTCTATGACAACCAGGATTCCTGGGGGACCGACGGCAACATCGCGAAGTACGTCTCGGCGGCAATGTCCGGCGCGGATTTCAAGCGTGTCGAAAAACTGATGGATGGCTGCCTGGTGCCCACGTCCGTCGAGGCCGCACAGGGCAGCCACGGCTGCGCGTTGGACGCCTACATTGAAGAAGACCGCGCAATCGGCATGCGGATTCCCGTCACGGCGACGCCGACGTACGTGATCACATACAAGGGCCAGCACCTGCCGCCCGCGTCGGGCTTCGTTTCCTGGCCGATTCTGAAGCAGTTCTTCGATTCGCTCCTGAGCCAGTAGCGCCTTGACGAAAATTCCTCGATGAACGCGCTGGGTTCATTGTTGACATGGCTCGCGCTAGACGGCTACTGGTTTGTCCTGGCCGGGTTGGTTGCGGCCTTTTGCATACGTGACACTCAAAAGCGCCGCAGTGTCGTAGGAATTCTGCTGATTTTCGGCGGCATCATGGTTGGATCTATCTTTCTGGCCGCCGCCTACGGAAAGCTCAAGCCGCTGCCCGGCTTCGCCTGGTCGTGGCGCTCCGCTCGGATCTCGATTTCGATGTTCGCGATTCAGGTCGAGTCCTATCAAATTCTCTCGCCGGGGGCTGCGAACCTGGTCGCTCATCTACTGCCCTTTTTCGAGATTTTCCTCGGACTGTGGCTGGCGAGCGGAATCGGGAGGCGTTTTTCATCGATCCTCGCGGCGTTGGTGCTCTCGGTGTTCATGATCGCGATCAGTTATGCCTACCATAAGGGCTTGAAGATCGACTGCGGCTGCGGAATCGGGCCGCCGGAAGAAGCGGGTCCCGCGGCGCTGTTGCGCGACGGCCTGAAGTTCCTGCTGCCGACTCTCATCCTAC
Source organism: uncultured Acidobacteriota bacterium (assembly GCA_963836125.1). Lineage (GTDB taxonomy): Bacteria > Acidobacteriota > Terriglobia > Acidiferrales > UBA7541 > Palsa-295. Next base: position 410,314 of record CAWIIK010000003.1, read on the forward strand.
TGGCGGGCTCTTTCTGGATTCGCCACAGGCCGGGCGCCGAGTCCGTTTCCGGCGCGCGAGCGGCAACCGAGGCCGAATCCGCGCAATAGAAAGGCCTGGGCAGGCGCGAAGAGAAAAAGAGAACAGAGCTAAGGTCAGTCGCCGGTGGCAGTTGCGTCGACGGTTGCAGTGGGCGAGATGTTCTTGAGGAATCGCCACGGGTCTACCGGCGTGTTGTTGATGCGGACTTCATAATGCAGGTGCGGGCCCGTCGAGCGTCCGCTGTTGCCTTCATAGCCGATCACATCGCCGCGCTTCACGTGCATTCCCACTTGAACGTTGAAGCCTGAAAGATGGCCGTACCACGTGCTCACGCCAAAGCCGTGGTCGATCACGATCAGCCTTCCGTAGCCCGCGCACAGCCCTGCTTGAACCACATCGCCATCGGCTGTCGCGCGAATTTCATCTCCGTAGTGCGACGCGATGTCCAGGCCCGAGTGGAAAGCGCCTTCGCCGCTGAACGGATCGAGCCGTTCGCCGAAATGCCCGGTAATCTCACCGACCACCGGCCAGAGAGTAGGCACGATTCCCAGGTTGCTGAGTTCATCGGTCGGCAGGATTCGCGGTTCGACGCCGAGCGTGCTCACCACGGCGGCGTTTTTCTCAAGGTAGCTGAACTCGTCCACGGACTGCTGGAATGCCACTTCCGTCGCTTCCGGCGTCGCATCATCGCTGTCGTCCAGGCCGAAGGCGCTCTTGCGGAAGCGCGCAATTCCATAGGCCATCGCCACTTCGCCCGCAAGCGATTGCAGCGAATCGAGGCGCTGGTTCGTATCTTTTACCTGGGTTTGAAGCGCGACGTATCGTTCCTTGAGGTTATCCTGGTCCCGACGGAGCGAGTTGTAGCTCGTCGCCTTCCATAGCATCCGAGAATAGGAGCCAACGGCCGCCGCTACCGTGATGCCGCCCACCACGGCAAGAATTGTCAGCAGGTGCAGGAGGTAGAAGGGCACCGACACACGTCGCATGCCGCCCGACGCGTTCGATGCAATAAAAAATGTGTAAGACCTACCCCTCATCGTCTGTCTTACCTTCTTGCGATTTAGTTTTTCGACGGCTGGCTTGAACCGCTTGCCCCGTGCGGCGGTCCACCGATCCCTGCGAACGTCCCGTTAGAGAGTTTGAACCGAGAGCCCTGGTTCGAAACCCGGTGAATTGTAATGACCCGTCCGGCCAGCGTCAACCCCAATCTTCCATTTCACGTAGGCGCTCGCTTCTGGGTCGCGACACGCCCTATAATCCCTTTCGCCTCGTAAAGTCTACCTGATTGGCCGTGATCGCGACAACTGTACCGAGGGACAGTAATGGGCCGGGAAGACCAGCTAATCAAGAAGTTAGCCCTTGCGGTGCCATCCGAAATCGGATCGCGTGCGCGCCGCCGTTTGCCGCGCGCCAGCGTGCGTCTCGGAATCGGCGACGACGCGGCGGTCGTCGTGCCCGGCCGAAAGGCTGACTTGGTCATGACCTGCGACGCATTCCTCGAGGGCGTGCATTTCCTCTCCGATCGCCACCCGCCTGAGTCGGTCGGCTATAAGTCGCTCGGCCGGGCCGCGAGCGACATCGCTGCGATGGGCGCCACGCCCCGATTCTTTCTCCTGGCGTTGGCCCTGCCGCAACACCTTACTGGTCGGTGGCTTGGCAGACTTCTCGGCGGGATGCGGCGGGCGGCGCGGCAGCTTGGCGTGCGGCTGATCGGCGGCGATACCACTCGATTTCCATCGGTTTCCATCGGCATCACGGTTTTCGGCGAGGTCGCTCCCGGCCGCGCGATCGCTCGCGCAGGGGCGCGACCGGGAGACATTCTCTACGTCACGGGCAGGCTCGGGCGGGCGAAATTGGGTCTGGAAATCATCCGAAATTGCCCTCTCGGCCAACTTCAGAGCGTCATTCGCAGCCGAAGCCGGCTCCTCGGGCAGCACCTCTACCCGCCGATTCGCGTGAGGCTCGGCGAGTGGCTCGCGAAGCACCGGATCGCGTCCTCGATGATCGACATCTCCGACGGTCTCTCGACCGATCTCGGCCACTTGTGCGCGGCGAGCCGGGTTGGCGCCCGCGTATGGGCCGAACGTATCCCGCGCGTCGCAATCCCGACCGAGCTATCGAAGCTCGCGCGCAAGCTCAAACTCGATTCCCCCGAGATGGCGCTGCACGGCGGCGATGAGTACGAGCTTCTTTTCACCGTTCCAAGACGGCTCGCCAAACGCCTGCAATCGGCGCCCGAATTTCAAGACATTACCGCGATCGGCGAAATCGAACGCGGCAAGCAGATCCTCCTGGTCGATTCAGCCGGGCGCGCCAAGCCCCTCCAACCTGGCGGCTGGGATCCCTTCGGAGAAAACTAATCCAGATTGGTCAGTGGGCGCCGGGAGATGCATCGGCATGGGTGGGGCGCAGGTACAGGCGCAGCCGCAGCCGGGGGCGGCGCTTGCGATGTTTTCTCTGGCGCAGCAGCCGCAGGCGGTGGCGGAGGCGACGGCGCAGCTGCCTTGATTTGCGTCAACCCTTGCTCGGCGGCATCGGCAGGCGGAGCCGTGTCCGGCGTGTCGACCTGCTCCTCATGCTCGCCCGCCTGCTTTTCGAGCGGCACCACGTTGGGAAAATCCTCGACGGGCATTCCCTGCATCGCCTTCTGCATGAACTCGAGCCAGATCGGCAACGCCGCGCGCGCACCTGTTTCCTTCATGCCGAGCGACACGCGTGGGTCGTCGTTGCCCACCCAGACTCCGGCGGTGATCTGCGGCGTAAAGCCGACATACCACGCATCGGTGAAGTCGTTCGTCGTGCCCGTCTTCCCGCCGGATGGACGGCCGAGTTCCTTGGCGCGCACTCCGGTCCCGAACTGGACCACATCCTCGAGCATCGCCGTCATCGTGTGCGCCACGTCCGGGGAAAGCACGTCGGTCACGTTCGGCCGGTCCTCCTCGAGAACGTTGCCGTCGTACGAGGTCACGCGCCGGATGAAGTGCGGCTCGATGTGAATGCCGTCGTCCGGAAACACCGTGAAAGCCGACGTATGTTCGATCAGCGTAAGATCGGCGGCGCCAAGCGCCAGTGGCAGGTATGGCGGCAGCGGGCTCGTGATGCCGAATTTCCGCGCCAGGTCGATCGTGTTCTCGATTCCGACGCGGTCGAGCAGGCGCACCGCCGGAACGTTCCGCGAATCGGCGAGCGCGCGCCGCAACGTGATGCGGCCCTCGAATTTCTCGTCGTAATTGTGGGGCGAATAGTCGAGCCCGCCGCTGTGGTACGTCACCGGCTCGTCGACCACCGTATCGAACGGCGACATCCCCTGCGAAAGCGCCTCGGAGTAGACGTACACCTTGAACGAGCTGCCCGTCTGCCGCATCGCCTGCGTGGCGCGATCGAATTTCGACTGCTCGAAATCGTAGCCGCCGACCAGCGCCTTGATTTCACCGTTCGCATTGTCGATCGCGAGCACGGCCGCCTGGGCTGTTGGCTGTTGCTCGAGCTGGACCTCCGCCGTTATCCCCGACAATTCGTCGATGTGCACGATGACTAGATCGCCCACTTTCAGCAGCTTCTGGACGGATTTTTCCCCCGTCCACGCGAAATCCGCGGGCGTGAGCATGGCGTGATACGCGCCGATCTTGATCGATGCGAACGTCGGCCGCACTTCCGTGACGAGCCCGGTGACGTAGTCGCCCTTCGCGATGGGTGTGTGCCAGTCGTCGTTATCGTATGTCTCGATCGTCCCCAGATGATCGCGCCGGATATTCGGGAGGTTGCCGCGCCAGCCATGCCTGCGATCGTACGCGTGCAAGCCGTCGCGGACAGCCTGGTCCGCGGCCTTCTGCATGGCGACGTTCAGCGTCGTGTAGACGCGCAATCCATCCTCGTGAACCGCCTCGGTGCCGTAGGTATGTTCGAGATACTGGCGGATTTCCTCGACGAAATAGGGTGCAAGATCATCGCGCAGCGATTCGATGTGCAGCCCCAGCGGCTCGTGTCTTGCCTCGCCATACTCACCCTGCGTGATCTTGCGGTCGCGAAGCATCAGCGCAAGCACCAGATTGCGCCGGTCGAGCGCCCTGTCCGGATGGTTGATCGGCGAATAGATCGGCCCGCGAATGATCGCCGCGAGCGTAGCGGCCTGGGCCAGCGTCACCTGGCTTACCGGCTTGCTGAAGTAATATTCGGAGGCCGCTTCGAAGCCGTAGTTGCCCGCGCCGAGATAAATCTGATTGCAGTACATCGTGAAAATCTGGGCCTTCGTGTAGTGGCGCTCGATCTCGAGCGCGAGAATCGTCTCCTGGATTTTGCGGTGGAAGCTGCGGTCCGAGCGATTCAGGAAGAGTCCGCCCGCAAGCTGCATCGTGAGCGTGCTGGCGCCTTCGGCGACCCGCCGGCGCAGAATGTCGTGCCACGCAGCCTCCAGCACGCGCGGGAAATCGACGCCCCAGTGCTCCTCGAAATGCTGGTCTTCCGTGGTGAGGATCGCGGCCTTCAGGATTTTCGGAATCTGGTTGTACGTCACCAGAATCCGGCGCTGCAGGGCGAAGCTGCCGATTTCCTGGCCGTCGTCGGCGTAGAGTTCCGTTTCGGTGATCGGGCGGTAATCTTCGAGTGCGTGAATTTGCGGCAGATCGCTGCTATAGACGAAAAGCAGCCCCACCGCCGCGCCGAAAGCCATCGAGCAAAGGACGAGGAAGGCGAGTGCGAGGCGCCCAAGCAGCGTCCCGCCGCCGATCTTCATCGTCGCGCGGTAAAACCGGTCTTCCATTCCCGCCATTATTCTATCGCATCGGCAAGCCGGAATCGGCGCTCGGTGCCGGCGAGTTTCACAGATGCATCCGTCGTGAAGCCTGGCTCAGAAGATGCCGACTTCGGCGTCGCGCACGCTCGCGTACGTGGGAAAAAGCTCGCCGAGATGGGTCATGGCGAGGAGGGTTTTCACCTGGTCGTTCAATCCGGCAATCGCGAATTTGCGGCGAGCCCTTTTCGCGCCGACGTATGCCCCCACCAGCGCGCCCAGCCCCGCCGAATCGATATGCGACGCCCCGCTGAAATCGACGATGAGCACATCGGATGCGTTCGCGCGCACCGCGTCCTGAAATTCGAAGACTGTGTGGGCGCCCAGAGGTCCCAGCAGACGCAGTACCGTCTGACTGCCACGCTCTCCGACAGAGGTAACGACCTGCACATAATCGAGGGGCATGGCCGGATTGTACCGAAACGGAGCAGCCCGCAGATCCCGCTGCTCCGCTCCGCGTTCGCAAGAGCTAATGACGAATGCCTGGTCGACTACTTGATCCCGAGCAGCTTGCACGCATTCTTGTAGTAAAGCTTCTCGCGATCTTCTTTCGAAATATCGAGCGAGTCGATCACCTTGATCGTTTCGCGAATGTACATCGGCCCGCCCTCGGGATCGAATGGCGCATCCGACGCGAACAGCACGTGCTCGATTCCGTAGAAATCGAGCGCGCACACAAGCGCCGATCGCGAGCCGAACGTCGCCGTATCCGCGTAGAACATCTTGAAATAATCGAGCGGGCGCTTCTTCAGCTCCTTCAGCAGCGGTTTGTAATCCACGGACGACGTGCGCGCCCCCAGCTGATCCCATCCGGCGCCGACGCGCCCCTCGAAAAACGGCACCATGCCGCCCGCGTGATGGATGATGAATTTCAGGCTGGGCATCTCGTCGAGCATCTTTGAAAAGACGATGCGCGCCTGCGCCGCGCTCGATTCGTAGGGCCAGCCGAACGTCCACCAGATTTCGTAGAGCGAAGCCTGCTCGGTCTGATAATCCGGGAAGACGGCGGTGCGCGCCGGATGAATCCAGATCGGCTTGCCGAGGGTTTGCATCGCCGCAAACACGGGGCGAAATTCCGGTGCGTCCAGCGGCTTGCCGCTCACGTTCGAATAAATCTGGATGCCAGAAGCGCCGAGCTGCTGGATCGCGCGCGTCGCTTCTTCGATGGCGCCCTCGGGATCGCGCATCGCAACCGACGCGATGAAGCTCGGAAAGCGGTCCGAGTATTTCTGGCAAAGCTCGGCCATGCCGTCGCTCCCAACACGCGAGAGCTCGCGCCAGGCTTCACGCGTGCCGACCACGTCGGGCGGCGGCGACGCGAGCGACAAAACCTGCTGATACTCGTCGAACAGGTCCATCACCGCGAAGCGCCGGTCGAGATTGGTCATCATCGGCACCGCTTCGCTGCGCCGGTGCATGTCCTTCATCTGCCCGGTCTGCCTCAGCAGCATTTCGTGGAATGCCTTCGGCCAAATATGAGTAAAAATGTCGAGCTTTCTCATGTCTATCGCCACGCCTCCGCGGTTTCATTTCTTCCAATATACGTGCCGCTTAATTCGTTGTGCCGGCCCGCCGCCAGCTCGACGCAGCGCCGCGCGCAATTCTCGAGCACGATTTCGCCGCCGGGCTGCCCGCGCATCGACCGCAGCTTCGCCACCATTTCCGGCACCCAGCGTTGCGCGTCGGGCGAATCAATCGTCTTGTCGGCAAGCTGCGTTGGCGTGCTGCCCGGATCGACGGCAAACGCCGTGATTCCGTAATCCTTCACTTCGGCCGCCAGAAGCTCGGTGAGCCGCACCTGAGCGGCCTTGCCCATGCAGTAGGCGGAAAGATACGGCGTCGCCATTTTCGCGCGCGGCGAGGCGATCGTGAGGATGCAGCCCGCGCGCCGCTCCTTCATTCCCTGTAGCACCGCGCTGATGAAAAGAAACGGCGCCCGCAAATGAACCGCCTGCGCCGCCCACCATTCGTCCGGGTCCATTACGCCGATGGGGCCAAAAGGCCCGGGGACGCCGGCGCTGTTGACCAGGATCGTCACCGGGCCGAACGCTTTTTCCGCCTCCGCGACCACGCGCGACACATCCCCGCGATTCGTCGCGTCGCCCGCGACGGCCAGCGCGCGGCCGCCATTCGCCCGGATCGCGGCGACGGTTTCCTCGAGCTGCGCCTCGGTCCGCGACGTGACGGTGACCGCTGCGCCCTCGGCCGCAAATCGTTCGGCGATCGCGCGGCCAAATCCTCCTCCGCCACCCGTGACGATCGCGACGTACCCCTTCAGCTCTCCCGCCATAACGTCTCCTCGTTCGAGCGCAACCAGTTCTCGGCGGCGCGCAAAAGGGCAAAATGAAGCGCTCGATTCTACTCCAAGTCTAACGCGCGGCGGGCGCAAAGGCCGCCGCCTTGTGGACCGGCGGCGCGGCGAAAAGCAGGAGCAGCGCGGCGAAGAAGCTCAGCCCCGAGACCGCATAGAACGCCGGTTCGTAGCTGCCGAAGCGGTCGTAGATGTATCCAGCCGCGACAGGCCCGGCCGCGCCCGCCGTCGTGCCGACGGCGATGACCACCGCGACGATCGGCGCGTACGCGTGCGTCCCGTAGTAGTTCGCCGGCAGCGCCATCATCGACGAGAACGACACGCCGAATCCCGCGCCGAGACAGATCGCGTAGAGATACAGTCCCGCCGCGCCGCTCGCGTGCAGCGCCAGAATCATTCCGACGCCGAACAGCACCGAAGCCGCCGCCCACACGAATCGGGGCTCGACGAGATCGGCGACTCCCGCGAAAAACAACGTTCCGCCCAGGCTCGCGAGCAGCATCACCGAAACGGAAAATGCAGCCTCGCCCGCCGTATAGCCCAGATCGCGCAGATGCACCACGCCGTGCGCGAGAAACAGCGGATATCCCGTGCTGAATCCGAGAATCGCGATCAGAAACATCCAGATGGCGGGAGTGCGAAAGACTTCGCCGAATGTCCAGCTATCCGTGGTTTTGTAAGCGCCGCTCGCAGCCGTGCGCGCTTGTGGCGAAGCTGTCGGCGCCTCGGCGCCCGACGCGCCATCCGGAAATTGCCCTAGATCGGCGGGGTTTTCCTTGATGAAGAAAAATGCGAGTATCGACGCCGCGAAACTTAGTCCCGCAATCAGTATCCATCCCGCGCGCCAGTTTCCGCCAAACTTGGCGATCACATGATTTAGCACCGGCGCGGCCACGAATCCGCCAAACGTCCCGCCCGTGTGAACGAGCGTGATCGCGCGCGCCTTGCTCTTCACGAACCATCGCCCGATGCCCGCTTGCGCGCCGAGAATCCCTCCCGAAAGCGCGCCGAGCCCGACGATCACTCCGAAAACCAGGTACACCTGCCAGACGTTGTGCACCGCAAACGCCATCAGCAGCGCCCCGGCCGCCACCGTGACGCATCCGGCCAACATCGTGAACCGCACGCCTTTTTTATTGATGCAGATCGCAACGAGAGGAGCGGGCAGCCCGACCATCCATTGAAACAGGCCGTACGCCGCGCCCAGCGCCGCGCGATCCATGTGCAGATCGGCGGCCATGTAGGCGTTGATCACGCTCGCGCCGTAGAGGGGAAAAGCGAAGTTCGTGAAGATGATCAGCCAGAAAACCGCGAGCAGCTTCCAGCCGTAGAATCCCGAGGGTTGTGTCATCCGGCTCCTTGCCGGGCATTTCCGCCTGTGCGAAAAATGCGCGGCGCAGTAATTGCCAGCTGACTTGCGCGCGTTCGCGTGCGTTGGGAATGAGGGGTGCGCCTCGCACGCCTCTGGAATCTACGGCAGCTCTTCCGCCGGCACCCAGTTGCCGTGTACCTGATTGCGCAGCCGCAGAGGCAAATGAACCGTAGCAATCGGCCCCTTATCGACATGCGCGGCTTCGAACACCAGAAGGTCCGAGAGCTGTTGTTCGTGCAGGTCGGCGACCAGCGCGAGATAGCCTTCGTGCCCCGGCTGCTTCGAAGGAATGTGTACTTCCTCCTGGATCGTGACCGGCCTATTCGAATGCCACGATTGCAGCTTCCCGCTTTTCACCTCGAGGCGGCTGAGCGTGTTGAACCCCACTCCCACGGGCCCAGCCATCAGCAGCGGGCCTGCCTCCATATCAAAGCGCTCGTAGTAGCCGATCGAGTAGTCCTTCATGTGATCCTTGTTGGCGATGCGCGGAAAATCGCCGGAGGGCGCGATATTGTACTCTTCGAATTTCTCGCCCGGCTTCGACATGTCGAAGCTCCAGCGCACCACGCGCCCGTACGCCATGTCTTCCGGTTTCGGATGGATGTGCGACGCCTCCAGCATGAACGGGAACGGCGCGTATTTTCCGATGCCGAAATCGAGATGCACGTATTTCCCTTCCGTGTACGCGTTCATGAAGTGAAACGCGGAGCACGCCGGCCTGCGGAACCAGTGCATGTGCTTCACGCTGCTGTCCCGCGGCATGATGCCAATGAACGTGTCCTTGTCCGGCTCGCAAACCCAGTGGACGCCGCCCGCCTTCAGCCTGTCGAGATCGCAGGTTGTGGGAAACACCGGGAAAATCGCATGCTCCTTGGTCACCGCGAAATCGTGCATCAGCGAAACGTACGGAACCTCGAACCACTCTTCTTTCACGAGCTGGCCTTCTTTGTCGGCCACGCAGTAGGAAATATCGCGCGTCGCGAGACCGCCGGCCTCGTAGCCGAAGAAGTACAGATCGCCCGTGTCCTCGTCGAGCCGCGAGTGCGCGGTCATCGTCTTGCTCTTGAGCTTCCCGCCGAAGTCCCACTCGCCCAGGGTTTCGAGCGTGTCGGGATCGAGCTTCATCGCGCGGCCGTCTTCCTTGAGCGCCAGCAATTTCCCGCCGTGGAAAATCGGCGTCGTGTTGTAGACGCATCGGTTCACGCCCCGCACGCTTGGATCGTCCGTGAACGGATTCCGATACAGCCCGAAAAGCCCGCGCCGCGCCTTGCGCTCGGCCTTCAGCCGCTCGGTCATGATGTAGCGCATTTTGAAATCGACGTGCCCGTTCTCGAACCGGAACGAGCTGATCATCCCGTCGCCGCTCAGGTACGTGTCGTGGCCGAGCATCGGCGGATACTGCGGATCGGGAATCGTGCGGTACCACTGGCCGTCGATTTCTTTCGGCAGATTGCCCTCGACGACCAGATCGTAGATGTCGCACTCGGTGCGCATCGGCGCGTTGAAGCCCTGGTAATCAAATGAATCGGGAAAGCGCGTTGTCATGGTGGCTGGCTCCTGTCCTTGGCCGGGCGATGCTATCAGCAATCGCTGCTCTTACACAAAAGTCCTATCACTTCGATGAGTCGCGCGTCAATCTCGGCTGCCCAGCCGCTTCAGCCGACGGAAGCGAGATTTCGAAAATCGATGACACACGATGCTAATGAGTCCCTATCCTCGGCGCCTCGCGCGGCAAAGTCGCCGAGCCGGGCGCCGGCGCTGGTTCGAGCGCCAATTTATCGAAATCATCCTGCGGAATCAAAAATCGCCCGGCCAGAGCCGCGTATTTGCCCGACGCCAGCTGCACGCACATCTCCGCGCATCGCGCAAGCCCCGGCGCGGGATCGCTGTTTTGCTTCAGCTGTTTCAGATGTTCGACCATCTGCGGCACCCACCGCTTCGCGTCCTCCGCCGCCATCGTGGTTTCCGCCATATCGGTGATCACCGTGCCCGGCTCGATCACGTAGACGCACACGCCGTGGCCCTTCGCTTCGGCCGCCGCCAGCTCCGAAAGCCTTATTTGGCTCATCTTGCCGATTCCGTAGCAGCTGACGAGCGGCGTGAACCATTGCCCGCCCAGGCTCGCGACATTAATCACGCTGCCCTTGCGCCGCTCGATCATTCCGGGCATCACCGCGTTCATGAAAAGCAGCGTCCCGCGCACCATCACTTCCTGCGCGTTCCACCAAGCGTCCGGATCCATCACCCACACGGGACCAAACGGCCCCGTGATTCCCGCGTTGTTCACCAGCACGGACGTGGGTCCGAATTTTTTCTCCGCCGCGGCCACCACGCGCGCCACGTCGTTGCGCTTCGTCACGTCGCCGGCCACGGCCAGCGCGCGTCCGCCCGCCGCTTCGATCTCGCGCGCCACCGCGTCGAGCTGTTCCTTCGATCGCGCCGTTACGGTGACGGCCGCGCCCGCCGTCGCCAGCCCCAGCGCGATCGCTTTGCCGAAGCCGCGGCCCGCACCTGTAACGATCGCCGTCTCGCCAGCCGGGCTACCTGCCATCTTTAGGTCGAGCGCCATTCGCACCTCGAACTGTCATCCCGAGCGAAGTCCCGCGCGCCTTTGCCTTTCCCGCGTTCTGTCCGGGCCCGGGACGCAGCGAGGGATCTGCTTTTCTGTGAGACTTCCGCACGATCCGGTTGTTCACTTCAGAGGTTTTCCCGTCACGGGGTGGACATAATGGAACGGCACGACATCGGTCTGCGGCCAGAAATTAGCCTTCTTCGGCCTGAGCTCGTCGGGCCCGAGCGGATCCTCCGGAAACGTCTTCGAAAACGCGGGCACCGCATAGCCCGGCTTCACGCGGCCCCAGCCCTGATCGTACGGCGCGTAGAAAAACGCGTTGTAATCGAGCACGCCGATTTTCCAGATACCGTCTTCCCGGAAATACGTGTTCTCGTAAACGCCGCCTTCCCAGAAAGGCTCGGTGATCTGCGGAACGCTTTCGTGGCTGCCGCCCTGCATGAACGCGCGAAACCGCGCCTTCGCGCTCAATCGATCCGGCGCCACATGAATCACGTCCTGCATCGTCAGGTGCTCGAGCAGCAAGCCGTGCGTCGGGCCATTTTTCCCCGGCGAAAATTTCTCGCGCAGCCGCCCGCCGTACAGCCGCCGCACGCCCGCCTTGCCTTTGAACACGCCGCCCAGAAAATACGTCTCGCCGCGATCCGAAAAAAGATCGACCGCCTCGTCGTACAGGCACTTGTCGATGAAATACGAATACGCATGCTGCAGCCGCCGGATCGCCAGCTCGTCCTCTACCAACCCAAGCTGGTTCGTCAGCTCATCAACGCGCCTCTCAAGCGCGAAAATCTTTTCATCCGCCGTCATCTGGACTCCCAACTGTCATCCCGAGGCAAGTCCCGCGCGCCTTTGCTTTTCCCGCGGTGTTTGCGGGCGCGGGGCGCAGGGAGGGATCTGCTTTTGCCTCTGAACGCCGACGTCGCGCCGATTCCCCTCGTCGTCGCCCAGCGAAGCCCGATTTTCGAATTTCGATTTTCCGCCTTCGTCACGCCTCGCTGATAAACTTCGTCACCAAACACGCATCGAGCCCCTCGATTCCTTCCTCCGACCCGTGCCCGCTTTCCTTCACGCCGCCAAATGGCGACTCCGGCACCGAAATCTGGTAGGTATTCAGCCCGATCATTCCCGCCTCGAGCTGTTCTCCCAGCAGCTTCACCGTCCGCGACGAATTCGTAAACGCAAACGCCGCAAGCCCGTACGGCAGCCGGTTCGCCTGCTCGATCACCGCATCGAAATCGCTAAACGGATTGATCACCGCGACCGGCCCAAACGGTTCCTCATTCATGATCCGCGCCGTATTCGGCACATCGGAAAGGACGGTCGGCGCATAAAAATATCCCGGGCTGCGCAGCCGCGCGCCGCCTGTCTGCACGCGGGCGCCGTGCTCCCGCGCATCCTGGATGAATCCTTCGATCGCCGCCAGCCGCCGCGCGTGGACCAGCGGCCCCATCTTGTTTTTCTCGTCGAGCCCGTCGCCGACGGGCACCTGTTTCGCCCTCGCCGTAAATCCTTCGACGAATTTGCTGTAAATCTTTTCGTGGACGTAATACCGCGTCGGCGAAACGCACACCTGCCCCGCATTCCGGTATTTCGCCGCCACCGATGCGTCGAGCACTTTCTCAAGATCCACATCATCGAACACAATCACCGGCGCGTGCCCGCCCAGCTCCATCGTCGTCCGCTTCATGCCGTCCGCGGCAAGCTTCATCAAATGCTTGCCGACCGGAATCGACCCAGTAAACGAAATCGCGCGAATCACGGGCGACGCCAGCAGATACGACGAAATCTCCGCCGGCACGCCATACACAATCGCCAGTACATTCGCGGGCAGCCCCGCGTCCACCAGGCATCGCGCCACCGCGAGCCCGCTCGCAGGCGCCTCTTCCGCCGGCTTCAGGATCACCGAGCATCCCGCGCCCAGCGCCGACCCGATTTTCCGCGCGGGATTGCCGAGCGGAAAATTCCACGGCGCGAACGCCGCCACCGGCCCCACGGGCTCTTTCACGATAGCCAGCCGCGTCCCCGGCGCGCGTTGCGGCAACACGCGCCCATAAGCGCGCCGCCCCTCTTCCGCGTACCACTCGAAAATATTCGCGGACATCATCACTTCGATCCGCGTCTCGTGGATCGACTTGCCCGACTCGGTCGTCGCGATCCGCGCAATCTCTTCCTTGCGCTCGCGCAGCAGGTCGGCCGCACGCTTCAAAATCCGCCCGCGCTCGTCCGGAAAAATCGCGCGCCACGTCTTGAATCCCTGCTGCGCCGCAGCCAGTGCCCGGTCCAGATCGGCCCTCGAGGCGTGCGGCAACTGCCCGATCACTTCCTCGGTCGCCGGATTGATCACCGGCGAAGTCTTCCGCCCCTCGGCGCCAAGCCATTCGCCGCCGATAAGAAGTCCTAATTCCGCATACGTCGCAGCCAGTTGTGTCGCCATTTTCGTGCTCCTATCGCAAGCCTCGGCATAATTTCACGTCGCCCGCACCGCCGTCAAGCGAACCAGCCACGCCCCCCTACCGAAAATTCGAGGAAGATGTTTTCTCATGTGGCGCCGCCCTTTATGGGCGGTAGACGCGGCTACCCTTCGGCGCAGCACGCCTGCTCTTGAAATCTCTCCGGGCAAACGCTGTCCCTCTTGCTTCCTGTTCCTCTTCTGGCAAAGCGGAGAGATGCTTCTCCGCCATGGCAGTCAATTCCCGGGCCGCTCTTCTTGAACTTGATTTTCTTCTTTTCGTCGCCATCCGCCGCACCTCTCCCGAAACAGGTTACGCGCGCATTACCGACATCACCATCTTCAATTATACCGATTCGTATTTTGAGTTTGTCGTTTTGGGCCCATATCTGCAAACTAATGGAGAGTTTTTAGTGTAGTCACAGCATCTCGCTTTTCCACGTGGAGACGGGATTACCCGCCGCTATCGTCCAGCGGCGGCGCAGTGCGGGCCTCAATTTGGATCTCGGCTGAGATTCCTTCGATCCCGCACGGCCGGATGTTTCCAGTTGGAAAAGGAGATGAAAGATGTCAGCGGTTAACCAGGGTGCATTACAGCAAGGTAGTCTGGGTTCGAGCGACACAGCCAAGCGTCCTTTCGCCGTACCGGCTCCGGTCACGCCAGGCAAGCAGGGTCTTTTCGCCACTGCAATCATCGACGAAGATGCGCGCGCCAAGGGCAAGCGCGCCGCGCAAGCCGGTCTCGCACTCGTCATACAGCTCGCAATCGTCGGCGGACTCCTTCTCATTCCGCTCATATTCACCGAGGGACTCGATCTCTACAAGGTCGATAGCATGATGTTGATCGCTCCGCCGCCGCCGGCCGCGCCTCCGCCGCCCGTGGCGCACGCCGAGGTCGCGCCCAAGCCTTCCTTTATCAAAGCGCAGCTCACCGCGCCCACCGTGATTCCGAAGAAAATCGCGCAGGTAGCGGATGCCAGCGCGGCAGCGCCGGCCATCGCCGGCGTCACAGGAGGCGTGCCCGGAGGAATGGGCGACGTGCTCGGAGGAATCGCCTCGGGTCCTCCGCCGCCACCGCCCCCGGCCGCCGAAAGACCCAAGGGCCCGATCCGCATCACCAGCGGAATGACGCAGCCGTCGTTACTCTATGCGCCGCCGATCGTCTACAACCCGATCGCAAGACTCGCGCATGTGCAAGGCACTGTAGTCGTCGAAGCCATCATCGACGAACGCGGTAACGTCACCCAGGTGCACTTGATCAGCGGCCCGCCGCTGCTGGTTGCCGGGGCCATGAGGGCCGTGTCAGCATATAAGTACGCCCCCACGATCCTCGATGGCCAGCCGGTCGAGATTCGCCTGACAGTCAGAGTCGACTACCGCCTCAGCTAACTCCGCGCGTATGTGCGAGGCGGGAAAGTCCGCTTTTCCGCCTCACCATCTCTGGTGAGCTGTCCATCTCGAAGTGAGCTCGCTGGCCCAAGATTTGAATCGGGCGCGCGCGACCTCTGAGGCGACATTGTCATCGCGAGCGGAGTTGCGCACTCTTGAATTCCCGCGTCTTGTGCGGGCGCGCGACGTAGTGAGGGATCTGCTTCTGCCCTGGATTTTCCGAACTACAGCGAAATACCGAATCCCCGCCCCTGCACCCCGAGGAGCAGCAAGCCCATCAGAAACAGCCAAAGCCCGTCCATGAAATGCCAATAGATCCCGACAACTTCCGCAGCCAGCCCGAGTTTCCCGGTGGTCCGCAAATGGCGCGCCCTTGAAACGAGCCACGCGAGCGCAATGATTCCGCCCAGCAGGTGAACGGCGTGCGCCGCGGTCATCGTGTAGAAGAGCGCGCTGCCGGGGTTCGACGCGACGTAAACGCCCTCCGAAAGCAGTTGGCGCCACGCAATCAGTTGTCCCGCGACGAACGCGAGCCCCAGCGCGAGCGTTGCCCCCGCGTACCGGGCGAATCTGCGCGCGTCATCCGCATGCATGCGCGCCAACTGCAGCGCGAAGCTGCTCATCACGAGAATCGCGGTATTCGCGTACAGAATTTCCGGCAGCTGAATGGGCCGCCATTCCCGCGAGCCCACCCAGCGAATCGTTAACATCGCGGTCAGCGTCGCAAACAACGAAACGATCGACGCGATCCCGTAAAATATCCCCGCGCGGTAGACGTCCGGCGGCACGGGACGATTCCTCGCGTAAAAGCGCGCGCGCCAATCGTCGTTCCCGTCATCGATGTCGCCGCCGCCAAATCCCGGGCCGTTTCCGTCGGTCGACGGCGCAAGAACCTCTTCTTGCGGTTCCGGCTGCACCTCCGGCGGCTTTGGTAACGTCGCCAATTCAGTCTCCCGTTGCGCCCTTCTCGCGATCCTGCACCTTACTGCGCTGAGACGCTGCAGCGTCCCCCCTCCGAATCGACGAACTGCGCGAGCATGTTTCCGTAGTCCTGCTTCGTCGGCGGCATCGTGAATTGAACGCCCCGCGCACTCATCTCCTGGTGAAATCTCTGCAGATCGGCGGCGGTGAAACCCAGCTCGACGGTGCCTGCGGCATTTTTCTCGCTCGCCGGGTGCAGCCCCAGCGTCGTCTCGCCGGTCGCGAACTCGCTCCAGCCCGGCGACTCGAACTTCAGCGGCAACCCCACGACGTCGCGATAAAACTTCACGGCCCGATTCATGTCGTCCACGAACTTGATCACGTAGGTCATCTTCGGGCTGGAATTCGCGTTTGCGCTCATGGGGCAGCCTCCCGAATTCGCAGAGTACCCTACGGCCCGCGCGAAGTCCAAGCGATTGCCGCAGTCACGCTGCTTGCGGTGCTTGCCGTTCCGGCCAGAGCGCCGTGATCACGAGTGCCACCGCGATTCCGATCGACACTTCGACGAAGCGAACGATCGCCGTCATCCACGGAGCCTTATCGTGTCCAATCAGCAGGGTGATGGCGAGCGTGATCCCCGCGAACCGGTACGCCGCCCGGTCGAGATTCAACGCCGCGCAGACGAGGCCCAGCACAAATATTCCGGCGCCGAGAACGAGCGCGGTCGACGGCAAATACACCGCGATCAGCGCCCCGGCCGCAGCGCCCAGCGCGGTTCCCGCAAACCGCTGTCCGGAAACTTTGAGAGCCGCGCCCAGCGTCGACTGCATCACGACGATCGTCGTGATCGCGGCCCAATACGCCTCCGGCAGCTTGAACGCGCCCGCCACGAGCAGCGACGCCACCGCCGCCACGGCCGTCCGCGCCGGATGCTCCAGCCCCTGATCCATGATCCGCCACAGAATCGGGTTTCGCGTGTGCCTCATAATCCCTCCGCAAAGATATGTGCGCGACGAAAGAGGATTTGCTTCTTGGGCGCTTGACAGGATGCTACAGCAAGCGAATTTCGAGGAGAGGAAACTTACAAGGCCTAGGACGCTTTTTCCTGCGCGTACATCTGATACTCCGAGTACGGTCCCTTGAAGTCCTCGACGCGCCCGCCCTTGAAATGCCAGATGCGGGTCGCGACTTCGTCGATCACGTCGTGGTCGTGCGTGACGAGCAGAATCGTGCCGTCATATTTCTGCAGCGCGATATTCAGCGCGTTGATCGACTCGAGATCCAGGTGGTTGGTCGGCTCATCAAGTACGAGAATGTTCGGCCTTTGCAGCATCAGCCGGCAGAAAATCAGCCGCGCCGATTCGCCGCCCGAAAGCGTGCTCGTCTGTTTCAGCGCGTCTTCGCCGCTGAAAAGCATCTGCCCGAGAAGGCCGCGCAGCTCTTCCTGGGTCGCCTGCAGCTTGAACTGATGCAACCAGTCGATCGCGGTCGTGCCCTTCACGATGGATTCCGCGTGGTCCTGCGCGAAGTAGCCGACCAGCGCGTTGTGTCCCCACGCGACCGTGCCGCCGTCGATCGTGAACGCCTTGTCGGAATCCTCGATGTAGCCGGTCGCATTGCGGAGCAGCGACTTCAGCAGCGTGGTCTTGCCCGTTCCGTTGCGTCCCATCAACGCGATTTTTTCGCCGCGCGTCACGCTCGCCGAAAACGGCGCGAACACTTTCACGCCGTCGTACGCCTTCACCACGCTTTTGATCTCAAGCGGATGCCGCCCCGAGTGCTGGTCCATCTGAAAGCGGATGAACGGCCGCGCGATATTCGACCGCGCCAGCTCGGTCGTCTGCAGCCGCTCGACTTCTTTCTTGCGCGAGGTGGCCTGCGCCGAGCGCGTGCCGGCCGAAAAGCGCGCGATGAATTCATTCAGCTGCGCGATTTTTTTCTCGCGCTGCGCGTTTTCCGATTCGATGCGCGAGCGGATCGCGGTCTTCGCGACGACCATGTCGTCGTACCCGCCGTTGTACATGATCACCGTTTCGTAATCGATGTCGGCCGTGTGCGTGCACACGCTGTTCAGGAAATGGCGATCGTGCGAAATCACGATCAACACGCCTTCGTACTCGCACAGATAATCCTGCAGCCAATGGACGGAATCGAGGTCCAGATAGTTTGTTGGCTCATCGAGCAGCAGCGCCGGCGGGCTGCCGAAAAGCGCTTGCGCCAGCAGCACGCGCACTTTCTGTCCGCCCTGCAGCTCGCTCATCTTGCACTCATGGAGCGCTTCGGGAACGTCGAGCCCGTCGAGCAATCGCGCCGCGTCCGCCTCGGCGGTGTAGCCGCCTTCTTCGCCGACGATGCCTTCGAGTTCGCCGAGCCGCATGCCGTCCGCGTCGGTCAGCTCTTCGTGCGGCCTCGCGTAGAGCGCGTCGCGCTCGACCAGCGCCTTCCACAGCGGCGCGTTGCCCATGATCACCGTGTCGATCACGCGATATTCGTCGAACGCGAACTGATCCTGCCGCAGAATGCCGAGCTTTTTCGGCCGCGTCACCGAGCCTTTCGAAGGCTCCATCTCGCCCGCGAGGATTTTCATCAGCGTCGTCTTGCCGGCGCCGTTCGGCCCGCTGATGGCGTAGCGCCGCCCCGCGAGAAACGTGGTGGTCACGTCCTCGAACAAGATTCGGGCGCCAAAGCGCATCGTAATGTTGTTAATCGAAAGCACGACGCTTTAATTGTAGCGTAGATTTTCCCCGTGCGCCCGCACCTCGGCCGATGTTGTTCCTTCGCTTTTTCGGCACCGCGCCAAAACGGCAGCAACTGCAGCAGGGACCTTGCTCTCGTCGGGAGGTTTCACAGGCCTAAATGGTCAAGGAATGGCGATTTTGGCACGCTTTTGCGCCCGAAGCTTGCGGCGCGCGGCCAATCACAGCAAACTAGCCCCACCAGGAGGGGTCACATGAAGACTTCCGCCGCAGTCGCTGCCGCCGTCATTTGTTTTTTCTTCGTGGGCGCGCAACCTGTTCCCGCGCAGGACCAAACCGCGCCGAGCCAGGCGCCGCCCGCGGCCGCTTCGGCAACTGCTCCCGCTGCGGCGCCGGCCGACCCCGTCAAGGCCGCCGACATTCAGCGCTTGATCGAGGTCGCCGGGATGAAACAGCTCATGGTCCAGACGATGGACGCGATGGAAACCAACGTCCGGCCGAATCTCGAGAGCGCGCTGCCGCCGGGAGAATATCGCGCGCGGCTGATCGATCTCTTTTTCGAAAAGTTCCGTACGAAGCTCACGATCCAGGAATTTCTCGACATGGCGGCCGCCGCTTACGATAAATATCTGACCGACGACGATATCAAGGGCCTGATCCAGTTTTACCAGACGCCTCTCGGGCAGAAGACGCTCACCATCCTCCCCAAGCTGACAGCCGAGTTGCAGGCCGAAGGGATGCAAAAGGGCGAGGAAGCCGGACGCGACTCGATGAACGAAGTTCTCGCGGAGCACCCCGACCTCGCGAAAGCATTGCAGGACGCGTCGCAAGGCAACGCCCCGCCCCCGCGCTGATTCGGTATCGCGCCAGCCTGGAAACGGGATGAGTTGCCCTCCGGAGCCTTGGCCTAGGAGGTCGGCTACTGAAATCCGGCGAGGAATTCGCGCAGCGCGGCGACGCAATCGTCGGCGCGGTCGATGTAAATTTCGTGGCCCGCGCCATCGATCTCGACGAGCTCAGATTGCGCCAGAGCCGCGGCGATGCTTTCCTGCTCCTCGATCGAGGTCGCGGCGCTGCGCGTCGGCGCGAGAATCAGCGCCGGTACCTTCACCTCGGGCAGCAGCGGCGTGATGTCCGTCGTCGAAATCACCCTGCTGTAGCCGGCCAGCGACGCGGCCGACGCTCTGCCAAATTGCTTGATCGCCCACTCGATCTGGGCGGGATCGGTGCTCGGGAATGTTCCGGGACGCGACAGCAGCTCGCGCGCCCAGCCCTCCGAGCCCATTTCCGTCAGCGCCGCCTGCCACGATGCGCGGCCGAAAGAGAAAAGTTTTTGTGCCGCGGGACCAATTGTTTTGGGCGTCGCGCAGAGCGTCAGCGAACGCAGCCGTGTCCCGGCTGGACCATGCCGCGTTGCCCCGGCCGCGTAGCCGACACCCAGCATCCCGCCCGTCGATTCGCCCAGCAGATGAACGTCCTCGAGATCGAGCGCGTCGCAAAAGGCGCCGAGATCGCGGACGAGCCCGTCGAACGACCACGGATCGCTCGGCCCGGGATCACCCGACCCACCGTGCCCGCGCAGATCGCGCCGGATCACGCGATAGTCGCCCGCCAGCATCGGCACCCAGCGCCGCCAGAATTGCGAGTTGCGCCCGAATCCGTGCTGGATGACGATCGTCTGCTGCGGCTTCCACGGATCGGTGAAGTCGTCGTCCTCATAGTGCGTGACGTACCCGTTGATCGTGATGTCCGCGATGGCGATTGTCTCCCGATTTCGTGGCGCCCGCCTTTTTACCATGAATTGGCCGCCACGGACGAAAGACAGGAGCATGGCGTTTCCCCCGCCGGGCGAGTCGACTTTCTGAGCGCGTCTGAAGAGGCCAGGGCGCTTCGATTGCAGGACGTAGAGCGCTGCGGTAGAATCCGCAGCCGGCCAATCGTGAGATGAATGCATTCACCGTCAATATCTCACTCTGTTTACTGCGCGCGCCTAAGACCGCTGCTTACGCTCGCCGTGTTTTCATTGGTACTTGTTGCGGGTTGCGGCGGCGGATCGTCAGGGAGTTCCAATGGAGGCGGTCCCGGGCCCCAGCCCGACTTCGCGTTGGGGGCTACGCCCGGCTCGATTACTGCGGCGCCCGGGGGCGCGGCCCTGATTCAGGTATCCGTCTCGGGGATCGACGGTTTTACAGGCAGTGTCAGCGTTACGGTGTCCGGCGCCCCTTCGGGCGTGACGTTCACACCGTCCCTGCCGCTAACCATGTCTCCGGGCCAACAAACCATCGCCTTGTTCATTCCCCCCGCTGCGTCAACCGGGCAATTCTCCATGATGGTAAACGCCTCGGCGGGATCCTTGCAGCACTCAGCGCCGGTGATGCTGTCGATTCAGCAATCGTCGTTTGCGGATTTCAGTGTGAACGTGAACAACTCGGAGCTTTCGCTCGCGCAGGGCGGGAGTGCTTCAACCATCGCCGGGCTTAGCATCGCCTCTCAGTCAGGCAGCTCGAACTTCGCCGTGGAATTTTCCGTCTCTGGATTGCCCAACGGAGTGCAGGCCGTTTTTGCCATGAACCCGCTCGTCGCGGGCCAGCCTGCAACCGCCCTGACCATAGAGGCGAGCGCCTCGGCGACGCTTGCGAACAATCTCACCGTCACGCTGGTCGGAACCCGCACGGCGGACGGGGCACAAGAGACCGCGCCCTTTGTATTGAACGTCACGCCACCGGCAGGGACTCTTCCAGCGATTCGTACCGACTTCATTCGCATGGACGGCACGCCGGCTGCGGCCGTGTACGATGCGGCGCACCAGGTGATCTACGCAAGCGATCCCGAATGGAATCGCCTAGACGTGATTTCTCCGGTGACGAGACAACTCGTGACCAGCATTCCGACCCCGAGCCCCTCAGGAATCGACCTGAGTCCCGATGGCAAAGAGCTGCGAGTGGGAAGCAGCGTCCAGCAGATCGCAACCATTGATACAACCTCCCTTCAAGTAACGAACAGAACAAACGTGACGCCCTTTGTCCAGGGAGGCGAGACGTATTCCATTCCGGCGATCCTCGCATCGACTTTGAATGGAACCGTCCTGGTGGGAATGACGCTGGACAGCTCGCCGCCTGCATACTTCCTCGAGCAATGGAAACCCAGTGCCGGAACGTTCACGCCCCGCTCCGCACCTGGCGTCACGTTCTACATTAACCGGCTGGTTCGAAGCTCCGATGGATCGAAGGTCCTGGTAGTCGACTACGGAACGGATCTCAATCTCGCCGTTTACGATTCGGCGACGGACACTTTTCCGATCAGCGGCCAATCGCCCGTCGGCCAGGTGCTCTACGCCGCAGCGAATCCCGCGCAATTAGAGTTCGCTATTCTCGGGACGAACGGACTCTCCGTTCTGGATGCCCAACTGAACACTCTGGCCACCACGACGGCCGGTTTCAGTCCGAATGCCAACGCGATATACGGGATCGTTTTCAGCGCGGACGGTACGAAACTCTACATGGTCAATTTATACTCCGAGGGGCTTCCGCTGATTGAAGTGTACGATGCGCAAACACTCGCCTTTCTCGGGGAAGCGCCCGCTTTCCAGACCGAGATACCCTTTTTTCTGACCGAGCCTATTCCCAACATTTTGGCGACTCCGGTGGCGGTGGATGCCACCGGGCGCATTTTCGGTCTCATCAGCCACGGGATCGTGTTCGACGATGCGACCAACCTCCAGAATCTGCTCAGCGCGCCCGCGGTTCCTCCCATCGGACAGCTCGGACCGAACGAGGCGCCTTTAGATGCGCCGTTCCCTACGACCCTTGGGCAGGAGTCGTTCGATGTGATTCCCGACGTATGGTTTGACAACATACGCGGAACAAACATTCAACTGAGCGGGCCCCTGGTGAACGTAACCGCTCCGGCCTCGCCGTCGGTAGGAATAGTCAATGTGAAGGCGGTGCTGCCGGACGGATGGTTTTCGTTTGATCCCCAGGCGTTCTCGTACGGTACGGAGGTCTTTTATCTGGGTGGAACTGCGAGCGGGCTGCAAGGGGGAGCGACGCTCGATTTGATTGGCCACGGCCTGCAGGCAATCCAGACCGTTACGATTGGCGGTCAGTCGGCGAGCGTCGAAGGCGTGGCGCCATACTCGGCCGAAACACCTTTTCTGCTTGCGGGACTCGATCACCTGCGCGTAACCGTGCCCTCGGGAATCTCTGGCCCGGCCGATGTCACAGTCACGGGTCCGAGCGGATCGTCCACGCTTCCCAAGGGATTTCAGTATCTTCCCGGGGTCACCGATTATTCCTCGAACGATACATTCGCGTTTGCGCTCTACGATTCCACGAGGCACCACGTTTATCTTTCCGCAGGCGACCATGTCGACGTGTTCGCTGCCGACACGCAACAATTCTTGACCCCCATCGTGCCTCCGACCATTTCGGGTACTCGTCAATTGAGCGGGCTGGCCCTCACTCCTGACGATTCCAAGCTCATCATCGCGAATTCTTCGGATTTGTCTGTCGTAATTGTGGATCCCGACAATCCGTCCTCGAATAGCGTCGTGAAAGTCCCGGTAACGATCGCTAACAGCCCCGGCCTCGGCTCAGTGGCAGCCACCAGCACGGGCAAGGTTTTTGTCGCTGGAGTCTCCGAAACATTTGGCGGCTGCTCGGGACAGCTCTGGGAAATCGATCTCGGCACTCTGAGCGTGGCGCAGCGCACCGATTCAGCCGTTTCCTGCATTGTGGGCACCGCGCAATTCACGTCCGATTCAGCCGGAGACAAAGTCTTGATTGGGCCGGCGCTGTGGAATGCTTCAACCGATCAGTTTATTTCGACAAACCTGGTGAACGACGACGGCACTGCATCGGGCGACGGCGTTTGGTTCGCAAGCGACTACTCCCTGCTGGATTCGGAAATGCTTCAGCACAATTCCGTGCAAGTGCCGGAATTCTTCGCGGACGATTTCACCATATCGCCGAATGGAGCGGTGGTTGGAGAGAAGATGAATGCGTCGGGCAGCCTGTTGTACATTCCGCTCCGCGATGGCGTCGACATGGTCGATACGAACCATGGCTCTTGGGCGGGCCGCATTCTACTAACTGAACAAATGCCCGTGGTTCAGAACGCTATGGCGCTCGACGAAGCCGGAAGCCGATTGTTTCTGATCACGAATGCCGGGCTCACGGTGGTGCAGCTTGGCGCTGCTCCCCTCTCGATCGGCTATTTGAATCCCGGGACGGGTCCGGCTGCCGGAGGCACCACCGTTACTCTGCGCGGGAGCGGATTCGAGACGGGCACGACGGTGACCGTCGGCGGCACCTCGGTGACGTCGAGCTTTGTCGACGGTTCGACTCTCACGTTTGTAACTCCTTCTGGCAACACGGGTGGAGCTCGGGTGACGCTCCAGAATCCGGATGGCACCACCTATTCGCTCGACGCAGCGTTCACCTACGACTGACGCCTCGCCGCTGTCGCCGTGCGCGTTGTTTGCGTCCTCCGTGGCGGAGGGCGGCTTTTGCCAAGCAGAGCCGCGACGGATCGTTTGACGAATCTAGATCCAGGTAGCACCCCTACGTAGAACCGGCGGACCTTCAGGCGGCTGCCACCAAATCACCAACCGCTGCGGGTTACGGTCGCAAAGGCTGCCCGAATCGGCATTTTCCGGCCATTTCGCGGCCAGGTAAGCTCCCGTCGCGGCAATATTCGTGCTGCGCGCCGAGGAGGGCGCCCTTCGGAGGGCAGGCGCCGCCGGATTGGCGTAAAATGCCGGGGAGACGCTACGGAGGCTTCCATGAAATTGACGGAGTACACGACTTTGGGGCGCACCGGGCTGCGCGTGAGCCCGCTGTGCATGGGTACGATGACGTTTGGCACCGGGTGGGGATTCGGCGCCGAGGAAAAAACGTCGAAGGAGATGTTCGACCGGTTCGTCGATGCGGGCGGAAATTTTCTCGATACCGCCGACGGCTACACGAACGGGCAGGCGGAAGAGCTGACCGGGAAATTCGTCGGCGAGCGCGGGCTGCGCGACAAAGTGGTAATCGCGACGAAGTACACATTCAATTTCGCGCAGCCGGGCAATCCGAATGGCGGCGGCAACGGGCGCAAGAATCTCTATCGCGCGCTCGAAGGGTCGCTGCGGCGGCTGAAGACGGATTACGTCGACCTGTATTACGTGCACGCGTGGGACACGGTGACGCCGGTGGAGGAAGTGGCGTCGACGATGAACACGCTGGTCGAGGAAGGGAAGATCCGCTACTGGGGGCTTTCGGATACGCCGGCGTGGTACGTGGCGCGCGCGCAAACCATCGCGCACGACCACGGCTGGGAACCGATGGCGACGCTGCAGCTCGAGTACGCGCTCACTGAGCGGAATATCGAGCGCGAACATATTCCCGTCGCGCAGGAGCTGGGGATCGGGCTGTGCCCGTGGAGTCCGCTGGCCGGCGGATTCCTCGCCGGCAAGTACAAGCGCGAGGGCGAAAAGGGCAAGGGCGAGGGGCGGCTTGCGCTGCCGTCGGGCGGGCTTTTCAATCGCTTCACGGAGCGCAACTGGCGGATTCTCGACGTGCTGCTCGATGTCGCGAAGCAAGCCGGCAAGCCGCCCGCGCAGGTCGCGCTGAATTGGCTCGCCGCGAAGCCGGGAGTGACGTCGATCATTTTGGGCGCGACGAAAGTGGCGCAGCTCGACGACAATCTCGCCGCGATCGAGTGGACGCTGCCGGCCGAGCTTTACAAGAAGCTCGACGATGCGAGCGCGATCGAGGCGGTCCATCCGTACAATTTTTACAATTCGGCGATGCAGACGCGCGTGAGCGGCGGGACGAACGTGCAGGCGTGGCGCCCGGCGGCGGTGTACCACGGCGCGATTGTCGAGCAGAAGAAGCAGGCCGCGGACTGAGCGCGCGACAGCAGTAAGAACAAAGCGACGACATGCTGCAGGTGAAGTGCGGCTTGAGCGTCGGGAAAAGCCGCGAGCGAAGCGAGCGCGTCGCTTTGTGGGTCGCTCCCGCACTCCAGGAGCCTCGCGCTTTTGCGCGGCCGGCGAGACGCCCTTCGAGCCGACTCGGGGCAAGCCGGCGCTACGTTCGTCGCGTCGCGATCAGTCAGCAAATAAAAGCGCGGATTACTCCTTTCGGCTGCGCGTGACGAGCTGGTCGGCGTTGCGCAGGTCGGGGAACATCCAGGCCCAGAGCGCGGTGACGACGAGCGTGCCGATGCCGCCGAGCACGACGGCGGGCACGGTGCCGAACGCCGCCG
Organism: uncultured Acidobacteriota bacterium; assembly: GCA_963836125.1. Taxonomy (GTDB): domain Bacteria; phylum Acidobacteriota; class Terriglobia; order Acidiferrales; family UBA7541; genus Palsa-295. The sequence goes on from CAWIIK010000003.1 coordinate 436,085, forward strand.
CCGTGACGCCCGATTCGAAAGCGCCGAGTTCGTTGGATGCGCCGATGAAAACCATGTCGACGGCGTTGACGCGGCCGCGCATTTCGTCGGGCGTGCGCAGCTGGATCAGAATGCCGCGGACGACGACGCTGACCATGTCGGTGGCGCCGGCGAGGATGAGGGCAACGAGCGACAGGATCAGGCTGTGCGAGACGCCGAACAGAATCGTGCACGCGCCGAAGCCCGCGACGCACCACAGCATTTTCATTCCGGCGCGAGCGCCGAGCGGACGATGCGCGAGGAGCAGCGCCATGATTCCCGCGCCCACCGCCTGAGCGCAGCGCAGGAGGCCGAGGCCCCAGGGGCCGGTATGTAGAATGTCGCGCGCGTACACCGGCAGCAGCGCCACCGCGCCGCCCAGCAGCACGGCAAACAGGTCGAGCGAGATCGATCCCAAAACTATTTTCTCGCGCCAGATGTAGTGCAACCCGGCAAAGACGGTTTTCCAGTTGAGGATTTCGAGCATTTTCTTTCGCGGCGCAAGTTTCACGCGCGACATCGCCGTCGCGCCGCAGACGCCGCACGCCGCTGCGATCGCGTAGACGGCAGCAGGTCCGCGAAAGATCGTGTAGACCAGCCCGCCGACAGCCGGACCGAGGATCGTCGCAATCTCGAAAAATGTCGCACCCCAGGCGAACGCGTTCTCGAAGTGCTCTTCGGGAACAAGCAGCGGCAGGATCGCGCGGCTGGCGGGGCCGGTGAACGCGCGCGCGACGCCCACGAGCCCGATGACAACGTAGATGGGGTAGACGTTGCGCGCGCCGTGAAGAGTGATCGCGAGCAGCAGCGCGGAGCAGATCCCGAGGCCCACGTATCCGACGGTGAGGACTTTCGAGCGATGGTAGCGGTCGGCGGTGTGGCCCGAGAGCGGCAGAAAGATGATTCCCGGCAGAAACTGGGCCAGGCCGACGAGGCCGAGGTCGAGTGGGCGGTTGGTGATTTCGTAGACCTGCCACATTACGGCGACGGACTGCATCTCGGTGGCGAGAACGATGAGGGATCGCGCGATCTGGTAAAGCGTGAAGGACGGGTAGGTGAAGGCGATACGTCCATTGGGCCTGGAGGTGGTCCCGGAGGCGGTGGGCATCGAATGTCTACTCTGCCACAAAATCGGCGTTGGCACGAGGCGGGCGAAAAAGGGCCGGGAGCAGTTCTTTAAAAGGCGCGCGGCCTAAGAAGTCGGCGCGAGCTAACGTCGCGGAGCCTGCGCAAGGCACTACATGCTGCGGATGAACCTGCGTATCGGAAACGCGCTTCCCGCGGACTTTTTATGTCGGACCTCGGAGGTCCGACCCCCTGAAGATTCGGGCGCTCGCTTCGCGGGCCACCTATGTCGCGGCTGAAGCCGCGACACACAAAGAGTCTCGAGTTGATGTTGAAACTCAAAGCTCGACGCGGGACTTATTGCGCGGTTTTGGTTCCGAGGATGGCGTCGAAGACGACGCCGAGGAGGTGGCGAATGTCCTGGTCGGTGATGGAGGCCGGATCGAAGAGGTGTTCGACGACGAGGGCGTTGGAGAGGGCGCCGAGGCCGGTGGCGGCGGCGCTGCTCGGAATCGGGAGCGTGCGGCCGAGGGCTTGTGCGACGCGGCGCACGAAATCTCCGCCGCAGGCGTAGAGACGTTCGTGGCGGGCGCGCAGGCGCGCGTGAATTTCGGGATGGCGGATGGCGAAAAGCTTGAATTCAAGCGAGAGGAGCACGAGGCGGCGATCTTTGCGGCTGTGCGCGTAGAGGTCGCGCAAGGCGCGGAGGCGCGCTTCGGGGCTGTTCTGCTTTTCGAGCGCCGCATTCACTTCGGCGATGCGCTGGCCCACCCACTGCTCGAGCAGCGCGATAAAAATGTCTTCCTTGCCGTCGAAATTCGCGTAAAAGGCGCCGCGGGTGTAGCCGGCGAGCGCGGCGATATCCTCGAGGCGCGCGGCCTCGAAACCGTCCCGGGCGAAGACGGTTTCGGCGGCAGCCAGCAGGCGTTGGCGCGTAGCGGCGGTGCGAGCTTCCTGCCTGGACCGGCTACGAGGCGCTTTTCGCCGGGCTCTCGCGGTCCGGCGGGGCGGCCTTGACTGAATCATCCGCGGCAGCTTTCCCGAGCTTTACAGCATACATACACGCATGTATATTTAATCACGCGAAAGGATTTTGCAACAAGAATCCATGGCCGCCGCAGCGATCCCATTCGATCACGCCGCCTGGCGCCCGCGCCACAACCCCTGGGTTGTGGCGTTCACGGTGACGCTCGCGACGTTCATGGAAGTGCTGGACACGTCGATCGCCAATATCGCGCTGCCGCATATCGCCGGCAGCTTCGGGGCGAGCACGAATGAGTCGACGTGGGTGCTGACGAGCTATCTCGTTTCGAACGGGATCGTGCTGCCAGTGAGCGCGTGGCTTGCGACGCGGTACGGCCGCAAGCGTTACTACATGTTTTGCGTCGCGTTGTTCGCCGCGAGCAGTTTTCTTTGCGGCCTGGCGCCGACGCTCGGGATGCTGGTGTTTTTCCGGGTCGTGCAAGGAATCGGGGGCGGCGGGCTGCAGCCGAGCGAACAATCGATTCTCGCCGATACGTTTTCGCCCGAACAGCGAGGCATGGCGTTTTCGATTTATGCCATGGCGGTGGTGCTGGCGCCGGCAATCGGCCCCACCATCGGCGGATGGATCACGGACAACTACAGCTGGCGGTGGATTTTCTACATCAATGTGCCGATCAGCATCGTGTCGCTCTTCCTTTCTTATCGCGTGGTCGAAGACCCGCCCTACCTGGCCGAGGAGCGCATCAAGGCAAAAAAGGGCGGGATCGACTACATCGGCCTGGGTCTCGTGGCGCTCGGCATCGGCTCTCTGCAGATGGTGATGGACAAAGGGCAAGAGCTGGACTGGTTTGGTTCGCGCTTGATTACGACGGGGCTGCTTGTGGCGGCCGTGGTCCTGATCGTGTGGGTCTGGTGGGAGTGGCGGAATCCGCATCCGATCGTGGAACTCACGCTCTTGAAGAAACGCAATTTCGCGACGGCGATGCTTTCGATGGCCGCACTCGGAATGGTCTTATACGGGTTGACGGTATTGCTTCCGGAATTTCTGCAAAATCTGATGGGCTATACGGCAGCGCAGGCGGGCGAGTGCATGGCGCTCGGAGGATTTCTGATGATGCTGACGATGCCGATCTCCGGAGCGCTGAGCGGGAAAATGGATCCGCGGTATCTGCTGGCGTTCGGATACATGGCGACGGCCGCCGGGCTGTATTACGTGGCGATACACCTGACGCTCGAGATGGACTTCGGGACCGCGGCAATGCTGCGGACGTATCAGGTGGCAGGGCTGGCGTTCATCTTCATTCCCTCGAACGTGTTGTGCTACGCGGGAATACCGCGCGAAAAAAACAACCAGGTATCGAGCATGATGAATTTCGTGCGCAACATCGGCGGGAGCATCGGGATCGCGGTGGTGAGCACGATGGTGACGCGAGAGACGCAGGCCCGGCAGACCTATCTCGCGGGCCACATGCAGAATGGCAATCCGATTTTCCGGCAGATGGTCGGGGGCCTGGCGGCGACGCTGCACAAAAGCGGGATGAGCATGGCGGACGCGAACCGGCAAGCGATCGGAAGATTAGCAGGGATGCTCGAACAGCAAGCCGCTGCGCTGGCGTTCAAGGATGTGATCGCGGAGTTGGTGATTGTCGTGATTTGTCTGGTTCCGCTGGCGTTCATCATGCAGAAGCCGGCGGGAGGGCGCAATGTTCCGCCGCCGCATTAAACCGCCGTGCACATAGCGTGTGCGGGGAGCACGCCCGGGCAGGCCCGGGCGGCAAACAGCCGGAGCGAGTTCCCGCACTCCATGGGGCCTTCGGTCCGCGGCAGTCCCGCAGTTCTCACGCTGGCTTCTGACGCGGCAACTCGCTCGGTGTGGTGGGTGGGGGCTACCGCGCGTCAGCGGGCGCGGCGTGGTGATGGCGGTCCGTGATGCGGCGGTGGATGTCGGGCCAGAATTCCTTTAGCTCGTTGCCGAAGGCATCGATGCCCATTTGGACGCCCCAGCCGCTCAGGTTGCTCGAGAGGCTCCGGTTCGCGGCCGGATAATAGAGGTTCGAGATTCCGATCGCCACGCCGTTTCCCACAGGTTCGGAGAAATTGAAGGTGTTGCCGCCGGAGTCCTTCCGTGTGATGAAAATCCGGCTGATCGCGTAGCCGAATCGGTGAGAGAACGATCCCCTCCCCAGCGCAAAATAGCGTGGGTCGGTTCTGAGAATCGAAGGGAAGACGGCACCGACCATCATGTTGCCATCGACCTGATCGGCCAGGGCCGTTCCATATCTTTTCGCGTAGCCGACGAACCCCTGTCCGAATCCGGAATAGGCGTTTTCAGCCTGGCGGATTCCCGCTAAGACGCCCGCGATGGCGAACTCGTAGGGATCGAAAGCACCATCCGCCGTAATGGCGAACTTGCCCTTCCAGGTAAGTGGCTTTACCTGGGCCTCGTTCTCGACCGTGAGGAAATTCGGCATAATGTAAAACATCCGGTCGTTCTTTTTTTGGGGCGCCTGCGTTTGCGCCGGCTGGTTTTGATTCTGGCTGCCGCTCGGAGGCGCGGTCGATGGCCCTAGTGCGGCGGATTGGTCTTGCGAAAAGGCTGAAGTCCACAGGGGGAATTGTTGCTGGGCCCGGGCGGAGGACGCGGGAACGAGCGCCACAAGCGTCAGGGCGGCAAGAACGAGACAGACTCGGGCCAGGCGGCGCGCGCCAGTCATCGCGGCTCGGATCATTGCTGTGCTGCAGTGGTACCCATGTGCCGGAACGCCTGCTTTCATACCTGAGGAACGTTAGAGATGCTACTTACTTCACTTTAGATGTTCGAATGCAAAGAACCCGGCGAGATGACGCAGGATTTCGCAGAACCTTGGCTGAGACGCCGCTCTTGAACGCCAGCAGCATACCAGAAGGAGAACCATGACGGACACGCGTCATCCTCCGCAAAATGCCCTCATTGGCCCATTGACCCCGGCCGCAATAATCGCCTAGAGTGCCTGTCGAGGGGTCGCGGGGAGGAGGATAACACCATGGCAAGCGCGCGCGCGATGCTCGAGCGTCGCCGTTCCAGCCGTGTTCCGATCCGTGTTTCCGTGAAGGTTCTCACCGGCGAAGCCGAAGGCCAGGTTGCGGCGGCCGAAGCTGTCTCCGTGAGCCGCTATGGAGCGTTGCTTCGCGCCCCGTTTCGCCCGCCTGTGGGTTCCCGCATCGAGATTCTTCATGGGGTTTCGAACGAGGTGCGCGAGTTCCGCGTGATTTCGGCGCGGGATCTGCGCAAAGACGGCCTCTTCGAACTCGGCGTCGAGATTTATCACCCCGGTAAGAATTTCTGGGGCGTGAAGTTTCCCGGCGAACGCACGTCCTAACGCACTCGACAAGCGGTCCGCGCCCCGCTTGACACCCACCCTCCCCGGTGGTGCTATAATCCCGCAAAATATTGACCCCTGGTCGGCAAGGACCTAAAAGGCGTCCGTGCCGGGGCGCTCGCCTGAAGGCGCGTTTTTCACGGCTGCGGGACGGGGAGGTGATTATGGGAACTCTTGGAATGCTGCTGGTTGCCTGGGGTACGGTGACCACCGTTTTGATCTGCGCCCTGATCTACCGCAGCACGCTCGAGACGCGCGAGGAAGATCAGCTCTTTCTCGATTCCGCCCAAGAGATCACGGCTTCCGAACAGCGCCTCATCGTCACGCGAATCGAACGACTCAGCCGTCCGATCGCGGCGCTCTGGGTGGTTTCAGGCGCACTCCTCATTGCTGTTGCCGGGCTGTGGCTCTATCAGGGCTACCAGAGTTTTTAGGGTCTCTGCGGTCAGGGCTTGGCGGCCACCGGTGCCGGCTGGGGCGTCGTTGGCGTCTCCGCGGTGGTTTCGGACTTCGGTTCGGCCATCACCTCGTTCGTGTGGTTGTGCACGATCAGCCAGTTCCCGTTGACCTTGGTGAAGACGAGAGTCGTCTGGCCGCGCGTGATGTATGGCTGGCCATGCCACGACGAATCGAACTGCCACTGGTAAGAAGCCCACGCCACATCTCCGTGGACGAAGATGTTCGTGTTCCGCCGGATCAGCTCCATCCCTTCAAACGAGGCCTTTTCCTGGTTGTACAGCGCGACGTAGTTTTGCCACCCGACCACCGGCGGGTCGTAGGTGCTCTGCACGAACGTGCAATCGTCCGAATAATATTTGTGCATCAACTCGGCGTTGCCTATTTGAAAGGCACCGAGCATTTCTCCGATGTCTTCGTTGATTTTGTTGGCCTGGACCTGCGGGGTCTCCGGCAAGGGCACCGCCATGGAATTGTCGGAGGCGTCTGAATTCTTTTGATTCTTGTTCTTCTGGCCCGCTTCGCTGGGCGAAACAGGCAGGACCAGGGCCGCAGCCAACAGGCAGGCGCAGCCTCGCAGAAACGGAAACTTCCGGGAATGCTCACTCATTACGCTTCCCTCCTCAGCGGCTCGGAGCATAGCACGAACGGAAAACGAGGGAGCCGGACGAACTCGCGGGGTGTTGCACGGGTCGCCAACACCCCACTCCGCGACCCGCCTCGAATTATTTGGCCGCCGAACGCCGGGTCTGGCTGATCAGGTTGACGAACAGGCGGTAGGCTCCGGGCACTCCGGCGGGAAGCTCGCGAAAGAATGAAATTCCCGTGTAGATGTAGAGGCCCTTGCCATCGCGCGCGTAGACGAGGCCACCCCTCGCTTCCGGCTCGCCCGTGTCGGTAAAGCCGATTACCGGGTGATATCGCGGGTCCCACGTGCCCCAGAAATAGATGCCGCGCTCCTGGACCCAGCCCTCGAAATCTGCCATCGTGATTTTATTCGGGGAGTTCAGCAGCGGGCTCTCGGGCTCGAGAAAGTCCACGGGAGAATCCGGATTGGTGACGCGAATTCCCTGCGGCGGAATCTCGGCTTTGAACGGCGCGGGCATCAGCTTGGCCCAGGCGAAATCGCGCTCGTATTGGACGAGGAGCGTTCCGCCGTTTTGCACGTAATCGAGCAGGCGCGGATTCGCGGCCATGACGTCGGGGCGCAGTTCGTAAGCGCGAATGCCGACGATGATCGCGTCGTATTGGCTGAGATTGCCGAAGGCGAGCGCGACGTCGTCGAGCAGATCGACCTGAATGCCGATCTGGCGAAGCGATTCGGGGACCACGTCGTTGTCGCCGGCGATGTATCCCACGCGCAGGCCGGATGGGACCGTGAGATCGAGGACGTGCGCGGTGGCATCGGCGGATTCACTCCAATCGCGCGTCGGGAGTGTGGGGATCGGCTCGAGCGACGTGCGGAAGGTTTCGTCATCCAGTTTCGCGTACGGGTCGAGCGCATACGCGCCCAGCGCGGTTTTCGCGGGCGGCGTCGCCAAGAAACGGATCAGGCGATCGCCCGGCTCTGAGAAAGTGAGCGGCGCGATCGGCTTTACATTCCAGCCGGGGGGCATATCGAGCCCGACGGAGACGGTTGCGGGCTTCGTCGCGTGATATCGCACGCGCGCGAGCAGGGCCACGCCCTCGGACGCTCGCTTTGCGGGGACCATCAGCTGCCTCGGCTCGACGGTCAGCGTGACGGCGGGAATCAGCTCGAGCGGATAGATTTCGATTCCGGTGGTTTTCGCTTCGGCCGATTCGACCGGCTGGCGAATCTTGAAATCGTAGCCGTCGACGTCCGCGCCGAGCGCCAGCGTGACGAGCGGCGGCGGGAACGGCAGGATCGCGTCTTCGGGCGAGCTCGGCGGCTTGGCGCCTGCGGGGACGGTGACGTTGAACTGATAACTCTTGCCGCCGCCCTTGCCAGGATTCAGCGTGACGCTCCATCCGGCTGGCACGACCAGGCTCGATGGATCGATGTTCCACTTTACTGGCGCGGCCGGCTGATCGAGGAAGCTCACGGTGACGCCAAAGCTTTCGCCTGCGACGAGCTCGTGGCGGTCGGCCTGCGTGTCGATCGGCAGCGCGATGTCTTTCACGAGCGCCGCGTCGATGCGGTCACGGACCTGATCGAGTTCCGAGAGCGCGTCTGCGCCTTCACCGCTGCCCGAAGCTGAAATTCCTTCGCGCAAAGCAGCGAGCTCACGACCCGCATCCGCCAAAGACTTGGCCGCTGCGGCCCGATCAAGGCCTAAGGCCTGCCTTGCGGCGGACCCGAGATCGTTGTCGATTGCATCCAGTGCTGGACCCATCTGCGGTTTGAGTCCCGGGAAGCGCGCCGCAAGCGATGTGATCGGCTGCGCCAGCAGCTTGGGATCGAAGCTGCCTCCCGCTTCTTGGCCGTGCTCCGTGATCAAAGGCACGGGCCGGCGGAAAAATGGATTGCCGAAAAATGAGGGCGTGCCCTGCGACCTGTGCTGCGCATGGCCTTCCATGCCCATCTCGACGTAGCTTTTGCCCCACAGCGGCGAGACATCGTTGATCGGCAGCGTGACCGCATCGTTGGGCGCGGGCGGTGCGGCGGGGCCAAAGCCAAAACCCGCGGGGCGCAATTCGAGTCCCACCTTCCAGGGCTTCAGGCCTTCGGCGATCTGCTCGGGGAATTTCGTTGGATCGGCTGCGTCGGCCACGGCTTGGGGCGTGTAGATGCCGCTCGCCTGATGCTGGCCGTGCCCCCAGTGGACGCCGCCCCAGCCGTTGATCACCACGTCCGGCCGGAACGTGCGGATCACGCGCACCATGTCCTCGACCGGCAGATCGCCCCAGGCCTTCATCGTCTCCGCGGCGCTTTTCGAGAATCCGGTGTCGACCGCGCGCGTGAAAAACTGCTTCGCACCGTAATGCTGGTCCGCGGCCAGCAATTCCGTGGTGCGGATCACGCCGAGCTCGCCGTCTTGCTCGGGGCCGATCGCATTTTGCCCGCCCTGGCCGCGCGTGATTTGCAGCATGGCGACGTCCGCATTGATCCCGCGCGCGAGATAGGCGATCAGGCCGGCCGTTTCATCGTCCGGGTGCGCCGTCGTGTAGAGAATCCGCGTGGCGACGCGCGCCTGGTTGATAGCTTCGACCGTGTCGGGCAGCGATTGCGCCGACACGCGCTCGCTTTGCGGCGCCAGCAGCGCCGCCACGATTACGGCCGCGGCTGCCACGATCGTGATCGATCGCATCGTGAAGCGATTTATGAAGACTTTCGTTCGGCTATTCACCGAGCCTCCTCAAATGGCCATTGGCCCGACCACAACGCGCGCCCCAAATATACAAGAATACCAACTCCGGCAGCTCCCAGCGAAGCGAGCATCGGCTTGCGTCCGGTCGCGACGAAAATCCCGAGCCATCCCACGATCGCCACGGTCACCGGCAGCGGGTAGAGCCGCATGTGGAACGGCAAACGCTCGCTCTTCCATCGCCGGTGCAGCAGGACCAAACCCACACCCTGGCCGACGAATTGGATGAGGCAGCGCATCGCCAGGATGGCGCGGATCACCGAAATCAGGCTGAACGCCAGGCTGAAAACGATTGCCGCCGCGCCCAGCGCCACGAGCGACACGGTCGGGAAATGTTTTTTCGGATGCACGCGCGCGAAAACCGAGAGGAAGTTGCCGTCGAGCGCGGCGGCGTAGGGCACGCGCGAATAGCCCAGCATCGCGGCGAACACCGAGCCCAGCGCCGTGATCAGGATCAGCACCGTTGCGAGCGTGGCCCACTCGCTGCCGTAGGCGCGCTCGATGAACGTGCTCACGATGAATGTGGACCGCTCCGCCTCGCGCCACGGAATCACGCTGAGGATGCTCGCCTGCATCGCGAGGTACAGCGCCGAGATCCCCAGAATCGAAATGAAAATCGCGCGCGGGATGTTGCGTTCGGGATTTTTCATCTCGCCGCCGAGATTGCAAACGTTGTAATAGCCGAGGTAGCTGTAGACGGTCTGGACCGTTCCGTGGCCGAGCGCCGCGAAGAGCAGCCAGGAAAGGCCCCAATCGCCGCCCGAAAAATCGAATACGCGATGCACATCGAAATGCCGCGCACCGCCCCACACGATCCACAAAATCGTCCCGACCACCACCACGCTGAAGACGACCGAGATGCGCCCGATCGCGGCGATGCGGCGGTAGAGCAGCAGGATCACGAAACCGACGATCAGCGCGGCGATGATGTTGTCGTCGTGCGTGTGCATGGCGTGCGCCACCGTGGCGATGAGGCGCGCGAGCCAGCCCGATTTGTCGACCAGGTATGCCGAATAATCCGCGAAGCCCAGAGCGCCCGACGCGATGCTCAGCGGCCCTTGAAACAGCGTTTGCCAAATGTAGAGGAACGCAAGCAGGTGCCCCCAGCGCGCCGGTCCGTAGGCCTCGCGCAGGAAGACGTAGCTGCCGCCGGCCTCCGGCATCGCCGCGCCCAGCTCCGCCCAGATGCAGCCGTCGCAAGCCGCCAGGACCGCGCCCGCCGCCCACGCAAGCAGACTCTCGGTGCCGCCGTGCATCGCCTGAATCACGAAAGGGATCACGACGAACGGGCCGATGCCCACCATGAACGTCATGTTGAGCGACGTCGCTTCGATCAGACCCAGGCCGCGCTCGAGTTCTTGGGGTTCGCTCATGTGGTGCGAAAAAGCTGCGGCAAAGGATAGCAAGAAAGCGCGCGCCACTCCCCGAAAACTCCCGCGAACTGCGCTACGATATCCGCGCATCGAGCCTCCACGAACGAGGAACCGCGGCGCGCATGGCCTCCACCACAATCGGCATTGCCATCACCGGTGCGACCGTTGGGATTCTCGTCATCGGATTTTTTCGCGTGCGGCGCCGCGCTTCGTTTCCGCCGCACGGCTGGCTCGGGATGGTCGCGCTTGCGGCTGCGGAGTTGCTGATGTTTCGCGGCATCGAACCCGTTGCGACGTATTTCACGCCGATCGCCTGGAGCGCGTGGATTCTCGTCGCGGATGCGGCCGTCCTCGCCGTCACCGGCCGCTCGCGCCTCAACGACGCTCCGCTCACCCTCGCGCGCATGGCCCTGCTCTCGATTCCGCTTTGGCTGATCTTCGAGGCTTACAATCTCCGCCTGCGCAATTGGACGTACGTCGGAGTCCCGGCCGGCTGGCCCGGCTATCTCGGCTACGCCTGGTCGTTTGCGACGATCACGCCGGCGATTTTCGAGACGTCCGACCTCGTGCAGGCGCTGCTGCCGCCGTTGCCCGCGCAGCCGCGCAAAATCTCGATGGTTGCGGAACTCGTCCTCATTGTCTCTGGCGCAGCGTGCTTGATCCTTCCGCTGATTCTGCCGCAGCACGTGGCCGCGTATCTCTTCGTGCTGGTTTGGATCGGATTTGTCCTGCTGCTCGATCCGCTGAACCGCCGCCTCGGGCTGCCATCGTTTCTGGGCGATTTTTCCGAAGGTTTTATGCGCCGTATCTACGGGTTCTTTCTTTCCGGCTGGATTTGCGGCTGGCTGTGGGAGTTTTGGAACAACTGGGCCGCGGCCCAGTGGCACTACACGTTTCCGATGTTCCAGCAGTCGAAGGTATTCGAGATGCCCGCGCCGGGTTTTCTTGGTTTTCTGCCTTTCGCGCTCGAATGTTTCGCGATGTATGTGACCGCGGCATGGCTCGTCGGTTGGCTCAAGCGCGTCAGATGAGCCGCGGTCGTAGTCAAAGGCTCTGTCGCAGCCACGGCGCTCGCGATCTCACCTCCACAGATTCCCAGGCCTTCCGGCCTGGACTAACGTCTGGCGCGCCTACGGCGCTAGGAGGATGTGTGCGCCTTGGCTTCCTGAAGCGAAGACGCCAATCGCGGGAGATGGGCGTTCCCGGGGAGCTGCGGGATGCACCCTGAGCAGTTTGTAACGATGGGGATTTGGGGTCTTGTGTTAAAACCATTCGAGCGATGAAGATGGTGCCGGCTATTCTTGGTTTCGTTCTCGCAGCGTCGTTGTTCGCGTCGTCGGCGAGTGCCGGCGGCATCAGGCTTTCGGCCGAGGCGGCGCACGCGCTCGACCAAATCTACTCCGGCGATCCAGACGCTGCGATCGCCACAGCGCACAATATCGAAAGCGAGCAGTCGGCGAGCCCCGTCGGCTACCTGCTCGAGGGCGAAGCCGCATGGTGGAAGACATACTGCGCCGCCTGCGAAATCAAATGGGGGATGCTGGACGCCTGGAGGCGCCCGAAAGCGCGCGAAGACGAAGCCTATTTCGCGCTCGCCGATAGAGCCATCTCGCTTGCCCGCGACCAACTCGCCAAATCCGATTCCGCCGACATGCACCTCTACGCCGGGCTCGGCCTCGCTCTTAAGGCGCGCCTCTATGCCCTTCGCGACGACAAGCGCGCCACGGCTCATGCCGGCGTCGCTGCCCGCGCGGAATTCGTTCGGGCGCTCGAACTCGATCCCGATATGGCGGATGCGACGGCCGGGCTCGGCCTGTACAACTACTACATCGATGCGCTTTCCACGATCGCAAAGATGCTCCGCTTTTTCATGGGCATCCCTGGCGGCAACAAGGAAGAGGGCATCCGCCAGATGCACGTCGGAATCGACCACGGCGTGATGCTGGCGGTCGATTCGCGTTTCTATCTCGCAAAAAATCTGCGCACCTACGACCAGCGTTACCAGGACGCGCTGCCAATCGCCAAGCCTCTGGTTACGCGCTATCCGCACAACCCGATCTTCTTGCTGCTCGTTGGCAACCTCAACGAGGAGATCGGCTACAACGACAAAGCTGCGGAATATTTTCATGATGTGCTCGCGCTGCCGGACTCCCCGTCCGACCTAGCCTGCGCAACCCGCGTCCGCCATCTCGCGACCTCTTTCCTGGCGTCGCTCCACTGACACAGCCGGGACGCAGCACATTCTCCGCGTATTCAGATGAAGCTGCCGAGCATCTAAGCGAACAAGAGGCCGCCCCGGGATCCGTGTACGCTCGGGCAAGGAGGTAGATCGTATGCATCGCACCACGAAGTGCGCCGCAGTTTTCCTGGCCGCGAGCCTGCTGGCATTCGCCGTCACGTCCCGCGCCGCTCAGTCCATTCCGCCGGGAACCATTTTCCCAGTCGTTCTGAATTCCACGCTTTCATCGGCGAAGGCCAAACCCGGCCATGTCGTTACGGCACGAGTGATGCAGGATGTTCCGCTGACCAATGGCCGCACGATACGCGCCGGAGCCACCATCCTCGGTCACATCACGAGCGTCACCCCGGCGTCGAACCGCAATCCCGCGCGGCTTTCTCTGCGCTTCGACACGCTCGAGGTCTCGCACGAGAGGATTCCGATCACCACAAATCTCCGCGCGGTCGCCTCTTTCATGGAAGTCGATGAGGCCCAGATTCCGACCATGGGCCCCGATCGAGGAACCCCCCAGGATGCTTGGACGACGACTCAGATTGGAGGCGACTCCGTCTATCGTGGAGGCGGGCCCGTCGATGGCGCCCTCGGAAGAGTCGGGACGCCCGTGTACGACGGCGTGCTCGACCAATTGAACGCGAATTCGAACGGAGGATGCCGCGCGGCAGTCGATTCGAATGACGCACCGCAAGCTCTGTGGGTCTTCTCGTCGAATGCGTGCGGCACCTACAGCCTGCCGCACCTGGAGATCGTCCATTCCGGCCGGACCGACCCGACCGGTGAGATCGTCCTCGAATCATCGAAGGGCCAGGTCAACGTGCGCGCGGGAGCCGGGATGTTACTCCGGGTCGACACTGCCGGAGCTCCCTCCGGCGCCTAATTAGCGACACAGTGCGCGTGCCGGGGCATAAAGCAATTTAAGACAGGCCGGGGTGCGGGCCCCTCAGCCGATCAAGCGCGGGCGGATTCTTCCTGTTCGAAGGCGTGATAGGAGGAACGGACTAGCGGGCCTGCTTCGACGTGCTTGAACCCCATCTGCTCGCCGAGGCGCTTGAATTCGGCGAATTCATCCGGATGGACGTAACGCTCGACGGGCAAATGCTCGGGCGTCGGCTGCAGATATTGGCCGAGCGTGAGGATGTGCGTGCCTTGCCCGGCGATTTCCTCCATCGCTTGTACGACTTCGTCGCGCTGCTCGCCCAGCCCGAGCATCATCCCGGTCTTGGTCGGGACATCGGGCGACATCTGGCGCGCGCGGCGCAGCAGCTCGAGCGAACGCTCGTAGACCGCGCCCTTGCGCACGCGGCGGTAGAGGCGCGGCACCGTCTCCATATTGTGATTCAGGACGTTAGGCTGCGCCGCCATCACAGTGCCGAGCGCGTCCCAATCGCCGCGAAAATCCGGAATCAGCACCTCGACGCGGCAGTCTGGCACGCGACGGCGGATTTCGGTGATCGTCCGCGCGAAAATCGCCGCGCCGCCGTCGGGCCGGTCATCGCGATTCACCGACGTCACCACGGCGTACCGCAACCCCATCCGCTCGACGGCCTCGGCCACGCGCTCGGGCTCATTTTCATCCGGCGGGCCGATCGGCTTGCCACTGGGCACCGAGCAGAAGCCGCACGCGCGCGTGCAAATATTGCCGAGAATCATGAAGGTGGCGGTGCGATGATCCCAGCACTCGCCCATGTTGGGGCAGCGCGCGCTCTCGCAGACGGTGTGCAGGTCGAGCGTGCGCATAATGCGCTTCAGATCCTGATAATTCGAGCCTCCGAAAAAGCGGATGCGCAGCCAATCGGGGCGCGGCGTTCTGGCAGTTGCCATGGGTGTCGCGGGAGCGTTCGAAAGGATGTTGAAAGGTGCGGCCATTCGCGAACTCAGCTCCATTCTACGCATTCAGATTGCGCGAGACAAACCCGGAGATGAGCCCCTGTCCACCTCCTTCATTGGATTCGGCTCGGCGAGGGCGGTTCAAACCGACACAGGCGAACGGAGGGTTTTGTTGTATGGCTGCCACAAGCCTTCGAGAATGCTCCGCGACTCACCCCGTAAGCCATTCAGAACACACGCTGAAAATTTCATTGGCCCGGTCACAGAAATGCCTTGTAGAATGGTCCTTCTCGGAATGCCCTATCAGATCACAATTCAGCGCCCTGTGGAAATCGAGGGTGTGGGCCTTCACACTGCGGTTCGCAGTCGTCTCCGGCTGGTGCCGGCACCGGCGAACACGGGAATCGTCTTTCGCCGCACCGATCTCGACAACTTCGAAGTAGAGGCCCACGTGTGCAACGTGGCGCGCGTCAGCTATGCGACCAGCCTGCTGCGGCAGAGCGTCCTGATCTCGACGACCGAGCATTTGCTGGCCGCGCTCTATTGCTGCGGTATTGACAACGTCTACGTGGAGCTCGACGCCCTCGAGCTGCCGATCCTCGACGGCTCGTCGAAGCCGTTCATCGACCTGCTGGCGCGCGCGGGGACGCGCCGTCTGCGCCGCCTGCGCCGCTACATTCGCGTGGTGAAGCCGCTCGAATTCTCCGATGGCGACCGGCGCATCGGCATCTACCCGGCGGATGAATTCAGCGTGCGCTGCTTCGTCGATTACAACCACCCGGCGATCGGCCCGCAGGATGTCGAGATGGCCGTCGATCGGGAGACGTTCAGCCGCGAACTGGCGCCCGCCCGCACCTTTGGCTTCGTGAAGGATTTCGCGCAGTTGCAGGAGATGGGCCTGATCCGCGGCGGCTCGCTCGCCAATGCGCTCGTCCTCGACGATACCTCGGTGATGAACCCCCCGCTGCGCTTCGCCGATGAGTTCGGCCGGCACAAGGCGCTCGACCTGATCGGCGATCTCGCGCTCGTGGGACGGCCGCTGCAGGCGCGGATCGTCGCCTATCGCGCGGGACATGCGCTGCACACGCAGCTCGTCACCCGGCTCCTCGACGATCGCTCGCTCTGGACCGAAACGACCGCCGGGCCCGGCGTGCCGGCCACGTCCTCGGATGCTTCCGTTGTCGCAACATCCTCGGTTGAAGCTGACTAGCCGCGAATCCCAAATTTCAGATCTGAATCTCAATCTTCCACAGTCCTGACCCCCTGCGCGGGCATCGAAGGGCTGTAGGACGGCTGCGTTGTCGCCAGGATGTCGGGGACTGCGAAATGCGAATTCTAGTGGTAGGAGCTGGGGCGGTCGGCGGGTATTTCGGCGGGCGATTGGGCCAGGCCGGGCGCGACGTGACGTTTCTCGTTCGCGCCAAGCGGGCGGAAGAGCTAAAGGCGAAAGGGCTTCAGATCATCAGCCGGTATGGCGACCTGGTGCTGCACCCTCAGACGATTACCGCCGATCGGATCACCGGGCCATACGACGTGATCCTGCTCAGTGTGAAGAACTATTCGCTCTCCGCCGCGATGAACGATTTTGCCGCCGCCGTCGGCCCGGAGACGATGATTTTCCCAATGCTGAACGGCATGCGGCACGTCGATCTGCTCGTCAAACGCTTCGGCAAAGAGGCTGTGCTCGGAGGCGTCTGCTTGGTTTCGACCGAGGTGGACGACGAAGGCCGGATCCGGCAGCTCACGGATTTCCAGAGGCTGATCTACGGCGAGCTCGACGGCCGCAGCACCCCGCGCCTGCAAAGACTCGATGAGACGCTGCGCGGCGCCGGCTTCGACGCCCGGACCTCCGACAACATCTTGCGCGACATGTGGCAGAAATGGGTGCAGCTCGCAACCCTGGGCGCGCTCACTTGCCTGTTGCGGGGCAACCTCGGCGAGATCCTTGCCGTTCCCGGAGGCGCGGAGATCGCTCGAATGGCGCTAAACGAATCCTCGAGCATCGCAAGCGCGAATGGGCATCCGCAATCCGCCGCGTTCCTGGAGGATCAGACCGCGAAGCTCGCGGCCGGGGGTTCGCAGCTGACATCTTCCATGTACCGCGACCTCAAGAAAGGCGCGCCAGTCGAGGTCGATACGATTCTGGGCGATCTGCTGGAGCGCGGGCGCAAGCACGGGTTGGCCACGCCGATCCTGCAAGCGGCTTACGTGAATCTCGCGATTTACGAGCGCGGCCGCGACCACGCCAAGAGCGCAGCGAACTGAACGGCCTCGCCCGATGCGCTTCGAACGCGGCGGGAGTTTGCGCGGCCCCGCTCACGCGGAAAGCTCGGCTACTCGACCAGCGTGCTGTCGGCCGTGGCGGGCCCGTTCGTTTCCGAGCGAATCACGCCCGTTTGATCCGTGTAGAAGCTGCGCTGGCCGGTCGTGCCGCGCGTGATCGGATCGGCATGCGCCTCAAACGAACTGGAGCCGGGAATCGTGCAGCCGCGCGCTTTCGCGTCGGCTCCGAGAATCTGCGCGCCCAGCGGCACATACGTGAACTCGTAGCCGTTCCTCAGCCCCGATGCGAGGGCCGAATCGATCAGTTGCGAATCGTTGCAAGTTGGGCTGCCGTTTCCGGCGCCATCCATGGCGGCCAGGCTCGGCGGAAAACCGTTCGAGTAGGTCGAGGAATAGTTGATCGCCGCGATATCGATCGTTCGCAGCGAGCCAATCGCGGAAGCCTCATTTGCGGCTTGCCTCGCGCGCAGGAGATTCGGAATCGCAATTGCAGCAATGATCAGGATGAACGGGATGAAGAACAGCCCCGCGTAACCCAGCACCAGACCGGCAATCGCCATGCCGCGCCCCTTCAATCTGCCCGCCGACCGCCCGATCTCGGAGAGCGAGACGTGGCCGAGGATGATCGCCGCCACCGCGGCCGGGAAAATCCAGGTGAAAAGGCCGCAGATCAGGCTGGCGATCGCCTTGCCGCTATTTTCCGCGGGGCCGATGGGAGGCGGGCCGGGCAGCGGTTGCAGCACCCTCGGCTGGGACAAGCCGAGCACCGATCCGCTGGCCGCCGATGGCGTATCTGAGGCCGCCCTATCCGAAGACCACGGCCCGCCCGACAGCGGCGCACCGCATTGCACGCAAAATTTCACGCCGTACGCATTGGTTTCACCGCAACGCGGGCAGAGCATTTCGTCGAGCCTCCTCGGGGGTTCGCAGGGGACTTGGGGCTGCTTATCCTGTCCCCGGCGGAAAGTCAATGAATTCACTCATTGCAAAATCGTGAAGGCGGAGTAGACAATACGCGCAGTGGCCTCGACCGACACCTCCATCATCATCCTCGCGGCGGGTAAGGGGACGCGCATGCGCTCGGCCCTCGCCAAGGTGCTGCACCGCGCCGGCGGACGCCCGCTGATCGAGCACGTGATCCGCGCGTGCCAGCCGCTGAAGCCCGCGCAAATACTCGCGGTCGTGGGATATCAGGCCGAAGGCGTCACCGCGGCGGTCGGCGAACTCGATTTGCCGATTCCTGTGCAAACGATCGTGCAGCAGCCGCAACGTGGCACCGGCCACGCCATGCAGGTGGCGCGGCGCGCGATTCGCAGGAGCGCGAAGCTCGCGGTCGTGCTTCCCGGCGACGCTCCGCTGCTGCGCACTGAAACGCTCGCGGCGCTCCTCGACACGCACCGCCGCGGGGAAGCCGCCGCCACGATTCTGAGCGCCGAGCTTGCCGATCCCTCAAGCTACGGCCGCATCGTGCGCGATGCCGAAGGCCGCGTCGAAGCGATCGTCGAGGAGAAGGCGCTCGCGCCCGAGCAGCGCGAAATTCGTGAGGTGAATTCCAGCATCTACTGCTTCACGCTCGAAAAACTGTGGCCGTGCCTTGCGGCGCTGCGGCCAGAAAACGAGCACCACGAGCTCTATCTCACGGATGCGATCGCGCTGCTGCGCCGGCGCAACGAGCGCGTCCTCGCGTACGTCGCGGGCGATCCGAATGAAGTGGTCGGCTGCAATACGCGCGCGCATCTGGCCGACGCCGATCGCGTGTTTCGCGCGCGCAAGGCCGCGGAGCTGATGGACGCGGGCGTCACGATCTATCTTTCTGAAACAGTGGTGATCGATCCCGACGTGACGGCCGGACCGGACACGGTGATCGATCCCGGCGTGCGCCTGCTCGGCAAAACGCGCATCGGCGCGCGCTGCCAGATCGGCGCGGGCAGCGTCCTGATCGACATGCGCGTGGACGACGACGCGACCGTGCTGCCGCAAACGCATCTCGTGGGGTCGCGAATCGGAGCGAAGGCGCAGGTAGGGCCGTTTGCGCGGCTGCGTCCCGGCTGCGATGTGCGCGCGGGTGCGCACGTCGGAACCTTCGTCGAGATGAAGAAGACCACGCTCTACGAGCGCGCCAAGGCACCGCACCTGAGTTATCTCGGCGATGCCACGATCGGCGCGGAAACCAATATCGGCGCGGGCACGATTACCTGCAATTTCGATGGCTTCGGAAAGTATGAGACGAAAATCGGCAGCCGCGTGTTTGTCGGCAGCGATTCGGCGCTCGTCGCGCCGGTGCGCATCGGCGATGGCGCGTACGTCGCGGCCGGCTCCGTGATCACCGAGAATGTTCCACCCGATGCGCTGGCCATCGCGCGCGGCCGCCAGGCCAACAAGCCCGGCTGGGCTCGACAACGCCGGCTTGCCATCAAGAAGGACCTGAAGCCGAAGAAGGCCTCGCGGTCAAAGCCGCGATCGAAGCGCCCGCCGAAGCGCGCGGCCCGCAAGAAATCCCGCCGCTAGGTCCGCGCCCGCAGGCCAGCGCCAGAGCGAAATCAGCTTATTTCTTTTCCGCGAGCTGCTTCTGCAGGCGCGCATTCTTTTCCGCGACGCCTCGCTCCAATTCTTCCTTGTGAGCCACGAGCTTTCGCGCGATCTCGGGATCGCTCAGCCCAAGAATCTCGGCTGCGAAAATCGCCGCGTTCATCGCGCCCGCCTTATCGATCGCCATCGTCGCAACGGGAATGCCCCCCGGCATCTGGACAGTCGCCAGCAGCGCGTCGAGGCCGTTCAATGTGCTGGTCGCCATCGGGACGCCGATCACCGGCAGCGTGGTATTCGCCGCCATCACGCCCGCGAGATGCGCCGCCGCGCCCGCCGCCGCGACTACAATTCTTAATCCGCGTTTTGCGGCCGTCGTCGCATATTCGTGTGCCCGAGCCGGCGTGCGATGCGCCGAAAGCACCTCCAGTTCATACGCGATGCCGAATTTGTCGAGCGTTCTCGCGCATTCGCTCATCATCGGATAATCCGAATCCGATCCCATCACGATTCCTACCGCCGCGCGCTTCTTTTTTTCCGCCACCGTTACCGTCTCCTTATCGCGCCGTCTTGGCGTTCCCGATATCTTTCTGTCCGAGCTCTTTCCGCCCGATATCCGTTCGATGAAATGCGCCTGGAATCCGAATCCGGCTTACCGCCTCGTACGCAATCTCTCGCGCACTCGCAAGGTTTTCGCCGGCCGCGCTTACGACGAGCACGCGCCCGCCGTTCGTGTAGCACGTCTTTCCTTCGCGCTTTGTGCCTGCGTGGAACACGACCGCGCCGCGTACCTTCGCCGCATCCTCGAGGCCATCGATCGCGGCTCCCATCTGCGGATTGCCCGGATAGCCCTTTGACGCGATTACCACGCACACGCTCGCGCCCCTCGCCCATTTCGCTTCAAATCCACTCAGGCTCCCCGTCCGGGCCTGCATGCACGCTTGCCCGAAATCAAAATCTGCACGCAACAGTACCGCCTCCGTCTCCGGATCGCCCAGCCGGCAATTGTATTCGAGCACCTGCGGACCCTCAGGCGTCAGCATCAGCCCAAAATAGAGAAATCCTCGATACGGCATCCCGTCTGCCTTCAGTCCTTCAAGCGTCGGCCGCACGATCGTGTCGATGATTCGCTTTTCGAGCTCCGCCGGCAGAATCTCGTCGGCCGAATAGACGCCCATGCCGCCCGTATTCGGTCCTTCGTCATTGTCGAACGCGCGTTTGTGGTCCCTGGCCGGCGCCATGCGAACGAAATCCGTGCCGTCGGTGAGGATGATGTAGGAAAGCTCATCGCCCCCGAGCGCTTCCTCAAGCAGCACCCTCGACCCCGCGTCGCCGAATTCGTGCTGCTCCATCACGCGATCGAGGAATGCGCGCGCCTCATCGGGCGATGCCGTGACCAGGACGCCCTTGCCTGCGCAGAGCCCGTCCGCCTTCATCACGAGCGGCCATTTCACCCGTTCTAGTGCCTCGTACGCCCCGAGAGCGGATTCGCAGATCCCATAGACTCCGGCGGTCGGGATTCCGTGCCGCTCCATGAATTTCTTTGCAAAAATCTTGCTTCCCTCAAGCTGCGCCGCGGCCTTCGCCGGCCCGAGGAGCGCCAAGCCGCATCTTGCAAATTCATCCGCGATCCCCGCCACGAGCGGCAGTTCCGGTCCCACAATCGTGAGGTCTGCGCCGAGTTTCGCCGCGAGGTCGGCGGCCGCTTTCGGATCCTTCACGTCGAGCGGCACGCATTCGGCGTCGCTCGCGATCCCCACGTTCCCCGGCGCGCACCACACTTTTTCAACCGACGGGCTTCGAACGAGCTTCCACACAATCGCATGCTCACGCCCTCCCCCGCCGATCACCAGAATCTTCACGTTTGCATTCCGAAGAGAATCAAGAACGATACGGCGGCCCCTCCGATAGTGTCAACCTCGATTCCCCCCGCTCGGCTCACGCTCGGCTTGCCCGCGTCTGGCAAAAGTGTTTTCATGCATCCGTGCATTGGGACTTCGCGCTCATCCTGCTCGTTCTCGCGACCGTTGTGCCGTTGCTCGGCAAGCGCCGGATTCGCAGGTTGATGGAAGCCTCGAGCACGACGAAAGTTGACCGCCTCGTCCTCTATGCGTCGACGATCGCGTTCCAGTGGATCGCCGTCGCCCTAATTCTCTGGCGCACGCACGCGCACAATCTTTCGGCGGCGAGCCTCGGACTTGCCATTCCCAAGCCCGGCCTCGCGCTGATCACGGCGATCCTGCTGTCCGCCCTCATCCTCGTAAATCAGATCGTCGCGCTCGGCGGCTCAAGGAGCATCCAGAGAGCAGTGCTCACGGAATTCTCCCGCACCTCGCGCTCAAGGTCTTTCCGCAGGATACGGTGGAACGATTTGGCTTCACAGCTCTGGTTTCCACCGTCGCGATCTGCGAGGAATTGATTTATCGCGGCTTTGCTCAACGCGTCTTCCAGGATTGGGCCGCGGGAGTTGCCGGTGTGGGCGTCGCCGTCGACTTTCGGCGTGGTCGGCTCGGCCGCCACGTTTTCGTTGGCCCATCTTTACCAGGGTCGTCGCGGCCTGGTCTCTACGTTCGCCGTGGGCTTGCTATTTTCGACCGTGCGCGCGCTCACAGGAAGTCTTGTGCCGGCCTCTGCGGCTCATTTCGTTGCGGATATTACTGCTGGCTTCCTGGCACCAAGCCGTCTCCGGGTGGGAGTGGCGCAATCGAAGGCGGTGCAGGCGACGGTAAGAGACGCGCCGATCCCGTTGATATACTACATTTATAGTAATGAATCACATATCAAATCAGCGGATTGCGGAGATCCTGACCGAGTATTCCGTCGGCACCGACGACCGAATCGCCTCTGATTGAGGGGATTCAGTCATATATCTCGCTTCTGTCCAATGGAATCGATCGATTTCGCTGACGACAGTGACTGATCCCGAGGAGATCGTGCGTTTTCACTTTGGCGAGAGCCTCTTTGCAGCGAGTTTACGTGCCGATCACGGGTGGTCGGCTCGCCGACGTTGGCTCGGGTGCCGGATTTCCCGGGCTGCCGCTGAAAATGCTCGATTCCATCGCTCGATCTCACACTGATCGAATCAAACGCGAAGAAGGCGACTTTCTTGGCGGAGGTTGTGCGGCGGCTCGATCTCGCCGACGTGCGTATTTTTCGCGGGCGCACGGAGGAATTCGGCGGCGATGGGTCCTTAGCTTCACTCTGTGCCATTCGACTTCATTACCGCCCGAGCATTCGGGCAATTCGACGAGTGTCCTGGCATGGTCGAGGCGATACCTCGCGAGATCTGGGAAAGCTGATTCTGTGGCTCGGCCAAGAGAACATGGCGTCGATTTCGAAGACGGAAGGTTGGAGTCTGGGCCGCTCCTGCGCGAATCCCTGGGTCGAACCGGCGATTCGTCTCTCGACGGATCACCGCGAGGTTAATCCCGACATGTTCCACGTGGAACACATCCCGTTTGATGATTCCGGCAAATGTTCCACGTGAAACATCTTGCATCCCGGAAAATCTCTGTTACATTCGCGCTGAAGCTGGGGGACAACTTGGCACGTGTTATTGCCATCGCCAACCAAAAGGGCGGCGTTGGAAAAACCACAACCGCCGTCAATCTCGCCTCCTGCCTCGCCGCAGCCGAGCAGCGCACTCTAATCATCGACTGCGATCCCCAAGCCAATACCACAAGCTCCCTGGGATTTCTGAAGGATCCAGCCCGCCGAACGCTCTACCAGGCGCTGGTTCTCGACGAGCCGGATCGAGCGGATCGCGATCGATGCCAAGATCGATGGCCTCGATATGATTCCATCTGACAAGAACCTCGTCGGCGCCGCAGTTGAGCTTGTTTCGATGGAGAATCGAGAGTATCGACTGAAAGAGGCGATTCGCCCGATCATCGGACAAGTATGCCTTCGTCATAATCGACTGTCCGCCGTCCTTGGATCTGCTGACGCTGAATGCGCTCGCTGCAGCCGACTCGGTCCTGATTCCGATCCAGTGCGAGTATCTCGCGATCGAGGGCGTCTCTGAACTCTTGGACTACGCACATGCGCATCCGCCGGACGATCAACCCAGCCCTTGAGATCGAAGGCGTCCTCCTCACCATGTACGATGACCGGACGACACTCTCGAAGCAGGTCGCCGCCGATCTGCGCAGTTTCTTTGGCAGTCAGATCTTCGAGAGCGTAATTCCGCGAAATGTCCGTCTCGCCGAGGCACCAAGTCATGGGATGCCGGTCATATTCTACGACATAGGTAGTAGAGGTGCCGAAAGCTATATGCAACTTGCCAAGGAGGTTATCGCCAATGCCCAGAAACGCCTTGGGACGGGGACTGAGCGCCCTGATCCGGGAACCGGAACCACCGCCCCAGCAGCCTCCGCAGCAGCAGCCGGTGCCGGGGACGTCGGGAGCAGCAGCGGCAGTAGCTCCGGCCCTAGCCCCGAGCTCGGCGTCGAGCCCGGGCCCGGCCCCGAATGACATTCTGCTGCAGGTCGATATCGACCTCATCGACCCCAGCCCCTATCAGCCGCGAACGCGCTTTCGCGAAGAAGCTCTCGAGGAGCTCGCGCGCTCGATCCGCGCGAGCGGAATCGTTCAGCCGCTCGTCGTCCGGCGGATCGGCCTTCGCTACCAGCTGATCGCCGGCGAACGCCGCTGGCGCGCCGCGCAGCGGTCTGCGCTGCCGCGCGTTCCCGTGGTCGTTCGCGAGGTTCCCGAGGAACTCGCGCTCGAGATGACGCTCGTCGAAAATCTCCAGCGCGAAGATCTGAATCCCATGGAACAGGCGCGCGCTTTCCAGCGCCTCACCGATCAGTTCAATCTCACTCAGGAGCATGTCGCCGAGCGCACCGGAAAGGATCGCGCTACCATCGCCAACGCGCTGCGCCTCCTGAAGCTCGAATCCATGATCCAGGACCTGATCGAAGAGGGCCGCCTCTCGGCCGGCCATGGCCGCGCGCTTCTCGCGATCGCCGATTCCAAAGAGCGCTTGGAACTCGCGCGGCGGATCGCGCGGGGTGGCATGAGCGTGCGCCAGGTTGAACGCTTGGCCGCCCGCATCGCCAAGCCGCGAGCGACGCCCCCCGTCTCGGCGGTTGATCCTAATACGAAGGCCGCGCTCGAAGCGCTGCAGCACCGATATGGCACGCGCGTACTGATCCACGCTCCGCGCCCGGGCCATCCAGGCACGTTAGCGTTTGAGTACTACGATCCTAGTGATTTGGCCCGCATCTACGACCAACTGATGCGAGAATAGGGAACTCGCCGAAGTCGGAAGCGCTAAATGGGGGAAGGCATGGCTTGGGGTTGGTTTGACCGCAAACAACAGAATTCCGCCGAATGGACCGGCTTCCTCGAACAGGGCGTCAAAGTCGACGGCAAGCTTGAATCCACCGGCACGTTTCGCATCGACTCACCGATGAGGGGAACGCTCGTCTCGGAGGACACCTTGATCCTCGGCGAGCACGCGGTGGTCGAAGGCGAGATTATCGGCAACCGGGTGGTCATCGGCGGGCATTTCAACGGGACCATTCAGGCTCGCGGCAAGGTCGAAATCCAGCCGCAGGCGATCGTCACCGGCGACGTTTATACGCCATGCCTGGTGATCGAGCCGGGGGCCATTTTCGACGGCCAGTGCCACATGCTCGCACAGACCGAAGCCGCCAAGCCCGTCACCATCCCCATCCGTTCCGCCGGCCAGTCTGCGCGGTGACCAACGGTGGCTATGGAACCACGACTTGGAAGAAAACTCGCTTGCCGATCCTCACGTGAAACGTTCGGCCCGCGCCGAGGTCGATCTGAAGCGCGGGATCGGTCACAACCGCTCCATCGATTTCGACGGCTCCCTGCTTGATCAATCTTTCCGCTTCGGCCCTGGAAGCTAAGGGCATGCCGGCCAGCTCTGCCCAATGAAACAGTTGTTTGCTCAGCTTCTCTCTTCCAGAAGGACGGACCGTTATTCGGCCCACTTCTGACGGCGCCTCTCGCTTGCCATACACGCGCTCGAATTCTTCGCCGGCCTTCCTTGCCGCTTCTTCGCCGTGGAACCCCGCCACGATATTGTGCGCGAGCTCCATCTTGGCTTTCTTCGGATGCAGGACGCCGGTGCGCACTTCCTCCCGCAGCCGGACGATCACGGGCGACGCAAAATCCGTCAGTAGCTCGTAGTACGACCACATCAGCTCGTCTGAAATCGACATCAGCTTGCCAAACATTTCGCCCGGCGCATCGGTGATCCCCACGTAATTTCCGAGGCTTTTCGACATTTTCCGCTCGCCGTCGAGCCCCACGAGAATGGGCATCGTCAGCGCGATTTCGGACGCCTGGCCGTATTCGCGCTGGATGTCGCGATGCACCAGTAGATTGAATTTCTGCTCGGTGGCGCCGATCTCGACGTCCGATTCGAGCGCGACGGCGTCGTACGCCGTCAGCAGTGGGTACAGTAGTTCGTGGACGGAAATCGGCAGATTTTTGTCGAGCCTCGACCGGAAGTCTTCGCGTTCGAGCATCCGCGCGAGCCGATAGTGCCCGCACAATCGCACCGTGTCGTAGCTCGACATTTTCCCGAGCCATTCGCTGTTGTAGCGAACTTCGGTTTTCGCGGGATCGAGAATCTTGTAGACCTGCGCGAGGTACGTCTGGGCGTTCGCGTCCACCTGCTCTGGCGTCAGCGGCGGGCGCGTTTCCGACTGGCCGGTCGGGTCGCCGATCATCGCCGAGAAATCGCCGATCAGGAAAATCGCCGTGTGCCCCATATCCTGAAAATGTTTCAGCTTGCGCAGGACCACGGTGTGGCCGAGGTGAATGTCGGGCGCCGTCGGGTCCACGCCCAGATAGACGCGCAGTGGCTTGCCCGTCGCGATTGATTTTTCGAGTTTCGCTTTCAGCTCGTCCTCACGAATCACTTCCGCCGCACCCTTGCGCAGCAGCGTGAGCTGTTCTTCCACTGGCTTGAATTTCCCGCTCGTCACTCGATTACCTCTCTCCAATTGAAAGCAGCTACGAATTGACCAGCACGCGCCGCCCCTCGATTCGATAGCGCCCATCGAGCACGATATTCACCGCCTCGGTGTAAATCCGGTGCTCCTCGCGCAGAATCCGCGCGGAAAGCGTGTCGACCGTATCGCCGTCCTCGATCGGCGCCACCGCTTGCACGATAATGCGCCCCGCATCCAACTGCTCGTCGACAAAATGCACGGTCGCGCCGGTAAATTTCACGCCGTGCTCGAGCGCTTGCCGCTGCGCTTCGAGCCCCGGAAAGGCCGGCAGCAGCGATGGATGAATGTTCAGGATGCGATTCGGAAACGCCCTTACGAAATAGGGTGAAAGCAGCCGCATGTATCCCGCGAGGCAGACGAGATCGACTTTTTTCTCCTGCAGCTCGGCGGCAATCTGCCGGTCAAACGCCTCGCGCTCGAGGCCCTTCGACGCAATGCCACTCGCCGGAATTCGGCGCGCGCGCGCCCGATCGAGTCCCGGCGCGTCCTCGCGATTGCTCAGCACGATCGCGATGTCAGCGTTCGGAATCCGTCCCGCATCGACGCTCGCCGCCAGCGCCTCGAAATTCGATCCGCGCCCCGAAATCAGCACGCCAATTTGCTTTCTCATAAGCAAGCGAAATTAGCATAGTTCGTCGGACCGGCAAACAGCACGCGGTCAGATCGGCAGTTCGCCCGAGTAGCTGACGCGCTGCTTCCCGCGCGCGGCCCTCTCGACGCGCCCAATCCGGTAGAATTTCTCGCGGCGCCGCTTGAGTTCCGCTTCCACGCGGCCCACATATTTCGCCGGGACCACCAGAATCATGCCCACGCCGAGGTTGAACGTTTGCAGCAACTCGTCGCGTTCGATCCGCCCTACATGCGCGAGGTAGCGGAAAATCGGCAACACGGGCCAAGATCCCAGCTCGACCACCGCCTTCACGTTCGGCGGCAGCGCTCGCGGCAGATTTCCGGTGATGCCGCCGCCCGTGATATGCGCGATCGACGAGACCCATCCTCGCGCCAGAATATTCTTCAGCAGCGGCCAATACGCCCGGTGCGGCTTCAGCAGCTCCGCGCCGATTTTGTTTCGCACGTCGGCCACGTAGCTATCCGGCTCGAGCTTGGCCACGCCGAAGCACAACTTGCGCGCCAGCGAATAGCCGTTCGTGTGCAGCCCGCTCGACGCCAGTGCCAGCAGCACATCGCCCGGCCGCACGCGTCGCGGATCGAGAAGTTTTTTTCGCTCGACCGCGCCTACAATGAATCCCGCGAGGTCATATTCGCCGCGGGTGTACAGATCGGGCATCTCCGCCGTCTCGCCGCCGATCAACGAGCATCCCGCCTGCTTCGCCGCGCGGCTCATTCCTTCGATCACCTGCTCGATCACGTTGGTATCGAGCTTTCCCATCGCGATGTAATCGAGGAAAAACAGCGGCTCGGCGCCCTGCGTCAGAATGTCGTTCACGCAGTGGTTCAGGATGTCCGCGCCGACGCTGGTGTGAATTCCCGTCGCCACCGCGACTTTCAGCTTGGTTCCCACGCCGTCGCAGCTTCCCACTAGCACCGGCTCGCGCCAGCGTTTCCTCTCGAGCGCGAAAAGAGAACCGAATCCGCCGATCGGCGCGATCACGCCGCGCCGGAAAGTCTTTCCCGCCATCGCGGCGATCCGCCGCTTGGCTTCATCCGCGACTGAAATGTCCACGCCTGCGTCGGAGTAACGCATCGAGGAAGCTCTTTTTCTGGAGGGGGCCGGGCTCGTTCGCAATTTCAGAATGTGTGAAACAATCGGTGCCAACGAATCATGCTCGGATGAATGATCGCCATGAAATATGTCTCGAACCGCTCGCCCAGGTGCCCGGGATTCCATACTTCTTCCGGCGCATTGATCGACATGTAGATGATCAGCGGCGTCCCGATGAAATTGTCCCGCGGGACAAAGCCCCAGAATCGGCTGTCGTTTGAATCGTCCCGGTTGTCGCCCATCATGAAGTAATCATCCTTCGGGACCACCAGCTCGCCCTTCACCGTGTTCTCTGCCAATTCCGCCGCCCATTCCGGCCGGTCGACAAAGGGCAGCTCGCCGGCCCGCGCCGGATAGTTTTCCGCCGCCAGATCCGCCGAATCCGGGGAATGTTCCGTGTACGGTTCCTTCAGTGCGACGCCGTTCACCCACACGGTCCCGCGCACGATCTTGATGTGGTCGCCGGGGACGCCGATTACGCGCTTGATGAAGTCGGGGAAATCCTGGTCGGCCAGCGGCGCGCGAAACACCATGATCTGCTGGCGCTTGGGTTCGCGCCACAGCGGCACGTGCCACTGCGTGAAGGGAATGCCCGCGTCGTACCCGATTCGGCTCACGATCAGATGATCGCCGATCAGCACCGTCGGCTCCATCGAGCCGCTCGGAATCACACGCGCTTGCACCAGCGCGCCTTCGATCACCAAAAACGCCACGATCACCCAGAACCACGAAACGATCTCGTCCCACACGCGGTCGTGGGCCGTCGTCTTCGCCGTTTTCTTTCCCGCTCTTTCGACCGCAGCTGCTTCTTCCACGTCAGCCTTCACGATGAGCCTCCACCTCGAGTTGCACCAGCTCAGTCGGATAGCTGCCGGTGTAGCAAGCTGTGCAGAAATTTCCTTCCGTGTCTTCCACCGCCGCGCGCAGCGATTCGAGCGAAAGATAACCGAGCGAATCCGCGCCCAGGAATTGGCGGATCTCCTCGACGGAATGCCGCGCCGCAATCAATTCCTCGCGCCGTGGCGTGTCGATGCCGTAATAGCAGGGCGAAATCGTCGGCGGGCAGCTCACGCGCACGTGGACTTCGGTCGCGCCCGCGTCCCGCACCAGCCGGACGATCTTGCGGCTCGTCGTCCCGCGCACCAGCGAATCATCGACCAGAATCACGCGCTGCCCCTCGAGCATTCGCCGGATCGGATTCAGCTTCAGCTTCACGCCGAAATCGCGGATCGCCTGTTCGGGCTCGATGAACGTGCGCCCCACGTAATGATTCCGGATCAGCCCCATGCGAAACGCAATGCCCGATTCCGCCGCGTAGCCCACCGCCGCCGGCACGCCCGAATCGGGCACCGGCGTCACAATGTCGGCCTCAACAGGATGCTCGCGCGCCAGCAAGCGTCCCAGCCGCTCGCGGCTTTCGTTGACCGGGCGGCCGAAGATCAGGCTGTCCGGCCGCGAAAAATAGACGTGCTCGAAAATGCAGTGCTGATGCTGCCTTTCCGCCGTGAAGTGAATCGACTCGACGCCGCTGCGCGAAATCCGCAGCATTTCGCCGGGCTCCACTTCGCGCACGTACTCCGCGTCGATCAGATCGAACGCGCACGTTTCCGAAGCCACCGCCCACGCGCCGTCCAGCCGCCCGAGCACCAGCGGACGGAAGCCGCGCGGGTCGCGGATCGCGTACATCTCGTCGCGCGTCAGCACCAGCAGCGAATAGGCGCCTTCCACCTGGCTCAGCGCGTCGGCCAGCGCGCCCGGCAAATTCCGCGCCGCGCTCCGCGCCACCAGATGGACGATGACTTCCGTGTCGCTCGTGGTCTGGAAAATCGAGCCGCGATGTTCGAGCTTTCGCCGCAGTTCGAGCGCGTTCGTCAAGTTGCCGTTGTGCCCAAGCGCCACTTTTCCCTTGTTGCAATCGATCACGATCGGCTGCGCGTTGATCAGCGTCGTGTCGCCCGCCGTCGAATAGCGCGTGTGCCCGATCGCCGCCGCGCCGGGCAGGTGCGCGATCACCTCGGGCGTGAAAATTTCCTGCACGTGGCCCAAGGATTTGTGGAGGTAAACGTCCGACCCGTCCGACGAAGCGATCCCCGCCGATTCCTGCCCGCGATGCTGCAGCGCGTAGAGCCCGAGATACGTCAGCTTCGACGCTTCGGGATGCCCGAACACGCCGAACACGCCGCAGTGATCGTGGAAATGATCGTCGTCGATTTGGATCAGCTTGCTCACGCGATTTGATTCCTTCGCGAATATTCCGCGCGCACCGGCGGCAGAATCAGCCAGGCAAAAGCCGTGCCGGCAAGCAGCACCATCACGAGCAGCGGCGTGTCGAGTCTCCCCAGCATCTGGAAGTAGATCCAAAGACCGAAGCCGACAGCGGCGAACAACGCGCAAAGCGCGATTCCCAACTTGCGCGCCCACGCGCGCCACTTGAAAACGCCCCAAGCGCACAAAAAAGCCGGGAACCAGATCAGAAACGCGTGGGCCAGGACGAAGGCGTACATCGTCTCGCGCGAGTGCTCGCGTGCAAGGCCCGACCTGTGCACCGTCGAGCCTACAAGCGTGTCCGCGCCCAGCAGGATGAAGATTACGCCGACCGCCCAGCGTCCCCCATGTACGATTTTCGTCACGATTCTGCGCTCACGCCGTCCGATGCCTCTCGCAGTATCCCGCGCGCACCGCCGGCAGCACAAACCATATTACGACGCCCGCGTTCAGCGCCGACCACAAAATAATCCTGCGATCCAGGGAAAGCGGCCCGTACATCGCGACCATCGCGCCGATCACGGCAAGTTCCAAACTCGAAAGCGCCACCGCGCCGATCTGACCCCATCGCCGCCAGCGCAGCACCCCCCACGCGCACGCCGGATACGCGATCCACGGCACGAGAAGCAGATAATCCTGATACGTCAGCGGAATGTGGTTGCGCAGCGCGTGCGTGAAATGGGGCACATTTTCGTAGATGAACAGAAATCCCTTGAACGCAAAAAATGCCGCCACGAGCCAGTGTCCCCAGTTGGCGACTCTGCTCACGCCGTCGCCTCGACAGCCTTCTCGAGCTGTCCCGCCCAAATCCGGCGAAGCGACTCGATGTTGCCCCGCACGACAGGCGTATCCTTGTATTGAATGCGAAACTCGCCGGGCGAGACGCTTCCGATGCGCTGCGCCTGAACGCCGCATCGAGCGGCAATCGCTTCGAGCCGCACCAACGACGGGCCCCGCAACGAGACAATCGCCCGCGCCCCGCGCTCGCCGAAAAGGGCGCTCTCGGCGGCCTCGTCGGCCGCGGCTCGATCCACTGTTACGTCCGCGGAAAGTCCCACGCTATCGAAGCATGATTCCGCCAGCGTGACAGCCAGCCCGCCATCGCTCACGTCATGCGCCGAAAGAATGATTTTCTCGCCCGCCAGCTTCACCAGGCACTCGATCAGCCGCTTCTCCGCATCGAGGTCGATCGCCGGAGGCGCGCCCGCCACCAGGCCTTGAATGGTCTTCGCATATTCGGACGACGCGAACTCGCGTTGGGGCGCTCCTGGATTTTCTGCCGATGTCCCGCCGTCGAGCAGCACAATCGCGTCACCCTCATTCTTGAACGCCGAATCCACCGCGCACTCCGCGTCCTCCATCAGCCCGAGCACGCCCAAGATGGGCGTCGGATAGATCGGCTTGCCGAGCGTCTCGTTGTAGAAGCTGACGTTCCCGCCCGTGATCGGCGTGTCCAGCACGCAGCACGCTTCGGCGATGCCATCGATCGCCTCGGTGAACTGCCACATCACCTCAGGCTTTTCGGGATTGCCGAAATTCAGGCAATTCGTCGCCGCGATGGGAAGCGCGCCCGTGCACGCAACGTTTCGCGCCGCCTCGGCCACCGCGTGCATCGCGCCGAGCCGTGGCGAAAGAAAACCCCAGCGCCCGTTGCCGTCGGTCTTGATCGCGAGCGCGCGCTTCGTGCCCTTCAGTCGCAGCACCGCCGCGTCGCCCGCGCCCGGCCCCACGCGCGTATTCGTGCGCACCATCGAGTCGTACTGCTCGGTGACCCACTCCTTGGACGCGATGTCGGGCGAGGCCAGCAGCCGCCGGAAATTTTCGGTGAGGTCTGCGCCATCCGGTGCGAATTTTACGACCGGCGTATCGGTCGCAGTGGCAGCCGCAGGCGCTGCGATCGGGCGCTCGTAGCGCGGCCCTTCTTCGGCCAGGGCGTGCGCGGGAATTTCCGCGACCACCTGTCCGTGGTTGAGCACGCGCAGCTTGCCATCGTCCGTGACGCGTCCTACCTCGACCGCGTCGAGTCCCCACTTGTGGAACACGTCGAAAACTTCGCGTTCCCGCCCGCGCTCGGCGACCAGCAGCATCCGCTCCTGCGATTCGCTGAGCATGATGTCGTACGGCGTCATGTTGGTTTCGCGCTGCGGCACGCGCGAGAGATCGATCTCGATGCCCAACCCGCCGCGCGACGCCATCTCCGAGCTCGAGCTCGTCAACCCCGCCGCTCCCATGTCCTGAATCGCGACCACCGCGTCGGTGTGCATCGCCTCGAGGCACGCCTCCAGCAAAAGCTTTTCCATGAACGGGTCGCCCACCTGCACGTTCGGCCGTTTCTGCTGCGATTCCTCGCTGAATTCCGCCGAAGCCAGCAGCGACGCGCCGTGAATGCCGTCGCGGCCCGTTTTCGCGCCGACGTAAATCACGGGATTGCCCACGCCGCGCGCGCGCGCGAAGAAAAGCTCTTCGCGGCGGCAGATGCCGAGCGCCAGCGCGTTCACCAGCGGATTATTCGAATAGCACGGCTCGAACATCACTTCGCCGCCCACGGTCGGCACGCCAAAGCAGTTCCCGTAAAATCCGATCCCGCGAATCACGCCGTCGAGAATGCGCCGGTTCCGCGCAATCTCTTCCTCGGTCGCGTTCCCCGCCCCGGCGCCCGGTGCGATCGGCCCGAATCGCAGCGAGTCCAGCACCGCGATCGGCCGCGCGCCCATCGTGAAAATATCGCGCAGGATTCCGCCGACGCCCGTCGCCGCGCCCTGAAACGGCTCGACGAAACTCGGATGATTGTGCGATTCGATTTTGAAGACGGCGACGAGCCCGTCGCCGATATCGACCACGCCGGCGTTCTCGCCCGGCCCCTGCACCACGTGCGTCCCGCGCGTCGGCAGCTTCTTCAAGTGGACGCGCGACGACTTGTACGAGCAGTGCTCGCTCCACATCACGCTGAAAATGCCGAGCTCCGTGAGGTTCGGATCGCGGCCAAGGATTTTCTGGGTGCGTGCGTACTCGTCGGGAGTGAGCCCGTGCTCGGCCGCGATCTGCGGCGTGACCTTACTTTCGGTTTGCACCGTAGGCATCGATCTCGTACCTATTCCGAGTTCGGCTCGGCGAATCCGAGGTCACCCTCGGCTCGAGCCTCCCATGTCAATCGTCCGCCGGAATCCTCTTCGATTACCTCCAGCTCGACGCGAATCCCCCCCAAGGCAAGCTGCATAGCCGGAAAGGCGGCTACTCCTCCGATCGCCATTACCTTGTCTCGGTCGAAGCCCGTAATTCGATATGGACAATAATAATCCGTGTGGTCAGGGAATTTTTCGGGCTTGCCCATCCAGACGACGACATCGACCGGCTGGCGTCCTTCGCGAGCAAGGATGAGTCTTCTGGTCGCGATGATCTCACCGACGGTTTCGAGTTTCATGTGGGTCTTGAGACTTGTAGAGCGGCCCGCCCCGCTCTCGTATCACGCTGGCACGCGCTCGGCGGCGGGCGCAGCCTTGGCTTTGCCTTCGGCGCGCGACAAATACTCGACCATCGAGCGGAAAATCACGAGCCCGTCGGTAGATCCGAGCGCCGATTCAACCGCGCGCTCCGGATGCGGCATCAGCCCGACGACATTGCGCTCGCGATTGCACAGCCCGGCAATTGCCGCGAGCGCGCCATTCGGATTCGCCTCGAAATCATCGCGCCCTGCGTCGCGGCCATCCGCATCGACGTACCGGAAAACGATCTGCCGATTACGTTCGAGCTCCGCCAGCGTCGCCAGATCGCAGAAGTAGTTTCCTTCCATGTGCGCAATCGGCATTTTCAAAATCTGCCCAGGACGCGCCGCGCACGTAAACGGCGTCTCGATATTTTCCACGCGGACGTGCACCTGCCGGCACAAAAAACGCAGCCGCTGATTGCGCAGCATCGCGCCCGGCAGCAGCCCTGCCTCGAGCAAAATCTGAAATCCGTTGCAGACGCCGAGCACTAGCCCGCCGGACCGCGCGAACCGGCCGACCGCCTTCATGACAGGAGAAAATCGCGCAATCGCGCCGGTGCGCAGGTAATCGCCAAAGGCGAATCCGCCGGGAAGCAGGATCGCGTCGAAGCCCGACACCTGTTCCGACTGGTGCCAGATGAACTCGACAGGCTGTTTGATTCCGGACGCGATGGCATGGTAGGCGTCGTCATCGCAGTTCGACCCGGGGAACACGACCACTCCGAATTTCATCGCGGGAGTCTCCGAAATTCGGATTCTATCACACGCCGGCGACTTTGCTCCGTCGCTCGAGCAGCACCACGTCGCGCCAGCGCCCGTCCATCGCGCCCAGTCTCTCGCGCCTCCCGACCACGCGGAATCCGGCCCGTTCGTGCAGCGCGATGCTCGCGACGTTCTCGGGAAAAATTCCCGCCTGCAGCGTCCAAATGCCTTCGCGCTCGGACGCTTCGACGAGCGCCGCAAGCAACTTCGATCCCACGCCGCGGCCGCGCGCTCGCTGGCCGACGTAGACGCTCACTTCCGCCACGCCCGAATAGACCGATCGCCCCGAAACCGGGCCGAGCGCCGCCCAGCCGAGCACGTCGCCGCCAGCGCCTGCCACAAAGCGGCACGTCTTGAGGTGCGCCGCGTCCCAGGCCCTCCACTCCGGTGCCGATTTCTCGAATGTCGCGTTGCCTGTCGCGATGCCTTCAAGGTAAATCGCACGCACCGCAGCCCAGTCCTCGGCCGCCATACGCTCGATCGGGATTTCCCGCACGGGTTGCGATTCCACCACGAAATTATATATCCCGCCAGACGCGCCAACGACCACCAAAAAGAAAACGGCCGGCAGTCGCTGCTGCCGGCCATTCCAGCCCTTCGGTTAGCGACGAAACTTACCTGCGTCCGCCGCCGTGGAACCCGCCACCGCCATGGAATCCACCGCCTCCGTGAACCACCGCGCCACCATGGACCGCGGCACCGCCGTGGACTACCGCGCCGCCATGAAAACCGCCCACCGGGCCAAACGAATGGTATCCGGGTCGACCGTAGAATCCGGCATGTCCCGAGTAGCCGGGGTGCCCCCAATAGCCGGGATGCCCGTAGAAGCCAGCGTGGTACCACGGCCCTGCGCCGATGAAGACGCCGCCTGCGAACCAGCTAGGTCCGTAGTAACCGTAAGGCGCACATGCATACGGAGCATACGGGTAGTAGCCGTAGGCGCAAAGCGGCGCCGGCCCGACCGGCCCCACATACGCAGGACCCGCGTAGACCGGGCCTACTCCAACGCCGATGCCAACGGAAACGTGCTGCGCTTGCGCGAAGCCTGCCGGTATCAGGAAAAGCCCAATCAGGGCAAGAACTCTTAGATATCGCATTGTCTGCTCCTTCTGAGATCCATTCTTTCAAGATCTCGGTCACTCGCTCAGTGACGATCCACCTTTAGAAATGCACCAGCATTGCCAAACGCTCGCGCAAGGCATTTTGTCAATGTAAGCCTTTTATTATCATCACTATATAGGAGCCCTTCTTTCGTGAGATGACACTGTTCGACCGCGCGCAAAATGGTGCTTTTCGCGCACCCTGGTGCTCTTCAGCCAGCCTTGGGAGTAGGGGTGGGCCTAGTGTGGCGTGCCCATCAATGTGGGCGCTCCGGTGGGTCGCTCCTGCTGGGTGGCGGCGGGCTTCGGCTCGGGCGGGGGCGCGAGAATCCATGCAAAACCGTCTTCCTCCGTGATCCTGGCCATGGTTTCGGCGGCGTTGGGCGGCGCGATCGCATCTAGGGCCGCGCGGAGGAATTGCGTAGCGTCGGTCAGGGAAATCTTGTTGCTCTCGCCCTGAAGAAAGCGATTTGCGACCTCCGCCATCTTAGGATCGGAGGATGTGATCTTGTCGAGTCGTGGGTCGTGATTACGCAACAGGGCGAGAAGCGTGGGCGGCGGATCATCGGGCGGATACGCAAATTCGACCAGTGTGCGCGGCTGCCCCTTTTCCGGCGGCCAGAACTGCAAATAGCCCGGCCGGAGAACTCGCGTGGTCCAATAATCGTTGTCTTCCTCCTCTTGGCGGATCTCGTAGGAGAGCTGCCACACTTCCGGGCCGTAGTTCGGCAAATAGTCGACGACAATCAACTCGGCGAGAGGCTCGGTCTCCGGAAGATCGAGCTTCTCGTGGAGGTCAGGCGCCACTTGATCGAGGCGCTCGAGAAGACCCTGGCCGACGGCTTCGATGTCGGTTGCTTCGTCGCCGCCTTGCACGGGCCCGATGTGCGGCGTCGGCGCCACGAGACGGCTGCGAAGGTGAGGCAGCTCCAGGTCGAGGCGTGCGAGTTCCTGGTGCGACGACGGCGACAGCCAATCGACCGCGCCGAGGACAACCCCAATACGGTCCGTCGAGATGGGAACCGGGATCGGGGGACGAGCACCTTCTTCGATGGGGTTTTCGACCGTGCCCACTAGGATCGCATCCTTGACGACGGCGATCACCACGCGGCCGGCGGCGAGATTCGCCACGATTTCCTCGGTCGGCGTGCCCGGCTGCTGCGCGCGCGCCCGGAGCCAAAGTGGCGCCACTCCAAGCAACCCGCCGAGCGCCAGCGCCGCCAGGCCGGTCCGGAACGAAGGGCGAAAGCGGAAACCCGGCTTGGGCCGAAGCGCCATACTTGCATGATCACGCAACGCCGCCCGCTTGTACAGATAGGCAGAGCGCCAGCATATCTAGTAAAATGACGAGACGTAGCGATTTCATCCGGCCAAAGAACCAGGTGTTCCGGGGTCATCCGAAAGGCGGGAGCTTGCGATCTCCGAAGAGCGTTCGACACAAGGGCAAGAGAGTCTCTGAAATCCTCGAGGCACACGGGCGCTTCGTGCGCGGCCAGGAGGGCGGCGTGAGGGCGGACCTCAGTGGCGCCGAGCTGTCGCGCGTGGACTTTGAAAAAGCGGAGCTGGCCCTGGTCGACTTCGAGCGAGCCAATCTCGAAGGCGCGAATCTTCACGAGGCGAAGCTGAGTCGTGCCAACCTGAGCGAAACGAACCTCCGCGGCGCGGATCTGCGCAAGGCCGACCTGACCGAGACGAACCTGCACAAAGCCGACCTGACGAAGGCGCAGGTGGGAGGCGCGGAAATGTTTCGCGCGAACCTGAGCGACGCGATCCTGCGCGGGGCCGATCTTGGCGTCGCCAATCTGCGCGATGCGGACGTCAGGGGCGCGGACTTCGCAGGCGCCAGCCTGAAAGCGACGATTCTGCGCGAGACGAAGCTCGACGGTGCCAAACTCGAGGGCACGGACCTCTCGACCGCGCTGCTGCCGAAGGGATATCTGGCATCGAAAGGCCAGGCGTCGGGCCGAGCATAGGGGCTGCGAGAAATGGAAGCGCTACGAGGCGAAACGCATGCATGATCCGTGGATCGCGATCGACGATTACAAGCCGGGACGAGGCTGGTTGGAACCGAACCAGCGCGCTCGCACCTGCTGCCAGGCGCTCGAACGCGGCCAGATTCTTTTCTTCCGCGACCTGCCGTTTCATCTTCCCGCCGAGGATCGGGAATTTCTGCTTTCGCAGTCGTGGACCGAGCTGCGGATGCACAAAAACGTATCGTACCGTCCCGATGAGGACGCCCTGCGCGGCGTTTCCGGCGCACGAGAGACCGTCGATCGCCTGCACTCGATCTTGCGAAACTACACGGCGCAGGTGATCGACTTCGCGACGAAATCTCTCGCGCCCTATGCCGGAAAATGGAAGCTGGATTTCGCGAGTTTCCGCCCCCTCGAAGAGGAGCGGCGCGGCCTGCCGCTGCACAAGCGCAACGATTTGCTCCACGTCGATGCGTTCCCGAGCCGCCCGACGCACGGCGGGCGCATTCTCCGCGTGTTCACGAATCTGAATCCGACGAAGCCGCGCGTGTGGAACGTGATGCAAGATTTCGAAGCGCTCGCTCGCTACTACGCGAAGGACGCCGGGCTCGACAAGTTCGCCGAGGAATCGCTTATCAGCCGCACGGTGCAGGATTGGGGCGGAAAGCTTGGATTCCGCGGAATGGGCCGCACGCCGTACGACATGTTCATGCTGCACTTCCACGATTACCTGAAAGAGAACGCCGAATTTCAGGCGAATTGCCCGAAGGTGCGCCTGGAATTTCCGCCGTTGGCCACGTGGCTGGTGTACACGGACGGCGTGGCACACGCGGCGATGTCCGGGCAGTACGCGCTCGAACAGACTTTCCTCATCCCGACGAGCGCGCTCGTGTTGAAGGACCAGGCTCCGTATCGAATCCTCGAAAGAATCGCCGGCCGCCCCCTGGTTTCGTAGAAAGCGCGGCAGGCACCGCGCGACCGAAGCTCCCGTTCTCCTTGCCCTCGGTCCGTTCGACGAAAGGTGCGGTGAGTTTCCCTGCCCGGTTTCGATTTTCCTTCGAAGCCCTCTACAGTCTTTCGCCTATGACGCTTTCGCGTTTCGCCTCGCGAGTTTCCATTTGGCATTCTTCGAAACGGCTCTGTAGCATCTTGATGGGGGCCAATCATGCATCGCGGGAATGGCGGAATCGCGAGTGAAAAGAGCGCGCTTTGGACCAACGGGTTAAGCGTATTGGCGGCGTCTGCATTTTGGCCGCAATCTATTTCGTGGCCGGCAAGCTGGGCCTCAGCATGGCGTTCGTGCATCCCAGCTCGACGGCCGTGTGGCCGGCAACGGGAATCACGCTTGCGGCCTTTCTAATTCTGGGATATCGCGTCTGGCCCGGGATTTTCATCGGCGCCTTTCTCGTCAACATCACGACGGCGGGCTCGGTGCTCACGTCGCTCGGAGTAGCGACGGGCAACACACTCGAGGGGCTGGTCGGCGCTTACCTGGTGATGCGTTTCGCGAACGGGCGCCGCGCCTTCGATCGTGCGAGCGACACGTTTCGATTTGCCGCGCTCGGGCTGGCGAGCACGGCGATCGCCGCGACGATCGGCGTCACATCCCTTTCGCTCGGCGGATATGCGCCCTGGGCGCACTATCGCGAGATCTGGATCACCTGGTGGCTGGGCGACGGCGTGGGCGACATGCTCGTTGCGCCGCTCCTGCTCCTGTGGATCGCGAAGTTCCGCCTTCGGTTCAAGTGGCGCGAGTACGCCGAGCTCTTCGCTCTCCTCGGATGCCTCGTGTTGACCTCGCAGATCGTTTTCTTGGGGCTGTTTCTTCCGGTTCCCAGAAACTTTCCGCTCGAGTATCTGTGCATTCCCTTTCTCATCTGGGCTGCGATTCGATTTGGCCAGCGGGAGGCGGCGACAGCAACGGCAATACTCTCAGGCATCGCGATCTTGGGCACACTCGGGGGCTTCGGGCCTTTTGCGATCGGTTCGCGCAACGACTCACTTCTCCTGCTACAAGCGTTCATGGGCATCGTTTCCGTGATGACGCTGGCGCTCGCGGCGATGTCCGCCGACCGGCGACGCATCGAGGAGCAGGTGCGCAGCCTCGCGGTCACCGATCCGCTCACCGGCCTCGCGAACTACCGCATGCTGATCGACACACTCGACGCCGAAATCCGGCGGTTCGGGCGTACCGAGCGGCCGTTCGCCGTTCTGCTGCTCGATATGGACGGCCTCAAGCAGATCAACGACACGTACGGCCACCTGACGGGCAGCCGCGCGCTCTGCCGCCTGGCGGACATTCTTCGCGTCCATTGCCGCAGCATGGATACGGCCGCGCGCTACGGCGGCGATGAGTTTGCGATCATCATCCCCGAAGCGGACGAGGAAGACGCTCGCCGCGTGGTCGAGCGCATTCAAGATCGCGTGGCTCGCGACACCGAGCATCCGCCGTTTTCGGTGAGCATCGGCGCGGCGGTCTACCCGGAGGATGGCGGAACGCGGGAATCGGTGCTGATCGCGGCGGACGAGGAGCTCTACCGGATGAAACGCGTCCACCAGGGCGGCCATTCGCTCGCCGGCCAGTGGCGCGAAGACGAGATCGACTCGTAGCCGCGAAGCCGAGCCCGCTACCGACGGCGCTTACTTCCCGGCGGAAAATTCGACGGGCTCGTCGCCGCCATAGCCGAAAGCGGCGCCGCGAGCGGCGGGCTTACGGCGCGTCTCGATCCCCAGCCGCTTGATTTTCTGGTTGAGCGTCGAGAGCGGAATCTGGAATCGCTCGGCGGCTTCGGTCTGATTCCAGTTGGTGCGCTCGAGCATGTCCATGATGATGCGGCGCTCCACCTCTTCGAGGATTTCAAAAAGCGAAGGAGGAGGCGCGGCCCCGCGCGAACCGATTTCGCCCGGCAAGGGCGGCAGGAATTCGGCGAGCTGCAGCCGCACGCCCTTCACGATCTCGCGCGTACGGACATTTTCCGGCAGCAGATCGATATCGAGCGATTCGTGGTTCGAAAGGACCACGGCGCGCTCGACCACATTCTCGAGCTCGCGCACGTTTCCCGGCCAGTCGTAATCCATCAAGAGTTTCATCGCCCCGTGCGTGAACGCGCGCAGCGGCTTGGTATTCTCCCTGCAGAACTGCTCGATGAAGCGCGCCACAAGCAGCGGAATATCTTCCTTGCGGTCGCGCAACGGCGGAAGCTGCAGCGAGATCACGTTGAGCCGGTGATACAAATCGTCCCGGAAGCGGCCGTCGCGCACGAGCTTTCGCAGATCCTCGTTCGACGCGGCGAGAATCCTCACGTCGACTTTGATCGTATCCGTGCTGCCGAGTCGCATGAACTCGCGTTCCTGGATCACGCGCAGAAGCTTGGCCTGCGTTTCGGGGCCGATGGTCGAGATCTCATCGAAAAAGATGGTGCCCTGGTCGGCGACCTCGAAGAGACCTTTTTTCGACGCGATCGCGCTGGTAAACGCGCCCTTCACATGCCCAAAAAGCTGCGATTCGAGCAGGTCGATGGGGATCGAGCCCGTGTTCACCGGGATAAAAGCCTTATCCGCGCGCGCGGAGGCGGCGTGGATGGCCTTGGCGATCAGTTCCTTGCCGGTGCCGCTCTCGCCGGAAATCAAAACCGTCGAGCGCGAGGGCGCGATCTGCGTCACCAGATCGAACAGCGTCAGCATCTTCTCGCTTTTGCCGATGATGTTGGGAAAATTGTAGCGCTGCTTCAGCGCCCGCTTCAGCTGGACGTTCTCCTCGCGCAGCCGCCGGCCCTCGATCGCGAGAGACACCTGCGTGATCAGCTCGTCGTTGGACCACGGCTTGGTGATGTAATCCTGGGCGCCGCTCTTGAACGCCGCGCGCGCCATGTCGATCGAGCCGAAAGCCGTGATCAGGATGATCGAAAGATT
Organism: uncultured Acidobacteriota bacterium; assembly: GCA_963836125.1. Taxonomy (GTDB): domain Bacteria; phylum Acidobacteriota; class Terriglobia; order Acidiferrales; family UBA7541; genus Palsa-295. The sequence continues at coordinate 477,749 of CAWIIK010000003.1, forward strand.
TGCGTCGCGCTGCTTGATTTCGCGCAGCAGGTCGAGCCCGTTGTGGTCGGGCAGGCTCACGTCGAGCAGCACGAGATCGTAAGGCTGTTCCTCGAGCCTTTCAAGGCCGGCCGCGGCGGTTTCCGCCGGCGTCACCTGAAATCCTTCCGACGTAAGCAGAGCCTCGAGCCCTTCCCGGATTTCGAGTTCGTCGTCGACTACGAGAATCGAGCCTCTAGGCATGGACCGCTTTTCTGGCTACCGGAAACTCCAGCCGGAACGAGGTGCCCTTTCCGGGCGTCGAGCGAACGTCCACTTTGCCCGCGTGCTCCTTGATGATTCCGTAGCTCACCGAGAGGCCCAGCCCCGTGCCTCGCCCGGTGGCTTTCGTGGTGAAGAATGGATCGAAGATGCGATGCAGATGCTCCGCCGGAATTCCGGCGCCGGTGTCGACCACTTCGACTTCCACCGAGCCGTTGTGCGCGCCCGTGCGAACTTCCAGCATTCCGCCGCCCGGCATGGCGTCGCGCGCATTCATGAAAAGATTCAGAAACACCTGCTGGAGCCGCGTGGTCGAGCCGAGCACGGCCGGCAAGCGTTCGGCGTAGTTGCGAACCACGCTGATGCTGGCGGCTCTGAACGGATGCTGCACCAGCGTAAGCGTTTCCTCGAGCACCGCGTTCAGATCGACATCGACCGGCTCGGCCCCGCCCGTGCGCGAAAAGTTCAGAAGGTTGTTGACGATTTCGCTCGCGCGGAACGTCTGCTTCACGATCCGCTCGATCGTCTTCTGCCGCGGATCGTCCGCAGGAATCTGCTTGGCGAGCATTTGGATGTAGTTCGAGATCACGGCCAGCGGCGTGTTGACCTCGTGCGCCACTCCGGCCGCGAGCAAGCCGAGCGACGTCAGCTTCTCGGTCTGCACCATCTGATCTTCCAGGCGCACCCGCTGGGTGATGTCGTCGAGCAGAACCAGCCGGCCGAGACGGGCGCCGTTTTTGCCCAGCAGGGGCGCGACCGACGCGTTGACCACGAGATGCTTGCCGCTCCGCATGGTCAGATGAAACTTATAGATGCCGGAAACGTGCTCCGCGGCTGCATGCGCGAAGATTTCGCCGGAAAGGTCGCGCGGCAAAACTTCGTCGATCCTGCGGCCGATGGCGTCCGTGCGCGGCACTTCGAGCAGGTCTTCGAGCTGCGGATTCCATGATTCGATGCGATCCTCGAGATCGGCCGTCAGGACGCCGATCCGCAGCGACTCGACGATGTTCTCGTTGAAGTCCTTCAGGCGCTCGATCTGCAGCGCCTTCTGCTCGAGCGATTGATAGAGCCGCGCATTCTCGACGGCGATCGCGACGTAGCCCGCGATCGTCGAGAGGAGTTCGAGGTCTTCGCTTGAAAGATAATCGCCGTCGACGGTCTTGCCGAGCCCGAGAATGGCGGGCGCATGGTCGTGGAACCGGCACGGGATGAAATAGTTGAGGCCCAGCTTTTCGATCGTCCCGCGCGCCGATTCGCTTTCTTCCGTCGCGGCGCGCGCTGATTCGAAAAACAGGCAGCCATTCGCGAGTGCCGGCCGCGCGGGATCGAGGAAGCGCAAGTCGAGCGGCCCTTCGGAGGGAATGCCGATCGAGCGCGACAGCACGAACTCCCCCGGACGAGCCGCATCCTCGAGAAATACAGCGAGGCGATCGACGAGCAGCGTCTGCGAAACGCGATCGAGCACCGAGGCCATCAGCGGCTCGACGCGCACTTCGTTGGTGAGCGCGCGCCCGAATTCAATCAGCGTGCGCCGATAGTCAAGCCGGTCGCGGTAGAAGAAATGGTCGAGCCGCGCTTGCACCCAATCGCGCAAAGGCTGAAACAGGAAGGCCGCGACGACGATCGCGATGATCGCTCCCCCCGGGCCCGTCGGCCACGCGGTGTGGAAGAGTTCGCCGATCACTGCAATGGCCGCGAAATAAATCGTAACGACGCCGGCCGTCGCGAACGTGTAGGCCAGCCCGCGCTTGAAGATGATGTCGACGTCCATCAGCCGGTAGCGAATCACGGCGTAGCCGAAGCAGAGCGGGATCAGCGCCAGCGAAAACACGGAAAGCTTCGTCCAGGACGGGAGAACGGTCGAGAACAGGAAGGGCAAGATGTACAGCACGAGAACCGGAATGATTCCCGCAATGGTGCCGCCCGTCACCCACTTTAATTGCTGGCGCAGCACGCCGCTGGGCGCCGCGAAATAGCTCGCCAGAAACACGCCTGCGGCCAACAGAAAATAAGCGCCGAGATAGAGAAGGTCGATCTGATCAAGAAACTGCCGGCTGCTGATCGACGGCATGAAGTCCAGCGTGCCGGTGGCGACAAAGATCTGCAGCGCCAGCAAAATCGCGGGAACGCTGTAGACGCCGAGCGGAGCGAGTTTGCCCCAAAAAGTTCCGCGCCGCTCCGGAAAAACCAGCGCGAAATGCAGCAGCAGCGCGGGTTGCAGCAACAACGCGACGGCGTTGCTCCAGTAGATGATCCAATCGAACGAGTTCAGCTTCCCCGTGTAATGAAAGCTGTACAGAATGAATGAGGCCAGGCAAAAGATGTAAAAGTGAATCGCGCGCGGCGCATTCCACCGCCGCACGAAAATGAACAGCCCGATGAAAAGATAGAGCAGCGCCGTAAGCCGCAGGTAGTTGTCGATCGAAGAAGACGTGTCCTGCGGGACCGTAATCAGCGGCACATCGAGCGATTCGCCCCTCCGCCGGATTCCGTAGTGCAGCTCCGTCCATGGGCCCGACCGAAAGAGAATCCGCGTCACATCCGTGGCGCGATGGATCAGAACGCCGGCGACGGACTCGACGTCGTCGCCTTCGCGTATGCCGGCGCGATCCGCAGGCGACCCTGGAACGATGTGCCAGGCCGCAACACCTTGCGCCGTGTCGAGCCACGTAACACCGTCATCGGGAAGAACGAACCGGGAACGCTGCTGGAAGTTCAGGGCCGCGAAAATAATAGCCGCGAGCGTAACGAGGGCCAGTACAACTGCCCCGAGCCGCGTTCGGAGGTGCTCGTTCATCCGTGAACCCGTGACTGCCCTTCCACCCAAGTTTGATGCTTCATGTTAGCACGTGAGGTTCCAGTGAACCATAGGGATCTCGACGTTTAATATCCGTGTTTTGTGGAGGTTACGATTCTTTGATCTGCTGGCCCCGGAGGCAATCCCATTTGTGGAAGGCATATTCCCAATTCCAGTAGGGGCAACAATTCAAGCGTTTAGAACTGAAGGCTGAGGCCACCCTTGAAGAAGCGGTACGACGGAACCAGCATCACCGTCCCGTCGCCGGTCGTTACGGGTACGTAGCCTTGGGCGAGCAGGTTGCCGACATCCGCTTGAACCTCCATGTGGCAGGGAAATACATTGGGCAGCGGTTGCCGGATCTCCATGCTGAGGTACGGGTCGATCTGGTAGACGGATTCGCCATACGAGTCAAGGCGGGAAACCGTGGGCCCACTCAGCCATTTGTAGCTGGCGGACACGCTCGTGCCGAAGCGCGGCAGCCTGGCGGAAACGCGTCCGGCGAGGCTGTGACGGTAGCGCGTATCCAGTTCGTCACGCAGCGACGCAGCCGTCGAATCGCCATCCGGAGCCAGCGCGCCGGCATAGGCGTAGACGATCGTCGTGTCCAAATGGGAGTTGAGCTTTTCGCGATAGGCGACACGCGTCCCCGTTGAACTCGAAGAGCCTCCATCGTAGGCGAAAGCCTCGGAGAAATAATCCTGCAGGAAATCCGGCCCATTGGCCGCGCCGCCGCGCCCCATCACGGCGGTGTGGCTCGAAAAATCGTGAAACACGGCGGCGGTGAGATCGGCGCGCTTGCCGAGCGTGTGGTCGACCGCGAGTTCCTCATGCAGGCCGTTCTCAAAAACCGGCCGGCCATCGCGAATCAGCAGAGTAGGCAACGAGTCCAGCGTATCGACCGCCGATTGCAGCGTGTCGGCCGAAGCGACATCGTTTTGCCATGGCCGCGCCGCGGCGATCAAAGATGCGCGCCAGCCCGAAGCGATCTGCACCGCCACTTCGGCGCGCGGGCGCAGCGCGGTGGTGGTGCCGTTGAATCCGGCCATCAGAAATTCGCCGCCGTACCGTATGCTCACTCGATCGCCGAGGCTCAGTTCATCGTCGTGCGACACGCGCAATCCCCGGAAAGCCGGGCCGCCGGGAGTGAGGCGCGATTCACGCACCAGAATGGTCGTAACCGGGCCGGCTCCTTCCTCGCCCGTAGGCAGCCACTCGGCGGCCAGCCCGGCGGATGAGGAAGCATCCTGATAGCTGAACTGGCCTGCCATCAACATCTGACCCTTCGAGCCCAGCCCGACGCCGTAAGCAAATGCCGTTCCCGGAGAATCGGCGACGTCCGATACAGAACCCGGATGATCCGCGCCCGAAGTCACTTCCACGCGGGCATGGACCGCCTGGGCCTGCGAGCTCTCGGAATTGTCTTGGGCAACTTCCGGCACATCCTGCCAGCGGAAAACCGAACGCGTGGCGGCCGAGGTGCGCAGCACCCAGGTCCAATCGTCCGGCTCGGCTTGCTGGTCGGCCGGGCGTCGCAATTTCTCGAACGAGGACATCACGGACCCTAGAACGATTTGCACCAGAGCCGCGTGGTCGCTGTCGACTTGGATATGCTGCTCGACCGCGGGCAGAAATCCCGCCAGCGTGACGGTGATCGAGTACATGCCGACCGGCAACAAAGTGGTGGAAAATCGCCCGCGATCGTTCGTGAGCAGCCGGATCGACGACGTGTCAAACAGACGTTCGGAGCAAACAACCACGGTCGCACCCATCTGGGGCGTTCCGGCCGGGTCGACAACCACACCCGCAATTCTCGCAGCGGGGGGAGCCGCGTGCAGGGGCAGCACGAACATGCAAAGCAGAGAGGCCAGGCCTAGAAGATGAATGGTTCGAGAGCCCAACGCTTCACCTCCCCTGTTTTGCGCTCGCCGCCACCGGCTTGACGGTAAATTCCGTCGTAGGGGTAATCGTTTGCTTGGCCACGTTATCGGTCACGGCAACTTCGAGCTTGTATTTTCCGGGTGCTAGAGAACCCAGGGTGATCTCGTTCGCGAGCGTCATTTCCTCGCCGTGCTCGGGGATTTTGTCCGCCGGAATGTCGAATTTCAAGATCGGCGCGGTCGGGTTTTTTTCGTCTTTCGTGACGCGGTACTCGACCGAAGCATCCGCTTTGTGCGTCTTGTCGTCCACCTTCAGGTTGTAGATCTGAAGGAACACGCCCATGCTGTCGTCCGGAGTGAAGGTCTGGTCCAGTTTGGGCCGGACTTTCAGATCGCCGAGAACGAATTGGCCGAGCCCGATATCCTTCGTCGACACGCGCTGAATGTCGTCGGCGAGGATCAGCGAGCTGTTGCTGAGCTGATCGTCATTGAATCGCGGCACGTCGAGGCGCGCGTTCACCACGCCCACGTTGCCGCTGTTGATGTCCTTGATCACGATGTCCAGACGATAGAGGCCGGGAGCGAGCGGAACGGCCTTCTGGTAGATCCTCGAAGTGCCCAGCGATCCCTGCAGCAGCGAATCCGGGATGTCGGTGCGCAGAGTATCCTCGAACGTCTGAATCACGCGTCCGCCTAAGCTCGTGATCCGCGCGAAAAGATTCATGCTCGCGCTGTCTACGCCGTCTTTTTCCTGAAAGCTCAACTGGCGCACGGGAATCTGCACCGTGATCGGCACGAGAACCGTGTCCGACGTGATGCGCAGAAAGTCGTAGCGGTAGTCGAACTTCACTTGGTCGCGAACGATGCGCGCGGTCGAGTCCGCCTCGAGATCCTTGAATTTCACCGGGGGCGGCCGGAAGATGTTCGCTTCCAATTCCATCCGCGTAAACTCATTCATGCTTTCCGACTGGCCGCCCTCGCCCGCCTCGTTTTCAGCCATGTTCGTGCCGTCGGTATTGGAGAAGCGCTGGGATTTGTCCGCCTGGCCCATGGATTCGGCCAGGGTAAGGCCCGCGCCGGGCACGTGCAGCAAAGCGTCTTTTTCGCTGGGGTCGGTGGTCAGGTGATATTCACCCGTGCCCGTCGGATCCACGAACTCGAGCTCCACGTTTTCGCCGATACCCTCGAGATACCGGTAGCGCCAATCTTCGTAGGCGTACGTTGTGGTCTCGCCGCCACCCTGATCCATCGGGCGATCCCAAGTGCCGCCCGTCGGGTGTGCGTCGATTTCGTCCGGCGGACCCCACATGATGTAGATCTTGCCGCGGTCGGTCTTCCAGCCCGGAATGCCGGAAGCAAAATGCTCGTTGGCGTAGGCAATGCGGCGATAGTGTTCTTCCTTGTAGGTATTTTCCGCCGAATCCGGGTCGGGATTGCGGCGTTGCCAGAAGGCCTCGATGAATTGCTCGCGCTCTTCGTTCGTTGAAAGGTGCAGGAAGGTATGGCGTTCTTCGGGAGTGATGATGTACACCACGTCCTCATCGAGCCAGTTCTTGTACTGCGGTTCGAGTTCCTTCTTGAGTTCGTTATCGCTCTTCTGCTTGAGCTTTTTCTCGCGCTTTTGTTCTTGACGCGCCTGGTCCTTCGATTGGTCGGGTGATTGAGCCTGGGATTGATCCTGGGATTGATCCTGAGTCTGATCCTGCGATTGATCCTGAGCGGACACGCGGCACGGGAGCGCCGATAGGACAACCCCCCCCATTAGCACAATCCATGGGAACGTCTTAATCAAACGGTCCATAGTGGCATCCTTTGTCCGATTGGCCTAGAATCCTAACCTGTCCCAAGGTACAGGTCAATCAATGTTTGCTGTCACTCCCTGCTGTCCCCAGGTCTTGGAATCCCATGTGTCCCAAGGGGTTGCTTTCCCGAAGTCCTCCGAAGCAAGCCAACGATCCTCTGACCAAATCTTAATGCGCGCGCGCCTGCCACCCCTTCGAAGCTGATTTCGTTTTGATGCCGAACGGAACCGAATTAGAATGTTTGTCAGTCGTCGTGGTGGCGGCGTCTGAGCATGAAGTGGGACCGAAACTGGGCCGGCTTGGCCCGCGCTGAAAATCGTAACGTCTGCCTCTAGCCGAGAAACATTCTGTCCCGTCTGAGCGTATGTATGAGGTGGTGGGTAAAGCTGTCAATTTGGGACCCTCCAATCCGAAGGTTGGTGCGATGAAAACCTGGCAAAAAGCTGGCATCGGGGTCGGTGTGGTCCTGCTCCTAGGGGGAGTGGTCTGGTACAGCATCTATGAGCAGAATCAGGGTGTGGTCACGGTCCAAACGGGCCAAGTCGTAAAACAAGACCTGACATCGATCGTCACAGCCTCCGGCGAAATCCGTCCGAAGAATTATACGAACGTGTTGGGGGAGGGGCTCGGGAAGATCACGGACATCGACGTGAAGGAAGGCGATTACGTCAAGAAGGGCGACGTCCTGCTGCACCTGGAAAACATCCAGCCGGGCGCGGACGTTCAGGCCCAGCAGGCGAGCATCGACGCGGCGGCGGCGGCTTTGCAGGCCGGTCAAGCCAATTACGATGCGGCCCTGGCAACGGTGGCGCAGCGCCAGTCCGATCTCGACAAGGCCAAGCTTGACTGGCAGCGCGGCCAGTTATCGTATAAAGAGCAGCTGATCGCCAAACAGGAATACGACTCGGACAAAGCCACCTACGACAGCGCCGTGGCAGCCCTGGCGGCCGCGAAAGACCAGGTGGCTCAGACGCTCGCGGCCCGCGAGCAGGCGCGCTCGAATCTCGCGCAGAATCGCGCCGAACTCCGCCACACCGCCGACGTGTTGGCGAAGACCACCTACACCGCGCCGATCAACGGCATCATCAGCTACATTGCGGTGCGGGTCGGCGAAAACGTCGTGCCGGGCATTCAGGGTACCGCGGGCAGCTCGATCCTCACCATCTCCGACATGAGCGTCGTCACCTCAGAAGTGATGGTCGACGAGACGGACATCATCAACGTGAAAAACGGCCAGACCGCCGATGTGTCGATCGACGCCATTCCGGACAAGGTCTTCAAGGGTCACGTCACCGAGGTCGGCGAGCTGGCCATCCTGCGCACGTCCGGCGAAGCCTCGATGACGGAGGTCACGGCGAACGTGCAGGAGGCGCGCGACTTCAAGGTTGTCATCACTCTCGACAATCCGCCGACTTCGCTGCGCCCGGGCCTTTCGGCGACCGCCAAGATCGAGACAGCCAGAAAGAGCAACGTCCTCACCATTCCGATCCAGGCGCTCGCCGAGCGGTCTCAGAAAGAGCTCGACGAAGCCAAGAACGGCACCAGCAGCGACGTGACGCTCGCGGCGGCCAACAACAACGATGCGGCCAACAAGGACATCCAGGGAGTATTCGTCGTGCGCGGCAACAAGACGCAGTTCGTGCCGGTTGAGACGGGCATCACCGGCGTGTCCGATATCGAGGTCACCAGCGGCCTGCAGGAAGGCGATACGATCGTGACCGGGAGCTTCAAGGCCCTGCGCTCGCTCAAGCCCGGCGCCAGCGTCAAGATCGACAACTCCACGCCGGCGCTCGACAATACAACGTCGTCGTAGGACGGCGGAATCACAAGATCAGATCGGCCATCTTCGAGGGAGCGCAATGCACATGGCGGTGGAAGAAACCGGCTCGCAGAGTTTCCGGCAGGACCTTGTCGATGCCGGCATCGTCATCCAGACGGACGATCTCTGGAAAACGTACGAGATGGGCACCGAGCAGCTGCACGCGTTGCGCGGCGTCAGCATGCGGATCCACAAGGGCGAGTACGTTGCGATCATGGGTCCCTCCGGCTCGGGGAAATCCACGCTGATGAACCTGATCGGCTGCCTCGATACGCCGACCAAGGGCGACTACTGGCTCGCGGGACGCCTGGTGAGCCAGCTCGATGACGACGAGCTCGCCTACATCCGCAACCGCGAGATCGGCTTCGTCTTTCAGACGTTCAATCTGCTGGCGCGCGCCACGGCGCTGCACAACGTCGAGCTTCCCATGATCTACAACGGCACGCCTTCGGAAGAGCGCATGGAGCGCGCCAAGCAGGCCCTCGCGCAGGTGGATTTGAAGGACCGCATGATGCACAAGCCCAACGAGCTTTCCGGCGGCCAGCGCCAGCGCGTGGCCATCGCGCGCGCCCTGGTGAACCATCCCTCGATCCTGCTCGCCGACGAGCCCACCGGCAATCTCGATTCCGCCACCGGCGAAGAAATCATGGGCCTCTTCGCGCGCCTCCACGAGAGCGGCAACACCATCATCCTTGTCACCCACGAGCCCGACATCGCCGCGCGCGCCCACCGCGTCATCCGCGTCCGCGACGGCAAAGTCGAAAGAGACGAAGCCACCCGCTGACCTTTTTTTCGTTGTCCTCCGCGTTGACACTCCCTTCGCGTGCTCCTAAGATTCCTGCACCATGCCCGACCCCGACGCCCTTATCGGCAAGGTGATCTCGCATTATCGCCGAGCGGCTCGGCGGCGGCGGGATGGGCGTGGTGTATCGCGCTGAGGACACGACTCTCGGCCGGGACGTCGCGCTAAAGTTCCTTCTCGGTGAGGTTTCAAGCGATACGCCGGCCCTCGAACGCTTCCAAGAGCAAACCTCTTTTCTCGTCTATCTCAAGTTTCATCCAATCTTCGACAGGCGACAGGGTGCACTTTCAGCACCTCACCTACTGGTAGGGAAGGCAGCCCTTCTGTAGGAGTATATCATAGTTGTAGGACGCATCGTATATGATACTTATGAAAACTAAGAAATATACGTAGGCGCGTAGAGAGTCAAATATGATATTTTTGTCAACCATGAGTATCGAAGATCGCGTTCGCAGGTACACCGATCGTGGGTTTCAGACATTCGAAGCAGAAATTCTCGTATTAATCGAGGAAAGCGCTGCGGCCATTTTCACTTCCTTTCCTGACCATTTCATCCTGTTTGGCGGGGCAGCCCTTGTCCTCTTCTACGAAAGTCCCCGTTTGTCCAGGGATTTGGATTTGTTGACCTCCCCAGGCCCCCTTCCGCAAGCAGAAGAAATACAGGGCACTGTTCGCACCGCCATACAACCGATTGCGGAGGTGTTCGGCCTAGGTCAACTGGAATTTCGAAACAACGGGACGAGCGCCGGTTTCACCAGACATTGGGTCCTTGCGAACCAACAGCCCCTCTTCAGCATCGACTTTACCGGAATCGGTGGAAGCGTCTTGAAAACTCAGATCGTCAAATACTCGATCGCCAGCGAATCTGAGAAAACCATCCTTAGCCCTACCGCGAACTACCTTCTCCTCCAGAAGTGCGAAACCTTTCTCAACCGGCGATTCGTAAAAGCTCGCGATGCCTTCGACATCGATCTCCTACTCAATCGCGGTGCGCACCTCGATAAGAACCTCCACGCCCATCTCGAGGACTTCGTTGCGATGAGGGAAATCGATCCCGCGCAGCTTGACGACAGAATTCGGAGGATCGACCACAAGCTCTGCACCGTCGAGCTCCGTCCTGTCTTACCGGCAGCAATCTTCGAGGATCTTGCGAATCATGAGTTCGAGCCAATCCGGCAATCGCTGCGGGTCGTATTCGCGGACTGGCTCCAGGAGTGAAGCGAAATGAATTGGACACAAGCTCTAACCGAAGAAGCTCGTCGAAACTGTTTCGTGCGCACGGACGCCCTTGCCAAAAAGTACCAGCTGTCGGAACAGGTGGCGCGAAATGCTTTGCGCCGCTACGAGGCGCAAGGGCTGGTCGAGCGTGTCACCACCAAAATCTATATCAACTGCTTCAATCAGCAGTTTTCGCCTCGCGATCTGACCAACGTCCTTCGACATCGGTCTTACATTTCACTGGAATCCGCTCTCGTCGCACGCGGCATCATTTCGCAAAGCCCCACCTCGCTCCTCTGCGTGACGCCCGACTACCCGCAGTCATTCAAGACCAAGTCCGTCAGCATCGTTTACAGGAAAATCTCGCCTGCTCTTTATTGGGGCTATGAGGAGAAGTCTACCCGTTACAACAAATACCTAATCGCAGAGCCCGAGAAGGCTTTGCTCGACTGGATCTATCTAACACGGCAGGAAGGTCTTCCAACCCCTCTCGACGAGCTCAATTTGCAGTTCCTCTCCCTGCCGAAGCTCCGCGGATACGCCCTGCGATTCCCGCGGACAGTCAACAATGTTGTGACCGACTTGTTGCTCGAAAACGCCTTCCCGTCGAAAGCTGCAGAAAGCCAGCGGCGAGCCAATGTTTGACTTGGACGAACTTGTGACACTCCGCTTCGGGATGAGTGAGGCGCCCAAAATCGGCGGACACCCCGGAGCCTATGAAGAGAAGTGGGGGCAATGGTTCCTGGAACGCTCCTTCTTCCGAGATTTCGTTTACCGGAATCCAAGAGGCAGGAAAAAGGGCAGGAGCTCGCCGACGCCGTCGTATTGTTCGATGACGTGGCTCTCATGGTTCAGATCATGGCCCAGTGCGGGCGACACGATCCGATGTCCTGGGCAAGACCATCGTTTTTGAGGGATCAGCGGGATGGGTGCGGCAGATGGTGGTGCGCGTGCCGGCGGCATCGATCAAGGAGAGCCGTCTCTCGAAACTCCGGCGCGGAATCAGGCGGGACGGGCCGCGAGTGAGCGTGGTCGGGCTGACGAAGTCGGGGAAGAACTTTGTGGGGAACGTGTTGCCGCGGAAGGTGAAGATGGTGAAGGCGCTGATGAGGGCGCTCGACGGGCGCGAGCAGCAGTCGCTGAGCGCGATGTGCAGGAAACTGCGGGAAGGCGACGTGATCAAGTTTGTCGCCAAGATCACGCACGAGGATGTTGAGGGCGAGGAGTGAGCGATCACCGGCTGGCGATCCAACTGCTGTTTCTATGCCCGCTGACTTGTCTTAAGGGCCGCGATCGCGGCGAGCCGTGCCACAATTCAGAAACAGTGCGATGATCACGCTCTCACCCAGCGATCGCGTTTTCGTTCTCACCGGCGCGGGCATCAGCGCCGAGAGCGGTATCCCCACGTTTCGCAGCGGCGGCGGCCTCTGGCGCACCTACCGCTTCGAGGAAGTCGCCTCGCCGCGCGCCTGGCAACGCGATCCGCAAGTCGTCTGGGAATTTTATTCGATGCGCCGCCGCGTCGCTGCGTCCGCGAAACCCAACCCCGGCCATGCCGCGCTCGCCGCCCTCGAACGCCGACTGCAGGAGCGCGTCTTTCTCTGCACGCAGAATGTCGACAATCTGCACGAGCAAGCCGGGTCGTCCCGCTTGGTCCACATGCACGGCGAACTTTTCAAGAGCCGCTGCGACAGGTGCAACCGCCCGCCCTTTGACGACGCGAATACCTACGAACCGCCCGCCGAAGTCCCGCGCTGCGAATGCGGCGGGCGCATTCGTCCGCACATCTGCTGGTTCGGCGAAGTGCCGTATCACACGGACGAAATTTTTCGCGCGCTGGATGCGTGCACCGTCTTCTTCGCCATCGGCACCTCGGGCCTCGTCGAGCCTGCCGCCGGCTTCGTCAGGCATGTGCGCCACCGCGCGCGCACCATTTACGTCGGCCCCGAGGATCCCGCCAATCTTTCCGCGTTCAGCGACAGCTTTCGCGGTGGCGCAGGCGAAGTTTTGCCAAAGCTCTTTCCCCAGGCGTGAGCGCGTTTTGCCCCAGCGAACACAGGCCAAACCGCCATTCGGGAGAATGGCGTTCCCGGGCGGCTGGTCAATCCGGGATACCGATGCGCTTCACGAGGGCGTCGAAGCGCGGATCGCCGTGCAGTGCATCGAGCAGCGGTATGGTCTTGAGGTGCACGAGCAAGCCGATGCGGTCTTCAAACGCCTTTTCAAGCCACTCGAACGCCACGTCCTTTTCGCCGAGGCGCGCATGAACGGCGGCGATGTAGAACGAAATCGCGGATCCTCGGCTCCAGGCTTTCTCATCTTCCTCGAGGATCGAACGCGCCTGTGCGACTTTGCCGATCTTGGCGTAGGTCGCTGCCGCCATCAGGCGGATCGGTGGCACGCTCCGCCTGCCCGCCAACGCCGTTTCGCATTCCTCAATGGCTTTTTCAGGATGGCCAACGTATGCGTAGGCATCGCCGATCATCGGATGGTACAGCGGGCTTCCCGGATCAATCTCCATGCCCTTGCGAATCTGTTCGATCGCGGCGTCGAACCGCCTGGCGAAATAGTAGGCCAGGCCCAGCCGTTGGGTGACCGCCACGGAAAGAGGATCGAGCTCGATGGCGCGCTTGCCCGCCGCGATGGCTTCGTCGAAGCGGCCCCGAACCAGATTGGACATCATCCTCGCGGTTTGCACTTCGGATAAATCCGGATTCAGATCGACGGCGCGCTGCTGCTCGCGCTCGGAGGCGGCAAAATCCCATTCCTGAGCCAAAAGGAACGACAGGGTGGCGTGCGCGTGCGGGAGGGTATCGTCGAGTTCGATGGCTTTTTTCGCACCGGCCCGCGCTCGAGGGTAACCCTCCGCCATCGGAAGGTATCCCAGTACGACGAGCACGCCGTACGCGTGCGCCATCCACGCATACGCCGCAGCGTATGTGGGATCGATTTCGATCGCCTGTTGGCAGAGCGCAATGCCCTTGCGCAGAGGCTCGGGCAGCGAAGCGTTCATCGCGTGGCGCGCCTTCAGGACGAGGCGGTACGCTTCGTTGTCTTGCGTCGGGCGCTTGCGGAGCCTTTTCTTTTCTTCTCCGGTGAGCTGCAGGCGCAGCTTTTCGGAGATTTCGGTGGTGAGCTCTTCCTGGAGCGCGACGAGATCGGTCATTTTGCGGTTGTAGCGTCCGCCCCAGAGTTGGGCCTGCCGATCGACGTCGACGAGATCGACCGAAACGATCAGGTCTTCGCCCCGCTGCACCATACGCCCCGCGAGGACGGCGCGCACTCCCAGTTCGCGCCCCGCCGCCAGCGAGTCCACGGCGCCGCCGCGGTAGCGGAACGCGAGCGCTCGCGGCACGATGCGGATTCTGCGCAACTGCGCCAGCGTGTTGATCAGCGTCTCCGCGATGCCGTCGCTCAGGTATTCGGCTTCCGGATCGCCGCTCGCATTTTCGAGCGGCAGCACGGCCAGCGAATCGATCGCGCTGGCATGCTTGGTGGAAGACGAGCGTTCCGCCTTTCCCGCGCGCGCCACCGGGGTTCGCGCGGAGGTCGGCGCCTCCGCCGCGGGCGGCGGCGAAATCGGCAGATGCAAATCGCGCTTCACGCGCTTGAGGTCCGCCAGCACTCCCGACGCGCTCTGGTAGCGGAGCTCGCGGTCTTTTTCGAGCGCGCGGCGGATGATCTCATCGATCCCCTTCGGCAATTCGGGATTCCGCTCGGATGCCGGTGCGGGCTCGCCCGCAAGAATCGAATGGAAGATGACGGCCGACGTGTTTCCGTCAAACGCCTGGCGGCCCGTGGCCATTTCGTAGAGCACGGCTCCCAGACTGAAGAGATCGGTTCGCGGGTCGAGATCGGCGCCGCGCACCTGTTCGGGCGACATGTACGCAACCGTGCCCACCGCAACGCCCGGGCTCGTCAGATGCGGATCGTCCTCTTCCGTTGTGCCTTCCGTCGTCGTGCCTGCGATCGTAGCGCCTTCCATCCCTGCCGTTGCCGCGCGGCTTTGCGGCAACTGCTTCGCCAGGCCAAAATCCAGAACTTTCGCCTGGCCTCGCGCAGTGATGAAGATGTTCGCCGGCTTGATATCGCGATGGACGATGCCTTTGGCGTGCGCCGCATCGAGCGCGTCGGCGATCTGGGTGCCGAGATCGAGCAGCAGCTCCGCGGGCAGCGGCTTGCCGCCGATGCGCCGCTTGAGCGTCTGTCCTTCGAGCAGCTCCATGGCGATGAACCGGCGCCCGTCGTGCTCGCCGATTTCGTGGATCGTGCAGATGTGCGGATGATTCAACGCGGCGGCGGCGCGCGCCTCGCGCAGAAAGCGCTCGAGCGCCTCTTTGTCGCCCGAGACGTCGCTGGGAAGGAATTTCAGCGCGACCGTGCGGCCCAGCGTCGTGTCCTCGGCGCGGTACACCACACCCATCCCGCCGCCCCCGAGCCGCTCGGCGACGCGATAATGGGACACCACTTTGCCTGCTAGGACATCCGGGTCGGGCATGGTGCAGGAATCTTACGGGTGTGCCAAATGAGTGTCAACGCACCCGCCACGCTTACCCACACGTCCGGCTCATGCCGGCGCGGAGTTCACGATCGGCCGGCAACTTCTCCTGCAGTCGACTATTGCGCCGGGATGTAACTCAAATCGGGGCGGAATTCGAGTATCTCGGTATATTCGCTTTCAATTGAGTTGTCGAGTTCCGCCAGTGTGGAAGCTCCGCCGTCTGGACCATAGGCATCCATGACAACCTGCTGCATGGGTTTCACGTTGGGATTTTCCTCAAAGGATGCCCAATTCTCGTGCGGGATGCTGACCACGTAGGTGCCCGAGACCCCGCCGTTCACCAGCTCGTAAATCGCGAGGTGCTGCGACGGGTTCGCCTTCCGCTCGGCTTCCGAGATTCTTCCGACTGCGGCCCGGAAATCTGAGTCCTTCCCGGCTTTCACTCGGAGGATCACAATTTCCGCGTACTTCGAAGGAGTTGACGAAGTATCCGGGTTGCCGAGCTTAGGCAGCAATTCGTAGTAGCTGTCGGTCAACTTTTCGACGTACTGACCGACAGCCTTGTTGAACTCCGCCGTATCGGCGGCGTCGGCCACGGATGGATGATCCATATCGGCCCAGTGCATCAGCCCCCGCGACACGAGGTACGTTCCCGTGTCCTCTCCGCTGTCGATCTGGAAAACCAACAGCGGTGAGGCGTCTTTTTGCTGTTTTTGCCAGTCCGCCTTCTCCTTGCGGCCCTGTTCGTATTGTTGGGTCATGCCCGCTTTCGGCGTTTGAAATTCCGCTCCCAGGATGTTTCCCGGATTGTTTTGTGCGTTGACAGAAAAGGCCGCCATACACACGACGGCCGAGACTACGGGCAGATACCTGAACAATTTCATTTTCCCTCCGGAAGGTTGAGGCTGATAGCCGGTAAGCGCGCGCAGCATAGCTTTCTCGGTCGCGCTGTGTCAAGCAATCGGGACAACAGCAATCGGGACAACAGATCGGGACAGCAATCGGGACAGCAGCTGTCAAACCAAATTAGAAATGTCCCCTGTCCTTGCCACAATAGAAGTGTCCCCTTTTTTGCTTTTCAGGTTTGTTGTTTGTCCATCAACCGCGCTCTCCGAATGCCTGAAGGGCGGCATCCTCCCCCGCGTAGATTTCGAAAAACGCGTTCAGCCGGGAGATCGCCAGCACTTCCAGGACTTTCTGGTTCACGCCGGCCAATTTCATCTCTCCTCCCGCCTGCCGGACCGCCGAATAGCACCGCACCAGCTCGCCGATGCCGTAGCTGTCGACGAATTCGACGCGCGCGAGATTGAGCACGAATTTCTTGGCTCCGTAGCCGCTCGAGACGTGAATCTCGTCGCGCAGCTTGGTGTGGCCGTCCGTCAGCGTGAGCCTTCCCGCAGCTTCGATCACGAAGACGCGCCCGATCTGCCGCGTGCCGACTTGAAATGCCATGCTGCTTCACCCCGGACAACGATTTCGCGAAAGCATACGCCTGTCGAGCGGAAATGTGCGCGAAAGAGTGCCGCGCTCGCAGCGGCATAGGTTGCTGAGGGCCCTTGCAGCGGTAAAAACGCGCAAACGCCGAGGTAGTATCATGAAGACGTGCGAAGTCGAAACTTCATGGCGATGGGCATCGTATTGGCTGCGGCGCTCGCGATTTTCGTCGCAGGCTGCGGTGATCCGAAGCCAAAATCGGATGCGCAGCTGGGGTTAAACGCGCAGCAGGCCAGCGGCAGGCTCGTCTTCGACCATTATTGCGCGGCGTGCCACAATGCGTATTCGTCATCGGGGAGCAAAGGGCCGAGCCTGAAGGGCCTTTACAAGAAGCAATTCCTACCAAGCGGACTGCCTGCCAACAACCGATTCGTCGACGAGACCATTGTGAACGGGCGTGGGATGATGCCGGCGCAAGGCGACGCACTCGATCAGGAGCAGCTGGATGATCTCGTCGCGTACCTCCACACGCTGTAGATGGAAAATCGAAATTCGAAACGCGAAATTCGCGTCGGCGTGAAGACGCAACCTAGCGCCGTGTCCTTCAGCGCGGCTTTTGCGCTTCGAACGAACTCGAAGACATGCTGCAGGTGAGGCTGCGCAATTGTAAGGCGCTTCGCGCCGTCGTCTTTTGGCAGGGACGAATCCCTGCCCTTCCACCCCTTTCGCTGCGCCGGGCTGTCGGTATGGTGGCGCCATCGGTGGGCGAAGATGCCGCGCTGCCCTTCGATTTTGCGCAGGGCAAAAAGAACGCGGCGCTACATTTAAGTCTTCGGGCAGCATCGAAAACGGAAAATGGAAAATCGAAGCGGCCGTGCGCAGCTCTCGGATTTCCATTTTCAAGTTTCGGACTTCCAATTTCCGATTCCAATTTCGATCCCGACCAAGCCTACGATGAAAATATATTGCGGGCGAGGAACCAGGCGTTGGCGGGGCGTTCGGCGAGGCGCCGCATGAACCACGGAAACCAGTATGAACCGTAGGAGATGAGGACGCAGCTGCGATAGCCCTCGCGGGCGAGGCGAAGTTGTTCGGCGCGCTGGATGCCGTAGAGCATGGCGAATTCGAGCTCGGCTTTCGGAATTTGCTGCGCGGCGGCCCAGCCGGTGATGCGCGCGCTCAATGGGCGGTCGTGCGTGGCCATCGCCGCGCGCACGCCGGCGCCACGCGCTTCGGGGCCCAGCAATACTTGCGCGAGGCGGAAGTAATTTTCGTCGACGTCGGATTTTTTCGGGTATGCGATTTCGGCGGGCTCGTTGTAGGCGCCTTTCACAAGGCGCACCGTGGCGCCCTGCGCGATGAGGGACGTGACGTCCTTCTCGGTGCGATAGAGATAGGCCTGAACGCATACCCCGACGTTGCGGAAGGCGGCGCGCGCGCGACGGTAGAGCGAGAGCGTGACGTCGACGTAGGGACTCTGCTCCATGTCGATCCAGAGGGTTTTGGCGGCGCGGGCATCGGCGGAAGCGGAGCTTTCGATCAGCTTAACGAGATTCGCGAAGCAGAATTCGGCGTCGAGATCGAGGCCGAGCTGCGTGAGCTTGACGGAAATTTCCGACGGCAGGCCTGCTGCGCGGACGCGGGCGATCAGATCGAGATATTGGCTGGTGACGGCTTTGGCTTCGTCGCGGCTCGCGACGTTTTCGCCGAGGTGCGTGAGCAGGGTGATGACGCCGCTTTCCGCAAGCGTGCGGGCGGCGGCGAGCGCGGCGTCCGCGTCTTCACCCGGGAGAAAGCGGCCCGCCGTGCGGCGGACGAAGGCGAGACGCGGGGCGCGGTCGCGCAGCCAGGCGCTTTGCGAGGCCGAGAGGAAGATGCTGCGGACGAGACTCATCGGTCGGCGGTGATCCCAGGAGACGGAGGAGTCGTCATTTCCCTTGATCGCCGGCGGCGGGCTGCGAGGTGAGCGCTCTCAGGAGGCGGTCGTAGAATACGACGCCATCGTAAAACGAATTGAGGCGGAGACGCTCGTCGCGTGCGTGCGCGCGGACATCGTCGAAATCGATCGCGACGCCCGAGATGCCGTAGGTGGGCATGCCCGCTGCGTTGGTGTAAACGCCATCGGACGCGCCGGTGGCCATCGTCGGGATGACGACGATGCCAGGCCACATCTGATGGGCGATTCGCTCGACCGGGTCCATCACCTCGGGGCGCAGCTCGACGGGAGGCGCGGGGGGCTGCGTTGGCGCCGCGTCCATCACCTGGCCGGCGTCGCTCACGTAGCGAACCGCGATGGCGGGATCGGCCAGGATCTGGATCAGTTTTTGGCGGATCTCTTCCTTGGTGTGGCCGGGAAGAATGCGGCAGTTGACGATCGCGGTGGCGCGCTGCGGCAGCGCGTTATTCGCAAGGCCGGCGTTGAGGCGCGTGGCGACGCAGGTGGTGCGCATGGTGGCGTTCGAGAGCGGATCGGCGGAGAGGCGCGCGATCGCGGCCTCGCTGGGTTTCTTGCGCGCGACGGCGCGCATGTCGGCGGCGGTCTGGCCAGATTCGATGGCGGCCATTTGCGAAAAGTAGGCGCGCGTGACGGCGTTGAGCTCGAACGGGAATTTGTAGCGCTCGAGGCGGGCCAGGCCGTCGGTGAGGTGATAGATCGCGTTGTCAGGAACGGGCAGCGAGCTGTGGCCGCCGGGATTTTTCACTTCGAGCTGGTAGTCGGCGTAGATTTTTTCGCTGCCGTCGACCGACATCATCACAGCCTTGCCGTCCTGCGTGTAAACGCCGCCTCCATCGGCATTGAGGACATATTCGGCGTCGATCAGATCGCGATGATTGCGCAGCAGCCAGTCGACGCCATTGGAATCGCCGCCTTCTTCATCGGCCGTGAGCGCGAGGATGATGTCGCGATCCGGCCGGTAGTGCTGCTGCGCGAAACGGATCAGGGTGGTGACGTAGATGGCGTCGCCATCCTTCATGTCCTGCGTGCCGCGGCCGTAAGCGTAGCCGTCTTTTTCGACGAATTGAAAGGGATCGGTCGACCAATCGAGGCGCGGGGCTTCGACGACGTCGAGATGGCCGATCAGGAGAATCGGGCGGCGCGCTCCGGTCCCGCGGAGGCGCGCGACCATATTTTCGCGGCGAGAATTGGGACCGAGGACTTGCACATCGGTCGCCGGGAATCCGGCGTCGCGCAGGCGCTTGGCCATGGCTTCGGCGGCGGGCGTGGTGCTGCCGACCGAGTCGGTGGTGTTGATTTCGACGAGCTGGCGGAAAATATCGTGGGCGAGCTGCCTGGTGGAGTCGTCGAGCTGCGCCGCGAGAGCGGCGGCGGCAAAAGCGAGAAGGGCGACAAGCGCGAGCGCGGTTTTGATTTTCATGTTGTGCGACCGAAAAGAGAGCGTATCAGACTGGCGGGCCGCTCGTCACCTTGGCGACGGCTCCAGGCAGGGGCACCGGCAGAGTTCTCGGAATATGTACGAAACATATAACTGACCGCATACTTATATAAAGGCTCGTTGCTGTTTCCGCGAAGGTCCCGGTAGAATATGGGGCGTCCGGGATGTTCCTTGGGAGCGGATGCGCAGATTCCCTGGGATCGGCAACACGCAATCGGCGGCTGGCCGGGAGCGTGGCCCGAAAGGAAGCGGCGCAATGGATTCAGGCCTTTCGCTCGACTCGATCGTCACCGCAGCAACCGAGCAAGTATCCTGCCCGCTGGGCGACGAAGCCGCGATTCTCAATCTGAAGAACACGGTGTATTACGGGCTCGATCCAGTGGGATCGCGGATCTGGAGCCTCTTGCAGCAGGCGCGAAGCGTCAGCGAATTGCGGGATCTCCTGCTCGAGGAATACGACGTCGAGGCAGGGCGATGCGAGAGCGACTTGCTCGCACTGCTCGAGAAGATGCGGGCCGAGGGACTGATCCAGGTGACGACCGCACCTCGCTGAGGGCGGCGCGCATCAGATGGGTAGGCGAATTTCTTTGAGGTGACGGGTTGAGCCGGGTGATGCGGACGTGGGATGGGTTCTGGCGGCTGAGCGGCTTCGAACGGGGCGTCGCGCTCGAGGCGTGCGTGGCGCTGACCGCGAGCTGGGTAGGCCTGCGATTGGCTGGATTTCGCCGGTGGAAAGCCGCTCTCGATGGGCTGGCGCGGCCGGTAGAGCGTAGTCAAGTCCCCGAGCAGGATCAGCTGGATGCGGCGCACGAGATCGCGCGGGTGCAACAATCGGTGGCGCGGCACCTGTTTTTCCGGCCGAATTGCCTCGAACAGTCAGTCGCGATTTTGTGGCTTCTCGAGACGCGAGGAATTGCCGCGGAATTGCGCATGGGCGCGCGAAAAGAGGCGGGACGGTTTGAGGCGCACGCCTGGGTGGAGCGAGATGGCGTGGTCTTGGGCGAAGCCGGAGAAAATCATCTGCACTTCACGCCGTTCGACGGGCCTCTTGGTTCGATGGAAACGCAAACGCCCTAAGCGGAATCGCACGGATTTTCATGGCGAGGGAGCGGCCGCGGGGCAGCCGCTTCTACGCGCGTAAAGCAGAGCCGTTCCTCCGCTGGCCGGGTTTTTTCTTTCACCCGCGGCAATGATTCTGTGATACTTCTTTCCCGCTAAATTCAATTCCCTTTTCAAATAAGACGCGGAGGCGAGCCAACCCATGCGCGACGGGCCGCCTCCAAGCGATGACACTTCGCGCGGCGGTCCTAGGAGGACGCGGTAGATGAAAAAGTTTGCGGGGCTTTTTGTTTTGCTCGTGCTGGTGGTTGTTCCGGCCGTGGCGCAGGACGCGCCGTCCCAGGACTCGCCTTCGCAGTCGACGTCATCGTCGTCGTCGCAAACGACGCCCGACGAGAACCAGAAACCGGAGAAGAAGCCAAGTTCGCAGTTTTCGCCGAAATACGAGATATCCGCAGGGTACGCGCACCGATCGTATTACACCGCTGGCTCGGCAAAGATCGGAATGAACGGTTGGGTCGGCTCGTTCGATTACAACTGGAGGACCTGGTTGGGATTTGAAGGGGAAATCCAGGGCGTATATAAAACGATCTATTACGTAGACGCCGCCACCGCCATGCCCAGCATTTACACGATCATGGCCGGGCCGCAGCTTTTTCCCTTCCGACATCACAAATATACGCCGTTCGGGCACGTCCTTTTCGGGGAAGGATACTACCGGCAAGCGTTCGGACCGTACGGCGGTTTCGGCAGCTCGGAGACGGACTATTTCTCCCACGCCTGGGAGGCCGGCGGAGGTCTGGACGTGCATATCAAGCCCCACTGGAGCGTGCGCGGGATGTTCGATTACGGAAGCACGCATTTCGGGAGCAGCAGCAGCGGCTCGACTGGCCAGGGAAGCTACCGGTTTTCGGTTGGCATGGTGTACTACTTCGGAAAGAAATGATTCTTTTGGCCGAGAGCGGCGAAGTCTTCGCGGACGCTGACGCCGCTTATTCCGAGAGCCATCATCTGGGCCGCAAGATTGAGGATGCGCGCGGCGGCAAGCTGCGGACTTATGCCGCGCGAGTGAATATTCGAGATCAGGTTGCGGTCGGCGTCGGTGTGGCTGGCCTGCGGGCGGTACGCCATGTACGCCGAGAGGCTTTCGACCGTTGCCAGGCCGGGGCGCTCGCCGATGAGCAGGACGACGACCTTGGGATCGAGAAGCGCGCCGATCTCGTTGAGGATTCCCACGCGACAGTGATGGATGATGAAGCTGCGGCCGATTTTCCAGCCGCGCTGCGTTGCCCCTTGATATAGAAGCGGCAACAACGGCGGAACTTGCGCGCTTACCGCCGGAACCGAGAGACCGTCGCCAATCGCGATTTGAAGGTCGGCGCCGCGCGGGCAGAGCTTCCGCAGCGTTTCCTGAGAGGCGTCGTCGAAGGCGCGGCCCAGATCCGGGCGCAATAGATATTGATCTTTGTTTGCGGCTCGCGTGCGAACCTCGAAGAGATTCCACTGCTCCATGAAGGCCCCGCCGAATGCGGCGAACGTGTCGAATTCCTCGCGGACGGCGTCGCGCGCGGCGGCGTGAGCCTCGCGGAGATCGATTTGCGTGGCGGTGCGATAGGCGGCCCCGGAACGGCCCGCGAGCAGGCGCGCCGGCGTGCGGGCGCGAATCTTTTTCACGATTTCCGGCAGATCGGAAGCGGCGAGCGGATTTCGGTCGTCTGCCATTCGGGCGATTTCCTCTAATCAACCCATCTCATGTGGCGTGTGCGGGGAGCGCGTCCGGGCTTGCCCGGACGGCAAGCGGCGGGAGCAAGCTCCCGCACTCCGCGAGCGTGTGACCGTTCCCGCTTTCATGCGAAGTTCGTCAGGCATCAGGCGATTTCCTCTAGCGACGATTCGAGCGCGTGCATCAGGCGGCGGCGCGACGGCGCGTCGAGGAGAGCCGGCTGGGCTTCGCGATAGATTCCCATTTGCTCGAGCCAGGCCAGGAATTCGGGAGCGGGGCGGAGATTGAAGAGGCGGCGCGACGGCGAGCGCGTCGTGGTAGCTGGTGGATTGGTAGTTGAGCATGACGTCGTCGGAGCAGGGGACGCCCATGAAGTAGTTGCAGCCGGCGGCGGCGAGCAGCATCAGGAGATTGTCGGCGGAATTCTGATCGGCGGCGGCGTGATTCGTGTAGCAGACGTCGCAGCCCATCGGCAGGCCGAGCAGTTTGCCCATGAAATGATCTTCGAGGCCGGCGCGAATGATCTGGCGTTCGTCGTAGAGATATTCGGGGCCGATGAAGCCGACGACGCTATTGACGAGGAACGGCTCGAAGACGCGCGCGACGCCGTAGGCGCGGGCTTCGAGCGTGAGTTGATCGACGCCGTGGTGGGCGTCGGCGGAGAGCGCGCTTCCCTGCCCGGTTTCGAAGTACATCGACGTTCGCGCCTTTCCAGGCGACATCGCGGCGGCGATGATGCTCGAGGACGCGTTCGCGGCCTTCGCGGAGCATGGCGAGCGTGATGCCGAAGCTGCGATTGGCGGCTTCGGTGCCGGCGACGGATTGGAAGAGGAGATCGACCGGCGCGCCGCGATCGAGCGCGGCGAGTTGCGTCGAGATGTGCGCGAGGCAGCAGGTTTGCGTGGGCACGTTGTAGGTGTCGACGAGGCGCTCGAGCGCGTGGAGGATCGACGCGACGGTTTCGACGGAATCGGAGGCGGGATTCACGCCGATGACGGCGTCGCCGCAGCCGTAGAGCAGGCCTTCGAAGGCGGCGAGGAGGATGCCGCCGATGTCGTCGACGGGATGATTCGGCTGGACGCGGATGCCGAGAACGCCGCGCTCGCCCATCGTGTTGCGGCAGCGGGTGACATTGCGGATTTTCGCCGCGGCGAGGATGAGATCCTTGTTGCTCATGATTTTGGCGACGGCGGCGGCGATTTCGGGAATGATGGCGCGCTGGAGCTGGTTGAGAGCTGCGCTTCGGTGGTGGCGTCGTCGAGGATGTATTCGCGAAATTCGCCGACGGTCATGCTCTTGGAGCGGCTGCGAAGGCTTCGCGGTCGTATGTGTCGAGGATGCAGGCGGGTGACTTCGTCCGTGGTCGGGATCGATCAGCGGCTGCTGCGACGATTTCCGCGAGCGGGAAATCGGCGAGTCGGCGTTTGGCGGCGACGCGTTCGCGCTCGGAGCGAGCGGCGATGCCGGCGAGCTGATCGCCGGACTTCTCTTCGTTGGCTTTGGCGAAGAGCTCGCGAAGATCGGAGAATACGAATCGCTCGGGCATTGATTTGACGCGACGGAGCGGGAAACTGGCCTCCTCGTGGAAAGTAGCATCAATCGGAGATTAGGGAAAGCGGCGGACGGGCTCGAATTTGTGTTGCAGGCGGGCGGCGGGCATAGGAGATTACGTAGCGATGGAGTTTCCGCTGGAAGGCGCGCGCGAGAAGACGGCTTTGCTGATCGCGACGTGTGCGATCTCGGCGATCATTATTTTTCAGGCGAGCGAGGTTTGGCTCGCGGACTATCGCATTCACTCGCAAAATATCGATCAGATGGAACGCGGGGCGGCGCTTCTTCCGGGCGACGGCGCAGCGTGGGATCTGGCCGGGCATTTCTATCAATGGGATTTCATGCATTCGGATCTGCCGCGCGCACTCGCCGACTATCAGCGCGCGGTGCAGGATGATCCCCTTTCCGCGGATTTTTGGATGGATGTGGCCAGCGCTTCCGAGGCCAAGGGCGATGATGCCGGCGCGCAGCGGGCGTTCGAACGCGCGCAGGCCGTCTATCCAGACTCCGGCGAAGTCGAGTTCTATTACGGCAATTTTCTTTTGCGGCGGCAGGAATATTCCGGAGCATACGAGCAGCTCCGGCGAGCCGCGAGCGCGGACCCGAAGCTTCTGCCGCTGGTGATTTCGCGGGTGTGGCGATCGAGCGGAGACGTCCACCAGCTGCTCGATCAGGTCCTGCCCGCGAATATCGATGCATACGTGCAGGCGCTCGATTTTTTCGCAGCGGGGCAGCAGGCGGACGCGGCGCTGGCGGTCTGGCAGCGGATACGGCAATTGGGAAAAGTCGTGCCGCTCGAGCAGACGTTTCCACTGATGGACGAATTGATTCGCGAGGATCGCGGCGATGATGCGCGGCGCGTGTGGAGCGAAGCCCTTGCGGCGGCGGGCTTGCCGCACGAGGCGCCCGCGCACGGTTCGCTGATATGGAACGGCGATTTTGAGGCGGACTTTGCGAATGGGGGGCTGGGCTGGCGCTGGAATTCGCCGCCCGGCACCGAGATCGACTTCGATCCACAGGCCGGGCCAAACGGGTCGCGAGTGATCCGGCTGGATTTCACGGGAGGAGCGAACGTCGATCTGAATGCGCCGTACGAATTTGTTCCCGTCGAACCGAATCAGCGCTACCACTTTCACGCGTCGATCCGAACGGACGGACATCTCGACGGAAAGCGGCATGCGGTTTGCGATCAGCGATCCGAACCACGCGGGCGCCGTGAACGTGGTCAGCGACAATTTGACGGGATCGCACCCGTGGATGCCGATCGATGCCGACGTTACGACAGGGCCGGAGACGCACTTCCTGCTCGTGCAACTCGTGCGGTATCCGAGCAGGCTCTTTGACAATCAGTTAAGCGGAACGGCGTGGATCGCCGACGTGTCATTGATCCCGCCGGGGATTCCTTCGGGTGTTCCCGCGAATGCGGCCGGGGAGCCTCCATCCCGATGAAGGCGTTGCGCGTCGGGATATGCGCTCTGATTGCGTTCAGCGTGCTGTCGTTCGGGGCCGTGCAAGTATGGTCCCAGTCGATTCTTGAAATCGGAGCGGCGCTGCTGTTCCTGTACTGGGCGCTGGTGGCGTGTCGAAGCGCGGACGCGAAGATCCAGTGGAATTCCCTGAACGGGCCGCTGCTGGGTTTCATCGGAATCGGCCTGCTGCAGCTTTTGTTTCACGGCACGGCGTATCCGTTTCTGACCCGCGTGGAGCTGCTGAAGCTGGCGGCTTATTTTCTCGTTTTCTTTTTGTGCGCGCAGGCGTTTCGGTCGCGCGCCGATCTCTCGATACTGGCATGGTGCGTGATCCTGTTTTGTTTTGCGGTGTCGCTCCTCACGATTATTCAGCACTTCACGTCGGGCCAGACAATCTACTGGCTGGAACCTGTGAAAATAGGCGAGCCATACGGCCCGTACGTGAACCGAAACCATTTTGCGGGGTTCGTCGAACTGACGCTGCCCGTGGGCCTGGCGCTCATGGCCTTTCGCGGATTGCGGCGAGAGGTCCTTCCGTTGATGACGCTATTTACGATCATTCCGGTGGGCGCGCTCGTGCTATCGGGCTCGCGCGGAGGCCTGATCGGTTTCGCGCTTGAAATCGGCATGCTCGGCTGGATGATGCGAAAGCGGCGGGTGCTGCGCAGCGGCCGGGTGGCGGTGGTCGCGGCGGTGGCGATCGTTGCGCTGTTCTTTGTGTTCTGGGTGGGAGCGGGTCTGGCGATCCAGAAGTTCTCGGCCTTGAAATCGCCCGACGTTACGATGGGCCGCCGCCTCTCGATGGCGCGCGGGGCGGCACACATTTTCTTCGATCACCCGCTCAAAGGGTGCGGATTGGGCACGATGGTTGCGGTGTACCCGCGCTACGAGACGGACTACGACGGCAGGGTCGTCGATCACGTTCACAACGATTATATGGAGACGCTGGCCGAGACGGGACTGCTCGGGGGACTGTGCGGAGCGGCATTTCTGTGGCTGCTCTGGCGCGCGGCGAGGAAAAACTTCGGGGCCGAACAGGGGCACTTTTCGCTGGGGCTGCACGCGGGAGCCATCATGGCGGTTGGCGGATTGCTGGTTCACAGCCTGGTCGACTTCAACCTGCACATCCCGGCGAACGCCTTGCTTTTTCTCCTGCAGGCCTACGTGGTGACAATCCCCCCGCTGCCCTCGGAGGCGGCTCGGCCGGGCGCGCGGCGGCGCGTTTGGGAATACGGCGATCCGGCCCAGCGGGCGAACGAGGCTTGAGGAGTCCGTGTGGCAACCGCACCTGGGAACTTCAGGGGCTGAAGCCCGTAAGGATTTGCAGGGCTTATGTCGTGGCGCAAAGCACAACCTGCAAAGATTCGCGGGCATCCCACGGACTCTTCAGACGGCGCCCCGGGCTGATCCGCAACACGATGTTCGCCTGCGGAAGCGTCCAAAGTGCAATCACAAGGGTAATCTCCTGATTGACATGGGACTTGACGCTAGGCCATAGTTGACGCGGGGTCATCTCTACCGATGGTTGCTACAGTCCGTGGGGCTTCGGACTGGCTGTGGGCGAAGCGTCTCTGGTTGTTGGTTGTCCTGCTGATAGCTGGCACCGTACAGTTGGCTTGCGCTCAGGAAACACACGAAGCCCCGCCGCAGAAGAGTGTGAAAGTGCAGGAGCTTGCCGCCCTGGCGAGCGCGCAACCGGTGGATGCCACCATCGGGAGCGGAGACCTGCTGCATATCGACGTATTCGACATTCCGGAACTTTCCCGCGATGTCCGTGTTAGTGATACGGGCGACATCAGCTACCCCCTGATCCCAGGGAAGATTACGGTGGCGGGTCTTACTCCTTTCCAGTTGGAATCCAAGCTCGAGGGGCTGCTTCTGGCGAACGGACTGGTGACGCACCCGCAGGTGTCGGTGTTCGTCAAG
The DNA here is from genome assembly GCA_963836125.1 of uncultured Acidobacteriota bacterium. Taxonomy (GTDB): domain Bacteria; phylum Acidobacteriota; class Terriglobia; order Acidiferrales; family UBA7541; genus Palsa-295. The sequence continues at coordinate 505,365 of CAWIIK010000003.1, forward strand.
GAGCAGACCAGCAAGCCGGTGACGATTGTGGGTGCCGTCGCCCATCCGATGGTGTATCAGGTGTTGCGGCCGACGACGCTCCTTGAGGTGCTAACGGCCGCCGGGGGCGTCTCGGACGACGCCGGCAACGTTGTGATCGTCACGCGGCCGGAACGCCCGGACATCACGAAGGAAGAGCCGGCCAGCGCAACCACGAACCCCGAGCCGAAGGAACAGAAAATCACCATTCCACTGCAGAGTCTGCTGGAGTCCGGGGATTCCGTTTTCAACATTCAAATTTACGGTGGCGACACGGTGACGGTGCCGCCCGCCGGGATCATATACGTCCTGGGAATGGGTGTAGCGGCGCCGGGCGAGTACGTAATGCAGAATCGCGGCGAGCAGGTAACCGTGCTGAAGGCGCTGGCCCTGGCGCGAGGTTTAACGACGTTCGCAAAGGCAAACTCAGCCGTGATCATGCGGACAAATCCCCAAACAGGGCAGCAGGATACGATACCCGTCGAATTAAAGAAGATCGAGGAGCGTAAAGCGGATGACGTGCCGCTGAAATCGAACGACATCCTGTACGTTCCGGATAGCGCGGGGAAAAAGGCGCTGGCACGCGGGACCGAGGCTGCGTTGGGTATAACAACCGGTATCGCCATTTATCGCGTTCAGTAGTCTCGAGCAAGTGTTGGTGCATCGATGCGGTCATGAGGATCGTGGATTCATGGAAGACAGATACGCCATTCGTGAGCGCAAGGCAGGCGAATCGCTGACGGTGATTCCGCCCCCACCTGTTGCGCCCTGGGAGGCCATGCCCCGGGAGCCGCACCTGCTTGATTACCTCATCATCCTTCGAAAGCACCAGTGGCTGATTCTGACGTTTTCTCTTCACGGTGGTAACCGTCGTGACGATCGCGTCGTTCAAGATGAAGCCGGTGTACGAGGCGGCGGCGCGCGTCGAAGTGGACAAAGAATCGCAGCTGAACATGCAGTTCCCGGACGACCAGAATGCGTACGACGAATACGTCGACATGGACACGTACCTCGAGACCCAGACGAAGATTCTGCAGAGCGAGACGCTGGCAATGCAGACCGATCAGATCGCTGGATCTGGGGAAGTACCCGGAATTCGGCGGGACGTCCGCAACTGACCGCGTTCGGGCGCGGCGGGGCCACGCGACCGGCGGCCTGCAATTCTTGGGGAATTCCTGGGCGACCTGAGCGTCAGCCGAGTGCCTGACAGCCGCCTGATCGAGGTGAGATTCGACTCGGAAAATCCACAGCTCGCGGCTGAGGTGGTGAACACGCACCTGCAGAATTACATCGAACAGAACTTCAAGAGCAAGTATGACGCGACCACGCAGGCGTCAAACTGGCTCTCCTCCGAACTCGAGGAACTTCGCATCAAGGTCGAGAAGTCCGAAGACGCGCGGCTTGCGTACGAACGGGAGAACCAGATCTGGCAAATCAACGAAAAACAGGACATCACGACCCAGAAGCTCGCCGATCTCAGCAAGGCGGTGACGGACGCTCAAACGGATCTTTCGGGAAAGGAGGCGTTGTACCGGATGGCCATGTCCGGGGACGTGGATGCGATCCCCGCGGTGCGCGACAATCCCGTCATCGAAGGCCTGGAAAACAAGAAGTCCGATCTCGACGAACAGTACGCCGACGCCTCCAACCAGTACGGCCCCAATTTCCCGAAGGTGCAGCGTTTGAAGGACCAGCAAGCGCAGGTCGATGCCGATTTGGCGAAGGCTCGCCAGGTGGTCGTGGATGGCATTCGGGAGGATTACAACACGGCCCGAAGCCATGTCGAGATCCTCCAAGAGGCCTTGGACAAGCAGAAGGCCGAAGCGAACGACATGGCGGAGAAACTGGTGCAGTACAACATCCTCGAGCACGACGCGGAGGCGAACAAGCAGCTTTATGATGGATTGCTGCAGAAGCTGAAGGAGGCGGGCATCACGGCGGGTCTGCGTTCAAGCAACATTCGAGTGGTGGATCCCGCGCTGGTGCCTACAAGTCCCGTCGCGGCCGCAGAAAGCCCAGAACATCCTGCTGGCGCTGTCCTGGTGGGTCTCGTCGGAGGAATCGGCCTGGCTTTTTTCCGTGAGTATCTGGACAACACGGTGAAGTCGCCGGACGACATCGAGTCGCTGACTGGGTTGCCTTCGCTGGCCGTGGTGCCGTCGCTGCCGGGATCGAACGGCCACCGTGGTCATCGCTTCTCGCGGCTTACTAGGGAGGTGTCGCCGCAGGTCTCGGACGGACCTCGCGTGGAGCTTCTTGCTTACGTGCAGCCGAAATCGCAGATTTCGGAGGCGTTCCGGGCATTGCGGACGTCGCTACTGCTGTCGCAGGCCGAGCATCCGCCTCAGGTGATTTTGGTGACGAGCGCGCTGCCGCGCGAAGGAAAGACAACGGCGGCGGTGAACCTGGCAGTGACTCTTGCGCAGTTGGGCGACCGTACGCTGCTGGTGGATTCCGATATGCGCAAGCCCGGCATCCGTCGCGCGCTGAACCTGACGAGCACGAAAGAGGGCGGGCTGAGTTCGTACCTGGCGGGCGTCTGCACGTCTCGATGAAGTCACGATCCCGCACCCGGCGATCAGCAACCTTGCGGCGCTTACGACCGGACCGGTGCCGCCGAGCCCGGCCGATCTGCTGTCGTCGCACCGGATGCGCGAGGGCATCGCGGAATTGCGCCGCCGGTACAAGTTCATCGTGATTGATTCGCCGCCGATTATGGCGGCGACCGACGCCGTGATTCTTTCGGCGCTTACGGACGGAGTGTTACTTGTGGTGCGGAGCGGCGAAACACCGAAGGAAGCGTTTACGCGTGCGCGGGACCTGCTGGCGGCGGTGAAATGCCGTCTGCTGGGCGTCGTGCTGAACGCGGTGGATTCGAGCGCACCGGATTACTACTACGCGTATCGCTATTATCCGTACGCGTATGGCTACGGCTATGGCGAAGATGTGGCCAAGAGCCCGCCGTTGCCGTCCGAACCCGACGATACGAAGGATTCATCTACCTAGGAGGCATCTTGCGGCACCTGATTACCGGCGGAGCTGGTTTCATCGGATCGCATCTCGCGGAAGCGCTTCTCGCGCGCGGCGATGAAGTGTTCGTGCTCGACGATTTGTCGACGGGCAGCGTCGAAAACATCCGCCATCTGAAGGCGCACGAGAAATTTCATTATTTCTTCGATTCGATCACGAACAAACAGCTGCTGGCGGAACTGGTGGATGAATCGGACATCGTGTTTCACCTGGCGGCGGCGGTGGGCGTGCGGCTGATCGTCGAAAGCCCCGTGAGGACGCTCGAAACCAACGTCTACGGAACGCAGCTGGTGCTGGACGCGGCGTCGAAGAAAAAGAAGATGGTCTTCACGGCGTCGACTTCGGAGGTCTACGGCAAGAGCAATCAAGTGCCATTCCGCGAGGATGCCGATCTCGTGCTGGGTCCGACGACGAAGGGCCGCTGGAGCTACGCGGCTTCGAAAGCGCTCGACGAATTCCTGGCGCTCTCCTACTGGAAGGAAAAGAAGCAGCCGGTGATCGTGGCGCGGTTTTTCAATACCGTGGGGCCGAGGCAAACGGGGCGCTACGGCATGGTGCTGCCGAATTTCGTGCGCCAGGCGCTCGAAAACTCGCCGATTACGGTGTACGGCACGGGACAGCAGTCACGCTGCTTCTGCGACGTGCGCGACACGATCCATGCGGTGCTGCGGCTGATCGACACCGATCGCGCGGTCGGCGAGGTGGTCAACATCGGGACGGATGAAGAGATCTCGATCGAGGGGCTGGCGCACCTGGTGAAGAAGCGCACGAAGAGCAGTTCAGAGGTGACGTATATTCCCTACGATCAAGCGTACGAGCCTGGATTCGAGGACATGCTGCGGCGCATCCCGTCGCTCGAGAAGCTGCAGCGGCTGACGTCGTTCCGGCCCGCGATGCCGCTGACCGCGATCGTCGATCGCGTGATCGACCATTTTCAGAAGAAGCCGGAGGCGGACTTCACGCCGGCGGCTACCCGCATCGCGCAGGCGATTGCGGCGCCGAAGTAACGCCCAGTCCCAGTTCTCCCTGGGCGCAGTCGTCAGCGAACAGTGAAAAAGTTTGTTTGTGTGCGAAGACGCCCCAAGGGCACAGAAATTAGGCCATTTTATGGATTGGCGGACCCGGCGGATCATGCGTATGCTATTTGCTGCCGCCGGGGGCGGGGGCGGGCGCAATTTCCACAGCAGAGCACATGCAAGAACGCGGCGCATCGCATCCGGATGCGGGTGTGAGCTTTTCGGAGGGGCGCGCGCCGAGGCGGCGGCCTTCCACTACTCTTTCCGTTATCGTTCCGGTTTACAACGAGCAATTTCTGGTGGAAGCGAGTCTGGCGCGGCTCCGGGTGCTCAGCGATTCGCCGCTGCTGGAATTCGTCAAGATTATCGTGGTCGACGACGGATCGTCGGACGGGACGCCGGAGGCTCTCAATCGATTTCGCGCTTCGCTTGAATCGCAAGAGGCGGATCCGAAGATTTCGTGGGTTTGGGTGCGCCACAAGAAGAACAGCGGCAAGGGCGCGGCGATTCGGACCGGATTGACCTACGTCGACACAGATCTTGTGGTGATCCACGACGCGGACCTCGAATATCACCCGCAGGACCTGCCTAAAATGGTGGAAGTGTTTCTCGTCGAGGAAGCGGACGCCGTTTTTGGATCGCGATTCATGGCGGGCGGCTACAAGCGCGCGCTTTTCTTCCGGCACGCGCTGGGTAACAAGTTCCTGACGTTTTTGTGCGATCTCGTGTGCGACCTGAATCTGACCGACATGGAGACGTGCTACAAGATGGTGCGGGCCGATCTGCTGAAGAGCATCCCGCTCGAGAGCGCGACGTTCGACGTCGAGCCGGAGCTGGCCATCAAGCTCGCGAAGCGCGGCAGCCGGATTTTCGAAGTGGCCATCAGCTACTCCGGACGGACGTACCGTGAGGGCAAGAAAATTGGCTGGAAGGATGGCGTGCGCGCCATATGGGCCATCTTCCGCTACGCGATGTCGGGGCGAATCTACGCGACGGACGAACACGGCGGCGAAATCCTCGACCGGCTGACTCGGGCGCCTCGATTCACGCGCTGGATGGCGGACGTGATCAGATCCGTACGTCGGCGACCGGGTGCTGGAAGTGGGCGCCGGTACGGGAAACATGTCGGTGAACCTGATGCCGCGGTCGATCTACTGGGCCACGGACGTGAATCCGTCGTACCTGGAATATCTGGTGACGCTGCGAGCGACGCGGCCCTATATGCGAGTGGCGCATACGAACGCGATGGAGGCGGAGACTTTTCCGACGGGGCAGCGATTCGACACCGTGGTTTGCCTCAACGTCGTCGAGCACGTGCAGGACGACGTGGCGGCCTTGCGAAATATCCGGAACGCGCTCGAGGATGGTGGCCGCGCGGTGATTTTGGTTCCGTGCGGGCCGTGGCTATACGGCAGCCTGGACGAGGTTTTAGGGCATTTTCGGCGGTACACCGAGAAGCAACTTCGCGACGTGGCCGGCCAAGCGGGATTCCACGTGGAACAGGTGTTGAAATTCAATCGAGCCGGCGTTCCGGCGTGGTGGTTGAACGGACGGATTCTCCGGCGACAAACTTTTGGGATTGCCCAGATCCGAATGTTGAACTTCCTGACTCCGCTGTTTCGCCTCGTGGATGGGTGGCTGCCTCTTCCTCCCCTTTCCCTGATCGCCATCCTGCGAAAGGAAGACGGCGGTGGTTCGCCGGCGTCTCAAATGGGTCCGGGTGCGAACTTAGCGCCATGACGCGCCGAGGGCGGACTTCTCGTCGCGACAAGAGGAGATGCGGCCGGCCGAGGAATTAGAGGAGTTTGTCGAAGCTCACGCAGATACGAAGCAATTCTGCTTGTTTTGTTCGTCCTGACGCTCCCATTCAGCAATCCGTGGGTGCGCGGAGATGGCGTCGGCTATTACGCTTTCGCGCGTTCGATACTGATCGAGCACCGATTGGACTTCACGAAGCGACTGGCTGAAGGCGAACGACTAGCTTTCGCATGAACCGAACCGACGCAGCGGGCAGGATCCTGCCCGATCAGTACACGTCCACAGGCCATTTGAATAACCATTTCGCCGTCGGGCCGGCGATTCTATGGTCGCCATTTCTGCTTGGTGGCGCACGCGGGCGTGCTGCTTGTGCGACAGCCTTGGCGGGCACGTCGCCGCGGACGGATATTCGCGCCCGTATCGGTGGCGATGGCGCTGGGCACGGCGTTTTACGGCTTCATGGCGCTGTTGATCTCGTTTGTGCTGGCTCGGCAGTATGTAGCGGAGCGATGGGCTTTTCTGGCCACTGTCGGGATTTGGTTCGGGAGCTCGCTGCCCGTGTACATGTACTTCAATCCGTCGTGGTCGCATGCGCATTCTGCTTTTGCGGTGGCGCTCTTTCTCTGGTACTGGATGCGCACGCGCAATGCGCGGACGTGGCTGCAGTGGGTGATTCTCGGAGCTCTTGGCGGGCTGATGATCGATGTTTACTACCTGAATGGCATCGTGCTCTTGCTGCCGCTGCTTGGAATCGTTGGCTGGTTACCGCACCTCCATTCTTGGTAGGGAGAGCAAACTAGGCTGGCGGCTATTTCTGAAGAACGCTGTTTTTGCGCTGACGCTCGTGGCAGCCTTTCTGCCTACGCTGATCGCCAAGAAAATCATCTACGGGAGCTACGTGCAAACCGGCTACGAGCATCACTGGGTTTGGACTTCACCGGCATTCTTCAAGGTCTGCCTTTCAGCTGACCATGGTCTCTTCAGTTGGACTCCGATCTTGTCTTCTTCTCGGTCGCGGGCCTTTTCGTTCTTCGGAAATACGACCGCGAATCTTGGCTCGTACTCGATCGTCGATATTCTTTGCGTTTCTATATGTAATCGGCTGTTACAAAGATTGGGATGGGATCTCGTCCTATGGCAGCCGGTTCTTCGTGGGGCTGACGCCGCTCTTTGTTTTGGGACTTGCGGCGTTGTTCGATTGGCTCGCTCGCGCCTGGCAAGGAGGGCGCGCTGCAATTATTTCGTGGAGTGTTAACTGCAGTGCTGATCGTGTGGAATCTGGGTCTGATGTTTCAATGGGGGATGCACTTGATTCCAGATCGCGGACCGATTGCGTGGCGAGATGCTGCTTACAACCAAGTGGCGGTCGTCCCCGCGCAGGCGGCGCAATCCGTGCGAAACTATTTCCTGGGGCGGAGGCAGTTGATGGAGCGAATCGAAAAGCAGGACGTCCGCGGGCTGAAATCGGACGGGCCCAAGGATTCACGATGAACGTGACAACTCCTACCACCGAAATCCCGACTCTTCCGAGGCCAGCGATGCTTCGCATCACGCCACCCGGCCGTTGGTGGGTGCTCCCGTTCGGAGAACTGTGGGATTATCGCGAGCTGCTCTACTTTTTCGTGTGGCGGGATATCAAGGTCCGCTACAAGCAGACGGCCATCGGCGCCGCTTGGGCAGTTTTGCAGCCCTTCCTGACGATGCTGGTGTTCACGACTTTTTCGGCAGGCTCGCGCACCTTCCGTCGGACGGCCTGCCCTATCCGATTTTCTATTATAGCTGCGCTGCTTCCATGGACGTATTTCGCGGCCTCTCTGCAAAACGCGACGAATACGATCGTCGAGAATCAGCACGTGATCACCAAAGTGTATTTCCCGCGGCTGATGTTGCCGATTTCGGCGGTCTTGTCTGGGCTTGGTGGATTTCGCCGTGTCGTTGCTGATGTTCATCGGCTATGATGCTCTATTATCGGATGCGTCCGACGTGTGGCGCTACTTCTGGCTGTCCGTTGTTCCTTCTTCTTGCGTTGCGACCGCGCTGGGCGTAGGGCTGTGGCTTTCGGCGCTGAACGCGATCTATCGCGACGTGCGATACGTCATGCCGTTCCTCGTTCAATTCTGGCTATTTGCTTCGCCGGTCGCCTATCCGAGTTCGTCGTTCCGGCGAAATGGCGGTGGCTCTATGGATTGAATCCCATGGCCGGGGTGATTGAGGGGTTTCGTTGGTCGCTCACGGGGCAGGGCGTGGTTCCGGGTCGTGCGCTGATAGCCTCTTCGGTAGTGGTTGTTGGTGTCCTGGTGAGCGGGTTGTCATATTTTCAAAAGCATGGAGACGACGATCGCCGATGTGGTGTGAACGATGAGCCGGGTCGCCATCCGTGCGGAAGCTCTAGGCAAACGGTATCGCATTGGTGAGCGCGATTACTACAAAAGCATGCGCGAAGTGCTCGGCAACGCTTTGTACGCTCCCTCCAAACTGGCATCCTCGGTGCGAAACGGCTGGAGCCGGAACGCGGCGGACCATGTCTGGGCGCTGAAGGACGTGTCTTTTGATATTCGAGAAGGGGAAGTGCTCGGATTGATCGGCCGGAACGGCGCGGGAAAGAGCACCCTGCTGAAGATTCTCTCGCGCATCACGAAGCCGACCGAAGGCTCCGCCGAAATCCGCGGCCGGGTTGGCAGCCTTCTCGAAGTCGGCACCGGATTTCACCCTGAACTGACCGGTCGCGAGAATGTTTATTTGAACGGTTCGATTCTGGGGATGAAGAAGAACGAGATCGACCGAAAATTCGACGAGATCGTGGCCTTCTCCGAAGTCGAGCGTTTTCTGGAAACGCCGCTCAAGCACTACAGCAGCGGCATGCAGGTGCGCCTAGCGTTTGCTGTCGCCGCGCATCTCGAGCCTGAAATCCTGCTCGTGGACGAAGTTCTCGCGGTCGGCGATCTGGAATTTCAAAGGAAGTGCCTTGGCAAGATGCAGGAAGTTTCGAGCAGTGGCCGTACCATCGTCTTCGTTAGTCACAACATCAATGCAATTAATGCCCTCTGTTCGCGCGTTGTCCTACTGAGCAAGGGTGGTGTGGAGGCAGACGGGCCGACGACCGACGTAACGACTCAGTATTACGCGGAGGTTTTGCGTGTGCCTTCAAATCTGTCGGGGTTGGAGCATCGCGTGCGAACAGGCTCGGGGAAAGCGAGGTTCTGCAGCATTACAATCGAACCGCGCAACGCGGAGGGCGAGGTGCTGTCCGCCCCGTACCCGGGTTGTGATCTATTGATTAAGTTGAAAATCGAATCTCAGTCGGACATCCCTAGTTGCAATGTTGCAGTTATCATTTATGACAGCACCGGGTATCGATTAGTCGACGTGAATACGGCACAGAAGGGTTCGTTTGTCTCCTTAAAAGCCGGACAGAAGGCTCAAGCTGAGTTCTATTTGAGGGAACTTTTATTGAAACCGGGCACCTATTTTGTCAATCTATGGCTTGGTAGGGATACGCTCGAGGAGATTGACAACATCGAAAATGCGACCTCGCTGCAATTCGTCACGGGGGCTGAGACCGCGAAACACGTCGTAGTTTTTCCCGGACCGTACCTTTGCCGTTTCGAAAACAAGGTATCAATCGATTGACAGATTATTACGCGAGACTTGTCGAAGGTCTACACGAGAAGGTTTTTGAACCCCGCCTTGCACGAATTGTACAACCGTACACCCTTGTAGGCCGTGATCGCGTCCGAAGCCTGTACCGTTTGGCACGTCAAATTGAAGTGGAATCTGTTCTAGGGGATGCTGTGGAATGCGGAGTCTGCAACGGAGGGACGGCGGCGATTCTCGGGCGGTTTGCCACGAATTCGCGGTTGGATCGAACCGTCTGGCTGTTCGACTCCTTCCAGGGTATGCCAACGACGGGAACCGAGGACGCCCCAGGGATCGGAGGAGAATCTGCCGAAGATCACGTTGGTAAGGAAATCGGCGACGTAGCGTGCGTGCGCGAGGTTCTGCTAAAAGTCGGCGCCAACATGAGTCGTGTGCGCATCGTGCCGGGCTGGTTCCAAGATACTTTTCCTACTGTAGCCATCGAAAGAATTGCCCTGCTTAATATCGATGCAGATTGGTATGAGTCGGTGAAATTGTGCCTTGAGACTTTCTACGATCGTGTGGTGCCCGGTGGCTTCGTGTCGATCGATGACTACGGCCATTGGCCGGGTTGTCGAATGGCAGTAGACGAATTTTTTCGAGAACGTGGACTGCTCTACGCGTTGAATCAAGTCGACTACACCGCACGTTGGTTTCGCAAGGAGTGACATGCTTTGCCTGAATCTCGGCTGCGGTCGGCGCTTCCATCCCGATTGGGTAAATCTTGATCTTATATCGACGGACCCGCACGTTCGTCCTTGGGATCTTCGCAAAGGTCTTCCGTTCTCTGCTGGGTCGTTTGATGTCGTTTACCACTCTCACGTCTTGGAGCATCTTCCCAGGCATGTTGGCACCGGCTTTCTTCGCGAATGCTGTCGCGTGCTGAAATCGGGCGGTGTGATCCGAGTGGTTGTTCCCGACCTCGAGCAAATCGCGCGTCGCTACTTGGAAGCTCTGGAGAGAGGTTCTCGCGACGAGCCGGGCTGGAGCGCCAACTATGACTGGATGGTCCTAGAAATGTACGATCAAACAGTCCGTGAGGAATCCTGTGGCGCTTTCGCGGAATACTTTAGCCAGAACCCTATCCCTAATTGGGATTTTGTCTTCGAGCGTTTAGGCAGTGAGGCCAATTTGCTTCGTGAGAATTTCCAGACGAAACCCGTTGTTCCGGGAGGAGGTCAATTACCTTCTAACACGGCCTGGCAATACGTGCTCCGCAATCCCGGGAAGGCGCTTCGCAGCAAATTCGCTAGACTGCTCCTGGGTGAACAAGATTGGAGGGCTCTCCAGATCGGGCTATTTCGCCGAGTCGGCGAAGTTCATCTGTGGATGTACGACTCTTATTCCCTGAGTAGGTTGTTGCGGCAGGCAGGTTTTGTCCGACCCGTTCGTGTCGGGGCTACCGAGAGCCAAATACCGGATTGGACCAGCTTTCATCTCGATTCGGAGCCTGACGGACGCACCTATAAACCTGATTCTCTATTCGTGGAAGCGTCCTGCCCATGAACATTACTCATGTGGCCTACACCGACCTGCGAGGGGGTGCAGCTCGTTCAGCTTATCGTCTACATCGAGGCTTGCTCGAGTTGGGAGAGGCCTCACGCTTGTTCGTTGAGCGCCGCGAATCGGACGACCCGACAGTAATACCGTTCCGATACCCGAGCGGGCTAGCCACACGGCTTGAGAGGAGGTGGCGTCGTTGGTTGCTATACAGGAATAGCGTGCGCCTACTTACTAAGCGCCCGCCGGGGGCGACCCATTTCAGCGATGATCGCAGCCAGCATTCCGGCGCGCCGCTGCGCCAATTGCCTCCTTGGGACATTCTTCATCTCCACTGGGTTTCGGGGTTTCTCGACTATCGGACCTTCTTTCAGCGCGTTCCACAGGACCGCCCGATTGTATGGACTCTCCACGATATGAATGCCTTTACAGGCGGCTGTCACTTTGATGGCGGATGCGGTCGGTTTGCGGAATCCTGTGGCACGTGCCCTCAGTTGGAGAGTCGTGAACCGAATGATTTCTCACGCGCCTCGTGGAAGCGCAAGCGTTCCGGCTACGATTCGCTCAAGGCCGGTGTCCTTCATCTTGTTACGCCGAGCAAATGGCTTGCCGAACAAGTAGGGCGAAGTACCCTGCTCGGCAGAAGTAGCATCAGCGTCATTCCGTATGGGCTCGACACGGAAGTTTTTCAACCTCGCGATCGCCGCGCTGCCCGGGCTGTGCTCGGCATCCCGCAAGAGGCAAGTGTGATTCTTTTCCTTGCTGATGTGGCTTCCGAAACCCGCAAGGGCCTCACACTGTTGCTGGAGGCTTTGACGGCAACGCCAGACCGTTCCAATCTTTGCCTTCTGATCCTCGGACAAGGTCGCACAGAGTCGCCTCCTAGTATTCCGAAAGTACAGTGGGATTACGTGCGCAATGACAGGATCTTATCTATGATTTATAGCGCCGCTGATCTCTCCGTCCTGCCCACACTGGAAGACAATCTTCCGAATACGGTGCTTGAAGCACTAGCTTGTGGCGTTCCAGTTGTGGCCTTCTCCACAGGTGGCGTACCCGACATAATTCGGGATGGGGTCGAAGGTCGTCTCGTTCCCCGCGGTAATGTGGCTGCTCTACGCGCCGCCGTTAGCGGCGTATTGCAAGATGATGCTGCCCGCGCAACGATGGCCGCAAACGCGAGGCAACGAGCGGTTCAAGAATATGGACTTAACGTCCAAGCAAGCCGCTACTTAGATCTCTACCGATCACTGCAGGTCGCTCGTTGCTAGCGTTTTTCGCAACCGCGGAAGTTTCGATACATGCAGATCTCACGGCGAATAAAGTTCGTGGCACTGAACGTCGTCGGTGGTCTGCGCCTCTGCGCTCGCTCGTTTTGCTCTATGACAGTTTCACGATGACTGCGCCAACCCTTCTCAAATCGAGTTTCGGGTCCCGTAGAGGCCTACCATTGCACGCCAGGATAAAGGCTCGGAATGCGCATCCCACGGTACGCATATTGGCCGGCAATTTGCATTTGCCACACTGTCTGGGGCGATGAAGTCTGCGTAACCTCGTAGATTGCCGCGTTTTGTGTCGGGAAGGGTGTCGAGGCGCATTCGTCGTATTCGACGTCGCCGTTCTTGAGCACTTCGGCATTGCCTCCGAAAAACGAGTAGTCGGGCGTGGTCGGATTGAAGACCATGGTTGCAGTCATAGCCGTTTCGTCAAGATTGAAAAGAGGGACCGTGCTATAGCAGGCGGGCTGCCCGGCCACGCCGCAGGTGCCTCCCGCGACGACGGAAACGCCACGGTCGTCTCCATTGTCGAAGAGGACGAGAGAGAACTTGCCGCTCGTGTTCGTAGTAGTGAACGAGGGGCCATGCTGGGCATAGAACCAGTCGAAGGGATTAGTGTCGGCCGACCCGTCGGCATTCAAGAGGGTGAAGTCCCCTTGGTAGCCGAGGTGCCACACGATGTCGCCGGTGCCGGCGCCATTGTCGTAGTCGATTTTGATTACCCAATTCTGGTGACGGATGGAGATGATCAGGTCGCCGTCGCTCGGCGAATAAAGAACGGCATTGGTGTGGGTCCAGTCCGGATACATGTAGGGCTGGCGGTTGATGTCCAAATGATTGAACTCGTTCCAAGCCCAGACGGGATTGTGATTCTGGTCGAGATCGATGAGCACGTCTCCGGTAACGGTGGTGCCATCGATGACCTGCTGGGTGTCTGCGATCAAGATCAAATGGCCGTTTGGAAGTATGGCGAAGTCGTGATGAGTCGACAAGGATGGTGACATTGCATTCCGCGCAGGTGGCGGCGGCGAGCGCCTGATTGAGTTGCGCTGAAGTCATTTGCCAGACGACGTTTCCCGCCAAATCAATCTCCTGAAGGACCGAACTCAGCCCAATTCCGCCCGAATTGGTAGCAGCAAAATTGACCAGAATATGTCCGTTGGGCAGGAGCTTGACGGGACCGGCATCTGATCCTGCCGGGACCGCACTTCCAGGGTCGTACGTCCATAGAATATTGCCGCTCAAATCCGTGGCCGCAACGCCGACTTTGCTTGTGGGCGTGAGGCTAATGAGATCCAGTAACTCGACACCGCTTTGAGGCGTCATTCCAGCTGTGGTCGTAGCCGTTAAGGAAGGAAGTGTTCCTGCCGGCACAGCGCCCGTCGTGAATACGTGATCGGTGTCGGTGTACGTGACGCCGCCGGGAAATTGCACCGTGGCTTGCATGTGGTAGGGCAGTATTGGCAAGCATCCCGGCGACGTACGTGCCGACCGGGCCCCCGCCTGTAGGAGAGCCCTGCGTCCAAGTGGACAGGCCGTAGCTCGGTGGTGGGGCCGAACTGGATGGTGACGTTGGCGGCGGCCGGAGGCGTGATAGTGTAGAGCGCCACCTGTGGATTTAGGGTGGGCTCGACCGACTCCCGGCGCGACAACGAATACCTGCGCCGATGCGGAGGAACGCAGAGCTGGAGGCGGCGGTAATCATCACTGCAATGCTCTGCGTGTTCGTCGGCGCCGTGTATTTTCCGGTTGAGTCAATCGTGCCGACCATGGCGTTTCCGCCGGTCGTGCCGTCAACGGACCACGTTACGCTCTGGAGCTTCCGGGCAGCGTTGCTTGAAATTGGGTTGACTGGCCGAGCGAAAGAGCGACGGCGCTCGGTGAAATGGATGGGACGACGGTCTTGGACGATCCCGAGCGCCGCAACCGGCTTGAAATGCAAGAGCTGTTAAGAGACAGAAGTATGCCCACGAGTGCTTGATCATGATTCTCCCAAGTGGCCTTGAAGAGACGGATGCATGCACCGGCTCCGTTGATAGTTAACACAGTCCGCAGAAAAAGTTCCAGCGCGTTTTGAAATCGTCGCATAGCAAGCATGGTCCGCAGGGGGCTTTCCGACTGCTCGCCTGCAAGCACATGCCGTGGCCGACTCCTGCGGATGCTCTTCTATCTCAAACTCAAGGACACCCGTCGTCGGTAAGAGAGTGATGCCACGGCAGTTTCATAAGCCGCCCTCGACGCGTAGAAATGCTAGAGGGGCGCCAGATGAAAAGAGTCTTGATAACCGGCAGCAGCGGTCTTATCGGTTCCGAGGCCGTCGAATACTTTGATCACCATGGTCACAAGGTCGTCGGGTTAGATAACAATATGCGCCGCTTCTTTTTCGGCGAGACGGGTGATACCACGTGGAACTTGAATCGGCTCAAGGGGGTCACGTCGCGCTTCGAGCACCACGACCTCGATATTCGCGACCGTGAAGGTATTTTCGCCTTATTCAAGGAGTGCCGCTTCGACGCCATTCTGCATTGCGCCGCTCAGCCGTCTCATGACAAGGCCAGAGAGATACCTCTCGTAGATTTTGATGTGAATGCGGGCGGCACGGCCAATATTCTGGATGCGATGCGCCAGTTCTCTCCGGAAGCAAGCCTGGTCTTCCTAAGCACCAACAAGGTCTATGGGGACGCTCCCAATGAGAAGCCGCTCGTGGAACTTCCTACTCGCTACGACTATGCTGATCCTGCCGACCACGACGGTATCAACGAGGAATGCCGCATCGACCGGACCACACATTCGATCTTTGGTGCATCCAAGGTTGCTGCCGACGTGCTCGCACAGGAGTACGGCCGGTACTTTGGCATGAACGTCGGCGTTTTTCGCGGTGGATGCCTCACGGGGCCAAACCATTCTGGAGTGCAGCTCCACGGGTTCCTATCCTACTTGGTCAAGACGACTATGGCCGGGAAAACTTACACGGTTTTCGGCTATAAAGGAAAGCAGGTGCGGGACAATATTCACAGTTTAGATGTCGTGCGCGCCGCCGACGAGTTCTTTGTTAATCCGCGGCCGGGCGAGGTCTACAACATCGGCGGCGGTAGAGAGAACAGCCTCTCTATCCTAGAAGCGTTCGAGCAAGTGGGCGAAATTACGGGCAAGGAGGTACATTGGGAGTATAGCGACGAGCCCCGCAAGGGAGATCATATTTGCTACATCAGTGACCTGCGCAAACTCCGCGCCCATTTTCCGAACTGGCGATTGAAGTTCGATCTGAAGCACACCCTCCAGGAGATCGTCCTGGCCGAGCAGAAACAAATCGGTGTCGCCGGCGGAGTTTGATTTGCCATGCTGACAATCTTCGGCACGCCGAAGCCGTTCACGGGCCACATTGACATCATCCAGCGCAATGCGTTAAGAAGCTGGACGCTTTTACATCCTGATGTCGAAGTGATTTTGTTCGGCGACGAGAGCGGGACAGCGGAGGTTTGCGCCGAGTTTGGACTGCTCCATGAACGACGCGTGGAGCGACACGAAAGTGGGATGAAATATCTAAATTATATGTTCGCACGAGCACAGGGCATCGCCAGGCACGACTTTCTCTGCTATTCCAATTGCGACATAGTCCTGTTGGAGGATTTCAGAAGAGCGTTCGAAACGGCAGTCGCCTGGCGTCGGCGGTTCCTGCTTGTGGCCCAGCGCTGGGATACTGATATTACAGAACCGATTGACTTTACGCGCCAGGAGTGGGCGATAGAAGTGCGGCGCCTCGCGTTGGCGTCCGGCGTCCTGCAGTCGCCGCATTTTGTCGATTTCTTTCTTTTCGCAAAAGGCTTGTACGATGACGTACCGCCCCTCGTTGTGGGTCGCAGCTTTTGGGACCACTGGTTAGTGTGGAAGGCTCTCTCATCTGGGGTGCCCCTGCTGGATTGCACGCCATTCGTCGTGCCCGTGCATCAGAATCATGGGTATGGTTATCACCCTAACGGCAAACAGGGAACCCATGAGGACCCCCTCGCTAAACGCAACTTCGCGCTGAGCGCCAACGGGCGGCATTGCCGCAATATCATCCACGCGACCCACGAATTGGGGTCGGACGGCAGGATTGGGTGGGTAGCATGGCGTAATGTGTTCAGGGCGTGCTCACCTCGAAGGTTGAGGCAGTCGCTTCTGGAGGTTACATTCCCATTGAGAAGACGCCTTGGCCTGCGCCGGACGACACTTAAGAGAGTCTTTGGGTCTAGAATAGTGCCCCCTGACCCAGGTGCAGGATAGGCGTGAGCCTATTAAGAGCTAACTCCGTCGCAATACAAAGTGAGTTCCCGCTCGCAGATTTCTTGATTGCCCGGTCGAAATGGCAGACACCTGTCTAATGCGGGCGCACTTCATGTCGCGACGTGCTTGCCTCAAAATTGGAAAGGAAGCTGTAAACAAATCCTCAAGACTGGAGTCTCGACGCCTTTCCTGAAGCTTCTAACCGCTTTCACCGTGCGAATTCCGATACTTTCGACGCCGGTGACTCGGCAAGGGTGAGAAGTCTTTGGCCAAACTCTGTCGGAATTTGCGCTCGCAGCCTGCCCACCCGGATAGCGCGGCTTCCTGACCAAGGTCAGTACCGGCGTAAAGGTAGCGAGCTGTCGTCGTTGAAGGGAGCGCAACAGACAATCGAAATGGGCCGTCTGAATCTCATCGCCGAAATTAGCCATCGGGATCGCTGGAGAGCCAAAGGGTCTTGGACTTGCTGCCCGAACTTGGGTATCGTGCAAGATCATCGATGGTTGGGGTGTTCCGCCTAGCGACCCGACACCCAATTCAACCCGGAATGCGTGACGCGATCATACAATCGACGTGGGGGTGGGAGACGTTCAACGTTCCGGAGCGCATCGCGCTAGCCCTGGCCGACAAGGGCGCTCGTGTTCTCCATTGTGAGTATCCGGTATCACGCTTTCGGCGACCGGGAAGGCCCCTGCGAGAAATCCGATCAGGCATCCATAGCTTCGGTCCCGAATACTACGGGGACAGGTTCAACGTCGCACCTGCGGTGCGAAATCGGCAATGGAGGAACGTAGCAGAGCAAGTCCGATGCCGAGCAGCCGACTTGGGCCTCAAGGATCCGCTGTTCATCTACTCGCACCTCGAGCACATGGTGCCGCTTTGTCTTGAGATGAAGGCTCATGGGTTTCCTTTGGTGCATATTTGTATGGACTACCCTGAGGACTACCAATACGAACTTGTCGAGATTTCGGATCGGACGCTTGTGATTCCCAAGCCCGTCTACACTAAGCTGCGAGCGCGATACGCTGACAAAATTCGCTGGATTCCCCAGTCCATTTACTTAGACGCTCGCTCGCCGATCGAAAATGGTGAGCCGTCAGACTTTGCCGAGATACCGCGTCCGAGACTCGGCTATCTCGGGCCCATATACGCCCGGCTCAATCTGCCTCTGTTGGCGAACGTGCTTTCGCTGCGCCCGAACTGGCAGTTTGTTTGTTTCGGAGGAGGAGAGAACCTGCGGTTTCCCAATGTTCATAATATGGTCTGGCGCCCGCCCGAAGAGTTGGCCGCGAGCGTGTCAGCGTTGGATGTGGCTGTGATGCCCTACGATTGTTTCACGGATCGAAACCTCCACTGCGTGCCTCTCAAACTCTTCGACTATCTCGTTTCCGGAATTCCCATTGTTTCGACCCCTATCCTTTCGGTCATCGAGTTTTCGGATATTGTCTATCTGGCGGATACAGCGCCCGAATTTGTGCGCGCAACGGAGGCCGCTCTTGCGGAGCCGCTAACAAGCCCGAAACGCAGGTTGCGCATCGAAGCCGGGCGCGCCCATTCGACCGATGCGCTGGGAGTTCGCCTTGAAGAAGTGCTTAACTTTCACTTACACGCGCCCGAAGGCTAGGATTTGTATGCATTTGAGCAGAACAATTCCCGCCGATGGGCTCGGCAGTTAGAGTCGGATTGCGTTCTTGTGGACTTTTGCTTGGGCGCAGTTTCGAGCCAGATCCGGCGGTTGCCGAGCACCTATTCCGAAATGTGGCGCGCAATGGTTGCGCCGCGGCCGGGCGCGGTCAAGTTCGACGTCGAGGGCGCCGAAATCGAAGCTCTGCGGGGTGCGGAGAAGCTGCTACAAGCGAGCCGCCCGTGGGTCCTCTGCGGAATACATTCGGAATCGAATGACTGGGCGGCACGCGGGCTCTGGGCCACTTCGGGTACAGCGTCGAGTCGGTGGACACGAATCACATCCTGGCACAAGTTCCGCTAATGGATCGGGACGCGAAGACATGATGGGTGCGAATGAGTCGGCAACGAGTGGCGTTGCCGAGCCGACAGAATGGATTGCGCTGCTGGGGCGACGCGACATGCCGACGGACGGCGTGGAAGACTACTGCACGTTTCTTGGGCGGGCGCTCGCGCAGCGGGGAGTGACGCTGAATTTGACCCGGGTCGACTGGTTCGGTCAGGGCTGGATGTGCTGCGCTTTGGGCGCTGTGGCGTGAAAGCGCGAGCGTGGCGCGGGACGTGGGTCCTGGTGCAATACACAGGCATGAGTTGGTCGCGCCGCGGATTTCCGATCGGAGTGCTCGCGGCGCTCGCGATTCTGCGGAGGCGAGGTTGCCGGAGCGCCGTGGTGTTTCACGAATTCGCGCGCCAGAGTGGCAGCGTCCGTTGGATCGATCGAATGCGTGGAGCGTGCCAACAATGGGTGATCGAGAGACTCTACCAGGAAGCAACGAAGTGCGTCTTTACGGTACCTCTCGAGAAGGTCGGCTGGCTGCGCCACCGGGTGCTGACAAGTCGGCATTCGTCCCTATCGGCGCAAATATTCCTGAGAGGCTCGACCGCCGTAGAGGGCCGGGATCCCTGGAGCAACAAAGGATCGTGATCGTCTTCGGCGTGACCGGTGCCCCGCGAACGGCGGGCGAGGTGGAAGAAATTGCCGACGTGATGAGGGAAGCAAGTAAGTCGTTTCCGGCGCTACGGCTCGTCGTCATCGGGCGCGGATCACTCGAAGTCCGCAGCAACATCGAAACGGCGCTCGCGGGAAGCGGCGTGGAAATCGTGGTGCGTGGCGTGTTACCGGCGGAGGAAGTAGCCGACGAGTTCGCGAGAGCGCACGTGCTGCTCTTCGTGCGCGGCGCGATTACGTTGCAGCGTGGGAGCGCGATTGCGGGCGTCGCCTGCGGACTTCCGATCGTGGGATATCGCGTCGGAGGGAGCGATGATGCTCTTGACGAGGCGGGAATTGAGTGGTCGCCGTGGCGGGATCGGCAGAGCCTGATACAGGCTCTGGTGCGCGTATTGAGCGACTCCGCCCGGTGGACGGAATTGCACGAACGCAGCCTGCGGGCCCAACAAGACCACTTTTCCTGGACGCGAATCGCAGACCGGTTTAGCGAGGCACTAAACTGGCGCACGAGCGGTGAGCTTGGATGAATTTGCTCAACAGGCGAGGCAGTCGTGAACAAATTTTTTGAGGATCTCGGGAAGTTGCGCAGCTTAAGAGCATCACACAATGCGCCAGGTATAGCTTCCGTTCCCGGGGGGTTTGTGCGGTGCTCAGTTCATGTTTTGCGGAACCTCGAACGAGCTAGAATACATGAAGGATGAATTCTCTCCATGAGCCCGCGACTCGCGCGTTTTAATGATCGCGTCTCATCCCGTTCAATACGCTGCTTCTTTTTTTCGGCTTTTCGCCAAGGACCCGAGACTCGACAATTCAGGTGGCATATTGCAGCATGCAGGGTGCCGAACCTCATATTGACCCCGACTTTGGGGTCGAAGTGAAATGGGACATCCCTCTGCTTGACGGTTATTCATGGGTAGACATATCCATCGTTCATCGCTTCGAAGGTACGGATCGTTTTTCAGTCTTAGCGAATCCGCAGGTATGGCGACTGATTCGCTCGAGGCAATTCGACGCGGTCGTCTTATACACAGGGTACGTATATGCTACTTTCTGGATCGCAATACTGGCGGCCAAGTGTAGCGGGGTACCTGTTCTCTTCGGTACAGATGCTCACGATCTCTCACCGCGCGATCACAAACGATGGAAAGTTTTGGATCAAAAAGCTGCTGTGGCCTCGGCTGTTTCCGCCTCGCCGATGTGTCGATTGTGTCATCAAGTGCGTCGGTTACACTGTTGAAGGCTCTCGGGATTCCCGACGAATCGCATTGTCCTAACGCCTTATAGTGTAAACAACGACTGGTGGATCGAGCGATCAACGACGAATAGATTCGAACAGCGTGCGCGCCCGTTGGGGGATTCCAGCAGATGCAGTTGTGGTGCTCTTCTCGGCAAAGCTCCAGCCGTGGAAGCGCCCGCTCGACCTCCTTCGCGCGTTCGCCGCAGGTTCCGGTCCCCAATGCTTACTTGATGTTTCGCTGGTGACGGATCCCTGCGCTCAACTCTGGAATCCGAAGCGAAGTCCCTCGGAGTGATGCGAGGGTGAGGTTTTGTGGATTTGTGAACCAGTCTGGTTTGCCGGAGATATATACTGCGTCTGATATTCTAGTGCTGCCTTCGGAGTATGAGCCGTTTGGCGTCGTCGTAAACGAAGCGATGTTGTGCGGATGTTGCGTCGTCGTGAGCGACCGGGTCGGCGCGCGTTTTGACCTTGTACGCGAGGGTGAGACGGGATTTGTTTTTCCCGCAGGCGACGTCGATGCTCTTGCCCATATTTTAAGCAAGATCGCAGCCGACCGCGATGAATTTGAAACGAATTGGTCAGGCGGCGCGGGAGCGAATGGCGATACTGGTCCCAGGACGAAAGCGCTAGCGCAACGTTGCGAGCCGTCGAGAAAGCGGTTCGGTTGCGTTCATAAGCGAAACCGCAGATCTATGAGGATCCTTCTCTATAGTCACAGTTTCGCGCCAGCCGTCGGGGGCGTGGAAACCTGCGCAATGCTGTTGGCGGAAGGCTTGGCGAGCTTTCGGGGCTCGACAGCGGAGGAGACTTTCGCAGTGACGGTGGTGACAGCTACTCCTGGAGATGGCTTCGATGAATCGAGATTGCCGTTCAAAGTTGTGCGCGGTCCCGGTTTCTGGCAACTGCTTCGTTTAATCCGGGAAACCGATCTGGTGCATCTCGCTGGCCCGTGTATCCTGCCACTCGTAGTCTCCTGGCTGATTCGAAAGCCTGTCGTAGTCGTACATCACGGCTATCAGTCAATCTGCCCTAATGGCTTGCTGTTCAAGCAGCCTTCTCAGACAATGTGCGCAGGGCACTTCATGAAGCGGGAGTATGGCCAGTGTCTTCGTTGCTGTGGGAAAGCTATGGGAGTTACGGGCAGCGTTCGTTCTCTTCTGCTCACTTTTCCTCGACACTGGTTGTGCAAGCGAGTCGCGGTCAATGTTTCCGTCAGCAGACACCAGGAGACTCGCATTCAACTTCCTCGTGCACGCACCATCTACCACGGCGTCCGTGTCGTCGAGGTTCTCGAATCCCCATGCACCGAGAGTCCTTCAGACGTCGTGGAATTCGCATACGTGGGTCGCTTCGTCGCGGAGAAAGGCCTATCTCTTCTCCTCCAGGCGGCGGAGCATCTCGCTGGCCAAGGCAATCACTTCAAACTGACTTTCATTGGCGACGGTCCTGAACGAGCGCGCCTCGAGCGGATGACGCGCGATCTGAGGCTGAACGAATTAGTGAGTTTTACAGGCGTTTTGCGAGGTGCTGATCTCGATCGCGCCGTGAGCCGCGTTTCCGTTGTTGTGATGCCTTCCATTTGGGAAGAAACCGCGGGACTTGGGGCTATCGAGCAAATGATGCGGGGTCGGTTGGTGATTGCAGCAGACGTCGGAGGGCTCGGAGAAGTCATAGGCAACGCCGGCTTGAAATTCGCTCCGGGAGATTTTCGGAAGCTTGCTTCATGCATGCAAGTGGGGTTAAACAGTCCGGATCTTGTGGCATCACTCGGTTCTTCGGCTCGCAATCGCGCCGTGAAACTTTTTCGTCACGAAAGCATGATTGAGTCCCATGCGGCGGTTTGCTCCGAGGTTTCCGCCGTCGACTCGGACCAGCGCAACGCACGCAGATGAGCTTTCCAGGAACATCTGAAATGGAGGCGAGTCCCTCGCTTTCGGTTGGGGTTCTGGTACTTAACTACAACACTTGGGACCTCGCTTTGCGCGCATTGAACGCATCAATCCATCTGGAACAAGAGTCCGTCAAGGAGTATGTCTTGTT
Organism: uncultured Acidobacteriota bacterium; assembly: GCA_963836125.1. Lineage (GTDB taxonomy): Bacteria > Acidobacteriota > Terriglobia > Acidiferrales > UBA7541 > Palsa-295. Next base: position 527,778 of record CAWIIK010000003.1, read on the forward strand.
CGACGACGGATCCCAAACGCCACCTCCTGTGGTTGTCGACGGCCGCATCCGCGTGATTCGCGGCGAGGCGAATCGTGGTTATACGGGCGCGCTTAAGGTTGCATTCACTGAGATGAAGAGCGACTTGGTCGTGGTCTTCGACGCCGACGCTTATCCCGTAAAACCATTTGCTACTTGCGCACGAGAGCGCTTTGAGTGTGACAAACAGCTAGGCCAGCTTGCATTCTTTGCGGAAGACGAAAACGGTTCACCCACTGGATCGTTTCTCAATCGTGAGCCGACCAAGTGGAGTCTCTTGCTTGGACAAAGGCTCGATGGCTGGATTTCGCGAAAGGTGCCGCGGTCCAAGGGTCTCTGCGTGTTTTCATGTTGCATGGCAACGCGCCTAAAGGCATATATGCAAGTGGGAGGGGTCGACGAGAACTTCGACTTCTTGGATGCCGACCTAGACTACAGCATGAGATTGCGGAGAAGCGGTTGGAAAATAGCGACGGACCCTTCCCTTAGGGCCTTCCACGTCGGAGGGGGCTGGTCACAACCGCAGAGACATCGGGTGCTCCGTTTCTACAAGAGCCGATGGTATCTTCTTCGCAAACACAATCTGATTACTAACGCCCGTCTGGCGCGGGCGTTCGTCCTCACGAGGCTTCGTGCGGAACGAATGATTCTGAAGTTATTCGGCACATTTTTGTTTCGAAACCCAGACGTTCTGTCCGAAAAGATTCTAGGCCGGCGAGAGCTAATTTCTTATTGTCGTGAGCACTACCGTTAATGACTGCTCGTCTGAAAGGACGGTTGGAGGAACGCGACCTCCGCGTGAATAATGCGCCTATCATGCGCGTCGGCAATCCGTTAGTGTTGGCACTCAATAATAACAACGGGTGGAGTTGTCAGAATGGCTTCCGTAACGAACAGAAGAGAAAATTCCCCCAGATCAAGTCGGTCTTCGAAAAGCCCCGGTGCGTTAGGACGCGTGTTTTGCGTCCTGCGCATGTACCAGCGCCCCCTTGGACTCCGTGGGATGCTAGCGTATGGCAGCTATCGCCTTTTTGGCTCGCCAGACACGCTTACCGTGACGCCGCCGGGAATAAGGAATCCCGTCACCCTCCGCATGAGAACTACGGACGCTTCAATCTACGAAGACATCCTACTTCGAGGCCACTATGCACTGCCCCTACCCTTCGTCCCTGAGACGATAGTGGACCTTGGAGCCAATATTGGGATGGCGTCCGTTTACTATGCAAACCAATTCCCTAAAGCAAGGATCATAGCAGTAGAAGCTGAAACTTCGAATTTTGCGATTCTTCAACGGAATGTCGCCCGTTACTCGAACATTCTTCCCATTCATGCGGCGGCATGGAACCGGGATGGTGAGATCAGCCTCGCCATCCCTCGGGGAACTGACAGTAGGATAGATAAGATCGTCTTTTCTGTGTGCGAGGGTGAAGGTATCCCGGTCCGAGCCGTCACGATGCAATCGCTGATGAATGAGATGCACATTTCATCTATTGACGTCCTCAAGGTTGATATTGAGGGGGCAGAAAAGGAGGTCTTTGAGACGGCGACTGATTGGATTCAAAACGTCCGTTGTTTAGCCATCGAATTGCACGACCGTTTTAAGCCTGGATGCCGCCCGACGGTGAGGGCAGTCACGGGCGATTTCTTGGAGTCCCAGAGGGGAGAAACCACGTTTTATGTTCGCAATTCATGCCTCGCGGCCGTTAGAGGCTGACTTCAATTGTCACCCCAACGTATCGCCGTAGAGCGCATAGGTCTCTCGGTATCGACCCGTGGTGTGGGCGCCTGTTCTCAAAATGGACGCTTGCTTCAAGGGAGAAAAACTCTAGGGCCGGCAAAGTTCTTCACTGATGGGCCGAAGCGCGTGACGGAACTCTGCCTGAATTTTGGTCGGCCGGCGACTCAACAGCCTCGCCCCGACTCCTGTAAAATCTGCGAGGCTCAAATCGCAAGCTAAGGCCTCGACAGTCCACCGGTGATAGTGTCCGGATTTGGTTCAGACATCCCGAGGCGTTCAGGGCGGATCAACAATTCTTGAATGAAGGGTCAAAGGGATGTTTCTCGTCGGATCCCGAAAGGCCCCTAGGGTGGGGTAGAATGCGCAAGTACCTTCGATCACGCACGAAGAGTCGCCGAGTCGAATAGGGGCCCCGAGCTTGTCGGACACACGCATTCCCGCGATCAAGAACCAGGCCTGGATCGGCCTGGGACTGTTTGTTCTCGCCCTTTGGCTAGCGTGGCAGGCGGGAAGCAAAATCGTCGCCAATGATTGGCGTACGATGGAGATTGCTGTGGTTGGGATAGCGGGTTGTGTTGTTGTTCCGACCATCCTGCGGAATTGGCGCCTAGGCTTCTACATTTTCTTTGTCTGGATGTTGTTCGAGGACCTAGTCCGGAAGTTCATGGGGAACTCCGCGGCGCTCTTTTTTGGCAAGGATTTCCTGCTGGCGCTCGTCTACTTGTCGTTCTATATTCAAATCCGGCGTGGCCGGGAGAAATCGTTCCGACCTCCGTTCCTGATCTTCCTGGGCTTTTTTTTCTGGCTTGCGGTTCTGCAAGTCTTCAATGACAACTCGCCCAGCATTTTGTATGGCTTGCTGGGGTTAAAGGTTTACTTTTATTATGTCCCCGTCATATATTTGGGATATGCCCTGATTCGCAGCGACGAAGATCTGCGAAAGTTCCTTGTCGTCAATATGTGGCTGGCGGCGGTAATCGCTTCGGTGGGGATCGTACAATCTATCGTGGGGAACAGCTTCTTGAATCCGGCGCATTTGGCTCCGGATCTTGAAGAGCTCGGCAATCTGGAAAAAGTCACTCCGTCGGGCCAAATATTTAATCTTCCGGACTCGGTTTTCGTGAGTTCGGGTCGTTTTTCGGGTTATTTGTTTATCGCACTAGTCCTCGGGGTCGGCGCCGCTGGATATCTTCTGCTGTACACCAAGAAGGGCCGAAAGACCGTCTTCCTTGTGATCGGGTTACTGTGTGTGGCCACGTTGCTGAGCGGATCTCGCGGCGCCGTCGTTTCCGCGCTGATGAGCGCGTTGGTACTATGCGCCGGTTTTGTCTGGGGTGCACCCTGGCGCAAGGGATACCGCTTGAACAAGGCGATTCGCAGGTCGTTCATCGTTGCCGCTTTGGGAATTGCCGCTCTTCTGTTGACTTTCCCCAATCAGGCAGGCTCGAGAATAGCATTCTACACGGAGACCTTGTCCCCCGACAGTTCCTCGTACGCTCTTGGCAATCGTTCTTGGAGCTATCCGGTAACAAACTTACTCACTGTTTTCGAGCAGCCACACTGGGTCATGGGCAACGGCACGGGCACGGCTACTCTTGGAATTCAATACGTGGCAAAGCTCCTCGAACAGCGCGCGCCGAACGTTGGGGTGGAAGAAGGCTTTGGAAGCCTGATCGCAGAGATGGGCATTCTTGCGCCTATTTTGTGGATCCTTTGGGCCGGGGTGCTCTTGTACTATTCGTGGAGCGTCGTCCGTCGTGTCCGTAAGACCCGCTTTTTCCCGGTTGCCTTAGCGATCTGGTGGTATTCCTTTCTTTTGCTTTTCGTTTTCACGTACGGAAGTCTGACGGGCTACCAGAACTATCTGAACAATATCTACCTCTGGCTCTTCATCGGCATTCTCTTTCGTCTACCGAGCCTGCTCGCCAACCCTCCCGTGACAGCGGTCGGCCTTACCGCGCCCCAGAACCCCAATATCCGTGGTAACGAAATACTGTCAGAACGGCACTCGTCAATCTGACCAAATTCTCGCATCCGTGGTTGGAGAATTGTGCGCCATGTTCCTGACGCCGAAGCAGTCAACGCTCGAAGGCAGCTGTTGCGCGGACCGATGGCGGGCGCGCACCGAGTTGTGAAATAATGCGATCCAGGTTTTGGATGAACGTTGCGAAGAAAAAGATTCGCCTCGCGGTTGTTTCGCCGTTCCTGGACAAGAGCCACGGCACGGAACGGATTGCGGTCGAGTGGATCGCGCAAATCGCCGGCGAGTTTGACGTCCACATTTACAGCCAGCGCGTGGAAGATCTGGACCTATCGAGCGTTACCTGGCATCGCATTCCGAAGCTTCCCGGCCCGCACATCGTCAATTTCCTGTGGTGGTTCGGCGCGAACCACGTCTGGCGCGCGTGGGACCGCCGCGCCAGGAATCTGGATTACGATCTCGTGTACAGCCCCGGCGTCAACTGCTTCGACGCCGACGCCGTTTCCGTGCACATTGTTTTCGCCGAGTTTCTCCGGCGGGTCGGGCCCGAACTTGCGTTCGCACGCAATCCGCTGCGGGCGTGGCCGCTATTGCTGCACCGCAGGCTTTACTATCGGCTCTTGGTTGCGCTGGAAAAGCGCGTCTTCGAGCGACCGGAGACACAGCTGATCCTAACCTCCAGGCGGAGCGCCGAGGAACTGGCGCGATTCTACGGCCGCCAGGAGCGCCTCCCGTTGATCGAGACGGGCCTCGATCACAAAGCATTCAATCCCGAGCTGCGCGTCGCCTCGCGCGCAGAGGCGCGGCGGATGATCGGACTGCAAGACGAGACTTTTACACTGCTATTGATCGGGAACGATTGGCGCAAGAAGGGCCTCGCGACGCTTCTCGATGCGCTGACGCAACTCGCGGATTTGCCGGTTGAGTTGCTCGTTGTCAGCAACGAGGCCGCGGCCGTTTCTCAGGCCGTGGCCCAATATCCTGGGCTGCGGGAAAGAGTGCGCGTCCTTCCGCCACGCAAAGATGTCGAGTTCTACTACGCGGCGGCGGACGCGTACGTGGGGCCGTCGCTCGAGGACACCTTCGCATTGCCCGCGGCCGAGGCGATGGCGTGCGGATTGCCGCTGATCATTTCGGCGCGGGCGGGGGCGTCCGATATCGTTCACGACGGCGTCGACGCGCTCGTCCTCAGCGATCCAAAGGATGCGATGGTGCTGGCGACGATGATCCGGCGGCTATACGCCGACGAACCGTTTCGGAAGCATCTTGGAGAGGAAGCGGCGAAGACGGCGCGCCAATACACCTGGGAACGCAACGGCCGCGAACTTACGGCGATTTTCGAAGAGGTTTTGCTGCGAAAGCGAAAGTCGCGTTTGGAAGGGCAAACGTTGACCCAAGAACTGTGACGGAGAAGCTCGATAGCAAGCGCAAAGTCCTGGTTCTTGGCGCCTTCCTTGAAATCCATCGGGGGCGTACAGAACTACATTCGCACGCTTGTTGATGCGCTGAACGTTGTCCTTGGAAACGATCGGGTGCGAGTGGTTACCGTCGCCGGAGACCCCGAAGTGCGAGGCGACGGGAATCTCGCGCTAAGCGAGTCCGTGAAGATTCGCTTTCTGGCCTCCGCTGTCGCGACTGCTGTCTCATGGTCTCCTGATTTGATCTTATGCGCGCACGTTGGATTGGCGCCGGCTGCCCGCCTGATCCAAAAGGTTACACGGGCTCCCTACTGGCTGGTTTTGTACGGAATTGAGGTGTGGGGAGACTTGCCGACCGCGAAGGTGAAGGCGTTGCGAGAGGCGCAGCGCTATGTGGCGATCACGCGCTTTACGCTGGATGCGACGACTGCGCGGCATAACCTCAAGGAGCCTCGCGCTTCGATTTTGCCTCCCACACTGTTAAAGTCCCGGCCGGAGGTGTCCGATCCGAAACTACGTGGCGTCGAAAGACTCTGCACGGCCGACCGTACTTACGGTGGGCCGAATCGCAGCGTCGGAACGATATAAGGGCCACGACGCGATACTCGACGTCGTGGCCGGAGGTTCTTCGCCGCGTGCCGGATGCCGAGTATCTGATCGTGGGCGGACGGCGACGACCGCGCTCGACTCGAATCGCGCGCGCGCGAAATGGGCATCGCCGACTCGGTGCAATTCGCGGGTTCTGTGTCACCTGAGGAACTGGACGTCTGCTATGATCGCTGCAGTGTTTTTGCAATGCCGGCACGGACTGAGTTGGACGCGCGTGCGCCGCGTGGCGAAGGCTTCGGCATCGTTTTCCTGGAGGCCATGGCGCACGGCAAACCGGTGATAGGTCCACGCGTGGGGGCGCCTGCCGAGTTCATCCGTTCCGGCGAGCACGGATTGCTGGTGGATCCAGATAAGCCGGGAGAAATCGCCCAGGCCTTGATCGAATTGCTCGAAGATCCCGTGCGTGCGCGCCGCATGGGTGAGGCTGGGAAGGAATGGGTGGGCCGCGAATTCACGTTTGAGCGTTTCTGTGAGCGCCTGCGCGAAGCGTTGATGGAATAGGCGTTAACTCGGGGGAGGAGCCGAAGGGCATGCGAATTTTGGTGACCGGAGCGACCGGATTTGTCGGGAGCCGCCTACTGGAACGTCTCGCCGAAATCGGCGGGCACGACCTCTACTCGATGCAGCGCTATGTGACCGGACGTTACGTTTTGGGCGCCGATCAAGGCGTGAAGGTTGTTTTTTGCGATTTGCGCGACCAGTTTGCCGTCAAGTGTGCGATTCGCGAAGTGCAGCCCGAAGTGGTGTTCCATCTGGCATCGATCAGCCCCGTATCGTACAGCTACGACCATCCCAACGAGGTGCTGGATACGAATCTGACCGGCACGGTCAATCTTGCCGAAGCTTGTTTGCGCGAGGTGCCGCACTTCAAGCACTTCTTGTTCGCTTCGACGTCAGAGACCTTCGGCAACGGCCCCGTGCCCAAGCGAGAAGACACGCCGCAAGCGCCAAACAGCCCGTATTCGGTCAGCAAACATGCTGCCGAGAAGTATGTGCTCTACATGTGGGACGCCTACAAGTTTCCCATGACGGTTCTGCGGCCTTTCAATACGTACGGCCGCCGCGACAATACGCATTTTCTTGTCGAGCGCATGCTCGTTCAAATGCTGCGCGGAGACACCGTCAAGCTGGGCGATCCTACGCCGGAGCGCGACCTGCTTTATATTGACGACCACGTGGAATCCTACTTGACCTGTCTTGCGAAGCCCCAGGCGAGCATCGGTCAGGCTTTCAACTTTTGCACAGGCGAGAAGCTGACCGTTCGGGCGCTGGCGGACAAGATGCGCGCGATCACCGGCTTTCGTGGGCAGATCCTTTGGGACACGATTCCACGGCGGCCGCTCGATATTCAAGTCCTCTACGGTGATGCCGCCAAGGCGAAGTCGGTGCTGGGCTGGGAGGCGAAGGTGAGTTTGGATGAGGGCCTTCGACGCACCGCCGACTTCTGGCGCAAAAAGCTTGCAGTGTCGGCGGGCGCTACGCGAGCCACGGCGACTTAACGTCCGCAAAGCTCACGGCCGATTATTGGAAGATCGCTTGCGTCAGGGCAAGGCAAGTTCTCTCACTATGGCGCCAGATGTGACCGAAGCTTGATGCGATGAGGCGCGCTTGGAGGCTCCCTTGCGTGGCGCATAATTCTGACCCATGAGTCAAACAAGGTTTCAGTGGAGCCCGGAGTTCTGGCAAGGCTGGCGAGAATCCGGCAATCCGTACCGTCGCTACAAGTCCGAGCAGGATCGGCGGCTCGTGATTGAAGCGCTCGGAATTCGCGATAACGACCGCGTTCTCGAGGTAGGCTGCGGATATGGATGGATCTCACGAGCGTTGTGGGAAGCCCCCAATATCCAATGGACCGGCATCGACCAGTCGGTTGAAATGATCCACCGTCTACGCACTGAATTTCCCGATCGTGGCTCGCGGGCCGTACACGCGGACGCTCGTTACCTACCCTTTCGCGAGGGTGAATTCGACAAAGTCCTCTGCACCGGCGTCTTGATGCACATTGGCGAGCACTCCGTCGCGGTGCGGGAGCTGATCCGCGTGCTGCGGCCTCGGGGCGTATTGTTGTGCAGCATCAACAATGCTCTCTCCCCGCTTTCCTTCCCGGTCCGTTTATGGAACCTGCGGAAGAAGGGGTTTGTCCAGAAATATTTGGTTCCGGGATCGTTTCGCAAATTCCTGGCCAATGAGGGCCTGGAGGTCGATAGGGTGGTGAGTGACGGTATTATTGCAACCGCACCGATCACGATCGGACGATTCAGCTTTCCGCCCGTCAGTGTCTTTCAATCCGCCTGCAAGTGGGACGCGTGGGCCGTCAGTCGATTGGCGTGGTTGGGGTACGAGGTGTGGTTTCGCGGCGTGAAAGCGACTTCGCGATGCGCATCCTGAAGGTCGTCCCGGCCTATTATCCGTTCAGGGAAATGGGCGGGCCTGTCACGAAAGTAGCAGGCCTCGCGCGGGCGCTTGTTCAGCGTGGCAATCAAGTAACAGTGGTAACCCCGGATCTGGGATTACGTGCGCGCGATCTTTCCGCATTTCGAATCGAACGTTGCCGTTGGGGTTGGAAGTCGGAACAGGAGGGCGTTGAAGTCATCTATCTCTCGACTCTCCTGCGCTATCGGGCTCTCACGCTCAATCCCCCCGTGATAGGATTCTGCCGAGCCTCACTCAAAATATTCGACTTAGTCCATTTCTACGGGCTATATGACTTGCTCGGCCCTGCCGCTAGCTCCTTCTGCCGGCGCCGGTTGGTCCCATACGTGATCGAGCCGATGGGAATGTATCGTCCAATCGATCGAAGCTTCCGAATGAAACTCCTTTGGCACCGCACGATTGGCAACGAATTCTTGCGAAAAGCAGCCGCGATTATCGCCACTTCGGAGATTGAGCAGCAGGAGCTTCTAGCGGATGGCATCCCATCCGCGAAGCTGGTGGTTCGTTACAACGGTATTGATTCGAACTTTCTCGTCTCCCTGCCAGCTCGCGGCAGCTTCCGAGCGAAATGGTGTATTTCGCCCGAGGAACCATTGATCCTCTTTCTGAGCCGGCTCATTCCGCGCAAGGGCGCCGACATTCTCATCGAGGCTTTTGCTCGTGCGTGCCCGGAATTGGGACGGTTAGTGATTGCCGGGCCGGAAGGGGAACCCGGATACCGCGCCTACCTCGAGAGGTGCGCGAAGGAATCGGGTGCGGAGGCCCGCGTTCTCTTTACGGGCGCGGTTTACGACGAGGACAAAGGAGCGTTGCTGGCCGATGCGGATATCTTCGCCTTGCCCTCTCGCTATGAGAATTTCGCGAATGTGGCAGCCGAAGCTATGGCAGTCGGCATCCCAGTGATTATCTCGAACTCCTGTGGCGTGAGCTCGATTGTGGAGGGCCGGGCGGGTTTAGTAATCCCCCCGGAGAAGGAGGCTCTGGTCGAAGCGCTTCGTACTCTGATCCACGATAGAGATCTTTACGCACGGTTTAAGGAAGGGTGCCACTGCGTCGCCGATCAATTGAGCTGGGAACACCTGACCCAACGGATGGAAGGCTACTACGCGGAGGCGCTCGCGCGAAGCAATGAGGCCCACTGAGTTAGTCGAGTTTTGCACAGAGGACCCATTCGATTGGGGTTCCCGAATGCCTGCGACACCATCGATCCAGTCATTCCCATTTTGCAAGGCTTGTTGGATTTGACTCTAAATTTTGGGGGGAGTCAACTGAGCGTGAAATGGCTTCTTCAGAACTTTGGCGAGCGGATGCGCTTCGCGCTTAGAAATCCTCGCTACGCTCTCGGCTCCCTGTACCGCGAGCTCACGCTTTCTGACGAGCGCTTCCTTTCGACCATAACCGGCATCTCGGCTCGACGGATTCGTGCCTTCCTTGAGGAGCCAATTCGCACGCCAGATTTCGCGGCTCGGCTACGAGAGGTGGACGAAACATTCCGAGCCTTGAAAATTCAGAGTGCGGATCTATACGCAAAGAAGATACTCTTGCAATACACGGCTATTCGTGCTTTTCGGCCGGAAAACATCGTGGAAACTGGTGTTGCTAACGGCGTGTCATCGGCCTACATCCTCCTTGCCCTTCAGAAAAACGAGCGAGGTGTGTTGCATTCAGTTGGCCTTGACGACCCCCAATACCTTCCGGTCGGCAAACCGCTCGGCTGGATCGTGCCGGAATCGCTCAGATCTCGGTGGAATCTCCTGATCGGCGATTCGCGCGGTTTATTGCCCGCTCTCCTAGCAAAGCTGGGAACAACTGATGTCTTCATTCACGATAGCCTACATACCTACGACCATATGCTGTGGGAATACCAGACCGCCTTTCCCTCTCTCCGTCCAGGCGGATTGCTGTTCTCCGACGATGCGGAATGGAATTCTGCATTCCCCGAATTTTGCCGCGACGTGGCCGCGGATCGCTGGCATATTCTTCGCGGCGTCGGCTTCTTGCAAAAAAATTCTCGTCCGTCGAACGCTGGATGACTAAATTAGCCAGGCTGATCACTCGATTCTGATCTGGACAGGGCGATCCGGCGCCCTAGCTGAGAATCGAACTGGTGAAGTTTGGCATGTCAGTCCACACAAAGCGTTATGAGATTGCCTTCTTCATCGTTCCCCAAGAGGCTTCCCGGTTGAATGTGATGGACTTGAAGCCTCTCCGGCGTGCCACAGTGCTGGCAGCGCCAGCCGTCACGGTCCAGTATCTTCTTCCATAGCCGCCTGTACGATTCTGGATCAAGTCTCAGTCTCGGATGTTCCCGGCGTCGAAGGTTCATGACGCAATCGACATTCTCCGCTGGAGTTCTGCCTCCATTGCGTCCGGAAGAAGCGATTTCAGCAGACTCTTGGGGAGGGCAAACATGAAGCTGACCACGAATGAATATCGGGCATCGTTGCGCTCCGATTTCACGGCCTTCATCGAACGCAGCTTCCATGAACTGAATCCCACGACGCCGTTTCTGCCGAACTGGCATATCGAAGTGATCGCCACGGAACTCGAAGCCTGTAGTCGAGGTGAAACGAAGCGACTGATCATCAATGTTCCGCCCGCTCGCTCAAATCCCACTGCGCGTCCATCGCCTTTCCAGCCTGGTTGCTTGGCCATAATCCGAGCACCCAGATCATCGTGGCAAGCTACGCTCAGGAACTGGCCAACAAGTTATCGAGCGGTTGTCGGGCTTTTCTCGCCAGCCCCTTCTATCAGGATCTATTTTCGACCCGACTGTCACCGCAACGTCAGGCCCTGCGGGAATTCATGACCACCCGACAGGGATTTCGTCTATCGACATCCATCGGCGGTGTGCTGACGGGCAGAGGTGCGGACTTCCTTATCATCGACGACCCCTCTAAAGCCCGATGAGGCGCTTTCCGACGCCCAGCGGCAGGCAGTCAATGACCGGTTCGATGGGACGCTTTACAGTTGCCTGAACAATAAGAAGGATGGGTGCATCATCCTGATCATGCAGAGACTGCATGAGGACGATCTTCTGGGGCACGTTCAGGGAATGGAGCCGTGGAAGGTCCTCCGGTTTCCCGCAATTGCCGAAAAAGATGAAGTTCACGTGATTCAATCATCCTATGGACCGAGGCGGTTTGAGCGGCGTGCTGGTGAAGCTCTCCAGTCGGAGCGCGAGCCGCTCGCAGACGGTACTGATCGAAGATAGGGCTTCAGGCACACAATTGATTCAGGAGTTGATCGCTGAAGGCATGCACGCGAGGGTGACCGTTCAGAATCTCCTGATTGCATCGCGTGGCAGGAAAAAGCAGAACGAACTCGGATATTGTCGATGGATTGTTAGCTAGGGAATACCCGTCGGCCGCCTTCCATCTCACGCAAAGCGCGGCTGAGACAGTCCAGATGGTCGAAACGAGAGGCTAGGCCGGCAACATCTTCCGCTTCATACCAGCTAGACCCACTATCCCGATCCCGAGAAGCAAAAGCGAAAGCGACGCGGGCTCCGGCGTGGTGGCGACGCCAACAACTTCGCCTCCGGCTAGTGCCCGTAGTTCTACGCCGCCGTAATTGCATCCGGGATCGCCACAGGTGTATTCGCCGTACCCATCCATTGAGAACAGTCCATCCGTACCGCCAGCGTCTGTCAGATCGCTCAGAAAGCCCAAGTCAAGTGCCGGCGCGCCCGTATAGACCGCCAAAGAGTCTGTCACAAAGACGATTTCATCGGCGTAGGGACCGTAGCCGGGATCCACTGCGGTGTAGGTGGCCCCTCCGAAAGCAGTTCCGGAGGTAGTCACGATATCGACGGAGCTGACCGTGTCGGTGTCCGCGTCGTAGACGAACGAGCCAGAGGCTGTCCCCCCGTCCGTGAAGGTCACGTCGCTTAGGGTCCAAGTCACATCGTCGGCCGACACGGTCGGAGCGATGGCACCCGCCACAATCAGAATAAGTGCAGCTATCGTGCCTCCGAAAAAGAGTCTATGCATAGAAACCCCCTCTGATAACAAGATGACCGTTATACGCAAGTAGCGTACCTTTTTTGGCACATTGTAAATAAACGGGTTACCGAATCTGCCTGGCTTCCACGAGTACCTAGCTTGTACATTTATGGAAAAACAGTTCCCAGCCCCTCTCCATCTCTAACCGCCGTCGAATCATGGCCAAGATTGAATATAATGCCGACTGCGGGCGGTCGAACTGCAATCTACTAGGTGAGCGAGGTTCCGGGTGAGTGGGATCTGCGGCGTCGTCAATCTGGACGGCCGACCGGCCGACCGCGAGCTTCTCCATTCCATGGCTGCGCGAATGTCGCACCGCGGGCCGAACGGAATCCGCTACTGGGCGGAGGGCCCAGCAGCTTTGGCGCATGCGGCGCTTCACACGACGCCAGAATCTCTACGTGAAGTGCAGCCTTTGATAAGTCCTTCCGGCCTTCTTTGTCTCACCTTCGAAGGCCGAGTTGACAATCGCGAAGAGCTCAAGGCTGCTCTTGAGGATAAGTCGATATTGCTGCGCGACGATACGGATGCAGAACTCGTCCTGGGGGCCTATGAATTATGGGGGGAAGGCTGTGCCGCCAGAATTCTTGGAGATTTCGCTTTCGCGATTTGGGACGGTGCCCGCCATTACCTGTTTTGCGCGCGCGATATTCTGGGGGTTAAGCCCTTCTATTACTCTTGCGACAAAGGAAGGTTTCTCTTCGCATCCGAACTGGCGCAGATTTTGGAAGATCCGACCATTGGCCGCGACGTGAACGAAGGGATGGTCGGCGAATTTCTCTCTTTTCGGGTCACGAACCGAGAAGACCTTGTACAGCGCGATTACCGGCTGGCGGCGCACTTTCTTGTTGTAGGTCCCAAGAGTTTCGTAAACAGCGGTACTGGGACATCGATCTCCAGAAACAGTGCGTTGTGCGAAGCCGGAAGAGTATTCCGATCAGTTTTTCGAAATCTTCCGGGAAGCCGTTCGTTGCCGCATGCGAAGTATCGGACCGGTCGGGGCGCAGCTAAGCGGCGGACTCGATTCCTCCTCGGGTTGGAATGGCGCAATGCCTCATCCGCGAGGGATCTGCTCTCGGCCCGAGGTTTTGAAACCTTTTCCAACGTGTTCCCCGGAATGGGATGTGACGAAACGCCGTTCATCCGAGATGTCGCGGATATGTGGGGCCTTCACTCCAATATCGTGATGCCCAAACTCGATACGCGAAAGTTTGCCGAAGAGGTCCGGAACACCGGTATATCCCGACCGATCCCAGGGGCCGGCTTTCAGAACGACATGATCGAGATCCAGGCGAGGCGCGGATTTCGCGTGATATTGACCGGGTGGGGAGGCGATGATTGGCTCGCAGGCGACGAATACCCCCATGCCGACCTTTTGCGAGGCTTCAAGATTCACGCGCTATTGCAACAGATCCGGTCGGATCGCGCGCAACTCGGCCTGGCACGATCAGGCAGCCGTTTACTCATGTGGGGAATTCTACCGCTGCTGCCAAGAGCAGTGCGGTTCGGTCTGCGACGCATACGGAGCGCAACAGGCTTGGGGACTACACCCTGGATTCGCCCGGAATTTGCGAAGCGAATACAGCTACAGGACCGAATCGAAGCAACGTTCGAGGGGCGCAAGTTCCAAAGCTACATGCAGAAGACGAGATACAGGCACTTGGTAAGCGGGTGGACGGCCTTTGTCCGCGAATTATGGGATCGCTCGATGGCCCGCTACGGGATCGAACTGCGGCATCCATTGGCCGATCGACGCGTGATCGAATTCGCGTTTGCATTGCCCCAGGAGCGGCTGTACCGAGACGGCCGGACGAAAATCATTTTGCGCAGCGCGATGCGAGATCTGCTGCCAGGAAGCGTGCGAGAAAGAGGCCAGTAAAGCCGAATTCTCGTTCGCCTTTGGGGAGGCATTTGAATCGATGGGCGGCGAGACGCTGTTTGACTCCTTGCACATCGCCTCTCTCAATCTGGTTGATGGTCAGAAGGTGCGGGCAATGGCTCGAGAACTCCTGGCGAGTTACCGCAAGGACAGAGATTTTACAAGCTCCCACACATGGTCTCTTTGGATGGTGTTTGCGGTAGAGTTGTGGTTTAGTATGATATGTCGATGTTGTGAAACCGGCTCTTTCACGGGAAGGAAGATGAACCCTATGGAGCACCAAAAGGACGTCCATGAGACGCAGTCTCCTAAGAAGAAGCCATATACTCGGCCATCTTTAACTACGTATGGACCCGTGGAAAAACTGACGAGCGGCGGTCCAGGAAGCCAATCGGATTTTGGTGGGATGCTGATGGGTGACCCCCCTCCGAGCAGTCGCCCGGCGAAAGCCGTCGACCCTGTGATCGTCCTCTAGTGCTGGCGATGTTCGTCGACTACAACCGACACCTTCGATTTCCTAAAACGAATCGCGGTCTAGAGGCACGGGGCGCGAACGCATCCTCCGAAGTTGTGACCCGATACTCAGAACAGCTAGATCCATTGGTGATACCAGTCCGGTGAGATGGAAACCGCAGTGTCGTATTATCGCGTTTGCGGCCTGACTCTCAAATCGAATGTTTCATTTCCCGAACTGCCGCGTTCCTCGGAGCGGCGGCCCGACTGCACGGTCGCATTCTCTCAGCACAACGGCCGGCGAATGGCCGGCACCACGTGGATTCACAAGAACCTGCTTCCAAACGGAAAAGCCTGGTTGCTTGTGGGCCAATCCGAGGCCGGTTTGGTGATGCGATTCCCTCGCCTGGCTGATTTCATGGTCTCTCCTTCAGAAAAGAGCATCTCTTGCTTTGCTCGAGGGGAGGTTCCCAAAAACACGGTGAGGCATTTTTTCCTCGACCACGTCTTACCCGCCTATTTGAGTCTCGGCCGATTAGTGCTTCATGCCAGCGCAGTTCGCCTTACCGAGAAAAGCGCCATCGCATTCCTGGGAGAGAGCGGCTCCGGGAAATCAACGCTGGCAGCGAGTTTCTGGAAGGAAGGGTTTCAGGTCATCGCCGACGACTGTGTCGTCGTCGAGCAGGGTGATGGATCGCCAATGTGCGTTCCAAGTTATCCGGGGCTGCGGCTCTGGGATGATTCCGCCAAAGCCGTACTGAGTCCGGGGCAGAAGCGGTCGACGATGGCGCACTACACCAACAAGTCTCGATTCAAGCACCCCAGAATGGGAGACGGGTTTGATGGGCGACCCGTGCCGTTGTCTCGAATTTATTGGCTGGAGCCCGCGGGCCCGGGCAAAACCGGAGGAATCAGCATCCGTCCCATTTCCGGGCCTCAGGGACTCATTCAGCTTCTGCAGTCTTCATTTCGGCTGGATTTCACACGGCCCAAGCCGCTGAGGGAAGAATTTAGCCGCCTCGCGCGAATCGCGGAGTGCAAATTTCTCTTTGGCGTAACGTATCCGCGCGACTTTCGTCGAGTAGGCGAACTGACGAGGGCGATCCTCGATGATATTGGCCGGTAGGGGCGTGTGCCTTGGACAAGGCTAAAAATGCCTCGGAGCCAAGCCTCGATTCTACTATTCGAGTGAACGAGCAAGTGGTGTTTCGCAAGCTGGAAGCGGAAGGTATTCTCGTCAGGCTAGACACCACAGAATATTTCGGATTGGATTCGCTGGGAATTCGAATATGGTCGTTACTGGAACAGGGCCGATCCTTGCCGGAAGTGCTGCAAGAATTGCTGAAAGAATACGAATGCGACGAGCAGCGAAGCCGGGAAGATTTACTTCAGTTCGTCGGAAGATTGGCGGATCATGGTCTCGTTTTCGTGGGCGAGGCGTTTTAGACCGACATTCCCCTGAAGATAAAAGCAAGGCACGCGGTTGAGATCACTCGGCGTAGCGAACGTCAAACGACGCCGTTTCTTGAGCCTTCAGCGCAGGGAGAACGATTCGATGGCGGTCGGGCAGAAGCCGGGCGCCAGCGTCAACCGTCGCGATCGAACGCTGAAATTCGAGAGTGGCGCCGCTCACGGGCTCACTGGCGGCCACGACGATGCTCACGTCGTTCGGCCCCGACCCAGGGTGAACGCTCCAGCGCAATCCCTCCAGGCCCCGCCAGAACTCCGCGAAACTCTGCAGATCGGTGGCCGTAACATCGTGAGGCAGTTCGCGCAGCAGCGTTTGCTCGGCGGCGAGCTTCACGTGAGCCTCGTTCGAGTGGATCAGGATTACATTGATCGCCTGATTTTCCGCGTTGGCGCGAATCACGTCGAGAGCGCGATCGATGCGCTCGGGCAGCGCAGGCTTCTCTTCGTCTTCGAAGGTGACCGGGAAACTCGTACAGGCCGCTGTTCTCGTCGAAGTCCAGCCCGAGCGGCAGGGCATACGGGAAATGGGTCAGGACGTCATCCGCCGTGAACGACGAATCGAAGAGGTAGCCCGTCCGCACCAGGGCCTCGGGCAAGGACGGCGGCACACGCAAATGCCCTGCCCGGAAAAATATCGTGTGCTGGCCGGGCACGTTGCCGTCGAGAAGTTCCTTGCTGACCCGCACCTCGCCGAAGACCGTTGCGCCCGTCGCGCTCTCGAAACCCGTGCCGCGCGGCTGGTAGAGCGGAAAGGTTTCCGTGCCGTCGCCGAGGTCGAAATGATTGAATGCGCGCGAGTGGATGATGGAATGCGATCCAATCGTGAAACCGAGGGCTTTGATTTGACGAAGGTCGTCGAGATTCTTCCCGAAAAAGAACGACCGGCTATTGGCGTCGCTGACGTATTTGGTCTGAATGAAGAAGGTGCTGCGCGTGTGCTCGGCGGTTTCCATGCGGGCGAAATCGAGCATCGGATCGAAGGAGTCCTCCCAATCCACGTCGTGAGAAAGCAGCAAAACGGAGTCCTGTCCATCGGGGATCGAGGCGAGCCGCACGCCGTCGGGCGTGTTCGACTCGTACCAGGCGCGTAGAATCAACATCCAGACATCCGCGCCGGGCTCGAAGTTGTTCACGTAGTGCCGCTCCGCGTCGTAATCCCGGTTCACCTGATTGCGCAGGACCACTTCGTGATAGCTGATTCCGCAGAGGTACGTCGATCCCTTTCCAATCGCGTCGCGTAGCAGCGCTGCCGTGCCGTCCTCGTAGCGCGCGAGGACCCTTGCGTTTGCGTCCGGCGTGTAACCATTGGTCCAGAAGATGTCAGTGTATTTCGTGTTTCCGAGCGGAACGCTCTGCTCTTCGGGGCGATTGAGGTAGCGCAGGATGGCATCGCTATTCGGGGCGAAGTCGACGCGATATCGGCGGCGGGATGCGACGGAATCGCGGAAGCCGAAGAGCGGCTTGAGCGCCCCCGCAAGGACGTCGACCGCGAAAATGCTTCCTCCATCCCGCACGTGCCGGGTGAGGGCCTGAATCTCGGCGTCGGTGAACGTCTTTGGATACACGTTGGGATAGATGATGACGAGTTTATGGCGAAGGGCCTGATCGAGGTCGCGCGTCACGAAAAAAGGCACGCCCATTTCGCGAAGGGAATGGATCATCGCGAGCGGGTTCTCGTCCGGGCTCGACCAGTAGAGAGCCACTTGCATCGGGAAAGACTCTGGAAATGCCGCGGTTGCGTCCTGCGAGTTATGCACGAGAGGATGAACCGGGACGTCGGCCACATGGAGATGTGAAATCAGGCTTTCGTCGTCACTTTGGCAAAAGGCCGGCGAAACCGCTCCGAGCAGAACGGCTGATAGCAGAACGATTGCGTGCTTTATGGGCGTCATTGGGAATCGTAGTATCTCGCGATCTCCCGAACCTCATGATAACTAATTCTGAATAGTGTATCATTGTGATACATACCGGCTGCGGATGATACGCTTCTCAATATTGTTTCCAATTGGCACAGCGATTGGGTTGCGCAACGAACACATAAGACAGGGTTTGGCAGGCACTCATTTGGCGTTGCCAGCACTGATTTGGTGCGCCTCGTGCAGTAGTTACGTTGGGCATGCGCCGAGAAGCTGCGGGCGTGTGTCTGGGGCGCCCCCTGAATCCGAGACGGACAATCGCCTATCTGCTGGTGGCTGGCCTGATGGCGGCCTTCTCGGGAGTTTTTGCGCCTCGGCTGTGCGCGCAAGACTCGCCGGGAGACTGGCAAGCGGAAGTCCGTCAAGAAGTCACCGCGCACGATTGGGACACTGCCCTCCACACGATCGACCTGCAGATCGCGGAATCTCCGCAGGACATGGACATTCGCGCCTGGCGTGCCCGCGTACTGGCGTGGGCTGGGCGGCTGGCCGAGGCGGAGAAGGAGTTCGACGCGATCCTGCGAGTCGTTCCCAACGATCCCGACAACTGGATGACCCTCGGGAATGTGTACATGCAGGAAGGCCGGACACAGGAGGCGCTTCGCGCCACGACCCGGGCCGTTGAAATCGATCCGAGCCGCGCCGATCTGCACGAAGCTCGCGGACGCGTGCTGCGCGCGTTGGGCGACCTGCGGGAGGCGCGCTGGGAGTTCCAACGCGCGGCCGATCTGGACCCCCAGGACGCCGACGCACGCGCGGAGCTGGCGTCGTTGCGCGGCGAGACGAAACACGAACTGCGTATCGGAAACGATGACGACCTCTTTAACTTCACCTCGGGGAACGAGGGCGAGTGGGTGAGCCTCGTTTCGCGGTGGTCGCCGCACTGGACAACGAGTGAAGCCGGCAACTTCTACCAGATTGCGGGCACGCCGGCGGGCAAATTCGTTGGCAGCGTTACAGGGAGCGCGTCGCATTGGGGCGCGTTGACCGTCGGAGGAGCCACCGGACACGACAACACGGTGATCCCCGAAAGCGAAGCGTTTTTCGAAGGCGATCACGGTTGGCGCATCAGCGAGGACCGCGTCGTACGCGGCGTCGAGCTTACGTACGGGCAGCACTGGTATTGGTATTCGGCGGCACGCATCCTGACGCTGAACGAAAACACGCTCGTTTACCTTCCGAAGGACTGGCTGTGGTCACTCGGCCTGACGGGCGCGCGCAGCCATTTCCCGGGCACCGGAGTGGACTGGAAGCCGTCGGGCCTGAGCAAGCTGGCATTTCCGATTCGAAGCTGGGGCGTGCGTCGGTTAAGCGGCAACGTGTTCTTCGCCGTGGGTACCGAGGATTTCGCTCTGGTCAACGAGATTGGAAGCTTTTCGTCGCAAACGTATGGAGGCGGGCTGCGCTTTCAGATGACCGCGCGGCAGGATATCACCGGATACGCGGCGTTTCAGCAGCGGACGCAGGATCGCACCGACACGAGCTTTGGGTGGAGCTATGGGATCCGTTTTTAGCAAACTGTGGGCGCTGGGTCCGGCGGCCTTCGTCGTGAAGGTCATCGTGGCGGCTGTGATCGCCGACGCGCTGCTGCTCGGATTCATTTTGCTGCGCAGGACGTATCGTCGGCGCTACTTCGCGAGGCGCGATCGTCGCGTTTACGAATTTCGGCAGAAATGGGACCAGCTGATTTCGGGAGAAATTCCATACGACGCGTGGCGGCTCGACGACTTCGATCGCCAGATCGTCGAGGACATCGTGTTGGACGCTTTTGAAGCCGCCGGCCCAGCCGAGTCGGCGCGCCTGCTGCGCTTCATGCGCACCACGGGACTCATCGAAAAGCGAATTTTCGAGGCGCGGAAGTATCACGGCTGGCAGCGGATGGCCGCGCTGGTTGCGCTCGGCCGCACCCGCGCGCCGGAGGGCGTTCCCGCGCTTGCCGAAGGGCTTCGCGACGCCCATCACGAGACGCGGCATGCGGCGCTGCGTGGTCTGGCGCGCACGGCTTCGCCCGAGGCGGCCGAAGAAATTTTGACCTGGGTGAGCGAGCGCGGCTTGCAGGCGCCCGCGCTGCTGATTCAGAACGCGCTGATCAACTGCTGCCGCGAATCGCCGAGGATGCTGCTTCCCTACTTGCAGCAAGCCGACCGGCAGGTTCGCGAGATGCTGGCGCGCGTGCTGGGCGAAATTCCGGTGAATTCGATCGAGGGTGCGCTGATCGCGCTGGCGGAAGATGAACTGCCGGAATTGCGTGCGGCAGCGGCTCGCGCACTTTCGAATGCGGACCACGGGCAGGCTGTCGAAGCGCTTTCGGAATTGGCGCGCGACTCGGTGTGGTTCGTGCGGCTGCGCGCGGTGGTCGCGCTCGGGAAAATCTACGATCCCAAGGCGATCCGCCCGCTGTTAGGCGCGCTGACGGATTCGAACCGCCTCGTGCGCATGCGTGCGGCCGAGGGGCTGGTCGACCGGAAATCCGATCTGGTGTCGATTTTCGGGGAGGCCGTCGCAGCGAAAGACCGCTACGGCTTGTACGCGTTTTTTGCGGCGCTGGAGAATGCGGGACTGAGAAAGCAGCTCGAAGCGGAGTTACAAGAGCAGGTATCTCAGGGCGATTCGAACGCGGTCAGTCTGCTGGCCACGTTGGCGGCCGGCGAATTGAGGGGCGCGCCAGGCGTCGAGCAGCCGCTCGCGCTCCGAGCCGGCGACGATGGCCCGCAAATGATTCAATTCCTCAACGTCGCGAATCACACGCTCTTCGTCTACTACCTCGTCTGCAATCTTTTCTACCTGACCACGTTGCT
This sequence comes from uncultured Acidobacteriota bacterium, assembly GCA_963836125.1. Lineage (GTDB taxonomy): Bacteria > Acidobacteriota > Terriglobia > Acidiferrales > UBA7541 > Palsa-295. Next base: position 548,495 of record CAWIIK010000003.1, read on the forward strand.
GATTGCCCTGAAGACCAGCGCAGCCCATCAGCGGAAACTGAAATCATTTCGCCTCGAGTGGTTCAAGGAGTCGCCGCTCGTGCCGCCGATCACGCTGCTGGCCCCGGCACACAACGAGGAGAAATCGATCCGCGTGTCGGTGCGGAATATGCTGACCTTGGACTATCCCGAGCTTGAGGTGATCGTCATCAACGACGGGTCGGCCGACAGCACGCTCGATCAGATGATCGATGAATTCAAACTGCAAGCGGTGCGCGCGGTGTATGTCCCGCAGGTTCCTTGCGCGCCCGTGCGCGCTCTCTATCGCAGCGGCGTCGATCCGCGGCTGCTCGTGATCGACAAGGAGTCGATCGGCAGCAAGGCGGATGCGGTAAACGCGGGCCTCAACGCGGCGACCTCGCCTTACGTTTGCGTGGTCGACGCGGATTCGATTCTCGAGCGCGACGCCTTGCTGCGCATCATGGTCCCGGTGCTGAATGATCCGGTGGGAGTGGTCGGCGTCGGCGGCATCGTGCGTGTGCTCAACGGATCGGAAATCACGGCCGGGCGCTTGAGCCGTGTGCGGCTTCCCAAAAAGGGTTTCGAGGTGATTCAAGTGGTCGAATACCTGCGCGCATTTCTGATCGGCCGCGAGGCCTGGGCGCAGGCCAATATGCTGACGATTATTTCGGGCGCCTTCGGCCTGTTTCGCACGGACCTTGTCCGCGCCGTAGAAGGCTTTCGCGCGGGCGCGATCGGCGAGGACTTCGATCTCGTCGCGCGCCTGCACCGCTACATGCTCGACCGGAAAATTCCCTACCGGATCCAGTTCGTGCCGGATCCTGTCTGCTGGACGGAGGTGCCCTCGGACCTGAAATCGCTCGGCCGGCAGCGCGCGCGCTGGCAAAAGGGTCTAATCGACGTGCTGCTGAAAAACCGCGACATGCTCTTTCGCCGCCGCTACGGACGCATCGGATGGATCGCGCTTCCCTACCTCTGGGTGTTCGAATTCTTTGCCCCGATCATCGAGATCGGAGGCATTTTTACAATTTTGCTGGCCGCGCTCTTGGGCGTTTTGAACGAGAAATTCTGCATCGAGTTTCTGATTTACGGCTACATGTTCGCGACGATGATCTCGATCGGCTCGGTACTTCAGGAAGAAGTCACCTACAAGCGCTACAACGATTGGCAGGATGTGCTGCGGCTGGTGAGCTACTGCTTTTTCGAGCATTTTCCGTATCGCCAGCTGCACATGGTCTGGCGGCTCGAAGGATTGTGGCAATTCATGCGCGGCGATCTCACCTGGAAGCCGCTGAAGAGGCAAGGTCTCGAATCCGCACCCAAGGTTGGCTAGCAAACCCGGTCGCGCTCCCGCGAACGGAGTTGCGCGCCTCGCTCAGAGGCTTACCCTGCCAGAAGCGATTCCGATTGTCGAGTGCGGTGAACGTGCGACTGCGCATGCGGCCGATATGGAGGTTGGGCGCAGCCTCCCCTCTCCAATGCACTGACGAAGTGCGTAGCCGTGTCGACCGCAATCAGATGGCGGTCATTGAAGCGGACCTATCTTAGGACACTTGCAGGCAGAGATTTAGATAACGCCATTATCTGCAAATACATACATCCTGTATAATCAGGATATGAAAGAGGACACAAGAGCGGCTATTGATCGGGGCGAACCAGTTTCGCTGATGGAGCCCTTGCTCGTGGCGGAAGGCTCTCGCCATCAAGCAGCTTTGACTGACCTCGTGGTGGAGTTGGCGCAGAAGTCTGCGGGCTTTCGGCGGAGCCTGCCGGCAAACCTGCTGGCATCCCTGGCCGATCTTGTCCGCGCAATGAACTGTTACTACAGCAATCTTATCGAAGGACATGACACGCATCCAATCGATATTGAGCGGGCGCTAAAAAACAACTACAGCAAAGATGCCCGCCAACGCGATTTGCAACTCGAAGCAAAGGCGCACATCGTCGTCCAGAAGTGGATCGACGAGGGAGGTCTTAAGGGACGGTCGACAACGAGCAGTGGCATTTGCGAAGTCCATCGGCGGTTTTGTGACTTACTGCCGGCTGACCTGCTGTGGGCAACCGACCCCGAGACAAAAGAACACGTGCGCGTCGTACCCGGCGAACTACGCGAAAGAGATGTGAAAGTCGGCGACCACGTCGCTATAAGTCCCGGAGCCGTGCCACGTTTCCTGACGCGCTTCGAGGACGTTTACAGTCATCTCAGCAAGGCAGATTCGATCCTTAGCGTGGCGGCGGCACATCATAGGCTTGTGTGGATTCACCCGTTTGTTGACGGGAACGGTCGCGTTGCGCGTTTGATGTCCCACGCGATGCTTCTCGAGACACTCGATACGGGCGCTGTCTGGTCGGTGGCCAGAGGGTTGGCGCGCAATGTCGACACATATAAGGAACTGCTCGCCGGGTGCGACGCCCCTCGTCGAAACGAGCTCGATGGGCGCGGTAATTTGAGCGAGGAAGCACTCGTGCGTTTTGCAGATTTCTTTCTCCGAACCTGCATCGACCAGGTGGAGTTTATGGAGGGTCTGATGCAGCCAGATCGGCTGCGCACCCGAATCCTCCTATGGGCCGAAGAAGAGATCAGAATTCGGGAGCTTCCACCCAACTCAGACAGCATTCTCGAAGCGATTCTGTATCGAGGGGAATTACCTCGAGCAGATGTTCGTAAAGTGGTTGGCGTGGGCGAACGCCACGCGCGTCGCATCGTCTCCGCCCTCATGAAGCGAGGTGTCCTTGCTGCAGAGAGCCCGCGCGCGTCCCTTCGGCTTGTGTTTCCGGCGGGGCTCGCCTCGCGTTGGATGCCGGGCTTGTTTCCGGAGAAAGCCCGTTAGCATGATCTCGTAAGAACTAGCTCGAACAACTCTCCCTTTCTGATCATACTGTGGCGAAGGCTTTGCAGCATGTGGTGAAACTCGGCATGGTCCGTGAGACTACTGGCAAACAGCGCCATCGCCTTTTCACATATCAGCGCTGGTTGGACATTCTAAACCGAGGAACCGAATCGCGATCTTGAGCTGCACTCCACCTCCATCGGTGTTTGGTGATTTGGTTGCAGGAGCGGAACTCCTGTTCTATCGTTCTCGGCCGAGGCTTGTTCAAGTGCGTGCAGGATTCGCCGGCGCTTTCTTGCTTGTTGCTGCTTTGATCGCGGGGCCGAGTGCCCTGGCCGCGCCTCAGAGCGACGCGGCCGAAACCGGAATCGCACGACACCGCGTCGTCCATTTGCGGCACGGCATCAACTTGAGCAAGTGGTTTGCCGGGTCGTCCGATCCGTCCGCTTACACCAAAGAGCATTTCGAAACAGCCATCACGGCGCAGGATATCGCGCTGATCCACGCGATGGGCTTCGATTACGCTCGTCTGAGTGTCGATCCGCGCCCGATGTTTGACGAAAAGCAGTCCGATCAGATTGCAGGCGATTACCTGACGCAGTTGGATGCCTCCGTGAAAATGCTTCTCGATCAAGGTTTGGCCGTGGACATCGACATATACGCTGATTCCGACTTTAAGGAACGGCTGGCCACCGATGATGAGTTCGTCGAAGAGTTCGCGGATTTTTGGCGGGCTCTGGCGCAGCACTGGGCGGGGCTTGACCCGGATCGCGTGTTTTTCGAGATTCTCAATGAGCCTGGCGGCAAGGACAGCTACCGCTGGTACGGCGTCGAGGCGAAACTGGCGATGGCGATACGCGAAGGCGCGCCGCGGCACACGATCATCGCAACAGGCGCGCACTGGTCGGACGACGATGATCTCGTGTTCCTCGAGCCGCTGCGCGCCGCGAACGTGATTTACGCGTTTCATTTCTACGAGCCGCACGTCTTCACCCATCAGGGAGCGACGTGGTCGACGAACTACTGGCACTTCCTGAAAGACGTCCCCTATCCTTCGAATCCCGACAACGTTCAAGCGGTTATGCAGCAGGTTCCCGACCCGGTTCACCAGCTGGCGTTGGAGCGATACGGCATGGACCACTGGAACGCGGCGCGCATCGATGGGGAAATCTCGCAGGCCGCCGAATGGGCGAGGCACTGGAATGTTTCCGTGATCTGCAACGAGTTCGGCGTGTATCGTAAGAACGCCGATCCGGGCGACCGTGCGGCCTGGATTTCGGATGTGCGGACGTCGCTCGAAAAGCACAGTATCGGATGGGCCATGTGGGACTACGACGGGGGCTTCGGCGTGGTGAACAGACGGGACGGCAACGCCGTGCCCGACGAAACGACGATTCACGCGCTAGGCCTCACGATGCCGGGCTCGGCGAACTAGGCGGATCGCTCGTGGACTTTGATTCAAAATTATGCCTGCCGCCCGGTCCAAATACGACCGGCTACGGCAATCAGTGTTGAATAGTAATGATCTAGCCGAAAAAATTTGACGAGCCTTTCTCGTTTCCCGGATTTCTGAACGCTTTGGATTTCGTTCTCGAGCCATTTTCTCTCCGCACGCGATAGTAAACTCCCCGCGATTCCCTTCTTCAGGGCAGCCAGATTGTCCTTCCAGAGACCTGTTGGAAGCGAGTGTATGATCGTTTGAACTTTCATCGGTTGCTCGCTTAGGTGTGGACTTCTGTCTGTCCCAACGCTGGCAACTCGCTGCTTGGAAAAACAACGTTAAGCGCTCTTCGCGGAATCGAAAATGTCCTTCAATCCGGCTAGCGAAGTTTCGGCAAGTCTTTCCGGACTGAGCTTGCGGTCGGCAGCAATCAGAGTAGCTTCTCGAACCGTGTCCTCAATTGTTCCGAAGAGCCTAGCGGCCGCCGTTTCCAGTTCCGCCACCCGTCGCCGATGGAGTTTCGGCGCAACATCGTTTCGGAAGAGTTTTTGCAATTCGTCCAGAGTTTCCGAGAACACTTCGATCGTATCGTGCATGTACAGCAGATCTTTCGCCTTGTCTTTATAGCCTCGTTGCTGGTGAATGAGGATTTTTTGCGCGAGGAAGCTTGCCGGATTCGCTATCTGTACAGTCCGCCTCGGTGAAAACGCATATCCATTTTCCTCGCCTAACTCGACCTTCCACGGCGAGATCAGCAAGATCTCGATGTAGCGAAGGAGTTGCGACGACACGCCACCTACTTCCTTCGTCGCCTTGCGCTTCCCGCTCCGGTCGTATTCACTTCCTTCGAGCGGCGCCAGAAACTCCGCGTAGAAACCGCCTCCTTTTCCGTAGTGGTAGTGCGTCGCCGGGGGCGACCCTCTCCGACGAACTCTTCTTCGAACCCTGCATCGAGCAGACGCTTCCGGACGCTCGATTCTTCCTTTTTGAGTTTCGGCGGCACGGCGACATCTCCATCAAGCGTTGTCAGCGGAAGATAGTCGAGCTTCCTCGCACGAGGATCGAGACGATACAGACGATGCGCCCATCCTCCGACGAGAACGACCTCGCCGAGCCAGGGCTCCAGCGCAACGATGAATTTTGAAAACGCTTCGAGTTCGGGATCCGGTTCGCTCATAACTCGGGGGACTCCAGAGCAGGAGACAGAATTCTTCTCCAGATAAGGTCCGCCTGTTCCTTGCCCCGGGACGGATGCTGGCTGACATCGAGCCAGACCTGGAGAATATCGCTTAGCGGTATACCTTCTTTCCGGACAACCCCGCGGAAAACACTCTCGCGGTTCCCCGGAATGCGCACATAGAGATCGGCTGCTTCTTCCTCGGCATTCCCCGAAAGGCCGAGGTCTTTCAGAACCTCCGCGTTCAAACGCTCGAGATAGAGGTACGGTTTTACCCCGTGCACAAACCCGATGTTGAATGCCTCGGAGGCTTCGAACAGTCCAAGGCACAAACGCGGCCGCGGCGGCGAGAGTTGATCCGCAGGATTCCGGGAGGACATCGCTTCATCGGATCGATAGGAACGGACCATGCTCCAGAGCGCCTTTCTCCCCCGGTGAAGAACGAAACGCATCGGGATTTCCAGAACGCGTCGCTGACTCGCGGCAACCCACCGGTTCAGCAATTCTCTCAGCCGAACCAGCCGCAATACTCCTGGCCCGGATTCAAGGAAGCCTTCTTTCGAAAACTCCTCAACGAAACGAAATGCACTCATGACCGAGACGCCAGCCGCTTCTGCCAGTTGCGAGGCTCCCTGGTAGCGGCCTCTCGGCGCTGACAAATACACGTCCGGAATTCGGGGAGCCAGAAGAACCTTGAGCATCCATTGGTTCAGATCCGAAAAGAGCTGCGGCGCGCGCGCGCGCACGTTCGGCGCACGAATGGCGCTTTGCGGACGCCTTGCCGAACTCAGCGACTCCAACCCATGACCTCCGAACAACCGAAGACCTTCCAGATCCAATACTCCAACTGCGACTTCGGGTGCCCGTTCCCGCACAAATTGCTTCGCTTCCTCGGCGACGGATTCGGGGATGCGATTTGCGGCCACAATCGCAAGTGGGACCGGATGACCATGCATTACTCGGGAATAGTGGCCGGCTTCCAGCGCGGCCTGGGAAAGCAACGCAATCACACGGTCCTTACGGCCTTCCGAAGCCCGTTTCAGTTCTACGACGAATTTCTTTCCGCGCCACGACACGAGGAAGTCGGGCGCAACATTCTTCTCGCGTGGCTCTTCGACGACCTTCCAGCCTTCCTCGCGGAAAAGGTTCGCCACGACCCGACCGAGTTGGGCCTCATTGGCTATCGATCGATTTGGGTAGCGGCCTGGCATTGATTTTACCACGGCCATGGTAATTATCATGGCCACGTTAATTAACATGGCCATGATATTACGATCCGCTTTTTCCGTCAACCTTAAGTGCTGGCTCAGTTCAGCGACCGGCGCCCTACACTTGACTCACGTGGGCGTGAAATCCGGGGACAATATCGGGCTCATCGAAGGCGACGAATTCGACATCTACAACAACTCTCGCGGACGCCTCAATTGCCAGGGCAAACTTGGGTGCCGTGGACCAGTCTCGCCGGCTTCAGGCGGCTGGCCCAAAATTAAGCTCGACCTAACCGCAGATGAAGAGCTGATACTCCCACCCGTCCGGCGAGAGGTCTTTCATCCGTACTCCGACCGTCCGGAGGGAGGTATATGGGCAAATTGCTACGCCTACGAAGAGGCCTTCGCCGAAAAATTGCGAGCGCTCGGAGATCAGATTCGATCAACGGGCTATGGGCTTCGGATATACTTTCGACTGGGAGCCGAGCAGCGAAATGTGCGGAATTTGCGGTGTCATCGGAATCGGGTCGAGAGATGCGAGCGAGGCCGCTACTCGCCGCATGATGGCCGCCATGATTCACCGCGGCCCGGATGAAGAGGGCCTTCTCCTCGCGCCCCTGTTGGCTGCGGGCATGCGGCGGCTCAGCATCATCGATCTTCCGGGCGGCAGCCAGCCTGTTTGGAACGAAACCGAAACGATTGCGGTCCTCTTCAACGGCGAAATCTACAATTTCGCGGCGCTCCGCAAGGAGCTCGAGGCGCTCGGCCACCGTTTCCGCACGCACTCCGACACCGAAACGATCGTTCATGCGTACGAAGCCTGGGGCGAACGCTGCGTCGAGCGGCTGCTCGGCATGTTTGTTTTCGCCATTGTCGAAATGCCCGGCGGCCGCGCGGGACGCGCCACGCGCGTCTTTCTGGCTCGGGACCGGCTCGGCATCAAGCCGCTCTATTACGCGTACGTCGATGGCGCGCTGTTTTTCGCCTCCGAAGTGCGCGCCCTGCTTGCGAGCGGCTGCGTTCCCGCGCGGTTGGCGACGCGGGCTGTGTCCGCGTATCTGTTGTTTGGCGCTGCCAGCGAGCCGCTCACGCTGATCGATGGCGTTTCTTCGCTCCCGCCCGGCCATACGATGAGCGTCGAAGTCGGCGCGCCCGTTGCCGAGCGCTGCGCCGAGCGTCTATTGGGATTTCAGCCGTGGCGTCAGAAACGCGGCCGACGCAAATGCAGAGTCGAGCGCGCCATCATTGACGCCGGCTCGGCGCGTACGCGCTCTTTTGGAGGATGCCGTTGCGAGCCATCTTGTCGCTGACGTGCCGGTGGGCGTGTTCCTGAGCAGCGGGCTCGATTCCACGGCGATCACCGCTCTGGCGAGCCGCTCGCAGCGTGGCATCCACACCTTCACGGTCGCCTTCCCCGACGTGGAATTCAGCGAGGCGGAAAAAGCTCGGCGCACGGCCGCGCGCCTTGGTACCGAGCACAGCGAATTGACGCTTTCGGAGGACGAGATGGTCGCGCGGCTCGACGAGGCGGTTGCCTCATTCGATCAGCCGAGCGCCGACGGCATCAACACCTACTTCGTCTCCTGGGCGGCACGGCAGGCCGGGCTGAAGGTTGCGCTTTCGGGCCTGGGCAGCGACGAAATATTCGGCGGCTACGCTTCGTTTCACGCGACGTCGATAGCCGCGCGCATGGCAGCGCTCGGCCGCTGGGTTCCGAAGCCCTTGCGGGCGCCGTTCGCCGCCGCGCTTGCCTCCGCGGGAGGCGCCGCTGCTTCGCCCGACGCTCTCCGAAAGGCGTGCGCGGCGTTTCTCGATCCGCGCGAGTTTCCACATCCGTATTTTTTCACGCGGCTGCTCTTCACGCCCCGAATCGCGCTTCAACCCTAAAGCATGATCCGAGCTCGCTGGGCGGCGGGGCATGGCAGGGGTGGCTGGCCGATGCAGCAGCGGAAGTACGGACTGCGGACGGTTTTACGGCGGTTTCCTGGCTCGAGCTGCGCTCCTATCTCGCGAGCACGCTCCTGCGCGATACGGACGCGATGAGCATGCGGCATTCGCTCGAGGTGCGCGTGCCGTTTCTGCATTCGCCGCTGGTCGAATACATGCTCTCGCTGCCGGAATCGGCGAAGCGCGATGGATCGCGACCCAAGTCCCTGCTCGTCGCGGCGCTCGGCGATCTTCTGCCCGAAGAGATCGTGGCGCAGAAAAAGCGTACCTTCACGTTTCCCTGGGAGAATTGGCTGCGCGGGCCTCTCGGCAAGCGAGTGGCGGCTGGGCTGGCGAGATTGGTCTCCCGCACTCGAGCCGCAGCTTGGCCGAGACTTTGCGCTTGCGATATGGCAGGATTTTACGCGGGGTCGTACGTCCTGGTCGCGCCCTTGGAGCTCTGTACGTGTTGAACGAATGGGCGAAGAGGAATCTAAGCGGTGCATCCGAGGCGAATCCGGATCGCCGCGGGGTTGTCGCGGTTTCGACGCAATAAGCATCTAACCCGCGCAGAGCATGCTGGGGTCAGGGCGCGAACTTCAAACTCGATGATCATTCTTGGGATCAATGCGTACCACGCGAATGCCGCCGCCGCGATTGTCGTGGACGGCCGGCTCGTCGCCGCGGTCGAAGAGGAGCGGCTGAATCGCGTGAAATACGCCGCGGGCTTGCCCGCGCAGGCGATTCAATTTTGCCTCGATCGCGCGGGCGTCACGCTTGCCGAGGTCGATCACATCGCGATTCCGCGCGATCCGTGGGCGCGTCTCGGCACGAAACTGCGCTTCGCGATCCGCATGCCGAAATTCGCGCTCGATCGCGTGCGCGTGATGAAGCGCTTTGCAGGCATTCACGAAGATCTCGCCGCCGCCTTCGATCTCGCGCCTGGAGATATTCGCGGCCAGTTCCATCGCATCGAGCACCACACAGCGCATCTCGCTAGCGCGTTCTTTGTTTCGCCGTTCGATCGCGCGGCCGTGCTTTCCGCCGACGGGCTCGGCGATTTTGCGAGTTCGATGTGCGCCGTGGGCGAAGGGCCGAAAATGCGCATCCTCGGCGAAGTCGCTTTCCCGCATTCGCTCGGGATGTACTACACGGCGCTGACGCAGTACTCGGCTTCTGGAAATTCGGCGACGAATACAAAGTGATGGGCCTGGCAGCTTACGGCCAGCCGGAATTTCTCGAGGAGTTTCGGCGCATCGTGTGGCCGGACGGGCCGCTTTCGTTCCGCCTCGGGCTCGAATATTTCACGCACCAGAGCCAGGGCGCGGACATGACCTGGCGCGATGCGACGAGCACGCCGGTGCTCGGCCGACTCTTCTCGCCACACCTCGAGCAGCGCCTCGGGCCTGCGCGCAAACCAGGCGAGCCTCTCACGCAGCGCCACTACAATCTCGCCGCCAGCATGCAGGCGGCTCTCGAGGAAGTCCTTGTTGCTTACTGGAACGGCCTCGCCAAGCAAAGCGGTCAAAAGGCGCTGTGCCTGGCGGGCGGCGTGGCTTTCAATTGCGTGGCCAACGGCAAGATTTTCGACGCGACGCCCTTCGAGCAGGTGTGCGTTCAGCCGGCGGCGGGCGATGCGGGCTTGTCTGTCGGCGCGGCCTTCGCCGTGCACCACCAAATCCTCGGGCGGCCGCGCGAATTCGTGATGGAGCACGCGTACTGGGGGCCGCAGTTTTCGCCCGCCGAGATTCGCGCCGTGGTCGATCGCGTGGGCTCGGCGGACGAAGTGGAGATTGCGCAGCTCGACGAAGCCGAACTCGTGCGTGCGACCGCGCGGCATATTGCCGACGGAAAAATTGTCGGCTGGTTCCAGGGCGCGGCGGAATGGGGACCGCGCGCGCTGGGCAATCGCAGCATCCTGGCCGACCCGCGCCGCCCCGAAATGAAAGACATCTTGAACCGGCGCATCAAGCACCGCGAATCGTTTCGTCCATTCGCACCCTCGATTGCGGAAGAAGCTACCGGCGAGTTTTTCGAGAAAACGCATCCTTCGCCGTTCATGACTTTTGCTTATCCGGTGCGCGCCGGAAAAGCGCGGCGTGATTCCCGCGCCCACGCACGTGGACGGCACCGCGCGCCTGCAAACCGTGAGCCGCACCTCGAATCCGCTGTATTGGAAACTGCTGCATGCGGTCGGCGATCTTACAGGCGTGCCCGTTGTGCTGAATACATCGTTCAACGACAACGAGCCGATCGTCTGCCGCCCCGAAGAAGCGCTCGAATGTTTCCGCCGCACGCACATGGACGTTCTCGTGCTGGGCAATTTCATTCTCGAGCGGAAGTACGCGTCCGGCGATCGTGAGGCGACTGCCGGCCGGTTCGCCGAGCGCGACAGCTGAGCGCATGCACATCCTGCTCCTGAACGAATACTACCCGCCGGACACGTCCGCCACGGCCAAGATGGCCGCGCAGGTGGCCGAGACTCTTGCGAAAAGCCATCAGGTGACCGTCGTCGCCGGACGGCCGTCGTACGATCCCGACGAATTCTATCCATACAAGCTGCTGCGCCGCGACACGCGCAATGGCGTCGATGGTCGAGCGCGTCGGCTCGACTGCCTATCCCCGGCACCAGATGCGCCGCCGCGTTTCGAACTACTTGTCGTATCTCGCGCTGGCGGTCCCGCGCGCGCTGGCTATTCGTCCCGATGTGATCCTGGCCATGACGGATCCGCCGGTCGCGGGCATCGCCGGGGCATTCGTCGCGCGGCTTGCCGGGCGTCCGTTTGTCTACAACATCCGCGACCTTTATCCGGACATGGCCATCGGCGGCGACATCGTGCGGCCGAATGGTTGGGCCAACCGCTGGGAGAAAATGCATCGAAGCGCGCTGAAGCGGGCCGCGCGCGTGATCGTCCTCGGCGACGACATGCGCGAGCGCATCCTCGCCAAAGGCGTCGCGCCGGAGCGAGTGGTTGTCGTGCGCGACGGCACTTCGCTTCCGGCCTCGATGCCGGCCCGCAGCGACCCGGTGGTAGCAAGAAATCCGCAGCGGCTTTCCGTTCGTCGCGCTGCACGCGGGGAATCTTGGCTTCTACGGCGCTTGGGGCACGCTGCTGAAGGCCGCTGAGATTCTGCGCAACGAAAACGCCGGGCTCGTGTTTGTAGGTGACGGTGCAAACCGCGCCTCGCTCGAAGCGGCGGCGTCCGGTTCGCCGAATGTGCGCTTTCTGCCGTTTCGTCCGGTCGAACAGGTGCCGCACGTGATGATGGCGGGAGACGTGCACATCGTGACGATCAAACGGGGGCTCGAAGGCGTGGTGGTCCCGAGCAAGCTGTACTCGATTCTCGCGGCGGGCCGGCCCGTTCTTGCCGTCGCGCCGGAATCGAGCGACGCGGCGCGGATCGTAGTGGAATCCGGCTGCGGCCTGGCCGCCGATCCGGACGATCCGGCCGCCGTGGCCGCGGCCATTCGCGAGCTTCGCAGCGACCCGGCGAGGCTCTGCGAAATGGGCCGGCGCGCCCGGGAAACCGCGGGGAAGTATGCTAGAGTGAACGAGTTGCAGCTTTTTGCCGGGATCATCGAGAGAGCGGTTCTCGAAAGCAACGGAGGGCGTCATCTGGAATCATAAGAAAGTTCTCGTTACTGGCGGTGCGTCTTTCATCGGCTCGCACCTGGTGGATGCGCTGCTCGCGCGCGGCGCCAAGGTCCACGTGGTGGACGACCTCACGAGCGGGCGGGCCGGCAATATCGAGCAGCACGTGAAGGCGGGCCGCGTCACATTTGTGGAGGCGGACCTGCGCGAGCCCGGCGTGGCGCGCGCGGCAATGAAAGGCATCAACGTCGTCTTCCATCTCGCCGCCGATCACGGCGGGCGCGGCTACGTCGACCTGCATCAGGCGGGCCCGGCCTCGAATCTGTTTCTCGACGGCCTGGTTTTCTGGGAAGCGGTGAAGGCGGGCGTGGAAAAAGTGGTCTACGCGTCGTCAGGCTGCGTCTATCCGAACTACATGCAGACGGATGCGGCGAAGGAGCTGTACCTGCGCGAGGCGGACGTAAAACCTCCGCACGACGCGGACAACATGTACGGCTGGGCGAAGTTGATGGCCGAGCTGACGCTGCAGGCGTATCACCAGGAGCATAAGCTCGGCGCGGCTTCCTGCCGCTACTTCACGGTGTATGGCCCGCGCGGAGTCGAGAACCACGCCGTGATCGCCATGATCGCGCGCGCGTTCGTGAAAGCAGGATCCATTCGACGTCTGGGGCAACGGCGAGCAGATTCGCAATTGGACTTACGTGGATGACATCGTCAACGGCACGATTCTGGCGGCCGAAAAAATCAACGACGGCACGGCAGTCAATCTTGGCACGATGGAGCGCATCCGAGTGATTGACGCGGCGCGCCTCGTGCTGGAGTATTCGGGGCACAAGGCGAAGATACGTTTGCGGCCCGAGATGCCGACGGGCCCCGTGAACCGCGTGGCCGACAACAAGCTTGCGAAGCAGCTCCTGGGCTGGGAGCCGAAGACGCCTTTTCGCGAAGGATTGCGCAAGACGATGGACTGGTACTTTGCGAACCATCAGCGCGCGGCCGTGGATGGAGTCCTCGAGAAGATGCTCACCGCGCGGTGAGCGCGAAGAGATCAGGTGCTCTGAAATTGGAACGCGACCGTTGCTTTCTCGTTGAGCGATTTTGAGTCGGCCATGACGCCCTACTCCGATCTGATTGCATTCACGGTGGCGCTTCTCGGATCACTGGGCCTTACCATTCCCATTCGCCGCCTTGCCCTCCACTACGGCATGGTCGATCGCCCCGGACCGCGCAAAGTTCACCTCAAGCCGATTCCCCTTCTCGGCGGCATCGCCATCTATCTCGGATTCGTCCTCGCCGTCCTTCTTACGCTGCGTGGCGCGCCGCAGCAGCAGATCGCGGGAATTCTCGCCGGCGCCACGTTGTTGGCTGCGGTCGGCCTGCTCGATGACCGCGGCATGCTTCACCACCAGGTAAAGCTGTTCATCGGCATGCCGGCGGGCGCGTGTTTCCTGCTGGCGTCCGGCATCCGCGCGGAGCTTTTTTCAGCGTTCGTTCACGGCACGCTCGGCGTGGTCCTCGACGGCTGTTTCACGGTGTTCTGGGTGGTTGGCATTACCGCGTCCTTCAGCATCCTCGATCATATGGACGGCCTCTGCGCCGGAATCGCGGCTGTGGCCGCAGCTTTTTTCACCCTATCGGCCGCCGCCCACCACCAGATGCTGGTGCAAACGCTGGGCGCAGCCACGCTGGGCGCTGCACTTGGTTTCTTGCGATGGAATTTCAATCCCGCGAAGATCTTCATGGGTGATGGCGGAGCGATGTTCCTCGGCTTCCTGATGGCGACGCTCGGCTTGAAGGTTCGTGTGGATCCGGTGGGCTCCCCGGTTTCCTGGCTCGTTCCGATCCTCATTCTCGGCGTTCCGATTTTCGATACCACGATGGTTTCGATTTCGCGCGTCCGCCGGGGCTTGCTGCCCTTTACTTCACCGGGCAAGGACCACACGGCGCATCGATTGTCGAATCTCGGGCTCGGCCATCGCGGCGCGGTCGTCGCGCTCTATGGGCTGGCGGTGGTGTTCGGATCCACCGGCCTTCTCATCCCATACGTTTCGCCGGCAACTGCGTACGCCCTTGCCGGAGCTGCGATCGTTCTCGGATTAATCGCCGTCGCCCTTCTCGAGAACATACCCTACGAGCGCCAGGCTCCCAAGGCCTCGCGCGCCGCCTGAAATCTGCAGCCCTCGTGGAATGCCCGTAGGATATACTGGGCAACACACTTGCCGTCGAGTGTCGGATCCAAGTGGCACAAGTCGCATGAGGCTCATCGACCGAACCCAATATGCCGAACCTAGAGCGCCCTGCAAAGAACGATTCGCGTTCGCGCGCAAATGACCCAAGCATCGCGGTGATTGGAGGATCGGCCGCGGGCCTTTTTGCATCCCTCCTGTTGGCACGGCGAGGACTCTCCGTGCGCGTCCTCGAGCGGATCGAAACCCTCGAACCCGAGGCGCGAACGCTGATCGTGACCCACCGGATGCGCGCGCTTCTGGGCCGCGCCGCTGAGAACAGCGTCGTAAACGAAATCCGGCGCTTCGAGCTTTTCACCGATGGACGCGCCGCCACGATCACGCTGAACCATCCGGATCTCATCATCGAACGTCGCACTCTGATCCAGGGTCTTGCCGCGCAGGCGCAGCAGGCCGGCGCGAAGATCGAGCTCGGCCGCCGTTTTCACGGGCTGCATCCGAACGGCCGGGGCCTGGTTGTCGAAGCGGAGCGCTGCGAGGATGGCGCGCGCGAGGAAATCCGCGCCGACATGGTAATCGGAGGCGACGGCGCCGCGAGCCGCGTCGCACGCGCCGCCGGATGGTCGCCGCTCGAGACGGTTCCCCTGGTGCAAGCGATCGTGCCGCTGCCCAAGGACATGCCGCACGATACGACGCGCGTCTGGTTCGTCCCAAACGATACCCCCTACTTCTACTGGCTGATTCCTGAATCGCGCGAGCGCGGGGCGCTGGGTATCATCGGCGAAGATGGCGCTGAGACGCGGCGCTGCCTCGAACGCTTTCTCGAAAAGCGCAGGCTCGATCCGATCGAGTTTCAGGGCGCACGTATCCCTGTGTACAGCCGCTGGGTTCCCGTTCAGCGGCAACTCGGCCAAAGCTCCGTGTATCTGGTGGGCGACGCGGCTGCTCAGGTGAAAGTGTCGACCGTGGGCGGCACCGTCACAGGCTTTCGCGGGGCGATCGGCGTCGTCGAAGCGATTCTCGGCGGCGGTGATAGCCCGGAACTTCGCAGCCTGCGCCGCGAGCTCGACCTGCATCTTCTGCTGCGCCGGTCCCTGCACCGTTTCCAGCAGTCCGACTACAGCCGCCTCGTCGATTTGCTCAACGATCCGGCCAAGCGCTCGCTCGGTGAGTATTCGCGCGACGAAGCCTGGAAAATCCTGTGGCGAGTCTGCCTCAGCCAGCCACGACTACTTCTGCTTGGTTTGCGCGGGCTGCTGATGCGCGGCCGGTCGGTTGAGCGCGCGAGCGCCGATCCCGCACAGTAGCTCCGATCAGCCGGCGCGCACAACGCTATGCCGAATGATACAAGCCGCGCGGGCCGCTCCCCATTGCTTCGCCATCTTCGTGTAATTGTCCTTCTCCTGGTTTCGCTGGCTCTGGTTGTCGGCGCGATCGTCGCGTTTCGCGCCACCGGCCGATGGCTGGTTCGCCCCGATCCGCTTGCGCCCGCCGACGTGATTGTCGTCCTAAGCGGGTCGATGCCGGCGCGCGCCGAAGAAGCGGCGCGGATTTTTCAAATGGGCTATGCGCACAAGGTTTGGATCACGCGGCCTGTGAGCCCCGTGGACGAACTCGCGCGTATGGGCATTCCTTACGCCGGAGAGGAAGACTACAGCCGCGAGGTGCTGATCCACGAAGGCGTCCCCGCGCAGGCGATCCGCATTCTTCCGGAGCCGATTGTCGACACGCAGCAGGAAGTGGAAGAAATCAGCCGCGAGGCGCGGGCCGAAGGAGACCGCAGCGTGATGATCGTCACGTCGCCACAGCACACGCGGCGCGTGAAGGCGCTATGGCGCAGGCTCGTGGGGCCAAATCCCGCACTGATCGTTCGCGGCGCGCCCGAGGACGGTTTCGACGCGCATCACTGGTGGCACGACACGCGCGACGCATTTTCCGTCGTGCGCGAACTGATGGGCCTGTTGAATGTTTGGACCGGGCTGCGCGTCCATCCAAGTTCCGGGTGACGCGCCAAAGGCTGGATCTTATTGCCGCCCTACCCCGAACGGCATGGGCGCCGGTTCCAGAATCTTCCAACGATCCCATTGCGATTTCTTGTTCAGATCGCGCAGGCGCAACTGCCACTCGATCCCGAGCGCTTCGTCGCCGCCGGAATAAAAGGCTTGCCATGACGCGCCAGCCGGCGCCGCGCCGTTTTCGTTGCCGGCTTCGCTTGAAGGATCGTGGCTCCGAAATTCGGCAAGCTGACTCGTATCGAGTGGCACCCGGAAGAAAAGGACGTCCTCGTAGTCGCCGCCATGGCCGTTACCGCTATGGCCGTTGCCGCCACTCTCCGAAGGCACGACATGCCCCAGCAGATCGATCGAATTCTCGCGAAGGACGAGTTCGAGCGATGGCGGGCGCTCGGTCGAAAATTTCGAACGCGTGAGCGCCAGTTCCCACAGCGTGAGGAAGCGGCCGGGTTTGGCCGGATCAGGATAAAAGTCGAGCGACCTCGTCTGCCAGCCGCTTTCCTTGCGGTCGGGCAGCACTTCCGCCACGGTGGCCACGGTGTGACTGCGCCAGCGATCGAGCTTCACCGATCCCACGAAGCTCCCGAACTCCCGGATAAATTGCAAATTTTCGTCCGTCGTGTGCGCGGCGTCGCGCCAGAAGCGGTCGTTCAGACGGAAGGTTAGCGTGAACACCTGCTCGAGCGGCATGGGAGAGGCCTCGCCGAGACGCCGGCGGAACTCGGGGTCGGCCATCTCTTCGAGATCGCGCACGCGTTCCGTGAGCCGGCGGATAGTCCATGCATGTTGCCCCAGAATTTTCCGCCAGTGCTGCGCGAGGACGAAGAAGATGAATCCGACGATCACGCCAATGCCGATTGCCGGCCAGAGGATGTCCATTCAACGCTCTCCGCAGGACTCCAACACGCGCGCGTGCGCTCCGAATGGCCGGATTCTACTACCAAAGCCGCCCTGCGGATACCCCACAGCGAAGGCCTAGGCCGGATGCGCCGATTTTCGTCGCTCTCGACCGTGTCGGATGCGAGGGGGTCATCTTTCTTGCCGAGCACTCTTTCCGTTGTCGCGAACATCTCGTTCGTGCGAACGGGTTTTGAGATGTACGCATCCATGCCTGCCGCGAGACAGCGTTCCTCGTCACCCTTGAGAGCGTGCGCAGTCATGGCAACCAGGCGGTAATCGTACGAGCTGGCCAACGGGAGACCGGGCGAGATCATCGCTTCGCCTTTCTTTGGTGAATGGAGTCCGGCTGTTCTCGGATCACCTGTGCTGTCCGGATAACTCCGCTGACCGGCTGTCGAGAGGAATCGGGCAGAGCTGGATCAGTCGAGCGATTTGGGAGGGGATTCCATTCGGACGCAGCGGCCGCCGAAGTCAACGCGACGGATGAATCGCGACGCTGTAGTAACGAGCGCCGAGGGGTTCGCGCGAGCCCGTTTCCGGCGAGGGGGCGATGCGGACAAATTGGATTGTTTGCGGGCACGTGGCGATCCCGCAGAGAACGAGCGATCGGCCCTGGGAATGGTAGATTGTTTGCAGGAACCCCCATGGAAGAGAACACGTATCGTCGTTCGTGGAAGACTTTGCTGGCCTTCGCGACCATTTACTTGGTGTGGGGATCGACGTTTCTCGCGATTCGCATCGGCGTGCACGAAATTCCGCCGCTGGTGATGGCGGCGATGCGCTTCTTAGTCGCGGGCTTGGTGCTGTACATCTGGATGCTCGCGCGAGGCGAGCCCTCACCGAGCGCACGCCAGTGGAAGGCCGCGTCGCTTCTCGCAATTCCCTTTTTCCTCATGGACTACGGGCTGGTGTTCTGGGCCGAGCAGCGCGTGGCTTCGGGCGTTGCCGCCGTCATGCTGGGTACGATTCCGGTGTTCATGACGCTCTCGGAGATTGTTTTTCTGAGGACGCAGAAGCTTACCGGCCGTTTGGCGCTGGCTTTGTTGATCGGATGCGGCGGAGTAGTCGTGCTGATGAGCCGCTCGTTGAGCCTCGGCGGCGCGCCTATTGACAGGATGGGCGCCGTGGCGCTGATCGTTGCGTCGCTGAGCTGGTCCGTGTCGTCGGCGTTCACGCGCAAGCTGACGCTGCCGCCTTCCAAGGTGATGAGCTCCGGCGTGCAGATGCTGGCCGGCGGAGTGTTTCTCACTGTGGCGGCGGGCGCGTTCGGCGAATTCCGCGATTTTCATCCGGCGGCCGTGTCGCGCGAGGCGTGGCTTTCGTTGCTCTACTTGATCGTCTTCGGCTCGATCATAGCGTTCACCGCCTATACGTGGCTGATCTATCATGAATCGCCGACGAAGGTCGGGACCTACGCGTACGTGAATCCGGTTGTGGCCGTGCTGTTGGGATATTTCCTCGGCGGAGAAGGGCTCGGCATGCGAACCATTTTGGGCGCTCTCTGCATTCTGGCCAGCGTGATCGTGATCACCACCACACCCGCGAAAAAACCGGTGCCAGCGCTCGCTGCCGAAGACACGACGGAAGCCGCAGCAGGTTCGTAGTCGAGATATAAGGTGGAGCAGCAGCGACCCCGCGCGAGATTCCGGTTGCCAAGCGTCGTTTGCGCGCCGGCCATCGCGACATAGCGCAAGCAGCTGCCAAATCTGCCTTTTCTTGGCCATCTAACGCCCGGTAAGCCTCCCGACGAGAGCAGGGTTCCTGCTGCACTTATCGCAGTAAAAAATCAAGCGCCCGCGACTGCCCGGATGCGCGGCGTCTCTTGCTCTTGCTTGGCGGGCGGGATTATTCTGGACGCTCGGATTTGGTCCTGAAGGACGGAACGCGCGAGTCGGGCGATGAAACTCACCGTGAGGCAAGCGAGAAATGCGGCGGTGTCGGCGGTCTGCGCGGTTTGGGCGATGTATCCCGCTTATCCGATGCGGGCCGCGCCGCCCGCGCAAACGCAGATGCAAACGCAAAGTCAGGCTTCGGCCGGCGTTGTCGCGGGCAAATCGTACGAGGTTGACGTCGATGGCTCGAAGCAGTGGGTCGATACGAATATCGATCTGCGAATGGGCGAGAAGATCCACATCACCGGCACCGGCAAGGTCACGTATCCGGCCGCCGATTCGTCAAAACCCGCGCAATCGTTCGATCCTGATGGTCTGGCGCGCGGCTGGAAGGACTTGATCCACCAATATGCGGTGACCGACGGCGGCCACGGCGCGCTGATCGGACGGCTGGGCGACGCCGATGCCGGCGGACAGCCGTTTCTGGTCGGCCCGGCGAAGGATTACCAGGCGCCCGTGGCGGGCCGGCTTTTTCTCGGCATCAACCAAAGCTACAAGGACTCGCAGACTGCGCAGGGCAGTTTTCAAGTGAAGATTGACGTGACCGATCCTGGCGTAAGCACCTCGGCGATGGTGGCCGGCGGCCCTGCCGAAACAACAATCGCGGGCATCACGCCCGCGCTTTTGGAAAAGATTCCGCGGCGCGTGACCGATCCGCAGGGCAATCCAGGCGATATGGTGAACATCCTGATCGTCGGCAGCCAAGCAGATCTCGTGCAGGCGTTCACGGCGGCAGGCTGGGTGCAGGTGGATCGTTCGGTGCAAGATTCGGTGGTCGCGGGGTTGATCGATTCGCTCTCGAAAAAAGATTACCTGACGATGCCAATGAGCACGCTCTATCTCTTCAACCGCCCGCAGGATTACGGGTTCGCGCACGCCGAGCCGGTGAGAGTTGCGATGTCGCGCAATCATCTGCGCGTGTGGAAGTCGGATTATACAGTCGCAGGGCAGCCGGTGTGGTGCGTGGCTGCGACGCACGATATCGGTTTCGAGCGCGACCAGCGCAACAACGGCGTCACGCACAAAATCGATCCGGCGATCGACGGCGAGCGCGAGTACGTCAACGACACGCTTTCGAGCACAGGGCTGGTAGTAGGGCGTTCGCACGTGACGCCCGCGAACCCGCTTACCGAGGCGAAGACGGCGACGGGCGGCAGCTTTCACTCCGACGGACGAATTCTGGTGCTGGTGCTCAAGGTTCCGCAGGTCGCCGGCAACAACTGAGCCCTAATTGGCGGGAATACCCCTCTGCTTTACAAGCGAGTGAGAACGAAGGGACAATTGGACCAAGTGAGACCAATCAGAACCGCTTACTTGCCGTGATATTTCGGCCGCGAGCCTGAGTTCACGACGAGGGTTCCGATTCGTCAGTCGGGTGGGATAACGGTCTCGCCCGCGCGTTTATAACGCGCCAATGCAAACTGCGGAGAACAAATGTGAGTGATGGTCGGAGTGGCGACCGCAGCAATTGAATTCCGCCTGCCAAATGCCTCGAGTCGCTCGGGCGCGATTCGAACCAGTGCTACCCCAAATCGCTTTCGTTCTCGACAAATACGGCCAGCTGTTTGAAGTCCCCGGTCTTCCAATCGCCGAGGTCAGCTTCGAGGATCACGTGAGCAGTCTGGAGCACCCAGCACAGCTCGGTCTGGTCGGTAAAGCGGACACGGATGTAGAGCATTCCTTCCTCAAAGACGTGCTCGGCCCAGTCCACGACCTTGCCTTTGACGCCGGGGTATCGTTTCCCCGGCGCAGGCTTCTGAACCTCCGGCTTCGCCGCTGATTTGCGCTTCGCCATGGGTCAGCTCTTCCTCTCTGGCGCCCGAGGGACGCCGGTTTGGGCCTGCCTGGCCGCCTTTCCAGAGCTCGATTTGGGTTTTCTCGCGGCCTTCTTCCGGATCTTCCCAGCCCGCTTCTTGGCCTGCTCCTCGTCATAGCGTTGCTCGTCATCCTTGTCCCAATCGGGCAGGAGCACGACACGGGGCGGCAGTCCTTTCTTCCTGCGGGCCTCCTCGCGTTCCTTGATTTCGAGGTAGAAGTCAAACGGGTCTTTGTTCTTCTGGTCGTATTCCCTGCGAAATTTGTAGGCCCACTCGGCATCCTTCTCGACGACCTCGTCGAACTTATCGAAGAACTCGCGGTTGGCATCCACACGGGCACTCTCGACCTCGGCGCGGCTATATCGGAGCTGCTCTTTGTCGAATAGGCCTACCCTCTCCATGCGATCGAGCCCATGGACGACCTTCCCGAACGCCTGATTGATATCCAACAGTTCTTGGAAGAGATGGAGTTTCACGGCCGCACCCCTGTTCTAGGGTGCGCATCACCCCCAGCATCCTCGGATGGTCCCGGGTACTGCTGTTCCCACCGCTGCTGCTCTTCCTCGGTAAAGAACCGCACCTTGGGTGGCTTGCCTTCGATCCGCCGACGCTCCTCGACGGCCCGCAGGTCCCGGTAGACTTGAATCTCATCCAGGGTGTTCTGCTCATATTCGCGGTGCTCCCGCTCGAATCGGGCAGTGTCCAAGTCTTCAGTCCTGCCAACGCTGTTGCAGAAGTAGCTGTTGAGCGAAGCGCGGTGGATCTCGAAGAGGGCTACTTTTTCGTCGAAGTAGGCGGGGTCCAACCCGGAATCTTTCGCGCGCTTGAGTCGTTCCAGCCCCTGAAGTGCTTCGTCGATTCCGCGGTTCACCAAGAGAATTGCTTCGTACAAATCGGCTTTTTGCATTGCCGTCGTCCTTTCTTCCCGCGATCGGAGCGGGACTGCAGAACGGTTGGCGAGTCGTCAGGGCACACGTATCCCGACGAAATGGGAGGACGGATCAGATGGAGAAACGGAGAGCAGAACTACCGCAACGGCGGCGAATGCTCGAACAGAAAGGAGGGTTTTAGGTCGGGTGAACGCCCATGGTGCACTGCTTGCGCGCAGAAACGGAACCGGATAACTTCTGTTACAGCCATCGTTGCACCTCAATCGTGCGACTTGGTCAGGGACGCGTTCGGTGCTGATAACACCGGCGCGTCCCGCTAAGCTATTTACTTCGTCGTGCGCCCTTCTTTCGACCGCCGCCCTTCCAATAGATCCTTTTTTTGGCGGCCTTTAGGTTCTGGATATCCTCTGCGGACCACAAACGATATCCCACTGCTCCAACGAGAGTGGGCTCAGGAGCCTCTATTTTCTCCCTATCCATCCATCGGTTGATGGTCGCCAAGCTGATTCCGACTTGCCGAGCGGCCTCGGAAGTCGTGAACTTCCCATTAATCATGAGTATCCTATCTCATCTTTATGGATTGTCAAGAGGGAAGATCATCACCCGAAGCCCAGAGCCTGCAAGCGGCTCGAAACGCAAGGAAGAATATCTCAGGTCCGACCGAAGTTGCCAGTCATGCCGACGGAGCATTCGCCTCCGAGACTTCGGGACGAAAAGGCATCTCCAGGGGGTGCGTCCGGGTCGGAAGAGTCTTTTAATGCCAGCCGGAGCATTCGTCGGAGCGGTGACGACGCGGCCACCCGCGACGCGAATGCGGAGCATACGGGGCCATCAGATTGAAGCTAAAGCGACCCTCCACATAGTTAGCCATACTTATATCTCGTGCTCGGCAGATTGCTCAGTGGGCAATGTTCTTGGCATGGAGTATAAGCTACGTTATATTCCATCCATCGTCCTTTGCTTTACAGGCTATCCATTGCGCACACACTATAACCCGAACCTGAGAACTTCGCGAAGCCAGACGGCCAGGCTCCTGATGGCCCTGTACGATTCTGGACAGACGACGTTCACCATCGGTGACGCCGTCCGAATCACCGGATTGCAACCGCCACTCGCCAGCAGCTTGCTTCACAAGGCCGCCAAACGCGGGATCGTGTCCCGGCTGAAACGCGGCCTCTTCGCCATCGTTCCCGCCGAACTCGGGAGCTCGGTGGAGTATTCCGGAAATCCCTATTTGGTCGCGCGCTATCTGGTTGGCTCCGCTCCCTACTATCTCTCGCATGCGTCGGCAATGGAACTCCATCGCATGGTAACGCAACCGCAATTTATCGTTTTCGTTTCCAGCACCAAACGCATCCCCAACCAGACGCTGCATGGAACCAGATTTCGCTTTGTTTTGCTAAAACCCAAAAATTTCTTCGGCACGATGAAACATTGGGTCACGAAACAAGAATGGGTTGAAATCAGCGACCTCGAACGCACGATCATCGATGGACTACGTCAGCCCGAATACTGCGGTGGCATAACCGATCTCGCTGAAGGCCTGTGGATGCGTCACGCGGATATGAATGTCCAAAAACTCCTGGAATACGCCACGCGGCTGAACATCGGTTCCGTAAAGCGCCGTCTCGGCTATTTGCTCGAACTGTTCGGCCTTGCGTCTGAAGAGCAATTGCAAGCTTTTCGGAAATCCCTGACAGCCACTTATGTTCCACTCGACCCTCTGCTTCCGCGGGAAGGGCCGCACCTCGCCAAGTGGCGGGTCCAGATCAATACCCCGCCAGAGGAATTACAGGCAGCCCGGACCAGTTGAGTGATTCCGCAAAGAAACATTTCTCTAGATGGTGAGGAGGGGGCTTGGACTGGTGCGCGAAACAACCAGCATCAGACGGCTCTTCGCCCGGCTGAGCGCGACGTAAAGGAAGACATCTTGCCTCGGGCTTGTCCGCCAAGGAACAAGTTTAGGAACAAAACCCTGCCAAACACCGTGAAAAGCCACGCTACAGCACGCAAGGAAATGCTGGACAAGCCAACTACAAAGCATTTCTGGAGTGAACTCCCCGATTGGCGCTCTAAGCTTCGCGCCTAGGCCCAAAACGCCATTCGGGAAAATGGCGTTCCCAGGAGTCTACTGCGACGCGTCGGCGCTCGTGATGTTCACCCGGAACCACTGCACGTTGTCCGGGTACTGGATGTCCTTGAACTGGACGTTTTGTTCCTCGCCGGGAGCGAGCGTCACCGACATCTCGCCGTCATTCTGCGCGATCACGCTCTGGTTTGGACCGCCGTACGTCGTGTGAAACTTGATGTGGCTGTACGTGATCGTCCGCGACTCGTTCCGCAGATCAATCAGCCACGCCGCCATACCGCTGTCGTCCTTGACCATCGTCGGTTCGCTGACGAAGTGCAGGTCCTTGACGGGATCGGCGTTCACGACAGCCGCCGGTGTAGCGCTCGCGGCCGTGGACGACGAGGACGAGAAGTCACCCTTTGAAGCGAGGTACGCGAGCGTACCCACGATCGCCAAGACGATCACGATCGAAATAACGATAATCACGCCGCGCTTACTTGACTGTTGATCCTCTTCTTGCTGCGCTTCAAACATGGAATTGCCCTCCCTATCTGACTGGAGGCGGACCCATGCTCTTGCCACGCGTTGGTTGGACGAGGTTCGATGATGGATACGCCGAATACCATACCGATCCCAAACAGCCTTCCCCCATGCGGCGGACGGTAGCACAGCGTCCCGGCAAGGGCAATAAAATCTCTTTTCTGATGGCGTGGGGAGGCAGTAAATTACTGCGGCCCGCCCAGGCGAACAAGAGCAGTGCGTCGATAGGCGAATCCGGGGACAAGCGGAGGAGATCTTCATGGACACGATGAAGGCAGTGCGCATTCATGAGTACGGAGGGCCGGAAGTGCTGAAGTATGAGGACGCTCCCCGGCCCGCGCCGATCGCGGGCGAGGTGCTGATCCGCGTGCACGGCGCCGGCGTGAATCCCGTGGACCGCGCGATCCGCCAGGGCTACTTCAAGGAGCGGATTCCGTTCAAGCTGCCTTTGGTCCCGGGCTGGGATGTTGCCGGCGTCGTCGAGGCAGTCGGCGCAGGCGTTTCGCGGCTGAAGCCGGGGGATGCGGTTTACGGCCGGCCGGATTTGGCGCGCGATGGCTCGTATGCCGAATACATGGTGGCACGCGAATCGGAAATCGCGCTCAAGCCGAAATCGATCGATCTTGTGACCGCGGCCGCGATTCCGCTTGCCTGTCTCACGGCGTGGCAGGCGCTTTTCGACAAGGCGCAGCTTGCGGCGGGCCAGACTGTGCTGATTCATGGGGCAGCGGGCGGCGTGGGGCACTTCGCGGTGCAACTGGCGAAGATCAAGGGAGCGCGCGTGATCGCCACGGCGTCGCAGCGAAATCACGAATTCCTGCAGTCGCTGGGCGCCGATCAGGTGATCGACTACAGCACCACGCGTTTTGAGGACGTGGTGCACGATGTGGACGTGGTCCTCGACACGATTACGGGCGAGACCGCGGACCGGTCGTACCAGGTGATTAAGAAGGGCGGAATCTACGTTTCGATCCTGCGACCGCCGTCGCAGGAGAAGGCGGTCGCGCTCGGAGTCCGGACGGGGCATACGTTCGTGCAGGCGAATGTTGCGCAGCTGGACGAAATCGCAAAACTCGTGGACTCCGGGAAGCTCAAGGCATCGATCGAGAAGGTTTTTCCCCTCGCGGACGCCTCCGCCGCGCACGATCTGAACGCGACCGGCCACACGCGCGGTAAAATCGTCCTCCGCGTTGTTTAGTCCGATCGCCGGGCGTTCGCCGGGAGCACCTCGGCGGCGTTTGCTCCCTTCTGATGGAAGGCCTCTGGTAATCTCTACGCAGCCATTATGGAGACCACCATCGAAACACCGCCATCTTCTGCGTCTCATCCTCATCACCCGCGGACAGACGCGGTGCTTCACGAAGGCTTCCGCGTGGGCATTATCCTCAAGGGATTGCACGCGCTGCTCGAGACGGTCGGCGGAATGGTACTGCTCAAGGTGTCGCCGCAGACGCTCAACCGCATCGTGATGTCGGTCCTCACGCAGGATTTCTCGCAGGATCCCAACGATTTTGTGATGACGCATCTGCATCGCGCGTTCGAACGCCTGGCCGATGGCGGAAGCCACTTTGCGTCGTGGTATTTGCTTTCGCACGGCGGGGTAAAACTCTGCCTGGTGCTGGCGTTGCTGTGGAACAAACTCTGGGCTTATCCGCTGATGATCATCATGCTCGCGGCGTTCGTCGGCTATCAGATGTACCGCTTTAGCCTCACGCATTCGGCGGCGATGATCGTGCTGACGGTTTTCGACCTCGCCGTGATCGCGCTCACGTGGATCGAATACCGGCAACAGATCACACACCGGCAGAGTGTCGCCTGAAGGACTAAACGGCGCGGCCGAGTTCGTCAAGAAGTGGTGCTGGTGGAGGGAATCGAACCCACACGGCCTTGCGGCCACCGGATTTTGAGTCCGCGTATTCTGTCCCCCGAAGTCTCGTAGTTTCAATCCGATGCGTAGTACGTCAGTCCTATTGTGGTATCAACTGTGACATTTCAGAATTCTCGCATCGGTCGAGGGAGCCAAACGCGATGCAAACTAACAAGTTGCTGACGATGCCCAAGCCGAAAACGGCGAAAAAGAGTCGCAAGCCGTCTCTCCGAGTTCGAGGACAAGGCTCGCTGTTTTTGCGTGGCGAAACATTCTGGATGGAACTGAACTGGAAGGGTGAGCGGTTTCGCCGCTCGCTCGAAACGACGGATCGCGAAACGGCGCTCATTAAGTTGGATGACGAGGTTGCCGCCATTCGCGCCGGAGAGCTACCGAAGCGGTTCGATCCCATTACCGTCCAGGCCATGTACGACGAGTGGCTGCTTTATGTCGAGACGAACTGCAAACCGCGCACCCAGGAAGATTATCGGAGCCGCTGGACCGTCCACTTGAAAACCTTTTTCGGCTCGATGCTGGCAACGCAAGTCACTCGCGACAAGGTGACGGCGTACCTTCACAGCCGAATGAAAGAAGGCGCGACGCTCTGCACGCGCAATCGAGAACAGCGCGTTTTGATGATGATTTTCAATCACAATCGGTCGAAGATTCCTGCTGACCGCTTTCCCCAGTTTCCGAAGATGCAGAGCGAACGGGCGCACGTTCGCAGAGGTCGGCTATCCGATGAGGATTTCGCGACGCTGCGCCAACGCCTCGACGCTCCGCAGTTGTTTTGGCTGAAGGCGTTTCTGACGCTGACGTTCAAGTATGGCTTCCGAAAAGGCGAGCTACTGAAGGCGAAATGTGGATACTTCGATGCGAAAGCCGCCACGCTCGCGCTACCCCCGTTCACTACGAAAAACAAACAACCTCGCGTTGTTGACTTGTTACCTGAAGGCGAAATCTTCAAAATGTTGCAGCAACTTACGGCAGGCCGCGGCCCTGAGGCGGCTCTGTTCACGCGGAACGCGCGTCCGGTGAGGGATTTTCGTGGGGAGTGGAAGAAACAAACCGAGGGGATGCGGGGCGGATCGGGCAAGGATGGAAGCGTTACGATTCACGATCTGCGCCGTAGCGCGATCACGGCCATGAGTGAGAAGGGCATCACGGCATCGCAGGCCGGAACGCATTTGACGCCGGATGTCTTCTCGCGCTATATCTCTCGCAACTTGACGGAACGCCGGAAGACGGCGAAACTTATCGAAGGTGATTAGCCCGGAGTGGCGGAATTGGCAGACGCGCACGACTCAAAATCGTGTGGCCGTAAGGCCGTGTCGGTTCGACCCCGACCTTCGGGACCAAATACAACATAACACTTGACAAATCCGTAAAAGTGTGTACAATGAAATGTAGGAGTCGAGGTTGGCTTCGACTTCTAGGCTCGCACGATGCCGGGCCAAATCCCGAAACCATTGGGACACACGTAGGCGACGAAAGCCTACGATCCACGAACTAAACCCCGCAAAAGCGGTGACGTTCATGTGGATGGATACCGAATAGGTGTCTGTCCATGAAATCGAAGCCGCAACCCACTGTTGCAGTTCCCGTTGAATCATTGTTGCTCACGACGGCTCGCGCCGCCGAACTGTTTTCCGTTTCTTCATGGGAAATCCGTCGTCTGTGTCGTCGTGGTGTGCTCGCTTACAAAAAGCTATCGAAGACCGATTGGCGTATCACGGCAAGGTCTGTCAAAGCGTTCGCCGAGGTGTCGGCGACGAACGGTCGTGCCGCCTGAGCGCCCCCCCGTGTGCAACAGCCGTTCGCGTGCAAAAACTCCCTTCACGCGGCGACCGGCGCGGCGATCTCGCCGACCTGGGGGAGGATCAAGAAAGCTAAGGCCGGATATCGACATCACGCTCGGCCCGCAAGGAATCGAGCGCGTAATCGTGTTCGCGGATTCTCCCGAGGAGACGCGTGCTGCGTTCCGACTGCTCGCCATGGTCGCGCCACAGTTTCAGGCGTTGGATCAGGCGCTCAAGACCGGCTTGGGGGTTTCGTGTACCAAGGGGACGACAGCGGATTCGAGATTTGACCGGCCACTGGAACAGGAACACGTGACCGGCCTGGACGAGTGATTGACTGCTCCCGGGCAGAGTACAAAAAATCGCCAACCCGGAGCATATCCGGGCAAGAGATGATTATCCAATTCAAGGTGAGCGGTATCAGGCTCGAACGGGTCGAAGGTCGAGACGCTCTGAAAGTCTTAATGGTCGACAAGTTAGAGAAACTGTGCCTCGCGCTCGGTGTAGCCAAGATTTCTCAGTGCTTGGATGTGTTGGTTCGAGAATCTCATAAGTTTAGGATTTCCTTGGTGAGTTCGGGATCTCGGATGGCGGCGCGCAAGCGGTCCGCTTCGTTTCCGGGGGCGTAGATCGTAAAACCGGCCTTTGATTTCTCCGCAAGGCATCGCTCGCGGTAATCCTGTGTCGCCAGTTCCAAGTCCACGCGCGTCTGCTGGTGGTCGCGGGTTTCGTATTCGATTCGCAGGTCGGGAAGGGGAATCTTGCCGTCCACGACTGTCAGCCCGTGGTTCTGGGCGATTCGTTCTCGCTCCTCTTCTTGCTGTTCAGGTGGTAGGTCTTTCAACTTTGCGAGGTTGCCGCGGAGGTTCCGCTTCAGTTCGAAGTCGAGCACCACGCGGAGTTTCGTTCCGCCCTCGTTCGTGATTCGGTTGGCCTCTTTGTAGTAAAGCCGATAAACTTCGGCATCGTGCGCAACGACAGCAACGCTTCCGGATCGGGGGCTTTCCGGCTGTGGTCCCCTGGCTTGGGGACTCCTCGAGCGTGTCAAGTCGTGACCGCATGTTGTCCCGCTGGGAGGTGGGCTTCCTACGAGGAATTACGAGGAGGGCCGAAGGGGCGGCCTAGAGGAGTACCCCTCTACTTATACTAATGGGCAAGAAGTCCGAAAAACCTTTCAGGCAAAATCAACTTTTCTTGCTTTTGGGGTTCCGAAGGGATTCTGCCGGGTTCCGATTGGCGATTTGGGCGGGAGCGCCCAAATCGATCTTTTTGTCAGCGCCGGTGCAAAATCCCTAGTGCCGGTTGAAAAATCCCCACCCTAGTGTCGTGTCCCAGCCTTTCGTTTGGAAGGCCACGGCTGATGTCATCCTCGACAAGGTGCGCCGTTGCAAAGAATTAGCTGGGACACCACTAGAATCGCCATATTTGCCAACGTAGATGGGCGGTCTATTCTTTGCAGTATTTTTCTTCCGCCGTCACGCATCCTGAGTATCGCGCTCAGGGCAAGTCCGCGCTCCGGAAAGCGGGGCGCGCCGGCCGCAAGCCGCGCTTGAGTGAGAAGCAGCGGCAGCAGTTAGAGAAGCTACTGGTCGCAGGTCCCGAGCGGCTCGGCTATGAGACTCGCGGGACTCTATGAGACTCCGCTGTGGACCTGTCCCCGTGTGGCCCACTTGATTGAGCAGGAGTTTGACGTTCGCTATCACGAGGGCCATATCTGGAAGGTTCTGGTGGGTCTGGGCTGGAGTCCGCAGCGACCGGAGGGACAAGCACGGGAGCGCAGAGCAGATCCGACACTGGAAGAAGAAAGTCTGGCCCGCCCTAAAAAAAAGCGCTTCGGGAGGGGCGCAGAGTAAGCGTCGTCGCACGACCGTATTGACTAAGAGCGGTATTGGTTACGCTGCGCGACGAGAGTCTTTGGCGAGGTCAGTGGCGAGAGTCCAGGGAAGTAGTTCTTCAATGCGGTTGATCGGGTGCTCTGCGATGCGCGACAGGAGGTTCCGAAGGTAGCCCTCCGGGTCGATCCCGTTTAGTTTGGCCGTACCGATCAGGCTGTAGATCGCCGCGGCATTCTCACCACCTCGGTCCGAACCCGCGAACAGGTAGTTTTTTCTGCCGAGGGCGACAGCACGCAACGATCGTTCCGCAGCGTTGTTGTCGATCTCCAAGTGACCATCGTCGCAGTAGCGCATCAACGCTTCCCATCTCCCCAGTGCGTAACGAACGGCTACCGCCGTGTCCGATTTTCTCGAGAGCTTTTCCAAGGTTTCTTCCAGCCATTGTTTCAGCGATCCCAGCAACGGCCGGCTCCGGGCGTTGCGGATCTCGCCGCGTTCTTCAGGCGAGCGTCCATGGATCTCTTTCTCGATCGCATACAGCGCTCCGATCCGCTCGAGCGCTTCCGCTGCCACCGGAGATTTGTGAGCCACCTGGAGATCGTAAAACTTCCTGCGCGCATGCGCCCAACAGGCCGCTTCTTGTATACGCCCCTGCTGGTAGATCTGATCGAACCCCGCATAACCATCCGCCTGAAGCGTCCCCGTAAATTGGCTCAAGTGCGCTCGGGGATGTTCTCCCTTGCGATCCGGTGAATAGGCGAACCACACGGCCGGTGGCGTCACATCTCCCGCGGGCCGATCGTCTCGTACATACGTCCACAGCCGTCCGGTTTTCGTCTTCCCCTGACCAGGCGCCAACACTGGAACGGGCGTGTCATCGGCATGCAGCTTTTGGGCGCTCATCACGTGACGTCGCAACGCTTCGACCAGGGGTTCGAGCAGCCGGCTCGTTCCTCCCACCCAGTCCGCCAGCGTCGAGCGATCCAGTCCCACTCCTTCCCGTGCGTAGATTTCTGACTGGCGATACAACGGCAAGTGGTCACCGTATTTCGAGACCAGCACATGCGCCAGAAGTCCCGGCCCGGCCACACAACGCTCGATCGGCCGGCTCGGCGCCGCGGCTTGTACGATGCGATCGCAGCACGCGCACGCCAGCTTGATCCGCACGTGCCGGATCACTTCAAACCGAGACGGTATGCGCTCCAACACTTCGGAAACGTCTTCCCCCAACTTGTGCAGTTCACCACCACAGTCCGGACACGCTTTCTGTTTCGGCAGGTGGGTCCGTATTTCCCGAGGTAGGTGCGCCGGCAGCGGACGTCGGGCCGGTCGAGAAACCGGTTCCACGCTGGCGATCTGTTCCGGCATCGCCGCCACGGTCTCGGCATCGTTCATTTGCAGGGCTTCCAGCCGCAGCTCCAGTTGCTCGATCTGCCGATCCAGCTTTTCCGAGGAACGGCCGAACTGCATGCGGCGCAGCTTGGCGATCAACCATTTCAACTGCTCAATCTCGCTGTCGCGAGACACGATCAGTTCATGCTGCGAGACGATCAGTGCTTTGAGTTCGGTGGGATCCAAGCCTTCCAGATTCGGTAGAACCCGATTCGCGTTGCTCATTGCCGCAAACTATATCGCACTTTTTTTACAGCATGATGAATACGCTCCAGAAAACAGCAAAATCTTTTCGCTCACACCGCCATCTGCGGATCGTAGCTGCGTACCGGACGCCTCCAATCGATCCCCTCCAGCAACATCGAGAGCTGCGCTGGCGTCAACGAAACCGTTCCACTCGTCGCTTGCGGCCAGAGAAATCTTCCGCGCTCCAGTCTCTTCGCAAACAGACATAGCCCGTCACCGTCGAACCACAACATCTTAATCAGATCGCCCCGCCGCCCTCGAAACAAGAACACATGACCGGAAAACGGACTCTCGTGCAACACTGTCTGTACCATCCCACTCAGTCCCGTGAAACCTCGCCGCAGATCGGTCACTCCTGCGGCAATCCAAATCCGTGTTCCCACTGGCAGACCGATCATCGCGCCAAACACTCCAGCACTGTACGCAGCGCCGCTACATCTACCGACCCCGCAATACGGATCGTTCCTTTCGATACTTGGATTTCCATCGTTCCCGACCGTAGAGCCGGGCGGTCCCACTTGGCCGCTTCTGCAGGCTGCCCCTCGGAGACCTTTACGGGCAGCAGCGCCGTGGCCGCCCTACCCCCCAGCCGGCCCTCGCGGTAGAGTTTCCGCCAGTAAAACAGCTGATTCGCGTTCACATCATGTCGTCGCGCCACTCTCGATACCGAGATGCCCGGCAACAGCGTCTCTTCCACAATCTCACGCCACTCCTGAATCGTTCGGCGCTGCTTCTTGGGCGCTGGGACCTGAAGCGCTTGATCCGGTGTGTCCACGATTCCTCTTTATGGACACGAACATATGTGTCCACCAAAACTATCATCGTGAATCACTCACAGTCTGTAAACACGGTGGGAATCGGACGCTTACGAAGAATCCAGACTTCGAACGGCCGAGCGTCTGGCCCGGTTGCTGGCGGTTTTTTGCATTCTCAGTTGGAGAATTTTCTGGCTGACGATGACGAACCGCTCGCTGCCCGCGGCGTCTCCGAGCCTGGCTTTCACGGCACGGGAAATCTATCTGCTCGACCGATCAGTGAAGGAGAAAGTAACCGAGCAACCGCAAAGAGCGCGGCTTTCCGCCTACCTCATCAAACTGGCGCGACTGGGCGGATATCTGGCGCGAGCCGGAGATTCCCCGCCCGGGAACCGCGTGATTTGGAGAGGCATGTCACGCCTAACCGACATCGAACTCGGGTTTTCAATCGGAGTCGAACTTGTGGGTAATTGAAAGGGGAACCAGACGCTTACGACACGAACATATGTGTCCACCAAAACTATCATCGTGAATCACTCACAGTCTGTAAACACGGTGGGAATCGGACGCTTACGGCGCAGACGAAATTCCGGCGAGTCAAAGGCTACCACGACGCTTACCTTACACTCATTGCAGCATCGCTTGAATCCGTCATTGACGCAACGGGTCCGGGTCGCTTAAGGTGCAATCCTCCGAGAGCCGCTGCTTCTGTTTCAGGTTTCAACTAAAGGCGGGGCAACTTCACGGTCGACATAGTAAAACCTTAGTTCAGTATGTAGCGCGTCCGCCCGAAATGTCATAGCACTGACCGGTTGTAAACGACGCTTCTGGGGAAACGAGGTAATGCACCAGCGCTGCAATTTCTTCTATCGTTCCGGTGCGAGCGAGCGGGATTCGACTGACCATGTAATCGATCGTCTCTTTTGGAATTGTATCCAGGATTGGTGTCTGCACGACCGCCGGTGTAATACTATTCACTGTAATATCACCTCGGCCAGCGACTTCCTTCGCCAATGATTTACCCAAGCAAATTACACCCGCCTTGGTAGCTGAATAGGACAACAACCTAGGATTCCCCTCCTTACCAGCAATCGACGCGATGTTGAGTATTCTACCGTAGCCCTTCTCAATCATCCTGTTTACGACAGCTCGGCACATCAGGTAGACGCCCCTCAAATTGACCGCGTAGACAGAGTCCAACTCGTTTTCATCCAGTTCCCAGATATAAGCGGCTTTGCCGGTAATTCCGGCATTGTTCACTAAAATAGTGATATCGCCCAGCTCCCGCTGGACTACCGAAATCGCCTGGCGTACCGACTCGGCTGAAGACACATCGCACTTCGCACCGATGCCGTCGATCGATTGTGCTATGGCTCGAGCAGTGGTTTCATTCAGGTCCAGAATCGCGACGCGCGCTCCAGCTGCATGCAATCGTTTTGCAACCCCCTCTCCTATTCCTTGGCCTCCACCGGTCACAATTGCGACCTGTCCCGCTAGGCTGAAAAAATGTGTTTCAGTCATTTCCTAGGCTCCAAGTAGCATTGGGAATAAACATCCTTGGCACCAATTCACCCGGCCTCACTGGAAAGTCCCAGCATAAGTTCAATTAGCTCATCCATTTCTTTCTGATAGATATGATCAAGGTGAATTGTAGGCTCGCGCGTCCGATCTGAAGAAAAAACACCACGCTGCAGCAACGCCCTTTTTTCAAGTTGGATTACCAGTTCCAGGTGTTGCACAGCGAACCTCATGTACGGCTGCATTCGGTAAAAGAGTGTCTTAGCCTGAGAAATTCGTCCTTGCCCGTATAGCTTAAAAACGCGAGTGTACAACCTCACAAAACTCGGCCCCGGCATTACTCCTGTCGCGCCATGAGCCAATCCATCGATTAGGGCGACACCTTGCATTCCATAAAGGACTTGGATATTTCCTTTGGACAAATGAATTATTTCTGCGCATTTGGAGCCTGCCAAAACATTCTCTAGCTTGACAAACGTTAGATTCGGACACCGCCCCCCTAGTTCAACGATTATGGATACTGGTAGACCCGCGCCTGTGAAATCCGCGTCCTGCAACATAACGGCAATATCTACATTTCGGCAGATCGTTTCAAAAAAATTGCACTGGTCGCGGGCTCCTAATGAAATACCGATTGGGGCGCTAATCATCAGCCCGGCCGCTCCCACCGACTGGGCATACCGGGAAAGCTCGATTGTCGCTCGGACGGAACCGCATGCAGTACCGGCAAATACCGGCAGGCGTCCGCGAGTATGCTCCGTGACCACCGTAATAACGCGCCGACGTTCCTCATCCGTGAGTTTGCAAACCTCGCTGGCGAGCCCTGGTGCGCAAATAGCAGCGGCTCCGTCCGCTATGACGAACTCCACCTGCTCGCGTAGCCGTTCTTCATCAATGCTTTCATCCTCGTTAAGAGGAAGCATCAATACTGGAATAACGCCTTGAATTGTCATTACCGGAACCGTGTGTGCACAACTCCCTCCGATTGCCCCCCCCCGAATCTCATCAAAGTTGTCGGCTCACCTTTCGTTTGTTTCTAGAATCAGGAGCCAGTCTCCTGGCGCGGGTAACTTCATCGGGCGATACGCGTCCAAGAGAATTATTTTCTCCTCTCCGAAATCATCCCAGCCTGGTCCTGTCAACTCACCACGATAGATACCTTGTGCATCATAAAGTCTCTTCTCCAAATGTTGATCTTTCACCAGCATCGGACTCTTCCGTAGCTCGAAATCTCCAACATTTCGGTCAAGATTATCCTTATCATCATCCCTGAGTCCGGCACCCCCGGCGTTTGTGTTGCTAACTCTTACTATGCGAGTGGTAAATGTATGCTGGCCGTCCGCTATTGATATCGCCGCCCATGCTCCGCGCACTTCTGCGGACACTTTAACCTTCCCATCAATTGTCGGGACATGCATATATCCCAACAGCCCGCCATCAACTCCGTTCTTTCTATCAACGAGATAGACTGCTTTCCGTTTTGAAGAATAAACTCCGACGAGATAATTATCGGGATCGTGATAGCGAAGAACTAAGCCTATGTCCCTAGAACTGAGGCTTTCCACACTGGCCGAGAGGTCTTTCTCATTTATTTCTTCCAATAGATCTATTGAGTACATGGGCACTAACACGCGCCTTCCGCGATGCTCGGCCTTAGTTTTGTAATCGACCCAGTTCGAGCTATTGTCATTGTCGCGGCTGCCTCTAAAAAGCAAGTCACCTACTGATGGGCGTTCGACAATGCCCAGGTCAAACTTGATTCCCAGGGAAGGCTCCCAGAAATAGGCGTGATATCGAGTGCCAGGCTCCAGCCCCAGAACAGTTGGCGGAGTCGAGCAGTTGAGGCCAAGACATGGCACGTAAATAAACCGGACTTGGTTGGCAACTCCCGCAGCATAAGGCAAGAAAAAGGTTCCATTGTGTGCCTTCCATTCTCCCGCGGGATAATTGAGATCTCCAGGCTGAGGAAACTCGGCTTTGAAGAATGAATCGAATCTTCCCCACTTGAACTCACTCCTCGCTCCCGTAGGTTGGAGCAATGTCGTCCCGCGGGGTGAAACCCACTCCGGATGTGGCGCGAATTGCCACCAGGAATATCGTTGAAGGAGTTTCGCGCCTAGACCAACCTGATACGCACCAGGGAAGTTCAGCCCATCCTCCCAGGTCAAAAACGAATATTTCCCATATCGCTGAAACGGTTTGTCAGCAGAATAGGCTTCGAAAATGGGAACCGCGCCATAAGTGTAGCCAGCGGCTCCATTCAGCATGGCCAACCAGAAAGCAATGCGCTGGAAATCCTCCAAATGTATTCCGCCAATCTTCTCGTAGCCAATCTCGCCTACCACCTCTGGCTTCGTAACAGAAACGCGTGAGCGACACATGTCTAACAAGGCCACCTCCACAGCGATGCTTGGCCATCCGAAGTGGCTGGGCTGGAATAAATCGAAATCGGTAAGCGACTCATCTTCAAGCGCAATATCGTAAGGTGGGGAAATCTCATGCACCGTGACGGGGTGATGATAGGGATCAGTAGCTCGAATGTAGCGCGCCACATCACTCCAACCTGTCATTTTTGTAATGAAAGGATGGGACAGCTTTCGTGCCACCTTTTCCGGAGGGTCGTAGACTTCTCCGCCCACAATCCAAAAGACTGGGTAAGCACCGTACCGAGCGATTAAGTATCGCCAGTGCTTTTTCATCTTGACAGCGCCCATCTGGTCGAGAGCTTGATGCCAAGCTCCGACGATAGCAGGTGCGATTCCTGAGTTCACAAGATATTCCACTCGACGATCGGCATAATCGAAGAACTGGGGATTGATCCTTTCGAAGCCTGGTTCCCAGACGCATCCCCCCTCGTTGCAAAAGCCAGGATCAGATGGTGCTTGCTCTTCGTTCGAGGGCACTAGGCCGGCGACTATCTGCACGACGGTAAACCCCTTGGCTTTTCGATCAGCGGTTAACCTTTGAAATCCGTCCCAACTAAGCCGATCCGACATCCCTGTCCACCATGTATCTCCCAGCCAGTAAAATGGTGTTCCGTCGGCCTGTTCGAAATAGCGCTTGTTTGCGCTCACTTTAATCATGCCGTGCTTTAAAAGAGGATCCAGCCCAACGTACGGAGTTATGTTTACTCGCCCCTCATGACCATTTAGGTCTGCGTTAGTTGAATCCGTGCTCTCAAGATGGTACGTGTACTCGCCCGGGGCCGGAGGGGCAAAGCGGACGGTCCATTTACTGGAGCCCCTCCAGAACGTGGGCACCCGCCAAGACTCCGCCCCTTTGGTAAAAATGACGTCCACATCCACGTCATTGAATGGGTCCGCGTAGGTCTTTCGGGACTCGAAGGTCCACTCAAACATTCGGTTCTGAGTTGAGGGCGGTTGTGCGGTTCCTGCTGCAATTTCAACGAAAATCGCCACGAGCAGTACGAGCGAACCTACAATTATCCTCATCCGCTTTCTCCCCGTGAGCATTACCGGTAATTTCAAAAGCTACCTAGTCATCAGCCAGTTTCTATTTATCAGTTCGCACATGATCTCAATCGAAGTGAAAGATTTCCTCGAATACTGGCGATTCATATGGTTCTAGAATGTTTGACATTGCCTGATCCCATTTCCTTTTGATGGCCGTCGTAGAAAGCTTTCGCAGGGCCGCCTCAGGATCTTCAGCCTCTACATAGACGATTACGGTTCGACCCGACAAAAAACATGATTGATTTCGAAGTCCGGCTTCGCGAGAGGCGCTAATCACGTCAGGCCAGACAGCTGCATGAGCAGAACGATAATCTTGCTCCTTGCCTTCCCGAACCCGCAACAACCAGGCGTGTCGCTGCATTTTGTAGCCCTCCTGCTGATTGAAATTAAAAAGTCTGCATCTCATTGTTCGAGAGTAATGATGGCGACGGTATAGCCTTGCAGGGTGACATGATCAGTGTCCAGTTTTTGAGAGCCAGGAGGATGAAAGTTTGTTGTCTCGTCAACGTACTGCTCTACCGAGCCTTTTATGCCAGGAATTAAGGCGTCGAACGGCCGATCACGTTTGTTGACCATCAGAATCTTTCGTTTGCCGTCCGGAGTCACATACGCCTGCGCGTCAATAAACGGGAGATCGATTGCCGTTTCCACCTGTTTATCGCCGGGGCCAACATTCTCGATAAGAAGTTTCAGTACCCAATAGCGAGCGTTGGGCTGCCCCGAATTCCAGTCAATCATGGTCACGCTGGGGAAAAAGGTCGGGTAATCGAGTAAGGAGGACATACCGGCCGACTCAACGCCTGCGTGAGAAAGTTGATTGTAAATATAGGCATACATCGCAGCGGATAGGTTCCAGTAGGAATCGGGGATAGGCTCAGTTACATGGTTCGGTTCCCCCTGGCTGCCGTCGTCATACGATATGGTTCCAATTTCATCGACGACAGTCTGCGTCTGCGGCGACAGCCGCTGACGGATCAGGTCGATATACTTCGTCAGGCGGAGAAAAGAGTCGGCTTGTTCAAAAACCGTAAACTGTTGGATGTAGGGAACTTCGTCAGACCCCGGCGTTGCGTAAACATGATACGAAATCATATCGATCGGAATGCCCGGCTTGTGATTTGCGTGATTGAGAAAATATTCGAAGAATCTCGATTGATCCCATCCGACAGGCACAGGAGATACGCCGAGCGCGAGCCCTACAAATTTCATATTCGGGTCAATATGACGAATTGCCGCGACAATCGCATCATAGAGGGCAGTGTAAGCTTCCGCTGTCGTCCGATGTTCAAAATCTATCTCGTTTAGAACTTCCCAGTAGTCGATCTTGAAGTAATGGCCAGACGCGTGCCATTGGCCATATTCGTCTGTGAAGCCTCCATGGGTATACCAGCTCGCTAATCGAGCGAAATAGTCAGCAACCTCCTTCAAGCTGGGATCTCGTAGCTCGGTTCCTTCCTCGTACGTGTAATCCAGTTGATTCGCGTCCGTAGGATAGGAAACAGGCTTCGGTGTTTTAAACATCCACTCCGGAATAGTAGACAACTCCATGATGATCTTGTGACCTTGGGTTGCTTTCAAGAAATCAATCACCATGGGATCCATTAAGGAGAAATCCCAATATGTCTTTCCGTCCTGCGGAGGAGCTAATTCGGCAACCCCCAATTTGGGAAAGACATACCAAGCTCCAAAGCGCGCATACTCCGCTTGCAGGTTATGCATGGCGCTATAAACCTGGTCATGGACTGGTGAACCAGGAAGAAGTAAAGGACTGGCCGCGATCTGGTATGTCGGTGCCGTTTTTGAAACTCGAGTCACTTTGTCCCAATTGATTACAACCTTTGCCTGCCAGTTCTGAGCCAGACTGCCGCTCTCAAACGCGCAGACACACAGAACGAGCGCTAGTGTTTTCCACTTAACGAATCTACGCACTGGATTTTCCTAGTGGCTTTGGCTTTGAAATCACCGCCCCACAATCCTTGGTTACAAGGTAATGAGTCTCCACGCGTCGTACTACACGTTCTAATTCGGGTGCCCCCTTAACGGCATGACCATCAGATTTGCGAACCAACCCCAAATCTAGTCAGAACGCCTAAACGATTTTATCCTCAAAGCTTTTCTCAGCGCCCCACTTCCGTTCGAAATTAATGTTCTCCCATCACGCGCCTGCACTAATCTAGTTCTTCATGTAAGATTGTCAAGCAAATTATCTGCTTGCGCCAATTTCCCGAAACAAGGCTGCGCAGATCATCAAATCCTAACTGCCTCTGCCAAGGCTCACGGCATCCCTCATGCACGACTCAGGATCGCCTTTTCTAGAATTGGCCAAGGAATGAGGGTCTCACCTTAGTTCTTCCCATGGCCGCAAACCGACACAATACTCGACATCAACGATGCTTCGCGATGGTTCACTTCCGGCATATACCCAGATCATGGCCATGGTATCGTCAGACTCATTCAGAAATCGATGTGGCTTTCCACGAGGTACGAAGGCAGTGTCGTATCCGCTCAGATGATAACGACGGCCGGCGACCTCGCAGGTTGCCTCTCCTCCCACGATAGTGATGGACTCATCGTATTGATGAATATGGCAAGGTAGCGAAGAACCGGGCTGAAATTTCCCATAGCCTCCGCAAATTCCAACTGATCCGTATCGCCCAGCGAACAAGTCACAGAATGTAGTGTTCTGCGCAAGCTCATAGAGATCTGTTTTTCCAAAGCGAGTGATGCGTTCTGGATCTTCTGGGCTCGGATCTGAACTCGTCCGGTCTTGTTGGAGGAATTGGCGATCCACAGAGCTGCGGGTCGGAATGGGAGACGCAAAAGCCGATAATGCCACCAGAGGCCGTGTGTCAGACGCATTAAGGACCTCGTGAGCAACACCTGTAGGAACGTGAATGGAATCTAAAGGACGCAGTCGGTAGGATCTCCCTTCGACTCTAAACACGGCTTCTCCTTCTAAAATTGTCACCGCTTCGCTAAAGCGGTGGGTGTGATACGGCAAAAGAGCCGTGGCCGCGAAGGTAGCCGTGCCTGTACTCATAGCTTCTGCACCACATTCGGCCGAAGCAAACATACGTAAGGCTACTTGCGGCATGAAGGCAGAAGACGGTTCACATTTTCCCGAAATAATTCGTTCTGAAGCAGTCAAAGATATCTCCTCTAGCAATAAAAAGTCGATCAGCAGATTTAAACGCGAGGACGTGACGTCCGATTCGGGCGTTCTACTGGCCCTGGATATAAACTATGTGGGTTTGCATGAATTCGTAGACGCCGTGCTTGCCATCTGCCCCGCCAATTCCGCTCTTCCGCCAGCCGGCATGATACCCTTGCATTGCTTCAAAGTTTTCACGGTTGATGTAAGTCTCGCCAAAACGGATTTCACGGCTCACCTTCAGCGCAACATTAAGATCACGAGTGTAAACAGAGGAAGTAAGCCCATAGTCCGAATCGTTAGCGTAACCGATTGCCTCATCGACGTCATCGAATGTTACGATGGGAACTACCGGCCCAAAGATCTCGCGGCGTATGATCTCCATGCCTTGCCGGCATTCTGCAATAACGGTTGGTTCATAGTAATAACCAGCCTCTGATTCTGCCCGTTTGCCGCCGGTGAGAACTGTTGCGCCGGCCTTTGCCGCCCCGTGAACCAAAGCGTCGACTTTCTGATAACCGGCTTCATTGATTAGCGGGCCATAATCGACGGACTCGTCAGCTAGGGGATTGCCGAACCGTGTAGATTTCATTGCATCGGCCAGCCTTTCAGTAAATTGGCTGGCAATTGTACGCTGTACATACACACGCTCGACGCAATTGCACACCTGGCCGCTATTGATGATGCGTGAAGCCTTCGTAGCCTTTACGGCGAGCTCGATGTCGGCATCTGCCATGATCAGGGCGGGCGCTTTTCCACCCAGCTCCAAATTGACCTTAGTAATATTGGGTGCCGCGGCGGCCATAATGGCAGAGCCGGTTTCAACACTGCCCGTGAAATTGATCATGCCTATACGAGGTGACGAAGCAAGCCTCTTCCCAACAGAGGCGCCTCGGCCGTGTACGACATTAATCACGCCTGGCGGCAACTCTGTTCGGGTCAAAAGCTCACAGAATTTGACCGCATTGTGTGGTGTTTCTTCA
Organism: uncultured Acidobacteriota bacterium; assembly: GCA_963836125.1. Classification (GTDB taxonomy): domain Bacteria; phylum Acidobacteriota; class Terriglobia; order Acidiferrales; family UBA7541; genus Palsa-295. The sequence goes on from CAWIIK010000003.1 coordinate 589,998, forward strand.
CTAGGTTTGACGACAATTGTGTTACCCGTTACAAGAGCTGGCGCCGCTTTTCGGGCAATTAAAAAAAATGGGAAGTTCCACGGGAGTATGCCGCCGATCACCCCGATGGGCTGGCGGAAAAGAAAGATGCTCTCTCCACGACGGTCGCTTTCGACAATTTCTCCCTCAATTCGGCGAGCCCACTCGGCCATGTACTCGATGTAGTCCGCGGTAAATGCGACCTCAATGCGGGCCAGGCTTAAAGTCTTGCCTTGTTCCTCGACTATCACGCGAGCGATTACTTCTGCACTTTGGCGTATCTCACGTGCAACACTGCGTAACGCCTTGGCACGTTCGATCGCCGGGCGCCTTGCCCAATCCGTCTGGGCGTCTGCAGCAGCGCCGATAGCGTCATCCACATCGCTGTAAGTGCTTTCGGGAACGGTGCAGACAACGGTCCCCGTAGAAGGGTTAGTGACTTCAATGCGATCATCACTCTTGGTCGGGGTAAACTTGCCGTTAATGAAGTTCTCGTAGTGTTTCATGAATGCTCTTGTTATCCAATCAAGCCAAAATAAATATGCCAGCTTCTAACGGGTCAGCTTAGATCAGCAACTGCCTTGCTTTTCCCGGAACGTACCGATTCAAACGCCGCGTCAAGAACTTCCACTACGGACACGCCCAGTTCCGCAGACGACCGATTTCGTATGTCTTTTCCTTGAATCAGATCAATGAAGGCGTGAATCGGTTCGATGCACGCGTATTCTCCTGGTTTATGAGTAACGGATGGGATCACGTTTGTGCCGTCATGACGTCGCAACTCCAACCGGGGTCGCTCAATATCGATTAAGAGCATCCCGTCCTTTCCGAAGATTCGGATATCCACCTGGTACGTGGACAATGGAGGCATCGTTCCTGCTCCCCCAATCAATCCCGTCGCACCATTCGTGAAGCTACAGCTGAACGCATTCGTGAGATCCGCACCCGTTTTCGAATATGTCATACGGGCGAAGACTTCATCAGGCTTAAGATCGGTGATATAGAAAAGCAGACCGAGAGCATGGGTTAGCTGACCATGGGCAAACCCGCCACCGCTGGCTGGATCCGACCAAGTCTGCGGGCTTGGCCTCACGGCATCCTCTTTGGTAAACCAAGTATCCTCGCCACTGAACAGATCTCGTAAGGCGCTTGCCATAAGGCAGGTAACACATTCGATCTCGCCTAGTTGGCCGCTAGTTACGAATTCCCGTGCCGCATTGGCCAGCGGGGTATAGTTCCACCCGTAAGGGATCAGAAAATGGAGATGCTGGCGTTGGGCCAACGACGCGAGCCGACGAGCTTCTACGGCTTTTAACACCATCGGTTTCTCACATAACACATGTAAGCCTCGTTCTAACGCGGCCAACGCATGCTCGTAATGGCATCGATGGGGAGAACTGATGACCACGGCGTCGACATCTTGGCGCTTGAGCAATTCGCGATAATCTTCTGTCCCAAACGGAATTTCACGCTGTTCTTGAATTCTGCGCAATTCTTCGCGACCGAGTGAGCAGATGGACGTGACGCGGACGTCGTTTCGAGACTGAAGCACAGGGATGTGATTCTTGACGGCCCACCACCCTGCTCCGATGATTCCAATCCGAACTTCGGACATGCGTTGAACCTCGTGCTACTGATTAGCAGGTCTGATCGATAGAACGTAGCCAGTCGCGCAATCCGACAGTTTCAGTGAGAATGTCGAGCTCGTTACAGCGCATAAACTCCATCCACACGTATTCGAGAGCGACGTAATGGCGATACCCCAGCTTGCTCATACCGCGAAGAACACGGCGGTAGTCGATCGTATTTTCTTTAAGCGAAGCCTGAAGCTTTCCTTTGCAGGCACATCGCGCGTGGAAATGAGATGTGACAGTTAAAAGAGGTTCGATCTCCTGATCCGGAATTCCTTGGCATGTGAAGTGACTATAGTCAAGGGTCAACGTCAGCCCAGACGTTTGGTCGACGAGACGTTTCGCTTCGATGGGGCTTGGAGTGATCGAACCGATATGCGGCTCAACCGCAAGAATAATACCTATCCGAGCGGCCGACTCTACACGCCAAGCCAATTCATCGGCGCAACGTTTAAGCGAATCTTCGTAACTCTCGGTTTCGAAATGTACGCCGGGCAGCAAACTCACGTGCTTAGCATTGCACCGCACCGCAAATTCTAGGAGTCGCCAATAGAAGTCGGCGGCTTGCTTTCTTTGGTTGATATCGGGATGGTTTACAGCTTTTTCTTCAAATACGGCTCCGGGCTGTCCGAAAACATCGGCGAGCTGCAGATCGCTAGTCCTCAGGGCGGCCGACACCCGCGCCGCAGCTTTGGCGGGATCGGAAAACTCTTGTTCCGGACGAAGGTGAGAGCGCCCAACAAAAAGGCCGATGTCGACTGCCTCGACGCCCAGATCTTTAGCGAGTCTTAGCGCTTGATCCCATGGGAGCTTTGGGAAGCTGTAATCAGCGACAGCAAGTCTAATTGTCATGAAGCGATTTCCTCGGATAAATTGCGACGGATGGACTGAATCCCTTCGGAAAGCGCACGCTGCAGAAGCCAAATATCGCCGCCGTAGCTAATACATCGAAATCCTTGCCGGACATATTTCTTCGCTTGCTCAATATCGTTAGAGAGAATTCCAACTGTTTTGCGGCGAGTCTTACAGGTTTCGACTATGCGGCGGACAGCTTCCTGAAAATCGGGATGCTGAAATTGTCCCGGTATACCCATTGAAAGAGAAAGGTCAAGAAATCCTACCCAGAGCAAATCTATTCCTTCGACAGATGCAATCTCCTCGATATTTTCCACGCCTCGACGGCTCTCGATAAGAACTCCACAAATCATTGCCTCATTTGCAGCTTTCATCTTGGCGGGCACGCTCCCGCCTAGAAAGTCATCATGCGCCACGGAAAAGGCAGCTCCGCGTATACCCTCCGGAGAATATCTACAGGCATCTACGACTTTCTGAGCCTCACTTGCTGTCTGAACGTTGGGTATGATCACGCCAGCTGCCCCGGCATCAAGTAATGGAGCAATCAAGTGGTATTCGTTCGCAGGAGGCCTTACAAGAGCCGCAAGGCTTAGGGGACGTGTGAGAGCCAAGAGTGCCCGTGCCGTATCAATTCCGAAACCACTGTGCTCTAAATCGTAGATGACAAAGTCCACTCCTGAACTCACAAGCAGCCGTGGCATCCCGGGCGTGTTGAATTCAAAGACCCAGGTGCCCACCGTAGTCTTGCCCTCGTGCCAGGCCGACTTGAGCGCTAAGCTGTTCATGATATCTTCTCCACGCCTAACTGCCAATAACCGCGTTTGCTTTGAGCTTTACTTGTAGTCCGGGCCTTTGGAGAACTTCGCGATTTACTACGTTTCGAGGAATTTCGCCCTTGGCAACGGCCAGCACGGACTGCACGGCTTCTTCGCCCATCCTGCGAAAGCACTCATCTGTCCAACATAGCGAGTGCGGCGCTAGAATCACATTGTCCAGTCTAATTATGGGTTCATCCTTGGCGACGGGTTCGGCCTCATAGACGTCGAGGCCGGCGCCGGAGATTCGCCGTTCTTTAAGGACCCGGTAGAGGGCTGATTGGTCAATGATAGGGCCCCGAGAGGTATTAATGAGGTAGCTCGTCGGCTTCATCCAGGACAACTCGCGCTCGCCAATTAATTTGCGGTTTTCCGGCGTCAAAGGACAATGGAGGCTGACGAAGTCGCTTTCGCGCATCAAAGTTTCAAGATCAACTAGCTCAACTCGCAAATCGGCCACATCTGCCGGATTCACAAATGGATCGGTCGCTAAATGAACCATCTCAAAAGGTTTGAGTAACCGTAAGACGTCGCGGCCAATATTTCCCAGGCCCACAAGTCCCAAAACGCGCCCAGTAAGTCCTGTAGCCTTAATGTCACCTCTCTCACTCCAGCGGCCCTCTCGGACCAGCCGATCTTTGATCAAAAGTTTGTTAGCCAAGGCGAGTAGAAGTGTGATGGTCGCGGCCGCCATTGGTCGCCGCACTCCATCGGGTGTGATTGTCAGCATTACATCGTGATTGGTTAAGGCCTGAACGTCGACCATGTCATACCCGACGCCGAAGCGAGCCAAGAGACTCAAGTTAATGTCAGTGCCAGCGAATGTCGCCGATGTGTAACGAGGAGCCAGAGAAATAACGGCATCGTAACCAACAAGCTGATTCGGGGAGACCTCAAGCAAAAACTCTGAGAAAAACTCGACCGATACACCGGGAGTATGTTCCAGTGTTTGCAACCCGATGTCACCCATTGCTATCTCACCCGTCTGACTTAAGAAGTCTCGCGTGATACCAACTCGAAATGTGTCCATCTCTCCTCGAAATACCGTTCGCGCGGGCCGGCCGATAATTGCCCTTTGGGTGGGTGAGGACAAATACGGTTATTAGACTTAGGCCTCCATGCGTTCGGCGAATGGATTTTTCCTTGTAAGCTTAATCGCCGTTAATAAATGCTTTCGCATCGCTCGTTGTGCCATCATCGGATCGCGGCTCCGGATGCCCCGATAGATGGCGCGATGTTCGCTAAGATCTTCAGAAAGATCGACGACAAGATTGACCATCCTCTTGCGCGTTTCCCACAAGACTCCGCTCACCATTGAAATGATTTCGAAGAGCAGGGCCTGGTGCGCCGCCCGGGCGATCAAATTGTGAAACTCGTATTCTGCTTTGAGGTAGCCCTCCCTCGTTTTGTCGCTCAGGCACTTCTTCATGGCCTCGAGCCGTATCTTCATCTCCTCGATCTCCTCGTCAGAAGCGCTGCTCGCGGCTAACGCCGCCAACTCCGCCTCGAGGAGAATCCGGAATTCGAAAACTTCGTCAAGGCGAATTTTCTTCATCAACATCAGAAACGTAAGCGGAGTGGAGAGAATCGTCGAAGTCGATTCGTTTATGTACGTGCCGTCGCCCGGCGCGGCACGTATAATTCCAAGGATATCCAGCGCTTTATAAGCCTGCCGCAGTGACGGTCGACTTACGCCGAGGGCCTTGGACATCTCATATTCGGTTGGGAGTTTGCTTCCCGGACCGATGACTTCTTTTTCCAACAAATATCGCAGGCGTTCGATTACTAGACGGGTAACGTCGGTTTTCTTTATGGGTCCTAAAGACGTAGCGAGAAGAGTCAGGTTCGTTTTTGTTCGCATCGTTGGCTTCTTGTCTAACAAACTAGCATGGATCTTGCAAAAAGCGCAAGGGATCTCTGAACCCTGAATAAGTCTCTCATCACCCCTGAACCTGAAGCAGTAAATCCAAAGACTTACTGACGATGCGCTCTCCTGAATCGACAGCGAGCGCCGTAGGGATTGGAAATGCTTGAAAGATCATTTCCGGCACGTAGTAGCGTTCCGTTACTGACCATCCTCGGGGTGGATAGGCGTCTCGTGTCGGGATATAAGAGATGCATCCGTTCGTGTAACCTAAAAACAGTGTATGGGGGAAAGGTGAGCGGCGCTTCACCTCCATACCTTGCGCGCTGAACGTCTCACCCGGAACAGCGACTATCCCTATATCGCCCAGTTTAATTGCTTGTACTGGAATCTGGGTAACGGGTTTCCTGGCGTTCGCCACGTAATCGACGAGAATGAGGGCCCAATGACGAAAAAGCCGCGCAACATTCATAGGAGCGCCGCGGACGTGTTTCCGGTCAAGATCCGCAATCTCTGACTCCCATCCCTCCAGGATTCGCTTCGCCTCATCAACCGTCGGAAACTTCTGAAAATTCAGCTCAAGCATTTCCTCCTTGACTCGAATCGTAAACTCAGAGCCTCCGTTCAAAGGTGTGCGGGGATAATATGGAATCTTGGATAGGGAACCTGTATATATACGTGGGCCTCGAATACTCTCGGTATAAATCGATGAATGGACCTTCAAAACTTCAGCTCCCAGTGTGCACCCTAACCGTTTTTTTTCGTCCGAGTTGTCTTCTGCTGCTCCGATACCGCTGATTGGATTGATATCGCCTGCATTTGCCTGCAGAAAAAGGCTCAAACATCCAACCGTCTGTTCAATCAGTTCGCGGGCCGGTCCAACAAGGTCCGCCGACCATTTTAGGCATTTGGGTCCCATAGTGACAGGATGGCACCCATGCGCAAAGACCACTGCGATTGGCCTACCCTCTAAATCGTCGACCCTAATTACACGGACTTGGTGATCCACAGGTCCCGTAGGATTCTCCCCGAGCAAGACTGAGCCATCGGACTGGACCTCCCGGCGATTAATTCCAATTCGGGCTTCACCCACATCTGTTCCAACCCGAGCGGGCCGAAGGTGGTGAGCCGCGAGGTCGACCAGCGCCGGTATCTCAGTTTCGAGTCGAGTAACATATGCGTTCCTAAGCTGATCCTGGAACTCATCATCGTCGTACCTCAGCCCTTTCGATGTCGGGCCACAATGTGTGTGACTGCAGTTTAGAAGGACGTTTTGCTTGGGTACTCCGATACGTTTCCCTATCTTTTCGCGAAGACTAGAAACAAAGGGTTCCTCGATAAAGATCAGATCAAATGTAATTATTGCGATCCGTGTGCTGTCATCGTCTAGGACGAGCGCCGTCGCGTAAAGTTCACTATCTTTATCTTCCGCCTTACCGTCACGCGCACCATAGCCAGCCATAGTCATCCCCGTTGGAGGGGTGATTGTACAGCGCGCTACGCCAGCCTTTGACATCTTCGTCTCCCATTTATGAACCTTGCAACGAGCCTTTGAGCTATTTTCACGATTGTCGGCCGGCCAGCAGAAAAAGCGAAGAAACCAATAGGGCGGTGGAAAGGCACATTAGAACTTTTGCCTTTGCCCCGGAGTTCCTCCACTCTCCAGTCATAGCTCCCCAAGCATTTGAAGTTAGAATTGAGAGTGCAATGAAGAGAGCCCATCCATAGACGGTACCCTGACTACCCATCATCGACGCGCCTATCCCATACAGTAAAAAGGCACTAAACCAAAGAATTCCCATGGACGAAGCACGAATCCACAAAATCGCGTTATGCGGTCCATTGAAAAAGGTGGACCAAGAATTGCTTCTAGAGATCAATAAGCTTGGATACCCCACGTTGAAAATGAGTCCTCCCAAAAGCACTGGAACCCAGACTGTTACGCTTGCGAGGAATGGAGGACATCCAGCCATTTTGGCCGCCTCCCCGAGGGGCGCTCCATACGCGAAGCCGATATTGATCATTGCCGACATTAGACCTGCCAGTAAAACTATAAGAATGCCACCGATCAATTCTCGACGAGGTTCAGGCCTTGACACGGCTACACCCTGCGATCGATCCCTAGTGATCGTAGCAGCCACACAGAGAACCAAACTGAATGCCAGCAAGCTCAAACCCCCGACAAGCCATTCAAGGCTATTGCGACCCAGACGGACAGAGTGTATAACGAGAGGGCCTAGACTTCCGAAGAACGCCACCATCCCACTCACCAGGGCATTACTAATGGCCATTCCGAAACGCACTAAGCTCACGCCAAAAAGCAAAGAACCAACACCCCATAGCACGCCGAAGACAGCGACCTTCATAGTCAGCTCTGGTTGGAGAACTAACTGTCTCAGCACGGTTCGGTGGGTAAAGAACAAGGCAAGCCCTATTGGCAGGATTGCCATCGCGCAAATGGAATATATGAACCAGATATGCTCCCATTTCCAGGAAGTGATGCCTTTCGATGGGGCTGGAAAGGATCCGCTTGACAAGCCAGCAAGGGTTACCGGCACAATGCCTAGCATCGTGCGTCGCCAACAACCGTAGCTCTGGCCGAACCGATTGCCCAGTGCGCTATGGGCTCTGGCCCGTTTGTAGTCCTGCCGTCACTGTTCCAGTTTCCCTGCTTCGGCGGGTAACAAAATAAACTGAGGTTCAAGCACTCGTCCTGTAATCGATCGTTGATTCTATCGATGAATGCGTCCTGCGTGGTCCTGCTGTGCTCGATGAGAAGCAGCGCAACCCGGCCCTGATATTGATCTCGACTCTCGTCCGCAAAGATAACGAACGTTAGATATCTCATTGTTCGAAAGTGATGATGGCGACGGTATAGCCTTGCAGGGTGACATGATCAGTGTCCAGTTTTTGAGAGCCAGGAGGATGAAAGTTTGTTGTCTCGTCAACGTACTGCTCTACCGAGCCTTTTATGCCAGGAATTAAGGCGTCGAACGGCCGATCACGTTTGTTGACCATCAGAATCTTTCGTTTGCCGTCCGGAGTCACATACGCCTGCGCGTCAATAAACGGGAGATCGATTGCCGTTTCCACCTGTTTATCGCCGGGGCCAACATTCTCGATAAGAAGTTTCAGTACCCAATAGCGAGCGTTGGGCTGCCCCGAATTCCAGTCAATCATGGTCACGCTGGGGAAAAAGGTCGGGTAATCGAGTAAGGAGGACATACCGGCCGACTCAACGCCTGCGTGAGAAAGTTGATTGTAAATATAGGCATACATCGCAGCGGATAGGTTCCAGTAGGAATCGGGGATAGGCTCAGTTACATGGTTCGGTTCCCCCTGGCTGCCGTCGTCATACGATATGGTTCCAATTTCATCGACGACAGTCTGCGTCTGCGGCGACAGCCGCTGACGGATCAGGTCGATATACTTCGTCAGGCGGAGAAAAGAGTCGGCTTGTTCAAAAACCGTAAACTGTTGGATGTAGGGAACTTCGTCAGACCCCGGCGTTGCGTAAACATGATACGAAATCATATCGATCGGAATGCCCGGCTTGTGATTTGCGTGATTGAGAAAATATTCGAAGAATCTCGATTGATCCCATCCGACAGGCACAGGAGATACGCCGAGCGCGAGCCCTACAAATTTCATATTCGGGTCAATATGACGAATTGCCGCGACAATCGCATCATAGAGGGCAGTGTAAGCTTCCGCTGTCGTCCGATGTTCAAAATCTATCTCGTTTAGAACTTCCCAGTAGTCGATCTTGAAGTAATGGCCAGACGCGTGCCATTGGCCATATTCGTCTGTGAAGCCTCCATGGGTATACCAGCTCGCTAATCGAGCGAAATAGTCAGCAACCTCCTTCAAGCTGGGATCTCGTAGCTCGGTTCCTTCCTCGTACGTGTAATCCAGTTGATTCGCGTCTGTAGGATAGGAAACAGGCTTCGGTGTTTTAAACATCCACTCCGGAATAGTAGACAAGTCCATAATGATCTTGTGACCTTGGGTTGCTTTCAAGAAATCAATCACCATGGGATCCATTAAGGAGAAATCCCAATATGTCTTTCCGTCCTGCGGAGGAGCTAATTCGGCAACCCCCAACTTGGGAAAGGCGTACCAGGTTTGAAAGCGCGCATACTCCGCTTGCAGGTTATGCATGGCGCTATAAGCCTGGTCATGGACTGGTGAACCAGGAAGAAGTAAAGGACTCGCCACGATCTGGTATGTCGGTGCTGTTTTTGAAACTCGAGTCACTTTGTCCCAATTAATTACAACCTTTGCCTGCCAGTTCTGAGCCAGACTGCCGCTCTCAAACGCGCAGACACACAGAACGAGCGCTAGTGGTTTCCACTTGACGAATCTACCCACTTGACTTTCCTAGAGTCTTTGACTTGAAATTACCGCCCCACAATCCGTCGGGTGCTCCTTCAACAGCATGACCATCAGATTTGCGAACCAACCCCAAATCTAGTCAGAAAGCATACTTTAAGCCGAACTGGATGATTCGCGCAGGCAGTGAGCTCGTAACCTGACCATATCCTGGAAACCCGATGATGAAACCTGGTAATCCGAAATTGACGTTGTTAAGAGCGTTAAACGCCTCGGCACGGAACTGAAGGCTGCCCTCGTGAATGGGGAATTCTTTCATCAGCGCAAAATCTAGATTTGTCAATCCATCTGTGTTTATATTGTTGAAACCAGCATTGCCATAAGTATCCGGTGCAGGCTCTGTGAAGCAACTTGTATTAAACCATAATGCGGGCGTCGCTTGACTGCGGGATAAGTTTGGGTTGCAAATCTGGTTCGGCATCGGCCACGAAATAACATTGGCCCCCGTATTCGATTGATCGAAGAAAAAGTTCAACACGGAGAACGGCAAACCTGTCTGGAGCGTGAAAATGCCTGACAGCTGCCAGTGACCTAATACCTGACCAGCCACGCCTCTCAAGTGTTGCCCAGGCAGATTGTACGAGGAGCTAATGCTTAGACGGTGCCTTACGTCGAAAATACTTCGAGCCCAGTCATCCCTATAGTCATCAGGACCATAGTTACGAGCAGCTCTTGAATCAAACGAATCATTATCCAGCGACTTGGAATACGTATATGCCGCCAAGAAGGTTAAGCCATTACTCAGTTCTTTTCGGAGGTTAACCTGAAGGGCGTTGTATGAAGAACCGCCTGTGCCAGTATCATCGAGAATGAATCCGTATTGGGGATATGGACGACGCTGCTGTAACGGAATAGCCGCCTCGGCAGCTGAAGTAGGCAACGGGGCCTCATTTATGTCATGACGTTTCGAGAGATGGACGCCGTGCGATCCCACATACGCAGCATCAAGAATTATCTTGCCCGGCAAGGCTCGTTGAAGACTAAGCGTCCACTGCTGCACGTAAGGATCTTGGCGGTTCGCCAAATTGAAAAGATCGGTGCCAACGGGAGCGACTCCGCCTGCCGACACGGATGGAAACAGCGTTGCAATATCGATCGTGGGCACGGTTGAATCGCTGACCAGTGTCGTTGATAGTTGAAAGGGAAACTTTTCGTTGTTCCAGGCTGTGTCATTTCCTGGGATGCGGTCCCAAAAGATGCCGTAACTGCTCCTGATTGACAAATTGGGCGTGGGAGAATAAGCGAAGCCAACCCTCGGCGCAAAATCGAGCCAATGAGACGACAACAATCCACGTGGCGTACCATCCTGACCGGCGATATCGATCAATCCCGTCTGCGGGTTGAAGATGCCTTGCTGGTTATACTTTTCGACGGAAGGTGGAGTGACCTGCCAACGTAACCCATAGTCTAAAGTCAGACTATGCGTTGCATGAAAGATATCGTTCACATATAAGCCAGCAATCCAACCTTGCAAATACTCCGGAGCAGTTGGCCGTGCTCCCGTCGCGAGATCGGGATCCCCAAGCAAATAATCAGCCACGGAATTACCGGTGAACTGGCCCGAAAACTGGAGGTCACCAAGATCATCGCTAGAAATTATGTTTCGGCTAAAAAGGCGCGTGAGTTCGCCACCGATTGTGAGTGTGTGCGAACCACGCACAATTTCAAGATTGTCGATGAAAACCTTGTTGGTTTCCCCGTTGATCGGGCAATTGGAGTTTCCTGCTCCAAGACTAGAATAATCGGCCAATGCAACATTGGTGACGCCATTGCAATCCGGAATTTCATTCAAGTTTTGGAGTCCGAGAGATGCCGGCCAATTACTTGAACCTGAGAAGGGTGCCGATGCCCCGTTTCCGGTGTACTCGTGTTCCAAGCCGGCCCGAAACGAATTTACAATGTCCTGAGAGAAAATGTGCGTCCACCCGAATGCGAAGTTCCGAGAATTCAGCGGCGTTTGTGTTGCCGCTGCCGGTAGCAGTGATCCTAAATACGTTAACGAATTCAGAAAAGAAAACCGGCCAAAAAAGGTATCTGTGTCGGACATAACGTAATCGATTTTAATTTCAAAGCCATTGTCGGTCGTCGTATCCGGCGCAGGGCCTACCAGGTTGGCATTTCCTTCCGCAGCTATGGGTGCCGAATTGGGTGCTGGGATAAACTGATTATACTTCGTGGCAAAAGATGAAATGCGAGTGGTCGGAATCATGTTCCCGGGAAACGGCAGACCAGTCTCTGGATCGGTGATTGTCGGTAAGCCCGAAAAGTTCCCTTGAAGCATTGCTGGCGTGGGGACCGTAACGAAGCTCGGAGACTGAGTTGAAAGCCGAAATCCTTCGTAGTCACCGAACCAGAACAATTTATCCTTGATCGCAGGGCCCCCTAAATTGAAGCCAAATTGGTTTTGGTGTAGGAGATCTTTAGGTCCAGGATTGAAGAAATTGCGCGCATCAAGTACGTCATTGCGGAAAAATTCCCATAGAGTGCCGTGGAGAGAATTGGAGCCCGACTTGATGACGACGTTGATGACGGCAGGCGATCCATACTCCGGTGAAAAATAACCTTGCTGAATCTTGAACTCAGCGATGGAGTCCACGGGGGGTCGCAATCCGACCGAGCCATAGAATGCGTGCCTACTTGGTATACCGTCATACAGATAGTCGTCAGACACTTCGCGTACTCCGGATACGCTCACAACTTCTGTAAACGGGACGCCGAAACCCTGGCCAACACTTTGACCGTTCTGGTACAAGGGCGGAACTACGCCGGCTCCCAAAGTTGCAAGTTGCAAGTAGTCTCGACCATTCAGCGGCAGCGCCACTATCGTTTGGGAGTCGATGACCTGACCAAGCGCCGGGGTGACTCGATCGATCTCGGCTTCAGTTGCGGTTGCGGAGACGTGGACCTCAGAACTGACTTGTCCCAGCTGCAATGTGAAGTCGTGCCGAACCTGAGCAGCCACCTGAACGGAAAGACCCGTTACATTTACTGTCGAGAAGCCGTTCGCCGCGGCGGTCAACGCGTAGGTGCCGGGTAGCACCAAGGTGAAGGCGTAGAGACCATTGCCTCCTGTGGCGATGACGCGCTGCTCGTTGGTTCCTTCGTTTCTAAGCGTTACCTTCGCGCCCATGACCGCAGCACCGCTTTGGTCAAATACGTACCCGGTGACACTGGCCGCGGTTTGGGAAAAACATGTCAATGAGGTAGCAGCGACCGCAGCGATTAGGGCCAGAGTTTCGATTACAAAACGATCTCGCATCTTCATTGGCGTCTCCTAACGTCCACCCAGCCTGACGCTCCCGCTGTATTACCGTGATACCCCGTCCCGCAGCCTGCGAGATAGCGGTATGCTTAATCCAGGGATGTAAGTTTGTCAAGCAAATTTTCATGTTGCCAATCTTTTTTAAGTGCATAGAATCATCTGGGTGTTCAAAAGGGGAGTTGCGCACGCGACACGGCATGTTCTTGTGCTGGAGCTTTGATAGTCATCTGAGACATAGAGCTAGATTCCGAGTAGTTGAAAGTGAAGCATGTAAAAATGCGGCGAGTCGGAGTAGGGATCATGATTGCTCACAACCCCCTCCACGGATCCGGACGAGCGGATTTCCCGCATCCGGCTCTTGCCTTAGGTAACGACGCCCATGCGACGCAAAGGATAGGGATGACAGACAGAAGGCGGAGGCAGCCAGCGAGTGATCAGGCGCCGCATGCGATCCCAGAGGACGCGGCCGTTCTGGCTGCGTTGCGAAAGCGCACGATGCCAGAGCCAGCCCGCTCGGAACCGAAAGGTCCACAGCGCGTTTTCGTTCATGGGTGCTCCGTAGTACCGGATGTAACCGCGCACCACTGCTTGCAGCCACTTGCCCAGTTCGGGGATAGGTTCGTGCATCCGTCTCTGAAGTTCGGCTTTCACCTCGTTCAGCTTCATCTGCAACCTTTTGCGGATCGTCTGCCGCAACACCGTAAACCGTCCATTGCTTCTCTTCTTTACGCAGATATGCGTAAAGCCGAGAAAGTTGAACGTCTCCGGCTTCCCTTCTCCACGCCGTTGCCGGTTGTTGATCGCAAACGGACCAAACTCCAGCAGCCGCGTTTTCTCGGGATGCAGTTCCAGGTTGAACTTTCTCATTCGTTCGGTAAGCTCTGCCCGAAACTGTTCGGCATCCGCTTGGCTGTTAAATCCAACCACGATGTCATCAGCAAAACGCACCACGATCACATTGCCATGCGCTCGCTTCCGACGCCACGCTTGGACCCACAGATTAAACATGTAATGAAGGTAGAGGTTCGCCGAGAGCGGCGAGGCCACTCCCCTTACGCAAAAGGTAACTTCCAATTTGAACGGGTGGTCACAGGCTGGCGCGGGAGTTCTCCAGTACTTGACCTTCGTCTTAAGAGGTAATATCTTTATGACAGATGACTCGATCGACCAAAGCAGACAAGGCTCGGCAGTTGAACACGGCTCACGGCCTGCTCGAACGGCATGTCGCGTTGCCCGAGGCGGTGCAGCGGTTGTCACGCGAGTTCGACCTGTCCGAGCGTCAAGCATACCGGTACCTGGAGGAAGCCTCCCATCTCGACCGGCCGGTCGAAGTCACGGAGGCTACGGTGCCGATCACGCTCAAGCTTCCGCCGAGCACAGTACGTCTGTTGCGGAAGTATGCGAGAAGCAGTGGCCTGACTATCGGAGCAATCGTGACACGCGCGTTGATCGCGTTTCTGGGTGCTCTAAAAAAGCATGGCTAAGCCGCGCGCAAGAAGCGGCGCGCTTCAAATCCACGTCGACTATGCGTTCGATCGCCTGCGCGAGTCGAAGCTCGCCCAAGCCTACGATATTCTGGTGCCCCGTCGGGAGCGCCCTGTCGGTGGGCGTGTAAAGGAGTTCGATGATGAGGATGACGGCAATCTACGCGCGGGTCTCGTCGGAGCAGCAGCGCGAGGAGAACACGATCGCGAGCCAGACGGCGTCGCTGATCGAGTTCGCCCAGGCCCACGATCTGGAGGTGCCCAAAGAGTGGGTCTTCGAAGATGCCGGCTATAGTGGAGCGACGCTCGAGCGCCCGGGCCTGGAGCGTGTACGGGACCTGGCCGCCGAAGGGCAGATCCAGGTCGTGCTCGCGTACTCGCCGGATCGACTGAGCCGCAAGTACGCCTACCAGATCCTGTTGATCGAGGAGTTCGCCCGCCACGGAGTCGAGACGCTGTTTGTGAAAGCGCCGCAGGGTGCCAGCGCGGAAGATCAACTGCTGGTGCAGTTCCAGGGCATGATCGCTGAATATGAGCGGGCGCAGATCTTGGAGCGATCGCGTCGCGGTAAGCGACACCGGGCCCACTCGGGCGAGGTCAGTGTGATGAGCGGTGCTCCGTACGGCTACCGCTATATCCGCAAAACCGACGAGGCGCCCGCCGCGTACAGCGTGCTGGAAGGCGAGGCTCGTGTGGTGCAGCGCATATATGAGATGTACACGGTGGAAGGACTCAGCATCGGCGAGATGACCCGCCGGATCAACGCCGGAGGCATCCCGACGCGCAAGGCCGCTGCCCGCTGGGAGCGCTCGACCGTCTGGGCCATACTGCGCAACTCTGCGTATCGCGGCGTCGCTTGCTTCGGCAAGACGCGCGTCTCTGCACGAACGCGCGTTCTTCGCCCGCTGCGCCGGCGGGGTGTGACTACGCCCAGCATGACCGCCGGCCACGAGCGCCCGCGCGAAGAGTGGATCGAGATCCCTGTGCCTGCCCTGGTCAGCCAAGATCGCTTCGCTCGTGCACAGGAGCTTCTCCAAGAGAACAAAATACGATCGCGCCGTCGCACTATTGAGCCGAGTGTGGTGCAGGGGCTGGTCAGCTGTCAGAAGTGCGGCTACGCCTTTTCGCGCGTATCGACGCGCACGAGCGCGCGCAAGATCCACTATTACAAATGTATTGGCTCCGATAGCTGGCGCAAACTGGGTGGCCCTATTTGCGACAACCGGCGTCTTGTCCGACAGGATCTCCTCGATCAGATCGTCTGGGCGGAGGTGATCCGACTGCTGGAAGACCCGACGCTGATCCAGCAGGAACTGGACCGTCGGTTGGCGGTCGCGCGCTCCTGCGATCCGACCCAAAAACGTGAGCAGCGTCTGCAGAGAGAGTTGACGCATGTTGGCAAAGGCGTGGAACGACTTCTCAACGCCTACCAGGAAGCACTCTTGTCGATCGAACAGTTGCGCGAGCGCATGCCCGCGCTGCGTCAGCGTGAACAGACGCTTCGTGCTGAGCTGCAGGCGATCGCTGACCAGACCAACGATCGGGCGGCCTTCCTGCGACTGGCGGAAACTCTCACGGCGTTCCTCGCACGCTTGCGCAGTGCCGCTGAGACGCTTAATGTCACGGAGCGCCAGCGAATCGTACGGCTCGTGGTCAAAGACGTCCTGGTAGGCGACGACACCATCACCATTCGTCACAGCATCCCAGTCCCATCGGGCCCCCCACGAAACGGCGGTTCGCCGCCAAGTCGGCCAGATGAGCAAAGTTACCTTTTGCGTAAGGGGAGTGGCACTTCCGCCTTGGGGCGTCCCTTCCTCCACGCGTATTCGCTTCCCATCCTCCAGCACGCCGGCATTCAGCCATTTCTGGATGAGCCGCACGACGCGCCGGTCCGCAATCCGATGCTCGACGAACTTCGCAACGACGGAGAGACGTGGCCGCACTACGGGGAGGAACTGGAAACGAATCTCCAAGACCTCTCCGAAAGGCTGAAGGAGCGCCGTGAACCGCAACTTCTTATCCTTTGCTGCTGCTTGACGTACCCGCCCGAGCGCACAAGGCGCGTCAGTCCGGCTCTGAATCCGGGACGCGTTTTGCTGAGGCAGGTTCCCTTTGGCCAGCCCTCTTCCCTCCATCCTTTGCGCCGCCGGTGGCCCGGCGTTGTTCGAGGACTTCGCAGGTACTGCAGGGCTGTCCGACTCCCCAGGTCCGTTCATCATCGGCGTACGTCCTTAGACTTCCCGATGCGTCCCAAGGCCACTGCAGCCCTGGGCGGTCCTGGGATCTCCCGGTTCCCGCGCGAGGTGTCTGCGTACGTGCACGGGGTCTCTGACCGCGCGGGACTCAGGCACACCTCGCGATATCGGTGCACCCGATGGAGCCTTCCGCTTTCTCCTACAGCGTCGGTGTCCCGGAGCAAGTTTCTTACGCGGCTCAATACCCGGCCCGCACGTTCCCCTGTCAACGCTTCGACGCCGCCCTCGCGGGCTGCTCCGCATGACTCGGGACCGATGTGGGTCGCTACTCCACTTTCGTATGACTTTTTCATTCACTACACCTCGCCGGTTTAACCGGCGCACAGGAGAAGCTTTATGAATAGAACCAGACGGAGATTTGTGAGGGATACTTTGGGAGCAGGGGTCGCCTTTGGAATTGTGACAGCGACTGGATACTCTGAGAGACGCCTGCCGCAGCCGCCAGCGGCTCAGGATGGCACCCAAGATGCTTATCGGCTGGTCGACCCGGAACTTATTCCTTTCCTCAAAACGCTTGGTAAAGCGAACCTTAACAAGGAAAGCCTTAAGGTCTTACGTCAGATACCGCCGCCAGCTCCCTTACCTCATCCCGCACCGCAACCGGCTGTCCGACTGATTCCAGGACCAGCGGGAGCGCCGGATGTGCCTCTAACAATCGTCGATCCGAATGCCGGCAAGAAGGGACAGCCAGCATTTCTCTACCTTCATGGTGGGGGTTTCACTACCGGCAGCTCCGCGATGGAGGTACCTTTCTTACAGAAGGTTGCGCAGAGCTGCAGCTGTGTTGTGATTTCAGTCGATTACCGCCTTGCGCCGGAAGCCCCTTTTCCAGCTGCGCTCGATGACAACTACACCGCTCTGCGTTGGGTCTACACGAATGCTGACAGTCTCGGAGTCGATAAAAAAAGAATCGCAGTAGGCGGCATGTGCTCCGGGGGAGGCCACGCCGCAGCCCTGGTCATTGCCGCCCGGGATCGAAAGGAAGTTCCACTCGTGTTTCAGCTGCTGCTGCAACCGATGCTCGATGACCGAACGGGCAGCAGCCGCCCAGTACCTCGATCGATCGGTGAATTCGTTTGGACAGCCGAATCTAACTCATTCGGATGGACCTCTTTGCTTGGCGTACCTGCGGGTTCGCCAAATGTTCCGGCAGGTTCCGTGCCGGCCCGGGTGGAAGATTTAGCTGGGCTGCCGCCAACATTCGTCGCTGTCGGATCGATCGATCTTTTTGTCAACGAGGATGTTGAATATGGCCGGCGGCTAATCGACTGCGGCGTGCCCACAGAACTACATGTCCTAGCTGGTGGGTATCACGGTTTCTTCACGCTAGTGCCCGAAGCCGCCGTTTCGATCCGCTATAACGACTATTGGATAAGCGCGCTGCAGCGCGCATTTGCGCGCTCCTGATTGACATGGCAGGTAGCCGATACGGCCAGATGTGCGGGGGCTTGTTCGTGAAGATCACGCGAGCAGTCGTGATCCTTCTTTTTCCGCGGCGCTAAGGGTATGAGCGCGAAATCAACAGTAGCCAGAGCTGTCAACGTCGCGGATCTACGCCAGTTGGCACAACGGCGCATGCCGAAAGCGGTTTTCGACTACTTAGATGGTGGCGCGGATGATGAAATCACACTTCGCGAGAACTGCCGTGTCTTCGATGACGTCGGATTCCGGCCCCGACAAGCCGTTACTTCAGCAGATTGCGCGCTAGCAACCAACGTAGTCGGCTTCTCTGTCTCTTTTCCAGTCATGCTCGCACCGGTAGGCTACAGTCGACTCATGCACCCAGGGGGTGAGGTGTCGGCCGCGCGAATCGCCGGCGAATTCGGCACCGGCTATATTCTTTCGACCATTTCCGGACACAAGCTTGAAGATGTGCGCGCCGCATCGAAGGGGCCGGTTTGGTACCAGCTGTATTTGATGGGTGGTCGCGCGGCTGCGGAGCTGACGATCGAGCGTGCCCGCATAGCGGGCTTCAACGCGCTCGTCTTGACGGTCGATACTCCGGTAGCAGGTCTGCGCGAGCGCGATCTGCGCAATGGTGTGAAGGAACTTCTGGGCGGCTCGGTCTTCGCGAAGCTCCCATACGTGCTCGGGATTTTGGCTCATCCAGGGTGGCTCGCGGGCTTTCTCGCGGATGGTGGCGTGCCCAAGCTTCAGAACGTCGTGATTCCTGGCAAGGGACCAATGGGCATGATCGACGTGGGCGCGGCCCTCGCGCAGGCGGTTGTAACATGGGAGGATCTGTCGTGGATTCGAAAGCTTTGGACCGGGCCGATCATCATCAAGGGAATTCTTGTCGGCGATGATGCGCGCCGTGCCGTGGATGTGGGCGCTTCGGCCGTGGTTGTCTCGAACCACGGCGGACGCCAGCTCGATGGCGTCTCCCCAAGCTTGCGCGCCTTACCTGAAATCGCCGCCGCCGCGAACGGACAAATCGATGTCCTAATGGATGGAGGTATCCGCCGCGGCAGCGATGTAGTCAAGGCACTGTGCCTCGGTGCGAAGGCCGTACTTGCGGGCCGCGCGTATGCATACGGCCTTGGCGCCGGGGGGGAAGCGGGAGTTACGCGAGCACTCCAAATCTTGAAAGAAGGAATCGAGCGTACGATGCGGCTTCTCGGCTGCAGCTCCGTTCACGAGTTGAATCCGTCCCATTTGCAGATACCCCCCACCTGGAGCAAGACTTCAAGCTGAGGTCTGCTCGTCTTACCCTGAATTCCGAAATTGAATAGCACTGTTTTGCCCCAACCCGGTTAAGTTTCAGTTGGATGAAAGAAACGCCGAGGAGGACAAAACAGTGCACTGGAAAATTACCGCCCTTTGGGGCGGAAAAAAAGTGGAATTGCGCGAGACCCAGCGAGCGGTGACCCCGTTCGGTGGGCTGGTGCTGTTCTTCGAGTTTCTGCGGCAGGTAGGCTATCGCGAAGCGGTGAGCCAGCATCTACCGTTTCGCCTCACTTCCCCCAACGCCATCGATCCAGTGGAGACCTTCACCGCCTTCTTGCTCTCGGTGGTGGTCGGAGCACGGCGGTTTGCACACACCAGTTTGTTGCGTGCCGACGTAGCCTTGCATTCGTTGCTAGGGATCCGGCGCTTTCCCGTCGATGACACCATTCGCAACTTGTTCAAACGTTTCGGGCAGGGACAGTGCCAGCGTTTTTTCTCTGGTTTGTGGAGTTGGCAGCTGGAGCGCTTACCAGAATGTTCGGCTGGCTACAGTGTGGATTTGGATTCCACCGTGTTCGAGCGCTACGGCCAGCAACAGGGTGCGTTGCGCGGACCGAACCCGCGCAAACATGGACGGCCCTCGCATCATCCGCTGGTGGCGGTGCTAGCCGAAGCGCATTTTCTGCTGCACGGCTGGTTGCGGAGCGGCAACTGCGGCACGGCACGTGGGGTAGTGGAATTCCTTAAGGAAGCCTTGGCGTTGCTGCCGGGAAAACATGCGCTGCGGGTGGTCCGTGCCGACGCGGGCTTCTTTGACCAGCAATTACTGGGTTTTCTGGAGCAGCGCGGGTTGTCTTACATCGTGGTGGCGCGGTTGACGCGCTGGCTGAAGCGCGAGGCGGCGCGCGTCACCCAGTGGCGCGCCTTAGATGAGCATTACTCTGTGGGTGAGTTTTCTCTGCAGCTGTTGGGCTGGGACCGCCCGCGCCGCTTCGTGGTGATCCGCGAACAACTGCGCGCCGAGCGCCCCTCGCTGGGAAGAACACTACTCGATGTTCCCGGCTACACGTTTCGCGTCTTCGTCACCAACTTCGCTCTGCCGCCGGAAGAAATCTGGCGCGACTATAACCGCCGGGCGGACATGGAAAATCGCATCGCCGAACTGAAACACGATTTGGCCGCCGATGATTTTTGCTTGCAGGAGTTTTTCGCTACCGAAGCCGCCTTCCGCAGCATCCTGCTGTTGTTCAATCTGCTCGGAGAATTTCAGCGCGCCTGCCACTTCGCCACCTATCGCCAGCCAGCCACGCTGCGTGCTCAGGTTTTCCTGTGCGGTGCTTTGCTCGGCCGGGCCGGCCATCGCTTGGTTCTGCATCTGTCCGCTTCCTGGGGTGGGCTGCAGCAACGCATCCCCCTGCTGGAAAACGTTTTAGCCTATGGTGTTCCAACTTCGCCGAAGTTGAATCCTGAAGCCGCAACCTAAACCAAAATCGATCAATGAATCCCTATGAAACCGCCTTCCAACTTCGGAATTCAGGCTTACGGGAAGTGTGGGAAGCGAAAGTCGATTCCCATCTGTCTTTTTTCATTTCCATCATCTCTTCAGCTCTTCGTAAGCGTTCGCTTCACCTTTCAATTACCCACAAGTTCGGCTCCCATGACGAAACCCAATTCAATGTCTGTGAGTCGGGACAAGCCTCTCCAGACGACGCGATTCCCGGGGGGAGCATCGCTTGCACGGGCCAGATAGCCGCCAAGTCTGGCGAGTTTTGTGAGGTATGTTGCAAGCGACTTTCTTTGCGTGCGCCGCGTTCCCTTGTCTTTCACCAACCGGTCGAGCAGATGGATTTCCAGAGCCGTGAAAGCCAAGGTGGGAGATGCAGCGGGGAGGGAGCGGTTCATCATCGTCAACCAGAAAACTCTCCAGCCCAGGATGCAAAAGACCGCGATCAAATTGGTCAGCCGCTGTGCTGTTCTCAGTCTCGATTCTTCTGCTCTGCAGCCAGACTTCAGGATTTTGTGAAAGGTCTCAATCTTCCAGCGCATGCTATACCACTCTAGTTTCCCAATGGCCTCTTGAGGAGAAAGTACGGGCAAGTTGGTGATCAATTTCCAGTCGACTTTCTCCCGCCCGTGCGGTATTCCGCGCTCCTGCGCATGAATGACGGTCAATAGAAGGTCCGGGTACTGTTTGTGCTTGCCAATCGGAGGAAGCACTCGGATGCGACGGTATTTGATTTCCAATACAGCTTCGGACGGATTCCCTTTTTCGTCGCGCACCTGGATGCGATGCAGTCCTCGAACACGCACTTCCTTCATTTCCGCGGCAATCGTATGTTTTCCATCTCCTGCTAAACGATCCACGCAGGTGCGCACCAGGAAATGGGTGCCCAGCGCTTCGGCGGTGCAGAAGAGTTCGTAAATGTCGCTCTCCCGGTCGCCGATGTGCACACAGCGTTCCGGGTCATTCAAAAGGACTGTGGACTGCTTCAGGTTCTCCAGCCAGCGGATACTCTCCTTCTTTTCAATCGGCACGCGCGTCGGGTTGATTTTCCTCTTGAGTGCATTGCAGCCCTTAAATTCTCTTCGGGTCCAAAACTTCGTGGCTGTCAGGCCCAGAGGAAGCCCGTCCGTGGTTATCGCCAAGCTGGAATGCATTTGAATTCCGCACACCACGTAATGCCGTGGCTTCCCATCTCGGTCGAGCCCAATGGCAGAGCGGTGAAGAATGCCCACGGCTTCACGGTCGGCTCGGTGATAGGAGAATTCCGTGGTGTCATGGAGGACCAAAACTACCTCCTCGGTGGCAGCAAATCGATCCCGCGTGGATTGAAAGTGCCCGGAAAGAATCTCGGCTTCCGTGACACGCTGGTTGGAAAGAAAACGATAGGCCGCTTTCGTGTTGGCCCAGTCCTGGCAAACCAAAGGGATGCTCTCGCCTATGCCATCGGAGAGCTGCTCGAAAAGCTTTCGGAAACGCTTGTTAAGTCGGGCGTCTCGGAACTCGCTGCCAGCAAGTTCCCGAGCGATCCAAGTTTCGGTTTGAGAAGCGGTATTGTGGGCAACCCTCGATGAGTGTTGCGACTGCTGCCGCTTTGTCATAACGGCAGTTCATCATGTGTTATTCCTGTCTGAAGCCACGGTTCTGCACTCGCTCAACCAATCAGATAACAGACCATACCGGTCCTATGCGCTCAGCCCAGACTTGTGGGTAATTGAAAGTCGCTTCACACCGTCTTGAAGCGAAGAGATATATAAGAGCTAGGGACGCTTCGAGTTTGCGGGTGAGTTGACTTCGTCGGTGAAGACGTCATCTGTCTGGGCTCTGGCGATGGCGAAATCCAGACGGGCAAGCAACTGCAGCAAGGTTTCCCCTTTTCGCCGTACCAGCATCGCCAAGGTATTTCTTCCCTCGTGGGCTACAGCAACGCAGTCCCTGACGGGAGAGATGATCCCGATGCTGATTCCGCCCTGTTCGATTATTTCATTGATGTACGGCAGGTCCGGAAGACTGCTTGTGGGTAAGTTCGTAACGGCGCCTTCGTTTAAGCTACCTCTTGTATGGCGACTTGCAGGCTTGCGGCGACGTTCCACGGCAGCAACTCCTCGATGCGCTTAATCGGGTGTTCCGAGATGCGGGACAACACGTTTCGCAGGTAACTTTCGGGGTCGATCCCGTTCAGTTTGGCTGTGCCGATCAGGCTGTAAATCGCCGCAGCACTTTCTCCACCACCATCGGAGCCTGCAAAAAGGAAGTTCTTTCTGCCCAGAGCCACGACCCGCAACGCTCGTTCCGCTGCATTATTATCGATTTCGATGCGGCCGTCATCACAGAAGCGCATCAGCGCTTCCCACCGCCCCAGTGCGTAACGAACCGCCATTGCCGTATCGGATTTTCTCGAGAGCTTCGCTAAGGTCTCCTCGAACCACTGCCTCAGCGATTCCAGCAAAGGCCTGCTGCGCGTCTTGCGAACCTCGCGGCGCTCGTCGGGTGGACGTCCCCGGATCTCTTTTTCAATGGCATACAGCTCCGCGATGCGTTCCACGGCCTCCGTCGCGACGGCGGATTTGTGTGCAACCTCGAGATCGTAAAACTTTCTCCGCACGTGCGCCCAGCAGGCCGCTTCCTGAATGCGTCCCGCTTCGTAGATCTGATCAAAACCCGCGTAGCCATCCGCTTGCAGTGTGCCGGTAAAGTGGTTCAGATGAGATTGGGGGTGTTCGCCCTTGCGATCCGGTGAATACGCGAACCACACGGCCGCGGGTGTGCTGTCGCCTGCGGGACGATCATCTCGCACGTACGTCCACAGCCGCCCTGTTTTGGTCTTGCCCAACCCGGGTGCCAACACCGGAACCGGCGTGTCATCCGCGTGTAGTTTCTCAGCAGCCATCACGTGGCGTCGCAACGCTTCCACCAGAGGCGCGAGCAGCCGGCTGGATCCGCCCACCCACTCCGCCAGAGTGGAGCGCTCCAGTTCTACACCTGCACGAGCATAGATCTGTGACTGGCGATAGAGAGGCAAATGGTCACAATATTTCGATACCAGCACGTGCGCCAGAAGCCCCGGACCAGCAAGACTTCGCTCGATCGGTCGGCTGGGCGCTTCGGCTTGCACGATCCGATCGCAGCCCGCACAAGCCAGCTTGGAACGAACATAGCGGATGACTTTCAGACTGGCGGGTACGTACTCCAAGATTTCCGAGACATCTTCGCCCAGATGTTTCAGCTTACCGCCACAGTCCGGACAAGCTTCTTGCTTCGGAAGCACCTTCCGAACTTCCCGTGGCAAGTGATCGGGTAACGGTCGTCGTATCGGTCGCGCCACGCAGATGCCCGCCAAGGCCGATTTTTCTACGGCCCCTGCTTCTTTCGTTCGCCTGGCTTCGAGTTCTTCCAGCTGCAGCTCCAGCTGCTCGATCTGGCGATCCCGCTTCTCCGACGAGCGGCCGAACTGCATGCGACGCAGTTTGGCGATCAGCAGCTTTAGGTGTTCGATTTCCACGTCACGCGAAGCGAGCTGCTCACGCTGAGAAAGGATTTCTTCTTGTTGTGTCGTGAGCTGTTTTCGATGCGAGAACACTTGCTCATGCAGCGCCAGGATGAGTGCCTTCAGCGCTTCGGAATCGAGTTGATCGAGATCGGGGAGACTCGCGGCAACCATTGCAGCCACTCTACCGCAGTTTCTTTACAGCATGATGAAAACGCACAAGAAAATAGCAAGAATCTTTTCTCCTACACCGCCATCTGCGGATCGTAGCTGCGCACCGGGCGCCGCCAATCAATCCCTTCCAACAGCATCGACAACTGTGCCTGCGTCAACGCCACGGTTCCACTCGTCGCTCGCGGCCAGATGAATTTCCCTCTCTCAAGTCTTTTCGAAAAAAGACACAGACCATCGCCATCGAACCACAACATCTTAATCAGATCGCCGCGCCGCCCTCGAAACAAAAACACGTGACCAGAGAACGGACTTTCGTGCAATACCGTCTGCACCATCCCGCTCAGTCCGGTGAAACCGCGTCGCAGGTCCGTCACGCCGGCGGCGATCCAAATCTGCGTTCCCGCAGCTAGACCGATCATTGCGCCAAACACTCCAGCACCGTACGCAGCGCCAGGACATCGATGACCCCGGCAATACGGATCGTTCCTTTCGACACTTTGATTTCCATCGTTCCCGATCGCGGAGCCAGGTCATCCCACTTTGCTGCTTCTGCAGGCTCCTCCTCCGAAACCTTTACGGGCAGCAGTGCCGTGGCTGCTCCAGCCCCCAGCCGACCTTCGCGGTAGAGTTTCCGCCAGTAGAACAACTGGTTCGCATTCACATCATGCCGTCGTGCCACTCTCGATACCGAGGTGCCCGGCAGCAGCGTCGCTTCCACGATCTCCCGTCGCTCTTTAATTGTTCGGCGCCGCTTCTTTGGCGCTGGGACCTGAAGCGCTTGATCCTGTGTGTCCACGATTCCTCTTTGTGGACACGAACATATGTGTCCACAAAACTATCATCGTGAATTACTCACACTCTGTAAACACGGTGGGAACCAGACGCTTACAGCTCTTCAGCCGCACTTCGACTACCAGGGGCGCTTGGCCCATCGGGAAAGGAGACGCCCCTGGCGCGACTAAGATGGTTCCAGCGTTGTGGGTTGCTTCAGGCGGGTGCGATTGTCGGAGCGTTTTCTGATGCCTGCCGCCAGACGCTCGATGCCTGTACATTCGCTCTTGCTATGCATAGGGGAATATTCCCCGGGTGAGACAAAGCCAAGGCACTCTGCGTCAATTCTGATCCGGGGCCCTTTCGCCAGAACCGCAAAGGATGCTGCTTGACTAACACAAGCATATCCGGTTCGCGGACTTAGACTTAGTAACTGTTTCGCTCTAGGGTTGTGGTCAAGCCGTTTCTTGAATATCCACATGATGAGGTGGACGTTTATCCGCGTTATATTTTCCCTTCATCGTGGCTATACGGACGCTGGAGCTGACATGCCGCGTTAAGCCGCACTCCAAACCCCGGCCTATCAGGGACCTTCATGCGTCCGTTCAACGGCACGGGTTCATCAAGCAAAAGTGGCGAAAATATAGGAGTGACTTCGTCGGCGCCTGGAGCCATCATCACGAATTCCGCAAAAGGGCAATTGTGTCGCGTAATTGCAAAATGGTAACTGTAAACACTCGATCCGTGTGGCACTACCATTGTTCCGCGCGCTTCGGCGAGCGCTGAGATCTTGAGAAGCTCGGTAAGACCGCCGCACCAAATTACATCGGGTTGGATAATGTCGGTACATCCCATCTCTAGAAGTATGCGAAAACCCCAGCGGGTAGACTCGTGCTCGCCGGCAGTGACAAGCATACCGGGCGGAACGTTTCGGCGGAGCTCCGCGTATCCCCAATAATCATCGGGCGGTAGAGCTTCTTCTATCCACTTCAATCCGTATTTCGCCGCAGCATGTGCAAGTGTTGTCGCGTAATTTACGTCAAGGCTCATCCAACAATCGTACATAAGCCAGAAATCTTTACCTGTTTTGGATCGCATCTCAGCAAGCAGTGCCAGATCTTTCTTCATCCCGTCTTCGCCCTCCACGGGAGTGTGGTGGAGAGGCATCTTGCCGCCTATGAATCCAAGTTGTTTTGCGAGATCTGGGCGAGAACCGGTTGCATAAAAAGTGAGCTCATCGCGAACGCTCCCTCCGAGTAGTTGATACACCGGCTCTTCGCGTACTTTGCCTAGTAAATCCCATAACGCTACATCTACGCAGCCGATTGTGCTTACCACAAGTCCTTTTCGACCGTAAGGCAGCGTTGAGAGATACATCTGATCCCAGATCCGCTCGAGATCCGTAACTTTCGCTCCCTCGATGAACCTAGCCAGATGTCGCTCCACGATCCAGGCCCCTGGCTCACCTCCTGTGCCCACCGCGAAGCCGACAACACCGTTATCTGCTTCTACTTGGACAATCAGCGTCCCCAAAACGTTCAGCCCGAATGACTGCCTGCTATTCCGGTAATTAGGATACTTAGACATCGGCGTAGCGATGTGATCGTCAATCCAATGACCATGCTTCTGGTCATGGTGGTACCCCGCACTCTCGCGAACGACATAGGCGCACACTCTTCGGATCTTAGCTCCGCCTGTCAAAGCTGGTGCCTCCTCGGAATTGCTTAATCAACTTTGCCTCGTGTTGGCTCCGTCCCTACCAAAAACTCCGCTCTGATTGGATCAGTTGAACTTACCGCTCTGCCAATCGCTGATAATCCTTCCCAGAGGTTAATCAATTTACGAATTGCTGGTGACTCCCCATCGTCAGAAACGGACAGATGGAGTTTTTGGTAGGGACAGCAGGAACTGACCACAGGCGTAAGCTCGCCGCCGAAAGGGTAAATGTCAGCGTCGTAGCAGATGTTGCCGCTCGAATCGGTGATCACGCAGGACGTCCCGATCTGATCCTCAAACTACTAGAATACACCATCCGCGGCCGTCACCGCGAGCGTTGCTGTGCTGCCCCAATCCGTCCGTAAGGCGGGGAAGAGGGATGCTCGGCAGCCCGAATGTGATTTGATGCAAAGTCGAGCGACTGCCGGAACTCTTTGGTTGAGGTGAGCAACGCGGGCAGGTTTGTGAACTCGCTCACGATCCAGTTGAGCGACGATTTCCCCATGCTTCCAAAATGCGCTCTGCAAATCCGTCGATAAGAACCCGCTCCCGGAAAACTCGCTTAGGAAGGAAGCGGCAAGATTCGCACGGCCTCCAGGCACATGGTGATTCCCTCGAGGGCCGTCGCCAGTCGCAAGCTCAGCTGACGAGCATGATGCACCAGTCGACCCGCGGTATGGAAAATCAAGAATCGCAGTCGCTTCGGGCGTGCCGTCAAGAGGTCTGCCGGCAAGGCCAAGCGCTTCAGCGCCGTGAGCACGTTGTAGGCGATCACCGCCAGCCGCAACCAGGCGGCATTGGCTCCGAAATATTTCGACGGCAACACCCCCGCCGCTAAATCATCCTTCAGCACATCGTGTACGCGTTCGATCGTCCCGGCTTTCTCGCGATGCCACTCGATCAGTTTCGCCGGTTCCCAGTCCCAGATGTTGCTCAGCACCGCGAAGTGTCGCATGCTACTGCCGTCGGCAAACAGTCCTCCGTGCCGTTGGCGCAACCGGAAGGCGAGGTAGCGCAGCGGCTTGCTGTCCTTCGGCCCCACGGGCTGGTTCGACACGAACACCACTTCGGCGCACTCCCGATCTACGCCCGGCTCGGGCTCCCCGTACGCTTTCCAGTTCTTCTCCGGAACTCCCAGGATGGCCTCGCGCAACGCCTCGCTCATCCGCACACTGATCGCAAAACCAATGTATCCCTGCGGCCCTTCTTCACGGCTCCCGTTCGACAGCCAGCGCAACAATTCCTTTTCATGACAGGTCGAATCCCCGCGATAATAGTAGCTCGTCACTGTTTTGGGCAGCGCGGCGAACGCTGCTTTCGCCACCGTCAAAGGAGCCATCTGCGCCGGTACATTCCCATCCCGAAACTCATCGGCCAGGACCGCGTCCATCTCGGCCCACACCGCTAGCATCGGCTGATAGCCTCGGGGCCCTTCGTAGGTGTGCAGGGCTTCTTGTTTGCGGCTCTCAATAATCGTGGTGTCCTGATCCACCGTGGCGATCTTCTGCTCGGGACAAGAGGATGATCAGCCCTGCCCTAAAATTGGCTGCAATATTGCCGTCACGGACGTCAGGCACGCGCAGTGGTTTTCGAGATGCTGAAATCCCCTTTTGGCGTTCGAGTACGTGAGACGACCTGTGTCTGCGCGCCAGAGTGCGGCGCCTAAGAGGCGGGCACCGAGACAGACTCATCCTGGAGATTCGGTTTTGGTAGCCGATAGCCGTGCCGCCTTTGTCGAGATTCCCCGACTCCTCGGCATGAACCAAACCTTTGCACTTTGCAGCTTCTTTCGGCGTTAGATCCGCGGGAAGACCGGAACTATGCAGCTGCAGCCAATCCCGCGTACAACCTGCGCAATTTGCATCTCCCTTTGTGTGGACCTGGCCGCCCTCGACGAATTTGAACCGATTCTCTTCAGACCCGCCCATGGCTTGTCCCCTTATCGTGCGTGATCTCTGGCCTCGTTGACTTATGCACTCGCGCGGTGCTCACGCAGTCACGGTTCACCGTATCCGTCGAAAGCCTCGCGGACGACCTCTTGTACGGATGCCACTTCCGTATCGGTTAGTTTGGCGAACTCGTTCTCGCGCCGCTTTCGGCCGAGCGTGCCATTATTCTTGCGAATATACAGGATGAGATTTTCTGCCATGCGGTCCGGCATTTCGACAATATCCATGATTCGCGTGCGTGCCTCATCGTGCCGCCGTAGATAGTCAATCTCCCGTGGCAGATCGTGATCGACGGCGCGTTCCACGCAGGAATAGAGAAAGGTCGCCTCGTCGGTGCAATCGAAATAGCGGTAAAGATCGGCCGTTTCGTTGAGCACCTCGACGTTGTGGGAGGGAGTTGGACGCCATTCGATCGAGTCCATGAGCGGACCTGAATGGGCCCGCAATGTGTCGCGGTAATCGTCGATTCGGTCCAGCATAACGGACGAAACAGGGAAGACCATGCCTGCCGGTGTGAATCGGCGTTCGGCGAGCACGTGGTGAATCAAGCAGCGGTGGAGTCGTCCGTTGCCGTCCTGAAAAGGATGGACGTAGACGAAACCAAAAGCAGTCGCGGCGGCCTGTAGCACCGGGTCGAGCCCTGCTTCGCGCATACGCTCGTTTGTTTCGATCAGTCCCTGCATCAGTGACGCCAAGTCGTCCGGGCGTGCGCCGATGAATTCCGGTAGGGGGTCTCCGTCGTGATCACGCTCTCCCAGAAATACCCCGTCCGGCCGTAAGCCCGCGTGAATAAACCGCCGATCCTCGATCAACACTCCGTGGAGCCGTACAATTTCATCTACGGTGAGCGGATTTCGCCCGGCCTGTAGCACGGCGCGCCCCCAACGCTCGAGTCGCCCGCGCGGCGGACGTTCGCCTTCGATCTCAAAACTGGCCCGACTGTCGGCCAGCAGCAGGAAGCTGGCCGCGCGCGCGACGACATGCGCTCCCGTGCGCCCGACCATTTCACCCGCAATTCCGGCAAGATCGCGGCGAGCCAATTCCGCCAGCGCGCGCGTGCGCCGAACGACGGGACAGTACGTTGCTGTGCCGAGCAGATTGTCACGAACTTTGTGCCGTCGCGACACGCGCGCGTCTGCGGTGAAATAGGCCTCGGGGTCGAGGAGATCGACTAGACCAGGCACATCTGTATCCGGGACATCCACTTGACGCCCGGTCAGCAGCTCATAGAGATACCAAGCGCGCCGAGTCAGCCCAGCAGTCGGCGCCAGGCGCACGAACGTCGCCATTGTCTGCGGTCCAGCCGCATCGAAGATGCGCTTGAGAACTAACAGGTCCAGATTTTCGTGGCGGAGGGCAAACGTCAGGTGGTCGTGAAAATCGTCTCCGGGCCAATATCGCTTGTCGAATACGTTCCATGCGCCTTCGACGCGGCGGCTGGGCTTGATGTGGTTTTGCGAGACGGCACTTGGCTGACGCACGGGAACAGCGAGTCCGTATCTGCGCGCCAAGTGCGCCCATCCCGCAAGTCGGCTTTCCGCAGGGAGAGTCTTTTCCTGAAATGCAGGAACTGACTGATGGTGGGTCGCCATTGTCCGAGTTACCCCCTTCGTGGTCGAAAATGGCCGAGCATGGTCGAAACTACGCAATAAATGAAACGCTCGGTCGAAAAAGAGTGTAATCGAAGACTCGGTCGAAATCCACCTCTCTCGGTCGAAAAGCGGCTAAACTCAAGCTATCAGGTCGAAAACGAAATACAATCCCCTAATCCACACTATCGAGAATACGAAATTTGAAGGGAGAGTTCGCTTACCTCCAGCGTGAGGGTGATTATACAGGCATCGCGCCGCGATACTCCAGCAGAGCAGCTGGAAGGCGCGCGTTCCTCTTTCATTATACACGGATCTCGTGTACACTATTCCCGTATGAAGAATATCACTCTGAGTGCCGAGGAAGACCTGATCGAGCAGGCTCGACAGGTCGCCCAATCGCAGCGCAAAACTCTGAATGCCGCATTTCGCGAATGGCTGGAGCAATTTACCCGCCGGGCCGGCAGCTCCCAGGAATTTGACTCCCTGATGAAGCGCCTGAAGCACGTCAAGGCGGGCCGGCGTTTCACGCGCGACGAGATGAATGAGCGATAGATTCTTCCTCGACACGAACATCTTCGTCGATTCCTTCGACAAAAGTGCACCCAAGAAAGCTGCGCGTGCCACGCAGTTGATCCGCTTGGCTATCGAGACGAGGGCGGGAATCGTGAGCTATCAAGTCGTGCAGGAGTTCTTCAACCTGGCTCTTCGCCGCTTTGCTGAACCCATGTCGGGCGCCGACGCCGAACAATATCTGGCGACAACATTCCGTCCTCTGCTGGTTGTCCACAGTTCACATGTCCTTTACGGTCAGGCCTTGCAATGGAGCGCGAGGCACAAACTGGCCTGGTATGACGCTCTGATCCTGGCATCCGCCATCGAAGGCCAGTGCAGTGTTCTCTACAGCGAGGACTTTCAGCACCAACAGCGATTCGGCGATCTGCGAATCGCGAACCCTTTCTTGTAAATCGGGAAGTGCCCACTCATTTACGGGTCGACCGGCCCATGCAGAAATGCTAAGACGTTTGGGCGTGGCATCGCGTCTAAGCGATAGGCCGCGTGGTCCTTATCCGCGCGGCTGGGTTTGCTTTGCCGGCCTGGTGCTGACAAAATCAGGGGCCGCATTCAACGCCCTATGTGACAGACGCTCACGCGACAGGAGACCGTTCGATGATGAGAAAGGCCCTCATTCTTATCGCACTCGGAATTGGAATGATTTCGACGCCGGCTCGCGCCGTTTTCGCGCAGGCCGAAGAGCCATCGAAAGAACCGGCAAACGCCGCGCAGGCGAAGCCGGCTTCGGAAGCGGCGCCCAAAGAGGAATCGTCCGTCACCGAGCATACGATTCGCATCGGCGGCGAGACGATTCCCTACAAGGCAACCGCGTCGACGACCCTGCTCAAGAACGACAAGGGCGAGCCCGTGGCGCTGATGTACTCGACCGCTTACACGCGCAGCGACGTGAAGGATCTCAGCCAGCGCCCGATCGCTTTCATTTATAACGGCGGCCCGGGATCGGCGTCGCTGTGGCTGCACATGGGGGCGTTCGGCCCGCGCCGCGTCGTCACTGAAAACGCCGCTCCTACTGGTCCGGGGCCATATCAGATCGTCGACAACCCCAATTGCCTGCTCGACAAGACCGACATGGTTTTTATCGATCCGGTGGGCACGGGCTTCAGCCACGTGGTCGGCAAGGGCGAAAACAAGGATTTCTGGGGAATCGACGAGGATGTTCGTTCTCTCGCGCAATTCATTCAGACCTACATCAGCCGCAACGGGCGCTGGGATTCGCCGAAACTTCTGATCGGCGAAAGCTACGGAACGTTCCGCTCGGTCACGCTCGGAAACTATTTGCAGGATCACGACGGCATCTACATCAACGGGATCGTCCTCATCTCGAGCGTGCTGGATATCAGCACTCTCGAGTTCAATCTAGGCGACGACCGATCGTACATTTTCTACCTCCCGAGCTACGCGGCCGCCGCCTGGTACTACAAAACGCTGAAAAACCGCCCCGATGATCTCGATGGTTTCCTCAAGCAGGCGCGCGATTTCGCTTCGACCGAGTACGCCGCAGCGCTGATGAAGGGGTCGAATCTCTCCGACGCCGAAAAGACCAGCGTCGCGGACAAGCTTTCGGATTTCACGGGCATCGGCGCGGATTACTTTATCAAGGCGAATCTTCGCGTGAACCTGGCTCAGTTCGAAGCCGAGCTGGAAAGGAGCCGCGGGCTGGTGGTGGGCCGCTACGATTCCCGCTATTCGGGGCCGGTGCAGGACTTGATCGCCGAAAGCGCGATGTATGACCCCTCATTTTCGGCCGTCAGCGGAGCCTTTACCGCCGCCATCAACAGCTACCTGCGAGACGATTTGAAGTTCAATCCGGAAATGACGTATCTGGCGTTGCCGAACGACGTGAGCCAACACTGGGATTGGAAGCACGGGAGGGAGGGCGGCTTTCCCGGTCCGGCGAGCGTCGATCAGGACATGGTGTCCGCGTTTCTCGAGAATACGCACCTGCGCGTGCAAGTCGAAAACGGATTTTTCGACATGGCTACTCCGTTTTTCGCCACCGAGTACACGATGGACCATCTCGGGCTCCCGCCGGAACTTCGCAGCCGGATCGAATTCCAGTATTACCGCTCCGGCCACATGATCTACCTCAACGAAAAAGAGCTGCCGAGATTGAAGGCGAATATCGCCGCCTTCATCGACGAGGCCACCAAGCCCTAGACAATTGCGGCGCGGTCCGCAAAGGGGTCGAGCCGCCTGCCATCAATGGGAGATCGACTCGAGGGCCAGTCCGCGCGTCGGCGGCCCGAGAATGCCGATGGCCAGAACGACGACGAGCATCGAAGCCGCGATGAACGCGAAAACGCCTCCGACGCCGAAACGTGCCAGGAAAAAGCCGATCATGAGGCTCGTGAAGATCGCGCTGAAGCGGCTCCACGAATAGACAAAGCCGACAGCTTGCGCCCGCACGGGAGTGGGAAACAACTCGGCTTGGTAGGTATGAAATGCGACCGACATCCAATTATTCGAACAGGTGAGCATCACGCCAAACAGGATGAGCCAGCCTGCCTGCTTCTGGTCCGCGAACAACAAACCAAATCCCGCGACGCAGGCGGCGCTCCACACAATTTGCCACTTTCGTTCGAACTTGTCCGAGATGGTGCGAATCAACAGTGGGCCGATAGGAGCACTGACGGCGATGATGAACGAGTATTGCAGGCTGGCGGTGGTCCGAATGCCCGCGGCGATGAGTAAAGTGGGAACCCAGGAAGCAAAGCCGTAGTAGCCGACCGTCTGAGCAAAATGGAAAATCATGAGCATGAGCGTCCGGCGCAGATAAGGCGGGCGAAAGATCTGAACGAATTTGACGCGAGCGCTTTGGGACGCTTCTGCGGTAGTCTCCAGCAAGGCGGCCGGAAGGGCAGCGCCTAACTCAGCCGCCACGCGCTCTTCCATATCCGCGACCACGCGTTCCGCTTCGGCGATCTGGCCGTGCGCGATCAGCCAGCGGGGACTTTCCGGAATGCCTCGCCGGATGAACCAGACGAATATTGCGCCAAGCGAGCCGACGAGCACGACCGAGCGCCAGCCGTCGATGCCGAAAGGGCTGCGAGGCACCAGCAGCCACGAGATGAGCGCAACTACGGGTATGGCGGTGAACTGCACGACCTGATTGACGGCGAATGCGCGGCCGCGAACCTCCTTGGGCATGAGCTCGGCGATGTAGGTATCGATCGTGACCAGCTCGACACCGATGCCGATGCCCGTCATCACTCGCCAAACCAGGATTCCCGATGTGCTGACCTGAAAGGCCATCACAATCGAGCCGACGGTGTACCACAGTAGCGAATACGTGAAGATCGTGCGGCGGCCAAACTTGTCGGCGGCAAATCCGAAAGCCAGCGTCCCGATGAAGAGGCCGGCGAATGTGGCGGAGACAAAGCTGGCCAGTCCCGTGAGCCCGAAGAACGAGACGGAGGTGGCGGAGAAGAATCCGCTGCGGATCAAGCCGGGGCCAATGTAGGTCATCAGGAAGAGATCGTAGAATTCGAAACAGCCGCCGAGCGAAAGCAGCAGCACGAGTTTCCAGATGTATCCCGTGGTGGGAAGGCGATCGAGCCGCGCGCTGATGAAAGCGGCTTGTGCGCGATTTGCTGTTTGCCCGGCGGAAGTCATCAAAGCCCGGCGAATTCTATCAACCGCCGATCAGACGGGATAGCGCATTCCGGTTGCCCGACGAGGAATTGGCGGCGCTTTGCGAATTTCGAACCAGTGCGTAGACGGTGCGGTTTAGCTTGGCTTCGTGACCAGCGCCCCATTCTCATACTTGTACACGTAAGGTTTCATGTCCACCTTCAGCTCGCATTTATCCGTCTTTGAGCTTCCAATTCGCTGTTCGATCAGTTCGATGCGTTCGTTGGGCTTCTTCCATCGTGCACGGTAGAACGCGTCGCCCTTCGTGGTCATGAAGGGTTCGTCGCAATCAAACGTATAGTCGAATCCCTGCTCGGTGGGAGCGATCAGGTTCGCGCGGCCCCATCCGGTGGTGCCCCAGCGATTGTGGTTCCAATGGATTTGCAGGATTTTTACGTGCAGCGGGAAAGCGGGATTTAGGTCCCGCGTCGGTCCGTTGGGTGTTGCGGGAACGTAGACCACCTGAGCTGCAAGCAGAACCAAAGAAGCCAGAACGCGCATCGATGTTTCTCCTCTTAGTCGAGGTCCCTCGTCCGGGAATGATCGCTGTCCAATCAGTTTATCATGGCTGCGGAGCGCGCTGAAACGAGCGACGAACCGAATGATCGTCCCGTCGCGTCTAAGGCAATGCCGGGGCATTTCGACCGAGTGGTTTGGATTCCTGATTTGCTGGAGGGGGAATATGCGTACGAATTTTCTAGCAGTCTGTGGCCTCATCGCGGCCGGTCTGGCGGTCGCGGCCATTCCGAGTCGAGCGCAAGTGGCGAGTCCTCCCGCGAAGGCGGAGTGCAAATTCTCCGACGGCAAAACGATCCATGTGGACTATTCGAGCCCGCGCATGCGGGGGCGCAAAATCTACGGCGGCCTTGTGCCCTACGGCGAGCCGTGGCGAGCGGGCGCGAATGATGCAACCACGTTCGTGATGGATACGGACGTGAAAGTTGCGGGCAAGGATGTTCCCGCGGGCAGCTACACGCTGTTCGCCCTTCCGAATCCGGATTCCTGGCTGCTGATCATCAATAAGACGACGGGCGAGTGGGGAATTCCCTATCCGGGTGCGGATTCCGATTTCGCGCGGGTGCCGATGAAGCTGTCGAAGATCTCGCCGCCGCTCGAGGATTTCACGATCGGGTTCGATGGCGACGGCAAGACCTGCTCGATGCATCTGGATTGGGACGCGACGCGAGCGGCGGTGGACATTACGGAGAAGAAGTAGCTCGCGGCAGCCTTCGCTGACGAAGATCCTCAATACAGCTCGATGACGAGGTTCAAGAGAGATTCTTCGCTTCGCTCAGAATGACGTGGGCCCGGCGCTTGGCGAAATGATTCAACCCTGTTCGATTATCGATTTTCGAGGCGGGACTGCGCGCGTGTCTTGTGCGTCTGGGGTTCGACGATCGCGCGAAAGACGCGGCCGCGACCGATGACGTGCTCGCCCGAGCGGGCTTCGACGTCGAAAATCAGGAAGCGACCCTGATAGCCGGCCAATTTTGCGTACGCGCGAACCGTCGCGCCGTCCGGCACGGCCTTCAGGTGGTCGACTTCAATGCGCGTTCCTACCGTGATAAATCCCGGCGGCAGCGTGGGCGACACAGCTTGCACAGTGGCGTGTTCCATCAGGCCGATCATCGAAGGCGTTGAGAAAACCGGCGGCAGATTCGGATTGAAATGGTGGATCGTATGCTCCGGCAGGACCACGCGCTCGATCGTCGCTTCGAGGCCGAGAGGCGGACGAAATTCGAGAGGCGATGGCGCGGGCTTCGCCGGGGCGGTAGGCGCCTTTCGCGCGGAGCGCCGGGGCGTTTTTTTCGCGCCGGGCTTCCGGGCGCCACGCTTTTTCGGTGGGGTCATCGCAGGGGTTCGCGGCGGGGCCGTGGTGCGGGTATGATGGCGCGCGGATTGAGGAAGCTGCGCGTGAATTCGAGCAAGGTGGTCCCGAACTGATTCCAGATGCGCCGCTTCAGTGTGCGATAGTCTTGCGAGCCGCTGAAGACGTCGCGCATCAGATCGCGGAAAGCCGGAGAATAGTTGAGCAGCTGAACCATGCGGGTCGTGATGGCGCCGCCGAGGAAATTCCCGCGGAAAAGCTTTCGCGCGAGGCTGGCGGCGAATTCGAGGTCCGCCGAGAACGCCGCGCGCAGCCTTTCGGGATACGCCTGCGGCTGGTTCTCGATGAGCGCTTCGGCGAGCAGATCGCCCGAACGCAGCGCGTAGTACAGCCCTTCGCCCGTGACGGGATCGACGCAAGCGGCCGCATCGCCGGCCATCGCCCAATTCCTGCCGACGATGCGGCGGCCGCGAATCGTCTGCGCCTGTGGCGACGGCAGCACGTGGCTGTAGAGGCGGGCGCCCTCCATCGGAATCTTTTCTTCCTCGACGAAGGAGTCGAGATGGCGGCGAAGCTGCTGGCTCGAGCTCTGGCCCATCTTCGCGCAGATGCCGACGGAGAGATGGTCGGCGCGCGGGAACGACCAGAGGTAACCCTCGAATTCCTTCAGAAATTTCACCTTGATGATGTCTTCTTCGGTCGGAACGAAATAGCCGAGGGTGAGCTCAAGATCCTCGGTGGTGAGTGCCGTGGTTTCGGGCAGCAATTGATTGCGTGCGCCCGCCGCGAGCACCACGAAATCGGAACGCTGCTCGACTCCGCCGGCCATCAGGCGGACTTGAGAGCCGTCGGTATCCACGCTTGTGACACGCGAGCAGACGGTGGTGCAGCCGGCTGCGACCGCGCGATCGAGCAGCAGGCCGTTGAGGACGGTGCGCGCGTAAATCACGATCGGATGGCTCATCTCAAAACGCGCGCGGTGGCCGCCGCCGGAAATCAGCTCGGCAGTGCGGACGATCTTCTTAGGCTGCTGTCCTTCGAGAAGGAACGGGTAGGCTTCGATCGCTTTGTGCGTGAGGCCGCCGCCGCAGGGCTTCTCCCAGGCGAGGCGCTCGTCAAAAATTGTGACCTGAAAACCCCGGCTGGCAAGGCGCTCGCCGCAGAGGGCGCCGGCAGGCCCTCCTCCGACGATGGCTATATTTTGCATGGCGTTTTTTTGGCTGTCTGGGCCCTCTTACGGAGTTCTTACGGCGCAAACGGGGCTCTTGTGCCACCACCTCTACAGAATGTCAAGTCAGTGGAAAGATCGCTGCTATGAACCAGGCGGCGAGTATAGCACCAAAAACCGCGGCGCCCATTGCCGAGCCGGTGCGTGCACGTAACGCATCGGTGGCAAGCCGCTGGAGGGCCGAAAAGCCCGCCAAAGCGAAGAAGAGAATGAGAACGAGCACTTCGGCGTTGGCGAGACGGTAGTACGCGAGCAGGCAGGCGAGCCAGAGTTCGAGGCGCAGCGTGAGAGAAATGAAGTATCGCAGCGCGCGCGGCTTGCCTTCTCCGACGGCGCCAAGGACGACTTCTTCCGCGAAAGAAAAGACGGAGGCAATAAGGAGCAGCTCGGCGAAACGCAGCCAGCGCGGCGCGTTCATCCACAGGTCGGCGAGCTGCCAATCGAGCCACGCACCGGTCGCGAGAAACGTGGCGAACGCGAGCAAGGCCGCAGCGAGAATGGGCCGTATGCGTGGCGACCAGGATTCCTTTGCGGCCTTCCAATTCAGCGCGAGCAGAAACAGGCCGTCGATCAGCAGCAGCGAGGCGAGATAGTCGCCTGCGTAGAGATCGAGGAATCCGAGCGGCACGCCAAGCGAGAGAATGAGCACGGCTGCCAATGCGCCGGCGGCGCCTTCGGTCGCCGCGAGCGCACGGCTGGGGCGCGCTGAGGATAAATCCTCGCCGGGCGGGCCAGCGCGCTTCGATGCAATCGCGAGGGCAAACGGAAACACAAGCGCGAGGCCGATCAAACCGAGGATGGCTCCGGCCAAGCGGCGGCGGCCGCGGCCGAATGTCTGGTACGTCGCCAAGCCCAAGTTGAGCGCGAGGGTGCCGGGAGACACGTTCGGAAACAGCGCCTGCATCGCCCAAAGTTCGGAGCGATGCGCCACGCCGCGATCGACCAGCCCGGTGGTATGCGTGGCGTAGGGCAGGATTACGAGCTCAAACGCGCGCTGCTCGGCGAAGTCGGATGGCGCGGTGCGATCGCCGCCCGCTGCCGCCGCCAGCGCGCGAGCCTCGGCCTTCACCGGCCAGAGA
This sequence comes from uncultured Acidobacteriota bacterium, assembly GCA_963836125.1. GTDB lineage: Bacteria > Acidobacteriota > Terriglobia > Acidiferrales > UBA7541 > Palsa-295. The sequence continues at coordinate 628,769 of CAWIIK010000003.1, forward strand.
TCGAGGCCGCCGGCGATCACGAGCAGGTTCGAGGGCATGCGCTGAGGCAGTGTCATCGGAGCGGGCGAGAGCGCGATGGTGGCAACCACCGGATCGTGGTCCGCCATGCGGACGGCGATCTCGCCGCCCATGGAGTGGCCGAAGAGAATCGTCTTGCGCGGATCGATCGCGCCGCTTCGCGTGAGGGAGTCGATCGCGACGGCGGCGCACTGTTCGGCTCGCGGAAAGGTGAACGGGTCGGTGTTGTCGCCGTGGCCCGCGAGATCGAAGAGATAGGTGCGCAGGCCGTGGCCGGCGAAATCCGAGCCGAGGTACATCATCACCTGACGGTCAGCCGAGAGACCGTGCAGCACGATGGCCGAGCCAACGGGAGTGACGCCTGGCGGCGGGTCGAGGATGGTGACGGGCGTGTGGCAGTCCCTGCCGTCGAGAACGATGTCGTGGTGCGGGAGTTCGGCGCGCCTGATCCAGTGGGCGCCGAGGACGACGAGAGTCGCGCCGAGGACCGCGAGTTCGATCGCTCGGCGTTTCATTCCATTTGGACCATTGAATTCATGCGGCTGACTTCATCTGACGCTCGCCGCGCGCTCCGCGATGTTTCGAGCGTGCGTGATAGAATTGAAGCTCCGACTCTTCCTGCCGGAAGGGACCGAGGGCAGTCGATTGGGGCAAGTCGTCTCGCAAAGTGAGCTGATTCTCCGCCGGAGCGAATGGAAACGCAACGGGAGGAGAGTGGTGTGCGCGAGCGGCTCGTTTGACCTGCTGCATCCCGGGCATATACGTCTTCTCGAACAGGCACGGTCGTTGGGCGATTTCTTGGCGGTAGCCGTGCAGGGCGACGCGAGCGTACGCGAGCAGTTTGGAGATGCTGCTAAGGTCGGGCGCCCGGTAACGCCGGCTGCCGAGCGTATGGAAATCGTCGCGGCTCTCGCCGCAGTGGATTTCGTGGCGCCATTCGACGAACCTTCTCCGCACCAGTTTTTGCTCCATTTCGCACCGGATGTTTTCGTCGAGGGCGGCTCCGGAGCGCAGCGTGAGTTCGGGCTTCACCAGGGCGAACTGGAAGCGCTGGGATGCAAGATCGTGCACGTCCCGCTCGAACCGGGCTATTCCACGGCGCAACTGATCGAACGTATCGCCCATCTCCGTACATGATTCTTCCGCTGGTTTCCGAACTTTTCGGGCGCATCGGCCGGCAGGCGGCTGTCGACGACGCGTGCGACCGGCTGCGCCGCGAGGGCGGCAAGGTCGATCTATCGGGCCTTACCGATTCGGCCAAGGCGCTGCTGGTTCCGATCGTGTTCGGCAAGCTCGGGCGGCCCGCGATCGTGGTCGTCGAGTCGAACCAACGCGCCGAAGCTCTGCTCGATCCGCTGCGCTGGTTTTACGAGGCTGTGACCGGAAAGCCGGGCCGCCGCGTGGCATGGTTTCCGGCGCACGACGTGCTGCCGTACGAAGGGCGCTCGCCGCACGCGGAGATCTCCGAGGCGCGCGCGGTCGCGCTGTGGCGGCTGGCGACGGGCGAAGCCGATATCGTGATCGCGCCGGCGCAGGCCGTTTTGTGGCGGATGCGCGAATCGCAGTTTTATCGCGGGCTGGCGCGGACGATCGCGCGTGATGAGTCGATCGGGCACGAGGATTTCATCGAGTTTCTCAGCGGTGCTGGATACGAAAAGCACACGACGTGCGAGATGCCGGGGCACTACTCGGTTCGAGGCGGCATCATCGACGTGTTTTCGCCGGAGACGCCGCAGCCGGTCCGCATCGAGCTGTTCGGGGACACGATCGAATCGATTCGGGCGTTCGACCCAAACACGCAGCGCTCGACGAATCCGATGGAGCGCACGACGCTTTTGCCGCTGACGGAAACGCTTCGGCAAGTCCGAGTGCTCGAGCCGATGCGGGTGTCATCGGAATCGGGCCGCGAAGACAGCGAGTTGCCGGAGGGCCTTTATCCCGGATGGGAATTTCGCGAAATGCTGCAGCACGACCGCAACGGCGTGCTGTTCGATCTCGCCACGGATCCGGTGGTGGTGCTTGACGAGCCGTCGCTGATCACGAGCGCCGTTGAAAAATTTCGAGCCCGGCTCGATCAGGCGTTCGAAGAAGCGGACGATCCTCTCGCAGAGCCTCCCAGCCGCTACGCCCTGAGCGAAGAGGAATGGGCGCTCGCGCTCGAACTTTTCCCGCGCCTGGCGCTCGAGCATCTCGGAGTCACGGTCGAGGGCGCGTCGCCTCTCGCGCTACAGACGCAGCCGACGACGCGATATCACGGCAACGTGGCCGCGTTCATGGGCGAAGTGCGGGGGCGGCTTGGCGAGGGCGAGCACGTCGTCGTGTCCGCGGCGAGCACCGGAGAGCTCGAGCGGTTTGCGGACATCTGCCACGAATACGAGTTGCCATACCGGCTGGGCGAGCTGGAAGAGAACGTGACGGTGACGCGGTTGGCGGAGGAAGGCAGCACCGGCAACGCGCCCGCGATGGTGATCGTGAAAGCGCCGCTGGCGGAAGGCGTGGTGTTTCCCGAGGCGCGGCTCGCGATTTACGGAACGGCCGATCTTTTCGAGACCCTTCCGCCGCCCGAGCGGCAGCGGGCGCGTCCGAAGACGGCGAGTTTCTTCAGCGATTTCTCGGACTTGAAGCCGGGCGACTACGTGGTGCACGTGGATCACGGGATCGGGCAGTTCGACGGATTGCGGCAAGTGGTGGTGGAGGGTGCGACGGGCGAATTCATGCTGCTGCACTACGCGGACGACGCAAAGCTCTACGTGCCGCTCGCGCGGCTCGACCTGGTGCAGAAGTATCAATCGCTCGGAGGCGAGCCGCCCACGCTCGACCGCCTCGGCACGACGGTCTGGGAGACGCGCAAGACGCGCGTGCGCAAGTCGGTCGACGACATGGCCGATCAGCTTCTTGCGCTCTACGCCGAACGCAAGACGGCCGTGGGACACGCGTTCCAGCCGGATACGAACTTCCAGCGGGAATTCGAAGATGCCTTCGAGTTCGAGGAAACTCCGGACCAACTGCGGGCCATCGAAGATGTGAAGCGCGACATGGAATCGACGCTGCCGATGGACCGGCTGCTCTGCGGCGACGTGGGCTACGGCAAGACGGAAGTCGCCATGCGCGCCGCGTTCAAGGCGCTGTCGGATTCAAAGCAGGTGGCCGTGCTCGCACCGACAACGGTGCTGGCGTTCCAGCACAACGAAACCTTCCGGCGACGATTCGCCGCGTTTCCCGTGCGCATCGAGATGCTGAGCCGGTTTCGCAACGAGAAGGAGCAGAAGAAGACGCTCGAAGAACTGGAAGCCGGGAAGGTGGACGTCGTGATCGGCACGCACCGGGTGCTCTCGAAGGACGTGAAGTTTCACGACCTGGGGCTGCTGATCGTCGATGAAGAGCAGCGATTCGGCGTGGCGCACAAGGAACGGCTGAAGGAGATGCGCAAGAACGTGGACGTGCTGACGATGTCCGCGACGCCGATTCCGCGCACGCTGCACATGTCGCTCGTGGGATTGCGCGACATGAGCGTGATCGAGACGCCGCCGAAGGACCGGCTGGCGATCCAGACCACGGTCGCGCCGTTCAGCGAGACTCTGGTCGAGAAAGTGATCGAAGAGGAGCTGGACCGCGGCGGGCAAGTGTTTCTCGTGCACAACCGCGTGGAGTCGATCGCGTCGCTCGCGTCGCTGGTGAAGCGGGTCGTGCCGCGGGCGCGCATCGTGGTGGGGCACGGCCAGATGCGCGAGACGGAACTGGAAAAGGTGATGATGAAGTTCGTCCGCGGCGAGGCGGACGTGCTCGTATCGACCACGATCATCGAGAATGGACTCGACATTCCGCGCGCGAACACGATCGTGATCAACCGCGCCGACCGCATGGGTCTCTCGGAGCTGTACCAGTTGCGCGGGCGAGTGGGCCGGTCGAACCAGCGCGCCTATGCCTATCTGCTCGTCCCGCCGGACGTGCCGCTGACGCCGATCGCGCGGCAGCGCTTGGCGGCGCTCAAGGAATTCAGCGATCTCGGCGCGGGATTCCGCATCGCGGCGCTCGACCTCGAATTGCGCGGCGCGGGAAATCTGCTGGGGCGGGAACAGCACGGGCACATCGAGGCCGTAGGTTTCGACATGTACTGCCAGATGATGGAGCGCGCCGTCGCCGAGCGGAAGGGCGAAGCGGTGACGCCGGAACGCCGGACGACGCTCAACCTGGGCCAGGATGTGCGCATTCCATCGGAGTATATCGACAGCGAGAATTTGCGGCTGAGAATCTACAAGCGCATCGCGAGCGTGATTTCGGATGCGGGGCGCGACGAAGTACGGAAAGAACTAGGGGACCGATTCGGGCCGCCGCCGCCGGCCGTGGTGAACCTGCTCGACTACGCGGTGCTGAAGGCGCAAGCGGAGAAGCTGCTCGTGGCGTCAATCGACCGGCGCGGCGACGAGGTGGCGATCAAATTCTATGAAGATACGCCGCTCGGACCGGAGCGGCTGGTGAAACTGATCCGAAAACACCGGGATATGAGGCTCGATCCCACAGGCGTGCTCTGGCTGCACTGGAAAGGGTACAAGGGCGGCGTGATGGAAGCAGTGAGAAACGTATTGCGGCAACTACAATCGTAGAGATAGAATTTCGCGAGAGACCCACATGAAAAATCGAAGCTCGCTTTCAATAGCATGTCTGGCCGGTTTTGCCGCGCTCTTTCTGGCGGTGGGAGTCGAGGCGCAATCGCAGTCAAAGGATGTCCTGGTCGAAGAGATCGTGGCTCGCGTGAACAACCAGATCATCACGCTCTCCGACTACCAGAAGGCGGCGCAGGGCCTGGAGGAAGAGGTTCGGCAGGACTGCCCGACTTGCACGCCGGAGCAACTCCAAACGGAGGTCAAGGAACGCCAGAAGAATCTGCTGCGAGACATGATCGACCAGCAGCTTCTGATCGAGCGCGCCAAGGACATGAATATCGACGTGGAGGCGGACCTGGTGAAGCGGCTCGATGAAGTCCGCAAAGAGAACGGCCTCGCCACGATGGAGGACCTGGAAAAGGCGGTCGAGAAACAAGGAATCGTCTGGGAGGATTACAAGCAGCAGATGAAGAACGGCCTGCTGACGCAGAAGGTGATTCAGCAGGAAGTGGGCGGGCGGATGGACATCGGGCCCGATGAGATCAAGAAATACTACGACGCCCACAAGCAGGACTTCAACCGGCCGGAGCAAGTGGATCTCGCCGAAATCTTCCTGAGCACGGAGGGAAAGACTCCGGAAGAGATTGCGGCGATCAAGACGAAAGCGGACGATTTGCACAAGCGGATTGTGAACGGCGACGATTTCGCGGAACTGGCGAAGCGGCACTCGGAGGGCTCCACGGCCCAGGACGGCGGCGAGCTGGGAACCTACCAGCGCGGCCAACTCGCCGAGCAGCTCGCGGATGCGGTCTTCAAGCTGGACAAGAATGGCATCACCGACGTGATTCAGACGAGGACCGGGTTTGAAATTTTGAAGGTGAACGAGCACTACCAGGCGGGCGTGCAGCCGCTCGACAAGGTTTCGGACCAGATCACCAACATCCTCTATAAGCAGAAGATGGATCCTGCGATGCGCGATTATCTTGCGGAACTGCGCGAAGAGAGCTACGTCACGGTGAAGCCCGGATTCGTGGATACGGCCGCAGTCCCCGGCGCGACCGTGATCCAGGAAGTGGCCCCGACGCCGGACACGGTCGAAAAAAAGAAGGGCAAACACAAGGTACCGCTGCCCAAGGCCAGCGGGCTATGAAATCTCACTTCGTCACCGATCTTGCCGACGGACAACAGGTGGTTTCGCTCTTCCTGGTTCGCGAGAAGGAAGTCCGCACGTCCCAGCGAACCGGAACTTCCTGGCTGCATCTGGAACTTTCCGACCGCACCGGAACAATTCCGGCGAAGGTGTGGGAGAACTACGCGTCGCTGGCGGCGACGTTTGAATGCGACGATGTGGTGCAGATTCGCGGGCGAGTGAAGCTTTACAACGGGCGCAAGGAATTGGCGCTCGAGCAGATCATTCCCGCGCTCGAGCGCGACTACGACCTCGGCGATTTTTTGCCGCATACGAAGTACGACGTTGAAAAGCTCTACGGCGAGTTGCGCCAGGCAATCGGCGGGACGAAGAATCCCTGGTTGAAGCGTCTGCTGACGAGCGTCGTGGACGATCCGGCCATTGCGCCGAAATTGAAACGCGCGCCGGCCGCGATGACGATGCATCACGCGTATCTCGGCGGCTTGCTCGAGCATGTGGTGAGCCTGATCGGGCTGGCCGCGGACGTGTCGGCGCACTATCCGCAACTCGACACAGACCTGCTGCTCGCCGGAGTGGTGCTGCACGATATCGGAAAACTGGACGAGTTGAGGTACACTCGCGCGATCGATTATTCAACCGAGGGTCGGCTTCTCGGGCACATTACAATCGGCGTGGCGCTGGTACGGGAAAAGCGGAAGGCGATTGCGGGATTTCCGGAGCCGCTCGGCGTGCTGCTGGAGCACCTGATCCTGAGCCACCATGGTTCGTATGAGTTCGGCTCGCCGGCGCTGCCGCAGATTCCGGAGGCGCTGGCGCTGCACTTCATCGACGATCTGGACTCGAAGATGGCGGGCGTGTACGCGACGCTTGAATCCACGGCTGGCGAAGAGATTTGGACGGAACGCAACCCGTCGCTGCGGCGATCGCTGCTGCGGACGAAGCCGTTTCTGAACGACGAGGCCCCCGCCGCCCAAACGACGGCCACTCTGCCTTTTGGCGCTGCAAAGGACACGGAAAAAAGATGAGCCTGCCGTCAGATGAAACGATCGAAAAGGGCCCGCTGCTTCCGCGTTTGTCGAAGCGTTCGGTGCTCGATCTCGCGCCACTCGAACTCGATTGCATGAACACATTGTGGCCGATCGGCGAGGGTACGGTGCGCGAGATCCGCGACCAGCTGGCGCCGCGCCGCGCGCGCGCATACACCACGATCATGACGATCATGGACCGCCTGGCGCGCAAAGGAGTGGTCGAGCGGCGGAAGATCGGGCGAGCCTATATCTACCGGCCAAGGCTGAGCGCGGAGGAAGCGCGGGCGCAAGCGCTGGGGCAGGTGATCGAGGGCTTCTTCGGCGGCTCGAAAGAGGCGCTGCTCGCGCACCTCGTAAACGGCGCCGGCGCACGGCGAGCCGTAGCTGTGGCCGCATCCGGGTCCGTTGCGGCGCCGCTGGCAGCCGATGTTGAGGCGGGCGAAACGTTCGCTCGCGAACGGCTCGACAGCACGACGATCTAGCGCGACTCTCTTCCTATGTTTCCATTGGAACTCAAAATTCGAGAGGTGGCGATTCGCCCGGCGACGATCCTGGCGCCGATGGCCGGCGTGACGGATACCGTGTTTCGCCGCGTGATCCGGTCGCTCGGCTCGTGCGGGCTGATTATGACGGAGTTCACGAGCGCCGAAGGCCTGACTCGGAAGGCGGCGCGCACGCTGCGATATCTCTATTTTGACGAAGACGAGCGGCCGATCGCGGCGCAGATTTTCGGCTCCGATCCGGGCGTGATGGCTTCGGCGGCGGCGCTCACCGAAGATCTGGGATTCGATCACATCGACATCAACCTGGGCTGCCCGGTGAAGAAGGTGGTGAAATGCGGTGGCTCGGGGCTGTTGCGCGACTTGCCCCTGATCGAGAGACTTTTTCGCTCGGTGCGGGCCGCCGTGCGCATTCCGCTGACGATCAAGATTCGCTCGGGCTGGGATGAAAACAATATCGTGGCGGTGGATGTGGCGCGCATGGCCGAGCAGATCGGGATTGAAGCTGTGGCAGTGCACCCGCGGACGCGCATGCAAGGTTACGCGGGGACGGCCGACTGGAGCGTGATTCGCGCGGTGAAGGAAGCGGTGCGCATTCCGGTGATCGGGAACGGCGACATTCGCACGCCGCAGGATGCGGTGCGCATGATCGAGGAGACGGGCTGCGACGCGGTGATGATCGGGCGGGCTGCGTCTTCGAATCCGTGGATCTTCCAGCAGATTGGCGACTACATCGCGACCGGACGCTACGACGAGCCGACGGAAACGGATCGCTACCAGCTGCTATCGAGCTATTTCCGCAGCCTCATGGATGCCGAGATGCCGGATGCGATCGGGAAGATGAAGCAGTTCGCGACGCTCTTCACCCACGGCGTGCGCAACGGCGGCGAATTGCGACAACAAGTCCACCACTCGCAGACGGCCGGCGAAATCCTTGACCGGGTCGACGCTTTCTTCGCGGGCGATCGGGTGAACTGCGGCCACGCCGCTTCGTAAAGTCACTCCGGCTTCGCGAGGCCTTTCGCGATCGCGTCGTCGAGCAGCTGTTGCATTTGTCCCGAGGCTTCCCGGGCTTTTTCCACCTGCTGGCGGGCGAGTTCGCCGATCTGACGCCCGATCTCTCCCATCTGTCGCCCCAGGTCCCCGGCCTGACGTCCGACGTCACTCCACTGGCTTCTCGTTTCCCAGCCCGTTTCGCCAAGCGCCCGCTGGAGTTCGCCGACCTCCCGCTGCAAATCACCTAACTGCTGCATAGTGGCGCCCTTGGCGCTGAGATTTTTCACTTCCTCCTGTAGCTTCTGCAGCTGGGCTGTGAGATCGGGGAGTTTTACGCGGATGTCAGCCATTTTCTGTTGGACCTGTTCGCGCATCTGCTTGCCGAGCGCTTCTTCTTTTTTCCGAAGCTCCTCCTCCTGCTGAGAGACATCCTGCTGCGGTGCCCCTAGTTTCCTTGCGCGGTCGACCGTGGTCGGATCGCGAATGATGTAGGACTTTTCGTCGCGCTCGAACCAGATGAACTCGCCCGGGATTTTGGCGCCAAGCGATTTCGCGTGTTCCATATCCTCCCCGGAGCCCGACATCATCCATGGCTCCGAGCCTGGCGTGACGATCACGAAGCGCGAGCCCCAGGGCCAATTGTTGGCTCCCCAGTTCGAGTTGCCCCAGTCCGCCGCCGGCGTGGGCGGCGTCACCGGAACCTGCGCCACAGGAGGCACGGGCGCGACTTGTTGCCGCGGCGGCAGAGACGCGACGTTCGGCGCCGCGTCGGAGGCGCTCGCTTCGCTCGGATCGTTCGGCAGATCGGGAAGCGGCGCGACCGCCGGCAGTCGAGGAGGCTCGGGCTCGGAGCTTGCGCTCGGATTGGCAGGGGGCGCGAGTTGCGGCGGCGAAGGAGGAGCGGGCGCAGGAACTTGCTGCTCCTGCAAGGTGAAGAACGAAGGGTGTAAGGACGCCGTCAGCGCGACGACGGGCGCCGCACATATGACCAGCCAGATCGCAAGAGCCTTCGTCAGTCTGTTTGAGATCGTACTCGACATCGCTTTCCTCCACGCGAGAATTCGCTCGACCCTTTTTTCCGTTTGCCCGGCTTTGGCCATCGCGACGCCATGCCACCACACGCGGGTCGGCGTCACTTCGAGTTCGGCGAAGAAGCCGAGCAGGGTTTCTGCATAACGCGTACGGTCGACCCCTGCGTCGAGCGCTGCTTCGTCGCTTGCTTGCTCCGAAAGCTCGGCCAGATGGCGCTCGAGCCACCACGCCAGAGGGCTGAACCAAAAGATCGCGCGGTGAAGCAGCGCCAGGCGCTGCCACAGCGCGTCGCGCCGCTCGATATGCGAAAGCTCGTGCGCCAGCACCGCCGCAAATTCTTCGTCGTTCCATTGGCACCAATCCATGGGGAGCAGGATCGCGGGTTCGCGTACGCCCATCATCAGCGGCACTGAAAGCATCTCGGATTCCGCCAGCCGGGGAATTGCGCCTAATCCGGCCGCACGGGAAGTGACGGAAAGAATTTCCGCGGCCCGCGCGTCTCGGATTGGCATGGCGGCGCCTTGCAGCCGCTTTCCATATCGAATACCGATGGTCAGCCTGAGGCAAAAAGCCAAAACGATTGCGAGATACGCGGCGATGGCGAGAATAGGCCACGGCACTTGTCGACGCCCAGTGGGAGCGACGGGCGCCCCTTCCGGCGCGGAAGCTGCTTGGGAGGTCGCCGGCGTAATGTCCCGGGTGCTTGGCGGGATCCCGACCACTGGCAGAGCTGCGGATGAATACGTCGCGACAGGTTGCATCACTTCGGCCTGACGGCCTGCGTGCCCCGGCAAGTTCGGAATTAAAACGGGGAGCGTAACAGCCGGGCAAAGAGCGACGAGCAAAGGCATCGCGAGTGCGGCCAGGAGCATGCCTCGCCACGCAAGCAGCCTCGTTCGGACGGCCTGGACGCGAAACAGGGCCACCAACGCCGCTACGAACGAGCCGAGCAAGATCGAGCGCGCTGCGGCGTCAGCGAGAGTGGCGAGAAAACTCGCGCTTACGTGATTCATTACAGGCGACATGGTCAGCTTCCCTTCTTTGCGGAACGGCCCCTCGCTCCGGTTGAGGATTTTCCTTCCGTTCTCTGCTGTGCGATTTTTCTTGCGAGCCGTTCGAGCTGCTCGCGATCGATGACGGCGTGGTCGACCATGCCCACGACAAGCTCCTCCGCCGATCCGCCGCAGAAGCGTTCGATGATGCTCTTCACGGCACGCACAGCCACGTTCTGGCGCGCCTCGGCGGCGCGATAGATGTAGGTGCGGCCTTCGACTTGGTGTGAGACGAATCCTTTCTGTTCCAGCCGGCTAAGGATGGTGCGCACGGTCGATTCCTTCATCGGGCGCGTGGGCGCAAGAGCCTCGCGGCAGGATTCCGCCGAGCAGGGCCCATGAGCCCAGACATAGTCCATCACCGTCTGTTCGACTTCGCCGAGGCCTTTTGGTCGCTTGCCGTATATGTTAGCCATTGTAGCGCTACAATATGTAGCGGACAGAACGATGCGTGTCAAGCGGAATTTTCGCGGCCCTATTCGCCGCAATCGCCTGTCGCAGGCAAAGCGGGTGTCGTCTACTCGTCGCGCGTGATGAGGAGTTGCTTGTAGGCTTCGCGGCGGGTGATGCCGCGCTCGCGGGCGGCTTGTTTCAGGGCGGCTTTGCGATCGACGCCGCGGGCGTTCATGATCTCGTCGACGCGGCGCGCGAGCGGGAGCTTGGCTTCGAGCGTCGCGTCGGCCTCGGCGTGCGTCGCGTGTCCATCCGACGGGCCAATGAGGAGCGTGATTTCGCCGCGCGGCGCTTTCTTTTGCGCGGCGGCGAGCAGGTCTTCGATGTGCCCGCGCTGAAACTCCTCATAGACCTTGGTGATTTCACGCGCGATCACCGCGGGACGATTGCCCAGGATTTCGAGCGCATCCTCGAGCGTGTCGAGCAAGCGATGGGGCGCCTCGTAGATCGCGACGGTTCGCGGCTCGGTGGCCAAGTCACGAAGAGCTTTGCGGCGGGCCGTCGGGCGCGCCGGAAGAAATCCCACAAAAACGAATTCACTGACGGGCATTCCCGATGCGACGAGGGCAGCCACGAACGCCGAGGCTCCCGGCACCGGTACGACCTCGATTCCATGGCGCAGGCAGAGGCTGACGAGGCGGTGGCCGGGATCGGAGATGGCGGGTGTGCCGCCGTCGCTGACGAGCGCGACCTTGGCGCCCTGCTCGAGCTCGATGACGATTTCCGCGGCCCGCGTGATTTCGTTGTGCTCGTGGTAGCTGACCAGGCGCTTCGGGATGTCGAAGTGCGAGAGGAGCTTTTGCGTCTGGCGGGTGTCCTCGCAGGCGATCACATCGGCTTCCTTAAGTATGCGGAGGGCGCGAAACGAGATGTCTTCGAGGTTGCCGATCGGAGTGGCGACGACGTACAGGCGGCCGCCGCTGACGTCGCCGGTCGTTGCTTTCGAATTGGTCTTGGGCGTCATGGCACCGGAGCCGTTCTCGAAGCCCACTGAGCGTATGTCGTGCGGCATTTTTTGGCAAGGCGGAGTCTCGCTTGTGATGTGTCGCGATCGCGACCGAGCGAGGACATACCGGCGCTCGTCCACGGCATTGCATGGTCGCCTCCGGCGCCCCTCGCTACGGACTCCAGCCGAGAATCTCCAGAATCTCGACCTTTCCTTTCTGCGATTTCGCGGCGTCAGGGTCGAATTGAACCGTCACGCGCAGCCCCTTCAGCGAAGAGCATGGATTGAATCCGGCCGGCGGCTCTGAAGTTGCCTCAAATCTGGTTTGTTCGCCGGGAAGGGTATAGAGGTCGTAGGCGCCATCGGGGGCGGTGACCTGGAGGCGCATCGCGGGATTGCAGGATATCTTCGTGACGGTGCCGGTGACTTTCTGCATGTTGCCTTTGTCTGTCGGGGCGGACGTAAAGGGCTGCAATTCCTGCGGCGCTTGCGACCCGCCTCCATGCTGCGGCTCGGGCACATCCGCCGGCGTGCTGGACTCGGCCGGATGATTCCGGGTTTCAAAAGTCTGCAGCTGCTCGACGGCCGCAATGAGTTGATCGGCGCGCGCCCGGGCTTGCGGATCGAGGGCATTTGCCCGCGCGCGAAGTGCTACGGTTCGAGCGTCGTCGTAGCGGCGCATGCGCAGGAGTACTTGCGCGAGATCGATCTGAAAGGCTGTTGTTCCGGGCTCGAGCGTGACCGCTTTCTCGGCAAGCTTGATCGCTTCCGGAGCTTTCTCCGAGTCCGCAGCGAAGTACAGGCCGAGCAGCGCGTAAGGAGGAGCGAAATCCGGGTTCTGCGCGATGCATTGCCGCAAGTCGTCCTCGATTTTCGGGTCGCGAGCGGTTGCTCCTCCGCCTTGAAGGGCCAAATAGGCGTGGATGTATAGCGTGAGACTGTTCTTGGGGTCGAGCGCGACCGCTTGCGAAGCTGAATCCAGGGCCTCGTTCCGCTTGCCTTCAAACAAGTCCGCCAGCGCAAGGTTTTGGCGTGTCAGGGCCAGATTCGGGTCGAGCCGGACGGAGTCTTGCAGGAGTGAGTCTGCTAGCTGAAGATCTCCGCGCGCGGCTTCAAAACCGCCCTTCTCGGCGTCGATTTCGGCTTCTGACAACGTACGCACCTGCAAATCCGCGGCGGAGATTTTCGGAGGCGCGACCGCGATCAGCTGGTAGAAACGGTCGTTCTGCGCGTAGCTCCGGAGCGTTGCTTCCAGATGGTGAAGGTCGCCGAAAGCCTTGGCGGCTGCCTCCTGCTGGGTCGCGCCGTGGTCGAGTGCGCTCAGGTAAGTAACGAGCATCTGCCGGTGGCTGGCGTCGTCGCCCATCATGAGGTAATGAACCAGCGCCCACGACTCCGCGTAGAACTCGGACATCTTGTTCTGCTCGTTGTAATAGGGCGAGCTGTGATCGACGCTGAAGAGGACATCGAGCGGAATTGTGCGATTTTGCCGGAGAACCTGGATCAAGGCGGGATCCGGCTGCCCGGCATACGCTTTTTTGTCGTCGATTTGGCTATTGCCAAAGAATTCAGCAAAGCCCTCGGCGATCCAAAGGGGCAGGTTCGGCAAATACGGAAGGGTCAACGAGTGGTAGTACTCATGATAGATGGTCTCGTACGGGTTATCACCCGGCGCGTCAAGCTCAACCGCTGCGTAAAACTGGTAGAAGCGGTCGAAAAAGATCCCGGCGACGCGCCCGTGGCCCTTCGCCCAATATTCGGGCAGGAGCTCGCGAAGGGAGCCTTCGTCTTTGACGGCGAATATCGTGATCGTCGGACTGGGAGCGTTTTGTGCGATGGTGATCACCTGGCGAAAGAACGTCCGGATCTGTTCGAAGTGAATCGCGGTTTCGCGCGCCCGTTTTTCGCCCGCGTTGCTCACCACGATGAAATGCGGGCTCCGCACTTCAACCCAGGTCTGCTGTTTGGCTGCGAGCGCCGGGGAACAGAAGAAGGCAATACCGCAAGCCAAGGCCACAATTCTGTTTGTCCGTATCACGAAGGACAGGCCTTTCGCATCAGGGTAGTAACGACTGCGTTACTGTTTGGCGGAGATTATCATACGTGCGGGAGGGACTTCATCCGCCTCGTTTGCGCTTGTTGCGTGGGTTGTGCCTTGCCTGCGCCCCCTTCTGATGCTAGTGTGCCGAATTCGCATCCGGCCGCGATGTACGCGCCGGCCAGGGATCGCGAGGGGAGACCGAATTGGGGACCACTCCGTGGAACTCGACTGCAGCGCCGGGCGAGTTTCGCCCGTACGTAGGCGCCGGGGAGAGCCCGCGCGAGTTTACGCTTCGCGCCGTCGTCCTGGGCTCGCTGTTTGGCGTGCTGTTCGGCGCCGTCTCCGTCTACGTCGGGCTGCGCGCGGGCCTCACAGTTTCGGCGTCGATACCTATCGCGGTACTTTCCATCAGCATCCTGCGCGCATTCGGCCGTTCGACAATCCTCGAGAACAACATCGTGCAGACTACCGGCTCGGCGGGCGAGTCGGCTGCCGCCGGCGTGATTTTCACGATGCCGGCGCTGATCTTTCTCGGCTTTTCGCTGAATACCGAATACTGGCGTGTTTTCTATCTTGCGCTGCTGGGCGGGACGCTCGGCGTGCTCTTCATGATCCCGCTGCGGCGGCAACTGATCGTGAAGGAGCACGGGAATCTTACGTTCCCTGAGGGTACGGCCTGCGCCGACGTACTCATCGCGGGAGAACGCGGAGGATCGTTCGCGGGGCGCGTGTTTTGGGGACTGGGTCTTGGCGGCGTCTACACCTTCTGTATGAACACGCTGGGCATGTGGCCGAGCCAGCCGGATTACCAACCGAAATGGCTTCCGGGCGCGTCGGCGCGGTGCACCATCACGTCCGAATATCTCGGCGTCGGTTACATCATCGGGCCGCGCGTGGCCGGGACGCTTTTCGCCGGAGGCGTGATTTCTTGGCTGGTGATGATGCCCGCGATCCGGTTCTTCGGATCGCTCGCACCGGGCGCGGCGCTCTACCCGAGCACCGTACCGATTCCGCAGATGAACCCCGATCAACTCTGGGCCACGTACATCCGGCCGATGGGTGCGGGCGCGGTGGCGGCGTCGGGCCTGATCACGCTGATCAAGACGATGCCGACGATCGTTTCGGCGCTGAGCGCGGGACTGAAGGACGTGCGCGCAAAGCAGGAGGCGATGCCGGTGGCCAGCCGGACGGAGCGCGATCTTTCGATGCGCATCGTGATCGGCGGCTCGACGCTGATTATGGCCATGATCTGGGCGTTCCTGAGATTTAAGCCGGTGCCGGGGACCGAGACCAGCTCGTTCGCCAACCTGATGGCGGCGCTTTTCATCATTGTTTTCGGATTCCTGTTTGTGACGGTGGCGTCGCGTATCAGCGGGCTGATCGGCAATTCGTCGAACCCGATCAGCGGGATGACGATTGCCACGCTGATGGCTACGTGCGCGGTTTTTCTCGTGATTCACTGGACCGCGAACGCGTACGCCGTGCTGGCCCTAACCATCGGCGGCGTGGTTTGCATTGCCGCGGCCATTGCGGGCGCGACATCGCAGGATTTGAAGACGGGCTTTCTCGTCGGCGCGACTCCGGCAAAGCAGCAGGTCGCACTCGTGATCGGTGTGCTGGTTTCGTCGCTTGCGATCGGCGGGACGCTGATCCTGATGAACGTCGGCCTCGCCAGCTACAAGCCAATTCGGATTCCGTTGGACATCAACGATTTGCCCGTCGGCGTGCAACTCCAGGAAAGCAACTATCCGCACGAGGGCAAGACGTATGAGCTCGTGAACGCGATCGGCTCGGGCGTGATTCCCGACGGCAAGTATCTCTACGATCCGTCGACGCACGAGATCGAAATCCAGTGGGAACAGGGGATCGGCAGTGCCAAGGCTGCTGCGCCGCAAGCCCGCTTGATGGCTACCGTAATCAACGGCATCTTGAACCGGCGGCTTCCATGGCGGCTCGTGTTCCTCGGCGTGTTTCTGGTGATTGCGGTCGAATTGCTGGGGATTCGCTCGCTGCCGTTTGCCGTGGGCACTTACATATCGATCGGCACGACGATGGCGATGTGCGCGGGCGGTCTCGTGCGATGGCTGGCCGAGCAGGGCATGGAGAAAAAATCCGAGGCGGAGAGCGAAGTGAGCCCCGGATCGCTTTACGCGAGCGGGTTGATCGCGGCCGGCGGCGTGTTTGGGCTGCTGGCAATCGTCATCAACCTGTTGCAAGATCCCGAACTGAGCAGGCACGTGCCGCACTGGCTGGGCGCGGTGCTCCATGTGCCGTGGTCGGAGAGCTTTTTTGCGGTCGGCGAGAGATTCATGCCGAATGCGAGCCAGAACCAGTGGCTGGGCGTCGGGTTGTTCGTCGTGCTCGGGATTACATTGTTTGTGGCCGCGCGGAAAAAACTGAAGCAGCTATAGAAGTGCGAATTTGCCCGCCATCATCTCCCTCGCCGAATTGTTGGAGAGATCCTTCGGCCGAAAAACCCCCAAGGCGCCGGCCTCAGGATGACGATCCTCGTCGGATCGTCACTTTGCGTCGCGGAGGAAGCGGGCCGCTTCTTCGGGCGGCGTGGGATTGATGTAGAAGCCGGTGCCCCACTCAAATCCGGCGACCTTGGTCAGCTTCGGCATCATTTCGATGTGCCAGTGGTAATGATCGTTGATTTCCTCGCCGATGGGCGACGTGTGCACGACGAAGTTGTACGAGGGAAACGCCAGCGCGGCGTCCAGCCGGCCGAGGAAATCGCGCAGGATGTGCGCGAGATTCCCGTAGTTGGGCGTGGGCATGTTTTCGAACGACGAGCTGTGCTGCCGCGGCAAGATCCACGTCTCGAACGGAAAGCGCGGCGCGTAGGGAGCGAGCGCGATGAAGTGGTCGGTGCTCAGGATCACGCGCGATTCGGTCTCGATCTCCTGGCGGATCATATCGCAGAAGATGCAGCGCTCTTTTTCGTCGTAGTAGTGGCGCGAATTATCGACTTCCTCGCGGACACGCTTGGGGACGATCGGCAGCGCAATTAACTGCGAATGCGTGTGCTCGATTGTGGCGCCGGCGGGCTCGCCGTGGTTCTTGAAGAGCAGAATGTAGCGGAAGCGGCGGTCATTCTTGAGATCGAGGATGCGGTCGCGATAAGCCCACAGCGTTTCTTCGAGCGCGCGGTGCGGCATGGTGGCAAGTGTGTTGCGATGATCGGGCGTCTCGATGATCACTTCGTGCGCGCCAATTCCGTTCATGCGATCGAAGAGGCCTTCGCCCTCGCGGTCAAGCCCGCCTTCGATGCCGAGCGCGGGAAATTTATTCGGGACGACCCGCAACGACCATCCTGGAGTATCGCGGCCGGTTCCGTTGCGTCCGTAGGCGAGGACTTCGGAGGGAGTTTTACCCTCGTTGCCGGGGCAAAACGGGCACATACCGACGCCCTTGATTTGCACACTCTCGCGCACGAAGTCCGACGGGCGCTTTCCACGATCTGTGGAGATGATCACCCAGCGGCCCGTGATCGGGTCTTTGCGGAGTTCCGGCAAGACTTTCCTCCTGCGCCGCGGCCGGGAAGCGACGATTCCGGGCTGCGTGTTGCCTTGCACCTATTCTATATCGGCTGCGACGAAACGGTGGCGAACGATTCGAGGAATTGCGATCCCTGCGTGCGGAGCGCGGAGGGGGCGCGAACGCGCCCTTGTGCCGGCGGACTTCAGGAGGCGCGCCGGGGCGGGTTTCGATCGCGAGCACGTCGAAGCGGTACCTGGGCAAGTCGATGCGGCGCGAGCGCGGGAATTGCCGCACCATGCGGGCAAGATTGCGGCGCTTGTCGGAACATCGCGTACCCCTGCCGAAGGCGCCCGTCTCTGACGCCCTCGTCACCACAAACAACGAAGAAAAAGCGCCCGACTGGAAAGCGAGGCGGCCGCTACAAATGCAACCACCCGAGGCGAAGAACCCCAAGGCGGAAGCTCAGGAACGGAGCGCGCTTTTCGCGGCCTCAAGGCCCACGCTTCCACCCGACGGCGTCTAGAGTCCGATTTCGACTTCCGAAATGCAAGCGTCGAGCGTGCGGATCGCGAATTCGGCTTGTTCTTCGTCGATCGGGAGCGGCGGGGCGAGGCGGAGCGTGTTTTCGCCCGCGCCGAGGAGGAGGACGCCTTTGCGAAAAGCCAACTCGAGAACGCGATTGCGCATGTGAGGGGCGCGCTCCTTCGTTTTCTGATCGCGAACGAGCTCGATTCCGATCATCAGGCCCTTGCCGCGAATGTCACCGACGATTTTGTGGCGCTCGCGCCAGCCGGCGATGCGGCTCGAGATGAATGCGCCCATGCGCGCGGCGTTGGCGATCAGGCCGCCCTCGAGCAGTTCGAGCGTGGCAAGCGACGCCGCGATCGCAACCGGATTGCCGCCGAAAGTGGAGGCGTGCGCGCCCGGCTTCCAATCCATCACGCCGGCTTTCGCGATCACGGCGCTTAGCGGCATGCCCGAGGCGATGCCTTTCGCCGTGCAGATCATGTCCGGCACGACGCCGGCGTGATCCACGGCCCACCACTTGCCGGTGCGGCCCATGCCGGATTGCACCTCGTCGGCGACGAGCAGGATGCCGTACTCGCGGCAAAGGCGCTCGAGCGCTTGCAGGAACTCGGCCGGCGCGGGGAGATAGCCGCCCTCGCCCTGGATCGGCTCGACGAAAATCGCGGCAACCTCCTGCGGATCGACGAGGCGCTTGAAAAGCTCCTCTTCGATGCACGCGAGCGCATCGGTGGCCGCGTTTTCGGGGCGACCGCCGGCCACACCGCGATAGGTATTCGGATAGGGAGAGTGAAAGACGCCCGCGAGCAGCGGGCCGAATTTCTTGCGCTGCACGGCTTTGCTCGCGGTGAGCGAGAGCGAGCCCATCGTGCGGCCGTGGAAGCAGCCGTGAAAGGCGATGAATTTGTCGCGCCCCGTGTGATAGCGCGCGAGCTTCATGGCCGCTTCGATCGCCTCTGTGCCGGAATTGCCGAAATAGACGCGCTTCGCGTCCTTGCCTGGGGCGATCGACGCGAGCTTCTCCGCGAGATCGACCATGCCCTGATAGTAGAAATCCGTGCCGGACATGTGAATCAGGTCGGCTGCCTGCTTCTGGATCGCCGCGACGACCCGCGGGTGGCAGTGTCCCGTGGCGACGACGGCGATTCCGGCAGCGAAATCGAGGAACGTGTTGCCGTCGACATCTTCGATCATCGCGCCGCGGCCGATCTTCGCGACAAGCGGGTAATCGCGCGTGTAGGACGGCGAGAGCACGGTGTGGTCGCGCTCGACGATCTGCTTGGCTTTCGGGCCGGGCAGCTCGGTGATGAGCTGCGGCAATTTCATTTCTGCGGCGGTCTGGGTTTGCATGGTCTCCTCCCCGAGCTCACTCATTCGGTTGCGAATGTGGATCGGTAGCACGGACGCGTACCGGGTACGGCTATGGGAGAGGTGTTAGTCGACGCCGAAGAGGCTCGGGCGCTCGAGAGAGGGCCTGCCGTGGAGCGAAAGCGCGTGTTGTGCGGAGAAACTCATTTGTACTTCCAGCGAACCGAACCGTCTTTCGTATCTTCCACTATGATACCAGAATCGATGAGCTGCTGGCGAATGGCATCCGCGCGCCCGAAATCGCGGCGGCGCTTGGCGGCGTTGCGTTCCTCCATCAGGGCGTCGACCTGCTCGGCAGCGAGACGCGGCTTGGCGGTCGTGAAACCGAGCTTGGCGAGCTTTTCATCGTCGTCGTCCGCGAGGACGGAGAGAATCGCGTCGAACTTCTCCATCGCGACGAGCGCGCGCATGGCGTCCTGCTGTAAGAAAGCGCCGCGATCGATCGCGGTGTTGGCGTCGCGCACGAGATCGAAAACGGCCGCGAGGGCCACGGCTGTGTTGATGTCGTCCGCGAGGCCGGCGTCGAATTCGCCCTCAGCGTTCTCGATGCGCTTCACCGTCTCGGCATTCGATCCTGCGGGAAACTGCGTCGCTTTGAGCCGCGCCACGAAATTGCGCAGCCGCTCCACCGAATTGCGCGCCTGCGTGAGGCCGTCCTCGGTAAAATTGAGCTGGCGCCGATACGGCACCGAAAGCAGCAGAAAACGGATCGTCGACGGCTTTTGCCCTTTCGCGAAGAGGTCGCGCAGCGTGTAGAAATTGCCGAGCGATTTCGACATTTTTTGCCCGTCGATAATCAAGTGTTCGGCGTGCATCCAGAGGCGGACGAACGGTTTTCCGGTCGCCGCCTCGCTTTGCGCGATTTCGTTTTCGTGGTGCGGAAAGGCGAGGTCGACGCCGCCGGTGTGAATGTCGAGCGTGTCGCCCAGATATTTCATGGCCATCGCGGAGCATTCGATGTGCCAGCCGGGGCGGCCAGGGCCGATGCGCGTCTCCCAAAAGTGCTCGCCCGGCTTCGGCGCCTTCCATAGCGCGAAGTCGCGCGCATCGTCCTTCTCGTATTGGTCGACGTCGACGCGCGCGCCCGCCTGCATACCGGTGATGTCGATTTTCGACAGCTTGCCGTAGGCCGGAAATTTCGCGATGCGATAGTAGATGGAGCCATCGCTCGTGTAGGTGAGGCCCTTTTTCTGCAATTTTTCGATCAGCGTGACCATGTCGTCGATGTGGTCGGTGGCGCGGACGAGTTCCTCGGGCATTTCGATGTGCAGCGCGTCGATATCCTCGAGAAACGCCTGAATGTATTTCTCCGTGTACTCGCGAATGTCCACGCCGACAGCCGTGGAGGCTTTGATGATGCGATCGTCCACGTCGGTCACGTTCATCACCTGCATCACGCGATAGCCCTGCGAATCGAGGAAACGGCGCAGAATGTCCTGAAACACGAACGTGCGGAAATTCCCGATGTGCGCGAACGCGTAGACCGTGGGGCCGCAGGTGTAGATGCGCACCTCGCCCGGATGAACGGGTTTCAGCGGCTCGGTGCGGTTCGAAAGCGTGTTGTAGAGGTGTATGTCGGGCATCCGCCCCTCTGCGCAAAAGCGTAATTCTATCCGACGCCTCGCCTTGCAGCAAACCGATCCTGTCCGTGTGAGCGCGCGGTTTAGGGGTAGCTCAGACGTACGCCGCAGAATTTCGCCGGTACAATGAGACGCTGATAAACGCTGCTGGCGCCCCAGGTAGCCGGCACCAGGGTGTCAACCGTCGGCTCCCGCATGATCCAAATTGCGCAAGACGCTGGTAGGAAAGAGTAATGGCTTGCACAATGTTGATGTTTCCGTATGGCAAAGTCCTTTGTATTCAGTAGGGCGACGGTTGGCGAGCATATTGCACGAGTGGGTGCAAGGTCGGTTCGTTGAGCGTGGTCTGCGCTCCGTTTCACTCTCAGCGACTCACGGCTTATTTACGTCCGCCTCATCCCTGGCGGGCGAAGGCCAATCTCGCGAAAGGCTAAGGTGCGCGATGACAACGACGGGCCTTCGGGCAATGTTGCGGTTCCTCCCACTGGCAGTTTTGTTGATGCTGGCCTTTGCGGTTTCGACAATGGCGGATACCATTTCGGACCTTACCGCTCCGGGCTCGACCAATGACAGCTCCGATTGGTCGCAGCTAGGCGCCCCGGGGACGGACGTGTCCAGCCCGTTCACTCTGACCTCCGTGAATGGCCTCGGTATTACTGGAACGTTCTCTGGAACCGCTGAGACCGGCCAGCAGGGACCCGGAGCGGGCCAGCTCAATGGGAACTTCTCGCCGGGTGACAATCTCATTTTGGTTGTTGCTGATTCACTCACGCTTTCGTTCGGCCAGGGAATCTACTCAGTCGGCGCGCAAATCGCGTCTAATTTCTACGGTCCGTTCACCGGGGAGATACAGGCGTATGACGGCGGCACCTTGTTGGGAAGTTACACGGAATCGGGAAACTCGACCGACCTCAACGACGGCTCGGCGATTTTCCTTGGAATTGCGGACCTGACGGGGCCGAACATCACATCCGTTGTATTCAGTTACACGGCCGGTGCGCCCCAAGGTTTTATTCTGGACACGTTGAAGTTGGACGAGCCACCGTTGACGGCCGCGGCTCCCGAGCCGGGCACGCTCGCCTTCGTGTTACTTGGCCTCGCGGGCTTGGCGGTCCTGCGCCGCCGTACCCTCGCGACCTACTAATTCTCGCATATTATAGCTAACACTTTTCAAATAGGCTGGCCTGTTTCCAGAAGGCGGCGACCAATGTCGGACGGCGGCGCAACCGCCGCAGGGCATGGATCGCTTGCTGGCTGAGTTCGCCCAGGTTCTTGGGACAGAAGTTGGGCAGTTCATGGTGTTTCAGATGGCCCCAGAGATACTCGACCGGATTCAGTTCCGGCGCGTACGCCGGTAAGCGTTCCAGTTCCAATCGTCCTTGCTGCGCGGCCACAAACTCCTTCACCAACCGGCTGCGGTGGCCCGGCAATCCGTCCCAGATCACCAGCAATTTCCCCGGCACATGACGCAGCAGGTGCTCCAGAAACTCGACGATCTGCGGTCCCTTGATCGCGCCGGAAAACAAACGAAAGTAGAAATTCCACCAAGTGATTCCCGCGATGGCCGACAAAGTCTTCCAGGTGAAGTGATATTGCAGCACCGGCGTCTGCCCTCGCGGCGACCAAGTACGGCAGCGATGCGGGCGCTCGCTCAATCCGCTTTCATCGATAAAGACGATGGTTCGCCTTTCTTTTTGGGCTTTTTTTTAAGCTCCGGCCAGCGCTGCTTCTTCCAGCGGCGGATGGCCGGTTCGTCCCGTTCCAACGCCCGCCCGACCGGTCGCTGGCAACTCCAACCCAACTGCCGCAGAATTTTCCAAACATGCCCGGGGTGGTAGCGCACGCCGCACTCGCGCTCGATCAAATCCGCCACGCGCGGTGCAGTCCACAAACTGGTCTCGTATCCAAGCACGACAGGACCGCGCTTCAGTTCTGTCGTGATGCGCCGCAAATCGGCGGCACTCAGCCGCGGCTTGCGTCCGGCGCGCCCGGCTTTCTTCAGGGCGGCTCGGCCTTCCCGTTCCACCCGCGTGGCCCAGCGATGCACCGTCTGCCGGTGCGTGCCCAGCACCCGCGCTACTTCTGCCTGGCTCTTTCCCCGCTGCAGTAAGCTGGCGGCCCGCAGACGGCGCGCCTCCAGCGCATCAAAATCCCGTTTCACACCACGTGGGTTGCCCATACCAGAAAAACTACACCAAACCTTGCTCCGTGTCACCTATATTATGCGAGATTCAATAGGCCCGCGCAACCACTCGCGGCGAAAAGGTATCGAGGAGCCTGAGATCTAAGTAAGGTCAGACGCTCAGTGCCGAACACCCGGTCTGATTCCCTCCTGCTGTAACCAGACCCATTGCAATTTTGCCGCCCGCGCACACGAACGTTATTCCGGGAGTCCGCCTCTGGGCCGATCCGTCAGTCTTGTCTCGGGGGCAGCGCCGGCAATTATGATAAATTCAGGCTCGCAAACATGTAGCCTGTCTATGCGACTCTGAAGATAAACGAATATGACATCGTTCTGCCGTTCCGTTGTTTTTGCATTTGCTCTCAGTCTGACGAGCGTGCCGGCGCTCGCACAAGGCAAATCCGACCAATCCAATCAGTCCGACATACCGGCGAAGTTCAAGGCGCCGACTTCGGACTACGACTACCTCAAACGCGTCGAAAGGATCCCGATGCGCGATGGCGTGAAGCTCTATACCGTGATTGTGATTCCCAAGGGGGCCACGCACGCGCCCATTCTTCTGACGCGTACGCCCTACGACGCGGCGACCCGCGCGGCGCGGACCGAGTCGCCTCACATGCTCGATGAGCTTCCTCAGGGCGACGATGTGTTCGTCAAGGCGGGCTACATCCGCGTCTTTCAGGACGTGCGCGGCAAATACGGCTCCGAAGGCGCATATTTCATGACGCCTGCGCCCGTTGGTCCGCTGAACACCACCGGAACCGACGACACCACCGACGCGTACGACACGATCGACTGGCTGATAAAAAATGTGCGCGAATCGAACGGCAAAGTAGGCATGCTCGGCTCTTCCTACGAAGGCTTTACTGTGGTGATGGCGCTGATACATCCGCACCCCGCGCTCAAGGTGGCTGCGCCCGAGAGCCCGATGGTGGACGGCTGGATGGGCGACGACTGGTTCCACTACGGCGCGTTTCGCGAGCCCAATCTCGACTACTTCACGCAGCAGATGACCGCGCGCGGCAAGGGCGAGCCCATCCCGCGCGAAGGATATGACGATTACACCAATTTTCTCAGGAAGGGTTCGGCCGGCGATTTCGCTCGCGACGGTGGCTTGGACCAACTTCCGTTCTGGCGCGAGGTGGAAGAGCATCCGGCCTACGATGCCTTCTGGCAGGGGCGAGCCCTCGATCAAGTCATGGCCGAAGTCCCCCTAAGGGTTCCGACGATGTGGCTGCAGGGTCTCTGGGACCAGGAAGACATGTGGGGTGCGATCCATTGCTATGAGGCGGTGGAACCGAAGGATACCGAGAACAACAAGAATTATCTCGTGATGGGCCCGTGGCGGCACAGCCAGGTGAACTACGACGGCTATTCGCTCGGGCCGCTGCTATGGGACGGCAACACAACCCTGGAGTTCCGTCGCGATGTGCTCCTCCCATTTTTCAACCAATACCTGCTGGATGGCGCGCCGAAGGCGGATACTCCGCCGGTGCTGATTTACAACACGGGAGAGAATCACTGGGACCGCTTCAAGTCCTGGCCGCTGAGTTGCGATCGGGGCTGTCCCGACAAATCGCGGCCACTCTATCTCACAGCGAGTGGCGGCTTGTCCTTCGAAAGTCCGGACGCTACGACACCCAAATACGACGAGTATGTCTCCGATCCATCCAAGCCCGTGCCATACAGACCGAGGCCAGTCGTTTCGACCGACGTCGAGGCCTGGCACCACTGGCTCGTGGACGATCAGCGTTTTGTCGACCGCCGCCCCGACGTGCTCACGTATGAGACCGGGCCCCTCACTGCGCCTCTGCGCCTGAGCGGCGCGCCCGAGGTGAACCTCTACGCTTCCACCAGCGGCAGCGATAGCGATTGGGTTGTGAAGCTGATCGACGTCTATCCCGGCACGGTGCCGTCCCAGCCGGAACTGGGCGGGTACGAACTCGCTATCTCTCTGGACATCTTCCGTGGACGCTACCGCACGAGCTTCGCGCATCCGCAAGCCATCGCGCCGAACGAGCCTTTGCTATACCGCTTTGGCCTGCCGACCGTGAACCATGTCTTCTTGCCGGGGCATCGCATCATGGTGCAGGTGCAATCGACCCTGTTTCCTTTGTACGATCGCAATCCGCAGACGTTCGTGCCGAACATCTTTGACGCCAAGCCCGAGGACTACCGGAAAGCCACCGAGCGCATTTGGCACAGTCCGGGCGATGCCAGCTTCATCAGTCTGCCGGTGGCACCCTAGGAGCGTCTACGGTATGCCCGACCCATCCGTTCGCCAGTCGGTTGTCGACAAAGAGCACCCGAAGCTCCTCTCGATCTCTTAGATGATCTCAGCCGCGATTTCAGCTGTCTTTTCGCTCTTCTGTGCGGCCGGGGACATGTCTGATGTATGGGGTGGTGGGCACATTCATTACCGAGGCCTCGCTCGGTCTCAAGCACCTGTCTGATCCGAGCAAAGGTTTCGCGGCACACGTGAGTTCTTAACTGGGGAAACGGCGGATCGCTTACGCGGCCCTGGCCTCAAGCGGCTTCGAGCGAAGGGTAAGAAAAACATTTATCGCGAAGACCAGACAGCAGAGCCCGGAGGAAACCAAGAGGAGGAACCTTCCTGATCCAACACGTGCCACCAGAAACGGACGAGCGCTTCGTGGCCTATCGTTGCCAGCAAGAATAGGATCAGTTGAACCGTTGCGAGGGGAAGGTTTACCGGTCGCCTGAACCTCTTCTCAATACCGAAGTAAGCCAATCCGAAGAACGCCGATAAAATCGCCGCCGCAAACGGAATGAGCCTAGGGATCGTGATCCAGAAGAGAGGGTTCAGATAGTCGTAACCATCGAGTCCCCGGCCGATTTCACCACGCTCGAAGACGATGGTTCCAACGAACGCGTACAACACCGCCGAGACAAAAAACAATTCGGCGGCGATGTATCGCAACTTCATAAATACCTTGCGTCCTCTCTGCTGGCAACAATTTCGTCGACTCGCAACACACCCGAGCAGTGACGTAACTCACGAGCCGATGATAACGGCTCTAATGTTTCGCCAGTTCCAGGACTTGGTCGAGGATGCGGTTGGCGACTTCAAATTTCGGGAGCTTGGGCAGCGGGATTTCGAGGCCGTCGCGGAGGTATAGGATGACGATGTTGGTGTCGGCGTCGAAGCCGGCGCCCTCTTGCGTCACGTCGTTGGCGACGATCATGTCGGCGCCTTTGCGGACGAGCTTGGCGCGCGCGTTTTCGGCAATTTGATTTGTCTCGGCGGCGAAGCCTACCAGAATGCTGCGGCCCTTTTCGCGGCCTAGCTCGGCGAGGATGTCGGGCGTGGGTTCGAGCTGAAGCGTGAGCGAGCCTTCGCCGCGCTTGAGCTTTTGCGTGTGCGAGGCGGCCGGGCGGTAATCGGAAACGGCGGCGGCCATGATGATGATGTCCGCCTCGGCGGAGCGATCGCGCACGGCGTTGCGCATTTCTTCACTCGAACGCACGGGAATCCAATCCACGCCGCCGGGCACCGTGAGGTCGGTCGGGCCGCTGACGAGAATCACGCGGGCGCCGCGGCGGCTCGCAGCTTCGGCGAGCGCGTAGCCCATTTTGCCGGACGAGCGATTGGTGAGGAAGCGGACAGGATCGATATCCTCGCGCGTAGGCCCGGCGGTGACGAGCACGGTGTGGCCTTCGAGATCGCGGCGCAGGCCGAGCACGGCCGAAACCTGTTCGACGATGGCCTCAGTGGCAGCGAGGCGGCCCGCACCCGTCATGCCGCAGGCAAGATAGCCTTCGCCCGGATCGACGACGTGGACGCCGCGCTCGCGCAGGGTGGCGACATTTTTCTGCGTCGCGGGATGGTCCCACATGTCGACGTTCATCGCAGGTGCGATCACGACGGGCGCTTTCGTGGCGAGATAGAGCGTGCCGAGAAAATCGCCGGCAATGCCGTGCGCGAACTGGCCGAGAATGTCGGCGGTGGCGGGCGCTACGAGCAGCAGATCGATGCGCTGCGCGACGGCGATATGTTCGATGGCGCTCTCGACGCCGGCGGGCCCGGCATCGCTGGGCGCGAACATTTCGGTGATGACTTTCTGGCCGGTGAGCGCCGCGAAGGTAAGCGGCGTGATGAATTCCTGCGCGGCGCGGGTCATCACGACCTGCACGTCGAGCTTTTCCTGCTGCAGGCGGCGGACGAGTTCGGCCGCCTTGTAAGCAGCGACTCCGCCGGTAACGCCGAGTGCGATTTTCATCGTGCGCGAATCCCGGGGCTCAAGCCCCCTTTTATCTCGGCCACCGATCGAGGGGCTGCCCTTTCTTCGTCAGGGTAAAAAGCCCCACGCTTCCATACACAAGGCCAAGAAGGGCGCAGCAAGCCTTCGAGAGAAGGTGTCAGGCCAAGGCAGCGCCCCTACCATCGAACCGATTGCGCCACTCCTACGGGCAAGACTACTTGCGGCGCTTGCCATCTTTTTCGTCCGCCGGCAATTCGGGCGTTTCGTATTCGAGGAGGCCGAGCAGCAGCTCTTCCTCGGCGATACGCGAGGTCTTGCGCGACCGCGGATTTTCCAAGAGCGGACGCCCGCCGATCATCAGCTGACGCGCGCGGCGCGACACCACCACGACGTATGCGAACTGGCTTTCCGGTGCTTGTCTAGAAACAGCCATCAAGATCAGCCTCCAAAGGATTTCAGAATATCGCGTATCCGCTCTTCTTTTTGCGTCGTGAGGCAGCGCGAAGCAAGCGCAATCGCCTGCACCTCGCGGCCGGCACGATCGAGATCGTCGTTGACGATCGTGAAATCATAACGGTTGTAATTCTGGATCTCCTGCCGCGCGCGCTCGAGCCTCCGGCGAATTTCGTCTTCGGAATCCTGGCCGCGTTCCCGGATGCGGCGCTCGAGATCGGGAGCCGACGGCGGCAGAACGAAAATGGCCACCGAGCGCGGCAACTTGCCCTTCACCTGCAGGGCGCCTTGCACGTCGATTTCGAGCACGAGGTCTTTCTGCTGCGCCAGCGCTTCGTCGAGCCACTTGCGAGGCGTGCCGTACCAGTTTTTGCCAAAGACCTGTGCGTGTTCGAGGAATTCGCCCTGCGCCACCATCTTCTGGAATTCCGCTTCTGAGACGAAATTGTACCATTTGCCGGCGCTCTCCGTCTTGCGCGGCGCGCGCGTGGTGCACGAAATTGCCAGCAGCGTGCCGGGAAGGTCGAGAATCTTCTGCACGAGCGTCGATTTGCCCGACCCCGAGGGGCCGGAGACGATGAGTACCAATGGTTCCTTTTGCGGCTCGCTCGGGCTCATTCGATATTCTGGACCTGCTCGCGGAGCTTTTCGATTTCGGATTTGATTTCGAGGCCCATCTGCGTGATCTCGAGACCCTCGGCTTCGTTGCCCGGCGTCTTCGACAGCAGCGTGTTCGTTTCACGCTGCATTTCCTGCAGGAGGAAATCGAGCTTTTTGCCGACGTCGGAAGCGCCGACCAGCAGCGACTCGAACTGCTGCACGTGGCTTGCGAGGCGCGTCAGCTCTTCGGAGACATCGCTGCGTTCGGCGGCAAGCGCTGCTTCTTGCGCGAGGCGGGCGGGATCGAGATGGGCATCGCCCAGCAGTTCCTTCAATCGCGTTTCAAGACGCCGCGCGAACGCCGGACGCGCTCGTTCCGCCAGCACTCCGATTCTCCCGGCGAGGCTGGCAATGCTCGCTAGGCGGCCGGACATCTCCTGCCGCAAGGATTCGGCTTCGTGCTCGCGCATGCGGTCGAGCTTGTCGAGCGCTTCCGTGAGGCATTTTGCGACGACGCCGTCGAGGCGCTCGATTTCTTCGTCCAGAGACGCGGCGGGAGGGCCGATCACTCCCGGCAGGCGCAGAATCGAGGCGAGGTCGGGTTCCGCGCGAATCGAGAATTTCTCCCTGAGCGCATGCACGGCTTCCAGATATGCCGCGGCGACTTCCTGATTGACGCCCACGGCCGCAGGGCCCGCGAGCTCGTAGCGAACCGTGAGATCGAGATGGCCGCGGCGGACGCGTTCGCGCACGATCTGGCGCATGCGCGGCTCGACCGGCTCGAAGCCCTCGGGCACGCGCAGATGCAGATCGAGGAAGCGATGATTGACGCTGCGCACCGAGACCCTGAGGCTCAATCCGCCGAACGCGGCCTGCGCGTGGGCGTAGCCTGTCATCGACTTGAGGCGCTGGGATTTTGGCCCCTGGGTCGCCTGGGGCGAATCGGCTGGTGCGGGTTGGGGGCGCGTTTCGGACATTATTCGGGACCTGCGCCGCGGGGCACGGTTTCGGCGTCGCGAAATTGCATCTCGTAGAGCCGCGCGTAGATTCCGCCCCGCGCGAGAAGCTCGTCGTGAGTGCCGCGCTCGCGGATCGCGCCGTCCTCGAGAACCGCGATCATGTCGGCACGGCGGATGGTCGAGAGGCGATGCGCGATCACGAACACGGTCCGGCCGGTCATGAGATTGTTGAGCGCGTCCTTGCACGAGCATCTCGGATTCGGAATCGAGTTCGGAGGTCGCTTCATCGAGAATCAGGATCGGCGCATCTTTGAGCAAGCGCGCGCGCGATCGCCAGGCGCTGCCGCTGGCCGCCCGAAAGGCGCTGGCCTCGATCGCCGATCAGCGTCTGATAGCCCTGCGGCATCTGCGTGATGAAGTCATGAGCCAGGGCCGCTTGCGCGGCGGCGACGATTGTAGCGTCAGGCATGTCTGGACGGCCGTAGCAGAGATTATTGCGCACCGTGTCGTTGAAGAGGATGGTTTCCTGTGTGACGATGGCCATCTGCTCGCGCAGCGAGCGCAGCGTGACGTCGCGAACGTCGTGGCCATCGATGCGGACCGCGCCCGATGTCGTCGCGTAGAAGCGCGGCAGAAGATTCACGAGCGTCGTCTTGCCCGCGCCGCTCGAGCCCACGATGGCGACTACGGCTCCTGCGGGAACCTTCAGATCGATATGGCGTAGAATCACCGGCCCGCTATCGTAGGCGAAGCTCGCGCGATCGAACTCGACGGACTTCGAAAGAGGCGGCAGCGCTTTGGCTCCCGGCTCCTCGATGATTTCTTCGGGGCAGGTCGATAAAGGCGAATACCTGGGTCGAAATTCCAATGGCCTGCAGGAAGAGCTGATAGACGGTGCCGATGCGTTTGATCGGCTCGTAGGCTTTGAACAGGGCGAATGTGAAAGCGCCGAACGCGCCGATCGTCATCCGGCCCGCCTTGATTTCACCGCGCGCGAACAGAAGGACCAACGAGATCACCACGGCGCCCAACAAATCCATCAGGGGCGACGTAGCGGCAAACGCGCGAATCCAGCGCATGTTCTCCCGCAGCAGATTCCGCCCGGCCTCGCGAAATTTGCGAATCTCAAACCCTTCCATGCCGAAGGCCTTTACCACGCGATTGCCGCTGATCGTCTCCTGCAGAATCTGGCTCAGGTCCGCGAGCCGCGAACGGCTCTTTTCAGAAGAACGCCGGATTCGCCGGCCAAGCTTGCTGGTGGGCCACACGACGAGCGGAATCAGCACGGCGGCGCCGACCGCCATTCGCCAGTCGATCACGAGGAGGACGAGGACGTAAGCGATCAGGCTGAAAATCTGGCGGAACAGCTCGGCCATCCAGTCGGAAAATGCTGCGCGCATCTGCTCGATATCGCTGATGACCGCGGACATCACGCGGCCGACGGGGTTGTGCTGGAAAAAACCAACGGGCTGTTGAACGATTTTCGAATACACCGCGTTTCGCAGATCGGTAATCCCCGCCAAACCGACGTATTGAATCAACGTGCTGCCAAAATACTCGGCCAGCCCCTTGATCAGAAAAAGAAACAATAGCGCAACCGCAAAAACGGACCACACGTGGTGGATGCGGTGCGGAACGAACGAGTTTAGGTTCACGACGTACTGCGTGCCCGGTATCGTGAATAGCGCCAGCCTCTGTACCGTCGAGTGCGGGTTCAGAATCACGTCGAGGGCAGGCTTGATGGCGAGGGCCACGATCAATTCCGCGATTCCCATCACGGCAATCAACAAAATGCCCAGGGCGAGAAGCGTCGTATAGGGACGCAGATAGCGCAGCAATCGCCCGATTTCGTCTCGTTCTCTCATCTGCGGAATGTTATTCGTCATCTCAGGCATTTTGGGCGCCGGGCTCGTGGAGCCCGACTAGCCTATGCAACCGCGTGCGCATCTGGCAAGGCGTAATCGCGCCAGGCGTGCGACGCCCAAAACGTAGCAGCGTCAGCTCGCCGATTTATCCAGATCGCGATGCACAACTTTCGCGGTGTATCCCTTGTGCTGCAGCGCGCGCCTGACCACTTCCGCGAGCGCCACCGAGCGATGCCGCCCGCCGGTACAGCCGAGCGCGATCGTCAGGTAACTCTTCCCTTCCTGTATGTAATGCGGAATCAGGTACCCGAGCAGACTCTCGATCCGCCGCAGGAATTCGCCCGTCTGCGGAAACGAGCGAATGTAGCGCGCCACGCGCCGGTCCTTGCCCGTGAACGGACGCAGGCGCGGAACGAAATGGGGATTGGGCAGAAAGCGCACGTCGAAGACGAGGTCGGCATCGGTCGGGATGCCATAACGGAAGCCGAAACTCACGACGGATACCAGCAGCGGGCGGCGGCTCGCCTTCTGAAAACGCTCGATGATGAGTTCGCGCAGCTCGTGCACGTTGAATTTCGTCGTGTCGATGATGACATCTGCGATGCGGCGGATCGGAGCCATGCGGCGGCGCTCGGCGCGAATGCCCTCGGCGATCGATGCGCCGTGGCTGAGCGGGTGAGGCCGGCGCGTTTCGCTGAAGCGGCGCATCAGCGCCGCGTCGCTGGCCTCCATGAAGACGAGCGTAATGGGATGCCGGCTGCGCAGCTCGCGATAGATGCCCGGCAGCTTCTCGATCTGCTTCGCCTTCGCGCGCATCCACCAGCAGAGCCGCTCGTTCGACTTCGCCGCGGCCTTCTTCGTAGAGTTCGGTGAAAGTTGGAATCAGAGCAACCGGCAGGTTATCGACACAGTAGAAGCCAAGGTCTTCAAAGGTGTTGAGCACCGAGCCCTTGCCGGAGCCGGACAGACCCGTGACCAGCACGAGCTGGCGGGCATCGGTCTTGCCGGCTGGAGTTTTGCTCGATGGGCGCTTCCGGACGGGGCGGGTCACGGCGGTTTGGCGCTCAGGCCTTGACCCGGCGGCGGTGCGTGCTCGGGATGCGCAGGTCTTCGCGATACTTGGCGACGGTGCGGCGTGTGACGCGAATGCCTTCGTCGCCGAGCTTCTTGGTGATCTGGTCGTCGGTGAGCGGATGGCTTGCGTCTTCCTCTTCGATCATCTGTTTCACGCGCCGCTTGAGCGAGAGCAGCGACATCTCGCTGCCCTGGGGGCCGTTGACGGATTCCGAAAAGAAGCTGCGCAGCTCAAGGACGCCCTGCGGCGTGTGCACGTATTTATTGGCCACGGCACGGCTGACGGTCGACGGATGCACGCCGACTTCCTCGGCGACTTCCTTGATCATCATCGGCTTGAGGTGGTCGGGCCCATAGTCGAGGTAGTCGCCCTGGCGGCGCAGAATCGAATGACAGACGCGCTGAATGGTGTGTTTCCGCTGCTCGATGTTCTTCATCAACTGGATCGCGGCGGTGAAACGCTCTTTGACGTAGTTGCGCACGTCGCGGTCGGCCGCATCGCGCGAAAGCAAGCGGCGGTAGGTTGGGTTCAGGCGGAGCTGCGGCAAGTCGTCGTCATTCATGAAAACCTGCCACTCGCCATCCACCTTGCGGAATTGCACGTCCGGCTCGACGAGGCGCGGCTCGGTCTTGTTGTAGCGCAGGCCCGGCTTCGGATCGAGGCGCTTGATTACGTCGACGGCGCGCTTGACGAGCTCGACCGGACGGTTCAGCGCCCGCGCCACTTCCTTCAGCTGGTTGTTCTGCAGCAGCTTGAGATGCTCGGCAATGATCTGTTGCGCGAGCGTGTTTTGCGGATCGATGATCTTGATCTGCAGCAGCAGGCACTCGGGCAGGTCGCGCGCGGCGACTCCCGGCGGATCGAATTCCTGCACCATGGTCAGCGCCTCTTCGACGTCTTCCATCGCATAGTTGCCGGACTGCGCGAGTTCATCGAGAGTCGCCATCAAATAGCCGTTCTCATCGAGATTGCCGATAATTCCCTCGGCGATTCTTCGCACCGTTTCGGTGCAGATCGCAACGCTCAGCTGCCAGGCCAGATGATCCGCCAGGCTCGACGGCGAGGAAAGGAACTTGTCGAACGAGGGCTTCTCGATCTCCTCGCGCTCGCTGCCCGCGACGCGCTCGGCGCCGGTATCGAGATATTGCGTGAAAAACGAGCCGAAATCGAATTCATCAAACGGGTTGGCCGCCTCGGTTTCAGGAACCTTCTCAGTTTCCTTCTTGAGGAACGCCTCGTCGGTGTAGCTTTCGACGGCTACGCCCTCTTCCTGCATTTCTTCGAGGACGGGATTGGCCATGATCTCCTGATTGATCATCTCCCGCAGCTCGAGGCGATTGAGAGCGAGAACGCTCACCATCTGCACGAGGCCCGGCGTGAGAATCTGCTTTTGGGCGACGCGGAGATTCAGTTTGGGTGCGAGCCAATTCATAAATTCAGTTGAGCCGGAATCCTTCTCCCAAATAGAGACGGCGAACGTCGGGATTCGCAGCCACTTGGGGGGGCGTGCCGGAAGCGAGTATCTTCCCCTCTGTAATGATATAGGCGCGGGTTGTGACGGCGAGCGTGTCGCGCACATTGTGGTCCGTAATCAGCACCCCGATCCCGGCGCCGCTCAAATCCGCGATAATTTTCTGGATGTCGATCACTGTCAGCGGGTCGATGCCCGCGAAGGGCTCGTCGAGCAGAACAAACGAAGGCGAAAGCACCAGCGAGCGCGCGATTTCCAGGCGCCGGCGCTCTCCGCCCGATAACACGTACGCCCGGCTGTAACGCACCCCTTCGAGTCCCATTTGCGCCAACAGCTCCTCCATGCGATCGCGCCTCTGCTCCACGGTGAGAGACAGCGTCTCCAAGATCGCCAGCAGGTTCTCTTCGACCGTCAGCTTCCGAAAGACGGAAGGCTCTTGAGGAAGGTAGCTGATGCCGCTTCGGGCCCGCAGGTACATGGGGAGGTCGGTAATATCCTCGGCGTCCAGCAAAACACGACCATAGTCCGGACGTGCGAGGCCGACCAGGATGTAGAACGTCGTGGTCTTTCCAGCGCCGTTCGGCCCGAGCAGCCCAACCACCTCGCCCTGTTGAATCTCCAGGCTGACATCATCGACAACCTTCCGACCTCGATACGATTTCCGCAGATCGGCGGCCTGAAGTTTCAACATGCCGGTTCATTTCTCAACCCGGTGTTTGGTCAGCGTGCGCGAACCTTCTTGCGAATCAATCAAAATCGTATCATTCGCAACAAAGAAGGTCAACGAACGGCCCGTGGCCGTGTTGCTAGAACTGTCGCTAACGGTGGGCTGGCCGCCCGAAAGAACGAATTTTCCGTCGGCGGCGGTGTACTCGCCCTGCTCCGCCATGCCCCGGCGGTCGCCCTGGCGCACGACCACCCCACCCTGCGCCAGTACGCGGTCGAGTTGCCGGCCGCCGGAGGCGAGGGAGGCGCCGGCGGAGGCCGGAAGTGCTGGTGCGCCGGCAGTGGCCGAACCGAGAAATACGTCCAAGATCCGCGCTTCGAGCGATCCTTGGTTCGAGAGTTGCGATGACTCCGCCCTCGAGATGCGCTTTGCCCTGATCGGCCCAGTACGTCAACGTCGGCGCGGCGACCTTCCAGAGAATGGGCCCTGACGATGGCCTGGAGCCCAACGCACGGCTCGAAGCGGGTTTTCGCGCCTCCGCTGCTTCTCCAAGTGGCGTCGCGAATGGTCCGGCCGCCTGCGGGAAGACTGCGACTACGTGGCCGGTCGCCTGGAGCTTCTTCTCGTCGCGCCAGAGCTCGATGCGGTCCGCATCCAGCACCGATTCGCCCTGCCAGAGGCGCGCGTGGCCCGCGTAGACCACATGTCCTGAACTGATGGAGCCGACGAGCGTGTCGGCAGAAATGTGGGCCGCGCCGGAACCGAAGCCCACGGCGTCGCTTTGTTTGGGAGAATCGCCGGTGGCCAGATAGGTCGACGCGACACCGCCCGAGAGACGGAGATCGCCCGACTTTTGATTGACCGTGGCATTCGAAGCCGTGGTGCGGCTGACCGCGTCGGAAATTACGGGCGAGCCATCAAGCGTGATCGTATTCGTGGACTGCACGATCCGGGCGTGAGCTGCGCTCGCGCTGCGGTCTGCTTGCTGAAAGTGGACGTCCCCAGTCTCATCGAGAACGTCCCAGTCGCCGTTTGCGCCAAACGTGACGGCCATTTCTGCGGCCGAGATCACCTGCGCGGCGGCAGTGCCTGTCTGGCTCCGAACGTCGACGCCCGAGTGGCCGAATAGCTTTTCGAGTCGCCGGCCGTCGGCCATCTGCGCGACAAACCTCTTCGCCGCGAGCGTAGTCGCGACGTCGCCGCTGTGCGATTCGATGGTCGCCGGAGCGAGCGTTTCGGCGCTCTCCATTCGCTCCTGGTCGATCGCTTCGCCGGGCGCTCGCTTGGCCGCCCCGCCAGCAGTGAATTTCACGCGCAACGCAGCGGTCTTCAGCACGCGCGAGTCGGCCCCCTGGTGCGATTCCGCGATTACGTCGCCGCTCGCCGTCATGTCTTGAATCACATTTTGGCCCGGCAGCATGGCAATCTCGACGTGCTCTGCCGAAAAGCGGTCCGTACCCGCAGCCGCCTGCCGCGTGCCGATTACGCCGCCATCGGCAACCACCCGCTCGACCTGGCCCTCGGAGTTCAGAAAGCCCTCAAATTGCGCGGCCGTGACGCTGATCTTGCCGCCGCCTTCGACCGCATGAAGCTGCGGATGTCCTTCGGCAGTTACATTGCGCGCGTGGTCGTTCTCGTCGAGATCGATGGCTATCTTGTCTGCAGCAAGCGCGCGGGTACCCTCTCGCACGATCGCAGGACCATCCAGCACAACCTGCCGCTGGTTGCGGTTGATCTCGAGGCTGCTGCCCGACGCGCTCACGGGCATGTTGCCGGTATTGGGCGACGCGGCGAGATCGAACTCGACGGCACGCTCGACTCGCACGATCGAATCCTTCGTGCTGTAGCTGACGCCGATGCCGCGACCCTGGCCGCCCGAGAAGTTGAATTCGACCGGAGCGGATGTCGAAGCTTCACCCGTGTCCTTATTGAACGAGAGATCGCTGGTTTTCACCTCGAGCGCATGGGGCGAAACTGCCGAGGTCGCGCCGCCCGAAGCCGGTTTCGCGCCGTCGACGTCAATTTCGACGGTGCCCTGGCAGTGCACCATGCCGCCATCGGGTTCGTAACTGCATTCGTGGGTGTGGATGTTGTCGTTGCGGCTGCCGTCGCGGCCGTAAATCGTGATCCAGACGTCTTCCAGGAGCGCGCGATTTTGATCCTTGTATTGGGTGAGGTGCGAAGCCCGAACCGTGAACAGCGTGCGATTCTGGTCTACCTTCGAGAAGGAGAATTGATCCGACTGTTGCGCCACGGTCGCGGGCACCGCCGCAGGACCGAGCCGCAGCGCGCGCGCCCGGCTAATCGAGCGGTTGACGTACACCCCGGCCACGGCAAGTGCGGCTAGCCCCGCCGCAATCGCAGCCCAACGCGCATAGCGCGCGGCTTCCCGGTTGCGCAACTTGAAAGCCTCCTACGTGATTAGAAGCTGAGTATAGGGGCTTGGTTTGCGGCGAACAACAGCGCATCGAGCAACGATCGCTTAGCCGGCAGGGAGAACGCCGAGGCCGGCGGCGGCGACGCTGTCGCGTGTCGAGTTCTTGACGGCGTACATCGCCTCGTCGGCAAGGTGCAGGAGTTCGGCTTTGGTGCGGGAGTCCGTCGGATAGGAGGCGACTCCCACGCTTGCGGTTACGCCAATATTCAAGCCGGTATCTTTGAGCCATTCCGTCTCGCGGATAAGCTTGTGCAGGCGGCGCGCCACGCCGAGCGCATTTTCCTTCGAAGTCTGCGGAAGCAGAACCACAAATTCGTCGCCCCCATAACGGAAGGCCAGATCGATTAGGCGGCACTTTTCCTTGATCGCCTCGCCGATTTCGGAAAGCAGCTTCGAGCCGACGAGGTGGCCGTGCGTATCGTTGACGCTCTTGAAGTGGTCGAGATCGATGAAGATCAGCGAGAACTCGAACGCATACCGATGCGAACGGTAGATTTCCGTGTCCAGCATGAAATTGAGGTGCCGCGCGTTGTAGAGGCTGGTGCAGTCGTCGGTGATCGTGAGCTCATGAATCCGCTGGACGTGCCGCGCGTTCTCGATGGCGATCGCGGCGTAATCCGCCAGCGCCTCGAGCAGCGCCAAATCCCGCTGGCTGAAACCTTCGGGGCCGACGCAGTTGATCAGCTCGATCACTCCGAGGCATTGTTCGCGGAACCGCACGGGAACGGCCACGATCGAGCGCGTCGCCGTCTTCGTTCGCTCATCGACCTGGCCGAAGAAACGCGAATCCTTGCTCGTGTCCGCCACCACCACCGCCTCGCCCGACTCGGCCACCCAGCCGGCGAGACCCTGGCCAACCTTGATGCGGACGTCCTTCAGCGCCTCGGCGCCCTTGCCCGTCGCGATCTGGAAGTAGAGCTCCTGCTTCTCGAGATCCATGAGCAGCAGCGACCACGTGTCCGGACGCAGCACCTCGTTGATCTTTTCCATGATGGTGCGGAGGACCTGGTCGAGCTGCAGGGACGACGTGAGGGCCTTGCCCAGCTCGTGGAAAACCGTAACTTCGTGGCTATCGGGCGTAGGCGGCTCGATATCCGGATGGTGGCGGCGTTCCAGGCCGTCGAACGGTTTCGCGTCGCCTGCGCGTCGCGTTCGTCCGGCGCCCGCCCCAGTCGTGCTGACGTCTTGGGATTCTCGGGACAATAGTTGCATTATAGTGAACAGCTTTCTCCCGCCGCAACGGACATTCCTTCCCGATTGCCGAAAGGCCAATGGCTCAGGGAACGGCTCCTTTCCGGGCGGCATTGACACGCCTTCCACCCGCGCCTATATTTTTTCCCTGGTTCCTTCGGAATGCCCTCGACCCCTTTCGGCGAACATCTCAAACGCGAACGCGAAATGCGCGGCGTCTCTCTGGAGGAAGTGTCCGCGGCCACGCGCATCAGCCCTCGCTTCCTCGAGGCCATCGAGAACGAGAAGTGGGACGAGCTGCCCGGCGGCGTATTCAATCGCGGATTCATTCGCGCGATCGCGCGCTTTCTCGGTCTCGATGAAGACGGGCTGGTCGCCGAATATGCGCTCGAAACGAAAGGCGCGCACGACGTTCGTCCGGCGCCCGAGCATCCTGCCGAGATTCCGCGAAACTGGCAGCCGGCCATCTTCGCTGTCATTGGCATTGTCCTGATTGTTTTGGCCGGATGGTTCGTCTATCACCGCTACGGGGCCAGGATTGCGGCGCGTTTCCACCGGCACACATCGGAGATTCCCCACGGTGCGCTCGGCATATTCCTTGCCGGCGCCAACCCTGAAGACCAGACGCAGATCGTTCTGGGAGGCTCCCATTAGCGCCGAGCTGCGCGAACAGGTCCGATCCGGCCACGTACGCCCGGAGCAGAAACTCGCCATCTGCGCGGGCAGCGTGCCCCTCGGCGCGGAGGACCGGGTCGAGATGCTCGCCATCCTGGCTGCCGATGCGGACCCGGCAATTTCAGAACGCGCCGAGAATGCTCTGCTGAGCCAAAGCGTCCAGCACTTTCTCGCAGCTGCGGCCCGGCCTGATGCCGACGTTCGCCTCTTTTCCTACTGCGCCCGGAATCTGGCGGAAAAAGCAGGCATCGCCAACGCGCTAGCGAAGAACCCAGCCTGCCCGACGGCGCTGGTCACGCGCGTCGCGTCTGGTCTGACGGCGGACGGAATTCAGGCCCTGCTGGACAATCTCGAGCGCTTCATCTCCGATCCGCAACTTGTGGTCGCCGTTTCCAATTCCACGGCAGCGAACGCCGAGCAGCGAGCTTTGTTGGACGAAATGCATAAGAGCGCCGCTGCCATCACTGAAATCGAGGAAGCGGCAGCCGAGATCGAGCCCGATCCCGTAAAGCGGGAGAGCCTCATGCAGCGCGTGGCTCACATGAACGTCGTCCAGCGTCTCACGCTCGCCCTCAAGGGCGGCCGCTCCGAGCGCATGCTGTTGATTCGCGATCCCAACAGGCTCATCCAAAGGTGCGTTTTGCAGTCGCCCCGACTCACCGATACCGAAATCGAAGCGTTTGCCTCGATGAGCAACCTGCCCGCCGAGACGCTGAGGGCGATTTCGCTTACACGGCTCTTCATGAAAAATTATTCGGTCGTGCGGAACCTGACCAATAACCCTAAGACGCCGCTCGATGTGTCGTTGCACCTTTTCCCGCGACTCAATGCCACGGACCTCGTGAAACTGACCGCGAACAAAAACGTGCCCGAAACGCTCCGGTCGTCTGCCCAGAAGCTTCACCGCAAGCGCAAGCTCGGAGGCTAATGTGGCCTCTGAACCGAGTCCGAAGGTCCAAGCCAGCTCTCGAGCATCCGCCGGGCCTGCAAAAGAACCGTCCGCGGTGATCAGCCCCCGAGGTGTCGAACGACTGCGCTCGGGCCATCTGTGGGTCTACCGGAGCGACGTGCGCCCGACGCAGGCGGAGGCGGGCGCCGTCGTCCGCTTGGTCGACGGGCGCGGCAACTTCCAGGGTCGCGCGTTCTACAGCGATAAATCCCAAATCGCGGTGCGCCTGTTGACGCGCGAGGACCGGCCCGTCGATCGCGCGTTCTTCATCGAACGCCTCCGTCGCGCGGCGGCCTATCGCGCGCTCGTCGTCGAAAACTCGCAAGCCTGCCGGCTCGTCTATAGCGAGGCGGACCTGCTGCCCTCCCTCATCGTCGACCGCTATCGAGACTATCTCGTAGTGCAAACGCTCAGCCAAGGGACCGAACGCATCAAGAGCCTCGTCGTCGAGATTCTCGTCGAGCTGTTTTCGCCGCGCGGCGTCCTCGAGCGCAACGATCCGAAGGTGCGCCTTCTCGAAGGCCTGGAGCAGCGCGTGAGCGTCCTTCACGGCGAGATTCCCGCCGAGATTCCGGCCCAGGAAAATGGCGTTACCTTCGTTCACGACCTGCTCAAGGGGCAGAAGACTGGCTCCTTTCTCGATCAGAGGGAGAACCACTTGGCCGCGCGCCGCTATGCGTCCGGCGAGGTGCTGGATTGCTTCAGCTATCAGGGTGGATTCGCCCTCACGGTGGCCGGAAAGTGCGACGCACGTCCAGGGCATCGAAATGGCTCCCGCCGCGCTGCAGGCTGCGCGGCGCAATCAGGCGGTCAATGGAATCTCGAACGTCGACTTCCGCGAGGGGAACACCTTCGACCTCCTCAAGGAATACGACGACGCCGGCCGCCGCTTCCAGATGATCATTCTCGATCCGCCCGCCTTCGCCAAGAACCGCGACAGCATTCCAGCCGCTCAGCGTGGCTACAAGGAGATCAATCTTCGCGCGTTGAAGCTCCTGAAACCCGGTGGCTTCCTGATGACCTGCTCCTGTTCCTACCACATCACCGAGCCGCTGTTTCTCCAGATTCTTGCAGAGGCTGCAAACGATGCCAAGAAGGCCATCGTGGTAGCCGAGCGAAGGACTCAAGCCCAGGACCACCCGATTCTGCTCACCATGCCGGAGACGCACTATCTTAAGTGCTTTGATAGTTAAGGTTTTAGAATAGACATTCCACATCGTCTCATGGGGGATTTGCGTCACAGAAATAACTTGACAATAGTACGCTAATATTTTATGCTTCTGTTGCGCTATAATATAAGCCAATATTACGATGGAGGAAGCTACAATGTCGATCACCCGATGGGACCCCTTCCAGAATCTTGCCAGCCTGCAGGACCAGGTCAATCGCCTCTTTGAGGCGCCCTTCACCGGCCGTCGCAGCGATAGTTCAAATCTGACTGCCTGGGCGCCGGCTGTGGACATCTA
Source organism: uncultured Acidobacteriota bacterium (assembly GCA_963836125.1). GTDB lineage: Bacteria > Acidobacteriota > Terriglobia > Acidiferrales > UBA7541 > Palsa-295. Next base: position 669,758 of record CAWIIK010000003.1, read on the forward strand.
CGAGACCGAAAACGAACTGGTCATCAAGGCCGATTTGCCCGACATCAACGAGAAGGACCTCGATGTTCGGGTTGAGAACAACATGCTCACGATTCGCGGCGAGCGAAAGTTCGAGCAAAAGGTGAAAGAGGACAACTATCTCCGCGTCGAGCGCACCTACGGCTCGTTCAGCCGGAGCTTCAGCCTGCCGAGCACGGTGAGCACCGAGACCATCAAGGCCGAATACAAGAACGGCGTGTTGACGGTCGAGTTGCCGAAGCGCGCCGAGTCTAAGCCGCGGCAGGTGAAGGTCAACGTCACAACCAACGGCAACGAAGCGTTCACTTGAGCGGAAATCCCCGGGGCTGGACGGATCGATCGGCAGCCCCTTTTTTCCCTCTTGGAGTATTTGGAAGATCCAGGGGCAAAGTGAGAAGATTTCGTCATGCTGCGATTTGACAAATTAACGGTGAAGGCCCAGGAAGCGCTGCAAGCCGCGCAGGAAATGGGAGCGCGCTCGGGCCAACAGCAGATCGAGCCGTTGCACCTTTTGTGGGCGCTGGTAGCCCAGGGCGACGGCGTGGTGCCGCCGCTGCTTCAGAAGCTGGGAGTGTCTCCCACTGTGCTCGCCGCCGAAGTGGAAAAGCAGGTCGGCCGCCTGCCCAAAGTGAGCGACGTCTCGAACCAGTCGCTGGGCCGCGCGACCAACGACGTTCTGGAGCACGCCTTCGATGAGGCGCAGCGACTCAAGGACGAGTACGTCTCAACCGAACATATCCTGCTGGCCATCGCCGCCCGGGATCGCGATCCCGCCGGCCAGTTGCTGGCGAAGAGCGGCGCGAGCCACGACGCCATCCTGCAGGCCATGGCAACGATTCGCGGCAGCCATCGCGTGACCTCGCAGAATCCCGAAGTCGACCTATCGCGCGATCGAGCAGTACGCGCGCGACCTCACCGAGCTTGCCCGCCGCGGGAAGCTCGATCCGGTGATCGGCCGCGACGAAGAGATTCGCCGCGTGATGCAGATTCTCGCGCGCCGCACGAAGAACAATCCCGTGCTCATCGGCGAGCCCGGTGTCGGCAAGACCGCTATCGTCGAAGGACTGGCTGGGCGCATTGTGTCCGGCGACGTTCCCGAGGTTTTGAAGCCCAAGCGGATCGTCGCACTGGATCTGGCCGCCCTTGTGGCAGGCGCGAAGTATCGCGGCGAATTCGAGGACCGGCTGAAGGCCGTGCTGAAGGAAGTCACCGAATCCGAAGGGCAGATCATCCTGTTCATCGACGAGCTCCACACCCTCGTGGGCGCCGGCGCCGCCGAAGGCTCGATGGACGCGTCGAACATGCTGAAGCCTGCGCTGGCTCGCGGCGAGCTGCGTGCCATCGGCGCAACGACCCTCAACGAATACCGCAAATACATCGAAAAGGACCCGGCCCTCGAGCGCCGGTTCCAGCCCGTGACGATCGGCGAACCCTCCGTCGAGGACACGATCGCGATTCTGCGCGGCCTGAAGGAGCGCTATGAAGTCCACCACGGCGTGCGCATCAAGGACGCCGCCATCGTCGCCGCGGCTCTGCTCTCGCAGCGCTATATCACGGACCGCTTCCTGCCGGACAAGGCGATCGACCTTGTCGACGAAGCGGCGGCCGGCCTGCGCATGGAAATCGATTCGCTGCCGACGGAGATCGACCTTATCGAGCGGCGCATCATGCAGCTCGAGATCGAACGTCAGGCGCTGCGCAAGGAAACGGACGCACACTCGAAAGAACGCCTGTCGCAAATCGAAAAGGAATTGAGCACGCTGCGCGAACAATCGAGCGCCCTCAAGGCTCACTGGCAGACCGAAAAAGACGCCATCGGCCGCATCCGCAAGCAGAAAGAAGAAATCGAGCGCCTCAAGGCCGAAGAGCAGCGCTTCGAGCGCGCGGGCGATCTTTCGCGCGTCGCGGAGATTCGCTACGGGAAGCTCGCGGCTGCCGAAAAGGAACTGAAGGCCGCTCAGGATCGCCTGGCGGATTTGCAGAAGGACCACCCGATGCTCAAGGAAGAGGTGGGCGAGGAAGAGATCGCCAAAATCGTCAGCAAGTGGACGGGCATTCCCGTCGGCAGGCTGCTGGAAGGCGAAGTCCAAAAGCTCGTTCACATGGAAGAACGCCTGCGGCAGCGCGTCGTCGGACAGGATGCGGCGCTTGCCAGCGTGGCAAATGCGATTCGCCGCAGCCGTTCGGGCCTCAGCGACCCGCATCGCCCAATCGGCTCGTTCCTGTTTCTTGGTCCGACCGGCGTCGGCAAGACGGAGCTCGCGCGAGCGCTCGCCGAATTCTTGTTCGACGACGAACGCGCCATCGTGCGCCTCGATATGTCCGAATACATGGAAAAGCACTCCGTGGCGCGAATGATCGGCGCGCCTCCCGGATACGTCGGCTACGAAGAGGGCGGCCAGCTCACTGAGCAGGTGCGGCGACGCCCCTATTCGGTGGTCTTGCTCGATGAAATCGAGAAAGCGCATCCGGACGTGTTCAATGTCCTGCTACAGATTCTCGAAGACGGACGTCTAACCGACGGCAAGGGTCGCACGGTCGATTTCCGCAACACCGTCATCATCATGACCTCAAACGTGGGTTCGGCTTCCATCTTCGATCTGGCGAACAAGGATCCGAAGAAAGCGCGCGAAGAGGCGATGGCCGCGTTGCGCGAGATTTTCCGGCCGGAATTCCTGAACCGGATCGATGATATTGTCCTGTTCAAGCCGCTCGGCAAAGATCAGATCGAAACGATCATCGAGTTCCAGATGCGGAACGTTGTAAAACTGCTGGCGGAACGTCAAATCACTCTGCACCTGACGCCCGCGGCCAAGACGCTGCTCTTTCGCGAAGGCTTCGATCCGGCTTACGGCGCGCGTCCGATGAAGCGGGCCATCCAGCGGCTCATCCAGGATCCGCTGGCGCTGAAGATTCTGGACGGCGAAGTGAAGCCAGGCGACGAGATCACCGTCGATGGCGACGCGAAAACCGGCGAGATGAAGTTTCAGCCCGCAACCGCAAAGGCAGGGGCTGCGTAGGAAAGGGCTTCGGGTAACCAACCATGAAGACACTCAAGACGGCATTCCTGCTGACGGCTTTGACTCTGCTGCTTCTGTTCCTCGGGCAGCTCTTCGGCGGACGTAATGGAATGACGATCGCGCTCGGCTTTGCGATCGTCATGAACGGCGTGGCGTATTTCTTCTCGGATAAAATTGCGCTGAGGTCGAGCGGCGCGCGTCCGATCAGCCGCGAAGAGTCGCCTCGGCTCTATGCCGTGATGGAACGGCTCGCGGCCAAAGCCAATCTGCCCATGCCGAAGCTCTATCTGATTCCGCAGGCGGCCCCCAATGCATTCGCGACGGGCCGCAATCCGAGCCACGCCTCGGTGGCCGTCACGCAGGGATTGATGGAGCTGATGAACGATGAGGAGCTCGAGGGTGTGATCGCACACGAGCTTTCGCACGTCCGCAACTACGACATTCTTACGTCATCCATTGCCGCCACAATCGCCGGCGCCGTCACCTGGATAGCCAATATGGGCCAATGGGGATTGATGTTCGGCGGCTGGGGCGGTGGCGACGACAATCGCGAGGGCGGCGGAATCACAGCTCTCATCATGTTGATCGCTGCGCCGATAGCGGCCATGCTTCTCCAGTTGGGCATTTCCCGACAGCGGGAGTATCAGGCGGATCAGTCGGGCGCGAAGATGGTCGGATATCCGAACGGCCTGATCAGCGCTCTTGAAAAACTTGGCGCCTACAACAAGCGAATTCCCACGGACATGCCGCCATCTACAGCAGCGCTGTGCATCGTGGCTCCCTTGAGCGCGGGCCGCCTCGTGGCCAGTCTTTTCAGCACGCACCCGCCGCTTGAGGACCGCATTAGAAGACTGCGCGCGATGACCGTCACGCGCTGACGCTGGTTTCGAAGGTCCGAATTCGGTCTCCGCCTCGCCCCGCCGGACGTAGGGTCTAGTACTGTGCCTTGCACAAGTATCTACTACGCAGAAACCCTTGGAAGCCGCGTAAAAATTGCAGGGCAAATTGTGTAGCAAGGGTTCGTGTCTGCCCGCAGCCATTCACTTAAGGCTAGTTATTGCCGTAACTTACGGGACAGCACACCGTCTGGCATCGTTTGGTTCAGGGCGTGCTCCTATGCCCTCAAGCAAGGGGTTTCCACGGAGGGCAAAAAAGATGCTCGAAGAAAAGAACGAAGTAATTCACGAAGAGTCAGCGCCACGTTGGATCGGGATCGCGGTCGTAATCCTGGCCGTCGTCTCGCTGGCAGCTCTGGGTGTGGGCTGGACGGCTTCGTCGCGTTCGCACGAACTGCAGCAAACTCTCGCGGCACAAAATACGCTAACGAAGCAAAACGACGACATCCTAAATCAACGCCTCGCGAAGGCGGAAGACACCAACGCGCAGCTGCAGGGCGAGCTCAGCGTGGTAACCGACAAGATGAAGCTTACCGAAACTGAGCTGAACCGGGCGCGCTCGCAGACCAAGAAGATCAAGGACCAGGAGGCGCAGGAACTCTCCGATCTCCAGAACAACGTCAACGGCGAACTGGCGACGAAAGCCAGCGTCGACGACGTCAACAAGCTGGGGACGGACGTGACCGGCGTCAAGACGGACCTCGAAACGACCAAGAACAGTCTGAATATGGCCCGCGGCGAGTTCGGCACGCTGATCGCGAAGAACCACGACGAGATCGACGAACTCCGGCGCCTCGGCGAGCGCGATTATTACGAGTTCACGATCACGAAGAGGGGCCAGCGCGAGAAGGTGGGCGACGTGATGGTTGAACTCCGCAACGTGAACCCGAAGAAGAACCTCTATACGGTGGCGATCTTCGCGGACGACCAGCGTTACGAGAAGAAGAACCGCTCGGTGAACGAGCCGATCTACTTCTTCACGAATGGCAGCCGCGCACCGATGGAGTTCACGGTCAACTCGGTCGGCAAGGATAAGATCAGCGGTTACCTGAGCGTGCCCAAGGCCAGCACGACGCACGCGCAGGCCGCCGGCAACTGACGAATCCCGTTTGCCTGGTCCCTGGGGGCCAATGCAAGCGTCAGGAACGAAAAGGGCGTCCGCCACAGCGGACGCCCTTTTTCTATGTGGTGGTGCGCTGAGCATGTTCGACAACTCGGAGGTGAAAGTCCTCTACTCATCCTGATGGAGGAGAAGAGTTGGTGAAACGCAAGGGTTGCCATCGTGAGATGGGACCTGAAGGAAGCGTGGAGCAAACACGCGAGCCGATGGACAAGAACTGGATGGGAGGCCTACGGTGCCGGGCGAGCGGGCAGAGGATCGCGAAGCCCTCATCCATCAAAGGCACTGGTGGTAAATCCGGCGGTTGTGCGTGGAACCGCCCGATGCGGACCCGCATGTCGGGTGGTGTGGCAGGGGAGAGCGGGTGACCGCTCGCCCTATGCCGATTCGTGGATACCTATTCAGCTTTGCTCAATGCGCGCAGTTTGCGGCTGAGAAATTTCTTGGCGAGCGCCGGAAGCTTGTCATGCGGAATTTTTCCCTGTTCGTAGAGCTTCATCTTGGCCTTCGCTGTTTTGCGGCGGCGGCGCTGCCTTTTTTGCGCCACGTAACGCTTGTCGTATGCCATCCAATCCCTCTTTCCCCCGAAATGCGTGACATCCGATTGTAGCGGAGAGGCAACAAGATGCAAGCTCGCTGTGTTTTCGCCGCCGAATTCGAGTAGCATTTTCGTCAGGCGCTCCGCACTTATTCAGGGCAGGTTTCGAAGCTATGCCGACTACGGCCATCCATGCCAGCCGCATTCTGACGCCGGATGAGGAGATCAGCGACGGCGTCATCGTCGTCGAAGGCAGCCGCATCGCCGCGATCGGGCACCGCGATGAGATGCGCCTGCCGCCGGACGCCGTCGATTTCGTCGCCACCGGCATGACGGTTGTGCCCGGCTTCGTCGACGTGCACATCCATGGCGCCGGCGGGCACGACGTGATGGAAGCTGACATGCGCGCTCTCGACCGCATCACCTCCACGGTGGCGCGTCACGGCACCACGTCGATCGTGGCGACCACGGTGACTGCGCCCATCGAAGATACTTGCCACAGCCTGCAGGGAATCGCCCGCTACATTCGCGCGCATGAAAGCGCGGAAAGCGATGGCCTTGCTGCCGAGATTGTGGGAATCCATCTCGAAGGACCATTCATCAGCAAGGCCCGCCGCGGCGTCCATCCGCCCGACGCGCTGGCGAGGCCCTCGCTCGCGACGCTCGGCAAGCTCATTGAGGCGGCCCATGGTCTGGTGAAGATTGTCACCGTAGCGCCCGAGCTGCCCGGCGCGCTCGAACTGATTGCCGCGGCCGTTGCCGTCAAAATCGTAGCCGCCATCGGCCACACCGATGCGGACTACGATCAGGCGCGCGCGGCCATACACGCCGGAGCGCGCCACGCAGTTCACATGTACAACGCGATGCGTCCATTCGAGCACCGCGATCCGGGCGTCGTCGGCGCGATCCTCACCGATCCTGAGGTCACCGCCGAAGTGATCGCCGATCTCGTACACGTCGCAGGGCCGGCGATTCAAGTTCTGGTCGGAACGAAGGGATTCGACACGGTTCTGCTCGTCAGCGACGGCATCGCCGCCACGGGCATGCCGGACGGCAAATACCGGCTCGGAAATTTCGAGGTGTCCGTGAGAGACGGAGTCGCTCGCAACAGCGAAGGCAAGCTCGCGGGGAGCACGCTGACCCTGGACCGAGCTCTGCGCAATGTGGTTGCGCTCGGCGTGCCCCTGCAGGATGCCGTTCGCATGGCGACGGTGCTTCCTGCGCGCCGCCTCGGCCTCGCCGGCAAAAAGGGCATCATCGCGGTCGGCGCCGACGCCGACCTCGTCGCACTCACATCCGACCTGCGCGTCGCCGGTGTGATGACGCGGGGCGCCGGCCTCGCGTAGCGCTCTGTTACGAATTCAGGGGAATGTTCAGCTCTTCGGCGAGGCGATGCGGATCAAACGGGCTGCAGGCGAAAAAGTGGCCGGCCACTTCGAGAGTGGGGACTTTGCGGCGTCCATTATTGACGCGCAGGACGATCTCTTCGGCGCCGGGCGTATCGTCGATGTTCACTTCGCGAAACGCGACTTTGCGGTCGCGCAGGAACTTCTTCACGCGGCGACAGTCGCAGCACCAAGTCGTGCTGTAAATTGTGACGGCTTCATTCATTCGAGGTATTTCCAGTCGTCTTAACCATTCGATGCGAAGCAAAGAGGCGGGATTCAATGCCGCTGCGAGATGATAACCGTCCCGCGGAGGGCACGGGCCGGATTCTACTTGTGCGAGTCGGCAAAGCCACCCCACTTCGCGGCCGCCTCGGCCCGCACGACGGCGCGTTCGACTGCAAGTTTCTGCTCCTGCCAGTCCGGGCTTCCCGTGCTGGTCTTCAGAAGCTGGGCCTGCGCTTGTTCATGTTCGGCCCGGGCCTTCTCGGCGTCGATTTCCTCGGCGCGCTCCGAGAGCTCGGCCAGGACGATGACGCGATCCGGCAATACTTCCGCGTAGCCGTGAACGATCGTTACGTAGCGCGTTTCCCCGCTTTTGCGATACGCCAAGATTCCGACGCCAAGCTCCGTAATCAAAGGGGCATGGCCGGGCAGGATGCCGAGATAGCCCTCTTTGCCGGGCATCTCGATCGCCTGCACGGTCTCCTGCAGGACGTGCCTTTGCGGCGTGACGACTTGCAGCTCGATGGCTTCAGGTAGCGACATTCGTTCGTTCCCGTTTCACTCGCTTGCAGCCTCGGTCTACGCCACCGCGGCCATCTTCTCGGCTTTTTCGCGCGCCTCTTCAATCGTGCCGACCATGTAGAACGCCTGCTCGGGCAGCTCGTCGTGCTTGCCTTCGACGATCTCCTTGAAGCCGCGAATCGTGTCTTCCACCTTCACGTACGTGCCCTTGAGCCCGCTGAACTGCTCGGCCACGAAGAACGGCTGTGAAAGGAAGCGCTCGAGCCGGCGGGCGCGGCCCACCACCTGCTTGTCGTCGTCCGAAAGTTCTTCGATTCCGAGAATCGCGATGATGTCCTGCAATTCCTTGTAGCGCTGCAGCACGCCCTTTACGGCGCGCGCCACGGTGTAGTGTTCCTGGCCAAGAATGCGCGGGTCGAGAATGCGCGAGAAGCTGGCGAGCGGATCGACGGCGGGATAGATGCCGCGCTCGACGATCTGCCGGCTGAGGTTCGTGGTCGCGTCGAGGTGCGTGAACGTGGCCGCCGGGGCCGGATCGGTATAGTCGTCCGCGGGCACGTAGATCGCTTGCACCGACGTGATCGAGCCGCTCTTTGTCGAGGTGATTCGCTCCTGCAATTCGCCAATTTCGGTGTTCAGGTTCGGCTGGTACCCCACGGCGGAAGGCATGCGGCCGAGCAGCGCCGATACCTCCGATCCCGCCTGCACGAAACGGAAAATGTTGTCGATGAAAAGCAGCACGTCAAGGTGCTCTTCGTCGCGGAAATATTCCGCCACCGTCAGCCCCGTCAAACCAACGCGAAGGCGCGCGCCCGGCGGTTCAGTCATCTGTCCGTAGACGAGCGCGCAGCGCGATTTGTCGGGATTGCCGGGCTCGATGACGTGCGATTCCTGGAATTCGAGCCAGAGGTCGTTGCCTTCGCGAGTGCGTTCGCCCACGCCCGCGAACACGGAAACGCCGCCGTGCTTCATGGCCACGTTGTGGATCAGCTCCTGAATCAACACGGTCTTGCCGACGCCCGCGCCGCCGAACAACCCGATCTTGCCGCCCTTGAGGTACGGCTCGATCAGGTCCACGACTTTGATTCCCGTCTCGAACATTTCGAGGTTCGTCGATTGCTCCTCGAGTGACGGGGCCGGGCGATGAATCGGGTAGCGCTTTTCGTACTTCACGGGGCCGAGCTTGTCCACCGGCTCGCCGAGCACGTTCATCACGCGGCCCAGCGTGCCGCGGCCCACGGGCACGGAAATCGACTCGCCGAGATCCTCCGCCTTCATGCCACGCACCAAGCCCTCGGTCGGCTTCATCGCGACCGCGCGCACGCGGCCCTCGCCGAGGTGCTGCTCCACTTCGCAGACGATGTCGAGCGGTTCAGGGACGTCGAATCCCTCGCTCGTAATGCGAATCGCGTGGTGAATCAGCGGAAGGTGGCCCTCCTCAAACAGCACGTCCACCACTGGCCCGATGACTTCGGTTACGTGGCCGATCTTTTCATTTTCAGCTGCCATGTATGTCTCCGTGACTCGTAACTTCTGACTTGTGACTCGTGGAAGCTACTGTACGCTCGGCTGCGCTTTCAAAGAACGCCCCAGCAGATTGATCAGCGGGCCGGCCGAATCCCAGAGCGCCGATACTCGATCGAAGTCCGCCCAGATACCCGAGATCGCGGCTGAGAATCAGGAAATAGCGCGTCTCTTCCATCTCGCCCGCCGCGCTCTCGACCGACCGAAGCAACTCGCGCGTCGTCCGCCTTCCGAAGCCCTGGGCGATGTTTGCCGCCACCGAAGCCGACGCCCTTCGCACCTGCGACGTTATGCCGAACATTTCCCTCCGCGGAAAACCGGCCGTCAATTTGTACGCGGCCAAAGACAACTCCTGCGCTCGCCGCCAAACCGTCAACTCGGTAAAGCTTTTGATTTTCACGAGTCACGCTTTGGGGGCCATCACGACATTGCCGAAGCCGCTCCGCTGACAATCTCGATCAGCTCCTTGGTGATTCCGGCCTGGCGAATCTTGTTCATCTCAAGCGTGAGCTTGTCGATCAGCTCGGACGCGTTGCGCGTGGCCGCGTCCATCGCCGTCATGCGCGCGGCCCACTCCGCGGCGGATGATTCAAGGAGGATGCGGAATACCTCCGACTCGAGGTACCGCGGCACCAGTCCGCTGAAAATCTCGGCAACGGGCTCCTCATAGATGTAGTCGACGAGCCACTTTCCGCTCGCGGCCAAATCGTGCGGCAGCGCATCTTCCTGCGTCGGCGTAGCGGCGTGAGGGCCTTCGGGGCGTTCCGACACCAGCACGGAGGGGTCGATCGGCAGCAACTTCTCCGCGCGCAGATTCTGTATCATCACGTTCTTGAATTCGTTATAGACGGCGTAGACCGCGTCGACTTCGCGCGCCGCGTAAAGCTCCGCAATCTTTCCGGCAATTTCCTTGGCGATCGGGAAATTCACGTTGCCGGAGATGTTGACGTACTCCGCAACGAATGCCCAGCCCGCTCGCTTCAGCCAGGCGCGCCCTTTCTTGCCGATTGGGAGCACAATCGGTTTTTTGGAGGCATTTTCGCGAAGCAGAAGCGCCGCGCGGCGAATCACGTTCGAATTGAACGCGCCGCAGAGGGAACGGTCGCCCGTGACAACCACGACCAGGATTCGCTCCTCGGGCCGCCGCTCAAGCAAGGAATGCATCGTCGACTCGACGCGGGCGGCTGCCGAGCGCAGCACTCGGAGGATTTCGCGGGCGTAGGGCCGCGCCAGAAACACGCCTTCCTGCGAGCGGCGCAGTTTTGCGGCGGCGACAAACTTCATCGCGCGCGTGATCTGCTGCGTGCTCTTCACCGAGCGAATGCGCCGCCGGAAATCGAGAAGTGTGGCCATGGATCGTCAGTTATTCGCTCGCGGCGGGTGCGGCTGCCGCTGCTGCGGGAGCACTGGCCAGGAACGTTTCCTTGAAGGCTTGCAGCGCCCGGAGCATGTCGGCCTTGAGGGCGTCGTCGATCGCCTTCTTCTCGCGGATCGTTTGGAAGATCCCGTCGTAGTTGGTTTCGATATAGGGATACAGCTCGAGTTCGAACCGCCGAACGTCCGATATCTCGAGATCGTCAAGAAAGCGGTTCGCGCCGGCAAAAATGATCAGCACCTGTCTTTCGACCGGGAGCGGCTGATACTGGTCCTGCTTGAGGACTTCCACGAGCCGTTGGCCACGCGCCAGCTGCTGCTGAGTCGTCTTATCGAGTTGCTCGGTGCCGAACTGCGCGAAGGCCGCAAGATCACGGTACTGCGCCATATCGAGCCGCAGGGTGCCCGCCACCTGCTTCATCGCCTTGATCTGCGCGTTGCCGCCGACGCGGCTCACGGAGATACCTGCGTTGATCGCCGGGCGAATGCCGGCGTTGAACAGGTCGGCTTCAAGATAGATCTGTCCATCGGTAATCGAAATCACGTTGGTCGGAATATACGCGGAAACGTCGCCCGCCTGTGTTTCGATCACGGGCAGCGCGGTCAGCGAACCCGCGCCGAGCGCGTCGTTCAATTTCGCCGCTCGCTCGAGCAGCCGCGAGTGCAGGAAGAAGACGTCTCCAGGGTAGGCCTCGCGACCCGGCGGACGCCGGAGCAGCAATGAAATTTCACGATAGGATTGCGCGTGTTTCGAAAGATCGTCGTAGAAGCAGATGGCGTGCCGCTTCGTATCGCGAAAATATTCGCCTATCGCCGCCGCGGCGAAGGGAGCAATGTACTGCATCGTGGCCGGCTCCGCAGCCGACGCAGCCACCACGATGCTGTAGTCCATGGCGCCGTAATCGGTGAGCGTCTTGATCACCTGCGCGATCGTCGACTGCTTCTGGCCGATCGCGCAGTAGATACAGATCATCTCGCCGCCCTTTTGATTGATGATCGTGTCGAGGATGATCGCCGTCTTGCCCGTTTGGCGGTCGCCGATGATCAACTCGCGCTGGCCGCGGCCGATCGGAATCATGGCGTCGATGGCCTTGATACCGGTTTGCAGCGGCTCGCGCACCGGCTGGCGATCGACGACGCCCGGCGCCAGGCGCTCGAGCGGATTGCGATGATCGGTCTGCACGGGGCCCTTGCCGTCGAGCGGCTGGCCGAGCGGATTCACCACACGCCCGACGAGCGCGTCGCCGACGGGCACGGACATGATGCTTTTCGTGCGCTTGACGGTGTCGCCCTCCTGAATCTCCGTATAGTCGCCGAGCAACACCGTGCCCACCTGATCCTCTTCGAGGTTGAGCGCGATCCCGAAAACGTCGTGCGGGAACGCCAGCATTTCGCCCGCCATGCAGCGGTCGAGGCCGTGGATGCGCGCGATGCCGTCGCCCACCGAGATCACCGAGCCGACCTCTTCGACGGCGACCGTCTGCTGATAGTTCTCAATCTGCTCGCGCAGAATCTTTGTGATTTCGTCAGCCCTGATGTTGGCCATTCCTGGCTCCTATTCCGTTTCGAGCTGCTCGCGCAGCCGCGTCAGTTGCTCGCGCACCGAACCGTCGTACACGGTCGATCCCACGCGGACGACGGCGCCGCCGACCAGCGACTCGTCGTGGCGGAAGCGGGCTTCGATTTTCTTCCCCGTGCGCCGTTCGAGCGCCTTGGTCATCCGCTCTCTTTCGGCGGCGTTCAGCTCTCGCGCCGAGATCACTTCGGCCTCCGCGATGCCCAGCCGCGCGTTCAATTCGGTCTCGAACGCCTGCTGGAGTTCGCGAAGCATTTCGGTCCTGCGATGATTTACGACGATGTATGCGAAATTGCGCACGGCCGGCGTCAGGTCCATTCGCGCCGCCACTTCCTCGATCACTTTATGTTTCATCTCGGGGCCGACGGCCGGACTTTCGATGAAATTTCGCAAGTCAGCCGAGGAAAAAAACGTCTCGACGAACGCCGCGAGGTCTTTCCTTACGCGGTCGCCGGATTTCCGCTCGAGTGCCACGTCCGCCAGGGCCGCCGCGTATCGGGATAGGAGCGCGCCGCTCAATTGGGGCTCCCCTCGAGTTCAGCGACGAAATTGCCGAACAGCGCCGCTTCCGTTCGCGGTGTGAGTTCCGAGCGCAGCAACGCCTCCGCGCGTTCCACGGCGATGCGCGCCGCCAGCGCCTTCAATTCGAGGCGCGCCGCGCGTTCCGCTGCCACGATTTCCGCCTGAGCGGACCGTTCGATGGCTTCCGCCTCCGCTTTGGCCTGCGCGCGCAGACGTTCGCCCTCGGCCTGTGCGCTGCGCTTTGCTTCGACCCGCATCGCCGCGACTTCCGTATCGATTCCCGCGAGTTTAGCCTGTGCCGCGCGGCGATCCGCCTCGGCCGCCTCGCGCGCGCGCGTTCCCTCCGCGATCTTTTCGGAGATTTCTTCCGCATGGCGGCGGAAGTAAGGGGCCGCTTTGCCGAATCCGTAAACGAGAAGCCCGAGAACGATCGCGAAGTTCAGCCAGCGGAAGATCCAGCCCGTGGTGGAATCGGCGGGCGAGGGGCTATTTTCCTCGGCGAACGCAGGCGCCGCGAGCAACAGGAAGAAGGCGGCGAGCGAAGCAGCCCGCCACACGCGAACCCATCGCGATAGGGGAGCGAAGATCATCGCGCCGCTCCGCCGCGTAATGACGACGGCTTGTCGAGAATGGTGCGGGCGATCTGATTGGCCAGCGCGGGCGCCTGCCGCTCGATTTCGGCGTGGGCCGCGGCAACATCCGCGGCGATCTTCTTCTTCGCGGCCACGACGTCTTCCTGCGAGCGCGATCGCATCACCTTCAGGAGCTTGGCCCGTTCATCGAGAGCCGCCTGGCGCGACGCTTCCTGCTCGGCATAGATTTCGGCGCGAGCTTTGCGCAGGGCTTCGTGGTACGTGTCGAGCTCCTGCTTCGCCTCGGCTTCAACGGAAGCTGCTTCGGCGCGCGCGCCCTCGATGCGGGCCGCGCGCTCGGCCATGGCCTTCTGGATCGGCCCGAAAAACGCCCGGCGCAGGAAAGCATAAAACAGAAGTACGACGACGATCGTGGGCACAGCTTCGAGAAACAACTCGCCGAGTTGGTGGAGAATCTCCATCGTAAGGAAGAAGCGCTGTGACCGCTCCCGTTATTTTAATCTAGGTGTTGCGAAATTCCGGCTTGTGCCCCACCGGCACACACTTTAGGACCGAGCAAAGCAGAGAATTATCGCATCCGCCCTCCTTGTGCGTCAATTCCTTTGGACCCATCGCGCCAAGCGTTCTCATTTGGATACCGCCCGGGCACCGGTGGCGGCTGCGGCGAGAAGCGATGCCAGTTGGCCTGCCTCCGCGACGGGCGGGAAGCAGGTCGTTTCCACGCAGACGAAAGCCTGGGGCGTGGCCGCGTCGAGGTGCGGAAGGGTTTCGCGCAGGGCAGCGGGAAGGGTGCCGGCGGCGAGTCTTTCGGGCGTGACGCGCAGGACCACTTTGGCGAAGCGATAGATTTCGTCGGCCGCGCGCTTGAGATCGCCGGCCTTGGGGTCGGCGGCCGCTCCGGTGATGACGACTTGCAGCGGGTGGCGCTCGTGGAGCAGCGCGGCCAAGGCGTATGTCGCCGCGAAGAGTCCATATTGCGGGATCAAGCCGACGAAGGCTTCGAGAGTTTTCTCGGCCCAATCGCGATAGAGGCGCTCGCCGGTCAGGGCGTGTAGGCGGTCGAGGACGATTGCGGCGACGGAATTTCCGCCGGGCGTCGGCGAATCCTGGAGTGGCTTGCGGCGGACTTCGAGGCCGCCCATCGGGGCGGCATCCTTGGCGCGATCGAAGAAGCCGCCGCCATCGGGATCGCCGAAACGTTCGACAGCGAGACGCATTGCGCGCTCGGCAATTTCGAAATAGCGGCGATCGAAGGTCGCTTCCCACGCGTCGAGCAGCGCGGCGATGGTGAAGACTTGATCGTCAAGCGAGCCTTCAAGACGCGGCCGGCCGACGCGGTGCAGGAAACCTTTCGACTCATCCCACGCCTCGGCGAGGATTCGCTCGAGAGTTTTCAGCGCGAATTCTCGGCAATCGGGGCGGTCGAGCACGCGCGCGCCTTCGAAATAGGCGGAGACGAACATCGCGTTCCACGAGACGTAGATCGTCTCGTCGACAACGGGTGTGGGGCGACGCTCGCGGCGCGCCGCCAGCAGTTTTCCTTTCGCGCGCGCGAGCAGCAGCGCGACCTGATCTTCCGGCAGGCGAAGCTTCCGGCTGATTTCTTCGACGGGCCCGGCGATCCAGAGAACGTTTTTTTCGGGATTGTGGTGCATTTCGCCGTGCCGGGCGACATCGTAGTAGAGCTCGATCCCGCGCGATTCTTCAGGGGTGAGCACGCCGCGCACTTCCTGCTGCGTCCAGGTGAAATAGTCGCCATCATCGTCGAGGGTCTGGTCGGCATCCTGGCTGGCGTAGAAGCCGCCGCGCGCCGGATCGGAAAGCACTTCGCCGACCCACGCGATCAGATCCTCGGCGACGTGCTTGTAATGCGGCAGGCCGAACGACTGATATCCGTGGAGGTAATTTTTCAGCAGCTCGGAATTGTCGTACGACATCTTTTCGAAGTGCGGGACGCACCAGCGCTCGTCGACCGAATAGCGATGGAATCCGCCGCCAATCTGATCGGCGAAGCCGCCCGCCGCCATGCCGTCGAGCGTCTTTTCGACGATGGATTGCAGCTGCTCGCCGCCCGGCCAATGCTGCCGCTCGAGCAATAGATCAATTACGGAAGAGTGGGGAAATTTCGGAGCGTCGCCGAATCCACCGTGCGCGGGATCGAAGCGTTTCACCGCGGCATCGACGACGGCGTCGACGATGCGCGCATCGAATTCGCCGCGCGCGCCGTGAAAAATCTCGGCCCTCGCCACGGCTTCTTCGAGCGCCCGCGCGGAGTTGTCCACTTCGGCGCGGCGCTTCTTGAAGGCGTCGGAGATCGCGGCGAGAATGCGCTTGAATCCGGGACGGCCCATCGCGTCGTCGGGAGGAAAATACGTGCCGCCGAAAAATGGCTTGCCGTCTGGCGTGAGGAACGCGGTGAGCGGCCAGCCGCCCTGTCCCGAAATCGCACTGATGGCGGATTGATATCGCGCGTCGACATCGGGGCGCTCGTCGCGATCGACTTTCACGGGGATGTAGAGCTGGTTGATCATGGCCGCGATTTCGGGGTTTTCATAGCTTTCGCGGTCAATGACGTGGCACCAGTGGCACCAAACGGCGCCGATATCGAGCAAAACGGGCTTGCCGGCCGCGCGCGCCTTGGCGAACGCTTCTTCGCCCCACTCGTGCCAGTCAATGGGCTGGTGCGCGGCCGAACGGAGATACGGGCTCGCGGAATTTTTCAGCCGGTTTTCGGCGGCTTGAGTCACAGTCGAAGCCCCCTGTTAGCGTGTCGATCAGAATGGGTCTCGGTCATTTGTTTTCAGCCGGTTGCAGCGAATTCTAATCGCCGGAGTGTCGATTAGAAAATCGAGAAAAAGAGACACGGAGGCGCGAAGCAGGGGTCGGCGAACCGCCCGTGCCGAAGTTCTCGTCGCTGTTTGACTCTCGCCGTACATAGCCGCGCGCCTCTCTATTCCACGCTATCACACAATGCAAATCGACACGCCACTGTCGATGATCGGAAGCGACTGGCGCGCTGAGACTGGCGGACGAATATCTGAAGTGAAAGATGCGATTTTTCGACTCATCGGGCGTCGCGGCAAGGTCGGCCGGCACGCGGAGCGGATCGCGAATTAGGTCCCAGCCTCCTGTCAGTCGGCTTGCTGCTGCGACGGGATGAAATCGGTGAGGACGGCCTGGCGCATCAGATTGGGTGGGAGCAGGCCTTGGGCGAGGATGAAGTCGTTGAACTTCTTCTCATCGAATTTCTTGCCGAGGGCTTTTTGGGTTTCCTCGCGAAGCTGCAAGAGGCGCGTGAAGCCGTAGAAGTATGAAGTGGCCTGCCCGGGCGAGCGGTAGGTGTAGCGCTCGACTTCCTGCTCGGCGAAGGGTTTGCTTAGGTTGACGTCTTCCGTCAGGACGCGCATCGCGTCCTTGGGTGTGATCTTGCCGGACTGCAGCTCGGGATCAAGAAACGCGCGGGCCGCACGCAACATCTGGAATTGCAGCGAGATCAATTGCCCGTCGAGGGGCATATAGGGCCGAGTGATGTATTCGGCGTAGAGGCCCCAGCCCTCGACATTGGTGCTGTTGAACGCGTAGAGAGCGCGGGCCTCGGAGACCCCGTGCTCGACCATGGAATCGAATTGCAGTTCGTGGCCGGGGCGGGCTTCGTGCGCGATGAGCGTCCAGGAAGCGGCGTCGTAAGTGAAGTCGTCGATTTTCTCGGTTTTTTCCCCCTGGGTTGGCGGCATATTCAGCGGAAGCACGAAGACGCCCTGCTCGCCGGTATTGTGCAGCAGCGGAGGAGGGACCATGTGCGGCGCGGGCTGCTCGGCGCTCTCAGCTGGCGTGGCGAGGCGGATGCGCGCCGGGCGGTCGGGCAGAGTGACGAGGTCATGCTTGACGATGATGGCTTCGATTGCGGCGAGGCGTTTCTTGTAGAACGGAAGAACGTCGTCGCCCTTGATTTGATCCTGCTCGAGCCTGCGGCAGACGTCGTGATAGTCGGTGACCCTCCACTGGCGCTGCGCGGCGATCTGCATCGCAATCGTCTGCATCCGGCCCTGGTAGACCCCAAATTCGTGATGCGCCATCCGCTCAAGCTGGGCGATCGGAATGTCGATGCCGTAGCCCTGTAGATCGAGAGCGTACTTCTCGGGCGGAAGACGAAAGTCGGTGCGCGCCTTGGGGAGAATCGTGGCCCTGATCCAAGCATCGTAGCCGGTAAGTTCGGCTTGCAGCTTTGCAAACGGTTCTTGCCATCCGGCGATGCCGTACTGCTTGAAGAGGGCGGTAATGCCGTTAATGTAGTTCTGATCGCGCGACAGCTCGGTTTCGATCTTCACCTTCGCGGGGAAGGTCATATCGGGCTTGGCCATCTGTTCTTCCGCGCGCTGCTCCAGAATCTCGGTGAGCGGCTTGCTGTAGCCGGGCTCCATGCCCGCGTATTCTCGCAGGCGGACGAGAGCCGCTTTCTGGCGGTCGGGAGAGACCTGATCGTCGAGCAACACACGCAAACCCTGGAAGACATCCTCGCTCGCGTTCTCGAATGGAACCTCATGAGCTTCGGAGTAATCGTACTGCTTCAACTTGATCTGGATGCTGTGCAGCAGGATCTCGAAGTCCTCGCGGACATTCTTGTCGGGTTCGACGGCCAGCGCGCGGATGAGCTTGCGCTGCACGACTTTGGTCTCGGCGATCTCGGCGTCGTCATTCAGCTTCGTCGGCTGCGAGATTTTGTCGTCGAACGCGGCCAAGCCCTGGGCGGAAGCGTTTTCGGGCGAATACCGGTCCTGGACGTCGAGCAGAAGCTGGGTGTAGGCGTTGCTTTTCGCGACCCAGCTCCCCTCAGGCGGAGCGGCCAGGGCCGCTGGACGCGGTACGGTGAGGCATATCGCTAGAAAAGTAGCGGTTAGAAGCACAATCGTGGATCTTTTCAAGTAAAGAGTTCTCCTTGACGGCATGAAATGCACCGGGAATCATTGCATGATGTGGACGCGCGAGGAAAGCTTTCGTGAGCACAAAGCGACGCCGGGACGCGGCGCCGCTTTTCGAAACGGCTTTCGCGTCGAGGATCTCAGGACACGAGGTTCGTGGGGTTTGTGACAGCCATGCGGCGGACATCGGCGACGCTGAAGCCCGCATCGAGCATTTTCTGCGCGAACATCGCAAAGCCGTCGGCGACCGGCGGATTGATGGTCTGGCCGAGGTCGGTTGAAAGCACGACGCGCGCCGGACCGACCTTGCGGACACTATCGAAGTAGCCTTCCCAGGGCGCTTTGTTCGTGTACATCGTGGTGAAGCAGTGCTCGATCAGCGCGCCGAGATCGGCGCATTCAAGCTGCTCGGCCGCGGTCATATTCTGCGACGGAAACTCGGCGTGCGTGACGATAACGCGCTTGAGCCCCATTTCCTTGCTCGTTTTCACCAGCTGCAGAATTTCCTTTTTGCTCAAGTGGCCGGTGGCCAGGATCATGTCGTACTTCTTGATGATTTCGAGGCAGCCGCGCGCGGCCGCGTTCGTTTTGCCGTCGGCCCCGAGGACGGTCATCGGCGCGGGCGACACGCCGGTGGCGGCGAGCTCGCGCTGAATTTTCGCCCAGAAAGGCAGCTTGTCCGTGGGGCCGTCGGTGCGGCCCGCTGTTTCGTTCGCGGCGTCGACCGTGGGCATCCACACGATTTTATTGTGGGAGCGGCCGGCGATTTCGAGCGCCACGGGATTGAGTCCGCCGACGCTGTGATTGAGGGTGATCGCGCCGAAGGCCTGGATGCCGGGAACGGCTTTGGTGACGACTTTCGCGCGCTCGTAGGTGGGCGCGTAGTGCGATTTCAGCACGAAGCCCTTGAGCTTGTGCGACAGGAATTCCTTCGCGAGATCGAGATCGTCGATGCGCCGCGCGATCACGTCGGGCGCGACGTGCACCTGCAGATCGTATCCGCCTTCGATGGCTTGCCATGCGGTGTCCGTGATTTGAATCGGTGCGGCTGCGGTTTCGACGGCCATGATTTTTCTCGGCTCCCTTGTTTTTGTGGCGCTGGAATTCCAGTCGAATACTCTGCAACCGGGATCGCCGCGTGTCAAGCGGAGGGAGGGTGACCGCCAGACGCCAATTTTCGCCCGACCGCTACCCGCTATCGGGTGCCGGGCCCGGGTCCAGCAATGACCGCTGGTCGGCGGGATAGGTGATGCGCGTGCCGCGAACGTGGGCGAAGGGCGTGAGCGTGTGTTCCTTCGGCGCAGCGGCGCTGATGATTTCGAGGACGCGAATGCCGCGCACGGCGAGCGCGTCCGCGACGAGCGAGCGATGGCAGCGCCACGGAACCGCCTCGGCGCACATCAGAACCGTTGGCGGTGTTTCCTCCGCGAGGTGAATGGCGCGGTCGAGCGCCGCGGCGAATGCCGGCGTCTGCATGTAGTCTGCGAAGCCGCGAAAGCTTCTGTTGCGCCAGCCGAGATTGATCGAGTCGCGAGCAGGATGCCGCAGGCCGCCGAGATCTTTGATGTGGGCGTAGCGGATTCTGGCGGCAGCGAGCGAATCGGCGAGCGAGTCGGTGTTGAATTGAGCATTGCGGCGCGATTTCGGGATGGTGCGGATGTCCAGGAGCTGTCGCATGCCGTGCGCGCGCAACAGATCGAGGAATTCGCCGATAGGGCGTATGGAGTGGCCGATGGTGAAGATCGTGACCGGAGTTTCTGCATGGCGAGATTTCATCGAGTTGCTCTTCATCATAGCGTAAGGACGGGTTGCGTATCCTCAGTAGCCGGGCAGATTCCGCTTCTGCGGGGGGAGCGGGGCGGGGATAATGATGGCTCTCGGCGGGGATCGTGAACGAGCCGGGCCAGGCGAGGGATCATGGCGAAAGTCAAAGTGCTGTTCTGGGACAACGGCGGCGTGATCCTGACCAACGGGTGGGATCGCGGATCGCGCCGGAATGCGGTCGAGATGTTCAACCTCGATTGGGCCGATTTCGAGGACCGGCACGAGCTGATGCTCAACGCGTTCGAGTGCGGGCAGGCGAGCCTCGACGAGTATTTGCGTCGGACGGTCTTCTACAGGGAGCGCGCGTTCACGCCGGATGATTTCAAGAAGTTCATGTTCTCGCAGTCGCAGGCGTTCCCGGAATCGCTCGATTTTCTGGGGAAGCTGACGGCGACCGGGCGCTATTTTTCAGCGGCGCTCAACAACGAGTCGCTCGAAATCAACGATTACCGCATCCATACCTTCAGGCTGCACGATTACTTCAAAGTGTTCTTCAGCTCGTGCTACCTGGGCGTGCGCAAGCCCGACCGCGGAATTTACAGCCTGGCGCTGAAAATCTCGCAGTCCGAGCCGAACGAGTGCGCCATGATCGACGACCGCGGATTGAACCTCGAGTGCGCGAAGGAAATGGGGATGCATACGATTCAGTTTCAGAACGTGGAGCAGTTGCGAGAGGATCTGGCGCAGCTCGGCGTGACGGTCGATGGGCGGTAGGCGAGAGCGAAACTCGAAACGCGAAATACGAAAAGCGAGTGACGACGATTTTCGTCAAGTAAGCGACGCGGGCACGAACGGTTTCGAAATGGGAGCGACGGAGAGGCGGCGGCGACGTGGACGTGGTGAAACGCCTCGCTCGGGGCCGGACAAGGGCTGGGGCCGGGTAGGGCCGGCGGGCGCGGGGCATTACGCGAAGATGGTCCACAACGGAATCGAGTGCGGCATCATGCAGGCGTACGCTGAAGGGCTCGACCTGCTGCGGCATGAGTTCGGCGGGCACGCGGTCAAGACGGCCGGGAAGGATTGAGACTCACCGCAGAAGCGCAGGGCCCAGAGAAACCAGAGCCGGACTCACATCGAACGGGAACGCGAGAATGGTCGGGCTGATCTCGGATACGCATGGATTGCTGCGCGAAGAGGCGGTGCGTGCGCTGCAGGGTTCGGAACTGATTATTCACGCTGGCGATGTGGGCAAGGCGGCGATCCTCGATGCGCTGCGGGAGCTGGCGCCTGTAGTCGTCGTGCGAGGCAATATCGACGACGACCCGTGGGGCAAAACGCTGCCACCGACAGCAGTCGCTGAAATCGACGGGAAAACGATCTACGTCCTCCATAATGTTCAGGAGCTCGATCTCGACCCGGCCGCGGCCGGATTTCACGCCGTGGTGAGCGGGCATTCGCACAAACCGGCGCGTTTCGAGAAATCGGGCGTTCTGTACGTCAATCCGGGCAGCGCGGGTCCGCGGCGATTCAATTTGCCGATCAGCGTCGCGCATCTCGATTTCCGCGCCGAGCCGTGGAAGGTTGATTTCATCGAGCTGGAAGACAAGAAATCACGAGGAAGATAAAGCCAGTCCGGCGGCTCGGAACCGCCCGCCTGGGCGGACGCTGTGGCTCCTCGATCAGGCCGCCGAGGGTTGAAATATCAGGTCTTATTGAAACCCGGGGGCGGCCCGCGCGTCTAACCATATACTGACCCGAAGTTACTCCAAAGGGCAGGTTTCGCCGGGGCGTTTGCATCTCCGGAAGGCGGCGTGAATCGAATGGCGCATCCGGGGGAAGTGCGCGGTATCATATAGGTTCTGCGGAGTGTGGTCATCTGGGTACTACCCATCGCATCTCGCCGTTCAGACCATGAAGGGTCATCCGTAGCGGAAGGAATAGGGGCACAATCGTCGATGAACAGGACTCGCGCCCGACTATCGATTCTCCTTGGTGTTTTTGCACTGGCGGCTACCAGCGGCTGCACGAAGACGGCGCAGACGGCGCCGCCAATTTTCGCGGTGCCCGTGACGGTGGCCAAGGTGACGCAGAAGACCGTCCCGATCGACTTGACGGCCATCGGTTCGGCCGACGCGAACTCATCGGTTTCGATCAAGGCGCAGGTAAACGCGGTGCTCGACGAGGTGCACATCAAGGAAGGCCAGTTCGTCAAGAAGGGCCAACTGCTCTTCACGCTGGATGCGGCGCCCTTCGAGGCGGCGCTCGAACAGGCGCAGGCGAATCTCGCCAAGGACAAGGCCCAGGAGGAACTGGACAACGTCCAAGCGGATCGTTATGCCCAGCTATTCAAGGCAGGGGTGGCGCCGAAGGAACAGCTCGACACGATGAAAGCCAACGCCGATGCGCAGCAGGCGGCCGTGCGCGCCGACCAGGCAGCGGTGGACGCAGCGAAGCTGCAAGTGGGTTATTGCAAAATATACTCCCCGCTCGATGGGCGGACGGGAGCCTTGGAAGTTTATCCGGGGAACATCGTCAAAGAGAACGACGTGCCCGTGCTGATCGTGATCAATCAGGTGAACCCCATCTACATCGATTTCTCGATTCCCGAGCAGTACCTCGGGGCGGTACAGAAGTATATGGCGCGCGGCAAACTGCGAGTGGCAGCCACGCCGTACGGAGACACGCAACCGGAGAACGGATATCTGACGTTCATCGACAACTCCGTCGATAACACGACGGGGACGATCAAGCTGAAAGCGACCTTTGAAAACGCGGACCATCGCCTGTGGCCAGGGCAGTTCTCGACGGTGCTGCTGCGCCTGGCAGAGGATGAAAATGCGACCGTGGTTCCGTCGCAGGCGGTGCAGACCGGGCAGAAGGGCGATTACGTGTACGTCGTGAACTCCGATATGTCGGCCGAAGAGCGGCCCGTAAAAGTCGCGCGTTCGATCGGCGGAGACTCCGTGATTTCCAGCGGGATCGAGCCGGGCGAAACCGTGGTGACCGACGGCCAGCTCCGGCTGCTTCCAGGCATCAAGGTGCAGATTCTGAAGAATCCGGCGGGGAGCTGAAGCGGGCCATGAATATCGTCGAACCGTTTATTCGCCGCCCGGTCATGACGACGCTCGTCATGACCGCGATTCTTCTGTTCGGAATTCTGGGCTATCGCCAGCTCGCCGTGAGCGACCTTCCGAACGTAGACTTCCCCACGATCCAGGTTTCGGCAAGCTTGCCGGGCGCGAACCCGGACACGATGGCCGCGGCCGTTGCCACCCCGCTCGAGAAACAGTTCTCGACGATCGCGGGCATCGATTCGATGACCTCGACGAGCCTTCTGGGCAGCACGCAAATCACGCTGCAGTTCGAGCTGAGCCGGAACATCGACGGCGCCGCACAGGATGTGCAGGCGGCCATTGCGCGCGCGGCGGGCCAGCTTCCGCCGAACATGCCCACCCCGCCGACATTTCAAAAAGTGAATCCGGCGGACCAACCGATCTACTTTCTGGCCCTCACGTCGACCACGCAGCCGATCTACACGGTGGACCAATACGCGGAGACGATCCTCGGCCAGCGGATCTCCATGTTGCCGGGCGTTGCACAGGTGCAAGTGTTCGGGGCGCAGAAGTACGCCGTGCGCATTCAGCTCGATCCGAGAGCGCTGGCGGCGCGGCAAATCGGGATCGACGAAGTCACCGCGGCCGTGCAGAACGCGAACGTCAATCTGCCGACGGGCACGCTGTTTGGCCAGCACAAAGCGTTCACCGTGCAGGCCAACGGACAACTGACGCGCGCCTCTCTGTACCAGCCGCTCATCGTCGCTTACCGGAACGGCTCGCCTGTGCGGCTGGACGAACTCGGCAACGTGTACGATAGCGTGCAGAACGACAAAGTCTCGAACTACTACAACGACGGACACGCCGTCATCCTGGCCATCCAGCGGCAGCCCGGAACGAACACGGTCGAGGTGGTGAAAGAGGTCAAACAGATTCTGCCGCAGTTCGAAGCGATTCTGCCGCCTTCGATCAAGATGGTCGAGATTTACGACCGTTCCGCAGGGATTCAAGACTCGGTCAACGACGTGAAGGATACGCTCTTTCTTGCGGTCTGCCTCGTCATTCTGGTGATCTTCCTTTTCCTGCGCAACCTTTCGGCCACGGTGATTCCGAGCTTCGCTCTTCCGATGTCCATCATCGGAACGTTCGCGGTGATGTATCTGCTCAACTACACGCTGGACAATTTATCGCTGATGGCGCTGACGCTTTCCGTGGGATTCGTGGTGGACGACGCGATCGTGATGCTCGAAAACATCGTGCGTCACATGGAGATGGGCGAGGGCCCGATGGAAGCGGCGCTGAAAGGGTCGCGGGAAATCGGATTCACGATCGTTTCGATGACGCTGTCGCTGACGGCGGTCTTCATACCGGTTCTGTTCATGGGCGGAATCATCGGACGGCTGTTGCACGAATTTTCGGTGGTCATCATGGTGGCCGTGCTCGTCTCGGGCCTTGTCTCGCTGACGCTCACGCCGATGCTGTGCAGCCGGTTCATCCGGCCGCAACACGACCGCAAACACGGCCGTGTGTACATGGTGCTGGAAACTTTCTTCGAACGCCTGCTGAGGGGGTATGACGTATCGCTGCAATGGGCGTTGCGCCACCGGGTTTTCGTGATGCTCTTCTCCGTGGCCATTCTTTTCATCACGGCATGGCAATTCATAGTCATCCCGAAGGGCTTCCTGCCGGAGGTCGATTCGTCCAGCCTGAACGGATACACGCTGGCGCAGCAAGGGATTTCATTCGACGCGATGGAAGAACATCAGGATCAGCTGGATCAGATTTTGATGGCCGACCCGAACCGCAAAGGCTTCTTTTCCAGCCTGGGCACAGTGAGCGGAAGCACCAACTCAGGATTCATCTTCATGCACCTGCTGCCGCCATCGGAACGGCCGGAAGTGCCGAGCCAGACGATGCTCCACCTGATCCGCGAATATGGGAACGTGCCGGTGGTGGGAAGCGTGCTGCGCACGACGGCTCCCCTGTTCAAGCATCACCCCGATATCAACGAGGTGCTTCAGGAACTTCGCGGCAAAGTGAATTCTATTCCCGGCCTTGCCGTGTACCTGCGGAATCCGCCGCCGATCCAGATCGGCGGCCAGGTTTCCAACAGTCCGTATCAGCTCACGCTGCAGAGCCCGGATACCGAAGAGCTGTATCGCGTGGCCACGAGTTTCGAGCAGAAGATGGAAACCCTGCCGGGCCTTACGGACGTGACGAGCGACCTGCAAATCAGGAACCCGCAAGTCGACGTCACGATCGACCGCGATAAAGCATCCGCGCTCGGCGTCAACGCGGAGCAGGTCGAGGACGCGCTCTACACGGCGTATGGGCAGAGGCAGATTTCCACGATCTACGCTCCAAACGACGAATATTGGGTGGTGATGGAGCTCGAGGATCAGTACCAGAAAGATCCGTCCGCTCTCTCGCTGCTGTACGTCCGGTCGAGCACCGGCAATCTCGTGCCATTGAACGCGGTGGCGAGTGTCGGCGAAAGTCTCGGGCCGCTCAGCGTCAACCACCTCGGCCAACTTCCGGCCGTCACAGTTTCATTCAACCTGAAGCCGGGCGTCGCCATCGGACAAGCGGTGGACGAAATCAACGCGCTAGCAAGAGAGGAGCTTCCGGCAACGGTTACATCCCAGTTCCAGGGTAATGCGCAGGCGTTCCAATCGTCGCTGACCGGCCTCGGAATCCTGCTGCTGATTGCCATTCTCGTGATCTACATCGTGCTGGGCATTTTGTACGAGAGCTTCATTCACCCGCTCACGATTCTTTCGGGATTGCCTTCGGCCGCTTTCGGCGCACTTCTGTCGCTGCAGGTCTTCGGGTATAGCCTTGACCTGTACGGCTTCGTCGGCGTGATCATGCTGATTGGAATTGTGAAGAAGAACGCGATCATGATGGTGGACTTTGCCATCGATCGCGAGCGGCAGGGGCACACGACTCCTGCCGAGGCGGTTTACCAGGGCTGCCTGGTCCGGTTCCGCCCGATCATGATGACTACGATGGCGGCTCTTATGGGCACATTGCCGATCGCTCTTGGCTCGGGTTCAAATGCGGATTCGCGGCGGCCTCTCGGCGTGGCGGTCTGCGGCGGCCTCATTTTCTCGCAAATGGTTACGCTCTATCTGACCCCGGTGTTTTACACTTACATGGATTCGTTCCAGGGTTGGCTTGAGCGCCGTTTCGGGCGCATCGCGGGACTTGCGAGGCCGCAAGTGGCCGAAGGGCCTGCATCGGCGGACTGACCCTTCGCCTGTCTCCTCGTACCATTGACCCTCATCAGCGACCTACCTAACATGTCTCTCGGTGTGCAAGACTTCCGGAAACTCTGTAAGCCCTTTGTCCATATGAGTTTCCGTGGGAGACCCGGCCGGATATGCTCCTCAGCGAAGACCTGCCTCGCGACATCAGGATGAGAGAAAAAAGGCGCGGCCCACGGGTGAATTCGCGGATCCGCGTGACGATCGAATGGAGTGGAGGCGGGGGCCCATTGCGCTTTGAGGCGGGCTTCACGCGCGTGGTCAACACGTACGGCTGCCTGCTCGTGAGTCCACGGGAGGTCCCAACGCAGCAGAGGCTTCGTCTGACGAATCTTTCGACGCGGAAGGTGGCGGAGGGCGTGGTGGTCTGGAAAGGAACGCAGCGGCCCGATGGATGGGACTTGGGTGTGGAACTCGTTGGAGCGGATCTGAACTTCTGGGGGCTCGACCTTTGAAAAACTATTCGCGAACCTTTACGCCGGCGAAGCCTTCGGCGATGCCGGCCGGTACAAGTGCGATTACGCCAGGTAGGGCAGCAGCAAAGGCGGTGGCCGAAACGAAACCGCTGAAGCACGCAATCCTCGAGCAGGAGCGTCGCCGCGGCCAGCGAGTGCTGCTGCGCATACGCGCTCTGATCCACGTGGCGACCCAAGGGCCGGCGACGACCCTGGAAGCGAACACGCTGAGCGTGAACCCGAAGGGTGCGCTCGTCGTCATAAACAAGAATTTGCCGCCCGATACGCGCCTGGTGCTCGAGCACCGGGGAACGAAGGAGCGGGCTGCCTGCAAAGTGGTGCGCCCCGCCAAAGAAATGCCCGAAGGATTCCACACGGCGCTCGAGTTCGATCCGCCCGTGGCCGATTTCTGGAAAATAGCGTTCCCTCCCGCCAACTGGCGCTCCGAGGATCTATAGCGCGGCCGGCACGGCGGCGCCTCTAAGAATCAGACACATTTCGGCGCCCGAGCCGCGGCGGACCAAGCCCCATGACACAGCGGCGTATCCCTTTTCCATTGCGGAACGCGCGCGAAGGATTGTTTTCAGCCGCAGAAGGCGAAAACATTACGTAAGGTCACAACTCACTTTGCTATTGATAGCAGTCTACGGGGGGAACGTCGAACTACGTTTCCGCTTCACAGGAAGCGGCCGGGTCGAGTCGCGACGACCCAGGTGCTTTGGAAGCGCCGGTCCTGGCTCCATTCCATCTGCTACTCTCGCTTTTTCTATGCTTTCAATAGTTTGGGCCGGCTGCTCTTCGCTCGGACCTAACGCGAGCATTTCTTGGTCTTTCCGGGCGGCAGAACCCGTCCTTCCAGAACTGATTTGGTACAGTGCCGTACCCCCAACGCTATCCTTCCACAATCGCTATTGTTTCATCACCGCACCGGCAACGCCAAGAATCTGCTTCTCGATCGCCTGACGAATTTCCTTGGGAAGCGCATCGCGGTGCTCGAGCGTTTTCCAGTTCTCGGCCGTTCTCTCCGTTGTTTCGGTCACAATTTTCCAGAGCGGGCTCACGGGAATGCGCGCTGCCTCCGCGAATCGACGGATTTGATCTTTGGTGATGTCATGAAGATCGCGACTGTCACCGAAGTTCAGGCCCAGCACATCATTTGGAAGATACGGCTGCGTCGAAACCAGATCGTAGGCAGGGGACAGTACCGGCGTCCGGCGGTCTGGATAGAGCAAAGACCAGTTCTTTAGGTGCATGTCAGCGTTACCGATCGCCACCGAGAACACGACCCGGCGAACAAATTCATAAGTAGCCTCTTGTCCCGCTTCGGCCCACAGAACCGATGCGATGTTCGCATAGCTCTTATGTTCGTATTTGTCGTGAGGATACAAACCGAACACCTGCGCGAAATCTTCCATGTGCACACGCGTCCGGTCCGCCCGGCGGTCGAACCGCTCGACGGCCAGGGCCACTTTCCCCACGGTATGCGCTTCCTCCGGCAGTCCGTTGATTTTGTCAGTCTCGACGAGCTTGTTCGCTGCCACTTCGATTCCTACACGGCGTGCGAGTTCCAGCATGGCGTGCTCGTTCTCTGGAACGAATGCAAACTGCGCCGACGGAAGTTTCACAATCCAGGAACCCCCCATCCCGCCTGCGGGAATCGTTAATCCTCCGGTGGCTTCCATCACCGCCGAGAATTTCAACTGCACGCCCGCCAGGGAAAACCGCAGAGCACCTTTAGGAGCGTCAACGCCACTCGTTTCCCGATCTTCGTCGGCGTGTTCCTTCGCGTTCGTGGGCTCAACAACCGCGGCGCCGGGAAGATCGGCTCCCAGCGCAGCAAGCAGAAAGAATTCCCGTTCGGATTTCACACCGGCGAGCTTCGCCAAATACTGGCGGAGCGGCCCCTCGGGCAACAGGTTCGAGAAAAAGGGAGGCACGCGGGCTGAGACGGGGCGTGTGGATGTGACCACGCCTCCGGTCGTGCTCTTAAAGGAAAGGCTGAGCGTGGGCCGCTCGGGGTCATCGACGTAGTCCTGCTCGAAGGCGAACAGTTGGCGCTCGCCCGCAAGTTTCGTGATGATCCCGATTTGACGGTCGTACAGCCGAACCGCCAGAGCGTTCACGTTTGCGTATTCAAATTTCATGGGAACGCCGTTCCTTGGTCTGCAGCTCATCCTCCTTGACTGCGTACAAGGACTGTTCTTCGCCGCCGTCCGGTCGCTTGCCTGCTTCGTGCTCACGAACCAGCGCCAGGACTGCCGGCACGAGGGTACGAGGAGTCAGGAGCAGGTCGTAGTCGAGCGAGCGAACGTAGTCGAGTAAGGTGTCAAAGCGTGGAACGATCTTGCCGGATTCAATCCCGGAAACGTGCATCTGTGGCAGGCCGAGATTGCGGCCGAGATCCCTTTGACTCCAGCCGCGACTGAGCCGAGCCTTCTTTAGCTTTTCCCGCATTTCGGTGGGAAGCTGTCCAAGCCTCACCGTCTTGACATGCTTTATTATATCCTTCTTCATAGTTGATATAATATAGCACATCACAAGCGGGTTGCAAAGGAAAAATATCGACGAGCGATATGTCTATTTATATTGTTCTCACACTTTGATATGCGTATGCATATCGAAACGTTCTACTCCACCCGTCCGTTTCGGACGACGCAAAGTCCGAGACTTACCTCATTCTTCGGACAATAAACCGCAGGATATACTTGAACAATCGCATGTGGGGGCCTTCGGACTACAACAACCGCTGACCAGGATTTTGAGTGTAGCTGTGCTCTATCAGTATGGCGACCTTCCTCCCGCTTTCCGTTTTTTCGGTCATACCTTTGGTGTGTCTCTGAGAGCAAGCAGTCCTACAGATTACGAACATTAGATTCAGGACGGCGGCCTTGAAATCCACTCAGAGAGAATGGCCATCAGGAGGAAGGATCATGTCAAACCGAGAACGTCGCGATTCGCCCCGGAAGGAATGTGCGGTTCCACTTCGGTTCCGGATTCTCGCAAACGGAAATGGAGCTCCCATGCAACCAGTCGCTCGCCGACGGAGATTCTCGCGCACAACGTGCCGAGCTATTCTCCATCGTACGAGGGCAAGGCTCTCAACCTATCGGCGCGCAGGCTCTATTTCACCGCGCGCGAAAAGTTGAGCTTCGGCGCGCCACTCGAGATCTATCTCACGATCCCGCGGGAATTGACGGGCCGCGGCCCTGAGCCGGTGCGCTGCAGGGCGCGAGTGGTCCGTGTGGACGAAATCTATCCGCAGCAAGGCGTGAAAGGAGTCGGCGCGATCGTGGATCGCTACGAAACGGTCGCGATGTCTCGGAACTGGGGCGACTGGAGGTTGAAGGTGCAGATCATGGCGCGCATGGGGCTGTCGTTGGTGCGTGGCGGTCCCATGCCCGTCAGGGCGCGTGTTGCGGCATGCCGTGCGGTTCAACGGTGAACGTCACCTGCGCCGCGGCGGTGTTGTCGAACTGATCGGTGACTTGAACCGCGAGAGTGTGCTCGCCGGGCGGCAATCCAGGAAGCTGAACGAAGTAGCTCTCCTTGGGAGAATCCGACAGCAGGTCCGTCGGAAACAGAATCTTCCAATCTCCCGAATCAACGCTGTACTCGGCGCGCGCGATTGCGCTCGACGAACTCGTTGCCTCCCACGACGCCTTGGTATTCAGCAGGCCCGAGCCGGCGCGAAGATTGACGATCTGGGGCGGCGTGTTCGCCACTTGAAACCGGTCGCTCTCGCGCTCGGTCGAGAGCGCTTGATCCACCGGATTCGAAAGCGAATCGGACGCCACAATCTTGAGGTAGTAGGCGCCATCCGGCATCGTGGTCGTGTCCCATGAATAGTATCTCTGCTTGAGCTTGTCTTTCAGCAACCGCCAGTTCTGCTCGCCTTCGCCGCGGTAGTACATCGAAAAGACGAGATCGTCGTCGTTGTCGTCGTGCGCGCTCCAGAGGACGCTCTGGTAACTCTTGTCGCGAAATCCCTGCGGCGGGACTTCGATCTGCGAGCCCTGATTCGCGCCCTCCGTATTCATGGGCGCGAAGGAAGTGCTGCCGGCGATTCGGGGATATCGAAGCTGAACCGGAACTGCGGTTCCCGGGCCACTCTGCTGCATGGGAAATCCGACGACGCGAATGCCGGGATCTTGGATCGCAATGTCGTCGATCACGGGCGCCACGTTCTTCGGCTGATACGCCAGATTCACCCACGACACATCCGGCGGCAGGCCTTTGTCCGTGTCGACAAAAACCGCCTTCCATTGCACGAAACGCGCCGGCGGGCAATCCGGTTCCGTTCCGGCGGCGTCCTTGTAAGGGCCCGCCCAGGCGCTCCAATTTTCCCCGGGATTTGACGTGTTGCCCGAACGGACGTACAGCGCGACTTTGCCCGAGGTGGCGCCGTTTTGTCCCCACCAGGTGATGCGGCCCCAGTGCGAAAAAATCTTGGCGTCAAAGGCATCCGATTCAAAGCTTCCGTTCGTCGCGTAACCCGGGCCGAGCGTGAAGATTTTTCCGGGATTCGCGGTCGCCACAAACACCCGGCCATCGGACGCTACGGCAAAGCCCGTCACTTGGGCCGACTCCGCCTTGGCGACGTTCGCGTACACGTCATTATCTTCGATCTGGACGATGGCGCCTTCGTTGCCGGTTCCCAAGAGAATTTTTCCCGTTGGCGGAAGCCCCATCGCAAACACGAGGTCGTCATGCGAAGTCCAGATCGTTTCCGGCGAGTCATCCGGCGCGATCTTCACGACCTCCGCGCCGCCGGTGGTGGAGATCGGAGGAAAAGAGTAGGACGTGATCGACTGCGGCTGCGGCTCGGTGGTTTGCGTTTGACCCGCGATCACGATCGTCGAGTTCGTCGCATTCGTGGCGGGAACTGTTGTCGGAGAAACGGGGGGTGGCGCGACGATCCGCGGAATGGCAGGCGCGCGATTCTTCTCGCCGATGGACGCGGCGTAGATATTTCCCGATGCGTCCGTCAGCAGCGACGTGACCTCGGCTTTGCTGGTCTCGTAGATGACGAACGGCGATCCCGCCGTGGGAGCGGATTCGGTCGTCTTGCGTTCGATCGGGACGCGCAGGAGGAGGCCGTCGGGCTCGGTGCCGATCAGCAAGTTGCCCTTGTCGTCGAACGCCAGCGAGCGCGCGTGGCGCTCCTGACTCTGATAGAAAAGCTGCCCTTTGCCGTCCGGCTCGACCGCGAAGACTTGCCCTTTGTCGCCCGTGGCGACGAACAGCGTGCCGTGCGAATCGAACGCGAGCGCCCAGATGTAGTGAGTCTTCGGATCGAAGAAGACGCTCTTGTTCCCTTCGGGCGTGACTTGATAGACCTTGCCGTCGGGCGACGTACCCACGTAGAGATTGTCTTTAGAATCGAAAACGATGGCCTGGGCCACCAGTTCCTGGGATTCGAACACCGTTGTGGCCTTGCCCGAATCATCGAAACGCACCACCTTGGCGTCCGATCCCCCGGCCGCGTAGAGCCGGTTGTGTGGATCGAGGCGCAGCGCCCAGACGTACGCGAGATTCGGATCGGCGAACGAATCGAACCTGGGCGCGGGGGCGAGCTCACCGTCGCTGCGAATGGCGACGCCATTGGCGGTTCCCTTTTCGAACTCCGAGAAATCCGTCTGCCGCCAGTAGCGCGTGTGTTCCGCTCGCGCCGCGATCGGTACGCCAACCGCGCCAACCAGCAGGCACGCAAGAATATTTCGCCGATTCATGCGATCGACGTCTCCTTTGAAAACGGCTTCACTTCACCGTGATCGCCAGCATGCGCTGGCCCGCAATGAGTTGATGCATTTCGACCGACCACTCCCCCACCGTGGATTGCCACAGCAGCCGCGCGTCGCCGAGATTCCGGCGCTCGTCGAGCACGTTGATGGCCGAGGGGGGGACGTTGGGCATTTCCTTGTCTTCGACGAGCATGGTCGGAGTGGGCTGGAGAAGAGTGGCGTAGAGACGGTCGTTGTGGCGCTCGCGGTTGAGCAATTGAATCAGCTCCTGGAGGCCCGCGAGCTGGCCCTGCGAGGTTGCGGCCTGCAGTTGCACGTTCCGGTTGAGGAATTCGGCGTCGCTGACGGCAAGTTCCAGCGTCCCATGCGCGGCCTGCGCCGGAATCGTCACCGGAATTTCCTGGATGAAGGGCTCGCCCCGGTACGGCCGCAAGAGGACCTTCACGGCCACCGTCTCGCCGGGATGGACTTCGCTCTTTTCCACCCAGGCATTATCGATTGTCGCCCAGCGCCGATCGGGCAAAGTCTTCACGTGGAGGTCGACGCGCTTGATTTGCGGCAGCTCATAGGGATTCGAGTAAATCAACGAAAAGGCGCTTTGCACTTCGGTCGCGACGAACAATCCGGCGGGCACCGGCTGGTCGGTCGGAGCAAATAGATCCTCGAGCTCGACCGGCGTATGACCTTCGACGTCGATCGTGCCGTCGAGTTCGAGCGTCGAGCCCTCGCCGTACACCGGGCTGCCGATGATGCCGTTATACACGGCCGTGGCGACGAGCGTCGGCGCCAGCTGCGGGCTCTCGATCACTTCGAAGTGATACTTCTTGTTGGCGGATGGCGTCTCGAGCGTCAAATCGACGGGAATCATCGGAGGTCCCGCGCCAAGCCTTCCCATCACGGCGGTCTGGCGATCCTGCGTCAGCGTGCCGATGGTGCCGCTCGTGGTGATGATTTTCGTGGAGGCTTGCGAGGAGGCGAGCGTCATCAGGACGTGCGCGCGAGAGAGCGGAACGTCGACGCGGCCGAAGCCAAACAACGAATGGCCGCAAGCCAGGATCAGAGGACCGTCGACGGTCGTGACGGTGCAGCCGGAGCTGAGCGAGAGATCGCCGCGAATCAGATCGAATCCGACCATGTCGCCGGGCTTAAGTTGGGCGTCCGCGGGCGAAGGCGGCACCGTGCCGCCCGCCATCACCGTCATTCCCCACGACGCGAATACCTTGCCGAAGTAGGCGACCGTCTGCGGATACAAACCGGCGGCCACGAGCGGCGTTTCAATCGGAACGAGCATCTGGCCCGAGCCGACATTGACCTGCTGGGCAAACTCGTCCGGCAGAGGAATCGGAGTGCCGTAGGGGCCGGGGATCAAAGCAGCCGTCGGCGACGCACCGGCCGAATTCTTCGCCGGGGTGGTTGAGGGCAATCCGGGCGCGGCAGGCGCCGGAGACACCTGCAGATGCTCGACTTCGAGCATGTTCGCGATGGGGGTCACGCCGCCAATCGCGTCTTTCGTGAACGAGCCGAGTTTCAATGCGAGCGCGCCAACAAGCTTGCCGTCGATGTATACCGGGCTGCCGCTCATCCCGGCGACCACGCCCGTCTGCTGCACTTTGTCGCCCAGCAGGCGAACCAGGATCACATCTTGCTTCGGCCCCACGGCGTTATTGAGCACGCCGATGACTTCGAGATCGACCTTTTCCACCTGGTCGCCCTGAAAAATCGTGTAAGCCACGCCCTTCATGCCGGGCTTCACATCGCTCAACGGAAATAATGCCGGGCCATCGGCCGCACGAGCCAGGAGGACGCAGCAAAACAGCAAGGAAATCGCAAGCAGGACCGCGTATGTGCGCCTTTTCGGGGTGGGCATAAAAGAGTCATGATACGCGCGCGTATGGCGGGAAGCAAATAGACCCGACGCTCCAGTACGGCCGAGATGCATTTCGATCACTCGCGAGATCCCCTGCCGACCGGTACTTCGAAAAACATCAGCGCCTTTTGCGACGCCACGATCGTTACGTCCGGCACATAGATGCTGGCGGTTTCGGCAAGCGACATATCGTCACCCAGATCGAAAAACACGAAGCCGTGAATCATGCCATGCGGCGGCACAATGTCCGAATCCAGGGCGAGAGGACCCAGCACGTCGGCCACCTTGTCGGCCTTCTTGTCACCCGAGGAAGGCAAGCCGATCGGAAAGCGGGACGCGTGCGGGGCCGATGGACCATGCGGATGCGCCACGCTGGCCGCCACATCGTGAAGCGAGAGCGCGTCAACGTCCTCGTCTCGCGCGCCGCCGTGAGGGTGCACATCGAGCTGGATCGTACTCAAATCCACGTGCATCGGCTGATCCGTTTCGTTACGCAGGAAAACCTCGACCGGCAGAATCCCGGCCGGCAAAGGATCCGCCGACTTGCCGAACTTTTCCTTTGCGCGCGCGAGATCGGAATACGCGTCCGCCGAGACGCTCAGGCCCTCGTGGCGGTCATGAGGCAGGGAATCGTCGGCTTGACGCGCGGCCTGAGCCGATCGATTCGCCCGCACTTCGACAGGCGCGCAAGCAAGCAAGATGGCCGCGGCGATGCACACCGTTCGAATCATGATCTGGTTGTCCGATGCCCCGTGCGAACCGGAAGTTGTGCGCGCCCCGCGCATCATCGCCCCGATGGGCCCCGAGACCAAGCGAAACTCAGCTTGACACAAAAGCAGCGGCTAGTGTATCGGTTTGCGCAAACAGAGGGAATCGGGACCGCAGGAAGCCAGCACGCGGTTGGTTCGCCTCATCGCGGTGGTCGCGTGAGCTGAAGGGGGAGGATTCGATGGCCAGCCGTAGAGAGTTTCTGCAAGTTGGTATTGCTGCATTGGCGCTGCCGATTTCGGCGCACCCTGCGTTGTTGCCGTCAGGGGTCGTTCCGGCAACCAGCATTTCGATCACGCCGCTCTATAAGGTCATTTTCGACCAAAGATTCCCGGCCAGCGTGGCGTTTGGCGCCGAGGCGCGGACCTCGGGCCTGCCGGCGCATTCGATCCGCGGCGACATCACCGATCTCTGGTTTCACGAGCTCGACGCGCAGTGGAAGAAAAAGCCGGTGGCCGTAGCCGGCCTGACGGCGCAAGGCCCGCTTTTCTGCCTCGAGAGGCTCGCATGGGATCACGGTATGCGGGTCGTGTTCCGCGGCGACCACCACTCTCTGCCCGATGGCTCGATCGAACATATCCTTACGGGCCCTGAGAGCGTGGTGAATCAGGCGGCCAGCCTGCAAAATGATGGCGATGATTGGGCTGCGCGCATCGCGACCCTCCTGGCCCGCGTCCCCGAAGGGCCTTCCACGCCTGCCAAAGTTACCATCCACGGCCGTGCGATCGATCGAAAGACTGGGGAGCCGGAGGATCTGATTTCGTGGGTCATCGCGCCCGTCGCAGGCGCGCGGATCATGCGCAGGGCTTAGCTCGTCGACGGGACCTGATCGACAGGAGTGTGAGAGATGCGGCTTCCACCCGGTGTGAGCAGCAAGGATTTCTCCGAAGCGCTACAGCAATTTGAAGAGGCGGCCGGAAAAGAGTGGGTGTTTACCAGCGACGCGGATGTGGCGATGTATCGCGACGCCTATTCACCGTTTTGGGGCGAGCCGGACGAACTCGTGGCGTCCGCGGCGGTCGCGCCGGATAACGTCGAGGAAGTGCAAAAGGTCGTACGGATCGCCAACACCTACAAGATTCCGATCTACCCGATTTCGACGGGCAAGAACCTCGGCTACGGCGGCTCCGCGCCCGCGTATTCCGCCAGCGTGGTTCTCGACCTGAAACGGATGAACCGGATTCTCGAGGTTAACGAGAAAAACGCATACTGCCTCGTCGAGCCGGGGGTCAGCTACTTCGACCTCTACCGTTACATTCAGGAAAATGGAATCAAGCTGTGGGTGGACGTCCCCGATCCCGGTTGGGGCAGCCCGGTTGGCAATTCTCTCGATCGCGGCGGCGGCTATTTGCTGCCGCAATTTCGAAATCACTTCGATTCGCACTGTGGAATGGAAGTCGTGCTGGCGAATGGCGAGTTGCTGCGCACCGGGATGGGTGCGCTGCCCGGGTCGAAAACGTGGCAGGAATACAAGTCCGGCTTCGGGCCGTGGATCGACGGAATCTTTTCGCAATCGAATTTCGGCGTCGTGACGAAAATGGGATTCTGGATGTGCCCCGCTCCGGATTCGTATCTCGCGGGCACGGTCACGGTGCCGCGGTACAACGATCTCAGCCCGCTCATCGACATACTCGGCTACCTCGAAAATACCGGATGCACCAACGGCATGCCATTCTTCGGGAGCCCGCTTCTCGCGCGCGGCCCTCTTGGACAAGCTGGGCCCGTGCCGGACCCGGAGCTTACAGCCCTGCTCGACAGGGAAGGCGGCCCCGATCCCGACGCGATGGACGCATACGCGGCGAAGAAAGGGATCCACCACTGGAGCTGCACGGTGAGCTTCTACGGAGGGCCGCAGGGCAACGCCGGGAATTGGGAATTCGCGAAAGAGAGATTCTCGGCGATCCCCGGAGCCAAGTTCGATTTGCACGGCGCGTACAAGCTCCCGCTTACTCCCGAGGTGCAGGCCAAGTTCAATTTGCCGCAGTTCGGCATCCCGAGCTTGCAGATGTTTTCGATCGGCGCGCGGTCGGCCGCGAACCCAACGCCGGGAGATGGGCATATCTGGTTCTCGCCCATTATTCCCCGAACGGGCGAAGCCGTCTTCGAGGCCAATCGCGTGTTCCGCCGGGCGGCGAAGGAGCTCGACTTGCCGATCCCGCCGTTCAGCCTTCCCACGTGCTATTGGGAACGAGCGTTCATTTTCCTTTTCGGATTTCCGATCACGCACGATGTCGAGATCAACAAGAAAAACCGCGCGGCTTTCCGGAAGCTGGTCAAAATCGCGGCCGAGCATGGCTGGGGCGAATATCGCACGGCGCCCGCTCATCAGGCAGCGGTGATGGACACCTACTCCTTCAACAATCACGCGCTGCTGCGCTTCCACGAAACGCTGAAGGACGCAGTCGATCCGAATGGGATTCTCTCCGCGGGCCGGTACGGCATTTGGCCGAAGCATCTGAGAGAGGAGGCCAAAGCATGAAGACCATCGGCACGATGGTGTTGGCTGCGCTCGCTTTCTTCCTCGCGGCACACGCGGCACAGGCGCAGGACAGCTCCGATCACGGCGTGAGGGTGAAATCGGCGTGGGTGCGAGCCACCGTTTCGGGCGAAGGCCAACCCCGGGGCTACGTCCAATATCAGGACGACTGCTCGATGTGCCACGGCGAAGGGCCGGGAAGGCCCGGCACGATGGCGCTGCAGGCCAAGTACAAAGGCGCGGTGCCGCCCTTGCTCGCGGATCGCACGGATTTGACGCCTCAGCTGATCAAGATGTACGTCCGCAACGGTATCTCGATCATGCCGATTTTTCGCAAGACGGAAATCAGCGACGCCGACCTGGACGCCATCGTGGCGTACCTCACGCGTAACAACAAGAAGTAGCGCTCGAATCCATTTCGATTCGGGCTCAACCGTCTCAGAGGCTACACAGGAGTGTGAATGCGGCTTCCCCCGGGCGTGAGCGCCAAAGATTTCGCCGACGCGCTCAAGCAATTTGAAGAAGCGGTCGGCAAGGAATGGGTCTTCTCCTCCGACGAAGACACGGACCTCTACCGCGACGCATACTCGCCGTTCTGGCACGAGCCGGAGGATCCGGTTGCGTCAGCCGCCGTCGCTCCCGGCGGCGTGGAGCAGATTCGGAAAGTCCTCAAGGTCGCCAACGATTACAAAATTCCTCTCTGGACAATCTCGACCGGCAAGAATCTCGCCTACGGCGGTGCCGCGCCGCTCCTGTCCGGCAGCGTGGTGCTCGACCTGAAGCGCATGAACCAAATCCTCGAGGTCAACGAGGAAAATGCCTACGCGCTGGTCGAGCCCGGCGTCAGCTATTTCGACCTCTACAATTACATTCAGGGCCAAGGGCTGAAAGTGTGGCTCGACCCTCCCGATCCCGGCTGGGGCAGCCCAATGGGCAATTCGCTCGAACGCGGCGGCGGGCGCACGCCCATGCGCGATCATTGGGCCGCTCATTGCGGCATGGAAGTGGTCCTCGCAAATGGCGAAGTAGTGCGGACCGGCATGGGCGCGCTGCCCGGCTCGAAAACGTGGCAGCAGTATCGCTACGGATTCGGACCTTACGTCGACGGCATCTTTTCGCAATCGAATTTCGGCGTCGTGACCAAGCTGGGATTCTGGCTGCTGCCCGAGCCGGAGGCGTATACCGAAGGTACGGTTTTCGTGCAGAAACACGACGACCTGATCCCGTTCGTCGACACTCTGTCGTATCTGATGAACTCGCAGATCGTTCGGAGCACGATTCTGCTCGATAGCCCGCTGCTTGATTACCGCGCGTCAGAGGGCGGCAGCGTGCTCGACAGGCCCGGCGGCCCTTCGATCCCCGAGATGGAGCAGCTCGGCCGCGATAAGAATCTCGCCTACTGGAGCTGCCCGCTGCACTTCTACGGCCCCGCCAAGGTCGTCGACGCCCAATGGGAATACGCGAAGGAGAAATTTGCGGCGATCCCCGGCGCGACATTCAAAGAAGGACGGTCGTATCGCTTTCCGCTGCAGATGAAAGAGGGAGATGGCATACCGCGCGTCGCTTTTGGAGTTCCCGATCTTTCCGTGTTTGGCCTCCTGCGATCGAGCTACGGACACCTGGGCTTTTCGCCCATTATTCCGATGACGGGCGAGGCAGTGTTCGAGTCGCTGAAAGTCTTCGGCCAGGTGTATGCGGAGATGGGCGTCGAGCCGAAGAACACATTCTTTGCGCTGCCCTGGTCGTATTTCCCGAGATCTTTCGTCCTGCTCTTCGGCTTTCCGATCGAGCATGATGTGGAAAAGAACCGAAAAACCCGCGAGGTTTTCAAGCGGCTCGCCCAGGCCGGCGCCGAGCACGGTTGGGGTGAATATCGAACGCACATCGCGTTCATGGACACGGTCGCGAACACCTATTCGTACAACAATCATGCGCTGCGGCGGTATCACGAGACGTTGAAAGACGCGCTCGATCCGAACGGCATTCTCTCGCCGGGGAAATCGGGGATCTGGCCCGAGCGCATGCGAAAGGCGCGAACTTGAAGATTGAGGCGGACGCGTAAATGCGGCGACTCCCACCGGGCGTGAGCAACAAGGATTTTGCCGACGCGCTCAAACAATTCGAGGAAGCCATCGGCAAGGACTGGGTGTTTTCCTCCGACGAAGACGTCGATCTCTACCGCGATTCGTATTCGCCTTTCTGGCACGAGGAAGACGAGCCCATTCCATCCGCCGCCGTCGCGCCCGACAGCGTGGAAGGTGTGCGGAAGATTGTCAAGATCGCCAACCAGTACAAGATTCCGCTCTGGACGATTTCGACGGGCAAGAATCTCGGCTACGGCGGCGCCGCGCCGCTGCTTTCCGGCACGATGGTCCTCGATCTGAAACGCATGGATCGCGTTCTCGAGGTCAACGAAAGGAACGCCTACGCGCTGGTCGAGCCAGGTGTCAGCTATTTCGATCTCTATCGGTACATTCAGGATCGCGGCCTGAAAGTGTGGATCGATCCCGCTGATCCCGGCTGGGGCAGCCCGATGGGCAACGCGCTCGATCGCGGCGGCGGGCGAACTCCGATGCGCGATCATTTCGACGCCGAGTGCGGCATGGAAGTCGTGCTGCCCGACGGCGAGCTGATGCGCACCGGCATGGGCGCGCTGCCGGGATCGAAGACGTGGCAGCAATACAAATACGGGTTCGGCCCCTACGTCGATGGCATGTTCTCGCAATCGAGCCTGGGCATCGTGACTAAGATGGGAATTTGGCTGTTTCCTGAGCCGGAAGCCTACCTGACCGGCACGGTGACCGCATTCAAGCGCGATGACCTCATTCCGCTCGTGGCCACGCTCGCGTATCTGATGAACTCCAGCATCGTCCTCGGCACCACGAACGTCGCGAGCCCTTTGACCTATGCTCGGCAGGACCCGGCGCTGGCGGCACTGTATGCGAAGCCGGGCGGCCCGTCGACACAAGAGCTGGAGCGGTACGCGCAGGCAAAAAATCTCGGCTACTGGAGCGTCGAGTTGCCCTTCTACGGGCCGGCCAAGGTCGTGGCCGCGCAGTGGGAACATGCGCAGGACAAATTCTCGGCCATCGCCGGCGTTCAATTCCGCGAAGGGCCCATGCGCCGGCTTCCCTTGGACCCCAACCAGCAGTTGCCGTTCCCGACTCCCGTTGCCATGGGCACACCCAACCTCGCCGTATTCGGAGTCGGCGGAGCGCGCAGTCACGGCCACGTTTGGTTTTCGCCGATCATCCCGATGACCGGCGAGGCGATCCTCGAGGCGCAACAGGTGTTCACCGACGCGTACAGGGAAATGGGCATGGCCCTGGGCCCGATGTTTTTTATCGGCCCGTCGTCCAACTATCCGCGCTGCTTTCTGGTGCTTTTCGGGTTTCCCGTCGAGCACGACGTCGAAAAGAATCGAAAGAATCGCGAGCACTTCAAACGCTTGATTCAGGTGGCGGCCGATCACGGCTGGGGCGAATACCGGACGCACACCGCGTTTATGGGCACCGTTTCCGACGCCTACTCGTACAACAATCACGCGCTGCGGCGCCTCCACGAAACCATCAAGGACGCGGTCGACCCGAACGGGATTCTTTCGCCGGGCAAGTGCGGCATCTGGCCCAAGAGTATGAGGAAGGCCTAAGATGAAAAACGTGAGAGCTGGTCTACTCGTCGCAATGAGTCTTTTTTTCGCGACGCACGCATTCGCGGCGCCCGCGCCCGATGATGCGCAGATCGAGCGAGGCCACCAGGTCTACCAGAAGTGGTGCTACCCGTGCCACGGCCCCGGCGCGGACAAGCCCGGCACCGCTTCGCTTGCGGCCCGCGGCCAAAAGCCGGCCGTGCTCGAAGAGCGAACGGATTTGACCCCCGCCGTGATCAAAACCTTCGTCCGGCACGGAGTCTTGTTCATGCCCACATTTCGCAAGACCGAGATCAGCGACGCGGACCTCGCGGCCATCTCGGCGTATCTGACGAAGAACAACAAGCCATAGCATCGCCCGCACGAGCCTTTGCCCGCTGCGTGGTCGCCTAAGCAATCCGCTTGCCGCGGCCCAAGTTTCGCAGAGCACGCTATACTACGGAACCTGCACGCCGGAGGTTGATTCGCGCTGCGGTTGTGCCGGGCCGCGCGCCCCTTCTTTCATGTACTTTTTTTACCGGATTCTTACGGCGGTTGGCATGCTTCTGCTGGTGCCCTACTACGCGTTGCGTACCTGGACGCGCGGCGAGCCTTCGCGCGCGCTGGCGGAGCGGCTCGGCAGCCTGCCGCCTGAAATCGTGTCGCGGTCGCACGCCGCTTCCGCGGCCGAAGGCTCCCCGGTGCGCCCGATCTGGATTCACGCTGTTTCGGTCGGCGAAGTCCTCGCTGCGAAGCCGCTCGTCGAGGGCCTGAAACAACGGTTCCCGGATCGTGCCGTTTTCGTCTCGACAACCACCGAGACCGGGCAGCAGTTGGCCCGGGAACGCCTGCAATCGGCCGATGCCATCTTCTATTTTCCGCTCGACTGGATCGTGCCCGTTCGCCGCGCGCTGCGCGCGATGCGGCCCGCGCTCGTCATCGTGATGGAAACGGAGGTTTGGCCGAATTTTCTGCGCGAGGCGCGATATCGCAATGTTCCGGTGATTTTCGCCAATGCGCGAATTTCCGAGCGATCTTTCGCGCGTTACAACCGCTGGAAATTCCTCGTCGGCGAGTTTTTCGCGCGCGTCCTGCAAGACGGCGAGCGTTTCCTCGCGCAGACGCCCGAGGACGCGGCGCGGCTCAGCGAGATGGGCGCGCCCGAGGGATCGGTCGAAGTAACCGGGAACCTGAAATACGACGGCGAGCAGCCCAACGTCGGGCCATTCGGCGTCTGGCTCGAAAATCAGATTCGCCGCCAGGAACGCTGGCCTGTGGTCATCGCCGGCAGCGTGGTGGCGGAGGAGGAGCAAGCGGTGCTTGCGGCTTACGATATCGTGCAACGCCAGTGGCGCCACGCTCTGCTGATCCTCGCCCCGCGCAAGCCGGATCGTTTCGAGGCCGCCGCATCCATTGCCACCGCCGACGGATGGAACGCCGTGCGCAGAAGCGGTATCGACTTCGATGCTCCACTCGACGAGAATGCGGACGTGATCGTGCTCGATACCATCGGCGAGCTTGCGGGACTCTATCTGCTGGCCGATGCGGCTTTCGTGGGTGGCTCGCTTGTGCCGGCGGGCGGCCACAACATCCTCGAGCCCGCGTGGTTTGCGAAGCCTCCGGTGTTTGGCCCGTCGATGGAAAATTTCCGGGATATGGCGGCGCAATTTCTCTCCGCGCAAGCGGCGGTGCAGGTTTCAAGCGGCCCGCAGCTCGGTGCCGTCTGGGTGCAGCTCATCGAAAACAACACACTTCGCGAACGCATGGGCAAAGCGGCGCTGCGGCTTTCCGAACGCAATCGCGGCGCCACCGCGCGGTCGCTCGACCGCATCGCGGACGTGCTCGCCGGAAGGAGGCACGCGGCTTGACGCTCCAGGAAGCGTCCGTCTGGCTTTTGTGGCCGTTTACGCTTCCCTACGGCGCCTACGTCCGGTTGCGAGCGTTGGCCTATCGCAAGGGCATCCTGCGACAAAAGCGGCTGGAGGGCCGCGTGATCAGCGTCGGCAATCTCACCACCGGCGGCACGGGCAAAACTCCCATGGCCCTGTGGATCGCCGAGCGCTTGCTCGCGGAGGGAATGACGGCGGG
Organism: uncultured Acidobacteriota bacterium; assembly: GCA_963836125.1. Taxonomy (GTDB): domain Bacteria; phylum Acidobacteriota; class Terriglobia; order Acidiferrales; family UBA7541; genus Palsa-295. The sequence goes on from CAWIIK010000003.1 coordinate 713,096, forward strand.
AATTCTTACGCGCGGATACGGCGGCAAGCTTCTGCCGGGCGGCTCGACCAGCGACGAAGTCCAATTGCTCTCGAAACGCCTCGGCGATCGCGTTCTTTTCGGCGTCGGCGCAAATCGTTTCGCGCGCGGGCGCGAACTCGCGCAGCGCGGCGTCGAATGGTTCATCCTCGACGACGGCTTTCAGCATCTGCAGCTCGCGCGCGACGCGGATATCGTCCTAATCGATGCGATCCATCCGTTCGGCGGCGGCCATTTGCTGCCTTCGGGCCGCCTGCGCGAACCTCGATCGGCGCTCAAGCGCGCCCAGGCCATCGTCATAACGCGGAGCGATCACGCGCCCGCGCTCGAAGCGGCCCTTCGCCGCGATACCGGCGCGCCGATCTTTTACGCGCGCAACTGGCTCGATTCGATCCGCCTGCTGCGCGGCAGCGATCCGGGCGAAGAAGATCCGCGCTCCCGCTTCCGAAAATTTTTCGCGTTTTGCGGCATTGGCAATCCGGAGTCGTTTCTCGCCGATTTGCACGACTGGGGCTTGCGCGTCGTCGGGCACCAGTTTTTCCCGGACCACCATCGGTATATTCAGCACGATCTGGAATCGGTCGGCGCGGCCGCCCACGCAGCCGGCGCCGACGGCCTGATCTGCACGGAGAAGGACGTCTTCAATCTGGCCGGGGTGAAATGGCGCGCAGTCGATATCTGGTATTGCCGCATCGGCCTGCGCATCGGGCGCGAAGACGAATTCTGGGCGGCCGTCAAGGCCGCGATCCCGTCGCGCGCTGGATCGGCAACGTGACGCAACCGCCGCGAGGGACGCTGGCGCTTCGTCCCGCACGGTTGCCGCTCTGGGCGCCGCTATGATACTTTTTCGCGCGGCTATCTCGCGCCGCGTTTTCAAGGAGAATGCTTGAGTCCCGCCACGAAAAACCGAAGGCGCGCGCCGCGGCCTGCTGGCCGGTCGGCAGACAGCAGCGTGGACCTCACGCGCCTGCTCGACATCGTCGCCCTATTTCCGCGCCAGAGAATCTGCGTGGTCGGCGATTTCGTTCTCGACGAATTCGTCTCGGGAGAAATTTCGCGCGTCTCCCGCGAAGCGCCGGTGCTGATCCTGCGCCGCCGCGCGAGCGAAATCTATCCGGGTGGCGCCGCCAACGCGGTCAACAACCTCGCCGATCTCGGCGCGCGCGTCGTGCCGGTCGGCGTGGTGGGCGATGACGAAGGCGGCCGCGCCCTGCTCGAGTCTTTTCGTCAGAAGCGCGTCGACACGTCCCGCATCCTGCGCGTGCGCGGCTGGACCACGACCACAAAAACGCGCTTCCTGGCGGGATGGACGCACACCACCGAACAGCAAGTCCTGCGCGTGGACCGCGAGCCATCGGGCGAGCTTCCAGCCCAGACGCAGGAAGCCGTCGCCCGTAAAGCGCGGCCGGCGGCGCGGCGCGCGGATGCCGTGCTCGTCTCTGACTACGGCCTTGGAGCCGCGACGCCTGCCTTGGTGCGGGGCCTTCGCGCGAAATGCATTACGCTCGACTCGCGCTTCCGCTTGCTCGAATATCGCGATGCGGGCGTCACCGCCGCGACGCCCAACGAGCCCGAGATCGAGGCCGCCTATCAGGCTCGCATTGGAAACAACAAGGAAAAACTCGAAGAGCTCGGCGCACGCGCGCTGCGCGACCTGGGCGTTGAATCCGTGCTCGTCACCCGCGGCAAGGATGGCCTGGCCGTCTTCGAACGCGACTCTGACTCGCCGCGCCACATCCCGATTTATGGCTCGGACGCACCGGTCGACGTCACCGGCGCAGGCGATACTGTGATCGCGGTTTTCACTCTTGCGCGCGCGGCGGGCGCGTCGTGGGTCGAGGCGGCTCACCTCGCCAATTACGCGGGCGGCATCGTGGTGATGAAACGCCGCACCGCCACCGTGACGCGTGCCGAACTCGAGGCCGCGCTTCGGCGCGAGGCCACCGCTCAACGATAGCCTCGTCCGCCCTTCGCGGCCGGCTCGAATACAAATGGACACGCGCGACAAAATTCTCTCCCGCCGCGGCCTTCGCGACCTGATCGCGGAGCACCGCCGCGCGCGCCGCAAGATTGTCTTCGCCAACGGCGTCTTCGATCTCCTTCACGTCGGCCACGTGCGCTACCTGCAGGCGGCGAAGGCTGAAGGCGACGTGCTCATCGTGGGCGTGAATTCCGATTCTAGTGCACGAAGCCTGAAGGGCAAAGGTCGCCCGATCCTCACCGAGCGCGCCCGCGCATGGCTCGTCGCCGCGCTGGCCGCCGTCGATTACGCCGTCATCTTCGACGAACTCAACGTCGAGTCGCTCCTGCGCGAACTCCAGCCGGACGTCCACGCCAAGGGCACCGATTACACGCCGGATTCGGTGCCGGAACGCGATCTTGCCGCGCTTCTCGGCGTTCGCGTGGCCATCGTCGGCGATCCCAAACACCACTCGACCCGCGAACTCCTCGATCGCGTACGCCGGAAAAGCGATGGCTGACCCGCGGTTTCTGCTCGTCCGGCTGGGATCGATGGGTGACGTCATCCACGCCCTTCCCGCTGCATCCGCTCTTCGCGACACGTTTCCCGGGGCGCGAATCGATTGGGCCATCGATCCGAAATGGGCGCGGCTGCTCGAAGGAAATCCGGACATTACGGACGTAATCGCCGCGGATCGCAAAAGCGCGAGGGCCGTGGCCGCAACGATCCGCAAAATGCGCGCCGCGAAATATACGTGCGCCATCGATTTTCAGGCGCTCTACAAATCAGCGCTGCTCGCTTTTGCGTCCGGTGCGCCGCGCCGCGTCGGATTTCAGAGTAGCTACGCGCGCGAAGGGCTCGCCTCGCTTTTGTACACCGATCGCCTCAATCCGCGCGGCCCGCACAAGGTCGACCACAACCTCACTCTCGCGGAATTTGCGGGAGCGAAAAAGCCGGCACCGCGTTTTCCGCTCGCGATTCGCGCGGAAGACGAGGACCGGGCAGCGCGCGAATTGGCCGCGCACTCGCTGACCGATTTCTATGTGTTAAATCCCGGCGGCGGCTGGCTCTCGAAGTGCTGGCCCACTCAGCGCTATGGGGAGTTGCATCGTGCACTCGCGGCGCGCTATGGCTGGCGCGGCGTCGTCACATTCGGCCCCGGCGAGGAAGCCCTCGCACACGAGGTGGTTCAAGCTGCGGGCGATCCTGCGCCGGTAGCGATCCTGCTCGGCCTCGGTCCGCTGACGGCGCTGGTGCGCCGAGCGAAATTTGTGGTATCTGCGGACACCGGGCCGCTGCATCTCGCCGCCGCGCTCGACGTGCCGGTCGTCGGCCTTTTCGGTCCCACCGATCCCGCGCGCAACGGGCCGTATTCCCTGAGCGCCTCGCGCCATATCGTTCTGCGCAACCCGCAAGACTGCGACACGACATATCGCCGCGGCAAGACTTACTCGCCTGCTATGCTGTCGATCGGGGTGCCGCAGATCGCCGACGCCATCGCGCGCCGCTGGGGAAACGATTCTTGACCGAGCCGAGAAAATTCTGGATGCGCTGGCGCGTTCGCGCGGGCTATCCCGTCGCCCTGCTGTATCTCGTGCTCGCCGACCCGAAGCCGCGCTGGATTCCGATCGGCGCGGTTGTCGCGGCCGTCGGACTCCTCATTCGCGGCGCCTCGTCGGGCCATCTGCAGAAGGACCGCGAGCTCGCCACCTCCGGCCCTTACGCCTACACGAGGAATCCGCTGTATCTTGGCAGCGCGTTCCTCGCCGCGGGCTTTGCCCTTGCGGGAGGGTCATGGTCGGCCGGTCTGCTCGTCGTCGCGTATTTCGGCATTTTCTACTACGCGGTGATGCGCAACGAGGAGCAGGATCTACATCGCCGGTTTGGCGCGGCCTTCGAAGCCTACGCCGCCCGCGTGCCGCTCTTTTTCCCTTGGTTCAAGGCCGCAAGTGCGAGATCATCCGGCGGCGAATTGGGGCGATTCTCCTGGGCGCAGTATCGGCGGAATCGCGAATACAAAGCGCTGATTGGGGCGATGGCAGGCGGGGGCGTTCTTTTTCTGCGGATGTGGATTCGGCGGCGACTCGGGTACTGACGCGGACTGCTACTGCAAGCGATAAACCGCGTTCATCATTCGCTGGAATTGCGGGCGGTAGATCAGATCGAAGGCGCGCTCTTTGCCGGGAAACATTTCGAGCGCCGCGCGACGGGTAGCGGCGATCATGCCCGCGGCTTCTTCGGCGGAAAGGCCGCCTTCGGCGATCGTTTCAAGCGTCAGGCGGACCAGAATGCGCAGGTGGCGAATGCGCCTACTCTCTTCGTCGATTTGTTCCTGGGTGGGTAAAGATGTCGGACTGTCTTGCGCGGTTTCCATGGTCTGCCAGCCACCTGCGAATAGTATGAACTTCGCCTTGCGACCGCACAATAGTACTTGCCCCCGGCGCTGCGACATTTGAAACACGGAGGATGGATGATGCGAACAAAGTTGCTGATCGCTCTTGCGGTCGCAGCCTTGATTCCGGCGCCATTTATGACGGCCGCGGGCCGCGCTGCGGGTCCACAGGCCGCCACAGGCGGCTGCGACGATGCCTGTCTGACGGGCTTCGTCGATCAGTATCTGTCCGCGCTCGTGGCGCATGACCCGGGCCGATTGCCCGTGGCGGCGCACGTCAAATTCACGGAAAACACGATCCCGCTGAAGCTCGGCGACGCGCTCTGGGGCACGATCAGCGGTATGGGAACCTATAAGGTCTACTTCGCCGATCCTCCAGCGGGCGAGGTCGGTTGTGAATGCACGATCCGGGAAAACGGGACGCCGGCGATTTTGGTGGTGCGGCTGAAAGTGGTGAATCGAAAGACCACCGAAGTCGAAACCATCGTTCGCCGCGGCGCGGACCCGGCGACGAACCTCGAAAAGCTGGGCCATCCGAATCCGGTTTTCGTTACGCCCTTGAGGCCATCCGAGCGCGTGTCGCGAGCGGACATGCTGAAGATTGCGGATGAATATTTCGAAGGTATCGTGCATTTGTCCGGCGACATGGTTCCGTTTGATGACAAATGCAATCGAATCCTCGACGGCATTCAGGACACAAACAACCCCTCTTATAACGAAGGCTGGGGCCACGGCTCGTTCAATCCGGCGGCGATGGGATGCCGGGAAAACATGAATACGAAGATCTGGGCGTACATCAAGTCGGTCCATCCGCGCCGGTTTATGATCGTGGACGAAAAGATGGGGATCGTGTTCGGCTTTTTCATGTTCAACCATCCTGGCACCGTGCTGGAAGCTGACGTGCCGGGCGTGGGCAAGATTCCGATGCCGGCGTCGGCGAAGAGGCCGTTTAGCGTCGAGGTGGCAGAGTTTTTCAAGATCGAGAACGGCAAGATCCGGCAAGTGGAGGGCGTGCAGCTCGCGCTGCCGTACAAGCAACCGACTGGCTGGTAGAGATCAACGGCGTGCGGGCGTCATGGCTGCTTCACGTACGTGTGCGCGGAGAGATTCTGCCCGTCCCTGAGCGCGGCGATCGCGCCGTCGCGGTCGGTGCGGAGCAGCCCGATGCCGTCGTCCTGATAGCGCGCGACAATCTCCGCAGCCGGGTGGCCAAAGGCGTTCGATTCGCCTACCGATACGACGGCAAAATGCGATGCGACTGCTGCGAGAAATGTCCGGGTTGACGACGTCTTGCTGCCGTGATGCGGCACCTTCAGGAAATCAGCCTCGAGCGGTTCTCGCTCGGCGACAAGCGCTTCTTCCGCTTTTCGATATCACCGGTGAGCAGGAAACGAACTCGCCGATCGGAAAACCGCATCACGAGCGAATTGTCATTTGCAGATTTCCCGACAGGCGCACCGCTCGGCGGCCAAAGCAGCTTGCCCTTAACACCTTGCCAATCGAAATACGACAGCGCCAAGCAGCATCGCTGCAACGGCTGCGGCGAACCACCACCGGATCGGCTCGGGCCAACGAGAGGCGAGCGCAAAGCCCCCCGCGAGGACAGCGACGATCCAGAGCGCGGGAAGCTTCATGGCGTTTACGGCTTTCGGCGAAGACGAACCACCGCCTCCATGTGAAATGTTTGCGGAAAGAGATCGAAGAGATGAATCGTGGTGATTTCATAGCCGCCGGTGAGTGCAGCGAGATCGCGCGCGAGCGTGGGAGGCTCGCAAGAAACGTAAGTGATGCGCTCGGGCGAGATTCGCAGGAGCTGCCTTGTGTCCGCCGAGGCCAGGCCCGCGCGCGGCGGATCGAGGACGATCAGATCGGCCTTCCCTTTGTACTTCGCGAGAAACTGCGTGACATCGGCGGTGCGGATTTCGATTCCGCTGCTCGTGCGGGCGTTCGATTCAAGGTCGCGAGACGCGGCCGGATTCGATTCGACAGCCAGCACGTGGCCGAAACGCTTCGCGAGTGGCACGGAGAAAAGCCCCACCCCGGCGAATAGATCGAGCGCGAGCTTGCCCTCTTCGTTGTTGGTGACCTCGCGAGCCAGATCATCACAGAGAAAACGATTCACCTGAAAGAACGAAAAGTGGCCGACGCGATAGGTCGTCGCGCCACTCGGGTCATCGAGGTAACCGGGGCCATCGAGCTCCATTCGTTCGCGTCCCGGATCGTGAAACACCAGGCTTTCGATTTCGGGCGCGATTTCGCGAAATACTTTCGCGCCTTCCTCAGCTTTCTTGGGGAAACGGGCGAATGTGGCCGTAAGCAGCAGCTTCGAATCGTTTGCGCCGGCAAACGCCTCGATCTCGCGCAATTCCGGTGGCAGCACACCCGCCGCCAAAGCGCCACGCAGCGCGAGCAGCGTCTTCAGCAGCAGCGGCGAGAGGATTTGGCAATCCTCGACATCGCAGAGCGCGGTCGAGCCGGCGCGGAAATATCCGATCGCTGGTCTCGCGACGCCCGCGCGATTCTCGATCGACCGAACCTTCCACTGCGCGCGATTGCGATAGCCCCACGGAGGCGACGCGTGCTCCACGATCTCGCCCGGCCAGTCGATGCGCCCGATGCGGCTGAATGTTTCGCGCAGGATGGCGGATTTGTAGCGCAGTTGCGATTCGTACGGTGCGTGCTGGTAATCGCAGCCGCCGCAAACGCCAAAGTGCGGGCAGCGCGGCGCGACGCGTTCGGGCGAAGGATCGAGCACGCGTTCGACGCGCGCGCGGACGAATTTCTTCTTTTGCTCGACCGGCTCGGCGGAGACGCGCTCGGCGGGCAAGACGAAGGGCACGAAGACCGTCGAGCCATTGTGATGGCTGAGGCCTTCGCCGCCATAGATCAGTTTTTCGATTGTGATCTCCATGGTGTGTGATTCCACGCTATCACACGACCGAAGCCGATTCGCACACTGCAGGAAGGTTCAGTCGCGGCGTAGAAGTTGCGATTAAAGCGGGAGCCGAGCATGGCGTCCATCGCGGAAAGTACGCAGAGCCGGACCGCAGAGGTAAAGCACTCATGTCAGATAAAACAGGCTCAGGCGTGGCAGATCGAATTGCTCGAAGAGGCGCTTCTGGATGTACTGGCGTTCGAGCTGCGCGAGCTGGTCGGCGGACATCTTGCGGCGGTAGGGCGCGAGAGAGCGGTCCATTTCGCGGCGGATGGCGAGCATGGCTTCTTCGTCCGCGTCGGCGGCGAGCGAGGCGCTGAGTTTTTCTTCGAGGACCGTGAGGCGACGTTCGAGGTCTTCGAGATCGAGCGCGGCTGGTGAATCGATGAGCCGCAGCGATTCGTCGACGCGCTTTGCGGTTTCCTCGAGGCGGGCCGCGAGTGCGGCGTGTGTGCTGCGGCGCTTTTCGGTTGCAGCGCGGATGCGGGCGGCGTTGCGCTCGAAATATTTTTTCAGCTCATCGCGCGAAAACGGCTCGGACGCCGGGCGCCCTGCCTTTGTTTCGGGGCCCGTGCCCGCGGCGGCTTCCTGCGCTTCGGCGGCGGCATCGAGCACGGCGTCGACGCAATAGGCGAGGCTTTTCAATTGGCGGCCGCCGGCCGCGCGGCGGGAACGTCCCCAGCTTTCGAAGGCGCGGTCGATGCCCTTCAGAACCGCGCTCAGCGGAATGCCAGCCTTTTGCCAGGTTTCAACGATCGCCCAGTCGAGCGGCGAGACGAGCAGGTGCGCGCCGCGCTTGCGCCAGAAGTAGTCCTCGATTTCCGTAAAATAATTGAAATAGTTGAAAGATTCCATGAGAGCGATCAGCTGCGGCGCCATTCAGGAGAGTGGCGTTCCCAGGCATCGCCACTAATGCATGTGGCGGCCGGAGGCGCGCTTAGGCGCGGAATTCTCTCCTGCACTCGTTTGGTTGCGTTCCCAGATGATGCGCAGGCCATTCAGCGTCAGAAATTCGTCGATGGTTTCGATGTGGCGCGAGGCGGTGCCGATCAGCGCGGCCTGGCCGCCGGTGGCGATCACTTTCGTTTTCGGGCCCATCACCTGCTTCATGCGGTCGAGGATGCCGTCGACGAGATCGGTGTACCCGTAGAAGAGGCCGGATTGCATCGACGCGGCGGTGTTGGTCCCGATCACCTTGCCGGGATCCTTGATCTCGACGCGGAAGAGGCGCGCCGCGCGGGCGAAGAGCGCGTCGGCCGAGATTCCGATGCCGGGCGCGAGGACGCCGCCGAGATATTCGCCGCGCACCGACACCGCGTCAAAATTGATGGCCGTGCCGAAATCGACGATGATGCACGGGCCGCCGTATTTGTCGAATGCGGCGACGCTGTTGACGATGCGGTCCGCGCCCACTTCCTGCGGATTGTCGTATTGCACGGGCATCCCCGTCTTGATCCCCGGTTCGACGAACAGCGCTTTGCGCGAAAAATACCGCTCGGCCATGCCAGCGAGCACGGAGTTGAGCGGCGGCACCACCGAACTGATGATGACGCCATTGATCTCCCGCGGTTCGAGGCCCGCGAGCGTGAAGAGATTGCGCGTGAGGATGCCGTATTCGTCGATGGTCTGATCGCGAGAGGTGCTGAGGCGCCAATGCGCGACGAGTTCCTGGCCACGAAAGACGCCCAGGACCGTGTTGGTGTTGCCCGCGTCGAGGGTAAGCAGCATCAGGATGCCTCCGCGACGTCGCCCGAGAGCACGGGCTCGATGCCGCGCCCGTCGTCGCGCGCCACGCGCAGCACGCCGCTCGGCTCGAGGCCCGCCGTGGTCCCGGTGAAGCTTTCCGTCGCCGTGGTGATCCGCACGCGCTTCCCCTCGTAGTAGCTCGATACCTGCGCGAACCGCCGGAGAACCGGCAGCGCGCCATCCGCGAGGAACTGATTGTAGTAGCGATCGAAATACTGGAGCAACCGGATCAGCAGCTCGAAGCGCGAATGTGCTTTGCCGGTTTCGATGCGCAGGGACGTGGCGATCGCTGCAAGATCGGCGGGCATTTTCGCCTGGTTAACGTTGATGCCGATGCCGACCACCGCGTGGTGGATGCGGTCGGGCTCGGCGTGCATCTCGGTGAGGATGCCGCAGAATTTCCGGCCGCCGACGAGCAGATCGTTGGGCCAGCGAATGTCGGGAAGCGCGTCGAGATCTTCCGCGGCGGCGTCGCGGGCGGCGAGGCCGGCGACGAGCGTAAGCAGCGGCGCGTGCGCCGGCGGAATGGGCGGCCGCAGCAGAATGCTGCAATAGATGCCTGCGGATTTTTCGGATGTCCACGAGCGGCCCGCGCGGCCGCGGCCCACGGTTTGTTCTTCGGCGACCACGACGGCGCCGTGGGGCTCGCCGGAGTCGCCCAGGCGCATGGCGGCGGAATTCGTTGAGTCGATCTTGAAGAAGTGAAAAATGCGGCGCGCGAACGTGCCGTAGAGGCGATGGCTAAGCATCTGCGGGACGAGAATGTCGGGCACGCGCTCGATGTGATAGCCGGTGCGCGGATGTCCCTTCACGCGGACGCCGAGCAGGCGCAGCTTTTCGATCCAGCGCCAGACCTGCTGGCGCGTCACGCCGATTTCCTTGGCGATCTTTGCGCCGCTGATCACGATCGTCGAGTTTTCGGCTAGCAGGGTCAGCAGTGCGTCGATGCGCCGGTCGGTGGTGCCAGGCAGGCTTGCGGTGCGCTTCGTTGGCATGGGCGGAAACTTGAAGGATACATGGCGGAAGCGGCTGGTGCCAGTGATGAGTGGCGAAAAACGCGGGCGCTAGGATTCGAGCTGGGCGAGGCGAGCGTGGAGCTTTTTGAGTTCGAGCTGGCGCTCGGCCAGCGTCGCGCGGAGCGCGTCGACAACCTTCGCGGGCGCTTTGCTGGTAAAGCTTTCGTCGGTGAGGCGGTGTTGCTTCGACTCGACGTCCTTCGCGAGGCTCGCGATCGTTTTTTTCACGCGCGCGATTTCGGCGGGCTTGTCCACGGTGTCAGCGTACGGGATGCGCAGGTCGAATGCGGCGGTCGAGCGAACCGCGCCGCCCTCGGCGTCGAGATGGCCACGCACGATCCGCAGCTCGGAGAGCGAGGCCAGGCGGAGAATCGGCTCCATATTTTCCTGCACGAGATTGCGGCGCATCGGGCCCGTGGCGAAAAAATCAGCGGCAACTGTGCGCTTGGGATCGAGCTTCATTTCCGCGCGGATGTTGCGAGCCGCCACGACGATCTCCTGCAGGATGCTCATCGCGTCGTCAGCACCCTGATCGGCCCATCCGGGACGCGCCTCGGGGAATTTGTCGAGGGCGATCGAACGCGCGCCGGCGGGCTGCGGCAGGCGGTGCCACAGCTCTTCGGTGAGGAACGGCATCACAGGGTGCAGCAGGCGCAGCGCCGCGTCGAGGGCGGCGAAAATATTGCGCCATGCGGCGAGCGCGACCTCGCGATCGGTTGAGGCGAGCTGCGGCTTCACCCATTCGATGTACCAATCGCAGAAATCGCCCCAGAAAAATTGGTAGATCGTCTGGCACGCCTCGTGGAAGCGGAAAGTATCAAGCGCGGCGTCGACCTGCGACGCGACGCAGGCGAGACGCGAGAAAATCCAGCGATGCGCGAGCGCTCCCTCGCCGGGCACGGGGTACGGCGCCTTCGCGCGGATTTCGGCCGCGGCGAGCTCTTCGAGCGTCAGGCCGCTGGCTTCGACCTTCTCGAGATTGACGAAGAGAAATCGCGCCGCATTCCAGATTTTATTGGCGAAAGCCCGGGCGCCGAGGATGCGGTCTTTGGTGAGCGCGATATCGGTGCCGGGCGCGGCCATGCTGGCGAGCATGTAGCGAAGCGCATCGGTGCCGTACTGCTGCGTCAGCTGCAGCGGGTCGACCCCGGTGCCCTTCGTCTTCGACATCTTCGCGCCTTCGGCGGTGCGCACCAGCGAATGCAGGTAGAGGCGGCGGAATGGCACGCGATCTTTCGGCTCGGCTCCGCCCGTGAGGTGCAGGCCCATCATGATCATGCGCGAATCCCACAGGAACAAAATGTCGTAGCCACTGATCAGCAGGCTCGTGGGATAGAACGTGCGCAGGTCCGCGGTGTCATCCGGCCAGCCAAGCGTAGAAAAGGGCCACAGCGCGGAGCTGAACCACGTATCGAGCACATCGGTATCCTGCGTCAGCTTCGATCCGCCGCACTTTGGGCACGTCTTAGGCGCGCTCGCCGCGCGTGCATGCCCCTCGAAAATCTCGACGCGCGAATCCGTCGCCGGAACCATCTCCTTGCAGTTGTCGCAATGCCAGATCGGAATGCGATGCCCCCACCAGAGCTGCCGCGAGATGCACCAGTCGTGGATGTTGGCGTACCAGTTCAGGAGAATCGTCTTTTGGTTTTCGGGGACGACCTCGATCAGACCGTCCGTCACGGCCTCGACGGCGGCCTCAGCCGGCGACTTCATGGTCATGAACCACTGAATCGAAACGCGCGGCTCGGCTTCGGATTTGCAGCGGTCGCAGACGCCGACCGAGTGCGTGATGTCCTCGAGCTTGTCGATCAAGCCAAGCGCTTCGAGATCGCTCACAATGCGCTTGCGGGCCTCGAAGCGGTCGAGTCCCTGATACTTGCCGGCGGCCGCATTCATGTGGCCGTCGTTGGTCATCACGTCGATTTCGGGCAGATTGTGGCGCTTGCCGACCTGAAAGTCGTTCGGGTCGTGCGCGGGCGTGATCTTAACCACGCCGGTGCCGAATTCGCGGTCGACGTAGGCGTCCGCGATGACGGGAATCTCGCGATTCATCAGCGGCAGCATCACGGTTTTGCCGATGAAGCGCTGATAGCGCTCATCATCGGGATGAACGGCGACGGCCGTATCGCCGAGCATCGTTTCCGGACGCGTCGTCGCGACCACGAGAAATTCGCTTGCCGCGCCGCCAGACGGATTGGAGCCGGTGACCGGATACCGGAGATGCCACAGTTTCCCGGGGCGCTCGAGGTGGACGACTTCAAGGTCGCTGATGGCTGTCTGACAGCGCGGGCACCAGTTGACCATATAGGGCCCGCGATAGAGCAGCCCTTCGTGGTAGAGCCGCAAGAAAGCTTCAAGCACGGCGCGATAAAGCTTCGGCTCGAGCGTGAAATGCTCGCGCGTCCAATCGCACGAGGCGCCGAGGCGGATCATCTGCCCCTTGATCGCGCCGCCGCTTTCCGCCTTCCATTGCCACACGCGTCGTTCGAACTGTTCGCGGCCGAGGTCCAGCCGGCGGATGCCTTGCTTGTCGAGTTCGCGCTCGACGACGTACTGCGTGCCAATGCCGGCGTGATCCATTCCAGGCAGCCAGAGAGTGTGCTGGCCCTTCATGCGGCGCCAGCGGACCAGCATATCGATCTGCGTGTGTTCGAGCAGGTGGCCGACGTGGATCGAGCCCGTGACGTTCGGCGGCGGCAGCGCGATCGAGAATGCCGGACCGTCGCCGGAGTTTTCGGCACGGAAGAGTTTCTCGTCGAACCAGGACTTGGCCCAGCGCTCTTCGATCTCCTGCGGCTCGTAAGCCTTGGGAATTTCCCGGGGCATGCGTTCCCTATGGAATTGGATTTTGTGCAGAAGCGAAACACCCATGATAAGCGGCGGCCGCGCGGTGCGTCAATTAGACGGCATACACCACACTGATTTGCCATTCACCAGGGTTCCGAATCAGTCTAACCGGCATGGCGTGGAGCATTCTTTTCAAGGCCCGCTGGGGCAGGATTCTTCTGGCATCGTTCTCTTTTCTGTCCGGGGCGTTCGCCACCGTGGTCATGCTCGTCGCTGCGCCGGGTTCGGCCATCCTGGGGACCTGGTTTAAGCGGCCCCCCGATCCTAGCGATCGGCGCGGTGCTCATTCGCGCACTGCCTCACAGCAACCAAACGGACCGAGACGCAGGTGCCATTTATTGGGTGCTGTTCTTTTCTGCTGTCGCGGCCCTGATTTTGGTCGCCGCGTCTTATGGAAAGAGAGAGACGCGTAGAATCCTGCCTCTCTCATGATCGGCGCCGGTTCTGGCAGCTGCCTGCAGTACCGGCTTGCCGCTACCAGGCGGCGCAGACAAAGTTGGCGGCTTCGTCGACGTTGCCGCTGCCCTTGTATTTCGCGATTTGCGGATAGGGGCAGAGGGGTCGCGTGCGGTCGACTGTGCCCTTGGTTTTGTGCGCGGCGATCACTTCGGCAGGCGGCTTTCCGCCCTCGGTCCACCGCGAGATGGCGGGCATCATGTCGAACACATTCGGACCTTCGCCGCCGCGGCAGTGCTGCATCCCCGGGACCATGAATAGGCGCATATCCTGCTTTGCGGGAGCGCCCACCGTTTTCAGCACGCTCTCGTAGTAGTTCACGCTATTGAGAGGCGCGATCAATTGATCGGCCCAGCCGTGGTAGATGATGAGCTTTCCGCCGTGGGCGAAAAACGGCGTGAGATTCGGATTGATGGCGTTGTTCAGACCACCATCGACCTTGTCCGCGTACGCGACGTCGCTATCCAGATTGAGTTTGCGGATATCCCAATGGGGATCCTTGAAGACGATGTACTTGAACGTGTCGGGAGCGACGAGGGGATCTTTCGCGTTCACAAGCATTGTCCAGCCGAGCTCGCTGCCAGGCTCCATACCGGGGAAAATCACCTGCTTGGTCCGCGGATTCACGAGCGGCCCATACGTCGCACGAGCCGTCTCCACCTGCGCGGGCGTGAGGCAGGAGGGTTCGTCGCCGCTCTTGCACTCGACCACTTTCGGATCAAAATGGCAGGCCAAGGGATTTTCGATCAATCCGTCCTTGAGCCCATCGAGCGAATCGCACTTGTTCAGTACCGCGGCGTGCAGCACGGCATACTTCGACGGAGGAATCGTCGCTTCGGGAGTCTTGTGCGCGATATCCCAGATGGCGACCTGAAACACGTGCAGATGGATCATGTAATTCGCTGGCGCGCCGGCGATGATGCCGTTGTAGTCCTTCGGATAGCGCTGCGCTTCGGTCAGCGCCTGCTTGCCACCTGTCGAGCAGCCGTTCCAATAAGAATAATGCGGTGCTGAGCCATAGAAAGCCTGGATGATGGCCTTGGCTTTCACGGTCATCTCGTGCTCGGAGCGATAGGCGTAGTCGACAACTTTTTCGGGATGGCCAAGCGCGAACGTGCCCGTTGGGCCCACGTGCCCCGTGTCGGTAGAACTGCTGGCATAGCCTCCGCGGAGGGCGTCGGCCAATGCGGAATAGCCGATCACGCCGGCCCAGCCGCCACCGCCGACCGCCTCATATTTTCCATTCCAGCCCGAAATCGGCAGCCAGACTTCGATTCGAATGTCGGAATCGCTCGTCGGCTTGAGCGTGGCGGAAACGCGGCAAAATGCGGGCACGTCCGCGTAACTCACCGGACCGAAATCGATCGGCGGCGCAGGGCCGACGGGAGGGGGCGCCTTGAAGGTGCCGGCGGGCACGACCTCCACCTTCGTGATCGTCGTATCGGGCAGCGAGAGCGACGCCAGGCTCTCGCACGACGCCGCATGCGCCCCGCCAACACCGAAAAAAAGGCTCGCGAGAAACGCGGCGAAAAAAGCGAGAGCTGCGCGGTAGCCGCTCAGATCAACTCGACCTAATCGTGCCACTGAGATGTTCACGGAATCATCCCCCTTCCCCAGACTCAGGAGGCGCACAGCATATACGCGCGGGAATTGTGTCGCAAGCGGAAGAATCTCGCCGAATGCAGCGAGGAGCTACTTCTCTTTCTTGATGGCTTCTTGCCGCAGGAGATTTTCGACCAGCGGCTTGAGCACGCCCTGCGAGAGCAGGTCATGGAGTTGCGGCTGAAGCCTTTCGAGCAATTTCTCCACGACGGCATCGACGGTCGAGGCATCGGCCCCTGAAGACGCCGGCGGCGCCGATGCATGCGGGTCGAAGCCCTGCGGCGGGTTGAGAAACGGAATCTCGGCCAGGGCCTCCCGATTCGGCGGCGGGCCCGTCGGGACGCGTTCGTCGATGTATTCGGCAGCCGATTCGGCGGCAACAGCCCCCAACGAAGGCTCAGGGACGGAAGCTTCGTCCGCCGGCGCATCTTCGGCGATGAGCTCCGGCGCAGCCGCTACCTCGAACGCGTGAGCCGGAGGCAGTTCGTGCTGCTCTTCTCCGTAATTGGACGCTTGCCCAGGCTCTTCATCCACCAGCAGAGGCTCGGGTGTAACTCGAACCGGGGGCGGGACGACAAGATCGGGATCACGCAAAGATGGCGTCGTTTCTTCTGCTCGATCCCAGATCTCGGGCTCTGCTTCGGGCTCAACTGCTTTGCGAGATTCAGAAGCCTGCCCAACAGGAGCATGGGCCTCAACCGGTGCAATGTCTTCAGTTTCAACCACGGCGGAAGCGGCTTCGATCGGAGCCTGGTCGGCGGCCGCAACTCCACCGGATCCCATTTCGACAGACGCAACCTCAGGACGCTCGGATTCATCGGCTGAGTGCTCGGCGTGCGCGGACTCTTCAGCGAAAAAGTTCTCTTCCGCCGGCTTTACCACCGCCAATGCCGTGGTCTGTGGCGGCTCAGACGACGCGGCCTTTTGCTCGACGGCCGCAACTTCAGGAGCCTCAGGCTCCGAGGCCTCCGCCATCCAATCACCCTTGCCCTTGGTCTCTTCGGGGGTCTTCTCAGCCGGAGGCGGCGACACGATCGCGTCCATCCAATGCCGCATTCTGGACGCCAGGCTGGGCTTCGCCTCGTGGTCTCGCTCGGGCTCCCGTTGCGGTTCCGGCTCAGCATTCGTCTGCGTAGGGAGGCTCATGGGTGCGGGCTCGACCGGCATCGCTTCGACCGGCTCCAGAGCGCGCATGTCGACTTCCTCCGCGAGGATCGGCACCACACGCGGTGCATCTTCAGCCGCGACGACAGGCGCGGACTGAGGAGCCCTATCTTGCGCCGCCATGGCGGGCGCTTCGATTTCAGATGCGGGTTTACGCGCTTCCGCCTCGGACGGGAAAAAAGTAGCGGGCTCGAGATCGTCCAGCGAGGAGAAGGCGGGCCGATTCGCATGCTCTTCTGGGATGTCGAAGTCCATGGCGTTGCGGCGCCAGTCGGTCGCGGTCGCTCCCGTTTCCGAACCGTCGTCCTCTTCTTCGTCACGTCCTCGAACGGGCGCCGGAGCCTCCTTGCCGGCGTCGGCCTGCTCATCGTCATCGATCGCACGCACGCCTTTCCCAAAGCCGTACACAATCGCCGCTTCCTCGGGGCTCAACTCCGGAAATTCGGGCAGGGGTTTCGGTTCGGGTTTCGGCACATTCTGAACTTCAAATGAGGCGGCTGCATCGGGCATTGCGTGCGGCTCCAGCGCGGCCTTGGCTTTCGCCAATTCGGCAACCACCCGAGGATTCTTCTCGAGAGCGGAAATCACCATCGCAATCAGCGGGTCCGGCGGAACGAAGGGTTTTTTCAGAACGCCGTCGGCGCCCACGCGGCGCGCTTCTTTTTCGTCGAGCGGATCGAATGCACCCACCAGCAAAATCACGGGAACGTGCGCGAATCGCTGGTCCTTTTTGACGAACTCGCACACCTCGTACCCGTTGCGCACGGGCATGAAAATATCCGCCAGAACCAGATCCGGATTCATATCTGGGATGCGGCGGACCGCGGCTTCCCCGTTGCCCACCGAGACTACCGTGATGCCTCGGTCCTCAAAGGCCAGCGAGACCATCTTCTGAATGTTGGTGTTGTCGTCCGCAACGAGAATGCTAGGCACGAAGACCCCTCTAGCAGCGCACTTGCCGGTTTAGGCGCGCGCGTCTTCCACAGCCTATTGCAACACCCTCGCGAGGGAGCGTCAACGGAGTCTAGACACGTGCGTGCCTCAGTCGTTAAGTAGGGGGTCCGGGCAGAGCCTGGCCGGGTTTCACCAGGGGACTATCTTCTTCAAACCCTTCTTCTTCTTGCTGGTGGACTCGGTCTTCGAATCGGCCTTAGGCGCCGCAGGTGCCGGTGCATTCGCTTGAGACGTTGTGCTCGCAGTCCCGCTGGTCTGTGTGGCTTGCGCAGCAGTGCTCCCTTGTGGAGCGGCACTCGCCTGAGATGTCACTGAGGCGGCCGGCCCGGTGCCTGGAACGGAACTCAGCGTCGAGGTCGCCGGAGGGTCGGACGCCGCCGGCGCATTTGCCGGAACGCTCGTCGGAGCGGGAGCTGGAGCCGCGGCCGTGCCAGCCGACGAAGAAGCGTCCGCGGCAGAAGTCGGCGCAGCGATGATCTCGGCTCCCACGCCGGTCGATGGCGCGTTCCCGTTTCCTGTCGAATCAGTTGCGCCGCCTTCCACCACAGGCCCTCCGGAGTCATTTGCGCCGCCCGCGGCGCCGTTGTCACTCAAGCCCGGATTTTCCGCCCCAATTGTAAAGCTAGGCCCGGCCGCGTCCGCCTTCAAAACATCGGTGGCCGAAACAAGGTCGTTCGGAGGATTCAGGTTCGGCTCACCGGAACGAGCGGCGGCTGAAACGTCGGGGCGCGACTCGAGCATCCCGAGGGGAAACTTCGCCACGAGGTTCTCACGGTGATGCTTCTCGTACGTCTGCTGCTTCTGCATCCGCGCGAGGGCTTCGGGGTCGGCCGCCGGAATCGGCACGCCGAGGGACTTGAGGCGGTCCTTGGCCAGCGCAACTTGGCTCGACATCGGGTAGTCCTGAACGATGCGTGAATAACACTTGGCCGCTAGATCGGCCCAGTGGTTCTTTTCGTCCTCATTCTTTACGGCTTGCTTGGCACGCATGTAGACGTCTCCAAGCATCGCCAGCGCGTCGTCGCTCTGGCTGTAAAGCGGGTAGCGTTGGGTCAGATCGACGAGACGCGCGGCGGAAGCACGGTAATCCCTCTTGAGATAGTAAAAGCGTGCGACCCTGTAGTAACCGTCGGCCAGCACCTCCTGAACGTTGCGCAGATCCTGCTCGGCCTTCGGCACCAGCGGGCTGGTAGGGTACTTGAGAAGGAAGGTCTGGAATTCGTCCTCGGCGGATTCTCCCTGGCTGTTGTCGCGATCCGACTTGCTCATCATGCGGTAGTGGGACATGCCGACCTGCATCTGCGCGTAGGCCGCTTCGTCAAGGAACGGGAAGAAGACGATGAAATTCTTGTATTCGTCGACAGCCTGAGTCAGATTCGAGGTGCCGCCCTCTTTGTAGTAGGAATCAGCGACGCCCAGCTTGGCCTTGGCGAGGAATTCGCTGTCCGGGTAGGTGTTGATGAGGGTCTGGAAGCTGAGGCGCGCCTCGGTGTATTTCGAATGCTTGACGTCGTCGACGGCGCGCTCGTAGAGAATCTTGTCGGGCTCGGCGGATTGAGCGGTGGCGTCGGCTGGTTTCTTCGCCGGCTTCACCTTTGTCACCTTGACCTTCTGGTGACCGAAGGCGCTCGTGCCGAGCGATCCCGCCAGCAATGCCGCGAATGCGCAAACCGCCCACTGACGCTTGTTCATGACACCCCACGCGAGAAGCCCGGCCTAAACGCGCTGCCGCAAAGCTTCGGTCGCAAATTTTCGTAACTGACGCGCTGCCTCGGCTGGGTCGGGCGTGTGAAAGATCGAAGTCCCCGCTACGAACGTGTTTGCACCGGCCCGCGCCAAATCGCCTATATTCTCGAGCTCGACACCGCCATCCACCTCGATCCGAAACCCGGCATTATAGCGCCCCCGCCAGTCATTCAGTTGACGGATTTTTTCGACCGCCCTGGGTATGAATTTCTGCCCTCCGAACCCCGGGTTCACGGACATCACCAGGACCGTATCGACCTCGTCGAGCACATCGGAAAGCATCGCGACGGGTGTGGCCGGATTGATCACCGCGCCTGCCTGTGCGCCCGACTCGCGAATCATCGCCAGGGCACGGTCCAAATGCGGCGTCGCCTCCTGATGCACCAGGACGCGGTCCGCGCCTGCGCCAACGAACTCCTCAATGTACTCTTCGGGGCGTTCGATCATCAGATGCACGTCCAGCGGCAGGCGGGTTGCCTTGCGCAAGGACGCTACCACCGGGATGCCGATCGAAATGTTGGGCACGAAGTGCCCGTCCATCACGTCCACGTGAATCACGTCGGCGCCGCCTTGCTCGGCGGCCCGGATTTCGTCGCCCAAACGGGCAAAATCCGCCGCCAAAATGGACGGAGCGATTTCGATGCGGGAATAGCCCATGGCAACTTCGGTGGATTCTAGCACGCCTGGATGCAGGTTTTCGCTATTCAGCCACTTGCAGCTCGATCGGCGTGCTGGCGTCGACGCGCTGCCCGCGCTCGGGCGTCTGATCGACCACCGCCCCGTGCATGGCGTCAGGTACTGTGGCGGACGCGAGCTTCGCGACTTTCAGGCCCGCGGCGTTCAATTTTGATTCGGCTTCCGCAACCGGAGCCCCGATCAGCTGCGGCATCACGTACGCCGGTGGCGGCGGCCCGAGCGAAACCAGCAGGTTCACGTGCGGACTTGTTACATCGGTTGTGCCGGGAGCCGGGTCCTGCTCGATCACGACATCCTCGGGGTAATCCGGCAGGTATGCGCTCGACACCTCGCCCAGCTGCAAACCGTCCCGCAGCATTTCGATCTGCGCGGCCCGCACGCTCTTGTCTTCGAGCTGCGGGATGATAACTTTCTGCGGACCAAGGCTCAGCACCACGTGGGCGAACTGCCCGACCTTCACTTCCATATTCGCCTGCGGGCTTTGGCGGACGACGGCATCGACCGGCAGGCTGTTGTACAGTCTGTCTTCGACCCTGATTCCGATGCCGCGCTTCGCCAGAATCTGCTGCGCTTGCCCTGCTTTGATCCCCACAACATCCGGCATCACCACTTCGCGCCCCTCGACGGCGAAACGCATCGCCGTCAGCGCGCTAAGGAACGCAACCGAGGACAATATAAACAGCAGCACAGACATGCGGAAAATCCAGTGCAAGCGCTCGCGTAGATTCATCGGCTGATCCGGGTTGTCGCCGCCTCAAATCTCCATTCGGCATGCATCGCCACCACCATCACGCTAGCACGGCGGAAAAACGCCGCAAGGAAAATCGGCGAGATCGGAACCCTCCCTAAACGCAAATCACGCCCCGAAGCGGTTCGGGCAGCTCGCCCTCCAATGCCATCAGCGCGACCTTGAAGATTGCGGCGACGCTGAGGGAGTCGCGAATCTCACCGCGCTTCACGCGTCCAAGCGCTTCGCGGAACGGCACTCGCGCCACGTGAAGTTGCTCGCTGTCCTCTGGTTCGGCGGTCCCGTGGCTGAGGTCCCAGGCGAGGAACACAGTGCCTTTTTCATCCGTCACGCTGTTTGAGAGATCCATCCCCACGATCTCAAGCCAGCTTCCCGCCGTGACGCCGCACTCTTCCCGCAGTTCCCTTTGCGCGGATTCAAGAATAGCGGTGCCCGCGGGTCCGCCACCCTCGGGTATTTCCCAGCTGTAAGCAGCGTGCGGGAACCGGTACTGCCCGACCAGAATAATGTTTCCGTCCTCATCGATCGGGACGACGCCGATCGCGTGATTCTTGAAATGGACGACGCCATACACGCCGGGCTTGCCTGCGGGATTCAAAACCTCGTGGTGATCCACGCGAATCCAGGGGTTGTCGTACGCGGTCGTGCGGGACGTGACCGTCCACGGATTCCTTGTCTCGTTCATATCCGCCGTGCCTTTTCCATGTTGCCTCAAATCCGGAGCGCAGCGGCGAAGAAACCGTCGGTCTGTTGCCGGCCCGGAAGCGTGTGAAACTGGCCTGCGTCGTCGAATAGCGCGGACGCAGACACTCCCGCAACCAGATGCGGGGCGAGCGTTTTCATCATTTCGGCGGGAGGCACGCGCGAGACGCCGCTGGCGGCCCGCAAGACCTCCGCGACAGCGTCCTCGTTCTCCTCAGGTTCGATCGAGCATGTTGAATAGACGAGCCTGCCGCCGGGAGCGAGATGTGCGAGGGCGGTGCGGAGCATTCGAACCTGCAATGCGCGAAGCTCGGCAAGCTGTTCGGGGCGCAATCGCCAGCGAATCTCCGGATGACGAGCCAGAGTGCCGGTGCCGGAACACGGCGCGTCCAGCAGAATGCGATCGAACCGCGCGCCAAACGGCAGGTCTTGGGTCGCGTCGAGCTCGACCAGGCGTACGTTCGACAGTTCGAGGCGGTCGAACTGCGCGGCCATGGCGCGCAGCCGGTGCCCGTATCGATCGGCGGCAACAACCAGGCCCCGGTTTTGCGCGGCGCGCGCCAGCGGCGGCGTCTTTCCGCCCGGCGCGGCGCACAAGTCGAGGACGCGATCTCCGGCACGCACGCCGAGCAACAACGGAATCGCTTGCGACGCTTCGTCCTGGATCGAGATTCTTCCCGCGCGAAACTCCGCCGAGCGTGACGCGCTGCCTCCACGGACGGCAAAAGCGTCGCGCAGCAAAGTGCCCGTTTCCACGCGCAAGCCGGCGTGTCGGAGCGCAGCCAACACCTCCTCGCGCCGGGCCGGGTCGCTCAGCGTGCAGCTCACGCGCGGCGCCGCGTTGTCGGCCTCGAGTAAATCCGTCGTCCGCGCCTGGCCCCAGCGCATCAGCCATCGCTCGACCATCCACGCCGGGTGCGAATGCAGGATGGCAAGCCTTCCGGCCCCGGCGATATCCGGCGGGAGGAATTGCTCGACCGGGAGTTTCGATCGGGAAACGCGCCGCAGGATCGCATTCACGAGCGAGGCCGCGGAGGTCTTCCGAGCCTTTTTCACCAGCTCGACGGACTCGTTCACGGCCGCCGATGCCGGTATTCTTCCAAGAAATCGGAGCTGGTACGCGCCTAACCGCAAGGCGAGGGCCACGGCCAAGTCGAGCCGTTCGACGGTTCTCTCGAGGTGGCGTTCCAGCAAAAAATCGAGCAGCAGCCTTTGGCGCAGCACGCCGAGCGTCAGCTCCGTCGCCAGCGCCGCATCCGCGGGTTTCACCTTCGCGCCAAGCTCGGCGTGCAGCAGATCGCCGGCGTAGGCGCCCTCGGCCTCCACGCGCTGCAGCACGTCAAACGCGATTTTTCTGGCGGGACTTATGGCCATCGGTAGCCGTTCGCCGTTGGGATCCACCGGTTTAGTGCGCCGTCTCGAAAAACCTTGGCTCGATCAGCGCTGTTAGCCCGTGTAGGGGCGCTGCTTGCTGCACCCTGACTTGTGCGAGATCGCGCGTATTACGCGACCATCCCGCTAGCCGCCGAAGCGCTCTTCAGGAAGCAAGTGTGCCCCGCTGGCAAATTCCTGTGCGGTGACGCGCTTGCGCCCTTCCAATTTCACAAAAGTGACCCGCAGCAGCGTACCTTCTCCGCAGGGAACGGACACCTCAGATCCCAGAGTCACGATCGTTCCATCTCGCCACCGGTTCGTCCAGGGATCGTTCTTGTCCATGGATCGTGCGGGCGTGCCCCACACGTGACAAATCTTTCCCCGAAGTGTTGTGTACGCCCCGGGCCAGGGCTGCAGGCCGCGAATGCGATTGTAGATTTTGTACGCGTCGAGCGTCCAATCGATGCGGCCGTTCTCTTTCTTCAACGGCGGCGCGAACGTTGCTTCCGATGCATCCTGCGGGATCGCCTGGACCTCGCCGCGATCGAGGCCGCGCAAGGTCTCGGCGACGAGCGGCGCGCCGGCCTCGGCAAGCCGGGAGGCCAGTTCGGGCGCGGTCTCGTCGCGGCCAATCTCGGTTTCGTACTTCAACAGCATCGGCCCGGTGTCGAGCCCGGCGTCGATTTGCATGGTGGTCAGGCCGGTGCGCCTCTCGCCGTTCAGGATCGCCCAATTGATGGGCGCCGCGCCCCGATACTTCGGCAACAGCGACGCGTGGAGGTTAACCCACCCCATCCGCGGGATATCGATCAGCCGCTCGGAAATGATCTGCCCGTAGGCGATGATGACGGCAACATCCGGCGCAAGCCGCTTGATCTCCTCGTAGGCAGCGTCTGCCCTGATTTTCTCGGGCTGAAATACGGGAACGCCGGCCGCAAACGCCGCGTCCTTCACGGGCGACGTCGCCATTTCCTGGCCGCGGCCGCGCGGGCGGTCCGGCTGCGTCACCACCGCCGCGACCTGAAAATCCGCCTGCGCGATCAGATGCCGCAGCGACGGCACGGCAAAAGCAGGCGTGCCGCAGAAGACGATTCGCAGCGCCACAATGCGCCTACCAGTCGCCGGCTTTTTTCATTTTGCGGATTTTGCGCTTGATCATGTCGCGCTTGAGCATGCTGAGGTGGTTCAGGAAGAGAATCCCGTCGAGATGATCGATTTCGTGGCAGAACGCGCGCGCCAGAAGCCCTTCGCCGCGCATCTCGAATTCCTTGCCGCTCGCGTCCTGCGCACGCACCGTGACGTACAGCGGCCGCGCCACGTGCCCGCGAAAGCCCGGGACCGAGAGGCATCCCTCTTCTTCGCGCTGCTCGCCCTCGGCGTGGATGATCTCCGGATTCGCGCAGATGATGCGGCCCTCGGGATTTTTTCCGTTCGTCACGTCGATCACAGCGACGCGCCGCCCGATCCCGATCTGCGGCGCCGCCAGCCCGACGCCCTGTGCGGCGTACATCGACTCGAACATGTCGTTGACGAGCGCCTGCAGCTCTTCGTCGAAATTCTCCACCGTCTTCGTGGGAGTTTCGAGCACCGGGTCGCCGTATTTCACAATCGGATGAATCATCGCCTCTTCGCCTTCTAGAAATTATCCAATTGACGCTGATAGCCTTCGAAATTCCTGCGCGTTTCTTCCAGCGAGTCGCCGCCAAACTTCTCGAGGAATGCTCCGGCAAGTGCCAGCGCGACCATCGCCTCGCCCGCCACGCCGCCCGCCGGCACGACGCACACATCCGAGCGCTCGTAGGCCGCCTTCACGGCTTCCTTCGTATTCATGTCGGCGGTGAGAAGCGCGCGGCGCAGCGTCGAAATCGGCTTCAAGTATCCGCGCACGACGACGTCCTGGCCGTTCGTGATGCCGCCCTCGAGGCCGCCCGCGCGATTCGAGGAGCGGTCGAAGCGCTTGCGTGAAGTATCGTACCGGATTTCGTCCTGCACTTCGGAGCCGTAGCTGCCCGCGTTCGCGACGCCCGCGCCGATTTCGACCGCCTTCACCGCCTGCATCGACATCACCGCTTGCGCCAGTTTCGCGTCCAGCTTCTCATCCCACTGCGTATGGGTTCCGAGCCCGGGCGGGAGTCCGCGCGCGACGACCTCGAAAATCCCGCCCACGGAATCGCCCGCGCGCAGCACGTGATCCACTTCCGCCTTCATTTTCGTTTCGGTGTCGGGATCGACGCAGCGCAGCGGCGATTCCAGATTCTCGCAGATCGCGACGATTTCCTCCCACGTGGCCGCGCGTTCCAGCCGCACATGGCCCACCGCGATCGTGTGGCTCAGAATGGTTATACCGAACTCGCGCAGCAGCAGCTTTGCCAGCGCGCCCGCCGCCACGCGCGCCGCCGTCTCCCGCGCCGAGGCGCGCTCGAGAATATAGCGCGCATCGTGAAAATTGAACTTCTGCGATCCCGCCAGATCCGCGTGACCCGGCCGCGGCGCGGTCAACCGGCGCTGCGCATCCTCGGCGCCTTCGCTGTCTTCGACCGGCAGCGCCTTCTCCCAATTTTTCCAGTCGCGATTTTCGATCCGCAGCGCAATCGGCGCGCCGATGGTGTTGCCGTGCCGCACGCCCGCCAGAAACTCCGCCTGGTCCTTCTCGATCCGCTGGCGCCCGCCGCGCCCGTAGCCCAGCTGCCGGCGGTGCAGCTCGCGGCTGACGAAATCGGTATCCACCGGCACGCCCGCGGGCAGCCCGGAAATCCAGGCGACGAGCGCTTGCCCGTGAGACTCTCCGGCGGTAACGAATCGCAGCATATCGAGTGATGTATCGGGAACTGGAATAAACGAAAGATTCTACCGGACGCACTCTCCTCCGTAAAGGCCGCGCGCTCCACGTGTCTTGGCGCAAAAATTCCGTCAAATCGCCCCGTGGATGTTCGCTTGACGGAGCGCACGGCGGAAGCTACGCTTCCGGTGACGCGCTGGAGTGGCCCGCAACCGCGCTTCCACACGATGCCTGAAGCCAGCGAAGTTTCATCCATACCTTCGGTCCTCAGCGGCGTCATCAAGCGCCGGATTCTGGCCTTGCAGGACTATTCGCTGCTTTCCCTCCAGGCGGTCCTGAACGTTTTCATGCCTCCTGCCTACTGGTCGGAGACTCTCGAACAGATGGACCTGATCGGAGTAGGTTCGCTTCCAATCATTCTGGCCGCCTCGCTCTCGATCGGCGGCGTGCTCGTGCTCAACACAGCCTCGCAATTCCAGCGTTTCGGGATGACCGAACTGACGGGCGACGCGGTGTCGTTGGCGCTGGTTCGCGAGCTCGGTCCAACCATCACGGCGCTTCTCGTTGCCGGCCGCAACGCCTCGGGGATGGCTTCGGAACTTGGATCGATGGTGGTGACGGAACAAGTGGACGCGATGCGCGCGCTCGGAACCGACCCGATCCGCCGGCTCATGACGCCGCGCGTGATGGCGACCATCTTCGTAATGCCTCTGCTGACGGCTGTCTTCGATTTTGTCGGCCTGGTGGGCGGATTCATCGCATCGTATTTCACGCTGCGGCTGGGCGCGGTGCAGTTCTGGACGCGCGCCATCGATGCGCTCGAATTCGGCGATCTCGTGCAAGGCTTTACCAAGCCTCTTGTCTTTGCTTTTATCGTCGCTACCATCGGATGCTTTCAGGGGCTGCGCGTCAAAGGAGGCACGCAGGGTGTCGGCCGCGCCACCACGTCCGCGGTCGTAATTTCCTCGGTGCTCGTGCTGGTTTCCGATTTATTCCTCTCGAAGCTCCTGCTGTTCCTGTTTCAGAAATAGGCGCGGGCTCTCGTCGCGCGTCCCCGCAACCGGGCAATCTGAAACCCCGACTGCGATCGCCCCATTTCCATCTATAATTCCACGATGAGTCCTACCCGACCGGGGTCGCTGAGAGGATTGACCACGATCGTCCCGGGCGAGCCCTTCATCGTGTTCAAGGGCGCGCACATCGGGTTCGGCGAAAACGAAGTCCTTCGCGGGATTTCCTTCGAGGTGTGGCCCGGAGAGACGAAAATTCTGCTCGGCGAAAGCGGTGCAGGCAAGACGCTGGTCATGAAGCTGGCGGCCGGGCTGCTGCGGCCCGATTCCGGCCAAGTCTGGGTGATGGGCGAGAACGTCGGCGAGATGGCGGAGGACGAACTGCTGGATTTCCGGCGGCAGGTAGGTTTCGTCTTTCAGGAAGGCGCGCTTTTCGATTCGCTCACGGTGGCGGACAACGTCTCCTTCCGCCTGCGCGAGGAGAACATACCCGACGCGGAGATCGATCAGCGCGTGCGCGAAGCCTTGCGCTTCGTCGAGATGGAGCCCGCCATCGAGAAGTATCCCGACGAGCTCTCCGGCGGCATGCGCCGGCGCGTGTCGATCGCCCGGGCGCTTGTGGATAAGCCGCCGCTGGTCTTTTACGACTCGCCGACCGCCGGGCTCGATCCCATCACTTCGCAAACCATCATCACCCTGATCTTGCGTGGCCGCGACCTCCAAGGCGTGACTTCCCTGCTCGCCACGCACCGCGTGCAGGACGCCTTCGGCCTGGCCAATTTCCGTTTTGACGCGTCGGCGGGCCGCGTTCTTCGCATCGACGGCAATGGGGCCGCGCCTCCCCAACAACGCGATTCTCGCGGAGGCGTTTCGCCGACCAACGTTCTCGTCCTTCGCGAAGGCGAAATCTATTTCGAAGGTGCGGCCGACAAGATCCTTCACTCAACGGATGATTACCTGAAAAAGTTCCTGGCTTCGGCCGAATAAAATTTGGCGGCGAGGGCACCGAGGAGGCAAGCCGATGGCGCAACGAAAGCAACTGACCTGGACCGAGCTGCGAGTAGGGGTGTTCGTGCTGGCAGCGCTGTTCCTTCTGATGGTGGCGATCTTTTACGTCACCGGTGCGGGATTCTTTGGGCCGAGATATCGCCTGATTACCTATCTGCCCGAGGTCGAGGGAGTGCAAGCGGGCGCGCCGGTCGATCTCGACGGCGTGGAAATCGGCAACGTGCAGTCGATCGACCTCACGCCCCACCCGAAGGATCGCGAGCACAGCATCACGCTCGTGCTGCGCCTCGCAAGAAAATATCAAAATGACATCCGGACCGATTCGAGCGCGAGCCTTGTGACCCAGGGCTTGGTCGGCAACCGCTACGTCACCATCTCGCGCGGGCTCACCGGGACGGTGATCCCGCCGAACGGCATTCTCCCGGGCTCGGAGGCACCGGATATCAAGCAGGTGGTCGAGCGCGGCGCTGATGTGGCCCAAAACCTCAGTGTTCTTTCCGATCAGCTCAATGAGATCGTCGGCAAACTAAGGCGCGGCCAAGGCACGATCGGGAAAGTGCTCAACGACCCGTCGCTCTACAATCACCTCGACAGCCTCGCGGCGAAAGCCGATGCCATGGCGTCCTCGATCCAGCAGGGCCAGGGAAGCGTCGGCAAATTAATCGCGAGCGACGATCTGTACGACAAGGCGGATTCGGCCGTGTCGAAAATCGACGACACCATGTCCGCGATCCAGGAGCAGAAGGGCACGGTCGGCAAGCTGATCTACGATCCCGCCGCCTACAACAACATCAACGGTTTCGCCGAGAAGGGCAACGCGCTGCTCGGCGACGTCCGCGCGGGCAAAGGCACGCTGGGCAAGCTCGCGACCGACGACGCTCTCTATGCCAACCTGCGCGATGCCTCGGCGAACGTTCGCGACGCTACCGCAAAGCTCAATTCCAATCAGGGCACAGTCGGAAAGTTTTTCAACGATCCCGCCCTGTACGACAACTTGACGGGCCTCTCGGGCGACATGCGGCTGCTGATCGCCGATTTCCGCCGCGACCCGAAGAGATTCCTGCATATCAAGCTCGGGATTTTCTAGGGCGGTTTTGTAGCGGCCGCCTTGCTTTTAGGCCGGCGCCTTTAAATCTCACCACGGGATCGAGCCTGCGGTCTCGAAGTACCCGCCCGTTGGCCCGTGCTCCAGGCGCGCCAGCCGCACGATCTCGGCAGCTCCTTGTTCGACAGTCCGGTGGCCCCTGTGTTCATTCAAGTCCGTAGCCGTGTATCCCGGCCCCACTGAATTCACCGCGATTCCTTCGTTCTTCAACTCGAATGCCAATTGCACTGTGAACATGTTCAGCGCCGCCTTGGACGACGAATATCCCAGCACTTCGTAGCGGGCATCCCACGTCGGGTTGCCGTGCCGCGCGAGCGAACCAAGTCCACTCGACACATTGATGATTTTCCCGGCCGCGGACTTCCTGACCAGCGGCAACATCGCCTGGGTTACCGCGACCGTCCCGAAAAAGTTTGTGCCCATTATCCGCCTCACCGCGTCGACACTCGCGGTGCTCGGCGGCCCGTCGTGGCTGTCGACAATCCCGGCGTTGTTCACCAGCACATCCAGCCGCCCGAATTCCTCCTGAATTTTCGAAGCCGCAAGCGAGATGGTCTGCGGCTGGACGACATCCAGCTCGACAAAACGCGCATCCAGCTTTTCTGCCCTGAGTTTTGACTCCGCCGCACGCCCACGTTCAGCGTTTCGCGCGCCGAGCAGGACGGTCCAGCCGGCCTTGCCAAGTTGCCGCGCCACCTCCAGTCCAATCCCCTTGTTTGCCCCGGTAATCAACGCGGTGTTTCGTTCGTTGCCCATGTCTGTTTTCCCTTTCCCCCATGGCTCAGTATCTTTGGATGAAGTCAAATGAAGGACGTCGCTCGAGCGCCCGGCCGAGGCGGTTCGCGCTGCGCGACTGGCTAGCATGACTGCGTCGCGCAGAGCAAACCTTCGCCGCGAGGCGGCCTCGACCAGGTCATTCGAGAACGTGGCCCGCGCGCGCGAACGCGCGGCTGCGAGATTCCGGCAGCGAGCGGCGCTCGACAAAGACACCTCGAATCACTCCTTTTCGTTCAGAGTGAGTTCGAGTTCGTCTTCCTCGCTGCCAACCTCTCTCGCGCGCACGAAGCCCGCCTGCCGCTTCGGTCCTCGCGGCGCGAGGATCCACGCGATTCGCTCCATCGCGGTGAGATCTTGGCGCGTCTTATCGACGTAGGCAGTGCATTCGCGGACGCGGAACGGCACCCGACGCGCCGGATAATTCGCTCCGCATAGCACGAGCTCTTCGCTCTCGCGATAGCCCCTCTGGATGAGCGCGTTCGAGCACGTCTCGCACAGAGGCGGACCATACAACGGAGTTCCGTTCTTCACTCTCACGCTCATGGCGGTTCTCCTTTCTCGAAGCGCGCCCGGCGCTTCGGACGCGCAGTCCGAACTTTCGGCCGCGCAAAGAAAAACGATTTGCCGGCGAAAGAGCGCCCGCGGCGCGTTTCGTCCACAGTGAATCAGCTGTACGCCACCGGTGCTTAGGTTCTGTTGGTCAAGCGATTGAGCTGCAAGGAGATGCTTAGTGTGCGGGACCGAAGCCCGTTCGGCCACAATCCCGGCGCAGCGCCGGCGCTTGCCTTCGCAACGAATTGTGTTTGTCGCTTATCGTCATGCCGAACGTTCTCCAGCGTCCCCTAGTTTGGGCGAGAGCTTGCGTTCGCGCAAGCGTAAATCTGCGAACTGCGGAAAGGCGCAGCCGAATGGTTTTGCCGTAACGGCGAACGGCGATGGGAGGCAGTCGCCCTCACGAAAGCGGCTCACTGCCATATCCAGCAAGCACATGGACTTTGGTTTCAAGGCCCTGTTTCGCTGCGTCGAAACACCGCATCGCGTGCAAACCGGGCGGGATGGTGATCTGCGGAGCCAGCGGTTGTGCATGCAGCAGGACAGCTTCAACCCGGTCGTTACGAATCGCCCAAGGTGTCGCTTCCGGGTTTCTGTTACGCCTTCTTCACACATTCGACATACACACGAAATATGGAAGGGATAAAAGCGTTGACTTAGCAACGATCCAAGTCCAAACGGGAGGAATCGCATGAAGACGATCGGGGGAAGGTCCCGAGCGGCAGCGCTCGTCGGCGCGGTCGCCTTGGTGCTGGTATTCGCAGCTGGGACACGGGCACAGAATCAAAACTCACAGGATCAAAACTCCAACAGCAATCAGTGGCCTTACGGCAATCCGACGCCGGACAATACGTGGCCTTACGCAACAATCGGCCGCTCGCCCGTGCTGGCGGTGGTTGGCGACGTCGCCTGCCAGCCAGGCGAGACGGAGCCGAGTGGTGAGAAGGCGGGTGAAAACTGCGACGGCGACACCGCTCAGAATCTGTACGCATCCCAGGCGGCCACTGCGCAGCAGATTGAGAATATGAAACCTGACCTCGTCGCGCTCCTCGGAGATGAGCAATACCAGGTAGGCCAATATTTGGACTTTGAGAACTCGTACGAATTGACGTATGGCGCTTTCAAATTGATCACGCGGCCCGCGCCCGGCAACCACGAGTTTTATACCGAGCACGGCGCGATCGGCGTCGCCGGCTACGGCTACTTCTCCTACTTCAACGGCGTCCAGCACAACGCCGATGGAACCATGATGACGGCTACGATCGCCAACAACCCTGACACCGCCGGTACCTTTACCCAACCCGTGCCGTATTCCGATGGACAGGCGGGGCACTTCGAGGAAACGGGCGGACTCGGAAATACAGTGCCGGCGGGGGGCCCAGTCGGGGTCGGAGATGGCTGGTATTCCTATAATCTGGGCGCGTGGCACCTCATCTCGCTCAACATCGAGTGCGAGACACAGCCGGGCGGCTGTTCGGCCATGGGCCCTTGGTTTGCCTCCGAACTCGAATGGCTGAAAAACGATCTCGCCCTGGATCATTCCGCGTGCACACTGGCCTACTGGCACCAGCCCACCTACAGCGCTGCCAACGGCATCAGCGAAGAGGGCATTACCGCTCAGGCCTTTTGGCAACTGCTCTACGAATACGGAGCCGACTTGGTGCTGAACGGACACGACCACCTCTATGCCCGCTACCGCCCCCTTGACGCCTCCGGGAATTACGATCCCAAGAAGGGCATACGCGAATTCATCGTGGGTACCGGCGGCGAGACACTCGATACGGTCGTCACAACCGGCACAGCCTCCGATCCTAGCGGCAACAACAACTTCAACGCAGAGAATCTCGAGGCGGCAAGCGGGGAATTCTGGGGTGTCATGGGCCTGACGCTCAATCAGAACGGCTACGCGTGGGATTTCGAGTCGGTGCTGAAGGATCCTGCACAGACAACCGGTCCGGCTTCTTACAGCGACAAGGGCGTCGGCGTCTGCCACGGTCCGGTCAACAGATAGTGACCAGATCGTCTCCGCCACGTTGTTCTTGACGGTTCGTTCGGTACGTATTTCCCTTGCCCTACCGTCCCAATTTCCCGCTCTTCGTGACTTCCCTCGTCCGCCCTGCCTCAAGCTCCGTCAAGGCGACATCCTCAAATTCGTGCACGAAATCCGCATGCAAGACGACGAAAAGATTTAAATGTAGCGCCGCGGACTTGAGCGCGGCAGTTTCGTTCGGTCGGGGACTGCGATGCTTGGCACCGAGTCAGACGGAAGAAGGTGTAAAGGTAACGCCGCTTGTCCCATAAGCCGCGCAAAAATCATCACTGGCTTTACAGGCTGCGGAAAAAGCCGTGCACGTTGTCATCCCGAGCGAAGCGAGGGATCGGCTCTTTGCTGAATACCGAACCTAGCGCCGGCTTGCCCTGACACAGGAAGGGGTGCTTTTACCCTGACCCCGGAAGGGCAGCCCGGATGTGCGTCTGGTCGGCCACTGGAATTGCGGCGGCAACTGCGATGGGACACGCATTGGGCCGAAGGAAAGACTTGAATGTAGCGCCGTTCGTCGCCGCCTTCCGTTTGCCCTGAGGAACGGACTTCTATTGGCCTAGATTGGTGCGCCGCAGTAACTCCTGAAAGCGCGGGTCGCTCCGCAGCGGGTCATATATCGGATCGACTTTTAAAGGCATGAAGATGATGTGTTCCCTATAGCACTTCTCGAGAACGGCGAGCGCATCGCCTTTTCGTCCGACGCCCATATAGGCGTTCAGCTGAAGCCACGCCAGATCTGCGCCCGGAGGATAGGCCCTGGATTCCACCTCGAACTTCGCGAACCAGCGCTCAGCCTCTGCCGGCCTGCCCCACTTGCCGTATAAGTACGTCTTCGCCGCCAGCACTTGAGCCGTATTCGCGTGGCGACTGAGGCCATCTTTTTCCAGTTCCGACAGCGCATCCCCAAAGTCGCCATTCTCCACGTAAGCGCTCAAAATCAGATCAGAGCGGGGAAAATTCGGCTGCATCTCACGCACAGTCCGGAGCTCTTCAATGGCGCGGTCGTATTGCCGCGAGTAGTACAGAATCGCGCTGTCGTCAGTGGCGATAATGAGCGACAGCGGATCGAGCTGCCGGGCCCGCTCGCTTTCGACCAAGGCTTCATCGAAGCGACCCTCGAACGATAAACACTCCGCATACCACTGGTGAGCCGTCGCGTCGCTGGGGTCGAGTTGAATGGCACGCCGGAATTCCCTTTCGGCTGTCTGCCAGTCGTAGTCGTACTGTTCAGCGATCAATGCGAGCGACGCGTGCGCCTCTGCGAGCGCATCATCGATCTGCAACGCTTTCAACGCGTTTCTACGCGCCCTGGGCATGAAATCGTTCGCCGGGACGTAGTGCCATGTGCTCAGCAGTACGAGCGTGTCCGCCAGACCGGCGTAGGCCGGGGCATAGTTTGCGTCTTTGTCGATCGCCTGTTGGAAGTACTCGGCAGCTTGACGTAGGTCGGATTCCGTCCTCTTGTTCCAGAAGTATCGGCCCTTCAAACAAAGATCGTAGACCTGGTAGGAAACCGGAGCAATGACTGGACGGCTGACAGGTTTTGAAGGCTTGTCGCCCAGAGTGAGTTGTATCTCGTCCGCGATTTCTTGCGCGATTTCAGCTTGCAACTCCAGCAGGTTGTCCGGTTCGCGGTCGTATTGGCGAGACCACAGATTCGCTTGGTCCTTTACCTGAATCAATTGCGCCGAGACACGCACCGTATTCACATCGCGTCGCACGCTGCCTTCGAGCACGTACTCGACTCCGAGCGCACGTCCAACCTGGTCCAAAGGCTTCGGTTTTTGCTTGTAGTTCATCACCGAAGTGCGCGCTATGACGCCCAGCCGCTGCGGATCGACTTGACCGAGCTGCGAAATCATCTCTTCGGTCAGCCCGTCGCTGAAATAGTCCTGACTGGCATCTCCCGTGAGATTATCGAAAGGCAGGACCGCCAGCATCAGTCTTGGGCGCGCTGCCTGGGCGCCAACGCGCTTTTGCCAGCGCCACCAACCCGCCGCCACCCCGAACACCAGGATCGCAACAGTTGCTGTAACCACTGGCCAGAGCCAGGAAAATCGCGACCGCCCGACTGCAGGGCCAGCCGGCACTTCGGCTGGAATGCTTTCCGTAGGCTTGGCGTTCAATTCGGGCGAGACACGGCTGGATTCCGCCAGGGGCGCGATCTCGATCGGAACGACAATCCGGTAACCAACTCTCGGAACCGTTTCAATATAGCGAGGCAAGTCGGCGGAGTCGCTAAGGGCCGCACGGAGTTCTTTCACCGCAGTGTTCAGCCCCTGTTCGAAGTCGACAAAGGTTTCGGATTCCCACAGCGTCCCCCGCAGCGCTTCGCGCGTAACCACGTCGCCGCCCTGCTCGAGCAGTAGCTCCAGCACTCGAAAAGGCTGCGGGCGCAGTTTCACCCTGATCCCGCTTTTGTAGAGTTCACGCGTGCGTGGGCGCAGCTGGTAGGGCCCGAACCGATATGCGTTGACCGATGACGGCATGCTATCGCCCGAGAATGGTAGCGGTATTATGAGGATACCTTCCCGTTTTCCGCAACATAAACTTCCTGCTCTGAGCCACTTGGACCTACAGGTGAACTCCAGCCTTTTTCCATCCAGCCTCCATTGACCTCAGTCTTCGGATTTGCGATCACCAAGGCGCGCACAAAATCGATATTCCGTGAGAAGGCGAAGCCGTTTTAGGACCTGATTGTTCCGCGCCCCCGCGCGGAGAGAACGGCCGCAATCGAGGAGACACCCAGATGGCCACTTGGAGAAGCAAGAACCCAGGACGCAATCTAGCCCCAGGGTCTAGCCGCTTAGGATGCCTGAATTTACTCCCCGCTGTTGCGCGACACAGACGGAGTCTGATTCTGGCGTTGGTGATTGGCGCAGTGTTGACGGCATTTCGGGGCGCAAATGGGGATCAGGGGCTGCTCGGAGGCCTCTTATCGTTCATCCCCAACGGCGTGTTCTTCGCGAATCCGAACGGCGCTTCGCAAACGTATAGCACGAACGGGGGCGGCATGGACCAAAGTGGGCCGTTTTTCCAAAGCCTCGGCACGAATGGACGAACGTGCGGGACCTGCCACCAGCCGAGCGACGGGATGTCGATTTCAGCCTCCGATGTCGACTTGCGGTTCCTGCTCACTAAGGGCACGGATCCGATTTTCCGCACCGTAGACGGGTCGAACTGCGACCACAACATCGACGTTTCGACCCTCGAAGGAAGAGCGGCAGCATACAGCCTGCTCCGGACGCGCGGGCTGATTCGCATCGCTCTCTCGGTGCCCGCGAACGCGAACTATCAGGTGATGAGTGTGCAGAATCCCTACGGCTGCAGCGAAACCGACACGATCTCGATGTATCGCAGGCCACTACCGGCGACGAACTTGCGTTTTCTGAGTGCTGTAATGTTCGACGGGCGGGAATCGTCGCCGGCAACCGGCACTACCAAGATTCTGTATAGCAACTATCCCAGTTCCCTGCTGAGCGATTTGGCTCACCAGTCCGTGGACGCGACGACAACCCACGCTCAGGGCGACGGTACGAGGCCGACCGCGGCTGAGCAGCAAGAGATCGTGAATTTTGAAATGGGGCTCACGACGGCGCAAGCGTACGGGTACGGAACCGGATTCTTGAATGTGCGTGGCGCGACGGGTGGACCATTGGCACTGCTAAATCAGCCATTCTTCATCAGCATCAACTCGAGCGTGCACGCTTTGGTACCGGCACTCGAGCAGCCGGGCGGGCTTGTTACACCGGGGGACGGGCAATTTACGCCCTCGATTTTTAACACTTTCGACGCTTGGTCGAATTTACCCGAGTTTGACCCGCGCGCGGCCGTGGCGCGCGGGCAGGCGCTCTTCAACTCCTTGCCCATCAATATATCCGGGGTCGCGGGAATCAACGACGACGTCTCGACGGGCGGCTTAGTCGCGGGCGGCATCTCGTCGCTCACTGGGACGTGCGGGACCTGCCACGACACCCCGAACGTGGGCGATCATTCGTTTCCCACGCCACTCAACATTGGAACGGGTGACCCCGATTCGACGAACGCCGCTGTCAACTTGGGGGGGCTCGATATCAGCTACCTGCCGTCGATCACGGTGTGCAAATTGGACCCGACGACGGGAACTGCGACAAATAATTGCAAAACGACGACGGACCTCGGGCAAGCGTTGATTGACGGCGATTTCGACCACGTCGGTAAGATTAAGGGCCCTATTCTGAGAGGGCTCTCCGCTCGCGCTCCCTACTTTCACAACGG
Source organism: uncultured Acidobacteriota bacterium (assembly GCA_963836125.1). Lineage (GTDB taxonomy): Bacteria > Acidobacteriota > Terriglobia > Acidiferrales > UBA7541 > Palsa-295. The sequence goes on from CAWIIK010000003.1 coordinate 748,984, forward strand.
CTCCGCTCGGACCCTGTTGGACGTGGTCCGCTTCTATGAAACACGATTCGGCTTGTCCTTGACGCATCAGCAAGAGTCAGATTTAGTGGCCTTCTTAAGCTCGCTCTGAACCGGGAGACCGTCTGGTCTATTTCCGATGGTAGCGCGGCGCGCCAATGACACGAGACGGCGGCCTCCGGTACGGGCCCAATTCCTGTCTGCGACGAAAATCGGCCAAACGCGCCAAATCCGGCCAATTAAAGCGATTTTGTCGGCCCGGCGACGCACTCCGGGAGCACGCTGCCGGAACACGACTTTTCTCCAGCCACTCGCCACTCGCCCGCCGAGGAGGCAGGCTACTCTTTCTCCGTCGGTGAAAATTCGAGCGCCAATGCGCGGATGCGGCGGAGGTCGAGCTTACCGGTGCCGAGGTGCGGAAATTCCTCGACCATGAAGAATTGATTCGGACGCGGAATCCAGAGGTTCGGCAAACCCGTCTGCGGCAATTTCTCGATTACCGCTTTCAATTCCGCCGGCTGCAGCAGGTGCAGGACGACGAGCCGCTCTCCCTTCTTTCCATCGGGCACCGCCGTGACCACGAATTTCTGCTCCGTGGCCCCGGCAATTTCGTGCAACTGCTCTTCGACCTTGATGTGCGGCACCATCTCACCGCCGATTTTGCTGAAGCGGCTGAGGCGATCGGTGATCGTGAGGAAGCCGTCTTCATCTTCGGTGGCGATGTCGCCGGTGACGTACCAGCCGTCTTGCAGCGCCTCCGCCGTCTTTTCGGGCTTGCCGAGATAGCCCTGCATCACGTTTGGCCCGCGCACCAACAGCAGCCCGGGCGTGCCCGCCGGAACCAGTTCGCGCGTTTCCGGATCGACGATGCGCACGCTGATGCCCGGCAGCGGATGCCCGATCCGTCCGCGCTTGCCGCCGACCTGGCGAAAGCCCGGCGCGCGAAAGTCTCGCGTGTTCACGGCGACCACCGGCGAGCATTCCGTGGCGCCGTAGCCTTCGAGCGGTTTCACGCCGAAGCGGTCTTCGAATGCCAGCGCGAGACGCTCGGGCAATTTCTCCGCGCCGACGAGGACGAAATCGAGGCTGCCGAAATCTTCGGGCGAGCAGCGCCGCATATAGGCTTGCAGAAACGTCGGCGTCGCCATCAGGAACGTTACCTGGTAGTCGCGCACCAATTCGCTGATCGCCGTGAGATCGAGCGGGCTCGGATGGTACACAACCGAGACGCCAAGCACCGCTGGCAGGCACAGCGTGACCGTGAAGCCGAACGAGTGGAAAAACGGCAGCACGCCGAGAAGGCTGTCTTTGCGGCCAAACATGAACGTTTGGCCCATCTGCTCGATATTGGACGCGATGTTGTAGTGCGATAGCATCACGCCCTTGGGCTCGCCCGTGCTGCCGCTCGAAAAGATGATCGTCGCGAGATCGTCGAGCGTTTGCTGTTTGCCGCTCACCGCGCGTTCGATCCACGCGCCCGGCAGGAACCAGAGCAGCAGCGCTGCGATCCGTTCGCCTAGGCGCGAGCCGGCCGCTGCTTCCTCGATCAGAATCGTCTTCCCGGGGACTTTCAGCGGGATGCGATCGAGCAAAGCCTTCGTCGTGACGACCGTCTCGAGCTTGCACTGCGCCGCGCACGACGCGAGCGCCCCGTCCGAAATCGTGTAATTCAGATTGACCGGAACTTTGCCGGCAAGCATCGCCGCAAAATTCACGAGCGCGCCCGGGACCGAAGGCGGCAGCAGGATGCCAACCATTTCCTGCCCCGACCAGCTGCCACGCAGCCGCCGCGCCAGAAAAATGGCGCTGAGCAGAACGCCACTCCATTTCATGCGCGGCCTCCGCCTGTCTCCCATCGCGAAACGGAAGGGACTGCGGTGCGCGGTGCGGATCAGCGAACGGTGCAGCGTGCGCAGGTGCTTCTTGCGGTGCACGTACCCCTCGCTTTGCAACTCTTGTACGGCCCGGCGCACTTCGAACGGCGTCGCGGTGGGCGGCATCGGCTTGCCGAAACTGATCGTGACCGGATACGGAATCGAGCGCGGCCGCTTCCAGAGGAAACGCCCGCGATCGAAACTAAAGATGCTGCCCCAGACACCGTCGAGATTTATGGGGATGATCGGCGCGTCGATGCCTTTCACGATGCGCTCCATGCCGCGGCGGAAGGGAAGCATCTGGCCGATGCGCGTGATCTGTCCTTCGGCGAAAATGCAGACGAGTTCGCCCGCGCGGATCGCGTCGCTCGCGGCGCGCAGCGCATGCAGCATCTCGCGCGGCCGCAGCTCGGAGGAAATCGGGATCACCCCCATCAGCTTCGCGAACGGCTTCACGTACGGCAGATCGTAGATGCCCTTGTACATCAGGAAGCGAATCGGCCGCTCGACCGACGCGAGCAAGAGGTTCGCATCCACAAACGACATGTGATTGCAGACAAGCAGCGCGCCGCCTCTTTCCGGCACATTCGGGCGCCCCTCGACACGTATGCGATAGATCGTGTGCGTGACGACCCACAGCACGAATCGCAGCAGCGAATCCGGCAGCAGGTAAATCGAGTACGCCGTCGTGACCAGCGTCAAAATCGCGCCGTCGAGAAAAATGCCCGCCGGCGTTTGATGGAGAACATCCGTGAAAAGGTAATAGGCGCCGGATGCAAGCCCGATCCCCAAGAACGACACCAGATTCGCCGCCGCGATTACGCCGCCCTTTTGCTCCGGACGCGGCCGGTGCTGGATCAACGCGCCGAGCGGCACGGCAAACATTCCGCCGAAAAATCCCAGTAGCGCGAGATGCACTCCCACGATCGTCAGGGAATAACCAACGCGATAGAGCAGGGCGCCGAATACGGTCATCCCCACGGCGCCGAGTGGAATCAGTCCATATTCGATCTTCCCGCCGGAAAGATAGCCTGCAGCGACGCTCCCGAGGCCGATGCCGACCGCGATCGCCGCCTGCAGGTAGGTGGTATGCGTGTCGTCAATGTGCAGGGTGTCGTGGCCGTAGATGATGATTGCGAACTGCAACAGCGCGGCGAGGAAGAAAAGATACGTATAGCCGAGGACGGCCCAGCCGAGAGTGCGGTCCGCGACGATGATCTTCATCTGCGCGGCGAAATCGCCCAGCACGTTCCAGCGAAACTTTTTTGTGGGATCGGCAGCGGGAACCCGCGAAATCCCGAAGCTTGTGACGAGCCCCACGCAAGTGAATCCTAGGAGCAAGACGCCGGCCATCGCCTCGTGCCCGGCGTAACGTTCGGCGAGATAACCGGCTGCCATCGTGCCGCCGATACCCGCGAGAAAGGTCCCAAACTCGATGATGCCGTTGCCCCAGGAAAGGCGCGGTTCCGGCAGGAGCTCGGGCAGCAGTCCGTATTTCGACGGCCCGAAAAGCGCGCCTTCCGTGCTGATGAGAAATACGCCCGCGCACTCCAATGGCAGGCTCCGCAGCGCGAGGCTGACGATGAAAAAGGCCATCACGAGGATCTCAAAAAGCTTGGTCCAGATGGTGACGGTGCGCTTGCTGTAGCGGTCCGCGAGGTAGCCGCCCGTCATCGAAAATAGAATGAACGGAACGGCGAACATCGCACCCACGATCGGCACCAGTGAATCCCGACGCGCCTGCGGGATATTCATCGCAATGACGATGTAGGTAACGAGGAATTTCAGCCCGTTGTCGTTGAAGCCTGTTTGAAACTGCGTCGCGATCAGGCTCCAGAATCCGCGCTTCCAGTCCGGAGGTGGCTCGCAGCGACGTACCACTCCGCTGGACGCAGACTCATTGGCGTGCGCTGCGAAGTTGGGATTGGAGGTAGCCGTCGCCATCGGCCTGGATTCTGGTTCGATTCTAGCGCAAGCGCATCTGCGGCGTCTGAAGGCCAGGGTCTGCGTTTCTAAGAGCGCGGATCACAAGCCGCCATTCGGGAGAATGGCGTTCCCAGGAGGTTATGCGAGGACGCGGAGGGAACGCTTTGTGACGGTGACGTGGCCGCCAGAGACGGAAGTGGCCGAGCTAGGCAGCGGGGTCTCGCGCTTGGGATATTTTGCGGCGATGTAGTCGTTCACAAGCGCCTGAAAGGCCGTCGACAGCTGGTCGTAATTGCCTTCCAGGGTCGTGAATTTCTGGCCGTCGATATAGACCGGGCAGCGCGGCGTTTCGCCCGTGCCCGGAAGACTGATGCCGATGTTGGCCGCCTTTGATTCGCCGGGGCCGTTGACGATGCAGCCCATCACCGCGAGTTTCAGCTCTTCGACGCCCTCGTAGTGCCGCTTCCACTCCGGCATCTGATCGCGAATATAGCCCTGGATGCTTTCGGCGAGCTCCTGGAACGTGGTGCTTGTGGTGCGGCCGCACCCCGGGCAGGCCGTCACGCTTGGGGCGAACGTCCGCAGCCCGAGCGATTGCAGCAGCTCGCACGCCGCGTAGACTTCCTCGCGCCGGTCGCCGTTGGGCCGCGGCGTCAGCGACACGCGCACCGTATCGCCAATCCCTTCGCCCAGCAGAATTCCCATCGATGCAGCCGACCATACGAGGCCTTTTGCGCCCATCCCCGCTTCAGTCAAGCCAAGATGCAGCGGCTGATCGGTTTTGGCGGCCAGGTCCCGGTAGATATCGACGAGATCGCGCGGCCGCGACACTTTGCACGAAATGATGATCTGGTCTTTGCGCAGCCCGGACTCGATGGCGAGTTCGGTCGATTTGAGCGCCGAGAGCACCATGCACTCGTTGATGATCTCTTCGGAGGTCTTGCCGAGGTTCTTGTCCGTGTTCTCCTGCATGCGGCTCATCACCAGCTCTTGATTGAGCGAGCCGCCATTCACGCCGATGCGCACCGGCTTGCCATGGTCGCGCGCGACCTTGCAGATCGTGGCGAACTGCTCGTCGCGCCGCTGGCCGTGGCCGACGTTACCGGGGTTGATGCGGTATTTGTCGAGCGCGCGGGCGCATTCGGGATACTTCGTCAGCAGGACATGTCCGTTGTAATGAAAATCGCCGATTACCGGAGCGTCGCAGCCCGCATCGAGCAGACGCCGCTTGATTTCGGGCACCGCCGCGGCAGCCTCCGGCATGTTGACCGTAATCCGAACCAGTTCCGATCCGGCCTGAGCCAGTTCGAGGCACTGCTGAGCGGTCGCCGCGGCGTCGGCCGTGTCGGTGTTGGTCATGGACTGCACAACGACAGGCGCGCCTCCGCCCACTTGCACCTTGCCGACCTTCACGCCGACCGTTGCATGTCGTTTCATTGGCATGGAAGCTCTATTGTAACGAAATCCCGAGGCGGGAAGCTAGCTGGCCTGGAGCGCAGTGGTGTCCTAGTTTGATTTGATTTGAAATAGGGCCTTGCCTCGCACAGACAGGATTGTTTGTGCCCACGCCTGCTATAGCTCGGCGCGATGGGGAACGGGATGCGACTTACCGGTCCGGGTAGGCGGCACGATGGTCGCCATCTTCCGGATCATTGCCAAGACAAGCCTCTTGTCGTCGTCCGACAGGGTCGTCGAATATCGCCGGATATCCGCGAGAAATCGAATCTCCTCTTCCGAGAGCTCGCCAAGCATCTTGCGGGTCTCGCGGTCCTGGGGCGTATCCGTGCCCGGGAAGAAGTCGGCCAAGCTGATTTCCATGGCTTCGGCAATCTTCGCGAGTGTCTCGAGCGAAGGAACCGTGTGACCGTTCTCGACGCGCGAAAGATAGCAGCGCAGCAAGCCCGTGCGGCGTTCGATGTCGCCCTGGGAAAGGCCGCGGTCGCTCCGGTAGGATCGGATCACCTCGCCGATATTCACTTTGGGCTTTTCTTTTGGCATCGCGTCACTTCCTAGAAGGAGTGTCGTTCTCTACAACAGACCGTATCTTACGAGTTACCTAAAAACCGGCACAAGGCCAATCTCGTGGAGTGTTCCTATCAGGAACCCCTTCGTTTGCACTTCGTTCGCCCTAGTTGGAAGGGCTTGCCAGGGGCACCGTGACGTCCTGCTGAAGCTTGAATTCGAGCAGCGTCTCACTCGGGATGCGCACCTGATCGCCCTTGGTCACCACCTGCACGGTCGTGCCGGCGCCGGCGCCCACGACCCCTCCAATGGCTGCGCCTTTGCCGCCGCCGGCAATAGCCCCGATGATGGTGCCGAGGACGGCCCCGCCGCCAATGCGTTCCGCACTTTGGGTGCCGCGCCCTTTGCCGGCCACATCGTAGTCGGTCGAATCAACGGGCACGATGTTGCCATTGATCTTGATGCCTGTAAGTTCCAGCGTCAATTGGGCCGCGCCGGAGATTTTTCCCGCCTCCTTGGCCTGAGTGAGTTTGCCATAGACATCAGCGCTCGCCGGGGCCACAACGGTGTCGCCAACGACGAGCGGACTCTCGAGGCTGCCGTGGAAAGTGTCGCCAATCTTATTTTTCGACGAATCAACACCGTCGATCATGCGCACGAACACGGAAGTTCCTGCCGGGATGGTCATGGCTTGAGTCGTCGGTGTATTCGGCTGTACCGAGGCGTCCTCTGGCGCCGGCGCCGAATTTGAGGCCACTGCCGCGGTCGAGGGCGGAGGATTGGGAGGCGCCGCCGGCTGGGCATTTGCGGCAGACCCTGTCTGCGGCCGAGCCTCCGGTGCAGGTGTTGCGTCTGCCGGAGGAGGCGCTGCCGATTGAGGAGCCGCGGGTGCGCTGGACGCGTCTGTCGTGTCGCTGAAGCCGATATTCAGCACATCCTTGGTCGCAAATACCTGCTCCTGGCCGTTCACCCGAAACCGGATATTGAGCGGCGAACCCCCTATGAATTGTCCCTGGATGATCTGCCCGTCCCGCAACTCGAGGATGTCGCCCCACGCAAGCCCCGCGAGCGCGCAGCTGAGTATCGCTGATCCACTGAGTACCAGGGCGAAACGGCGCAGCCTTCCTGGTGCTCCATACGACCTTGCACGTGTTTTCATTGTGCCTCCGCGGTTCCGATGCAGGCAAAGGGCGAACGATGCGAACAGCCCTCAGGCGGCCGGGGTCGGTCTCCGTTGAATCTTATGATAGCGCAGGCTTGGGAGAAGGTTGCAGGAGACAGCTAGAATCGAAGCGAGCTGGCCGACCGCCCTTAGAGCAGCGACGGTACGACAGCGGTGGGCTGCGTCGCCGAATTCTGTGACGACTGTTTGCTGGCGCGTTTGTTAGCGTAGAGAGCCTCATCGGCGCGCTTCAATAATTCTTCCGAAGTCTCGCCCGCTCGGTAGTCCGTCCATCCGCGGGAGAATCGGCAGAGTATCTTCTCCACACTGTGTTGGACTTCCAATCCTTCGACCCGGGCTACCACGTGCCGGACTTCGTCAGCGCGGCACTCGGGCAGAAGGACCATAAATTCGTCGCCGCCAAGCCGCACTGCCAAATCGGAGCCGCGAATGGCCTTTTGCAGCCGCTCGGCAAAGCCCTTGAGCACCAAGTCGCCGGCGGCGTGACCCAGCCTGTCGTTGATCTGCTTCAGGCCGTCGAGGTCCATCAACAAGACGGTCAACGGCCGCTCGTGGCGCACGGCACGGCTGATTTCCTCCGCCAGACGTTGCTCGCCCGAACGCCGGTTGTACAGGCCGGTGAGCTGATCGAGCGCCGCGAGTTTATACACCTCGTTGGTGAGGCTCTCAACCTTCGCCAGGGAGTTCATCTGATCCGCTATCTGGCCGCGCATTCTCATGATCATCGTCTGCTGATACACGAGATAAACGGCGAACACCAGCACGACCCCCACGAGCGCCCGCACGGACTGATTGACGTAAAACGAGTACCCCGGATCCCTGTTCAACATGGCCGGAAAGGCAAACGACGCGACTGCAATCGTCAGCAGGATCAGCACGAGCACGGTCGAAGACCATAGCCACCACTGCCGGCGGTCTAGCCTCCGCAAGTTTTCGCGGAACGCCTCCGGCTGTGCCCGTTGGCTCTCTTGAGACGGACCTGTTTCGACCATTCTAGTGTGCCTATGGAATAGCTTTCATATCTTAGTACCCCGATCCGCCGGAAAGTCCAACTGGTATGTTCAAGCAGGTTTCCATATCGCCATCCGTGAATTTACGGGTGCATGCATTCACCACCTAAGGCAGGAGTGTCGAGTGCTCTCCGCGCATTTTGGGCGTTCCAATACGCCCCTACCGTTCCGGGACGTTTACTATATAGCAACCTTAGTCCAGTTTTGATCTTGCTTTGCCTCCTTAGCGTCTCCGCTTGACTGAACAGTTCTTGCTCTTCCCAGCTAAAGTCGCTTCCCTCGGGCTCGTTCCACAAAACTTAAGGAGAGACTATGAAAGCTATCAAGGCAGCTTGCCTCTTGGTTGTTACTCTTGCGGTGCTCGCCCTTCCAGCGATGTCGAGGACGGTGATCAGGGATCTTGGGGTAGGCCCGAACCCGCCACCTCCTCCTGGGCACGTTTTTTAGTCTTCGGAGGCCCTAATCGGACGGGGAGGATCACCGCCCCGTCCGGCTGTGCTAGGATTTCCTTTCGCCCGAAAGGTGAATCCTTATGGCGGCGTGGTTGACTGTGTCGTGCTCTTGTCTCTTGCTGCAGCTAGGGATTTTGCTTCGAGGCCTTAGAGAGAAGTTGCTCGCCAGATACTCCTTTTTCTACGCGTACGTTTTTTCCACTTTCCTAGCCACAAGCCTAGCGCTCGTGCTTTGGGGAGAGGCCTCGCCTTCTTATCAAAGGTCTTACTGGATTTTGCAGTTCGCGACCCTTTTGATCGGCTGCGGCATCGTCTTGGAGATCTTCAGGCAAGTATTGTCTCCGTATCGTGGTGCGGAGAAGTTCGCCATGGCCGTAGGGCTCCTTACCTTCGGGGTGGTCTTCTGCTTCGCCCTCGTCTATCGCATCCTGGTAACGTCACCTGGTCAGGCGCTCTACGAACTCGAAAGAAACGTGCGGACCGTGCAGGCACTCTTTCTTTGCGGCATACTGGCCGTGGTCTCCTATTATCGCATTCCGATCGGCAAAAACCTCAAGGGGATGATTAGCGGATACGGACTCTATATCGTGACCAGCCTCTTTACGCTGGCGACTCGGGCGTATGCCGGGCCTCGATTCAATGGTGCTTGGAACGTCATCCAGCCGCTTTCATTCGATGCCTCGCTCACGATCTGGTTGCTTGCACTCTGGTCTTACCACCCGAATCCAGCCCCTGACCCGGCCATCCCCCTTGAAACGGACTACGAGGCCCTCGCCGCGAGAACGCGGCGCACCTTGGTGGCTATGCGTTCGCACCTCACTCGAACCGCCCGGCCCTGAACGCTCCCTGCCCGCATTCTCCGCTTGTCTAAAAACCAGTATGTTCGTACTATTGCCTCCCGAGTAAGTGGCCTCTATCCTGGTGGCGTTGAATTGGACTGGACTCCGTATGGAGACGACACCCACAACGCGCGGGATGGGCGGGCCGCCCGAGAGGTATCCGGCAACGCGGCAGTCCGCGGCGGCCCTGCACTGGATGCTCGATTTGGCAGTTGGCTGCCTCGTCACTACTTATCTCTGGACACATGGGGCCTTACGCGATACTGTCGGCAGTCTGGAGTGGGGTTCCCGCTTCGTTCCGTGGTGGCCGCTGCTGGCAACGACGGCGCTGGTTTTTCGCCGAGATCTCGCGATGCGGCGAAACATGACAGGCGCGGCAGTTATTCGTTCCCATCAGAATCGTGACTCAAAGGCGGTTCGGCCGTGATTCAGCTGCTCTTTTTCTTTCTGATTGGTGCGGCGCTTCTCTCGTCGCTGCTGTTCTTCGGGCGGCGCGGGAGCCCTCGCGCGGAAGGAAATTCCGGCGTTCTCGTCGATGCTCGCAGGGCGCTCGATGCCCTGCAGGGTGGGCTGCTTCCGGAAGAGCTCGTGCAACGGATTTTCGCGCGAGAAGACCTCGATTACTTGATCTCGTCGGCCGTCCCTAAAACCGTTCAAAATCTTTTCATCGTCGAGCGCAAGAAGATTGCTCTCTCCTGGATCGGCCAGGTTCGCTGCCAGATTGCCAGCCTGAAACGCTTCCATGTGGGTGCCGCGCGATCCTATGCGCACCTCGGCCTACGTACCGAACTTGAGCTGGCGTGCAATTTCGCTGCCTTGCTCCTTGCCTGCCGCGCCTTGCACCTCGCGGTGTATATGGGCGGCCCGTATGTGGCTCCGCGCATGGTCGGCGCCACGACAGCCGCAGCGGCCAAGATCTGCACGGTTTCCGAACAGTCACTCGCCTTCTTGAATCCGGTACAGCTGAAGCCGTTTGCCGGTGACTCGCTGCCGTCGTAGGATTTGGGAGTCTAGATGCACCTGAGTAGTTCACCCAAGCGAATGGACGTGGAACAGGCCCGCCAAGATCTCTGCCGGCGGACGCTGTCCGACATTCAGCGGCCTCTGGACCGCCTGATCTACCTGGCCTCCATGAGGGACTACAACACGGGGATCTACCATCACGACGGCCTTGCGTCCCGTTTCACGGAGGAAGTCGCCTGCGAGGCCTTGGCCGATTGTCACCGCGAGGCCTTCCGCGAGCTTGTTATCTGCCCCCTCGATGAGCTTGTATCCCAGCTCGATGCGTACCGAAGTTCGACACACACCGGCCCGCGCGAGTTCCTGACAGCTTGGGGAAGACTTGAGCCCTACCGCGTTGCCGTTCCAGTTCAGGCCGATCCTCTGTCCGCCGAATTCCTGTTCTCGAACTTCAAGATCGCCTTGGCAGTTTTGGAATCTCAGCTGGACTCTCATCCGGCGGGACTAGCCGCATAGCAACGCCTGTTACCTGCCCGACAATTTCAGCTTCCGACGGATACGCAAACTGGCGAATTGCAGCGCCTGAGAGAGGATGCGGAACCAGCGTCAGTTGCGAACCCCTTACCTCGCACCACGAGCACGCATACCCATCCCGCAGCTCAACGAAGAAAATAGGACGATCGAATTCCGTGCGCCACTCCGAGGGTTGCAGCCGGCTCGGGTGACTATCGATCTGTACGAATGATCCCGGTCGCAGCAACGGATACATCGTGTGATCCTGCAGCCCAATGAATCCGTACTGGCAGTGGCGCACATCCAGTTTCTGTATCAGCGCCACCGGGATCTCGCCCCACACCTCCACCATCCTCGAAATCAGGCTCGTTGTTTCCAGGCTGAAGCTTTTGTCGAATCGGACGGGGAATGTGACCGACTTTTCGCCGTCGGGAACTTCGAAAGAAGCCAGGTGCGTGTTTTGCAGAGGCAGCGCGAGCTGGTAACGCGATGTCGCGCCCAGGTCGATTCCGAACACCGCGAGGAGTTCGTGGAACTTCGTGCGGTAAATTACACTCAAGCTATATAGTTTGTAAATGCTGGGTATGGAATTCTTGTTCTCGAGCTGGGTAAGCCACGCGTTTGAAATGTAGAACTCTTCGTTTTGCCGGTCTTCTGCAATCGTGCGGCTGAATTCCTCTACTTCGCGTGTTGTGACGCCAAGCCGATTGCGCAGTTCGCGCAGTTGCTCCCCTGGACGCATAGGTGGCCCCGTTGAACTGTACCATCATGGAACATCACTTCTTGTGACCCGCCCGCTTAATGACCACACCTTAAATCTTTCCCTCCTTCGAATCAACTGATTTGAAGCGAGTTGTGGTCAGAACCGACGAATTGTGCACCTACAGTGATCCATGTATTTCTGAAACTCGACCGGCTCCTAGTACTTATCTGCTTGGAATTAGAAGCAATTGCGCGATCTTTTCTGCAACGATCATCATCAGTGAAAAATTACGCGGCTTGTGCCTATAGCCACTCGAATTGTACCGTTGAGGAACTCAGATTCTCATATTCCTCGGTATGTTTTCGCTTTCGCGCCATCCCGGCCCATGGAACTGGCCCGGGAAGCCGCCTTATGCGACCCTGAGGGCATCGTGACGGGGGCGAGATCATGCCTGACGCAGCCGGCCCAACCCCTCCTGGACTGCCTTTCGGGCAGCGTCGCACCGTTCCGCGGTACTCTCTGATCGCCGCTGCGGAGGTGGTCGAGCCTGCTACGGACGCGCGGATGTCCGGCCGGATTTCGGAAATCAGCCGCAAAGGTTGCTACCTCGATATCCTGAACACGCTGCCTGTGGATAGCGCAGTTCGATTGACCATCACGCGCGATCAAGGCAGTTTCACCACCATGGCACGGATCATTTACGTTCAGCAGGGAATCGGAATGGGCCTCGCGTTTGTCGACCCACCGCAAGATCAGCTTCGGACTCTGGATTCCTGGCTTGCCGAACTCGTTGTTTAACGGGTCGTCGGCGTCCCCTGCTTTTGAATCACGCCGCAGGCGACATGAGGACCTGAATTCCCGTCGGGATTGGTCTTGTAATCGTCCGCGTTTTCATCGATCACAATCGCCGTTCCGCCAGGGTGAAAGAGTGAATTAGACCCTTCGCCCAGAGTCACGCCCTGGGCTGTGATCGTGGCTTGCAGGTGGCCATCCAGGCCTGCCTCTACATTGGGAAGATCGCCCGCGTGCGGCCCGTTGGCATTCATCGATCCGTGTTCCTTCCCGTAGGGGTCGAAGTGCGGACCGGCGGACGCGAAATCCGGCCCCTCGCATTTTCCCACGGAGAGAATGTGCACGGCGTGCAGCCCAGGCACCTGCTGGATTACGTCCAGCTCGATTTTCACGCCATCCTCGACAGGGAAAAATTTAGCAGTTCCGAGTTTCTCTTCGACGGGACTTACGATATCCGCGTATGCGCCCGGCTCGGGCGTTTGTGCCAACGCCGGAGCGTGGAATGTCACGCCAAAACCAACAACTGCGACAAACTCGAGAAAAGTGCATAGGAATACCCTGCGGCCTGACGGCACGATGTAGCCCTCTCGCCCTACCTAGCAATATTAATCGAATTGAACGCTTTAAGGGAGTTTCCAGTCTGTAGGCGGAGTGCTGACGGCCCAGAATTCGGGAGCGGGCTGCATAAACTCCACGGCGACCTGCGCTAGCCCGGCGCGATCGGGCCCTAGATAGGACACTTTCGCCTCGCGCTCGTCCCAATTCTGCGGGTTCATGACGATCAGTCTTTCACCCAAACTGACTTTCGTCGCCAGCATCAGCAGCGCGCCGTGCGCGCTCACGGTCACCGTGAACGTCTCCTCGCGAAACGTGGGACGGTCGGCGGGCCCTCCGCAAATTACTACGGGCACATCGAGCAGGATCCGTTCGCTTCGCCTTGGTCCCATCTGTCCGGCCATGCTCGGTCCCCGAACCTCGTCTGCATCCACTATCCCTCTATTGGCCTTACGCGCCCATTCAAAATATCGCAACATCCCCTCGGAAGTAAACTCAGCCTCAAACGCGGCCGGGCTGTACAGATCATCGACCTTTACAGTAAACTAGATAGGTGACAAGACAGCTCAATAGGGCGAAGCTAATCCGTCCAGCGCCCGAAAGGCGTTCCCGGCCGAGCACCCGGGATTCGGCCGACGACCGGCGCCGCCAGATCGTCGAATGGCTCCGTGCCCGCGGCGGGCCTGTTCCCGGCGGCGAGATCGCGAAGCATTTCCGCGTGAGCCGCCAGTGTTTGGTTCAGGACGTAGCAATTCTCCGCGCGAGTGGCGAGGAAATTCTGGCGACGCCGACGGGCTATCGCCTGCCGGCGGAATCCAATCGGGCCCATCGAGCGATCCTCGCGTGCAAGCATCCGCCCGAGCGCACCGAAGAGGAACTCCAGATTCTTCTCGACCACGGCGTCAGGATTCTCGACGTGATCGTCGAGCATCCTCTCTACGGCGAACTCCGCGGCTCGTTGATGCTTGAGTCGCGCGCCGACTTGCAGGATTTTCTCGCGCATGTGCGTGCGTCGCATGCCGCGCTGCTTTCTTCGCTCACCGGCGGAGTCCATCTGCATACGGTGGAAGCCTCGCGGTCGCAGATGATTTCGCGCGCCAAAGCAGAGCTGCGCGCTCGCGGCTTTCTTTTGAAATAACAGGGAACCAGACAAACCTCGGCATGAGGCTCACACGCGAACAACGAACCGAGAAAGCCCTCTTCCGGGGCGCGAGTCTCACGCTCGACCATCCGGAATACCGCGATACCGTTCGCGCGTTCACGGAGGGTCTTTTGCGCGCCGATCTTGCGCCGCGGGATCTTACCGTCGCAGCTCTCGGGATCAGCGGTGGACACCAGAAGGCCACGATCCTGGCGCGCGACGGTGGCGTCGCGGCGGGTTTGGCCGAACTCGCCTTCTTGCTGCAAGCCCGCAGCATTGTGGCTACCCTCGAGACACAGGACGGCGAAGCGATGCGTCCGGGCGACGTTCTGCTGCGCGCGGAGGGCGACGAAATGCAACTCCTCGCGCTTGAACGCGTGGGCCTGAATCTCGTCCAAAGAATGAGCGGTATCGCAACTGCGATTCGCTGCCTTCAGGAACGCGCCAAACGCCAATGTCCCGCCACGCGAATCGTGGGCACGCGCAAGACTCCGTGGGGCCTGCTCGACAAGCGCGCACTGCACCTCGGCAACGGCGGCACGCACCGCCTCGGGCTCGGCGACGCCATCGTCGTCAAGAACAATCATCTGGCGCTCCTGGCCCCGCGCGAAGAAGACGCTGCGCCGATTGCGATCGAGCGGGCCTGGGCGTTTCGCGAGAATTCCGCATTCATCGAGGTCGAAGTCCGCGGCGAAGCCGGCGCGCGGGCCGCCGCCGAAGCGTTTCGCCGTGCGCAGGAAGACGCCGCTGAGGAATATCCGTGCCTGCTCATGCTCGACAACATGACCCCGGATCAAGTCGGCCTGATTCTCGACGTGCTGCGCCGCGAGAACCTGTGGGATCACGTTTTGATCGAAGCCAGCGGCGGTATTTCTGAATCGAATGTGGAGGCGTACGCCGCTCGCGGCGTCGACGCCATTTCGATCGGCGCGCTCACGCATTCCGCTCGAGCGCTCGATATTTGCCAGAGAGTTTCATAGCCCTTGGGAAAGAGGACCCGGTCATGACAAACGCAAGTGCCGTACAAGAAGCTTTCGAATCGCGCTACACCCTCCCGGTCGTCGAAGACATCACCGACACGGCCGAAGAGGTTCGCAGAAAGCAGGAGCGCGTCCGCGAACTCTGCGCCGAGCGCAACGCGATCCTGCTGGCGCACCATTATCAGCGTCCCGAGGTCCAGGAAGTGGCCGACGCCGTAGCCGATTCGCTCAAGCTCTCGCAGGCCGCCGCGAAGACCAACGCCGACGTCATCGTCTTCTGCGGCGTGCACTTCATGGCGGAAACGGCCGCGATCCTGCTCCCGGAGAAAATCGTCCTGCTGCCCGATTTGCGCGCGGGATGCTCGCTCGCCGCTGCCGATCACGCCCGAAGAGTTGCGCAAGTGGAAGGAAAAGCTGCCCGGCTGCGTCGTCGTCGCATACATCAATACGTCCGCGGCCGTGAAAGCCGAAAGCGACTACTGCTGCACCTCGGCCAACGCCGCGAAAGTGGTCTCCGCGATTCCCGCGGATCGAACGATTCTCTTCCTCCCCGACAAATTTCTCGCGACGGTCGTCGCGCGCCAGACCGGACGCAGCAACATCGTCGCCTATCCCGGCTACTGCCACGTCCATAAGACGATCCGGCCCGAGCAGGTCGTCGAAATTATGGACGAGCATCCCGATATCGAGTTGCTGCTGCATCCCGAGTGCGGCTGCGTCAGCTCCTGCATGGCGAAAGCAGTCGATGGCACGCTGCCCGCGGACCGCACCTTCTTTTTGTCCACCGAAGGCATGCTGCGGCATATCGGCAACTCGCCGGCAGGCGAATTCGCGGTCGGCACCGAGCTCGGCATCATGCACCAGCTCAATAAGAAGTTCCCCGAGAAGAAATTTTATCCCGTGAACCCGAATGCCGTTTGCTCGTTCATGAAAACGATCACGCTCGACAACGTGATTCGCTCGCTCGAAACGCTCACGCCGCAGGTGCGCGTGCCGGAAGAGATCGCGCGCAAAGCGAAGCGTGCGATCGATCGCATGCTCGAGCTCGCGTAAGGCCCGCGCTCATGCTGAAAATCGGACTTCTCGGTGTCGGCGCCATCGGCAGAACGATCGCCACGGCGCTCGATGAAAAACAACTCGATGCGGAATTGGTCGCGCTATCCGACCAGGACGGCACCCGCGCCAAATCCCTCTCTTCCGAGCTTTCTGGCCATCCGCCCGTCGTCTCCGTCGAGGAGATGATCGAGCGCTGCGAACTCGCGGTCGAAGCGGCCAGCCAGGCAGCGCTTCCCGAATTCGTTCCCAAGGCACTCGCGCGCGGGCGCGACATGCTGATCATGAGCGTGGGCGGGCTGCTCGGCCACGAAGAGTGGTTCCGGCAGGCGCGCGAAAAGGGTTGCCACCTCTACGTTCCCTCGGGCGCGATCGCCGGCCTCGACGGCATCAAATCCGCGTCGATCGGCCGGATCGAATCGGCGCTCCTGACGAGCCGCAAGCCGGTCGCAGCGCTCAAAGGGTCGAAGTACGTCGTCGACCGTGCTCTGCCGCTCGACACATTCAAGGAAGATACCGTGATCTTCGAGGGGCTCGCCGAAGAAGCAGCTCGCGCGTTTCCCGCAACCTCCAACGTCGCCGCTTCGCTGCGCCTCGCAGTCGACCCCCTCACTCCGGTTCCGGTGCGCGTCCGCGTAGTCGCCGTGCCTGGCGGCAACGAAAACGTCCACGAAATCCGCGTGCAGGGCGAATTCGGACGCCTCACGGTGAAAGTCGAAAACGTGCCGTCGAGATCGAATCCGCGCACGTCGCAGCTCGCTGCGTTTTCGGCCATCGCCACATTGAAAAACCTCACGCGCTCGCTCCGCGTCGGGACCTAGAATCCGCGTCGAGCCTATCTCCATCTTTCGCCGAGCACGTCGTCGCGCAACCGAGCGGGGCATCGGCCGTCCTGAAGCGAACGGTGCCTCTCGTGCATCGAGTACGTCGCCGTCGCAGGAGATTGCATGCCGCCTGAAGGAACGCCCGACCGACTGAGGCAGTTGATCAAGGTAGGACAAAGCCGAGGACACGTCCTGTACGACGAAATCGACGCCGTCCTCGCGCCGGGGCGGGAGGGCGTCGCCGAGCTTGACCAGGTCCTCTCCGAACTAGCAAGCAACGCTATCGAGGTCGTTGACGAGCCTCGGACTGAGAATTCGATCCCAGACGAAAGCTTTCTTGACCGAGCAGAGAGTCTCGGCGATTTGGCTCCGATAAGGTCCTACCTGCAGGAGGTTCTGACGGTCGCGCGTCTGACGGTGAAAGAGGAGAAGCAGCTGGCCAGGCGGATCAAAGAAGGGTCCTTCAAGGCGGGGGCACGACTTTATGCGACTGACGAAAGCGGCAAGATTTACGACGGCTCCGATGCGACCGAGCTGAGTTCAACCCCCCAGAACGCTGAAGAGGCCGAGAAGCGCCTCATTGAGGCAAACTTGTGGATCGCTGTTGGGACCGCGACGCATTTCGTCGATCGGGGATTCACTCTTCTTGATTTGGTTCAAGAGGGCAATATTGGCCTGATGCGGGCCGTCCGGGAATACAACTACGTCCGGGAGTACCGATTTTCTACGTACGCCACTTGGTGGGTGCGAAAGGCGATACAGGTTGCCCTGCAACGAATTAAAAAGCCGGAATAGCTGACCCCCGAAAACCCACGCGAGCGAGACGCCGGGCTTGCCCCTTTCCCGGGTGGTGCATATGCTCCCGGCGCTTTCAGACACGCGTGTTTCGGGGTGAGCCATGGCCGGACGGTCCGCGGGTCCGACGAGCGCCACGGAATAACCGTTTCTCGCGGTTCATCATTGCGCGCTCGCGTATGAATGCGATATAAACGCGCGCGGCACCAGCGGAAGAAACGCGAATCGGCTGCTTCGCGTCACATAGCCGCAGAATGAATCCTGGAATTCTGTTGGGGGGAATCCGCATGACGAAAGCATATTGTTTGGTTGCACTCTTATTTCTTGCCGGAGCACTCGTGCCGGCGCAAGCGCAGGACGCGACACCACCACCGCCCGCAGCACAGGGGCAAGGCGCTCCTCCGGCCGCCGCGCGCCCCGCGCAACGCCCCCCGGGAATGTTCATGGCGGCGCCGCTCCCTCACGGCGTGGTCAAGGATTACAAGCCCGTAACGGACGAGATGCTCCTGGACCCGCCGCCAGGAGACTGGCTGATGTACAGCCGCACCTACGACGCCTGGCGCTATAGCCCGCTGAAGCAGATCAACAAGAAAAACGTCAGCCAGCTGCACATCGCCTGGGTGCAGGGCCTGCCTGCGGGCACCACCGAGACGATTCCAATCGTTCACGACGGCGTGATGTATCTCATCGCGCCCGGCGCGGACGTGATGGCCGTGGACGCCACCGATGGCGACATCATCTGGCAGTATCATCGCGATTTCAAGAATCCCCGGCTCGGAGGCCAGGAGCGCACCAAGGCCATCGCCATCTATAAGGACATGGTCTACTACACGGCACCCGACGGCTATGTCGTCGCTCTTGACGCAACCACCGGCAAGGTCCGCTGGGAGACCTACAAGACGGAGACGCAAAACACCTCCGGCGCAATCGTCGTCGACGGTAAAGTAATCTCGGGCGGCACCTGCGATCGCGGACGCCAGAGCTGCTTCATCGAAGCGGACGATGCGGACACCGGCAAGGAGCTGTGGCGCTTCTACGACGTGCCGGCTCCGGGCGATCCAGGCTATGACTCCTGGCACGGGGCCGATACCACCAATGACACCGCCTCCACATGGGGCATGCCCGGCAACTACGACCCGGTTCGCAAGGTGATCTATTGGGGCATCGCGAATCCCGCGCCGTACGAACGCCTCGCGCGCCATGGCGGGGATCCCGACGGCACGTCGCGCACGGCCCCGGCGGACCTCTATAGCAATTGCACGATCGCGCTCGATCCCCAGACCGGCAAGCTCATCTGGTATTACCAGCACCTGCCCGCCGACGATTGGGATACCGACCACACGCACGAGCGTACTCTCGTCACCACGACGTACAATCCCGATCCGAAAGCCGTGAAGTGGTACAACACCACCGTTCCACTCGGATCGAAGCACGACGTGGCGGCGATGGTCGGCGAAAGCGGCATCATGTTCGTCCTCGATCGCAACGACGGCAAATTCCTCTGGGCCGAGCCGATCCCGGTCGACGCGCCGAATCTCGCTATCTCGAATATCGACGAAAAGACCGGCCTGACCACGATCAATTGGGACGTGGTGATGAAGCACCCGGGCGATCACCACGTCATCTGCTATTGGAACGGCCGCAGCTACTGGCCGACCGCGTACGATCCCGAAACGAATTCTCTCTACACCTCGTACGTGGACAATTGCCTCGATATGACGGCGAATGGCGGCAGCGGAATCCGCCACGGCGTCCTTCGTGAAGGTTCACAGATGGACGCGATCGCCGGGCTCGCGAAGGTCAATCTATCGACCGGTGAGATGCAGAAATTTGCCGTCCAGAATGCCCCTGGCACCGGCGCGATCCTGGCTACCGCCGGAGGCTTAATCTTCCACGGCGACATCAACCGCCGCTTCAGCGCGTATGATGCCAAGACAGGCCAACAACTCTGGCAGTCCATCCTCGGCGGGCCGATCTCCGTCAGCACGATCACCTATGAGGTAAACGGCAAGCAGTACATCGCCGTGATCACCGGAGACAACCTCGCGAACGGCGTTCTCTCCAGACAAAGTGGCGTGCAACTGACGACCGGGGCCAACGCGATCTACACATTCGCCCTGCAATAGAACGCACGTTTTCGCCAAAACAGAAAGCCCCGCCGGGATTCAGTTCCCGGCGGGGCTTTCGTTGTACGCCGTGCATGTTCGGCAGCTTGCGGGTGAAAGTCCCGTCCCAACCTGATGGAGGTCAAGGGCAGCGAAGCGCAAGGGCGTCACCGTGAGGTGGGGTCTGAAGGAAGCGTGGAGCAAAGATACGGGCTGATGTACAAGAACTGGATCAGAGGCCTACGGCGTCGGACGAGTTGGCAACTGACAACGAAGTCCGTATCCATCAAGGACGCTGGTGGTAAATCCGGCGGTCGCGTATCGAAAGCAGTCGAGCTTATCGCGGGAGACCTGCTGCATGTCTCGGATTCGTGACTGAGCGTGGAGTCATTCACGCTGATCCTGCAGCAGAAGTCAGCAGCGGGCGTAGTACTCACGCGAGTGAGGAAGACCCAAACAGTAAGAGTGAATAGTAGAACGTCGAACTCATGGGTGGCACTGCGCCAGCCAATCAGCTTCGGCTGAGCTTTACAGGTTCAGAAGACGGTGAAGCCGAAACGGAAACTTGTAGAGTGGCGAAGCCCCTGCGGCGAACGACGATTTGAACCTCACGGCCCTTGCGGGCTCAACTTACTGAACCGCCGGATGCGGACCCGCATGTCCTGGTGGTGTGGCAGGGGAGAGCGGGCGACCGCTCCCCCTATGCCGATTCTTCCGGCGCTAGTGCGAAACATCCGCGAATGAAATCTTCACCGGTGCTTTGTCCTCTTCGGCCACGTGATACATTCCCCGCGGCGTCAGGCCCATATTGCGCGCCAGAATTGCGTCCGGCATTTCCTGGATGCGGGTATTGAAGGTGTTCACCGAATCGTTGTAGAACTCGCGCCGGTCGGCGATTTCGCTTTCGAGCTCCGTGATCCTTCCTTGTAGCTGCATGAAGTTGTTGTTCGCTTTCAGCTCCGGATAATTCTCGGCCGTCGCGATCAGCCGGCCGATGGCGGAAGTCAGATTCGCGCTTGCTTCCGCCTTCTGGTCGATCGTCGTCGCCTGCGCGTATGCCGACCGCGCTTCTGTGATGCGCTGAAAGGTATCCTGCTCGTACTTCATGTAGCCCTTGCAGACTTCGACGAGATTGGGCAGCTCGTCGTGCCGCTGTTTCAGCAGGACGTCGATATTGGCCCACGCCTTATCGACGTTGTTCTTCACGGCGATCAAGCCGTTGTAAAGCATCACCACGTAGGCCACCGCTCCGCCCACGATAAACAACAGAACCAGCAGCACGATCGTTCCCATCGATTCTTCTCCTCCGAGCGGCTATAGCCACCCAAGAACTTCGGACATAATATAAAAACAAACCACGGTCAGCAGAGGACCGCCCCAAATGCACGCCGTCGATTTCCACGCGAGCGCCCGGACGATGTCCCGCTGGCTTTGCGACGAAATCGCGAACGGGTCGTTGCCGATGCCTTTGGTGAGCGCAACTGCCGGGTGCGCGTCGAACTCCGCGTTTTGCGACCCCGCGGCCGTTTGGGGTCGCGCCGGCGCCTGTGGCCCCTCAGCAATCGCTATGCCTGCCGCAGCCGCGACCTCGCGCGCCGGCGCTTGGGTCTGCGTGTTCTTGAACGCCGGATGCACGTCGTCCATCGAAACCGAAGACCAACTGCCGGCGCCGACAGTCGCGTTTGCCGCGATTCGTTCCGGCAGTGCAGCCGCCGTGCGCGACATGGGAATCCGCGTACCCGCGCTGCCGAAAGCCGTCGTCGAGATACCCGTTAGACCCTGGAACCATCCGTTTGCGCTTCCAAAGGAGAACGAAAAACTGGACCGGGCGCGAATCGACGAAGAGGGAACCGGCACGTGCGCTGCTGGAATGCTGTCCCCCCGATCCGGGTTTTGGGCCAGCGTGCCAAGGATGAACAGCGGATGCCCTGGCTCGATGCAGTGTTCTTCGAGGCGAACGTTTCCGGAAGCGCCGATGCCGTTGCGCGCGAGAAATTGCATTACGTTTTCAGGAAACATGTTGCTGCCGAAGAGCGATTTGTCGAACTCATCTCGAAAGGTGCGATGGACATCGAGAGCGGCGCCTTGCGGGTCGACCAGCAGGCGGCCCGTCGAATCGTCGACAAAGAAGGGAACGTACAGAGTCTCCTCGGCTACCTTCTTCC
The DNA here is from genome assembly GCA_963836125.1 of uncultured Acidobacteriota bacterium. Lineage (GTDB taxonomy): Bacteria > Acidobacteriota > Terriglobia > Acidiferrales > UBA7541 > Palsa-295. The sequence continues at coordinate 770,813 of CAWIIK010000003.1, forward strand.
ACTGGCGGCTGTTCCCCGACTGTCTGAGCTCCCAGGCCGTCGCGCAGTAGTAGTAGCACGGGGCGCCCGTAATTCCCGCCGGGATCGTTTGTGGACCGATGGCGGTCCCGCTCACTTCTACCAGTCCCATCGCGGCGCTGTGAATCTTCGAAAACGGCGTGTTTAATACCAGCCGCTTGAACTGCAGCATTCGAAAGCCGCGATAGAGCAGCACGATCCCGGCCACCATGCCGATCACCATGTAAGCGACGAGCCGCGCGTCGATCACCGCGACAAGCCCGAACGTCAAGGCACAACAAGAGTAAGGCATCAGCAAACCGCGCCTCCCTGAACGCACACCCTTTCGAATAGTTTAGGAGAATCCCGGCGAAAATCCGGCGGCGGATTCGCAGGACGTGGCGAATCCTCCACTGCGGCGCACATACTGGCCATTGGTACAGGTGGCGAACGATTACGCGGATTTCATTGCGTGAAGATGATTTTCCCAGGCATTGCTGATCCGGCGGATGGTTTCGCCCAGGCGCACCGCAAGATCGACGACGGTTTGCAGCCGCTCTGTCTCGATCGCGCTCAGCCGGTCCTCGCTGTCTTTCGCTTGAAAAGAGGGCCGTTATGGGCTGGATCAACGCTCGATGCGGGCGGAGTCTAGTGCCGAAAGGGGACGCTTCGCAGAGGACAAAACTACTCAATGCCGCTAAGCCCCCATGCGACCGCAGGATGCAGCTTGGGAACCGCCTGCAACCCGAATTGGAAATGAATCCGATTCCGGATTAGAATGCCCGGCGACAGTCCTGGAATCGTTGGGCAGTGGCGCGGCTCAACCAACCCCGCCCGCCGCTTCCCACATCTCATGTAGTCTGATTCGTCCGTAACGCTTTCTATCCAGCAGAGAGCGCCAAAGCCAATTGAAAAGGAGAGTTCACATGAAGCGGACTATTCTGCTTCCGGCTATGGCTGCTTTGCTGGCCCTCGCGTTTGTATCGGTCTTACCCGCATTAGCCCAGGGACAATCTTCCAACTCCGGCGGCCCAGCGGCGCCGAACGAAGTCACGCCGGGAACGCGTTTCCTGATCCGCCTGAGCGACGAGATCGGCTCGAAGGACTCGAAGGCCGGACGCCCCTTTACCGCCCGCACGATTGAGCCGATCGCGAGCGCCGATGGCACGACCCTTCCTGCGGGCGCCGAGGTACGCGGCCACGTCGACAAGGTCGAGGCCGCAGGCAAAACCGGCCGCGCCCGCATGTGGCTCACCTTCGACGACATTAAGACGCCCGACGGCTGGATGCCCTTGATCGCTATGGTCGACGATGTCCCCGGCGTCCACTCGATCCGCGTCGACTACGACCGTGAAGGCGAAATCGAAGTTACCTCCACGAAACGCCAGCAAGCCCTCGAAGCGGCGGCGGCGGGCGCGCTCGTGGGTGCAGCGGCTGGCGTAGCATCTCACAATGAAAAAGATGCCGCGATGGGAGCGGCCACGGCGGCGGCCACGGCCTATATGGTAGCCTCCGGGCTCGGCCAGGAGCTCACGCTGCAACGAGACACCAAAATCGAGATCATTCTGGAGCGGTCGCTCTACTTCGGACGCAGTTGATCCAGCGGCGCTAACCGAGGTTTGTCCGGCTTGGAATCTGCTTTCCCGCCAGCGCGGTCGTGCGCTCGCAAGACCTTCGAAGCCGCCACTTTAACCTCTGCGGCCCTTTGCTTGGAATTCCCTTGGACTGCTGGTAGATTCAATCCTGGATGGCGCCCGAAAACCAGTCCCAACAAAGAATTCTCATTGTGGAGGATGAGGACAACGCCCGTAAGGGCTACGAAGCCCTCCTCCGCAAATGGACTTTCGAAGTGCTGGGCGTTGGCACCGGCGAAGAGGCGCTTGCGAAGTTCCAGGAGTTTAATCCGCAGGTGATGCTGGCCGATGTCGAACTCCCCGGCATGAACGGGCTCGACCTGCTGCGCCATCTGGGCGATGAAATCCAGAGGATTCCCGTCATCATCATCACCGGGCGCGGCAGTGATGAACGCGTTGTCCAGGCGATCGAGGCGGGCGCCTTCTGGTACATCGAGAAGCCGCTGAAGCCTCCCGTTCTCCGCGCGCTCCTCGACCGCGCCTTCGGGCGTCTGAGGGACCGTCAGGCGGTCGCCGTCCTCACCCGCCAGTTGCGGGACGCCGGCAAACTCGGCGTGCTCGTTGGTGCATCGAGCGCCATGCAGGAGGTCATGAGACAGGTCGAAATGGCGGCGCCGTCCACGGCATCCATCCTCATCACCGGCGAGACGGGATCGGGAAAGGAAATGGTCGCGCGCTCGCTGCACATGCTGTCTCCGCGCGCCGACCGCCCTTTCATCGCCATCAACTGTTCGGCGATTCCCGAATCGCTGATGGAGAGCGAAATCTTCGGCCACGAAAGAGGCGCATTCACGGGCGCCGCCGAGCGACGCATCGGCTGCTTCGAGCTGGCTCACGGCGGCACGCTTCTCCTCGACGAAATCGGCGAAATGCCCGCCCCCACGCAAGCGAAGCTCCTGCGAGTTCTCGAGGATCACAAAATCCGCCGCCTCGGCAGCAAGGTGGAAACCCCTGTCGACGTGCGCGTGCTCGCGGCCACGAATAAGAATCCCGAACAGGCCGTCGCGGAGCGGCATTTGCGCCAGGATCTCTATTTCCGCCTCAACGTCTTCCACATTCACCTGCCGCCTTTGCGCGAGCACAAGGAAGATCTGCCGCTGCTGATCGAGCATTTGCTCGAGGAAATCTCCGAAAAGCACGGCAAAAAGGTTTCCGGTGTCGGCGCGGATGTGATGGAGCTCTTGCGTTCGTATCCCTGGCCCGGCAACGTCCGCGAGCTGCGCAACGTGCTCGAGCGCGCCGCGATTGCGTCCGATCGCGGCGTCATCGGCCGCCAGCATCTGCCGTCCGATTTCGGCCACGCAGCGGCCACCGTCGCCGCCGGCTTGAATGGCATCCGCTTCCCGGTCGGCACAACCGTGGACGACATGGAGCGCGAGCTCATTCTTCAAACTTTGGCGGCCACGAGTCAAAATAAAACGCGCGCGGCCGAGTTGCTCGGAATCAGCTTGAAAACGCTGCACAATAAGCTCAAGGAATACGAGGCGGGGCGGAAAAATGCGTCTCAGCCTGAAAACTAAACTTACCCTTGCCACTTCGCTGCTGGTCCTCGCGGTGGTGGCGCTGGTTTCGGCTCTATATCTCGCGCGGCTCATGCGCCAGACCTTGCGGCAGGCGAACGACAACGCCAGCTTCGTCGCTCAGCAGGTCTACAGCGCCTGTGGCAACGCACTCGAGCAGGCCACCGAGCGCGGAGACGCGCCCGCCTCGCTCGATCCCGCAGACCTGCGCGCCTACGTGCGCCGCGCCTTCGACAACAGCAGCACCCTGAACTCACTGATCGAGTCCGACGTCGGAATTTCACCGACGATCTACGAAATCACGATCAGCGATAAGGACGCCACCGTGCTTCTTTCGAGCGACGCGTCGCTCCGCGACCAGAAAGTCGCGGCACGGCCCCCGATCAGTTCCTTGGTTCGCGCGGGATTCTTCGAGCAACTCCGTGAACTGTACGGCCCCCCTCAGATCTACGAATTCTCGCTTCCTTTCGAAATCAGGACCGCTCCCTTTGGCGATATCCGCATCAGCCTGTCCTCGGCGTTGATCCGTGGCGAAATCTCGCCAGGTCTTCAGTCCGCCGGCATCTGGGCCCTCAGCGCCGTCCTGCTCTCGACCCTGTTTGCATTCGTCTTCAGCCGTGTCGCTCTCGCGCCGATCGAACGGATTTCGGCCCAGTTGGACCGCATCTCCGCCGGCCACTTCGACGTCGGGCCTGCCGTCGAACGCGGCGACGAACTGGGTGCCGTCAGCACCAAAATCGTCGGCATCGGCAAGCAGTTGCGCGACGTCCGCGAGATCTTCAGCACCTTGCGCGAAAATCTCGACCAGGTCATGAGCGGCTTGGGCGACGGTCTCCTTCTGTTCAACTCCGAAGGCCGGGCGGTTCTCGTCAGCCCCTCGGTCGAAAAATTTCTGAGCCGCCCGCCGGAGGAGCTGCGGGGCCGGCGCGTGAGCGAAATCTTCCCGGCGCGTCATCCCCTGCGCGGCGTCTTGCCGATCCAGGGCGAAGAGATTGCGCCGGTCGAGGGCAAGGAACTGACGCTCGAAGGAAAGGACGGGCCGCAACGCATTGGCGTGAGCGTGCAGGTGATCCGTGAGCATGGTGCGCGGATGGGAACTCTCGTCACCCTGCGCGACGTCGAATCGATCGAGCGCATCGGCAGCCAGCTCCAGGTTTCCGAGCGCCTCGCCGCTCTTGGCCGCGTGACCGCCGGAGTCGCGCACGAGGTGAAAAATCCCCTCAACTCCATGCGCCTTTGGCTCGAAGTCTTGAAAGCCAATATGCCCGTCGATCCCGAGCCGCAGCAGGCCGTCAAGATGCTCGACAGCGAAATCGACCGGCTGGATCGCGCCGTAAAAACATTCCTCAATTTCACCAAGCCCGTCGAGATCAACCTCGAAGAAGCCTCCTTGCCCGCCCTGCTCGCGGACGTTTTGGACGCGGCGCGCCCTTCGATCGCCAAGGCCGGCCTCGCGCTGCGGGCAGATTTGCCCGAGGTATTCCCTCCCGTCCTCGTGGATCATCAACTGATCCATCAGGCTGTCCTCAACCTGCTTCTGAACGCTTGTGACTTCACCAGCCCGGGCGGTACGATCACGCTCTCCCTCGCGCGCAACAGCGATTACGCCATTATCGAAGTGCAGGATTCCGGCAAGGGTATCTCGCCGGAAGATCAGAAGAAAATATTCCAGCTTTTCTTTACCACGCGCCCCGGCGGCACCGGCATCGGCCTCGCCAACACCTTTCGCTTTGTGCAGCTGCACAACGGGCGCATAGAATTTGAATCGGAAACGGGACGCGGCACCTCCTTTCGCATAGAATTGCCCCTCGGCCGGGTTGCCGACGCTCCCGCGGGAAGGGTCGGCCATCTGAGTCAACCGTTCGCAGCCGAGAAACGATAATGCCCAGCCGTTTCATCGACGCTCGAATCGCTCTCGCTCTTTTGGCGTGCTCCCTTTCGCTCGCGACCGCAGGTTGCGCGAACAAGAATGTTCACGCCTCAGTGCCGGCGCCCGCTCCCGTGCCCGCCCCGGCCCCGGCGGACCGCCCGATGACCACGGCGCCCGATACCGACGCGACTCCTCCCGTAGAAGTTGCCGCCACCCCTCCGCCTTCGATTCCAGCGCCACCTACCCCGTCGGCGTCCGTCGCAATTCCGGCAACTACGCCCGAGCCCGAGCCGCGCAGGCCCTCCGAAGGTCAATCGCCCGGTGAAGGCGACCAGGGATCGGCCGCGCGCAGGCCCGCGCTGCAGATTACTCCGGAGCTTTCCCCCGGCGATCAAGCGAGTTACGAGCGCCGAACGGCCGACGATCTTGCCGTCGCCGAGAAAAATTTGGGCCAGGCGAACGGGAAACAGTTGAGCGCCGCCCAGCAAGACCTCGTCGCCAAAATCACCAGCTTCGCTTCGCAGTCCCGCGACGCGAGCAAAAGCGGCGATTGGGCTCGCGCGCAGAATCTGGCTCAAAAGGCCCGTCTGCTTTCCGTCGAGCTTTTGAATTCCCTGTAGCCTCACTGGAGGAACGATTTGGCGATGGCCCCGATCGAGATTTTTTGACAGGTCTATTGGATTCGCCTCTCGTTTGTGGTAATTGTTACGCTTATGTGAACGATGTCCAACTCGGAGGGGAGCCTATGCCGACCACGACACACGATATACGGCAGTCCCTGTTTTTGAAGGATCCGGAGTTTCGCAGTCTTGTTGAAGAGCATTCTCGTTGTGAATCCCGCCTAGAAGAAATCCTTCACTCATCGTATCTAAGCTCAGAAGATCTCCTCCAGGAAGCAACCTTGAAGAAAATCAAGTTGCGCCTGAAGGATCAGATGGAATCGATCTTGGCGCGCCACCGGCATTTGCCGCACTAACGTCGAGTTGGGTCCCCACTTCTGTCGTACAATACACTTGTATTCGATTTAGGAGCGCCGTTGAGCGCCCGGCCGCCAATCGTGTCTTGGCTTCGGCGTTCAGGGTCTCCTCCCCCAAAATCTGATTCGTTTGCGAGGCAGCTCCCGCCCGGATGAAAAATCGGGCTTCCGCAACCATGGTCAAAGAAGCGTACCGCTTCGCGATTCCTCCGCTCGCCGTCGGCGTCATCTGTATTTTCTTTGGATGGAAATGGCCGGCGGGCATTTTCATTTTCCTCGGCCTCTTCGTCTTTTACTTTTTCCGCGATCCCGAGCGCGCCATCCCTTCCGACCCCGGCGTTGTGGTTTCCCCGGCCGATGGCCGCGTCGTCGAGATCGTCGACGAACCCTTCGACTCTGTCATGGGTCACCGCATCAGCATCTTTCTCTCGATCTGGAACGTCCACGTGCAGCGCGCGCCGGTTGCCGGACGCATCGCCAACGTCGTCTATCGTCCGGGAAAATTCATGGGCGCGTTTCGTTCCGCCGCTTCTCGCGAAAACGAACAAAACGTCATTTATATCCATTCGCTACAAGGAAACATGGTTTTCAAACAAATCGCCGGAGCCATCGCGCGCCGCGTGCTATGCTGGAAAAGCGCGGATGAAGAAGTGGCTCTGGGCGAGCGCGTGGGTTTGATTCGTTTCGGCTCGCGCGTCGATGTCTGGCTGCCGATGGAAGCGGAAATTGTCGTGAAGCGCGGCCAGAACGTCGCGGGCGGAGCGAGCGTCATAGCGAAATGGAATTCAACGCCATAGATCCGATCGGCCAGGAAGAAGAGCCTCGCCGGCTGTTCCGCAATCATCGCCTGCGGCGCGGTGTCTATCTCCTACCGAGCGCCTTTACGGTCGCCAACCTTCTTTGCGGCTACTACGCGATCCTCGCAACACTCGAGGGACGCGCCGCTGATTTCGACAACGCCGCCTGCGCAATCGGCTTCGCCATTATCCTCGACTCTCTCGACGGCCGTGTCGCTCGCGCCATGGGCACCAACAGCGAGTTCGGCAAGCAGTTCGATTCCCTGGCGGACATCATCAGTTTCGGCATCGCCCCCGCATTCCTGGCCTACGCCTGGGGCGTGCACGCGATGGCCGCTGAGGCCGCGCCCGACGTGCTCCATCTGACGCAGCTCGGCTGGCTGCTCGGCTTCTTCTATCTCGGTTGCACCGCCTGGAGGCTCGCCCGGTTCAACATTCAGGGAATGGCCGAGGGCAGCAGCCGGTTTTTCGTAGGCATGCCTTGTCCGGCGGCGGCCGGCATGATCGCCGCCACGGTGCACTTTTTCCAGATCCCGATTTCGGACGCTCGTTTCTCGGTCCTTTGGCTGCTGTTGCTGGTCCTGCTCGGCGGCCTGATGTCCAGCACGATCCGCCACTACAGTTTTAAAGACATCCAGTGGACGCGCCGCCGCCCATCTCTCTTCGTCATTCTGATCGTCTTGCTGATCGGCGCGATCGTCAAGTTTTCCGGCCCCACGCTGTTGATTATCGCTACCGCCTACACCGCGCACGGCCTTGTCCTTCAGGCGGTGAAGACCGTCCGCCGCCGCGTCGCCTCGCGCCACGCCTGAGCCATGCCCTCCGGGCCCGGAATTCTCCATCGCGTTGCCATCGTCGGCGCCTCTTCGCTCCTCGGCAAGGAACTGAAACTGGTTCTCGAAGATCGCCATTTCCCCGCGAGCGACATCATCCTGCTCGATGAGAGCGTCATGGCAGGGACCCTCACGGAAGCAGCCGGCGAACCCACCTTTATCCGTGCGCTCGAGGAGGACAGCTTCGAAGGCGCGCGTTTCGTCTTCTTCGCCGGCACACCCGCCGACGCCGGGCGCAACTGGCGCGCGGCGCAACGCGCGGGCGCAACGGTAATTGATCTCACCGGCGCGGTGCCCGCCTCGACACCCGAAGGGACTCACTCCATCGCGTGGATTCCCTCTCTCGCGTCGGCATTGCCGCTAGAAAAAGCGCCTGCGCCCAACGCTCCTGCGCCGCCCGTGGTCTACCGTTCCCTCGCGGCGCCCGTGATCATCGCTTGCACACTCGCCGCTGGCTTCGCCAAACTTCAGCCGCGGCGAATCGTCCTGCTGCTCTTTCCGCCCGTCTCCGATCGCGACCAGGCCGGCGTCGACGAACTCGAGAGCCAGACGACCAGCCTGCTTTCCTTCCGCGAAATCGATCGCACCGTCTTCGACGCGCAGGTCGCCTTCAATCTGCTCGCGCGCTATGGCGAAGCCAGCAAACCGCGCATCGAGGATGTACGCGCAGCCGTCGCGCGCGATGTAGTGCGCTACCTCGCGGGCCGCGCCCCCGCGCCCGCAATTCAACTGGTGCAAGCGCCCGTATTTTACGGGTATGCTTTCGCTGCCTATGCCGACCTTCTGTCGCCCGGCACGCCCGAATTGTTCGCCCGGCTCGAAGCGGCGTTTGCCGGCCTTGGCGTAAAGATAGCCGGGCCCGACGATGCCTCGCCGACCCACATCAGCGTCGCCGGCGAAAGCGAGATTCACCTCGCGCGGATCGAGGCGGATCCCAGCGTTGCAAGCGGAGCGTGGATCTGGGGCGTGGTCGATAATCTGCGCCTTGCAGCCACCAACGCTGTGCGTGTCGCGGAGGAGCTCGTTGCAAAATCGCTCGACTGACATGCCGCCGCATCACGCACCGGGGACCGCAAGGATGCCGCGCGCGTCCTTGTCGTTCTCCGTCTTTCTTGCAGCCCTCGCGGTCGCAATTCTCGCGCCGGGCTGCGGCTACCACGTCGCGGGCCACGCCGCCAATCTCCCGTCCGAATGGACGACGATCGCCATCCCTGCGTTCAAGAACGACACGACGCGCTATCGCATCGAGCAGCGTTTCACGGAAGCGACCATCCGCGAGTTCATCACGCGCACGAAATACCACGTCGTGCAGGATCCCAGGTCCGCCGATGCCGTGCTCCACGGCGAAGTCCTCTCGATCGACACCACTCCCGTGCTGTTCAACGCGACCACCGGTGAAGTCACCACCATGCTCGTCACCGTGCACACAAAGATTTCCCTCATCGATAATCACACGCAGAAACCCGTGTATCAGGATAACGACATGGTTTTCCGCGACGAATATCAAATCTCAACCGACGTGAACAGCTTCTTCGAGCAGCAGGACCCCGCCCTCGAGCGCATGTCTCGCGATCTCGCCTCGCACATCGTCGCCAACGTCCTGGAGGTCTTCTGATGCCCTCGACTTCCTCCGAAAAACTCCTCGAACAGCTCGCTCGCGGCAAGCCCATCGGCGCCGTGCTCCTTCTCGGCACCGACCACTATCTCCGCGAGATGTGCCGCAACCGGATCATAGAAACGTGTGTCCCGGAGGCTGCTCGCGACTGGGCCGTCGGCCGGCTTTCCGCTCGCGATGCGGGGTGGGACGAGATTCTGCAGCGCGCCGAAACTCTGCCGATGCTGGCCCCGCGACAGGTGATCGTTGTTGAGGATGTGGAATCGGTCGAAAAGCTTGGCGAGAAATCGCGCGAGGAAATTATCGAGGCGCTCGAAAAGTATCTGACTTCGCCCGCGCCGTTTACGATCCTGGTGCTCGAGGCTTCCGAGCTGGATGGCCGCCAGAAGTTTCGCAAGCTTCTCGGCGAAAAAGCGCTGGTCGTCGAGTTGACGATCGGCGGCGAATCGGCCGCCGCGCTCGCTTCGCAGATGGCCAGGGATCTCGGCGCAGAAATCGACCGCGATGCCGCGGCGCTGCTGGCCGATATCGTCAACGGCGAGCCCGCCCGCATGCAGGGCGAACTCGAAAAACTCGCCACCTACGCGCTCGGACGCCGCATCACGGCCGCCGACGTCGAAACTCTGGTCGTCGCGGCCCGCAAGAATACCGTCTGGCAGCTCACCGATATGCTGGCCGGCCGCAAGCGCCGCGATGCCTTCGCGTTTCTCGATAATCTTCTGCGCGAAGGCGAACAGCCGATCGGAATTGTCGGCGCGCTTGCGTGGACCTATCGCAAGCTGATCGAAGCGCGCGATCTGCCCGCTCACACCGGCGGTTTTCAAGCCGCGAGGCAGCTTGGCATGCGGCCCGAGGCTGCCGAAGCGGCTGTCCGCCAGGCGCACCGCGTCCCGAAAAGCGAGCTCCTCGCCGGCCTCGTCGCTCTCGCCGAAGCGGATAGCCAGCTAAAATCGTCGAATCCCGACCCGCGCGCGCTGATGGAATTCCTGATCGCGCGCCTCACCACGCCCGCGTCCGCATTCGCCTCCCGCGCGACGTAGCACGTGCAAAAGAAAAGGCGCCCCGAAACCTCCGAGCGCCTCAACAAAGATCTCTTTCTCGCCGCTACTTCTTCGCCTGGAGCCCGTTCAAGGCCAGCGCCAACCGCGACTTGTACCGGTTCGCGGTATTTTCGGCCAGCGTGCCCTTGCGGATGGCCTTATCGAGTTCGGAAAATGTCGCCGACATCAACTTTCCCGCGCCGGCCTTATCCGCAGCCGTCAGCGCCGCCCGCATCCGGCGCAGCGCCGTGCGGACCCTCGTGCGATTCATGCGGTTGATCGCCGCGCGCCGCTCGGCCTGGCGGATATTCTTGAGGACCGATTTCGTCTTCTTTCTGTGCTTTACCGGCGTACCCTGAGCCATTCATTGCTCCTTGGCGTGTAGTTTCGGATGAACCAGAGTAGCGGACCAGCCCTCCTCTGTCAATTTTGATGCCCTCATCTCGATGCCCCTCGCGGCGCACGAGGGCCGCCCTGGTCGCGTCCGGCAGTACGTACCACCCGTATTACAACCGTACCTTGCACCACCAGAATCATTGACAGCCAAACGAATTTCGCGATAGCGTTGCGAGCAATTCACTGCTCGGGAAATAACGCGCCCGTGGCGCGTGAAATACCAAGAAAGGCCGAGGGATTTGGCATGAGCCCAACCCATCGAGGTGTGCTTGGTGCTGTCCTCCTCTGTCTGCTGCTATTTTTCGCCGCCCGCTCTTGGCCTGCCACCGAGGACTGGCTGCCAGTCTCACCCGAAGACCTCGCGCTCAAAGACAACCCCAAGCAGCCCGGCGCCGACGCCATGGTTCTCTATCGCGAAGTGAACGTCGACGCCAAAAACGCCACGGTCAACAATTATCTTCGGATCAAGATCTTCACGCCGCAGGGCGTGAAGGATCAAGCGGATGTCGAACTCCCCTACAACAAGGATCAGGAATCGATCCAGGGCATCCGCGCTCGCACGATCCAGCCGGATGGCAAGATTACGGACTTCGAAGGCAAAGCCTTCGACAAGGAAATCGTAAAGGGCAGCGGTATCAAAGTGCTGGCGAAAACATTTACGATGCCCGATGTTCAGCCAGGCTCCATCATCGAGTACATGTACCGCGAGCAGTACGACGACAGGTTTTATTGGACCCTCGGGTGGACCGTCCAATACAGCCTGTACACTCGGCTGGCGCGCTTTTCCATCAAACCGGACGATTCGACGTACGCCCTTCCGCTCTTTTCGCGCAGTTACGCGGTTCCGGATAACCTGGCAACCGTGCAGAAGCAATCGAACTTGTACACGCTTGAAATTCACGATCTTCCGGGCGTCGAAGAGGAGCAATTGATGCCTCCTCCAAGCGCTTTGGAGGCCAGGGTCGAGTTTTACTACCGGGATCTCGGCCAGCCTTCGTCCGAGACACCGGAACAATACTGGAAGCGAATCGGCAAGCAGTGGAACGGAGACGTCGACAAGTTCACTGACAAGAAGAAACAGCTCGAAGAGGAGGTCTCGCAGGACGTCGCTCCTGGCGATTCGCCGGAGACGAAGTTGCGAAAACTCTATGCGCGCGTCCTGAAGATTCGCAATCTCGATTTCGAAGACGCAAAAACGCAACAAGAAGACAAGCAGGAGCAGATAAAGCCAAACAACCACGTGGAGGACGTTCTAAAGCACGGGTACGGACACGAGCTCGACATCAATTTCCTGATGATCGGTCTCGCGCGGGCCGCCGGCTTCGAGGCTGCCGAGGTTCGCGTCGCGCCCCGGACGGGACCCTATTTTCTCCCGGAGCGCGAGGCTGCAACGGACTTGTCGACCGATCTTGTCTGGGTTCGCGCCGATTCCAAGGAACATTACCTCGATCCGGCCGCGCGGTATTACGCGTTCGACACCCTCCCTTGGTTCGAGGAGGCGGCCAACGGTGTGCGGGTGAGCAAGGATGGCAGTCAGGTGGTGATGACACCGGTGCCGGTGAGCACAGGCGCCACGATCGTGCGCCACGCCGATCTCATGATCGGCAACGACATGAACGTATCCGGCAGAGTCCAAATTGATTTCACCGGTGAGGAAGCCGCATCGCTTCGCCGTGACAACCGTGACGAGGATACGAACGGCCGGAAGAAAGTTCTCGAGGACGAAATCAAGGCCTGGCTGCCGGTGGAATCGACGTTTGAAGTCGCCGACATCACCAATTGGGATGATGTGGAACAACCCATCCACGTCGAAGGCACCGTCCACGTTCCGTCCTTCGCCAGTAGCGCCGTGCAACGGATGCTGATCCCTCTCGAAATGTTCCAACCGACCGAGGTTGGCTATTTTCAATCCCAGAAACGCGTGAACGAAGTCGATTTTCCTTTCGCGTATGAAAGGATCGATGATCTCGTGATCCATCCCCCGGCCGGGTACAAGGTTCAGGCAGTTCCCCAGGCGCAGAATCTCAATCCCGGACCGATTTCTTACGAGATTTCCGCGACCCAGCAGCAAGACTCCATTGAGGTGAAGCGCCATCTCATCGTGAAGGGAATCCGGTACCCGAAGGAATCCTATCCGGGCCTGCGCGCGTTTTTCAGCATAGTGAGAACGGACGACGATGCCCAAGTCATGTTCGAGAACGCTCAAACCGCGAAGGCTAACTAGCCGCGCCGCCGTTGTGGCCGGAGCGATTCTGGCACTTCTGTCGCTCGCCCCTCGGCTTCGCGCCGGCGAATCCGCGCCGGATTGGCTGCGCGCCGCCGCGCAGGAAAAGCTTCCCGCCTACCCCGACAATCCGATCGCTGTGATCCTCCTCGATGAGGAGCAGACGACCGTGCAGGATAACGGCGAAATCGACGTGCGCCATCGGATCGCTTACAAGATTCTTCGGCCCGAGGCCCAGGATGAATACGGCTACGCAGCCGTCCAATTCGACAACGAAACAAAGGTCACGTCCTTCAAGGCGTGGACGATCACCTCGGACGGGCACGAACTCGCCGTAGGCGAAAAGGACGCCATCGAAACCAGTCTTTCCACCTACGAAGTCTTCACGGACGATAAGGCGAAAGTCCTTAAGTTCCCGGAGGCGGTTACCGGAAGCGTAGTTGGCTACGAATACGTCCAGAAGCAACGCCCGTTTCTGTTCGAAAACGACTGGGAATTCCAGGATCTCCTTCCGGTCAAACAGGCGCGATTTGTGCTGCAACTCCCGGCGGGCTGGGAATATTCGGCCTTCTGGTTCAATTACCCCGAACAAAAACCCCAGGTTTCCGGCAATCACTACGTTTGGGAGATGAGCGACGTTCCCGGGCTGGATAAAGAACTCGACATGCCGCCCTGGGAGGCCATCGGGGGGCGTCTCGGCATCAAGTATTTTCCGCGCGATCCATCGATGCGAGCTCGCACCACGGGTTCGTGGAATGATCTGGGATTGTGGTATGACGGGCTCGTCCAAAACAGTCGCGTCGCTTCGCCGGAGATCAAGCAAAAAGTGGCGGAACTGACTTCCGGAATCTCCGACCCTATCGCGAAGGTGCGCGCTCTCACCGATTACATGCAGCGGCAAATCCGTTACGTTGCGATCAGCATTGGCATCGGCGGTTATCAGCCGCATCCGGCAGCCGACGTGTTCGCGCATCAGTATGGTGACTGCAAGGATAAGGTCACGCTGCTCAGCACGATGCTGCACGAAATCGGCATCGAATCGTACTACGTGATCGTCAACACGGATCGCGGCGTCGTGCGTCCGGATTATCCCTCGATGCATTTTGACCACGTCATTTTGGCGATGCGTCTTCCCGATAACATCGACTCCGTCGCCCTCTATGCCACCGCCGATGAACCGGGCCTCGGGCGCATCTTGTTTTTCGACCCGACGGATGAGTACACGCCGCTCGGTTATCTGCCTGACGACCTCCAGGACAACTACGGCCTCATCGTCACGCCCACGGGCGGGCAGTTGGTCCAGCTTCCGCTGCTGCCTCCCGCCACCAACCGGCTGCTTCGCGCGGGCACCTTCACGCTGAGCCCGGCAGGCGATCTGTCCGGCGAAATCCGCGAGCTCCGCTGGGGAGGGCCGGCCGCCGAGGATCGCGCCGCGTTTCTTGAGGCGCAACCTTCCAAGCGCGCCGAAGTGATTGAGGGTTTTCTAGGTGAATTCCTGAATAATTTTACGCTCACGGGAGCCGGGCTCGGAAACCTAGAACAGTACGATCAGAACTTTTCGCTCGATTACAAATTCGTCTCTCCCGGATACGCGAACGTGACGGGCAATATGCTCCTGGTGCGGCCGCGAATCGTCGGCGACAAATATACGAATCTCCTCGCGCTTTTTGCCCAAAACAAAGCGCGCAAATATCCCCTCGAATTCGGCGAAGCATCGCTCCAGAGCGACATCTTCGATATCACGCTTCCGCCGGGCTATGTAGTGGACGGCCTGCCGCAGCCGGTGCAAGCCAGCTGCGACTATGCGACCTATCACAGCGAAATCAAAGTTTCGGATGGAGTGCTGCACTACAAGCGGAGCTTCGAGGTGAAGGACGTGATGGTCCCGGTCGACAAGCTGCCGGAGATCCGCGCCTTTCTGCAGCAGGTGGCGGTGGATCAGCAGTCGGCCGCCGTCCTCAAGCGTACCGCCGCCACGCCCTAGAGGAACTGCGATAAGGTTGACGTCGTGGAGCGCAGGAGCTCGCCTGTCCTGAGCCCTGTCGAAGGGCTCCCGCCGCTTGCCGCCCGGGCTCGCCCCGCCGAAGCCTTCTTCAAGCGTGGACGGGGCGTGCTCCCCGCGCACGCTACGTACGGTGTAAATGATGTGTCAGGATTTTCCGCTCAGCCGCTCGCGGACGCGGTCGCTCAGCACTTTCCCGTCGATCGCCTTTCCTTCCAGGCGAGCTCGCGCGGCTTTGATCACCGCGCCCATCTGCTTCAGCGAATCCGCGCCCGCCTCATTGATGGCTTCCTCGATCGCGTGGTGAATCTCATGATCGCTCGGAGCGGCGGGCAGATATTCCTCGATGATCAGGATTTCCCTGGCTTCCTTGTCGGCCAGGTCCTTGCGCCCGCCATGCGTGAACTGGTGCACGGAATCGCGCCGCTGCTTCACAAGCGTCTGCAGCACCTGCAGCGACTCCATATCGTCGAGCGGTTTCATCTTCTCGATTTCCTTGTTCTTCAGCGCGCTTTTCATCATGCGCAGCACGCTCAGCCGCAGCTCGTTCTTTTCCTTCATCGCGGCGGTCAAATCGCTTTGAATGCGTTCGATGTATCCCATTTTGTCGTGTGATCCCTCTTGTTGTAAGAAAAGAATAGCACGTTTGCATTCGCTCGTGCGCGCCGGCGGAATTGACACGGCCTCGAACGCCCGATAACCTTGTTGCCTCATGAAAATCATCGTCGCAGACAAGATCAGTGAACGCGGAATCGCGCTTTTGCGCGATGCAGGATGGAACGTAGTGCTGCCGACGGCGGCCACGCTCCCGAGCGAGATCGCCGATGCCGACGCACTGGTGGTTCGCAGCGCGACCAAGGTCACTGCGGCGCTGCTCGAAAAGGCCGGTCGGCTTCGCGCCATCGGACGCGCGGGCGTCGGCGTCGACAACGTCGACGTGGAGGCCGCCACGCGCCGCGGCGTCCTGGTGATGAACACGCCCGGCGGAAATTCGGTGAGCGTCGCCGAACACACGCTCGCGCTGATGCTCGGCCTCGCGCGCGCCGTGCCGCAGGCCAACGCCTCGATCCACGCGGGCAAATGGGAGAAGTCCGCATTTTCCGGCACCGAGATGCGCGGAAAAACGCTCGGCCTGGTCGGTCTCGGCCGCGTGGGCACCGAAGTAGCCCGCCGTGCTCGCGCCCTCGAAATGAAAGTGCTCGCCCACGATCCATTCGTGACGCCGGCGGCCGCCGCCGAAGCGGAGGTCGAGCTCGTCCCGCTCGACGATCTGCTGCGCCGCTCCGACGTAATCTCGCTGCACACCTCGCTCAGCGCGCAGACCGAAAAACTGATCGACGCCGAGGCCATCGCCAAAATGAAAAAGGGTGTGCGCATCATCAATTGCGCCCGCGGTGAGCTGATCGACGAATCCGCGCTCGCCGCGGCGCTCAAGTCCGGTCACGTCGCCGGCGCCGCGCTCGACACCTTCGCGCAGGAGCCCCCGAAAAACTCGCCGCTCGTCGGCCTGCCCAACGTGATCGCCACGCCGCACATCGCGGGCTCGACGGCCGAGGCGCAGGAAGAGGTGGGCACCGCGATCGCGCAACAGCTCCGCGATTTCCTCGCCGACGGCACGATCCGCAACGCCGTCAACATGCCTGCGCTCTCGCCGGAGCAATACCGCCGGCTGCGTCCATATCTCGAATTGGGTGAGCGGATGGGATCGTTCGTCGCGCAAGCCGCGCCGTCGCGCAGCTTCACGCGCGTGCGCGTCCAATACGCCGGCGAGCCCGCGGAAATCGGCTCGCACGTGATTTGCAGGTCCGTGATGGTGGGCGCGCTCAATGCGGTCCTCGACGAGAAAGTGAATCTCGTAAACGTATCGGAAGAGGCGGCGGCGCGCGGGATCATGATCCAGGAAACCACGCGGCCGCGCGGCCGCGGATATCCGAACACGATCGAAGTGGCCGTCTCCGATGCCGATGGCGGCCGCGAATTCTCGATCGAAGGCGCGGTCGCGCAAGACGGCTCGCCGCGCATCCTCGCGCTCGACGGCATCGCGCTCGAATCTCCGCTCGAAGGCACGCTGCTGCTTTCGCGCAATATCGACGTCCCCGGCGTGATCGGCCGCATCGGCACGGCGCTCGGCAGCCTCGGCATCAACATTTCGACGTTCGCGCTCGGTCGCCGCGCCCCCGCGGGCGGCGCCGAAGCGCTCGCGCTCGTCGGCCTCGATGGCAACGTAAGCGCATCCGTTGTGCAGGAAGTCCTCGGCCTTCCGTCGGTGACCGAAGCGCGCCTCGTCCGCCTCCCCGCCGCCCCACAAGCCTCCTCCGCTACAAGTTGACCTAGTGGTGTTCTTGTAGGGGCGCTGCCTTGGCCTGAGCGACGAAGGCTTGCCGCGCGCTGCCTCGCCTTTGCCTTTGAATTAGCTTTTCCGGGTGTCCCATCCTCGGTTTATGAGGGTGGGCCTTTTTCTTGCCTCGCCTCTCAGGATGAACGTGGCTTCGACGGAGCCGCGAGGGCGACCGAAGATTCTGACGTCAGATAGAGGAATGTAAAGGTTTCCTGCAAATACAGCCGAACGTGCGTGTCGGTGTGGCTCAAATAGCCGATCGAGGCGTCCTGGCCAATGTGAAGATCGAGGTCGCCGCCGCGCGTTGTCACCACGAACGCTCCGTCAATGGCGGGCGCCCAAATGATCTTGCCTTCCGCGAGCCGTTTCACGTGTTCGAGCACCGGATAGCCGTAATCGCTGGTTTCGGCAAGCTCGGTATAAGCGTCGGCGCCGAGCAGAATTGCATAGGGTCCGTTGACACCCACCAGCCGCAGCTGGCTGAGCGCCTCCGCAAAGGCTTCCGGGTACTTGCGCACATCGGCGGGCAGAGATTTTCGGGGATTGCTGGTGCCCTGCCTCACGCCCACGATTCCGGCGGCGTCGTAGCCTTCGAAAATCGCGCGGTCTTCGGCGAAAGCGAGCTTGCGAGCCGCATCTTTCGTGGGCTGCCAGTCGGAGTCATTGGCGCCGCGTTCCACGTCGTCAATCATCTGGCGCTCGAGATCGAATGGGACGCGCAGCTCGACGAGCGCCTTGGCTTCGCGCTGCCGCGAGATCACGCCCTTTCCTGGAGTTGTGATCGCGCGCAGGTGGCCTGTGCCGACGGCCGAGAGAGCGGCGCCCTCCGGCCCGTGAACGTCCACCACGCGCCGGCCGGCCAGATAGCGCTTGAACGTCCGCGAAGTTTCTTCCTCGATTTGAGCCCACGCGGCATCGGAAATCGGAGCCAGCTCGCGATGCAGGTTATTCATCAGAATTTTCTCCTTTCAAGGAACCGATGCCGAGCGACCCATCCTTGGATGGCGCAATCGAGCTGGAAGACTCACCTGGTGCGGAAGCCGTCGCGGGCGTCTCCGCATCGGACGGCCCGGGGGACGCGGCCGATGCAGACTGGTCCGGAGTGACGCTGTCGAGGAACGACGCCGTCGGGACGAAAAACAGATTCCCAGTCACGGCGGTGCTGAAGTCGAGGATGCGGTCGTAATTGCCCGGCGGTTTTCCGAGGAACATATTCTCAAGCATCTGCTCAATCGTCCGCGGGGATCGGCTGTAGCCGATAAAGTAGGTGCCGAACTCGCCGTGGCCCGGGCGGCCGAAGGGCATGTTGTCCCGCAGAATTTTGATTTCCTTGCCGTTTTCTTCGATCACGGTGAGCGCGTTGTGCGCGCAGGTGGGTTTGACGGAATCGTCGAGTTCGATGTCGGAGAGCTTCTCGCGGCCGATGATCTTTTCCTGCACCTCGGTGGGCAGCTTGTTCCACGCATCGAGATTGTGAATATATTTTTGGACGATCACGTAGCTCCCGCCCGCGAAGGCGGCGTCTTCGTCGCCGATGAAAACGGAGTCCGCCGCCAGGCCGCCGGTGGGATTTTCGGTGCCGTCCACAAAGCCGAGGAGATCGCGATTGTCGACGTAGCGGAAACCGTGGACTTCGTCGGCCGTCGAGACGGCGTCTCCGAGGCGCGCCATGATTTGCATCGCGAGTTCGAAGCAGAGATCCATGCGCATGGCCCGGATGTGGAAGAGCACGTCGCCGGGCGTCGCAACCGCGTGCCGCGTGCCGGCGCGAATCTCGCGGAAGGGATGCAGTTCCGCGGGACGAGGCGAGCCGAAGAGGCGGTCCCAGGCTTGGTCGCCGATGCCCATAATGCAGGAAAGCGCGGCATCGAGGTCGCGAAAGCCGACAGCGCGCAAAATCCCGGATAGATCGGCGCAAAGAGAAAGCACGGCGGCGCGATCTTCGTCGCCAGGCTTGATGGTGAGAACGAGAAAAATGGCGGCCCGCGTGAGCGGCAGCGACACCGGCTGCCGCACGATCGCTTCGGCGGCTGCCGCAGGCTGAGCGCTGATTGGATCGGACGCCATCGTCAAGTTCCCGTCGGCGCGGAAAAACTTCGCCGTCGCAAGCTCCCGCCTCACTCAATCGTGAATTCGCGGGCCGACAGCTTACCACCCTCCCCAGAGAAACGTCCACGCGAGCCGCGAACATCCAGATCCTATTTTCAGATTAAATCAAATTAAGACACCACCGATTGCGGGTGGGGCCCGGTCAGTCGGAATCCTTACCCTTCGGCTCCCACGATTCGAAACGATTGCCTTCGGAGTCGGTGGCCCAACCGAACCGCCCCGTTGGGCTCTTCGTCTATCTTCGAATTGACCGGGACACGTGCGCGGCTGACGCGGCGGCTTTGCCGCGGGCCGATTCGAGAGTTATGCCGAGCGCAAAGCTGAGAACCGCAACGCATGAAACCACCAGGCCGGTCTTCATGTTCTCCTCCGGGCGCCAGCGCGCAGGCCCGTTCCCGGTCGCAGCATAAATGTAACTCATCCCGCCCGTCCCCGGGGTGAGACGTTTTCGAATGGCTCGGCAGCATATCCTTCGCTAGATGGATCCCGGCGGGATCGACTGGCGGCAGCGCGATCAGCACGCGGCGCACCCCTCCGCGTTCCACCAGCCGCGCGATGATCGCGTCCATCGTCTGCCGCACCGCGCCTCGCCGCTGGGCGACGTCCGGAACCGTCATGATCTCCTCGCGGTAGAGCAGTTCGAGCAGGCGAAACCCGGCCATGGTCAGGTCAAATGACGCGAGCAGCGCGCGCATCTCGCGTTCGAACCATTCGGCCGTGTCGAGAAGTTCCAGATACGCCCAAAAGCGCGCAGCGTCTTCTCTTCGTGGCTCGGTTGGCGCGACATTGGCAAAATCCTCCCCATTTCGTCCTTTTTTGCGCCATTTAACCTCCTTTCACCCCCCTTGGAAGCAGTGTTACGGCTCATTTTGGGAGTGGAAAATACGTACGCCGCGCCCGGCCCGATTTCCGCTGCTTGCCGCGCGGGCGGCGGAAAGCAACTCGTCCGGCGCGCGCCTTTGCGGGAACGCGCGCGAGCGGCTACAATGCAGAGGCGAGCTGCATCTAATTTTGAGTGGGATTACCTCCCGGAAAAGACTCGGTCGTAGAAAGTAAATATGGACGTTGAAAAGGTTATAGACGGCGTCGTCGCGAAATTTATCGGGACGAAGCACGAGCGCGACGTCAAGCGAATCACGCCGACGGTCGCGGCGATCAACGAGCTCGAACCCGAGATGAAAAAGCTCCGGGACGAGCAGATCGCCGAGCGCGGCGCCGAGCTGCGCGCCGAGGTTGCCGAACGCCTCGAGGGCGTCGAGCGCGACGATCCCGACTACAAGCGCAAACTTCAGGAAGCGCTCGAGCCGGCGATTGCGCCCGCGTTTGCGCTGACGCGCGAGGTGGGGCGGCGAACGATCGGGATGCGGCACTTCGATGTGCAGTTGATCGGCGGAATCGTCCTGCACGAAGGGAAAATCGCGGAAATGAAGACGGGCGAAGGAAAAACGCTCGTCGCCACGCTGCCGGCGTATCTGAATTCACTCGCCGGACTCGGCGTGCACATCGTCACGGTCAACGATTACCTCGCGCGTCGCGACGCCGAATGGATGAGCCCGATCTACAAAATGCTGGGGCTGACAGTGGGCGTGATCGTTCACGACCTAGACGACGTCCAGAGACGCGCGGCCTACGCGGCCGACATCACCTACGGGACGAACAACGAGTTCGGATTCGACTACCTGCGCGACAACATGAAATACGATCTCGCGCAGTGCGTCCAGCGCGGGCACCAGTTCGGAATCGTCGACGAAGTAGACTCGATCCTGATCGACGAAGCCCGCACGCCGCTGATTATTTCCGGTCCCGCCGAGGAATCGACCGATAAATACTATCGAATCGACAAGATCATCCCGAAGTTGATCGTCGATATGGATTACACGCTCGACGAAAAGCTGCGCACCGCGACGCTCACCGAAGAGGGCGTGTCGAAGTGCGAGCGGCTGCTGAACCTCGGAAACATGTTTGATCCCGACAACATGGAGCTGATTCACCACGTTTACCAGGGGCTGCGCGCCCACACGCTCTTCGAAAAAGACGTCGACTACGTGGTGAAGGACGGCGAGGTGATCATCGTCGACGAATTTACCGGACGGCAGATGCCCGGACGCCGATGGTCCGACGGGCTGCACCAGGCCGTCGAAGCGAAAGAAGGCGTGAAGATCGAGCGCGAAAACCAGACGCTCGCGACGATCACCTTTCAGAATTATTTCCGCATGTACAAGAAGCTTTCCGGCATGACCGGAACGGCCGAAACCGAGGCGCCCGAATTTCACAAGATCTACGGCCTCGACGTGGTCGCGATCCCGACGAACAAGCCGCTGATCCGCATCGAGGCGCCGGATGTGGTCTACCGCACCGAACGGGAAAAATTCGAAGCGGCCGTAAACGGAATCATCCAGGAAGACGGCACGAAGGTCGGCGGCGTCCGGCAATACTTCGAAAGCGGGCAGCCGGTGCTGATCGGCAGCATCTCGATCGAGAAATCGGAAAAAATCGCCGAGCATTTGAAGAAGACAGGCATCCCACACCAGGTCCTGAACGCGAAGCAGCATGAGCGCGAAGCGAAAATCATCTCGCAGGCCGGGCGCAAGGGCGCGGTGACGGTCTCGACGAACATGGCCGGGCGCGGCACGGACATCCTGCTCGGCGGCAATCCGGAGCTGATGACGCGCGAGCATTTCCTGAAGAACAAGATCGCGATGCCGTACGCGCCGGCCGCATCGGTAATCGGCCTGCAGGCGGGCGCCGAAACGCCGGCGCAAGCGGATGCTGCGGCCGCCGCAGCTTCGGGCGCATCTCCCGACGGGAAAAACGGCGCAAGCGCGAGTGGATCGAATGGCGCGAGCGCTCCGTCGATGGTCCTGTTCCAGCAGGAAGGGAAAATTTTTCAGGTGCCGCTCGATCAGTGGAAGCCGATCTACGACGAATTTGCCGCGCAGTGCAAGATCGAGCACGACGAAGTGGTTGCGATGGGCGGATTGCACATTCTCGGCACCGAACGGCACGAGGCGCGCCGCATCGACAATCAGTTGCGCGGGCGCGCGGGACGCCAGGGCGATCCGGGATCGTCGAGATTTTTCCTTTCGCTCGAGGACGACTTGCTGCGAATTTTCGGCGGCGAGAAGGTCAAGGCCATGATGCACTGGCTTGGGATGACGGAAGGCGTGCCGATCGAGTCGAAGATGATCAGCAAGCGCATCGAAAGCGCGCAGGAAAGCGTCGAGGCGCAAAACTTCGAAGCGCGCAAACACCTGCTCGAGTACGACGACGTGATGAACAAGCAGCGCGAGACGGTGTACTCGCTGCGGCGATCGTTTCTCGAGGGGCGTGACCAGAAGGAATTCGTGCTGGAGCGAGCCGAAGCGATCGCGCAATCTCTGGTGGAGATGTATTGCCCGCGCGATCAGCATCCGGACCAGTGGAACATGACGCAGATCGGGAACGAACTGCTGAACCAGTTCGGCATGGACCTGAAAACGACGATCCCGGACGTAGAAAATCTGAACCACGATCAGTTCGCCGACGAGCTGATGGAAAAGGTGCGCGAGCGCTACGAAGAGAAAGGAAAACTTTTCGGCGAGCAGACGCTGCGCTGGCTCGAGCGGCACATCCTGCTGGATATCGTCGACGGGCAGTGGAAGGACCACCTGCTGACGCTCGACCATCTGAAAGAAGGGATCGGGCTGCGCGGCTACGGGCAGAAAGATCCGCTCGTGGAGTTCAAGCGCGAGGCGTTCACGCTTTTCGAGGACATGATGGATCGGATCGACACTGAAGCGGTGCGATTCCTGTTCCTCGTGCGGCCCGCCGAGCCTGGGCAAGCAAGGCCGGGAGCAGCGCCGCAACCATCGAACCGGCCGACCCCGAGCACGCCGCCGGGCGGCGAGGCGGCAACGCCGGATTCTCAGATCGCGCGACAAATTCAACAGCGGCAGCAACGACAGCAGAAGAACCTGCAGTTTCAGGCGGGGCCGGCGCAGGCGGAAGCTCCCAAGCCGGTGCGGGCGGCGGCCAAAGTCGGGCGCAACGATCCGTGTCCCTGCGGGTCGGGCAAGAAATACAAGAAGTGCCACGGCGCCGCCGCGTAAGCATTCCCCCACAGTTCTCCCAATCGTGCGGACGTTTATCCTTTGGAGGCGATTCGCGGGCATCGTCTTGTCGGCCTGGATTTGGGGTGTTAGCCTCGGCAAGTCGATGTCTTCCTAAGGAACAGTGAGCCGAGTGGTTTCACTCGAAGCGGTCGAGGGCCCAGCAAGACGAAGCGAAACAGGAGAGCTAGATGAAACGTTGGGCATTGCTGTGCGGGATCATGTTGCTATCGGCGGCCGCCGCGTCGGGCCAGGGTGCCCCGAAAGTGGAGGTTTTTGGCGGATATTCCTACGTGCACACGAGTGTGAGCGGCACGGACTTCACGGCCAACCTGAACGGGGGCAGCGCGTCGGTGTCAATTAATCCGACCAGCTGGCTCGGACTCGTGGGCGATTTCGGCGGGTATCACGGCGGCGTGAACTCGCTCGGCAGCGGGATCAATGGCCAGATCTATACCTACATGTTCGGTCCCAAGAGCAGCTTCCGCCTGGGCAAAGTTACACCGTTCATTCAGACGCTCTTCGGCGGGGTGCACGCATCGGCAGGCAGCGTCTATGGTTCGGAGAACGCCTTCGCGATGGCTACCGGAGGCGGCATCGACTGGAACGCCACGGAGCACCTCGGCGTGCGGCTGATTCAGGCCGAGTATTTGTTGACGATGCTGAACGATGGCGCGAACAACCGGCAGAACAGCGCGCGCATTTCGGCGGGAATCGTATTCCGCTGGTAATTTCGCGCCGGCCCTTTTTATTTTCTTGGCGCGAGTCTTCCGAATCCCTCATCAACTCCTGCACGACTCCCGGCGTTTCGGCGGCCTTTCGCCTGGCGGGCTTCCGTTCCCGCGAGGCGGGACTCCCTAGATGTATCAGAGGATTCTGTATACCTACGTACAGTAACGCGTAGGGATCGTCGCGCCGGATACCGCCCGCAGGACAGATCCTCTCACGTCAATATAACTTAATAAGTATTATACGGCCAGCTGATTCGCACGCCCCTATTTCCAGACGGGACTTTCGGCTGAGGAGATACCATGAAAAAATGGGCGCTACTCTGCAGTATGATTCTGTTTGCTCCGGCAATTGTAGCGGCGCAGGATACGCCTCGGATCGAGACCTTCGCCGGCTATTCGTACATCCACATGAACGATCTCGGTACGGCCAGTCTCAACGGGGGCAGTGCTTCGGTTGCGGTCGATCCTACAGGCTGGTTGGGAATCGACGGCGATTTCGGAGGCTACGAAGGGGCGAAGACGGGGCTGAACGGCACGATGTGGACGTATCTGTTCGGGCCGAGAATCTCGTGGCGCAGAGGACGCATTACACCGTTCGCACAAGCGCTTTTTGGAGGCGCGCACACGTCGGCCGATCCGCCGGCCGAGGTGGGTAGTTTGGTGCGGCCGCGACGGGAGGCGGGCGTCGCGGGAGGCGGCGTGTTCGCTTCATCAAATACATTTGCGACGGCCTTGGGCGGGGGCGTGGATGTGAACGCCACGGAACATGTAAGCGTGCGATTGATCCAGGCCGAATACCTGCTGACGGAATTCAAGGACGGGGTTCACAACCGGCAAAACAGCGTGCGGATTTCGACGGGGGTGGTGTTCCGGTTTTGATTTCGTACGACGCTTGTTCGGGCCGCGAGGGGACACGCGGACCATCCTTTACTTGCAGCGGTACTAAATTGTGATAGGCTCTCGGGCACGTACCTCGGGAAGTACGTCCGAGCTCGTGGGGTTTTGCCATGACTGTCCCCGCCCCAGGTGGCTGCCGGAGAGAATCGTGCGCCAACACGATCCCCACTGCTTTGGCGGCCGAGCGGCTGTGCCTCGATCACTTCCTCGATGAAGCCTTCCTGCGGACCGACCATATGCTCACGCGGTGCCGGGAGGGGCGAGCGATGAGCCCGGGTGACGTCGAGTGGCTCCTGGCGGACGCCCTGGCGGTTGTGAAGAACCTCGAAGAGGGAGCGGGCGATCCCAATCCGGAGCAGCGCGATCGCATGCTCGAACTGCTGCTGATCTTGGCGAACCTCCACGAATACGTGGCGCATCATTCCGTCCGGCTGCACCGGCCCGCCTGAGCCCCCGGGCTACGTCCTCCCATGCTGTTTTCGCCGCGAAAAGGTCAATAGCAACGAGGCGTTCGAGGCTTGCATTCCGAATGCGGGCCATTCAATCTGAAGGTGCGAGCCGCCGCAGCCCGACATGCCAGTCGACAAGAAGGTCGATCTCTTCAAGCCTCAAGCACCCACGATCCCGGGTGTGCCTGCTGCCAGCGAGAAAAGCGAGAAAGCCGCGCTGCAACCGCCAGGTCAGATGCGTGCTGCGCCAGCGGTGCAGACGCCAGCTGCACGAGAAACTCGAGCAAAATTAATCGGCGTTGGGGTGGCAATCGGCGTTGTGCTTCTTGCCGGCGTAGCACTTCTCTCCTCACACCACAACTCGCCTGCGAACGCGAATCTGGGTCCTTCGCCCGAGGCCGCTGCCCCGGCGGCACCAGCCGTGGCGCCCAAAACCGAGCCTGCTGAGAACCTGGTGATTGGCCCTGGGCCGGTGGCCACTACCGCGGAACTTGCGAAGCCGTGGTCCGAGAAGGAATTTCTTTTTCGCGGACCCTTCTCGGCCGAACCTGTTCCGGCGATGGTTGTGCGCTTGCCGGGAGGAGATCTTTGGGGATTTTCGCTGCGCGAGCCATTTGGGGAGTGCGAACTGCAGTACGTCACGGACCTGAAGGCACTGGAAGCGGACTACGGATTTCGCGCGGACCATCCGATGGTCGTGAACCCGTGTACACATGCGGTCTACGATCTGATGCGTTACGGCGGCGGCACCCCCGATGGCGGGTTGGTGCGTGGTGATATCGTGCAAGGGGCTGGCGTGCGACCGCCGATGGCGATCGAGATGAAGACGAACGGGAAAGATATTGTCGCGGTGCGAAGCGAGTAACAGCGCCGAATTCCGTCTCACAAACACTGCTGACGCGAAGTCCAAAGCCCCCACCCTCATAAACCGAAGCGTCCAACGCGGCTCACGACTGGTCCGCGAGGTATTCGCGGAATGCGAGAAAAACGCCGCTGTCCCGTATTCTTGCGAACGGGACGGCGGCGTTTTCACGTCT
Source organism: uncultured Acidobacteriota bacterium (assembly GCA_963836125.1). Classification (GTDB taxonomy): domain Bacteria; phylum Acidobacteriota; class Terriglobia; order Acidiferrales; family UBA7541; genus Palsa-295. Next base: position 797,366 of record CAWIIK010000003.1, read on the forward strand.
GGGGAGTTCTAGCGACTAATCCGAGGTGGTCAGTTCCTCGACGGAACGGGCCACCATCACCGGCTGGCTTGTTGCCGGGTCGATCAGGATGAATCCAACCACGCGGATCGGGAGAGCCTGTGAACCGCTCAGTCCGGACAATCCACTGAGGTTGATGAAGTTGGTGCTGTTGGTCGTGAGCACGGTGAGCGGATTCGGCAGCAGCACGCCGGCCGTCCAGTCGTCGTTCAACTGAAAGCTGCCGGCATTACCGGACTGCACGGTCGTGCTTCCGGGAACCCACGTGCCTTCCTGACCCTGCCTGCGGAGAACGACGCGATGGACGGTCAGAGTCGAGACGCCGTTTGTCGTCGTGACCGAGCCTCCAACGTCAACGACCTGTCCGGCGGCCAGCGACGAATTATTGAAGAGCAGCGTAGTGATCGGATTATCGATGTTCGCGATCTTGTAGTTCTCGCTGCCATTCAACGCCAGCGTTTCGATCTGTCCGTCCTGAATCCCGGTGATATCCGGCAACTCATAGCGAACGTACAGATCGGCCTGGGTGGCCGGGCCCGATGGCGGACGAATGCTGGTGAAGAGGCCGCCGAGGACAAATTTGTCGTTGGAGACGACTTCGATCTCGGAGGCATCGATGTCGTGCGACACCGGGTCGAGCTGGCCGGAGATTTCGACGATCGTGTTGGTGGTGAAAGAGCTCACTGGGATGCTCGGATCATCGAGGATCGTGTTGGCGCTGGTCTGGACGGCCCATTGACGGCCTTTCGGGCCCTGGACCGTGAAGGTGTTGTCGCCCGTCACGCCGACGACGCCCGCGTGGAAATCGTCAATCGACACATTGGCGTCGGTGGCATTCAGCAGCTGCATGTTGAACACCGGGTCGACCGTGCCGGTGACCTGGCCGTTCTGGTCGGTCTGCAACGACTGGCGCAAATCGAATTCCATGCGCAGGCCGACGAGATCGGCGGCATTGAGCACGAACGGAGTCGCGAAGTTGACTGTAACGCTCGACTGCGTGAGCGTGCCGTTAATCGTGTTGATGGCGGGTGGGCTTTGCGTCGTGTCGATGAATCCGATGACCGGGCTCGCGAGCGTGACGGTGGCGGACGAATAAGTGCCGGTCGGAACGGCGTTGAGATCAAGGAGCTGGTGCAAGCCGCTCAGCTGCGCGAAGTCGACAACCTGCGGCGTCGTGAGTACGGGCACATTTGTGGTGCCGTTATTTATTGTGACGCCCGTGATCATGATCTGGCAGGAAACGACGCTCGGGAGAGGAGCGTCGGTGCCCACCGTGAAGACGGAGGCTTGATCGTTGGGACTGGGATCGGTTGCGGAAGTCGATCCGCCGCAACTGGAGAGACCGAACGCAGCAAGAAGGCAGATGAACACACCCATAGCTTTCATTTTCCACATGATGATTCTCCTTCACCCCTATGAACTATGACCGCCGGAGCCGAAAACACTTGATTCGGCTGCTGCGGGTAGAACCCAGAGAGTTCAAAAAAGTTGCGGCTGCTGCGGAGCTTTGCCGAGATCCAAATCACGGGCTGCAAGGCGCGCATGAGATGGCATTTATAATGGCTTCCGCATCGTAGTAGACTGAAACGAACCGGCCTTGCGGCTCCTTCGTGTGCGATTTGAGAGATCGGCACGCCAGGGGCACGGGGAGAAGAACTGATGCCCCATCGATGGACATTCGCAATCGCATTGCTTGCGATCGCGCTCGCAGTGGGATGCTCGCACGCGCCGAATGACGCGGCGCTCGTTACAAGCATTCAGTCGCAGATGTTTGCCGATCAGCAGCTGAAGAACGCGAACCTTCAAGTGACAGCGGATAAAGGCGAGGTCACGCTGTCAGGGACGGTGCCAGACGACGCAGCGCACCTGGACGCGTACAAGATTGCTTCGCAGACGGCGGGCGTAACAAAGGTGAACGATCAGATCACCGTGGAAGTGGCGCAGGTCGCCCCGACACCGCCGCCCGAGCCTGCGCCGGTCCAGAAGACGGCGCCGCACAAGACGAAGGTGCACCACAAGAAGCGCGCGCCCGAGCAGGATCAGGCGCAGTATGCGGACAATAATCCGCCGCCCCCGCCTGCGGACACGGAGCAAGAGGCTCCGCCGCCGCAGCCGCAGCCAGATCAGAATCTGCCTCCTGCTCCCGAGCCGGCAGCGGTGCCAGCGCCTCCGCCACCTCCGCCTCAGCCTGTGCCGGTGGAGATTGCCGCCGGGACGACGTTGACGATTCGCATGATCGACGGCGTGGATTCATCGGTGAACCAGCCGGGCGAGATTTTTCGCGCGTCGCTCGAGAATCCGATCGTGGTGGGCGATCAGGTGGTCGTGCCGAAGGGCGCGGATGTGTACACGCGACTCGTGAGTTCGAGTTCGGCCGGGAAATTTTCGGGGAAAAGCGAGCTGCACCTCGAGCTGGTGAAAATGGATTTTCAGGGCAAGTCGTATCCGCTGGTGAGCAGCACGTATTCGGTGAGCGGAGATTCGCGCGGCAAGAATACGGCTGAGAAGGTGGGCGGCGGCGCGGTGCTCGGCGCGATCATTGGCGCGCTTGCGGGCGGTGGAAAAGGAGCTGCAATTGGCGCGGGCGTAGGCGGCGCGGGCGGCGGCGTCTACCAGGCAGCGACGCATGGGAAGCAGGTGCGGATTCCTTCCGAGACGAAGCTCGATTTTCAGCTCGATCAGCCGGTGACCGTGAACGTGATGCCGCGCAACGCCACCGGCAACCAGCAGAACTAAGCAAGCCGTTGCTGCCAGGCTTTAGATCTCGTGTGGCGGCCGCGGCGCGCTGAATCACCCTCGATTAGGGGTAAGGCCTCAGCCGTTTCGTCAGCAAAGCTGTCACCAGCGAGATCGACACCATTGGCTTTCACCACATTCATGGTCATTTTTCGTTCGGATTGAGCATCGGCAGTTCTGTCATGGGGAGAAGGCGGGAATCTTCGATCGCCGCGGTGCGATGCCCGAGTCCTACCAGATATTCGCGATGGCTGGCGAAGGCAAGAAACGACCGCACGCTGCTCTGGCGAACCAGCATTACGAGATCCCATCTCTCGTCTTCGGGACCGATAAGAAACGCTCCGCCCGCGCCAAGAAACATGAGTTCGCCGCCGCTCTCGCGGAGAAATGGAAGCGTGTGTCCGATGTAACGGTTGAAAGCTTCGGCTCCGCTGATCGGCGCATCCGGCGCCAGATCAGGATTGGCCGTGTAATCGGCAACATCACGAAAGCGCAGTAGGTTCAACATGAGAACACTACCCTGTATGTCGCGCTGCACGAAAGTCTTGCCGGCACGTTGAGATGGCTGGAGGTAGCGAATAGGTCCGAGCTCCGTCATAGCGCTCCTTTTATCCAATCAGTCTCTATGTGGATTGATCCCGTGGACCGAAGGCCAGACGGATGGCATAAGCCCTGACGTCTTCGGGCCATGCCGCAACGCACTGTTCCAGTTTCGTGCGATCGTCCGCGAAGAGTGCGCGTAGCCCCTCTTCATAGCCGGGCAAGTTCCCTGCGATTTCCAACATGAACTGATACGCTGCCTCGTGAGCGGCCTGTCTTTGCTGGCGCGACCCGCCCGCCCGCTTGGCTTCTTCTACCAGTCGCCTGAGGACGGCGGATGCGCCGCCGGGTTGGGCGGCCAACCATTCCCATTGCTTGGGCAGCAAGGTTACTTCGCGAGCGACGACACCTAATTTCGGCCGCCCCCGTCCCCTCTGTTCCGAGACCTCGTCGTTCGTAGGCTCCGATGCTTTGCTCGGTCGAGACGCGTAGCGCCCTACGAATTGCCGAGGGGGGTGGGATAGCCTTTCCACGATGTCGGCTTTGGAATCTCGTAGATCCAAATCGATTATGCGGCCCGTCACATCATCGAAAACAGTGAATGCCCTCAGCGAGCCATTTTCGATGGCCGTTTTCACTGCGAGCGCGACCTCGACTAAGGGGCCGGATAGCAGCAGCCGGTGGTCCTGAAAGGCAGTGCAAGGTTTTGAGAGATAGTCGGACACGCGATCAACCCCCATCGAATCTGCGATGGAGTTAAATATACCCGGCTGTAAATATTTTGTCAATATTACCCGGATGATATTTGCCTCTCTGACGGCAGCTTCCTGCAGTAGTAGACCTTCCCCAGTTTCAGGAGTCGAGCGATGGGCTGCTCCTTCCAAGACTTAGTTGCACCACGAGCCAGCGGCAGGTAGTGAGTCAGTTCGACTTTGGCTCTATAGGAGGGGCAGGTGGGATGACGGGATGCGTGTCGTGGGCTTGCCCGCAGAGTAACACGCGGAAGCCGATATCGCCCTCGCGAGTCTTGGGCCCGATTTCGATTCATTCTTCACAATGCTGCTGGTCTCAAGAATCGACTGGATGGGTTTTCTCGCGAATGCTACGCTAACGCCGCGCATGCGAGCGCTGCGGGCGCGTTCCGGGAGTTCCATCAATGAAATCTGTGGGATTTCTGCTGCTTTTGGCAGGCTGGGGAATCGTGTTGACCGCGCTTGCTCTGCTGGCGAAAAGCGCCCCGAGAGTCGCATTCGTGCTGGCCGGCATCAGCGTGGAGATTCTGGGGTTGGTTCTCGCGATCCGCGCGCATCCCGCTCCGCGAGGTGAACACGAGTGACGCCTGCGAGCGGCCCGATTCTTTCCGACACTGCAGCGGCGCTCTGCCTGATCTTCATCTTCCTGGTGCCATTTGCGGGCGCCGGGCTCGCGTTGATCAATACGGGACTGGGCCGCGCGCGCAGCGCGGCGCATCTGATGATGTCGTCGCTGTGCGCGGTGTCGATTGCCGCGGTCGTGTATTTTGTTTGCGGCTTCGCGTGGCAGGGATTCGCAGGCGGGCCGGCGCACATTCTAAATGTGGGCGGCAAGGAATGGGACTGGATTGCGGCTCAGCCGCTTTTCCTGCGGCATTTGGCGCTCAACGGTTCGCCGGCCTCGCTCGTAGCGCTGCTGGGAATAATGAGCGTCGGATTGGCCGCGCTGATCCCGCTCGGCAGCGGAGCCGATCGGTGGCGGCTGAGCGCGACGTGCATTTCGACCGTGCTGCTGGCGGGCATTACGTATCCGATCTTTGCGCACTGGGTTTGGGGCGGCGGATGGCTCGCGCAGCTCGGGGAGAATTACGGGCTCGGGCGCGGGTTTGTGGATGCGGGAGGATCGGGGACGATTCAGATGGTTGGCGGGCTGACCGCGCTTTCGATTGCGTGGATCCTCGGGCCGCGGCGGGGCAAGTACACACTCGACGGAACGCCGACTGCGATTCCGGGACACAATTCGAGCTTCGTGGTGCTTGGCTGCATGCTCGCGCTGGTGGGTTGGTGGGGACTGAACTCGGCGGGTGCCGTGCTTTTCACGGGGGCGGACCCCGGGGAAGCTGTGCTGGTCGCGATCAACACGATGCTGTGCGCCGCGGCGTCCGCTTTGATGGCGGCGGTGATTACGGGCGTGCGCTTCGGCAAGCCGGATGTCTCGCTGACGGCGAATGGATGGGTCGGCGGGCTCGCCGCGAGCAGCGCTGCGTGCGTTTTCGTGCGGCCTCCGGAAGCGGCGGCGATCGGCATGGTGGCGGGAGCGCTGGTGACGCTTTCGGTCGAATGGTTCGAATTGCGCATGTCGGTGGATGATCCCGGCGGCGCGATTTCGGCGCATGCGATGGGCGGGATCTGGGGCGTGCTGGCGGTGGGGATGATCGCGCGCGTTCCGCCGTTCGGAAATGCGACGGGCGAGGCTCCGGGGCAGTTGCTCGCGCAGATTATCGGCATTGCGACCTTGATCGGATTCGTGCTGCCGCTCACGTACGGGCTGAACTGGCTCTTGAACCGGTTTCGTCCGCAACGCGTGGCGGCCGAGGGCGAGCGACAGGGAATGGACCTGCACGAACTGGGCGCGGGGGCTTATCCGGAGTTTATGACGCACGGCGACGATTTTTCGCAGCGGTGATGTGCGGCGCTATCGGAAAGCGTGGCGGCGTTCGCAGCCTCGGAAGAAAATACATGCTGCGGATGAAGCTGCGCAAAGGAAACGCGCTTCGCGCGGGCATTTTATGTCGGACCTGGAAGGTCCGACCCCCTAAAGAACACAGGGCTGAAGCCAGGGACGATTTTGTTAGGCTTATGTCGCGGCTGAAGTCACGACCCACGGACTCGAGGTGTGACGCAAACTCTAACGCTCGGGGATGTTGAAACGGAGACCGAAGCGGGCGGTGATGGGGAGGCCGAGCTCGGGGCCGCCGCTCAGGGAAAACAGATAACCTCTGTCCAAGAGATTTTCCGCGGCGGCGAAGATTTGAACGCCGCCACCGATTGAGCGGGACGCCATCGCGTCCAGGACGAAATATCCACCCATCAAGAACTGGTTGCCTACCGTGTCGTACTGCTTGCCCACCATGCGGCCATCGATCGAGACGTTGATGCGTTTGGCATTCGCGTAGATTGCCTGAAACGTAAGGTCGTGGTGCGGAACCTCCGCCACCCATGTATTCGCGAGCGAAGGCATGATGCCCGGCGAGCTGAGGACGGTGGCGTCGACGTACTGATAGCCCGTCGAGAGCTGGATATGATTCGTGACGTTGAAGACGCTGTCGATTTCGAATCCCGGCGCCATCGTGCGGCCCAGATTCTCGCGAAGCTGCGTGGTTCCCGTGGCGGCGAGCGGGCAATCGGGCGTCGTGGCGGTGCACGGGACATTCGAAACCGGGTTGATGACCTGGTTGTAGAAGAATGTGCCGCGAAGCTCGAGACGCTGATTGAACGTGTGGACGTCCACGCCGGTTTCACCGCCGGTGAGGCGCTCGGCGCTGAGGCTGGAATTCGCGTCGGTGGTGACGGTGCCCTGGCGGAAAGAGCGATAGAGCTCGTTGAGAGTGGGCGCGCGAAAGGCGCGGTAAATTGAGGCGGACCAGGAGACGTGGTCGTTGAATGGATGCAGGAGAGTGGCGCGCGGGTCGAAGGCGTCGTACGAACGGTTGGCGTAAGGCGTCGTCGAAGCGGGCGGTGGCGGAGTGAAGGGAGCGCTATAGAGGGACGCGTCGAAATTGCTCCAGTTGTCGTACCGGCCGCTGAGAGAGAGCAGCCAGCGCGGCGCGAGCTGAATGATGTCTTCGCCGAAGACGCCAACCGAGCGCTGGCGTCCGCCCGCCGATGTGTCCTTTTTCGCGGAGAGCAGGACTTCGTCGCTGCGGCCGATTTCTTCGTGTTCGTCTAATCCGGCGACGAGCGTTTGGCGCTTGCCCACGGCGCGAGTCCAGACGGCGGATACGCCGATTCCTTGGGCGGGCACCGTTTGCTTGTCGGTGGGCGTTTCGCTGTCGCGGTCCGCTGCTACGGACGAGAAGCCCTGGTGGTACGTCTCGAAGTCGCCGTAAGAACGCAGTGTGAGAGTACCGATATTCCCAAGGTTGAGATTGGCACCGAGCACTCCCTGGCCGAGGCGAATGCTGTTGGTCTGATACGGCGTGCCGTTGTCACGTGAATCGTCGAAATACAGACCGCGCGCGAAGATCTCGTCGCCCGAGCCGAATTTGCGGCCGATCGTGAGGTCGGCGGTGCCGTGCTCGGAGTTCGCCCTGGTGTCGATCGTCCCGCGGTCCTCCGCCGGGACCAAGAAATAGCCGTCGGTCTGAAACACCTCGCCGCCAAAGGTGGAGAACCAGCCGTCCTTTTCACCGCCCGCCCAGAGCGATAGATTCGGCGTGTTCTGGTTGCCGTAGGAAGTCTCGATCGAAAGGCCGGCCGGCGTGGGTGGACGCGTCAGAAACTGTATGACGCCGGAAAGCGCTTCGCTGCCGTAGAGACTCGACGCGCCTTCCTGCGCAACCTCGACGCTGGCAATCGATGCCTCGGGGACGCGGTCCCAGTAAACCCACGAGCCGAAGGGATCGTTGAGCGGAACGCCATCTTCCAAAACGAGGGCGCGGCTCGAGCCGCTTCCGCTGCCCAGCCCGCGCAGCGAGACGCCGAGCGTGGTGGGATTGGCGATGCGGCTGCTCGAGCGACGAAAGAGGCTGAAGCCGGGAACCTGGCGCAAGGCATCGTCGAGCGTGAGCGCGGGAGTTTCCTGCAGATCCTGGCGTGTGAGCTCGATGTCGCTGACGGGAGAATCGCTGAGCCGGGTCGCTGTGCGCGCGGCCGTCACGATGACCTGCTGGTTCACCGCGAGGGGCTTGAGGACGACTGCGACATGCGCGGGAGCGCCCGGGGTCGCGGTCCATTGCTGGTCGATCTGCTGAAATCCCTTTGCCGTGATGGTGACGGTGCCGGAAGCATCGGGGATTCGATCGAACGTGAATTTTCCGGATGTGTCGGTGACCGTTTGCGCGGAGTAAGACTTGGTGCGCAATTCGACCTGGGCGCCGGGGATGGCCGCACCGGTCGAGTCCTGCACCACACCTTCGAGGCTGGCGTCCTGGGCTCGCGCAAACTGCGGGCAAGCCAATGCCAAAACGGCACAAAAGGCAAAACAGCACATCGCCAGAACGGCGCGTGCGATCCCGATACTCATACACCCACCTTCCGAGCGAACGACGACGGCCCCTGCAATCCCGTTTATTTCAATGGGATGCATTATGCTTTGGATGCGTAGCTTTTTGGAAGCGCAGTTTTTTGCGCCGCTCGCGAAAGCGGGCTTCGGATATGTTATCTTGGCGCGGGTAAGTCCTCTCACCCTCAGGAGGGCCGAAATGGCATTGACGCCGTTGGCGAACCGCCGGAGCGACCGCGTCTCACTGACACTGTTGCTCGAAGTTTCCGGCAAGGACAGCCACGGGCAGGAATTCAAGGAGCCGGCGCGCACCCTCCTGATCAATCGGACCGGCGCAGTGGTGGTGTTTCCCCGCGAACTCACGCCCGATCAGACAGTCCATCTCCGGCGGCAGGCGCCCACGGAATCGCACCGCGAGGCCGACGTGCGCGTGGTGAATCAGTTCGGGCACCAGCGGGACGGATATCTATACGGCATTGAGATCATCGATCCTTCAACGGACCTTTGGGGGATCGAATTTCCACCCGCGGCGGAATCGACGGAGGCGGTGGCACGCATGCTGCTCGAGTGCAACTATTGCCACAGCCGCGAGGTGGCGTATCTGAATGAACTCGAGCTGCGCGGATTCGAAACGAATCGCGGCATCGCGCGCCACTGCAAGACGTGCCGCGTGCCGAGCATCTGGACGCAGGCGCCGCACGAAGACGAGAAGAAGATGAACGCACGCGCAGCTCGGGGAAAGCGAACAAGCGACACAAGTGACGCGGTTCCATCCGACGGCGAACAACGCGAGCGGCAGCGGATGCGACTGAAAACGCGGCTCACCGCTTGCATCCGGCAGACCGGCGCCGATGATGAACTCGCGGTTTGCGAGGATATCTCGCCGGTGGGCATGTGTTTTCGCAGCAAGCGGCGCTACGATGCCGACGCGCCGATCGAGGTGGCCGTTCCCTATTCGCCGGATGCGGCGAATATTTTCTTGCCGGCGCGGATTGTGTATTCGGAACAGATGCCGAAGGCGGGATTGTTCCGGCACGGCACGGAGTACCGGCGCGTGGGTCCGCGCGCAAGCTAGAAACGCGGGAAGAAAGCCCGCGAGACGCCCTTCGACCTCGCCCAGGGTAAACCGCGAATCGCTCTTAGCCGACGGAAACGGGGGTGCGCTCGCGGGTGCGGCGCGCGTGGTAGTGCATGGCGATATTCAGGTGCACGTTGCCATGCGGAGTTTCAAAGCAGAGAACGGTCGCTTCCGAGTCCTGTCCCGCCTTCGCGCACTGATCTTCCGTAAGCAGCGACGGCGGAAACACCTTGAACTGAAAGCCGCGATCGTTGAGCTGGGTGACGGCGTTGCCGATCACCATGTTCGCGAGCTCGCAGACGGCCTCCGGCACGATGGGCTCCGAGGGATCGACTTCAGCGCCGCTGAGATAGCCCGCGACCTGAGCGGCGGCGCGGGGTTCCATATCGAGAACGATGCGCCCTTCGATCTGGCCTTTGAAAATAACAGCTGCAGCGAGTCCTTTCCGCCGGTAGCCCTCTTCTTCCATATCGAGGTTCAGAATTTTCGCCGGAGCCTTCATCATCACGGCGAGAACGGAATCAAGCGAGCCGATGAATGGCTGGATCAGGTCCATTCTCATCGGGAGCTCTCCCCGGCGCCGACGGGTGCCGTGACGCCGTCGTCATTGAGCACGTAGCGGATGATTTCGTAGAGAGCGTCCGGCTTCACCGGCTTCTGAACGAAGTGGCGCGCACCCTTTTGGAGAGCGGCCAGGATGTTGTCCTGGTAGCCGACGGACGAGACCATGACGACGCGCGCGTCGGGATGTTCCTGGACGATGCGCTCGACCGCCTCGATCCCCTCCATTTGGGGCATGGTGATGTCCATCAGGACGATATCCGGCTTCGTGCGGGCGTACTCGGTGATGGCCGTGCAGCCGTCGCCGGCTTCACCGGCCAACTGGCCGCCGAAAGACTCCACCATCTTCGCGAGGCTCTTGCGTGCAAAGACCGAGTCGTCCACGATCAGGTAGCGGACGGGCTGGTTGTCTTTCTTTCGTGTCAGCGGTTCAAATTGTTTCATGACGTTCTCCTTCGCGAAGACCCTATTTCAGTGGATTCTTTTGTTGCGGAAGATGTGACTGGCTCATCGGCTTGCCGGTCGGGCGTGCACTTCGCCTGCAGCATGCTCGCGAGAGCGGGAAGAGAAACAACGCGCGAAGCAAAGCCACGCTCGATCGCCGAGCGGGGCATGCTGTCGACGATGCACGTATCGGGACTCTGGGCAATCGTGAAACCTCCCGACGCCTGAACGGCGCCGAGCCCTGCTGCGCCGTCTTCGCCCATTCCGGTCATCAACACCGCGATGGCTTTGTTGCCAAACTCTTGCGCGACCGAGCTGAACAGGACGTCGACCGAGGGCCGATGGCCGTTGACGCGCGGCTGGTCCACGAGGATGGCAACGTCGCCATGCTCCATGCGCCGAACTTTGATGTGGCGATTGCCAGGGCAGACCAGAGCGCGCCCGGCCAACAGCAGATCGCCGGATTGAGCTTCCTTCACTTCGATGGCTGAGGATTCGTCCAGACGACGCGCGAACATTTCCGTGAATCCTTCCGGCATATGCTGCACGACGACGAGGCACCCGGGAAAATCCTCTGGAAGCTGCGAGAAGAGATACTGCAGCGCATTCGGGCCACCCGTTGAGATTCCAACCGCTACGATACGGGAGGGCCAGCGCGGCTTCGTCGAGAAGGCGCGCGGCTCTTTGCGCTTGGGCGTGGGCACCGTGAGGATCATCTTGGGCGCGCCCGACAATGCCGCTACTTTGATCTTCAGCGCCAGTTCGGATGCGATCTGGCGGAGGCGGCCGAGAGCGGCGTCCTGCGGCTTGGTGACGAAGTCAAAGGCGCCCAGCGAGAGCGCTTTCAAGGTGAGCGAGGCGCCTTCTTCGGTGTGCGCGCTGACCACGATGACCGGCACGCGATGCTTTCCCGTGATCTGCCGCAGCATTTCGATTCCGTCCATGCGCGGCATTTCCAGATCGAGCGTCACAACGTGCGGATGCAATTCTTCTATCTTGCGAAGACCGATCAAGCCATCCATCGCCGTGCCGACGATCTCGATGTTCGGGTCGTCCGCCAGCGCCTGCGGAATCAGCTTCCGCATGAGCGCGGAATCATCGACCACGAGGACGCGAACCTTCTGGCTCATGCGGTTGCCCCCACGGCCGGGATTCGGGAGAGATGCGAAATCACCGCCGGAACATTCAGGATCAGCACGACTGTTCCATCACCCAGGATCGAAGCGCCGCTCACCAGGGGAGACGTGACGAGCTGATCTTCGAGCGGCTTGATCACCAACTCTTCCTCGCCCATCAAGCTATCGACGGCGAGCCCAAAGCGACGGCCCCCGCTGCCGATCACGATGACAAAGACGCGTTTGGCGCGGTCGGTGCCGGCTTGCGGTCCCAGCCGATCCAGCCGCACCAGAGTGAGGACTTGTTCGCGCAGCTGAAAGACTTCGTGGTTATCGACGCGATGAATCTCGGCGTCCGTGATGCGCGTGATCTCCGCCACCGACGCGAGCGGTACCGCGTAGAGACGGCCGTGGACGCGGAACAGGAGAGCCTGAATGCTGGCGAGCGTGAGCGGCACGAGCAGCCGGAACGTGGTGCCTTTGCCCGGCTCGCTTTCGATCTCGACGGAACCTTTGAGCTCATCGAGCGCCGTTTTCACGACGTCGAGTCCTACGCCGCGGCCGGAAATTTCGGTGATCTCGTCGGCCGTGCTGAGACCTGGCGCGAAGACCAACTGGAGGGCTTCGGTGGCGTTCAAGCGCAGCGTGTCCTCCGCGGAAATGATTCCATTGGCGACGGCGCGGCGGACAATCTTTTCGCGGTTGAGGCCGCGGCCGTCATCGGAGATTTCGATTACGACCTGATCGCCATCGTGAAACGCGTTCAAGCGGATCGTGCCGCGAGCAGGCTTGCCGGCCGCCTGGCGCTGCTCCGCTGTTTCGATCCCATGGTCGGCGGCATTGCGGACCACGTGGGCGAGGGGTTCGGCGAGCGCATCGAGAATGGTTTTGTCGAGATCGGTATTTTGTCCCGCTATTTCGATGCCGATATCCTTGTTGCGAAGCTTGGCGACGTCGCGCACGATGCGCGGAAAGCGCCGGAATAGCTGTTCGACGGGCACCATCCGGATTTTCATCACCGATTTCTGCAATTCCCCGAGCACGCGCGACTGGAACGACAGAGCGTCGGAAAATTTCGTTTGCAGCGAATCTTTCACGTGCCGGCGCTCGAATTCCGCGAGGGCGCGCTGCAGCATGGATTTGCTGATGATCATTTCGCCGACCAGATTCATGACGGTATCGATGCGGCTTGCATCGACGCGCAGTGTGTTTTCGGCGGCGGCGGTGGCGTGGGCGAGGCCGGCGGGGGTTGCCGCCTCGTGAGGCTCTTCCTCCACCGCCAAAGCCGCATCCGCGCGCCCGGGCTTGATTCCGGCGGCGACGGCGGCGGCTTCGGATTCGAGAAGGATGTCGAGCAGGTCGCGCGTGACAGGCTGCGGCGCGGGAATACTCTCGACGGAAATATTTTGAACGACGGAGGGCACAAGGCAGCGCTTGCGAATCCACTCGGCGGACTTTTTACTCGAAAGTGCGGCTTCCACCAGGCGAACCTGCTCGGTGGCAGCGCCCTTCTCGGGGCGGATGGCCAAGACCTTGCCGGCGCCTTCGAGGGCCTTACGGCCCATTTCGAAAGCGGCAGCCGGCAACGGCGTCTCCGGATCGATGTAGAGAGCGACGTTGTAGATGGATTCGCCACGGCCGAACGCCTCGGTAATCATCAGGCGTTCGTATTCATTCCAGTCAAACTTGGCTTCGGCCGCCGGATCCTGCGCCTTCGGCGCGGACGCATCGAGCAAGCGCGATATGCGCTCGCGCAGGGCTTCGCCTGCGGGAGGTTGAAGCTTATTCCGGTAGGCCGCGAGCATTTCGTGAAATGTGTCCGCGGCGGTGAGGACAACTTCGGCGATGGTTGCTGAATTCCGCTCGGCCAATTCCGGGGTCAGCACGTCTTCGAGTTCGTGGGCCAGCTCGCTCAGCTGGCGAAAACCGCAGGCGGCCGAATCGCCTTTCAGAGTGTGCACGGCGCGACGAACGTGGCGCAGCTGTTCCTTGTCGCGCGGCTGCTCTTCGAGAGCGAGACCGGCTTCGTTCATGTGCTGGAGAATCTCCTCCGCGCTCTCGAAAAAGAGCTCGCGAAGCTCCGAAGCGTGTTCGTCGGAAGGAAAGCTCACTGCGGCCCCTCGATTCGCTGATACACCGTCGCGTTATTCTGATGAATCATGTGGAACTTGGTGGTAAGGCCGAACAGGCTCTCGGCGTGGCCCACGAAGAGATAGCCTTCGGGATTCAGGCAATGGTGGAACTTGGTGATGAGCCGCTTCTGTTCCGCTTCGTCGAAGTAGATCATCACGTTGCGGCAGAAGATGATGTCGTTGTGCTGCGGCAGGTATTCCGCCTTGAGATTGTGAAAGTCGAACTGCACCAGATTCTTGAGCGCGGGCTTTACCGTGTACTTATCCGCGATTTTGTCGAAATAGCGAAGGCGGCAGGTGTAATCGACGTTTTCCATCTGGGTTTCGCTGTAGACTCCCTGCTGCGCGGTGACGAGCGCGGAATAGTTGATATCCGAGGCCAAAATCTCAACCTTCCACGGCGGCGGAATCAGCGGCTTCGGGGTCGGCATGTCGAAGGGCAGCGGATTCCGGAGGTAGTAGTAAGCGAGTGCGTCGCAGACCATGATGGCGAGAGTATAGGGTTCCTGGCCCGTCGAGCATCCGGCGCTCCAGATGCGCACGGACCAATCCCGCCGTTCCTGCTTGCGCTTCAGCAGATCCTCAAGGGTGACCTTTTGAAAGAGATCGAGCTGCGGGCGAATGCGAAAGAAGCTCGTTTCATTGACGGTCAGGTTTTCAAGCAGTGCGGTGAGTTCCTGTTTGCCTTCCCGGCTCGTAAGCAGACGGTAGTAATTGTAAAACGTGTCCATCTGACACGCTTTGAGGCGGCGCTGCAGGCGGTCGCGGAGGAAATGAGTGCGGCGTTCATCGAAATACATGCCGCATTCCTGGTAGACCAGCGTTTGCAGGAGCTTCAATTCCGCTTCGCTGAGCTGCACTTGCGTAGTGATTGTGGCGGACATTGGTCCCTCGTCGGTGCTCGGGCCGGTTCGAGAACCCCTAGAAATCTTTCGCCACGCCACCGGCAGGAACCGCGGCGATGGTCTCAGCGGCGTCTTCCAAGCGACGGAGCTCGCCGCGCTGCAGAATGCGGTTGAGATCGAGCAGAATGACCAGCCGCCCGTTCAACTTGCCCACGCCGGTGATGTAGTTGAGTTCGCCTTCCTGAAATACATTGTGGGGCGCTTCGATTTCCGAGGGCGGAATCCGCAACACCTCGGAAGCGGAATGCACGATCAAGCCGATCACGCGCGATTCCATCTCGACGACGACGATCCGGTTCTTCTTGTTTACCTCAAACCCCTTGTCTCCAAATCGCTTTCTCAGATCGACGATCGGAATGATTCGACCGCGGAGATTGATGACGCCTTCGATGTAGTCCGGCGCGTTGGGCACGGACGTGATCTCTGGGACGCGGACAATTTCGCGGACAATGGAGATCGGGAGCCCGAACGTCTCCCGGCCAATGCGAAAGCCGACGACCTGGAGTTCCTTTTCCATCGGGTGCGTGGCCGCTTTCAGGACCGCACCAGTTCCGCATAGTCCGCAGGCGCGTGCGAATGCCGTTCGGTGGGCGCCATGCGGCGATTTGCGAGACGGCGATTGTCCGCGTGACCCTCTTCGAGGGAGAAGCGGTCCATCGAATCGAGCAAGGCCCGCGAGAGCTTGGACATCTGCTCGGCGGTGGCGGCGAGTTCGGTCGAGCTCGATGTGGACTGCTGCACGAGCTCGCGCATGCGTTCCATGGCGCGCACCACGGCTTGCGCACCGGAGGCCTGCTCCTCGACGGAGGAATTGATCTCCTGCGTGATTTCGGTGAGACGGCTGGTGGCCTTGGCGATCTGCGAAGAGCCGCTCGACTGCTCCATCGTGGCCGCGCCGATTTCCTGCGAGAACTTGTATACCTCGGAAACGACGTCGGAGATCTTGTCGAGCGCAAGGCTCAAGTCTTTGTTGAGCAGGAGGCCTTCCTGGACCATGGTCGTGCTCTTTTCCATGTTCTCGACGGCTTCGCGAGCTTCCTTCTGAATTCCCTGGATCAGCTCGGAGATTTCCTTTGTCGATTGCGTGGACTTCTCGGCGAGTTTTCGAACTTCTTCGGCGACGACCGCGAAGCCGAGCCCATGTTCGCCGGCGCGCGCGGCTTCGATGGCGGCGTTGAGGGCCAGCAGGTTGGTCTGTTCGGCGAGATCGTCGATCACCTCGATGATCTTTCCGATATCGTCGGCGCGGCGGCCGAGCACGTCGATGATTTCCGCCGAGGCCTGGATCGCTTGGCTCGTGCGGTTGAGGCCGGTGGTGGCCTTTTCCATCGTGACCATGCCCGTTTGCGCCTCTTCGCGCGAACGGTGCGAGATGTCCACGAGCAGCTTCGCGGTGTCGGCGACCCGCTGAATGGAAGTAACCATCTGGTCGATGGATGCGGAGGTCTCGGAAACGCTGGAGGCCTGGACCTGCGTGTTCTTCACGACGTTTTGCACGTTGATGCTCATCTCGTGCATCGTGCTGGTGACTTCGTCGATGGCGGAGGCAGCCTGCACGCTGACCTTGGCGGATTCGTCGGAGGCGGCGGCCATTTGTCCCGCGCCGCTGGCCACTTGCGACGCGCTGTCGCGGACTTGGCGCACGAGATCGCGAAGTCCGTGCGTCATGCGCGTGAAGGCTTTCGCCATCGTATCCTGCTGCGATCGGGGGTGGACCGTGATGGAGAGTTCGCCTTCGGCGATGGCTGCCGAGACGGACGCCATCTCCTTCAAATGAGCGATCATTTTGTTGAAATTTTCAGCAAGCATGCCCACTTCATCCGCGCGATGGATGTCGATTGATTGATCGAGGTCGCCGGAGTCGCCGATCTTGCGTGCCACTTCGATCAGGTGATAAAGGGGCTCTTTGATCGATTTCGCCGTATAGAAAGCAATCCCCGCGCCCAGCACCAAGGCAAGGAGCGTGCCGAGCGTCGTCATAATGCCGCTCCACAAATTGGCTGAAGCGGATGATGCATTGGACTCGTTCTGAGCCTGATTGACGGAGCGGCTCGCTTGATCGAGGACCGCGGTGGACTTGTTGACCCAGGAAGCGGGATCGTGTTGCAGGTAGCTGATCTGCAGATCGGCTACCGTCGCATCGCCGCTGTCTACCTGATGCCTTTTCGCGATAAGGTCTTTTGCGAAGCTTTCTGCCCACTGGTTTTCGTTGTCTTCCACCTGTGAGAGGGCCGAACGCAGGTTGGGATCGTTGACCTTCAGCTCGCTTTGCTTCAAGAGGGACTGAAGCTCGGTAATCCCCTTGTTGGTTTTTCCTTCGTCGCGCAGGTCGCCGCTCAGCAGGTAGTTGCTGAGGGAGAGACGATTCTCCATCACCTTGTAACGAACGTCCTCAATCGTCTGGACGTCGTTCAACGTCGACTGCACCGCGTTCCGCGTGCTCGACTGACGCATCACGGCAAAAATATTGATCACGAACAGGAAGAGGATGATCGCCAGGATGGCGCCAAACCCCACGTACAGCTTCTTGCCAATCGTCATTTTGAAAAGCCTCCGCTCCCCACTCGCAGAGCCCCCAGCTGGTGTCGCAAGTTATTCTTGCCCGTCAAATTCGAACTCGATGACTTCCGTCGTGTCCTTCGGTCCCGGCTCGAAACGCCACTTCTTGACGGCTTCAAGGGCGGCGTTGACCAGCAGCGGGCTGCCGCCGATCACTTTCGTATTCAGCACATGTCCGTCGGCCGCGATCGTGGTTTCGATCTTGACCTTGCCGGTAACGTTCATTTGCTTCGCAAGCGCGGGATACTCGGGGGCGACTTTGGTGCGCACCTTGCGCTTGGAGGCGTCGGTTGATGCCTCTTGCGCGGTTCCCCTAGGCGGCAGGAGGGCCGAACCTCCGAGAACCAGCGCCAATCCGAGCCCTACGACCCAAACTCGAAGATTCATAAGTAATGCCTCCCCAACCCAAGTGTTCCACCTCGAGAAGGTGAACTCCCCACCCCCGGAAGCCGCAGCCGGTGTGCCGCCTACGGCTTGTCAAAATCGAATACGAATGTCTCCGTCGTCTCCTTGGGACCGGGCTCAAATCGCCACTGCTTCATGGCATCGAGGGCCGCGTTGACCAGCAAGGGGCTGCCACCGATTATCTTCATGTTCGCCACGTGACCATCGGCGGCAATCGTGGTCTCGATCTTCACCCTGCCCGTCATGTGCATCTCCCGGGCAAGCGGTGGGTAAACGGGCACCACATCGCTTCGAATTCTGCGCTTGGAGGTGCCGGACGACCTTTCCTGGGCTTTTCCCCTCGACGGCAATAGAGCTGAACCTCCGAGAACCACCGCCAAACCCAACGCCACGATCCAAGTACGGGGCCCCATTGCGCTTACCTCTTTCCCGGTAGAGAAATCCAACCCCTGAAAATGCACGGGTGATGCCATGAACGGAGGGGCCCTAGCCAGGGTATGTAACCCGGCAATAGCCATCGCAAATGTAAGGAGGGCAATGGCTTAGCGGCCCCGAAATCTTTCCCTTACCAGATCAGGACGGCGGTGGTTGTCTCACCGGTCAACGGGCGGCGGCTTTGTGGTCTCAGGTTGCGACGAATCCAAGTAGCGCTTAGAGCAACCGGGCGGGGAGGGTTCTTGACTCAAAATGAGATGACGCCGTAACGTCTCAGTGTATAGGTGTGGCGCGCGCAAGCCCCTAAACCCCCATGCGTGCACTGAGACATATTCGGGAGATACCTGCCCGTGTCGATGGCTCTCTTGAGAGCCTGTTGACCCAGTTTTCCAAGACCACACTCGAACTGAATCCTTCCCTTGGCCCAGCTGAGTTCTCTAGGCGGTTGGCTTCCCGCGCTGCGGAAATGATGGGGGCGCGCGCGGCGGCGCTGGCGCTGAGCCACGGAGGTCAAGATGCGTGGGGAATCGCGTCTCTTGCGGGCGCCGCTCGCCACTGGGACCGCGCTACCCAAACACAGCTTGCAACCGCGCTAGCCAAACAGGCGTCCAGTTCGGGTAGCCCGCTGTGGTCGGGGGGTGCGTCCAAGCTCCTGGGCAGAGATATCGCCGAGGCTTTGGGATGGCAGGAGATCGTCTTGTTAGGGCTCGCCGGCAGCGAGGGAGAGATTTTGGGCGTGCTGTGCCTCGCTGATATCGAGCGCGAGATATCCGACACGGAACGGCGTCTGCTCGGAGCACTGGCGGGGCACGCTTCGGTGGCGCTCGAGAATGTGCGCCTCTTTTCGCGGATCGAGCGTTCGCGAAAACAGTGGGTAGAGGACATCGACGCGATCTCCGATTTCATCGTCGTCCACGACAAGGCCGGGCGGGTACTGCGCCTGAACCGGGTGCTCGCCGCTTTGCTGGGAACGCATCCCGCCGAATCGGTGGGAAAAGACGTCGGCAAATTGGGGCTTCTCGATTCGCCCATTCAACCGGGGCGCTGCCCTTTCTGCCGCAGGTCCGAAGCCGTCCACGAAGAGTTCGTGCACACGGCCGGCGATCGAACGTACCTTGTTTCGGCTTCGCGCATTCACGGAGCCGAAGAAGACGACGTACGAACGATTCACGTCCTGAAGGACATCACGGATCGCCGCGAGGCCGAGCGGCGTTATCGCCGCGAGCGAGATTTCAATCGCAACATTCTGAACAACACGCAAAGCATGATTCTCGTGCTCGACACGGCAAAGCTCGTGAGCTACGCCAATCGCCGCTGCTACGAAGCGGGATATCGGGAACAGGATCTACTCGGGCATCCGCTGGTGGAAATGGTCTCGCCGTCGCGACGCCCCATTCTCGAGCAGGCTCTCGACAGAACGCTTCAGGGAAGCACGATCGATCATCTGGAGATTCCCGCGTTTCGCGGAAACGGCGCCGCCGGAAAATTTTCGATCAGCCTGAGCCCGATGCGGGACGAAAAAGGCGACATCAACAGCATCGTGGTCGTAATGACGGACGTGACCGACGCCGCTGACTTGCAGGCCAAACTGATGCACACCGAAAAAATGGCGGCGCTTGGGCAGCTCGTTTCCGGAGTCGCGCACGAAGTGAACAACCCGCTGGCGGCGATCGTCGGCTTCACCGACCTTCTGCTCGAAAACGCCCAGATTCCGGAAGAAGCGAAGGGCGAGCTGAGGGTCATTTTGCAGGAAGCGCAACGGACACGCACGATTGTGCGGAATCTTCTGAGCTTCGCGCGCCAAATGCCCGCACAACGCGAGCCGCTGCAGGTGAACACCATTGTGCGGCAGACGCTGGAACTTCGCGCCTACGATTTGTCGAACCGCGGAGTCGAGATGGCCGAGCGCTACCAGGATGACCTGCCGTTGACGGTCGGCGATCCGCACCAGCTCCAGCAGGTGTTTCTCAATATTGTGAACAACGCCTACGATGCGGTTCAGGAAGTCGAGCGTCCCGGAAAGATCGAAATCAGCACCTGGCATGGAAAGGGCCAGATCGAAATCGCCTTTCGCGATAACGGTCCCGGAATTTCGCATCCCGACCGCATTTTCGATCCGTTCTTTACGACCAAAGAAGTCGGAAAAGGAACGGGGCTCGGCCTCAGCATCTGCTACGGAATCGTTCGGGCGCATCGAGGCGAGATCATCGCGCGCAATAATCCGGATGGCGTCGGCTGCACGTTTCTCGTGCGCCTGCCGGTATCAGCACACGTGTCCGAAGCATTGGCGGCAGAGGCCGCGCCGTGACAGGCGTCAAAGGCGCTTTCGGCGCCGAGCGGCTCAGGGCCGCGGTTGAGAAAATGACAGGAAGACCATGAAAGAAGAATCGCGACTTCGCTTCTTGATCGTAGACGACGAGCAAAGCATTCGCCGACTGTGCATGACCGTCGGCCAAGGCCTGAATTTCGCGTGCGCGGAGGCGGAGACGGCCGAAGCGGCGCTCGAATCTCTTGAGACAGCCCCTCCCGATATTGTCGTCACCGATTTGAAGCTCCCGAGCCTTTCCGGCACCGACCTATTGCGCAAGATCAAGAAAGCGCTTCCACGCACGGAAGTCGCAATCATGACGGGGCACGGATCGATTGAATCGGCCGTCGACGCGATGAAGCAAGGCGCCTACGACTATATCGAAAAGCCATTTCGGGTGGAGAGGCTGCGCCAGCTGCTTCAGCGGATGGACGAAAAAGTGCGGCTGGTGACCGAGAATCAATTCCTGCGCGAGCGCGTGAATACGCAAACGCAGATGGAGGGAATCATCGGCACGTCCGCGAAGTTTCAGGACGTGCTCCGGATGGTTTCGCGGCTCAAGGACACTCGCACACCCGTTTTGATCGCGGGCGAGAGCGGGACGGGAAAAGAGCTGGTGGCGCGCGCCATCCATTTTTGCGGGCCGCTGGCGGAGATGCCGTTTCTCGCCGTGGATTGCGGAGCTCTTGTGCCGACGCTGATGGAAAGCGAACTCTTCGGACACGAGAAGGGCGCGTTTACGGGCGCCGTGAAGTCAAAGCCAGGGCTCTTCCAAGCTGCGAATGGCGGGACGATCTTTCTCGACGAGATCGGCGAACTGCCTCTTGAAATGCAGGCAAAACTGTTGCGAGTGTTGCAGGAAAAGGAAGTGCGCCCGGTGGGACGCAACGACAGCGTTCCCGTGGACGTGCGGGTGATTGCGGCGACGAACCGCGACCTCGAAGCGGCGTACCGCGCGGGCACGTTCCGCAAGGATCTTTATTTCCGGCTGAACGTGGTCACCATCCATCTTCCGTCGTTGCGCGAGCGCCGGTCCGATATTCCGCAGCTCGTGCACTGCTTTTTGGAACGCTACGCGCCCGGCCAAAACACGCAGATTGATCCTTCGGCGATGAAGAGCTTCCTGCAATATGATTGGCCGGGGAACGTGCGCGAGCTCGAAAACTGCATCGCGCGGGCAATCGCGCTGGGTGCCCACCGGATGATCGACGTCACCGACTTGCCACCCACGATCGGCGGGGCGAAGGACTCGGACTTGACGCGGGAGGATGCCGCGGATCTTTCCACGACCGCACTGGCCGATCTCGAGCGCATGACGATTCTGCGAGTCTTCGAACAAGCGGGCGGCGACAAAGCCCTCGCCGGCAGGATGCTCGGCATCAGCCGCGCCACGCTGTACCGAAAGCTGAAGCGCTACAACATCCCGTTACGCGCGTCGCAAAAGCAGCTCATCGAAACGGCCTCGTAGGCGTTCTGAGGCATCGAATCCGGTTTCTTTTCGATTTCCCGTTTCGGCGCATGCTTGAGACGAACCTGTGTCAGCCTGAGACAGTGCCGCGCCGCGGCGCAAGGCTCGCTTGCTGCAAGTTACGCTGCGCAAACCACTTCGGAGTGCTTGCCCGGGAAAATCTTTGGCTGCACTCGTGCAGTTCCCCTCTTGAACGTATTCCTATCTGTCCACGTGTAGCTGGACTGTGCGGACTTGGGGGCTCTTTGTCGCGTGACGCCGTGGTTGCTTCTGCGCTAACCGAGCAGACGTGCGTGGAGAAGTTGGCGCAGCTCTTTCCCAACGCGTCAGCGATCCGAATTCCGGTGCGTGTCACGACGGCCGCCGGGCGGCGGCGTTTGCAGGAGCAGACCGTGATCGAATTCGGGACCGCACGCGAGGTGCTGTTTTCCTCTGCGCTGCCCCTAGAATTCGAAGATCGCGTCCGGCTGGTGAACTCCGATGGCTCGCTAGACGCACGCGCAACCGTGGTCGCCGTGCGATATCACGGTGGACGCAAGGCGGTGGCAGCGCGCTTCGTGGGAGAGGTTGGAAACTGGATCATAAAACCATGACATCGAAAACTATGGGTACAACAACGATGAACCCGCCCCGGAAGGCGGCGATTTCCTCTACCGACGGTCCGGCGGATCTGGCAGCCCAGTGGGCCGAGGCCCGCGCCGTCTATCCGATCTATGCGGCGCTGGCGGCGCAATTCAATCTCGCATCGCTGCCCTATCCCGCAGGCGAGCTCCCTCCCGTTCGGCCTACACGGAGCGCGTTCGACAACGTGCTGCAGTGGCTCGGTCACGTGGATGAGCGAGCGCTCGCTTATCAAATTCGGCAGCTTCCACCCGAAACTCTCAATGCGAGCGAGGCAGCGCTCCGAGTGCTGATCCATCGCCAGTTGCGGAGACCGGACAAGACCAACGTTGACCGCGACAAAATCGACCTCCTGCTGGTGCAATATTTTGCGATGTGCGCCCCGGAGCAGCTCTATAGCAAGGACATCACGCTGAACCACGTGGCGGACGTTCTGCGGCCCGTTCTAACGGAAGCGGACCCGACCCCCCTCGAATGGTGCGAGCCTCTTGAGAAAATTCTCGCGAAGGTTGCGACGTGCCACAGCCTGCGAGATCTGATGGAGGCCGGCCTCGTAGAGCAGGGACGCATGCTGAAAGATTCCGCCGGGCCCATGTTCTACGATCCGGCGGCTCTGGTGGCCTTCTGCCGCTTCAGTTTTCTCGTGCGGCGCGCCTTCATTCGCATGTTGCACGCGGATTTGCAGGCCGTGCGGGAAACGATCGACTCGCTCGATAGACTTGCGGTCAAGACCATCGACTGTCGCCGGGCCGGCTTTTCGGCCGCGGAAACGACGATGCAGCTTCGGTTCTTCTGCGAAAACTGGCGCCAGCCATTTCAGAAGGATTACACCGAGAATTCGGTGAGCCACGCATTCGAGCAGCTCCTCGCCCTGCGCGCAGACCTGGAAGACGCGCTCGAGCGCGCGCAGAAGCCCGCGAAGAAGGCCGAGTCACCCGCATCCAAGCGATTGGCTATTGCGATTCCTCCCACACAAGGGGACGTTTCCGCGGCCGCGCCGGCGATGTTTGAAGGGTTTTTCGCGGACGATTCCCCAGCGAGTTCAGAGTCCGCGGCACAGGATGAAGCACCTGTGACTTCGGCGTCGGTGACTGAGCCACCGCCAGTCAAGCCCGGCAAGACCGCCGAGAAACCTGTCGTGGTTCCGTCTCCGTCTGCCGAGCCAATGGACGCGGAGAAGTGCCTGGAAGCGATTTGGGAGCAGTTGATCGCGGCGCCGCCGTCGCGCGGGCGCTCGATGTCCACGGTAGTCCTGCAGGACACCAAGGTTTTGCTCTCCTCGTGGGAAGTCGCTGCGTTCGTCAGCGAGGATGGTCCGGAATCCGAGGATTTGCGGCGCGCCGTTGTGGCGCGCGCTCTCCTGGCCGTGGCCAGCGATCGCCGCAAACGGTCGGGAGATGAGACTGCCTTGACGGCGGCGCTCACGCTGGCCCGCAACGAGGTGTCGTATTTCCACGGGCGCGTCGAGCAGGCCAAGCGCGCCAAGAATACGGAAGCAGCCGTGAATCTGGGGATCAGTACAAAGCGGTTGCTCTCGTTTATGGAAGAAGCCGAAAAGCTCAAATCCTGATCCGCCGTCCGAGCCGAACAAAGAACCAATGCCACACTTGAACGATGCCAGCGTTCTGATCGTCTCCGATGACACGGAATTCGCTCGCGCCGTTGTTGGACATTGGCAGACGGAGCCGCTCGTTCCCGAGATCACAATTGTCACGAGCGACGTGTGGCGGCCGGGAAGCGAACCGAGGTACGACCTGGTGATCATCGGTTCGGTGCGCGGCGGAAGCCTTTCCGCGATTCTCCTTGCGATCGCCTCGTTGCCCATCACGGCGGCCGTCTACGTGGCCGAAGGCGACGAAGACGTCGCGGCCATGCAGGAGCAATATCCACAACTGCTCGTCGTTCCGCGGCAGGATCACTGGGTGCGGACTCTGCTCCTGGTATCCATCGAAGCGCTTCGGCGTGTCGAAGCGATTGGGCGGGCCCAACGCGCCGAACGCCTCGCGCTCGCGAGCCGGCGCCATGCGACTCTTGGGCGCTACATGCTGGAAATGCGGCCGAGCATCAACAACGCGCTCACATCGGTTCTCGGCAACGCCGACCTGCTTTTGCTCGATCCGGGCCGGGTGTCGGCCGAGAGCCGCGAACAGCTTCACGCCATTCACACGATGGCGCTGCGCCTGAATGAAGTGATGCAGCGATTCTCATCCTTAATGACCGAGATGCAGGCCGGTGAGACGGAATCTCACGCTGAGACGGAGCCGCTATCTCATCCCCTCGCCGGGCGACTCTAGGCCGTAGCCCTTTGCTTCTAACCATCTACAAATAAATAGGTTGCAAATAAGCAGCGCCACCGCGAAAGCGGGCGGCGGGTGGCTGCAGAGTTGCATTTCTATCTCGGGGAAGATTTCAGCGTGGAGGTGCGTCAGTGGTGAAGAAGATATTGGTGGTGGACGACTCGCAGGCGGAAATCCGGCTGCTGCAGTCGGTGCTTCAGCAGGGAGGCTTTCATTCGGTCGCGCTATCCGATCCGACGAAAGTCGAAGAGGCGATCGAGGAAGAGCGGCCCAACGTGATTCTGCTCGACGTGGTGATGCCGCAGCGCAACGGCTTTCAGGTTTGCCGCGATCTGAAGAGCCAGGAGCACTACTCGCAGATTCCCGTGATTCTCGTGACTTCAAAAACGGCACCGAGCGACCGTTACTGGGGTGAGCAGCAGGGCGCGAACGGGTATGTCGCGAAGCCATTCACGCCGGACGAGCTGCTCAATGCCGTGAGGAGATTTGCCTGATGCCAGGCGATCCCCAAAGCGCCGGGCTGATCGGGCTCGAAGGCGGCGATTTCCTGGAAGGTGAAGCGCCGCCAGAAGAGCGGCGTCCCGAGCGCCAATACTGCGTGTTCCGCGCGGGCCGCGAGCGGTTTTGCCTGTCGGTGCTCGAGGTGGAAGAGGTCGTGGACTGGCCGATCGTGACGCGGATTCCGCTGGCGCCCTCATTTCTGATGGGCGTCTTCAATTTGCGAGGGACGATCGTGCCGCTGATGGATATCGCGTTCACCGAGGGCCGGCGTCCGGGGTTGCTGCCGAAACATGTGGTAGTCGCCGCGATCGAAGGCGACGCGCAGCGCGAAGATCTGCGGCTCGGCATCGCGGCAGATGAAGTGGTCGGAACGTATTCGGCGACCGAAGATGCATTGCTCGATCAGGCCCCGGCCGAAGTGCCTCACTGCCGCGCGATGCTGCGGCATGACGACCGCCTGGCGCTCGTAATCGACCTGCGGCGTTTGACGGATGTTTTCCCGGTGCCCGTGATATGAACCGGCGCGATTGCAATTTCGCCGGGAGCAAGTTTAGGGGGAGGAAGTCATGAAATCTCGCTTGAGCACCACAATCTGGCTGCTGGTCTTCTGGGCCGCGATCGCTCTGTTCGGGGTCCTGGGGCTGGCCTATCACGCCGGCAAGGAATCGGGCGGACTGGCGCTGACCGATCTCGGGTCTTTGCCGAGCAGCGCGAGCGGACCGCTGCTGGCGGCGATTGGTCTCGCTCTAGCCGGCGCGCTATCTGTGGTTTTCGTGCTGAGCAAGCGCGTGCTCAAACCCGTGGGCGACCTCGCCAAGTTTTCCGAGCGGCTGGTGGCAGGCGACGCGCGCGCGCGCGCGGAGATCGGAGGCGACGACGAGTTTTCATTCATCGCCGAGAATCTCAATCGCAGCGCCGCAAAGGTTTCGCAGGCCGTGACGAACCAGCAGGCGCAGGAATCGCTGCAGCGCAGCATCACCGATCTTCTCAACACCATCAATCAGGTGGCTCGCGGCGACCTGACCATTCGCGGCAAGGTGACGAACGACGCGCTCGGCAACGTCGTTGATTCCGTGAACTTCATGCTCGACAACTTCACCAAGGTGCTCGAGCGCGTTCGCAAAGCCGCCATCGACGTCAGCACCAGCGCCAATCAGATTCTCGAAGCGGCCGACGACATGACGGCCGGCGCCACGCAGCAGGATCAGGAAATCACGAACACATCTTCCGCCGTCGAAGAACTCACGGTGTCGATGAAGCAGGTATCGAACAACGCGGAAGCCAGCGCCGAAGCGGCTCGCCGCGCGCTCGACGCCGCCGAACAGGGCAACCGCGCCGTGAGCGACACGCTCGAAGGCATGCAGCGCATCCGAGCTTCCGTGCAGGCGACGGCAAAGAAGATCAAGTCGCTCGGCGATCGTTCCCTCGAAATTTCGGAAATCATCAACGTGATCAACGACATCACCGAGCAGACCAACCTGCTCGCTCTGAACGCCGCCATCGAAGCGGCGCGCGCGGGTGAAGCGGGCCGCGGCTTCGCGGTCGTCGCGGACGAAGTCCGCAAACTGGCCGAACACTCCCGCAGCGCGACGAAAGATATCGCGGCGCTCATCAAGGCGATTCAGGCCGAAACGAACGAGGCTGTGGTCGTCATGGAAGAAGGCACGCGCGAAGTGGAAGTCGGCGCGGGCCTCGCCGATCAGGCCGGCAAGGCGCTCGAAGCGATTTCGAGCGTCGTTCGCCAGTCTGCCGAACTCGTCCAGGAGATTTCGCTCGCCTCGAAGCAGCAAGTGCGTGGCACGGAGGGTGTCGCGAACGCCATGCAGATCATCTCCGGGATCACGCGGCAGACGACTCAGGGCGCGCGCTCGACCGCGTCGACTGTCGGAAACATGGTGAAGTTGTCGGAGCAGCTGAATGAGGCGCTGGCCCAGTTCCGTTCCGGACGCACAGCGGAATCGTCGCAGGCCTCGCACGCGACGTCGTCGTCCGATGAGGCCCGGCCCGCCGCACCGGTGGGAGCGCTTCGCTAACGGCACACTCCGCAAGCCGGCAGAAATTTGCCGGCGCTGAACGCCGACCATGAAACCGCATCCAGTTACGGCCGCGCATCTCGCCGAATCCGAGCTTGCCGAGATTCGCACGCTGATCGAACAGCGCTCCGCGATCCTGTTCGATTCTTCGCGCGAACGATTTTTCTCGACTCGCATCCGGGAGTACGTCGACGAAAAGGGACTGGCGAACGGAACAGAACTGCTGCGGCTCGTGCGCGGATCGAGCATCGAGTACGAATCCCTGTTAGAACGGCTGCTAACGCAGGAGACATCGTTCTTCCGGTACCCGGCGGTTTTCGCGGCCCTTGAAAAAAAGATTCTGCCCGAGCTGCAGGAGCGGAAATTCTGGGAAAACCCGCGCACCCTGCGGATCTGGAGCGCGGGCTGCTCGACCGGCGAAGAGCCGTACTCGATCGCCGTTACGCTCTGCGAAGCGCTGAAATTCGCCGAGGCCTGGGACATGGAAATCCTTGCCACGGACATCAGCCGCCGGGCGCTCCGCCACGCGGAACGCGGCGTCTATTCGAAGCGCAGCTTGCAGGATGAGCCGGAGGTGCGAGTCGATGCTCATTTCACTTCGACGAAGCACGGATTCCACGTCCGGCCGCGCATCCGGCGCATGGTTTCGTTCGCGCAGATGAACCTCGCCGAGTCCGTCTACGTGGGCAAATTCGACTGCATCTTTTGCATGAATGTTCTGATGTATTTTTCCGAGGCGCGGCGTCTCGCGATTCTCCGGCGCTTTTACGACGCGCTCGAGCCCGGTGGATACTTCCTGCTCGGCCACGCCGAAACTCTTTCGAATTCTCCCGTGACGTTCGAGCCGGTCGTCTTGGGCGATTGCCGCCTGTATCGGAAGCCGGCAGCGGCCACGGTCGAATCCCGCCGCCCGACCCTCGTGAAGGAAGGGGCGCTGTGAACGGCCCGAATCAAGAATCGGTCGAGCTCTTTCTGCAGGAGGCTTCCGAGAACCTCCAGTATCTGCGGGAGTATGCCGGGCTGTTGCAGGAACCGCAGACGAAGCCCGAGGATCTCGAAAAGCTTTACATCGCCTCGCACACGCTGGGCGGCACGTCGGCGAGCTACGGCTTCCCTCAATTCTCCGAAGTCGCGGCAAAGATGGCGCACATTTTTCACTACGCGATGAATGCGACGCTTACGCCGGATATGCACGGTCCGCTGACCGAGTTCCTATCCGACGCGATTTCGGTGCTCGAGTTTGACCTTCTCCAGATCAGTACGAGCGGCATCGAGACTGTGGACGATATCGCCGCGTTCAAACAGCGCTACGCGTTTGCATTTCCGGCCGCACCGGCCGCCGAAGCGGCGAGTGAGCCGCAGTCGGGTTCCGTTGGATTAGGCGAGCCGATCCCGGACGTATTCACCGCGCCGTCGCTTGCACAGCATCTTCCGGAGGATGCGGAAGTGCCGGATGAGGTCCTTGAGTTTTTCGTTCCGGAGGCCGAAGAGCATCTGCAGGCGGTGACCGAATGCCTGCTGGCGCTCGAGGGAAATCCGAACGCGGACGATATTCACCGCCTGTTCCGCTCGATCCATACGGTCAAAGGCTCCGCCGCCCAGGTTGGCTTGCACCGCCTGTCCGCCGTCGCGCATCGTGTCGAAGACTTGATCGGCCATCTCCGCGATGGCGCGCTGCAGCCCAGCGCCGAGATCGTGGACCTGTGCCTCCAGTCGGTGGACGTGCTGCGCAAATTCCTGAACCGACAGTGGTCGAGCGACGCCGAAATGGTTGCCGCCGTCGACCCGCTGCTGGCCCGGATCGGCGAGCTTGCGCCTGAGGAAGTTGACGAAGAGTCCGCGGAAACGCAGGCAGCGGCACCGGCGACGCAAGGCCGCGCGATGGAAGCCGGAGCGGCCGTTGCCGCTTCGCGTCCGGCAGGCGCTCAGCCTCTGCCCCAAGCTAAGTCCGTGCGTATTTCACTCGAGCGGCTCGATCGCATGATGAACGCCGTCGGCGAGCTCGTCATCAATCGTACGCGGATGCTCGGCCGCCTATCGGAGCTTGGGAAGCTCGTCGAAGTGCTCACGTTTTCGAAGAGCCGTCTCGCCGGCAAGGTTTCGGAGTTTCAGGAGAAGCACGAATTCACGCGCATCGCCTCGACCCTCGTGCCGGGCAGCCGAGCGCCGCAGATGGATACGTTCCGGGCGCGTCCTGCCGCGCGCGCGCCGATCATGTCCAACGATCTTCTCGAGTTCAGCGAACTGGAGATGGACCGCTACGACGACGTCAATATTCTTTCGCGCTCGCTCACGGAAATCTCGGCGGACGTCTCCGAGGTTCTCACGCAACTCGAAGGCTTCATGGGACGTGTGGACACGGACATCGACGAGTTCACCAAGCTCGCGCACCACCTGCAGGATGAAATCACCGCTGCGCGCATGGTGCCGATCGGCAATCTCTACACCCGCCTTTCGCGCACGGTACGCGACGCCGCGCAGAGCACCGGCAAGCCCGTCGATCTCGCGCTCGAGGGCGCCGAAACCGAACTCGACAACAACATCATTCAGCACATCTCCGACCCGCTGATCCATCTCGTGAGGAATGCGGTCGCGCACGGAATCGAAGATGCCGAGACGCGACGCCGCACCGGCAAACCCGGCAAAGGGCGCATTTCGGTGCGGGCCTATCATCGCGGCAACCACATTTTCATCGAGGTCGAAGATGACGGACGCGGCATCGACTACGAGCGCGTTCGTCAGGGCGTCATCGAGTCCGGCGCTGTCTCGCCGGTCGCGGCTGCCGAGCTGACGGAGCGCGAGCTGCGCGAATTCCTCTTCCGCCCCGGATTTTCGACGGCTTCCTCCACATCGGAACTCGCGGGCCGGGGCGTGGGGCTCGACGTCGTGCGCGCGAACGTCCACGCGCTGAATGGTGAAATCGAAGTCCGTTCCGAGCAGGGCCACGGCGCGTGCTTCACGGTGAAAGTGCCGCTCACTCTGATTATTTCGCAGGCGCTGTTCGTTCGCTGCGGCACTTCTGTGTTCGCGCTGCCGCTGGCGGTCGTCGAAGAAATCCGCCGCCTGAAACCCGCTGAAATCGAAGATGTGGGAGGCAAGCTGTTGACCCGCGTCCGCGACGTAGTGACGGAAGTCGTGCGCCTCGATTTGCAGCTCGCGTTGTCGCCGCTCGAGCCGCTGAACGGCTACTTCCACATGGTGATCGTGAAGGTCGCTGGGAAGCATGTGGGCGTCGTTGTCGAGGAAGTGCTCGGCAAGGACGAAATCGTCATCAAGAATCTCGGCGATTATCTCCGCAGGGTGAAGCTCTTCCCGGGCACGACAATCGCCTCGGATGGCAGCTTGATCCTGCTGATCGACTTGAATCGTCTGGTTGCTGCGGACACGGCAGAGCGTCACGCGCTTCCTGCGTCGTCTCCGGCGGCGCGCGTCTTCGCGCCCGGCGCGGAGGCCGTGGCTGCCGGCAGCATCCCGTCCGAAGCAGTCGACGCAATCGAGAACGACCGCGTGGTGGTTGTCGCGGACGACTCGATCAGCGTGCGCAAGTTTGTAGGCCGCATGCTCGAAAAGGCCGGCTATCGCGTGAAGCTCGCATCCGACGGCCTCGAGGCCTCCGAAATTGTCGCGCAGGTGGGATGCCACCTGGTGATCACCGACCTTGAGATGCCACGCATGAACGGCTATGAATTGATGGCGCATCTACGACAGGACCCGGTCACGCGGCGAATCCCGGTGCTGGTGGTGACGTCGCGCGCTGGTGCGAAGCATCGCGACCGCGCGATGAAAGAAGGAGCGTCAGGCTTCCTTACGAAGCCTGTGCAGGAAGATCAATTGATCGCGACCGTCGAGGGCCTCATCGGCTCGGAAACTCCCAAGGGGCGCTCGGCAGTCGGCGTGCCGCTGCGCCAGAGCTGAAATGATGAACGCGTCCGAAAAAAAAATAAGGGTGCTCGTGGTGGACGACTCCGCCTTCATGTGCAAAGTCCTCCAGGAGATCATCAACTCCGACCCTCAGCTCGAGGTGGTCGGACAAGGGCGCGACGGCCGCGACGGCGTCGCTCTCGCGGATTCGCTTCGCCCCGACGTAATCACCATGGACATCAACATGCCGCACGTCGATGGCCTGCAGGCGACCGAGCTGATTATGTCGCAGCATCCCCGGCCAATCGTGATCGTCAGCTCCGAATCGCGCGAGGGCGCGGCGAGCACGCTGAAGGCGCTCGAGCTCGGGGCCATCGATTTCGTGCCGAAGCCGTCGAGCGGGATCGATCTCGACATGAAGGCGGTGCGCGACGAGCTAAACCGTAAGCTGAAGCTGGCCGCGAAGGTGCGCGTCGTCCGCACCGCGACCCGCTCGAAGCTCCCCATGCCGCACGCGCCTCTCTCGGCCGCGGCGAAGATCGCAAACAGCGCCGCGCTCGCTCAAACCAATGGGAAGATCCCGATGGTCGCGATTGCGGCCTCCACCGGCGGGCCGGCCGCGGTCACGCGCGTCGTCGCAGGCTTGCCGAAGGATTTCGCCGGGGCGGTATTTCTGGTGCTGCACATGCCGGCGACGTTCACCAAGCAATTCACCGTGCAGCTTGGCGAAATTGCTTCGCTGCCCGTCAAAGAGGCCGAGGCGAACGAGACGCCCCAGCCGGGCGTGATCTATCTCTGCCCGGGTTCGCACCATCTTCAGCTCTCAGTCGGCGGGAAAATTCTGCTCGATCCGGGACCACGCATCGATGGCTACCGTCCGTGCGCGGACGTCGCGCTGGAAACGATCTCAGCGTACGCCCGTTCGTTGACGGTCGCGGTCGTCTTGACTGGCATGGGCGCCGACGCGGCGAAAGGCGTGAAGGCCGTGAAGGCGGTCGGAGGTGCTGTCCTCGCGCAGGATGAAGCCACCTCGACGATTTTTGGCATGCCGGCCGAGGCAATCAAGACCGGCTCGGTTGACGAAGTCCTCCCGCTCGACGACATCGCGGCCGCGATTGAAAAACGTGTCGCGAAATTGGCCCGCCTCGTTCCTGCAGGTGCCCGATGAGCGCGGCCGGCGAACGCAGCGACAAAACTGCTCGTCGCGGGAAGCCTGAAGCCGTGATTTTGTTTTGGGTGGCAAATCAGATGTTCGCCATTGCCGCGCAGTCGGTGCAGGAAATTCGCAGCACGGATGGGCTGGCTGGCGCAGCGAACGAGATCGAGCAACAGGTCGTGCCGAAGGTGCGCCACATCCTCGAATGGGGCGGCCGAACCTGCTACGTCGTGAACGCGGGCGTGCACTTTGGCTTGCCGGTCACGCGTCCGACGCTCGTTCTGATCCTGAGGCGCATGCGAATTGCCGTGCTCGTCGATCGTATCGACCGCATGACGGAAATTCCGGCGGTGTACTCGCTGCCGCAGGCGTTCGGCGGGAAAGAGCGTCGCTGGTATCGCGGCCTGGCGTACATCGACGATTCCGTTATTCCGGTCGTCGAGCCTTCAGGGTTCTTGGCGGCTGAGGAGTGCGGCGTGCTCGATCGCGCGCTCAAGCTGGGCGCGTCGCAGCCGGAAATGGAAGGGGCCGCGCAGGCGTGATTGCCGGCGACAACTCGAGCCTGAACTCGTTCGTGCTGCTCCGCATCGGCGCGCATCGGTTTGCCCTGCCCGCAGCGCTCGTCGCCGAACTTGCGCCACCGGTGAAACTCCACGAATTTCCGCACACGTCGAATTCGGTTTCCGGCGTGATTATTCGCCGCCGGCGCATCTTGCCCGTCTACGACGCCGGCTCTCTGCTCCTCGGCAAAGAGGCGTCCGGCCAGCAGTTTTATCTCGTGGCGCGCTGCGCCGGTGAAAAGAAAGAGTTGAGCGCGATTCCCGTGAGCGGCGAGTGCGAGATGGCTACCGGTCAAGTCCGGCCGCAGGGCGGTGACCGCCCCGCCTATGTCGCCGGCACGCTGGTGATCGGCGAAGAGTCCGTTGACGTGCTCAATCTCGAAGTCCTGATCGCGTCGGCGCCCGCAGCCAGCGCCGAATTGGGCCGTGCGGAGGCGCAGCCATGAACGCGCCGGCAAATCTCCCGCGGGTGCTTCTGATCGACAGTAACGTCTATTTCGCGAAGCGCCTGGGCGAAGCGCTCAAGCAGCAGGGATTCGACGTGATTCCGAGCACGCAAGCCGCCTACGCGTTGACCATGCTCGAATGGAATGTCCCAGCCGCGATTCTGTGCGCCACAAACCTGCGCGAGATGGGCGCTCTCGACATGGCACCGATCCTGCGCGCCGATCCCAAGACCGCCGCGATTCCGTTGATCGCGATCGGCAGCGGCGGAGATCAGGCACAACTCGAGGCCTATCGCGCGGGATGCGACGATTTCGTCGACCGCCGCCGCCCGCCCGCGGAGATTGCGTCGCATGTGCGAAGTCTTCTGGTAAGCCGCCAGGACGGCTTCCAGCCAACCCAAATGCTGTCGACCGCCGACACAGCGCTTAGCGGCAGCCTCTCGCATCTCGATCTTCCCGGTGTGATCCAGATGCTTGGGCAGGCTCACCAGACGGGCGCGCTGCACATCAACGGCGCCGAAACGGACGGAATCATCTTTTTCGAGGGCGGCGAAATCGTCCACGCGGAAAGCGGGCCGCTTTTCGGGGACGAGGCCGTCACGCAGATCGTGAAGACGTGCCAGTCCGCGGCTAGCGGAGTCTACAAATTCGTATACGGCGCCACGGCCTCTCAGCGGACAGTGCTGCGCTCGGCCACCGATCTGCTCCTTGATGCGATGCGCGAATTCGACGAAAACGAGCGCGACGGCGCGGACGAAAATTCCGAGCACGTCGAAAAGGAGTCGTCATGAGCGAAACCGAAACTCTCACGGCTGCCCGCACGCCGACTGTCTACTTTATCGACGACAGCGCGACCATGCGCGAAGTCATCAAGATCGCCTTCCGCAAGGAGAACATCCAGGTCATCACATGTCCGGACGCCGCGTCCGCGATCGCCCAGTTTGGCGAATCCGCGCCCGATGCCGTCATCACCGACGTCATCATGCCTGACAAAGATGGCTACGAAGTCTGCCAATTCATCAAGCAGCACGACCAATTCGCAAGCACCCCGGTGATTTTGATGTCGGGCGTTGTGAATCGCACCGTCGCCGAAAAAGCGACGGCAGTGAAAGCCGATGAGCTGATTCGCAAGCCTTTTCAGCCGCGCGACCTGATTGCCCGAGTAAAGAGCCTGCTTCATCTGAATTCTGCCGGTCCTTCAACGGAAGAAATGCCCGCCGGCGAACCCGAGCCGGGCAGGCCTTCGAACGCCTTGGCAGGCCTCTTCTCGGTTGGACCCACACCGGCCTCACTGGCAGCTTCGATGACGCCACGAGTGGCGAACGCAGCTCCGGTTGCAACGGCTGGGCCAAGAACGACCGCGCCGCGACCGTCGATGCCTTCGCCAAGGGCTGCGGCTCCCGCAGGAGTGGATGTTCAACGACTGCGCAACGAGATTTTGCGACTCGAGCTTCTGGTAAAAAAACTCCAGGCCGAACTCGAGGCCGAGCACCAGTATTGTGCGGCTCTCGAAGCTCACTTCAAGAACCTTCAGGAATCTCAATCCTAGGTTTGGCTGGCTTCCATCTCGACTATTCTCGCCTCAGTCGTTACTCCTTTGAAAAGTGGCAGTTGGCCGCCGCTTGACCCGTACGGGTACGCGTATTAACTTGGAAATACCTCTCCTAGGCGGGCGTGCGCGTGATTATAGGCTGCACTTGGTCGGAGGCCGTATGGGGCGTCGTGGTGAGCCACGCATCGCCGTCACTTTTCCGGTTATTGTTCGAGGTGCGGACTCCAGGGGAACTCCGTTCGTCCTGACGGCCGAGACACGCGACATCAGCTGTTCGGGCGCATGCCTCAAAGGTCTGAGCGGAATCGTTGTTTCTGGAAAGAAGGTCGAGGTCGAGTACGGCGATCAGCGGGCCTGGTTCCGAGTCCAGTGGGCCGGGGCGGCCGGCAGTTCGAAGTCCGGGCAAGCCGGACTCCGGTGCCTCGAGCCCGGCAAGTACATCTGGGGCATTCCACCGAAGGAGTGGCAGTCCGACTCGTTCGATCCGTTGAGGCCGGAAACTGCCTCCTCGCGGCCGCCGCCACCCACGATGTCGCCTTCATCCGGAAGCGGACCCTGGTCAGGCCGTGAACGCCGCCAATTCGTCCGGCACCCCTGCCGGATGGCCGCGCAAATCGCCCTGCAAAACGGCTCTCTTCGCATGACCGCAACCGTGACGGATATTTCGCTCGGTGGCTGCTACGTGGAAATGCTCTCGCCGTTGCCCGTGGACATGTTCGTCGACATTTCCATCAGCCCGGATGATACGACGCTGCAGCTCTCGGGAAGAGTACGCTCGTCTCAGGTGAATTTCGGAATGGGCGTGTCGTTCACGGGAATGCGGCCACAAGATTTTGAGGTCCTGCGAAAACTTGCCCCTCCTACGCTGAGCGCACCGGATCCCCCGAAAGAAATCGCGTCGCCTCCGCCCGCGCCAGCTCCCCCTACGCCGGCAAAGGAGGCCCATTCCTACGCGGAGGCCGACTTCGATTCGGTTGACTTGCCGACAAACCCGGAGGCGCTCGTCGCAGCCGTGCGCGTCCTCATCCGCAAGGGCGTCCTCACGCGGGCGGAAGTGATGGAGGAACTCGAAAAGCTCAAGGCTCCGCTCTAATGAACGGAGTGCTTCAGTTCAAGCCTTTTGTTCGCAGGAACTCGCGCGCGACGTCCTCGACGTCGCGGCCTTCGCCCGCAACCTCATAATTCATCTTCCGCATTTCTTCGTCCGAGATTTGGCCCCCAAGTTCGGCGATGGCCGTCCGCACGTCGGGATAACGCATCAGCGTGTCGTCTCGCACCACGGGCACGGCCTCATAGGGTGGGAAATAGTGTTTATCGTCTTCGAGGATCACGAGGTCGCGCGCCCCAATCAGACCGTCCGTCGAGTTTCCGGCCACAAGATCGACTTCCTTATCGAGCAGCGCGCGATACAGCAGCCCCAGGTCCAATATCTTTGGCGGTCCTGCGAATCGCAGGCCATAAACACGCGCGAGGCCCGGATAGCCGTCCGGGCGCTCCATGAATTCGTATCCGAAGCCCGCATGCCAGTGAATGGCGTAAGGAACGGCGTCCGAGATCGTCTTCAGGTGCAGGCGGCGCGCATCTTCGCCGCGAATCACGAGCGCGAACGTGTTGTTGAAGCCGAGCGATGGCAACACGTCGAAATTGAATCTCTGCTTGTATTCTTTTTGCACACGCTCGAAGACGGCGCTCGCGTCGCTCTCGATCGGATCGTGCAGGATGGCTGTGAGCGCCGTGCCCGTGTATTCCACGTAGGTGTCGATGCGGCCGGCCAGCATTGCCTGCTGGCAGATGAAGCTGCCGGCCAGGTAGAAGCGGCGCTCGACGTGCAGGTGCGTCCTCGCCTCGATGTGCTGCGCCAGGATTTCACCAAGGAGGGCTTGCTCCGGGAAATTCTTCGAGCCGACGACGATCGTGTCGCGCGGCCGCGGCTCGCAGCCGCACGCGGCCGCGATGATGCCGACGATCAATAGCGCCGCGAGCCTTTTCATTGCAAGCTCATCGCCCGGGCCGCAGCGAGCGCTCGAGAACGCTTAGGAGAAAATCCGCGCCAAGTGCGAGAAGGGCCGCCGGGATGGCTCCGGCGAGGATCAACGAATTATTCACCATCGCGAGTCCGCGAAAAATGTATTCGCCAAGCCCGCCTGCGCCGACTGCAGCGGCAATCGTCGCGATTCCGATCGTGAGCACGGTGGCGACTCTGACGCCCGCGAGAACGGTAGAAAGCGACAGCGGCAGCTCGACCTTGAAAAGAATCTGACGCGGCGTCATGCCCATGCCCCGCGCGGCTTCGCGCACGGCCGGATCGACGCTCGCGATTCCCGCGGCCGTATTGCGAATGATAGGGAGCAGGGCATAGAGCGCGAGCGCGGCGATGGCCAGGCGCGCGGCGCGATCACCCAGCCACGGAACCGGAAGCAGGAACCCGAAAAGCGCGAGACTCGGAATGGTTTCGGCAATGTTGGCGGTACCGAGGATGGGCTTTGAGAGCCACGGCCGCCGCGCGACCAGAATTCCGAGCGGAACGCCGATCGCCACGGCGATGAGCATCGCAATGCCGACGAGCCAGATATGCTCGATCGTCGCCTGCAGGATCTCGTCGGGGTGCCGCTCGAAATATTGGATGACGTTCATGTGCCCCTCTCGAATTGCTCCAATCGCCGCAATTGCTCCATGTACGCCGCAGCCACCGGCTCACCCGACGCCAGGAACTCCCTGGGTGAATAGACACCGCGGATTTCGCCAGCCTCGAACAACGCGATGCGCGTGCCGAGAAGCAGGGCCTCGCTCGTATCGTGGGTCACAATCACGATTGTCTTGCCGAGCCGCTTCTGCAACGCCAGAAATTCCTCCCGCACTTCCCCGCGCGTGAGCGGATCGAGCGCGCCGAACGGCTCGTCCATCAGCAGGATCGGCGGATCGGCCGCGAGCGCCCGCGCCACTCCGACGCGCTGGCGCTGGCCGCCGGAAAGTTCATGCGGATAGCGATCGAGGTATCGCGCTGGATCGAGGCCAACGAGGGCGAGCAGCTCCTCGACGCGCGCGCCGACGTCTGGAGCGGACTTGCGCTCGAGCCGAGGCACGAGCGCGACGTTTTCCGCCACTGTGTAATGCGGGAAAAGGCCGGTTTCCTGGATCACGTAGCCGATGTGGCGGCGCAGCGCGATCGGATCCCAAGCGAGCGTCGCGCGCCCGTCCACGTGTACCTCACCGCCCGTGGGCTCGAGCAGGCGATTGATGAGCTTCAGTGCGGTTGTCTTGCCGGCGCCGCTGCGGCCGAGAAGCACGAGCGTTTCACCGCGCCGCACCGCAAGATTGATGTCGTGCAGCAGAAGCTGGCCGCCGGGCAGCGCGTAGTGCACCCCGTGAAACGCGATGACGGTGTCGAGTGCCGCCGGGTCGGGCCGCGCGTTTGCGCTGGCGCTCACCTGGGCGAATCGCTTTCGAGGAATCTGCGAATGTCGCCGAAGACGCGCGCCATCATGGCCTCGGTCAGTTTCCCGGTGAACGTGTTCTGCTGGCTCGGGTGGTACGAAACGAAGAGGCGCGGCAGGCCGGCGCCAATCTCGTAGCTCGCGCCGTGGCGAAAAGGAAAGGTCGCGGCACTCTTGATTGCGCCTCGCTCTTTGAGCAGACCGAGGTAGACGCGCATGGCAATCCCGCCGAGGGCGAGAAGCGCGCGTGGACGAAGAAGTGCAAGTTCTCGCTCAAAATAGGGACGGCAGTTCGCCTCTTCGGACGGCAGCGGCTTATTGGCGGGCGGCGCGCAACGGACGGTCGCCGCCACATACGCATTCTTGAGGGCGAGCCCGTCGTCACGGCGCGTCGAAGTGGGCCGGTTCGCGAAGCCTGCCTCGTGGAGCGCCTTGTAGAGAAAGTCGCCGGAGCGGTCGCCGGTGAAGACGCGGCCCGTGCGGTTGCCACCATGCGCTGCGGGCGCGAGCCCCAGGACGAGCAGTTCTGCGCCCGGATCGCCGAATCCCGGCACTGGCTTTCCCCAATATTTCCAATCGCGGTACGACAGACGCTTTTCGCGCGCCACCTTCTCGCGGTATAGGACGAGCCTGGGGCACTTGCGGCACCGGATGATCTTTGCGTGTAGCTGATCGAGCGCTTTCATTGCCGCGCTAGGTTAACACCGCCGAGCGGGCGCAAGAACGGGGTTCTCTCAGCAGCCCTCCCACCCAGCGTTTTCCTCGAATCCTCCGAGCGTCCAAAGTAGTCATAGTAAGATGCAAGACCCTAGAGGGGGCCAGGCAGCGTTGGTGCGTGGCTGCAGGGAGCGAAAGGCAAGGGCTTGGTGAGCGACGGTCCAGAGAGGATCGTGATTGTCGAAGCGGATCCCGCGTGCCGCGACGCCCTCGAAATGGCGTTGCAAGGTGCGGGCTTCGACGTAATCGCATGTGCGGCGGCTCGAGAAGGCCTTCAGGCCGTGCGCGAGCACGTCCCCGAGCTGCTTCTCCTGAGTGCTCTTTCGTGTGCGGCGCCGAACGTCGAGACCGCTGAGCACGCTGCGCTCCACGTGCACGATGTGATCGCTGCCATTCGTGGGCCTGCCGCGACACAGCAACTCCGCATGGTCCTGCTCGTCGGCCCTGCTGCCGAGGACCGCGCCGCGGCCCTCGACCTCGGAGCCGACGACGCAATCTCCCAGCCGTTCGACCCAACCGAGCTGCTGGCCCGCGTCCGCGCGCAACTGCGAGCGCGCCGGGCGGACGAACAGCTGCTCGCACGGGCGCGTCTCGCGGAAGAGGGCCAGCAGGTCGCCCAAACCGCCTTCCAGGCGCTTGCCGTCACGGAGAAGATGACGAAGGACGCCTTTTCGCTCGACCGTAATCTGAAAATCGGCGTGGCTTCGGCCTTCGCGATCGCCATTCTGATGGCTGGAACGTATTTCTTATTCTTTCACAGTGCCAAAAAGGACGTGCAGCGCACCAACGCTACGATCACGCGCCTCGAGCACGGAATCACCAATCAACAGGACATGCTGGCCGAGGTGCGGCGCCTGCGCGATGCACAAAGTGGCACCGTTGGCGTAGCCGATGGAAAGGACGAATTGCAAAAGCACGCGGCCGACCTGCGTGCCCAGATGGCCAATTCGGCGGACGGTCAGGCAACCGCACTGCAGAAGGAATTGGACGACACCAATGCGCGCCTAAAGCGACTCGAGAAAGAAGACGACTCCACGGATAGCTTTATCGCCAAGGACGTGCAGAGCGTCTGCTTGCTGCACGTCACGGTCGCGTTTCGCAACCAGGACACGAATCAGCGCCTGCGCTACGTGGGCCTGAATCCGCAAGGCGAACCCATCCAGGATAGCGATGGCAATCCCCTGTTGACGCTTGAAGGAAACGGACCGGAGGTGAAGGTCGATGTATTCGGCACCGGATTCACGGTGGGGAATGGCAGGGTCATCACGAACCGCCATGTAGCCGAGCCTTGGTGGAACAACGACGAACTCAGCCAGATTACCAGCCAGGGTTTCCAGGCCGAGATATCGGCCATTCGCGCTTATTTCCCGGGCGATCCGCGCGCGTTTCACGCCGAGATCGACGAGATATCAAAGGATGCCGATCTCGCGACGATGCGCGTCGATATGCTGGATCTCAAGCGCCCGACCCTTTCAATCGATTCGGCGAAGGACGCGACATCGGCGGGCGATCCGGTCGTCCTGATGGGCTATGCCACGGGGCTCGCCGCGATTCTTGCCCGCACCGACGAGAAAACGGCGCAGCAGATCCTGACACAGAGCGGCGGTGACGTCTCGCAAATTCTCGACGCCCTCGCGCAACGGGATCTCATTCATCCCCTCATCACGCAGGGCCATATTGGCGACATCCTGCCGGATAAGATCGTGTTCGACGCGCAGACCACCTCCGGCGGCTCCGGCGGGCCCCTTTTCAACCAGGACGGGAAAGTAATTGGCGTCACGTACGCGATCTTGAAGGGCTTCGGCGGATC
Organism: uncultured Acidobacteriota bacterium; assembly: GCA_963836125.1. Lineage (GTDB taxonomy): Bacteria > Acidobacteriota > Terriglobia > Acidiferrales > UBA7541 > Palsa-295. The sequence goes on from CAWIIK010000003.1 coordinate 838,254, forward strand.
GAATTTCGGTATTCCCATTCGGTTCTCGGAGCCGCTGCTCTTGGCTGCCGCCGCGCATGCGGCAAATTGACAGGCCCGGGACGCCCCGCTAGCATGGTTCCAGCCGGTTCCAATCAGGCTAAAATTGGTTTGTAACGCGCGCCAATCGATTGGCAGGCGTGTCCGACGAAGCGAATGGAAACGATTTCACGCGAGAAGACCATCCTCGACCGGATCGTCGAGGCGCGACGCGAATCGATCGCGCACCGGAAACGTGTGCTGCCGGACGTCGCACTGAAGCTGGCGGTCGGCAAGGCTGATCCGCCGCGCGATTTCGCCGGTGCGCTGTCGCGCGCGGGCTTCAACGTGATCGCGGAGCTGAAGAAGGCGTCTCCTTCGCGCGGCGTGATCCGCGCGGATTACGCTCCCGCCGATCTGGCGCCGAAAGTCGAGGGTGCGGGTGCTGCGGCGCTCTCCGTGCTCACCGAGGAAGAGTTTTTCTCCGGCTCGCTCGTCGACCTGAAAGCGGCGCGGAAGGCGACGCACATTCCGGTTTTGCGCAAGGACTTCATCATCGATCCGTGGCAGGTGTGGGAGACGCGCGCAGCAGGCGCGGACGCGTTTTTGCTGATTGCAGCGATCCTCAGCGATGAAACCCTGCGCGAGCTGTTGGAACTGGGACGTTCGCTCGGCATGGAACCGCTCGTCGAGGTGCACACGCGCGAGGAAGTGGGGCGCGCCATTGCGGCCCGAGCGAGGATCATCGGAGTGAACAACCGCGACCTGCGGAATTTCAATGTCCGCGTAGAGACGTCGCTCGAGCTCGTAGAAGCGGTCCCGGAGGAGTGCATCGCCGTGAGCGAATCCGGACTGCGCACGCACGGCGACCTGGCGCGGCTGCGCAGCGCTGGCTTCGACGCGTTTCTGGTTGGCGAACATTTGATGAAAGAGCCCGATCCAGCCGTCCCGCTGCGGGCGTTAATCGGAAGTGGCCCCGCCGGGGAGGCCTGACGGCCATGGCTAAGGTGAAAGTGAAAATCTGCGGGATCACGAATTGGCCGGACGCTAGGCAGGCCGTCGCCGAAGGTGCGGAGTTTTTGGGATTTAACTTCTATGCGGGCAGCCCGCGATATGTCGAGCCCGCGAAAGCGAAGAAAATTGTGAACCGGCTGCCGAAGAAAATTTTGGTGGTCGGCGTGTTCGTGAATGAGAGTGAGCAAAGGATACTCGAAATTGCGCGAGCCGTCGGGCTCGACACGCTGCAACTCCACGGAGACGAGACGCCGGCGATGGTCGCGCGGCTGAAACGCTCGTTTCCGGTGATCAAGGCGATTCGCGTGAAACCATCGTTGGCTGCCGGGCAACTGCAAACTTACCAGGGAGCGACGGCGTTGTTGCTCGACGGTTTCGACGCGCACCGGCGCGGCGGCACGGCCCAAACGTTTGATTGGGAAATCGCGCGCCGAGCCAAGAAATACGGGCGCGTTTTTCTCGCAGGTGGCTTGACGCCTGAAAACGTAGGCGAGGCGATTCGCGCGGCGCGGCCCTATGCGGTGGATGTCTGCAGCGGCGTGGAGGCGCGGCCCGGGAAAAAAGATCCCGCGCGCGTGAAGAGGCTGATGCGCGCCGCGGAGGAAGCCCAGAAACCGAAGAGGTCAGCATGAGTGCAATCGCGCAGGCGGTGCCGGATACGCGAGGCCGCTACGGTCCATACGGCGGGAGATACGTGCCCGAAACGCTCGTCGCGCCGCTCGAGGAACTCGAGCGGACGTATGCCGGGGCTTGCGCCGATCCGGTTTTTCACGCGCAGCTCGACGACCTGCTGAAGAATTTCGCCGGGCGCCCGACGCCCTTGCAGTTCGCTGCGCGGTTGACGGAGCATCTCGGCGGCGCACGAATTTACCTGAAGCGCGAAGATCTGCTGCACACCGGCGCGCACAAGATCAACAACTGCCTCGGCCAGGGCCTCCTCGCCGTGCGCATGGGCAAGACGCGCGTGATCGCAGAAACCGGCGCCGGACAGCACGGCGTCGCGACCGCGACTGTTGCAGCGCGCCTCGGGCTGACCTCTACGGTCTACATGGGCACCGAGGACATGGAGCGCCAGCGGCTCAATGTGGACCGCATGCGCCTGCTCGGAGCCCAAGTGATTGGCGTCGATGCCGGCAGCCGCACGCTAAAGGACGCGATCAACGAAGCGATGCGCGACTGGGTGACCAACGTGCGCACTTCGCACTACCTGCTCGGCTCCGTTCTCGGCGCTCATCCCTATCCGCAAATCGTGCGCGACTTCCACAAAGTGATCGGCGAAGAAGCGCGAGAGCAGATCTTAGCGGCCGAGGGCCGGTTGCCGGATTATCTCTTCGCATGTGTCGGCGGCGGCTCCAACGCGATCGGCTTGTTTCACGCGTTCCTCGGCGACGCTGCCGTGAAAATGGTGGGCGTCGAAGCCGGCGGACGCGGACACACGCTCGGCGAGCACGCCGCAAGGCTCGCGGCAGCGCGCGGTTTCACGGGCGCGCGGCCGGGGGTGCTGCAAGGCACATACACGTACGTGCTGCAAACGGCCGACGGGCAGATCGCGACGACGCACTCGATTTCAGCGGGCCTTGACTATCCGGCCGTGGGGCCGGAGCACGCGTGGCTGGCGGACGAGGGCCGCGCGGAGTACACGGCGGTAAACGACGAGGCCGCCATCGAGGCCGCGCACTCTCTCGCCCACAAGGAAGGCATCATCCCTGCGCTCGAGTCGGCGCACGCGGTGGCCGAACTCATGGCGCGCGCGCCCAAAATGAAAAACAGCGAAATCGTAATCCTCAACGTCTCCGGCCGCGGCGACAAAGACATGGAAACGCTTTCGCGTTATGTCTGAGGCGGCCATTCCGAAGTCATCTCCATCGGCCAGCCAAGTCGCGGGAAAATCCGTGCGAGCAAACAGCGGACGGATCGGCGCGCGATTCGCCCAGCTCGCCAAGGCAGGCGAAATGGGGTTGGTCGCCTACATCACCGCGGGCGATCCCTCGCTCGATGCGACCGAGAAGATCGTTCTCGCGGCTGCGGAAGCAGGCACGGACGTGGTCGAGCTCGGTGTGCCGTTCAGCGACCCGGTGGCGGATGGTCCGACGATTCAACGCGCCAGCGAACGTGCCCTGCGCACCGGGACAACGCTCGCGGGCGTAATCAACGTCATCAAGCGCGTGCGAATCAAGAGCGACGTGCCGCTGATTCTCTTCAGCTATTACAATCCGATTCTTCAGATGGGCGTCAGGGAGTTCGCCGGTGCGGCAGCGGCGGCGGGTGCCGACGGCGCTCTTGCAACCGATCTGACGCCGGAGGAAGCGGATGAATATCGCGCGGCGATGCGGGCGCATGGCCTCGACACGATTTTTCTCGCGGCGCCCACCTCGACCGACGCGCGCCTCGCAAAAATTGCCGAAGCCTCGAGCGGCTTCCTCTATCTCATTTCCCGCACCGGTGTGACCGGCGAGCGCAGCGCCCTTCCCGAGGAGCTTCCGGAACTCGCGCGACGCGTCCGCCGATTCACCAAGCTGCCGCTGGCCGTCGGATTCGGAATTTCGCAGCCCTCGCATGTGTCCGTCCTCGGCGGAATTGCCGACGCGGCCGTCGTTGGCTCAGCGCTGGTGGCCGAGGTCGAGAAGTCGACGAGTGCAGATGACGCAGCCACCCGCGTAGCGGCCAGGATCCGTATCCTGAAAGGCGCGGCCCGCGAAGGCGTGAGCCGCCGAAGCACCGAACAAAAATAGCAATACGCAGCAAGCAAGCGCCCTAAGGCGGCCGCGAAGTTGTAGTAAACTCGAACATTCCTTCCGCTGCATCCTGATTTAAGGAGAGATGGATGGACAAGCGCGTGGCAAATGCCGAAGCAGTGATCGGCCGTGTCAAAGACGGCGCGACGATTCTGATCGGCGCTTTTGGCACCTGCGGTGTTCCTGAAAACCTGATTCGCGCGCTCGTCAAGCAAGGGAGCAAGAATCTCACGGTCGCATCGAATAATCCCGGCATCGACGGCTACGGCATCGGGCTCTTGCTGGAAAATCGCCAGGTGAAGAAACTGATTGCGAGCTACGTGGGCAACAACAAGTTCTTCGAGAAGCTCGCGCTTAACAACGAAATCGAAATGGAATTGAATCCACAGGGCACGCTCGCCGAACGCATGCGCGCCGCCGGCGCCGGTATTCCCGCGTTTTTCACGCCCTCCGGATACGGCACGATGGCCGCGGAAGGAAAAGAAGTGCGCGAATTCAACGGCCGCCCGCACGTTCTGGTTCCCGCGCTGCGCGGCGATTTCGCGTTCGTGAAAGCGTGGAAGGGCGACCGCTGGGGCAATCTCGTCTATCGGAAGACGGCGCGAAATTTCAATCCGGTCGTGGCCACCGCCGCCGATTACGTGATCGCCGAGGTCGAGCAGTTGGTCGAGCTGGGCGAGCTCGATCCAGACGCCGTCCACACGCCCGGAATTTTCGTTGATGCAATCTTCGAGGGCACCAACTACCTGAAGCCGATGGAGCCCGGGCCGAAGCGAAAGCGCGAGGTGGCGTAATGGCGCCTCCGGTGGATAAACGGGAAATCATTGCGCGCCGCGTGGCGGAGGAAATGCGCGACGGCTACTACGTCAATCTCGGCATTGGGATTCCCACGCTGATCCCGAATTACCTGCCGCCGGGCGTCGAAGTCATCATGCAATCCGAGAACGGCATGCTCGGCATCGGGCCGTATCCCTACGAGGGCGAAGAAGACCCAGACCTGATCAATGCTGGCAAGGAGCCGGTCACCGAAATTGCGGGGTGCTGTTTCTTCTCGAGCGCTGATTCTTTCGCAATGATTCGTGGCGGGCACATCGACGTCAGCGTTCTCGGCGCGCTCCAAGTTGACGAAAAGGGCAGCCTCGCGAACTGGGCGGTCCCCGGAAAAATGCTGAAGGGCATGGGCGGCGCCATGGACCTCGTGGCCGGCACGAAGCGCGTGATCATCGCGATGGAGCATGCCACGAAGGACGGCGGCCCGAAGATCGTGAAGAAGTGCACGCTGCCGCTCACGGGCGTCGCCGTCGTCGACCTGATCGTGACCGAACTCGCGGTGATCCAGGTGACGTCGAAAGGCTTGTTGCTGCGCGAAGTGGCCGCGGGCGTGACGCCGGAAGACGTGCAGAAACTGACCGAGCCGAAGCTCGAGCTCGCGCCCGGCCTGCATACGATTTCCGTCTGATCCGAATTTCTTGGGAGGGGTGATGGAGCCGCGCTCGATTGTCGTCGTGAGTCTGCACAGTCCGAAGGAGCGGCTCTGGGGCGAGTTGGTGGAAATTTCAAGCGCCGGAGTGACGCTGCGCGGGATCGATCTCGGCTCGTTCGATGATTTTGTCCTGCAGGTGTTGCATCCGGAGGGCGACCGCATCGGCCTGCCGACCCTGTTTTTTCCGATGCTGCGAATCGAACGGATCGCGCTCGACGAGGCGCGCGGCTCGATTCCTTCGCTCGCGGAAATGTTCGAAAAAAAGGTTGGCCGCTCGCTGGTGGACTACCTCGCGCAGTTCGCCTGATTCGAGCTTCTGCCTCCCATTTCGTTTTTCGCCGGACCGAACCCGATGAAGCCGATACACAACCGAATCTTGACCGTCCCCAATCAGCTCACATTCCTGCGCCTCGCCTTCCTTCCCTTTTTCATCATTGCGATCAAGTACGACCGCTACGATTGGGCGCTCGGGATTCTGGTGGTCTCTGGTGTGAGCGACGGCCTCGATGGGCTGCTAGCACGTGGATTAAATCAGCGCACGCCGCTCGGCGCGTATCTCGATCCGATCGCGGATAAGCTGCTGCTGTCATCGTCGTATTTCGTGCTCGCGCTCAAAGGCAAAATCGGCTGGTGGCTCGCGATTCTGGTGCTGGGGCGCGACGTCCTGATTCTCGTCGCCTGCGTGGTGATTCTTCTCACGGCGGGCTACCGCCCGTTTCCGCCAAGTATTTGGGGAAAAGCCACGACGTTCTTCGAAATCTCGCTCGTCACGCTTGTCCTGTTGCTGGCCGTATGGGAAAACGAGCCGTTGCGGCTACTGCGGGGAGTCTGCGCCTACTGTGTGGCGGCCTTCGTGATGATTTCGGGGATACACTACAGCATCGTCGTCGCCCGGCAGCTGCACGCTGAGGAGACGCCGGCAAGTCCCGTCGCGAAGTAGGAGTGCGCGCGAATCGGTGCGCCGCTACCTTCCCATCGCGCTCAGACCCGCCATCACGAAACTTGCCACCACGACGAGCGCCGCGCCCCAGCCCATCGCGTAGGCGCGCTTGCGCTCCTCCGGCGACGTCGGCGGTCGATCCACCAAAATTTTGCCGAGCACGAATCCGGTGACAAATCCTCCCAGGTGCGCCATGTTGTCGACGCCGGGAAACAAGAATCCCCAGATCACGATGTACACTAGCCAACGCAGCATCTGGTTGCGCAACATCTGCATCCCGATGCTTCGCCGGCCTGTCGTAATCGCAAGGAGCACGCCTATGAATCCGAGCAGCCCGCCCGAGCCGCCCACGCTGAAGTGCCCGAAGAAGCTGCTCAGGACGTAGCCTCCGATTCCGGATACCACGTAGATGAACAGGAAGCGAGCCGATCCATAGAGCTCTTCGATTTGCGGCCCGATGTCCATCAACACCCACATGTTGAAAAGGATGTGCAGGATGCTTGCGTGGAGGAAGATGGCGGTAACGAGTCGCCACGGCTGCTGCATATCCACGAGCCACGGTAGCGAAGCGCCGAGACGAATCAACACGTTGCCATCGATCGCGCCGAAATTCAAGAACCCCAAAAGCCCGCCGCCCTGCATCCCGATGCCGCCGTTCTTCGAGAAAGTAGCCAGAAAGCTCGCCGCGAAAATCAGGCAGCTCACCGTGAGGATCGCGTACGTCGCGGGCGATGTTGTCGGCAGCAGCCGGCCCAGCGAACGGCTGGCCGCCGCGAGCGAGAATCTCACACTCGCGCCACACTGCGGGCAGCGCGTCGCCACGGCGCCGACCAGGTTGCCGCACGACGGGCAAATTTTCGGCCGCGGCTGCGAGCGGCCGCCGAAGAATCCACTCATGTATGCTTACCCTTCCTGTCTGCCGAGACGATGGGGCCGCACGCCGCTGCTACACGCGATCGTTCCGTTGCTTCCTTGCGAGAATGCGAGTGCATTCCTATAATACCGAACTTGAGTGCAAACAAGTGAACCGGGATACCGCGTGAGATTCTCCGCCTCGCGGAGGAATTTCCCGCACAAAGCAGTGCATCAGGCCCGCCCGGGACGGTTGACTCTTCCGCGGCGGTGGGCGCTCCTGTCGGCCATCGCGCTCGTTGCTGCGGGTTGCGCTCACCGGACGTACGCGCCGCAAGCCCCCGCGCCCGCCCCATTGCCGCAGCCTTCGGCTCCCTCGGCCCAGCCTCCGCCGATCGAGAGACAGCCCGCGATCCCCGGTCAATATGCGGAAGAAGGCGTGGCGTCGTGGTACGGCGTTCCATTCGACGGACATCGCACGTCGAGCGGCGAGATTTACGACATGCACGCGTTCACGGCCGCTCACCGCACGCTGCCCTTCGGCTCGATGGTTCGCGTCACCAATCTTCGAAATGGCATGCAAACCGAAGTCCGCATCAACGACCGCGGCCCGTTCGTCGCGAACCGCGTCATCGATCTCTCTCTTTCGGCCGCGCAAGCCATCGGCATGGTCGGTCCCGGGACCGCGCCGGTCCGCCTCGAAGTGGTGTCCGGCCCGAATCCGACGCAGGGCTACTTCGGTGTGCAGGTGGGGGCGTTCGCGAACCAGGATAATGCGAATCGGCTACGCGCCCAGCTCGCCATGCGATATTCGTCCGTGAGCATTGCCATCTACGATTCGCCGAATGGTATTTTCTACCGCGTCCGCGTGGGGCGCTTGCCGACCGAGGAGGCGGCGCGCCGGCTCGCGGATCAATTGCACGCGGACGAGCAGTTCACCACCTTCGTGGTCCGCCTCGATAACTGATGCTGACCTGACGTTCGCCACGCTTTACAATTACAATGTGGACCAGCAGTGTGACGCCTGGGGCGGCGTCGCACGGCAGCCTTTCAGGGCGGTTTCGCATGACTATGGTCCGATCGATTCGCGCACAACGTATCGGCTCTGTGCTGCTGGCAGCTCGCCTGTCAGCGGGATTCCTCGCCGTGGTTGGACTCACCGCACATTCCGCGCTCCACGCCCAGGCGCCGTCAACACCTCTGACGACGTGGACCGTCACGATCGTACTCCCGCCCCGAATTGTCGCGGGCCGTCCAGCCACTCTTGCGGCCCTCGGCGTCGATGGAAGGCTTGCTTCGGGCGTGAAGGTCGAGGTCGGCGGCCAGCAAGTGACGACCGACAAGACCGGCCGGGCTTTTTTCAGCGCGCCGGCATCGGCAGGCTACGTTCTGGCCAAGGCGTCGGGATCTTCCTTCGCGACTCTCGTCGATCCGCCGGCGGCCGACCCTTCGCCATCCATCTCCGTGGCGCCTGTCATTTCGTTGCACGATCAGTTTTCGATTTGCGGGAGCGCCCTGAGCGGCCAAGCCGACGGCAATCTCGTGAAAATCAACGAGCAGATGAGCCTCGTCCTCGCCGCGTCCCCTGAATGTATTGTCGTGCTGCCTGGACCGAAAGTTGAGGCTGGGCCGGCAACGATTTCGGTGGCCACGGACACCGCCCAATTCACCGCCAAGACGTCGGTTGTTTCGCTCGCGTTCGAAGCTCCGAACCCCGCGCTCCTGCCCGGCAAGAAGGGCGATCTCCTGGTTCGCGCGCAAGGATCCGAAGAGAAGCTGCGGTTGGTGGTCGACAACGAAACCCCCGGCGTGCTCCGCTTCCTGCCCGGCGAGACGCAGCAAGTCGTTACGAGCGGCGGGTCGCCCAATACGGCAGCCATCAGAGTTCAGGCCGTCGCATCGGGAACGTTCTCATTTCACGCCCGCGTGATCGGCGCACCCAATACGGCCATCGCGCTCCGCTATCTCCATGCGGCGGAACCTCTCGCGCCAAAGGACGCGCAGCGGGACATCCAGAAGCTCATCAATCGGCTCGATCGCCATCCGCAGGATTCGCCGCAACTCGCGGTCGCACTGGACGAAATTCGCTCAGTCACGATTCCCGGCGATTTGCGCACGCTCCTCGACGCCGCCCGCGCCCTCCTTTAGCGCCCCGACCGGTGGCCTCTCAGGGGTCGGAGCGGCTTCAGTCCCTGAAGCTCCCGACGCGGTTACCCCACAGACTCTTCAGCTCCCGCCGGTTTCAGGCAGCGGACCGGGCACGTTAGACGTCTCAAAGTCTTTTATTGTTTATGTTTTGATAAGCTTTCTGCTATCAACTTTCGCAAGCCAGGACTCGTTTCGCACGTCTCCTGATCGCGGAGCGTATCCAGGGCTCGCGGTGAGCCGATGAGCTGCAAAGCCACAATAGCGTCCCTTCGCGTGGGCGCGTCGTTGCCGCTCGTGCAATACTTCGACGAGGGTGGGAACCGCCGGCTCCCCAATTCGCGACAATGCCTGGGCCGCCGGGTCAATATCAAGATCGTTGTAGTCGGCCAGCATGCGTTCATTGGGGCCGAGGCGAGGTTCTCCGACCCATCGCTTGAGCGCTGGACACGCTTCTGCAATCTTCAGGTCGCCCGCGATCTCCACGGCCTTTCTCCAGGATAGGGGAAACTCATGCGGGTTTTCCTCGATCAAGGCCGGAAGATGAAGCGCGATATAAGCACGAGCATCGTTGTCTGATTTCCCAAGCTCCACTAGCTGGCGAGCGGCTTGATAGGACTGATACTGATACGGCGAGGCATCATTTTGAAGCTTTTGAAAAAGATCGGCAAGGTTCGATTGCGCCTGTGCGACCGCGCTTGCGACTGCAAGCACCAGCGATATGGATCCCAGAATCACTTTCTGACCGATCCGCATGGTGGATTCTAGTCCTCCGAAGGCGGCAGCAGCACTTGTTGCACCGGCTCAACCTCCGGCAGCGCCCCCTGCGACATCTGCTCGATCGAATTCGTTACGCGTGTCAGCCGCGCATCCGCATCTTCGTAGCTCTGCTGTGCGTGCCGCAGGTGGTTGCCAAGCCTTTCGTAAACCTCGTTGAAAAGTTCCAGCTGTTTCTTCAGTCCGGCAAGCCCGGCGAAGAGGTGCCGCGCATTTTCCTCGAATTTCTGCCCCTGCAGGCTGATGGCGACCGCGCTGACGAACGCGCACAACACGTTCGGCGAAACCGGCAGGACGCGTTTCGCGCGGCAGTACTCGTCGAGCCGCCCGTATTTCGAATCCTCGGTCATCAGCAGCTCGTAGTAGACGCCTTCGGATGGCACGAACATCAGGGCGTAGTCGAACGTGTGCTCGTGCGGCAGAATATATTTCTCGGCGATCGAGTCGGCGTGCTTCCGCACGGCGACGGAAAAGTCGCGGCGCGCGTCGTCGCCGCTGTCGACGAGCCTCCGGTAGGCCTCGAGCGGAAACTTCGAGTCGATGCACAGCAGGCGGTCGCCGCTGCGCACGATCGCGTCGACGATGCTGCCGGTCGACGCGAAGCGGTGCTGCATCGCGTACGCGCTCTGCGGCAGCGCGTCCGAGAGGAGGCTGTCGAGCATGGTTTCGCCGAGCGCCCCGCGCGTCTTCACCCCGCTCAAAATGTCCTGCAAGGTCGAAGTCGTCTTCGAGAGGTCCCGGCTCGTCTCCTGCATCTCGCCGATTCTTTGATTCATCTGCAGCAGCATGTCGGTGGACGATTCCAGCCGCCGCGACATCTCGCGCTGCGCGTCGCTGGTTAGCTGCCCCGTGGCGGCGACGCCCGTCAGCAGTTCCTGGCGGACCTGGCCGAGCTGCTGCGTCACCGATTGCGCCAGTTGGCCGATCTGCGTGTTGATCTGCGACGCCACGGCCTGCCCCTGCGTGGCGAGCGAGTTCTGCATTTCCTGGCGGACGGCTGAGAGTTGCGCGTCGGACCGGTGGCTAGCTGACCACACGATCGCCCCCACCGCGACGATTGCAAGGACGCCGGCGATGAGCCAAGGGAGAAGAGTCATCGCCATTCACTGTAGCGCGAAGCGCGGCCGGGGAAAAGCCGCCGATGGCTTTTGGGAGGCGTCCACGTGCTGAAACGCGGCCGTTCTTTCGCTATACTGTGCGTCCGAGGCGCGGTACCCAAGTGGGAAGGGAGAGGTCTGCAAAACCTTCATTCGTGGGTTCGATTCCCACCCGCGCCTCCATAAAAATCGCAATAAAAACAAGGGGTTCCTGAAGTCACCTATATTTTTATACACGATTTATACTCGATGCGCCGAAAGGGGATTCTTCAACTGCGATATTCCTTATCACATGCGTCGCGGGACTTGTAATGATGAATGCGGTGGTCTTCTTACTTCCCGGGGCTCGCCGTCGAAGCCATCCCGGCCCTACCTCCCCAATCCCCCAACCTCAACGCGGGACAATTTTAGGCTAATCCTTGGAATAGCGTTGGCCGTCCCTGTGCTCGTGGCATTGTGGATGGCGCGTCACGGAGAACATGCGCCATTTCTCCGGTAGCGTTAATGTTCGTTCCAGTACCCAGATGGACGGTAAGCGCTGCCAGATGGGACTTACGGAAGACTCAGATGCCCGAGCCGTCGCTGGTTGGTGCTGCCGCATCCAGTCCAACCACAGCACCATATCCCGCGAAGTCTGGATGGAGTAAGGAAAGAGTTTCCCAAGAGTTTATTTTCTCGACCTCGGCGATGGCAGCCGGACACAACTCCACCTGCTGAGAAGCCTGTGCCAGGTAGCGCCGCGCTTGGACAAATTCGGGGTATACGTGCGCTGTCTTCCGTCATCGGCAACGTGATAGCCGAGTCCAAGCCAAGACGGGCGCGCAGCAGCCTCACCTCAGACCCAGCCGGCTCAATTTCCCACAGCAGGCGCGACAACCCCAGCGAGCGTCCACGAGAAAGATAGGCATCGTCCAGCCCGCCGATTCGCTGAGTAACGACGCGGTTGAAGCGCCGAACCAAATCGACTTGATTTTGTGCCATTCTCTGACTATAGTCAGAGAATGGCATTTTGGAAAGATGCCCCGGGTGTTAGCCGAGTAGAGATGTATCACAACAGGAGAAGAGAAAATGATTAAGACTATTATCTTATCCATGTGTCTCGCAGCTTCCTCACTTTCGCTTAATGCACGTGCCCAGGATGAGCGCGCGTATACTGAGGGCCCGGTCACTGAGGTGGACTACATACAAGTTGAGTACGGGCATTTTGAAGAGTACATCGATTGGCTAAATTCGACATGGAAGCCGACCATGGAAGCCATGAAGAAAGCTGGGCTAATCATCGATTACAAGGTCTTCAGGGCCACTCCAAAATCACCGGATCAGCCCAATATATTTCTCTGGATCACTTATAAAAACATGGCGGCTTTAGATAAAGGCATCGAGCTAGAAGCAGTGGCCAAGAAAGTAATCGGTAGCACCGAGGCTCAGAACAAGGCCAGAGTGGCCCGGAATGAATACAGAAAAGTTCTGGGCACCGAATTGATTCGTGAACTTATTTTAAAATGAAATTGTTATATGTGTTCAAAGAGCGCGCGCCAATATCTATAGAGCTCGCATGGCGTATCTCGTTATCATCCGCCAGCAGACTTCTTGCGTATAATTACTGGAAATAAAAACACATGCACCTCTCCTCACCATAACTTCTCTCATTGTCGGGATCGGCTTGGCCGTAAGCACAATCGCGCAACCGGCGGTTCCGACCATCTCCACCAAGGTGAGCTCTGTTGGGCCTGTCACGCCTGATAGATACATGATCGGCGGCTTGAACTCAAGTTGGAAATGCCCACGCGTCATTAGCTGTGATCCAAAGCACGCCCCTCTACGACGAGAAGTCTGCAGAGAAAGCCGCGAGCACCGGTTGCCTTCAAAAGAGTCTCTGACTATAGTCAGGCGATGGACGCTGAAGCCGTCTTACAGGTTAGGAGTTTCAATCGAACGGTCGCCGAACGAATCGGTGCCGTGCACGATCGCTTCCTTCACCGGAAACGCCCCATGAATGAATCCCGGCTGATTTGGGAGATTGGCCCGGATGGCGAGGAACTGCGGACGCTTCGGACGCGCCTGGGCCTTGATTCCGGTTACCTCACCCGCGTCATGGGCTCCTTGGAGAAACAGGGCCTCGTAACGGTCTATTCCACCAAGCAGGACGGTAGAGTGCGGCGTGCACACCTTACCAAAGCTGGACTACGTGAACGCGCTGAGCTCGACAGACGCTCCGACGACCTTGCGGTTCACATTCTTGAAGTCCTCACGGATCGGCAGCGCGACCAGCTCACCTCGGCAATGGGACAAGTAGAGCGTCTACTGCAGGCCTCTATGATTCGCTTTGGAACCGAGGACCCCACGAGTGCCGATGCCATATGGTGCTTCGAGCAGTATTTTGCTGAACTGAATGCTCGTTTCGAAGCCGGTTTCGACCCCGCTCGAAGCATATCAGCGGATGCACACGAACTCCTGCCGCCTCGCGGTGCCTTGGTCATCGCGCGGTTGCGTGGCCGGCCGGTCGGCTGCGGAGCCCTAAAATTTGCCGAAAAGCAAACTGCCGAGTTGAAGAGAATGTGGATTGCACCGGCAGTACGTGACTTGGGAGTCGGACGGCGAATGCTGAATGAGTTGGAGCGGTTGGCCTCTAAAAGGGGCATTCGTCTCCTTCGACTGGAGACGAACCGGACCCTGAAGGAAGCGATCGCCTTGTACAGAGGCTCTGGCTACGTCGAAGTCCGTGCGTTTAACACCGAACCATACGCTCATCATTGGTTTGAAAAACGCTTCAAACAATCTCCGGGGTCTGGCAAAGGGAAAGAACACCGAGGCGAATCACGGGCGTCGATGGGACGTAAACGGAGGACCCCTATTTGAAATCGAACGCTAACGAAAGCCGCACGGTGGTCCCGGGACGGGGCGCCTTACTGCGCGCGCCATGTCCAGTACCGAGCTGTCCCACGTGCGAATCGAAATTCGGCTCGTCCACCCGAGCCTACCAGCTAAAGTCGCTCGAGTCGAGGGGAGGCCGACATTAGTTATGCAATCAAGTGGGTTCCAGTACGGACTTGATGTCCGCTAAGGGCGGTGGTCAAGCATGTGGATGACGTCCGGGCAGGCCATCACCTGTCGCGTCTCCGCTTGGACCGCTTGTGTCGACCGCCAGGTATGGCGTCCCTTCCGAGAATAAAGAGGGCGAACAGACAAATCAGGGAAAGCAACGATCCAAACAGAAGCACGAACTCATTGCCGACATCGGATAACCGATCCCAAGCCATGGACAATAGCACTAGAACACCTCGTCGCGCGTTTCGGTCACCGGCCCCGACCTAAGGGCTGGTTTGCAGATACGAACAGAAATCGACAGGAGTGACGCGATCGAATCCCAGCGGACATCTCGGGAATGCTGAGTCACGAGATTAGCCCTCGAATTCTTCCTCCGGCTCGGGGAGCCTGTCGCCTTCGCGGGCGATCCACACATATAGGGTGGGCAAGAGAAAGATGCTCATTGCCAAATTCACCATGAGGCCGCCCACGATCACGATGGCGAATGGCCGCTGAGAATCAGAACCGATGGCGTGAGACGTGGCCGCAGGCAGCAATCCCAAAGTCGCGACGAGCATCGTCATCATGATGGGGCGAAGCCTCAAGACCGAGCCTTCCACAGCGGCGTCGACAACGGAACGACCCAAAACGCGGAGCTGATTGATGTATTCGAGCATGATCACGCCCGTCTGAACCGAGACGCCGAAGAGGGCCAGGAAACCCACGCCGGTGGAAACGCTGAAGTGCGTTCCGGTGACCAGGAGGGCCATTAATCCGCCGAAGCTGCCCATGGCGACGGTGGCGAGAATTAGTACGGCCCACTTCGATGAACGAAACATCGCGTAGAGGATGATGAAGATGACGAGGATCGTCAGCGGGACGATCACGAGGAGGCGCGCCTGGGCGCGCACTTCGCTCTGGTATTCGCCCTCCCAACCGATGTGATAGCCGCGCGGAAGTTTTACCTGCGAATCGACTTTCTGGATGGCCTCTCGAACGGCGTCGCCGAGGGCACGGCCGCGCACGCTATATTTAATGGGAACGTAACGCTCATTGTTTTCGCGATAGATTTCAGAGCCCTCGTCCGCTTCCTGAATCTTGCAGAGCTGGGCCAGCGAAACCCGCTCGCCTGTGGGCGACAGTAGCCGGATGTCTTGAATGGCTTCCCGTGTGTCCCGGTATTGGGGCAGGTAACGCAGCGTAAGGTCGTAGACCTGCTCGCCTTTCAGCACCTGAGTCAGGGCGGTGCCACCGACCGCTGTCTGAACGGCATCCTGCACGTCGGCCACGTTGATTCCCCACCGCGCGGCCTTCGTACGGTCCACCGTGATGTCGAGGTCAGGCTGGCCGGTAACCTGAAAGACGCCGAGGTCCGCGATGCCAGGGACACGGGCCATTATCGCGTCGACTTGGTTTGCGAGATCCTCGAGCGTGTGCAGATCGCTGCCGTATACTTTCGTGGCCAGCTCGCCCTTCACTCCACTGACCGCTTCCTCCATGTTGTCTTCGATGGGCTGCGAGAAACCCCAGATGACTCCGGGAAACTTCTTTGCAAGTTCACGGTTCATGGCGGCAATCAGCTCGTCTTCGTCCTTATGAAAAACGGGCCGCCACTCGTCGTCCGGCTTCAGGCCTACGAAATACTCGGTATTGAAAAAGCCCGTGTGGTCGGTTCCGTCATCGGGACGGCCTGTTTGACTCGTACAGTCGGTTGTCTCGGGAAACGAACAGAGGAGGACTCTGGCCTGATTGGCAATGCGTATGCTTTCATCAGGGCCGATGCTTTGGTCGAGCGTACCGCGCACCCAGAGAGATCCTTCATCCAGGTGCGGGAGAAATTCGGAGCCGATGAGCCCGCTGAATATCAAGAAGAGAGCCACGACGAGGCTGACGCAACCCAAGCCGACAGTCACGCCCCGGTGGTGGATAGCCCACGTGACCGCGCGGCGATAGTGTCCGGTAAGGAACTGGAGCGCGGGATTCTTCCATTCCGTCGCACCCTTGCGGAAGAGGAAACTGGAGAGAACCGGGGCAACGAGCATGGAAAAAGTGAGGGCTCCCAGGAGTGCAAAAGCAACGGTCCATGCCATGGGCTTGAAGAGGCGCCCTTCGACAGCCTGCAACGTGAAGATCGGGAGGTATGCGGTGATGATGATGCCGATGGCGTAGAACACCGGGCGCTGCACCTCGTGCGCCGCTTCTCGAATCTTCTCTTGGGGGGTGCGCGTTCCGTCGCCCTGACGATTGAGATGGCGAACGATGTTTTCGACCATTACGACCGCACCATCCACGATCATCCCGAAGTCCAGCGCACCGAGCGAGAGTAGGTTGGCCGGAATGTGCTTCAGGTCGAGGCAGATGGCCGCGAAGAGCAACGAAAACGGAATCGTCAGCGACACGATCATCGCTCCGCGAACGTTTCCGAGAAGCAGCAACAGAACGATGATGACGAGAACGATTCCTTCGGTGAGATTGTGCAGCACGGTGTGGGTCGTGAAGTGGAGCAGATCGCTGCGATCGATGAAAGGAACGATCTCCACGCCCTTCGGCAGGATCTGGTCATTCAGCTCCTCGACTTTCGCATGAATTCCGTCCAGTGTGGGCTGCGCATCTGCGCCCTTTTGGAGCGCCGCGATGCCCGACACGACATCATCGTTGTCGAGGATCTTCCCATCATCGGTGTGAGTCGCCCGACCGAACCGGCCCAGGCGGATCATCGGCCCCTGCTCGACAACGGCGATGTCCTTCACGCGAAGCGGCGTGCCGCTTTTGGTCGTGATAACGGTGTTTCCGATATCCTGGATATTGTTCACGAGGCCGACTTCGCGAACGTTGACCTGCTGGAGTCCCTCCTGAATGAAGCTGCCGCCCGCATTCGCGTTGTTGTTCGTGAGTTGCTGTTCCACCTGGCTCAAACTGAGGCCATAGGAGACGAGCTTGTCGGGATCGAGGTGCACCTGATATTCGCGCGTCGGTCCACCGAACGGGTTGATATCTACCACGCCCGGGACGGACTTCAGGTTCTTCTCCACCACCCAGGTTTCAAGCGACTTCAAGTTCATCACGTCGTATTCGGGATTGGTGCTCTCAAGCGTGTAGAAATAGATTTGGCCGACGGGGCTCCAGTCGGTCCCCATTTGTGGAATCACTCCCGGCGGTAAACTGACCTGCGAAAGCCGCTCCAGAACCCGCTCGCGGTTCTCGAAATCCGTGGTGTCTTCGCCAAAAACCATTTCTACTGTCGAGAGGCCAAAAATCGACCAGGAGCGGACATGGGCTATCCCGGGAATTCCGTTCATCACGGTTTCGAGCGGGATGGTGACCTGCTGCTCGATCTGTTCGGCGGAAATCCCGGGCCACTGCGCGATGACGTCGACGTAGTTGTTGGCTACGTCCGGATATGCCTCGACCGGCAGGCGATGGAAGGACACGATGCCCCAGCCGAAAAGCAGGATTCCGATCGCTAGCACTAGAAAGCGGTTTTGGAGCGCAAAGTCGACGAGCGCACGAATCATTGCGCCTCCAGCGTTTCTTCCAGTTGGAGAACGTTCGAAACCAGCTGCTGGCCCGGAGCAATACCGGAGAGAATTTCCTGCTCGCCGCCGGGCAACGCGTCGCCGGCCTCCACTTCAACGCGCCTGAACTGCTTTCCCCCGGCGGGCACGAAGACCCAGTCGCGGTCGTGCAGATGCAGAATGGCGTCAGCCGGCACAACGGGATAGGTTTGCGCCGTCTTGCTCTCGAAGCTGGCCGTGGCGAACATACCCAGCCTGAGAATGCCGGGGTTTCGCACTTCGATGCGGACCTTGGCCGTTCGAAGGGTGGGGTCCAGCACGGGACCGATGTCGCTGATGCGGCCGGTGAGCATTCTGCCGGGGTAGGCGCTGATGCTGATCTGAGCCTGCTGGCCAAGTTGAAGCCTGGGGATGTCGTTTTCGTAGACATCGCACATGATCCAGACGACCGACAGATCGGCGATGGTGAAAGCAGTGGGGGATCCGGAATACGTGACGCCTGCGGCCGCGGCATCGGTAACGTTCTGCGCAACGATCACACCCGAGATCGGCGCGTAGACATTTACGATGCTCGATGGGTGATCCTTGCTCACGCCAAGCGTAGTCAACTGGTCGTCAGCGGCGGTCAGATCGGCTTTGGCGTCCTTTTCTGCGTCTTCGGCCTGCTCGAGCATCGAGAGCGAGATCGCGCCGTGCGCGTAGAGGTCTTCTGCGCGCTCGTAGGCCTTGTTCGCAACCTGTTCGTCGTTGACAGCTTTCAGGTAGATGTCGAACGCGTTGGTGATGTCCGGACTCTGCACGCGGAGGAGCAGATCGCCTTTCTTCACGTTGTCGTCGAGCCTCGCTCGGATGTCGACAACGCGCCCGCTCGCCAGCGAAATCACTGGGACTTCCCGCGAAATATCCGGGTTCACGGTTCCGGTGACGTTCAACTGAGCGCGAGCTGCCACCTTGTCTGCCGAAACGAGCGAAAATTGCTCCGGCTTATCCACGGTGACAATGCCGGCGTTGCCAGTCTCGATCAGCTGCGCGGGCGGCGGCGCCTCCAGTGCCTGATCTCCCTTGCCGCTGCCGCACCCTCCAAGAATGAGAATCGCGGCAAATGCCAATGCTAATAATCGACGGTGAGTGCATGTCATGGACGACCTCGTGTCCGACTCCAAAGTTCGATTTGACAGGGGTGGCGACCCCCAAAGAGCCTGTTGCGCTCTTTTTGAGGGAAGTCGAGTTGAGGCGCTGTGCGACTTCGTTCGGTAAGCTCGTAGCTAGAAAACTGGCGTGCGAGCTTACCGGCCGGCCAACGATCCGAATGAATTAGAGGTAGAAGACTTCAGAGGGAGGTGCGCGTCCTGGCTGGGAGACTAGGAAAGGACTGATCGGAAAACCCGCGCTCGAAGGCGGAATCAGCCTTGGTAGCGTTTTGTCGTGCAGTGAGTCTGACTCCGTCGCGCGGATGCCAGCGCCCGATTGTGGCGGAACACCAACCGCGTCTGCCGCCAGGTTAGCGGCCGAGGTCCAATTCGTCTTCGACTCGCTGAATGCCCCTGGAAATGCATCCGGCTCCGCGCGCGAAAATCTGCCATGGCCGTCATTAAGATAGATTGCGACGGGCTCTCTGAACCACGCCGTGGTGAGAACGAGATCAACCGCATGGTCTCCGTTGACGTCGCGCGCCTCGATGCGCAGGCCGCCCGCGGGTGCCACAAGTTCAATGGATTGCCTCCCGACCTCAGAGAGCTGAAGCTGGATCCTGTAGTTGGTATTACCAGAGCTGTTTGCGCTGGATTGCACGCTCGCCAAATCTGGACGATGGTCTCCGTCAAAATCAGCGATTGCAAACGGCAAGCCCGGTCCCGTCTTTGCAATGAGAGAGTTCTGACTGTCTGTATTTGCAGCTGCTCTGCCTGCGCCGATCAGACCGAGGAGTAACAACAACACAGAAGCGCCTAGGACGGAGTTACGCGGAGTTCGGCGCGCGCGTCCTACGGCTGTCCGGTGATCGGATTTGAGGGCGGTATCAAACATTAACCTGTCTCGGATGATCGCTCAGCATACCATTTAAGGTAGCTCCGGAAAACGGCAGATCCCCGAACTCTTGATTGGTCCGATCACAGAGCAAATAAAACCGGCCACAAGCGGCGTTCTACGAATGACGGACAACACTGTTCCCGGATAATCGGCTACGCAAGTTATCCAGAAACGGGCTTCGAGGAGATCGGCCAACAGCGACGGCCGATACCATCACACTTCCGCGAAGCGGACTCGCTCCCTCGTTGTCTGGCATTCCTACCGGAGACCGGTAGAGTAACCAGTGAATGATATGGGTGGGCAGGAAAAAATCCGCCTGTTGCGAGAAGGCCATTACCAGAGTTGCCCGCTGACGCATGGCACGCGGAGCAGATACAATCAGAGTCGCTGGAAAATCGCTGTCTACGAATTGAGGAGCATGATGGAACATAACTTGCAGCACACAATATCGCTTCTCGCTCGCACGCCGGTTGCGCTGAATGCGCTTCTGCGTGATCTCCCGGAAACGTGGACGTTCCGAAATGAAGGTGAAAGCACTTGGAGCGCGTTCGATGTCGTCGGCCATCTGATTCACGGTGAACGCACTGATTGGATGCCACGGGCGAGGATAGTGCTGCAATTTGGCGAGGCCCAGACGTTTGAGCCTTTTGATCGTTGGGGACACATGCGAGAGAATCAAGGTAAGTTGCTGGGGCAGTTGTTGGATGAATTTGCACGCTTGCGGGCGGAAAACCTGGACGAACTGCGTGCATTGAATCTGCGGCAAGAAGACCTCGAGCGGCGTGGACGACATCCTGCGCTCGGAGTAGTTACTCTGTCAGAGCTGCTGGCGACCTGGGCAGCTCATGACCTAACTCATCTGCACCAAATCTCAAGGGTTATGGCCCACCAATACCGAGAGGCCGTGGGTCCGTGGAGCGGATACCTTGGGGTGCTGCAATGCGCCGGCCACAGCTCTCCTTGAGGAACTCCTCAGAAACGGGGATCTGGAAACTCAGGCCTCTCCGCGCCATCTCGAACAGACATATCCCCAACTCAACCTGCGCTTCCACGACCTGAAATACTTCGTGCAATTCCGCAAGAATCGCCAAACCGATCCTGTTTTCCTGGAAGAGGGGCAGACCCCAAGCGCAGGGACACCTTCCTCGGCGAGAGTTGAAATTGCCTTTCCTCGCTGTACTTCAATCGGGAGCGTGAATGCGACGAAACTGATCGCTGGAGGAAACTGCAATGCAAAATGCACACGAGCGCTTTGCAATCTTGGAGTTCATCAAGCGCATGAAGGACACAACCACCCGCGTTCGCGTCCACTTTGACCGAGTGGTCGTCGATCCCCCGAAGGATGAAACGGCAACCAAGTGTCGGACGGGCCGTTCTCGTTTCGAAATATCGCTGATCGCGAAAGATTCCGGGCCTCGGGCCCAATCGGCAGCGCCATCGACGGAGCGGCAGGTCAGATGAATCTGAACAGCGCCCTTCGGTGCTGGCGGTGCCTATAGGGCCCGAGGCTCGGAATCTTCCGCGATCAGCGATATTCAAATGAGAACGGCTCGTCCTGACATTGGTGCATTTGGTCAGAGCTTGCCAAGACGAAGCCCGGAGCGGATCGAGAGGGCGCGCGAACGGTTCTGTGCGATGACGATCCCATTTTCGTGCTCTACCGGGTAGCCTGCCGATTTGGTCTGCCAGTAGTGCCGGTGTGGGCGCCATGGTTCATGCGAGAACTCAAGGCCCGGAAGGCAATCCGACCGTTGCTGGGGCTGGGATGCTCACCCGTAGTGGTGAGTGGAAACAAAGGTACCTTCCTCAAATGGATCGGGAAGGCGGTGAAGGAAGGTTCGATCCGCATTCCGGAAGAGAATGGCTCGATCACTTGGAAGCCCCGAGGAATTTCCTGGAGCGACCAATACTAGAGCCCACTTCGGATGCAGGTGCAGCCGCCAGATAAGCAAATATCCTTCCGGAAGGGTGGTTCCCAACTTCCGAGAACCCCGTTATTAGCTCGGAGCAGTCCCTTGATTACAACGGGGTCAGCGAAGGTGGGGCGCATTCTTGCTAACCCCTGGGATGGCGGCCCTAACGAGAAGATTCGACCCCAACACGCTTCGCCAAGTCTTCCACTCCCAGTCTCTGACAGATCAGGTCGGCAAGCGCCCGCCTGCCTACTTCAAAAGTTATGCGGTTAATTCAAAATGATAACTTGCATTAATCCAGAAGTAGGTTTACCTAGGTGTCCAACATAGTGGGTCAGGAGGGTACCCGTTCGGTCAACGGATGCGGTATGTGGCGAAAGCGTTCATGGACGGAACCCGAAGCGATCTCACTGGCGCAGTCAGGAGGCTCCGTTAAACAGATAACGAATTCACAAAGACTTCCGAAAGGACGGTGAACGATGTTGAACTGCGGCTCCTTCAGGCGTTTGGCCATGCGATCTAGGGCTTTCTTTCTGCTGGGGCCGCTGGCGGTATCGGTTGTGATCGCGTCCAACCCAGCCTTGTTTGCCCAAACCACCATCTCGACCGGCAGTATTCAGGGCACGGTCGTTGACCAGAGCAACGCAGACGTAGCCGGAGCCAAGGTCACCATCACCCAGGAATCCACAGGTCGGGTCATCACGACCACCACGACTGCGGCCGGCACGTATGCTTCGGGAGCATTGACTCCGGGTAACTACGTGGTACGGGTGGAGGCTCCTGGTTTCAAGGTGACGGAACTCCCCCTAGTAGTCCAAGTGGGAGTAACGGCGACTGGAAACCTGAAGCTGGAGATCGGCAACGTCACCCAGGTCGTTGAAGTACAAGCGGCCACGTTGCAAGTGAACACCGAGCAGGCCACCGTCCAGGGCGTCATCGACACGGAGCAGATCGAGAACCTGCCCATCAATGGTCGGAACTTCCTCGACCTGGCGCAATTGGAACCTGGCGTTCAGATCCAGGATGGCGGCAACTTCGACCCCACCAAAAAAGGTTTCGATTCGATTTCGTTCGGTGGCCGTTTTGGGCGCACCGCGCGTATCGAAGTGGATGGCCTCGACGTGAGTGACGAGACAGTCGGCACAACCACCCAGGACATTCCCTCAAGCGCGATTCAGGAATTTCAGATCGGCGAATCGATGTTGGATCTTTCAACGGAACTGACCTCCTCAGGCTCTGTGAACGTCACAACGCGTTCTGGCACGAACTCCTATCACGGCCAGGCCTATTACGCGTTTCGCGATCAGGATCTCGACGCGGCTCTGCCTGGCGGCACTGTCCCTTATTTTCAAAGAAACCAATACGGCGGCAATTTTGGCGGCGCAATCCTGAAAGACAAGCTCTTCTTTTTTGCGGATGGCGAACGGACGCAGCAGGGATTCGTTCAGCCCGTGCTCCCAGGGCCTCCGTTCCAGGATGACATCGCGGGCTTTAACGCACCGTTCAAGGAAGGAGAGTTGCTAGGCCGCCTCGATTGGCAGATCACGCCGAAGTACAAAATGTTCTATCGCTTCTCGTACGATCAGAATAACGATGTTTCGGCTTATGTGCCTGGCTCGTTCCAGCCCATGGACAACATTACCCATACTCGCGATCACGCGCTGGGTCTCGACTTCGCGAGCGGCAACTTCACTCACAGCATCCGCTTCGGCTACATGAAGTTTTACAATTTCATCGCGAGTGGAGTAAACAGCTCCACCCCGTACAACCCAACTTCGCCCATCGAGCTGGCGATCGGCTCCGATCCGCTCTGTATCGGGCTTGCGCCGAACGCGTTCTGCTCGGGCCAGCCGTTCTTGGCGCCGCAAGCGACGCCGCAATCTGATCATCAGATCAAATACGACGGCAGCAAAGTCCAAGGTAAGCACATTCTCCGCTGGGGCATTGGCTTGAACCACATCCAGGGCGGAGGCTTCGCCGGTTTTCTCGCCGACGGTCCCTCAGTCAATGCACCGATAGGTGCGACTTTGACTTGTGGGGGCGCGTGTCTCCCGGGCGGCGACGCGAATGCGCTGAATTATCCAGCCCTGAACGTGATTCTCGGCAATGGGCAGGGCTTCGAAACGGAGAAACCGGAGTTCGGTTTTGCTGGCGGAGGCTTGGGGCCGGACAATCGCCTGGGCGTGTACATGGGAGATTCCTGGAAGCTGAAGCCGGGTCTGACAATGACGTATGGACTCCGCTACGTGCGCGACACGGGCCGGACAGATAGCGATCTCGCTCCGATTCCCGCTCTCAACCAATTCGATAACCAGTTCTATTCCGGTTTGGGCAACAGAGTGAGAAATCCAAATCTCAATTTCGCGCCGCAGCTGGGCTTCGCATGGGATCCGACAGATACCGGAAAAACTGTAATCCGGGCCGGCATCGGCCTGTTTTACGAGAACGCGATCTGGAACAACGTCCTCTTCGACCGGCCCGCTCGCCTCACGGAAGGAACGTTCCTCGCGTTTACTCCTGCTTGCTCGAATGGCTCGCCACAGGCCTTGCCGTTTGCTACCACTGTCGATCTCAGCGCGGTTTGCGGCGCCCCGATCTTCCAGGTACAGTCGCAGATCGCCACGCTGGAGGCGGAGTATCACGCGTTTTCGGCGACGTCGGGTTCTCAACCTAACCCGTCGTTCATTGGCAGCGCGTTGGAAGACACCGGCCCCAACGGCACAAGCACGAATCTGTTTGCTCCAAACTACCAAACTCCGCGGTCTCTCCAGATGAACATCGGTATCCAGCACCAGGTTGCCAAGGGAATGCTGTTTACGGCGGATTTCATCCGCAATGTGTCGACCCACACGCTGCTTGCGGTCGACACCAATCATGTCGGCGATGCAAGATTCCTCGATATGCCTAACGCGGTAGCGGCCATCGCCGCCACGAACGAGTCTTTCGGTTGCGCAGCCGGCACTGCGGGTATCCCTTGCGCCATCGATGCCGGAGCAACCATTAGCAGCTATGCGGTGAACGGACTGGACTCGGGCTACGGACTGTGCGCCGGCGCGCCTTGCCCAACGGCGGCATTCCCCGGGATTAATCCCACTCTCGGCGGAAACCAGATGCTGTTTCCCATTGGGCGCGCGGTCTACAACGGCCTTCAAACGTCGTGGAAGGAGGACGTGCACGATCCCATACGAGGCATCTCGCACCTGAATCTGCAGGTCTCCTATGCGCTCTCCAGGTATGTCTCGATGGCGCAGGACAGCGATTTCATCAACAGCGCGTGGGACGCCGCTGATCCGACAAAATACATGGGACCGAACGGGCTCGATCGCAAGCATCAGATTTCGTTCGGTGGTACCGCGCAATTGCCGGGCAATTTCCGTATTAACGCGATTGGGCACTTCTATAGCCCATTGCCTCAGACCCTCACTCTCGCGCCAACGGGCGAGCCTGGTGGGATTTTTGTCACCGACTTTCTCGGCGGCGGAACCGGGGACGGCAATCCCAGCAACGGATCCAACGGCGGTTTCGGAGGAATATTGCCGGGCACGAATATAGGTTCCTTCGGGCGAAACGTCACAGCGTCGAACATCAATCAGTACATCGGCAACTACAACGAGAACTATGCCGGGAAGCCAACGCCGGCCGGTCAGGCGCTCATCAACGCGGGATTATTCACGGCTCCAGAACTGGTCGGTCTCGGAGGAGTGATGCCGCTGGTGAGTCCGGCCCCGTCAAATGAGGCGGGGGATACGTGGCTTCGCGACTTCGATCTCAGCTTGAACTGGACGTATAAGATTAAAGAACGGGTTGAGCTTCAGCCGGGCGTGGGATTTTACAATCTGATGAACTTCGTCAATTACGACGGACCGAAGAATACTCTGAGCGGCGTGCTCAGCCTCGAAGGAACACCGGCGGTGGTGGGGACAGCCAACGGAACGCCTGGTGTGCAGCCCGCCAGTCTTCGGGTTGGCGTCGGCTCGGGCGTGTTCGCGCTTGGTTCACCGCGCGTGGTTGAGTTCACGATGAAAATGAATTTCTAGCCGAGTAGCCGGAAAGAAACGGGGCGGAACGCCCCCTCTTAGGGTGAAGCCTGGAGGTTCATAGCTAGAAGTCGTGCACGAGCGTTGATAGGGGAAGTATTGTCCGATCATCACTTCAGTCTTGAGTCGCCAAACTTCCCACAACGGAGTTGTAGGAAGTTTCGTCCAGAGCCAATCATCGGCTCCCGTCGCGAAATCGGCTCGTGTACCTCCCGTGTACCTCACTTCAGGGTTTTTGTCGCTTTTAGCCTAAGTGGCGTTTCGTATTTTCAGTAACTTACATCTCATCAACGACGGGGTTTGGTTCGATTCCCACCTGCGCCTCCAAAGAATTACCCCATAAAACCGCAGTTTTACTGACATCCCCCGATTTTTGCACTGAAATTGAACACGATTTGTTCGTAAGCGTCCGATTCCCACCGTGTTTACAGACTGTGAGTGATTCACGATGATAGTTTTGGTGGACACATATGTTCGTGTCCATAAAGAGGAATCGTGGACACACCGGATCAAGCGCTTCAGGTCCCAGCGCCCAAGAAGCAGCGCCGAACGATTCAGGAGTGGCGTGAGATTGTGGAAGAGACGCTGTTGCCGGGCATCTCGGTATCGAGAGTGGCGCGACGACATGATGTGAACGCGAATCAGCTGTTTTACTGGCGGAGACTCTACCGCGAGGGCCGGCTGGGGGGTAGGGCGGCCACGGCGCTGCTGCCCGTAAAGGTCTCCGAGGGGCAGCCTGCAGAAGCGGCCAAGTGGGACCGCCCGGCTCTACGGTCGGGAACGATGGAAATCCAAGTATCGAAAGGAACGATCCGTATTGCGGGGTCGGTAGATGTAGCGGCGCTGCGTACAGTGCTGGAGTGTTTGGCGCGATGATCGGTCTGCCAGTGGGAACACGGATTTGGATTGCCGCAGGAGTGACCGATCTGCGGCGAGGTTTCACGGGACTGAGTGGGATGGTACAGACAGTGTTGCACGAGAGTCCGTTTTCCGGTCATGTGTTCTTGTTTCGAGGGCGGCGGGGCGATCTGATTAAGATGTTGTGGTTCGACGGTGACGGGCTATGTCTGTTTGCGAAGAGACTGGAGCGCGGAAGATTTCTCTGGCCGCAAGCGACGAGTGGAACGGTTTCGTTGACGCCAGCGCAGCTCTCGATGTTGCTGGAGGGGATCGATTGGAGGCGTCCGGTACGCAGCTACGATCCGCAGATGGCGGTGTGAGCGAAAAGATTTTGCTGTTTTCTGGAGCGTATTCATCATGCTGTAAAAAAAGTGCGATATAGTTTGCGGCAATGAGCAACGCGAATCGGGTTCTACCGAATCTGGAAGGCTTGGATCCCACCGAACTCAAAGCACTGATCGTCTCGCAGCATGAACTGATCGTGTCTCGCGACAGCGAGATTGAGCAGTTGAAATGGTTGATCGCCAAGCTGCGCCGCATGCAGTTCGGCCGTTCCTCGGAAAAGCTGGATCGGCAGATCGAGCAACTGGAGCTGCGGCTGGAAGCCCTGCAAATGAACGATGCCGAGACCGTGGCGGCGATGCCGGAACAGATCGCCAGCGTGGAACCGGTTTCTCGACCGGCCCGACGTCCGCTGCCGGCGCACCTACCTCGGGAAATACGGACCCACCTGCCGAAACAGAAAGCGTGTCCGGACTGTGGTGGTGAACTGCACAAGTTGGGGGAAGACGTTTCCGAAGTGTTGGAGCGCATACCGTCTCGGTTTGAAGTGATCCGGCACGTGCGGATCAAGCTGGCGTGCGCGTGCTGCGATCGCATCGTACAAGCCGCGGCGCCGAGCCGGCCGATCGAGCGTTGTGTGGCCGGGCCGGGACTTCTGGCGCATGTGCTGGTCTCGAAATACGGTGACCACTTGCCGTTGTATCGCCAGTCAGAAATCTACGCACGGGAAGGAGTGGGACTGGATCGCTCGACGCTGGCGGACTGGGTGGGAGGAACGAGCCGGCTGCTCGAACCCCTGGTCGAAGCGTTGCGACGTCACGTGATGAGCGCCCAAAAGCTGCATGCCGATGACACGCCCGTTCCAGTGTTGGCGCCTGGTCAGGGGAAGACGAAAACCGGACGGCTGTGGACGTATGTACGAGACGATCGGCCCGCGGGAGATGTGACGCCACCGGCCGTGTGGTTCGCCTATTCACCGGATCGCAAGGGAGAACATCCCCGAGCGCACTTGAGCCAATTTACGGGGACGCTTCAGGCGGATGGTTATGCGGGGTTCGATCAGATCTACCAGCAGGGGCGTATACAAGAAGCGGCCTGTTGGGCGCATGCGCGCAGGAAGTTTTACGATCTCCAGGTGGCTCACAAATCTCCGGTGGCAGCGGAAGCGCTCGAGCGGATCGGAGCGCTGTATGCGATCGAGAAAGAGATCCATGGACGCTCGCCTGAAGAACGCGGCGAGATCCGCAACGCCCGGAGCCGGCCGTTGCTGGGATCGCTGAAACAATGGCTGGAAGAAACCTTGGAAAAGCTCTCGAGAAAATCGGACACGGCGGTAGCCGTTCGTTACGCACTGGGGAGATGGGAAGCGTTGATGCGCTACTGCGACGATGGTCACTTGGAGATCGACAACAACGCTGCGGAACGATCGTTGCGTGCTGTCGCCCTCGGCAGAAAAAACTACCTGTTCGCGGGTTCGGACCGAGGTGGTGAGAATGCCGCGGCGATCTACAGCCTGATCGGTACGGCCAAACTAAACGGGATCGACCCGGAGGGCTACCTTCGGAACCTCCTGTCGCGCATCGCAGAGCACCCGATCAACCGCATTGAAGAACTACTTCCCTGGACTCTCGCCACTGACCTCGCCAAAGACTCTCGTCGCGCAGCGTAACCAATACCGCTCTTAGTCAATACGGTCGTGCGACGACGCTTACGAAGCTCGAATCCGTAACAGACCTTTGGCGCAATCACCGCCTGAGACCAGTTTTTGACAAAGCAAAAGTCGCGAGGGCACACCCGCACCGTTTCCGACACACTTTCGCGGTTGAGTTACTGAAGAATGGCACGCCCGCTGGAATCGTTGCGAGCTTGCTAGGCAACTCTGAACGGATCGTCACGAAACATTATTCGGCTTGGGTTGAGGCACGTCAGAAGGGATTGGATGAAGCAGCCACGAATGCCCACATTGCAAGCTTTCACAGGCCGTCCGAGGTCACGATTGTTACTGTCTTAGGCTTGTCAGCCAAATGTCTAAGACGGGCAGGCTACTCGGATCAACCAAAGTGAACGCGATTCCCATCCCACCATTGAGTCGCGAATAGGCTACGGTGCCTTGGCCTGTGAAGTTTGCACCCGCATGTGAGATTCGCACTCTGACTTTGGTTCCCGCTGGGAACGGAGTCATGGTCTCGACGAAACATCCGAACATGCTCAAGTTCTCGGTGTGGGCTGCTACCTGCTTTTCGGTCGCGATGTCCGTGACTTGAATTCCAGCAAGGAAGGGGAAGCGCTGCGCTCGATGACGTTCAGAAGGAATCGGCGATCGACCTCATCTGACACAGTATTTCATTCCCGCCGTAATCCCACAATCCACGATCCCAGCTCGATGTACCCTTGAAGCCAATGTCCCTAGAGGAAGTGCTCCTTGAAGTCTGGCGGCAAACACTCGTCGAAAAGGCCAAATTCGTCGAGCTCGGGAGAAACCGTTATATCGTGCGGAGGACTCCCAAGCGCGGTTTGCGGCAAGTGGACTTCACCTTTGACGGGAATGAGATCCGCGGACTGGAGCAGAACCCAGACACGAAATCCCGCTGGGCACAAATGGCACGGTCCGGGAAGAAAGTCATGCAGTTCCTCAGCAAGGGTCGCTACGTGGCAAATGTGGTTGACGGGAAGGTGGCCATTTACGGGCGAGCGGCGGGCACAAGCGACTGAGACGGCGGGTACTAGGAGGGGACATGATGTCCGGTAACGCGACTAGGACTTATCGTCCACTGACCGCCGTAGTCTTCGGGAAGAGCGGTGTTTTCTGATAGAATCCACTACAGTTCAAATCGGATTGGAAGTCGGGAGCCGACCCCCAACTTGCAGGCCGCGCGCCATGAGAGCATGTAAGCGACTATGGATTGCGTTACTCTTTGCGCCTCAGCTTTTGGGACAGACGTCGCCGCTCAGTTCAATCCAGCCTCCCACTGACGAAGAAATTCGTGAACTGAATCAGGCGATGGTTTCGACAACCAAATACTGTTTGGCTGTTGCCGATTATTCGATGTCACGTCAGCCCCGCCTCTTCGCCAAAACCGGCGAATCGAACGAGACTGGGGGATGGGAGGAGTTTCCGAGCAAAGCAGAGTGGGAACGTGCGGGCAAGCCAAAACCTGCTGCATTCGCTTGGTACAAAGAAGACAAGGTAGTCCGCGCTGTTTTCTCGTTTGAGAACAGTAGTGATGGCGGTAATCGCTACGCCGAGTACTGCTATCGAGCCGATGGACGTTTGGCGGAGCTACGATCGCGAGTAGAAGCTTCCACCGTTTGCGACGACGCTTACTTTCGCTGCCAGCTCACGCTTCCGAGGGATCAGTTCTATCTACCAAAAGGGAAAATCATCAACGTAATCCAAGATGACCAAAGGCCGCTCAAATCCGAAAAGACAGAAGTCTCCCTTTCCCCCAAGCCGCCCGAATATCTGACCATTTGGGACCTGCCTTTCGCCAGCTCGCTTTTCGTGCACACGAAGTGGTAACGCGCTTGAGGCCCAAATCTGGTTAACGCCGGACCCGGACAAGTCCTGGGAAAGGACGTGTACAGTAACGCGCCAGTTGGTCTGCCGCAGCATGGAGCAATCATCGGTTTGAAGAGAAGTGGATCAGTTTGGCTCGTTGCTCTGAAGTGCCGAAAATGAGATTCTTTGCGGCGTAAGATTCACCTCCGCTGTTGGCCGCTCAGCGGCCGATGAGAACAAAGTTTTAACCAGGGTGCATCATGGAGCAGGCCATCCGTACCTTTCTCCGGCAACTGGAAGAATCAGGAAAATGGCACGATCAAAACGAACCGCAACACTCTAAGCGATATCTGAACCTGGAACCCGAAACAGCGGAAGCGATGCTGCTGCTGCTGAAAATCGCTGGGGTCCGGCATCTTCTGGAGATAGGAACGTCAAACGGTTACAGCACCATCTGGATAGCTTCAGCACTTGCACCTTGCGGCGGCCGGATAACCAGCATCGAGAGAAATCCGCAGAAGCATCATCTGGCACACGAAAACCTTTCTAGCGCTGGATTGTCGCCGTTTGTGGATTTGCTTCTTGGAGATGCCACCGAAATCGCTGCGTCACTCCCTGGTCCCTTTGATTGCGTCTTCTTCGATGCCGACCGGATCAGCGCCCCGCAGCAATTGGATCTGTTGCTGCCGAAACTTTCCTCGCCAGCTCTCTTATTGGCCGACAATGCCTTGTCCCATCCGAGCGAGATTGCAGGCTACCTGGCACGGATCGCGCAACTCGATCAGACATCTCATGCCGTCCTGAAAATAGGGAAGGGCCTGAGCGTCGCCTGGCGGGAAGCAATGAAGCCTCAGCCAGTCCACGCGGGTTGAGGACTCAAGTCCCGATCAACCGGATCTCTAACAACGTCGGCTCTGTCAAACTATTTATGAGCGCACTTCTCCGTTCACTTCAAAGAGTGTCTTTGTTCGTCGTGTTCTTCGGCCCTGTCGATAACCACGGCTCGCTTGTAATCTTTCGGTCGGTTTCAGTCCGACCCACACATCTCTTCGATCCCAGCTTCAGACCATAATTACTCGTTCAAACTCCCCCTCGCGAGGGAGCGGGATGCCCATTCAAGTGGACGGCATTCTACTGCACGCCATCTCCGGTACCGAGCTGTCCCGCGTGCGAACCGAATTTGACCCAGTCTGAAATCTCGCGCAAGAAACAGATAGTACAATCATATGCGGTGTTGGTTCCTTGGTGTATAAATCCAGGTGAATTCATTCGTGTGCGGCGTTCGAAAAGCGCCCGTCGAGAACTCTATGCCCAAAGCCTATTGGATCAGTTGGTACCGAACCATCGCGAATCCCGCCGCTCTGGCCGAATACGCCCAGCTGGCTGTTCCGGCATTGCAAGCGCAAGGAGGGCGAACCATTGTCCGAGGCAATCCTGCGAAGACGTTTGAGGGCGGAACGGCTGAGCGAACGGTGATCATTGAGTTTGATAGCGTCGAGAAGGCAATTGCCGCCTATGAGAGCGAAGCTTACAAGGCCGCCCGAAAGAAATTGGAGGGTGCGGTTGAGCGCGAAATACGAATCGTGGAAGGTATCTAGTCTCGGCCTCTACGGAACCCTTACGCCATGTGGGACGAGTAAGCGAATGAGATAGCTCCAGCGCGGCTGGGGCCGCGAATCGCGCGACCCCTTTGTCGCGATAATCCCCCGTTATTTGGCCTAGGCCTGTCCTACTTCTTCTTGCCCTTCGTCTTCCCTGCGGGCTTGGCTGGCGGAGCGGCCATCATTTGCCGCATTGCCTCCGTGGAGCCCGGCGCACGCCGCTCGCGCCACGCCTCGAGTTTCGCTGCGTGCTCCTCGAGATTGCGGTACTGGTTCGGATTCTTGCTGCGCTGCCGCATCGCCGGGACGAACGGGCGGATGCGCTCGTACACGAACCACTGCTCGCCCGTATTCTCGAAAAAGAAATCCTCGTCGATCAGCCCGCGATTTACGATGCTCGCCACCATCTGCCAATAGCTGGTCACCATGCGCATGTAGGCGTTTTCCTTGCTGCCCATGGGCGCCTGCTTCTGAATATCATCGAGCGATGCGGGCCGGAATTTGCTGAAGTACCAGTCGCGCGCCTCGCGCATCACGGGCTCGCGCCGCATGTCGTAGAGCTTGAGCATCAGATTCACCTGTTCGTGCGTCACTTCACCCATCGTTTTCTCCTTGTGCAAGGTGGGATACAAGTCAGATTGCAAGTCGTTTCATTGTGGCGAAATCAGGATCCGGCCGACGCCGCATGGCCCTGCAGTTCGACTTTATGCGTATTCGCGAGCGGAATTTGCGAGCCTTCGAAGGCCAGCTTGATTCGCCTGCGAAGCTCGCGCGACACGTCGTCCTTGCGGTTGAGCGCCGTGCGGACCTGCAGCCGCAGGACCGTGCCATCGAGTGACATCGATTCCACGCCCAGCACGCGCGGCCCGTCCAGCAGCGCCGGCGACCAACTGGAGTCGTTCCGGAAATCCGTCGCGATTTTCTCGAGCGCCGTGAGCGCCCGCCCGATCTCCTCGGCCGACGGCACCGTCACGTCGATGAACCCCTGCGACCAGTCGCGATTCAAGTTGGCCACTTGGCCCACGAGCGAGTTGGGGATCGTGACGATCGCGCCGCTCGCATTGCGCAGGACCGTTCGCCGCAGCGTGAGATACTCCACGCGCCCCGTTTCGCCGTTGAGCTGAATCAGGTCGCCGACGACATATTGATCCTCGAAGACGATGAAGAATCCGTTGATCAAGTCCTTCACCAGCGTCTGCGCCCCGAAGCCGAAGGCGAGGCTGGCGACAGCTGCCGCCGCGGCCACAGGCTCGACGTTGAAGCCCAGCTCCGGCAGCGCCGTCAGGATCGCGACTGCAATGATGATCCAGACGCCGAGGCTGTAAAGCAGCCCGGCCATCGTGCGCGTCTGTTGCTCGCGCAGTTGCGCCACCCGTGTCGGCCCCTTCGAGGGCTGCACGAGGCGCGAGGTGACGGCCTTCAGGATGCGCGCCAAAATGATCGCGAGAAGCGCGATGACGAGAACGCGCAGGCCGCGCGTCTCGGCAATTTCCGCCCAGTGGGAAAGGAATTCGTTCATGACGTGTGAGTCGCGCGATTATACCATTCGCGCAGCGGTGCGCCCACGTCATCGCGCCTGTGGGCGACTGCAGCATCGCGGCGGATTGTTTTGCTCGCCTGTGCGGGACAAGGTAGAATCGATTCGCGACGTTCCCTCATGCAATCGCCGCATCCGCATCGCGATCGTCACTGTGCGCCCGTAGCTCAGATGGATAGAGCGTGTGCCTCCGAAGCACAAGGTCAGAGGTTCGAATCCTCCCGGGCGCGCCACTTTTACCGGTCCAACTTCGCAGCGCCCGATGCACTAGGTTCGGGCGAAAGTTCACCAATGTCGTCGAACGCCATAGCTCTCAAACGATGCTTCATTGCTGACGATCGGTATATTCTCAGCATGGGCCTGAGCAATAAGCATACGGTCGAATGGATCCTTGTGAGGACCAGGCAGAAGTCCAGCCCGAATGCCATGCTCTGCAGAAATGGCTAATAATTCAAAACCTTCACGCTCAATGAGGCCAGAGAAATCCGCCGCCAAGTCGGTTGCGGTTGGCAGTTTTCCCAGTCGAACCTTGATAGCGATTTCCCAAGCCGATGCTGCACTCACGATCAGTGTGTTCTTGGTTTCCGCTATGAACTTTCGAGCGCGCTGCGATAGTGCGGGATCATCGGAAAGCCACCAGAGCAAAGCGTGGGTATCAAGTAGAGCGCGCAACAGGGCTACTCCCAGTTCGACAATTCGCTCATCGGAAGCGGTTCAAAAAACTCAGGCCCAACGCGCAACTTTCCCTTGAGCGATCCCGGCTGGCGTTTACCCTTCACCTCCCCGACCGGAACGACTCGGGCCACGGGCTTTGACCCTCGTGCGATGATCACTTCCTCCCCCTCGGAAGCCTTCTCAATCAGCCGGGAAAGGTTTGTTTTTGCTTGATGGATTGTGAAGATGCCCATAAGAGCTCCTTAGCTAAGCAATCTTAGCTCACTTGGAGCCTGCGCGCAACTGCTGTAGGTTGTGAGGCCGCACGTAACGCCACGATTGTCCTCGGCGGCTCAGATGCCTACTGGCTTAGTCCGGCAAGGACATCAGTCTGTGGCAAGGCTGACACGAAATCGCTGAGAAAAGTTCTGGACTCGTCCCCTGGGGCGCGCCATCCCTTTTGAGGCTTGGTTCCTAGATGCCGCATATGCATCAGCCAACGCTGGAACACTTTCGGACGTATGGGTGGGTCCGCATTCGCGCGGCCTTCAGCGCCGAAGACGCGGCCGCAATGTGTGATGTCATTTGGAGCGCGCTGGCCGGCGTTGGAATCCGCCGCAACGATGCGTCAACCTGGACGAAAGCGCGACCGGAACGTTTGCAGCACCTGAAGCGCGATCCTGTTTTTCGAGCTATCGGGAGCGCGCACACGATCCGCGCGATCGACCAGGTGCTGGAAGGCCAACCATGGCAAAAACCGAGTGATTGGGGTGCGTTCTTCCTGCAATTCCCTACGGGGAGTGAATGGGATGTGCCGAGCACCGGCTGGCACCTGGATGGCGATTATACGGGCCGGCTGCTCCCCGCCTGTGGTGTGAAGGTACACGCGATGCTGACCGACGTCGGACGGCGTTGCGGGGGCGTGAACATCCTCAGCGGGTCGCATCGTCTCGTGCATCAGTGGTTTTCTGAAAATCCTCCGGCACACGGGGCCCGAGGTGCGCAGCTCCGCCGATCGCTCGAGCGACACCCGTACCTCCGGGATTTATGTACTTCTGCTGATTCCGGGGCGCGTATCGCGCGGTTCCACGAACGTGTCGAAGAGGTCAACGGAATACCGCTCCAGGTCATCGAGAACACTGCGTCGGCGGGTGACGTGATCCTGATGCACTCATTGCTCCTGCATGCGGCCGCCCCTGCCGCACATCTGGGTATGCAGCCACGCTTCTTATTAAGCAAGGACATCGTCCAGCCGTACTGGTGAGCGATCGCTTCAAAGCTTCCATGAACCGACTCGTTGAGCGCGCCACTCTAATTGGTGGGCCCGCTGTGGGTTCGCGCAGACCCCCATACCATACGCATGGGTCGGTTTCCACGCTTGGGCTATAATGCCCCGGCTCTCCATACCGAAAAGCCAATGGGCAGATGAGAATCGCTCTCAGAATATCGCTCGTCGCCGTTCTGGCGTTGTTGGGGACCTCCGCATTCGCGCACCACTCGCGCGCCATGTTCGATGCGACGAAACAGGTCACGCTTGCTGGCATGGTGAAAGACTTCCAGTGGACGAATCCGCACTGCTGGATTCAGGTGCTCGTGCCGGACCCAAGCAATCCCAGCGCGGAACCTGTCGAATGGGGCATCGAGATGGGTGCCCCGGTCGAAATGATGCGCAAAGGGTGGAAGCCCGGAAGCCTGAGTCCGGGCGACAAAGTGACGATCGTTATCAATCCGCTGCGGGACGGCCAGCATGGCGGGTTGGTTGTCTCCGTCACTGGTCCCGACGGGAAAATCATCGGCAGGCCGGCCGAGACGCCGACAAGATGATGACGAATGCTATCCGTCGAATCGCTGTGCGCCGCGTGCCATGGGCTGTCGCTGTGACCCTGATTGCGGGCTGTTTCTTCGCGGCGGCCGGGCAAACTTCTTCGAAGGAGCGCATCGCGGCGTTCGCCAAGCTGCCCGATTGGTCGGGCATTTGGGAACTCGACGCTTTCGCGGGACAGGCCGACGGCCAGCAATTCAGCGCGGAAGGCCAGCGGAGATTGAAAGAGTATGCCGCCGCGCTCCGGCCTTCGTTCACTGCGGAGTATCAGGAAAAGTACGAGGGGATTCGAAAAAAGATTGAGGCCGCCATCGCCGCCGACCCAGCTCATCCGCCCGTCACTCACGATCCGCTGTGCGGCCCGCCGCCCTTTCCTGGGACCTCGACGCCGGGAATGTATCAGTGGCGCGTGACGCCGGAGGAAACCACTTTCATCAGCACCGTGGGCGCGGTGCGTACCATCTACACCGACGGCCGGTCGCACCCACCGAAGGACGAGCTGTGGCCGACGCTCATGGGCGACTCGATCGGGCATTGGGAAGGCGACACGCTCGTCGTCGACACGATCGCAACGAGAAGGCGGCTCTATATGGGCGAGCTTTCGGGCTTTTTCGTGCCGATGAGCGATCAGCTGCATTTCACCGAGCGCATTCGCATGCTCGATCACGATCACATGCAGATCGATTACACGGTGGAGGACCCGGTTGCGCTCACGAAGCCGATTCACGCCGTAATCGTTCACACGCGCGTCACCGATTTCAACCGCATGATCGAGGAGACCGATTGCGAGCAAAACGAGCGCGATCCAGTCCTCAACGGTCGGTTTACAACCGTCGTGAAGTAGCCCAGCAGCCGAACCTGGCGTACGCGTGATGCCCGTTCAGACCTCCGCGATTCGGTGGTAGACTCTCGCTCGCAAACCGCAAACAAAATGGGGAGGGGTTCGATGAGTCGCATTCTATGCAAGTGGATCGTGCTCTCGGCCGTACTGTTGGCGCCGGCGGCGAGTTTCGCGCAGGTGTCTTGCACGCGCGATGGCCTGCAAGCTGCCACCAACCTCTACATCGAGGCCCAAACCAAGGGCGACACTTCCGGCCTGCCGCTGGCGACCGGGCTCGCGTATATCGAAAACATGCAGGTCGTCGACATCAAATCGGGCGTCATCCATAAACCGCTGAAGATCGATTTTCATCGAACCTTGATCGACCCGGCCACGTGCCAGACATTCACCGAAGTGATCGTCACGGACAAAAGCCACCCGTACGTCCTCGGCACGCGCCTCAGGGTCAATCACGACAAAATCGCGGAGATCGAATCGATGGTGACGCAGCAAGGCGATTGGCTGTTCAACGCCGATAACTACTACAAGTGGTCGCCCTCTGAGGATTGGGGAGTGATTCCGCCCGACCAGCGCGACAGCCGCGATACCCTGGTTGCTGCGGCCAGTGCCTACCTCGATGCTTTCCTGGAAAAGAAGCTCGATCTAGTGCCGTGGGGATATCCGTGCAACCGGACCGAAGGGGGTATCCGCACCGGCAAAGGCCTCCCGACCGATAGCTGCTCGGTCGGCGTGCCAGCGGGCGTCAACATCGTGGCGCGCCGCTTCATCGTCGACGAGACGATTGGATCTGTCGTCGTGTTCTGCACTTTCGGTGTCGGCGGATTGCCCGATACCCACCTCTTTCGCGTCGAGCACGGCAAGCTGCGTTATGTGCACACGTTGACGCACGTCCCGGCAGGCTACCACGTCCGAGTTGATGGAAAGCCCGTGTCCAGCTCCGCGCCCGGCACTCCGGCACCCGACAAACAGTAATGGCCTGAAATCGGGTCCCAGTTGCACCCGTGAGGGGACATCCCGTGCGTTTGCCCCGCCCGGGCGCGGAAGAAAGGCGACAAGGAAGCGTGAACATGCGAACGAAACTGGGAGCAGTCGCGATCATGGCAATATCCATGCTGTGGGCGTTCGCGATACGCGGCCCTGCGGCAGCGGGCGGCCCGAAACAAACAGCCGCGGTCGAGCAGTCGTGCGATTACAGTTGCCTGACGGGGGTGATGGATCGCTACCTCAAGGCGCTCGTCGCGCACGATCCAGGCCAGATTCCCCTCGCAGACCACGTGACGTTCACCGAGAACACGATCCCGCTCAAGCTCGGCGACGCACTCTGGGGAACCATCAGCGGTATGGGAAGTTACAAGCTGTACTTCGCCGATCCGCACGACAGCCAGGTTGGATTCGAGGGCACGATCCGGGAGAACGGTACTCCCGCGATTCTTCTGGCCCGCTTGAAGGTAGCCGGCGGCAAAATCACCGAGGTTGAGACGGTCGTTCACCGAAATGCGAACGACGCCAAAGCCCTCGAAGAATTCGGGCAGCCCAATCCCGTGTGGCTCCAGCCGTTGCAAGCGTCACAGAGAGTCTCGCGCCAGCAGATGGTCAAAGCCGCCAACACGTATTTCGAGGGAATCCTCCATTCCTCGGGCGACATGGTGCCCTTCGATCCGAAATGCAACCGCATCCTCGACGGATATCAGGACACCAACAACCCGAGCGCCAAGGGCTGGTTTGACCTGAACTCCTTCCGGCCCGACTCGATGGGCATTCGCGAGAACATGAACACCGGAATCTGGACGTACATTCATTCCATCGCTCCGCGGCGATACGTGGTGGTGGACGAAAAGATCGGAATCGTGTTCGGCGTTTTCATGTTCAATCATCCGGGAAACGTGAAATGGGCAAACGTGAAGGGCGTCGGGAAAGTGCCCATGCCCCCGGTGACACAGAGGCCGTCGAGCGTCGAGATGGCGGAATTCTTCAAGATCGAAAGCGGGAGAATCCGCCAGATCGAGGGAATTTCCGTGGCGCTTCCCTACGGATCCCGCACCGGCTGGGACATCAAAGCAGATTAATCGCGGTCAGCGCAGCGACCCGGGATCGCCGCGGTTTGCGGAGGCGTTTGACTTAAATTCTTGCCAAACCCCTCCGCCCTGTGCATCAATAGTCGCCTCATGGTTCCGTCGAGCCCCCATCGGCGCCCCGGCGCCGGCTTCACTTGAAGCAGCCCCCTCTAAGCGACCGTCGGCCGTTTCCTAATTCCAATTAGTTTCCAAGCGACTTCAGTCCGCCGTCGCGTGCTCGCGTTTCGGTAATTCAGCCCGCGAGGAACGGCTTGGTCCGAACAGGTCCGCACGCACTCTCAGGTGCGTCTCGGACTTCTTGTCAATTCGGGTGGGTATAAAACTCTTCAAGGAGAAACAGATGAGAGTGTTTGCTACGTGTTTGATAGCTTTCAGCCTCTTCGTGGGAACCTCGGCCATGGCTGCGGGGGGCAAAGATGGGCCGTCGCCGGCGGGCCCGGCTGCTGCAGGGACTCCAGCGGCAGCCAATTCTCCGGCGACTCCGGCCGCGCCCGCGAGTCCCGCCGAAGCACGCATGGAAGACGAGTTGCAACAACTGCGCGACCTGCTCATGGCCCAGCAGAAACAATCTCAAGAGCAGACGGCAGAACTTAAAGCAGAGCTCAGAGAACAGCAGCAAAAAGTCCAGCAACTCGAAGAACAGATAAACGCGCGGGCCGATACCCGCGCAGTTGCGGCCTCTATCCCGGCCGCTGCGCTAGCCGCATCGAGCGCGTCCATCGGTGTGGCCGCGCCCGCTGCAGTCGTTCCGCAGCCGCAGGGTGGCAGCGCAGATACCGACGGCTGGAAAAAAATTTACGATGGCGGGTTCTACGTCGCCAGCGAGGACAACAAATTCTCGCTGCACATCAACGGCCTCTTCCAGCCGCGCTTCACGGAGCTTGTCCCGAACAGCAGCGCAACCGCTCTGGGAGCTCCGACGAGCAATACCAGCGACTTCGACACGTACCTCGGCCGCCTGGCGCTTTCCGGCTCCGTCTTCGATCCCAGCGTCAAATACTTCGTGCAATTTCAGGGCAGCACGTCGAGCAACACGATCGGTATGAACTTCATCGACTGGTTCGCACAGAAACAGTTTTCGAAGGCCCTTTCCGTGCAGATGGGCCGGTCGTGGACGCCGTATTCTCTGGAAAACTTGGACAGCCCCGGAGAGTATCTGTTCG
The DNA here is from genome assembly GCA_963836125.1 of uncultured Acidobacteriota bacterium. Classification (GTDB taxonomy): domain Bacteria; phylum Acidobacteriota; class Terriglobia; order Acidiferrales; family UBA7541; genus Palsa-295. The sequence continues at coordinate 878,188 of CAWIIK010000003.1, forward strand.
CGGACTTCTCTTCGGCTGAATACGCCTTCGCATTGTCCCGCGCGGTCGGATTCGAAGCGTTGGGGCAGATCGGGAAATTCGGCTACGCGATTATGATCGCTAATTCCGTTCCCGGCTTGGACGCAGCGGGCCAGGAGAACTTCAACAACAAGCTGGCGTACATCGGGCACGTGCAGTACGACGTGCTGGCGCCTTATGGCTACCAGGAAAGCGATCCGAACCCGGCTGGCGCGCCCACAGAGCTCACGCTGTGGACTTCGGCCGCCTACAATCCGGTGGCTACGCCCTCGGCTTTTGAAAATCAGAGCGCCGGGGACCGCACGGTTGGCGTAAACCAGACGGTTGCGTTCCGGAAGAAATTCTTCACCCTGCAAAACACCGGTTTCTATCGCAACACGGAAAGAACCGGCCTTCCAAGCTTCAACTCGTACGGTTTCGCCGAACAGGCCGGCTACTACCTGATCCCCGGCCACTTCGAAATCATCGGCCGCGTTTCGGGAGTGAACTGGGGCGCGCTCGATTTCGCTTCCACAACTCCGGGATCGGAGACGAACACGTGGTACTCCGGACCCAATTTCGCGTTTCACCGCGTGGACGAGCATTCGGTCGGATTCAACTATTACCTCTATGGACATAACGCGAAGCTCCAGACGGCGTATTCCTACATGACCGGGAATACGTTCGACGCCAAGGGCTTCGCGGCCAATCGCGTCTGGATCCAGGCGCAAATCATGTTCTAGGGAACCTTTGCGGCTCTTCACGAAGCCGCAAAGGAAAAAAGAGAAAGGGAGGCGCGCGGGATGCGCCTCCCCCTTTTTCTCCGCCAGAGCTTGCCTTATTCTCCGCGCAGTTTGCGCGCGGCGGCGGAGAGCGCGCCTAGCTTCGCGAAGGCCGTCTCCGTATCCGCCACCGGCCTCTCCGCAAATGTCCCGAAGCCGCAATCCGGATTCAGAAAGATACGTTCCGGCGCGATGAATTCAGTGAGCTCGCGAACGCGCCCAACGATCTCCTCCGGCTTTTCGATTTCCGCCGTGCGCGGATTCACCACGCCGTAGCCGATCTGGGCGCGCGGCTGCAGTTGCGCCAGCGCTCGTGGCGTGCCTGCGCGAGACGTTGCATATTCCAGGACAAACTGATCGAACTTCATCCGATTCAAATACGGCATCAGGCCGTCGTAGGGGCCGGCGAGCAGCACGTCTTCATTCCGGCTCCAGTTGCCGCGGCACACGTGTACACACAGCGTCGGTCCCTCGATTCCCTCTACGACGCGATTCAGCAGACTCACCGCGCGCTCGAGCTCGCCCTCGGGGCTCGAACTCGCCGCCAGCGCCGCGCACATGAACGTCCGCGTCGCCGACCGTCCCGCCAGCAACAATTCGCTCAGCACAGGCTCGTCGAACTGCACCATCTCCGCGCCCGCGCTGGCGAGTTCCTGCAATTCTTCGCGCAGCACGGCGACAATATCGTTCCCTAGGCTATCTCCATCCGGATAGGTTGACTCCGAAAGACCCTTCACCCAGGTCGACCGGCTCAGAAGATATGGCCCGGGCAACGTAACCTTGATCGCTTTCTTCGTGTGTTGCCGCAGGAAGCGGTAATCGTCCATCACCAGCGGCCCGCGCCGCCAGACTTTTCCGACGACCACCGGATTCTTGATCGCGAATGCCGGAACATCGAGCGCGTTGAGCAGATTCTCGAAAGCAGCTTTGTCCTCGACGTAATCCAGCAGCTCCGCCAACGTCATGAGCCGAATGCCCTCGAGCCGGTCGGAAATGAACGAATAAAAGTTGTCGCGCCTTTGCTCTCCGTCCGAAACGATGTCGACCCCTGCGTCCTCCTGATACTTGATCGCCAGCAGCGTGGCTTGATCCTTCAGCTCCACAAGCGACGCGGAACGCCGCTTTATCGCCTCGATCAGCCACGCCGGCCGTGGCCAGCTGCCAACGACCGTCACCGGATATGCGACGCCGCCCCTCATTCTTATGCCTTCCGGATCTCCGCGTGAAATGTCCCCGCGTTTTGGAATGTCTGCGTCACCGGCGAGCGCCGCACGGTCTCCTCCAGTAATTTCGTCAGCGTCTCGTCATCGGCGTCCGCATCGACGTAAACCACCGCTCGCACGTCCGCCAGACGTGGACTCCCGGCATTCTCTAATCCGAGATAGACGAGGATGTCCTGCGCCCGCGCCTGCAGAGCAACTTCGAGATTGTGCACCGTGACGCCCTTCTGCGACGCGCGCCACTGGAATCCCACCGCGAGGCACGCGCCCAGCGATCCCAACACGTATTCAACCGCGCTGATCGCCTGGTCCGCCGTATCGAAGCTCGCGGGTTGCCCTACAGTAAAGGAATGATTGCGCACGAAAACTTCCGCCGCCATCCCGCCGCGTCCCCGCACCCGCGCGCGCCAGACGAAGTTCTTCGCCTGCTCGAGGTCCTGCCGCAAGACGGCGTCCGCCGCTTTCTTGCGAATGAAGTAGCTCGTCGATCCTGCGTCGCCGGGCTTGGTGGTGAGCATGTCGTGTCCCACCAGGCGACACCACGCCGGCAGGTCTTCCTTCACGCTGATTTCGCGGCTGCGCACCTCGAGCACGGCGCCGGACGGCAGCGGATCCATTGCGTTTCGGATGATCAGCAATAGACCACTGCCGCAATCAAGATCGCCGCCGTCGCAAGTCGCCGCCGCGATGGGATCGGACTCAGCTGTCATGCATCTTCCGCGGGCCTAATAGCTCACGCTGGGTGCGCCGTTGCTCAGAAACTCGACAAGCTTCGCGCCGCCCACAATCGTCGCCCCCGCCACCAGGTTATTCTCCGCCAATCCGCGCTTCTTGAAGCACGGCGAGCAGACAAAGATTTTTCCGCCGGCTTTGGCGAAATTGTCCATCAGCTCTTTCAACGGCGCGAACCCGGGCTCGTGAATGTCGTCCGCATAGCCCTTCTGGGAAAGTCGGACGCCTTCGATGCTGAGAAACACCATCGTATCCTTGTCGGACGCGACCGCGGCGTTCGCCACCACGAAGCCGACCGTGGCCTTGTCCGTGTTGTCCTTCGAACAGCTGAGGCTGACGCAAAAGCTTCCCGGCATGTTTCCTCCTTTTTGAGAATGCTAAGAATGTGGATGAATCAGTCTTCTCTCCGCCGAATTTCGTAAATGGGATGCCGCGCGGAGACCAGCGAATGTCCGGTCAATCCGCACCACGCCGGAATGTCTTCCACCGCGCCGGGATCGAGCGCCCTTAATTCGAGCACCTGCCCCGGCGCGAGGCTCCTCATCCGGCCCGCCAGTTCGATCAGCAGTTCGCCACAGCCCATCTCTCCGGCATCCCAGTTGTCGGCGATCATCAGTGGTCGGTGTCTGGAGTCAGGCTCTTGTACGTAAACGTGCGCGTCCAGTCCGTATATTGTTTGCCATTCACCTCGACGTACGCCTTCGGGAACGAGTTCACAGGCCCGTCGTCCTCCGGCGGCTGCATCATGAGGTCGCGCCCCATTGACCACACCACGCGCCGGTCGTCGAGGTTTCCGAAGTAGTAGTCGATCTTGCTGGGATCGAATCCTTTGTAGCCGGTCGCCGTCGTCAGCTCCACCAGCTTCTTGTTCTGGTCGGTCAGCGGAAATTCCTTGCCGTAGATGTTCGCGAGTGAGACATCGAGCGGAAGCCATCCCAGATTCGGCGCGTAGAACTGAATCCAGCAGTGATAGCTCGCGTCGACCGGCACTCCGTCGAGAGTCGGCTTCAGCAGCGACCCGTAGATCATCCGCGTCGGGATGCCCGCGGCCATTGCCAGCGACGCGAACAAGGAATGAAAGTCGGTGCAGTTGCCCGATTTCGTGCGCAGGCAAAATTCCGTGCTTCCTGTGGACGACGCCTTCAGGCGATCGGGATACTTCACCCAGTAATCGATGTTCTGCAGCGTCCAGTCGTAGATTTTCCGCGCGGCCAACACGGGATTTGTTTCGCCGTCCGTGATCTGTTGCGCCAGCGCCTTGATCTGGTCGTTGATGATCACGTATGTCGTCGGCGTCAGATACCGGGAAAGCGCCGTACGCTCCGCATCCGTCAGCGGCCGCGTCGCTTTCGGGTCGATCGTGTTGCGCATCTCCGTTCGCGTCAGAGCGAAGGTCTCGGTGACGTGGATTTCCGGATGGGCTGCGCCGCGCACTTCGAGATAGCCCACTTTGTTTCGCCACGAATCCCAGTTGTAGCTGACGGGCTCGTCGCTCACGACCTTGAAGTCCGTGATTTTCGAATACGCATCCTCCTGCGGAACGGCAAACCAGATCCGCGTCGTCTGCGCATCCTTCGGCACTTTCACTACGAAGGCGTTCTTGATCAGAAACGATGCCTGTGCGGGCCGGACGGATTTATGATCGTTCGCGGACGCCGTCAGGCAGCAGCAAATCACCAACAGAAACAAGCTTCTCCATAGAATCGTCTTTCGCCACATCGGATAGTTCCTCCCTCAATTCGCAAATGGAAGATTGAACTTCGATTGGGATTTCAATTAGGAAACGGCCGACGGCTCGCTTAGAGGGAGGTTCAAGTGAAGCCGGTGGTGGAACGCTGCTCGTGACCGAGTGCGCGCATGGGCCTATATTGAGGCACAACCTGCAAACACTTGGCAAGCCATTTCGGTACGCCGCCGCCCGCGGAAATTGTTCCGGTAAGGAGCATTCAAGAGGCGGATGGAGTGGATACAAACATTGGAGGCTCGCTTTCACGGGATAGTGGCAAGCTACCCGATGTATTCTAGGGAGCGTGCGGCGGATTGCCGGGCAGCGAGCCGCGTGCTGCGGCGTCCCTAACCAGCAATCACCGACAAGAATCTCGAAGCATGGGGTCATCAAATACCATCCGCGCGCAACGCAACGGCGCGCGCTGCGTCGTATAATGGGTAGGGCCGATGGAAAACGAGACTCTCGCACCGCGTTTGCAGGGGCTGGACGACACGGAGATTCAGGAGTGGCTCGAGTCGCTCGACTCGGTGCTGGAATCGAGCGGGCCCGAAGTGGCCATGGAGATTCTCGAGCGGCTGCGCACGCACGCCACGGTGATCGGCGTAAAACTTCCCTTTTCGGCGAACACTCCCTACACGAATACGATTCCCGCCGAGCTGCAGCCGCCATTTCCGGGCGACCAGGCGCTCGAGCGGCGGATCAAGAGCCTGATTCGCTGGAACGCGCTGGCGATGGTGGTGCGCGCGAACAAGCATGAGAACGGCATCGGCGGCCACATCTCGACCTACGCTTCGGCCGCGACTCTCTACGAAGTCGGCTTCAACCATTTCTTCCGCGCCCGCACGGAGACGTTCGAAGGCGACACGGTGTATTTCCAGGGCCATGCTTCGCCGGGCATCTACGCCCGCGCATTTCTCGAAGGCCGCCTCACATCACAGCAGCTGGAAAACTTTCGCCGGGAGCTGAAGCCGGGAGGCGGACTGTCGTCGTATCCGCATCCGTGGCTGATGCCGGGGTTCTGGGAATTCCCGACCGTCTCGATGGGGCTCGGGCCGCTGATGTCGATCTATCAGGCGCGCTTCAGCCGCTACCTCGAGAACCGTGGACTGAAGCCTGTTTCGGATTCGAAGGTGTGGGCGTTTCTGGGTGATGGTGAAACGGACGAGCCCGAATCGCTGGGCGCGATCACGCTGGCGTCGCGCGAGAAGTTGGACAACCTGATTTTCGTCATCAACTGCAACCTGCAGCGGTTGGACGGGCCGGTGCGCGGCAACGGGCAGATCATTCAGGAGCTCGAGTCGGCGTTTCGCGGTGCGGGCTGGAACGTGATCAAGGTGCTGTGGGGCAGCGAGTGGGACCCGATCCTGGCGCAGGATTCCGAAGGGTTGCTGGTGAAGCGCATGGGAGAGATGGTCGACGGTGAGTATCAGAAGCTGACCGTTTCCTCGGGCGCGTACGTGCGCGAGCATTTCTTCGGCTCCGATCCGCGACTGCTGAAGCTGGTCGAGCCCTTGTCGGACGAGCATCTGCGGCGATTGCGATTGGGCGGGCACGATCCGCTGAAGGTCTATGCGGCGTACAAGAAAGCCTTCGAGCACAAAGGCTCGCCGACCGTGATTCTGGCGCGGACGATCAAGGGCTACGGCCTCGGTGAAGCGGGCGAAGGGAAGAACGTGACGCACCAGCAAAAGAAGCTGAACGAAGAGGAGCTGCTGATTTTCCGTTCGCGTTTCGATATTCCGCTGAACGACGAAGAGTGCATGCACGTGGCGTTTTATCGTCCGCCGGAGGACAGCGAGGAGATTCGCTACTTGAAGGAGCGGCGGGCGGCGTTGTGCGGCTACGTCCCGCAGCGGCACGTGCGCTCGAAGCCGATCGCTGCGGACCACGACGAGCTATTCAAGGAATTCCTGCAAGGCAGCGGCGGGCGAGACTTTTCGACGACGATGGCGTTCGTGCAGATGCTGCGGAAGATGCTGAAGGATCCCGAGATCGGGCATCTGATCGTGCCGATCGTGCCGGATGAAGCGCGGACGTTCGGCATGGAGTCGCTGTTTCGCACGGCGGGAATCTATTCGAGCGTGGGGCAGAAGTACGAGCCGGTCGACAGCGACATGCTGCTCTACTACAACGAAACGAAGAGCGGGCAGATACTCGAGGAAGGGATCACGGAGGCGGGGTCGATTTCGTCGTTCATCGCGGCGGGCTCGGCCTACGCGACCTACGGCGTGAACACGATTCCGTTCTTCATCTACTACTCGATGTTCGGGTTCCAGCGGGTGGCGGATTTCATTTGGGCCGCGGCGGACATGCGGACGCGAGGGTTCCTGTTCGGCGGGACGGCGGGTCGCACGACTCTCTCGGGCGAGGGATTGCAGCATCAGGATGGGAACAGCCACGTGCTGGCGCTCTCGGTGCCGAACCTGCTGGCGTACGATCCGGCATTTGCATATGAAATCGCGGTGATCGTGCAGGACGGAATCCGCCGCATGTACAAGGACGGCGAGAACATCTTCTATTACGTCACCGTGATGAACGAGAACTACGCGCATCCGCCGATGCCGGAAGGCGTGAAGGACGGCATCCTGAAGGGGATGTACGGCTTCCGCGCGGCAAGCGAACTGAAGACGCCCGGTGCGAAGGCTGACGCGAAATCGAACGGCACGAAGTCGAAGCTGCGTGCGCAACTGTTTGGCAGCGGTGCGATCCTGAACGAAGTGCTGCGCGCGCAGGAAATTCTCGCCGAGAAATACGGCGTGGCGGCCGACGTGTGGAGCGTGACGAGCTACAAGTCGCTCTATCGCGACGGGATCGACGTCGAGCGCTGGAACCGGCTGCATCCCGGCGAAAAGCCGCGCGTCCCATACGTGACGCAACAGCTTGAGAACGCGCCCGGAGTGCTCGTCGCCGCTTCCGACTACCTGAAGACCTTGCCGAACATGATCGCGAAGTGGATGCCGCGGCCGCTCGCGTCGCTCGGAACCGACGGATTCGGCCGCAGCGAAGGACGCGCCGACCTGCGCGACTTCTTCGAAGTCGATTCGCGGTTTGTCGTGCTCGCCACGCTGTGCGAATTGCGCGACGCCGGCAAGATCGATCGCAGCGTCGTCGAACAAGCCATCGCCGACCTCAACATCAACCCCGCAAAACCCAATCCTATTACCTCCTGAGCTTCCGGCACGCGCTCTCACTGACGAGGAATCGCCAGGGCAGCTGGAATGACCGCATCGCCGGCTGCCCGCCAGATCAGGTTGTGGGATGCGTTCCTGTTCACCGGAGATATAATCCAGCCCGAAATGGCGCGGACATCGGGAAGTCACGTCGGGTCGTATAAGATTCTCGCCTCGATCGGCGCCCCTCCCTCGTCAGGGCAAGGGCGAGGTGTATCGAGCACGATGCGAAGCTCAGCGCGATGTCGCTAACGCCGGCTGAGAATGACACGATTCGTTGGACTGAACAAAACGCAACTCCCTGAACTGGCAAGTTTGCTCCTCCGAGAACGAAATGGCACAACTCACGCCGGAACGCTGGAAGGAAGTGAAAAAGGTGCTCGCCGACGCTCTCGAACGGCCACCCGGCGAGAGGCACGCCTATCTCGAACGGGCGTGCACTGAACCAGATCTACGTCGCGAGGTGGAATCCCTCATTGCGGCGCATGAGCACGGTCCTACGAATTTCCCCACCCAGCCCGCGGCTCCGACAAAAGAGCTGGCGATCGGCTCCCGGCTCGGACTCTATGACATCCTGGCACGCATCGGCGCAGGGGGCATGGGCGTCGTTTACAAGGCCCGACATACGAGACTGGGCCGGCTAGTTGCACTCAAGCTTCTTCCCGAAGGCGCGCTCGCAGATCAGACGGCTCGGGCGCGCTTCCTGCGAGAAGCCCAAAACGCTTCGGCACTGAACCACCCGAACATTGCGACCATTTATGAAGTGGGGGAGGACGCGGGCCAAGTTTACATCGCCATGGAACTCGTCGAGGGGCGGTCGCTCAGTGCGCTGATCGAGCGCGATCGCTTGGCGTTCGAGACCGTGAACCGTTACGGACTCCAAATCTCGGCGGCGTTGGCACACGCTCACGAGCGCGGGATCGTGCACCGCGACTTGAAACCCGCGAATGTGGTCATCACGTCGGATGGCGATGCAAAGGTTCTGGACTTCGGCCTGGCGAAACGCGTGTCCTCCGCGGAGATTGAAGAGGCCACTCTCTCGCACAAGTCCCTCACGGAAACTGGAACCATCGTCGGCACGCTGCAATACATGGCCCCGGAAACATTGCGCGGCGAATCGGCCGATGCCCGAACAGACATCTGGGCGCTCGGTGTCGTGCTCTACGAGATGACGGCGGGCGGTCCTCCGTTCCAGGGACGAACGTCGTATGAGCTCAGCTCGGCGATCCTGCGCGAACTGCCCAAGTCTCTGCCGCCGCGCGCGCCCGTGAGCTTGCAGTCCATCATCCAACGCTGCCTTGCCAAGGAGCGAGAACAGCGCTACCAGCGAGCTTCCGAAGTGCACGCGGCTCTCGAAGCAATCGGCTCGCACCCAGCGGGCGTTGCGGCTGCGCCTCAGCCTCCGGCGCGCTCGTTGGGGCGTTGGGCGCTGGCCGGCGCAGGACTGCTCGCTGTTGTTTTGCTGACAGCAGCAGGCGCCTTCGAATGGTTTCGCGCGAAGCGCTCGCCTCCGCCCGCGGTGTCGCCCTCGGACTGGGTGCAACTCACCGATTTTGCCGATTCGGCTGTTTCGCCCGCGCTTTCTCCGGACGGACGCATCCTCGCCTTCATCCGTGGCGGAGACACTTTCGTCGGCAATGGACAAATCGAAGCAAAACTTCTCCCGAACGGCGAGTCCGTACAACTCACTCACGACACGCTCGGGAAGATGTGCCCGCAATTTTCTCCGGACAGTTCGACCATCGCTTACACTGGGACCACGGACGTGCCAAGCGCCTGGGACACATGGTCTGTCCCGGTCTTCGGAGGCGCGGCCCACTTGATGCTTCCCAATGCCGAGTGCCTCACGTGGGTCGACTCCGGCCATGTCCTGTTCTCAGAAATCAAGACGGGCATTCACATGGCTGTCGTCACCGCTACCGCCACGCGCGATCAAAGCCGCGACGTCTACGTTCCTCCGCGCGAGCGGGGCATGGCGCATCGCTCGGCCCTTTCCCCGGATCGCAAGTGGGTGCTCGTGGCGGAGATGGATAACGGGGGCTGGCTCCCTTGTCGCCTGGTTCCGTTCGACGCGAGCTCCACGGGCAAGCCGGTCGGCCCGCCGGGGGCCGGATGCACCTACGTGGCCTGGTCTCCGGATCAAGCTTGGATGTACTTCAGTTCGGATGCCGGCGGGCGTTTCCACATCTGGCGCCAGCATTTCCCGGACGGCGAGCCGGAACAAGTGACGTCGGGACCCACGGAAGAAGAGGGCATCGCCGTTGCGCCGGACGGCAAGTCGCTCATCACCTCGGTCGGCTTGAGAGAAAGCACGGTGTGGGTACGCGACCGCAAGGGTGAGCGACAAGTCTCTTCCGAGGGCTATGCGGACTTCCCGCAGTTTTCACCCGACGGCAAGAATCTCTACTACCTCGTTCGTCCCCACGGCGTCTCCGGGCAATTTGTCAGCGGGGAACTTTGGGTCGCCGACCTCGCGACAGACCAGAGCGAACGACTGCTGCCTGGTTTCCTGGTGACGGGCTACGACATTTCGCATAGCGGCACCGAGGTTGTTTTCTCCGCAATGGACGAGAAAAACCAATCGCACCTGTGGCTCGCTTCGCTCGACTCCCGTTTCCCGCCGCGTGAATTTTCGTCCAAGGACAACGAAGACGAGCCTCAATGGGACCTCAGCGGCCATATCTATTTTCGGGCGGCCGAAGGCAAATCGAATTTTGTCTACCGCATGAAAGAGGACGGTAGCGAGCGCGTCAAGGCGTTTCCCGATCCCATTTTTGAAATCGACGCAGTGTCCCCGGACGGACGGTGGGTCGTGTCCAGCACGGAGGCCCCCTCGGGAGCAATGGCCTTGCCGCTCGATGGCCAAACCGCCGTAACGATTTGCCCCGGCTATTGCCTGGCGGGGTGGGCCCCGGACGGCAGGAGCTTTGCCGTTATTTTGAACACGATGGGATCGACGGAAACCCTCGTCGTGCCGGTCTCCCCACCCAGTAGCGTGCCGACCCTGCCGGCGGCGGGGCTTGAAACCCGTGAGGAAATGGAAAAAGTGCGGGGAGCCAAGATCATGGACGGCGTCGTCATCTTGGGACCCGGACCAGGGCTGTCGGCCTCCGTACGCGAGGATGTTCACCGCAATCTGTACAGAGTGCCTCTACAATGAAGCGCGATCTCCGGAAGTCGGATTCCCTATGAAATCGGCGACTGCCCGAAGGCCGCGCAACAGCTGGCCCTTAGCGCGGGCCGGTGAGGGAACGAGGCGCAGGGGCGTCGGGTGCGCCGAGGGGCTCGGTGCGTGGGCCGTAGTGCGGGAGCGGGCGATCGAGTTCGTAGGCGCCGAGATCGGGGGCGCGGCCGGTGAAATCGTCGTTGATGGTGGGGAGGAGGGCGCCGGCGTCGACGGCTGGGGAGCCGGGCTTGAGGCGGAAATCGAAATCCTCGGGATTGTAGAGGCGCTGCGGATCGGATTTATCCGGCATTGTGACGTGCATGAAGACGTCGTAATCGACTAGCACGCTGTGCCGCTCTTGCCCCGTCGCCTGGCGGTATTCGTCGAGCGACTTGAAATGGCGCGTGACGAGCGCGGCTGCCTGATAATCGGCAGCGACTTCAAACGGCGGAGAATCCCATTCAAACGCATTTTCGACATTCGGGTTTGGACGGAAGCCGTTGTAATCGGAGCTCGAATAGTTGGTGAACGCGCGGAGATTCAAAACCGGATCGGCCCAGCCATCGCCCAAAATCAGATTGTTCAGGAAGTGGATGTTTGACGCCGGCCCCATGAGGCGTCCTTCGCCGACGAACGTGTTTTGATAGACGAGGACACCCGCGGGCGTGTCGATCAATTTCAACGGGCCGCCGGTCGTCGTGTCGTACATCAGATTCTGATAAAAGTACAGCGGGCCGCCGAAGATGGGCTGGGCGCTGAGAGCGCCTCCCGCTGAATTGAAGCAGCGATTGCGAAAGACGCGAATGTTGTGCGCGCCGCCGTCGGCTTCGATGCAATTGTCCGCCATGTTGTAAATGTCGTTGTTGTAGAAATCGATCGAGACCGGGACGCGGTCGCGGAGTTCGTTGGGAGTGCCGTCGGGATCGCCGTAGGTAGCGATGTCGATGCCATCGTGCCAGTTGGCGACGTAGTTGTATGCGACCACGTGGCCTTGACCGTAGATCTTGATCGCGTATTCGGAAGTGATGAGCGCGGGATAGCCGGGAAATTTGGCCCAGACGGCGGGCGTCCACCAGCTCTGCAGCTTTTCGGGGTTGTGGCGGCCGATGAAGACGTTGTCCGCGATGTAGAAATCCTTCGAGCCCGACCAATCGTCTTCGACGCCGCGGCCGACATTCTCGATGCGCGAACGCTTCAAGGTGAAGCCGCTCGAACCGGCGATGTTTTTGTAGCCCAGCAGAAAGGCGACGTTGGCGTTGCGGACGGTGATGCCCTCGAAATAGTTGTAGTTGGCCGCCATGAGATTGAAAAGATTCTGGCAGCCGTCGCCGTCGAAGATCACTTCGCCGTCGCCCGCGCCCTTGATGACGATCGGCTTGTCGGGCGTGCCGCTCGCGGTGAGATAATACGTGCCGTCGAACGGCGTCCCGTACGCGGCGATGGTCCGGTCGAAGCCGCTATAGACGAAGCGATTGTCTTTGTAGAACCCGGCGTGAACCAGAATGATGTCGCCCGGCTGGACGCGCGGCGGCATGACATTCGAATGGTCGGATTCATCGGCGCCCATGTAGTAGGCGGCGAGCAAGCCGGTGAAGGCGGGCTCCTGCTTCACACCTTTGTAGCCGAAGGGATAGACGTTGTAGACGTGGCCGCCAGCGGCTGGCTCCGGCTCCTTGCGCGTGCGCACGATGACGGTACGTTCGGCTTTTCCCTCCACGCCGTCGGGATCGCCGAGCACGAAGCGGCATTCGTATTCGGTGTTGGGCTGAAGATCCAGCAGGCTGCCCGCGAACATGTTGGGAGCGACGTAGCTGAAATAATGCGCGCCGCCGTCGCGTGGCACGCCGCCGAGCACCTGCTCGCGTTGCAGGCGCAGGAGCGCCAACCCCTTGTGCCACATCTGTTCGCCCTTTTTCCGGTAGGTCACATCGACGCGAGCGTTGCGATTGTCGTCGCCAGAGATTCGCCATTCGAAACCGAGCGAAACCAGCGTAGGTGGATCCACCACGAATTTGCCCGCTGCGACCGCGTTTTTCTGGCACCACGAAGGACGGGGAAAGAAAATAGCGAGGATCAGCAAACAGAAGAGCGCGCGAACGGGATGGCGCCTGTCCGCTCTTTCCCTTTTCACGGAGTGAATCCGGCTACGCGAAGCAAGCGCTGAAATCGCGGATCGGATCGCAGCGCATCGTATCGGGGATCGACGTTCAGCCATACCGTCTCGCTTCCGCCACCGCCGCGCGCGAAGCTCCCCTCGATTGCATCGATCGCCTGATCTTTACTGCCGAGGGCCGCGAGAGTGGCAGCTCGATAGACGGGGCTGGCGCCGCCGGGTTTCACTCGCCCGTCGAGTTCGGATAGCACGGCTTCGGCTTCCGCGCGTTTTCCCGCCGCCGCATAGGCGTGGCCGAGATAATCAAGATAGACGGCCGGGCGGCTCCCTGACAGCGCGAGAGTCTTCTGAAACTCCGCAATCGCGGCTTCGGGTCGGCCTTGTTGCTCGCGAGTCAAGCCAAGTACGGTGTGCGCCACGATGAAATTCGGATCGCGCTGCAAGGCGCTTTCGCAGAGTTTATCGGCCGCGCCGTAGTCCCTTACAAAATACGACACGTAGGCCGCCGCCGTTGTCGCGATCAGCGAGACCGGATCGAGCTGCTGCGCCTGGTGAATCTGGGCGAGAGAAGCCTCGCGGCGGCCGAGAGCAGCCAGCAGCATCGCGTACCAGTGATGCGCCGGCGAATAGCTGTCGTCAAGCTCGATGGCCCGCTGGAACTGCTTTTCGGCGTCGTGCCAATTCATATCCCACATGAAGTCGACGTAACCGAGAGAAGCGTGGGCCTCCGCTGAGTTGTCGTCGAGCTCGACGGCTCTGTTCGCAGCTGCCTTGGCCTTCGGAATTCCCTGGGCGCCCGGAAAATATCCGTAGAAGATCAACAGGTTGTAGGTGTCCGCGAGGCCGGAATACGCCGGGGCGTAGTTGGGATCTTCCACAATTGCTTCGTTGAACGCGCCGATTGCGGTGGTCATTCCTGCGATCGAACGCCTATTCAAATTGTAGCGGCCCCGCAGATATGACCGGTACGCCTCGGGAACCGGAGCATATTCACCGGACAGCGCCACTTGCTCCTGCGGCGTCAGCTGAATCTGGATTTGCCGCGCGATGTCTTTCGCCACCTCGCCCTGGAGCTTGGCCAAATCGCCGATCGGGCGGTCATATTCGCGCGCCCAGAGATGGGTCTGGTCGTCGGCCCGGATCAACTGCGCGGTAATGCGAAGGCCGTCGCCGGCTTTGCGAACGCTGCCTTCGAGCACGTAGTTCACACCGAGTTCCTGGGCAATCTGCTTGATGGACTTGGAGCTGTTCTTGTAATTCATCGCGGACGTGCGCGCGATCACACCCATTTGCTGGTGATTGAGCCCGCCGAGCTGCGTGATCATCTCCTCCGTAAACCCATCGCTCACGTAGTCCTGCCCCGGATCACCCGTAAGATTCGCGAACGGTAGCACCACGAGCATGGCGCGGGCGGGCGGAGGCGCGGTCCGGTCCCGGAAGTAGCGCAGCCCGACGGAGACGGCGGTCACGATGGCGATCAAGGCGAGTCCGAAGGCGAATGCCTGGCGGCGCGAAATTCCTTTACGTCGTTCGGGCACGTTGGCAGGCACCGTCGCGGCCGCGGCTCCGTTTGAATCACGGTCCAGCGCGATCTCGACCGTTCGCGTCCCGCCGCCATTCGCGGCTGGGCCCGATCGCGTGCCGCCGGTCCCTACAATTCGCTCGACTGGAACGACGAAGCGATAGCCGCGGCGCGGAATCGTTTCGATGTAGCGAGGTTTGTCGGCGCTGTCGGAAAGGGCGTCTCGAAGTTTGCTGACGGCGGTGTTCAACCCGGTTTCGAAGTCGACGAAGGTATCTTCCGGCCAGAGGCGCCGTTTCAATTCTTCTCGCGTGACGAGATCGCCCTGGCGCTCGGTGAGCAGCGCCAGCACTCGGAGCGGCTTTTCCTGCAGGCGGATTCTTGAGGCGCCCTTCCGGAGTTCGCCCGCGCGCAGATCAAGTGAATAGGCACCGAACCGAAGACTCGGCGAACTGGTCGCGGGCTGCATGGACAGTCCTTCGGGTCGAAATGCGGGCCAGGTACATTGTAGCACGGAACTGGTACGCGACTGGATTCGTTTTGATCTCCGACTAAGCTGCGCCTGTTGATGTGTCTAGCCGATAAGGTTTGATAAAGACAAAAGTTTTCCGCAGTGCATTGACCGATTGCCGAGAATCACGCAGACTCCCGCTCACACAATTCCTTTCGGGGAGCCATCAAGGGTGGAATACAAAGAGCCCGTATCAAACGAAGCGGAATTCGAACATTGGCTTGCCTCGGCTTTCGAGAGCGAACGACGCCGTCTTCGCGATCGTGCGGCGGCGCGCGATGCGCGCGAGTCCCGTTTGACCGCAGGATCGGATCGTTCCGTTGGCGCGGAGGCGAAAAAAGAGGCGTAGCGGCCGCGCAGGGCCGGCGGAGTCCTGAATCCCTCCTGGTTATCCGTTTTTTCTATCTTTTCTATCGGATGTTTCCGAACTACAGACGGGCGCCTGCGCAGCCGGCGCCCAATGAGATTGTCTCGACTTTCGCCAGGGTTTGGCGTTCTGGACCGAAGGGACTCTCATCGACATCCCAGTCGCGCTCAATCACAAAGGGCACCGAGGTTTCGCACGACCGGGTAAGCGTCTTTGCCCCAGGTCTTGGCTGGATCGACTTCGATCCGACGTAGCCCCTCTGCCCGGCAAATTCGCTTTCCTGCTCGCCTCGGAGGCGTTACCATGCAGACGCGGAACGCGACAAGCCGTGAGGAATCAGCCACCTGTAGGGAACCGTTTGGCCGGACAGTGGATTGCTGTAGCGGTGAATCGCTCCGATCAAAAGGAACAATTGGACACCTCCGGGGGTGGTTGCTAGCCTTGGCCAATGTATGTCCTAATAACATCAGACGAAGGGCACGGTTTGTTGCACCCGGTTACGAGTCCGCTTTCGGCTGCCGGCACGCCCGGCGAGCAACTGCGCCGGGCCGCTGAATTCGTAACCGTCTTGATGCGGGGCGGCGCTTGCGACACCTATGAACTCGAAAGCAACCAGTGGGTATTGGAAGTTCGGCCCTCCGCCGTCGGCGGAGGCAAATCTTGGAAGCACTGACGGTTCCGTCGAGAGTTCACCTGCCATAGACTTCGAGGCGCCTGCGCGGTCAGAGAGGCTGCTAAAGGCGGTTCGTCCTTACGTGATCGCCGCGGTGCTCGTGGCGATCGCTTTCGCGCTGACCTTCATCCTGCGCTATTTCTTTCCGTACCCTGTTCTCTTTCTATTCTTCGCGGCAGTCATGGCGAGCGCGTGGTTCGGTGGAACGGGTGCAGGATTATTCGCCGTTCTTCTTTCGACGTTGCTGACGGACTATTTCTTTGTTCCGCCGTTCCATTCTTTCATCGTTGACGCGACGAATGTCTCCTACTTCGGTGCATTTGTAATCTGCGCGCTGGTTGCTAGCTGGGTAAGCTCGACGAAGAAGAAGAGTGAAGAGGCTTTGAAGGAGGCGCGCACCCAACTGGAACTTCGAGTGGCGGAGCGAACCTCGGAGCTTCAGAAATCGAACGCCGAGTTGCGTTGGACCATGCAGGAGCACGATAAAGCACAGGAGGCCCTCCGCGAGACGCAGACGGATCTCGCGCACCTCTCTCGCGTGTTCAGCATGGGCGAACTTACCTCTTCGATCGCGCACGAAATCAGCCAGCCGCTCACCGCCGTGGTCACAAACGGCCATGCGTGCTTGGAATGGCTCTCCGCCGCGCCGCCGAATGTCGAGAAGGCCCGGCGCACCACGGAAAACATCATTCAGGATGGCACCCGAGCGGGCGCGGTTCTGGGGCGCATTCGCTCCCTTTTCAAGAAGGAGTCTCCCGCTCAGGACTGGCTGGATATGAACGAAGTGATCGAAGAGCTCACCGTGTTTCTGCGCGATGAGGCTGGCCGCCGCGGCATCACCGTACGCACTCGCCTCGCCCGTGATTTGCAACGGGTCAAGGGAGACCGAGTACAATTACAGCAGGTGGTGCTAAACCTCTTGATGAACGGCATGGATGCCATGCACGGTTTCGCAGGCCCCACCAGAGAGCTGGTGATCGGTTCCCGGCGACAGGATGATCGCGCAATCTTGATCTCCGTCGAAGACTCCGGCGTTGGCCTGCAGCCCGAAATCGAAGGGCGGATCTTCGCGCCGTTTTTCACCACCAAGCCCCAGGGAATCGGCATGGGATTGTCGATCAGCCGCTCGATTGTCGAATCTCACGGCGGCCATCTTTGGGCCGAACCCGGCCGCTCCGGCGGCGCTCTCTTTCAGTTTACGATTCCAGTCGATTCGGGGAATTCCAATGCCTGAGCCCGGCCCGGCCATTTTTGTCGTCGACGACGACGCCTCGGTTCGCGACGCGATCAGCAATCTTCTGGAATCCGTGGGTCTCCGCGGGGAGACGTTCGCGTCCGCCGACGAATTCCTCAATGCGCCGCGCCCGGAAGCCCCGAGCTGCCTGATTTTGGACGTCAAGCTCCCGGGCCGCAACGGCTTGGAGGTCCAGGAGGAGCTGGAGAAGATAGGAATTCGCATTCCCATCGTTTTCATCACCGCGCACGGCGACGTTCCGATGACGTCGCGCGCCATGAAAGCGGGCGCCGTGGACTTCTTGGCGAAGCCGTTCCAGAAGAAGGAACTGCTTGTCGCCGTCCATCAGGCCCTCGACCGCGATCGCTTGCGGCGCAAAGAGCATGCGGAGATCTCGCGCCTCCGTGCTCGCGTCGACACCCTCAGCCCCCGCGAACGAGAGGTGATGGATCTCGTCGTGACGGGCCTCATGAACAAGGAAGTCGCCGCCAAACTGGGCCTCAGCGAGATCACGGTCAAGGTTCACCGCGGACGTGTCATGCAGAAAATGGAAGCCGATTCCCTGGCCGAACTCGTCATCACGGCGGAGAGACTCAAGTCCCGGCCTCTCCGGTAAGCCCTTTGGGTTCGGAGCCTTCGCGTTATACCAACGGATAATTGATCGATTGGATGTATGTTGTTAGCTTGCTTCGTCTATGGATACGTCGTGGTCTATCCACTCGACTGATAGACGGGGCGTTTCCACGCGCGCGACTGCCACGGATCGTTCGGAAAGCCGAACCAACGAGGCTTCGGACATAGCGCTGTTGAGCCGGATCGCCAGCCGTATTTCAGCTGCGTCCCCCCTGCCCGAAGTCCTCCAGGACGTCCTCGAATTCGTGACCTCTATGGTGGAATGCGACTCCTGCATGATCTACGTCCTCGAGGGCGAGGAGTTGGTTCTGCGCGCGTCCAAGAATCCTCACCCCGAGGTGGTGGGCCGGTTGAAGATGAAGGTCGGCCAGGGGATTACGGGCTGGGTCGCCGAGCATCGGGAGCCCGTCGTAATCGCCGAAGACGCCTATCAAGACCCCCGGTTCAAGCTCTTCAACGAACTTCCCGAAGATCGCTTCGAGGCCTTTTTGTCCGTCCCGGTGGCAAGCGGAGGACGCCTGGTCGGTGTGATCAATGTCCAGAATCGCGCGCCACACTTCTACGGCAAGCGCGAGGCCGGATTGATCGCCACGCTTGGGTTTCTCGTGGGTGCGGAAATCGAAAGAGCCAGGCTCGCCAGCGAAAACTCGGACCTCTCGGAGCGCCTCGAGAGCCGCAAGATGGTAGAGCGCGCCAAAGGCATCTTGCAACGAGACCTCAAGCTCAGTGAGGAAGATTCCTATCTCACTTTGCAGCGCGAAAGCCGCCAGCGACGCCGGTCAATGAAGGAAATCGCCGAAGCCATTATCCTCAGTGAAGAGTTGAAGCGCGGTCGCTAGCTCTCCGTCCCTTCTCCAGAACAAATTACGAATTGCGATTGCGGCCATCAGAAGTTTGAGTTGGACAGTCGTATCGAAGTCGCGCAAACTCTGCCCGCAGTTGAGTCGCGAGTTGACGTTCTTTCCTTTCTCCCTTCCGCGTCGATCGGAGAGCCTGCAGCACGTTCCTGCCAGGTTACGGTTCCTTCGGACACAGTGTCGTGTCCTCTCAATAGGCACATCGCGTTCGTGTAAGTAGTCTGCGGCCCATCGAACTCACAGAAGGATCTGATTTTTTGGGGCTGATTCCTTTCGGCGAGGATCGGTGTCGGCAGATGTTTCTCCGCCCGCCTTCGGGGAGAGTCAAAGGCCGAGTTTGTCGTACAGAGAGGTGACGGCGTGAATCGAAACACGATCTTGGTGGAATTGATCCTGGCGGGGTTCTTTGCGATCGCGTGCATCCGCACGATGGTGCCGGCTGCTGCGGAAGGCAGGTTGGGATTCGACAGTCTGGTGCGTCTTCCCAAACGCATGGAGAGGCTGCGGCGGTCGCGGTGGCAGTGGTTCTCCATGGTGGCGTTGCTGCTGGTGCTTCGCCTGCAAACAGGCACGCCCTTGATCCTGGAATTGACGGTCGCGTTGCAGTTTATCGCCTTCATGGCGCTGCCCACGCGGACGGAAGCGAAAGAGGGACTGATCCGGAAGTGAGGGGCCTGCTCCACGTCGCCGATTTTGTCCGCAAGCTGCGGGCGCAGATGCGCTTCGGGGAGCTCTCGCGGGCGCCGCTGCGCCTGTTGCGTCTGCAGCTGTGGCCCGAGACGGCGGAATGCGACTGGATGGCCCGATCCTGCGATGAGTGGGACGCAGCGCTTCCTCGCGGCGAGCGAGAGCGCCGCGCCTCTTTTCAGGCGCTGCAGGATGCGCTTGCGATTCGCGAGATGTTGTTCGGTGTTTTGCCCGGCCTGCAATCCGCCGAACTCAAGTCCTTTCGGCAATCGGATCGGCAATCGGCGCGCGAGCCGCCCGAGCTGATTATTTTCGGTACCGTCACCCGGGAAGCGGTGCCGGTCGAGAAGGTAGCTTCTCCCGTGATGCGGGCGAAGCTGTACGGCTTTCGATTTTTCCTGGATGACGGGGTGTTGAAGCGAATGGACGTTGGGGACGGCAATTTGCAATCGATCAGTGCGTGACCCTCAGGGGTCGAGGAGGCAGTTCTCATGGCAGCAAATAAATCGCAGGGCAGTTACTACACACTGTTCTTGGTGGCGGCGACTGTGCTCTGTGCCGGGATCTTCTTCTGGTCTGGCGGCATGGGGAAGCTGTTGTTTGTGGTAGGCGTGCTCGGTGTAATCGCCAGCTTGTTCGGGATGCTGAGCATCAAGTCGCTGGAGGGCAAAACGGCGCTGAAGTCGTCGCCGCTGGCGATGAAGTTAATGGGTGCCGGCTGCAGCGCGCTGGGATGGATCATCACGCTGGTTGGCATGCACCTTACTCCAAGCCTGGTCGGGCGCGGGATTCTCGCCTTGATCGGCATCGGCGTAAGCCTGTTCGGGATCATCGTTGTTTTGCCTGCGGCCTTCAACAAGAACGCGGTTTGGAAGAGCTAGAAGCGCCGGCTTCACAGCGGCAGCCAACCTATCACGGAGCGAACAAGATGAAGATGAAACAGATGCGAAACCTCTCTCTCATTCTTTGTATTCTCGCAATCGGCTTGGCGATGGGCGTAGCTGCCTACGCGCAAGCTCCCGCGGCGCCTGCCGCAGCTGCACCGCCTCCTTCGCCTACGACTGCCGAGCTAGCAGCCGCAGCGGCGAAGGCGCCCACCACGGCCGATTTGGCCAAGGGCGATCCCGGCGGCA
The DNA here is from genome assembly GCA_963836125.1 of uncultured Acidobacteriota bacterium. GTDB lineage: Bacteria > Acidobacteriota > Terriglobia > Acidiferrales > UBA7541 > Palsa-295. The sequence continues at coordinate 898,714 of CAWIIK010000003.1, forward strand.
CCATCACTGGAACGATCAATGACGTCCCGGTCGCCGATCCCAAGGTCGGTACCACGCTCGCCGATGTCGCCAACCAAGTCGGGCAGAACAAGATCGCAGCCAACTTCATCTGGACGCTCGTCACCGGCTACCTCGTCATGTTCATGCAGGCGGGGTTCGCGATGGTCGAGGCCGGCCTCTGCCGCGTGAAGAATGCGAATCACACGTACATGATGAACTTCATGGTGTACGCGTGCGGGTTGTTTTCCTACTGGTTAATAGGATTCGCTATCCAGCAAGGAGGCTCGGCCGGCAACAGTAACTTAGGTGGCCTCAATTCGCTGTCTGTCGAGCACACAACCACAATACTCGGCAAGACATGGGGCCTCTTCGGAGGAACTGGATTCTTCCTGTCCGGCCACACCTACGATGTTGGCGTTATGGTGCTCTTCCTCTTCGAAATGGTGTTCATGGATACGGCACTGACGATCGTGACCGGGGCATGCGCGGAACGCTGGAAGTTCCTGGCCTTCTGCGTATCTTCTTCATTCATGGGCGCTCTTACCTATCCACTGTATGCCAACTGGGCATGGGGTGGCGGCTGGCTCTCGCAGCTCGGTACAAACAACCAACTGGGCAAGGGCTACTGCGACTTCGCCGGCTCCGGAGTCGTGCACGCAGTTGGAGGCATCACGGCTCTGGCCGTGACCATGATCATCGGTCCTCGGATCGGCAAATTTAACAAGGATGGCTCACCCAACCCGATCATTGGCCACGACGTTTCCGCCTGCCTGATCGGCTGCTTCATCCTTGCCTTTGGCTGGTTCGGATTCAACCCCGGCAGCACGCTCGGTGCTTCCGCAAACGGCAACCTCCGCATCGGCACCATCGCAGTGAACACGATGCTTGCCGGTTGTACGGCCACCTTCGGCGCACTGCTCTTCATGTGGATGAAAACCGGCAAGTGCGATTATTCGATGAGCGGCAACGGTCTGTTGGCGGGGTTGGTCGCGATCACCGCGCCCAGCGGTTTCGTCAGCACGGTCGGGGCTTGCATCATCGGTGTCGTTGCCGGCGTACTCGTTGTTCTCAGTTGCTCCTTTATCGAGAAGGTGATGAAGGTGGACGATCCCGTCGGCGCAGTTTCCGTTCACGGCACCTGCGGTCTGTGGGGTGTACTCTCCGTGGGGCTTCTCGCAGACGGCACGAGCAACTATGGTGGGAGCTGGAATGGAGTCACCGGCTCGGTCACCGGGTTGTTCTACGGTGATCCCAGCCAGCTCGTTGCGCAACTCGTGGGCATTTCGACGCTGATCGGCTTCGTCTTCACGTTCAGTTTCCTCTTGAACCTCGCGCTCGAATTTCTTGTCGGGCAGCGCGTTTCGGCGGAAACCGAGATCGCCGGCCTCGATGTCCCCGAGATGGGACAGCTTGGCTACCCGGAGTTTGTTTTCAAGCCGGAGCCGGATGTCATGGTCCAAGCCGAGAAGGAGTACGCCGTAGCGTAGAGCTACGTTTTGTCGATATGAGTCGGGCGCGGGCTGAGAGGCCCGCGCCTGGCTGTCATGCGAGAGTGCAGACTTTACAGGAGCTTGATGCCAATGAATATGCCTTCCAACATCGAAGGAATGACAAAGCGCGCCGGCAGTATGGACTCGATGACGATCTCCTGCGAACGGGGCTCGCTCGTGCCAGTCACCCGGGAAACACAAGCCCTGCTCGGGCGAATGTTCGCCGATCCGCGGATGCTTGAAAAGCACGAGAAGGCGGAACTGATCGCACAGCTGCGCGCTTCGATCGAAAAGTACCCGACCGTCTCGGAGCTTCGCGTGCTGCTGGGGATGGCGTTGTGCGTCAACCTGCAGGCGCAGGAGGCCATGGAAGAACTGGCCGAGGCCGTGAGCTTGGCTCCCGATAGCTTTATCGCTCACCTCAAGATGGGCGAGCTGTGGATGCGCCTGAGGGTCTGCGGCAAGGCCGTGGACCACACGAATTACGCGGCCAGGCTGGCGGAAAATCTCGCCCAGGCTGAACTGGCCCGGCGTCAGGCGGCCACACTCCGCGAGTTGATGCGCAACGGCGTCGATCGCAACGGCTATCGCACGCCTTGGCTCTCGCTGAATCGTCTCAAGCGTCTCTGGTCGCGCAATCGCGGTGAAGCGGAGGCTCTGGCTACGGTGGATGCAGGCTAGTTCATGCAACCGGCCCTTCAGCTCGCACTACTTCTGGCCATTCTGCTCCCGGCCACGAAGCTAGCTGCATCGTTCTGCACTCGTGTCAACGTTCCCCCGATCATCGGGGAACTGATGGTTGGCGTCCTGCTCGGTCCCGGCGCGATCGGTTTACTCCGCATGCATATCTTCAGCGGCGGGCAGGCCACCGGCGCGCTGATGCTTCTCGCGCAGGTTGGCGCCATGGTGTTGATGTTCATTGCCGGCGTCGAGACGGATATCGACCGGATGCGGGAAGCGAGCGTCACCGCCTTTCTTGTGGCGCTCTCCGGCGTGATCTGGCCCTTTCTGCTGGGAGCGGGCGTCGCGCACATGTTCGGGCTTTCCTGGCGCACCGCATGCTTCCTCGGCGGCGCTCTGACGGCCACCAGCGTCTCCATCTCTGCGCGCACCCTCATGGATGCCGGCCGTATGGCTTCGAAAGAAGCCACCGTGATTCTGGGCGCGGCCGTGATCGACGACGTGATGGGTTTGTTCGTGCTCGCCTTCCTCGCAGCTTCCATCACCACGGAAAAGGGCGCGGCGTTCGGCGTTGCTTCCAACGTGAGCGATTGGCTGCAGCGGAAGGCGCCAGTCTTCGCAAGCCATCCGCTGATCGTGCAGATGACCATGATCAGCATCTGCGTGGCTGTCTTTTTTGTGGTTGGCTACGCGCTGGCGCAGAAATACCTCGATTTCCTAGTCCTCCAGTTACGCAAGCTGACGGCCACGGAAGCCGTTCCCAGCTGCGTCTTGGCGCTGGTCTTGGTCTACGCGGTTTCCGCCGAGTGGTTTGGCAGCGTTGCCGCGATCACGGGCGCGTATCTGATCGGCTATGTGTTTGCCGGCTCGCAGTTCAAGGCGGATATCGAGCGCAGCTTCTACGCGATCGGCCACGGCCTGCTCATCCCGCTGTTCTTCGTCTCCATCGGACTCACGAGCGACTATCGCGCGCTGGGCGGGCACTGGCTGCTGTTGCTTCTGATTCTTTTCGTTGCAATTATCGGCAAACTCTTCGGCTGCGGCATCGCCGCTTTGGGCTCGGGCATGGATCGCGTGCGCAGCCTTCGCGTTGGATGCGGAATGATCTCACGCGGTGAAGTCGGCTTGATCGTCACGGCGATGGCCGCCAATACTGGAATTTTCAGCCAGGCGGAAATAGCGGTGATGGTCGCAGTGGTGCTTCTCACGACTCTGATCACGCCGCTCGCCTTACGCGGCGCATTTCAGCTCCAGTCCCGGCAGGACGTCGAGGAAGGCTTGGTCGAGCTCGGACCGAACGCGACTTCCGGCGATGCGCCTGCGTCCTTGCCGGACTCCGAATCGCGTCCCGCCGATTCTCCCCCCAGCGACGCCAGTTTTCGTATACTCACTCCCGGCAAAACGGGCTTGCTCGCCTTCGACCAGAACACCAGCGCCCGGGAAGTCGAGTAGGAGCCCAAGATTAAGCCCGGCGAACAACTGGATCACTACCGCATCGACAGCGTCGTCTCCACTGGCGATTTCGATAGCGTGTATCGTGCCACGGACCTCCGCACCAACACGCCCGTCGCCCTCAAGGTCCCGCATCCCGAGATGAACGCCGACTTGGTCTTCGTCGAGCGTTTCCAGCGCGCCCGGGAAATCGGCCGGCACCTCGATCATCCCGGCATCTTAAAGGTTCTTTCCGAAGATCATCCTAGCCAAAACTACATGGTGATGGAATGGGTCGATGGCAAGCTGTTGCGCCAGATCCTCAACGAAGAGAAGAAGCTTTCGCCCGAGCGAGCCGTCAAAATCGCGCTCGGCATCTGCCAGGCGCTCGCCTACATCCACAACCACGGCATCGTACATCGCGATCTCCGGCCGGAGCACGTGATGGTCGGCGCAGGCGACCACGTGAAGCTGATCGACTTCGGCCTCGCCGCGCAAACCGGGGCGCGGCGCATCACCTTCACGAAACTGTCTCAAGCGATGAACTCGCCCGAATATATTTCACCCGAACAGGTGAAGGGCAAGCGGGGCGACGCTCGCAGCGACCTGTACGCGCTTGGCGTGATGCTCTACGAAATGGTCACCGGGCGGATGCCCTTCCACGGATCGAACGCCTTCGAGGTCATGAACGACCGGCTGCTCGAGAATCCTGTTCCGCCGCGCGAAATCGACTCCGCGATTTCGCCTCACTTGCAGGAAGTAATCTATCGCGCGATGGAGCGCGAGCCGCAGTACCGCTATCCGAACGCCCACGATTTCGCTTTCGATCTCGAGCATCTCGACCAGGTGGGTGTCGCCGTGCGTCCCGAGCTGCAGGATTGGAAAAAGCAGCGCGCGATGGCAACCAGAAAAACCCTGCTCTATGCCGCGATGGTTCTCGTTCCCCTCGTCATCTTCGCGCTGCTGTTCTACTTCGCCCGCCGCTAGATTTCGACGCGCACCCGCGCCTCGATCCATCAACAACCGGTCATCGATCCGGTCATCGATCTTGCGTCGATGGCCCGGTTCTGGTACTGATGTACTTCCCGATGCCGCCCAAAATGATGCTTTCGCTCCATTCCGAGAAATTGGCCCAGGTCCTACACTGGGCCAAGAGGTGGCTCGGTATGTCATCGAAAGAGCGGCGTGCGTCCCGGCGTTTCCTGATCCGTATTCCGTTGACCGTTCGCTGGGCGAATGAACACGTGATCGGCGAGGCGGCCACCGAATCGCGCGAAGTAAGTTCCCGTGGCGTCTATTTCCATCTGCCGAAAGATCTGCAGCGCGATTTGCCTGTCGAAATCATCATGACCCTCCCTCACGAGCTTACGCAGGCTGGACCGGTCTGGGTTCGCTGCCAGGGCCGCGTGCTGCGAAGCAGGCCCGAGGATTCGGGCGAGGTAGGGGTCGCGGTTGCCATGGAAGGCTACCAATTCATGCGAACCGCCAACGGCGCGGAACCCGATATGCCGCAGCCGGGCTTTCGCTTGGGCCTCTAAACCAGATGCGTTCCTATCTGCGCGCAGGCGTGGATGACATCCATCCAAACCTCGAATTGGACACCCCCCGGGCCCGCTGTTAGCGTCGATTCATGTACGTGCTAATCGCTTTGGACGGCGAACACGGTGTGTTGCATTCGGTCACGAGCCCGCTCTCGGCCGCGGGATCCCCTGCGGAACAGTTGGGTCGCGCCGCCGATTTCGTCACGGCTCTGGTGAAGTGCAACGCGTGCCACGCGTACGAGCTCGAAGGCGACGAGTGGATTCTCGAGGTACGCCTCTCGTCAACCTCCGATGAGCCGCGTTGGCTGCACTGACCCTCGAAGCGGCCGCGCCACCGCGGCGACGCCACCATCACGCCCTCGCCGGAAAAGCGTTCGTCTGTCAACCCGAGCGGAAGCGAGGGATCTGCTCTTTGTTTTTGGGAACGCCCTTACTTCGCTTGCCCCGCCTGCTGCGCCTGGTACGCGTCCCACGAAATCGAAATCAGATACGCGTGAATCGCATCAACTTGCTCCGGGCTTAGCACTCCATTCCACGGGGGCATTCCCGCATTCTCGAAAATACCGCCCAGCACGATCTGATGAAATTCGGTGTGCGTGGCGGCGCTCATGCGGCGCAGATCGGGCGCCAGCCCGCCCGGCTGGTTGATGTGGCACCCGGCGCAATTCGCGCCGAAAAGCGAGGCGCCTTGCTTCACCGTACCCGCCGACGCGGTCAGCGGAGGCGGCTGCGGAATCGGCCCGGGCGGCGGCGCCAGAGGAGGAATCGGGGTTGGGCCGCCATCAAGCTTGAACGCAAGGATGCGCCCCTCGTTGCCGCGTTGGTAGGATGCAGCCTCGGGATGCGTGAAGCTCCAGCCGCCTCCACCCCACGCCGCCATCACCGCCACGTACTGCACGCCATCGATCTCATAGGTCATCGGCGCCGCGACAATCGTCGTGCCGACGTCGATATCCTTCAGCAGCTTTCCCGTCTCGGCATCGTACGCACGGAAATGTCCCGCGCCACTGCCTTGAAACACAAGCCCGCCCGCGGTCGCGAGCACTCCAGCGTGATCCCACCAGTCGGCGGGCCCGACATTCCACACCGCTTTGCCGCGGATCGGGTCCCAGGCCCGCAGATACGTCTTTCCGGAAAAGACCGCTTGCTGCCCGTTCTCGATGGTCGGAACGTAAACGAGCCCGGTCTGCGGATCCCACGACATCGGATTCCAGTTGTGCCCGCCCATTGGCGACGGCTGAATCAGCTGGCCTTTGCCGTTCGAGGAATTCCGGAAATCGCGCGCATTCGCCGCCATGACCGGCCGCCCCGTTTTCATATCGACGCGCTCCGCCCACGTGACCGGCACGAATTCGTTCGCCGAAAGTAGCTGCCCCGTTTTGCGGTCGAGGATGTAGAAAAATCCGTCTTTCGACGCCTGCATCAGCACCTTGCGTGGTTTTCCGTCGATCGTCAGCGTGGTCAAAATGAGCGGCTGCACGACGTCGAAGTCCCACTGATCGCCGGGCACTTCCTGGTAATACCAGACCAGCCGTCCGGTCGTCGGATGGATCGCCAGGATTGACGAAATGTAAAGATTGTCACCGCCCGATGGGCTGCGCTTCGATTGATCGTAAAACGTTCCGTTGCCGGTGCCGAAATACAAGAGGTTCAGCTCCGGATCGTAGACCATCCCGTCCCAGACGGTCCCGCCGCCGCCCATGGCCCAATCGCTTTTCGGATCCCAGGTTTTCTGCGCCACCTTGAGTGCGGGATTTTCGAGCGGCTGGCCGGGCGCTGGCGGGACGGTGAAAAATCGCCACGCGAGTTTTCCAGTGTTCAAATCGTACGCGCTCACGTATCCGCGCGCATCGTACTCGCCGCCAGAATTCCCGATCACCACCACGCTGCTGGCAATCTCCGGCGCCTGCGTCACCGTGTACCCGCGCTTATGATCGACAATCGTATCGACGTGCCACACAACCGCGCCCGTCTTCGCATTCAGCGCGAAAAGCCGCCCATCGAACGTCGCCACATACACTTTGCCCTTCCACACCGCGACGCCGCGGCTCACTTCGTCGCAGCATGCGCGGCGGTTCACCACCAGATTGCTTTTGGGATCGAACGTCCACAGCCCCTTCCCGGTCTTCGCGTCGAGCGCGTAGGCGATCCCGGTCGGCCCCGACGCGTACATCACGCCGTCGACGACGATCGGCGTCGCTTCGAGCCCGCGGATCGTGTGCGTGTCGTAGGCCCACGCAAAGCCGAGGCGGCTGACCGTTTCCTTGTTGATCTCGGCGAGCGGCGAGTAGTGGCTCTTGCCGAAATCGCGGCCGCTGGTGAGCCATTCGTCCGGGTGCTTATCTGCGGCGAGCAGGCGCGCACGATCGATTTGGCCGTACGCCGCCTCGGCCGGTTTCGTCTGCGCCGAGATTTTTTCGCTGCGGCTTGCGACGAGAAAAGCCGCAGCGGCGAGGGCAATCACGAATGCAATTCGAAGTTGCGCCGATTTCATCTACTGCACCCACGGCGACGGCATGCCGTACGGTACGCCGATGAACACGGCCTGAATCTGCCGGATCTTGCCGTCCTGGATTCGAAACAGCTCCAGCAGGCACAGCGTGCTCGGCGTCCGCATCGGCGAATTGATCACCGTGCCGTCGGTCAGTTTGAACATTCCCAGCGCGCCGTTGTGGTCGATGAAACCGGCCGCCAGCACCAGTTGCCGCTCCTCATCCACCAGCGGGTAGCGCCGCGCACGCAGCAGCGTGTCGTACCGGTAGTTGCCCATCTTGAACTGATCGGCGCATCCGAGATTCGCCACGGGAATGATTTTCATGAGGTCGGGATTGTGCGTGGTCTGCAAGCCGTTCTCGATTCGATTGCAGTCGTCGGTGAACTGCGTGAAGAGCGTGCCGTCGTTGAGCTGCAGCGTGTTGAAGTAGCCGTCTACCAGCGCGACGAGCCGCGCGCGCGGCACCCGCTGCTCCGGCGGCACCATTTCGTTCAGCACCGGCAGCACCGGCAGCTTCGGCGAAGTCGGAAATGGCCCGCTGCCTTCGGGCCGGCGCAGCACGGTTTCGACCTCCGAAATTTTGCCGTCTTCGACTTTCAGCCGCAGCGCGTACACGGAGGTGGTACGCGTCTCAGTGACGATCCCCATGAATCCCACCTCGCCGTTCGTCGTATCGGCGAACCGGAGATCGTAGTCGCCCATTCCCGTGATCGTGTTCCACAGGCCGTCGCCCACTCGCAGTGATACATCGTTCTCCGTGTTCTCCACGTACTTTGCCCACGGCGCTTCCCCGGGCGCTTTGTCTTTCAGCGCGTGGAGATATTGATCGAGGACTCCGTACAAGCATGCACGATCGCAGTCGGGACCAACGGCATTTTGCATGTGATCGGATTGTTGCGCGCGGCTCGGGTGCGCGAGCGTCGCTGCGAAAAGGCACAGGCCCGCGATGGCCGCTGTCAAGACACTGATCTTTTTCATGATTTCTGCTCCCCCCGTTTTGCCATTCGAAGCGTGCGCGAATATACCACGCACGCGCAAATTTCGCGCACCTCAACCGCGGGGAAACCGGTCAAATCTTGGGCAGGACGATCCCCTGCTGCGACTGGTATTTGCCCTTCTTGTCCTTGTAGGAAACTTCACAGACTTCGTCGGATTCGAAGAACACAACCTGGGCGAGTCCTTCATTCGCGTAAATCTTCGCGGGCAGCGGTGTGGTGTTGCTGATCTCGAGCGTGACGAAGCCTTCCCACTCGGGCTCGAAGGGCGTCACGTTGACGATGATCCCGCACCGCGCGTACGTTGACTTCCCGACGCAGATCGTGAGCACGCTGCGCGGAATCCGAAAAAATTCCACCGAGCGCGCCAGCGCAAACGAATTCGGCGGCACGATGCACACCGCGCCCTTGAATTCGACCAGCGACTTCGCATCGAAAGCCTTCGGATCGACGATCGTCGAGTTTACGTTCGTGAAGATGCGAAACTCGTCAGCCACGCGCATGTCGTAGCCATACGACGAGACGCCGTAGCTGATCACGCCGTCGCGCACCTGGCGGTCGGCAAACGGCTCGATCATTTTCTGCTCCACCGCCATCCTGCGAATCCACTTGTCAGACTTCACCGACATCGAGGCCTCCCGGGAGTTGCACAGTGTATTATGGGGCGAGGCGCTTGACAACCTGCAAACCCCTGTCTAGCATAGATTTCCGCCCCAGTTCGAAGGCTCACCGGAGGTCGTGGTGATTAAGCTCGACATAGTAAACGCCATCGTGCAGAAGACGAATATTACGCGCACCAAGGCCGAGCAGGCGGTCGAAAGCGTGTTCGAGGCGATGAAAAACGCGCTCGGCCGCGGCCAGCGAATCGAATTGCGCCGCTTCGGCGTCTTCAACGTCAAGCCGCGCAAGACCGGCATCGGCCGCAATCCGCGCACCGGACAACAGGTCAACATCCCGCCCGGCAAAGCGGTGCGTTTCAAGCCGGGCAAGGAACTCCAGGCGCTTCCGGCTGCATCGGCCCCGACTGCGAAGTCCTGAGCCATTGCGTACGCCTACAAGCGGGCCACCCGCGCCCGGCGCGGCGCGTGCTTTCGTCCATTGCTTGGCCGCGCATCTAAAACTTTCATGAGCGATAGCCTGAACGCAGGCAACGGCCACGGTGTCCTGCCCCCTGAAATCGTCGAAGTCCAATTTCCGCGGCTCGCCGAGCCGCCTCCGCCGCAGAGCGTCCGGCGGCGTCCTCTCTGGCCCGCGCTGATTTTATTTCTGCTCACCGTGATTTCGACGCTCGCCGTGGGCGCGGAATTCGCGCGGTCGTACGCCGCCAATCAGGAGCCGTTTTCGGAGAACGCGAATCCGTTCGCGACGATGCTGGTGCCGTACGAGCACCCGTCGATGCTGCTGCTCGGCATACCGTTTTCGTTTACGCTGCTGGCGATTCTGTTCACGCACGAAATGGGGCACTACGTCGCGTGCAAAATCTATGGCATCGACGTCAGCTATCCGTACTTCCTTCCCGCGCCTACTCTGTTCGGGACATTCGGTGCCGTCATCCGCATTCGATCGCCGATCACGACGCGGCGCGCGCTCTTCGATGTCGGCATAAGCGGCCCGGTCGCGGGATTCCTCATCGCGGCGCCGGCGATGGTGTGGGCCGTGGCGACGTCGCGCGTCGTGCCGGGCGTCGAACTCAGCGCGCCGATCCTTTTCGGCAATGGGCCTCTCACCCGGCTGTTCATCGAACTGTTTCATCCGAATGTTGATCCGAGTTGGGTGCTGCTGAGCCCCGTGGGGCGCGCCGCGTGGGTGGGATTCTTCGTCACGGGGTTGAACCTGCTCCCGATGTGGCAGCTCGATGGCGGGCACATCGTCTACAGCATCACGAGCCGGTATCATCGCCGGATCTCGATCGGCGTAGCCCTCAGCTTGCTCGCGCTCGGCGCGTTGGCGTGGAACGGATGGTATCTTTGGGGCGGACTGCTGCTCGTGCTGAGCGTGCGGTTCCGTCATCCGCCCGTGTACGACTACTGGCAACCACTCGATCCCGCACGCCGCGCCTGGGCATTCGCCGCCCTCGCAATCTTCATCGCATGCTTCATGCTGTCGCCCGTCCGCTGACGCCCGATCAGTCCTTTTCGCTCCGCCGGCGCCGCACCAGGTCTCGGGCCGCTCCGCCCCACTCCGGAAAATCGAACTTGAAGCCGTGTGCCAGCAGGCGCCCCGGAATCACGCGCCGGCTCTTCAGCATCCGCTCGGTCTCAGTACGGAGAAAAATCGCGCCCAATTCGGGCATCCACTCGGCGGCCGGCAGGCCGATACGCCTCCCCCACGCCTTCCGCAGCAGCGACATGAACTCCCCGTTCGGCACGGGATTCGGCGACGCAAGGTTGATCGCTCGATCGAGCGTAGGAAATCGCGGTCGTGAATCCACGAAACGAACTGCTTGCCCGTGCCGGATTCGCTGCCCAGCCCAAAGCGCACCAGCGCCAGCAGCGTGTCGAGCACGCCGCCGCGGTCCGGGCTCATCACCATCGCGCTGCGAAGCGCAATCTTGTGCGTTCCGTGCGTCAGCGCCGAGAAGAATGCATCCTCCCAGCTCGTGGCCACGTCGATGCTGAACGCCCACGACGACGGCGCGCCGATTCTCCGGCGTGTAGCGGCAGTTCACGCTGCGCCCGGCGAGGTTGATGACGAGATCGGCGCCGTCGAGCTCGCTGGTCCAGGCTCCGAGCGTCTGGCCGTCCCACCGAACCGTCCTCCATGGCGAAGGCTTCGTCGTTCGCGCCAGCACCACAACATCATTGCCCTGCGCGTGAAAATGCCTCGCGAGAATCACGCCCACTTGGCCCGAGCCGCCGGGCAGCACGATCCGCAATTTGCGGGAATTCCTGCGGGCCATTCTGCCACCAATCGGGGACCGGGCCTACGAGAGGCTGATGGGGTCGACGTCGACGATCACCGCTGTTTCGGGGAACTGCTTCGCCGCACAGAAATCGAGCGCGCCCGCCAGCGCCTTGCCGAGGATCACGCGGTGCGCCGACTTCAGCACGAATTGAAACCGGTAGTCTCGGCGCAGCCGGGCTAGCGGCGCCGCTGCGGGACCGAGAATCTTCACGCCGCGCTCCTCGAACGGCGCGAAATACGCGGCCAGCGCGCGCGACCAGCGAATCGCGTTCTCCACTTTGCGGTCGCGCACCAGCACGCTCGCGAGCGCCGTGAACGGCGGATAGTGCAGCAGCCGGCGAAACTGCGCCTCCTTTTCGTAAAACGAGAGGTAGTCCTGCTGCGCGGCATATTGAATGGCGTAGTGCTCCGGATAATACGTCTCGACGAGCACCTCGCCGGGAAGCTCGCCGCGCCCCGCGCGTCCCGCCACCTGCGTGAGCAGCTGGAACGTTCGCTCGGCCGCGCGAAAATCGGGGCGCCCGAGCGCAAGATCGGCCGCGACCACGCCGACGAGCGTCACGCGCTGGAAATCGTGGCCCTTCGCCACCATTTGCGTCCCGACCAGAATGTCGATTTCACCCTTCGCGAACGCGCCGAGCACCTGCTGGTATTCGCGCTTCGTGCGGACCGTGTCGCGGTCGAGCCGCGCGATGCGCGCAGTCGGAAATTGCTCGCGCAGATATTCCTCGACGCGCTCGGCGCCGTCCCCGACGAAATACATGTATTCGCCATTGCACTTCGGGCACTGCTTCGGCGGGCGAATCGAATAGCCGCAGTAGTGGCATTCGAGGCGCTGGCGGCTCTTGTGGTAAGTCAGCGCGATGCTGCAATTCTCGCACTGGACGAGCGCCCCGCAGCCGCGGCACATCAGCGACCACGAATAGCCGCGGCGGTTGATCAGCACCATCGCCTGCGTTTTCCCTTCAAGCCGCAGCGCGATGGCCGCGCGGAGCGATTCGGAAACGGGCGTGGCGCGATGCTGCCTGCGAAACTCCTCGCGCAGATCTACGATGCGCACCGCGGCGAGGGGCCGGTTCTCGACACGCGAGGTCAGCCGCAGCAGCTGATATTTGCCGGCCAGCGCGTTGTGATACGTCTCAAGCGAAGGCGTCGCCGAGCCAAGCAGCGCCACGGCGCCTTCCAGCCGTGCGCGGTAGACGGCGGTATCGCGCCCGTTGTAGCGCGGCGTTTCCTCCTGCTTGTAGCTCGCCTCCTGCTCCTCGTCGACGATAATGAGCCCGAGATTTTCGAGCGGCGCGAAAATCGCCGAGCGCGTTCCGACCACGATTCGCGCCTCGCCATGCCGCACGCGCCACCATTCGCGCGCGCGTTCCGTATCCTGCAAACCGCTGTGCAGCACCGCGACGTGCCCGCCGAAGCGCGCGCGCACCAGCCGCCCGACCCACAGCGTCAGCGCAATTTCCGGCACGAGCACGATGGCGCTCTTGCCGCGCGCGAGCGCGGCCTCGACCGCGCCGAGATATACCTCCGTTTTGCCGCTGCCGGTGACGCCGTGCAGCAGCCCCGCCGCGAATTTTCCGACCACAAGCCATCGCCAGACCTCGGCCAGCGCTTCCTTCTGCTCGGCGTTCAGTACATTTGCCGGCGCCGTGAAATCCGTGTCCCACGGATCTTCGCCGTGTGTCAGCGGCTCGTCCCAGCTGAGCAGCGCACCAGCTTTTTCCAAGCGCTCCACGACCGCCCGCGATACGCCGGCCTTCGCGATCACCAAGTGCAGCGGCAGCGGCCCGCTCGCGGACGTCAGCGCTTCGCGGACCTTTTCGGCGCGCGGATCCAACTCTGTCGCGGCAGCGGCGAAATTCCACGCAACGATTTTCTGCGTGCGCGCCTCGCGATGCCGCAGGACGTTGCGCGCCGCCAGATAACCGCGGCGCACGAGCGCCTCGGCTGCGGCTTCGTCGACGCGCTTGCGCCGCGTGCGCGATTCGCCTTTCGCATCTGGCGCATGTGGCGTGTCGAATCCGTGCAGCAGATCGGCCTCGGCGCGCTCGGCTTCCGCGAGCGTGAGCCTCCCCGTGAGTTCTTCGAGGTACACTCGGCCCGATTCCCTCAGCGAATATTCGCGGTCGTGCCGGACTTCAACTTCAGGCGGCAGCATCGCGCGAAACGTTTCGCCGATCGGCGCGAGGTAGTAGCGGCTGATCCACTCGCCCAGTTCAAGCAGTTTTGCAGGCAGCGCCGGGAGCGGGTCCATCACCTCGGCGATTTCCCGAATCGCCGGCGCAGCAGCAGCGGCCGCGCCGCCGGAAGACAGAGCGCGCCCGATATGCGGCGCCTTCGCCGATTCGGCGAGCACCACACCGATCATTGCGCGGCGGCGAAACGGCACCACAACGCGGCGCCCGACGAGCGCTTGGCCATTGAGCTTGCCGTCGAGCGATTGCGGCACGGCGTACGTGAACGTCGAGCGCAGCGGAACAGGCAGCGCGACTTCGCAATAGCGGGCAGGCATGAGCGCGGAATAGTGTAGCAGCCCGCACCCGGCGCTGAGGGTGGAAGCGCGAAAGCGCAGAAAGGTGGAAGCGTGGGCGTTCAGGCCCTCGAAAAAGGCTGCCGAACGGGGCTCGCGTGGAACGGACGGGACTTGGAGTCTCCGTCTGCGCCTACGTAGTCTCCCCAATAGAAAAAACGTCGGAAATGCATGAGCGTGAGTCGGGCGCGTTTTTCACTTCCACGCGGAACGCGCCTGCCCGACGCCCTCCCGGCGAGGGCTTTGCAGGTTCTTTGACGACTGAATCAGCGGCGCGGATCAATCGGCGACACGCCTCGGACTGTCGATCTCTAATCGGCAATCGGCGATTAGAAATCGCTGCAACTCCATCAAAACAAACGACGGGTGCACGTTCTAATCGACACGCGCAGAAGGGGTCGTTCTTAGCGGCGTTTCGGCTGCAGGCCGAGGACAGCCATCACCTTCTGCAAATCTTTCCAGACTTCGCTCTTGGCGGCGGGATTGCGCAGTAGGTAGGCGGGATGATACGTGGCGATCAAGTTCGCGCCACGATAATCGAACCATTCGCCGCGAAAGCGCGAAATGCCCTGCGTGGTTTCAAGCAGTGTCTGCGCGGCGCACGCGCCGAGGCAGCAGATCACTTTCGGGCCGATCACGCCGAGCTGGCGCATGAGAAACGGCGAGCACGTCGCGATTTCGTCTTTTTCCGGAAGACGATTTTCGGGAGGGCGGCATTTCACCACGTTGCAGATGTAAACATCCTCGCGGCGCAGGCTCATCGCCTCGATCATCTGGGTGAGCAATTTCCCCGCGCGGCCCACGAACGGCTCGCCCTGCTCGTCCTCATCGCGGCCCGGTCCTTCGCCGACGAACACCAGCTGCGCCCTCGGATTGCCGACACCGAAGACGATCTGCGTGCGCGCCTTGTGCAGCTTGCAGCGCGTGCAGTTGGGAGTGATGTCCGTGCGGATGCGCTCCAGGGTGTCGCCCTCGATGCGGTCGGCCGACTCGAAGAGCGATGGCCCGGCCGCGCGCTGGATCAGCGGCGGTGCAGCGGCGGGCGCAGGCTTGCCGGCTGCGTTAGCCTGAGAGGGTTTTCCGGTTGCCCCATCCGCCGTTTTGCGGAAGGGGGGAGCCTCGGGCGACATTTTGACTCCCGTCCCAATTTCCGTAAGCGGTGTCGCAGCGGCACGCGTTGATTCGGACACCCGGTCGAGATAATACGGACCGATGCCGAGATCATCGGCGTAGCGAAACCACGCTTCTGCGCGAGGACGTTTCGTTTGGTCCATGAAGGTTCCGATTATCGTGGACCGCGCGCGAATTCACAAGGCCAAGGGATTCGCTCTAGAGGATTGGTCTTCAGAATCCGCCTACGGCAGAAGCTGGACGCGGCGCGTGACGATGGTCGTGTCGCCGTCCTGCGAAGGCGAGGCTTTCAGCGGCCGCGCCATCAGGAGGAACGCGCCATCGGCCGGAAGGCCGTAGCTTTCATCCGCGGCCGACACTTCGACAGGCCTGCCCACGGGCAGGGAAAAGTCGATTTCGATTCCGTCCGCGGGCATCGCATCGTCCCGGTACATCGTCCATCCATTGAGGTATTGCCGGATGCCGAAAGCTTCGGCGCGAAGCGCGAGCCCGCCCACGCGCACATCCTGCACATCGGCATCGGGCGGAAAAAATACCGCAGCGGAAGGCGCGCCGCGCTCGGAGCGCAGCAGCGCCTGATAGATATGCCGCCCATTTGCTTGCGCCGATTCGAGAATCGTGAATGTGGGCGCGCTCGCGTCGACGCTCGGCGCGTCCGAGAAAAATGTGGGAGCCGTAATCCAAGGCAGCACTCGCCCGCGTGCGCGGTGGAAATTCGCGGCAAGGCGCAGCGGCTCCGGAAGCCGCCCTGAGGCGGGCTCGACAATCCACTGCGCTTTCCCCGAATCCGCGTCGCGCCAGTATTCGATGTTCACGCGTTCGGGCGCTTTGGACGAGTAAGGCGGCAGGACCACCGCCGCAACCGTCGCGAGCGCGCCGGCCAATATCGGAATCCAGAGGAACGCAAACGCGCGCAGTCCGTCCACCGTGAGCAGGTCCGCGCAAAGCGGCGCGATCGGCGTCAGCAGCAGCGCTACGACCAGCGCGATAATCGGCAGGCCGCGGTTGCCAACAGCGTCGTAGAGCAAGCTGGCCGGGCCGAGGCCGATGATCGCGGCAGCCGCGAGCGGCAGAATCGCCGCGATTCCGGAAAGCACGCTGCGATCCGTGCGCGGCAACGTCGCCGGCAGGCCCGCGAGCGCCGCGACCGCCGCGGGCACCAGAACCACATACGACAATCCGGGCGCTCTCCACGATATCAGCACGGCGAGCAGCACCCACCACGCCCACACGCCGCTCCACAATCCCCAGAATCCGGCGCGCCCCACGAAGAAAACGCTGTTCGCGACAACCACGGCCGCGCCGAGCGACCAGAACGCAATCTCGAAAGGCAGCGGGTGGGCGATCCAGTTGACCGGCGTCGAGCCCGCAAAGCGCAGCCCTTGCCGGAGAATGATGGCCAGCGCGCCGGTCACAGCGAGAGTTACAGGCCAGCCGACAAGCCCCACGAGAAAATCGCGGAGGGCGATGCGCTTGGTGTGGACCAGCCACGCGATTTGAAAAACCAGCAGCAGCGCAGCCAGCAGCGCGAAAAGCAACGTCCGCCTCGCCTGCCAGTGAACTATCGCGCGGCCGAAGAGATCGAAAAACACCGCATCGTGACGCGGCAGGTTCGAAAGGTCGGCGTTCGCAAACGCCACAATCGCGGGCAGCGCGTTTTCGCCCTGATGCTGCAGGCTCGCTTGAGTCACATTCGCGGAATTGTCGAGCGGCGTGTGGTAGTGCACTTCGTCGCCAATGAAAGCGAAGTTCAGGCCCTCATAGCCCGCGGCCTTGAAAACCGTGAAGTCCGTGTCGTTGGGAAGCGCTTTGTAAACGGCATAGAAAATCGAGCTCGCCGCGGGGCGCGCGGCGCGCAGTGCGTAGAGGCGCACAGCCCAGTCGTTGGCGTTGCCCGTCTCGAACATCACGCTCGGGCCCGACGTGCCCCGCGCGTCGAGATTCACGGCGGCTCGCACATCCTTGGCCCACGGATGCGAATCGACAAAAGCGCGCGCACCGAGCAAGCCCGCTTCCTCGCCTTCATCGAGCAGAAAAATCACCGAGTGGCGCGGCGCAGGCATGGACTTGAGCGCGCGGGCAATCTCGAGGACGGTTGCGACGCCGACGCCGTCGTCCGAATCACCCGGCCCTGCAGGGACCGAATCGTAATGCGCGGCCAGAAGCACCGCGTCGCTCGACGTCGTGTCGGTGCCGTCGAGCCGCGCGAGCACATTATTTACGGTCGCGCAGGTGCCGAAATCGCCGCAGGCGAATGCGGTCTGAATCTGTGGCTGATACCCAAGTTTGGTGAGTTCGGCGACGATGCGGTCGCGCACGGCATCGTCCGCCGGAGTGCCGATCGGATGTGGGTGATCGCTGCCGAGGATGCGCTGCAACGTGGCCAGCGCGCGTGCCGCCGAGAACCGGTCCGCCGGAGCGGACGCGGGCTTGGGCGCAGGCGGCTGCAGGCCGCCGAGCGAGAGGGCGAGGATCGCCGCTAAAACCAGCACAGCGAGCAAGATCCGGTGCATTCCTGATGGGCCGGGTGATGCCAAGCATGCCTCCGGGTGCGCGCCATCCTAGGCTGCCAACCCGCACAAGTCAATCGAACGGAAGTCCCAATATTACAGAGAATTGACGCGGCGCTACCGCTTTTCTGGTTCCAATCGCCCCGGTTCCCGATTACCCTGATGCGCTCACGGCAGGGGGAGGTGGCATGTCCGTCCTCGACATCATTCTGGGGAAGCCGCTGGCCAATTGGGACGAGCGTGCCGAGCAGATCGGCCCCGCCGCCGGCATCCCGATTTTCGGCCTGGACGCGTTGAGCTCAGCCGCATACGGGCCGGAAGCCGCCCTCACACTGCTTCTCCCGTTGGGCGCGGCGGGAGTCGCGTATATCGTGCCGGTCAGCGCGAGCATCATCGTGTTGCTGGCAATCGTCTATTTATCCTATCGGCAGACGATTGCGGCGTATCCGGGCGGCGGTGGGTCGTACACGGTGGCCACCGAGAACCTTGGCATTTATCCGGGCTTGCTGGCCGCTGCAGCCCTGATGATCGACTACATCCTCGTCGTCGCCGTGGGCATATCGGCCGGCGTCGGCGCTCTGGTTTCCGCGGCGCCGAAGCTCCAGCCGCACACGCTCCCGCTGTGCCTCGCGATTCTCCTGGTCATTATGATTGTGAATCTGCGCGGACTCCGCGAAGCCGGGGTCATCTTTATGGTTCCCACGTACCTCTTCGTCGGATCGCTGCTGATCGCGATCGTGATGGGCCTATGCAAGACGGTGCTCGCAGGCGGACACCCGATGCCGGCCGTGGCGCTTCCGCCCCACCCCAGCCCGGCCCTGGCCGCCGCCAGCACTTGGATCTTGCTGCAGACATTCGCTAACGGCTGCACCGCCATGACCGGCGTCGAAGCGGTCAGCAACGGCGTGCGGGCATTTCGCGAGCCGACCGTCCAGAATGCGCAGAAGACTCTTACGGTGATCATCGGGCTGCTGATCGTACTGCTCGCCGGCATCGCTTATCTGGTCCATGTCTACGAGATCACGGCAACGGTTCCGGGAAAGCCAGGCTACCAGAGCGTTCTCTCGATGCTGGTGGCGGCGGTCGTCGGGCGAGGCTGGTTTTATTACGTGACGGTCGGATCGGTGCTCGTCATCCTCTCGCTGTCAGCCAATACGGCCTTTGCCGATTTCCCCCGCCTTTGCAAGATGGTGGCCCAGAATGACTTCCTCCCCCGCTCGTTCGGCTTTCGGGGCCGGCGCCTCGTCTATTCGGAAGGGATTATTGCCCTTTTTGTACTTGCGGCGATTCTGCTGATGGTATTCGGTGGAGTTACCGACCGGCTCATTCCGCTCTTCGCGATCGGGGCGTTCCTGGCGTTCACGCTGTCGCAGGCCGGCATGGTAGGCCATTGGTGGAGGAAGCGCGGACCCGGCGCCGGGCGGAACATGATCGTGAACGGCCTGGGCGCTCTCGCCACTGGAACGACTGCGCTGGTCGTGCTGGTCGCGAAGTTCGCCTCGGGAGCTTGGGTGAGCGTTCTCCTGATCGCGGCGATGGTCATGGCTATGCTCTGGGTGCGGCGCCACTATCAGAAGGTAGCGATCGAGACGTGCAGCACCTCGCCGCTGGATGTCGGCTCTATCGAGCCGCCGATCGTGGTGGTTCCAATCCAAGATTGGAGCAAGGTCGCCCAGCGAGCCCTCGAGTTCGGGCTGACCCTCTCGACGGACATCCGCGCCGTGCACGTGTCGACCGAGGAGGAAGCGAATGCCCTTCGAGCGCAATGGGGCAATGCTGTCGCGGCGCCCCTTGAGAAAGTTGGGCGGAAGCCGCCGGAGCTTGTGACCCTGCCTTCGCCCTACCGGCTGATCCTTCGCCCGATCCTCGATTATGTCCTGCAGATCGAAAAGGAGCATCCCGGCCGCCAGATCGCCGTGATCGTGCCGGAATTGGTCGAAAGCCACTGGTATCACTACCCTTTGCACAATCAGCGCGCCGAGCTGCTGAAGGCACTGCTCCTGCTCCATGGCAGCCAGCGCATCGTCCTGATCAACGTTCCCTGGTACCTCAAGGCCTGACTACTATTGATTTGTTTGGGTCGCCATAGCAGAAGAGGTACCGATCGAATCGCCGTTGACCACGATTTCCACGCGACGGTTCTGCTGTCGTCCTTCCGGGGTATCGTTGGAGGCGACAGGCTGTGCCATACCGAAGCCTTTCACCGTGATTGATATTGCCGGGACCCCCTGCTGGGCCAAGAAATCGCGGACCGAGCCGGCACGCTGCTCCGAGAGGGCTTGGTTGAACTCGTCGCTGCCTACGCTATCGGTGTATCCCTCGATCTGTAAAGTCAGTCCGGGATGGGCCAGCAAGATTCCAGAAATCTTCGCGAGCTTCTCGCGGGCGCCCGGTTGCAGGACGTAGCTGCCCGTATCGAAGAGCACGTCGGACATGTTCACGATCAATCCCCGCGCCGAGTCGCTGGTCTGCAGCACCGCATCGAGCTGCGCCCGAAGCTGCGCGCGAAGGTCGGCCTTGTCTGCGTCCGCTTTCGCAGCCGCCTGGCGGGCTTTATCCGCTTCGGCCTCCGCTGCTGCTTTTTGGGCGAGTGCGTCTTGCTTCTGCGCCACCGCCGCTTGTTGTTCGGCGACTGCGGCTTGGCGGGCCTGCTCCGCCTCTTCCTTTGCTTTGGCCGCTTCGGCAGCCGCAGCCAAGGCTTCCTGCTTCATGCGCTCGGCCTCGGCTTGGGCGGCTTCAGCATCCTTCCGGGCTTGCTCCGCCTCCTGCAGGCGCTTTGCCTCTTCGTCGGCGTCAGCACGAGCCTTGGCGGCACGGGCTTCGGCGGCCTGCTTTTCTGCCGCCGCCTGCGCCTGAGCATCCTCTTCCGCCTTCTGCTTTACGGAGATTACCCGGGCTTCTTCCGCGGTCTGCACCGCGTCGCGCGCCATGGAGATCACGATTTTGCTGTCGCGCTTCTGCCGGTAGGAGTCCTCCGCCGCCTGCAACTGCTCGTTGGCCTTTGCCATCACGTCGGCGGCGTACTTCGCGGCGTTGGCGTTGTTTGCGATGCGGACGGCGTTGCGCGCTTCAAAGAGTTCCGTTGGCGTCTTGCGGTCGATGCCGAAAATCGCGTTGTCGATCTTTGTGTTCGAAGACGAATAGACTCCGCGCCCGAGCAGCGAATAGGTCGCGGTGATCTGTTCGCCACCAGCTCCCCCCGCGTTTTCGAGGACCACTTCATCGCCAGGCTGCGAGACCGCGAAATAGGGTTCGGCGGTCACGACCAACCCAAATGTCTGCATATCCGTAATCGCCTTCACCTGCGCGCTGCCGTTCTTGATCTGTACTTCGCCGAGATTGACGGCTCTCCCTTCAGGAGAAACAGCCCAGAGGACGTATGTGAGGTATTCCAAACCAAACTTGGTGGCATCCTCGATATTTTCGAACTTTGCCTCGATCTCGACGCGGTTTCCCTTGTTTTCGACTTTTGCTTCGCCGCTCCCTTGGGCCATGAGATCAGTTCCATGAAAGGACACTTTCGCGGCGCCGCCTCCGCGTCGGTAGGTCATCGCCTCGGCGGTTCGTGATGCATTCGGGGTGCTGCTTGCCGGGGTCTGAGCGTCCGCGCCGGACGAGCTGACGCTAAGCATGACGACGCCCACAACGCAGCAAAATAGGGCCCGTTTCAGCGTGAGAACCCGCACGTGCAGGGGGCACTGACGGACGTTAGACCGCATGTTTGTCACTCCTTGTATTTCGCATTTCTTGAGGTTTTGCTCAGGTTAGCAAAGGTCGAAGGCGCGCAACTACGCTCTTGCCGGATGATCCATCCAGGTAATCACCTGTACGTTCGGACAGTCGCGAGAAACTGGCTGCGCCCCTCGGATATGTAGTCAGATAAGCGGAAACTGACACACTCGCCAAAACCGCGCTTTACACGCCCGATCCGCCATGCTAGCGTGTATTCCCGTAACCGCCGATCCGAACGCGCCAGGCGGCAGGGCATCGATCATCGACCCTCCGAACGTTTTTGTCTCTAAGACCTCCGACCAAAAACTGAATCGAAGCTCCTTCCGCCGTCTTGACGCGCAAGGGGCAAACCGTGCGAGGGCCGGGTGCTAAAACTCCGTAAGGTCGAACTGCTGGGCTTCAAATCGTTCTTCGAGAAGACACCGATCACGTTCAGCGGCAGCGGGATCACGTGCATTGTCGGGCCGAACGGCTGCGGCAAGTCGAATGTGGTCGACGCCGTTTCCTGGGTGCTGGGCGAGCAGAGCCACAAGATGCTTCGCGCCGAGCGCATGTCGGACTGCATCTTCAATGGCACCGCCAAGCGGCCGCCGCTGGGCCTCGCCGAAGTCACGCTCACGCTGGTCGATCCCGAGCTTTCCGAAGCCGTCGCCAAAGTGATCGACGGGCAGATGGAAGCGGTCGCGGAGGTGAACGACGCGGAAGCGCGCGATTCCACGACCGCCAGCGAGCCGCAAGCCGGTGCAGTCGACACGCCGGCCGAAGAATCCGCCTCGGAAGTCAGCAGCATCAAGGCCCGCAAGAAACACGCTGTCGAGAATCCCGCGATCAAAATGCGGCCCGGCGAAATCGTCGTCGGCCGCCGCCTGTACCGTTCCGGCCAGAGCGAATACCTGATCAACGGACGCGTGGCGCGCCTGCGGGACGTCCAGGAAATTTTCATGGGCATCGGCCTCGGCCCCGACAGCTACGCCATCATCGAGCAAGGCCGCATCGGGCAAATCCTGAATTCGAAGCCGATGGACCGCCGCGCCATCATCGAGGAAGCCGCCGGGGTCACCATGTACAAGACCAAGCGGCGCCTGGCGGAAGCGAAGCTCGAAGCCTCCAAAATCAATCTCTCGCGCGTCAACGACATTCTCGTCGAAGTCGAAAAGCAGCTCGCCTCGCTGAAGCGCCAGGCCTCGAAAGCGCGGCGCTACGCCGAATTGCGCGAGCAGATGCGCGGCCTTTTGCGCATCGTTCTTGCGAGCAAGGCCGAACACCTCGATATCGAAGCGGCGCGCCTGGAAAATCTCTTGCGCGATATGGACGCGGCTGAAGACTCCGAATCGAAATCCGTCCACGAACTCGAAGGCGAGCAGGAGCGCCTGAGCAGTCGCACCTACGAGCTCGACGCGGAATTGCGTCAGACGCAGAATCTGCTGAGCCAGACCGCGCTCGACCTCGATCGCGCCGAAAATCGCATCACGTTCAACCGCGAGCAGGCCGCCCAGCTCGCCTCGCGCGCCGAGCGCCTCGCGATCGAAATCGAGCAGGCCGCGCGCCAGGTAGTCAATCTTGCCGCGCGCGTGCAGGTGCAAAAAGAATCCGTCGCCGCGCTTCGCAGCCAAGCCGCGCTGCTCGAAACCAGCGTGCACGAAGCCTCCGAGGGTGTATCTTCGCGCGCCGCCGAGCAAGGCCGCCTCGAAATTCGCATGGAAGAGCTTCGCCAGTTGGAGAGCCGCCTCGTCGAGGAATCGGCGCGGCAGCAAGCTGAGTCGCTGCAAGCCGAAGAAGCCGCCGCGCGGCACACCGCCACGGAAGAAAGTCGCGCCTCGGCTTTGCTGGCGATCGAGCAGGAATGCCTCGCTCTCGAAGCGCGGCTCGCGGGCGCCGAAAATTCCTTCGCGCTGGCGTCGCGGCAAGCTCAGCGAACCGGCGCGGTCGTGCGCGAGGCGCAAACGAATCTTGCAAGTCTTCGTCACGCGCAGCAGGAATCGAGCCAGCAGTTCGAGCGCACGCGTCAGGAACTCTCGGCCGAGCGCGCGCGCCACGCGTCGCTCGAACAGATTCTCCGCGAGCGCGCCTACACAGCGGATGCCGTGCAGAAACTCTTTAACGCCAGCGGCGGCCCGGAGCAATCCGATTCCTCGAATCGCGGCTTCCGCGCCGTCGGCTTGCTCGCCGATTACACCGAGGTGCAGGAGGAATACGAAGCCGCCATCGAGCAGTTCCTTCGCGAGGAGCTCGAATACGTGGTCGTCGAATCCTTCGATCAGGCGCGCGCCGGCGTGGCGCTTTTGCGCGACGAAGTCGGCGGCCGCGCCACATTTTTTGTCGATTCGATCGGCAACCTGGAACTCGACCGCTCCGAATCCGAAGGCGTCTCGTCGATGCCGGGGAATTTCATCGCGCGGCTGGACAAGCTCGTTGAATTCCGCGAACCGCTCGGTCCCGCCACGAAGTTTTTCCTCAAGAAGCTGCGCGCTGCGTACCTCGTCGAGACAGCCGCCATTGCCGAGCTCATGGCTCGCGAGCATCCGCACAACTATTTTCTGACGCCCGAAGGCACCTGCTGTCACGGCCGCATGGTTTCGGGCGGACGCAAAGGCGAGGCCGGCCCGCTCGCACTCAAGCGCGAACTCCGCCGGCACGAGACGGAAGCCGCGCGGCTCGAACAGTCCGCGGCCGGGCAGCAGCGTGAGCTGACCCATCTTGAGGAGCTGATCGCAGCCGCCGAAGCGCATATCGCGTCCGCCAGCGCCCAACAGATGGAAGCGGAAAAATCGCTCGTCGCGGCCACGCACCAGCGCGACCAGATGCAGAATGAGTTTCAGCGCGCCAGCCAGCAATTCGCCGCGGAACGCGAAGAAATCGCGCGGCTGCGTGCCGACGCCGAAGCGGCACGCGCCCGCGCGGAACGCGCGCGGCAGCAGCATGCCGAGGCGCTTCGTTCGCGAGCCGCCGCCGAAGCGGAAAGCGCCGCAGCCGCCGAGGCAATCGCCGGCCTCCGCCGCGATTTCCAGGGGCTGCAGGAACAGGTGGTCGCGCGCCGCGAAGAGTTGGCTGCCATGGCCGAACGCCTGTCGAGCGCGGAAGCCCTGGAAGCGAGCCTCGCCGACGAGAAGGCCCAGGCGAACCAGCGTGTGAATTCGCTGCGACAGCAGCACGCCGCGCTTCTCGAAGAGCACGCCGCGATCGAGGCTTCCTGCGAGCAGATCGCGCAACAGGCCGAGGAGCTTCGCAAGGAAAAGCTTCGCCTCGAAGAACAGAAGACGGCGCTCGAGGGCGAGTGGGAACAGGCGCGCACCCGCACGGCGCAGATCGAAGACTCGCTGCGCGGCCAGCGGCAATCGCTCGATGAACTCCGCGCCGAGCGCAGCCAGCGCCAGATCGAAAAGGCGCGCAACGACGCGGACCGCGACTACCTGCGGCAGACCTGCGTCTCCGAGCTCAACGCGCAGCCCGAAGAATTGATGGCACAGCAGGAGCAAGGCCAGCAAGCTCGTCGGCGAGGATCTGATCGCAGCCGAAACGAACTACAACGAGATGAAGGCCCGCGTCGAAGCGATGGGCCCCGTGAACATGATGGCGCTCGAAGAATTTCAGGAATGCGAGCAGCGCGAGATCTTTCTCCGGCGGGAGTGCGACGACCTCATCCAGTCGATTCAAAACACACAGCTCACCATCACCGAGCTCGACGAGGTCTCGCGCCGTAAATTCGAGGAAGCCTTCCAGTTCATCAACGCCAGCTTCGCGGTGGCCTTCCAATCGCTATTCGGCGGCGGGCACGGCGAGATGCGCCTCAGCGAGCCCGACAGCTCCGGCGAGGCCGGCATCGACATCGTCGCGCAGCCGCCCGGGAAGCGTCTGCAGAATATTCTTCTGTTGTCGGGCGGCGAAAAAGCACTCACCGCGCTCGCGCTGCTCATCGCCGTGTTCCGCTACCGTCCGAGCCCGTTCTGCATCCTCGACGAAGTTGACGCGCCGCTCGACGAGGCCAACGTCGGCCGCTTCAATCGGATGCTCGAGGAAATGTGCGGCCAGACGCAGTTCATCGTCGTCACGCACAACCGCAAGACGATGGAGATGGGGTCGGTGCTCTACGGCGTCACGATGCAGGAGCCCGGCGTCTCGAAGCTCGTCTCCGTGAAGTGGGAAGACGACGCCGCGGCATCCGCACCCACGGCTGCGGCCGCCAGCAACGCCGCATAGGAATCGTTCGGAATTAGCGCGACCATTCGCGCCGATCATGCATGGCGCCCCTCGCGGTGCAATTCGCGATGAAATATTTCGATCCGACGTATCGGTTTCTTAGCCGTTGACAACGTTTCTCCCTGCGCTAGAATACCCGCCTCCCTGAACTGAGGATTGAAATCTCGTGGCTTCTTCACAAATGCATGCCGTTGTTTCGCAAACAAATTTTCCCAAGCTCAAGCTCCACGGGCGAGGGAAGGTACGCGACATCTACGATCTCGGCGACCGCCTGCTGATCGTGGCGACGGATCGTCTTTCGGCCTTCGACGTTGTCTTGCCCACGCCGATTCCCGATAAGGGACGTGTCTTGACGCAACTATCCGCGTTCTGGTTCGAAAAGCTCGCCGCGCTCGTCCCGAATCACGTGCTGGCGGTAAAGGATTTCTCAGGCGAGCTCGCCCCATACGCCGCCGAGCTGAACGGCCGCGCGATGCTTGTCCGTAAGACGGAGCCCGTCCCAATCGAATGCGTGGTGCGCGGATATATCGTCGGATCGGGCTGGAAAGATTACCAGAAGACGGGCGGCATCTGCGGCATCCCGCTGCCCGCCGGTCTCCGCGAATCGGATAAGCTGCCACAGCCGATCTTCACGCCGTCAACGAAGGCCACCACGGGCCACGACGAGAACATTTCGTTCGACGAGACCGTGTCGAGAATCGGCCGGCCGCTGTCCGAGAAACTCCGCGATACGAGCCTCACGCTCTATCAGCGCGCCGCCGAACACGCTGCCGAGCGCGGCATCATCATCGCCGACACGAAATTCGAATTCGGCCTGCTCGGCCAGGAACTCATCTGGATCGACGAAGCGCTTACGCCCGATTCCTCGCGCTTCTGGCCCGCCGATCAGTATTCGCCCGGCCAGGCGCAGCCTTCGTTCGACAAGCAATACGTGCGCGACTACCTCGAGCGCGTCGGCTGGAACAAGCAGCCGCCGGCCCCCGTCCTGCCGCCGGATGTGGTCGCAAGCACGCGAGACAAGTACCGGGAATCGTATCAGCGCATCACCGGCCATGCACTCGATTAGCTCAGGGAGAACTTTCTTCCTCAGGGCGCAGCGCGGAGCGTGCATACGTGAAAGAGCAATTGGAATTGCTGGTCGGCATGATGGTCGAGCGCGGCATTCTGCTGGAAGAGGCAGTCACCGAATTCGAGAAGAAGTTCATCAAGCGCGCGCTCGAGCGCGCCAACGGCAATCAGTCGCGCGCCGCGAAGTCGCTCGGAATCCACCGCAACACGCTCAGCCGTAAAGTAGGCGAGTACAAGCTCAACCACGTCGGCCGCCGCTGACGCCTGTCGCCCGGCTCGTTTCACGTCTCGTTCAAAAAAGAAAGGCCGGTCCGTCACGGGACCGGCCTCGAAAAACTCACGGATCGCTCCTCGGCTATCTGCCGGGCTTTGCAGCCTTGTGGGGTCTGTGAGGCGCGCCCTTGTCGGGAATGATTGTCGGATCGACCTTTACTTTATCCCAGTGCAATAGAAACGGCGTGGGATCGTAACTCACGAGCGTCCCTGAGAAGCGGATGGGATCGTCCTTTTCCAGCCGTACCACATCCGGCTGCGGCGGAATGTCCGAGGCGGTGCCCGTAGCGGCGGTCGCATTGGGATTCGCCCCGATCCATACCTTCACGTCCATGTTGGCGGTTGTGGCAGCTTCAACCTCTTCCTGCGTGGCGCCGAAAAACACCATGAAATCCACGTACGAGTCGTCGGTCTTCTGCACGTCGATGATTTTCCCGACGACCTCCGGAAACTCAGCGCCGCAGATCGCGAGCCACGTCATTTTCGCCTTGTCGCCGCCTCCGCCCAGATCCGCCAGCACGGTCACGATCGTGCTCGCCTGAGCGATCTTGAGAAGATCGGCCGCCGCCGGAATCGTATACGTCGCGGGGCGGTCGGGCGAATTCATCGCCAGTTGGAGCATTTCGTTGAGTTGTCCATCGATCAGGCTGTCGCACGTCGGCTGCTCGTAGTTGACCATAGTCTTTCGCAGGTAATCCTTGACCTTGTCCGCATCCGGAACCTTCAGGTCGATCGCGCGCGCCACCGCCCACATGCCGTCGAGCGGCTGAGGCGGAGTGAGCGCCATGTAGGCCAGCCCGATGCGATACTCAGCGAGAGCATCGGTCGGCGTATTCGCCAGAACCACTTTGTACGCCGCGATCGCTCCGGCGTAATCTTTCAGCTGGAAATCGGCCGCGCCGACCGCGGTGTTGAAAAACGCCGCGATCGGTTTCTTTTGCTGGTCGAACTGCTCGTCGGTGACCTTTTCGGGCTTGGGCAGCTTGGGCAGCAGTTGAACTGCTTGCGCGGCCGCATCGCGCTCCTTCGTTAACAGGGTGTTCGCGTCCGCCTCTGTTCCCCTAAAGGAGGCGCCAAAAGCCTGAATTCGGAGCTGGATGGCCTGCAATTGCACCGTGACGTCCATTTTATCGCCCATACCAAGGATCCGGTCCGCGCAAGAGATCGCCTGCGTATACTCCTTGGCTTGCGCGTACTGGTTGCAAACCCCCACGTAAGCCGGGCCGATGTACTTGATGAGCGTCGAATTCGGATACTTCGTCATGTACCCGTCCAGGCAGTTCATTTTCGCCGTGGGATCTTTCTCGGCTTGGCACGCCTGGAAGGAGTTGTATTCCTGCATCGTGTACGTGGGCTGGGAGCTTTGCGCGGCCTGCGCCGCAGCCGGGCGCGCGGGAATCGACGCCCAGGCAAGACCAGCCAGAATAAGTGCGGTTGCGTTCAGATGCTTTCGCATGATCACGTTCCTGCCTCCTGGATAACTCCGGGCAACTGGCCGGCCTTGACGATCACCACCCTGCAGCATGACCTCGCAAGACGCACAAATCGAGGGGATTATAGGGAAAGGATCCCGCCCCGCGCAAGCCTAAAACCATCTCTCGCTCAAGTCTGGCACGTCTGCAACTCCGGCGGCAAGAAAAGCCTGCGTGTTACGATGATGCGACGACCCCAGCGGTCGCCTCGAAGGAGGTCGCGTATGAGCGTCGAAAGCGCAGCGGGCAAAGTCGCATTAATTACCGGCGCGAGCCGCGGTATCGGGCTCGCCATCGCTCGCAGCCTCGCGAGCCTGGGAGCGAAGGTCGCAATCTGCGCTCGCGACCCCGAAAAACTGGACGCTGCGCGCGCCGCGCTGCAAAAAGCGGGCGCCGGCGTCGTCGCGATTCCCACGGATGTTCGCGACGCGAGCGCGATTGCGCCGCTGGTGCGAAAGACGGAACAATCGCTCGGCCCGATCGAGATTCTCGTCAACAATGCGGGCATCGGATATTTCGCTCCCGTGCATGAAGCGTCCGAAGCGAATTGGGACGCGGTATTAGACACCAATTTGAAGGCGGTGTTCCTGCTGAGCAAGGCGGTCGCGCCGGGAATGATTCACCGCCGCAGCGGCCACATCGTCAATATCGGGTCGCTCGCTGGGAAAAGCGCGTTCGTTGGCGGCGCCATCTACTGTGCGTCAAAGTGGGGGCTGCTCGGCCTCACGCAGTGCATGGCCGAAGACCTGCGGCCATACGGCATCCGCGTCAGCGCGGTTTTGCCGGGCAGTGTCGCGACCGACTTTTCACCCCATACCGGCAAGGACACCAGCAAGATGCTGCAACCCGAGGACGTGGCCCACGCCGTCGAAGGCATCGTCACCCAGGCGCCACAAAGCTTTATCAGCGAAGTGCTTATCCGCCCTGCCCAGAAACCCTGACTGGCCAGTGCCGGCGCCCGTCCGAATCCTTGGCCCCGGCGCCCGCATCAAAGCTCCGATAAACAGGGAGAAAAGACCATGATCGAAATTCGCCCCAGCGAGGAGCGCGGGCGCAACAAACTCTCGTGGCTCGACAGCCGTTTCACGTTTTCGTTCGACCAGTATTACGACCCCGACCACATGCAATTCCGTTCCCTGCGCGTGATCAATGAGGACGTGGTCGCGCCTGGCGGCGGTTTCCCGACGCATCCGCACCGCGACATGGAAATCCTCACCTGGATTCTCGATGGCGCGCTCGAACATCGCGACAACACCGGTGGCAGCGGCGTGATTCGTCCCGGCGAGTTGCAGCATATGACCGCGGGCCGCGGGGTGCTGCACAGCGAGTTCAACCCCTCGCCCAAGGACCCGGTCCATCTTCTGCAGATATGGCTTCTGCCGGAACGCCGCGGGCTCGACCCGGCTTACGAGCAGCTGTCGTTCCCCGATGGCGAACTGCGCAACAAATTCAGCCTCGTCGCGGGCCCGAAAGCGCCGGTGACGATTCGCCAGAACGCGAATCTCTACATCGCGCGTCTCGATAAGGGCGCGCACGCGGAGCATTCTCTCGAACCGGATCGCGGTGCGTGGCTGCAAGTCGCGCGTGGCAAAGTAAAGCTCAATGGCGCCGAATTGAAGGCAGGCGACGGCGCCGCCATCTCGCAAGAAACGAACATCAAGGTGCAAGCGCAGGAGCCGTCCGAGGTTCTCCTCTTCGATCTGGCGTAGGCGTCCGCAAAAGCGACCCGGGACTCCCGCTCCGGGTCGCTTTTGTGATAGTTTCCCCCTGGTTTGGGGGCCGGAAGTTCTTCCGGCGTTTGCACAAATTGAAAGGAGACGCATATGGCCAATTCCTCGGGCGGCATCGTGCCCTTGATAGGGCGAATTCTCCTCAGCTCAGTTTTCATCATCGCAGGTATCGGTAAGATCGGTGGTTTCTCGATGGAGGAAGGATTCGTAGCGTCGAAACACTTGCCTCTACCGGCCGTGGCGCTCGCCATCGCAATGATCATCGAGCTGGTCGGCGGTCTTGCGATTCTCGTGGGCTTCTACACTCGGTTTACTGCCTGGATCGTTTTCCTTTACTTGATTCCCACTACGTTTATTTTTCACAATTTTTGGACCATGCAAGGTGCGGACCGCCTGAACACCATGCTCCACTTCGAAAAAAATATAGCGATTATGGGCGGCCTGCTGCTGTTGGCCGCGTTTGGCGCGGGCGGATTCTCGATCGATTCGGCGCGCGCCCCTCAATCGGCGTAGCACGAGAATTGCAGCGCAGGGGCGGAATCCTCGGGCGCGCCTCACGCATCCGATTTGTGGTGAATGCTTCGCGCTCTGTGCACAACCCGAGGAGGAATGATGCACGACCACAAACGACCGGCGCCCGCCGACACGGTGATTCACGATCTGATCAGCCATCGCTGGAGTCCGCGCGCATTCGACTCGCGCCCCGTCGAACCCGAAAAGTTGCGCAGCCTGTTTGAAGCGGCGCGCTGGGCGGCGTCGTCCTACAACGCCCAGCCCTGGTATTTCATCGTCGGCACGAAGGACGATCCCGAAAATTACAAGAAGGTTCTCGACAGCTTCGTCGAGTTCAATCAAGGTTGGGCGAAGAACGCGCCGGTCGTGGCGCTGAGCGTCGCCGCCCACAAAATGCCCCACGACGGTTCGCAGAATCGCCACGCATTTCACGATGTGGGCCAGGCCGCGGCGAATCTCGCCCTGCAGGCGACCGCGCTCGGCCTGCAGGTCCATCAGATGGCAGGCATCATCCCCGACAAGGCACGCCAGATTTTCTCGATCCCGGCGGATTACGAAGCCGTCGCTGGCTTCGCGATCGGCTACCCCGGCGATCCGGCAAGCCTGCCGGACCAGTTGCGCGAACGCGAAAACTCGCCGCGCTCCCGCAAGCCGGTTTCGTCGTTCGTCTTCACCGGGAATTGGGGCAAGGTCTCCCCAATCGTCGCCGCAAAGTGACGACCCGATGAGGGTCGTGATCCTGCGTGTCCTGAGCGAAGTCGAAGCGAGCCCGGCAGTGTTGGTTTTCGCGGGTCGAAGGATCTCTCTTTCCCGCGCCGCAAGGTAAGGTCAGGGTTTGCACTTCGCCGCCTCCGCGCCCTCTGCGCATCCTTGCCCAGGGTCGTAGTCAGTGGAAGGGTGCGGTGGAGTTCTCGCTTTCTCCCTGCTCTCAACGATGTGCGCAGTGCTCTCTATGTTTATTCTGGTTTCACCTAGCCACGCGCGAGCCATTCGCGACGGTTTCTAGCCACCAGTGACTCGTCACTAGCCACAGCCCCTGTGATACTCTCCCGTCCGAATGGGGGAGGCATCGCCGACATGAAAATGAAATCTGTCTTGATTTTATTCGCTGTTTCGCTTTTCGTCGTAGCGGGAGTCGCTTTAGCCGGTGGCGGAGACAAAAAAGATCGCGCATCCGAAATCGAGACGCTGAAGACGCAGGTGGCCGCGCTTCAAACG
The DNA here is from genome assembly GCA_963836125.1 of uncultured Acidobacteriota bacterium. GTDB lineage: Bacteria > Acidobacteriota > Terriglobia > Acidiferrales > UBA7541 > Palsa-295. Next base: position 930,627 of record CAWIIK010000003.1, read on the forward strand.
CAGGCCCAGGCCGCGCAGGACTACATCGCCCTCGCCAATCTTCAGGCGGCATACGGCTACTACGTCGACAAATGCTTGTGGGATCAGGTCGCCGACCTCTTCGCGAAAGACGGCACGCTCGAAATCGGTCTCCGCGGCGTCTACGTGGGCCAGGACCGCGTCCGCACCTATCTCCACACGCTTCCCGATCTCAACTACGGCACGCTCTTCAATCACGTCCAATTCCAGCCCGTCATCAACATCGCCCTCGACGGCAAGACGGCCAAGGCCCGCTGGCGCGCCTTCGAGCAATTCGGCATGCTGCACCGCAGCGCTCAGTGGGGCGGAGGAGTGTACGAGAACGAATACGTCAAGGAAGACGGCGTCTGGAAAATCTCAAAGCTGCACTACTACATGACCTATTACGTCGACTACTACAAGGGCTGGGACCAGGGCGGCAACCCGCCTCCCGGGGCCATCAAAGGCCTCCCGCCGGATCGTCCGACCACGGTTGATTACAAGCTGTATCCGGACGTCTTCATCCCGCCGTACCACTACAAGAATCCCGTCACCGGCAAATGACGGCCCGACCAGGTCTAACCACTAGCCACTGTCTCTATGCTACTCTCCCGTTCCGGCAAGGCCACGGCCTGCCGGATGCGGGAGGCATCGATGAAAATGCAATCACTACTGGTGGTTTTCGGCGTTGTGTGTTTTGTCGTGGTAGGTGTCGCGCTCGCAGGCGGAAGCGAAAACAAGAAAGACCTCGCCTCCGAGGTCGAAACTCTGAAAACGCAGGTCGCCGCGCTGCAGAAGCAAGCCCAGGCTTCGCAGGACTACATCGCGATCTCGAATCTCCAAACCGCCTACGGCTACTACGTTGACAAATGCAAGTGGGATGAGGCCGCCGACCTCTTCGCCAAGGACAGCACGCTTGAAATCGGCCTGCGCGGCGTCTACGTCGGCCAGGACCGCGTCCGCGCGTATCTTCACAAACTGCCTGACCTGAAATACGGCACGCTGTTCAATCACATGCAGCTGCAGCCCAAAATCGATATCGCGGCCGACGGCCTCGCCGCCAAAGGACGCTGGCGCGCCATCATGCAGGTTGGCATCCTGCATCGTTCGGCGCAATGGGGCGAAGCCACCTACGAAAACGATTACGTCAAGGAAGACGGCATCTGGAAGATCAAGAAGCTCCACGCCTACTTCACCTACTACGCCAATTACTACAAGGGTTGGGATCAGGGTGGCGATCCGCCGCCGGGACCAATCCCCGGCTTCCCCCCGGATCGTCCTCCGACGGAAGTCTACAAACTCTACCCGGACGTCTACGTTCCCCCATACCACTACAAGAATCCCGTGACGGGCAGGTAGGGACCGTCCATCTGAATGCGCGAAGTGAGGCCGGGGAGCGGCCGTACTCCCCGGCCCTGCCAGTCAGATTGGCTTGCGACCTCGCCAGCCTGCGGTTCCAGGTGGATTTCATCGGCATCGACGTCGTCGACGGCGGCACCAACGTCGTCTGAACCCGGTGGCACTTCTGGCCCTCGAGCCATTGTAAAAGTGCGTGCATTACCATAGGATATCCCTAGGAGAATCCAATGGCCACGCTATACGTCGAAAACGTTCCGGATGAGCTTTACGACGCCCTGCGGACCGCCGCGCGCTCCCGCCGCCGCTCGATTGCGGCCGAGGTCATCGCCTTGCTCGAAGCTCACCTCCCCACTGAAAAGACCCTCAAGGCCCGGCGCGCCCTGCTCCGTAAGATCGAACGGATGCAATCCGCACAGCCTCTCTCGCGCGGTCCCTTCCCGTCCACCGAGGAGATGCAGCGCGAGGATCGCGAACGATGAACTCGATCGTCCTTGACGCGAGCGTTGCCGCCAAATGGTTCTTGCCAGCAAAGGACGAGCCGCTCGCATCCGAAGCGCGTCACCTTTTTCGCCGCTTCTCCGCCGGGAACGTGGAGTTTGTCGTGCCCGATATCTTCTGGGCCGAGATGGGCAATGTTTTCTGGAAAGCGATCCGTCAGGGACGTTGCACGAAAAGGACTGCGGAATCAGCGTTTAGCTTTCTTGTCGATCTGGAGTTGGCTGCAGTGCCCTCCCTGGATTTGCTCGACGTCGGATTCGAAATTGCGCTGTCATTCGGGCGATCCGTCTACGACGGGCTCTACGTGTCGCTGGCGGTCGCTTCCCAATCTTCGCTTGTCACCGCGGACGAGCGTTTGGCGAACGCGCTTGCCGCTCGCTTTCCGGTGCGCTGGCTCGGAGCCATCGACTGGGCGTAGGGCAGTCCCAAGCCGCCTGCTTTCGTAGGAAACTGGGGTATAATCCCGGCCATTGGAAGGCTGGCGGCAGGGTGTGCGTCAGCCGGCATCGTCGATACGACCATCCACACGACGGCATTCAATCGAGCGGTGCGCGCAGCGAAAGGAGTTCCCCAATGAGCCAGGACTACGCGGTGGGCCAGAAACTTGGCGACTATGAAATCCTCGGTGTGCTCGGCGCAGGCGGCATGGGCAAGGTCTACAAGGTCCGTAACACGATTTCGGACCGCGTCGAGGCGATGAAGATTCTCCTGCCGAATCTCGCCGACCAGAAAGAGCTCGCCGACCGCTTCCTGCGCGAAATCAAATTGCTGGCGAGCCTGAACCACCCCAATATCGCGGCGCTGCGCACAGCTCTTACCCTCGATAACCAGTTGGTGATGATCATGGAGTACGTCGACGGCGTGACGCTGGCCTCGCGCCTGCAGGAAGGGCCGGTGCCAGTCGCCGACGCCGTCTACTACATCGACCAGGTCCTCGCAGCCTTGGTCTACGCGCACCAGATGAACGTGGTCCATCGCGACATCAAGCCCGGCAACATGATGCTCACCCCGCAGGGCGTCGTGAAGCTGATGGATTTTGGCATCGCGCGGCCCGGCAACGAAGCCGGCATGACGGTCACCGGCACCACCCTCGGTTCGCTCAACTATATGTCGCCCGAGCAGGTGAGAGGCGAAAAGGTGGACGCGCGCTCCGATCTGTATTCGGTCGGATTGTCGCTGTACGAGATTCTGACGGGACGCCTCCCGTTCCGCGGCGAGAGCGGCTATTCGTTGATGGTCGCACAACTGCAGCAGTTGCCCGAACCGCCGATAACTCTGCGGCCTGATGTGCCGCAGCCGCTGAACGACATCATCTTGATGGTGCTCGCCAAGGAGCCCCCGAAGCGATTTCAGTCCGCCACGGCCTTTCGCACTGCGCTGAAGAGCGCGCTGCCGCAGGGCGTGCCAGCGGCGGCGGTTGGCGCAGGGCTCTCGGGCGTGCCTTCCGCGACGACAATCTTCATGGACCCTACGGCACCCACGGTAGCGCCTCCGCCGCCCACGGTGGCGCTACGTCAGCCGACCCAGCCTGCCGCCATCCCGGCCGCAGCCTCGGCTTCGGCCGCAAAGATCGAGGCCTCGCCGCCCGCAGGGCAGAAAAGCCATCGAGGCGTGTGGATGGCGCTCGGCGGAATCCTGGTGGTGGCAATGCTCGCGGGAGCGGCAGTATACGTGCCGCATAGAGCGAAGACGCAAGCCGGAGCCGCTGCCACGAGCACGACGCAGCCCGCCGCTGGCGCTACGTCTCTTCCACCCGCTGCGCAGCCCGCCGCTACCCCCGCGCCGGCAGCACCCTCTGCAGCCGACCAAGCCGCTGCCGCAAAAGCGGCCGAGCAAGCTGCCGCCGCGAAGGCCGCCGCTGATGCTGCTGCAGCGCAAGCTGCCGCCCAAGCTGCGGCGGAAGCCGCGGCCAAGGCCGCCGTGCTCAAGGAAGCGGAAACTCAGGCCGACCAGCTCAGTAGCCGCGCCGCCGCAATCGATTCTAGCCTGACGACTTTGCAGCGTCAGCAAGCCGCGCAGGGCTACGGGCTGCGCGGGGACATCGTCGCCGCGCAGGCGCGCATGCAGACCAATCTCGCGCACGCCGAGGCGGCTTTGCAGCAGCAGGATGGCGCGACCGCGAAGGAGTTTCTGGACAAAGCGGAAGCTGATGCCGAGACCCTCGAACGATTTCTCGGCCGCTAGCGGCAGTCCCGAGGCCGAAATGATGTAGCTTAACAACAGACCGTTTGCTGTGGCACAGTAGGCGGCTATGCACACCCATGCCCCTGTGCCGGTCCGGCAACGCATTGTGCAGCTGTACGATCGAGGCAAGAGCACTCGCGAGATCGCGCAATTTTGCCAACCGGTTAAGTTTGCAGTTGGCTGACGGTGCGCCGCGTGCGGACAAAACAGGCACGTAAATTACAGCCAGCGCGGCACGCTGGAGCGCGCGAGACCCACCGCAGCGGTACGCCGTACGCTACTCACCGCAGAGCGGCAGCAGCGGCTCGGAGAGTTGCTGGCGGAGCAGCCCGACGCCACGCTGGCCGAGTTGGGGGCGGGTCTGGACCGGCGGTTCCGGACTTCCACGATCGATCTGTGGCTGCGGAAACTGGGCTGGAGGTATAAAAAAAACTCTGGTGCCGCCGCCTGAACAAGCAACGGCCCGACGTGGCCGAAAGACAGAGCGCAGTGGCATGAACAGTTGGTCTCGCACCCCGTCGAGCGCTTGGTTTTTGTCGATGAAAGCGGGGCCAACACGAAGATGACGCGGTTGCGCGGCCGGGCTCTGCGGCAGGACGAAGATTGGTGGGCCGCATTCCCTGCGGAAACTATCAGACCAGCACGTTGATCTCCGGCATCCGCTGCGGACGGCCCTTGCGCTCCTTGGCTGTTCGAGGGACCCATGAACGGCGAAATGGTTTTTGGCCTGGGTGGAGCAAGGCCTGGCACCCGTCCTGCGGCGCGGGTGACCGCTGGTGATCCTGGACAATGCTCGCCACCCACAAAATCCGGGGCGTGCGCGAAGCGATCGAAGCGCGGGGTGCCGGGCTGCTGTTCTTGCCAGCCCTACTCTCCGGATTTCAATCCCATCGAACCGCATGTGGAGCAAAATCAAACAGGTGCTTCGCAGCCACGCCCCGCGCAGTGACGAGCAACTGCTCGCTGGCCGGCCCAAGTCCGCCTTGTCAATCGATTTCGCTCCGCCGATTGCCGGGGGTTCTTTTTTAGCGCCCAATACGCTACATGCATTTATGGAATTGCTCTAGCGGCGTCCCGAGGCCGAAACACCCGCGGAGTGCGGGAGCTCGCTCCCGCCGCTTGCCGCCCCGGCTTGCCGCGGCGTGCTCCCGCACGCGCCACATGCCGCGCGGATCGAAGCGCCGGGTGCCTGGTCCTCGTTTTGTGAGGGTGGGGCCTTTAGAAGCCACGCGGCAAGTCAGCCTCAAATTCGCAGCACGTGCAGCGGCGGCTCGGCAAGATACAGCTGCTCGACGAGCGCAGCGCGCCGGTCAAGCACGTTCCCCTGATTGAACGAGCCTTTGTCCGTGATTTCGCCCGCGTCGAGCGACGGCGCCTCTTCGCAGAGAATCGCGCGCACGATTCGATTCGAGCTTCCCGTCGATTCCGCCGCAAATTGTTCGAGCCGCGACTGAAACTCGGCCCGCACCGCGTTATTCCGCAAGACGACAGCGGGCGTCGCGCCGGCCGCGCAATCGACGCACAATTCCGCGCACGCACTGGAATCGGGGAAAATCAGCGCGGCGATGAAATCGCGGTCGTGACCCGCGATCACCACGTCGCGCACCAGTGGCGCGAAGTGCCCCAGAAATTTCGCGCGCAGTGGACCCACGCTCACCCAAGTGCCGTTCGCGAGCTTGAAATCCTCGTTCAGCCGCCCGTCGAACAGCAGACCTTTGTTGACATCGTTCGGATCGACGAATCGAACCGCATCGCCGAATCTGTAAAAACCCTCCTCGTCGAACACTTTTTCCGTAAGCTGCGGCTGCCGCCAATAGCCCGGCGTGATGTTGGGTCCGCGCACGCGCGCCTCGAGCTTCGCGCCCTGCGGCACGAGCTTCAATTCTACGCCCGGCACGGGCAGTCCGATCGTCCCGGCGCGATCCGTTTCCCAAGAGGTCTGGATCGACATCGGTGATGTCTCGGTCGAGCCGAGTCCGGTCGCCATGATGATGCGCTCGCCGCAGGTCGCGGCGGCAAGTTCGCGATACGCGTCCCAAACCGGCTGTGAGAGCCCCGCGCCCGCATAAAACATCAAACCGAGACGCCGGAAAAAGCTCGCACGCAGCTCGAGGTCGGCGCGCAGAAATGGCAGCAGATCCTCGTAGCCTTTCGGCACGTTGAAATACACGGTCGTCGAAATCTCGCGCAGGTTGCGGACGGTTTTCTCGATCGCGCCCGGGCCGGGCTTGCCATCGTCGATGTAAAACGTCCCACCGTTGTAGAGCGCGATGCCCACGTCGTGGTTCCCGCCAAACGTGTGATTCCACGGCAGCCAATCGACGATCACCGGCGGCTCGTCCTCGAGGAAGCCGAAAATCTGCGCGATCATTTGCTGGTTGCTGCAAATCATGCGGTGCGTGTTGGTGACCGCCTTCGGCATCGCGGTCGAGCCGGAGGTGAACAGGAATTTTGCGGCGCTATCCGGATCGATCTTCTCGTGCGCGGCTTCCACGTCGTGCGTCGGCTCGGTCGCGTGAAGTTCGGAAAACAGCGTCGCGTTGCGCCGCGCCGGGGGCGCGGCCATCGCCACGAGCTCGACTTCCTTATCGACCACCGCCTCGATCGCGCGCCCGTAGTGCCCGCCGTGCGAAACAAACACCAGCCCCGGCGTAAGAATGTCCAGGCAGTGACGCAGCTTGCTGAAATCCTTCGAGACGAGCGAATAGGCCGGAGAAAGCGGCGCGGTGGGAATGCCGACGTGCTGCCCGGCGTAGGTCAGCAGAAAATGCTCGAGGTCGTTGTCGGAAAGAATCGCGACGGGCCGCTCCGCCGAAAGGCCGCGATCGAGCAGCGCCTGTCCGATCCGGCGCGCCGAATCGTACACCTGTGCGTAGGTAAGCGTCCGCCACCGCTGATCGCCGCCGCGCTTCGCAATGCAGATTTTCTCGGGCGCGACGCGCGCCCAGTGCGCGATCCGATCGGTGAGCACTTTCGGATACGACCGGAGCGCCTCATCCGGCGTAATCAGCGATACGCCGCCCTCGCGACGATGCAACGTCGCGCCTGAGGTTCGCATCCGCACGCGCCGCACGCCGTCGGGAGCGGCAGGTGCACCTGGGATGTGATTTCCGCGGCTCATGGGCGACGCACATTCTCCCACAGTTTGTTGAGCCGCTCCACGGCGCGCCGCAGGCGGCGGTCTGCCCGTTGCGTTGGTTGCGGCGCAAAAAAAAGAGGCCGGGCGAAACGCCCCGGCCTCTTGGAAATGCAGGTTGCCGATTAGAAGTTAAACCGCGCGGAGAACTGGAATTGCCGCGGGTTGAGCACGGTCTGCGGGTCACCAAACGTCGCAGTCGGTGTATTTGGGATGAAGAGGCTGTCACCCGGAATCGGCGTGGCGGCCTCTTGGCCCACGGTGATGTCCCCGGGGGCGAGAACCGGCGTCTCGCCGGGCTGACCAGCCGGGCAAGCCACCGACGCGGAACCTGCGTGGATGGCTTTGGTCACGGCGTCATTGTAATGACGTGGTATGGCTCCGCAAAACACCGGCGAACCGTAAACCGAGAATACCTGGTCGATGTTGGCACGGTTCAGCAGGTTGAAGGCATCGACGGCAGCCACCAGAGAATACTTGTCTGAGAACTTGAAGACCCGCGACAGCCGCAGATCCCAGGTATATTCCGGATCGCCGACATAGGTGTTCCGGCCGATCATTGTTTGGCAGGTCGCGGTAGTGTCGCAGTGGGTGCCTTGGACCCCGGCCCCCCCAACGCGATCCGTCGACGCGCCCGCGAAATCATTCGTTGTGTCGGCGCCATAATAGAGCGTGAAGGGACGTCCGGATTGCAACGTGATGATGCTGCTCAATCCGAAATTGCGCCATGGGCCGTTGTTGGGCGCGTTCGCCGTGAAGTTCGTTACGAACCGGTGCCGCTGATCCTGGTTCGAGTTCGCTCGCTCCGCCGCATAGTCAAACTGGTTCACCGGCAGGTTGATGAACGTAGTGAAGTTCCCGTTGTCGATCGTGTGGGAATAGGTGTAGTTCGCGGTCATGTTGAAATATTTCCCCACGCGCTCGATCCCGGTGACGGTCAAGCCGTTGTAGGCCGCATTCACAACGCCATTGTTGTAGTCGAGTAGTCCGGCGCTGATTGTCTGCAAGCCGCTGCCCAGAGCGCCGGCGAAGAACGGCCCCAGGCCCGAGAGCGCGCCTGTTCCCAGCGTCGGAGTTCCGCTGGCGCATTTCGAGAAGGTCCCGTTCGCGTTGAGCAGACCAGGAACCCACTCGGCGGTCGCGGGAACACCCGGGACGGCCTCAAGTGGATCGGTGGGATTCGCTGCCTGCGCCGTATCTGTGGTACCGACCGGGCAGGGGACGTTGATGTTGTTTCCGCGAACCAGCCTGTGCGCTCCGACATAAAGGTAGCCGACGTTGAGGGCGAATCCGCCGCCGATCTCGCGGTCGATTTCGGCGCTGGCCTGCTCGGCATAAGGAATCTTGCTGACGTTGTGGTCCATGCCGCCGGCGCCAATGCCGCACTCGTTTCCTTCATAGCCGAGGAAGCAAGTGCCGACGAGAGATACAGGGTTCAGTTGATCGTATCCGCCATTTTCGATGACGCTTTTGCCAAACACAGAGGATGACGCGCCGGCAAAGCCGGCAAGCTGATAGCCTTGATACGCCATGCCCGCGTTGATCATCGGAAGCTCCTGCGGCTGGATGCCCGCGGCGGCGCAGGCCGTGGCTACGTTCGACGGCGCATTGTTGCCGCAGAGGTAGCCGGGCACCGTTTTCTGGGTATTGGGCACAAAGAAGAACGTCAGGTTGTAGCGGTCGTCAAACATTCCGAATCCCGCGCGAATCACCGTCTTGTTGTTGGGGGACCAGGCGATGCCGATGCGCGGCTGCCAGCCTCGGTAATCCTGGGTGACGTACCTATTCAGACCGGACTCGACATCCCAGCGCAACCCGTAATTGAATGTTAGCCTCGGGGTGATCCGCCATTGATCCTGCGCAAAGAGGCCCCAGTATCCGTGATCGATTGTCTTGCTGTAGTTGTTGAACAGCGACTGCGGATAAGCGTTTGCCCACGTCCCGGTGTTCAGATTCGTCCCATTAGACGCGAGGACGAGCGGTGGTCCGGCTTGAAAACTGGGGTCGGTCGGCACCGGCACGCCAGCATAGGCCACAACAACTCCGTTGTCGTTCGCAGCCACGGGACACCCGAGCGCCGGTCCGAGGAGAGGATCGGTGGCCGGGTTTCCGCCCTCCCACCCCGCCCCGTTCTGATAGAACTCCGAGAAAGCGTAGAGGCACGGGAGGCCAGCCGGGATGATCAGGCGCACAGGCGTGAAGCCCGGGAAGTTCTCGAGGCTGGTAAGCCAGTTGCCGTCCGCTCCAAACTTCGCGATGTGATTCCCCTTCACCCAGGACACCGACTCCGATAGTTCGGCGCGGGTCTCGTACAGGCGATCATTTGCGCCGAAGTTGTGGCCGAATTGCAGGTCGTTGGCTAAGTCCAGGTCCGGCTGGCCCGTCATGCCCGGGAAGTTGTAATGACGCCGGGCGTATTGGGCTACAACCGTGTTGACCACGTTGGGCGATAGCACGGAATTGATCGTGGCGACCACGGATTGATCCCGGGTGTAGAGGTCCCGGCCCGCGCTCGGTACGGCGATGCCGCCGTCATCCAGGCTTTGCCCGACAAGTTCGCCGGTCGCGCGCACATCCTCCACGTTATAGCGCACCGCCAAGCGGTTATTGGTGGTTAGCTGGCGGTCGATCCGGGCGAAACCGAAGTCATCGTCTCCGGTCTTGAGAAAGCCATTGATGTAGCCGAACGCTTGCGCCGGGGTCAGGTTAGAGCCGCAGACCAGCAAGGATTGCTGGCAACCCTCGGGAGCGAGCCCCATGCGCTGCTTCGCCAAATCGACGAGCGTGAGATTTCCACCGTCGGCATTGCAATTCGAGCTCAGGGTGCCGCTGAAACAAACGAGATCGGGCGCAAAATCGGGCGAATTCGCGCTTCTCTTGCCCTCATAGTTGACGAAGAAGAAGGTCTTGTCCTTCTGGATCGGACCGCCGATTGCGACGCCGAACTGGTTCTGGCGCAGCTCGTGCGGCAATGGCGCCGGCTGCAGCACGTCTCGCGCATCAGTGGCGCTATTCTGAAAGTATTCGTAGGCCGTACCGTGGAAGTTGTTCGTGCCCGACTTCGTCACGATGTTGACGATGCCCCCCATCGCGCGCCCGTAATCGGCGCCGAAGCTATTGTTCACGACACGGAATTCCTGCACCGATTCCTGTGAAGGAGTAGCGCGCTGGATGCCGCTCGCCGAATTCACGAAATCCGCTCCGTCCACTGTGATTTCATTGCTGAACGAGCGCATCCCGCCAAACGAAATCTGCGTCACTTCAAATTCGGTGAACACCGTACCCAAGCTCGTGCGGCTGGTGGTCACGCCGGGCGTGAGCAGAGCAAAGTCGGTGAAGACGCGGTTGCTCGTGGGCAGCGACTCGACCTGCTGCTGGCCGACAACTTGGCTGATCTCGGTCTTCGTCGGCTCGATTACCGGCACCGCCGTGCTGACCACGACCTTTTCACCTTCTGTTGCAAGCTGCAGGCCGATGTTGACCGTCGCGCTCTCGCCGACCGTCAACACGATCCCCTGCTGAAGGTATGGCGCGAAGCCCGTGTAGGACGCTTTCAGCTCGTACGTGCCGGGTGACAGATTGGGGATGGCGTAGAAGCCGGTGTCGTTCGACGCCGCCGTGTACGTTACGTCGGTACCGACATCGCGCAACGTGATCGCGACCTTCCCGACCACACCGCCGCTTTGGTCGGTCACCGTCCCACTCAGCTGCGCGTTGGCTTGTGCAAAGGCCGACCCTGCGCACGCCAACAAAACCGACACTGCCAGGAAGAACTGCAGGCCAAAACGTACCCTCATAAGCCACCCCTCCATGACGTACGAACTCCCCAAACCCCTTGTTGTCATCAATCTGATTGCTGCATGTGTAACTCTGGTACTAGCCTTTGTCAAGGTTTTAGTCAAGCAGCACGTAGCCCGTTACACCCATCCGACGCACACTTCGATGTCTGAATCTCGCGCGAAACGTTAGACCAGCCAACCTCGCATGTCTCTCCCCACAGGGAAAAAACACCTATCTCCGAGGGAAGTCGGGTGAGTCGGCCAAGGCCCGCGCCCCGGCAATCACGAGGGTCGCTGCCGCTTTCGCGTATCTTCCGTCGGCCAGCTTGAGAACTCCGCTCGCAGTTCCCGGGGGCTGGCGCCGAACGCCTCCTTGAAGCACCGGCTGAAGTGATTCGAATTGTTGAATCCCCAGGAGTACGCGATGTCGGTGATCGAACGATGCGAAGATTCCGGACGCAGCAGGTCCTCGCGCGCCCGCTCGAGCCTCAGCCCCAAAATGTAGTCGGAGATCGACGTTCTCTCGGACTGGAAGACCATGTGCAAGTAGCGCTTGGTGCAGCCCGTGGCACACGCCAGCTTCGTGATCGAGAGGTCCGGGTCGCCGAGGTGGCTTGCAATGTAGAGTTTCACTCGCTCCCGCAGCGCCTCTCTCGAGTCCAGCGATACCGGCTTATCCGAAAGTTCCAGCAGCGCCACGCGCGTCATCTGTGCCACGATTTCCGCCAAGTCGTGGCTCGACCCGCGGCGCATTTCAGGAATCTGATCGAAGGTGGTGGGGATCAGGCTCCACATCAGCTTGCCGATCCCGCGGCGTCCCGAAAATCGCCGCGCCACGAGCTCCTGAAGGTCGAAACTCCGCGTGGGAAATTTCTCCCGTGGAATCAGCAGCAGCAGCATATCGACGCGATCCGGAATCGTCATGCGATACGGCCGAGACGTGTCATAGACGCTCCATTCGCCCCCTCGCAGCGTTGTCGTCCGCCCATTCTGCTCGAGCACGCTCAATCCCCTAGTCACCAGAGCCATTTTCACGAAGGCCCGGTCGTCGTGACCGGCTAAGGCGGGCGTGCGGATTGCGCGGTGAGGAATCTCGGAAGCGAGCCGGGAAAAAACGACGTCGGCCAGCGTCGTGTACTCGAAGCTGGCGTTGAACGCATCATCCGCTTGCATCTCGATATCGAGAGCGCCAAACACTCCGCTCGCTTGCGCTTCCCAATATTCGCGCCGCTCGCTCAGCTTGACGTCTTCCGTCGAGACACACGTCACCGGTAGGCAGCCGGACCCGGGGCTTATGGCATGGCCATGCGTGGACATACACCCCCATCCCCCGGGCGGAATCCTATCCGATCAGCATCGGAGCTGTCTAGGTGGTGTCCGGAGGGATACCATGGCGTTGTCCATCTCGCCAAGTCGGCACAGCGCGCCGCCGGACGCAGAACCGTGGAGTGCGGCAGCTCGCTTGTCCTGAGCTTGCCGAAGGGCTCCGGCCGCTTGCCGCCCGGGCTTGCCCGGGCCTGCTCCGCGCACACGCCACGTGCACTGTCGGTGGAAGCGCCGGCCTTCGGGCCCGTGAAGTTCACGAGCCACGCGGACCCTCGAACGCTCTACTGGCCGAGTTCCTGGCGGACGATCCGCGTGCCGTCCACCATGGCCCGCAGCTTCGCGAAGGCCACGTCGCGCGGCAGATGGAACAGCCCGCAATCGGGCAGGATGAAGATTCTTTCCGGCGGCAATATTTTCAGCGCTTTCCGGATGCGCTCGGCGACGATATCGGGTGTCTCGATGGCATGGTCCTTCACGTCGACCACGCCAACGCCCAGCTGGAACGGCGCATGGAATTCCTGAAAGAGATCGAGGTCCTCGCCGCCGCGCCGCGCGAATTCAAGGGTCAGCTGGTTTACCTTGGCGTCGAGTATCCGGGGAAATAGATAGCGGTACGTCCCCTCCCACGACGGCTTGCCGTAGCGATTGCCGTAGCAGATGTGCAGGGCCGTCTTGGCGTCGACGCCCTCCACGAGTACGTTGATCACCCCAACGCCCCACGTAAGATCCTCGGGAAATCCCGAGTAATATGGCTCGTCGATCTGAATGTACGTCGCGCCCGCCTTCACCAGCTCCTTCAGCTCCATGTTCAGTACGCGCGCGATGTCTGTGGCGAGCGCTTCCTCGCTCGGGTAGTGCTTGTTGCGAACGCGCTTCGTCAGCGAATGCGGCCCCGTGATGCAGATTTTCGTCTGCCGGTCGGTATTCGCGAGCAGGAACTTGAAATCCTCCACCAGGCCGAGCGACGCCATCGGAATCTTGCCGATCACTTCGCTGTCGTAAAAATCGTAATAAAACTTCTTCGACGACCGGTCGATCTGAATTCCCGGCAACCGCTCGATGAAGTAATCGATCATGTTGTCGCGCCGCAGTTCGCCGTCGGTGACGATGTCGAGCCCGGCCACCTCCTGATCCTTGATCGCAGCTCTCACCACCGTGTCGTGAATTTCATCCAGGTCGTGCCGGGTGATCCGTCGGGCGAAATATTCCGTCTTCAGCCGTTCGAGCCATCCCGGCATCGAGTAGCTGCCAACCATCGTGGTCGGAAGAATAGGAAGCTTCATCAAGTTACTCCCGTCGTGTCGTATGCAGGACCGAGGTCTTCGACCCCGGCCGGTACCGGAACGGCGCGAACAGCAAGTTGTAGCCCGCCCGCTCCGCCACCTCGCGCAAGAGTGCGCCATTCACCCAGTTGACGATCGAGCCGTCCAACTTCCCCGGGCCATGGAATCCCATGTTGTATTCCGCGAGATCGCTCACGAAAATATCCTGCACCTCGAGATATCCCCGCGGGTGAAGCAGCGGCAACGTGTTCCGGAAGCTGTCGAGCGCTCCCGAACTCAGATGAAAGCGCAAATCGTTGGGCGCTTCCCGCAGAATACCTTCCATCTGCGGCAAGCTAAGTCCCGCCGGAAACGAAATATCCGGCAAGTCTTCGATCCCCACGAGCCGCTCTTCGAGCCGCATCGCTTTCCAGACATCCTGCCAGAAAGCGAGGCCGCGCCGGCGGTCGGCCAAGCATTCAGGACCGATGTCGAGCAGCCGCCCGATTACCTTGGGCAAATCCGAAACCGGAATCTCCGCTGCGGCCGCGATCTGAAACGCATCCGCTGCCGGAATATACGCGCGGACGTGCACCCAGTAGATGCGGTTGTCGCGCCACACCAGCTCTTCGTCCGGAAGGTTGTCGTACATGTTGGTCGAATGGACGTGCAGGATCTTGTGGCGCAAGAAAGAAAGCGTCTTGATCGGGTCGAGCGCGTCGAGCGCGATGAAGCTGCAAAGATCGATGTGATTCTGCACCGGTGGACGACAGCGCTCGAGCGTCGCCAGCGAATAGTCCCCGAGCAGGAATCTTAGCCGGGGATAAAAGTGCGTACCGCGTTCCGCGTCCACATCGTGAAAGCGATGCAGCCATAGCCCCGCGCGCGTTCCGGTTCCCACGCCGATTTCCAGCAGAAATATTTCCGCCGGAAGCTGATTCTTGCTTTCCAGTTCCCTCAGCAGCTTCCAGAACTCCTCGACAGAATCCGCAATCGCCTCGGGCCGGTGCCCATCTGAAACTCCACCCGGCAACGCCGTCTCGTAGCTCTTCCCGCTCGCCTGCTCCCACTCCTTCAGCCGCTGCCAGTACAAGCGGTTGAACTGCCACACGATGCTCGATCGGAACGACTTGAACTCCTCGAGATACAGCCGCCCGCTCTGTGCCGCCTGACCCTTCATCTCGATGGCGCGCTGCAGGCAATCGCGCATTCCGCCGGCTGGCACCTGTCTCGAATCGATGCGCACTTCCATCACGGGTTCGCCGCCGCTCTCTGCGCGCGCGCTCTCGGTCACCGTAATTGCCTCGCGGAAGTTTTGTTTGTATTGCAGCCAGTCGAGTTGAATCTGCAGCCGCGCGAAATCTCCGGGCCCGATGTGCTTCTCCTCGAGCAGCGCGAGCACCGCCGCCACCGTTTCTTCGGTGCCGGCAAGCGCCGCATCGCGCCGCGTATGATTGAGGTGCAGGATCATGGACCCACCCAAAATCGCGCCCGCATTATTCCTCAATTCCTCCGCGCGCTGTGCCTAATTTTTGCTGGAAGTGCGAACCCTTCCGCCCGGATCAGGGGCGTAGGTGGAAGCGCGGGCCTTCGCCTTTGACGTTCCGGGTGCCCCGTCCGCGTTTTTGTGAGGGCGGGACTTTTCGCCGCAAGCAACGAGCCGCTCCACCACTCACTCACGACTCACACTCACTACCTAATGCCACACGCGCCGCGCCGTACTCACCACCAGCTTCAACTTCGCCCACTGTTCGTCTTCAGTCAGCAGATTCCCCTCCGCCGTCGACGCAAACCCGCACTGCGGGCTGACCGCCATGTTCTCGAGCGGAAAATATTTCGCCGCTTCCTTAACGCGTTTCACCACGTCGTCGGACTTTTCGAGCTGCGCCTTCTTCGTCGTGATCAGCCCCAGCACCACGACCTTGTCCTTCGGCACCAGCCGCAGCGGCTCAAACGTCCCCGCCCGCTCGTCGTCATATTCCAGCAGAAACCGGTCAACGCGCAGCGAACCGAACAGCTTCTCCGCGATGGCGTCGTAGCCGCCTTCCGCGTACCAGTGGCTGCGATTGTTTCCGCGGCACAGGTGAATCGCGACCGTTACGCCCGGCCTGCGCGCCGCGTCGAAGCATGCGTTGTCGGCGGCAATCGCCTCGTCGAGCGCCTCTTCCGGGTCCAGGCCCATCTCGCGTTTGATCCACTCGCGCCATTTCGGATCGAGGTAATAGCTGTAGCGCGGCGCGTCGACCTGAATGTATTTCACGCCTTCGGCCGCGAGCTGCGCCATATCCTGCTTCATGATCTCGACGATGTCCCACAGCAGCGCCGAATGATCCTTGTAAACTTTATCGGTCACTCCGCGCTTGAACGCGATCGCCGGGAATTGCGTCGCGCTCGGCAGCAGAATCTTGATGTCGCCCGGGCTGTGCAGCTTCAGGAACGGCAATTCGCGCGCCGTCAGCGGATGCATCCGTTTCAGTTGTCGGTTCACCACGCCCGTCACCGACGCCACCTTCGGTTTCTCCTGCGCTGCGTCCCAGTCCCGCGCGATCGCGTCCTCCAGATCGAACCCGTCGACCGCGTCCGTCAGCTCGCTCATGAAATTGCGCCGCCGCAGCTCGCCATCGGTGAAAATCCGGAATCCGAGCTCTTTCTGCTTCGCGAGCGCCTTCAAAATATATTGGTCCTCCATCGCTCGCAATCGCGAGGCGTCGGTGACGCCGGCCCGCGCCGCCAGCAAGTCCGCCGGCCGCAAAAAACTTCCCACATGATCCGCTCGGTACGCTACTGTCATAAGGCGTCTCTCCGTGTTCTCCGAATTTCGTTGGATTTTGTTTCGTCGAGTTAGCTAGTGTCCGTTCGCCGCCGCGCGCCGGTCGCCGAGGCTGGCCGATATCTTCGCGGCGACTTCCTTCGTCAGCGCGATCTTTTCCGCCAGCTCCTTGCCGCGGAACCGCGGCGTCGGTCCCGCCATTCCCACCGCCGCGATCACGCGCCCCTCGCGCGACCGTACCGGCGCCGCCACGCCGCTCAGCCCGCGCTCCGTTTCCTGGCAGTCCATCGCGTACCCGCGCTCGGCGACTTCCCGCAAGTTCTTCTTCACCGCCGCAAGGTTCGTCAGCGTAGACGACGTGTAAGGCGTCAGCCTCGCCCCGCGAAGAATCGCGTCCATCTCCTCCTCCGGCAGATAAGCCAACGCCGCCTTCGCCACCGCCGTGCAGTGCGCCGGGAAACGCGACCCGATCGGCGTCGACACGGTGATCACCGTGTCGCGCGAATCCGCCCGGTCGAGGCAAACCACCCCGCCCGGCCCCGGCACGGCCAGGCTCACGCTCTCGCGCGACACGCGCGAAAGTTCCAGCAGAAAGCGATGCGCTTCGTTCCGCAGCGTCCGCGATTCCACCGCCTTCGTTCCCAGCTCGTGCAGCTTCAGCCCCAGCCGGTACCGGTCGCCCTCGGGATTCCGTTCGATCAGGTCGAATTTCTCCATCGCCTTCAGCAGCCGATGCACGGTCGTTTTATTCAGGCCGAGTCCCGAGGCCAGCTGCGTCACCCCCATCTCCGGTCCGTTCTCTCCCATGTGCAAGAGAATCCGCAGCGCCTTCTGCAGTGACTTGCTCGAGCCGGCCTCCTTCGCCGCTCGCCGCCGCTTTCTTTTCGATCTTAAAGCCATTGTTTCCGTTCTCTCTCGCCTCATTCGGAGTCTTTTCGTCGTCGCAACAGCAGCCGCCCAATCGTTCGATTCGATGGGACACCCTCGCCGGCCCGGCTATTGTAGTGGGTGGGGCGCTAATTGAAAAGCTGTTTCACAATATGAAACGAGGAAATTCTTCTGCGGATTGTATACAATCTGTTGGGCCTTCGCCCTTGACTTTCCGGGTGCCCCATCCTCGTTTTGTGAGGGTGGGGCCTTTCGCACAACGAGCATTCAACCCACCGTGCGTACTCCGCGCGTCTGCCCATGGCTTCGACGAAAAGAGGCCGCCTTTCGACGGCCCGCTTCGCCTGCATCCTGATTGCGCCCGCGCCCGTCTTACTTGTGCACCTGCGCCGTCCGCCAGCCTTCCGCGTACGTTTCGCGCACGACCTTCGAGTACGGCACCGCGCTTACCACCGCGCGGATTTCCTTCTGCTTGTGGCGCTCGACCGTCGGCTTCTTCGTCCCGCCGTTCTCTTCGCCCCAAACCAGCGTGAGTTCGGTGCCGATCTCGATGTCGTGATTCACCACGCCGAGCGACAGCACCGACCGCTCGTTGTAGCTGTATCCCGCGAACATCGACAGGCCCACCGTCTTCCCGCCCTTGCCCACGATCTTGTCGTACGACGCCGAAGCGTAGTTCGAAATCGGCAGGTCGATGAACTTGTACGGATCGCCCGGCTCGAGCAGCGATTTGTACACGTCGGCCACGTCCTCGCCGTTCCACGCGAACGTCACCTTCTTCCGCTGCGTCTTCTGGTCGATCTTCTCGAGCGCCTCGCGGCCAATGAAGTCATGGTCGAACTTCACGAAGATGCCGTATCCGAGCTCGTACGGCGTGTTGTAATAGTCCTCGATGTTGTTCGAGACGAAGCTTCCCGCGAGCGACCCGGTCGCCTCGTAACTGTTCGCCGGCAGCCACTCGCGGTACGACTTCAACTTCTCGCCCGTGTAGACGGCCGGGAGCGGCGAAGGAATCCAGCCCGATTCGCACGTGTTCGACGCGTAGGCGCGCGCGCCCACTTCCTTCAACCCGAGATCCTTGCCGGCCGCAACGATCGCCGCGCGGATCTCGTCGCGCTCTTCATACGGTCCCCAGATCTCGAGGCCCGGAGCGCCCGCCATTCCGTGCCGCAGCGCGCGCACCGTCCGCCCGTTGATCTTGATTTCCCCCATGTTGAAGAATTTGATCTCTGGGAACGGCCCGCCGTTCAGCTTCTCGATGATCTGCTTCGCGTTCGGTCCCTGAATCTGATACCGATAGCACGTCCGGATCACCGGCCTGCCGCCCGGGTTCGATGGCGACCGGTCGTCGCGAATGATCTCGACGTTGTAGCCGCCCGTCCTGGCCTGGAATTCGAGCCAGTTTGCTGCCGGCGCGCGCCCCACGTACACCAGGCTGTCCTGCGCCAGGTGGAACAAAATTCCGTCGCCGATCACGAAGCCGTAGGGGGTGCACGGCGCGAACTGCTTCGCGCGGTTCACCGGAAAATTCGCGAAGCTGTTCGTCGCGAGATGCGACAGCAGCTTCAGCGCATCCGGCCCTTTCACGTACAAATTCGCCATGTGGTGCGATTGATCGAACAGCACCGCGGTATCCCGCCACGCTTTCTGCTCGTCGCGCCAGTTCGAATATTCGGAGGGAACCACCGGATACACGTACGCTCCGATCGGAGAGTTGCGGAGCATCGCCACCGTATTCCCTGCGCTCTGTAGTACCTCTTCTAGATTCTTACCGCTCATATTCCCCCCTCCTGGTAATGAAAGCTTTCCGAATCGCGTGTCGCCTCGGTTTTTCGTCAGGGCACGACTTTGCACCCCGAGCGGAGTCGAGGGGCAGTCGTGCCGTAGCCGCGCGAAACAAAGATTGCGGCTTCACAGGATGCGGGAAAAATGCGCGTTGTCATCCCGAGAGAAGTCCCGCGCGCTTTTGCCGTCCCCGCGGTGTGTGCGGGCGCGGGACGCAGCGAGAGATCTGCTGTTTGCGGCCCTCCGAGTGACGGTTCGGCATTTTTCAGCATCCTCTTCAGCCGCTGAGGGCTCTCTGCACCCTCAGCTAATCGCGCGGCGAAAAAGCATCGGATACGCTACAGAAACTCCCGGGCATTTGCAACTGGGGGGCTGGCCTCGGCTCTGCGGTGACTTGGTTCTCAATCCCGCGCCCGTGCGCCTCTAAAACTGACTAAATGACAGCAGTTGGGCGTTCCACCCTGCCACGCCTTCCGTTTCCCGGCCCGCTTGCCCCTGCCGCCGGCCGGAACGGGTTTCCCTTGACGCGCCGAGCATTGTAGTGAAAATGAAGCTGCGTTTCAATATGAAAAGTTGTTTCACATTGTAAAACAGACTGCATGTGATGAACTTCGACCTGCTGGCGCATCGCGGCCGATTCCGACCGAGTTCATTCAGGCCGCGAACGGAATTTCCGGGTGCCCCATCCTCGCGGGGTTTGCGAGCGTCGGACCTCCGCGTTGCATTCGTGCAAGATCCAGCTTGTCATCGCAGAACCCATGTGGTGGTGTTACGGACTGCCCACCCTTTGGTTTTCAAGGGTGCGGCTTTTGAATTGTGAATGGCTTTTCTCTGTGACTCTGTGTCTCTGTGGCAGCTTTTTCTTCTAGCTTTGCAGCTTCGCCTTCGATAATCCAAAGCTCTCGAGCGTCCGCAAAATCTCGCGATGCCCGAAAACCGCCGCCGGCGACGCATACCCCACCTGCCGCGGCGCCGCGTGGACCAGCGTGTGCGCCCCAAACGCTTGCATCAATCCCGTCTGTTTGTAGCAGCACGTGCCGTGCAGCGTGCACTGCACCATCGTCGTCATTCCGCGCCCCACGATCACGTCGACCGTTCGCTGCGTCCGCGCATTCTCCCGCGGCGGCGTGCCGCCCTGCACCGCATTCGCCATCTCGGCCAACTTCTTCTCCTGCTCCGCCTTCGGCAGCGGACGAATCGCCTCCTCGAAATGTTTTTCCGTCGCGAGCACGCCTTCCATAATCTGTCGCGTCAGCAGCCCGCCAAACGACTTCACATTGGCCGCCTGCGGATGGTCCTTGTACCACACCGGATGCGGAAACCCGCCCCAGCTCAGCGCCAGTTGCGTGCGAATATACCCAGGCACTACCGCCTCATATCCCACCGCGCGCGGCCACGGCTTGTACGAATTCTGATCGAGGTAGAATCCGTCGGTCTGAATCACCGCGAAAATCGTTTGCGTCGAGCCAAACGTCGGCATCCCGTCGAACATCGTCAGAATTTCGAGGCTGTCGATCTCGCCCGATTCCAGCACCAATCGCGCCGCCGCATCGCTCGGCGCGGACATAAACGCCATCGCCCCCACGATCGCCAAGCCCTTCGCCGCAAATTTCGCGCTCCACTTCTCAGCGAGCTCGCGGTGCCACGCCTGCTCGCCCGCAATATCCAGGTAGTGGCAGCCCGCCTTCAGGCACGCCTCCACCACCGCTGGCCCGTGATAAATGAACGGCCCCACGTTGTTGCACACCACTTTCGCGCCCGAAAATAATTTCGTCAGCTCCTCGACCGAAGATTCTGTCTCCACCACCTCATAATCCGCCGTCTCGATCCCGGGAACATGATTCATCACGTCCTGAATCCGGCCCGCATTCCGCCCGGCCGCAATGAACGGCACGTTGTACTCGCGCAAATATTCCGCCGTAAGCCGTCCGGAAAATCCGCTCGCGCCATATAGCACCACTGGTCTTTTGTCGGCCATCGTATCGTCCTCCCTAGGATCAATCGCCGGCATCATAACAGGCCCTCGAAGTATCTCTCCACCGACGGCATTCCCCAGGGGGACGTAAGCCTCACCGCCCGGGCCTTGTCTTCACGCTATAGCCAAAAAGGCGATTCTAGGCTAAAGTCTCCATCCAACCAGTAGGCACCTTCTCGTAACCTGGTATCCGGTGCAAGTCCTGCGACGCCCAAGGAGGACGCTGTGCACGATTTTGAGTGTCCCGTAAAACTCACCGCCGAGGTCATCGGCGGCAAATGGAAGCCCCTCATCCTGTTTTATCTCGAAGACAAAACGCGGCGCTTCAGCGAGCTCCAGCGCCTGATTCCCATCAGCACGAAGAAAATGCTCACCAAGCATCTGCGCGAACTCGAGCGCGATGGCATTGTCCACCGCAACGTCTTCGCGGAAGTCCCGCCGCGCGTCGAATATTCGCTCACCCGCCACGGCCAGAGCCTTCGTCCCATCCTCGTCCTCATGTCCAACTGGGGCAAAAAGCATCGCGCCCGCTATGGCGCCGCGAAAGCGTCGAATCGCCAGCTGGTAGCCCTTCGCCGCCCGTGACCCTGTCCTTCTGAACGCTGTCATCCCGACAGAGGCCGTATTCCGGCCGACGAGGGATCTGCTTTTGCTTTCCTAACGGCCGCCTCGCCTTTCGCCTGGGGCGAAGGCTTCTGGGCCCCACCCTAGGGCGCGCCGAAAACTCCCTGTTCGCGCCATCCGCCTCCGGGTGTAGACTTCCGCCATTGCACGAGGATTGGGCGGAAGATTCACGCGAAGGCAGGGTGGACGAGCAATTGCCTCTGAGGGGTTATTCACAGCCGGGTAGGTGACGGCCACATGCCGCAGCAAGTCGCTCGCAAAAAAACTCTAGGGGGAACGCTTCCATGCACCAGACAGTTGCCATCCGTGACGAAAAGCACTTCATCAACGGCGAATGGACCGCCGCGCTTGACGGCAAAACCTACGACAAGAAAAATCCCTACACCGGCGGAGTCGCTTCGCACGTAGCCGCCGGCAAGCGAGAAGACGCGCGCCGCGCAATCGACGCCGCAGCCGCCGCGTTTCCCGCATGGAGCGCCACGCCTCCCGCCGTCCGCCGCAGCCTGTTCCTCAAGGCCGCGGACATTCTCGAGCGCCGCATGCCCGAGATCGCGAAAATCACCGCCGAGGAGACCGGCCAGACGTTCGGCTGGGGCATGTTCAATTGCATCTTCGCCGTGAGCATTCTGCGCGAAGGCGCGGCGCGAGCCTACGGCCTGATCGGCCAGGTGATCCCGACCGACCTGCCGGACACAACCGCCATGGCGATCCGCCAGCCGGTCGGCGTCGTCGTCGGCATCGCGCCGTGGAACGCTCCGACGATTCTCGGCATGCGCGCCGTCGCGCTCCCCATCGCCTACGGCAACACGGTGGTCCTCAAGGCGTCCGAGGAATCCCCCGGCACGCATCTTGCGATCGGCTCGGTTTTCGAAGAGGCCGGCTTCCCCAAGGGCGTGATCAACGTCATCACCAACGCGCCTCCCGACGCCGCCGAAGTCGTCGACGAACTCATCTCGAATCCGAAAACGCGCCGCATCAGCTTCACCGGCTCGACCAAAATCGGCCGCCTCATCGCCGAAAGCGCCGGCCGTCATCTCAAGCGCGTCGTTCTCGAACTCGGCGGCAAAGCGCCGATGGTAGTTCTGGGCGACGCGGATATCGAAGCAGCCGTCTCCGCCGCGAATTTCGGCGCGTTCATGAACCAAGGACAAATCTGCATGTCCACCGAACGCATCGTCGTCGAAAAATCCATCGCCGAGGAATTCGCAAAGAAGCTCGCGGCCAAAGGCTCGGCCCTGAAAGTGGGCGATCCGATGGCGCCCGACACGCAGATCGGCTCGATGATCAATCAGTCCGCGATCGACCGCGTGCAATCCCTCGTCGACGACGCCGTCGCCAAAGGCGCGAAAATTCTCTGCGGCGGCAAAGCCCAGGGTCCGTGCTATCCGCCCACGGTCGTCTACGGCGTCACGCCCGCCATGCGCATCTATCATGAAGAATCGTTCGGCCCGGCCAAGCCGGTCGTCGTCGCCAAGGACGCCGAAGACGCTCTGCGCATCGCCAACGACACGCCCTACGGCCTCTCGAGCGCCGTCTTCACTCGCGACATCGGCAAGGGCCTGAAAGCCGCCGAGCGCCTCGAATTCGGCATTTGCCACATCAATGGCGCCACCGTTCACGACGAGCCGCAAATGCCTTTCGGCGGCATGAAAGACAGCGGTTACGGCAAATTCGGCGGCGATGCGGGCCTCGAGGAATTCACCGAGCTGCGCTGGATCACCATCCGCCGCTCGCCGACTCCCTATCCGATCTGAGCGTCACTCACGTCGGTCGAAAGCAGGAGGCCGGAATGATCGCTTCCATCGAAACCAACGGCCTGCGCTTTGACATGTTCACGGGCGAGGAACGCTTCCTCGCGCCCAATGCCGTCCTCGTCTCCGGGCGCCAGGACGCGTTCCTCATCGACTGCGGCTTCGTCCAGAGCGACGTCGAAAAACTTCTCGCGCACGTCCGCGCCTCCGGCAAGCATCTGCGCGCCATCTTCATCACCCACGCGCATCCCGATCATTACGGAGGCGTCAATGCGTTCGCGGCCGCCTTTCCCGGCGCCACCCTGCTCGCGCGCCAGGGCGTGATCGACGGCATGCTCGAATGGCCCGCGAAGCGCCTCCACTGGCAGGACATGTTCGGCGGCATGCTTCCGGCCGGCGACATCGTCTATCCGCGACCGCTCTTCGGCAAGTCCATGTATCTTGAGGATCGCGAGGTACTCTTCATCGACCTGCCGGTCTGTGAGACGGTGCACGCCACTTCCTTCTACGTGCCGTCGGCGCGCGCGTTGATTGCCGGCGATCTCATCTACCATCGCTATCATCTCTATATGGCGGATACGAACAGCCCCGCGTCCTGGATCGCCGCCATCAAGCAGGCCACCGGCATCGGCCCGATCGACACCGTCTTCCCCGGCCACGGCAAAATCGGCGGAGTGGAAATCTGCGCGGAAGCGATTCGCTGGCTCGAGGATTATCAGGATGTCGCAAAGCCCGGCGTCCACTTCACCGCCATCGCCAAGGAAATGACGCACCGCTATCCCACCCACGGTCTGCCCTTGCTGCTTTGGCTCACGCGCGGCCCCGGCTTCGGCACAGCCGGCCCAAAAGAAATCGGCGTCCCCGCCAACCTCCTCGGCGGCTAAGCGGTTCTCTGCTCTTTCCCGGGAACGCCCTGTTTGCCGCTCCGATCACAGGGTCGAGTACCCTCGATGGCTTCCGGGTTGCCCGTTGTTAGGACCTATGCAACGATGTTCGCGCCCATACTCTGCGTTCTACGAATCAGAAGTTTGCGCCCACTCTGCGGCACCCGGCATCTAATCCGCAATTCGGCCGGTGATGTCGGACGCAAAATGCCTTCGAGGTGCAACCAATGATTGAACCTCCTGATCTGCGGATGACGAGAATTCCACTCAACCACGGAGCCGGCCGAATGCCCGCGCTCGGCTTTGGCACCTTAATTCCCGACGCAGCCGTCACCATAACCGCGACCAGAGACGCACTGGAAGCCGGCTTTCGACACTTCGATTGCGCGGAACGATATGGGAACGAGCGCGAGGTCGGCAGGGCGTTGCAGGCAGGACTTGCCGCTGGAGCGATCGCGCGCGAAGACATTTTCGTCACCACGAAGCTGTGGAACTCCCATCACCGGCCCGAGCGTGTCGAACCGGCTTTCGAGGCGGGTCTGGAAAGACTTGGGCTCCAGTATCTGGATCTCTACCTCATTCACACTCCGTTTGCATTTCAGCCCGGGGACGAACAGGATCCCCGGGATCAAAACGGCAACGTCCTTTACGACCACGACGTGACTTTGCTCGACACCTGGAAAGCGATGGAAACTCTCGTGGATCACGGCAAGTGCCGCGCCATCGGGCTTTCGGACGTCGGCCTAAACGAACTGAAGCCCATCTATCAATCAGCGAGAATCAAGCCCGCCGTGGTCCAGGTAGAATCACATCCGTATCTGCCGGAAACAGAGCTATTGGGATTCTGCAAGGAGACGGCCGTTGTGTTCTTGGCTTTTGCGCCGTTAGGTCACGGGATGAAGCCTGGGCTGCTCGAAGATCCAGTCATTTTGGCTATCGCCGCGCGCGTTGGAAAGACGCCCGCACAGGTGCTGCTGGCTTGGGCGGTGCAGCGCGGCACAGCTTTGCTTACCACGCCTAAGAGTGCGGCCCGCGCAAGGGAGAATTTCGACATCTCTCCCCTTCCGGAAGACGCGCTTGACGAAATCAATCGAATCCAGACCAGACAGAGGCTGAATCCGGTGGTGAACACTGGCGTTCCGGGTTTCATTCCAAAAGCCAAGGGAGCCGAACAAGGGAAGTGAACAAAGGAGCCGAATATGAAAGAGAAACCGCAACTGGAATGGTCAGGCAGTGTGAGGTATCGATGACGAAACTCACGAGCTTTCAAGCGGACATTCGCCCGCTTTTCACGGAGCGAGACATTCAAGGCATGATCAAGGGGTTCAACCTGACCAGCTATGATGACGTCAAGGCGCACGCGGCCGCCATCTACGACCGCATTCGGGGAATCGGTGGCGCGGTAATGCCGCCCCCGCCCCCGAGAGGGGAAGGTCCTTGGCCTCAGGCTCGCATTGAGCTATTCGCAAAGTGGATGGCGGACGGGTACCAACCGTAGGCGAAGTCATCTCACAAATGCCCGCCGACACATGGGGTGCCGTTTCCTCGAATTGGGGGCTTAAGATGAACGATCGACAAAAGAACAAGCAGGATTCCGGAGCGCGAGATCGAGAGATCCGCGCGGCACTGGATCAGCATTGGGCGGCGTCCGATGCCAACGATTTTGAAACGGAGCACCTCATCTATCTCGAGGACGCGGTGCTGGAATACCCGCAGTCAGGCGAGCGAACCCGCGGTCGCCGCAACATACAGGGCCAGCGCGCCAGTCAGCCGAGCAACAAACGGTTTTCTATCCGGCGAATCATTGGCACCGGCGAGCTTTGGGTTACCGAATTCATCCTGACGTACGACGGCAAGCCGTCCTACACCGTGAGCATCATGGAGTTCAGGGGCGTCAAAGTTGCGCGGGAAACGCAGTACTTTGCGGATCCATTCGTGGCCCCCGCATTCCGCGCTCAATGGGTCGAACGGATGGACGCATGATCTCGAGGCCGAAGCCGATGGAGGGATAAGAGATGGATTGGAAACAGCTCGTCCAGTTTGCGCTGCAGGGCAGTGGTCACTTGGAACAATATGCCATCCTGCTGGTACGCGTTTCGATCGGGCTGTTCTTCGCCATCTCCGGGGCAAACAAATTGTTTGTCGCCGGCGGCACAAAACCTGTTTACGAAACGCTCGTTAAGGCCAAAGTCCCGTTTCCCCGCCTGACGGCTTATTTCGTGTCGGGTGTCGAGTTCGTTGGCGGATCCTTGGTGACCGTCGGGTTTCTTTCGACCCCGGCCTGCGTGGCTCTATTGATCGATATGATCGTCGCTACCCTCACCGAGGCGCTTTCCACCTTGCCGAAAGGACTTTCGCCTCTGAGCTGGCTCGACGATTTCCTCTACCTTCCCGAAGTCCTGTACGCGCTCTTCTTTACCTGGCTGATCTGCTCCGGCCCCGGGAAGTTCAGCGTCGATTACTGGCTCGCCGGCAAGTTACTGGGGTGATCGATCGACGAAGCAGCTTGTTGCTGGACAAGGGCTTGATGGTCATTGCCAGAATTTTTCAGCCGCAGGACTGGCGCTGAGTCCTTCCATGAGAAGGCCGGTGTGAGTCAAGACAGTTTTGTTTTTACTTCTATGGATTCTTTACCCTGAGCCGGGCCGCCTCTGTCGCCATCCTTCCATCCGCAGTCTGTTATGAGCGATTCTCGCTCGCTGCAAGGTGGGCGTACTCAATTCAGTCGGTGCTGCGACCTGATTAGCGACCTCGGCTCCTGTCCGTTGGACGGGAGTTGGGCCAGGACTTAGGCGCAGTCACCGGATCTCGGCGGTTGAGCTCGGCTCTTACATCCGCACTCTCCTAAGCGACTGCGGCCACCACTTTGCGGTTGTTCCGCAGCGGTTCGTAGACTTCTCCACTGACCCACAACTTGTGAAGCAGCACGGCCAGCTTCCGCGCTACCGCAACCACCGCTCGTTTCTTGGCATTCTTCCCTCCGCGCTCGGCGAGCTTCAGTCCCCAGCGCCGCAGGTCACTGTCTTGTCCAAAGGGTCCGAGTATGTAGTGTGCCCCCTGTACCAGCAGTGTTCTGAGGTACCGGTCTCCTTCCTTGCTGATGTGTAGCTGTGGCTCGCTCATCCCAGAGTTTCTGCGACCGGGACGCAACCCCACAAAGCATCCCGCATCCCGGCTACGGCGAAAGCGGTGCGGATCGTCCAAGGTCAGAACGTAGGTCAACGCAATCAGTGGTCCTACTCCCTTCACCTGTCGGAGCCGAGCAGCCTCGGGATACACTTCCTTGGCGACTTTGTCGATTCGCCGATCGTATTCCGCGATGCGCTCGTTGAGCGACTCCACTTCTGCCAGCAGCGGATCCAGCGCCTCCCGCAACTCCTGGCTCAGTCCTTTGGCGATCTCCCGGTTCATCTGTTCGCTCCCACATTGCGGCAGTCGTGCGCCATAGGATTTCGTCAACCCACGCGCCGCATTCACCAGCGCCGTGCGTGCGCTGACCAACGTCGCCCGAGCCCGAATCACCGTCAGATGGATTTGCGCTTTGGCACTGCGGTGGCGCACCGGACCGAGCAAGGCAGGGTCGATTCTTGCCAGCCGTGCCAGCGTACGGGCATCCAGCCGATCATCCTTTCGACTACTCTCGCCAATCAATCGCACGTTGCGGGCATGGGCCACGATCACTTCGTGCCCCAACTGCGTCAGTTGCCGACTGACCCAGGGCGAATGCGTCCCGGTTTCCAGCGCGATTCGACTCCGCGGAATCCGACCAAACACTTCCTCGATTCCTTTGGGCGTCGTCGGCAATTTACTCTCCCAAATCACTTCGCCCACTTCATTCAAAATGCAGTAATGGCTGCTGCGATCTCCCAGGTCCATTCCAATCGTTCGCTGGCTCTCTTTGAAAATCTGAATCCTCTCGATCGCCACAGTGCTAATCTTCTTCATTGCCGGTCTCCTTTCACGCTGCGCCTCGAGCGCGTCGTTCATTGGGAGCGTATCGCATCCCGCTGGAGACCGGCCTTCTCATCCCATCTGATTAATGCCGTCCTCATGCTTGAGATGCAGGGGGATGCGTACGCTGAAGAAGTCAGCGCCGAATTGCTAAGCTTCTTAGGCGAGAAGACTGGCAAGTCGCGGAACCAAGCCGCCCAGGCTGCGAGTTCGCAAGGGAACGGCCGCGATTCTCATGCACGGGCCTGGCTGGCGTCGATCGATTTTTTATGGATGGGAGCGGGACTCGGGACACCATATTTGTAATGCGCACCGTATCGAAAGGAGCCATCAATGAACGCGGTACAAGTCGAACAAAAGAGCTATGAGATGCCCCCACCGGAGGGGATCAGCATCGCGCAATTTCTCACCGTCGCCGACATCGAGCGATCGGCTCGCTACTACGAAAAGGTCTTCGGCGCTCGCATTCTCACCCTGGGTGACGGCAACGCGCCTGCGTACCTTCAGCTTGCGAATATCTGGATGATTCTGAACGTGGGAGGCGGGCCGACCCCGGATAAGCCGACGGTAACGCTCAGCGTCCCCGACCGAAATCACATCAACAGCTTTATGAATTTCCGCGTTGCGGATATTCAAGCGTGCTATCAATTGTGGAAAAGTCGAGGAGCCGAGTTCATCACGGAGCCAATACCCAAATACGGCGAGATTCGCTGTTACATCCGCGATCCTGACGGTTACATCATCGAGGTCGGACAGAGCACCGAGCTCAAGTACGGTTAGCGCTCGGCCCGGATGGGATTCGGATTTAAACGGTTGCGGATCTTCGCTTGAGGCCTTCCGGGCTGCCGTGTCGAGCCAGTACTTTGGTCTCGATCGATAGGTTCGTCCAACGGATTCGTCGTCGCGCTTCTGCCAATTTTGCTCCGAACAGCCACTCCCTCTGACATCGAAAGGAGTACCAAATGGACGGCATAAGTGGACGGAA
This sequence comes from uncultured Acidobacteriota bacterium, assembly GCA_963836125.1. GTDB lineage: Bacteria > Acidobacteriota > Terriglobia > Acidiferrales > UBA7541 > Palsa-295. Next base: position 959,781 of record CAWIIK010000003.1, read on the forward strand.
AGAGACCACGCGCGTGACCGCGCCTGTCGCCTCGAACACGCTTAGTGTGAACGTTTTTACGGCCCCGGGAAAGGCTATGGTCGGCGAGCGGCCAAAGCCCTTCGGCGAAGCGCTCGGCTTTGACCCTATCACGTCGACTTTAATCTTCGGCGAGTACGACGCGGTGCTGGTGGACGCAATGATGACAGTGGCTGAGGCCGAGGCTCTCGCGGATTGGGTCGCTCTGCACAACCGCAACTTGGAGACCATTTATATAACGCACGCCCATTTCGACCACTTCTACGGTCTGGGCATTCTGCTCGATCGTTTCCCGGGCGCTCGGGCGATCGCAACGCCCAAGACGCTGAACGCCATGCACATGTCTTTCACTCCCCCAGTCGAGCGGTTGGCCCGCCGGTGCTTTCCTGGGCAAGTGGCCACTAAGTTGGTTGCCCCTGAGCCCTATGAGCACGACACGTTCACTCTCGAGGGCCACGAATTGCGCATCATCGAGCAGGGCCGCACCGATAGTCCCGATTCGACGTCTCTTTACGTTCCATCGATCGGCCTGATCGTCGCTGGCGACGTTGTGTATAACCAGTGCCGCATGTACGTCGGCGACACCACCCCCGAGAGCCGAAAGAATTGGATCGCGGCGCTAGACCGGTTAGCGGCGCTGAACCCGGCGATTGTCGTCGCCGGTCACAAGAAGCCTGGCGCGCCCGACTCTCCCTCGGCGATCCAGGACACCAAGCGTTACCTGCAGGACTTCGATCGGGTGCAGAAAACCGCGACATCCGACCAGGAGTTGTTCGATCAGATGACGGAGCTGTACCCGCATTGGGTAGCCAATCAGTCGTGGTTGATGTTCGGATTCCCGCAGCCATAACCACATCAACCGCTGATGCGAATGTTTCCTCGCGCATGATGGAGGGTTCTAGTTCGAAAGGCGCCGGAAATCGCGATGCCGGAGTATCGCGCGATACCTCGCTCCAATTGTTTTCCTTTCCTCGCCAGGCTTAGTCGGCAGCAGGTATGAACACGGAAGAACCAGAATCAGCGTTATGCTGTACCCGATCCAGGAGCCAAAATGGAAATCCCCGTTGAGAAAGGATCAGCCATGGGGCGCAAAAGCAATCTCACGATCGCGATAGCCACGGCGGTGCTCGCCGCCCTCGGCGCCGCGGTCGTTTACGCGCAGGACAAGTACTCGCTGAAATCGCCGGGCGGAATCGCGTTCTCCGACTTCAGGGGATACGAGGACTGGGCGGTGGCCTCGTCCGCCCGAACCGACCAAGTGCTCAAGGTGATCGTCGCCAATCCGACCATGATCAATGCGTACAAGGCCGGCGTTCCGGGCAACGGCCAGCCTTTCCCGGATGGCTCCAGGATCGTGAAGCTACAGTGGAAGCCGAAGAAGAGCACGGAGGCCCCCTTCGTCGTGGAAGTGCCGGACGTCTTTGCCCAAGCTTTCGTCATGGAAAAGGACAGCAAGAGATTTCCGAAAACCGGCGGATGGGGATACGCGCTGTTCAATTACGACGCGGCATCGGACAAGTTCACCCCCGATCCCAGCCCCGCCGACTGCGGAAACTCATGCCATACGGCCGTGAAGGCGAAGGACTACATCTTCCACCCGTACGAGAAGCGTTGAACGGCGCGCGCCCGACATCAATTACCCCGCGCGGAAGTTTTGTTCGGCAGCCCGGAGAGCGGCCGATCGATCTCCGAAACCACAGTGTCCGAATTCACAGCGAGGATGGTCAGCCGATCATGAAAAAAGACTTCGATGCGATCGTCATTGGAAGTGGCCAGGCAGGACCGTTTCTGGCCGTCCGGATGGCTGCTGCTGGGCAACGCGCGGCCATTATCGAACGGAACCACTTCGGCGGAACATGCGTGAATACAGGTTGTATTCCAACGAAGACGCTGGTCGCCTCCGCCTACAACGCCCATATGGTGCGCCGCGCGGCGGACTTTGGAGTCCAAGTGGACGGGACAACACGCGTTGACATCAAGCGGGTCAAAGCACGCAAGGATGAAATCGTCGGGAAATCCCGAAGCGGCGTTGAGTCGATGCTCAAGAACACGTCGAACTGCACGATCTATCACGGCCACGCCCGGTTTGAATCGCCGAAGGAAGTTTCAGTCGGTGAGGACTTACTTACTGCACCGCAGATTTTCGTCGACGTCGGAGGGCGCGCAGCCATACCGTCCATGCCCGGAGTAGCGAACACGCCGTACTTAACGAATTCCACGCTGTTGAACCTCGACATCCTGCCACGACATCTCGTTATTGTCGGCGGCGGCTACGTAGGGCTGGAATTCGGTCAGATTTTCCGGCGCTTTGGCAGCGAGGTAACTATTATAGAAAAGGCGGCGCGCCTGATCGCCCATGAAGACGAGGACGTATCTGCTGAGGTACAGGCCATCCTCGAACGCGAGGGCGTTCAGGTACGCCTCAACGCGAGGTGTATCGAGTTGACGAAACTCGGGGATGGAGAAGTCGGCGTGCGCCTGGATTGCACCGAAGGTGTGCCAGAGGTGAGCGGTTCGCACTTATTGCTGGCGATGGGGCGTACGCCCAACACCGATGACCTCGGTCTGGAAAAGTCTGGAGTAGCGCGTGACGGCCGCGGATACATTCTGGTGGACAATCAGCTGCGTACCAACGTTCCGGGCATCTGGGCGCTCGGCGACTGCAACGGACGCGGAGGATTCACGCACACTTCTTACAATGATTTTGAAATCGTTGCAGCCAACCTCTTGGACCACGAGCCGCGAAGCGTCACCGACCGCATCAGGGCGTATAACCTCTACATCGACCCGCCGCTCGGGCGCGTGGGCATGACGGACCGTGACGCCCGCGCATCCGGCCGCCGTGTGCTGAAGGGCTCACGGCCTATGACCCGTGTCGGCCGGGCCGTCGAGAAGGGCGAGAGCCAGGGATTCATGAAAGCGCTGGTGGATGCGGACTCAAAAGAGATCCTGGGAGCAGCCATCCTCGGTACAGGCGGGGATGAGGCGATCCACTGCGTCCTGGACATGATGTATGCGCGTGCCCCCTACACGGTGTTGAAAAAGGCCATGCACATTCACCCGACGGTGTCTGAATTGATTCCCACCATCCTCGGTGAATTGCAGCCTCTCTAGGACGGCCTCGATTCTGGCTCGCACCCTAAATTCCCTCACAAACTTGAGCCATCGCCGTCGCGCAGTTTTTCGCAATCCGCGTCAGTGACTGGCCCAAAAAAGTGGTGAGTGGTCAGTGGTTGGCCGAGGATGAGCACGGAGAAGGATCGGGGATTTAGTGGCAGCGCCCCTGCGGTTCGGCGCCCTGCGTGCGTGGCCAGGTCGCCAGCAGCTCCACTGATCCATCGATCGGCGACACGTAGACGTAGAAGACGCAGGTGTCGTCTTCAATTTCATAAAAATGCGCCCGCTTTGAGTCAGGACGCGCATCCGCGCTGCTGGCAAGCAGCCCGCGCAGGGTTTCGATCGTCTCAGGCGTATGGTTTCTCAGGTCCTTCACCTCGAACCCGCTTCCCGCCGTCATTTCAGCCACTCCCACTGCATTGCATTCGTAGCTCATTGTTCTGTCCCTCATCAGCTAATACGGATGCGTCCCCGCAAAAGTTCCACGACCAAGCCCGTTTTCGTTCCTGGTCTTCGTCTCCACCTTAGATGCCCCTATGGCGAACCTCGACTCCGACGGCCGTTACCACACCAACCCAGCCTTTCCGTGTGCCCCTCAATTTCCGGGAGTGGTTGTCTTAAGGTTGACTTTTCAATCCACGCCGCGTAGTTTGCGCTCATGTTGAAGCAGAGCTTGATGGCCTGCGTCGTTTTCCCGATCCTTCTCGCTCTCAGTTCCGGCGGCCGGACTGCGCGCCTCGACGACTCGATGCTCCGAAGCGCCGATCGCGACACGAGCAATTGGGTCATGTACGGGCGGACGTACGAGGACCATCGGTTCAGTCCGCTGAATCAGATCAACGAGCAAACCGTCGGCAAGCTTGGCCTGGTCTGGAGCCGGGAATTCAACACCACACGGGGCCTGGAAGCGACGCCGCTGGTGGACGAGGGCGTCATCTACGCCACCGGTGACTGGAGCGTGGTGTATGCCATCGATGCGAAGACGGGGGAGCTTCGCTGGACCTACGATCCCAAGGTGCCGCGCGCGCGCGCTTTGTTCATCTGCTGCGACGTTGTGAATCGCGGTGTCGCGCTATACAAGGGCAAGGTCTACGTGGGAACGCTCGACGGCCGCCTGATCGCTCTCGACGAACATTCCGGCGCTCCCGTGTGGTCGGTATCGACGGCCGACAGCGCCACCAAGGCGTACGCGATTACCGGCGCGCCGCGCATCGCCAAGGGAATGGTGATCATCGGCAACGCAGGCGCCGAGTTTGGCGTGCGCGGATATATCTCGGCGTACGACGCCGAAACCGGAAAGATGATCTGGCGCACTTACACGGTGCCGGGCGACCCATCAAAGGGATTCGAGTCGAAGGCCATGGAAAGCGCCGCGAAAACCTGGAGCGGCGAATGGTGGAAAACCGGAGCCGGCGGCACGGTCTGGGAAGGGATCGTCTACGACCCTGAGCTGGATCTGCTGTACTTCGGCACGGGCAACCCCACCGCCTGGTATCGCTCGCTCCGCGGCGGAGGCGACTGCCTGTATACCGCGTCGATCCTGGCCGTACGCGCCACCAACGGCGAAATCGCCTGGCATTTTCAAACCACGCCCGCGGACAACTGGGACTACGACGCCACGGCGCCGCTCGTGCAGGCCGACCTGACCATCGGCGGCCGCACGCGAAAAGTCATCATGCAGGCGAATAAGAACGGGTTCTTCTACGTTCTCGATCGCGAGACGGGAGAGTTCATCTCCGGCACTCCATTCGTCAGCGAAATCACGTGGGCCACGGGGCTCAATCCCAAAACCGGCCGGCCCATTGAATCGAAGACGGGCTACGAAGGCATGAAGCCCGTCATCGTCTCGCCCAGTCCCGACGGCGCGCATAACTGGAATCCCATGTCTTTCAGCCCGGCCACGGGGCTCGTCTATTTGCCGGGGAAGGTGGGCACGCACATGTTGCATGTGCCCGACGCAAAATGGAAATACGATCCCGATGATCTGAATATAGGCATGGACAACGTGTACGATGGCCCGCTCAATGCCAAACTGGCTTCTCTGCCGCCCCCAACCGGAGAACTCGTGGCGTGGGATCCGGTGCGGCGGCGCGCGGCTTGGCGCGTGAAGTATCCCGTAGCGGAAGGCGGGGGAACTCTTGCTACGGCCGGCAACCTGGTGTTTCAAGGACGCGCCGACGGTATCTTCGCCGTCTATCGCGCCACCGACGGCAAGCAACTCTGGACATTCGACGCGGGCACCGGAATCATCGCACCTCCCGTGACGTACGAGATCGACGGCGTGCAGTATGTCTCGGTCCTCGCGGGATGGGGCGGAACTGCAGGATTGTTCAACGCTCCGGGCTCGGGTCCGGTAAAGCCCGGCTATGGACGGATTCTCACGTTCATGCTCGGTGGCGCCGCCATTCTTCACGCCCCTGCTTACGGCCACAAGGATCCTCCCCCTATGCCTTCCATCAGCATCAACGCGTCGCCGCAAGTGGTGCATCAAGGAGCGCTGCTTTACGGCGGCAACTGCGCGCATTGCCACGGAATCAACGCCGTGGCAGGTGTGGTGCCCGATCTCCGTTACTCAAGTAAGCGGGTCCTCGAAGGGTTCGACGGCATCGTTCTCGATGGGAGTCGCGCCTCGCTCGGCATGCCGTCTTTCGCGAAAATCCTGAACGCCGGGCAAGTGCACGCGATCCAGGCCTATATCGTCTCGCGCATTCGCGAATCAGCCAAACCTGCCGAAGCCCAGCGCAAGCAGTGAGACTGGCTGGCCGGCGCGTATCTGGCAGCTCGCGATGTTCTGGCCGCCACTGAATACTGCACCGCCCTCAACGAGGATAGCGCCCTGGGGGATCCGGCCGGCGTTCGACGCGCCCCTTGGCCTGCGGCGAGTGAGCGGCGATCCACTCGACGTCCAACTCCGCCAGGGCGCGGCCGAACTGAGTGCGCGCCGGCGCATCGCGCAACTGCTCGCCGCCAGCGTGGGGCCGAAACCCGCATAGCGCGCCTGCCGCAACTCCCGCACCGCACGCTGCCGTAAAACCTCGCGGATTTTCCGGTTCGAGCTGCTTCCTCGCAACCCATGCACGATTCCCCGATCTCCTTCGCTGTGCAGACGGGCCTGCAAACGACGCACGTGACGATCCGTCAAGTGCAGCCGGCGCGCCGCTTCCACTTGCTTCAGATGGCCTTCTTCGACTTGCTGCAGCACCTTCAACCGCTCCCGCTCTCTCGCGCTCAACTCCATCCGCTCCGTTTCCATCCCGCCTCCCACCTCGGATGAAACCGGACCATTTCTACTTTGCACAAACCGGACATCTCATTGTGCGGTGACACTCCTTCCAGCTATCTCGGAAGGTAAGCAGTACCTTGCGTGAATCCGACCTGACGAATGGGCCTTTCCCTTTGAGCTGAGGCGGTGGAGGAACTACGTCCTATTTTCGCGTTCAGAAAAAGCTTGTATTTTATTAATAACTTGTAGTATTATTTCTACAATATGCAACAAGAACCTCGCGGCCCTCAGGCCGCTCGTCTTCGTCAACACAAATTTCATCTGCTCGGCCGTTTCCCGATCCCACCCGATCTGTTGCCCGGAACCCTCACCCGCAGTTTCACCCGCTGCGGGAATCCTCGCTGCCATTGCGCTCACGAGAAGGGCCACGAGGCCTGGACACTCACGTTCATGAGAAAAGGCCGGCGCCGTGTGGAGCGTATCCCCCGGGATTGGGTGGAGGAGGTCGAGCGGCGCGTCTCCGCCGGGCGCGAATTTCAAGATGCCGTGCGCGAAGTGCTGGCCGCCAACGCCGAGCTTTTGGTGTTGGCGCGCCAGCAACGTAAGAAAAACAGGAAGCGCTCCTGAGGAACCCTACCCCACGCCGGGTATGGAAATTCGTCATCCAGCACCTTCATTTGTCGGCTTACTTCCGCTCTCCTGGCGATGGGCGTGCCAGCCACAAGATTTCAGCCAAAGATCTGTTGTGGTCGATGGTCCTGGGCACGATCTTGCGGCAATGGGCTTTCCTGGCCCTTGAGTCGCTGGTGGGATCGAAAGCGCGGAGGAACCTAAGCATTAGCCGGACGTTCGGCGACGATGCTTTGAGGTATTTCACCGAACGTTTAGATCCAGCACCCACGCGGGCTGCTTTGGCCGCGGTGCTCCACCGCGCCAAGCGCAACAAGGCTTTCGAGGACTGCCATTTCGTCGGTCTGGCCCTGGACGGCACGACCGGCGGACGACGGCGAAAGTCAGGATGTTCCTTGTGCCGTCCCTACCGCAATGCTCAGCAAGAGATCCTTGGCTATCGTCATCACCTCGTCCTGGCTGCGGTGGTTGGTGGTGACCTCACCCTACCGGTGGATGTCGAGCCCTATGGGCCGGGAGACAGCGAATATGCAGCGGGACAGCGCCTGTTGCGTCGCGTGCGCGCGAACCTGGGGGCGCGCTTCATTGATTACGTGGTGGTCGACGGAGGATTTGCCACCGCCCCCTTTCTGCATGTCGCAGCAGAAGTGGGTTGGTCGGTAGTCGCCCGGCTGAAAGATAATCTGCCCGAATTATCTCGCGCAGCCGAGCGGCGCTTCCGCTCCCGACCGCCGGACCTCGTCTTTCGCGAGGGCACCGATCGTGTGGAGATCTGGGATGCAGGCGACTTCGATCCTTGGGAAGGGTTGCAGTGGGACACCGTGCGCGTCATTCGGTACCGCCAACATCATCGGAACGGCGAAGTTGTCGAGGCTTATTGGCTCAGCAATTTCTCTCCGCGTGAAGTGAGCAGCCGCTGCCTGTACTCCATGGCGAAGAGCCGATGGCAGATCGAAAATGAAGGCTTCAACGATGCCAAGAATCGCTACGGACTCGAGCACATTCGTCATCATCACGAACGCAGCCTGCTCATTGTGTGGCTGCTGACCTGTTTGAGTCTCACACTGGAGCGGCTCTATCGTTTGCGCTATCTGCATCGCGGGTCGCATCCGGCGCGCACCGCCATTGACCTGTACCGTCTTCTGGTTCTCGGCCTATCCATCCCAGTCGTCACCGATTCCACTTGAGATCGGCGGGGTCGCTTCACGGTACCCGTGAATTTTTCCACGCCGAGCCCGGCAGATCGCACGGGCGTCTCGAAATAGCAAAATTCACCCGCGAAAATAGGTCGCGACCGCAACGCGCGCTTGTCCCAGCGCATTACTCAGGTCGAAAACGGCTCCTCAGAGCTCGGCACCACTAAACTTCCGAAACTGCTGCCCTCCTTCCGCGCGGCTTGCATCCGACCGAGCGCGGGCCTATGATACGCGGTGCCCGGCGTGTGCCGGGCGTGCCGGTGCGAAGCTAGGGTTTGGTTTCCCCGGTTCTCCTCTCCGCAGGAAGTTGCATCCTACGAAGGTATGCGAACGAAATCGCAGCCCAGCATCGACTGCAACAACCAGAATCGGCGCCCGCCGCTACGCACGTCGAGATTCGCCGGTTCCTCAACCCAAGGATACGAAGACCTTCATTTGTAGTAGAGGAGGAAAAGAGATGGCCACTGCTACACAGGCAATTCCGCTCGACCAGAATGTATCGCGTTACGTTTCCAAGCCGCGACAGATGCTCATCAACGGCAAGTGGGTGAACTCCGCTTCCGGCAAGACATTTCCCACCTATAACCCCGCAACCGGCGAAGTCCTCGCGCAAATCGCCGAAGGCGACAAGGAAGACATCAACCGCGCCGTAGCCGCCGCCCGCGCCGCCTTCGAGACAGGCCCGTGGCGCAAGCTGACTCCTTCCGAGCGCGGCCGCCTGATCTGGAAGCTCGGCGACCTCATCGAAAAGCACAACGAGGAATTCGCGCAGCTCGAATCGCTCGACAACGGCAAGCCCGTCACCGTGGCGCGCGTCGCGGACGTGCCGCTCACCGCCGATCTTTTCCATTACATGGCCGGATGGGCGACGAAGATCGAGGGCAACACGATTCCCATCTCCGCACACGGCGCGAAGTTCCTCGCCTACACGCTGCGCGAACCCGTAGGCGTGGTAGGCCAGATCGTCCCGTGGAACTTCCCGCTGTTGATGGCGGCCTGGAAGCTCGGCCCGGCGCTCGCGGCCGGATGTTGCGTGGTCCTGAAGCCGGCCGAGCAAACGCCGCTCACGGCGCTGCGCCTCGGCGAACTCATTCAGGAAGCCGGCATTCCGGACGGCGTGGTGAATATCGTTCCCGGCTACGGTGAAACGGCCGGAGCGGCGCTTGCGGCGCATCCGGATGTCGACAAGATCGCGTTTACCGGATCGACCGAAGTCGGCAAGCTGATCGTGCACGCGGCGACGGGCAATCTCAAGAAGGTGTCGCTCGAGCTCGGCGGAAAATCGCCGAATATCGTCTTCGACGACGCCGACATCGACAACACCATTCCCGGCGCTGCGATGGCGATCTTCTTCAACCACGGCCAGTGCTGCTGCGCGGGCTCGCGGCTCTACGTCGAGAACAAGCAGTTCGACAAGGTTGTCGACGGCGTGTCGCAGATCGCCTCGAAGATCAAGGTGGGTCCCGGCATGGAGTCGGCGACCGAGATGGGCCCGCTCGTTTCCGAAGAGCAGCTCAATCGCGTGTGCGGCTATCTCGAATCCGGATTCTCGGAAGGCGCGAAGGCCGTAACGGGCGGCAGCCGCCAGGGCCAGAAAGGCTACTTCGTGAAGCCGACGGTGCTCGTCAACACGAATGACAAGATGAAAGTGGTGCGCGAGGAGATTTTCGGCCCCGTCGTCACCGCCATACCCTTCAAGGATGTCGACGATCTGATCGCCAAGGCCAACGACACCGAATACGGTCTCGCGGCCGGCGTGTGGACCCGCGACATCAAGAAGGCTCACCGCACCGCGGCGGCTCTCCGCGCGGGCACCGTTTGGATCAATTGCTACAACGTCTTCGACGCCGCGCTGCCGTTCGGAGGCTACAAGCAATCAGGCTGGGGCCGCGAGATGGGTCACGAAGTGCTCGAGCTCTACACCGAAGTGAAATCGGTCTGCACTCCGATTTCGTGACGATCCGGCGAGGGATCGTCACCCTGAGGCCGGCGCTTTTGGTTTGCGCCGGCCTCAGGGTTCCATTTCTGTTTTTCAACGGGCCCCACCCTTCCGCTTGCCGCAAAGGTGGGGCCTTCGTTTGTCGCCCCGGCGGCTGAACCCATTTCGTTTTTCACCCTCGTCAATCTTGGTAGAATAGTTGCCGAGAGGATTTCCATGGCATCGCCCGCGATACGAAATTTCATGAAGCAGCAGGGATTCGCCGATGAGCCGTCGTCGCTCTGCGACATGCACTTCGCCGGGCTCTATTTCCAGCCGCGCAGCGTGGGGAGTCTCCTTGTGGTGGGCATCATTCTGCATGTCGCGGGTTACATGCTGGGTGCGGTTGCGTCAATTCGTTACGCGATCGTGCTTTTCTTCGCGCTGTCGGCGGTGCTGTGGTGGAACGTGATCGTGCCGGCGCTGAATCCGTTCGAGGTGTTTTACAACCGCGTGTTTGCCGTGCCGCGAAGGCGCGCTCCGCTCGTTCCCGCGCCCGGCCCGCGCCGTTTCGCGCAGGCGATCGCGGCTGCATTCACTCTCATTGTGGGCGTCTCATTGCTGCAAGGTTGGAACGTTGCCGCTTGGGTGTTCGAGGCGTTTCTCGTGGCGGCGTTTTCGATGTTGCTCTTCGGGAAATTCTGCCTCGGCGCTTACATCTTTCTTCTTTTGCGCGGGCAAGTCTCGCTCGCGAACTCCACGCTGCCCTGGGCGCGATCGTAGACGGAACCACCCACGCTCACAAAACCGAGGGTGGGGCACCCGGAAAAGTCGAAATCCAAAGCGCGGAGTCGCCGCGATTGCGCTATCGCTTCGGCAGCGGGACGGCAAACATGTGGAATTCGCCGGGATCTTTGCCGCGCATAGCTGGATCCTGCAAGTAGTTGAGCTTGCCTTCGGCGACCCATGCCATTCCCTTCGTTCCGGTTACGGCGGGCGTGCTCGCCATTCCGTCTTTCAAGATCTTGATGTCGACCGTGTTCAGGCGGGGCCCGCTGAAGCTCACGATCGACATGGTGCCGGAATTTTCGGCGAGCAGGAGACGCCGTTTGTCGATGGCGCGCATGCCGTCGGGGCGGTCGAGCTTGCGCGGCAACGTCAGGTCGACGATTTGCGTTGCCTTGCCATCGGGCCCTAGAGTGAGGCGCAGAATTTTGTCGGCGGTCACGCTGTTCACGTAGAGCGTGGTTTTGTCGCCGAAGGCGAGGCCGTCAGCGCCCGCGAGCAGGGGATCGTGCGCAGCGATTTCGAGCGACTTCGCGCCCCGCTTCCACATGAGGACGCTGCCCTGCCCGGTGTCGGTGACGTACGCCGTGCCGTCGGAAGCCACGGCGATGTCGTTGCAGAACGCGCCTGTGCCGGGGAGCGTATACGCATTTTCGAATGCGCCCGTCTTGAGGTCGAAAGCGCGCACCGCGGGCGGCGCGGCGCCGGGCCCGAGCGTGGTGGAGCAGACCCATAAGAGCTTGTTCTTCTCGTCCGCGTAGACGCCGAAGACGCTGGCTGCGAGGCCGCCAGTGCCCGGCTCGATCCACTCTTCGGCGGTTGTTTGTCCCGGCGCGATGCGCATCACGTTGCCATGCCCCACGCTTCCGAAGATCAGCGTGCCGTCGGGCGTGGAGGTCATGCTTTCGGGAAAGACGCGCGTGCCGGGTAGCGTGATTTCCGTAATCGCGTCGCCGGCGTGCGCGGCGATTGCCAGCGCGAGCGTCGCCGTCATCGCGAGCCCAAGAATCCGTGTGGCGCCCATCACTCGTGTCATCGAATCTCCGTTTCGCGGCCTGGCTCCATTGAGATGTGGCCAAGCAGACGCAGACTGTATCACAACTGCGCTTTTACATATTCTATGTACGGTAATACTCGCATAGAATCGTATCGTAGGAGAGGAATCGGGAAGAGGAACGGCCGACAGAACTTCGGAAGGCTGTCAAACCAAATTAGAAATGTCCCCCCAACTTCGGAAGGCTTGACAGTCGAACCATAGCTCGCTATGGATGGCCCGACATGGGAGGTAAATCATGACTTCGGCGACCGTACAGAAACCCGCTTCGAGAAACCCGATACCGGTTCGGAATCCGCGCACCGGTGAAATCGACATGCAGATCACTCCCGCGTCGGCCGAGGAGATCGCGGCGATCTGCGCGCGGCTGCGCCAGGGACAGGAGCCGTGGGGACGCGCGCCGGTCGCGCATCGCATCGAGGTGATGAAGAAGTGGGCCGAGAGGATCGAGGCGCACAAGGAAGAGTTGATCGCTGCCGAGTCGATCGATACCGGCGGAGGGCAGATTTCGCGCGTGGCGCCCGACATGGTGCTCGGCAGCATCCGCCGGGCGTGCGCGATGGCGCCCGCGATTTTCGAGCAGGCGCGGCGATCGGGTAGCGCGCCTGGACTCCCGCACATTCTGTGCGACACGAACCTGCGGCCCTACCCGATTGCGGGAATTATCGGGCCGTGGAATGCGCCGCTGATGCTTTCGACGCTGCACGTCATACCCGCGCTGTTCGCGGGGTGCGCGGCGATCGTCAAGCCCAGCGAGGTGACGCCTCGATTCGTGGCGCCCATGATGGAAACGATTCGCGAGGTGCCCGAGCTTGCGAACGTGCTGACGTACGTTGTCGGCGACGGCCAGACGGGAGAGGCGATCATCGAAAACGCCGACATCGTCAATTTCACCGGCAGCGTCCCCAACGGGCGAAAAGTCGCGGAGGCCTGCGCGAGGCGGTTTATTCCCGCGATTCTGGAACTGGGCGGAAAAGATCCGGTGATCGTCACGGAGACCGCGGACCTCGATCGGGCGGTGAAAGCCGTGTTACGGGGCGCCGCGTCGAGCACGGGGCAAGTGTGCTTCTCCATCGAGCGCATTTACGTGCAGGAAAAAGTGCACGACGCTTTCGTCGACCGGCTGGTGAAAGAGGCGCAGCGCGTCGAGTTGACTTATCCCGATCCGAACCGCGGGCAGATCGGTCCATTTACCGCAGGGCGGCAGGCTGAGATCGTAGACGATCATCTGGACGACGCGGTCGCCAAGGGCGCGGCGATCCGAACCGGCGGCAAGAGCGAAAATCTGGGCGGCGGCCTATACATGCGCCCCACGGTGCTGACCGGCGTGAGCCATGAAATGAAAATCATGAGGGACGAAACGTTCGGGCCCGTGATGCCGGTGATGAAGTTCCGCACCGAGGACGAAGCCGTGCGGCTTGCCAACGATACCTATTTCGGTCTTTCCGCGGCGGTGATTGCAGGAACCGAAGAGGAAGCGCGTCGAATCGGCGACCGGCTCGACGCGGGAATGGTGAGCCTGCAAGACACGTTCCTCACGTTCGCGGGCTTTGCCTTCGGGTTGCAGGCGGATTCGTTCAAGTTTTCGGGAATGGGCAGCCGCGCCGGAATCATGGCGCACCTCCGAAGGCAAGGCGTTGTGCTGAACACCGGCGAGCCCGCCTGCCTGATCGCCGAGAGCTTGCAAGCCGTGGGCTAGCATGCCAAGCAGCTCTAAAATCCCGCCACCAGCTAAAGAGGAGGATCACCTATATGTGGGACAGCCCTATACACTTGCTCATCGTCCTCACAGTTCTGGCAGTTTCTCTCTCTGGTATTTCTAATTCCGACTTTTCGCCTAATTCAAAGAACAGGACATAGCGGGTGGCGGTGTCTGCTTGCCTTCGTCCCGTTTCCCAATTGGATTGGTTTCTGGGTGTTCGCTTACGTGCGATGGCCCGCCGTAGACAAGAGGAGAAAATGACCGACGGAGAAACATCGGCTTTTGTTAAGAAGCCTGACTTCCTCGATGCCCGAACGCGCATCGAAGCGTCTTGACACAACGATATAAAACATATTAAACCGTTTATCTGCACCACGCGCGTTTGCGCCGTTTGCGGTGTCTCCGGCAGACATGATTGCAAGGGCCCACGGTGATTGTCTTCGAGCAACGGTTCGAAAGTTTTGACACGCAGGGGAACGACTGCTATATCGACGGGTTTGCGGAGCGCCTGGACCGGCTGATCGTCGAGGGCTGGAAGGTGCTTGCATCGACGCGCGACCCGCTTGTGGCGGGATGGTGGCGCGTGGAACTGTTCAAAGAAGCGCGCCCCGAAAACATCCCGTCGCGACTCTAAAGACTGGTGGAGACTGCCCTGCGTTTGCGCGGGGGTTGAACGAAACATGCGCCGTGCCGAGGGGAATACCATGAAACGTGCGAGGAGTCTTGTTGTCTTTTTTTTCTGCGCAGCAGGTGTTTTTCTTTTCGCCGGACACACGCAACTGGCCGGCCCAGCAGGGCTGCCTGTGAGCCAAGGCTGCCCGAGCGACGATACCGGACTGAAATTGCCGAAGGGATTTTGCGCGACGATTTTTGCCGATGACATCGGCCACTCGCGCGAGATGATCGTCGCACCCGACGGCGTGGTGTACGTGAACACCTGGTCCGGCAGATATTACGGTAATACACCGCCCCACCCGGGCGGGTTCCTGGTGGCCCTCCAAGACAAAACCGGCTCGGGAAAAGCAGATGTGATCGAACGCTTTGGCGAGACGCCGGAAACGGGCGCAGCCGGCGGTTCCGGTATAGCGCTTTATAAGGATGCCATCTACGCGGAGATCAACGATCGAATCGCGAAGTATGCGTTGGCTCCCGGCTCGATCGCGCCGCATGGCGCCGGCGTCACGATTGTTTCGGGATTGCCGCTGACCGGCGATCATCCAATGCATCCCTTTATCATTTCTTCCGAGGGCGACATCGACGTCGACGATGCGACCCCGACCAATTCCTGCCAGGTGAAGAATCGCGTGCCGCAATCACCCGGCGAGAACCCCTGCACGCAGCTTGAGACTCGTGGCGGCATCTGGCGCTACGACGCGAACAAGACGAGCCAGGCGTTTTCTCCGGCGGAACGCTACGCGACCGGGATTCGCAACGCCGAGGGCCTTGCATTCGACGGAGCCGGCCATCTCTTCGCCACGCAACACGGACGCGATCAATTGCATGCGAACTGGCCGCAGTTCTACCGGCCGGATCAGGAGGCCACGTTGCCTGCGGAAGAGTTGCTGCTGATCAAACAGGGCGGCGATTACGGCTGGCCCGAATGCTACTACGATTCGTTCGTGCAGAGGTTGGTTCTCGCGCCGGAATACGGAGGCGACGGAAAGACGTTTGGAATTTGCGTCGAAAAAACCGCTCCCGTTGCGGCGTTTCCCGCGCACTGGGCGCCTAACGGGATGGCGCATTATGACAAAACGCAATTCCCGGCGCGCTATCGCGACGGCATGTTTATCGCGTTCCACGGCTCGTGGGATCGGGCGCCGTATCCGCAGGGCGGATACAACGTCGTGTTCCAGCCGCTTTCAGGCGTGCGCGCTTCCGGATCGTGCGAGATATTCGCGGATGGTTTCGCGGGAGCGAACAAGTCGCCGCAGGGCGCGGCGCATCGGCCAAGCGGACTGGCCGTGGGACCCGACGGCGCGCTCTATATTTCGGACGATGTGACCGGACGAATCTATCGAGTGACGTATAGCGGCGGACCATTTGATGCGTCGAGCATCACTCCGTGCCCGAGCTTGACTGCTCCCGCGGGCCGGGTGGTGGCGGCTCCAGTCAATCCGCCCGAAGGGGATCATCCGAACGCAGGGCGCGAAGGGAACATCAATGGTCCCGTACCGCACGGCGCGACCGCGGCAATGGTGGCGCTCGGAAACAGGATTTATCACGGACAGGTAGCCGGGGCCTCGTGCACCGGCTGCCATGGCGACAACGCGAAGGGCACTCCGCTCGGCCCCGACCTGACGGACAAGAAATGGCTGTGGAGCGACGGCAGCTACGCCGGGATCGCGAAGACGATCACCGACGGCGTGCCGCAGCCAAAGCAATACCGAAGCCCAATGCCTCCGATGGGCGGAACGCAGCTTTCGCGGGAGCAAATCAACGCGCTGGCGGCGTATATTTGGAGCATCAGCCATAGCGGTGGCGCAGCGGCTTCGCACTAGGACTGACATTTATAGGAGGAGTGATGATGAGAAGTATCGTTCGGATGATTTTGGGGGCCATTTTGATTCTGGGTGTGAGCCTTGGCGCGCGAGCGCAGGAGGCGCCACCGGCGCGGCCAGCCGGGCCTCCGCCGTCATTGATGATGACAAGCACGTCGTTCGCCGATTTGAGCAGGATACCGACGAAATACACTTGCGCCGCGACGACGCCACCACCCAGCGGCCCGCGCAACATATCGACCGGTATATCTCCGGAGATGGGGTGGACGAACGCTCCGAAAGGGACCGTGAGTTTCGTCCTCATTTTGCACGACCCGGACGCGCACGTTCCGAAGGCTCCGACGGATGTGACGCACTGGCTCGTCTTCAACATTCCCGCCGGCGCTACGGCGCTTGGAGAGGACGTTCCGCCGGGGGCGCCGCTGCCCGATGGCACGCTGCAGGGAACGAATATCACGGGCAAGGCCGGCTTTCAGGGACCATGCGCGCCTCCGGGAGCGCCGCACCACTACACGTTCGAGCTGCTTGCCCTGGACGAAAAACTCGATCTGCCGATGGGCACGACGCGCGAGCAAATCGAAGATGCGGTGAAGGGGCACGTACTCGGCAGCGCGGTCTACATCGGACTATTCAATCGCTAGGGTTTGGGTCTAATATGCGCCTCGGGGGTAAACGGAAGGAGAGGAAAAATGGCTACGGCAACACAAGCGATTCCTGTCGATGAGAACGTAAGCAAGTACGTCGCGAAAAAGCGGCAGCTGTTGATCAATGGAAAATGGGTGGACGCCGCATCGGGGAAGACTTTCCCGACCTACAATCCGGCGACCGGCGAAGTGCTGGCGCATGTCGCCGAGGGCGACAAGGAAGATATCGACCGCGCCGTGGCGGCCGCACGCGCGGCGTTCGACAATAAAGCACCGTGGCGAAATATCACGCCGTCCGAGCGCGGGCGCGTGATCTGGAAGCTCGCGGACCTGCTCGAGAAACGCGCTGAGGAATTCGCGCAGCTCGAATGCCTCGATCAGGGCAAGCCGCTCGGGCTCACGCGCATGGTGGACATCCCGACTTCGATCGATCAGCTGCGCTACTACGCGGGCTGGGCCACGAAGGTGGAGGGCAGCACGATTCCCATCTCGGCGCACGGCGCGAAGTTCCTGGCGTACACGCTGCGCGAGCCGATCGGCGTGGTGGGCCAAATCATCCCGTGGAACTTCCCGATGATCATGGCGACGCTCAAGCTGGCGCCGGCGCTCGCGACCGGCTGCACCGTCGTGCTGAAACCCGCCGAGCAGACGCCGCTGACGGCGCTAATGCTAGGCGAATTGATACAGGAAGCCGGAATTCCCGACGGCGTCGTCAACATCGTCACGGGCTACGGCGAGACGGCAGGCGCGGCGCTGGCGGCGCATCCGAACGTCGATAAGATCGCGTTCACCGGCTCGACCGAAGTGGGCAAGCTGATCGTCCACGCGGCAGCCGGAAACTTGAAGAAGGTGTCGCTCGAGCTTGGCGGAAAATCACCGAATATCGTCTTTCAGGACGCCGAGATCGAAAGCGCGATTCCCGGCGCCGCGAATGCGATCTTTTTCAATCAAGGCCAGGTCTGCTGCGCAGGCTCGCGGCTGTACGTCGAGGACAAGCAATTCGACAAGGTCGTGGACGGCGTCTCACAGCTCGCGTCGAAGATCCGCGTGGGGCCCGGCATGGAATCCACCAGCGACATGGGGCCGCTCGTCTCCGAGGAACAGATGAACCGCGTATGCAGCTACCTCGAATCGGGATTCTCCGAAGGAGCCAAGGCGGTGACGGGCGGGAGCCGTCAGGGCGAGAAGGGCTATTTTGTGAAGCCGACGGTGCTCGTCAACACGAACGAGAAGATGAAGGTGGTGCGCGAGGAAATTTTCGGGCCGGTGGTGACGGTGATGCCGTTCAAGGATGCCGACGATCTGATCGCCAAGGCGAACAACACGCTGTACGGGTTGGCGGCGGCGGTCTGGACGCGCGACATCAAGAAGGCGCACCGCATCGCGGCCGAGCTTCGCGCGGGCACGGTCTGGATCAACTGCTACGGCGTCCTCGATTCGGCGATGCCGTTTGGCGGGTACAAGCAGTCCGGCTGGGGCCGCGAGATGGGGAAAGAAATGCTCGAGCTGTACACCGAGGTGAAGTCGGTGTGCACGCCGATCTCATAGTCAACGATTGATGATCCGCCGATGATCCGCGCTGGGCCGCAGCGCATGTGGCTGCGGTTCAGTGCGCATCAAGAGCCCGCCCTCACAAAACGAGGGTGGGGCACCCGAAAAATCAAAAGCTAAAACCTGCGACTTAGATTGACGTGCGGTGGCTGCCGGTCGTGCATGTAGAATGGCGTTCGCACGTAATTCAGATAATGGCGTATGGCTGAATTCAGGAGATTGCGTGGGTACGGATTCGAAGGACTGGCCGTGGCCGGAATCGCTGGATGCGGTGATCGCGGCGCCCAAATATCACAAGCTGCTTTTCGAAAACGAACGCGTGCGCCTGCTCGAGGTGCGCATCCCTCCGGGGGAGACGACGCCGGTTCATACGCACCGGTGGCCGAGCGCGATTTACGTCGCCAAGCAAAGCGACTTCATTCGCCGCGACGGTGAAGGCAACGTGCTCTTCGATAGCCGCACCGTAGGGCCGCCGCCGAGCGAGCCGGTGGTTCAATGGGTGGGGCCGCTGCCGCCCCACTCCGTCGAGAACGTCGGCAGCGTCGAAATACTCCTGATCACGACCGAGTTGAAGCGGGATTAAGAACTAGCGGGTGGCGTAGCCGTTTTCCGTCGTCAAGAAGTGGCGCCCGGAAATGCCGTCTTTTGAGGCGCTTCCGGATGAGTCGCTCTGAACTCCGGGGCTGGCTTGCCCTTCATTGTCAGTTGCGAATCATAGGCGAAGGCAGCGCGTTGGCGCGGGCTGGGGCCTGTGCTATAAGTAAGCCGCTACCCAAATCTGAGGAAATTGTGCCGTTTATTAACTTTCCCGCTCGCGAGATTAACTGCAAGCTTGTGTATTACGGTCCCGGCCTCGGCGGGAAGACCGCGAATTTGCAGTGGATCTACGAGCATACGGGGACCGGCCAGAAAGGGAAGATGGTTTCGCTTGCCACCGAGACCGATCGCACGCTTTTTTTCGATTTTCTCCCACTCGATTTGGGCACGGTGCGCGGATTCAAGACGCGCTTCCATCTGTACACCGTTCCGGGGCAGGTGTTTTACGAGGCCAGCCGGAGACTGATTCTGAAGGGTGCGGATGGCGTGGTCTTCGTCGCGGATTCGCAGGAAGAGCGGCTCGACGCGAACCTCGAAACGCTCGACAACCTGCGCGAGCACCTGAAAGATCACAAGCTCGATTTCGATACGATTCCCTACGTCCTGCAGCTGAATAAGCGCGACCTGCCGAATATCCTTCCGCCCGACGAATTGAAAAAGCAGCTCAACGTGAAGGGCGAGCCCGCGCTCGAAGCGGTCGCCGTCACCGGGCAAGGCGTCTTCGATACGTTGAAGGAAGTCGCGAAGCTCGTCCTCGCCGATTTGAAGAAGAATTCCTAGCGCACCCGCCCGAGAAAACCCCACTCTCATAAGCCGAGGGATGTTGCCGCGCCCTTGATCTGCCACCGGGGAGAGACGCCGGGTGTGGCCGCAGCCGACGGTTGCGGGATCGCATCTCAAGTAAGTAACATTCCGGCAGGGCTAATTTCAGATTGCGCCGCGGAGAGACGAATGCGCATACGGGCGATCCCCTTCTTCATATTCCTTTCGAGCATTTTCTGTGCCGGAACGACCCTGCTGACAATTCCGGCGGTGGCTCAGCAAGCGGACCCACCGGCTATTGATACGCAGAAGCCACCGCTGGCGGCGGACGAGGTGGTCAGCCGGCTTGTCCAACGAAACCGGCAGCGCGAGGAGGCGCTGCGGAAATTCCACGGCACGCGCGTCTACAGCTTGAAATACACGGGTTTCTTTGGGACCCACAGCGCGGAAATGACAGTCAGCGTGAGCTACACCTCCCCGGATAACAAGGAATTTACGGTCGTGTCGCAATCAGGATCGAAGTTCATCGCGGACCACGTGCTGAAGGGGCTGCTGGACGGTGAAAAGGAAGCGGCCAATCCCAACAACAAGCAGCGCACAGCGCTGAACGCGAGCAACTACGAGTTCACTCTGGCTGGCTACGAGACTTCGGGGGAAACGCCGCAGTACATCCTGGATGTTAAGCCGAAGAAGGACAGCAAGTTCGTCTATCGAGGGAAGATCTGGGTTGACGGGAAGGATTTCGCGGTCACGCGAATCCAGGCGGAGCCGGCCAAGAGCCCGTCGTTCTGGGTGAAGAAGAGCGAAGTGAACCACCGCTACGAGAAGGTGGGGGAATTCTGGCTGCCCGCTGAGAATAAGACGGAAAGCTGGATACGCCTCGGTGGCCGCGCGGTCCTTTCGATCAAGTATCAGGACTATAGGATCACTGACGCGGCCCCTGTCGGGAGCCTGGGTGCTTCCGCCAAGGGAGGGGCACCCAGCCTATAGAGGCTTCCCAGCAGACCAGCAGTCCCTCCCCTTCAGTACGAGACGGCTGGTTTCCACCCGGCCTCGGCCTTCGGGACCGCAGTCTGCGTCGAATAGCTACCAGTTAAATCTATTGTAATCAGTGCTGTTGACGGAATAGTGGTCGGAAAATAAAACGGGAGGCGAAAGCCGAGGCTTTCACCTCCCGGGGTGGGTGGGGTTTGTTGCCAAATACACCCAGTTAGGAATTTTGGTGTTCCGCGCCTGGATGCTTCGGCAAACCGGTGTTTAAACCGGTGCCACGTATGTTCCACGATTATCATACGAGCGAAAGAAGTGTCAACTTTATTCGTGAGAAACCAAACGGCGCCGATCGAGAGTTTCGCGCACCTTTCGAGCCAAATCGCGGGGCGAGTAGGGCTTTTGTAGTGCCGGCACGCTCTTCTCCTAGTCTCCCGTCTCTGAAGTTTCTTTATATTTGTTGACCTTCCGGATGATCTTACTGGCGCTGGCGACCCACTGAAATGGTTGTGGGTTCCGATTATAGCGTTGGACGTAATCTTGAATTGCCTTAGTCAGGTCACGAACGCTGTGAAATGTGCCCCGGCGAATTCGTTTTCGTGTGATTTCGGCGAACCAGCGTTCGATCTGATTGAGCCACGAAGAACTGGTTGGTGTGAAATGGACGTGATAGCGGGGCCGCACGGCGAGCCACTTCTTCACCGCCGGGTGTTTATGCGTTCCGTAGTTGTCGAGCACGAGATGGATTTGCAGACCCGCATCGACCGACTCATCGATCCGATTCAGGAACCGTAGGAACTCTTGATGCCGATGCCTCGGCTGGCAGGCAGCGATCACCTTTCCCTCCAAAACGTTGAGCGCGGCGAACAGTGTGGTCGTTCCGTGCCGCTCATAATCGTGCGTTTGTCGTGCGGGCAAGCCGGGCCGCAAGGGAAGAATGGGTTGCGTGCGCTCCAGGGCCTGAATCTGGCTTTTCTCATCCACGCTGAAGACGATCGCCTTATCCGGTGGGTTCAGATAGAGCCCCACAATGTCGCGCACTTTCCGAGCAAATTCCGGATCGTTACTGAACTTGAAGGACTTCACTCGATGGGGCTGCAATCTGTGCTTCTTCCAAATCCGCTGCACGGTAGCGGGGCTGACCTTCTGGCTCGCCGCCATGGCCCGAACACTCCAATGAGTGGCATCTTTCGGGGTGGTCTTCATCGTCGCAACCACAATAGCTTCTTCCCGTTCTGCGGAGATCTGCTTGGGGCGCCCGCTACGCGGCCGGTCCTCCAGTACGGCGGCTAAGCCGCCGCTGTCAAATCGCCTCCGCCACAGCAATACGGTTGGCAAAGAGGTAGAGAGGTTCCGTGCCACAACGTGATTGGCAATTCCCTCGGCCGCGCCAAGGACAATTCTGACGCGGAGAACAATTCCTCGGGGTGTGCTGCGATGACGGCTAATCTCCAGCAACTGCTTGCGTTCTGAGCCCGCAAGGGACAGTTTGGGCGCAGGTGGAAGGGGCATATTGTGAGTATGCACCGCTGGCCGCTATTAGTACAGACACTTCGGATACATAAGACTAGACCCTCTGAAGCAGGTTCATGTCGGGACTGTAGCCGGTGGCGAAAACGACCGGAAGATCAGGCTTCTCATTGCGGATTCGGGCGTAAATCTCCGGGCCACTGAGCTTGGGAAGAACAACGTCCAGCAAGGCGAGATTGATTTCATCGCGATACGCCCGGAATACTTGCACAGCCTGTTCGCCGTCGGACGCGGGCAAGACCACATAGCCCAGATTGACGGACGAAATCCTCGCGCGTGTCAACCGTGATCGCTTCGTCATCGAGATCGGATTTCTTGAGATTCCGGAGGCAGAGTTCGAGATCGCCCGGAT
The DNA here is from genome assembly GCA_963836125.1 of uncultured Acidobacteriota bacterium. Lineage (GTDB taxonomy): Bacteria > Acidobacteriota > Terriglobia > Acidiferrales > UBA7541 > Palsa-295. The sequence goes on from CAWIIK010000003.1 coordinate 982,349, forward strand.
CGTCATCGACGATGAGCAGCCGTAATGGTTTTGCGGAGGCCAAGTCGTGCTTAGGGAGCTTCTCGGACAATCGGGGGCCTCGTCTCCTGTGGATCCTATTTCGTGACAAACGCCGCGAGGGGAGGCCTGTTGTTGAGCAGCAGCCAATACATCCCGAGCTGTTGAACGACGTCCTGGAATTCGCCGAAATCGACGGGCTTCTGGATGTAGTTGTTCACGCCCAGCTTGTAGCTCTTCACCAGATCCGTTTCTTCTTTCGACGAGGTGAGGACGATGACCGGAATGGCTTTCGTGCGCGAGTCGCCCTTCACCTCCTCATCAGCGGTTAAAAGAATGAGCGCAGCATCCATTTTTTGGAACAGCTGGGGCGAGTCAGAGAGGAGACGAAGGGCGAAGCCGAGGAGTCACCCGAACGAAACACCGGTGCCAAAACGGAAAGCGTCGGACTAGAGCCGCGATTAGCTGCGATGGTCGGCCGGGATGTAGCTGCGGAGATCGTAGCCCGTGTAGACCTGGCGCGGACGCATGATCTTCTGCTCGGGATCGAGCAGCATCTCTTCCCACTGCGCGATCCATCCCGACGTGCGCGGAATGGCGAAGAGAACCGGGAAACATCGTCACGGGGAAACCCATCGACTGATAGATCAGGCCGGTGTAGAAATCGACGTTGGGGTAGAGACGGCGAGTGATGAAGTAGTCGTCTTCGAGGGCGATGCGCTCGCATTCGAGTGCGATATCGATGAGCGGATTGCGTCCCATCACATCGAAGACTTCATAAGCAATGCGTTTGACGATCCGGGCGCGCGGATCGTAATTCTTGTAAACACGGTGTCCGAAACCCATCAGGAGTTTTTCGCCGGCCTTCACGCTCTTCACGTAGGCGGGCACGTTGTTGACCGAGCCGATCTCGACCAGCATGCGCAAGACCTGCTCGTTGGCGCCCCCGTGGAGCGGACCGTAGAGAGCGGCGGTGGCCGCGGCGATCGCCGAGTACGGATCCACGTGCGAGCTGCCGACGCCGCGCATGGCGGTCGACGAGCAATTCTGCTCGTGGTCCGCGTGCAGGATGAACAGGATGTCGAGAGCGCGCTCGAGCGTCGGGTTCGGCCGGTACTGCAGCTCGGTGGTGCGGAAGAGCATGTTCAGAAAATTGCCGGCGTAGCTCAAATCGTTGTCGGGATACACGAACGGCATGCCCAGGCTGTGCCGGTAAGCGAAGGCGGCGAGCGTCGGCATCTTGCCGATCAAGCGGTACGTCTGCTTAAGGCGCGAATCCGGGTTGAAGATGTCTTTCGCGTCCGGATAAAAAGTCGAGAGCGCGGCGACGGTCGAAATCAGCATGCCCATCGGATGGGCGTCGTAGTGAAAGCCGTCGAGAAACTTCTTGATGCTCTCGTGAATGAACGTGTGATGCGTGATGTGGTAGTTCCAATCCCTCAACTGCGCCTGGGTGGGCAGCTCGCCGTGGAGAATCAGGTAAGCCGTTTCGGGATAGGTGCTTTTTTCCGCTAGTTCCTCGATGGAATAGCCGCGATAGCGAAGGATGCCTTTGTCGCCGTCGATGAAAGTAATCTTGCTGGTGCAGGTCGCCGTATTGGTGCAGGCCGGATCGTAGCTCATCATCCCGAAATCGGCGTCGTTGATCTTGATCTTGCGCAGATCGATGGCGCGAATCGTGTCATTCTTGATGGGGAGTTCGTACTGGCGCCCGTTGCGATTGTCGGTAAGGGTGACCGTGTCACGGCGAGACTCAGCGGATGTCGACCCTGATTTGGTCGGATTCATTTCCTGACCCTTTCCAGCAGTAACGGATGAGGACGGTTGCGACATACCGATTCCACTTTACACCAAAATTCCGCACAGGCGAATGGCTTTGCGCGAAGAATCGGGGCCAGGATGCGAGCGGGCACCATACGGTTGCGTATGGAGTTCCGAAGGCACGGCGTTCCGAAGACACTGGGTCAACCGCAGCCAACTCGCAGCGATTGCGCGCCGCGGCCTTTGCGCGGTAGAGGGCTTCATCGGCGAGAGAGAGGAGCGCCTCGACTTCAATCGGCGTGTCGCCGCTGCTGAATGTTCATGTCGTGCGCGCCTCGCGAAGAAGATCGTCGCGCTCGCACCGGTCGAGTGACGCCTCTATCGTTGTGTCCGAACGCGAGCCGCCCGGGCCACGGATCACCTCGATGCGCTCGATATCTTCGAGTGGAAGATCCAAGGCAGCCCAGAAGACACCGCCAGTTGTCGGCGTGTAGACGCTTCGTCCGTCGAGTGAAGATCGAGTGCGTACAACCCTTGTGGATTCAGCGGTCTGTAGGCGAGCCGATACGGGACAGAAGAACGCGAAACCGCAAACCGGTTTCACTTGCGAAGGCCTGCACCGGTGTGAAACGTGGAACAATCTCGCACCGCGACAAAGGCCACAAAAATCATCGGCTTGCTTCCGAAGAACAATTTCCGTATGGTGTGGACGACAAAATCCAGAGAGATAACGATGAAACGCATACTGGTAATCGAAGACGACAAAGACATTGTCGAGCTGTTGAGGTACAACCTCGAGAAGGACGGCTTTCAGGTCACCACGAGCGCGGAGGGCGCAACGGGCCTCGCGCAAATTCGCAGAGTTCCGCCGGACCTCCTGATTCTCGACCTGATGCTGCCGAAGCTTTCCGGCCTGGAAATCTGCAAAGAGGTGCGCAAGGACGTGAGTCTGAATCGCCTGCCAATCCTGATTTTGACGGCGAAGGGCGAGGAAGCGGATCGCGTGGTCGGATTAGAGCTCGGCGCGGACGACTATGTGACGAAGCCGTTCAGTCCCCGCGAGCTGGTGGCGCGCGTAAAAGCGCTGCTGCGGCGCGCCGAACCGGGCACGCCCTCGGAAAAGCCGATCGAAATCGGACCGCTGCGCATCGATCCGGCCGCCTATCGCGTGACGCGCGCGGGCCGGTCAGTGCCGATGAGCACGCTCGAATTCCGCTTGCTCTATTTTCTGGCCGCGCGCCCCAATCGCGTTTTCACCCGCGATCAACTGCTCGATGGCGTGTGGGGCACCGAGCGCTTCGTGACGCCGCGCAGCGTGGATGTCTATGTGCGCAGGCTGCGGGAAAAGATCGAAGCGGACCCGCAGCATCCCGCGTACATGAAGACAATCCGCGGCGCCGGATATCTCTTCGAGACCCGTGCGAGCTAGGCTTTTCTGGAAACTGGGGCTGAGTTACCTCGCCCTGCTGTTTGGTATTTTCCTCGCCTTCGATTTCTACTCCTCGCACGTTCTGCGCCGCGACTATATCCGCGCCGCTACCGACACTCTCGGATCGCTGACGAAGCTTGCCGAAGCGCGGCCGCCGCGCGTGGATGACGCCGCCGCACTTGGCGAATGGACCGAGTGGGCCGCATCGAGCGGCGCCCGGGTCTCGGTGATTGCCGGAAGCGGGCAAGTTCTCGCGGATTCGGCTCACGATCCCGAGACGATGGGAAATGACTTGACGTGGCCGGAAATCCAGCAGGCGTTTTCATCAGGCGACGGAGAATCGGTGCGCCGCAGCGCGACGCTCGGCGTCGACTTCGTCTATCGGGCCGTGCGATATCAGCCGGCGTCAGGTCCGCCGGTCGTGATACGCATGGCTCTGCCGCTCGCGCAGATCGATTCGTCGGTCTCCGAGCTCCGGCGAAAGCTTTTCGGCGCGTCGCTTCTGATTCTGGCGATCGCCGCTGCTATTTCGCTGATTTCGTTTCGCATGTTCGCCGCGCGGGTGGAACGGCTCAAGCGCTTTTCGCTCCGCCTGGCGGAGGGAGATTTTCGTCCGCTGCCCGGCGAGCGGCCGCGCGACGAGCTTTCCGAGCTTACGGACGCGTTGAACGAGACGGCGGCGTCGATGGATCGCACGATCCGCTCGCTCAGCGGCGAGCGCAACCGCTCGAGCGCGATTTTGCGAAGCATGGTCGAGGGCGTGGCGGTGGTCGACGCGAAGGAGAGAATCGTCTTCTCGAACCGTGCGTTCTCGGAAATCCTGAACCTGGATGCGGCGGCGATCGAAGGCCGGCCTGTGATCGAAGTGATCCGTAATTCGGGTTTGCTCGGGCTGATCCGCCGGGCGTTGAACGGCGAAGAGGGGCTGCAGACCGATATCGCGATGGGCTTCGTGCAGCAGAGAACGTTCGCGATCACGGCCACGCCCGTACAGGCGCTCGAGTCGGGCGTCGCGAGTGGCACCTTCGTTGTGCCGCCCGTGACGGAGAAACCGTCGGGAGCGGTCGTGGTGCTGCACGACGTCACCGAATTGAGGCGGCTCGAGCGCGTGCGCCAGGATTTTGTCGCCAACGTCTCCCATGAATTCAAGACGCCGCTCACGGCGATTCAGGGCTTCGCGGAGACGCTGCTCTCGGGCGCCATCGAGGATTCGCGCAGCAACCGGCGCTTCCTCGAGATCATCCGCGATCACGCCGTGCGGCTGGCCCGGTTGACGAACGATCTGCTGAAGCTCGCGCGGATCGAGGCGGGAAAACTCGAAGTCGAATTCTTTCCCGTGCAGCTGATGGAAGTGATCGAGCGCTCCGCCGAAACGACGCTGCTGAAAGCGAGCCAGAAGCAGATCGCGCTCGAAGTGGATGTGCCTCCCGGCCTGCCCATGGTTCGCGGCGACGCGAGTCTGCTTCGCGACGTGCTCCAGAACCTGATCGACAACGCGATTCAATACACCCCCGAGGGCGGCCGGATTCAGGTGAACGCTTCCCCTGGGGCACGCGACGTCGTGGTGTGCGTGGCCGACACGGGAATCGGGATTCCGCTGGTCGATCAGGAACGAATATTCGAGCGGTTCTACCGGGTGGATGCAGCCCGCTCGCGGGAAGCAGGGGGCACAGGCCTTGGTTTGTCCATTGCGAAACATATCGTCGAGGCGCACGGCGGGCGCCTGTGGGTCGACAGCGAAGTGGGGCGCGGATCGAAGTTCTTCTTTTCCGTGCCGCTTGCAACCTGACAATCCTGAAGCGCTGTCTCAAAACATTCACCTTGGTTTTATCTCCTTGCAACAACGGGAAGCGATCCTGTACACGGAAAGATAGAGTCGTTGGGCCGAGCCGGGGGGAGCGAAATCAATGACAACTGCGACAATGAGTACGGAGAGGGTTTTTCAGAGCGTGCTGATGAATTATCTCGTATCGCAGGCACGCACCGTGGAATCGTCGGTCAGCCGCGCGCTCATGGCTCTGCTCGACAGAAACGAGCGCCTCGCGAGTGAAGTGTTTCTCACCGAACCCCGCATCAACGAAATGGAAATCGCGATCGACGAGCATGCCATCCGCCTGCTGCGCCAGGGCAATCTTCTCGAGGAGGACATCCGGTTGATCGTCGCGACGCTGAAGATCAACAACGATCTCGAGCGGATGGGGGACCTGGCTGTGAATCTCAGCGAGCGCGCCATCTCTCTGGCGGCCATGCGGGGCGTTGAAACGCCGACGGAACTCGAGCCGATGACGGGCGCCGTGCGCGCGATGGTTTCGAAATGCCTTGGCGCGCTGATCTACCAGAACGTCGATCTCGCGACCCAGGTGCTCGAAAGCGACGACGTCGTCGATCAATATCGCGATCGCGTGTTCGATGCGCTTCTGGCCGGAATCGCCGAGAACTCGACGCAGGCCGCTCCGAATCTCCAATTCGTGCTCGCCTCCCGGCATCTTGAGCGGATCGCCGACCACGCGACGAATATCGCCGAGGACGTCCTCTTCTGGGTGCGAGGACTGGAAGTGCGTCACGGAAGAGCGCGGCAACTCGAAGCAACAACGGAAGATTCTCCTGCTGCAAACGTATAGTCACCGAGTTTTCACATTCCAATCATCGAACGTTCAACGAGCGGCTCTACCCTTGGCGCCTGCCGATTCACGGGCAATCGGGGGACTACCGGGGAAAAGTTTGAATGAGTTCTGGCGCATGGCGACCTGCGCCGGAAGCACCACCCCCTTGGTTCGCCTGCTAAGGGGCGCGGTTTGATCCACCCCCCGAGACCGCGCCCCACCCTTTCCACGTCGAAAGGTGCATTCATCTCCAATTCTTGAAGGTGTAACGCGACTGTAACAACTCTGAACCGATAATGAGGAGGCGATTCCGACTTATGCGAAAGACTCTGCTTGGCTTGCTAGCCGTTTGCGCTCTGGCATTTACGGCCGCCGCGCAATCCGGCACCGTGCTCCTGAATGCGGCCGGAGCGACGTTCCCGTACCCCATCTATTCGAAGTGGTTCAACGCTTATCACACCGAGCATCCGAACATTCAGATCAACTACCAGTCGATCGGGTCGGGCGGCGGCATCCGGCAGGTGCAGGCGGGCACGGTCGATTTCGGCGCGTCCGACGGCCCGATGACGGACGACCAGCTGGCCCAAGCAAAAGTGAAGGTTCTGCACTTTCCCACAGTTCTCGGTGCGGATGTGCCGAGTTACAACATCCCGGGCGTAACCGGCTCGCTGAACTTCACCCAGAAGGCGCTTGCCGATATCTATCTCGGAAAGATCACGAAGTGGAACGACCCGGAAATCGCCAAAGCGAACCCCGGCGTGAAACTTCCCAGTGACGACATCATCGTGATTCACCGTTCCGACGGCAGCGGCACGACTTACATCTGGACGGACTTTCTCTCGAAGGCCAGCGAAGAGTGGAAGAACAAAGTGGGCAAAGGAACGTCGGTCAACTGGCCCGTCGGACTCGGCGGAAAAGGGAACGAAGGCGTTTCCGGTCTGGTGAGGCAAACGCCGGATTCGATCGGCTATATTGAATTGATTTACGCGCTTCAGAACAACATCACCTTCGGCGCCGTGCAGAATGCGGCGGGGAAATTCCTCAAGGCCGATCTTGCCGGCGTGACGGCTGCAGCGGCCGGCGCGGCGAAGGATATGCCGGCGGATTTCCGCGTTTCCATTACGAACGCACCGGGAGCGGCAGCGTATCCGATCTCTAGCTTCACCTGGCTCTTGATCCCTTCGGAGATTCAGGACCCGGCGAAACGGGATGCGATCAAGGCTTTTCTCAAGTGGATGATGACCGAAGGGCAGACCTACAACCAAGCCCTATCGTACGCGGAACTTCCGAAGCCCGTCGTCGCAAAGGAAATGAAGCAGATCGCCCTGATTCACTAGGCTCAACACGGATGTCTACAACGGCTACCACGATGGACAGCGCGGTCCCGCCCAAGGCGGGGCCGCGTACGTTCGTTCACCGGTTGCGTGAGGGCGACGAAATTGCTCATGTGATCACGCTCGTTTTTGCTGCCTCCATTCTTCTCATCACGTCGCTGCTGGTTTTTGAACTGTGGGAAAATTCGCAGTTGTCGCGCGCGCAATTCGGATGGAAGTTCCTCTGGACGACGGCGTGGGATCCCGTCTTCAGTCATTTCGGGGCGCTGCCGTTCATCTACGGAACGCTCGTGACTTCATTTGTTTCACTGGCGATCGCCGTGCCACTCGGACTCGCCGCTGCGATCTTCCTCGCGGAGCTCGCTCCACGGGCGCTGAGCGACTACATCGCATTCTTGATCGATCTGCTGGCGGCTGTGCCGAGCGTGATTTACGGGCTGCTGGGCATCTTCATTGTTGTGCCGTTGATGCGCACGGTGATCGGCCCCACGATTAAGCATACGCTGGGTTTTCTGCCGATTTTCAGCGGACCGAACTACGGCGTCGGCTTTCTAACGGCGAGTATCGTTCTTGCCATCATGATCGTGCCGTTCATCATATCCGTTTCGCGCGAAGTTCTGCTGACCGTGCCTCGCGAGCAGCGTGAGGCGGCCATGGGCCTGGGAGCTACGCGCTGGGAAGCGACGTGGAAAGTCGTGGTGCCATGGGCACGCACGGGCATCATGGGGTCGGTTTTTCTCGCCCTCGCTCGTGCGGTAGGCGAAACGATGGCGGTTACGATGGTGATCGGCAACGACCCGAAGATCGTTGCCTCGCTCTTTGCTCCCGGCTACACCATTGCCGCGGTGATCGCCAACGAGTTTACGGAAGCGACGGGCAATCTTTATCTGAGCGCGCTCATTGAGCTCGGCCTCGTGCTTTTCCTGATCACCTTCATTCTGAACGGTCTGGCGCGCATTCTCATCGTTGCAACGGAGCGTGGCGGGGGCCACGGGGCATGAGCAGAATCCGGGTTATCTGGCGGAAGTCTCTGAACGTGGTGATGCTGACGCTCACCGGTGTAGCCGCGTTCTCCGTTGTTTCTGTTCTGTTCCTGATTCTGGGCTATCTGATCTATAACGGCGGAAAATCCCTCAATTGGGCATTTTTCACGCAACTGCCCAAGCCGGTCGGCGAAACGGGTGGTGGCATGGCCAACGCCATCATCGGGAGCCTGAAACTATTGTTGTTAGCGGCTGCGATGGGTTTGCCCGTCGGACTCATCGCGGGCGTGTACCTCGCCGAATTTGGCGGCAAGACGTTCAGCTTCATCACTCGCTACACGACGGACTTATTGAACGGAGTGCCTTCGATCGTGATGGGCATCTTCGCGTATTCGCTGGTGGTGCTGCCGGTAAAACATTTCTCAACGTTGGCTGGCGGGTTTGCGCTGGGAATTATGGTCATCCCGATCACCGTACGTGCTTCCGAAGAGTTCCTGCGGGCAATCCCGAATAGCCTGCGCGAGGGAGCGATGGCGCTCGGCGCGAGCAAATGGAAAACAATCGCGACGGTCATCCTTCCGGCTGCGAGCGGGGGCATCGTCACAGGGATGCTGCTTTCACTCGCGCGGGTGGCGGGCGAAACGGCGCCGCTTCTGTTTACGGCTTTCGGGAACCAATTTTGGAGCCCGGGTTGGGGTCAGCCAACCGCTTCGTTACCGGTTATGATCTATACGTACGCGATCGGTCCCTATGATGATTGGCACCGGCAGGCTTGGGCTGCGGGTCTGGTCCTGCTCGGGATGGTTCTGCTTGCAAATCTGGGTTGCCGGCTGGTAATGAATCGCCGGGGAGTAAGAGGTGTCTGATATGGCTTCTGCTGCGCAAGGAAATGATCCTGCGGCCGCGCGAATCACGCCTAAGGTGGATAAGGTGGAATTGAGCGAACATTCGGCAACGGCTTCAAAGAAGGAAGCGCCAGTGCGCTTTCAGATCTCCAATCTTAATTTCTTCTATGGCGCGAAGCAGGCGGTCTTCGATGTGAATCTGAGCATACCGGCCAAGAAAGTTACGGCGCTGATCGGGCCGTCAGGATGCGGGAAGTCCACATTTCTGCGGACCTTGAACCGCATGAACGAGACGATCCGGCACAGCCGTGTCGTTGGGGACATTCGTCTTGACGGCCAGGACATCCTGCAAATGGATGTCGTGGCGCTGCGTCGGCGCGTCGGCATGGTTTTCCAGCGGCCGAACCCGTTTCCGAAGTCGATTTACGACAACGTCGCCTACGGCCTGCGGATCAACGGATATAAAGGGCGGCTCGACGATCTCGTCGAACACAGTCTGCGCCGCGCGGCGCTGTGGGAAGAGGTGAAGGACTACCTGCACAAGTCGGCGTTCGCGCTTTCCGGAGGCCAGCAGCAGCGCCTGTGCATCGCGCGCGCGCTGGCCGTCGACCCCGAAGTGCTGCTCCTCGACGAACCGTGCTCGGCGCTCGACCCGGTGACCACCGCGAAGATCGAAGAGCTGATGTTTCACCTGAAAGACAGCTGCACGATGGCGATTGTGACGCATAATATGCAGCAAGCAGCTCGCGCCAGCGACTTCACGGCCTTCATGCTCGATGGAAAGCTGATCGAGCACAGCGAGACTTCAAAACTCTTCACAACGCCCCACGATCCGCGCACGGAGGCGTACATCACCGGACGCTTTGGATGATGCTGCTGCACGGGCAAATAGCCCGCGGGAATTGAGGAATAGGAATCATGGAACGCCACTGGGAACACGATCTCGAAGAACTCAAGCGACGCATCCTCTGGATGGGGAGCCTCGTAGAGCGGGCCGTCCACCAGGCCGTGCACGCGGTTCTTGACGCCGAGGAACCCCTCGCGGAAGCCGTGCTTTCCGAGGAAGATGCCATCAACGAGATGCAGATCGAAATCGACGAGCGCGTACAGCGCCTGCTCGCCCTGCAGGCGCCCATGGCCGTGGACCTGCGCTTTCTGCTCGCGGTTTCGCGCATCAATGGCGACCTCGAGCGCATCGGCGACCAGGCCGTGAACATCGCGCACTCCGCGATGCGTGTCCTGCGGCACCCGCAGGTGAAGCCGTACGTCGATTTGCCGCGCATGAGCGAGCTGGCCGAGGGCATGGTCCGCGACAGCCTCAACGCGTTGGTCCGCGGCGACCAGGATCTCGCGCAGAGCGTGCTGCAGCGCGACGATCAGGTCGACCGGCTGCGCGATCAGCTTTTCCGCGAGCTGCTCACCTACATGATGGAGAATTCCTCGGTGGTTTTCTCGGCCTTCGAGCTCGTGATGGTCGCGAAGAATCTGGAGCGTATCGGCGACCACGCGACCAATATCGCCGAGGACGTCATTTATTTCGTCGCAGGTCGCGACGTCCGGCATCCTGCCCTCGACCGCCGCTGATCCGCTCGCGTCCGGCTCCCGCTCGTGACGCCTGAAATAATCTCGTGTAAAATTGTTACCCCATGACAAACACGACTGCTACTGCGCCCAGCATCGCCGAGATGTTGAAGGGCTTTTCGATTGAACTAAATCCGGGGGACGCCAAGGTGATGGACGCGGCACCCAGCCGGCTCGAGCCGGGCACCGAAGTGTTCCTGACATGGATTCCCGGCACGAACCCGATGGAAACCATCGCCCCGGCGGCCAGGCTCCAGAAAGCGGGCCTTTTCCCGACTCCGCACATTGGCGCGCGCCACATCGAGAGCGCCGCCCAGCTCGAAGAATTCGCTTCCCGGCTCGCAGGCGAGGCGGGCGTCGATCGCGTCCTTATTATTGGCGGCGACCGCGACAAGCCTGCCGGGCCCTATGATTCGAGCCTTGCGGTGATGCAGAGCGGCCTGCTGCAGAAGGTTGGCATCACGCGCATCGCCATCGGAGCTTTTCCCGAAGGCAATCCCGCCATTCCCGATGCGCTGCTTATTCCGGCCTTGCCGGCCAAGGTGAACTTCGCGAAAAGCAACGGCTTGCAGACGACCATCGTCACGCAGTTCTGCTTCGACGCCGAGCCGATCATCAACTGGCTGCACAAGGTCCGCAGCCAGGGGATCGACTTGCCGATTCGCGTCGGTCTGGCGGGCCCGGCCAGCATCATTTCGCTCACGCGCTATGCCCTCAAGTGCGGCGTCGGCAATTCCATCAAGGTGCTCACGGAAAAGCCGGCGTTCGCGAAGCTGCTCGTCGATAAAGGACCCGAGCCGATCATTCGCGACGTCGCTGCCGGAATCGGTCCCGGAAACGGATCGGGGCTGCCGCTTGGCATTGCCGGCCTGCACTTCTTCGTTTTCGGCGGATTTAACAAGACCGTCGACTGGATCCAAGCCCAGAGAGCTCAATAGCTTCCATCCCCTTCCGCCCGGAACGCGCAACGGATTTTGCGCGGGTGGCCCGCTGATTCTGGGTTAGAATCGGCCACCAATGGCCTCCTCCGGGGAAAAAGCGGTAACCGCAATCTATCCTGGATCGTTCGATCCGGTCACGAACGGCCACCTCGATCTCATCGCGCGAGGCGCGACGATTTTCGACCGGCTCATCGTGGCCGTCGCGCGCAACGTCGAAAAAGAGCCGCTTTTCGATATCAAGGAGCGCATCGAGATTCTCGAGACCGTCACATTCGACTGCAAGAATGTCGAGGTCGACAGCTTCGACGGCCTGCTCGTCGATTTCGCCCGCGAACGCCACGGCACAGTGATCTTGCGCGGCATCCGCGCCGTTTCCGACTACGAGTACGAGCTCCAGATGGCCATGATGAATCGCAAAATCGAGCCCGCGATCGAGACGGTCTTCATGCTGCCGGGCGAAGCGTACGGTTACTTGAGTTCGCGCCTTGTGAAGGAGCTCGCCCGTTTCGACGGCTTGCCCAAAGGCCTCGTCCCGCCGATTGTCGAAGAGCGTCTCAAAGCCAAATTCAGATAAAGTTGATAAAATAGATTCGATCGGATTTCGTCGAAGGGGACCAATATGGCTTCTAGTGTGAAAACGGAAGAGGTTTTTCAGCTGTCGGACCGCGTCAACCGGATCGCGGCATCGCCCACCATGATGGTGGTGCAGGCCGCGGATCAATTGAAGTCGAAGGGCGTGGACGTCGCCGACTTTGGCGCGGGCGAGCCCGACTTTCCGACGCCCGACCACATCAAGTGCGCCGCGATCAAGGCGCTTGAGGAAAATCGGACGAAGTATACGCCGGTGCCGGGCATCGGCCCGTTGCGCCAGGCCATTTGCGACTGGCACGCGCGGGAGCTCGGCTCATCGTATCAATCTGCCGAATGCGTGGTGACCGTCGGCGGGAAGCAGGCGATTTTCAACGCGATCTGCTCGCTGATCAACCCCGGCGACGAGGTGATCATCGCCGCGCCCTACTGGGTGAGCTATCCGGACATCGTGAAGTACGCGGGCGGCACGCCGATGGTGGTCGAGACCACGGGCGAAGATGATTTTATCCTCCGCGCGGCGCAGGTCGAAAAGGCGATCACGCCGCGCACGCGCGTCGTAATCGCCAATTCGCCGAGCAATCCGACGGGCGGCGTGATTCCCCCGGACGAGCTGCGGAAAATCCTGACGGTATGCGAGCGCAAGGGCGTGTGGCTGATGTCGGACGAGTGCTACTCGCACTTCACGTATGGCGACGCGAGACCATATTCGATCGCCAGCGTGCCGAATTCGAAGAGCGGGCTCATCATCATCGGCTCGATGTCGAAGACGTTTGCGATGACCGGATGGCGCATCGGCTACGCCCTGGCGCCGCAGCCGCTGATCGCGGCGATGACCAAGCTGCAGAGCCAGTCCACGTCGAACCCGACATCGATCGCGCAGTACGCAGCGCTTGCCGCTATGACCGGCCCGATGGATTCCGTTCCGGTAATGCTGGCCGAATACGCGCGCCGGCGGGAGCGCATCCTCGCCGGGCTGCGCGCAATTCCGGGCGTCACGTGCACGGCGCCGCAGGGCGCGTTCTACGTGTTTCCAAACGTGTCGGGTTGCTTCAACGGGCAGATGCCAAGCGCCGCCGCCGTCGCGAAGCTCCTGCTTGAACGCGAGCACGTCGCGCTCGTGCCGGGCGAGGGATTCGGCGCGCCGGGCTATCTGCGGCTTTCCTACGCCACCTCGATCGATCGCATCGACGAAGGTCTGCGGCGCATGAATCGCTTCTTCGGCGGTACAAACTAGCCCCAGTGAATCCGAGCTCCGAGCCGCGTGTGGAGATTTGCCCCGCGCGGCTTGAGCCTGTTTTCAGCCCGCGCCCTTGGGGCGTGCGTTCGCTGGCCCCGTTTTTCCCCGAAATGTCGAATCTGGCCGAGCCGGTCGGCGAAGCCTGGATGACCGGCAACGAGTGCCGCTTCGCCAATGGCCCATTCGCAGGCGTGAAGCTCGGCGACGCCTGGCCGGCGATGCCGGTGGAGTGGACCGGCACGCATGCGGATCGCGCCGCTGGATTTCCGCTGCTTGTGAAATTTATTTTCCCAGCTGAAAAACTGTCCGTGCAGGTCCATCCGGACGACCGGTATGCCGCGCGGTACGAATCCGCGGCGGGCGGGCGCGGCAAAACCGAAATGTGGTATGCGGTGCGCGCCGATCCGGGCGCGGAGGTTCTCCTCGGCCTGAAATCCGAGGTGACGCTCGACGATTTCAAGCGCGCGATCGCGGATGGCACCGCCGATCGCTGCCTCGAGCGCGTTCCGCTGCGGGCGGGCGAAGCGGTTTTTGTCCCCGCGGGAACAGCGCATACGATCGGCCCCGGCCTGGTGCTGTGCGAAATACAGGAGTATTCCGACCTCACCTATCGCGTTTACGATTACAACCGCCGCGATGCTCAGGGGCGGGCGCGCGAGCTGCACATCGCCAGGGCGCTTGATGTGATGCGCTTCGGCAGGCAGACCTGCGGCCGCCTCGAACCGGTGCGCGTCGAGCGCAGCGGCGTTAGCGAGAGCCACTTCGTCGCGTGCAAGTATTTCGCCACAGAGCGCTGGGATTTCCGCAGGGTTGCGCGCGCCGTCAGTTCGTCAGAATATCTCGACGTGCTGATCGTGCTCGAAGGGAACGGATCGATTCACTGGGGCGGCGAGAGCGTGGACTACGCCCCGGCGCAGGTGTGGCTGATCCCGGCTGCGCTCGGCCAATACGAGCTCGCGTCGAGCCCGCGCACTTCGCTCTTGCGCACCTACGTTCCCGGCGATTTGGCCGAATTGAGGCGTCGCCTCGGCGCTCGTGGCGTGCGCGAGTCTGCTCTCTCCAATCTTATCCGTTGCTAACCACTGCCGAATTCGATCGTCTGCGCGTGGTGCTGGTGAACACCCGAAACCCGCTCAATATTGGCGCGGCGGCGCGGGCGATGAGCAACTTTGGCTTTTCCAGCTTGCGCGTGGTGAATCCGTACGAGCCGGGTTTTCGCGAGGCGAAATCGGCGGTCGGGGCGTCGGCGCTGCTCAAGAACGCGAAGCAATACGGCTCCGTCGCCGAGGCGGTCGCGGATTGCACTCTCGTGGTTGCAACCACGGCGGCGCGACGGCGCAACCTGCAGCATCAGGTTCGACGGCTCGAAGACGGCGCGCGGCTGATTCGCAAGCGGCTGAAATCGAATCGCGTCGCGATCCTCTTCGGCTCCGAAAAATCGGGGCTCTCGAATGCAGAGATGAGCCACGCCGATTGGCTGATGCGCATCCCGACGAGCCAGCAGAATATTTCGATGAATCTTGGCCAGGCTGTGGCCGTTTGCCTCTACGAATTAATGAGAGATGCGAAGACCGCGGCGGAGGCCGAAAAGCTCGCGCGGGCGTCGGCCGGCGAGATCGAGCGGATCACCGTCATGTTGCTGGACGCGCTGCATGCGAGCGGCTACGTAGGGCGGCGGCGCGTGGCGGACATCGACGAGCGGATGCGGCGCTTGGTCAAGCGCCTCCACCTGCCCGCGCGAGATACGGTGCTCTGGTTTGGCATCCTGCACCAGATCAATTGGAAACTCCGTAGCGGCGGTGCGCCCGAGGACGAAGCCGAGAAGTAGGTGGGCAAAGCACCGGACCGCGCGAAGATCGTAGGAACGAAACGACCGCATCCCTTACTATAGCCATCTGTGAAACGCCCCACGAAAAGAAAGAGCAATCGAGAGCGTCTCCCGGCAGCCGCTGTCCTGCTGGCTGGCGGCCGCGGCACGCGCTTTTGGCCGCGGAGCCGGATGCGCACCCCGAAGCAGCTCCTGAACATCACGGGCAGCCGCTCGATGCTGCGCGAGACGGCCGCGCGCCTCGAGCCGCTTATTCCATCGCGCGATCTGTGGGTGGTGACCAACGTCGAGCAGGCCGCGGCGGTGCGGCGCGAGCTGCGCGGCGTGCCCGCATCGCACGTGCTGACCGAGCCCGTCGGGCGTAACACGGCCGCAGCGATCGGTCTCGCGGCGATTCATCTCGCGCACGAGCGCCTGGATGCGGTGATGGCCGTGCTGCCGTCCGACCATCACATTCTCGATGCGAAGCGCTATCGCGGCCGCGTTTCGGCGGCGATCGAGCTCGCGCGCGCGCCGGGGAATCTCGTCGTGCTAGGTATTCCGCCATCGCGCTCCGATACCGGCTTCGGCTACATCGAGAGCGCGAAGATTGCGGCGCGGCCGCGCGGGCTTCCGGCGTTCGCGGTCAAGCGCTTTACGGAAAAGCCGGAGCTGTCGCTCGCGCGAAAATACGTGGCTTCCGGGAAGTATTTCTGGAACGCGGGCATGTTCTTCTGGCGCGTATCGACGTTTCTCGACGCGCTGCACCGGTTTCTGCCGAAGACGCACGCGGCGCTCGTCGAGCTCGGCAAGACGATCGGCACTCCGCGCTACGCCTCCGCACTGCGCCGCATCTATCCGCACCTCGAAAATATTTCGGTCGATTACGCCATCATGGAGCCGGCCACGCGACCGGGCAGCGTGACGCCCGTCTTCATGATTCCGGCAAAAGTGGGCTGGAGCGACATCGGCTCTTGGTCAGCCGTCTACGAGCTGCTCGCGGCCAAGCGCGGGGCGAATGTCTCGGCGGGGCGGCATTTCGCGCTGGATGCTCAAGGAAATTATTTCTGGAGCCCAAGCAAGCTCGTCGCGGCGATCGGGGTGCGCGATCTGGTGCTGGTCGAGACGGACGACGCGCTGCTCGTGTGCGCACGCGATCGCTCGCAGGACGTGGGCAAGATCGTAAAGTGGCTCGAAGAACAGAAGGCCAAGCGCCTGTTGTAGCGCGGAAACGAGGGGAGCAAGATTGTCGAAGCGAGACGAATCCGGAAGCGCGGCGCCTGAGATCAAATTTGGCACGGACGGCTGGCGCGGCGTGATCGCCGAGGATTTTACGTACGAGAACGTGCGCAGGGTGGCGCACGCCATCGCGCGCTACGTGGTGCGCGCGGAGAAACCGGGCAGCGGAGTCGTGGTCGGCTTCGACACCCGCTTCGGCTCGGAGAATTTCGCGCGCGTGGCGGCCGAGGCCGTTGCCGCCACCGGCACGCCCGTCTGGCTGGCGATGGATGCGTGCCCTACGCCGGCTGTTTCACTGCTGGTCCGCCTGCAGCGGCGCCGCCGGCGGAATTCAGATCACCGCGAGCCACAATCCGTATCGCTGGAATGGCGTGAAGTTCAAGGCCAGCTACGGCAGCTCGGCTTCGCCCGCGATCGTCGCGCAAATTGAAGCCGAGCTCGGAAGGGTGCTGCGCGACGGCGTGCCGGCGCTGCCGCCGCGCAAAGAGCTAATTCATTCGCTCGACGTTCGCACTCCGTATCTCGAAACGCTCGACGCGCTCGTGGATTGGGACCGGCTGAAGTCGTCGAAATTCCGGTACGTGACCGACTCGATGCACGGAGCGGGCCGGGGGCTGCTCCGCGAGCTTTTCCGGCGCCACGGGATCGAGGCGGGCGAGATTCGCGGCACTCGCGATCCGCTTTTCGGCGGCGTGAATCCGGAGCCGATCGAGCCGCACGTCGAGGCGCTGCGCCGCGCGGTGGTCGACGGCGGCTACGACGCCGGTTTCGCGCTCGACGGCGACGCGGACCGCATCGGCGCGATCGACCGCGACGGCACATTCATCACGCCCCACCAGATTTTCTCGATCCTGCTGTGGCATCTGGCGGGAACGCGCAAGCTGACTGGCGACGTGGCCAAGACGTTTTCGACCACGAAGATGATCGACAAGATTGCCGGGAAATTCGGGCGCAAGGTGTGGGAAACGCCGATCGGCTTCAAATACATTTGCGACCGGATGCTTGAGGGCGACATCCTGGTGGGCGGCGAAGAAAGCGGCGGCATCGGCACAAAACTCCACCTGCCCGAGCGCGATGCGACCGTCAGCGCGCTGCTGCTCGCCGAGGTGATGGCGTGGCACGGCAAGCCGCTGGGCGAGCTGGTCGCGATGCTGCACCGCGAATTCGGCGAACACCACTACGGCCGCGTGGACCTCACGCTGCGAGACGGCCAAAAGGAAAAAGCCATCGCGCGCTTTTCCGACCAGAAATTTCGAAAGCTGCTCGACTGGCCCATCGTCCGCCGCGAAGATCTCGACGGCGTGAAAGTCTACCTCGGCGACATCGGGTGGGTGATGGTGCGCGCATCGGGTACCGAGCGCATGCTCCGCGTCTATTCCGAAACCACGCGCCCGGAAACCACGCGGCGCGTGCTTGCGGAAGTGACGACCCTGGTTCAGAAACTCTAGCTAGCAACGGGCGAAAGGCCAATTAAAGGCTACGTCTCGATGTTCTTGTACGCCGCGTCGAGAATCCCGTTCAGGAAAGTGGGCGCTTCGGCGGAGGAAAATTTCTTCGCCAGCTCGATGGCTTCGTCGATGACTACCTTCGGCGGCGCGGTGCCCGACCGAAACTCGTAGATGGCGAGCCGAAGAATGCTGCGGTCCACGGCGGCAAACCGCTCGAGCCGCCAGTTCGCCGCCAGCTTTTCGATCAGCTCATCGCTTGCTTCGGCTCGCGCAACGGCGCCCTCGAACAATTGATTGGCGAACTCGCGAGTCGATTCCGAGGCGGGCGCCGACTTCCAGAAAAGTTTCTCGATGCGCTTGGGTTCCTGGCGCGTCATGTCCCATTCGAAAAGCATCTGCAGGGCGAATTCGCGGGCTTTGTGGCGGAGTGTCATCTATCGGCGCCGCGAAGGCCGGCTGGGCGCCGACGTGGCTTTCGAGAGCTTGCGCGCCAGACTGGCCATTTCGATCGCCGCGAGTCCCGATTCGTAGCCTTTGTTGCCGCTCTTCAACCCGGCGCGGTCGATGGCCTGCTCGAGCGTGTCGCAGGTGAGCACGCAGAAAATCATGGGCACGCCCGCATCGAGCTGCGCGAGCTGGATGCCGCGCGCCGTTTCGGACGCGACGTAATCGTAATGCGACGTCTCGCCGCGCAGCACGCAGCCGATGCAGATCATCGAATCGAAACGGCCCGTGGCCGCGAGCTTCTTGGCCGCGATCGGAATCTCGAACGATCCCGGGACGCGGATGATCTCGATCTGCGCGTCCACAGCGCCACCTTGCTTGAGAGCGTCGAGCGCGCCGGCCAGCAGGCGCTCCGTGATGAAGCTGTTGAATTGGCTCACGACGATGCCGAAACGCAGCCCGGCCGCATTCAAGTTCGCCGCGCACTCGCTCCGGTTTTCCAGTGCTCACCATCCATGCCCGCCGGTAAACGGAAGTAGACTGCAGGAGCCGCAATGGAAGGATGTCACGGAGTGGCGAGAGGCACAAGCACGTTGCCGCCCGTTCGATAGGCCTCGTCCAGGCCGCCCTCGGCGCGATTGATCCATTCCGTGACGCGGTCTTCGGTATCGTCACCAGGACGCGCGGAGGCTTCGGCCACAATGGCGCTCGCGCTGAGGCTCTGACGACCCCAGGGAGGGTGCACGGTGGCGGCAACCTGAAGAAGTTTTTCCGCGAGTGTCCGCGCATTCTCGATCGACGTATCGGGCAGGATGAAGGCCAGGGACCACGCCGTATATTTCACGGCAATGTCGGTCTGCCGGACCGTAGAAGAGAGGGCGCGAGCCAATTGTTCGATGTACTGATCGACAGTGGCGTCGCCGTGTTGCCGCAAGAGATCGCCGCCGCGGTCGACGTGCAGAATGATGAGCGAGAGCGGCGTCCCCTGCGAGCGTGCCCGGTTCGATTCGACCAGCAGGCAATCGACGTAGGCGCTGCGGCTGAGCAAGCCCGTCTTCTCGTCGGCGACGGCCAGAGAACGGACCAGCGAGCGAAGACGCGTGTGATTCACCGAAAGCACGAGCTGATCGCCGACGGCTTGCAGGAAGAAGCTTTCGTTCGGCTTCCATTTTCTCGCGGACTTGTCCGCGACAAGCAAGATGCCCGATTGCGCCCGCGCTTCTTTGTCCTTGAGCACGACGGCGAGCGCCGATTCCACGCCGAGTTGGCCGAGCACGGGAGCGCTCGACGCCGTGAGCTGGATTCCGCCCAGGTCGTCAGGCGAAACCTTGGAGACGAGCGAAACGATCGCAGGAAGATGCGCGGCGCCCACGGCCGGAAGTCCGGGAGCGGAATATTCCGCCGTCAACTGAGCGGCGTCGCCCGCGGCTCCCAGAGTCACCAGGCAGCGCCCCACGCCGAGATACTTGCCGACCTCCGCAGCCGTCGACGACAGGACCTCGCGCGGCGTGGATTGCCGGTGCATCAGTCGGTTGATTTCGGCGATCGCGGAAAGATCGCGATGAGTTTCGGAGGCCGAAAAGCCCATGGAAGGAGGCACAGGCTCGACCGGAACGGGCGGAGCGGCGGGCGGCGCAGTCGGCGCAGGCGAAACCTGCTGCGGCGCGGGCCTGCGGGGAGCGCCCTTCGGCCACCAGTTCGCGCGCTCGTAGAGGGTGCGCAAGCGCTCATTTTTCTCCTCTTCGCCGGGAAAAAGCTCGCCGATGCGCTCGAGCCGCTCGACGGCCTTGGTGTGCAGCGAATACTGTAGAAAGATTTCGACTTGTACGATCAGATCCTCGAGGGCCTGTTGGGCGCGCACTTCCTCGGAAACCGGCGCCGAAGCCGCGCCGGCGTCGGAGCCGGCTCCCGAGAATCCCGAGCCGGTGTGACTCGAGACGGTGGCCGCTTTTGCCGCGCGCGCAAGAATATTCTGCAAGAAAACGGGATCGGCCTTTCCCTCGAGATGCGCGATCCGTTCCTGGTTGCGGTAGTCGTAAGGATCGATATCCACCAGCCGGTCGAGTATTTCGCAGGCGTCCGGCACGCGCTCGGCGGCCAGATACAGGTCGAACAGGCGCACGAGCGCGTCGAAGTATTTCGTCTCGCGATTCAGCTCTTCGTATAGGTGCGCCACGGTCTCGGCGAGCGGAAGCGATGCGGGATACGTTGTGGCAAGGCGCTCGATCTGCACCACGAGATCTGCTTCCCGCCGAGCTCCATACATCAATTCCTTGGTTTGCGCGAGCAGCGAAGCGGCCTTTGCATCTTCGCGGGCGTGAAGATAGGCCGAGGCCAGTTCGAAGAGTTTCGAGAAATTCTCGGGCTTCTGTCTGTAGTAGGCCTCGAAGACGTCGCGGGCCCGGTCCAGACGCCCGGTGCGCAACAAGGCTTCGCCAAAAAGGGCGAGAAATGCGGTGTCTTTCTCATCGGGCGAGAGTGGATCGAGCAGTGCGACGGCGCCTTCGGAATCGCCCTTTCGCAACTTGGCGTCCGCGAAAAGCAGAGCGGCGGTGCGGTCGTTCGGCAAGAGGCGGTGCGCGCGGCCGAAGTATTCGAGCGCCTGGTCGAGGCCTCCGCCTGCCTGCGCCAGCTGTCCGGCGCGAAGGAAGCTACGGGTGGCAAGATCGGAATGCTTGAGCCGTTCTGCGAGCTCACCGAGGACCACATGCCGGGCAGCGTTTTCAGGATCGAGCAGCGCGATGCTCTCGTAGCACGCCAGCGCGTCGATATCGCGCTGATGCTGCAGGAAAAGTTCCGCCGCCGTGCCGAACTGCTCGATGGCCTCGGAGGACCGATTCTGCTTTTGCAACAGAATGCCATAGCGCATCAGCCGGTCCGGAGGCTGAGGGAAGGATCGAAGGAAGCGGGTGAAGATGGCCGAGGCCTTGGCGGCGTCGCCCGCTTCGATGTGCCGGTCGAATTGCGCGCCGTAAAATTGGGCCGCAAGCGCGGGCTCGTTGAGACGAGTGTAGATATCGGCGAGGGCCTGCAAGGCCTCCTGGTTGGCAGGAGCCTCTTCGAGGACGGCCTGATATTCGGCAACGGCCTCTCGTAGCTTGTTCTTTTCGAGGCTGCGCCGAGCCCGATCGAGATGCTTGTTGAGGTCCGAAGCCATGCGAAATTCCCACGTCCTTCGCGCACGCTTTAGCTGGCAGGAAACTCGACTTGTCTGCCCAAACGGCTCCGACAGCCCGTTGCAGGGCGCGAAAGCCCCGTAAAAACTATATAACGGACGAGTCGTCAGCCTTCAAACGAAATCACGGTGGTGTGCCTGAAAATGCCGGAGACGGCGGCCGCGCCTGGATATTGGAGCCTTCAGTCGGTGGCAGGCTTCTCGCTAGGGCGCCTCGGGAGGCGTGTGACCTCACGCATCGAGCGAAGCGACATGCCGCTGCTCAGCAAAGCGGCAAATCCCAGGAAAACGAAGGGCAGGGTCAGCGCGATGAAGGCAAAAATCGAGAAGCCGGTAGCGGTGGTTTTTTCGACGTCGAACACACTCAAACCTAGGACGCAAAAGAACTGGTACGAGCCGACGTTGGCCGGCGCGTTGGGGAGCGAGACACCTAGATTAATCACCAGCAGCACGACCACGGCCGCCATGAACGAGAGAGGCAAGCCGTACGATCGCATCAGCGCCCATAGAGCGATCACCTGACAGAACGGCATGAGCAGCGACATAAAGACTGCGGCGTAAAAGCTCGGCGCCGTGCCCATCGCGTGCAAGTCGAGCAGCGCCGACATGATTTTGCCCGGCAATTGGCGCCGCCCAATGTGAGGTTCCGAAGCTCCGCCGACCTTCAGCTCGAGATAAAAGACGAGCGCCACGACAATCGTCACAAGTACGAGAATTACGGCGCCCAGCACGTCCGCCGTGCGCTCGAAGCGGCGAGGCAACTCGACGAAGAGCGAGACAAAAGCCAGGGATGCCGTCGCAATCACGAGGTCGACGAAGCGCTCCACGCCTACTGATCCCAGCACCCGCCCGATCGAGATTTCCTCGGAATTCGAGAGCAGGTAGCTGCGCAGAAATTCACCGGGACGAAGCGGCAAGATCAAGTTGGCGAAGAGGCCTGAGAAAACGGAGCGAGTCGCGTTGCCGACGTGCACTTTCCCAAAAGGGCTCAAAAGGAACTTCCAGCGCAGAGCCTGCACGCCGTAGCTGATGACGTCGAAGGCCATCCCCACCAGAACCCATTTCCAGTTCGCGTTGGCCATGTCGTGCAGGGCCCGCACGATGTGGAAATCGCGAAGAACCCAGATCAGGCAGACGGTCGCCAGTCCGTAACCGAGGATGAGCAGGATTCTCGATCGCTCGGGCTTCTCGCGATTGGACTGAGAGGTCAACTCAGCTGTTCCGGAAGCTCCAGGCATTTTGGGTAGATAAGGCTCTTCCGTTTCTAGGCCGCACACACGTCCAAAGCCTACGATAGGGGCCGTGGTCGCGTAATCGGAGGGCGGCGGCGTTACTTCGGGGCCCGCCAGGTTCGCCGGCTGCCCAGGACGGGCGTATAATAGCAGGGAGAGATGAAATTCTTAGCGCAAAAGTCTGTCCCCCTGCCCCCCTGTTTACCTGAATGAAAACCACCCAAACTCTGGACCGCCGAGAGCGGGTTTTGCTGGTGGGCGTCGAGCTGAAGAAGGCCGGGCGCACGAATGGGCTCTCTCACCGAAATGGCGACGGGGTGGCGAATCGCGATTCGCTCGACGAGCTGCAGGAGCTCGCCGAGAGCGCCGGCGCGAAAATCGAAGGGAGCCTCCTGCAGGTTCGCGAAGCGCTCGATCCGGCGACGCTGGTGGGGCGCGGCAAGCTCGAGGAGATTCGCACGGAGGCCCAGGTCCGGGACGTTCCGCTCGTGATCGTCGATCACGACCTGACGCCTGTGCAGTTGCGCAACATGGAGAAGGGTACGGGATGCCGCGTCATCGACCGCACCCAGCTCATTCTCGACATTTTTGCCACGCATGCCCACACGCGCGAAGGCCAGCTTCAGGTGGAGCTCGCGCAATTGAATTATCTGCTCCCGCGGCTGACCGGGCGCGGCGAAGAGCTTTCGCGGCTCGGCGGCGGAATCGGGACGCGCGGCCCCGGAGAGCAGAAGCTTGAAACGGATCGCCGCCGCATCCGCGACCGCGTTCGTAAAATCGAGCAGGCCATCGAGACGGTTCGCAAGCAGCGCGCGACGCGGCGCCGGGCGCGGCAGGCCGTGCCGCTTGGAATGATCGCCTTCGTGGGATACACCAACGCGGGCAAATCGACGCTTTTCAACGCGCTCACCGACGCGAGCGTGTTCACATCCTCGAAAATGTTTGCGACTCTCGATCCGACGATTCGCGCGGTCCGCCTGCCTTCGCGGCGGCGCGTGCTTTTATCGGACACAGTGGGATTCTTGCGCGACCTCCCGTCGGACCTGATTGCCGCGTTTCGCGCGACCCTCGAGGAAGTCCAGGAAGCCGCGCTGATCCTTCACGTGACCGACATTTCCAATCCGCATCACGCCGAACACGATGCGGAGGTGCTCGGCGTTTTGCGCCAGCTCGGCGTCGACGATCGCCCGCGTCTGCACGTGCTGAATAAAATCGACCGGCTGAGCGAACAAGACCTGAAGGCACTGACGGACTCGAACGGCCGCGGCGTGGACACGGCTTTTGTGTCGGCGATGACGGGCGCGGGCCTCGACGAATTGCTGAGGAAGATCGACGCCGCCATGCCCGTCGATCCGCTCTTGAGGCTGCGCCTGCGCATCCCGCTCGCGGATGGCCGGAGCCTTTCGGTGGTGCAAGGAAGGGGGCGCGTGCTTCGATCCGAAGTGCAGGACGGCTGCCTCGAGCTCGAAGCTGAGATTCCGGAGTCAGCGGCGCGGGAACTCCGGGGGTTTATCTTGGGGTAAATGGCTGCACGGGCCCCAGCTGGTGTGGAAAACCCTGTGGAAAAGACCCATCGATTTGGCGGCCTCCTAGCATGAGCCTTCAACCTTCCTCGCCGGGACTCAGTCCATCGGCCCCGCGTAACAACATTTATTTCAATGGTTTAAGGAGAAAGCGCGCTTCGTGGCCCCGCCTCGAGCAGTCGATCGGCGTCTGGCCGACGTCGACTGCAATTTGCACAGAGATGGGGCGCTCTCTGCGCTAAGAGTAACGAGCGAGAGGATTTGCCTCTGTCGCTGCCGCAGGGGGAAGCCGCGCAAAAGGGCCCGTACGGTTGACTCGGCAACGACCGCGGGACTATGATTTCGAGTTGAGATTGCCGTCGTATCCGGCGGCTTCGCCGATTTGTCTTTCCGAGAGCGAAATGAATCTGCCGAACAGCCTGACGATTTTGCGGATCTTTTTCGTTCCCCTCCTCGTGGTTGTTCTTTTGACGCGCCAGCCGAATTGGAACTTTTGGGGACTGCCCATTCATTTTGAGGTTTGGGGCGTCTTGATTCTGCTGGTAGCTGCGGCGACCGATGCGATGGATGGATATCTGGCGCGCTCCCGCAGCGAAATTACGACGCTCGGAATCCTTCTCGACCCCATCGCGGACAAACTTTTGATTTCGGCGGCGTTCGTCTCGCTCGTTTCGATGGGACTCATCCAGGCATGGATGGTCGTGATCATCATCGGGCGGGAGTTCATGGTTGTCGGCCTCCGGGAAATTGCCTCGGTAGAGGGGTTGGTCATTCCCGCGTCGCCGCTTGGCAAAGGGAAGATGATCTTGCAGGTGCTGGCTGGATGCATCGTGATTTTGACGGCAAATCATCCCGCGCTGAAATTGTTTGGAACGGTTCTGTTGTGGCTGGTGGTATTGAGCGCGGTAGCGTCGGCGATCCACTATTTCCAGATGTTCTGGGGCCAGATCAATTTCCGGGTACAGCAGCGGCGGACGCGCGTTCTGGTAGTCGATCCGAAAGAAAAACCGCAGGATGTCCTCAGCCGGTAATCGCGAAAGAAAACTGCTGTTGGAAGTGGCGCGTCGAGCCATGAGCGCCGCCGTCGAGGGCTGCGAATTCGCGGGACCATTGCCCGAGCTTTCGAATCTGCAGAATCTGGGTGGCGCGTTCGTCACGCTGCACTGGCGCGGCCGATTGCGGGGCTGCGTGGGGCAAGTGGCCCCGAGTGAGTCGCTGGTTGAAACTGTGGCCTACTGCGCGAGGGCGGCCGCGCTCGAAGACCCGCGCTTCGCTCGGGTCCGTCCGGACGAGCTGAGTGAAATCGAGATCGAGCTTTCCCTTCTGTCGCGGCTCGAAACAATCGCACCCGAACAAATTCAAGCAGGCAAGCACGGCCTGATGGTTAGCCGCGGGAGCCAGCGGGGCGTTCTGCTGCCTCAGGTGGCGGCGCAGTTTCGATGGAACGGCCGGCGCCTGCTCGAAGAAACCTGCGTGAAGGCGGGATTCGAGCGGGATGCCTGGAAGCATCCCGAAGTCCAAGTGCAGGCGTTTACCGCGGAGATTTTCAGCGAACCAGATTTTGCAGACAATGCAAGCGCGGAGCCCGAATCACTCGGCCGCGCCAAGCCCGGCTACTCGAGTTCGACGTAATCGCCGGGATAGATCTCGCGCAGGCTGAACGTGATCAGCACAGTCGAGGAGTTGGGGCCGGTCCGCAGCACGACTCCCTCGCCGACGTCTTCCCGCGGAGTGTTGCTCCAATCATATTTCTTGGGCACGCTCCCGAAACCGTAGATCGGGAAGAAGGGCACATTCAGCTGATCGTCCTGATCGAACGCGTAGCGCGGATCCTGGTAAACCGTTTCGTGCTGAGTGCCGGTGTAGCGGAAGATGCGGAAATAGTCGCCGACTTTGACGCCCTGGCCATTGCCCAAATTCACATAGACGATGTCCTCGCGGCCGACCTCGGCTTGGAAGTCCTTGCCGATAATAATCATTGCCAGCGGCTTGCCGTTTGCCGGAGCGAACGTGTCGAAATGTGCTTCGGACTTGAGCGGCGGCGCGGGGCGCTCCATAAAGGGCAGAAGAATGTCGCCGCGTTGCACCATGTCGCAGGAATGCTCGATTTTGGCGACCGACGTGTTGGCGAAAACCCTCGTCACGCGGACGCGGCCCTCATCGGCCCACACGGTTCCCATTTTCTTGAGGATCATGTCCTGCCACTTGGTCCACTCGATGCCGTAGGGATCTTCGACCTTGCGGACAACGGAGAATACATCGCCCACGTTTACACCTTGGCTCGCGCCCTTATTGATGTAGACGTTGTCGCCCTCGTCGAAAGAAAGGCGATAATTGGATTCCTCGCCCGTGATGATGAAGGCAGCGCGCGGGATCGCCTCGGTCGTAACACTGCCGGAGCAATAGAGAGCGTCCGGGGGTGGAATCTGGGGCGCGTTCTGCGCTGATGCAACTGCTCCGGCTAGAGCCACTACAAGGCCGGCAAGGACAATTTTCCCACGCATGATGCTTGCTCCTTCACGCTGATTCTTGGCGCCGAAATGGCTGGCGCTCCCCGATGATCCGACCGTAACATTGGCGTTCGAGGGCGTCAAGATAATGGTCGCGCGGGCTTTACACATTGGGTACCGCGTGGTAGAAGCGAGAATTCCCTTCGCGCATCGCTGCCGCAGCGTGGCGGGTCTTCACTCCGAAGAGATTGGAAATACAGCGTGTTAGGGCCAGACAAGGTGTGCGCCGTGGTGGCGGCGCCGGATGCGAATTCTATGCTGGCCCAGCTTCGGTGGGCGCTAGGGCAAAGCCGCACCGTCGAGTTGAGGCTTGACTGGCTGTCGAGCGACGAGGAAATTGACCGATTCTTGCGAGGACTCGAGGCCAACCGGTCCGCGCGAAAAGGCGTAACGCTCATTGCAACTTGTCGTCGGCGAGCGGCAGGCGGTCGATACGGCGGCACGATCGCCAAACAGCTTGTCTATTTAGCCGATGCCATCCGGGCAGGCTGCACATGGTATGACCTCGAAATCGAGACGGTGCGCCAATGCCCAAGGGAACTTATTGACGTACTACTTGGTGAGGGCCGACAACTCGCCTCGGCGCACTTTTTCGCGCGGTTGCCGAAAAATCTCTCACGCGTCGCCGGCGAGCTTCGGCGAGGCCGGCCCGAAGCGATCAAAATCGCCGCGCACTGCCATTCGTTGGCGGACAGCCGGAAGCTGCTGGACTTCGCGCGAAAGCAGCGGAACATCGTCGCAATCCCGATGGGCGACGTGGCGTTGCCGGCGCGCATCCTGGCGTTGCGCCAGCGGAACTCGTTCGCCTATGCGCCGGTTGAGAACGCGACCGCGTCCGGGCAGGTCTCGCTCGCAGAGATCAAGGACATGTATCGCGCGGACCATCTCGGCGCGCTCACCCGTGTCTACGGCGTGATCGGCAACCCGGTTGGCCAATCGCTTTCGCCGGCGATGCAGAACGCGGGTTTTGCCGCGCGACGGATCAACGCGGTGTACGTGCCGTTTCTGATCCACGCCCTGCGGGATTTTCTCGATTCGATCGAGCCGCTCGGAATTCGAGGTTTCAGTGTCACGCTGCCGCACAAAGAGAAAATTCTGCGGCATCTCGACGCCTGCGATCCGCTCGCGGCGCGAATCGGAGCCGTGAACACGGTTGTCGTCCGCGGCGGCGGGAAGCTATGCGGATACAACACCGACTACGTCGGGGTCCTGCAGACGCTCGAAAAGCGGATACCGCTTCGGGGCAGCCGGGTCCTGATCGTGGGAGCTGGCGGCGCGGCGCGCGCGGCCGCTTTTGCGCTCGCGCAGGCGGGCGCCGCAGTGTGCGTGACGGCGCGGCGACGGGCGCGCGCACAGGCGCTGGCGAAGGCGGCCGGCGGAGAAGCGATTGAGCGGAATCGCGTCCGCGGTGAATTCTTCGACGCGATCGTGAATGCGACGCCGGTCGGCATGCATCCAGCGGTCGGGAGTTCGCCGCTCGACGCGCGCGAATTGAATTGCCGGCTCGTATTTGACACCATTTATCGCCCGCGGGGAACGAAGCTTCTGGAACTTGCGGCGTGCCGCGGCATCGAAACGGTTTCGGGCGTGGAGATGTTTGTCGCGCAGGGCACGGCGCAGTGGGAAATCTGGACGGGCGAGCGCGCGCCGGTTGAAGCGATGCGGCGCGCCGTGATCGCGGCGCTGGCGGCCGAGGGGAAAGCCGCTCACCCGCGCGGGCGCAAGAGCTGAAATTCCAAAGAAAGATGCGTGTGGGGCGATGATTCAGCCGGACTTCAAAACGTTCAGCCGCATGGCGCGCGAAGGCAACCTCGTGCCCGTGTACGACACATACACGGCCGACCTGCTGACGCCCGTCGGGGCATACTTGCGCATTGCGAGCGGCGCGCAATATGCGTTTTTGCTCGAGAGCGTCGAAGGCGGCGAAAATATTGGCCGCTACACCTTCACGGGCGCGAATCCCGAGGAAGTCTTCTGGGCGCGCGGCCGCGCTTGCGAACTCGAGACCGGCGGCAAGACGCTTCGTTTCGACGGAAATCCCGTGGAACAATTGAAGCGGCTGACGGCGCGTTACCGGCCCGTGCGCGTGCCCGGCATGCCTCCGCTGACCGCGGGCGCGATCGGCTATTTCGCGTACGACATGGTGCGGCTGGTCGAGCGAATTCCCGATACGGGCCGCGACGATTTGGGCGTCGACGATTGCATGATGATGTTCTATCGCGGCCTCGTGGCGTTCGACCGCGTGCAGCATCGCGTCTGGATTATCCGGAACGTTTTCACCGAAGGGCCGGGCAGCCTGCGCGCGAAATACAATGCAGCCGTGCGCGAAATCGGCCGCACGCGGAAGATGCTCGAGCGGCCGTTGCCTGCGCAACCACGTGCGCGGCGAGCGAAACCGCTGCGAGTCGCATCGAACATGACGAAGCCGCAATTCACGGCGGCGGTCCAGAAAGCCAAGTCGTACATTCGCGCGGGCGACGCCTTTCAAATCGTGGTGAGCCAGAGATTCGAGGCGCGCACCTCCGCCGATCCCTTCGAGATTTACCGCGCGCTGCGCGTCGTGAATCCCTCACCCTACCTCTACTACCTGAAGCTGGGCGATCTATCCGTGGTCGGCAGCTCGCCCGAGATGCTGGTGAAGGTCCAGGGGCGCGACGCGTTTTACCGGCCGCTCGCGGGCACGCGGCCGCGCGGGCGCAACGAAAAGGAAGACCAAAAGCTCGAAGCTGAGCTTCTGGCCGATCCGAAGGAGCGCGCCGAGCACGTAATGCTGGTCGATCTCGGCCGCAACGACCTGGGCCGCGTGTGCGAATACGGCTCGGTGAAGCCGGAGCGGCTGATGTTCGTCGAGCGCTACTCGCACGTGATGCACTTGGCATCGAGCCTGCGCGGGCGGCTGCGCGGCGACGTCGATTGCTTCGATGCGCTGATGGCGTGTTTTCCCGCGGGGACGCTTTCCGGCGCGCCGAAAGTTCGCGCCATGGAAATCATCGACGAACTCGAGCCGACGCGGCGCGGGATTTACGCCGGCGCCATTCTGTATCTCGATTTTTCCGGCAATCTCGATTCCTGCATCGGTCTGCGCACGCTCGTCGCGAAAAACGGGCGAGCCTACGTGCAGGCGGGCGCGGGAATTGTGGCGGACTCGGTGCCCGGGCGCGAATATGACGAATCGGCGAACAAGGCTCGCGCGGTGCTGAAGGCGCTCGAAATCGCGCATGCCGGCGAAAAATGACTCGGCGGCATCCCTGCCGCCTCGGCTGCTGGTCCCGGGTTCGAGATTCGCAGCACAGTTTTTCAGAAGGCCGGGGCTTCAGCCACGGCGTAAGTCGCGCAAACTCAGTGGGCTTTAGCAACGTGCTGAAAAATGTTGAACTGCTATTCCGAGGGCGCGGGTTGCCCGAGGAATCTGCTCTTTTTCTTCGCAATCGTGCAGACAGCAGGTCCCTCGCTTCGGTGTGACAGGGGCGAGGAGCTTTTCGGCGACCTCTTAGCCCCTGAAGTAACTCCGAGTTTTTCATAGAATCTCCCACTCGGGACAGTAGAATGGAGTCCTATGATCCTGCTGCTCGACAACTACGATTCGTTCACCTACAACCTGGCGCAGTATCTCGGCCAGATGGGGCAAGAGCTGCTGATCCGGCGCAACGACCAGATCACGCTCGACGAAATCGCCGATCGCGAGCCCGAGCGCATCGTGATTTCGCCGGGACCGTGCACACCCAAAGAGGCAGGCATCAGCGTTCCCCTGATCGAGCGCTTTGCCGGCAAGATTCCGATTCTGGGCGTTTGCCTGGGACACCAGTCGATCGGGGCGGCCTTCGGCGGGCGCGTGATTCGCGCGCCCAAGGTGATGCACGGCAAGACCAGCCGGATCCACCACGATTGCGAGACGATTTTCCAAGGGCTGCCGCAGGATTTTCAGGCCACGCGCTACCACTCGCTGATCGTCGAGCGCAAGTCGTTGCCGCGCGAGCTCGAAATTTCGGCAGAAACCGCCGATGGCACGATCATGGGCTTGCGCCACCGGAAGCTGAAGGTCGAAGGCGTGCAGTTCCACCCAGAATCGGTTCTCACCGATGCAGGCTTCCGCCTCCTCGAGAATTTCCTGACCATCTAAACTTTAGGAAGCGGTATGCGAGTGGCCTTTCTCGGCTTGCGAGAAGGCGGCGAGCGTGTCGAGTTTCTCGCGGGCGGCGCCGGAATCGATCGATTTCGCGGCAACGTGGACGCCATCGAGGAAATCGGCGGCACGCCCGGCTGCAACCAAAGCGGCGCTGGCATTCGCGAGAACGATTTCGCGGTGCGGGCCATGTTCGCGATACAGCATCGAGCGGCCGAAGATCTTGTGGATGATTTCGGCATTCTCCTGGGCATCGCCGCCGCGAATTTCTTCGAGCAGCGCGCGGTGCAGTCCGAAATCCTCCGGCGTCAGCGTAAAGCTGCGGACGACGCCGTCGCGAAGCTCTGCGGCGTAGGTTTCGCCGGAAATCGAAATTTCGTCCAAGCCATCGGCGCCGTGCACGACGAATGCCCGCTTCACGCCGAGTTCCCCGAGCGCCCGTGCCAGAAGCTCCGTATAGCTTTCATCGTAGACGCCGACAACCTGTGCCGAAGCCCCGGCGGGATTGGTGAGCGGGCCGAGCAGGTTGAAAACGGTGCGCATCTTCAGTTCTCGGCGAGCCGTCATGGCATGGCGCGTCGCTGCGTGCACGGCCGGCGCGAACAGGAACCCGATGCCGATCTCTTCAATCGCGGCCGCAATCCGTTCCGGCGGGAGATCGATCCGCACGCCGAGCTGTTCGAGAACGTCCGCCGAGCCGCAGCGTGAGCTGATCGAGCGGTTGCCGTGCTTCGCAACGCGCACGCCCGCGCCCGCCACGACGAAAGCCGCGGCGGTAGAGACATTGAACGTGCCGGAGGCGTCGCCGCCGGTACCGCACGTGTCGACCAGCGCTTCGTCCGCAATGTGCGAATGTCCGGCGAAGATCGGCGTCGCGTGGCGCCGCATCGCCGTCGCGAAGCCGACGAGTTCGTCGACCGTTTCGCCCTTCATCCGTAGGCCGGTGAGCAGCGCGGCGATCTGCGCGTCGGTCGCGCGCCCAGCGAGAATCTCCTCCATCGCCGCTTCGGCCTGCGCGCGCGAGAGGTCCTCGTCAGCCACGATTTTTTCGAGCGCTTCGTGGATCATGTGCGTTCAGCGAACGAGCGCATCTGCTTGCTCGCCTCCGTGGATGCAGGTAAACTGCTTCGTTTGCATCGTGAATAAATACTAGCACTATTAAGGCGACCTTCAGTCCGGCCGATACAACCAGCATGAAAATCCACGAATATCAGGCCAAGGCAATCCTCGCAAAGTTCGGCGTTCCGGTGCCGCGCGGCGAAGTCGTATTCAAGAAAGAGGACGCGCGCCCAGTGGCCCAGCGCCTCGCCACGCCAGTGGTGGTCGTGAAAGCGCAGATTCACGCGGGCGGGCGCGGCAAGGCTGGCGGCGTGAAGCTGGCCAAATCCGCGGATGAGGCTGCGTCGTTTGCGAGCAGCATTCTCGGCATGACGCTGGTAACGCCGCAAACGGGTCCCGAAGGACGCGTGGTGCGGCGCCTCTTGATCGAGGAAGGACTCGACATCAAGCGCGAGATTTATCTGAGCATCCTGGTGGACCGCGCCGTGGGCGCGCCCGTATTCATGGCGAGCGCGGCGGGCGGGATGGAAATCGAGGAAGTGGCCAAGGAGCATCCGGAAGCGATCTTGCGCCAGACGATTCGTCCCGAGACGGGCTTTCAGCCGTATCACGCGCGCAAGCTGGCGTTCGGCCTCGGATTCTCGCCGGAACTCGCCAGCGTCGCGCTGTCTTTTCTGCGGTCGCTCTATCGCGCGTTTCTCGAAACCGACGCATCGCTGCTCGAAATCAATCCGTGCGTCGTCACGGGCGATGGGCGGCTGGTCGCGCTCGACGCGAAAGTCAATTTCGACGACAACGCGCTCTATCGCCATCCCGAATTCAAGGACCTCCGCGACTTAGACGAAGAGACGCCGCTCGAAGTCGAGGCTTCGAAATTCAAACTCAATTACATCAAGCTCGATGGAACCGTGGGCTGCATGGTCAACGGCGCGGGCCTGGCGATGGCCACGATGGACATCATCAAATTGTGCGGTGGCAGCCCTGCGAATTTTCTCGATGTAGGCGGCGGCGCGTCCGAAGAGCAGGTGAAGAACGCGTTCCGCATTTTGCTGAGCGACCCGAACGTGAAAGCGGTGTTCGTCAACATCTTCGGAGGAATCCTCCGCTGCGACGTGCTCGCAAGCGGCGTGGTAAACGCGGCGAAAGAGCTGCAATTCAAGGTGCCGCTCGTGGTGCGCATGCAGGGCACAAACGTCGAGCAGGGCCAGCAAATTCTGCGCGAGTCAGGATTAAACTTCACGATCGCCAGCGGGATGAAAGATGGCGCCGAAAAAGTGGTCGCTCTCGCGGGGAAGTAGAGGAAGCATAGGAAGTGGAGGAGCAACCGACTCGCGCCGGGCCCATACGCCGGTATCGCGACTTGCTGGTTTATCAGCAAACATACCACCTCACACTTGAGGTGTCGCGGCTGTCGAGGGCGTTCCCGAGACAGGAACAATACGAGCGTGGCCGCCGGATTCGTTCGTCGTCCCGCTCCATTGCGGCGAACATTGTTGAAGGATGGGCCAAGAGGCAATCCGCGGCTGAGTTCAAGCGGGACCTCCAGATCCCGATTGGCGAGTGCGAAGAAACCAAATTCTGGCTTGATTTGGCCAGCGATGAAGGATTTGCGTCGAAGTCAGACGTTGAGTCGCTCGCGACGGAATACGCAAAGCTGGGAATGATGATCCGGAACCTATGGAAGGAGTAGCGAAAATTATGAGCAGGTTTTGTTCCTTTGCCTCCTGTCTCTCCTTTGTTTCCTGTGCCTCACTCCCATGAGCATATTGATCGATAACAACACGAGGCTGTTGGTGCAGGGCCTTACCGGGCGCGAGGGCGGCTTTCACGCGCAGCAGATGATCGAATATGGCACGAAAGTGGTCGGCGGCGTGACGCCGGGCAAAGGCGGGACGAAGCATCTCGGCGTGCCGGTATTCGATACGGTCAGCGGCGCGGTGCGCGAAACGGGCGCGAACGTGTCGGTGATTTTTGTGCCGCCGCCATTTGCGGCCGACGCGATTCTCGAAGCGATCGACGCGGAATTGCCACTCGTCATCTGCATCACGGAGGGTATTCCGACGCTGGATATGGTCCGCGTGGCCGCAGCGCTGAAAATTTCGAAAACGCGGCTAATCGGGCCAAACTGCCCGGGCATCATCTCGCCGGGAAAATGCAAGATCGGCATCATGCCGGGCTCGATTCACCGGCAGGGGAATGTGGGCTTGGTGAGCCGCAGCGGGACGCTGACATACGAGGCAGTCGACCAACTGACGCGGCTCGGCATCGGGCAATCGACTTGCATCGGCATCGGCGGCGATCCGATCATCGGCACGACATTTCTCGACGCCGTAAAAATGTTCAACGACGATCCCGAGACGCACGCGATCGTCATGATCGGCGAAATCGGCGGCACCGCCGAGGAGATTGCCGCGGAATTCATCAAGCAGCACGTGAAAAAGCCGGTGGTCGGCTTCATCGCCGGACAAACGGCGCCGCCGGGGCGCCGCATGGGCCACGCAGGCGCGATCATCAGCGGCGGCCAGGGCACCGCGGCGGATAAATACAAGGCGATGCGCGCCGCCGGAATTCATACGGTGCAGAGTCCGGCAGAAATCGGCGAAACGCTCGCCGCCGCTATCAAGAAATAGCCGAACAAAATTACGAGAAGCTTCCGAAAAAGATTCAGGAGGAAAGATCAATTGTCCGTTGAACGCACTCTCGCAATCATCAAGCCCGACGCGGTGGGCCGCGGCCTGACCGCCGACATCCTGAGCCGCATTCACGCGGCGAAATTTCAAATCGTGGCGATCAAGTCGCTGCGGCTGACGAAATCCGAAGCCGAGGGATTTTACGCCGTCCATCGCGAGCGGCCATTCTTTGGCGAGCTGACGGAATTCATGAGCTCGGGGAAGGCGGTGGTGATCGTCCTCGAAGCGGAAAACGCAATCGCGAAGTGGCGCGAGACGATGGGCGCCACCGACCCCGCCAAGGCCGCGCCCGGCTCAATCCGCCGCGAGCTCGGCACCAGCATCCAGTACAACTGCACGCACGGCTCCGATGCGCCGGCGACCGCCGCATTCGAGATCGGGTACTTTTTTTCGGGCCTTGAGTTGATTTAGGACTTTGCCTTGGAATTTTCGGGTGCTCCATCCCCGGTTTGTGAGGGTGGGGCTTTTGACTTTGCTTTCGCTTCCTGGGTCGCGCTGAGCCCGGGCTTCTGAAGAGCCATGGAGACGGCGCGCAGCTTTCGCGGCGGGAATCGGCGGTAAAATGAGTCGTCGTGCCCATGGATCCCTCGCGCGAACTCGGGAAGCTGCTGCTGATTGCCGGCATCGTAATCGTCGGCGCGGGCGCGTTTCTGTTTTTCGGCGCGAAATTGCCCTTTCGCCTAGGCCGGCTTCCGGGCGATATCTCCTACCAGGGACGCAATGGCAGCTTCTATTTCCCGATCGTGACGTGCCTTCTGGTGAGCGTCGCGCTGACGCTCGTTTTCTGGGCTGTGAGCTACTTCCGGCGATAGCGGACCGATGACGCGATGAGCCAGACGCCTCTTTTCGATTTCGACATCATGCCCGAGCGCCACATCTGGCGCGTGAGCGAATTCACCGAGCGCATCGGAGAGCTGCTCGAGGGCGAATTCCCGGATGTGTGGATCGAGGGCGAGGTGTCGAATCTCCACGCCGCGCAATCGGGACACCTTTACTTCACGCTGAAGGATGCGCGCGCACAGCTGCGTTGTGTCTGCTTCCGCGATCAGGCGCGGGGACTGAAGTTTCGCCCCGAAGATGGTTTGCACATCACCGTGCGCGGGTCGCTCGGCGTCTACGAGATGCGCGGCGAGTATCAGTTGTACGTGAGCCATATCGAGCCCGTCGGCCTCGGCGCGCTGCAGCTCGCGTTCGAACAGTTGAAAAAGAAGCTCGAGGGCGAAGGGCTTTTCGACGAGGCCCGCAAACGGCCGTTGCCGGTCCTGCCGCGTTGCATCGGCGTGGTGACGTCGCCGAGCGGCGCCGCGATTCGCGACATCTTGCGCGTCCTCAAGCGGCGCTTTGCGAATGTACGTGTCCAGCTCTATCCGGTGAAGGTGCAGGGAGATGGCGCAGCAGCCGAAATCGCCGCGGGGCTGCGGCATTTCAGCCGCGCGCGTTTTGCGGACGTGGTGATCGTCGCGCGCGGAGGGGGCTCGCTCGAGGATTTGTGGGCGTTCAACGAAGAGATCGTGGCGCGGGCGATCGCCGCGTCCGAAATCCCCGTGATCACCGGCGTCGGCCACGAGACGGATTTTACGATCGCCGATTTCGTCGCCGATCTGCGCGCCCCGACGCCCTCGGCCGCCGCCGAGATCGTGGTGCGTTCGCGGCAGGAATTCGAGCGCCATATTGCCGAGCACCAGCGGCAGCTCGCGCATCACATCCGTTACTTGCTTTCTCAGCGCAGGCACCGCGTGCGTGACTTGCAGGAGCACCGCGGATTCCGGCAGCTCGAGGCGCTCGTGCGCCAGCGCCGCCAGCAGGTCGACGAGCTCGCCGCGTCGCTCGGCAATGCGCTGCGCACGCGGTTCGTGGCATCGCGCCAGCGGTTGACGGAAGCGGGCGCGCGCATCGCGGCCTTCGACTTGCGAAGGCGCGCGGAAATTCTGCGGCGCAGGATCGACCAGCAGAGGCAAGGACTGCAAGCCGCGCTCGAGCGGCTCGTGACGCGCAAGCAACGCCGCTTTGCCGCGGCACACGTGCGGTTCGCGCGAATGGATTTGCGCGCGCGCGTCGGCAGGCTGCGCCATGCGCTCGACGAGCGCTCCGGAAGCCTGCGCATCGGAATCGATCGCGCGCTCATCGCCAAACGCCGCCGCTACGAAGCCGTCGAAGTGCAGTTGCGCGAGCGCAATCCCGAAAATCTCTTGCAGCGAGGCTACGCGATCGCCTACGACGCGTCGGGCAAAGTCCTGCACTCAGCCGAGCAGGTGGCGCTCGGCGACGACATTTCGGTGCGCCTCGCCCGCGGCCAGCTCGACGCCACCGTCCGCCGCAAGAGTGAAGGCAAAACGCATCCCCGCCGTAAGGCCTCGCCTTAGACTTCAATGTAGAGCCGCGGCCTTAAGCGCGGCATCTTGCTTTGCCGGGTGCCCCGCTGTTGCGGGCGCAGGCGAAGGGCCGGCTCGCCTTTCAGGCGGGTTTCCTGAGTTTGCGGTTTTCATGCCGTACCCGCAGAACCAGTCCAGGAATTCGCTGACATCCTCCATCCTCGGCATGGACCTCGCATTGACCGGCAGGCAGGTTCAAACAGGATTCGGAGGTCGGATCGACTTGCTTGCGTTGGACGCCGATGCAAACTGCGTCATTGTGGAACCAAAAGGAGGACGGACTCCCCGCGACGTGGTCGCCCAAATCCTGGAATACGCGGCTTGGATTAGGGGGCTGGGCTATGGGGAATCGGGCAAAATTGCAGAAGGCTACCGGAAAAAAATCTCGCCGCCGTTTACGAGGAGAGTTTTGGGCCGGCGATCCGAGAGCAGGTAAACTCCGATCACAACATGGTGGTCGTGGTTTCTGACATGGATGATTCGTCTGAACGAATCATATCTTCTCTTTCTGACGCCCACGGCGTTAGCATTAACGCCGTCCTCTTCAGTTTCTTTCGAGATGGAACGTCTGAACTCCTTGGTCGCGCATGGCTCGAGGATCCAACCGAAACCATCGGGAGAGCTGAATCGAGGAAACGCGCGCCATGGTCTGGGTATTGGTTCGTGAACGTCGGCGAAGGACTCCACAGGAACTGGGACGACAATCGCAGGTGTGGCTACATCGCCGCCGGGCAGGGCGAGAAATACTCCCGCCCACTCACTTGGCGGTGGCGGATATCCCCGCGAAGAAGCAAAGACCTTCAGAGGAGTGTTTGCGGCCCCTTAAGCCTGCTTACGGGAGCAAGGTGCTTGCTGCTGTTGCAGCAGAAGACGCAAGGCGAACATCAGGAGAAATGCTGGCGGATCGATTCTCGCTCTTTGCCGCTCCGGCTGGCGATCTCCAGCTACTCTTCGTCCGTGCTGCCGGCGACTTTCAGCACCGCGAGGAATGCTTCTTGCGGAATGTCGACGCGGCCAACGCGCTTCATGCGCTTTTTGCCTTCCTTCTGCTTTTCGAGGAGCTTGCGTTTGCGGGTGATGTCTCCGCCGTAGCACTTGGCGAGGACGTTCTTGCGAATCGCGCTGATCGTCTCGCGGGCAATGATGCGGCTGCCGATCGCGGCCTGGATCGGAACTTCGAACATCTGCCGTGGAATCAATTTTCGCAGCCGGCTGACCAGCTCGCGGCCGCGCTCGTAGGATTGGTCGCGATGGCAGATAATGGTGAGCGCATCGACCGGCTCGCCGCCGACAAGCACGTCGAGCTTCACGAGATCGGATTCGCGATAGCCCGAAAGATGATAATCGAGCGAGGCGTAGCCGCGCGAGACGCTTTTCAGCCGGTCGTAAAAATCGAGGACGATTTCGTTGAGCGGTAATTCGTACGTCAGCATGATGCGCGTCGGCGAGAGATATTCGAATTTCTTCTGCACGCCGCGCTTTTCCTCGCAGAGCTGCAGGACGCCCCCCACCGATTCCTCGGACGTGATGATCATCGCCATCAGGATCGGCTCCTCGATTTTCTGGATCGAAGTCGGAGGCGGAAATTTCGTCGGGTTGTCGACTTCCATCACGTCGCCGGCCGTTGTCGTGATGCGATATTGGACGCTCGGCGCGGTGGTGATCAGGTCGATATTGAATTCGCGCTCGAGCCGCTCCTGCACGATTTCCATGTGCAACAAGCCGAGAAATCCGCAGCGGAAGCCGAAGCCGAGCGCGACGGAATTTTCCGGCTCGTAGAAGAATGCGGCGTCGTTGAGCTGCAGCTTGCCGAGCGCGTCGCGCAACAATTCGTAATCGGTCGCGTTCACCGGGAACAGGCCCGCGAAGACCATCGGCTTGATGGCCTCGAATCCGGGCAAGGCCGGCGCGGGGCGGTCGGCTTCGATCACGGTGTCGCCCATGCGTGCATCGGCCACACGCTTGATATTGGCGACGATGAAGCCTACGTCGCCGGCGGCCAGCTCCTCGAGCACGACGGGCTTGGGTGTGAGCGCGCCGAGCGTTTCTACTTCGTAGACTTCGTCACTCGCGCACAAACGGATTTTCATCCGCGGCGCGATGCGGCCCTCCATCACGCGCACAAGGACCACCGCGCCGCGGTAGATGTCGAACCAGGAATCGAAAATCAGCGCCTGCAGCGGCGCATCCGCTGAGCCTTTCGGGGACGGCACGTGTTTCACGATGGCCTCGAGGACCTCGTCAACACCGAGCCCGCTTTTCGCGCTGATCGCGAGCGCATCGTCCGCCGGGATCGCGAGGACGTTTTCGATCTGCTCCTTCACGAAGTCGGGCTGTGCGGCGGGCAGATCGATTTTGTTGATTACGGTAATGATCGTGAGGTTGTGCCGCGAAGCGAGAAAAGCGTTCGCGACGGTCTGCGCTTCGACGCCTTGGCTCGCGTCGACCACCAGCAGAGCGCCCTCGCACGCCGAAAGCGCGCGCGAAACTTCGTAGGAAAAATCGACGTGCCCCGGCGTGTCGATCAAGTTCAGCTGATATTCGTTTCCGTCGCGCGCCGTGTAGTGCAGGCGGATGCTCTTCGCTTTGATGGTGATTCCGCGCTCGCGCTCGAGGTCCATCGAGTCGAGCACCTGCGCCTGCATCTCGCGCTGGCTGAGCGCCCCCGTCAGTTCGAGCAGACGGTCGGCCAGCGTGGATTTGCCGTGGTCGATGTGCGCGATGATGCAGAAATTCCGGATGAACCGGGGATCCATGGCGTCTCTTGGGAATCGCGTGCGGCGAACGGGGCGCGCGCCCGGCGGCGCCCGCCGCGTTCTTCAGACAATCGAGTGTGCCACAGTTTGCAGCGGTCGGCCAGCGCCCGCGCGCCGCTCCACTCGTGCCGGCGCGCTTGACCAAGACTAGAACTGCCGCGCGATGCTCCCGATTCCTACGCGCGTCGCATCCTGGTCGAAAAGGAGCGCGGTATTGCCGTCGATGAGGTAATAGACGAGATTGTAGGTGACGTCCGGATTCTCGCCCTCGAGCACCGCCGTTCCGCGGCCGTTGGTGCCAGGAGCAGTGACGGTGCTGTTGGTCGTGTTCACCGGATCGGATTTGTAGGTCGCGTTGAAATTGTTGATGTCGAAATTTCCACCGGAGATGGCGGCGCCGTCCAGGTCGAGCTGGCCCTCGGTGTCCGGCTGAGCGGAGCCCGAAACTTCGTGGAACATCCCTTGGCCGCCAAGTAAAAAGGCAAAGCTCCCAGGCGTGGGCGCGACGTCCGCGTCGGCCGTCACCTGGGAATACGCCAGGCCGGTCGAAATCCCAGCCGAATCCAGCTCAACCATGACTGCCGTTCCTTCGGCGGTTTGATATGCGGCGAACTCCGAAGAACCGGAAAGTGTCAGGTCGATTCGTCCCGTGGCTCCGTTCACCGAGAAGGCGCCTGTGCTGACAGTCGCATTCGTGGTGACCGTGCCGGCGTCGTTCGTATCCAGCGCACCGCCGGTGATGCTGCTGCCGTCGGAAACGAAAACGCCGCCTTCGGCATACGCCCCGCCGACACCCGTGGTCGACGTCCCGCCGGCGGTGAAGACGTAGGTGCCGGCGAAGCTGGCGCCGCTGCCTGCGCCGGTGTACATGTCACCCGCGAGGAAGTCATTGCCGTCGATTTCAATGATGTGCAGATGCGTGCTGTCGATCACATAGAATGCAAATTGCAGTTGACTTGCAGTCGTGCTCGGCAGCGTGAGCGTGCCACGGCCCGTGCCGGAATTCGCGGTGTCGAGCGTGTAGCCCCCGTTGACACTCGGGCTCTCGGTCGTGACGCTGCCACCATCGTTCACGTCGACCATCGATCCCGACGCCGTGAGGACGTTTGAGCCGGTCGAAGTGAACTCGCCCGCGAGCGCCATGGGCTTGAAAGATCCGTCGGTACCGGAGGCGCTGAACGCGTATGGTCCCATTACGACCGTCGGCGAAGTCGTAAGGTCGTTCAAATTCTGCTGGTCGATCGTTCCGCTGCCGCTGCCCACCTTGTTGGAGTCGAAACGAATCATGACGGCGTGCTGGTTTGTGGTGAGCGCGAATTGCCACGTCGCAACGCCATGGCCTGTATCGACCGTGGCTGTGGTTCGGCCGTCGGGCCCCACGACGTAGGTGCCGGTGAACGATACGCCAGTCGAAACACCAAGGAGGAAACTGTCGATATCTTCGATGCCGCTCGTAATGTTTCCCCCGCCGTCCGCTACAAAGCTTCCGGCAGCCGCCATAAAGCCGTCGGAGTCATTGCCGGAGTACGAGAAGGCGAAAGGTCCGTTGAGCGAATGGTTGGAGTAGACAATCTGCACCGTGGCAGTGACGGGCGCGGGTACCGTCGGATCGGTGGCAGTAATCGTCACGGTGCCGCCCGGCGGCGGAAACTCGGGCGCCACGTAGTAGCCGCTCAAGGCGTTAATCGTTCCGACGTCTCCGCCGTTTGCGGAACTGACCGACCACGTCGCGTTCGGATCGTTCAAACCATTCAGTGTTGCGGCAAACTGGCGCGGGGATCCGGCCGGAACCGGCGTCGTGGTTTGCTCCGTGATGGCCAAGCCGTTCCCGGCGCCGATTGTGACAACCACGGTATTGGACGTTATCGTGGTGCTGCTTGTCGTCGATGTCGTCGAGCTGGGATTTTGCGGGGCGACGGCCGTGATGTTGACTTGGCCATTGTTGGTGCTCGGCACGACTCCCGGAGCGGTGTAGATTCCCACTTGCTCATCCGTGGTGGAAGCGACAATCGTTCCGGTTGCGCTGCTGCCGCCCGCCACACCGTCTACCTCCCAGGTTACGACGGTGCTCGTGCTGGTAACGCTGTTGGAGCTCGTCAGGTTGACCGTGGCCGTGAATTCCGCTGTGCCGTTAATTGGCACGCTCGCCGATGTCGGCGTGATCGCCACTGAGGTCACGGTGCTTGTGCCGGAGCCGCCTCCGCACGCCGCGAGAATCAGTGCGCATGCGATCCCGAACGCGAAGAAACGTGGAGCTGGGGCCCTCTTTTGCATGGGGAAACTTTTCCTCAATTTTGGTTATTGCGGGCAAACCGCGCCACGCCGACGAATAGCCACACCGCACCCCGCGCTCCCTTGGAAGACATTTGTGCGGCTGGGGTTGCCAGAGATAGACCTACGCCACCCCGTCCTGGCAGCGGGTAACTGTAGCATTCCTGCCGCCCGTAGCAAAGTTCCGGAATTTTTCTCCAGTGAGTCAGCTCAGACGTTCCCCGGAGCGCACGCCACCGGAGGCGGCGAGGACGATCTCGGATAGGAAGTCGCCAAGGCCCCGGCTGGAGAGCCGAAACTGCCGATCCCGCGTGGCGCGATCCAGCCATCCGAGGCAGAGGAGAAGAGCAACCTCGGACCACGCTCGCGCCGCCGGCCGCGCGAAGCCAACTTCCTGAAGGACATCCGCAATGACGCTTGCCCTTTTCACTTCGACGGCTGCTACGCGCCGCGCGACCTCCTCATCCCGGTGCGCCCACGAGCGCATGGCTGCTTCGAGCCGAATGCGGCTGGGATCGGCCGTCGCCTGAACGATGTGCGCCCAACGGGTCGCCGCACTGGCGGCATCCGCATCGAGATCGAGCAAGCCGAGCTCGCGTTGCTCCCAGTCGGCCAACGTCCTCTCGAGCAGGTCCTGGCGATCTCGAAAGTGCCAGTAAAAGCTGCCCTTGCTCACACCGAGATCCCGAGCAAGA
Source organism: uncultured Acidobacteriota bacterium (assembly GCA_963836125.1). Lineage (GTDB taxonomy): Bacteria > Acidobacteriota > Terriglobia > Acidiferrales > UBA7541 > Palsa-295. The sequence continues at coordinate 1,024,995 of CAWIIK010000003.1, forward strand.
ACCTCTACGCGAACAGAATCTACGTCCGAGTCTGACAGTTTCGCCAGAGCCGCCCGGATCCAATCATCGGGTTGGAGTGGCGCCGCCTTTGCGAGTCTGGGAGAACTGGCCATACGCTACCGTATGTCGGTGCCAGATCGTAGTTGAAACTATCAGCAAGGTCAAGGCGCCGGGGAAGAAGGCGCCGGGGAAGAATTCTGCGCGACCCGGAGAGCGGCGGCTTGAATGCCTGGCTCGTCACCGAAGCCTGTGAACCATTCCACCTGCTCTTCTCTGCGAAACCAGGTGATCTGCCGCTTAGCGAACTGGCGCGTCGATAGTTGGATCTTTTTGATTGCCGAGTCTTGTCCAAGAGCGCCTTCGAGGCAGGCGCGCAGTTCGGCGTAGCCGATAAATTGAAAGGGTTTTACATTGGCGGGCACGCCGCTGACGATCAATCGTCGGACTTCATCGACCCAATCTGCCTCGATCATGGATATCACCCGGGCGTCGATGCGTGAGTACAACGCCGTGCGCGGGGGCAAGAGCCCAATCTTGCGGATATCATAGCCCTCCAAAGCAGTGCGGCCGTTGCGGTGAACGTCGGCGACACTCTTGCCCGCGAGAACGCGAATCTCGATCGCGCGGATGATTTTCTGGGTGTCGCGCGAAGCAATCCGGCTCGCGATTTCGTTGTCGAGGCGAGCGAGCAAGCGGTGGAGATACGCCGGACCGTGCCGGCTGGCGCGCTTACGAAGGCGCTCGCGGAGTTCATCCGATCTGGTAGGGGCATCGGCAAGGCCCTCCAGCAGGGCCCGCAGGTAGAGCCCGGTGCCGGCAGTGAGAATCGGCACCTTATGCCGCTCGCGCACATCTTGCAGAACCTCGATCGCGCGTCGGCGGTAATCACCCGCGGTGAAGACTTCCTCCGGTTCAACGAGATCGATCAGGTGGTGAGGGATGCCGCGCCGCTCGGCGACTGGAACCTTCGCCGTGCCGATGTCGAAGTGCCGGTAGACCTGCGTCGAGTCGCAAACGAGAATTTCGCCGGCAAGCTTCTCCGCAAGATGGATTCCCAGTTCGGATTTGCCCGAGGCGGTCGGCCCGAGAATCACCACGAGCCGCGGAAGTTCGCTCATTCCGAAAACTTCCAGTAGCGAAGAAGCAGAACCAGCGGCGCAAGAGCCGCGAGCAGCAGGGCCCCGGCGACTTGGACGCGGCTCAACTTCACCGGTAATTAGGCAATTGATCGAGAGGAATGTTGTAGTCGAACCAAATCCTGAGCTCGAGATAGGGGCCGTGGAACTGAGGCGGCAGAGGCTCGAAAGGATTCGAGGCGTGGATCGCGGACATCGCGGCGTTGTCGAGAGGCTCCTTGCCGGACGTCCTTTCGAGGACAGGGTCGGGCGGGATGATGCTTCCGTCCGGCCTGATCTTGAACGTCGTCGAGGTGAGACCCCTGTCGCCCATCATCGCGGATTCCGGCATGATGGCATACCAGTTGCGCTTCAGCGTTGCGAGGAGACGCTGAATGTAGCTGTTGAAGTCAACGCCCTGCGTGTCGGATAGGATCTGATACGCCTCACCCATGCCGGGCCCTCCGACGCCCGGCGCGCTTGGGCCTCCGGGGTAGACGCCGCCGCGACTGGGCCCGTGTTTAATGGCATCCTGAATCTGATCCTCGAGCTGCTTTCCGGGAGACGAGTCCGGCAACTGCAAATTCAGATGACTCTGCGGGTTGGGCCGAAGCGGCTCAACGGGCTCGAGCTGAGAAGGAGCCGGTGGTGTAGGCTGTGTGGGCCGCGGAGCCACAGCCTGCGGCTTCGGCGCTTCGGGCAGATCCGTAGGCGGCTTTTCCGGACTTGCAGGCGTGGGCGCGGGAACGACCGGCTGCTCGATCTTCGGCGAAATCCTGTTGAGCGTCTTCGCGGTGATGTGAAGCTTTGGGGACGGCGGCGGCGCGGTTTTGGGCATCTCGGGCGGCGTGTAGATCCATTGCAACTGTTTGCGGGCCAGATCAATGTCTTGCTGTGTCGGAACATGTGGCGGAAAGATCTTCGGCGTGAAAATCAGGAAAATGATCAGGCCGATGTGCACGAGGACCGACAGGATGCGCGTCAGCAGGTCTGACTTGGGGTCCCTTTTGTCCTTGGCCTCCATCAAGAGGTTCGCGTCGCCGGTCATGAAGATGTCCGGCTCGATCACCTCGCGCAACAGATCCGTCATCTCCGGCGCGTGCTCGAATTCCAGCTGCTCTTCGGGCGCCGCAGGCTCCACGTAGGCCGGCACTACGACGCGTGAGTCGAGAATCGCAATCGGCACCGATTCGTGGATCGGCTCAAGGCGTTCGAAGGGCTTCGCCGCCATGCCGCGCGGCACGAGGGTGCGATCCACGAGAACGCCTAGCGGTAGATATGCCGGGATGTTCGTCTTGCCGTCGAGCGGAGGCGCGTCGGAAAGGCCCGACGGCACGACGGTCCGGTCATCCATATAGGTTTCGAGGCGATGCCCGTGCGTCTTCGCCTCGTCAGGCCTGACGGGGCGCAGTTTGAGCGGAACTAAAGTGCGCGGAATCATCGAATTTCCTGGGGTGTGAAAGCACTCAGTTGGACGCTGCGGGCGTGCTCAAGGATGCCTTCCATCACCCGGTCGGCCAGCGCCAGGGCGCGGCGCCCGGCGGCCCCATCGACGGTGGGCTGCTTGCGCGAGCGGACAGATTCGGCGAAGGCGCGCAACTCCGCGTGCAGCGGCTCTTCGGACGAGGTGACCAGCTTCTCGAATCCGATTCCCGGCTGCGGGCTTCCCGGCTGGACGCGAATGCGCAAGGCATCCTGGCGCGCAAAATCGAGCGAAATGTATTCGTGTTCCTGGAAGAAACGCATCTTGCGGATGCGTTCCGTGGAGACGCGGCTGGCGGTGACGTTGGCGACCGTGCCGGTGGAAAATTCGACGCGCGCGTGCGCGATATCCACCTTATCCGTGATCACCGGAATACCGACCGCTTTCAGATCCAACACCGGCGCGTCCACGAGCGCCAACAGAATATCCAGATCATGAATCATCACGTCGTACACCACGTCGATATCGAGGCTGCGCGGCGTGAAAATCCCGAGGCGATGGACCTCGAAGAACATAGGCCGCGAAACGACGCTCTGCGCGGCCGCAACCGCCGGATTGAATCTCTCGACGTGACCGACTTGCAGAATGCGGCCGGAGCGTTTCGCGGAGGCGATCAGTTGGTCCGCGTCCTCAAGCGATGCCGCCATCGGCTTTTCGACGAGCACGTCGATCCCCGCTTCGAGCAGACCGCAGCCGATGCGCGCATGCTCCTTTGTGGGCACGGCGAGGCTGACGGCTTGAATTCCTGCGGCTGCGAGCGCGTCGATATTCGGAATCGCCTGCGTGCTGAATTCCGCCGCGACCTGCTGGGCGCGCTCAGCGTTCGCGTCGACGACACCGGCAAGTTCCACGCCCTCGAGTTCGCGCCACACGCGGACGTGATTGCGCCCGAATTGCCCGGCGCCGACTACCGCAACGCGAATGGGCTTATCGCTCACGATTTTGCCTTGGCCTGATCCATTCTTTCAGGGCGCTCGGGTGCGAATGCTTGAATCGCGATGCCTGCTTCATCGGCCACGCGAATCAGCGCTTCGCGATCGAAAAGTAAAGTCCGTCCGGCATCGATGGCGAGTGCGGTCGCGTTCGCGCGGCGCATCACTTCGATCGTTTTGCTGCCGACGACGGGCACATCGAATCGCATGTCCTGGCGCGGCTTGCTCACCTTCACGACCACCAGCTTCTGGCCTCCGGCGATTCGCGCGGCGCGCTCGATGGTCTCGTCCGTGCCTTCCATGGCCTCGATCGCGACGCACGCGCGATCGCGGACGACGACCGTCTGGCCGAGATCGAGCCCCGCGATCTGATGCGCGATCCGCCGGCCGTAGGCGATGTCCGCGGCCTCCGCATCATCGGGCGCGCGGCGCGTCAAAATGCCTGTCACCGGCAGCAGCGGCCCGAGAAACTTCGTCGAATCGACAAGCTCGATACCCTCGCCTTCGAGCACGTGAGCCACGGCGCCGATCAGCGAATCCGTGTTCTTCGAGGGCAGTGCGAGCAATAGTTTGGCGAGGCGCCAATCGGGGCGGATCGAGCTGAAAATTTTGTTGTGCTTCACCTGCCCGGCCATCACCGCGTGTTTCACGCCCTCCTGGTGGAGCAGGTCGATTCCGCGGCCGAGCTCGCCGAGGCTGATCCAGTGAAATCGGGTCGCGGCCTGCTCGAGCGCGGGCGAAGCCTCTTCGCGAATCGCGATTACCGCCATGTCGATGCCGCGGCTGCGAGCGCCCTCGAGCACGAGAAAGGGAAAATCGCCGTTGCCTGCGATCAGGCCCCAGTTGCGCGAGGTGTCTTCGGCGGCCGCCATGCTTGCTCCTATTTCGTCAAGCCGCGTGCGGTGGTCGACTCGATGAACCGGATAAGAGCTTGGACGTCCTCGGAGTCGGCGAGGGTTCCACGCATTTTTTCCACCGCCTGCGAAGTGTTCAACTTCGAGCGCAGCAGGTACCGGTAGGCCTTTTCGATCACGCGAATGCGCTCGGGGGAAAAACCGTGGCGCTCGAGGCCGATTTTGTTGATTCCGAAGCAGCGCGTCTCGCGTTCTCCCACGATGAGCGAGAACGGCGGCACATCTTGAGTGATGATCGTACCCGCGCCGATGTAGGCATGGCTCCCGATGCGCACGAATTGGTGGAACAGGCAGAACGCGCTGATCCCGGCGTAGTCCTCGACGACGCTGTGCCCCGCCAGCTGAGCTCCATTCGTGAGAATCACGTGGTCGCCGATCTGGCAATCGTGGCCGATGTGCGCGTACGCCATGATCAGATTGTGGCTGCCCAGGCGAGTGACGCCGCCGCCCTTGATCGTGCCGCGATGCACGGTGCAGTACTCGCGGAATTCGTTTTCGTCGCCCACCTCGAGCCGGACGCGCTGGCCCGTGTACGTAAGATCCTGCGGATCGCCGCCGACCATCGAGAAAGAATAAAAATGATTCTTGCGGCCGAACGTGGACGGGCCTTTCACGACCGCGTGAGATTCAACAACGCAGCCGTCGCCGAGTTCGACTTCGTCTCCCACGATGGCGAAGGCTCCCACCTGCACGCAATTCCCCAGCTTCGCGGAGGGCGAAACCACAGCCCGCGGATCGATCGCACTCATCGAGCTTTTCCGGCGGGTTCGGCGGCGGGCGCCTGCTCCGTATCGAGATCGACCATCTTGCACATCAGCGTCGCCTCGGCCGCAACTTCGCCGTTCACCGTCGCGCGGCCATCGAATTTGCCGAAACCATGCCGCCAGGCAACGACATTCATCTCGATCTTCAGCTGGTCGCCGGGAACCACCGGGCGGCGGAAACGCGCGTTGTCGATCGAGACGAAATAGAGCAATTTTTTCTCGCGATCCTTCACTTCCTGCAGCAGCAGCAAACCGGCGGTCTGCGCCATCGACTCGATGATCAGCACGCCCGGCATGATCGGCATCCCCGGGAAGTGGCCCTGGAAGTAGCCTTCATTGATGGAGACGTTCTTTATTCCCACAATGCGCTTCCAGCGTTCCATTTCTTCCACAGCGTCGACGAGGAGGAACGGGTATCGATGCGGAAGTATTTTCTGGATCGCGTTGGTGTCGAGGAGCATGGTTGACCTCAGATGGTTCAGTTTTCGTCTGACCGAATCAATCAATTCTATACGAATTGCGAATCATCGACAGCGGGAATCAGGGCGGACGTGTCGTACGCTCCTTGCAAAATGCGCATCTTGTGCATAGGCTCGGAAGCTTGCAACCGGATAACAGTACGGATGGCCGAGCGAAGAGCCGCGTATCCATGGGCGCTTTATTGCGCGGCCTGAAGAGCCGCGAAAAGGAAATCGTGCGCCTGCTCGGCGAATTCGTGCGCTGCGAGTCGCCGAGCCACGAGAAATCTGCCGTCGACCGGATGGGCCGGATCGTCGCGCGCGAATGGGAGCGCGGGGGAGCGCGCGTTCGTATTCTGTGCCAGAAGCAGGCCGGGAATCACGTGCGCGCCGAGGTTTGGCTCGGCGAGGGCCGCCCGGCCGGACAGATCCTGATTCTAGGCCATCTGGATACGGTGTATCCGCTCGGCACGCTTGCGAAGATGCCGTTTCGCGCGGCGAACGGGCGCTTGTGGGGGCCCGGAATCTTCGACATGAAAGCGGGGCTCGTGCTCGCGCTCTTTGCCGTGGACGCGTTGCGAGCCGCCGGGCTGCGGCCGCGCAAACGCTTCGTTTTCCTTTGGAACTCGGACGAAGAGATCGGCAGCCAAAGCTCCCGCGGCGAAATCGAGCGCGAAGCGAAACGCAGCGACGCCGTGCTCGTTCTCGAGCCCGCATATGGACGCGACGGCCGCCTCAAGACGGCGCGGAAGGGCGTCGGCACCGCGGAACTGATCGTGACCGGACGCTCCGCCCACGCGGGCATCGACCCAAGCGCCGGCGTGAATGCCGTTCATGAGCTGGCGCTCCAGGTCGCGCGCCTGATGAGGATGAATGACCGGCGGCGCGGCATCACCGTGCAAGCCACTGTAGTCGCCGGAGGAACCGCATCGAACGTTGTTCCCGAGCGCGCCGAAGCGAAAATCGATATTCGCTATTCGCATCTCGCGGACGCACCGAAGATCGATCGCAAGCTTCAAAGCCTGCGGCCCATATTGAAGGGCGCGCGAATTGAGATGCGGGGAGGAGTCAATCGTCCGCCGCTCGAACGCACGCAAGCAGTGGTCAAACTTTTCCACCACGCGCGGGAATTAATGAGCGAGATGCGCCTGGGCCTGGACGAGGCTTCGACCGGCGGCGGCTCCGACGGGAATTTCACCGGCGCGTTGGGCGTGCCGACGCTCGATGGTCTCGGCGCGGTCGGCAACGGAGCGCACAGCTTGGGCGAACACGTGGTGACTCGTTCGCTTGCCGAGCGCGCCGCTCTGCTCGCAGGGCTGCTGGCGACCTTGTAGGTTTACTGCAAATAGGTGCGCTTGAGGTAGGTGACGGTCTGTTCCTGCAGATCGGCGTAGTTCATTCGCAGGGTTTCTTGCAAGGCTTCCGAAGTGGACGACGACGTTGCGATATGCTCGAGCAAGCGGCTGATGTCGCTCACACCCCCCTGATCGATAATCGACTCGACGACCGCAAGCGACCACGCATAGGCAAACGCGGCGGAGTCTGGGGATAGTGCCATCCACGAGCCTTCCATCGACCCGAGCGACGGCACCTCGCCCTGTTCCGCGGCGGCGACCAGTCCGGCGGCTGAGGCGGTGCTGCGGCGGCCTTCCATCCACTGCGCGATCCCTTCCTGAAGCCACGTGGGCGCGCGGCCGTGCGATTTTTGGCCGACGAAGCTGTGCGTCAACTCGTGCTTCAGCACGTGCGCGAGTTCGGGAGTCACTTCCGTCAAACCCTGTACCGGAATGCGGAGGCGCCCGTCGTTGAGCGCTCCCACCCATCCGGGCGCGCGCGTTATGTCCTGGAACGTCTGCTCGGTATAGAGGATGACGGCGATTTGATCGGGCGGCGTGTAATCGAGCTGCGATTCGAGGTCCTGAAAATCGCCTTCGAGGGCGCGCAGGATGGCGCGCGCGAGATCGGGGTTGGCTCCGCCGTAATATTTCAGGTCGAAGTGCGCTGTCTCGCCTTCGCGGTAGCTTTCCTCTTCGGCTTTGTCGCGCCGGGCTTTTGCGAGCGCATTCTCAACTTCCGGGTCTGGATGCAGCTGTTCGGCGCGTCTCCACGCTTCGATCGCCTGGTCCGTTTTATTGGCGCCGTAGTAGGCCCAGCCCATCAGTTTTGCGACATCGGCCGAATTGGGCGCCACCTGGCGCGCATGCTCGAGCGGGTCCAGCGCGGAGTTGAACTGGCTTTCGCGAAGGTACAGGACAGCGAGATTGAGCAGCAGCCCGAGGTTGTCCGGCGCGAAAACCAGCGCCTGGTGATACTGATTGATTGCGGAATCGGTGTCGCCCTTGGCGGCCAGAAATTGCGCGGCCGCGTAGTGTCCGGCGGCCAGCTTCGCGATGGCAACGGCCGTGCCGCTGCGCGCGTCCGCGTCCAGGGTGGTCAGATAGCCATAATCGACCGCATTGTCGTGAACTGCGAGGCGCGCCACATCTTCGTAGCCTCGAACCGGCTCGATCGTCGGCGCGGAAACGGGCGGCTCGGAATCGGCGCTTGCGGCCGATGAGTAAGCGAAATCATCGTGATCGATTCGAGCGACGATCGATTTTGGGATGGTCAACTGGCCGGCGGGAGTTTGGTACGTGACGTGTCCAGCATCCTGGGTGACGTTCGTCGCCACGATCTTGTTGCCGTTCTTCAAAACGATCGTGTCCGCCCCAGCGGACGACGCGACGAGCGCGAGAAGCACGGCGAGTGGCATTCGGGAACGCACGAATCGATGTTACCAACGCCCGTGTCGCCCCAAACGCGATTCGCGCGCAGTGATGCTCTAAGGTTATACGGGCAAGCCCGAATTCGATGCTTTCGACGATCGAACGGCGGCGGAAATCGGCGAATTCGTCGCTTCTAATCCGGGGCAAGATTTTCTTGATTTCAACTTGCGTCCCGGCGTCCGCGGTTTTATGCTATTGCGTCCTAAGTGAGCCGGGTGGTTGGTAGAAGACCGAAAGCTGATAGAAACTGCAGGTCAGGTTGCGCCATATTGGTTCGGGACGGAGTCAAAGCGGGAATTTCGGGCCGCCGATTCTGACCCACGATGCCCCTTCATAACGATAAACAGCAGGCATCCGTTACTAAAGCCGGGGACACCGCGTGGATTCTGAGGGTTCTCAAAAAATAGGTGCAGTCGCTGAGCCGGATGCGCTTTTGGCGCCCGGCCACACATTTGAAAGCGTTACCGACAAAATCAGCGCGATCGTCCTGACGCGCCCGGTGACGCCCGGGTGGGTTTTCGGCGCCCTCATTGGTTTTGCCCTCCTGCTGTTGCTGAACATGGTCATCACCCTGCTGATGATCAAGGGTGTGGGAATCTGGGGCATCCGGATTCCGGCGGCCTGGGGCTTCGCCATCGTCAACTTCGTCTGGTGGATCGGAATCGGCCACGCCGGCACGCTCATCTCCGCGATCCTCCTGCTGTTGCATCAGAAATGGCGAACATCGATCAACCGGTTCGCCGAAGCCATGACGATTTTTGCCGTGATGTGCGCGGGCATGTTCCCGTTGCTGCACATGGGCCGTCCGTGGTTGTTCTTTTACCTGATGCCGTATCCGAATCCGATGTGGATGTGGCCGCAGTTCCGCAGCCCGCTCGTCTGGGACGTTTTCGCGGTATCCACGTACTTCACCGTTTCCTTGTTGTTCTGGTTCGTCGGCCTGATTCCCGATCTGGCGACCCTGCGCGACCGCGCCAAGAACCGCGCCGCGAAAATCATCTACGGCATGCTTTCGATGGGATGGCGCGGGTCGGCCGTGCACTGGTCGCGCTATGAGATGGCCTCGTTGCTGCTTGCGGGCCTGGCGACTCCGCTGGTTCTCTCGGTCCACACGGTTGTGAGCTTCGATTTCACGATCGGCATCATTCCCGGCTGGCACACCACGATCTTCCCGCCTTACTTCGTCGCGGGCGCGATCTATTCGGGCTTTGCGATGGTGTTGACCCTGGCCATTCCGATTCGCAAGTACTACCACCTCGAAGACCTGGTCACCATGCGTCACCTCGACTTGATGGCCAAGGTGATGTTGGCCACGGGCCTGATCGTCGCATACGGCTACGCGATCGAAGCATTCATGTCCTGGTACAGCGCCGACCCGTACGAGCGGTACATGATGTGGAACCGCATTCACGGCCCTTATCACGTTCTGTATTTCATGCTGATCACCTGCAACATCTTGATCCCGCAGTCGCTGTGGTCGAAGCGCGTGCGCCAGTCCGTTCCCCTGCTGTTCATCGTTTCGTTGATCGTGAATATCGGGATGTGGCTGGAGAGATTCGTGATCGTGGTCATCAGTTTGACCCGCGATTTTATTCCGTCGTCCTGGAGAATGTATTACCCGACGAAATGGGACTGGGCGACCTATCTAGGAACGTTTGGTCTGTTCTTTTTCCTGTTCTTCCTTTTCATCCGTTTCCTGCCGATGATCTCGATCGTCGAGGTCCGGTCACTGGTGCACGAGACGGCCGAAGAGAAGGCGCATTCATAAGAGAGAGCGGTAACCGAGATCGATGCCACAGATCTTTCATCGCAGCACGAACCTGATCGCGCGCGTCACCATTTTTGGCGCGTGCCTTGATCGTTGCCGCGCTGGGCTTCGCGCTGTACGAGATCGCGATGTCCCCCTGGTACACCGAGCAGAACGTGACGCGGCAGCAGCCCGTACCCTTCAGCCACCGCCACCATGCCGGCGAACTCGGGATCGATTGCCGCTACTGCCACACGTCGGTCGAGAAATCGTCGTTTGCCGGATTGCCTCCAACGCAAACCTGCATGACGTGCCATTCGCAGATCTGGACGAATTCTTCGATGCTCGAGCCGGTGCGAGCCAGCTACCGCGACGACACCTCGATTGCGTGGGTTCGCGTAAACGCGTTGCCCGATTTCGTCTATTTCGATCACAGCATCCACGTTGCGAAAGGCATCGGTTGCACGACGTGCCATGGGCAGGTTGCGGAGATGCCTCTGACGTATCGCGCGGGCACGCTCTATATGTCGTGGTGCCTCGACTGCCACCGCGATCCGGCGAAGAATATCCGGCCGCGATCCGAGGTTTTCGATCCTTTCTACCAGGGGCCCTCTCGCTCGAATCCGATCCTGGTCGATGGCAGGGAATACACCGATCAGATGGCGATGGGGCGGCAGCTCGTGAAGGATTACAAGATCAAGAACCTGCAAAATCTGGAAGACTGCGCGACGTGTCACCGGTGAAAGCGAAACAATGAATCAAGACTCCAAAGCGACGAATTCGATCGACCTCGCGGCGGCGCGGGCCAAGCTCGAGCGTGAAGGCGGCAAGAGGCTTTGGCAGAGCCTCGAGCAGCTCTCCGATACGCCGAAATACCGCAAGTTTCTCGAGAATGAGTTTCCCTCGATGCCGGCAAGAAATGTCAACGGCGCCGACGGCGTGAATCGCCGCGACGTGCTGAAGCTGATGGCGGCCTCCGCGGCGATGGCAGGCCTGGGCGCTTGCACGAAGCTGCCGACCGAGAAGATCGTTCCTTACGTGCATCCACCCGAGGAGATCATTCCCGGACGTCCGCTGTTCTATGCGACCTCGATGCCGCAGTCGGGCGTCGCGGTGGGGGTGCTGGTCGAAAGCCACATGGGCCGGCCGACAAAAATGGAAGGCAATCCGGAGCACCCGGGCAGCTTAGGCGGCACGGACCCCTTCATGCAGGGCTCGATCTTGAACATGTACGACCCGGACCGCTCGCAAGTCGTCCTCAACGAGGGGCGCTTGAGCACGTGGGAGGATTTTGCGGCGGCAGTCGGGAACGTTCGCGCGCAGATGCCGATGCAGACGTCGATCAAGGGCGCCGGAATCCGGCTGCTTACCAGGACCGTCACGTCGCCGACGCTCGGCGCTCAGATTCACGAGTTCCTGACGCAGTTCCCGGAAGCGAAGTGGCATCAGTACGAGCCGTGCACGGGCGACAACGTCCGCGAAGGCGCCCAGCTTGCTTTCGGCAAGATCGTCAACACGGTCTTCCATTTCGACCAGGCCGATGTCATCGTTTCACTCGATGCGGATTTTCTGATCAACGGGCCCGGGCATACGCGCTACGCCCGCGAGTTCGCTTCACGCCGCGATCTTGCCGCGGGGCCGGATTCGAAACTCAACCGGCTGTACGTGGTCGAAAGCATGGCGACGAGCACCGGCGTTGTGTCGGACCATCGCCTGCCGTTGCGCTCGAGCGATGTCGAAGCTTTCGCGCTGCAACTGGCTGCGGCCGCGGGCGTCTCAGTTCCTCAGAGCGCCAATACCAGCGCCAAGATACCGGCGGCCTGGCTGGGAGCTGTTGCGCGCGACCTGACCGCGCATCGCGGATCGTCTCTTGTGGTCGCCGGCGAGAACCAACCGCCATTCGTCCACGCCCTTGCGCACGCGATGAATGCCGCGCTTGGCAACGTCGGCAAAACGGTGATGTACACGGAGTCGGTCGAGATCAATCCGGTGAATCAGCTCTCATCGCTCCAGGATCTCGTCAACGACTTGAACGCCGGGAAGGTCGAACTGCTGATCATTCTCGGCGGCAATCCCGTGTACGACGCCCCTGCAGACTGGAAATTTGCTACCGCGATCATGAATGCGAAGATGCGCGTTCATTCGGGGCTGTACAACGACGAAACAGCCGAGCTATGCCACTGGCACGTCCCGGCCGCGCATTTCCTTGAATCCTGGAGCGACGCGCGCGCGTACGACGGCACGGCAAGCATCCTCCAGCCTTTGATTCAGCCGCTGTATGACGCGCACACGCCGCACCAGATTATCGGCCTTTTCACCGGCGACGCCGGCAAGCCCGATCACGATCTCGTTCACGACTACTGGCAGGGCCAGCGGCCGGAAAAGGGCCGGGCATTCGAAGTTTTCTGGGAGACTTCGCTGCACGACGGATTGCTTGCGGGAACGGCATTCCCCGCGATTTCCGTCGCGCTCCATCCCGACTGGGCCGGCCAGGCGGGCGCGGAATCAGCAAATGGCGGCGACGCGAGCGCGATGGAAATTGTTTTTCGTCCCGATCCCACGATTGGCGACGGCGAATACTCGAACAACAGCTGGCTTCAGGAATTGCCGAAGCCCGTCACGCGCATCACCTGGGACAACGCAGCGATGATCAGCCCGACGACGGCGCAGCAGATGGGGCTTGTTACCGGCGACTACATCAAGCTGCATTTGAACGATCGCTACATGGAGGCGGGGGTGTTCGTCGTGCCGGGCCACGCGAATAATTCCGTGACCATGCACCTCGGCTACGGCCGGCGGCGCGCGGGAAGCGTCGGCACGGGCCCCGGATTCGACGGCTACCTGCTGCGATACGCCGCGACACCTTGGATCGCGCAAGGCCTGCGGATCGAAAAGACGGACAAACAATACTTTTTCGCCGAGATGCAGGAACAGCACATCATCGACGTCGAGGGCCAGGCCGAGGAAGAAGAAAGCTCGAACGCCTTCGCCCGTGACCTGGTTCGCATCGCCACGATGGACGAGTTCCGCAAGAACCCGGCCTTCGCGCAGCTGCCCGAGGAAGTCGAGAGCAAGGACCTCACGATCTATCCCGGGTTCAAGTACGACGGCTACGCCTGGGGCATGTCGATCGATCTGAACCGCTGCATCGGCTGCAACGCCTGCGTGATCGCCTGCCAGTCGGAAAACAATATCGCCGTCGTGGGCAAGGAACAAGTAATGAACGGGCGCATTATGCAGTGGATCCGCATCGACACCTACTTCCGCGGCGATCTCGATAATCCCGAAGCCTATTACGAGCCGATGCCCTGCATGCAGTGCGAAAACGCCCCGTGCGAATACGTCTGCCCGGTCGGCGCCACCACGCACAGCCCTGAAGGGCTGAATGACATGACGTACAACCGCTGCGTCGGCACGCGGTATTGCTCGAACAACTGCCCGTACAAGGTGCGCCGCTTCAACTTCCTGCTTTTCTCGGATTACACAACGCCGAGCCTGTTTGGCGTGCGCAATCCCAACGTCACCGTCCGGAGCCGCGGCGTGATGGAGAAGTGCACCTACTGTGTGCAGCGCATCAACGCCGCGAAGATCAAGTCCGAAGAGGAAAACCGCACGGTGCGCGACGGCGAAATCGTCACGGCCTGCCAGCAGGCGTGCCCGGCGGAGGCGATCATCTTCGGCGACATCAACGACAAATCGAGCCGCGTTTCGAAACTGAAGGCGCAGAAGCGGGATTACGGCTTGCTCGAGGAATTGAACACGCGGCCGCGGACAACCTATCTCGCGCGCGTGAAGAATCCCAATCCGGAGATACGCAGCTAGCGTGAAGCGGCAACCGATCTACGGCATGATGGCTGAATTCGAGACACCCGAACAGGTGCTCGAGGCGGCGAAGCGCACGCACGAAGCGGGCTATCGCCGCATCGACGCGTTCACGCCGATACCCGTCGAGGGCCTGGCCGAAGCGGTCGGCTTCGACTGGACGGCGCTGCCGATCATCGTGTTCCTGGGCGGCCTAACCGGCGGCTGCACCGGATTCGGCATGTGCTGGTACGCGAACGTGATCAGTTTCCCGCTGAATATCGGCGGCAAACCGTTCAACAGCTGGCCGATGTGGATCCCGATCACCTTCGAGCTGACGATCCTGGGTGCGTCGATCGCCGCCGTGCTCGGCATGCTCGCCCTGAACGGCCTGCCCACGCCGCATCATCCGACGTTTAACGTCGAGCGATTCGTGCACGCCACCACGGACCGGTTTTTCCTGTGCGTCAAGGCGCGCGACCGGAAATTCGATCTGGTCCAGACGCGCGTGTTTCTCGAGAGTTTGCATCCGCACGGAGTGTACGACGTTGAGACCTGAGTTCCTTTCGCGCGCTGCTGCGGGCTCGCGCCCGGCCGAATCCGGCCGGACGTTCGCGCGGGGCCTGAGCGCCGCGTGCCTGGGCGTGATCGTCGTGCTGCTCGCGGGCTGCCGTCTGGATATGCATATCCAGCCGAAGTATCTGCCGTACGAGCCGACGAATTTCTTTTCCGATGGACGGTCCGAGCGGCAGCCCGTTCCCGGCACGGTGGCGCGAGGCGAGTTGCGCGTCGATGAGCTTCTCTATTCCGGCACCGAAAATGGCGTCGAATCCAATCGGTTTCCGTTTCCCATCACTCGGGCCGATCTCGAACGCGGGCGCGAACGCTTCAACATTTACTGCACGCCGTGCCACGACTACACGGGCAGCGGCCACGGCATGATCGTGCAGCGCGGTTTTCCGCAGCCGCCTTCGTATCACATCAAGCGCCTCCGCGACGCCCCGGTCGGGCATTTCTATCAAGTGATGACCAACGGATTTGGAGCCATGTACAGCTACGCCGCGCGAGTCAGTCCCGCGGACCGCTGGCGCATCGCAGCCTACATTCGCGTTCTCCAGTTGAGCGAGAACGCCACGATTGACGACGTACCGGAAGCGGAGCGGGCGAAATTGGCGGCGCAGTCCGCCCAGACGGGAACGCACGCGCCGGCCCAACAGGCAGCCGCGCAGACG
This sequence comes from uncultured Acidobacteriota bacterium, assembly GCA_963836125.1. Classification (GTDB taxonomy): domain Bacteria; phylum Acidobacteriota; class Terriglobia; order Acidiferrales; family UBA7541; genus Palsa-295. Next base: position 1,040,206 of record CAWIIK010000003.1, read on the forward strand.
TCGGGGCATTCGGAATGAGTCCTTCGGAGATTATTCAACAGCGGCTCAATAGCCGGCAGACGCAGGCGCTCATCGTGGGCGTGCTGGGTATGGTCGTCTGGCTTGCGTTCGGATTGCGCGACACGCAGCAGTTCTTCCGGTCGTATATTTTCGCGTTCATGTTTTGGGCGGCCGTTCCGTTGGGTTGCCTCGGCATCCTGCTGCTTCATCACCTGACCGGCGGGTGGTGGGGTTATCCGATCCGGCGTGTGGTCGAGGCTGGGTCGCGCACTCTGCCGATCCTCTTCATTCTTTTCTTGCCGATCCTGTGGAGCCTTCGAATCACGCCGGTCGACCATCGCCTCTATCTATGGGCGCAGCCGGCCGTCGTTGCCGCTGATCCGATCATTAAGTTCAAGAGCCCGTACCTGAATCCCGATTTCTTCACGTTGCGTGCCATAATCTATTTCGCGATTTGGATTCTCATCGCATCCTTGTTGAACAAGTGGTCGGCCGAGCAGGACCGCACCGCCAACCCGGCGCTTAAATCGCGCATGTCGAGCTTGTCGGGCCCGGGAATGGTGATTTTCGTCGTCGTATTGACGCTCGCCGTTGTCGATTGGGTGATGTCGCTCGAGCCGCACTGGTTCTCGACCATGTACGGATTCATTTTCCTGGTGACGGACGCCCTCGCGGGTCTGTCCTTCTCTATCCTCGTGATACGCAGCTTGTCCGATCAGGAGCCGCTCAAGGATTGCCTGCCGCCGAAGCGTTTCATCGACCTCGGCAACATGATGCTCGCGATGGTCCTGCTCTGGGCGTATCTATCTTTTTCGGAGTTGCTGATCATCTGGGCGGGCAACCTGAAGGAGGAAATTCCCTGGTATAAGGAACGGGCGTTTGGCGCATGGGCGTCGGTCGGAGCGGTCTTGTTGATCTTCCATTTCTTCGTCCCATTTTTCTTGTTGTTGCAGCGCCGGGTGAAGCGCCGTCTGGCTGTGCTGGCTCGCGTGGCCGGACTTTTGTTTGTCGTCACGCTCGTCGACATTTATTGGATCGTTGTTCCTGCGTACGACGTAACTACGCCGCACGTACATCTGCAGGATCTGCTGGGAGTCATAGGCCTCGGCGGCTTATGGATCGGTGCGTTCTGCTGGCAATACAAGAAGCGGCCGCTGCTGCCGTTGCACGATCCTCGATACGAGGTGACTTTGGAGAATTCTCATGGAGATTAGGCAGCCATATCCGCCGGGTTCTCCGCGCGACCGCGGTCCGGGTTACGAGCGACGCGACGCGAACGTTGCCGGACTGCTTCAATTCGCGTTCTGGATGGCCGTGGTTCTTGTGGTTACGCTGGTCGGCATGAAGTTTACGTTCGATCATTTCAAGAAAGTGCAGCCGCTCGGCGCCACGACCTCGCCGATGGTCACCGCCAAGGAAGCCGAGTCCGTCCTTCCGCCGAAGCCGAGGTTGCAGGTCCAGCCGCACCTCGAACTGGCGGAGTTTTGCGCGGCCCAGCAGCAGAGCGTGAATAGCTACTCCTGGATCGATCAGCAGGCGGGCATCGTCCACATTCCCGTGGAACGCGCGATGGATCTGATCCTGCAGCGCGGTTTGCTGGCGCGGCCGGCGAGTGAAGCGCCCGGTGGCACACTGCCAGCCGTCGCGGCGCCTCCGATTATCGCCGGCGGAATGGATATTCAAGGGCCGTGCGGCTACCTGAACGAGCATCCGGTACCGCCGGAACCCATTGGGCCGAACGAATAAGCAGCCGGTAGACAGGGAAAGCAACGAAGTGAGAGCAGGAACGAAAAATCGAGCGCTGATCGAATCCGCAAGGCACGCGGCGCGCGTGTGGTTTGTGGGCGCCTCTCTGGCATCGGCGCTTTTGCTGCTTCCGTCGATCGCGGGCGCGCAGCTGCTTGGCGATCCCATGAATCCCACGCAAGGCCTTGGCATTCACCCCGACCTGCTCAAGCAAGTGAGAATCGATCAGAAGCTCAACGATTCGATTCCTCTGAATCTGACGTTTCGCGACGAACACGGCAAGACAGTCGAGCTCGCCCAATACTTCGGCAGCAAGCCCGTGATTCTCACGCTCGTTTATTACAGTTGCCCGATGCTTTGCACGCAGGTTCTGAACGGGCTGGACCGGTGCTTGGAGAACATCCCGCCGACGATTGGGAAAGATTTCAACGTTGTTACCGTGAGTATCGACCCGACCGAGCGGCCGGTGTTGGCTGAGACAAAACAAGAACTCTACACCGGCATGTACGAGCGCCCGGGCGCGGCGAAAGGCTGGCACTTCCTCACGGGAGATGAGCCGCAAATCAAGCGCTTGGCGGACGCCGTCGGCTTCCGCTACGCCTACGATCCTGACTCGAAGCAGTTCGCGCATGCCGCCGCGATCATGATCCTGACGCCGGACGGCCGGATTTCGCGGTATTTCTACGGCGTGACGTATCCCGAGCGCGATATGCGGCTTGGCCTGCTGGATGCGTCTTCGGGCAAGGTTGGCTCGCCGATCGACCAGGCCCTCCTGTATTGCTATCACTACGATCCGCACACGGGCAAATACGGGCTGCTGATTTCGCGTGTCATTCAACTGTCCGGCGCTCTGACGGTCGTGCTCGGCGGTATCGGCCTGTTCATTCTTTTCCGGGGCGAGCATTACGCGCAGTGAAACGAGACGTGAGAGCCGTAGAGGTTCGATGGAAAGCGACGAAGGGATACTGACGAAACTGTGATGATCGGTCTCGCTCAAATTGGTTTCCATAACGCAGCTGCGGCGCTCGCGCTCATGCCGTTTGCGCCGCCGGACGCCTCGTCGATCGCCGGCGATGTGGACCAGCTTTACTATTTTCTGACGGGCATCACGATCTTCTTCAGCGTCCTGATCTTTTCGATCATTTTCTATTTCATGGTGAAGTATCGCCGCCGCTCCGAGGACGAGATTCCGCCGGAAACGCATACTTCGATGGCCCTCGAGCTTACCTGGACCATCATTCCTTCGCTGATTTGCGTCGTGCTGTTCGTGTGGGCCTCGGCGCTCTACGTGCGCGAGTCGCGGCCGCCTGCTTCGGCGACAGAGATTTTCGTCATCGGCAAGCAGTGGATGTGGCACCTTCAGCATCCCGAAGGGCCGCGCGAAATCAACGAGCTGCACGTGCCGGTGAATATCCCCGTCAAGATCACGCTCACTTCGCAGGACGTGATCCACGACTTCTTCGTTCCCGCGTTCCGCGTGAAGAAGGATGCTCTGCCGGGCCGCTACACCTCGCTCTGGTTTGATCCAACCAAAATCGGCACGTATCATCTTTTCTGCGCCCAATATTGCGGCACGAATCACGGCGAGATGATTGGCTGGGTCTACGTGATGTCGGCCAAGGACTACGCGGCGTGGCTCGCGAGCGGCGAAAAGACGGAATCCATGGCTCAGCAGGGCGAACGGCTCTTCACTCAATACGGTTGCATCGAGTGCCACGTTGCTTCCGGCGCCGGCCGGGCGCCGTCGCTCGACGGCCTATACGGACAACCGGAAAAACTCGCGAGCGGCGAGACGCGCGTCGTCGATGAATCCCTCATACGCCAGGCGATTCTCGTGCCCAACTCGGTGCACGTGCCGAATTATCAGCCGGTCATGCCGACGTATGAGGGCCAGTTGAACGAAGAACAGATCCTTGATCTGATCGCCTACGTGAAGTCGCTTGGCTCGCAAGAAAGGAACGGCAAATGAGTACGGCCATTGCGGATATCCACCACGATCCGGTCGAATCCAATGTGAACTACCTGAACGCGAGCTACGGCATCAAGTCGTGGCTCTTCACGGTCGACCATAAGCGGATTGGGCTGATGTATCTCGCCGTGATCACCTTTATGTTCACGATCGGCGGCGTCGCGGCCACGTTGATGCGCCTGAACCTCATTGAGCCGCAGGGAGCGCTCGTCGAACCGGAAACCTACAACAAGCTCTTCTCGACGCACGGAATCGTCATGGTGTTCTTCTTCCTCGTGCCGTCGATTCCGGCCACTCTCGGCAATTTCCTCATCCCGATTATGATCGGGGCGCGCGACGTTGCCTTCCCCAAACTCAACCTCCTGAGCTGGTACCTCTTCGTCACCGGCTGCGGGTTCGCGATTTTCGCGATCATATCGGGCGGCGTGGACACGGGTTGGACCTTCTACCCGCCCTACAGCAGCATCTATTCGCACACGCCGGTCGTGATCATGGCGTTGGGTATTTTCATCGCCGGCTTTTCCTCGATTCTGACGGGCCTGAACTTCGTCGTCACCATTCACAAGATGCGGGCGCCCGGCATGACGTGGTTCCGTCTGCCGCTCTTTATCTGGGCGCTGTATGCCACGAGCCTTATCTTCATCCTCGGCACGCCAGTGATCGCGATCACGCTCTTCCTTCTGGGCCTCGAGCGGCTTTTCCACGTCGGCATCTTCGATCCGGCGATCGGCGGCGATCCGCTGCTCTTCCAGCATCTGTTCTGGTTCTACTCGCACCCCGCCGTGTACATCATGATTTTGCCGAGCATGGGCGTGGTGAGCGAGTTGATCACGGCGTTCTCGCGGAAGAAGATTTTCGGGTACAGCTTCATCGCGTTCTCGAGCTTGGCGATCGCCGTCATCAGCTTCATCGTTTGGGGGCACCACATGTTCGTCACCGGCCAGTCCGTTTACGCCGGGCTGGTGTTTTCGGTGCTGAGTTTCATCGTTGCGATCCCGTCGGCCATCAAAGTGTTTAACTGGACCGCGACGCTCTATAAGGGCTCGATCTCCTATCAGGCGCCCATGCTTTACGCCCTGGGCTTTATCGGCCTCTTCACGATCGGCGGTCTCACGGGCCTGTTTCTGGCAAGCTTGGCCACCGACGTCCACCTGAACGGGACCTATTTCGTGGTCGCTCACTTCCACTACATCATGGTGGGCGGGGCGCTGATGGGCTATCTCGGCGGCATTCACTTCTGGTGGCCGAAAATCACGGGACGCATGTATCCGGATATGTGGGCCCGGATCGCGGCGGCAATCGTATTCATCGGCTTTAATTTGACTTTCTTCCCGCAATTTGTCGTCGGCTATTGGGGAATGCCCCGCCGTTATGCGGTGTACCCGGCGGAATTTCAGTTCTTGAACGTCTTGTCGTCCGCCGGCGCCTCGGTCCTGGCCGTGGGCTACGTAATTCCACTCATTTACTTGACCTGGTCGATGCGGTACGGACCGCCGGCTGGCCGGAACCCGTGGGGCGCTAAAGGCCTGGAATGGACAACCCTGTCGCCGCCGCCGACGGAAAACTTCGACGTACCGCCGATCGTAACCGAAGACGCCTACAACTATCCGTATGCCGAGGCATCGCATGTCTGAGATGGCCGCACACGACGCGCACGCCCATCCGCCCGGGTTCGCGCATCAGTTTGAGGACGTTGCCCAGCAGAAGGAAGCCGGAACGCTCGGCATGTGGGCGTTTCTGGTCACGGAAATCCTGTTCTTCGGCGGGATGTTCACGGCGTACATCGTGTACCGCTCGCTGCACTTGGGTGGTTTCATCATCGGCAGCCATCTTCTCGAGGTCCAGTTTGGCGCGATCAACACGGCCGTCCTGATCTGTTCCAGCTTGACGATGGCGCTGGCCATCCGCTCCGCGCAGACGGGCAAGAGCAAAGGGCAGACGATCTCGTGGCTTATTTTCACCATGATTCTCGGGGCGGCCTTCCTCGTGATCAAGTTTACGTTTGAATGGCACGCGGATTACGTGAACCACATCGTGCCCGGCGCCTATTTCGGTTTCGAAAATCACGCCGCGTGGGGCGCGAACGCCCCTTACGTGCAGATGTTCATGTGCTTTTATTTCTTCATGACGGGCTTGCACGCCCTGCACATGGTGGTCGGGCTGGGCATCTTGACCGTGCTGGTGATCATGACCGCGCGCAACAAGTTTTCATCCGAATATTACACGCCGCTTGAAATCAGCGGCTTGTACTGGCACTTCGTCGATATTGTCTGGATTTTCCTTTTCCCGCTGCTCTACCTGATTGGCGGGCGTTATCCGGGGAGCTGAGAACGACAATGTCCGAGCATACCGAACAAGGCGCGCAGGGCGCCCACGGCCACGTAGTGCCCATCGGCGTCTACGTCGCCGTTTTTCTGGCACTGATGTGTTTGACGGCGCTGACCACAGGCGTGGCGTACATCGACCTCGGCGAGTGGAACACGGTCGCGGCTCTCGTGATCGCGGTCGTCAAGATGCTTCTCGTCGTTCTTTTTTTCATGCACGTGAAGTACGCACACGGCCTAACCAAAATCGTGATCATCGCCGGCTTCTTCTGGCTCGGCATTATGATCACGCTCTCGCTCTCAGACGAATTGACGCGCGGCTGGGAAATCAATCCAGCCGGCTGGACCGGCCTCATTCCTTTCCTACACCATCTCTTCTAGACCTGGCCGCTTCTCGGATTCCCGATCGATCCGGGCGCTCTCCCGAGCCGCATGTTCGATTTCACTCTTGTGCAGGCGAGGTCTTGGCTAGCTGCCGCTCGAACTGTCCCAGGTCCCAGTAGTCGCGCCACGCCGCGATTTTTCCATCGCGCAGCTCGAAGACGCCCACGCAAGGAACGCTGACGCGCGTCTCCCCTGCCAGGAAGTTGTCCACCCGCTCGACCATCACGATGTCGCCGTCGGCCACGATATGCACGATCACCCAGGGCAGCGCGGCCATCTGTTCGGCGCCGCGGCGCAGCGTTTCGCGAATAGCCTCGCGGCCCTTGATGGGTTTCCACGGCGCGTTCCACCACGTAGCGTCCTCAGAAAAGTAACTGGCGAACTCCTCCGGATCGGCTCGCACGCACGCCTCGATGAAACTCCGGATGAGAGCGATACTCTCTGCTCTTTCCATCAGATCACCTCGACGAAGCAGAAATGAATGAGAAATGACGCTGGGGTCAAACTCTCACGGAGCGGAACGCCACAACCGCGTTTAGCCCGCCGAAAGCAAACGAATTCGAGAGCGCCGCTTCCACCTGGAGAGCGCGCGCCTGGTTGGGAATGTAATCGAGGTCGCACTCGGGGTCGCGCTCGTTATAATTCGCGGTGGGCGGCAGGATCCCGTGATGGAGCGCCATCACGGTGGCGACGGCTTCAAGTGCGCCTGCCGCGCCGAGCGCGTGCCCGTGCATCGATTTCGTCGAACTGACGCTGACTTTGTCCGCATGCGCGCCGAAGACTTCGCGAATGGCCCGCGATTCGACGGGATCGTTTCCCGGCGTGCCCGTTCCGTGCGCGTTGATGTAGCCGATCGATTCCGGTGCGATCCCGGCTTCACGTAGGGCGCCCTTCATCGCGCGCGCTGGCCCGTCGACGGTCGGCTGCGTCAGATGGTGCGCGTCCGAGGTCATCCCAAATCCGCAAATCTCCGCGTAGATTCTTGCACCGCGCGCCTTGGCCGAGTCGAACGGCTCGAGAATCAGCATCGCGCCGCCCTCGCCGAGAATCATTCCGCGGCGGTCCTTGCTGAATGGACGGCACGTGTCCGGCGAAATCACGCGCATCGCTTCCCAGGCCTTCAACATGCCGAGCGTGAAAATCGCCTCGGCGCCGCCGGTGACGGCGAGATCCGCCAGACCGTCGCGCACCAGCCGGAAAGCCTGGCCCATCGCGTGATTCGCCGAGGAGCACGCCGTCGAGACGGTGTACACCGGTCCACTGAGGCCCAGGTCCATCGAGATATGGCTCGCTCCGGCGTTGGCCATCGTCTTGGGAATCGTCAGCGGGTGAACGCGGCCACGCCCCTGCACCCATAAGTCCTCGAATCCGGCCTCGATCGACGCTTGCCCGCCCACAGCCGAGCCGCAAACGATCGCAGAACGCTCGCGTACCTCTGGCGTCAGCTCCATACCGGAATCGCGAAAGGCCTCGCGGGCCGCCACAACGGAGAATTGCGCGAAGCGGTCGAGTTGGGCGTCCTTGCCGCCTTCGAAATGTTTCAGCGGGTCGAAGCCGTGAACCTCGGCGCCGTTTTGAATCTTCAAATTGACGCTCGAGGAGTTGACCGATGTGAGTGGACCGATCGCGGAACGTCCCTCCCGCAGGCCCTTCCAGCTGTCGGCGAGATTCAACCCCAGCGGAGAAATGATTCCCAGACCTGTGATTGCGACCCGGCGTGCCGCCATTCGTCAGTCCGCCGTGCTGGCCGAACCGATCGACGTGTCCGGAGGCGCAGAGGCAAGCAGCTTCTTGACGCCTTCGACGATGTCGTTGACGGTTTTGATCGAGCGGACGTCGTCGTCCGGAATCGTGATCTTGAAGACGTTTTCCAGCTCGAAAAGCAGGGTGAAAACGTCGAGCGAGTCGATGCCCATTTCCTGAAGGTTGGTGTCGAGCTTGATGTTCTCGGCCGGGATGCGCTTCACGGACGCGAGCGTCGCAATCACTTTCTCCGCTACTGCATCAGCCATCGAGTATCACTCCGTCGTGTTGCGCGGTGCGCATGCGCGCGAGACTTGCTTCCGTCGAACGGCGCAGGATACCAAATTCTAGCAGGTGTGGGCAGCCGATAGATCGCTTTTTGTCGGCTGGCCCGCAAGAAACGCAGCCCCGCCGGCGCTGCGTGCAACCGCACCCTCGATCAGTGCGTCTGATATAGTACGAAGTGAGGGCGGCCATGAAACACGCGCTTCAGTTTGGGCTAGCTGCGGGAGTCCTGTTCACCTCATCTGTTGTCTTGTGCTGCCCCGCCCAGGCCCAACATATGAGTGCTTCGGTAGCGCGTCCGATGGGCGTGCAGCCTCGCGCCTCGTATGGCCGCCGTTTTGCGCCGCACGCGGTTTCCGGCTCTTCGTCGCGCGGCACAAGTTATGTCGCTCCGAGCGCCTTCAGCGCAAATGGTTATGCCGGATCGGGCGTGACGCTCCAACAGCTGCTTGATCCCGTGCCGCCTCCCGGCTTCGACTACCAGTATCTCTCCGCAATCGACAGCGACTTGGCCGTGAAAGCCCTCATCGATCCCGAAACGGAATGGCGCATCGCTTCCGCGAGGCGATTCCCTGGTGCGCGTGGATTCGGCGGCACAGGATATTACCTTCTCGACGGCGGCGGTTATTATTATCCCGACGAATCCGATCAGTCCGAGGAACCGCCACAGCAGCCGGCGCAGCAGCAGCCTCAGATCATCGTGTTGCAGCAAGCGCCCCCGGTTCAGCCCGCTCCGGAGGCCGCACCTGCCGCACCGCCGCTGCCTGACGTGGGCGAGTTCATCCTCGTCCTTCGCAACGGCACGAGGATTCAGGCCGTGGCCTTCACGACTTCGAACGGCAACATCGTTTATATCACCTCGGACGGCAGCCGCCGCACCATCGCTCTCGCCGATCTCGATTCCCAGACGACCGTGCGCGTCAACGAGGAACGCGGCACGCCCCTTCAGCTCCCACTCTGATTTTCATCGCGCCCGCGACGAATACACCAGCCCCGCCCCGATCGCCGCAAAAACTCCTGCGTACAAAAACCCCGCTGCCGCGCTCACGCTTGACCATAACGCGCCCACGGCGATGCTCGACACGAGATCGCCCGCGCCATTCGCCGTCGCAAGCACACCGAATCCCGACCCTCGCACCGCCTTCGGCAGCAGCTCCGCCGCCACCGACTTCTCGAGCGACTGCTGCACCGCCCCATGCACGCCCGCAAGCCCGAAGAGAATCGCCAGGACTGGAATCGTCGGCTGCTCGAAGATAAATCCGATGTATGTGGCTGCGCCCACCGCATAGCCCGCCGCCAGCAGTCCGCGCTTCCCGATCCGGTCGGCCAAGGCGCCGGCGGGATAGGCTGCTGCGGCGTTCACCACGTTGAAAAACGTGTACAGCCCCACCGCAATCGTCGCCGCCCGCGTGCTCCCGTAGCGTGGCGTCAGAATCTGACCCGCCCGCAGGATCAGCAGGGTCGGCGCAAAATCCCCGAATCCGTGGGCGAAGACTCCGCCGAGGAAATGCCAGTAATCTTTGGGTAGTTGCGCGAGCCGCGCGCCGAACGAGGAAATCGCGGGCAGATGCTGCCCATCCACTTTTTTCGCGCCCGGCGCCAGCAGCGCGAAACACACCGCGGCCGTCAATCCCGGCAGCAGCGTCCACCGCAGCACGCCCCGCGTGCCGAGAACGCCGATCAGCACGGTCGCGCAGAGTGGCCCGAGCACCGCGCCGAGCGTGTCCATGGCCCGCTCGAATCCAAATGCCCGGCCCTGTTGCGCCGGCAACACGCAATCCGCCAGCAGCGCGTCTCGCGACGGCCCTCGGCTGCCCCGCCCCATCCATCCGAACGCCCGCAGCGCCAGCACGGCCGGCCAGCTCTGCGCGAACGCATAGCCAAACGTCGTGACCGCCGTCGCGCAGTAGCCGACGATCCCGGTCGGCTTCCGCCACGGCGCGTGATCCGCCACGAAACCGCCCGCCAGCTTCGCGAAACTCGATAGCCCGTCGGAAACGCCTTCGATAATCCCCAGCGCAACCGCAGGCGCGCCCAGGCTCGCGAGAAAGACGGGCAGAATTGCCGTCCCCGCCTCGTGCCCCCAATCCGAAAACAAGCTCGCAAGCCCGATTCCAAGCACGCCTCGCGTCAACCAAGGCTGCTTGCTCGAAGATTCCGGGTAAGATTCCGTGTGAATTTCGCTCATGATGGGCTGTTGGCGCGCCCCCATCGTATGTGCGCATCCTCCCTGACACAAGCGGCGGCAAGCCGCCGCTCTTTGTTCGCGAAGCTTGCTTCGCGGCGCGCCCCGGCACGGCTCGTGAACTTCACCGAGTGCCCTGGATGTTCCCCGTATCTGAGTTGCGCTCTGTGGTTAGCTTTGGGTTTTGCAAACAGGACCCAAACGCTTCGCTCGCAAGGTAGAATCATCCGCTTCAGCCGATGCGAATCGTACTCCAGCGAGTCACGCGCGCGAGCGTCACGGTCGATGGTCGCGTCACCGGCGAAATTGGGCCGGGCCTCGTCGTCCTCGTCGCCGTAGGCCGCGAAGATTCCTCCGCCACCGCCGCTTCGATGGCCGAAAAAATCGTCAATCTCCGCATCTTCAATGATGACCAGGGAAAGATGAATCGCTCGCTTCTCGACACAGGCGGCGCCATTCTCGCCGTCTCGCAATTCACTCTCTACGCCGACGCGCGCGGCGGCCGCCGCCCCAGCTTCGTTCTGGCTGCTCCGCCCGAACTCGGCAAATCGCTCTACGAGGAATTCGTCGCCGCGCTGCGAGCTTCCGGCGTTCGCGTCGAGACAGGCGTCTTCCAGGCGCACATGTCCGTCGACCTCGTGAATGATGGCCCTGTCACCATCCTCCTCGATTCCAGCAAACTCTTCTGATTGTCGGTTTGCACCCGCTTGTCGTTGAGGAATCCCCGCTGCTACTTGCCGCCGAACAATCGCTTCAGCGCCGACCAGAATCCGCCCTTCTTTTGTGGTGCGGTTGGATCCGCGACGGGAGGCTGCTTTCCCGGTTCGACCCCCAGCGATTGTCTCACCGCCGACACGAACTCCGGAGCCGCCACGGTTCCCGTGAATCCCCATTCAGGCTCCACGCGCGCCGTTCGGATTAGAAACATCATGTCCGGCGTCAGATCGCCGGGCGGTTGGGGAGAAGACGCCGAGAACGCGAGCATCGGCATAACTGCCGCATACTGCGGCGCGGGCGCGGCCGGAGCGCCGCTTGCCGGCGCCTTCTCCGCGGCTGGTGCCGGGACAACTGGATGCGCCTCGCTCACGCTCGAGGGCACGCTGTATTCCATTGGCGGCGGAGATGGCTCGTCGCGCGGGGGCGCCGGGATCACGGCGGCGAGTTGCCGATCTGCAATTGCGGGAGGCGCCGTCGGCGCAGTGTCGGTCGAATGTCGTGGCAGCGGTGCCGCCGGGGTTGTCTGCACGAATTGCGGTATCGTCGCCGGATCTGCTGTCAGTGGCACAATTTCGGTCCCAGTTTGCGGTGCAGGCGCGGCCGGCTTTGCTTGCGCGAACTCCGGTATCTCCGCAGGCGCGGGAGGAGGCGGTTGCGGTTTCATTGCCGTGCACTGGCAGCTTCCGGGTTTACCCGCGACGGGTTGCAGTTGCCCTGCGCTCAGGAAAAACTCTCCCGATTGCGGCACGATCAGCGTCTGGTCCGTGAACTGGTTCGCGAGCTGAATCGCGCCACTCGCCGCGAGAACGCACATCGAATCATCCAGATTCAGCCCCATGGTCACGTCTCGCGCGCCGCCGCTGATGTCGAGCGGCGTTCCAATCACCGTCGGAGTGAAGACGCGCAGCGACGTCTTCGGCGGAAGTTGCACGCGCATCCGTCCGAAATTCAGCGCCAACGTGATCGCACCCGACGACCGCAGAATGGTGATCTTCGCTGGACCGCAGATGTCGACCTCGCCTCCCGCAAACAGCGTCATCACCGCCTGTCCCGAATGCACGGTCAGCACGCTGCCGTTTGCAACGAACATCCTCGGCGCGCTCGTCGCCGTTCCCACCATCGCCGCAACTCCGCCGTCCACCGTGACGTCGTTGCCCTCTACTTCTCCAACGGCGTCAGGGGGGGCCTGCTGCGCGCGTGCCGTCACTGCGCACCACGAGATCATTCCGATAAGCAGCGCCACGAGACAATTCGCCCAGAGGATCCGCCGTTTAGGGGGTCGAAGCTTCAGCTCCGGCAGAACGCTCCTCTCGTTTGTCCGCTTTAGCCCCCGGGGGCACTCCCCGGGACCTTTGTCGTAAGACGGTGCGGTGCGCTCCGCAACGCGAGGGCCGACACGCCCGCCGCAAACGATTTGAAATCGGGAGTACATCGAAGACCGCCTATACTATACAGCAGTGCAGAACACCCCAAAATCCGCCGGTACTCAACTCGGCACGCCCGCGAGCGCACCGCCGGGCGCCGATGGCAATACCTCGGCAGGCGTTCAGCACCCCCATCTTTCCATCTGGCGTAAGATGCAGATTCCCGTCATCGCGTGGGCCGTGTATTGGACCCTCCGCCTGATCGGCCCCACCCTCCGTTTCGAGGTAGTCGGCGTCCACAACGCGATTCAGATTCGCAGCTCGGGCGAGCCTTGCATCGGAGCGTTTTGGCACCGCTGCATTTTCCCGGCCGTGTGGATTTGGCGGCGTCGCGGCATCGTCGTTCTCAACACCGTCAATTTCGACGGCCAGTGGACCCGCCGCGTGATCGAGCGCCTCGGATTCGGCACCGCACAAGGCAGTTCGACGCGCGGCGCGATCGAAGGCCTGACCGCGATGGCGCGCCATCTCGAAGCCGGCACTCACGTGGCGCTCACCATCGACGGACCCCGCGGCCCGCGCTTCGTCGCCAAGCCCGGCGCCGTGATCCTCGCGCGCCGCACCGGCAAGCCCATCTCTGTTTTTCACATTGCGCTCAGCCACGCTCACACCTTCGAGAAATCCTGGGACCAGTTCCGGCTTCCCTATCCTTTTTCTCGCGCCGTCATGTTCGTCGCGCCTCCGATTCGCGTCCCGACCGATGCGGATAGCGAGGTCATGAAGGAGAAGCAGGCCGAGGTGCAGGCCGCGCTCGATCACGTTCGCGGCCTCGGGGAATCTTGGTTCGGTTTGACGGAAAATCAGCGCGACCTTCTGCGAGCAGAATGGATCGACCCCAGCCTCAAGAATCCCAGCTCCTGAGCCTGGACGCTTGCCACGCGCGCTGCGCTGTCTTACGCTTTTGATTGGGGGGAACGGATGAGCGAAATTCACAGAATCCTCGATCAAATGGACCGCGCCTTCTCCGGTGACGCCTGGCACGGCCCGCCTCTGATGCAGCTGCTCGACGGCGTATCCGCCGAGGACGCGTCGAAACACGTTGTCCCCGGCGCGCATTCCGTCTGGGAACTCGTGCACCACGTCGGCGCGTGGAATTCGATCGTGCAGCACCGCTTGCAGGGAGAGACAGTCGACGTCACCACGGAGCGCGATTGGCCTCCCGTCTGGGAAGTCAGCGAGCCCGCGTGGGAGCGCGCGCTCGAAAGTCTCGCCGCAAGCCGCGCCCGCCTGCGGCAGGTCTCCGCGGCCCTGCGCGACGATCAGCTCGACGAGAAAGTCGGCGCTACCAACGTGTCGCGCTATCAGATCCTTCACGGGGTCATCCAGCACGACCTCTATCACGCCGGACAAATCGCGGTCCTGAAAAAAGCCCTGGGACTGACAGCCGGATAAATCGCGGCGACGGGAGCCGCAAAATTGCCGATTGCCTTTCGCTCCGATCTCCCGGCCGAAATCGCCGTTCTCGCCGTTCTCGCCGGCTGGCTCGGCTTCGGCGCGATCCTCGCCTTGGGCAAACGCCGAGCGGCGCCAGGCGCGGCCAAGCGCGACTGGAAATCAGGCGCGGGATTTCTGTTGCAGGCCGTCGCGTACGCAATCTGCTTTGTCTTCGCTCGCGCCTACTTCTCCGCCATTCGGCCGATGCCGCGGCTCGCCGAAGAGATCCTTTCGGTAATCACTACCGCGATCGTGGTGGCCTCCGTTTGGTTTTGCTGTGTCGCTGCGATGGCCCTCGGCAAGCAGTGGGCGCTCGTCGCTCGCGTGATTGAAGGACACGAACTCATCTCTGCTGGCCCGTACGCGATCGTCCGTAATCCGATTTATCTCGCGATGCTTGGCATGTACGTTGCGTCCGCGCTCGCCGTCGCTCGCTGGCCGGCGGCCCTTGCTGGCTTGATTGTTTTTCTCGCTGGCACCGCGATCCGCATCCGCACCGAGGAAAATCTTCTTCTCACAGCCTTTGGCACACGTTTCAGCGATTACGCGCGCCGCGTCCCCGCCTTTTTCCCGCGCATATTTCCGTAGGCCGCGCCCCTTCGGCATTCGTTCTGATTCATGATGTAACCGGGGCGAAAACTTGCGCGTCCCAGTATGTTTGCTGATAGTATGCTCGCGGCTTTGCGGAGGGGATTTCATTCATGTATCGGAAGACTTTCAATTGGATGGCTGTTGCTATTCTCCTAGCGGTTCTGACGCCGTCGGCCGAGGCGCAGAAAGTGGCTCCGGGCGATTGGCCGATGTATCGCCACGACGTCGAAGGCTCGGGCTACTCGCCCCTGAAGCAGATCGATACGAGCAACGTGACGACGCTCACTCAGGCCTGGACGATGCCGCTCTCTGACCGCGGCGGCCTCGAAGTCACCCCGATCGCCGTGAATGGCGTGATGTATCTTCCCGGCAGCGGCCACGTCTTCGCCCTCGACGCCGCTACCGGAAAAGAAATCTGGCATTACGATGTCGCCATGCCCTCCACCAAAGGGGTCGCCTACTGGCCCGGCGATAAAGACAATCCGCCTCGCATCGTCTTCACCACCTTCAGCCGCAAGGTGATCGAACTCGACGCCGCCACGGGAAAACCCGTCTCCACGTTTGGCAAGGATGGTTCCGTCGAACTCGCCGTCGGATACAGCGGCGTGCCCACGATCTACAAGAATCTCGCTTTTCTCGGCGCTAGCGTCGGCGAGCTGCCGATTGGCCCTCCGGGTGACACGCGCGCGATCGACGTTCTCACCGGCGCGCTCGTCTGGGATTTTCATACCGTAGCGCAGCCCGGCGAAGTGGGTCACGACACTTGGTTGAACGACGGATGGAAGGGCCGCTCCGGCACCAACGTCTGGGGCTGGTACATGACCGTCGATCCGAAGAAGGACCTTCTTTACATGCCGATCGGCGGTCCCTCGCCCAACTACTACGGCGGCGATCGTCCCGGCGCAAATCTCTTCGGCAATTCTGTCGTCGCCGTCGACGCTAACACCGGAAAGCTGAAGTGGTATTTCCAGACGATCCATCACGACCTCTGGGATCAGGATCTCCCGCCCGGACCTGCGCTCATCAATATCGATGACAACGGCAAGAAAATTCCTGCGATCGTCGTAATCGGCAAGGCTGGATTGATGTACATCTTAAATCGCGACACGGGCAAGCCCGTTTTTGGCGTCGAAGAGCGCCCCGTTGCGAAGGGCGACGTTCCCGGCGAGTGGTATTCGCCCACGCAGCCTTTCCCGCTCAAGCCTCCTCCGCTCGCTCGCAACAGTTACAAGGCCGACGACATTGTCACGGCCGACGACACCTCGCCCGAGCATGCCAAAGCGTGCCAGGAAGTCCTGGCCAAGAATGGCGGCACTTTGTATAACGCCGGGCCTTTCACCGGATGGCTCTACCACGAGGACGGCACACCTCCGAGAACCACGATCCAGTTCCCCGGCGGCACCGGCGGCGTCAACTGGGGTGGCGCAGCCACCGACCCGCGCGACGGATATGTGTTCGTCCACACGCACGATACTTCGCTCATGGGCTGGATCGAAAAGAAGAGGAAAGGCGCCGGTAGTTACGGCCGCGGCACCGAGGGCTCGACCCAGATTTATGACCGCGCCAGTGTCGAAGGCCCTGGACCCTATTACGGCTTCACCGCCACCGTGAAGGACAAGGACGGCAAAGTGATTGGCAACTGGCCGTGCCAGAAACCGCCCTGGGGCAAACTGATCGCCGTGAACGCGAACACCGGCGACATCGCCTGGGAGACGGTCTCCGGCATTACCGAGGGCCTGGCGCCCGATAAGCAGGACACCGGCAACGGCAGCAGCGCCGGCCCCATCGCCACCGCGGGCGGCCTGGTGTTCGACGGTTCCACGTCCGACAGTCGTTTCCGCGCCTACGATTCGAAGACCGGTAAGGAACTGTGGGTCACAAAAATGGCGAGAAGCGGTAGCGCCGATCCCATGACCTACGAGGGCAAGAACGGCAAGCAGTACGTCGCCATCGTTACCGGCGACGCCGTTAACGTTTACACTCTGCCCTAAGCCGAGGGCTTCGTTTCGCGTCGCGAGCTCCCGCAAGCGGGGGTTCGCGTCATCCTTGTTTCCTAGTCTCGTGTATCCTAAATAGCTTTACTAATAGATGCCAAGGCTGCATACTGGCGATATGCCCCTTCCACCTGCGCCCAAACTGTCCCTTTCGGACTCAGATCGCAAGCAGTTACTGGAGATTAGCCGTCATCGCAGCACACCTCGAGGAATCGTTCTCCGCGTCGACATTGTCCTTGGCGCGGCCGAGGGAATTGCCAATCACGTTCTGGCACGGAACCTCTCTACCTCTCTGCCAACGGTATTGCTGTGGCGTAGGCGATTTGACAGCGGCGGCTTAGCCGCTGTACTGGAGGACCAGCCGCGTAGCGGACGCCCCAAGCAGATCTCCACAGAAAGGGAGGAAGCGATTGTGGACGCTACGATGAAGACCACTCCAAAGGACGCTACTCATTGGAGTGTTCGGGCCATGGCGACGAGCCAGAAGGTCAGCCCCGCTACCGTGCAGCGGATTTGGAAGAAGCACAGACTGCAGCCCCATCGAGTGCAGTCCTTCAAGTTCAGTAACGATCCGGAATTTGCTCGGAAAGTGCGCGACATTGTGGGGCTCTATCGGAACCCGCCGGATAAGGCCATCGTCCTCAGCGTGGATGAGAAAAGCCAGATTCAGGCCTTGGAGCGCACGCAACCCATGCTTCCCTTGCGGCCCGGCTTGCCCGCACGACAAACGCACGATTATGAACGGCACGGAACGACCACACTGTTCGCCGCGCTCAACGTTTTGGAGGGGAAGGTGATCGCTGCCTGCCAGCCGAGGCATCGGCATCAAGAGTTCCTACGGTTCCTGGATCGGATCGATGAGTCGGTCGATTCTGGTCTGCAAATCCATCTCGTGCTCGACAACTACGGAACGCATAAACACCCGGCGGTAAAGAAGTGGCTCGCCGTGCGGCCCCGCTATCACGTCCATTTCACGCCAACCAGTTCCTCGTGGCTCAATCAAATCGAACGCTGGTTTGCCGAAATCACGCGGAAACGAATTCGTCGAGGCACATTTCGCAGCGTTCGTGACCTGACCAAAGCAATTCAAGATTACATCCAGCGCTACAATCGGAACCCACAACCATTTCAGTGGGTCGCCAGCGCCAGTAAGATCATCCGGAAGGTCAACAAATATAAAGAAACTTTAGAGACGGGAGACTAGCCGTTAGCTTGGTGATGCACGATCACGCGCGAGACAAGTCCTGGCGGGAAAATCGCTTGCCTTGTTCTGGAATCTGGAATCTGAACTTTCGACCCGGAACCTCCGCTCTCAGTGAATGCCGAGTCTGTCGATGATGCGAACTACGTCGCTTGCCGAAACGTCGTAGAGTGAGTGTTCGTCTTCCTGCTCGAGCCGCTCGCGGAGATACTCTGCGGCGATGTAACTCGCCTCGCGGTCGCTCGGATTGCGTCCCGCGCGATCGCGAAACGTAACGAATCCCGGGTGCGCCAGGCCGAGCACCACACCCTTGCCGTCGACGAAGAACTTGCAGTCCATCGTGTCGCTGTGCCGCGTGGCGATACCGTTCCAGCAATGCGAGAAGCGGCACTGATAGACGTAATCCGTCACCTTCGATGGCACATCGAACGCGCCGATGAACTCGCTCATCGCGCCTGCATTTGGGATCGTCGCAACCGCCGCCGCTTTCGCCATGGTTTGCCCTACCGTCTCGCTTATTTCCTCGCGCCCACCGCGGCCGGCTGGGTCGCGTGCTGGTAATTCTGGATCGCCGCCGCCACGCCCGCTCCCGCCGGCAACCGGAACCCTTGATCGAGCAGCGTCTTTTCCAGCGCGGCGAGGAAGGTCAGCACGTTCGGCTTCTGGCACGAATAGCCCATCAGTCCGACGCGCCAGATTTTGCCTTTCAGTGGTCCCAGGCCTCCCGCGATCTCGATGCTGAATTCATCGAGCAGCTGCTGGCGCACCGTGCCGTCCTCGAGTCCCGCGGGAATCTTGATCGCCGTCACGGTCGTAAGCCTGTCCGCCGCGTTCGAAACCAGCAGCTCGAGCCCCATCGCCTCGACTCCGGCGATCAACGCCTGCTGATTTTCCCGGTGCCGTTCCCAGCGCGCTTCGAGACCTTCCTCCAGCACCGCGCGCAGCGCCTCCCGCATCGCGTAAATTAGCGTGATCGGCGGCGTGTGGTGGTACAGGCGATCTTTGCCCCAGTAATTCATCGCCGTCGTCAGATCGAAATACCAGCTCCGCACCGGTTCCTTCCGCGCGTGCATCGCTTCTTCGGCGCGCGGGCCGACGGTGATGGGCGCCATCCCCGGTGGCGCGCTGATCGCCTTCTGCGAACCGCTGAAGCAGATATCGATGCGCTCCGCGTCCACGTCCAGCGGAACGCCCGCGAGGCTCGCGACCGTATCCACCACCAGTAATGCGCCCAGTTCGTCCGCCACCTTCCGGTAGTCCTCGATTCGCTGCACGATGCCCGACGAGGTCTCGCCGTGCGCGAGTCCCACGAACTTGATTTTCCTGCCTTTTCCCGCGCGCAGCACGTCCCCCGGATCGACCGTGCGCCCGTATGGCGCCTCGACGCGAATCACTTTGGCGGGGACGCGCTCGGCGATAATGGCCATGCGTTCGGAAAACGCGCCGTTCACGCAGACGATGCACTCGTCGCCCGCTTCGAGCGGGTTCATCACCGCCGCTTCGATTCCGCCTGAACCCGAAGCCGACAGCGGGAACGTGATCCGGTTCTGCGTCTGGAAAACGCGGCGCAGCAGCACCTGTACGTCGTCCATCATCTTCGTGAACCACGGGTCCATGTGGCCCACGATCGGAGCCCCCATCGCGCGATACACGCGCGGGTCCACGCACGACGGACCCGGCGTCAGCATCAAGCGTTCCGGCGGCAAAAGCTCGCCAATCATTTCTTGCTCGGGGTGTTTCATGCTCTTCTTCCTGTTCTTCCTCGCGGACAATCGCTTCGGTCCTCGCGAACCGCGTGAAGCGGCATGCGGAAGGTAAATTAAAAGGACGGACTAAGTTTCTCCAGTCAGATGTCTAGTCTCCCTAAACTATGCCATCCCGGTCAACCTCCAAAATGGACCGCGCCCCATCGGAGTGCATTCTCGCAACATATGGCCAATCGAGGGGGTTAGCGGTTTCGCAACTGCGCCCCAGTCGCATTGAGAAGCTCTCAGCCCGTGTGCTAGATTGAAAAAACGGACCCAAATGTCATCGGCTGACGGCAAAACTGTCGCTGGACCCAAGCCCAAAATCACGCGGGTCGAGGTGTATTGGCACACAGTAAAATACCGCACCGTCATCGTCCTGGTTTTGTGTGTTCTCGCGATCGTCGGCGCGTCCTGCTATCTTGTCTTTCCCGAATTCTCCCAAAAAGCCTTGCAGCGGCTGTCGGATGCAGTCTCCCCTCGCGACAATGCCGGCGCGACCGCAGCCAGCCGCCTGGCACGTTTCGTCAACCTCGACGGCAAGGTGCAGATCAAGAAAGTGAACTCCCTTCAGTGGGTCAACGCCGATTATCAGATTACTCTCGATAAGGGCGATGAGATCGAAACCGGCTCCGATGGCGTGGCCCGCGTCTCCTTCGCGGACGGCACCGAGTACACCGTGAAGGGCGACACATTTGTCACTGTCGAGGAAAACAACGTGGCGCAAGACCACGCTACCCAGGTTGCCGTTCATCTCAATACCGGTCAGGTTGACCTCAACACCGGTACCTGGCAAGTCCCGGGCTCGAAGGCGGAGGTTTCCTTCGAGGATGCCGTCGCCGATGCGCAGGCCAATAGCCGCATGAACGTGCGCAGCGATCCCACCACAAACGAACAGCAAGTTACCGTTGATTCCGGAAGCGCCCAGTTGGATCGCGGCAGCGAGCACGTGGATATCGGACAGTACGAACGCGCCACCTTCACCGGTGCCGGCGGGCCGATTACGAAGACTCAGGTTCTGGCTCCCCCCGATCTCACCGAGCCTCTCAACCTGCAGCCGATTATCGTGGTCGATCCGAAGCATGATCCCGTTCATTTCGCGTGGAATCCTTCGGCAACCGCCAAGCAGTATGATCTCCAGACCAGCACGACAACGAGTTTCAGTCACATCGTGATGGAACAAAAGACAGATGGAACCTCCGTCGACCTTACCGGCTTCGAGCCAGGCGATTATTTCTGGCGGGTTCGTGCCATCGACGACAAAGGCAACGTCAGCGATCCCAGCGATTCATATAAATTCACGCTTGTAGCGCAGGGCAAGGAACAGGAGATGCCGCTCGATATCGACGGCACAGAGCTTCAAGGTAACGTCGTCGAGGTGATCGGGCGCACCGAGCCTGGCGCCGCCCTGATCATCAATGGCGAAGAGGTCGCCGACATTCAATCGGACGGGCACTTCCGGTACTTCACTCCGCCGATGACGCGGGGCAGCCACGAGATCGTCATCACCGGACAAGACCGGCGGGGCGGAACGGCGATCAAGCGCGTCGACGTTGTGATTCCGTAACGCACTCGCCCATACTCGAAGATCGGCGCGAGCCGGGCGCTGCCGCAGCGGCGCTGCATCGCACTCTGAGGGAGAAGGAATTGACTAAGAACGGTTACAACATGCGGTCGGTCTTCAGCCTGTTCTCGTCCGACCTGGCTATCGACCTGGGCACCGCGAACACCCTCGTATTCGCCCGCGGCAAAGGCATCGTCGTCAACGAGCCTTCTATCGTCGCCATTAACAAAAACAATTCCGAAGTCGTCGCCGTCGGCCGCGAAGCCAAGGAAATGCTCGGCCGGACTCCCGGGAACGTGGTCGCCATCAAGCCCATGAAAGACGGCGTGATCGCCGACTTCAAAGTCACCGAGAAGATGCTCACGTATTTCATCCAGAAGGCGCATAACCGCCGCGTCCTGGTGCACCCGCGCATCGTCATCGGCGTCCCGAGCGAGATTACGCCCGTCGAAAAGCGCGCCGTGCAGGACTCCGCCTACCGCGCCCGTGCGAGCGAGGTCTATCTTGTCGAACAGGCTATGGCCGCCGCCATCGGCGCCGGTCTGCCCATCGAAGAGCCTTCCGGAAACATGGTCGTCGATATCGGCGGCGGCACGACCGATATCGCGGTCATCTCCATGAGCGGCATCGTCTATTCGCGCTCCGTTCGCGTCGCCGGCAACGAAATGGACGAATCCGTCATGCACTATCTCAAGCGCAAGTACAATCTCCTGGTCGGCGAACGCACTGCCGAGCAGATCAAGATGGAAATCGGCTCGGCCTACCCGCTCGAAAAGCCGCTCACGCTCGAAGTAAAAGGCCGCAACTTGATCGAGGGCGTGCCGCGCACCGTCACGATCGACGACAGCGAAATCCGCGAGGCGCTTTCCGAGAATATCTCGACGATCGTCAACGCCATCCGCGTGGCTCTCGAGCGCACCCCGCCCGAGCTTTCCGCCGACATCAGCGACCGCGGCATCGTTCTCACCGGTGGCGGCGCGCTCATCAAGAATCTCGATAAGCGCATTCGCGAGGAAACGGGCTTGCCTGTCTCGATCGCCGACGATCCGCTCGCGTCCGTCGTGCTCGGCACGGGGAAAATGCTCAGCGATTTCCGGTTGTTGCGTCTGGTTTCGATCGACTAACTTCCGGATAGCAGATCTTGCATCGCGTCGCACGAATGGGGCTGTCATCCCGCTTGCCCTGATGGAAGAAGGGAGCGGAGTCCCGCCTGCCCTGAGTTTCGAAGGGCGCGCCTTTGCTTTCCCGCTTGCCCCGGCGAAGGAAGGGCGGTTTTTGCGGGCGCGGGATGCAGTTCGAGGGATCTGCTCTTGTTTTTCTCTTCGACCTTGGCTGGACGGTATTGAAATGTCGGGCTTCTGAGATGCTCAACGTCTACTCTCGCCATCGCTCGCTCGCGCTGCTGGTCGGCGTCGTTTTCGCGCAGCTCTTGCTGCTCGCCTTTCAGATCAAGCGCGACCAGGGTGTGCCCCTCATTCGTTATTGGGCTGCGGACCTGGTGACTCCCGTCGGCCGCGTCGGTACCTGGACCTCGTCCAAGATCCGCGGCGTCTGGAGGGGCTACATCGATCTTCACGGAGCACGGGTCGAAAGTGCACGCCTGCAGGCTGAAGTCGACCAGTTGCGCCTGCGCAATTTCGAGCTGGAAGCCGACGCGAGAGAAGCGCAGCGCTTGCAACATCTGCTCGATTTCCGCGAGGCCCATCCCCAGGCTCTCATGCTCGCCGCTCAGGTGATCGGAGCCAGCGCCGACCCTGCCTCTCACACGCTCTTCATCAATCGCGGCGCGCGCGACCATCTCCGCCGCGACATGCCCGTCATCACGCCGGAAGGCATCGTGGGCAAGATCGTCGAAGTCTTCTCGAATGATACCGCGCAGGTACTCCTCATCGACGACAGGGACAGCGGCGTCGGCGCCCTCTTCGCCGATACGCGCACCCATGGCGTCGTGCAAGGCACGGGCGACCCGCTGCCTGTGATGGATTACGTCACGAACGACGAAAAAGTCCACCCGGGCGAGGTCATCCTCACCTCTGGCGAAGATCGCATCTTCCCCAAAGGACTTCCGATTGGTGTCGTCAAGGACGCGTCCCCGTCGAATCCGTTTCAGATCATCCATGTCCAACCGGCCGTGCACCTGGATCGTCTTGAGGACGTTCTCGTCTTGCTCTCGCGCCAGGATGTTGCTCTGAAGCCCGCGGAACTGCCTGTCGATCCAAACGCTCAGACCGCTGCGCCTGCCTTTACATCACCCGAATCGCCATCTCCTGCGGCCTCCCCTGCATCGAAGGCGCAGCCTCCCGAGGCTGCCGCCAAACCGCCCGCCCCGGAGCAGCGATAAAATGGCCTCGATGCTCAGCGCCGGAATCCGCTCCGATTCGAATATCGAGGTCCACAAGTATTACAGCGGCACGGTCATCCTCACCGCGTTTCTCGCTCTTGTGTTTCAGGCGTTTCTTCACAAGTACGGCCGCTGGTCCGAGCTCATCGATCTCCCTCTGCTCGTCACCGTCTATTTCGGCGTCAGCCGCCGCAACACTTCCACCGGCCTGCTGCTCGGGGCGGCAATCGGCATCCTCCAGGACGCTTTGAGCTTTGATAATCCGATTGGCTTGTACGGGATTGCGAAAACGCTGGTGGGTTACGTGTCGTCTTCGATTGGAGGCCGCATCGATACCGAGCATCCGCTCAGCCGCTTCGGCCTGGTCTTTCTCTTGTTCCATTTTCATCAGATGGTTTTTGCGATCGTTCAGCGCGTTCTGCTGAATCATTCGGCGCCATTTTTCACGCCGCGCCTGCTGCTCGATTCCTTCGTCACATCCGCCGTCGCCGTCGCGCTCTTCGCCCTCCTCGACCGCCTCCGCCGCCCCGCCTAACGCTCACGCTTGCCGAACCGCGCTATTTGGACTGCAGTTCGGAGAGCTGAATTGTGTCGTATTTCTTGCGCAGCGCGGCGATTGCTTCGGGATCGGGCGGGCCGGGTTTCGCGAGCAGAGCGGGGAGCTCGGCAAAGTAGTTCTCGTGTCCCGGCGGATTGCACCCCAGCAGCAGGCGCCTCGGCTTCGTTCCACGATTGGCTATGTACTGCGGCGTGCCCGGCGGCACGAACACGAATGTTCCGGGACGGGCGCGGAATTCGCGGTCGCCCGAGCGCAGGTCGAGTTCGCCCTCCAGTATGTAGAAGTACTCCTCGATCTTCGTGTGGTAATGCGCTCCCGTGTCAAACCGGGCGCGGCATAGAACTCAAACAGTGAGCTGAACTTGGATTCCTTCCCGGTCACGAGATTCTCGACGTAGGACGTGCGAAGGGCCAAGCGTTCCGCTTGGCCAGACTGTATAACGACGGCTTGGCTGGACATTACGGCTCCTCGAAGCGCTATTTTCGCGAAAAATACACACGTTCGCATTTCGCGTCAACCCGCAACACCCGGTCGCCGCCCTGTGCAACCGCGCCTCCTCCTGGCACGTCGTTGAAAAATGGAATCCCGCCGAAACCACTGCGTCGTCGCAGAGCCTGATCCCTGAGGCTTCAGCTTGATGAAGAGGCTTCCCGGCGAACTTCCAAGAGACGTTCGGTGATCGCGTCTACACCGCGACCGAACGCGCGGTCTTGTCGGCCATCTCTTGCCCCGCGTGTGGGTTTGCTCGCAGCACCAGCACCGGGCACGAAGCCAGCCGCACGACTTTCTCCGTCACCGAGCCAAACGCTAGCCGGTGCCAGCCCGTCATCCCGTGCGTGGAAATCACGATCAGGTCGGCGCTGTCGTGCTCGGCGATCCGCAGGATTTCCATTCCAACGTCGTTCGCGATTCCGACTTCGGTCCGCACCTGCAGTCCCTTTTTCTCCAGTTCCTCGGCCACCTTCTTCAGCCGCTGCTCCGCGTCCTTGTGCAATTCCTGCTCGAACTCCGCCTCGTGAAAAATCGAGGTCGTCGACGGCAGTTTCGTAATCGCCGGGACGGCATGAACCAGCAGCAGCTGCGATCCAAACTGCTTCGCGAGATCGGTGGCGGTCTCGAGCGCCTCCTGCGAGTGATTGCTGAAATCAATCGGTGAAAGAATTACCTTGGGAGGTAGCATCCGCTCTCCTTTTTTCCCGTTCCTCTCATGCATTATTCCTGGGGAAGCGAAGAATCTCTCTGCCCTCACCCTCGCTTGCGAATCCTACCAGTCACTTCCAAATCGTGCGGAACGTCCAGAACAGCAGCGCCGAAAGGCAAATGGACGCCGGCAGCGTCAGAATCCACGCCATTGCCAGATTTCTCACCGTCGCCCATTGCAATCCGGATTTGTTCGCCATCATCGTGCCTGCCACGCCCGACGACAGCACATGCGTCGTACTCACCGGTAATCCGAACCAATCGGCGGCCCCGATCGTCGCCATCGCCGTAATTTCGGCCGCGGCGCCCTGCCCGTAGGTGAGGTGGTCCTTGCCGATCTTCTCGCCCACCGTGATCACGATCCGCTTCCAGCCGATCATCGTCCCCAGGCCCAGCGCGAGCGCCACGGCCACTTTCACCCAGCCGGGGATGAACTTCGTCGCGTTGTCGATATGCTTCTTGTAATTCGCGATCACCGCTGCATCGGCCGTCGAAAATGTCGGGGTGCCGGACTTCTTCATCAGCCGCAGCGCCTCGCTCACCACGTACATGTCGTTGCGGAAGTTCCGTACTTTGTCCTGCGGCACTTCCTTCAACTGCTTGTACAGCGCCATCTCCGTGCCGATCCCGTTCACGAGCTCGCGCAGCGCCAGCATCGTGTTCGGCGTGAAGTTCTTGGTGCGAATGTAGTCCGTCACTTCCTCGCGCGAATCTCCTACCACTGCGGCCGGCGAAACGTAATGCCCCAGAGTATCCGCCGTCTGCGCCGATACCGCGACGAAATCCTGCGTTTGAGACGCGGTCACTGCGTGGTTCACGGCATACGCAGTCGGCACCGTGCCGATCAGGATCAGCATGATCAGCCCCATGCCTTTTTGCCCGTCGTTCGATCCGTGCGCGAAACTCACGCCTGTGCACGTCAGGACGAGCAGGCAGCGAATCCAGAACGGCGGTGGTTCGGTGCCTTCCGGAGCCTTATAGAGCGCCTTGTTCGGAATCAGAGCCTTGCAAAGGAGCAGCAGAAGCGCTGCGACCGCGAATCCCACCAACGGCGAGAGCAGCAGCGATTTTCCGATATTCGTCGCCTGCCCCCAGTCCACGCCGCTCGTGCCGGTTTTCACCGACATCAACTGATTCGCGATCCCCACGCCGATGATCGATCCGATCAGCGTATGCGAGCTCGAAGCCGGCAGCCCGAAATACCACGTGCCGAGGTTCCAGATGATCGCCGCGACCAGCAGCGCGAACACCATCGCAAACCCCGCGCTGCTTCCCACCTGTAGAATTAATTCCACCGGCAGCAGCGACACGATCCCGAACGCCACCGCGCCGCTCGAAACCAGCACTCCGGCGAAGTTCCACAAGCCGGACCACACCACCGCGATGTGCGGCTCGAGCGAGTGCGTGTAGATCACCGTCGCTACGGCGTTTGCCGTATCGTGAAATCCGTTTACGAACTCGAATCCCAGCGCCACCAGCAGCGCGATTCCCAGCAGCACGAATGGCAGGTAGCTCGTCGCGTGAATTTGCGAGAGATCGGATATCAGGTGGGCCCCTGCGTAGATAAACCCGATCACCAGGGCGATCCCGAAGATCAGGACGCCTATCTTACCCGTGCGAGATGCGCCTCCTGCTCCCAGCTTTGCGTCAAGTACGGATGTCCCTGTAGCCATTCCTCACCTCGCGAATCCATGCCGAAAAGTAAGGTTCCGGGGCCGTGAAGCTACAGGGTCTTCATAAATGGGTTGTAAACGCGCGGTGAACGCTTCAGCAGTGCCTCCCGGCCTGTGGAAAACTCAAACTTACGCCTGCTCTTCGTTGACCAAAAGGACATGCCCCGGTTGCGGGCGCCCCGCCACGGTGATAGCTTTTAAGGTCAACCGATCCGCATTCGGATGGCAGGACGCATCTAGGGCCGCGTACGGCCTACCGCGTTGGAGTTTCGTTGGCACCATGGGGTATTAGCGATCAGAAGATTCCGCAGGGAAGGCTCGCCCTGTGTTCCTATTTGTCCGTCGTCCTGGTAGCCATGCTTCTCGTCGGCTTCTGGAAATTGCAGGTCGTCCAGTCGGACCATTTTGCCGACCTCGCCGAGAAGAACCGCATCCGCTACATTCCGATCATCGCCCCGCGTGGAGCGATGCTCGACCGCGACGGCCGCGTTCTCGCCGATAGCTATCCGTCATTCAGCATCCTCTTGCTCCGCGACGATCCGAAGCAGATCGAGAAGAATCTTCCGCGCATCGAAGACGGCCTCGGCATCTCCGGCGAAGACTTGCGGCAGCAGCTTGAGGAAGCCAAGTCTGAACCGAAGTTCCAGCCCATTGTCGTCAAGCCTGCCGCTTCCGATGCGGACGTCGCCTTCGTCGAGTCGCATCGCGTCGACCTCCCCATGCTCGAGTTGATGATGGTCCAGCGCCGCCGCTATCCCCACGGCGAGATGCTCGCAAACACCATCGGCTATGTTGGCGAAGTCTCGCCCGAGGATCTCGCGAACAATCCGGACAAGTATCGCCCCGGCGACATCGTCGGTAAGGCCGGCCTCGAAAAGGAATATAACGACCAGCTTGTGGGAACGGACGGCCTGCGCCGCGCCGTCGTCAATAGCGTTGGCAAAATGGTCCGCACTCTCGATGACGTCGAAGCCATCCCCGGAAAGCCCATCCAGCTCACGATTGACTACGACCTCCAGTCTGTCGCGGACGCCGACTTCGCCAATAAAGAAGGCGCCCTCATCGCCATGGATGCGCGCACGGGCGCGGTTCTCGCCGTGGTGAGCCGTCCAACCTTCAATCCCAACGATTTTTCCGTTCGCATACCCTCGAGGGAATGGGCCGAACTCAATTCCGATCCCAAGACGCCTCTCCTGAACCGCGCCATTCAGGCGCAACTCGCTCCCGGTTCAGTTTTCAAAATCGTCATGGCCACAGCGATGCTCGAGTCCAAGGCCATCCCAGCGAATTACACGGTGTATTGTCCGGGATCCGCCGTTTTCTACGGCCGGACGTTCCACTGTGACCACGCTCACGGCCTCGTGGATCTTCACAAGGGCATCGTCGCCTCCTGCGACGTCTACTTCTACAACGTAGGCAAGCTGCTTGGGATCGATCGCATTTCGCACTATGCAATGGGCCTCGGCCTCGGCCGCCGCACGGGAATTGATTTGCCGGGCGAAGAGCCTGGCCTCGTTCCATCCGAGGATTGGGTCGAGCGCGTCTACCATCACAAGTGGTATCCGGGTTCCACAATTTCGGTGTCGATCGGGCAGGGCGCCTTGATGGCGACTCCGATCCAGCTCGCTCGCATGATCGCAGCTGTGGCCAGCGGTGGAACGCTGATCCGCCCGCACCTCCTGAAAAACGCGGCGGAGCCGCCGCCGGAGGTTTTCCCACTGTCCGACGACACTGTAAAGCAAGTCACGGACGGCATGTGGGGTGTTGTCAACGAACCCGATGGCACTACCTCCGAACTTGTCAAACTGCAAAACATCGATTTTTCCGGCAAGACCGGCACGGCTCAGATCGAGAGCTACGACCTGCAGAATAAGATGGGCAAGAAATTGAAGGAAAACGGCTGGTTCGTCGGGCTCGCTCCCCGCCGCAACCCGGAAATCGTCGTGGCCGCTCTCGTCCAGTCTGGCGGGTGGGGCAGCACCTCGGCCGCGCCGATCGTCCGCGACGTCGTCAAAGCCTATTACGACAAAAAGGCCGGCCACTTCCAGATGCCGGCGCCGCCACCGGCTACCGAAACTTCGTCGGTTTCCGCGTCCCCAGTGGCCAAGCCGGTGAAAACGTCATCTCTCGTCGCCTCGGTGGGAGCGCAGCACCAGTGAAGGACCGTCCCAGCGTTCACGATTTTGACTGGACCCTCATGGCCATTGTGGCCGCGATCTGCACCATCGGCGTCCTCGAGATCTATTCCTCGACGCACTCCAGCGCCATGGCCGGGATGCAATGGAAACAGCTGATTTGGATCGGGATCGGGCTCGCCGGGATGCTCATCATCTCCCGCATCGACTACCACACCCTGATGGACCAGGCGCCCATTCTGTACGTGATCGGGATTGCCGGTCTTCTCGTCGTTCTGGTACTTGGCTACTCGCGTCTGGGCGCCAAGCGCTGGATTTCCATCGGCGGTGAGAATTTACAAGTGTCAGAGCTCATGAAGTTGATTATAATCATCGTGCTGGCGCGCTACTTTACCGAGGTGCACACCGACCGCCTCACGTTTCGCGATTTGGCGAAAGTAGCCGCGTTGACCTTGGTTCCCGTGGCTTTGATTTTGAAGCAGCCTGATTTGGGGACTGCGATGGTGCTGGTTCCCGTGGCCGTAGTCGGTTGTTTTCTTGCCGGCATCGAGTGGAAACACTTGGCGATCGGCGTGGTTGTGGTGGCGCTGCTGGTTCCGGTCGCTTGGAACATGCGCCGTCATTTGAAGCCTTACCAGCAGCAGCGCATCCAGACGTTCCTGCACCCGGAAGAAGATCAGCGCGGTGCGGGCTATCAGATTCTGCAGTCCGAGATTGCCGTCGGCTCAGGTGGCTTTTGGGGAAAAGGATTCGGCAAGGGCAGTCAGAACCAATTGGGCTTTGTGCCGGTCCGGTATTCGGACTTCATTCTCGCCGCGCTCGCCGAGGAGCAAGGTTTCATCGGAGTTTGCGTCGTTTTGCTTCTGTATCTGGGTTTGATTCTGCGCCTGGTGGACAACGCGCAGAAAGCGAAAGACAAGGCCGGCATGTACGTCGTGATGGGCGTGACGGCCATCCTGGGTTTCCACGTTCTGGTCAACGCTTCGATGGTGATCGGCGATATGCCGGTCACCGGCATCCCGTTGCCGCTGATGAGTTACGGCGGTTCGGCGACGGCTTTTGTATTTCTGGCTTTGGGTCTAGTGATGAACGTCCGCATGCGGCGCTTCGTCAACTAGCCCCGCTCCGATTTGTTGGAATGGGTATCAAACATATAGGTAGCGGCGCTCGCTTGGCCCGAGTCATTCTCGCGATGGCTCGCCGCACCCAGTACCCCGCGTCCCGGCCCTTCGGGACCCGGGATTTCAGTTTTGATCGGGCAGTGGATCTATTTGTAGGGGCGCTGCTTGCTGCGCCCCACGCCCCGAGTTGCGTTTTCCGGGCCGGGGAATTCAGCATCGTTCGAAGGACGCATCGAGTGGGGAAAGTCTATCCGAAATATTTTGGTTCTTTCCTGGGCGGCCCGTCGTGGCACGTCGAAGGCGCAGCCTTCCCCCATGACGGCTTTGGCGCACGCGAAATTTTCCTGCGCCGCCGCACTCGGATGCTCCATGAGGAGTTTCTAAATGTCGAAGGAAATGGTTATTTCCGCGAACCCGCACGAGACGCGGGTCGCGATTCTCGAAGAAGGACAGCTTTGTGAGTATTACGTCGAGCGTGAAAAGGAATTCGCTCTAGTCGGAAGCATCTACAAAGGCCGTGTAACCCGCGTGCTGCCGGGCATGCAGTCGGCCTTCGTGGAAATTGGCCTCGATAGCGACGCGTTCCTCTACGTCACCGACTTCCTCGAAGGCATCGAAGAGTTCGACGAACACGTCGCCTCAACCGCCGAGGAAAAGATTCAAAAGATGGAAGAGCAGGGCGGCCAGATTTTCCCCGCCAGTGCGGCAGCCCCCGCGCTCGAGCCCGCGGACGTTGAATCCGCTCCAGCTCTATCGGGCGCGCCAGCGGAAGATTTCGCGTCCGACCGCGCAGTTCCGTCGGCGCCTATCGCGCCCCCACCTCCGCCGCCGGTGCTCAACACTGCTTCGCCCGACCGCCCGCAGTTTGAAAACCGCTCGCCCCGCCCGGATCGCGGCGGACGCGATTTCGGCCGGCGCGGTGGACGCCGTGGCGGACGCTTTGGCAGGCGCGATAATAGAGGTGGGCGCGGTGGAGGTGGTGGCGGCGATCGCCGCTACGGTCGCGAACTCCCGCCGTCGAAATACGCGTCACCTCGGCCTTATGAAGACCATTCGAGCGAGCCCGCTCTGCCGTCGGACTACGTTCCCATCATTCTTCCCGGCGAGTCTCTCGCGAAGTACAAGGAGAAGCCACCTTCAGCAGCGCCGCCTGCTTCTGTCGAGGAGAATGTTTCGAACGCCGAAACGCAAGTCGCAGCACCCGAAGCGGCCGCCGCGATTCAAGAGCCGCCTGCATCAAGTTCCTCAGCCCCCGTTGTCGAGCCGCCGCGCCCGCCACGCTCCGAATATCGCCCTTCGAGTTCCGGCCTCGAGCCGCTTCCGGGCGAGTCCATTTCGAAATGGAAGCACGCCGAACCCGCGGCCAGCTCGACCGCGGAGACAATCGCTGCGCGTGAAGCGGCCGAAGAGATCGAACTAACCCGCGAAGAACGCCAGGAAGAAGAACGCGAGATCGAATCTCGCCAATCAAGTTTCGGAACAGCTCACGGCCAGACCGAAATCTCAGCTGAAATCGAGGCCGCCCACGAGGCCGCGCCGGACTTGACCGATGAGGAAGCCGCCGCCCTCGCCGAGCACGTCGCCGACGCGCAGAGTGACGAAATCGAACGCGCTGCCGAAGATCGAGTCTTCGCTTCGCCCGAAGAGATCGCCGCAGCGGAGGCCGCCGATGCCGCCGATGCCGCCGATGCCGAAGAGGCCGAGGCTGCCGCCGAGGAAGAGCAGGCCCTCGAGGAAGAAGAAGAGCTCGCCGAAACCGAAGGCATGATCGCCCCGCCGGAAAACGGCGGCGAAGCTGAAATCGGCGAGCATCGCGAAGAAACCATGGCATCAGAAGACGCGCTGGCCGCCAGCTCCGAAGCGGCCGCCGGAGAAAACGATTCACCCGCAGCCGCTGAGGGCAATGCGCCTCAAGGCCAGCCCTGGAAGGCCAGTGTGCGCAGCAACGATTTCCGCGCCCGGATGCAGCACCCGGGACGCCGCGGCGGACGTGACCGCGGTCGAGGACGCCGCGACGATCGCGGTCGCCGTCCGCATCCCGGCCACGGCGGTCACAGCCATCGCACGCAGCCGCGCCGTCCGCAGCTGATTGCCGACATGTTGAAGCAGGGCCAGGAGATCATCGTCCAGATCGCAAAAGAGCCGCTCGGCAAAAAGGGCGCGCGCATCACGAGCCACATCGCGCTTCCCGGACGATACCTCGTCTACATGCCCACGCTCGATCACACCGGCGTCTCGCGCAAGATCGCTTCGGCCGAAGAACGTTCGCGCTTGCGCCATCTCGTCAACGACGCAAAAGGCGCGGCGGGCGGCGGCTTCATCGTGCGCACCGCCGCCGCGAGCGCCGCTCCCGAGGAAGTTCGAGCGGATGTCGAATTCCTCACGCGCACCTGGTCCGAAATCAAGACGCGCTCCGAGCAGCGCAAGGCGCCCTCGCTGCTGCACCGCGACCTGAATCTGGTCGAGCGCATGCTCCGCGATCACATCAGCTCCGACTACGCCGCGATCTGGGTCGACTCCGAAGAGGAATACGCGAAGATCATCGAGTTCATGGGTCGCTTCCAGCCTGGTCTCGTGAACCGCGTGAAGCTCTATACAAAAGAAAATCCGGTCTTCGAGGAATTTGGCATCCAGCAGGAAATCGACAAGGGCCTGCGTCCGAAAGTTTGGCTCAAGTCGGGCGGCTACATCGTCATCAACCACACCGAAGCGCTGGTGGCGATCGACGTCAACACCGGAAAATTCGTCGGCAAGGGCTCGAATCGCCTGGAAGACACGATCGTCCGCACCAACCTCGAAGCGGTGAAGGAAATCGTCCGCCAGATGCGCCTCCGCGATCTCGGCGGAATCATCATCATCGACTTCATCGACATGGAGGAGCGCCGCAACCGCGAAAAAGTGATGGCCGCGCTCGAAGAGGCGTTGCGGGCCGATCGCGCTCCGTCGAAGATGCTGCGCTTCAACGAATTCGGCCTCATCGCGATCACGCGCAAGCGCACCAAGCAGGCGCTTGAACGCACGCTCTGCCAGCCGTGCCCCTACTGCACCGGCTCCGGCATGGTGAAGTCGATCCCCACGCTCTGCTACGAGATTCAGACCGAAGCCCGCAAGATGGCGCCCGAAATGTCGTCGGGCAGCATCACGCTGCGCGTCCATCCCGAAATCGGCAAAGCTCTGAAGACGCGCGAATCCTCGCTCGTCGAAGAGCTCGAGCGCTGGACCAAAAAGAGCGTCATCATCCAAGCCGACCCCACGCTCCACTGGGAACAGTACGATATCTACTAGACCGCACTCGCAAATTTGCGCGAGCCCGAGAATGGCAAGGCCGCGGATGATGGATTCCGCGGCGTTGCCCTTGTTGCCTCTCGCCGGTTACCCGGCATTGAGCAAAGCGCCCTTACTGCGATAGAAGATCCTCGGCGGCACGGCTGTGTCGCGAGCTACGCGTGTTCCTTTTCAAGCGCTCCTCGATTACATCGAGGGCGGCCATACCCTTGACGAATTCCTCGACGACTTTCCGGCCGTCACGCGCGAATCCGCAATTTCGGCCTTGGAGCTGGCGAAGTCTCTAGTCGTCGGTCAGATTGAATGAAGATTCTGAGCGGGGAAGCTGCAGGTTGTTATCCGCTAAAGCGCTGCTCGCGAAACGGGTCGCCGTACATGTTGTAGCCGTTCTCTTCCCAGAATCCCGGCACGTCGTGCTCTATCAACTCGATTCCGCGCACCCACTTCACGCTTTTCCACGCATAGAGGTGCGGGACGACGAGCCGCACCGGATAGCCATGATCCCTAGGCAGCGGCTCGCCATTGTGTTTCAGCGCGAAAAGTGTAGTCGCCCGCATCAGATCCTCGAGCGGCACATTCGATGTGAAATCCTCCTCGGCGCGGACCATCACGTATTTCGCCTCAAGCTTGATCGCAGCCAGCTTCGCCACCTCGCTGAACGCGATGCCTTCCCAGCGCACGTCGAACCGGCTCCAGCGCGTCACGCAGTGCATGTCCGCCGTGACGCCGATCATCGGCAGGTGGCTGAATTCATCCCACGTGAGCCGTACGGGTTTCTCGACGAGCCCGGTAATCTTGAAATCCCACGTCCGCGGATCGAAGCGCGGCACACTGCCCACGTGCAGCACAGGCCACTTGAGTGTAGCCGATTGCCCCGGCGGCAGCCGCCCCGAATCGCGCATCGCGCGTTCCAGCCGCTTCCGCTCCGTGAGCTCGCCAAACATCCTCGCCAATCCCTCTCGCGGCCCGCCGGCCTTCTCCATATTGTACACCGGGCGTTTTCGCGCGCCCCCTCGCGCCGGTCCTAGGACGGGGTGAACCCTGTACGAAGCGGGCCCCTCGCCTGATTGGAGCCGCATCCCCTACAGCAAGTCTTCCCCGCGCTTAACCCCTTGCGTGTATGGTTCATTCCGCCCGAAAGGCGCAGTCTGATCTCAGTGAAAAGCCGGCCTTCCGCAGAAACAGAGCGGTGGAGGAAGATCGAAACTGAACGCTGAAATACGAGGACGCTCATGCAGACCCGCTTCATACTGATCGCGGGATTATTCCTGGGCACTTTTTTTCCGGCAGCGGCGCAGACACCGAGGATGCGAATCGTCCTTGCGAGCGCAACGTCTCGCGCCGCTGCCACGCCTTCATTTCGCCCGGTCCGCGTGCCGGCATCCGCCGTCTTGCAAGGTAAACCGCTCCCGCGCGCTTCATCTCCGCTGGCCGGCGCCTACAAACCCGAGCCAAGCCTGGTAAGCCGTCTCCCCATCGACAGCTTCCGCACTCCGCTGATGATGGAATCAAGCGTGCAGATCGTTCACCTCTGGCGCGGCCTGGGATTCGATTTCGTCGAGAGCACGTTCTACTCGCACAGCCTGCAGCGCGGATCGCCGGAATCGGGCGTTGCGTTTCAGGATCTGCGGCCGATCACCAAGGACCAAGCCGCGCTCGCCAGTTCCTTCGGCGGCGATGGCCTCAGCCTCCGATACACCTTCGGTCGCGGCGAGTCGGCGACGAAGCCGGTCCCGATCTGGCACTGCGTCTCTCTGATCGTTGGCGACGCTCGCGGCTGCCCGCTATAGGTGTTCGGTATTAGCCGCGCGCTTGCGACATCTGCCGGTATTCGTCGCCGGCGGCATCGGGCAGCAGCACGAACAGCGTATATACGCCAAGCGCGGTGCCGAGCGGGATATGAATGAGGTTGAGAAACGCCATCACGAGCGCAAATATCCGGCCCCAGGGCTCCAGCTTCAGCAGGCCCCAGCCCGTCACGAATCGCAGCGCCGCCGATATCAGGAAAACGACACACAGCACGCCGAAGATTCCCGGCACGATCGCAAGCGCAATGTTGCCGGTTCCATGCCACGCCAGCGGCGACGTAATGATGCCGGCAAGCGCAGCCATCACGATGGCCGGAACCAGCAAAAGCGCACCATCGACAAACCACAAAATCGCGAGCAGATGAACGTGCTCCGCCACACGCATGCGCGCTGCGCTCGCCACGCGCGCCCCGGTCGTGCTCTTGCCGCAATGCCCGCAAATCGACTGCTCCGCGGCGATCGCCGAACCACAGTTATTGCAGAACATGCATCCCTCCTCGAAGCAGCAACCTCGTGTGCGCGCAATCGAGCCAAAAACCCGCATCTGCGCACCGCGGCGCACTACAGGATACGCAGCAGGACAACAGGAAGTTCCGTCGACCGCCCGTACTCGAAAGGGCGATCTAGCTGGCGGGTACCTGAAAATAATCGGGCAGGCCCTTCATCGTGGCGCGCAAAATCTCGACGATGGTTTGCCGGTCGGCGAAAGAAAATTTGGCGTACTTCCCGGTTCGTTCTCGTCCTGACAAAATCACCCACATGCGATCGTAGATCGCCTGCTTCAAATCATCCGGCAGCGCATCGAACGCCGGCGAATAGATCATGTAGCTGCACGGATACCGCATCAGCCGCTTTTCGAGATCGAACTGCCGCAGCGATCTCCCCTCGCTGTCCCGCGGCCCCTCCGCCGAGAACATTTCCTCAAATCCCGACGTTCCCTTGATCGCATTCGGCAGCGGTGCCTCGTTCACAAACAGCATCGCGTCCGCCACCGAGTTCGCGGCTTCGCGCAGCACGGCCTCCGTTGTGCCCAGGCGATCCACCGGGTCGGGGCTCGTTTGGTCCTCGTATTCCGAATACCGCACCTGCCATCCGGCCAGGGTGAAAAGGTTCATCATGTGCATCTCGTGCTCGAAAACCATCAGCGCCACGATGTCGCTATAGGGCGAAAGATACGCATTCGTATCGAATTTCCCTTTGAGCGATTTCAAATTCAAAGCCTGGTGGTCGAAAATGGACTCCGCTTTCGTCGCATCCCCCAGCACCGCATTGCCCATGTGCCGCAGCGATCCCGTTTCGCCTGTCACGTACCATCCGCCCCACCGCTGCCTAAACGGACTCGCGTCCGTCGTGGCGTATTCGCCCAGCTCTTCGATCGGCAGCCCGTCCGGGGCCGGATACACGCTCTGTATCCGCGTGCCCGGCACGCCCGCCTGGTGGCACGCCAGGCAGGTGTCGTCGTGCCGCATGAACTGTGGCTTCTCCACCGGCTTCTGATCGAGCGTATAGAAAATCACGCCTTGTGTTGGGTCTTCCGCAGCCACTTCGACGATCGGCCCGCCGCGCACCCACCCCACCGCTACCGAGTCGTTGAAATAAAGGCTGCGCGGGTTGGTCGGCGAGATGCGGTACATCTGAAAGCTCGTCTTCGAGAAAACCACAAGTTGCGACTGGATCGGGACGTCGAGAGCCTGGAGCACGGATCGCAGGTAACCTTGTTTATCGTCGAACTTCAGATGAATTTTGCCCTGCTGGATTTGCAGATTCAGGCGCGAGACCGCGTCGGTCGTTGGCCGCGTGCCGTACTCGATGGCAGGGGAATCTTTGTCGGGCAACAAGAAAAGGCCCTTGCGGTCGCCCGAGGCGAACACAACAGAAAGCATCACGAGCCCTGCGATCAACGCGGCACGGCGCACGAGAAAACCCCTCTTCGCTCGACACAAAACGTACCCCGCGTCTCGTTCGGAGTCAATTCTCGGGATCACCCTGGTCTGGCGAAAAAGGGAGGACGAATGATCGAAGGATTGCGCCCGAAAACGGAGCGGAGCGTCCGTAGGCGCCATCGAGGGTTGCTATTCTTCTTCGTCCTCGCCCATTTGCATGGTGAGATAACGCTCGTAGCCGAGTTCCTTGATCTGGTGCACTTGCGCTTCGAGCCAGTCCACGTGGTCCTCTTCGTCCTTCAGCAGCGTCACAAACAAGTCGCGCGAGCCGTTGTCCTTTTCCGCGACGGCCACTTGGATGGCAGCGTTATAGTCTTTCACGGCGCCAAGCTCGAGGTCGAGATCGCTCTGCAGCATGTCTTGCACGTTCTTGCCAACGGTCAGTTCAAGCGGTTTCATCGTGGGTGAGCCATCGAGAAAGAGGATGCGTTCCATGAGCGCTTCGGCGTGCTTCATTTCCCCGATCGACTGTTTCTTGATGTACTCCGACAGCTTTTCGTAGCCCCAGTTTTCGCACATCTCCGCGTGCAGAAAATACTGATTGATCGCTGTGAGTTCTTCGCGCAGCGCCTTATTGAGTTCTTCGAGGACCTTAGGTGAGCCTTTCATACGGCGACCCTCCGGAGAAAAAGCGAGTGTAACGCAGTTGGCGCGGCAGCTCGCGATCTTTCTCGCTCTGCCCGTTTGCGATCCAGTCTGAAATGTTCGTAGGGCCCCGATTGTACTGTATTTCCCGAGGCTGGCATCAGGTCGCGGTGAGCCCCCAATGTTCCCGTACCAACGAAGGGCGTATCTTATACAGTCAGTTACTTCAATGCAAAAAGGTGGGTCTTGCACATGAGAGCGATGCGCCTGCGAATGGTGCTTCTGAGCCTGCTGATTTTGTTGGCGGCCGGCTGTGGCGGAGGAATCGCGATTGCCCCGGCTCCGCCAAGTTCGCCTGTGGCCGCTTGCGTGCCCGCATCTCCGTTCGAATTTGCGTACGTCCTCAACGGCTATGCGGTTTTGATGTACACCGTTGATTCTTGCACCGGAGCCCTTACGCCGGCGACCCCCGCCTCGATCCCAACGGGAACAACGCCGCAGGAAATCGGCGCTGAAGGCATGGTCGCGGCTCCATCCGGGCAGTTCGTCTACGTTGCCAATATCGTCTCGAATGCGTCTGACGAGGCCACAATCTCGATGTACACCGTCAACTCCAGCACTGGCGTTTTGACCCCGACATCCCCGGCCACGATCCCGACCGGATTTTATCCCCAGGGAATCACGATCGATCCTTCCTCGAAGTTCGTCTACACGGCCAATAGCGACGACAATACCGTTTCAATGTTCATCATCAGCTCCGGCACGGGGGTTCTTACCCCGACATCGCCGGCTACC
Source organism: uncultured Acidobacteriota bacterium (assembly GCA_963836125.1). Classification (GTDB taxonomy): domain Bacteria; phylum Acidobacteriota; class Terriglobia; order Acidiferrales; family UBA7541; genus Palsa-295. The sequence continues at coordinate 1,078,957 of CAWIIK010000003.1, forward strand.
GTCGCGACGGGGTGGAGCCCGGACGCAGTAACCGTCCATCCCTCAGGCAAGTTTGCCTACGCGGTGAATCAAGATGACGGCACGATTTCGATGTACACCCTCAACTCCAGCACCGGAGTCTTGACGCCGATGACACCGGCAACCGTGCCCACCGGGATTTCTCCCTTTGGCATCACCGTGGATCCCTCCGGCAAGTTCGCCTACGTGCCCGATGCATACGACGAGCGAAACGTCGTCTCGCAATACACTATCGATCCCACTACAGGAGCGCTGACTCCGAACACCCCGGCCACAGCTGGAACGGGAAACCAGCCCACGGCGATCGCGGTCGACCCCTCCAGCCAGTTTGCCTACCTGGTGAATCGCGCCGATAACACGGTCTGGACTTACACGATCGATCCCACCACGGGGAACTTGACGTCCAGAAGCACCATCGCCACAGGCTATGAACCATTTCACGTGGCGGTCGACCCTACCGGCAAGTTCGTCTACGTCACGGATGAATCGGGCGAGGTCTCGATTTACGCGATCGGAAGCGACGGTACGCTGACTCCCGCCGGAGCGGTGGCAACGGGAGGCGCTTCCGCCCTGTCGGTGGCCGTGACCGGAACCAGGCAGTAGCTGCCGTTCTCCCTCTACAAAATTCTTGTAATTTCCGCTTCTTCGTATGAAAGTCGCTCGACATCCCAATCGAGGGAGACTCCATGAGACGCGCCCTAACGATCGCCTTTATTCTGGTGTTTGCCCTATTAATTCCAGCTGGTGCCGATGAAGATTCGCTTCAGGGTTTCACCCGCACAACTTCCCCGGTCGAGCGCGACTGGGAAACAAAATTTCGCGCCATTCCCAGCGCGGACAACGAGCGCGAATACGACCGCCGCCTCAGCGCCTATCCGCATCACGTCGGCTCGCCCTACGACAAAGACAATGCCGAGTGGATTCTCGCCCAGTTCAAATCCTGGGGCTGGGACGCGCACATCGAAACCTTCGACGTCCTTTTCCCCACGCCCAAGGAACGCCTGCTCGAGCTGGTTGAGCCCACAAAGTTCACCGCGAAGCTCCAGGAACCTCCGGTGCCCGTCGATCCGACCTCGGACCAGCAGAGCGAGCAACTGCCCACCTATAACGCCTACTCCGCCGATGGCGACGTCACGGCTCCTCTCGTCTACGTCAACTATGGCGTCCCGGCGGACTACGACCAGCTCGACCGCCTCGGCGTTTCCGTGAAAGGCGCCATCGTCATCGCCCGTTACGGCGGCTCGTGGCGCGGCATCAAGCCAAAGGTTGCCGCCGAGCACGGCGCCGTCGGTTGCATCATTTACTCCGATCCGCACGACGACGGCTACTTCGAAGGCGATGTATTCCCAAAGGGGCCCATGCGCCCGCCCGATGGAGTGCAACGCGGCAGTGTCATGGATTTTCCCTCGTATAGCCCGGGCGATCCGCTCACGCCGGGCATCGGCGCAACGCCCGACGCCAAGCGTCTGCCGATCAAGGACGCCACTTCCGTCACGAAGATTCCGACCCTGCCGATTTCCTATGCCGATGCGCAGCCCCTGCTCGCGGCGCTGGCGGGGCCCATGGCGCCTGAGGCCTGGCGCGGCGGCTTGCCCATTCCTTACCACGTGGGCGCAGGTCCCGCGAAAGTCCACCTGGTCGTGAAAGCTAACTGGGACATAAAACCCATCTACGACGTCATCGCCAGGCTTCCCGGCGCGGACGAGCCAGACCAGTGGGTGATCCGCGGCAATCACTTCGATGCTTGGGTGAACGGCGCCGAAGATCCAATTTCCGGCCAGGCGGCCTTGCTCGAGGAAGCCCGCGCCCTCGGAGAATTGTGGAAGCAGGGTTGGCGTCCCAAGCGCACCATTATCTATTGCGCGTGGGACGGCGAAGAGCCGGGCCTTCTCGGCTCGACCGAATGGGTCGAAACGCATGCCGCGGAACTCCAGCAGCACGCCGTGGTCTATTTCAATAGCGACTCCAACGGCCGCGGCTACCTCGACATGGACGCCTCGTCATCGCTGACCCATTTCCTCAACGGAATCGCCCGCGACATTCAGGACCCGGAAGCCCACATCTCGGTCTGGGAGCGCGATCGATTCCTGGATATCTCGCAAGCCAAGTCGGAAGAAGCCCGCAAGGAAATTCGCGATCGCGCCGATCTTCCGGTGGGGGCGCTCGGTTCCGGCAGCGACTACACCGCCTTCCTCGACCACTTGGGAATCGCCTCTGCGAATCTGGAATACGGCGGGGAGGACGAAGGCGGCGTCTATCACTCCGTTTACGACGATTTCTACTGGTACACGCACTTCTCCGACACCAACTTCCAATACGGCCGCGCCCTCTCGCAGACGATCGGCACCGCCGTGATGCGCTTTGCCGACGCCGACCTCCTGCCTTTCGAATTCCAGGATCTGTCGAGCACCATCAATGGCTATGTAAAACAATTGAAGGCGCTCGCGGACAACGAACGCGAAGAAAGCATCGAGCGCGACAAAGAACTCGATGACGGGCTGTACAGCGCCATCAACGATCCGCGTCATCCCATGCTTCCGCCGCCTCGCGAGGAGATTCCTCCGCATCTCAATTTCGCGCCTCTCGATAATTCCGCCGACGCGCTCGCTCGCAGCGCCGAACGCTATCACGCCGCACTCACCAAAGCCTGGGCCGCCGGCGTTGCCTCCGCCACGTTGCACGATCTGAACGCGAAGCTCGCCGAAAGCGAACAGCGCCTCACGACTGAGGAGGGTTTGCTGCGCCGCCCCTGGTACAAGCAGATGATAGACGCTCCCGGCGTCTATTCCGGTTACGGCGTGAAGACGATCCCGGGCGTCCGCGAAGCCATCGAGCAGCGGCACTGGGACGAAGCCACGTCGGAAATCGTGCGCATCTCAAAAGTCCTCGACGCCGAAACGGCCTTGATCAACTCTGCCGCCGGGGAACTGGAGCAAGCCAAGCCCTGATTCCCGCACGGACTTTTAGGAGGTCGGAGCGTTCTAGCTCCGACTTTCGCAGCCGGGAAGCGTTGAGCTTTAGCGCCGGAAGCTTCCTCCGCTTTTGCCTTGAAGTTCCCGGCGCCTCGCCCTCGAAGTGTGCGGGTGGGTCTCGGGCTGCGCGACCCGCCAATGTAACGCGAACGCCGCGCCGAACGTCCGTGTACCCAGAGGGATGGCTGTACCTCCAACCCAGCTCGCGCAGGGATGTCGAAACACCGGACATCGGGGCTCCAACTAAGAAATCGTCGTTCAATCGAAGGAGAGGATCGAATGAAGAGAAACTCCATTTTGCTTGCGGCACTTTGCTTTTTGGTTCTTTCGATGGCGCACATCGCCCGCGCTCAGGACGCCAAGGTCACTGGCGCGTGGGATCTCAGCGCGCCGGGTCGCGACGGTAACATGATGACCCAGACGCTCACGCTGCAGCAGGACGGCACCAAGCTCACCGGCACGCTCAAGGGCGCGCGCGGTGAAGCGCCGCTGACAGGCACGATCATGGGCAACAACATCGCTTTTACCGTCACCCGAAGCACGCCCAACGGAGATTTCAAACTCGATTATACCGGCACGGTCGACGGAGATTCGATGAAAGGCACTCTCTCCGTGATGGGCAACACAATCAACTGGACGGCCAAGAAATCGGCGGCAGCGGCCGGAGGGGGAAACTAGCTCCACTCCACCTCCTCCGCGGATCCGACCACGAAGGGCGCTTCCACACGCGCCCGCAATTAACTCGGCAGAACTCCGCCGGCCACGCGCTGAAGCCGCCGTGCCCGTCGGAGTTCTGCCCGGTCGGTTTGGTTTAGTAGCGCCGGCGTCTCGCCGGCTCTCACGCCCCTTCAACGCCCTGACTTAAGTCGGTCCGTAGCGCATGATCCGAACCAGAAGCCCATGACACCTGGGATCGTCCTCGCGATTCAGGTGATTGGCCACTGCAACCTTCGCCCGCGGCGAATCGATCAGGGCGAGGGCCAGATAGAGCTTAAAGCGCTGACTTGGCGGCGCGCTTTTAAGCGCCGTCACAATTGCAGGCACGGCTGGGTCGCCGATCTGCACAAGGGCGGTGCCGGCTGGGTCGTCGGCAAGGTGCACAAAAACTCCTATTGATGTGTCGCCAACCTCATCTATGCCAACGTATTTCGTGAGGGCGGGGGCGGCTTCCACAATCTTAAGACTGCCAGCCAGCCGGACGGCGCTGCTCCAAGTTCGCCAATTCTTTCCGCTCCCATCGGTGATGACGGCCGGCAGTTTCTTTACCAAATATTTCCTAACCGGGCGATCGGAGCCTCCTCGGGCCAGGAGCATTCGTTCGGCACTGTCCTGGCTTCCGGGCGACTCCAATTGCTGAAATAGGGTCGAAGCTTGCGCAGTTGCGTTCAAAGAAGAGGCCTGAGGTTTGTCCTGCGCGGCGGAACCCTGCGAGAAGGCCGACAGGCCCAAAATCGACGCCAAGAGAAAGGCTGAGGTTCTCGGGCGCATATTTCACTCCTCTTGCACACCCGATGCGCCGCCGGGCTCCGATGTTGCTCGGCGAAAGTGTAGCACCGTTTGACAAGGCTGCCGGTGCTGTCGCGCGGAGAGCGGGGAGCCGAGGCGATCCAATTTTGCTATCATGGCGGGTCCGGAAAAACTGCAAATCACAAACGAGGAGTGCTCCTTGTCGGCCCGAATCCTGAATGGCAACGCAATTCGAGACCAAATCTACGCCGAACTCCAGGCGGAAATCGCCTCGCTCGCGGCGGTGGGAATAAAGCCCGGGCTGGCGGCAGTGCGCGTCGGCGACGATCCCGCATCGAAGCTCTACGTGAACAGCAAGATTGCGGCCTGCGAAAAGCTCGGCCTCCGCAGCTTCCACATCACGCCGCCCGCCTCGACCACCACCGAAGAGTTGCTCGCCATCGTCAACGATCTCAACAATCGCGACGATGTCGACGGAATCCTGGTGCAGATGCCGCTGCCCAAGCAGATCGACTCGAAGCGCATTCTCGACGCCGTAATTCCGGAAAAGGACGTGGACGGCTTTCACCCGGTGAACGTAGGCCGCCTCGTCGCGGGACGCCAGGCGCTGGTCGCCTGCACGCCGGCAGGCGTCATGGAAATTCTGAGGCGCAGCAACATTCCGATCGAAGGCGCAAACGTGGTGGTGATCGGCCGCAGCGACATTGTTGGCAAGCCGCAGGCGCTGCTCCTGCTCCACGCCAATGCCACCGTCACGATCTGCCATTCAAAGAGCAAGGATTTGCCGGGCATCGCCCGCCGGGCGGACATCATCGTGGCGGCGATCGGCAAGGCCGCAATGGTCACGCCGGATTACGTCCGGCCTGGCGCCACCGTGATCGACGTCGGTCAGGTCGTCGTGAAGGACGCAGCCGAAGCCGGGCGCATTTTCGCGAAGTTCCCGGCGAAGCTCGAATCGTTTCGCGCGAAAGGCTCGATTCTCGTGGGTGACGTTCATCCCGAGGTCGTCGAGGTGGCGGGCGCTTACACCCCGGTTCCGGGCGGCGTAGGTCCGCTCACGATCGCCATGCTGATGAGCAACACGGTGAAAGCCGCCCGCATGCGTCGCGGCGCGCGCGCACCCGCACCTGCGGCGGCCTCTTCGCTCAACTGATGCTGCGAATCGCGCTCACCGGCGGAATCGCATCGGGAAAATCGACGGTCGACCGAATGCTGCGCGACCGCGACTACATGGTCTTCGACGCCGACGCCATCGCCCACGAGCTCCTCGAACCCGGACAGCCGACCTACGATGCGGTGGTGCGCGAATTCGGCGGCGGCATTCTCGCCGTGGGCAGTGCAATCGACCGCGCGAAACTCGGCGCGATCGTTTTCGCTGATCCCGCCAAGCGCGCCCGGCTCAACGCAATGCTTCATCCCCGCATCCGAGATATTTCAGAGGACTGGTTCGCCAGGCTCGACGGTCCCGGCGGTCCCTCGATCGCCTTCGAAGACGCCGCGCTGATCCTCGAGGCGGGGCTGCGAAAAGCTTTCGATCGCGTGATCGTTTGCTGGTGCCGCCCCGAGCAGCAGCTCGAGCGCCTGAAAGAACGCGGCCTTTCGCTCGAAGAGGCGCAGCGCCGGATCGCGGCCCAGATGCCGATTGACGAAAAGCGCCGCCTGGCCGACGAGGTAATCGACTGCTCAGGCTCGGTCAAGGATACCGAGCGCCAAGTCGAAACGCTGCTCGCGAAGCTCGAGCAAGAAGCCAGCGCAGGCGGGCGCACGTCGTGAGCGGCTGGGTTTTATGTTCACGGAAGAGCGATGCGAGAGGGGCTTTAGCCCCAGGCTTTTCTCGGCCTCGCCCTGGGCGCGGTGTTTGCTGCGCCCGCGATTCGAGCGTCGCGCTTGAGTTCGAAATAACAAAGGCGATGAGTTGAGACAAAAATGACGACACCACAAAATCGAAGGCGCGCGCTACGCCTGCTGGCTCTGGGCGCAATCATCGGCCTGGCCGCGTACTGGCTCGGCGCGCACTACGGCCAACACACGCCTGGTTCCGTGGCCGCGCTGCAAGCGCCCGCATCGAGCGGTGGCCTCGATCCGATCGAAGAAGAAAACGTGCGCATCTACAGGCAGGCGTCGCCCGCCGTGGCGAATATCGTCACCCGCGCCGTCCAGTACGATTTCTTCTTTGATGCCGTGCCGGTGGAAGGCGCCGGATCGGGATTCGTCATCGATACCGACGGCCACATCCTGACGAACTACCACGTCGTCCAGGGTGCGCAGACGATCGAGGTCATCCTCGGCGACCAGTCGCATTACAAAGCAAAATACATCGGCGCCGACACCCGAAACGACATCGCGCTCATTCAGATCGATCCGCACGGACACAAACTCGCCACTCTCAAGCTCGGCGATTCGCGCAATCTCCTGGTAGGGCAGCGCGTCCTGGCGATCGGAAATCCCTTCGGGTTCGAGAGCACGCTCACGACGGGAGTGGTCAGCTCGCTTGGGCGCACCGTCCAAACCGGTGACAACACGTTCATCGACGATGCGATCCAGACCGACGCGTCGATCAACCGCGGCAATTCGGGCGGTCCGCTGCTCGATTCGCACGGCGCGGTGATCGGGATCAACAGCGCGATTTACGCGCCTACTGGAACGACGGCGGGAATCGGCTTCGCAATCCCGATCAACACCGCGCGGCGCGTGGCCGAGGACCTGATCACGCTGGGACACGTGCGGCGCGCGACACTCGGCGCCGAAGGCCGCGCCATCTGGCCCGGCCTCGCCCAAGCGCTGGGACTCAGCGTGCAGCAGGGAATCCTGATCGAGCGCGTCGAGCCCGGAGGGCCGGCGGCGCAGGCAGGCCTTCGCGGCGGCGACCGCGTCGTGCTCGCGGGACTCCAGCAGTTGCGAATCGGCGGCGATATCGTAGTCGCGATCGACGGTCAGCCCGTAACCAGCCAGGTCGATTTGAATCTCCTGCTCAATCGCGAGGGCCCGGGAGACACGGTCACCCTGACGGTCGTCCGCAACGGCAAGAAAATCGATATCCCTGTAAAGCTCGGCGAAAGCTAGCGCGAAACGTCGCTTGACAGTTTGTGGAGTGCGGTGGCTTGCTTGTCCTGAGCTTGTCGAAGGGCGGACGCCCCTCCCCGGCGAATCTCGCTTCGCCCTCGTGCGGATTGTCACATCCCTTCGTAATTCGGCCCCCCGCCGCCTTCCGGCGGCACCCAATTGATGATCTGATACGGATCGGCAATGTCGCAGGTCTTGCAGTGAACGCAATTCGCCGCGTTGATCTTCAATTTCGGCGCGCCGTTCTCGAGAGCCATTTCATAAACGGCCGCAGGACAGAAATACTGGCACGGATTCCCGAACTCCCGCACGCACCGATCGCCGCAAATATTCGGATCGAGCACGATCAGATGGCACGGCTGGTCCTCATCATGCCGCGTGCCGGAATGATACACGTCGGTGAGCCGGTCAAACGTAAGCTTGCCATCGCCCTTGAATCGCGTCGATTGATCGACGAGCGTGCGATCCCGATTGAGCTTCGTGTAATCCTCGTAGCCCGGCTTCGCACGCATGGGATCGATCAGCCCGCGCCCGCCGCTGACGAACTGCAGCCCCGCGTGAACGAGCCCCTTGCATAGTCCATCGTGAAACGCCTGGTGAAAATTGCGTACGCCCCACAATTCCTGCTTCAGCCAGCTGCGCTCGATTTTCTCCGGATATTTTTTCAGCGCGTTCGCTGACGTGTCTCCGGCGCAAAGCGCGTCATAAATCGTCTCGGCGGCCAGCATGCCGCTCTTGATCGCGGTGTGAATTCCCTTGAGCCGCTGCGAATTCAGCAGGCTCGCCGAATCGCCAATGATGAGCCCGCCATCCACGTAGTTGCGCGGCTGCGAATACCACCCGCCGTAAGGCACCGTTTTCGCCCCGTAGCGGACCAGCTTGCCGCCCTCGAGAATTTTCTTCACGAACGGATGCGTCTTGAATCGCTGAAACGCGGCGTGCGGATCGAAAAGGGGATCGTGGTATTCGAGCCCCACGACCATCCCGAGCGAAACGCGATTGTCGCGCAACCCGTAAATCCAGCCGCCGCCGTAAATGTCCGAGCCCAGCGGCCAGCCGAGCGTGTGGGCCACGTAGCCGGTGTCGATCCGTCCCGGCTGGGCGTCCCACAATTCCTTGATCCCGATCCCGTAAACCTGCGGATTCAGTCCGTCGAGCTTGAAATGATTCACCAGCTCCTTGGTGAGCGAGCCGCGCGGCCCCTCGGCGAGCACGGTTACTTTCGCGCGCAGTTCGTAGCCCGGCGTGAAGTTGTCCTTCGGCTTGCCGTTCTTGTCGAGGCCTTTGTCTTCCGTGAGGACGCCGGCAATGCCATCTTTTTCGCAGAGCAATTCCTTGCCCGCAAATTGCGTAAAGAGGTTCACGCCCTTCTTCTCGACGAGGCCGCCAAGCCATTTGACCAGCTTGTTCAGCGAGATCACGTAATTGCCGTGATTCCGCAGCGGCGGCGGCGTGATAGGCAGCTTGAACGAACCCGATTCCGTCAGGTAGTAAGCCGCATCGCCAGTCACGGGCGTATCGAGCGGTGCCGACTTCTCGAAATCGGGAACGAGCTCGCGCAACGCGCGCGGATCCATAATGGCGCCCGAAAGCTGGTGAGCGCCGATTTCGCGCGCCTTTTCGAGGACGTAAATATTCTCAGCGGAAAGCGCCGGAGATTTCTTCGCGGTGGTATGCTGCTCGATCAGATTCGCTAGGTGCAGCGCGCAGGAAAGTCCGGCGGGTCCGGCGCCGATGATCAGGACGTCTGCTTCAAGTTTTTCGCGCTCCACGGCCACGCCAGAATACTAGAAGTCGTCTCATAAACACATGCATAGGGTTGGGAACTTGCGCGTTACGCAAACCAGCGCAAATCAAGGGCATGGACGTGACCGAGGCGCAGTGGCAAGCCCTCAAGCCCTTGCTCACTCCCAAGTGACGTCTCAACGGTCGTGGTCGGCCGTGGCTGCACAACTTCCGCCGACCGGTCACCCGCTGGGAGTGTCACGAAGTCAACTTCCTCGGCATGGTCCAGCTCGGTTGCCTCGGCATTCTCCTCAGGCGCTCATGTGGCGGCTCCTGATGGCTTCTAGACGAGAGCTTCCAGCAAGGCAGGTAGCCGCTTCAGGGACTTAATCGCGTGAGTCGGTCGAGTTTGACTCACAATCAGCGCGTCATTGGGTATGTCGTCCGGGCTGTGGTAGGCCTGGCCAGACAGCCACACACATTTTATTCGGTAATCGTTTGCGCCTCGGATATCTGTGTTCAGCTGGTTGCCAACGAAGATGACTTCGTCTTTTTTCAATTTGCACTTTTTCAGCGCGTAGGAGAAAAACCTGGGACTTGGCTTTCTTGCTCCAGCGTCCACGGAAGTGATGACCCAGTCGAAATGGTCATTGATTCTGGCTCTCCTCAGCCAAAGCCGAATGTCACGCTCTCTGGCGACCTTCGTATTCGCCCAAATGCCCATCTTGAACGTGATGTGAGGCAAGATGCCGGAAAGACCTGGCATCAGGTGGACAGGGCGCGAAGTGAGTGGGAGTTCCCTCTCTTTCAATTCGTCCATAATTGTGTGTCCGAAGTCAAACATCAGGGCCTTAAGCATCTGTGAATTGTATTCCCAGGAAGGAACGACAGACCAGTACCTGGCTGCCAGTAACCACCACAACCGCCAAGCAGTGGCAACACACGTGCCTGTGTACCTACTTGGTATTTCTCTTGTTCGGCCAGAGCCGCAACCTGAAGAGGAGCATTTATGAAACAGCTTGTAGCAGAAGCCCCCGAATCCACCGCGCCGACGTCAGAAAGCCGGTGCTCTCTTCCACACCGGCGTGCCATGCAAACGCTCCCAGGCAAACGGCGCAACGTCCGGCTATGCAAACGTGGCAACGCTGCGTCTATGCAACGGGACAACGCCTCTCCGTCCGCAGGGGGCGGGTCTCAAACCCTCCCTTCCCCGCTCAGTGCTTCAGCGCCGGATCGGCCTGTGTGATGCTGCCGGGCTCGAGCTTCGTTTCGATTGTGAGCTTCTGGTGGGGCAATAGATTCACGTCGGTGTCGAACGTCCGGTACCCCGGCAGATCGATCTTCACATGATGCTTGCCGGGAGCCACGAGCATGGCGCGCCCGATCCCGCCGAATTCGTGCGCGGTGCCGGCGTACGCGCCGTCGACAAACACCGCGGCCCGGTCGGGTGAAACCTTCAGCTTGATCTCGGAAGTCACCGCCGAATACTCGGCGCGAGGATCCTTCTCCATCGAGACATTCACGGTGCTTTCCTTGCCCGGTTCGATGGTGAGTTTCTCGACGAAGTCTTTGTAGCCGGCCTGCCGGACGGAAATCTCATGCTCGCCAGGCAGAAGAAAGATCTCCTTATCGCCCTTGAGCTCGTCGACGTAACCCACGTATTGCCCGTCGATCCACACGCCCGATTTCTTGTCGGCATCGGTCTTGGCGACGAACTGTAGCCGTCCCATCACCTGATTCTGCTGATTCTGCGCGCGAGACACAGCCGGTAGGACCAGCAGCGACAGAAGGGTGCAAACAAGTGCCCGGTTGATAGCGGTCCGCATAGCGATCATCCCCTCTGGAATCGCCTGGGAACGATTCCGCTCACGAATGACATCGTAATACGCGGAAGCCACTGTTGAACAGCGCGCGTTGAACCCGCGGGCCGGACCGGCGGACGGTGTTGAGCCCAGGCGGGCGTTCGGGAGCTTTACCCTTATTGCACCAGCCGGCCAAGAGTTTTCGAGGGATTTGACGCAACGTGTTAGTTTTGAAGTGTTCGCCCCTCAGAGGACACTTGACGGACACGCTCGCATCGATCGAAGCCGGAAGCACGTCGGGGTCGGAGAAGCGCCGCAGCTCGCGCGTGCCGCTCGCCGTGCCGATTACGGTCAGCGGCGTCGACGCTCTTGGCGAGCCTTTCCGAGAACTCACCACGACGCTGAGCGTGAGCTGCAACGGCTGCAAATACAAGTCGAAGAACTACGTGCAACGCGATTCGCTGGTGACGCTCGAGGTGATGCACCCGAATCCAAGGCTGAGTTCGCGTGTCGTCAAAGGGCGGGCCCGGTGGGTGCAACGGCCGAGAAATCTGCGCGAGCAGTACGAAATCGGGCTCGAGTTCATCGTTTCCGGGAACGTCTGGGGACTCCAGTCTCCACCGCCTGATTGGTTTCCGCACCCCGATGATGAAGCGCTGCTGAAGGAGCAACAGGAAAACGTCGCCGCGGTCGCGCAGGAGCTTGTTGCCGAAATTGCGGCGCCCGAGGGAGCGAATTTCAAAACACTGGACGAGGCGTTGGAGGCCGCCGCGGCGACGCCGCCCATTCCCACAGTTACCTACGAGGAAATCGACATCTCAGGCGCCGTCGGATTCATGCCCCAGGAATCGGCGCCCGCGGATCTGAACGCACGGCTGCAGGAAACGATCGCCACGTCGCTCAAGACGATGATGAACCACATCGCGGAAGAAGCGGCCGAGCGTATCGCGGCGCGCATCGCCTCCGCAATCGACGAGGCGCGCACCGCGTGCGGCCTGGCAACCGATGAATTCGAGGAAAAAATACGCGAGACGCTGGAAGTGGCGCTGAGTCCCGAAGAGCTCGATGCACAAACGGCTTCGGCGCAAAAGCAGGCCAAGAAACGCGCGCGCAAAGCTGCGAAAAAGAAAGCCAGGCAAGCCAGTAACGCGGAAACCGACAGCCGGTAAATTACCCTCCGTTCTCTTGCAATTGCGCCGCTGATGGAGATAAGGTCTTGGGCGGCATCGTAATGTAACCGGGTGGTGATCGAGTTCGTCTCTACGACTGGGGGATCTCCATGAAAGGAGATTGGAGCGCCGATGATTAATAGACGAAAATTGTTGTCATTAATGGGAGCGTCTCCTGCGCTTTTGGCCGCCGCGACGGCCGAGGCCAAGGAGAAAAAACCGAAAAACAAAGATGGCAAGGCTTCGATGGAGCCGAAGATCGCGGCGTTGAATCCGCGGGGCATGCCGCCTCCGATCACGCTGATCCCGATGGCGCCGCGGCTCAGCACGCTCGACGGGAAAACGATCTTCCTCGTTTCCGACGGCTTCCCGGGCGCGGACCATTTTCTGGCGCAGGTGGCGAAGTGGTTCGCGACGAACATGCCCAGCGTGAAAACCGTGTACCGCCTTAAAGCCGGCGGCTTCGCGGACGACGATCCCAAGCTGAATGCGGAAGTGAAGGCAGATGGCCAGGCCGTCATCATGGCCATCGGTCATTGAAGCACCTGCACGCCAGCGACCGTCGGTCACTGCATCGAATACGAAAAGATGGGGATTCCAGCCGTTCCGATGGTGACGATCGCTTTTAAGGATCTCGCCAAAACCAACGCCGCAAAACGAGGCATGCCGCTCCAGCGAATCGTCTTCACCCCGCATCCGGTGTGGGGCAAGACGGACGAGCAGATGTACGCCTACCTCGAAGGCAACGACCCGGTGAGCGGCAAGCCGCTCATGCCGGAAGCGGTCGCCGACCTCACCCGGCCGCTGACGCCGGATGAGTTGAAATCCGGCGTGGTGACGCCTCCGGTGGGCGCGCCAACCTTTACGGACACCTCCGACAACCTGCAACAATATTATCTCGATAACGGCATGACGGACTTCATGCCCATCATCCTGCCCACGCAGGAAAAAGTGGACGCGATGCTGAAGGGAACGAGCCACAAGCCGGACGAAGTCGTCGGCAAGATGTCTCCGGCGCGGGGCGCGTTCCCGGATTGGTCCTACAACGTGCAGCAGGCAGCGGTCAACGCGGTGATGGCGGGAGCGACGCCGGATTACTTCCCGACGCTGCTGGCTATCGCATCCACCGGCATCTCGGCCCTGTTCAGTTCCACGAACTCGCTGGTTTCCGCGGCGGTCGTCAACGGGCCGATTCGCGACAAACTGCAGATGAACTACGGAATCGGCGCGATGGGCCCGTTCAACCAGGCGAACGCGATTATCGGCCGCGCGTGGACGCTGATGTCGAAGAACCTCTGCGGCGGCGGAATCGCAGGCGAGACGTACATGGGCTCGCAGGGCAACGTCATCAACTACAACAACCTGATCATTCCCGAGAATGAAAAGGACAGCCCCTGGACGCCGTTCCACGTGCAGAAGGGATTCAAGCCGACCGACAGCGTGATCAGCTTCTTCTTCGGGTTCCTGATCACGCAAGGGCAGGGCGGGCGCGGGCTCGGCGTAAAGCCGATTCCGCTGTATCACGAAGCGATCTCCTACAACGTAGGACCGTTCGCTTCGCTCTTCGGCGCGCTGATCCTGGCCGATCCGCTGGTGGCCAACGGTTTGGTCGAATTGGGTTACAAAACCAAGGAAGACCTGGCCGACTGGTTGCAGAAAAACACGACCATCTCGGTGAAGGACGTCAAGTCGATGCTCTTCAGCATGCTGCCGCGAGGCCCGCAGGCAGCAGGTCTGACGGACGACTCGATCATCCCGAAGTGGCCGCGTGCGGACGCGTTCAACTTCGTCGCGGTCGGTGGACAGACCAACCCCTACCACCAGATCGCGAACATGAGCTACCGCTTGAGCGTCCAGATCGATAAGTGGGCGTGACCATCCGATGAGGATGGTCACACTGCTTGCCCTGAGCACAGTCGAACGGAGGAGGGCGCCCTGCTGTGTTGCCCTCCGAAGTGTCTGATCCGACCAGGATCGTCACCCTGAGGGCGGCGCTTTGGTTTTTGCCGCCTCGAAGGGTGTCTCCTCACGATCCGAAACGTCCCAGGCCCTCTCTGCGGTTGTCACGTCAATGGATTTTCACTTCTCAACCCGAGCCACCCGCCTCCAATACACCCTTGTAAACGTAAATCTCAACCTCGACAGGTATATTCGGCAATGTGATTCAAGACTTCAACGTAGTGCTGTGCAACCATGCGGGTGTCCCGGGAAGAAGGACTGGTACGAGAACATCATCATACCAGCGGCTCGGTACTCGGTGTTTCTGACTCGAGTGCGGGGTTCGGTCATAAACCGCTCCAATAACGGAATATGCTTACAATCGGGTCGGAAAATTAGAATGACGTCGTTGTTGGCCCTCTCTTTGTTCGGCCTCGCCGTCAGCGTCGCATCGGCCCAAACACGACCGGCTGTCGACGAGCTCTATAGAGACCTTCAATCTGATGGAAAAACCGACCAAGCGGCCGCCCAACTGTTGAGAATTGCGAGATCGGATGAAAGGCAACAGAATTCTAGGCCGCGCATTTACCAATGCTGATCGCAGAGGATCCAATACCTACAACGGCTGAGGTTCAGCGGGGACTTACGATCCGTCCCGTTTGGCAGAATGCCACGATGCTAGCGGGGAAACTTAGGATTCGAGCTGCCATACCTGCACTCGTCAAATGGCTCACTTTCAGCACGTCGCCTGGCCTAGGTCTTGGCACCGGAGAAGAAGCCCTAGTAGACAGTCCCGCTGGTATGGCCCTTGCGAATATCGGTGATCCCTCGATATCAAGTTTGCGGCCACTTCTCTTTCGACGCGATCCAAACGAACGTTACCATGCGCCATACTTGTTGCTGCGTTACCATGCGGCATACGTGTTGCTCTACATCGACTCTCCTAAAGCCGAGAGGGTGCTCCGCGATTATGTCGCCCGAGGTCAGGATCGCCGCTTGGCCGACCTTATAGGTAATCGTCTGGAAGTGTTGGCAGCACACAAATCAAGTCACTAAACTCGTTGGGGCGGGTGGCCCAGAAACGTCCCCTTATTCGGTATCGTCGGGCTGGTCGACCGAAAACCTCGATTCCTATATTTCCTGCCACGATAAAAACGCGGAGGGTGCCCCCCCCAGGTTCGGTGAGAACCTGGGTCTAGGGGCGTAAAGGCCCACGGAAAACTAAACTAGACGGCTTACTTATCCCAGCAGTCGCAAGCCCAGCAGTTTTGCCGTCTTCCGCAAATCGCCGTCCAGCGTGGCTAACGGCAAGTCGCGCCGAAGGGCCAATTCCAGATAGATTGCGTCGTAGCAGGTCAAGCGATGCGCGCGGCAAAGCGTCAGCAGATTTGTGAAGGCGCGATTGGGAGCTTCGTCGTCCCGCTCGATCCCGAGCTTGCCCAGATCCGCAATGAAGGCGTCGGATTGCGCGGGCGCGATACGTCCCTTGCGTTCGGCCAGCGCAACGACGTTCGTAACTTCGATGAACCACCAGGCCGGTACGAGCGCCGTCTCGGTTCCCAGCCGCCTGAGCAAAGCCGCCGTCTTTGTCGTCGCCTCGTCGCCAAACAGCCACGCCATCGCGATCGAACAATCCAGCACAAACACCGCGCTCATCGCCGCCCTTCGGCGATCAGATCCTTAACCTTCAATCCGCCGAGGGACAAGCTCGCGCCCAGCCTCTCAATCCGCGTTATGGCTGCCACGCGCTCTTCCGCGGTTGTTTCCTTCTTTATGGGCACGAGCTTGGCGACGGCCGCGCCGTGCCTCGTGATAACGATCTCCTCGCCTGCCTCGACCTTTTCCAGCAATTCGGACAAGTGCGTTTTCGCCTCGTAGGCGCCGACCGTGTCCCTGCTTCGCCCCATGCCTCGCTCCTCTTTTAGACTAGTCTAAGACTAGTCTAGCTGCCATCGGCCGCTGCGTCAATGCCCTAAACGTTCGGAGGGTAAACCGCGGCGCTCGGTATCGCGGCGCGCCCTCCCCATTTTGTGGTGTCCACGCCCCGCACGAGGAACCACAGGGGCAGCGCCATCATGGCGATCAACAACGGCAGCATTTGCCAAAAAAAGGCGTATGCGGGTGCCAGTACAAGGGCAAAGGCGTTTGTCATTTGACCCAGACCGCCGAGCACCCCCAAAATCCCAAGGAACCTTGGAAGAAACCCCGATTGATAAATCAAATATTCTATGACGACGGCTGCCGCTCCGTAAAACACGGGCGCGCTGCTGCCGTAGCCGTACAAGGCCAGCGAAAACCGTGCAAACGAATCGAGTCGACCGTTCGAGAGTGCCTTCAGGTGTTCGGTGCCTCCCGCAACCAACAGTGCAGCCAGATGAAAGAATTCGGAAGCTCCGAACACTGCTGTGGATACCAGCCGGAAGAACGCCGCCAACAGGGCAAGATTTCTCTCGACCCCTCTTAGCAGTACGTACAGAATCCGGTCGGTGAAACATCACACAGCGTCTCGATGAGATAGCCGGCGAATCCCATGCGCAGCAATGCCAAATGGCTGCTCGCGGTTTGTGCGGACACCGCGCCACCGCTTGATTCACCGAACAGACCAGCTACAAACGAAATGAGGATTAAGATTGCGCCAATCCTTCAGTACCACTGCACGGAGCGGGCGCAGCTCTCTGCGAGCTGGAAATCTTCTATGGGGGTCGTCGCAGGACCAATTCCTCGCATATCCGTACCTTTCCCAATCTGAAGTACTCGGAGAGCGGACGTGCAGCCAGACCATCAGCCGTTTCTTAGTTTAGTTACGCACGCGCTTATCTTGGTGTTTCAAGGTCAATTGGTGCGACCTGCCGAACTTTCGCACCACGAGCTCATCGTGGGCCTCTCGACCATTTGGTTCGGTGGATTCGCAGTCCGTTAAGCGGCCTCGAATCCCCCTGGGTCGACACAGCTGTCAAGTCTTAAACAAGGAGCGAAGAAATGAACGCTATCTATTTTCGGAAAGCGAAATCTTCTGATACTTATCGGAGGGGCCTTCAGTTAGATTCTTCGCATTCGGTCGAATGTCGGTCCGCGCCGCAACCGATGCAGCATGTATGTATTGTAAAGCAAAGGGCGGGTGACGGACTCTCCGTTTCCCATTTTCCTATAACAGTTCAGCTTTGGCGTGTTGGTGTGGGCTGGCCAACCATTCACCCGGCCTTGCCGGTCGAATAGCTCTGAAACCTAAAGCCACGCCGCACCGTATCTATACTCGGGACTTGCATCCGGTTCGACGATGGGATAAAGATACGCGGGGCTTTTTGCGGGTATTCGGGTGGCTACCCGGCGGAAGGCGTTTGGGGGAATATCCGAGGGGGATTTCTCATGCGATTCTTGAACGGAAAAAAAGTGTGGCTTGTCGTGCTGGCGCTGCTAATGGCGGCGGGCCTTTCAGCCACGGCGGCCAAGGCGCAGGACACCAAAGCGCTGCTCGATTCGGGCAAGAACGCCGACTCATGGCTGACGACCGGCCACGGTTACATGGACTGGCGCTACAGCGAGCTCAAACAAATTGACGCGAGCAACGTGAGCAAGCTCGGGCTCGCCTGGTATTACGACACGGACTCGGACCGCGGCACAGTCGAGTCGACTCCGCTGGTTTCCAACGGCGTGATGTACGCGACGCTGCCGTGGAGCGTCGTCGTGGCTCTCGATGCGGCCACCGGAAAAGAAAAGTGGCGCTGGGATCCGAAAATCCCCCACATGAACTTCCCTCCCGGATCGGTGGGAAAGCCGGATAAGGTTCGCGTGGGCCCGAGCGTCTGCTGCGGCCCGGCCAACCGCGGAGTGGCGATCTACGACGGCAAAGTGTACGTCGGCACCCTCGACGACCGCCTGGTGGCGCTCGATCAGCAAACCGGCAAAGTCGTGTGGACGACGCAGACGATCAGCGACAGCAAGGACTACAGCATCACGGGCGCTCCCCGGATCGCGGACGGCAAGGTGATCATCGGCAACGCCGGCGGCGAATACGCGGTTCGCGGGTTTGTGGCTGCGTACGACGCGGAAACGGGCAAAGAGCTCTGGCGCTTTTACACCGTGCCCGGCGACCCAGCGAAGCCCTTCGAAAACAAGGCCATGGAAAATGCTGCGCCCACCTGGGAAGGCGATTGGTGGAAGCTGGGCGGCGGCGGGAACGTGTGGGACGGAATCGCCTACGATCCCGAGCTCCACGACATCTATATCGGAATCGGCCAGGGCGGCCCGTGGGTGCAGGGCTTCCGCAGCCCCATCGGCATGGAGAATTTGTACCTGTGCTCGATCGTCGCTCTGAATGCAGACACGGGCAAGTTCCAGTGGTATTTCCAGACGACGCCCGCCGATGAGTGGGATTACGACGCCACGCAAGGCTTCACGCTTGCCGACCTGAAGATCGACGGCAAGATGCGCAAAGTGATCATGCAGGCGCCGAAAAACGGCTACTTCTACGTGCTCGATCGCAAGACGGGAAAATTCATCTCGGGCGCGCCGTACGTGCACGTCACGTGGTCCACCGGACTCGACCCGAAAACCGGACGCCCGCACGAAGCTCCCGGCATGCGCTACGAGGACGAACCGAAGGACGTCGCGCCCGGACCGGCAGGCGGCCACGCGTGGGAAGCGATGTCTTATAACCCGAGTACGGGCTTGGTCTATCTGCCCGCGCTCGACAGCACCTTCCATTACGTTGCCCAGAAAGTATTCAGCCCGGAACTCGGCGTCTACAACTGGGGAATCGTGCTCGGCCCGCCCGACCCCAAGCATCCGCTGCCGCCGAACCACGGATTCCTGACGGCGTGGGATCCGGTCACCGAAAAAGAAGTCTGGCGCGCCGATCTGATGAATGGCGGCGGCACGTTCACGACCGCGGGAAACCTCGTATTCTGCGCTTCGGACTCCGGCGATTTCGTCGCCCTCAGCGCCGACAAAGGCCAAAAGCTCTGGTCGGCGAAGCTGAGGCCGGGGTTCGCAAATCCAGTGACGTACATGATCGATGGAAAGCAGTACGTTGCAGTCCTTTCGGGACGCGGCGGCAAGGCGCGGATTTATGCGTTTGAGCTGGATGGCAATGTACCGCTTCCAGAGCGGCCTTCCGGTGTCTCGGACAACGCATTTGGCCCTCCGCCTCCTCCGGCACCCGCGCCCCAGGCGCCGACGCACGAAAACCAGCCGCAGAACTAGGAGCAGTTGAGCGTCGGCAGTTAAGAGCTAAGAGCAGGAAAAAACGACGGCCGGCGATCGATCGCCGCCGCCGTTTCGTTTTTCGCGGCAGTTCCTCTCGGTGTTGGAGAGCATCGGCGCATCAATCTCCTGCAAGCGCGGGACGCGCGGCACAAGTTAGCCCAAGCCCGGGGGGCTGGGAACGTAGCAAGGAAATCGCAAGCGTCGTAGGTGCGGCACCCTCAGTCGAACACGAAGTTCGGAGCAAATTCGATACCGCCGCTATCCTACTTTCCCTTGGCCTCGACGTAGATCAGATCGAAGACGGTTCCGTCGCTTTGGGGTTCCACGCCGACGATGTGCAGGTTCTTTTTCGTTCCGGCTTTGAACAGCATTCCGCCCTGATCAGGCTTGTCGTTGTCGCACGTCAGCGACGGCGAGGAGTCATTCTCGCGCGAGGGTTCGCTCCCGCCATTGGTGCAATCCAGGACCGTGCCATATTTCGCTAGTGCCTTCCTGTAAAACGCCGCGATCTTTCCGGGCGCGTCATCCGATTTCATTTTTACGACGACCAGCTTGGCGCCGTAGCCGCCTCCCCAGAAGCCCAGGCGCGCCGCGTCGGAGCTGTCTTTGCTGTCCTTGTAGGGCCGCGCGCCAGGATAAAAGGGCAGACCCACGTCCCGTGCCGTAGCCTTCCCGCTCACGATAAGGCCGGCGCTGCCCGATTCCTGTGCCTGAACACGAAGGCCCATCAGGAGCGTCATTGCCACGAGTGCGGCCATTGCTGCGGCCAATCCGCGCATGCCTTTTCGTAATCCTGTTCGCCGATCATTTCGCATAGGAGCCCCTCCTCATGCTCGAAGATACGCGGCAGCCGCGCGAAAAGTTCCGTTGCCAGCCGGCGCCTCCCGCGGCCCTTGCGGGCGTCACGCTTGCGCGTGTATCGTGGCTGCTGTGGAGGGCGTCATGCAGAAACTTGTGATGAAAGCTTCGCTGGCACTTGCGCTGATCGCCGGACTCATGGCCGCTTTTGCACCTGCCGCGGCCGCGCAAGGTAAGGAACAGGATCGCGTCGAAAATGCCGGGAGAGTGATGAAGGAGATCATGGATGTTCCCGACGACATTCCGCAGAGCGTGATCGACAAAGCGGATTGCGTGGTCGTGTTGCCATCGGTGCTCAAATTCGCGATTGGCATCGGAGGCAGCTATGGCCGCGGGGTCATGACGTGCCGCGGCGGAGCGAATTTCCACGGCCACTGGGGCCCACCGACGATGATGGCGCTCGAAGGCGGAAGCTTCGGGTTGCAGCTAGGAGGTCAGGCGACCGATTTCGTGTTGCTTCTGATGAACTCAGGAGCTGCGTCGAGCATCCTGAGCAGCAAGGTAAAGCTTGGGGGAGACGCGTCGGCGGCGGCCGGACCGGTGGGCAGGAACGCGTCGGCTGAAACCGACGTGGCGCTGCGCGCCCAGATCCTCTCGTATTCGCGCGCCCGCGGATTGTTCGCCGGAATATCGCTCGCCGGCTCGACGCTCCGGCCGGACAATGATGCGAACAAAAGACTCTACGGGAAGGAAATATCCGCGAAGGATATCGTGCTCAACCACGCCGTGCCGCCTCCGCCGTCGGCGCAGCTCCTGTTGGCGACGCTGAATGCGAGGTCGCCGAGGAACAAATCAGGCAATTAGAGCGCGCATGACCCTGCCGAGAGTCTCCATTCCGTGTGGGCGATACGCTCGCACGCGCCTTGGGCTATGGAGTGCCGAGGCTCCCCGCCGCCCCCTTGGGCGGAGCTCGCTTGTCCTGAGCCTGCCGAAACGCTTCGCCTCTTTACGCCTTGCAGAAATGCATCCGCGAGGCTGCTGAAACCTGCTGTGCTTTTCGACCCGTGAGCTCACACCTGCTATCGATCGGCGCGTGGGCGTGCGAGGCATCCTTCAGCTGATCCCTTGGCCTGAGCGAACGCGAAGGGTCGTCGCATCGTGAATTGCAATTTCGCAAGTGCGGGACTATAAATAGGACGCCCCGGGGTGCGGGGCGATTGCGGGCGGAATTTCGGACATTTCGACGCGAGGTGCGGCGATGAACAGGCGAAAAATGCTGTCGTTTCTCGGGCTTGCCCCGACGTTGCTGACATCAGCGGCGTCGGCCGAGGCCGAGAAGGCCCAGGCAAAAAAGAAGGACGGAAAGGCACCGGCCGGCGAAGCGAAGATCGAGGCGCTCAACCCGCGTGGCTTTGCTCCCGCGATTCAGTTGGTGCCGATGGCGCCGCGCCTGGCGTCGCTCGACGGCAAGACGATCTACCTCGTGGGCGACGGATTTCCCGGCGCCGATCATTTCCTCGCGCAGATCGCGCTGTGGTTCAAGAAGAACATGCCGAGCGTGACGACGGTATACCGCCTGAAGGCCGGCGCGCTCGCCGATGACGATCCCAAACTCTGGGCGGAGATCAAGGCCAAAGGCAACGCCGTCATCATGGCGATCGGCCATTGAAGCACCTGCACTCCAGCGACCGTCGGTCACTGCATAACGCTTGAAAAGATGGGCATCCCGACCGCTCCCATGGTGACGATCGCGTTCAAGGACCTCGCACTTTCCAACGCCGCGCAGCGCGGCATGCCGCACGAAAGAATTTGCTTCACTCCTCATCCCGTATGGGGCAAGACAGACGCGGAGATGTACGCCTACCTCGAAGGCAACGATCCCGTGAGCGGCAAGCCTTTGATGAAGGAAGTAATCGGTGCGCTCACGGATCCGCTGACGGAGGACGAACAGAAAACCGGCACGGTCCCGCCGAGCGTGGGGCCGCCGGCGTTCTCGGACACCTTCGACAACCTGCAGCAATACTACATGGACAACGGGATGACAGACTTCATGCAGATCGTCTTGCCGACGCAAGAGCGGCTGGACGCGATGCTGAAGGGAACCAGCCACTCGCCGGATGAGATCATCGGAAAGATGAGTCCGGCGCGCGGATCGTATCCCGATTGGACGTTCAACGTGAGGCAGGTGGCGATCAACGCCGTCATGGCCGGGTGCAAGCCGGAATATTTGCCGGTCGTGCTCGCGCTCGCGGCGAGCAGCCTGACCGCGCTTTCGAGCTCGACCAATTCGTTTACGGTGGCGGCGGTGATCAACGGGCCGATCCGCGACAAGCTCAACATGAACTACGGCATCGGCGCGATGGGTCCTTTTTCGCAGCCCAGCGCGGCGATCGGGCGCGCCTGGACGATGCTCTCGAAAAATCTCTCGAATTCGGGCATCCCCGGGCAGACGTATCTCGGCACGCTCGGCAACAGCACCAATTTCGGCAACCTCATCATTCCGGAAAACGAGAAAGACTCGCCTTGGCAGCCGCTGCACGTGCAGAAAGGTTTCAAGGCCGAGGAAAACGTCGTCAGCGTGTTCGTGGGATTCAGCATCTCGCAGGGGCAGGCGGGCGTTGGCCTCGGCGTGAAGCCGGTGCCGCAATACGATCAAGCGCTGGCGTACAACTTCATTCCGTTTGGCCCGCTTTTCGGCGCGACGGCCGTGCTGGACCCGCTGGTGGCGAAAGGACTGGTGGAGTTAGGCTACGACACCAAGGAAAAGCTCGCCGATTGGCTACAGAAGAATTCAAAAATCTCGGCGAAGGATGCGCGCTCGACTCTGTTCGGCTTGCGCTGGGTGCCGGACCCGAATACGGCGGACGACACGATGATCCCGCGATACGCCCGCGCGGACGCCTACAATTTCATCGTGGTCGGCGGACAGACGAACCCGTACCACATGGTGGCGAACATCAGCTACCGCGGCAGCGTCTCGATCGATAAGTGGACGTGATCATCCGACAACGGCGCACGCACACCCGCTCGGCCGCCGTAGAACGATTCCCGCAAATGCCTTGCAATCCGTGTGTTACGGAACTATAACCGTGATTGGGGCACGGAGTCGGCCAAAGGCTTGCCTTCGGGTTCTTGGGGCCAGAGGAAACGGGGTGGTGAGATGAAGATCAACAGGCGAAAACTGCTGTCGCTGATCGGGATGTCGCCAGCGATTCTGGCGGGCGCATCGGGCTCCGCTGCGGCCGAGGCTGACAAGAAAGCAAAAACCGCGGCTCGCAAGCAAGCCGGCAGCAACGAATACAAAATTGTCGGGCTCAACCCGCGCGGCGTCCCTCCCCCGATTCACCTGATTCCGATGGCGCCGCGGCTCTCGACGCTCGACGGCAAAACGGTCTACCTCGTCGACACCGGATTCCACGGCTCGGACGCGCTGCTCACACAGGTGGCGGGATGGTTCAGCCGCAACAAGCCGAGCGTGACGACGGTCTTCCGTCGCAAGGCGGGGCCGTACGCCGAAGACGATCCCAAGCTCTGGGCGGAGATCAAAGAGAAAGGCAACGCCGTCATCATGGCCGTCGGTCATTGAAGCACCTGCACCCCAGCGACCGTCGGTCACTGCATAACAACTGAAAAGATGGGCATCCCGAGCGTGCCCATGGTCACCAAGGCATTCAAGGAATTGGCGGTTCTAAACGCCGCGAAGCGCGGAATGCCTCACGAGCGCATCGCGTTCACTCCGCATCCCGTGTGGGGGAAAACGCCCGAGGAACTGCGCGTCTACGTCGACGGTCCCGACCCGGTCAGCGGGAAGCCGCTGATGCCGGAGATCGTCGATTTCCTCACGGTTCCGCTGAACGCCGACGAAAGCAAATCGGGAATCGTCGAGGTCTCGACCGGCCCGGCGACCTACGGTCCCGACACGCCGAAAAATCTGCAGCAGTATTACCTCGACAACGGCATGACGGACTACCTGCCCATCATCATCCCGACCGAAGAAGCCGTCGAGGAGATGCTGACGGGCACGAGCCACAAGCCGGACGAACCTTTGGGGAAAATGGCGGCGGGCGCGTATCCTCCGTGGACGTACACCGTGCGGCACGCGGCGATCAACGCGGTGATGGCGGGATGCCGCCCGGAATATTTCCCGATCGTGCTGGCGATCGCGTCGTCAGGAGTCGCGTCGCTCTTCAGCTCCACGAACTCGTTCGCATTTTCGATGGTCGTCAACGGGCCGATCCGCGACAAGCTGAATATGAACTACGGCATCGGCGCACTGGGCCCGTTCGCGCAGCCCAACGCCACGCTCGGGCGCGCGTGGACGATCATGTCGAAAAATCTTGGGAATGGCGGCATCCCCGGCGACACCTACCTCGGCTCCGTCGGCAACAATCTGAATTACAACAACGTGGTGATCGCCGAGGACGAGGCGAGCAGCCCGTGGGTGCCGTTTCACGTGCAGCGCGGATTCAAGCCCGAGGAAAACGTGGTGAGCATCTTCCGCGGTCTGGGCGTGGTCCCGGGACAGGTGGCGCGCGGCAGCAGCGTCAACGTGAACCCGAAATTCGACGAGCAGCTCAGCGACCTCTTCAGCACATTCACCGGATTTTTCGGCGCGCTCGTGATCGCCGACCCGCTCGTGGCGAAGCGCCTGAAGGAACAGGGCTACGACACGAAAGAACAGCTGATTCAGTGGTTCTACAAGAACACGGTGCAGACGGTAAAGGATTACAAAAGCCGCAACTACGCGTACCTCTTCGATTATCCGCGCGCCCTGCAGGGAATCGAGCCGTACGCGTCGTGGTACAAAATGCCGGACGACGCCATGATCCCGCATTTCCCGCGGCCCGAAAGCTTCAACATCGTCGTGGTCGGCGGCCAGACGAATGCGTACCCGCAGGCCGCGAACATGAGCTACGGCGTGAGCATCTCGATCGATAAATGGGCATGACGATCCGGCGAGGATCGTCACCCAGAGCGAGCAACGCGAGTCGGAAGGGTGATTCCTCGCGAATCTGACCCAGGATCTCGCTCCTCGTGGAGTGCAGGAGCTTGCTCCCGCACTTTTGGGCGAAGCTTGTTTCGCCGAGTGGACATCCCGGCGCTACGTTTAGACCTTCAACCCGGGCCTGCTGTGGGGTGTAGTGTAACCGTCTTTCCACTACGGCCGTCTGCTTGGATAACCCTTCGCTCAATCCTTGGCCTGCCCGCGTTGGCGCCGCGCGGCTGGGGCTGTAAACTCAAAACACTATGAAGCCCACCCTCTCCTTTGTGCTGATCTCGCTGGCGGCGTGCGTGTGTGTCGCTTCTTCGGCGCACGCGCAGAATGTAGCAATGCCGGGGCAAGGCTGGATGCCCCCGCAGATTTTCCAGCTCACCGGAACCTGCACCGCCGAGATCGCGCCCGACAAGGCGTTCATCGTCGGCGGCGTGTCGAGCAGTGCCGTGCAGCCGGAAGACGCGATCGCACAGCTCGACAAGCAAATCGCGGCGATCCGCGAATATGTGAACGACAATCACGGGCACCTCGAATTGATGGAACGCGTGCGCACGCTCAAAAATCCGTCGCAGCAGCCCAACCGCGTGGATACGGAGCCGCCCTTTGAGGTCGTCCAGCGGCTGCAAGCCGATTTCCCCGCGACTGCGCCCGTCGATGCGATTTTGCAGAAGCTGATCGAGCTTGGCCTCGATCGCTTCGGCGACAACATTCTCAATAATTACCAGCGCCGCGAAGCTGTGATCCGTTTCCGCGTCAGCGATTTCGACGCCAAGATGCAGGCCATGCAGGACGCCTGCACCGCCGACGCGTGGGCGCACTTCTGCAAGATGGCCGACCCGTCCGTGTGCACGTCGCGAATTCCGCCCGCTAATCTCGATCTGCTCTCGTTCAACGTGCGCTCCGAGGAATCGCTCCTGCGCCCCGATGGCGGCGGCAGCTTCCCCTGGCAATTCTCCTACAGTCGCATGCAGCGCGCGCCGCAGCCACAGGATTTGCTAGGCAACGTGACGGTTCATCTCGATGGAAATATCCTGCTGAACTATCGCCCGCAGCCGAAGGAAGCCTCCAAGGACGACAAGCCTTGAAACCGACCCCGGTGGGCCGCCCGGGCGAAATCTTTGGCTGGGCTCCGGATCCCCAGTGGGGTGTACTTGACTGGAGCCATGCAAGCCTATCTGGATCTTATAGATACGGCGGAATGGCTGAAGAGCGAACTGCGCCTGCCGCTCGATTCTTTCGACCTGACGCTCGCGGAGTTTCGCGCGTTGGAGTTGTTGAACCGCAAGGGGCCGCTCACGGTGATAGAGGCCGCGCGCGAGCGCAAGTCGAGCAAACAAAATCTAATCTGAAGATGGCGCGAACGACGCGGCTGGGTGCGGCAGTTCGTCGTGACGCGACCGCCTGCGACGTTCAAAGACACCCACCAGGCCAAGCCGAAGAGGCGTGAGAAACGAGGCGGAAGGCCAATCGGAGTGATGACCCTGACTCCTTCGGGGAGGAGATTCGTTCGCGATGTGATCCCGGGCTAATCCAGGAAGCGGCGGAGGTGAGGGAGACGGCGGCGAATGAATCCCTCTCTGTTCCAAAGCTCTCAAGTTCTCCTTCGAGAAAAATCCGCTGTCCGCACTCGCTCCACCCGGCCGTTCGCCGCATTCCGGCTCCACCGCCTCCAGCATCGGCACCAGCAAAGCATTGTTCGTCGCTGCCTGTTACAACTGGATTTAATAGATAACCTATTAAAGACCCCGCTGAATGGTGACTGCATTGTCATTTGGAGCCTGGAAAAAGCCCAGCCACGGACCGGCACGTTTGGCTGCTCCTACAATCTCTCGAATCGTCTCAGGGTTTTTCGCGGGCGCCGGCGCCTACTGGTTGCGGCTCCGGTCTCTTCGACGGGATAGCGCATGTTTTCTTGTATCCTTCCATCTAGGATGGGTCATCGTATTGACGTCGGTCCTGCAAAAAGGAGGCACTATGAAGCTCACAGGCAAGAAGGCTCTTATCACCGGCGGTAACAGTGGCATCGGTCTTGCCACAGCCCGGCTTTTCATTGCGGAGGGCGCGCAGGTCGCCATTACCGGTCGCGACCAGAAGACGCTCGATGAAGCGACCGCCGAACTTGGATCGAGCGCGCGTGGCTACCGCGTTGACGTCACCATTGCGGAAGATCGCAAGCGGCTCTTCGCAGCCTTGGCCAAAGATTTCGGGAAGCTCGACATTGTCTTCGCCAATGCCGGCATCACCGGCCGGACTCCTACCGGCTCGACCGACGAGGCCATTTTTGAGAACGTGATCCACACCAACCTCAGTGCCGCTTTCTTTACGGTGAATTCAGCGGCGCCTCTGCTGAACGACAACGGCAGCATCATTTTTTGCGGGTCGGTACATAACTATCTCGGCCAACCTGGCGTCGCCGCATATGCAGCCACCAAGGGTGGTCTCGTCTCGATGGCGCGTTCCATCGCCGCCGACCTTGCACCGCGCGGCATTCGCGTGAATGTCGTCGCACCGGGCGCGATCAAAACTCCCATTTGGAAGCGCGGGCCCCGCGCTTCTATTTCCACGGACGAATCCGCCAAGGTGGAGAAGTTCTTCTCTTCGGCGGTTCCGCAGGGCCGTTGGGGCGAGCCGGAAGAAATAGCCAAAGCCGTGCTCTTCCTCGCGTCGAACGATTCCTCGTACGTCAACGCGGTCGAGCTGATGGTGGATGGCGGAGCCACGGGTGCCCCGTTTGGAGCTCCCATTTTTCAGGACGCGTCTAGGCCGTTGGCAAAAGCTCATGCGGAAGGAGATCCGCGCTGAAGTGAAGCCCGCCCCTACGAACTCTGAACTCCTGACTCTCGATTGGCCTTAGGGTTTTTCGCGGGCGCCGGCGCCTACGGGCTCCGCGCCGGGTTCCTGCGGATGGACGAATGGCGCTGAAGCTTGCGGCGACACGGGTGCCTGGGCCGGCGGCGGTTCGGGCACTACGATTTCCCAATCGCAGTTTTCGCGGATGCACGAGCGGAAATTGCCCTGCTTCGTCCGCTTCTCGACGACGAACGGCGCGCCGCACTTCGGGCACGGCTCGGGGAGCGGTTCATAGGGCGTGGTGAAATCGCAATCAGGATAGCGCGAGCAGCCGTAGAAGATGCGGCCGCGTCCTTTGCCCTTGGCTGTGCCGCGGCGAACGAATTCGCCTTCGTTGCACTTCGGGCATTTGATGCCGAGCGTGATCGGGCGCGTGTATTTGCACTTCGGATAGTTCTGGCAGCCAATGAAATCGCCGAAGCGGCCGGCGCGGCGGAGCAAAACGCCTCCGTCGGTGGGGCATTTTTCTTCGAGGACCACATCAGGCTGCAGCGCTTTGCGCGTGCCGCTCGCGAGCCGCCGCGTCGTCTTGCAATTCGGATAGCCGGTGCAGGCGAGGAAGGTGCCGAAGCGGCCGCGCTTGATCGCCATTTCCTTCCCGCAATTTTCGCAATAGATCGTGCCGGTTTCGCCCTCGGAATCGTCGTGGCCGTGCTCGGCTAGGTCGCGCGTGTAGTCGCAATCGGGATAGCGCGAGCAGCCGAGGAAAAATCCGTGGCGGCTGATGCGCTCGAGCAACTCGCCCTGGCCGCACTTTTCGCACTTCTCGCCCGTCTTGATGCCCGCCTTGTACGACACCATCGAATCGGCCGCTTTATCGAGATCGACTTCGAAGCGATCCCAGAACTCCTTCACCGACGAGCGCCAGGTGAGTTTCCCTTCCTCGATTTCGTCGAGCTCGTCCTCCATGCGCGCGGTGAAGGTGACGTCGAAAATGTCCTCGAACGCTTTCACCAGCAGGTCGGCGACAGTTTCGCCCAGGCGCGTGGGCGTGAAGCGGCCCTGCTCCTTGTTGACGTATTCGCGATCGACGATGGTCGAAATAATCGCGGCGTACGTGGACGGCCGGCCGATGCCCTTTTCCTCGAGCTCCTTCACGAGCGTCGCTTCCGTGTAGCGCGGCGGCGGCTCGGTGAAATGCTGGTCGGGACGAACCGATTCGAGGCGCAGCTTTTCGCCCTCGGTGACGCGCGGCAGCGTGCGGCTGTCGGTATCGCCCTCGTCTTCCTTCTCTTCCTCTTCCTTCACGATCTGGTAGACCGCGAGATAGCCGTCGAATTTGATCACCGAACCCGTCGCGCGGAAGGTGTAGTCGGCCGCGGAAATGTCGATGGTGGTCTGGTCGAAAACCGCCGGCACCATCTGCGAAGCGACGAAGCGCTGCCAGATCATCTGGTAGAGCTTGAACAGGTCGTCTTCGAGATACGGCTTCACGCTCTCGGGAGTGCGCGCGACATCGGTCGGGCGAATCGCCTCGTGCGCTTCCTGCGCATCCTTTTTGGATTTGAAGAAGTTCGGCTTTTCCGGCATGTACTTCGCGCCGTAGGCGGTGCCGATGTGCTCGCGGACCTGATCGAGCGCGTCGTTCGAGACTTTCACCGAATCCGTGCGCATGTAGGTGATGAGCGCCACGGAACCTTCGGAGCCGAGCTCGACGCCTTCATAGAGGCGCTGCGCGAGCATCATGGTGCGCTTGGCGGTGTAGCGCAGGCGGTTGTAAGCGGCCTGCTGCAATTTCGAGGTGGTGAACGGCGGCGGCGCGAAGCGGCGCTTTTCTTTCTGCGCGACGCTTGCGACTTGCCACGCGGCGTTGGCGACGGCGGCGACCACTTTTTGCGCTTCGGTTTCGTTCGAGACTTCGATGTCTTCGCCCTTGTGCTTGATGAGCTTGGCTTCGAAGGTGGGCGGCTCGCCGGCAGCCAGCAGTGCGTGGATCGTCCAATATTCCTTGGGCACGAAGGCCCGAATCTCGCGCTCGCGCTCGACAATCACCCGCAGCGCGACGGTCTGCACGCGGCCGGCGGATAGGCCGCGACGAACTTTGTCCCAAAGGAGCGGCGAAATTTTGTAGCCCACGAGCCGATCGAGGACGCGGCGCGCCTGCTGCGCGTCGACCAGGTTTTCGTTCACCTGCGTGGGATGCTCGAAGGCCGCCTTGATGGCTTTTTGCGTAATTTCATTAAACATGACGCGATAAATTTTCGGCGCCGCGCCACGGCTGTCGGCCTCGACTTTCTTCTCAGGCTTGGCCTTCGCGGCTTCCTTCGCGCCATCGCCATTCGCGCCATTTTCTTCGGCGTGCTTCTCGGCGGCCGCCGCGACAACCTTCGTGTATTTCTTGGGCTTGCTCAATATTTCCTTGAGGTGCGCGCAGATCGCCTCCCCCTCGCGGTCCGGGTCGCCCGCCAGGTAGATGGCCTCCGCGCCGGATGCGGCTTTCTGCAGGTCGCTGATGACTTTCAGCTTGCTGGGGATGACCTCGTAGGTCGGCTCGAAAATATTCTCCGAGGTGACCGGGATGGGCTTGACGACCTTCTTTTCGGCGGCTTTCCCTTTGGCTTTGGTTTTGCGCTTCTTCTTTTTGTTGCCGTTTTCGCCAGGCAGCAGGATACCGATGGTCTTCTTCGGCAGGTCCATGACGTGGCCGTAGGACGCCTTCACGTTGTAACCGCGGCCGAGATATTTATTGATGGTCTTGGCCTTGGCCGGCGATTCGACGATGACGAGTGATCTTGCCATTTCGCTAGTCCAGTACCTCGTTTCCCTTTCTTTCCTGCCCAAAAGATGCGTCCGGGGGCTGATCCGATTCACATGCTTCCGCGACCCTGCGAGAGCTACCATCCTAACCTGTTGTGGGCGCGATGATTACAACAGGACTTTCAAGAATTGCTTTCCAGGTAACTGGCGTACCACGCCTTTGAGCTCCAAGTCAAATAGCGCGGCCAGCACCTCGGAGGAAGTCAGCCCCGAATTCTCGACCAAATCGTCCACGTGGCGGGCCTCATCCACGCCCAAAAGCCCATATAAAGGTCTCTCCAGGGGCGCCAAACCCTCCTCGATCAGGGCGGCGCGCTCTTCATGGGAGATGGATTCGTGGCGTTGCCGGGAACGCCAAAGACTTCCCGGCCAAATTCCATGGCGAGGCGCGCCGTAATCAGCGAGCCTGAGTATTGCGCGCCTTCGACCACGACTACACCAAGGCCCATCCCGGCGAGGATCCGGTTTCGAATCGGGAAATTCTGGGGTGCCGGGAAGGTGCCCCACGGGAATTCGCTGACAACCGCGCCGCGCTGGGCGATTTCCTCGAAAATCTTCTTGTTCTCCTTTGGGTAGACCACGTCGATGCCGCAGCCGAGGACGCCGATCGTGGCTCCCTAGGCCGATGCCAACGCGCCTCTATGGCCGCAGGCGTCAATGCCGCGTGCCAGGCCACTGGCGCTGACCAGGCCGCGGTCCGTCAAATCCTTGGAGAGTCTCTCAGGCATTTGATTCCCGTAGGGCGTTGGGCGACGCGCCGACGATCGAGATGACGCGGCGCCCTAGAAGCTCAACCTTTCCGCGAGCATACATCAGAGGTGGCGGATCGTAGATCTCTTCCAGGCGCTCGGGGTACTCGGGCTCGTCGCATGTGAGCAATCGGCAACCCGCGGCCTGAACCTGAGCCAGTTCCTTGGCGGCGTCGCTCCAGGGGCGGCGCGAACGCAGGATTTGGGCCACGGCGGCGGGCAGGCGCTGGCCCTCGAGCGCGGTGAGTGAAGCGGCGAAAATGGCGTCGGGACTGCCGAGCTCGCGGAGCAGCTTGCCGGCCATGCGCGCGCCAAGGCCGGGAGTGGGCGCCAGCCTACGTAATCGTCAGCGTGCATTGAGAGGGAGACCCGCGGCGAGCCTACGCAGAGGTTCGCGAGACGTCAAGCGCGGTAAGTACTTAGAGGGGCATATGTTGAATCACGGGCTGCGGGCCGAGGAGCAGCAACTCGGGGAAGAGTCTGGCGATATGCTATATTTGTCGGTCGACGAAACAATAGAGGGAGACTGTGGGCAAGCTGCGGATCTCGATTGTCGAATACCTGAATACGGCGCCGCTGGTGTGGGGATTTACGGATGGGCCGCTGGCGGGGAAGTACGACCTGTCGTTCACGGTGCCATCGCAGTGCGCCGAGGCACTGCGGCGCGGCGATGCGGACGTGGCGATCATCCCGTCGATCGAATACCAGCGGATGGAAGGCGTGGGCGCCCTGCCGGACATGGCGATTGCGGCGAAGCGCGAGGTGCGCAGCCTGCTCGTCGTGTCGAAAAGGCCGATCGACATGGCCAAGCGGATCGCGCTCGACACGAGTTCGAGGAGCACGGCGGCGCTGGTCCGGATCCTCGCGCGCGAGCACTGGGGCATCCAGCCGGAATTTGTGGACGCGGCGCCAGATGCGGCCGAAATGTTGAAACACGCGGACGCGGCGCTGGTGATCGGCGATCCCGCGCTGCGGATCTCGCTAAAGATGGAAGCGCTCGCGGGAAAAGCGCCCGGAGGCGGCGAGTGCTGCCAGGGCGATCCGGACGACATGCCGGTGCCGGGATTCGAGACCATCTTCGTCTACGACATCGTTCACCAGTGGCGCGAGATGACCGGGAAGCCGGCGGTGCTCGCGATCTGGGTAGGGAAGCGCGAGGTGTTGACGCCGGAAGTGGTGGCGGATTTTCAGGCGTCAAAACGCTATGGCCTCGAGCACGTGCGCGAGATTGCGGAAGCGGCTTCGATCAAGCTCGATCTGCCGCCGAGCGCGCTCGAGCGGTACTTGACCGACAACATCCACTTCGATCTGGACGAGGAAAATCTCGCCGGGCTGCGACTCTTCCACGAAAAAGCAGCGGAAGCCGGGCTGGTCTCGCGCGCGCGGCCGATTGAATTCGCGGCGGCGGGCGCAGCAGCAGGCACGTCTGGCCGTGCGAATCACGCGCATCTGTAAACGAGGATCCTAGCGGCTCATGGGCATCACACCAGAAGAAGCGCTCGACCTCTTCAATTCCGACGACCTCATCGGCATCGGGATGGCGGCGAATGAAGTCCGCCGCAAGAAAACCGATCCACGCGTGGCGACGTATCAGATCGACCGCAACATCAATTACACGAATTTCTGCACCGAGTATTGCTCGTTCTGCGCGTTTTACCGGCCACTGGGATCGAAAGAGGGCTACATTCAGCCGCTCGAAGCGATTTACCAGAAGATCGAAGAGATGCTGGCGCTCGGCGGGACGGGCGTGCTGCTGCAGGGCGGCTTGCACCCGGATCTGAAGATCGAGTGGTACGAAAATATGCTGCGCTCGATCCACGAGCGTTTCCCGCAAGTGCACTTGCACTGTTTTTCGGCGCCCGAAATTCTGTGTATCGCCGAGGTTTCCGGGCTTTCGATTCGCGACACGATCGCGCGCCTGCGCGATGCGGGCTTGCAGTCGATTCCCGGAGGCGGCGCGGAGATTCTCGACGACGAAGTGCGGCACCGCATCTCGCGGCTGAAGTGCAAATCCGAGGAGTGGGAATCCGTTCATCGCGAAGCGCACAAGCTCGGCATGCGCACCACGGCGACCATGATGTTCGGCTGCGGCGAGGAATACCGCCACCGCGTAAACCACTTCGAGCGCATTCGGCGGCTTCAGGAAGACAACGGCGGCGGATTCACTGCGTTCATTCCCTGGATTTTTGCACCCGAAAATACGCCGCTCGGGAAGAAAGTGCCGGAAACGACGGCGTTCGATTACCTGAAGACGTTGGCGATCAGCCGGCTCTACCTCGACAACATCGACCACATCCAATCGAGCTGGCTCACGCCGGGAATCAAGGTGTGCCAGGTGGGATTGCAGTTCGGCGCGGATGATGTGGGCAGCATTTTGATCGAAGAAAATGTGGTCTACGCCGCCGGCGTGCGCAATCGCACGAATGAAGAAGAGCTGCGCCGCATCATCTCCGACGCGGGATACATGCCCGCACAGCGCGACACCCTGTATCGCTCGTACGTGTGGAAGCCGCCGGTCGCGGTTCCCACCGCCGCTTAGAACCTTCTCGTTATTTCAACGGACCTTCGCTGCTCGTTCTTGGGCGTGCAGGAATACATGCTGCGGGTGAATCTGCGCACCCTTCCTTCGTCAGGGCAGAGAGGAACGCGCTTCGCGCGGAATTTTATCGGCGGGGCTGGAAGCCCCGCCCTTCCACCGAGGAAGCCTTAGGCGACCTGTCTCGGAGTCGAAGCTGCAGGTCCGACTTCCTAAGAAGCGTGCGTGTGACGAACATCACGCTTGTGCTTGCGCATCCATTCCGAGAACAGGGCCTCGAACTCTTCGCGAGTGTAAATCCCCTTGCGAATCGGAAGCGTGTTCATGGCGTAGACAGTCGCCGTGAACCGCTCGTCTCGGGAAGCCGATTCCAGCATTTCGTCGAAAGACATCGCACCACCCCGCGCGGAGATTCAAAGAAAACTGGACGACAGCGCCGTGCGTTGCGGGCGTCAAACGACTTTCACGGGCGGATTCTACATCACGCGTTTGGAGGTCAGCGGATAGGACTGCAGGCCGGGGTCGGTGGTCGGGGCGATGGGGGTTTGCGGCGCGGCGGCGGGTAATTCGATCGCGACGCGCGCGCCGTAAGGCTGGTTGTTCGTCAGCGTGATTTCGCCCGAGCACTCGTGGACGATGCCGTAGCAGATGCTCAGGCCGAGGCCGGTTCCTTTGCCGACAGGCTTGGTGGTGTAAAAGGGATCGAACGCGCGGTTGAGGTCGGCGAAACCGGGGCCCGAATCGTCGAATTGGATCAGCATGCGGCCGTCGTGATGCGAGGCGTGAATGTCGATATCGCGATGCACGCTTTCGCTGACGGCATCGATCGAATTGTTCAGAACGTTGAGCAGGACCTGCTTCAGCTCGTCTTCGCCGATTCCCGCGGGCGGCAGCTCGTCGTCGACTTCGAGCTTCACGTGGATTCCGCGCGCACGCAGGTGATATTCACGCAGCTGCAGGACGTCGTGGAGCGCCGTCGCGAGATTGGCGGCGCGGAGAGTGGAATTATTCTGGCGGCCGAAACGGAGCAGGCCGTCGACGATCCTCTGCATGCGGCGCGCTTCATGCGCGAGCTTTTCGACGCGCGGCGCCATCTTGGTTGCACGCAACTCGTCGTGAAGCAGGTCCGCGTAGCCAATCACGCCCGTGAGCGGATTATTGAGTTCGTGGGCGACTCCCGCGACGAGCTGGCCGAGGCCTGCGAGTTTTTCGGAACGCACGAGCTGCTGGTGCAGGCGCACGTTTTCGAGGGTCACGGCGAGGTCCGAGGCGAACACCTCGAGCTTGACCATCTCGGATGTTTTCGAGTCGCCTTCGTCCTTCGAGCCGGATAGATAGAGGCATCCCACGTGCGAGCCGCGCCACGAAACCATGGGAATGAGGACGAGATCGGCCTCGTCCGACATGCGGAACGACTGGCTGCTCGCTTCGCTTTCCGTGGAGCGATGCTTCAGCGATTCGATGGCGTAGCCGCCGGAGTGCTCGCGCAGCGTGTCCTCTTCCTGGGGCGAAAAGCCGCTCGAGCCCGAAAGGTAGAAGCGGCGATCTTCGCCGAGCAGGAAAAGCGCGGCCCGGCTGAAGCTGCTTGTGTCGGTGATCGCTTTGGCGACTTCGCCGCAAAGAGTGATCGGGTCACTGCCCGCCAGCAGGCGCGACGTGATCTGCGAAAGGCGGCCGAGCAATTGATTTTCAGCTTGCGTCCGCGCCGTGGTCTCTTCAACGGCCTTGGATTTATCTTCGAGCAGCGTCAGCACCATGCCCAGCGCGACGAGAATTCTCGGTACATTCCAAAAATCCAAATCGGCCTGAAATTTCGGCGCAAGATAGTGCAGGATCGCGCCGATCGGATACTCGGCTCCCCAGGCGACGAACCCCGCCATGACGGTGCGCACGCCCAGCGAGGCGCGTCCATAAAGCCGAGCGAAAAACAAACCGGAGAGGCCGTAGGTGAGTCCGAGGATGGCTGAAACGGCGACCCACGAATTGCCGAGCAGTTGTTCGTGAATCGCTCCAATCCCAATGACGAGAAGCCCGGCCGCGAAATAACGCCCCAGACGGCGGGATGCGAGCAACGAAAAGGCGGCTGCGCCCAGGAAGACTGCTGCAATCGATCCGGTTGCAAGCCACGGTATTCCCCACTTGAAGCCGATCGAGAAGGACTGGGCCACCATGGGCAGGCCCAGGAAAAGCATGAGGCTGGCACGCTTGCGCGAGTCGTTGGGCTCGAATAAGACCGACGAGAGAAATACGAGGCCCGCGCCTTCGAGGGCAGCGAAATCAACTGCGGTGACAAAGCTTCCGAGCACTCCCGCATGAATTTCGAGGGCTTGCGCGAAGAAATGCAAGAAGGTCAGTGCCCAGGCAAATGTCCAGAGCCGCAAGCGCGGCGAGGGAGTCCCGCGTTGTATGGATACAAAGATTCCGACCAGGACGACCAGCACGATCACGATCGGCAGGGCGGCGGGAAAGATAAACACGTAACCTCCGAGTCAACATAGTAAAGATAGCCAACAGGCCGCGCAATGGAGCAGGGGTACTACGAGTAAACATGGAGGCACGCCGAAGAGCAGGCGAAGCTAGCTGGAAGCGGCCGGCATCGTGGTAAGGCTCATTTGTTGAGTATGTTGCGAATGTCGAGCAGAACCTCGACATCTTCTGGAAGATCGAGCGGCTCGGCGGGCACAAGAACGCCTCGCACGAATTTCGCGCGAATGCGCGGAGGACGCGATGAGGGACGATCGGCCGGGGCCACCGCGCCGGAAGAGGCGGGCGCCGCCGTTGAGCCGAACGCGCCGGAATCGAGGGCGAGATTGGCCAGGGCGTCCGCTTCGCGATTGCTCTCGCGGCGAACGTGCTCGACGACAAAGTATTCGAACTGGCGCGCAAGCTTCGAGGCGCGCTCGTAAAGCGGCTTGAGGTCGGGGCTTTTCACCTTGTAGCGGCCCTGCATCTGCCGGACGAGAAGTTCCGAGTCGCTGCGGATGCGCAGCGCGCGGATGTCGTGAGTTGCGGCGTAATCCAGAGCAGCGAGGAGCGCGTAGTATTCGGCGACATTGTTGGTGTCGCGGCCGAGTTTCTTGCCCAGCTCGAGGATGATTTTGCCGTCGGGGTCGCGCATCACGACGGCGTAAGACGCCGGGCCGGGATTGCCGCGCGAGGCGCCGTCAATATTGGCAACGTAGACGCCCGAGGGCGGGCCTGCCGGGCTTGAATCCGAGAAGAGGCGGGCGCTTGTGTGCGGCGAGGTTTTCGCGGTTCGGGTCATGTCCGGCGGAAAGTCTCAGCACTCACCGTGCGCCGCCGCCGACGCGGAGGCTTGCTGCGCGGGACCGGAAGGCGGCGCGCCAGCTTCGGACGCCTCGATATAGTAGAGAATGCGCGTGCAGGTCTCGCAGTGGAAGAGATCGTCGTCGCCCGTCGCGCGGCGCATTTCCTGGATCACGTGCGGCCGGACGATCATGCCGCAGGCACCGCATTTTTCATTGCGAACTTCGGCGAGCGCGATGCCGTTGTGCTTGCGGACGATACGATCGTAGTGGTCGAGCAGATTCTCGGGGATATCCGCGACGGCGCGGGCGCGTTCGGCTTCGAGCGCGGCAATATCTTTCTCGGCAGCGGCTTTCTCGGCGTCGATTTTGGCGCGCTGGCCGCGAGCGGCGTCTTCGACTTCCTTTAGATCCTTCTCGAAGGCTTTCACGCGCCGGTCGTACTCTTCGGCGTTGACCATCTGCTCGAGGAGGCGGTCCTCGGCCTTGGCGATTTCGGCCTCGGCCATCTCGACTTCGTGCTGGAGGGCCTTGTAGGCCTCGTTGGTCTTGACCTGCGAGGTCTGGTCGCGATACTTGCGGACGCGCTCTTTCCACTGCTCGACGTCAAGCTCGTATTTCTTGCGTTCTTTTATGGTGCTGAGCTGCGCGGCTTTGCTCTGCTCGACGGCAGTCTTGGCGGCGGTCACGCGGGCGTCGACCTCGGCGGTCTTCTTCGGGAGGGCGGCGAGCCGGGCGCGGACTTCGTGGAGCCGGATATCCACGGCTTGCAGATCGAGCAGGGTTTGGAGAATCTTTTGCACGGCTGCGCGCATTCTAACACAGTGTCGCGTCTCAGCCCGACTCGCAGGGCCCCGGCGGGGGTGCGGAGCAGAAGCCAGTTCGAAGCCAGGGTAGTCGTCCTTTTCGCGGCGTTTATCAGGCGTCTGACCGTCAGGCGAGCCCGTCTCGAAGAATTACGGTTTTAGCGAGCCGATTTTCAGCCCGGACAGCAAACACCTGGTGTTCATTTCGCGCAGCGCGTTCGGGTCGACAACTTTGGAAATCGATGGTGCGGGGGTAGAAGGCCACAACGCGATTGTCAACGGTTCGCTTGTTTTCGATCCCGACGGCACGCTCGAATTCCTCTCACCGAGGAATCAGCCCGGCCTGGAGCTCGGGCTTTGCCGAATCAAATATATCCCCACGCCTTGAGCTGAGTCCCGGCTTCCGCGATCCGCTTTTTCGCGTCGCACTCGCACGGACTCTGAAGGCGATCCGCCAGCCGCCCTCTGGTTGCGTCTCAATTTGGCATTCGGCCAACGGAAGCACGGTGAGAATGGGAGCCAGAGCGGTCGTCCGATCATCGCTTTTGCGCCGGATACTTCAACTGGATGATGTTCGGCCCGTTCTCCCCGGCCTTTGGCCATCCGGCAACCGGGCGTCCTCATTTGCAGGGACACTGTCGATTTTGTCTTGACAACAATTCGGCCGAGGTGTAACGAGGACACTCGCATTGGGGCGGGGTGGGAAGGATACCAAGATCACGCGAGGGAGTTCTGGTGTGTTAGGGGATACCAGGCACTGCCTCGTCCGCACGTTTCAAGCCCGGACAGGGGTCCGAATCCAGCAAGACGTTGGAGGGACCATGAAGCGGATCACGGCCCAGTTGGTCGTCGTGGGTGTGTTGTTTTTCGGTTGCTGTGCCGGGCTTTTTGCGCAGGCCACATCGCAGATCTCCGGGACAGTCACGGACGCCTCCGGAGCAGTGGTAGCAGGCGCGCAGATTACCGCGACGCAAACCAACATAGGAATCTCCCGTGGCATCACGTCGAATACGAGCGGCGTGTACGTGCTGCCCGATCTGCCACTTGGTCCATACCGGATAGAGGTCAAGAAGGAAGGCTTCACGACGTTCGTGCAGACGGGCATCGTTTTGCAAGTCGGCACGGCTGCTACCGTCAATCCAACGTTGAAAGTTGGCGCCGTTTCGCAGTCCGTACAGGTGGAAGCTACGGCGCCGCTGGTCGATACCTCCACTACCGGCGTGGGCCAGGTGGTCAACTCGCAGTCCGTTGTCGATCTGCCCCTCAATGGCCGCCAGGTGACGCAGCTCATCACGCTGGCTGGGGCGTCGAACCCCGTCGAGTACGGCTTTGGCCAGGCGCCGTCCGTTGGCAATCTGGTCTCCAGCAAGAACTACCCGAACGAGGCCTTGGTAAGCGTTGCGGGCGGGATGCTGAACGGAACTACGTACCTCATGGATGGAGGAACGTACAACGATCCGTTCAATAACCTCAACCTGCCTACACCTTTCCCGGACGCAATCCAGGAATTCAACGTGCAAACCAGCGCGCTCCCGGCCCAGTATGGACAACACTCCGGCGGCGCCGTCAACATGGTCACCAAATCGGGCACCAATCAGCTTCACGGAGATGCGTTCGAATTCGTTCGCAATGCGGATTTCAACGCCAGGGATTACTTCACCGCGTCGGCGGCTCACCCAAACGGGCTGAGCGACGGCCTGAAGCGCAATCAATTCGGCGGCACCATTGGAGGACCGATCAAGCGGGACAAGGTGTTCTTCTTCTTGGGCTATCAGGGCACGTTGATTCGACAACAGCCAGCGGCCAGCGTGGGCGTCCTTCCCACCGCGTCGGAGTTGATGGGCAATTTTAATAACTACATAACAAATTGCTTTAACGGTCATCCACCCACATTGAATAGCGCCTACTTCACGGGCAACGTGCTGAACTATGCGGTTCCGTTGGAGGTTACGAACTTCGCGAGCCACTTCCCGGTGGGCGCGGAGCCCTGCGGCAACGTTACGTACCAAATCCTCGCCAATCAAAACGAACACATGGGCGTCGGGAGGGTCGATTACCAGATCAACTCCAAGCAGAACTTGTTCGTACGTTATTTCGGGACTCACAGCCTGGTGCCATCGAGCTTTACCGGAAACGAGCTATCGGTTGTGAACGCGGGAACGGACGACACGGTGAATTCCCTGGTAGTGGGACATACCTATCTGTTTAGCACTACGAAGCTAAACTCTTTCCACTTCACTCTGAACACCGACGGGGTCACGAAGTTTCAGGTGCCGATCGTCACACCGACTGACATCGGCGTGCAGGGCATGTACATTTCCCAGTCTCCCTTCACCCACTTTTCGAACATCAACATCAGCGGCGATTTCCAGAGCGCGGGTGGATTCGCCACGCCAGGTCTTGTAAACACCAAGACCTATCAGCTCTCGGACGACTTCAACTGGACGAAGGGATCCCACCAGCTGCAATTCGGGGTCGACTGGATTCGTCCCACACAAACCTCCACATTTTGCGTCTACTGCAACGGGCTCTTCACCTTCAGTGGAGCAGCTACCGGCACGGCCATGTCGGACTTCATCGCCGGGGCCCTCGATTCCATGGTCCAGCTGAATATCTCGCATGACAATGAGAATTGGAGATACATCGGGTTCTACGCGCAGGACAGTTGGAAGATTAATTCGCGGCTGACGCTGAACTATGGCCTGCGCTGGGAGCCGTACTTGGCCGGATCGTTCCCGCTCGGCCAAGTCACGCACTTCGACATGGCAGACTTCCTGGCGGACGTGCACTCTCCAAAGTATCCCAATGCCCCCGCCGGAACGCTTTATCCGGGTGATCCAGGCTTCCAAACCGGCGGGCGGCCAAACTACACAACTTGGAACAATTGGGCGCCGCGCATTGGTCTGGCGTGGGATCCCACAGGGAGCGGCAAAACCCTCATTCGCGCGTCGTGGGGAATCCTCTACGATATGCCGCAGACGCTTTTCTACTACAACTACGCGGGAGAGC
The DNA here is from genome assembly GCA_963836125.1 of uncultured Acidobacteriota bacterium. GTDB lineage: Bacteria > Acidobacteriota > Terriglobia > Acidiferrales > UBA7541 > Palsa-295. The sequence continues at coordinate 1,120,083 of CAWIIK010000003.1, forward strand.
CGCTCTGGGGCGAAAGCATCGCGATCATTCCTCCGACCGGGGCAGCTGCATGCGCGGCACCGGCGCCAGCTGGTACGTGTGATACATTCGTGAATCCTTGGGCTTATTACCCCGGCGGGGGTGGGAGCCCGTTTCCAACCACGCAGAATGCCACAACGCCATACCCGAAGTATTCATATTACGAGTCCGTTCCATTGCACGTCCACAACACTTACGTGGAACAGTGGAACCTGACGATTCAGAAGCAGCTCGGAGCAGCCTGGGTATTAAAAGCGAGCTACCTGGGCAACGACATCGTTCACTTGTGGACGGACCAGGAGCTGGATCCCGGGGTCTACATCCCTGCCTCTCAATGGGATGTGAACGGGGGTTGTACAATCAACACCGTCTACTACAAGCCCTGCGATTCGACCTTCAGTACCAACGCGCGGCGCCTGTTCTCGCAATTGAATCCGAGCCAAGGGCAATTTTACGGAACGACCGAGTACCTGGACGACGGCGGGACGGGCAGCTACAACGCGCTGATCGTCTCGGCGGAGCACCGCTTCTCCAACCACTTCTCGATGTTGGGGAACTATACCTATTCGCACTGCATCGCCGATCCGCAGACCACGGAGCTTTCCGGCCCGGTTTACACCGATCCTGCGGACCGACGGTTCGACCGCGGAAACTGCCTGGCGGTTGACATTCACCACAACTTCAATCTCTCCGCCGTTCTTCAGTCTCCGCATTTTTCGTCGCGAGCGCTCCAGTGGGTCGCGGGAGACTGGCAACTTTCGCCGATCGTCAGCGTACACTCGGGCAGCTATTTTACGGTGACGATGGGTGGTGCGGACACCGACGTCGCGGGCACGGGAATCGGCGGGCAACGTCCCAATCAAGTGCTTGCTGACCCTTACTGCACGCCCAAGAGTGTCAACCCGAACGCGAGTCTTCCTGGCTACTGCTGGATTAACGCAAGTGCGTTCGCTCCGCCGAATGGAGGCATCCTCGCAAACGGGAACGAGGCAGGTGGCCTAGGAAACGAGGGTGTGAACAACCTGGAAGGCCCCGGCTTTTTCGATGTGGACTTCGCTTTGTCGCGGCGGTTCCCAATCACGGAGAGGCAATCCTTGGAGATCCGGTGGGAAACCTTCAACGTCGAAAATCGCGTCAACTTCCTCAATCCGGGTACTGCCGGCATTGGGGCTGTGGGCACCAACAACACCGTCACAGGCAGCAGCACGTTCGGCAAGATTCAATCGGACGTTAGTCCCAGAATCATGCAGTTCGCGATCAAGTACATGTTTTAGCGGGCGGGTGTGATTTGCGAAGGCGCTCTCTGTTGCAGGTGTTGATCCGAACGATCAACACCTGCCCCTGAGGGGCGGCCTCCTAGGAAGCGTTCTTCGTGCTGCCGGTACGGGCGCACTTTTTCGCATCGCATTCGCATTAACTCTCAAGGCAATCCGCGCGTCACCCTTCTTGTTGCGTTTCAATTTGGCATGCTACGTTCGCCTTTGGCGTGCAATCTAGATTAGGCGGGCACGCTACTCTGAATTGGTTTCTGCTTCGCGCACGACTCCTTTATTTCAAGAATAACGAATGCGCAAACTTCTGAACGATCTGAGCATTCGCGGGAAGCTGGTGCTCCTGATCAGCGGCTGCGTCTGCGTCCTCACCACCGCTGTGCTCACTGTGGTGTGGATTCAGAGCGTGCGGCAGGTGCGCGCGATCGTTCAAGAGCAGCTTGGGGCAAATCGCCAGTTCTTTGCCTCCGTCGAGCGCAACCACTACCAATCTCGCGTGTACAAGGGCACGGCCATCGCCGCTTCACCGGCTGTGATTCAGGCTTTGGAACACCACGACCGAGCTGCTGCTTGCGCGTTTCTGTCGCAACTCGTGGCTTCTCCGCGCTTTGGCCCCAACGACGACGATCTCGATTACGTTTCCATCCGTCCTGTCGATGGCTCGATCCTCGGCTTCGCCATCCAGCACCATCCGGTCTGCGACTCGCAGATTCTTTCCTGGCATCTCGCGGACGTACACGAAGCGCTCTCCGGTGCTCCGGAAATCACCACTTGGAGCGGACCCGACAACGCCGTGTATCGCATTTTTGCGTTTCCCGTCCGCGGCGCGAGCGGACCCATCGGCTTCCTCAATATCGGCTTCGAAGAAGATGACGGCATCGCGGCCAGTGCGAAGCTTCGGTCCGGAGTGGACGTCGTGACCTGGCAGGAAGGCGAGGAAGACCATGTGCACATCCTCGGGGTCAGCGATCCGAGCCTCCGAGGGCCGCTGACGGAGGTCTTCGACAAGAACCCCGATCTTCAGCATCCTTTCGATTTTCACACTCGCAACGGCGAATACGAGGGCGAGGAAGTACTGGTGGCCGACACCGGAGTGATCGAGCACAATCCCGCCGGCGTGCACATGGCGTTCATTGAATCGGTTACGCGCCGCATGAGGCCTTTTCGAGTTCTCGAGGAATTTCTGGCCGGGCTCGCTCTCGCCGCCCTGCTGCTGGGCACCGGCCTGGGATTTTTCTTCTCCGGCGTGATTTCCGCTCCTCTTGTGAATCTCGCGGACGCAGCGCGGGAGATCGAGCAAGGGAAGTATGAGGCGATCGAATCTTTCCGCTCCGCGCATGCGGACCGCTGTGAAGCCAGGGATGAAATCGGCGATCTCTCCCGCGCGTTCGTGGACATGGCCCGAGGCCTCAAGCAGCGCTTCGCCATGTCCAAGTACATGTCGCGCACGACGTACCAGATGCTCGAGCAAGGCGCGTCGGCAAATCCCGCGGGCGAGCGCAAGTGGCTCGCGCTTGTCTTCTCGGATGTGCGCGGCTTCACCGCCTTCTCCGAAAATCGCGATCCCGCGCTCGTGATCGAACGGCTGAATGAAGTCCTCGGCCTCGAAGCCGATGTGGTCCGGGGGCACGGCGGCGACGTGGATAAATTTGTCGGTGATGCCATGTTCGCGTGGTTTTCCGGTCCCGACCGCTGCCGCCACGCCGTCGACGCGGCGGTCGAAACTCTTTCGGGGCTCCAAACTCGTTTTGGGGGCAAGGCCGGCACGGAAATCGGCTTTGGCATCCACGTCGGCGAGGTCGTCGTGGGCAGCATGGGCAGCCAGGATCGCCGCGACTACACCGCCATCGGACGCAGCGTGAACCTTGCCGCGCGATTGTGCTCCGCGGCCAAATCCGGGCAGATTTTGGTTTCGGAGGCCGTCGCCACGGAACTCGAGGATGGCATTTCCCTCAATCCGCTCCCTCCGATCTCTGCGAAGGGATTTCCCGAGCCCGTCCGCGTCTTCGAAGTCCATTCCGCGAAACCGTCGCCCAACGCGAACTCCGTCCTGCCCCCCGTCACGAGCCTCTCCTAGGAAGGCGATTTACCAGCGGATCAGTGCTCGCTTGCGCGTTCTTTCTCGTAGAGTTGTTCGAAAAACGCGAGCTGCGCGGGATTCGGCACCGGGCCGATTTCGGCTCGATCGCCCAAGACCATCGGCCGATCGCTCGTTTTGTCGTTAAAGGCCGGCCACTTCGCCAAACCTTTTCCGTTTGGATCGCCGTTTGTCGCGAAGTTCACCCAATACGACGAGAGCATTTCCGAAACTTGATGATCGAGATCCGTCCACGCGCGGGGCGGCAGCAGGTTTTGGAAAATATATTGGGCTTCGGATCCGTGAGTAGCGCCCGAACCAAAGCCACCGCGAGAAGTCGAGCCAACGGGCGCAGGGGGATCGTGCGTGAAGTAATAGAGAAACGCTTTCGAATGCCCGGTCTTGGTCTGCGCGCGTGCCCAAATGCGGTTGACAAACGCCAGCTCATCGCGAAACGCGGCAAGTTGCGACGCGTTCGCTTGCTCGTCCGAGTCCGCCGGATAGAGCTCCAGGAACGCGTCCGCCTGGTCGGCGAAACGCGCCCGCGAACGCTCGATGAACTTCTGGGCCGTCGTGGGCCGAAGGAAGAATGTTCCTTCGTCCTTGTTCGATCCGCTGATGAACGGCACATCATTCTGCCTGCCCTCGGCGAATACCGTTCCGACGTCTTCTGGAAGAAACCATCCATCGATAACGGGTCCTCCGCCGCGGCCGCCTTTGAGCAAATCTTCCGCCGGCAGCGCGCGCAGGTCTTCCAGGCTTTGAGCGTGCAGCGCCTCAGCCATTTTCACGCCGGATTCTTCCGCTTCCGCGAGCGTTCGTGCGGGCGCGAGAGAAATGCCCATCCACGCGCCGCTTTCACCGGACGCCCGCTGGAACAGCCCTTTCGCCTGCGGCGATCCCATGAGATTGGCAATGCTGGCTGCTCCGGCCGAATCGCCGAAAACGGTCACGCGGTGCGGATCGCCGCCAAATGCGGCAATGTTCCTCTGGACCCATTCGAGCGCGGCGACCTGGTCCATGAATCCGTAGTTGCCCGAGGCATGATGCTCGGATTCCTTGGTCAACTCGGGATACGAGAAGAATCCAAACACGCCCAGCCGGTAGTTGATGGTGACGAGCACCACGCCCTTCTTGGCCAGCGCTTCCCCGTTGTAGCCCGGAGCCGATCCGGAGCCGGTTTGATAGCCGCCGGGATGAATCCAGACCATCACAGGCCGCCGCTCGCGGACCGAGGTGGCGGCGGTCCAGACGTTGAGCAAGAGGCAGTCCTCGCTCATTTTGGGCGGATTCGCCGCGGGAATCGCGCCGCGGAATGCCGGCTGCATGCAGTTCGCCCCGAATTGATCGGCTTTCCGAACACCGTCCCAATGCGCCGCGGGTTGCGGCGGGCGCCAGCGTAGTTTTCCCACGGGTGGCGCGGCGTACGGGATTCCAAGGAAAACGCGGACGGTCGCATCCGAGCCCGCAATACCGGAGACTAAACCAGAGTCAAGATGAACCGGTTCCTCGATGTTCACCGAGGAGATAAACCATCCTCCCAATGCAAGGATAGCCGCAAAGCAGAACGCCGCTGGTCGCATGGAAACCCTCCTTCAGGACCTCATACTACGCCGTCATCCAGGCCAACTCTCGATAACTCGGATCACTGGACAAGCGGACTACCAGCCTAGCATTTGTCTGGCAGCGTTGACCCGGCAGATCAAAATACAAACTCGCGGAACAACCACGCGCCGGCGGATGAGTTGCCGGTAGAATGCGGACGCATTCGGAGGAGAACGCATGCCATACGTGCAAGTGACGTGGGTGGCCGGGCGGACACCCGAGCAAAAGAGAAAGCTGGCCGAGCGAATCACCGACGCGCTCATCGAAGAAGGCCGGGCGAAACGCGAGAATATTCAAGTGACGTTCGTCGATCTACCGCCGACGGATTATGCCGAGGCCGGCCTCACCGTGGAGGATCAGAAGCGCACGCCGTAACACCGGGCTCCGCCGCTCAACGGTTGAAAACTACCGCTTTCAGAGATAGCATCACGCCGCACGATCATGATGAGGCGAGGCAATGGCGCCTTGCATTCCCACGATCCGCAAGACAGTAGATGTAACAGGGGGAATGATGCCGGGAACTCCGTATCCGAAAGAGCAGATGCATCGCATCGTTTACACGAAGCTGGCGCCACAACAGATTGCAGAGAAGCTGGGCCCGGCCGCTGCGAGCGGGCCGACGAGCGCCTCGCCGCTCTCCGATGTTTTCGCGGGCAAGTCGATCCGGGTCGTCACCGACAACGGCGGCCCAACGCTCGCATACACATTCACCGGGAACAATCGCCTCTCGTTGGCTGAGAACGGCGGCGCTTCGGTGAATGCAGGATATGGCGCGCTGACGCTGAGTAACGTCGCGTTCTTCTCGCACATGATCCCGGGCACGCAGCGCGGCTACACCGTGGCGATCGACCAGGGCACGAACCTGGCGACGGTATTCGAGCTTTGGTTCAGCGGCTATAAAGACAATCGCGAAGTGCAGCGTGAGATTTACTACGGCTACGTCGAGCAGCCCGGGCAGCAGGCCCCGACCGCTCGCCATGTGACGACGAATCGCGTCGAGGGCCACGGCTTCTACTGGAAGCAGGATGCCGGCGCGGAGACGCTCGAATTCTTTCCCTCGGCGGCTTACTCGAACTTTGTCGAGCTGTCGCGCCTGGGCGGTGAACTCAGCTTCTGCGGGCCGTCCGACTACATCAAGATCAACGACGACCGGTACATCTACACGCGCACCGAATGCGAGTTCTCGGGCACGTTCACGGCGTACGTGATGGACCTGAACCGCATCGAGCAGGTCGGCGTGCGGCTCGGCTTCGACGCGAGCGACGCGCTCGAATATTACGTCTTCCGCGGCAAAGGCCAGTGGCTGGGGCAGCTCGCGCAGTTCGAAAAATTTGGCGATGAGAGCGGCTCGCCGGTTCCAGCGGCCGCGCCTGGCCAGACCGCGGCGAAGGGCGCGCGGCGCGTCTACCGGCCGTTCGAGACGATGGCGAAAATGACGAAGGCCGAAGTCGACGCCGCCTGCGCCAAGAGGACAACGGCGTTTCCGGTGCGCACCACCGGGCCCGCTGCTGGCATGGGCGGCAATCTGGGGCCGAACACCGATTGGCTCGCGGGCAAGACGTTCACCCTGCGCTACGACAACGCGCCGGCCATGGAATACCGCGTCGAGGACGCCGACACACTCAACTGGCGCAAAGAAGGCGACAGCGGCTGGATGAAGGCGCGCTACCAGGGCTGGGAATCGATGCCGGGAGTGATCATGTTCGGCCACCTGCTCGAAAGCACGCCCAACCATGACGGGCACGCGATCGTGGCGGATTTCGATCAGGGCCTGGTGACGTGCTTCAACGGCTTTCTGAACACGCCCTATTTCGCCAACGAGGCGGGCGTGAAGACGCTCTTCGGCGTGATCGAGATGGAGGGCCTGATTCCGCCGAAATACAACCGCCATAAGTTCACCGAGGAGATGCTCGGGCGCGCCGTGAGCCAGAATTACGCACCGAACTTGACGTCGATGCACCTGTACTCGACGCCGCATTCGCTTTCGTGGATTATCTTCACCGGCACCGATGCCGGCGGGCTCCAGTGGAGCGGGCCGGCAGCCTACGTGAAGGTTCGCGATGGCCTGTATTTCATGTATTGGCTGGAGGAGGCCTGCAACGGCACGCTCGGCACTATTCTGGTGAACTTGCACACGATGCGCGACGTGGGGGTCGGCTATAACTGCGGCGAAAACGGCCTGGGCATGAGCGCAGTCGGCGCACACGAGCGGCTCGCCGGCCAGTTCGACATCAGACGCTTCTATCAGGTGCCGGCCTCAGGGGGTGCGGTATGACCAAGGACACTACTTCCACGCGCCGATCGTTTCTGAAAGGCGGCGCATTGCTGGCCGCGCCGCTGGCCGCCGTCGCAGCACCCGCTGCCATCATGGCGGATGATGAGCTGAAGGCGCGCGTTGCAAGGCTCGAGAACGAAGCTGCGATCCGCGAGCTGCACCAGACCTGGCTGCGGCGGGTCAATACTAGAATGGACGACACGACTAGAGCGGGCGACGCCGCCACGCCGCTGTTCGCCGATTCCGAAGGCGCCTCGCTCGGCCAGTCCGTGCGCAGCATCACGACGGATCACGCCGGGCAGCCGGACGCGATCGATGTCGCCGCGGACGGCAAGAGCGCAGCCGGGCGATTTCATTGCGTTGTCGAAACCGAAACCGCGATCGCGCAAGACTCTACGCTGGCGCAGATGGCGCACGCGCAAGGCGGCGGCTTCGTCCGGCGGACGGAGCGCCGCGTGCTGAAAGTCGAATATGTGAAGACCTCCGGCGCGTGGGCGATCGCAAAGGTCGAGTTCGCGACCATCTAAGAGTCGGGCGTCTCGCTTCCAATCACGCGGGCTTTTGGGTCCACACGCGAATGGCTTTGACCGGGGTGGTCGGGCACACGACCTCACACGCTCCGCACCCGACGCACTTATCGTTGACCACGGGGTAGGAGATGTACTGCTGCTCGTCCCACGTGATTTTCACCGCATCGTAGGGGCACGCGAGCTCGCAGGCGTCGCATTCCTTCTTGCCGAGGGCCGTCAGGCAGACGTTGTTGTCGACGAGCGCGTCTCCGATGATGTATTTGTTTTTCTGCTCGAGAGGGAGCGCCGTCAGCGCGCCGGTGGGGCAAACCTGGGTGCAGGCATTGCACGTTTCCAGGCAATACTTGTAGTCGCGGTCGTATCGAATGATGGGCGCCCCAAAGCCTGCCAAACTCGCTTCATGACCGGTATCCGGGAGAATAATTTTCGACGGGCAAGAGTGCACGCAGTTGTTGCAACGGATGCACAGCCCGGTAAAGCGATCCTCCGGTACGGCGCCGGGGGGGCGCAGCAGCGTGTCACTCTTGCGATATCGCGCCGCTCCGGTTCGACGCGCCCACAGGGCGAGGAGCACGCCTCCCGCGCCGGCGAAGAATGCTCGACGGGCGTCGGGCGACTTCTGCGAGGACGCACTCGACTTCAATCTGGTCCACAGGGCTTTCCTTGCGTAAAACAGCATGTCCTGAAGTCCGCTAAGAGGGCAGATGCGGACGCACCAGGCCATGCCAAAAACAAAAGTGCCTCCCACCAAAACGCCCAGACCGAGGCAGACGAGAAACACCGATACTGGATTCGTCGCCTTGTTCAGGGCGAACGGGCTGCTGAAAATGCACAGAGGGTCCATCCACAGCAGCACCGGATATCCCGCCACGGCGCCCACGAGAGTGAGAATCGCTACGTATCGGCCAACCGGGGGCAGCTTGCTCCACCACCGCGTCTTGCGCAAACCCACGCGTGAAGTGTTTTCGAGCAGGAAACCGGTGGGACAGAGATACAGGCAGAACCACCGCTTCTTGAATGAACTCGCGACGGCTACGATCAGCGCCAGGATCGCTCCTACACCGACGGAACGCGCGGCGATGCTCGAAGAGAGGGCGACGAACGGACTCACTTGCTGGAAAAATCGTGGCGCTGCCACCCACGGGAGCAACGGCCAAACCAGCACGACCGCGCCGACAAAGCAAGTCAGCTGAATCACTCGCCGCGGAACGCGATGGAGAAACGTCATCCCAAATACGCCCCCTGCTGATGAAGCAGGTCTTGCAGCTTCGCTACATTCACGTTGCGAGGCTTGCAATTATTCTGGATGCACAACGCCGCGGCCAGGCCCGCAGCTTGTCCCGTGACCCAGCAAACCGGAATGAGCCGAGTGATATCCGCAACGTCGAATTCGGCCGATATGCATCGCCCGGCAGCGAGAACGTTTTCGACCTTCGCGGGAACGAGCGAGCCGTAGGGAATCTGGAACGCGGGAGCATTCGCGTAGGCGCCGGAGTAGCCGATGACATCTCTGAAGGTGGCGCCGTTGCGGATTTCGTCCACTTTGAGTTTCTTGACGCCGTCCAGGAGCCGGCTGAGCCGCACGCCTAGTTGAGGGGCGGTTTCGGTCAGGTAGACCTGTTCGTTCCCCGCCTTTTGACGGAGCTTCTCGACATTACCCCAGGTTCCGATGCGATGTTTGAGTTCGAACTCGGTGAGATCCGAGATGTCCAGAGCATCGCCGACCGGCCCTCTCATGTTGAGCCAGTTCACATGGGGCGCGGGCGTGGAGTTTCCGGCGTGACCGCTGAAGTCGTTCACCCGTCCCTTCGAAGGCCTACCTCCTTCATCGGGCCTCCCAATGGAAGGCTTGGTCGGATCTTCCGATCCTCGTCCCGGGGCCATATCGACTTCATCGATGTTTCCGATTCGGCTGATCAGACCGATGTTGGTTTTGACTTTATCGAAAGCCGCGCCTGCGGCCGCGTAAATGTCGCCGTCTCCCGAAGCATCGATCACGATATCGGCGAGGATTGCCTGCCGTCCCGACTTGCTCTCGAAAACGGCGCCGCGCACGGCGCCTTTGGAATCGACGATGGCGTCGACGCCCCAGCAATCGAGGTAGGCAGTGACCCCTGAATCGAGCACCATGCTGGCCAGCAGGTATTTGAATGCCTCCGCGTCGATCGTCGGGTAAACGGGCGCCCTGTTGCGATCGATGATGCCGTACTTGAGCGCGTCGAGCTTGTTCATGAACTCTTGGCCGATGCCGAAGATGACCTGCTTGTTCTCGCGGTTGTAGAGCGGAAAAATTCCCAGGACGAGGCCGCCGGTTGCCAGCCCTCCGAGATATCCGTACCTCTCAACCAGAGTGACGTCGACTCCCAGCCGCTTGGCCGAAAAGGCGGCTGCCGTTCCCGCCGGACCGCCTCCGACGACCAGGACGCTTGTCTTGTGCAAGACCGGAACGTCCCTTCGCGGCTGCACGACCTTGCCGCCGACGACCGCTGCGGGGACCCTGGGTTCGGTTTGAGTGGTCGATTGTCCGGCAGCTTGATCGGCTGGCGTCCATGAAACAGGCATCAGCGATCCGGCCGCAAACAATCCGCCTGCGGCAATCGAGCGACGCATCAATTCTCTACGTGTCAGGTCCTTTGGCATGTTTCCCCCCGGTCCGACAGTTAGCCGACCCGAGCCGAATTTCGGTGCACTTACCCTATGCGGCGCCAATACTACACCCGGCACGAACGGGCGGACAATGATTGGCACGCTCGCGGAGCGCCGGGGAGGGTACACGAGGGATCGCCTTGCCGCGCGAGTAAGCACGGAGTTAGGATTGGGCATCGTGCGTCGCCAAATGCCGCGCCCCGACCCGATGGACACCTTGATCGTCCTGCTCGACGAAAGAAGGCAAGCCGGCCGAAGTGCCTACGATTCGATTTCTTTGGAGCGCGCGATCACCCGGCAGGCCGACGCGGTGCTGCGTCGCGCGTCTCGCGCCGCCGTCGAGACGAGCCGGCGACTTGCGGCCGTGAGCGCGAGCGGTCAGGGCGCGATCTGAACGGTCATCGTCGGACCGACGGAATAGTTGTGGCAGCCGGGAAGCGGAGGCGATGTGCAGCGCGCCGTCGCGACGAAGCTTTGCTCGGACGCGTCCACGTCGTACGCGTAGCCCTCGCGGCTGGGTCTGTGCATCTGCATCGAGCCGTCGGAGAGGAGTTCGTCGAGCGAAGCGTACTTGCCGTTTTGGACCTGGTACATTCGCTCGGCCTGCGCGATGGCGATCAGATCGTTTTGCGCGCCGACCGCATCGATCGTTTGCACCGGCGTGGTTGCGCCGGCAGATTGGTCCGACCTAAGAAAGTACTTGTAGACCATCAGGGCGATCAGCGCCACGACCAAGAGCCCGATTACGCTGCCCAAACCTCGCATAAGCCACCTCGTGTTTCGCTGCTTCTATGGCACCACACCGGTTGGCCAGCCGCAACTTTCGATGGTGCGGGTGTGCGAACTGGCAAACAGGCGAAGGCGAGGCGCAAGGCGAGTGGCTCTAGTATCCTGCCGGCACGTGCGCCGAAAAGGGTGCGGCAAGCAGCGCTCCTACAATAGAAGATTTGGGATTGCCTATTTCTGGGGTGAAGCCCTCGCAGACGATCGCTGCAAACTAGCGCGAATTCGCCGCCTGTTCTAGCGAACGGACAGGATCACTTTGCCGATATTCTTGCGGTCGTGGACGTACTGATGGGCGTCGGCGGCCTGCTCGAGGAGGAAGGTCTTGCTGATGACGGGTTTTATTTTGCCATCGGCGTAGAGGCGGAAAATGTCTTCGAGTTCCTTGCGCAGCAACGAGCCGCGCGAGCGCACGCGCCCGAGGTTTACACCGATCACAGCCGCATTCTTCTCCATCAGATTCAGCGGATGAAAGCGCGGGGTTTCGAGATACGCGCGGGCAAGCCGCAGCCGGCTACGTTTTCCGTCTGAACTCGCCCCAGCCGAGAAGCCGTAGACCACGAGCCGGCCGACGGGCCCCAGGCACTCGAAGCTGCGCGAAAAGGACTTGCCGCCGATCGGGTCCATCACCATGTCGAGGCCGTCGGGCGCGTATTTCTTCACCACCTCGACGAAATCGCTTTTTTCGTAGTCGATCGCATGATCCACGCCGATTTTGCGGAGATATTCCTGCTTGGCCGGCCCCGCGGTTCCAAAGACGACCAGGCCGCGGGTTCGCGCGAGCTGCACGGCTGCGATTCCGACGCCGCCCGCGGCGCCATGGATCAGGATGCGATCGCCCGGCTGCAGATTGCCCATCGTGAACATCGCGTGATACGCGGTCAGGTAATTCGCGGGGATCGCGGCGCCATCCTCGAACCGCATGCCGGGCGGCAAGCGGTGCGCCTGCGTCGCAGGCACAGCAGCCCATTCGGCGTAAGCGCCGAAATCGGGAAAAGCCATCACGGCGTCGCCGACGCGAAGGGGTTCGCCCTCGTCGCCGGCCTTTGCTCCGGCAGCGGTTTTTTCCACCACGCCCGCGATTTCGAGCCCGGGGACAAAGGGAGGCTTCGGCGAGCCGGGATAGATGCCCATGCGCTGCATGAGGTCGGCGAAGTTGACGCCGATGGTTTTGACGCGGATCAGCACCTCGCCCGCCTTCGGCTGGGGATCGGGCAATTGCTGAAGTTCGAAAACGTTGGGCGGCCCATACCGCCTAACGACGAGCGCGCGCATCTAACTCTCCTTCGTGCCCAGCCCGCGCGTAAATCCGGTAACCAACACTCGCGCGAGAGCGTCCCATTCCACCGGGAAGTCACTCACCCTCCCGGCTTTTCATTTGGGAAACGGACCATCCTATCTTAAACTGTTGGACTTTGCGCAATCATGAAAAGCAAATATAGACGCAGAATCTGTCTTACCGCCACGGCGCTGCTGGCCATGGCCTGGACGTGTTTCGCAGCCAACCTTTCTCCGGCCAAGCCGGCGGACGCGCAACCCGCTGTGCTGACGGCAATGCAGGAAGAGCTCGACCGGTCGTTCGCCACGCTTTCCAAGGCCGATCCGCCCGCCTACTTCATCAGCTACACGATTTCCGACCGGCAATACACAGAGGTCTCGGGGTCGAACGGCGCTCTGCTTTCGAGCACGGACGATCGCGGGCGATGGCTCGAGACGCAGACGCGAGTCGGCAGCTATCAACTCGACGACACGCACAAGCTGCCGAACCAGCAGCCCAGCTGGACCAGCCCGGGCACGTCCGCTATCCTCGATGACGACATTCCCGTGCTGCGGCGCGAAATCTGGCGCGAAACGGACCAGCAGTACCGCGCGGCCGTGCAAGCCCTGATCAAGGTAAAGACGAGCGAGCAGGTTCAGGTGCAGACGGCTGAGGGCGCGGCCGCCGATTTTTCGCACGAGCCGCCGCAGACGTATATCGGCTCCTACGTTGACATTCACGTCGACCGCAAGCCGTGGGAAGAGCGCGTGAGGAGATACACGGCCGCGTTCAGCAAGTCACCCGCCGTGCTCAACTCGATCGCGACGTTCACGGCGCAGGCGACGAATCAATATCAGGTGAATACAGAAGGAACGAAGCTGGTGTTTGGCCTGATTCACTACCGGCTCGAGCTCTTCGTGCAGAGCAAAGCCCCGGACGGCATGGACATCGAGCGCTACGCCAATTTCGACTGGCTCGATCCGAAGGACGAACCGAGCGAGAAGACGATCTTCGCCAGCATTCACAAGCTCATCGAAGAAACCGAGGCGCTGGATAAAGCGCCGCTCGTCGATCCCTATGCCGGGCCCGCGCTGCTCACCGGCCGCGCCGCCGCCGTCTTTTTCCACGAGGTTTTCGGCCACCGCGCCGAAGGATTCCGCCAGAAGGACATCAACGAAGGGCAGACGTTCACCAGCAAGATCGGCGAGCAGATTTTGCCCTCCTTCATTTCGATCAAGGACGATCCGACTGAGAAGACCCTCAACGGCGAGATGCTGCTCGGCTACTACCCGTACGACGATGAGGGCGTGCCGGCGCAGGACGTGCATCTGGTCGACAACGGCGTGCTGAAGACGTTCCTGATGTCGCGCTCGCCGCTGATCAATATCCCGCATTCGAACGGCCACGGCCGCCGCCAGCTGGGCTACGCTCCGATCGCGCGCCAGGGCAATTTGATCGTCACGAGCACCAACACGATGACCGACGCGCAGCTCCGCGCCAAGCTGATCGAGCTGATCAAGCAGCAGAACAAGCCGTTCGGCCTGCTGATCGACGACATCGCCGGCGGATTCACGTTCACCGGCCGCGGCAATCCGCAGGCGTTTCAGGTGCAGCCGCTGGTGGTTTACAAAGTGTTCCCGGATGGCCGTCCGGACGAGCTCGTGCGGGGGGTCGATATCGTCGGCACGCCACTCGTCTCGCTGACCAAAATCGTAGCCACGGGCGACAAAGAGGAAATTTTCAATGGTTACTGCGGCGCAGAATCGGGCTGCGTTCCGGTTTCGGCCGTCGCGCCCGCCATGCTGATTTCAGAGCTGGAAGTGCAGAAGAAGGAAACGTCCACCGACCGGCCGCCGATCCTGCCGCCGCCCGCGCACGATCCCGACGCAAAGGGGCAGCAGTGATGAAAATCTCGATCTGTGCGTTGTTCCTGGCGGCGTTTGCGATTCCTGCGTGCGCGGCGGCGAATGGCCCGAACGGCCCGGTGGGAACCATCCCGGATGACGTTTCCGCCGCGCTTGCGGCGCAGACAACCGCCGTCGAAAACGACAGCGATCAGACGCTCCACGCCATGCACGACGAAATGGAGCGGTCGCGCACGCGGCTCGTGCTGCCCGACGCGGACAAACCGTTCTTCATCCAGTACCGCCTGCTCGATCTCGACGTTCGCAGCGTGACGGCTTCCTTCGGCTCGCTCGTATCGAGTTCCGTTTCGCGCACGCGCTTCATGAGCGTCGATGTGCGCGTCGGCGATTACCATCTCGACAGCTCGAATTTCCTCAGCGAGGACGGCTTTCAGGGCTTCCTCGGCTCGACCGGCGAAGTGGGCATCGACCGCGATTACAATTCGCTGCGCCAGGACCTCTGGCTTGCCACCGATCAGGCGTATAAAGCCGCCGTCACGCAGATGTCGCTGAAGCAGGCGTTTCTTCGCAGCCTCACCAAGCCGCCGGAGATCGACGATTTTTCGCAATCCTCGCCCATCATCAAGATTGAGCCGCACGCGGAACCGGACTGGACTTCGCGCAACTGGGACGATGAAGCGCGCGCCGCTTCGCTCGCGCTGAAGGACTACCCGCAGCTTTACGGCACGCGCGTCACCTACTACATGGTGTACGCCACCACGTACCTGATGACGAGCGAGGGCAGCACGATGCGCACCTCGACCACCCTCGCTTCGATCGAGGCGGCGCTCGACACCGAGGCCGACGACGGCTTGGGGCTGCACAATTTTTACTCGGTCTACACCGCGAAGCCCGGGGAATTGCCCGATCCCGCGGCGGTTTCGAAAGCGCTGACGCAGGCCGCCACCGATTTGCTGGTCTTCCGCGCGAGCCCGCTCGTGCCGGATTATACCGGGCCCGTGCTTTTCGACGCACCCGCGGCCGCGTCCGTGATCGCGCAGGTGCTTGAGCCTTCGCTTTCCGGCGCGCGCCCGCCGCTCTCCGCGACGCAGGATTACGACTCCTTCATGGACCGTGTCGGCGGCCGCAATGAATGGTCCGGCCGCATCGGCACGCGCGTGCTGCCGACGACCGTCACATTGATCGACGATCCCACCGCCGCCGATTTCCAGGGCCAGCCGCTGCTCGGCGCCTACGATATCGACGACGAGGGCGTGAAATCGCAGAAGGTGACGCTCGTCGAAAACGGCATGTTGAAAAACTTGCTGATGTCGCGCCGCCCCGGCCCCGATTTCCAGATTTCCAACGGCCACGCGCGCTCGTCGATGCTTTCCGATCCGGTCCCGCTGAGCAGCAATCTTTTCTTCCAGTCGAGCGCTGCGCTCACCCCGGCCGATCTGCGCGCGAAATTCCTCGCTGCCTGCAAGGACGATGGCCAGCAATGGTGCATCGAGGTGAAGCGCATGGATGATCCCGCGCTCGCCGCGCTGCGCCAGCAGGACTTCGGAGATTTCATGAGCCAGATCGGCGGCGATATCGAGAGCGGGGCGCGCATGCCGCTGGCGCTCTATAAGGTTTACGTCTCCGACGGGCACGAAGAGCCGGTGCGCGAGGGCGTGATCGAAGGACTCACGGTGCGCTCGTTGCGCAACATGCTCGGAATCGGCAACGATCTCAACGTGTACACCTACATGCAGCAGAATTCGTCCGCCGGCCTCGCCGGTACCGCGCTCGGCTCGTTTGGCTCGGCGCAGGGCGGCATTCCCAGCACCGTCGTTGCGCCGTCGCTACTGCTCGACGAGATCGAGATTCGCGGATTCCACGGCGAACCCCGGCGCCTGCCGCTTGTCCCGGCGCCGCCGCTGAAGTGACCATCCGACGAGGGCGGTCATCCTGAAGCCGACGCTTGTGGTTTTGGTCGGCTCCGAACGCGCGACAAGGGATCGTCACTTCTTCGCCCAATAGACTTCTTTCCCGCGCAAGCCTTCGTGCGAGTGCCGCAGCGGCAGCACTCCCTTCGGCATCTGCCGCAGCTCGTCGGGGACCATCACGCCCGGGTTGCCCTTAGCCGGCGTCACGCCCCCATCGGCCAGCAGCAGCGCGCCCGTGATGTAGCTCGCCTCGTCCGAGGCGAGGAACGCGAAAATATTCGCCATCTCTTCCGGCGTACCGCGCCGCCCCAGCGGCACCGACCCGTCGATCGTGTCCTGTATGTCCGGGCTCAGCGGGCCGCCGGGGCCGCGTGTCCACGCCGTGTCGATCGCGCCGGGGCAGACGCAGTTCGCGCGCACGCCGTATTTCGCCTGCTCGAGCGCCACGCCCTTTGCGAACGCGTGCAGGAAGGCCTTGCTCGCGCCGTAGGGCGTGAACATCGCCGAGCCGTTGATCCCTGCTTCCGAGCCGGTGAAGAGGATGTTCCCGCGCGTCTTCTGCAGGTGAGGCAGCGCGAATTTCGTCATCAGGAACGCGGTGCGAATGTTCGCGCGGATCGTGCGCTCGAAATCCTCGATGCGGTAGGCGTCGGTTTCGGCGTTGGCGATGAAGACGCCCGCGTTGTTCACCAGCACGTCGATGCGCCCGAAGCGCCGGACCGCCGCGTCGACACACGCGCGCGCGTTCGGCTCCTCGGCCAGATCGCCGAGATACGCCGCCGCCTCGCCTCCGGTCTCGATGATGGCGAGCTCTACGTCCTTCACCGGATCGCCCGGCAGACCCGCCAGCAGCACGCGCGCGCCTTCGCGCGCAAACTTGTGCGCGATCGCCTCGCCGATCCCCGTCCCTGCCCCCGTGATGATTGCCACCTTGTCCTTCAGTCGCATCCGTCCCCTCCTGGCGTCTGCATCAACTGACTGCGCTCCCGGATCATACACGGGATGGCCACGCGCGGCTTCAGCTGCCGCAGGCTGTCCCATTTATCCGAGCCCTCAGAAACTGCGCGTGGCGTGGCTCACATGCGGGGGATCGCATTGATTCGACATCACAACCGCACGTGACAACCGTCACGGCGGATTCGTCAGGCTCGGACGTAGAAGAATTGAAGCCGAAGATGTCATCGATCGAAATTGACTGCGGCGGATGATCGGGAGACTGCCGTGAGGAGCGTGGGCGAAAAATTCAAGCGGCCCTTGCAACTCGCACTGGGAGTTGTGCTGGTTCCCGTGATCCTCTCTGGAGCCGGCAAGCAGACTCAGACCGCGCCGTACACGCATGAAGGGCAGCAGCCGATTCCGCTCATCCGCTCTGTCGAAGGGCCAGACCTGTTCCGCTCCGGTGCATGCCACGGTGCGGATGCCAGGGGTGACCGCTCACGGTTCATCCGATATGCCCACGTGGGGCCTTATCTGCCGATATTTTCGACAACCAGAACGAAAGGATCGTGCGGAGCCGCATCAAGAACCTGTGCGATTACTTGGCTTCGCTGCAAAGATAGCGCACGACCGGTGGAAGCGCGGGCCTTCAGAGTCTGTGCGGTGACCGGGTTCGGAAACTTCAGAGGCTGAAGCCCGTGAAGCTTTTGCGGAGCTTATGTCGTGGCTAGAAGCCACGACCCACAAAGACTCGCGGTTGTCACCCAGACTCTTCAGGCCCGCGAAAAAGCTACTCCAAGATGACTGGGTTTTGGCCCCGAGGCGTATTTCGCGCCGGGCCTCGCGAATATCTTCCTCTCTAGTGTGAGTACGACGGGTCGCGGCAGCCCTGAAAACGCGACCCCGAAGCGTATAATCGCGGGAATGGCCGCCCAGGCAACGGAACGAGAATCGGACGCGCGGCGAGCTTCCGAGTCCGCTCAGGCGGCCGCAACGCAAGCCGCGTCGGCGACAAACGCAGAACTGAACGCGGGGGCGACGCGCGAGAAAAAGATGGCGGCGCTGGGCTCGGTGGCGTCGGCGCTGGTGCTGGTCACGCTGAAGGTGATTCTCGCCGCTGTCACCGGCAGCCTCGGAATTCTTTCGGAAGCCCTGCATTCGATTCTCGATCTCGTCGCGGCGGTGATCACCTATCTCTCGGTGCGCGTGGCGGACAAGCCCGCCGACGAGGAGCACCTCTACGGCCACGGCAAGGTGGAAAGCTTTTCGGCGTTCGTCGAAACAGGCCTGCTGCTGCTGACCGCGGTCTACATCATCTGGGAGGCGTTCCAGCGGCTGCTTTTCCGCACAGCGACGATCCGGCTGAGCCTCGGCGTGATCGTGATTCTCGGGCTGACGATGGGAATCGACTACGTCCGCTCGCGGGCGCTGCGGCGCGTCGCGGACAAATATCCGAGCGAGGCGCTTGAGGCGGACGCGTTGCATTTCTCGACGGACGTGTGGAGTACGTTCGTCGTGGTGATCGGCATCACGGGCGCGTGGCTCGGCGAGCGGTTTGGCATCCCGTGGCTCGGCATGACGGACGCGGTCGCGGCGCTCGGTGTGGCGGGCGTGATCATCTGGATCGGCTCGCGACTCGGCAAGCGCACGATCGAAGTGCTGCTCGACGTGGCGCCCCGCGGCCTGCACGACCGGATCGAGCGCGCGGTCGACGAAACCGAAGGCGTGCTGAACACCGAGCGCGTGCGCGTGCGGCGCGTGGGCCAGCGCTATTTCGTCGACGTGACGATCAGCGTGCCGCGCAAGGCCAGCCTCGAGCAGGCGCATGCGGCGAGCGACGCGGTCGAGCGCAACATCGAAAAGATCGTGCCGGCGGACGTGGTCGTCCACGTCGAGCCGCGCGCGCCGACGAACGAGCACCTCTTCGACACGATTCGCGCGATCGCGCAGCGGCGTGGTCTCGCGGTGCACGAGCTGTCGGCGCACCAGCTCGACGGGCGGCTTTTCATCGAGCTGCATCTCGAAGTCGACGAGGACGCGAGCCTCCGCCAGGCCCACCGGCGCGCCACCGAGCTCGAGGACGAAATCCGCGCGGCCACCGACCCGCACGCGCTGGTCAACATTCACATCGAGCCGCTGGGCGCGCGCATTCCGGGCGCCGAGGAGATGAAGGAGCTGTCGCGCGCGGTGCAGGACTTCCTGAATTCGCTGCCGTCGGAATATCCCGAGCTGCTCGATTGCCACGAAGTCCACGTGCGCAGCGTCGAGCACAGGATTCTGGTGTCGTGTCACTGCGCGATGGATGGCGATCTGCCGATCACGCTGGTTCACGACATCACGGCGGCGCTCGAAGGCCGCGTGAAGGATCACTTTCCGCAGATTTTCCGGCTGACGATTCACCCCGAGCCGGTGGAAGAAAGCTGAGCCGCCGCACGCCTGCGCCACGGCGCGGAAAACGCCTGCGCGGCGAGCGCGATCACCGCGGGAAAACATTCGAGGACGTAGCGCGGCTCCGGCGTGTCGACGAATCCGGCGATGTAGATCGTCCGCAGCAGTATGAACGCGACCAGGATTCCCCAGCCGCAGCGCCCGCGCGCGACCCACGCCCCGATCAACGCCAGCGCGAGGTAGATGCCGTTCACTCCGATGAAGCTGAGCGTGACGAGAAGGTCATCGCGGTCGTTGTCCCATTCGCTCGCGAACGGCACCATCTGGCCCGAATAAGGAAGCAGCTCGATGCGCGGCGTGAACCACAGCGCGAGCGAGCGCAGCAGCGGAATCTTGACGTAGGTGCGCAGAGGGTCGCGCGCGGTGCGCTCGCGCGCGATCTCGTCAACGGCGCTGTCCTGCTGGCGCGTCAACGTATCCGTCCTGTCGTATTCATCGAGCAGGCGTGCGACGCGCGCCCGCTCCTGCGGCGAATCGAAGGCGGACGCGGGCAGATCGCCCACGTGAATGGCTTCGCCGTTGAGCGCCCACAGCGAAGGATACACGTCGTGCATTCGCCAGAGCCACGTACGGGTCCAGTCGTCGAATCCGAGCGGTTCGAATTCGCCGGGCAGCGTGCTGTAGCGCGGCGCGAGGAAGCGCACTTCGTGAAGCGCTCGCCAGTTGCGCGCCGCCCACGGCACGAGCGGCAGCACGAGCCCAGCCGCCATCAGCACGCCCGCGCGCGCGAGCTTCCTCCAATCGCGTGGACGCCACCAGCGCGCAGCCAGCGCGAGTCCGGTCGCGGCGAGCAGGAGCGGAGTCTCCGGGCGCACCAGCGTCCCGAAGCCGGCGATGAGTCCGCCGAGAAACCACGGGCTCAATCCGCGCGCGCCGCCCATGGTCAATGCGCCGGGCATTTCGCGGCGATTGGCTTCGAGCAGCACGAGAATCGCGAGCGAGGTGAGAAACGTTACGAGCACTTCGGTGAGCACGACGGCCGAATAGTTGGCCGTGAACGGGCAGAGCGCCGCGAGCCAAAGCCCGGCGATCGCGGCGCGGTGGCGCGAAGCTTCAGGCGCGAGCCGCGCGGCGATCAGCGCGATCACGAAACACCCGGTGACGTCGAGCACGGCCTGCGCCAGCATCACCGCCCGCGGCGACCTTCCGGCAAACGCAAAAATCGCCGCGACGAACGCCGGATACCCGGGAACGCGCATGTCGACCGGAGTCAGCCGACCGTTAATCGAAAGGCCATACACGCCCTTCTTCAGCCAGTTCCAGGCCAGCTCGATGTAGAATGGCGCATCCCCCGAATCACTTGCGGGGAATTTGAAAATGAAGTAGAAACGCAGGACCAGCCCGGCGAGTGCAGCAAAAACCGCGTTTGCACGCATCTTAGGTGAGGGGTTCCGGTTCATCGAGGACATTTGCTGGATGATTAGCTTGGATTGTATGCATGCCTGAACGCAAGCCCATTTTCTACGATCAGGAACGGCGGCGCTGGCGGAGAACCCGGCTCGCGCTCGAAGCCGCGGGCGCTTTCTTCACGCTCGTCCTCCTGATCTTCGTGCTCAACATCGGGCGCAATCCCGAGCTGCCGGAGATTCTGCGGACGGACACGCACGCCGGCCTGCACGCCATCCGCTGGAAGCCGAAAAGGCCGGTGCGCGCGCGGCGAAGGAAGGTGGCGGCGCTGGGCAAGGTGCCGCAGAGCTATGATCCGCTGCGGGCTGCGTTTTATGTGAGCGACGACTACACGGCGCTCACGTCCCTGGAATTGCACTATAAGGATCTGGATCTGTTGATTCCCGAGGCGCTGGCCGCCGTTTCGGCGGACGGGAATCTCACGGTGGATCACGATCCGAAGCTCGCGGCATTTCTGCAGTCGCTGCAGGCCAAGAACCCTCCCGTCGATTTGCAAGTGATGGCGATGGTCAACAACTACGACGCGAAGACGAACGTCTGGTGTCCGCCCGAGATGCTGCAGATGCTGGCCAATCCGGTGGCGCGCGCGCGCCTGGCGGAGCAGATCGAGGAATACGCCGACGCAGAGCGCGAGCCCGGAATCGTGGTCGACTTCGAATCCATGCCGGAATCGAGCATGCAGGATTTCCAGCAGTTTATCCACGATCTCTCGATGGCGCTGCACGCAAGAAATCTGAAGCTGATGGTCGCGCTGCCGGCGGCTGACTGGACCTACGATTACAAGTATTTCGCTTCGCAGACGGACGCGATCATCCTGATGAACTACGATTTCCACTGGCCGACGTCGCTGCCGGGGCCGATCGCGCCGCAGGATTGGTTCGTCAGGAACATCGACAACATGGTCAAGCTGGTGCCGCCGGACAAGCTGATCATGGGAATCGCGACGTACGGGTACGACTGGCCCGTGAAAACGAAAAATGGCCCACAGCCGGTGGCGCAGGCGATCAGCTTTCAGCAGGGAGTGGTGACGGCCGTCGAATCGGGCTCGGACGTTCTTTACGACCCGGATTCCTTCAACCTGCACTACTCCTACGACGACGAAAACAACCACGCCCACAACGTCTGGATGCTCGACGGCGTGACGGCCTACAACGAACTTCGCGCCGCCGAGCGCGCGGGCGTGCGCGGCACGGCAATGTGGCGGCTCGGGCTTGAGGATTCGTCGATGTGGGATATCTGGGACGCGACGCACGCCGACAATCCGACGCGCGCCAGGCTCGAGGATGTCACTCCCGGCTACGATCTGATCCTGGAAGGCGCAGGCGATATCTGGCGGATCACCGGGACGCCGCAGGACGGCTCGCGAACGCTTGATTACGACGCGAGCTCGGATGACTTCGATGACGAGAGCTTCCAGAGCTATCCGATGTCGTGGCGGATTCAGCAGGTGGGCGCGGCTTCGCACGAGGTAGCGCTGACCTTCGACGACGGCCCCGACCCGGAGTGGACGCCGAAAATTCTGGATATCCTGAAAGAGAAGAAAGCGCCGGGAACCTTCTTCGTGATCGGCGAAAATGCCAACGAGTACGAGAACATCGTCAAGCGCGAGTACGCGCTTGGCGAGGAAATCGGCAACCACACGTTCACGCACCCGGACTTCGAGGCGATCAAGAAATCCGACCTCGAAATCCAGCTGAACCTCACCGAACTCCTGATCGAAAGCAGCCTGGGCGTGAAGACGACGCTTTTCCGGCCGCCTTACGGCATCGATCACGAGCCGGAATCCGCCACCGAAATCCAGATGCTGCCCGTGCCGCAGGAGATGGGCTACGTGCTTGTCGGTGGGCGGATCGATCCGCACGATTGGGGTGAAGCGGGTGGAGAACGGCCGCCCCCGGTGAACGACATCGTGCAGCGCGTCCTGGCGGACGCGGGAGCCAATAAGGGAAACATCATTTTGCTCCACGACGGGGGCGGCGATCGCAGCCACACCGTCGCGGCGCTGCCGCAGATCATCGACCTATTGCGCGCCAAGGGCTACCAGTTCGTCTCCGTATCGGATCTGCTGGGTCAGACGCGCGCGCAGATGATGCCGCCTCTATCTCACAGGGAATGGCTGATGGCGCGCGTCGATGCGTTCATCTTCGACGTGTTCCGGCTGCTGCGCCAGGGGATCGCGTTTATATTCATCGCGGGAATTGTGCTGGTCAGCGGGCGCGCACTGATCGTCGGCGTGCTTGCACTGATCGAGAAGATGCGTCCGGCGCCGCTCGACCATCCGGAATATAAGCCGCGCGTGACGATCCTGATTCCCGCCTACAACGAGGAATCGGTGATCGTCGATACGGTGCGGGCGGCGCTGGCGTCGGGCTATCCGCGCCTCGAAGTTCTGGTCGTGGACGACGGCTCGACCGATCGCACCGCCGAACTCGTGCACGATCATTTCGGCCGCGACCGGCGCGTCCGTTTGCTGCAACAGCCGAATCGCGGGAAGCCCTCGGCACTCAACCACGGGCTTTCCGAGGCCGCGGGCGAGGTGATTGTCTCGATCGATGCGGATACCATCGTCGATCCAGAGGCGGTGCCGCGGCTCGTCCGGCATTTCGCCGATCCCCAGGTCGGCGCGGTCGCGGGCAACGTGAAGGTGGCCAACCGGCACAAGTGGATCACGCGCTGGCAGGCGCTCGAATACATCACCAGCCAGAATCTCGAGAAGCGCGCCTTCGACCTGCTGAACTGCATTCCCGTGGTGCCGGGGGCCTCGGGCGCATGGCGCGCGGACGTCCTGCGCGAGAGCGGGGGATTTTCGGGCGAAACGGTCGCGGAAGACACGGACCTCACGCTGACCATCCGGCGCCACGGCTGGAAGATTCTGTACGACGAAGACGCGATCGGCCGCACCGAAGTTCCGGAAACCATCGACACGCTGATCCGCCAGCGCTTCCGCTGGACCTACGGCACGCTGCAGGCGGTGTGGAAGCATCGCGACACGGCCGGAAACCCGAAATACGGGACGCTCGGCTGGGTCGCGATCCCGAATATTTTCCTGTTTCAGATTATTTTGCCGCTCGTTTCGCCGGTGATCGACCTGCTGTTCATTCTGTCGCTCGTGCTCTGGGGGCTGGCGCAGCTGCGCGTGGCGCAGCTGCCGCAACTCTGGACTTCGCAGGACGTGGAGCGCTCGCTGATTTTCTTCGCGCTCTTCATGCTGATCGACCTGTTCACCTGCGTGGTCGCATTCGCGCTCGAGAAAAACGAAGACTGGACGCTGCTCGCGCCGCTGCTGATCCAGCGCTTTTACTACCGGCAGATGATGTACGTCGTGCTATTCCGCTCTGTCAAGGAAGCGGTGCGCGGCCGCCCGGTCGGCTGGCGCGGCGTGGAGGCGCATCTGCCGGCGGCGGCGCCACCTCCGGAAACCGTCGCCCAGGTCTGACGCGCCGACGGTCGAGGTCTTGGCGGGACGAGCTGCGTTCTGTTAGTATCGGGGTGTTTGGTGGGCTGCATCCCGAGGCGTGGGAGCGGCACCAGGGGGTAACATGAGCGTCCTTCCGCACGCGGGCAACGGGAAGGTATCCGTGCCCGACATCCTTTCGCGCAAGACTGTTCCGTCCGCCGGCTCTGCTGAATCGAAAAACAAAATCACTTGCCTCACGGCATACGACTATCCGACCGCGCGCCTGCTTGACGACGCCGGCGTGGACATTATTCTCGTCGGTGATTCGGTCGGCATGGCCGTGCTCGGCTACGACAGCACGCTGCCGGTGACGCTCGACAATATGCTCCACCACGTGCGCGCGGTTCGCCGTGGCACGCGCCACGCGCTGCTGGTCGTCGACATGCCCTACGGCAGCTTCCACGTGTCGATCGAGGATTCGGTGCGCAACGCGGTGCGGCTCGTCAAAGAGGGCGGCGCGGAAGCGGTGAAAGTCGAAGGCGGCGAGCGGCGGCTCGAGCTGATTCACCGCCTGGTAGAAGCCGAAATTCCGGTGATGGGCCACATTGGGCTGACGCCGCAATCGGTCAATGCGATGGGCGGATTTCACGTACAGGGCAAATCGGTGGAGGCCGCGCGGCAGGTCGAGCGTGATGCGCGTGCCGTCGAGGCAGCGGGCGCTTTCGCCGTGGTGCTCGAATCGATGCCGCGTGAGCTCGCGGCGGGCATCACCGA
Source organism: uncultured Acidobacteriota bacterium (assembly GCA_963836125.1). Classification (GTDB taxonomy): domain Bacteria; phylum Acidobacteriota; class Terriglobia; order Acidiferrales; family UBA7541; genus Palsa-295. The sequence continues at coordinate 1,145,283 of CAWIIK010000003.1, forward strand.
GCAATTGCGCATTCCCACGATCGGCATCGGCGCGGGGCCGGATTGCGACGGCCAAGTGCTGGTGTTCCACGATCTCGTGGGCTTCACTGCAGGCTACACGCCGAGGTTCGTCCGGCGCTACGCGGATCTTGCGGGGGAAATTACGCGCGCCGTCACTGAATATTGCGGCGACGTCCGCAGCGGCAAGTTCCCGTCGGATGCGGAGTCGTATCACTCCGCCGCCGAGCTGCGCGAGCGCCCGGTGAAGGTTTAAGATTTGAACGTAGCGCCGGGTTCTTTTTACCCTGACAGCGGAAGGGCAGCCCGGCATCTTCGCCTCGGCACAGCGGTGCAAGGTCAGAGTGCGAAGCCAAAAAAGCTGTCATCCCGGGCGCAGTGCCGCGCTCTTGCATTTCCCGTGGTTTCCGCGGGCGCGGGACGGAGTGAGGGATCTGCTCTTTCGCAATTCTCGAGCACGAACATCAATCTGAAGGGAAGGAAACTCGCATGGACATCAATGATTTTCGCCTGCTCTACGATTTCAACGCTTGGGCCAACCGCCACACGCTCGACGCCTGTGCGGCCCTCGACGCCGAACAGTTCCTGCGCGATCTCGGCTCGAGCTTCGGCTCCGTTCGCGACACGCTGGCGCACATCTACGGCGCCGAATGGATCTGGCACGAGCGCTGGCTCGGCCGCGTTCCGACGGGAGGACTTCCCGGCGCCGCCGATTTCCCCGATTTCGTTTCGATTCGCAAGCGCCTCACCGAAATGGACGCCACGCTCGTCGATTACGTCGCGGCCCTCAAGCCCGAGGATTTGCATCGCGTCGTCGAATTCAAGACGATGGCTTCCGGAGTGATCGCGCAGCCCTTTGCGCATTTCCTCCAGCATCTCGCGAACCACGGCACCTATCATCGCGGCCAGGTCGTAACGATGCTGCGCCAGCTCGGCGCGAAGGCGACCGGCACCGATCTGCTCCGCTTCTATCGCGAGCGCGTCGCGCAGGCCAGCGCATGACGATCCGCCGCTGGCTTGCCGTCTGAACCGCCTGATCCTTCGCGTGGAAGTCATTCGCACAACTGCGTGGATGAAGCAGGTCGCTCGCGACGCGCGCGCGAAAGAGCGCATACTCGGCCTCGTCCCCACGATGGGCGCGCTGCACGAGGGGCATCTCTCATTGGTGCGCGAGGCGAAGAAGCAGTGCTCGCCCGTGGTCGTATCGATTTTCGTGAACCCCACGCAGTTTGGCCCGGCCGAGGATTTCAAGAAATATCCGCGCACATTCGATGCGGACCATGCCGTGCTGGAAGGTCTGCGCGTCGATTACATTTTTGCGCCGCCGCCCGAAGAGATTTACCCGCCGGGATTTCGCACGGCCGTCGTGGTCGGGGGCCTGGGCGATATGCTCGAGGGCCACTCGCGGCCGGGACATTTTCGCGGCGTCACCACCGTGGTGCTGAAGCTTTTCGAGATCGCGCAGCCGCATCTCGCGTTTTTCGGACGCAAGGACGCGCAGCAGGCGCGCATCATCCGTCAGATGACGGCCGACTTGAATCTAGACGCCGAAATCGCAGTCTGCCCGATCGTGCGCGAAGCGGATGGCCTCGCGCTTTCGTCGCGCAACGCGTATCTAAAGGGCGATGAGCGGCAAGCGGCGACCGCGCTCTATCGCTCGCTCGATGCCGTGCGACGCGAAGTGGCGGGGAGCGAACACGATGCGGCGCGCCTAATCGCGCCGATGCGGTGTGTGCTCGACGCCGAGCCGGGTGTCGCGCTTGACTACGCGGAGATCGTCGATGCGGACACCTTCGAGCCCGTGGTCAGCCTGCGAAAAACGTGCTACGCGCTCGTGGCGGCGCGCGTGGGCGCCACGCGCCTGATCGACAACGCGCTCATCGAACAGCGGGGCGATTCGTTTCGCGTCACCGTGTAGCCGATCGTTGACACGATCGTTGAACCCGCGTTGACAACGTTTTGCGTTTGCCATACCGTTCGACGCATTCGTTCGAGTTTCTTTCTAGCTGATCCACAATGGAGGCAAAATGGCGCGACGCGGCGGAGCCGTATTCCCTGCAGGCCTTATCTTTGCTGGAATCCTTGGAATCCTCGAGCTGATCGAAAGGCCACGCTACCAGGCATATCATGCGGTCGACGTCGTGCAACTTGTCGCGTCCGGGATGTGTTTTGGGGCTGCGCTGGTCTTGATCGTGGTCTGGTCGCGCAGTAAATCTGCGGCGTAGATAGAACCTCGTCGCGAGACCACTGTTTGCGGCGCGCGTCGGCCCGACGCGCCCGGTCGACGATGCGCTCATCGAACAGCAGGGCAATTCGTTTTGCGTTACGGTGTAGCCGATCGCGCCGCGGCCGGTGCCGAGCCGGCCTGAATCGCGGCGAGCACATCTTCGGCGTGGCCCTTCACCACCACTTTGGGCCAGATCTTGCGAATCTTTCCGTCGGGGCCGATCCAGAAGCTGCTGCGGACGATACCGAGCGCCGTCTTGCCGAAAAAGCTTTTCATTCGGCGCGCGTCGTAGGCTTCGATCACATCGAATGTCGTATCGGCCAGCAGCGGGAAATTCAGGCTGTACTTGTCCCTGAATTTCGCCTGCGCCGCCACCGAATCGCCGCTTACGCCGACGATTGCCGCGTTGGCCGCCTCGAAATCCTTCAGCGCGTCGCGAAACTGGATCGCTTCGCTGGTGCAGCCCGTCGTATCGGCCTTGGGATAAAAATAGAGGACGAGATTGTGCCCTTTGAAATCGGCGAGCGAAAGCGCGCCGCCATCGTCCGCCGTACAACGAAAAGTCGGGGCCTTGTCGCCTTCCTTGAGCATGGTGATCCTCCGTCGCAGGGCATGGGAATAAGCGCGCTCGATCTATTCACCTAGAACGCGTTTGACGATTTCGTTGACGAGCTGGGGATTGGCCTGGCCGCGCGTCTCGCGCATCACCTGGCCGACAAAAAACTTGAACACTCCTTCGTTCCCGGCGCGATATTTTGCCACGTTGTCCGCATTCTTCGCGACGATCGTGCGCGCGATTTTCTCGATCGCGCCGGTATCGCTGATCTGGGAGAATCCCTCGGCGGCGATGATTTCGGCCGCGTTCTTGCCTGTCTCGAACATCTTCGCGAACACTTTCTTCCCGCTGGCCGCGGTGATTTCGCCCTTTTCGATCTTCGCGAGCAGCTCTGCCAGCGCCGCGGGCGCGAGCGGCGAATCGGCGATGTCCTTCCCCGCATCGTTTAGACGCCGTAAAAGCTCAACGGATATCCAATTGGCGGCGGATTTTGCTGGCGCACCGGCTTTTACGACCCCCTCGAAATATTCGGCGAGCGCGCGTGTCGCGGTCAGCACGCCTGCGTCGTACGGCGTGATGCCGTAATCGCGCAGGAAGCGTGCGATTTTCGCGTCCGGCAATTCCGGCATCGCCTTGCGCACGCGGTCGATCGTCGCAGCCGAGACCGTCACCGGCAGGAGATCGGGATCGGGGAAATAGCGGTAGTCGTGCGCGAATTCCTTCGAGCGCATCGGCTCGGTCCGCCCGGCGGCCACGTTCCAGAGCCGCGTTTCCTGCGAAATCGTGCCGCCCGCCTCGCTCACGCCGATTTGCCGCTCGATTTCGTATTCCAGCGCGTGCGCCAGGTACCGGAACGAATTCAGGTTCTTCACCTCGGCCTTCGTCCCGAATTTCGCTGTGCCACGCAGCCGCACGCTCACGTTGGCATCGCAGCGCAGTGAGCCTTCCTCCATGTTGCAGTCGCTCACTTCCGTGTATTCGAGGATCTGCTTCAGGGTGTTGAGGTACGCGTAGGCCTCGGCGGGCGTGCGCAGGTCCGGCTCCGAGACGATTTCGATCAACGGGACCCCGCAGCGATTGAAGTCGATATAGCTCCAGCGGTCGGACTCGGGGAAGCCCTCGTGGAGGCTCTTGCCCGCGTCGTCTTCCATGTGCAGCCGCGTGATGCCGATGCGCTTCTTCTCGCCCTCGACTTCGATCTCGAGCGAGCCCGCCAGCGCCAGCGGCAGCTCGTACATCGAAATTTGGTAGCCCTTCGGCAGGTCGGGATAGAAGTAGTTCTTGCGAGCAAAGCGCGAGCGCGGCTGAATCGTGCAGTTGATCGCGAGCGACGCGCGCAGCGCCAACTCGAGCGCCCGCTTGTTGAGCACCGGCAGCGCCCCCGGCAGCCCCAGGCACACCGGACACGTATTCGAATTCGGCGCCGCCCCGAATTTCGTCGAGCAGCCGCAGAACGCCTTCGTCACCGTATCGAGCTGCGCATGCACCTCGAGCCCGATCACCGCCTCGTAGCGCGCCATTACCCCCGCCGCCACCGTCGTCATATCTTCTGCAGTCTTCGTCATGATAAGCGCACGATTATAGCATTGGCCGTCGCCGAGATATCCTGCAGTCGCAGCGGCGCGTTGTGGGAGGCGAAGGCAAGGTCCTCGCCGCAACCCTGCCCCCGGAGTGAGTCACGGGCAATTGTCCGGTTGAGCCCGCAGCATTAATCAGACTTATTGAATCCCGCATAATATAGCGAATCTTTCTCCAGTATCCTGCGTCTAATTGGATATGGGAAATCCTGCTGGAGTCCGTCGCGATTTTGAAGCATTAGAAAAACGACGCTTTGAAGCCATCCAGATGTTGGAGCGCGGCTTGCGGCAAGCCGAGATTGCTCGGCGGCTCCGCGTTGTCCCGCAGACGGTGGCCCGTTGGGTGCACCACTATCGCACCCAGGGCAAGTCCGCGCTCCGGAAAGCGGGGCGCGCTGGTCGCAAGCCGCGCTTGAGTGAAAAGCAGCGACAGCAGTTAGAGAAGCACCTGGTCGCAGGTCCGGAGCGGCTCGGCTATGAGACCCCGTTGTGGACCTGTCCGCGTGTGGCTCATTTGATCGAGCAGGAATTTAACGTTCGCTATCACGATGGCCATGTCTGGAAAATTCTGGTTGGTCTGGGCTGGAGCCCGCAGCGGCCGGAGGGGCGAGCACGAGAACGCAATGAAGAGCAGATCCTCAATTGGAAGAAGAAGGTCTGGCCGGAACTAAAAAAAAAGCGCGCCGAGAAGGGCGTATCCTCGTCTTCATCGACGAAAGCGGACTGAGTCAGCGACCGCATCGTTGCCGCACTTGGGCCCCTCGCGGACAGACCCCCATCCTGCAATACAACTTTAATTGGAAGAGTCTGTCGGTCGCTGCCGGCCTCACCTTGTGGAACTTTTACTTTCGTATCTATGCCGGGACCATCAAGAAGGCACAGGTCGTGGACTTTCTGAAGGCCTTGGTGCGTCATCTGGACCAGCCGTTACTGATTGTGTGGGATCGTCTGCCGGGCCATCGCAGCCGGTTGGTGCAGGATTACATTGCCAGTTTGCAGGGCGGGATTTTCACTGCCTATCTTCCGCCCTACGCGCCAGAACTAAATCCAGTCGAGTACATCTGGGGTTACTGGAAGCAGCACGAGCTACCCAATGTCTGCCCCATGGACTACTGGCAACTAAGTGAAGCAGCGCGACGAACGCTACGTCGCATGCGCCGCCGTCCGCGACTGATCACCGCCTTCTGGAAGCAATCTTCTTTGTGGCCAGAATGACTTTATATTATGCGGGAGTCAGTAGTTCTCGGAACGCCGCCGATCTCTCTAGGAGCGGCCGAGCGGACGACGCGCTTGCGGGTGGGGGCGGTTGTGTATAGACTACGCCTCATTCCTCGGTTCCGAACGCCAAGCTAGATTGGAGATCACATGAACAGGAAAATCACGCTCGGGACGGCAGCCGTTTTGTTTGCCGCCGTCGGGATTTGCTGGGCGGCCAGCAGCAATGTGTTCATGGGCACGTGGCAGTTGAACGAAGCAAAGTCGAAGACGGCTGCTGGCGCAGGGAAAAATTCCACGGTGGCGTACACGATGGAGGACGACAACATCAAGTGCACCATTGATGGAACGGATGCCAGCGGCCAAGCAATTCACAGCGAATGGACCGGAAAATTCGATGGCAAAGACCATCCTGTGACCGGCGATCCCACGAGCGACATGCGATCGTACCGAATGATCAACTCTCACACACTTTCGGTCACGGAAGAGAAGGACGGCAAAGTAGTCGATACTGTGCGCATCGTTGTCTCTGCCGACGGGAAGACGCGCACGGTCACTGCCCACGGACGGAATGCCAAGGGAATGCCGACAACGAGTGTGACGGTATACGACAAGCAGTAACGTCACACAAAGGAATGGAACGGGCTGGAACGAAGTTGAGCTTGCCCAATCTCCTGATAGCACGCGGGCCAACCCCTTCTATGAGAAGGCCGATCGATGTCAAGGCACAGTTTTGGTTTTGCTGTTCGTGCCATGATTTTCTTTCTATTCAGCCAAGCCGCCCCTGTCGCCATCCTTCTATCCGCACTCTTTGGTGAGCGATATTCGCTCGGTGCTAGGTGGATGTCCTCGTTTCAGTAGGCGCTGCTACCTGATTAGCGTCCTCTCTTCTCACCTTTTCGGTGGGAGTCGGGCTCCAGGAGTTAGTCGCAGTCACCTAGACTCGGCGGTTGAGCTCGGCTGTTCGGATCAAAACTCTTTAGGCCACGGCACCCATCGCTTCTTGGCTATTGCGCAGTGGTTCGTATACCTCTCCGCTCACCCACAACCGATGGAGCAGTACCGCCAACTTTCGCGCCACGGCCACGACTGCTCGTTTCTTGGCGTTTTTCCCTCCTCGCTCGGCAAGCTTCCGGCCCCATCTCCGCAGATCACTGTCTTCTCCAAATGGTCCCAGAATGTAATGGGCGCCCTGCACCATCATGGTTCGCAGATACCGGTCTCCTTCTTTGCTGATGTGCTTCTGTGGTTCGCTCTCCCCGGAGTTCCTGCGTCCAGGTTTTAACCCCAGAAAACAGCCCACCTCGCGACTCTTCGCAAACCGATAGGGATCTTCGATCGTCAGCACATAAGTTAAGGCGATCTGTGTTCCCACACCCTTCACCTGCTTGAGCAAGAACACTTCCGGGTACACTTCCTGGGCGATTTTCTCCATCCGCTCGTCGTATTCCTGGATGCGCTCGTTCAGTGATTCGATTTCTCTCAACAGCGGCTCCAGAACCTCGCGCAATTCTGTGCTTAATCCCGCGGCTAGCTCCCGGCTCACCTGTTGCGTGCCACACTTGGGCAGTCGTTGGCCATAAGATTTTACCAACCCGCGTGCGGCGTTCACCAAAGCCGTTCGCGCACTCACCAGCTCAGCCCGCGCCCGGATCACCGTCAGATGAATTTGCGCCTGCGCACTGCGATGCCGCACTGGCCCCAATAGCTCAGGATCGATTCGCGCCAGCCGTGCCAGGGTCCGCGCATCGTGCCGATCATCTTTCCGATTGCTCTTGGTGATCAATTGCACCTTTTGGGCGTGCGCCACGATCACTTTATGTCCCAGCTCCGTTAGCAGCCGGCTGATCCAGGGAGAATGTGTGCCTGTCTCCAGGGCGATGAGACTCCGCGGCATCTTTCCAAATGTCTGCTTCATCGCTTCCGGTGTCGTCGGCACTTTCTGTTCTAGAATGATTTTGCCTGCTTCATCCAAAACACAGTAGAACGACCAGCGATCTCCTAGATCTAGACCGATGGTTAACTTCTGCCCCTTGAAAATCTCGTTGCTGAATGCCTGTACAGTGCTAATCTTCTTCATCGCCGGTCTCCTTTTTCTTGTGCCTCGAGCACGTCGAACATCGGGAGCGTATCGCATCCCGCTGGAGACCGGCCTTCTCATTCCATCTGGTTAGTTCGGACAACTGGGCAGGTGCGAAACTGCTCGCCCAGGTCAATTCCGGAACAGGGGCGGGTTTGAAGCCCGCCCCACATTCGGCCCGTGACGTCAGCGACTCGCGTCCGAAGACCCCGCCGGGAAATTGAATTTGATCCCGGAGACGAAGTTCAGCCGCAGCGCCGGATAGCCGAACGACTCCTCGTAATGCTGGTTCGCGAGATTATTCAGCCGGGCGTAGATTTGGACGCCGCGCGGAAGCTGATACGCGAACCCCGCATTTGCGTCGACGTAGCCCTTGCTCCAAAACAGGCATTGCAGCCCGAGCGTGCACGCATAGCTGCCGTAATTCGGCTCGAGATCGAGGACGGCGCCGCGAATGCTCGCATTGGAATTGAGCATCAGCCGCCGGTGCGTCCACGTGACGTCGTAGCCCGCCGAGCTGCGCGGCCGCCGGATCAGTTGCTGGCCCACGGAGAACGGCAGCTGCACGTCGCTTGTGGAGCCGTTAAGCGCGAGGATGGCCGTATTGAGCCACGTGTATTCGGCGGCGATTTCGAGCGAGCGGATCGGATGCAACCGCACGCTGTTCTCAAGGCCATAGGCGCGCGAATTCGCGATATTCGCCGACGAAAACGTGCTTAGATTCGCAAACGACCCGCCGAGCGTGACGATCTGATCCTTGTAGCGATTGTAGAAAAACGTCGTGTCGAGGGCGCCCTTGTCTCCCCAGAATCGCTGCTCCACGCCCGAATCGAAGCTGATATTTTTCTCCGGCTTCAGCTGCGGATTATCCGTGAAGCCCAGTTCGAATCCGTCCGGCGGACGGATGCCGGTTCCGAAGCTGCCGTGAAAGCGCGTGACGCCGAAAAATCCGTCGCTCGATTGCCGCGCCAGATACGCAACCGAAATCCGCGGATCGACCTGCGTGATCGATGTCGCGGGAATGAACGGCCGCCCGGCGTCGGTCTCGTCCGCCGGCAGATCGCCGGTGCGAATATTGTCGACGCGCACGCCCGTGCTGAGGAACCACCGGTTCCCGGCATTCCACCGATTCTCGGCGAAGAACGCGTAGGTATCTCTCGGCACCGTGAACGGCGCCTCATCGGCATCGGTCACGTACGTGTCTTTGTACGTGTCGTGGTCGAATTCGAATCCCGCGACGAGAGAATCTTTCGCCGAAATCGCGACTTCGCTTCGCGTGTTGGCTACGATGCGCACATTCTTCGTGAACGAATTGCCGTATTGCGACGGAAACGAATACTGATCGGTCGCCGCGCTCACGGTCGTGACCTGCTGGAAGCGGCTCGAAAACTGCTCGGTATAATTCGCCTCGTAGCCGAAGAGATCCTGCTTCTCCAGCGTCGCAGCGGCGGCGATTCCAGGATACAAATCATCGGGATCAGACCCCCACGGCCCGGGATTCTCCTCCCGGCCCGCATCGCCAAAGAAATGAATGTTGAATTGACGCCGTGGACTTCGCGAATAGCCGAGGCTCACGAACGACGTCTGATTGCGATAGGTATCGTCCGGCACCGGCCCCTGCGTGTCGAGGCGCGCAAGACTATAGGCCCAGCTGATGCCGCGGTTCAGTCCCGCGCCGCTGGTGGCGATGCGCCACGTGTCGTAGCTGCCGCCTTCGCCAAGAAAGCTGAAACGCGGCGTGCCTTCGCCGGGCTCGGTGATTACGTTGATCACGCCCGCCACGGCATTCTCGCCATAGAGCGCGCTTTCCGGCCCGCGCATCACCTCCACGCGCTCCACGCCATCCACCGGAAGCGGCGAAAGATCGAAACCGCCGCCAAAATCGTTCATGGGAATGCCGTCGATCATGACGAGGTCGTAATTAGAATTTCCGCCGCGGATGAACGCGCTCGTCACCGCGCCCACCTGCCCCGTGCGGTTGATCGCGACGCCGGGAACATTCCGCAGCGCGTCCGCCAGCGTGTCGACGCCTTCGTTCTGAATCTCCTGCTGCGTCACGACGGTGACCGACGAGCCGGTCTGCGGCGCAAGCGCCCCGCCGAGCGATGCCGACACGACGACTTGATCCTGTACGGCAGTCAGCGCAAGGTGCAGATCGGCAGTACGCGTTTCGCCGCTCGCGACCGCGACCTGCTGCGCGAGCGCTGTGAATCCGGGCGCATTCGCGGCGATCGTGAATGTCCCCGCGAGCAGCCCGTCGAATCGATATTCGCCTTTGGTGTTTGTCCGCGTGTCGCCAACGGACACCATCGTCAGAAGCAGGCTGACCCTCGCGCCCGGCACTGCGCGACCTTGCGGATCGTAAACGGTTCCCTGGATCGTGGCGGAGCGTGATGAACCGGATGTCTGTGCGATTGTCGGATAAGCAAAAAGCAACGGAACGGCTAGCAAAAGCAGAAGGGGAAAACGAAGTCTCATGGTGTCCTCCTCTCCCTCTCGCGCGGGAGTTGAAGGTTGTCCCGATGGCACATGCAATAAGCATGCGAAATCAGGATTGAGACTCCGCCGGTCTCCTGACTTGGCGGACCGCCCCCACAAAATCATCGGGGCTGCGGCGCGGCCTTCCCACCCCGGCAGCGAATCGAATGGCTTCGATTCACCGCGCGGGCCAGTGGCGCGCGCCGAAATTGCTCCGCCTTACAGTCGCGCGGCGGCGACGGATTTTCACCGTCTTCCCGTGCGCGGAGTCTCGTGTGAGTGTCGACGCCGGCTCAATTGCGAAGCCGCCGTTTGCGAAAGCGCAGGCGCGCCCCGCGAAGTTGCAAACGAAACCGCTAAAATCCCTGGCAAGCCGATCTGGAGTGCGGCGGCTTGCCGCCGCCCTTTGACGGCGAAGCTTGCTTCGCCGTCTTCACGCCGCGCAAAACCGCCCCACTACGAATTCCCGTGCAAAATCACGCGCGGCCGCCCGCCGGCCCGCATCTCGACCTCAATCGGCGCGTCAAAAACGTCGGCGAGCAGCAAGGGATCGTATACCTCGGCCGGCGTCCCCACGCGCAGACACTTGCCTTTATGCAGCAGGACGATGCGGTCGGAAAACTCGGCCGCGAGATTGAGCTCGTGCGTCACCACCAGCACCGTGTAGCGGTTCTCATCCGCGAGCTTCCGCAGCCGCCGCAGCAATTCCACTTTGCCGCCGATATCGAGGTGCTGCGTAGGCTCGTCGAGCAGCAGCAGCGACGGCTGCTGCGCCAGCGCCCGCGCCAGAATCACGCGCTGCTTTTCGCCGCCGGAGAGGCGATCCATCCAGCGATCGCGCAGCGCATCCGCGCCCACCTGCGCGAGCGCGTTTCCGGCAAGCAGACAATCCTCATCCGATTCGAATCGCAGCCGCCGTCCGTGCGGATAGCGTCCCTGCAGGACGTATTCCCACACGCGCAGCGGAAATAGCAGCTCGCTTTCCTGCTGCACCAGCGCGATGCGCTGCGCGCGCGTCCGCAGATCGAGCGTGCCGATTTCCGTGCCGTCAATTTCGATGCGGCCCGAAAGCGGCTTGGCCAAGCCTGCAAGCAGCCGCAGCAGCGTCGATTTGCCACTGGCGTTGGGGCCAAGGATCGCAACGATCTCGCGCTGGCGCGCCTCGAAGCTCGCGGGGCCAAGCGCGAATTTCGGCGCGGAGCGGTCGGTAGCGGCGTAGGCGTAGCTCGCTTGCTCCATTTTCACGCGCGGGACGTTCGCGCCAGTCGCAATCCGCGCCGGTGAGGCAAGCGATGGCGACGGCGTCGGCGTGCTCATCGCACCCTCCGCCGCATGAGATAGATGAAGACGGGCGCGCCGGCGAGCGCCGTCATCGCGCCTACTGGCAATTCCGTCGGCGCCACGACCGTGCGCGCGAGCGTGTCCGCCACGACAATGAGAATCGCGCCGCCGATCGCGGACGTCGGAATCAGAATTCGGTAATCGCTGCCGAACAGCATGCGCATCACATGCGGCACCAGCAGCCCGACGTAGCCGATCGCGCCGCTCACGGAGACCGCGAGCCCGGTGAGCACCGATGCCGCGACGTACACCACGATCTTCACGCGCTCCACATTCACGCCCAGATGCCGCGCTTCCTGCTCGCCCGTAAGAATCAGATTCAAATCCGAGGCGGTGGAATAAATCGAGCCAACCGCGATGAACAGCACAAAGTAGAGCCATTTCGTATTGACCGTCGATGGCGCCTCGAGATCGCCCATCAGCCAGAAAGCCATGCCGCGCAGGTCGCGGCCGCTGAGCGTGGTCATCAGAAACATGATCACGGCCGAGAGAAACGACGCGGTGATGATCCCGGCGAGCAGCAGCGTGGCGCTGTCGAGCTGGCCGCCGCGGCGTCCGAGAAAATAGACGACCGCGATCGTGGCGAGCGCTCCCGCGAATGCAGCAACCTGAATCAGTCCGGGCGTGTGCGGCGCCACGATCAGGCTGATGATCGCGCCAAGCGCGGCCCCGCTCGACACTCCCAGCACGTAGGGATCTGCGAGCGGATTGCGCAGCAGCGCCTGAAAACCGGCGCCTGATGTGGCCAGCGCCGCGCCCACCAGAATCCCCAGCGCGATCCGCGGCAGTCGCAGGCCGAATACCACGAGCTTGAATTCGGAGGGAATCTCGTTCCAGCGGCCCAGCGCCCCTTGGACGAGCGTGGTGACAATGTCGCTCACGCCGATCGGGTACGCGCCCATGCGCAGCGAAATCACCACCGCCGCAAACAGCACCAGGCCCAGCCCGAGGCAGATCGCGGCCACGCGGCGCGAGGTCAGCGGCCGCACGAATTGCACTCCGATCCGGATTCGCCCGCGGCTCTGAATCCGAGCCGTGCTTCGAATTTCGTATTTCGAATTTCGTCCTTTTCCGAAAATGCCTCGGGATGCAATTCGCGCGCGAGCTGCTCGATCGCGTCGACCAGCCCGGGCGCAGGCCGAATGGACTCCTCGCTGAGATTCACCACGTGGCCCTGCTCGACGGCGTCGAGATCGCGCCACACAGGACGCGCGCGCAAACCCGCCAGCTCGGATGCCGCGGTATCGCCGTGGCCTCCCGCGAAGACGATGTAATCCGGCTGCAGGCGCACAACTTCTTCCAGGCCTAGGTGGGGCCAATTCTGATCGGAGAGCACGATCGATTCGGCGCCAGCCCAGCGCAGCGCATACGCAATAAAAGTATTCTGTCCGATCGTGATCAGCGGGTCTTGCCAGACTACGAAAAGGACGTGCGCCATCGGCAGGTCCACGAGCTTCGCGTGCAGCGCATCGAGACGCGCCCTTAAGCGCGCCGCGAGCACAGCGCCCTGCGGCCCCGCGCCCATCAGGTCCGCCATCCGCGCGATCGAATCGAGCATCTGGAGCACGGTCTGCGTGTCGCCGGCGGTGGTGTAAACGGCTATGCCGAGCCTCGCGAGCGCATCAGCCGTATCTGCCACGTTGATCGACGTGGTCGCCAGCACGAGATCGGGCCGCAGCGCGACGATCGCTTCGAGGCTCGGATTCTGCGGATTGCCGACGTGCGGCTTCTGCTTCGCGGCGGGCGGCGTGTCGCAGGCGTCCGTATCTCCGACGAGCTTATCGCCGAGGCCGAGCGCGTACACGGTCTCCGTGAGGTTCGGCGCGAGCGTCACGATGCGATTCACATGCGCCGGCATCACCACGCGGCGGCCGACTTCGTCGGTGACGACGCGCGTGTTACTTGCCTGAGCGGCGGCGTGGCGGGGCCAGAATCGCGCTGCGGCCGCTCGCGGCGCGCCAAACATGCACAGCACCACCGCCAGGATAGCGGCCCTCACAACCAAGGCTCTTTTCTTTTCTAGCCACTCGCCACTAGTCACTAGCCACTGCCTTCAATAAAAAAGCCTCGCGAGGATAGCGAGGCTGATTGCCGCTCTCTTTCTCGCGAAGAGTGCTGGCTCCGGCTGGCTCGGGGGCGTTCCTGACTCTCGGCCTCGCGTTTATTAGGCGGGCCGATCACAGTGGCGGGACCGTGGCCGATTTTCACGGCCTTCCACAATCCCCGCGCCAGTTCAATTGTCGCTCGTGAGTGTAAGCTGCGCTCGTTCGCGTGTCAATGCGCGCGGGACATGCGCGCGGGCGGGCGCGAGAATTTGCTTAGCGGTTCTTCCACTTCGGGGCGCGCTTTTCAACCAGCGCACGCAGGCCTTCCTGTGAGTCTTCGAGTTCGGCGAGTTCGTTGAGGAAAACCTTCATCGAGTTGCGCACGCCTTCGCGCAGCGTGACGCCAAGGCTGCCGAGGATCGCCTTCTTCGCCATGGTCAGCACGGGACCCGACTGCGCCGTGACCTTCGCGATCACGTCCTCCACCTTCTTGTCCAATTCATCTTCGGGCACCAGCCAGTTCACCAGCCCGATATCGCGCGCGCGTTCGGCCGTAATCGTCTCGCCGGTTAGAACAAGCTCGAGCGCCTGCTTCGGCCCGAGAATATACGGAAGCACAGCCGCGGCCAGCGGCGGAAACACGCCGAGCTTGATTTCCGGCTGCGCGAATTTCGCCTTGGGCGTCGCAATCACGAGGTCGCCGAGCGCGGCCAGCTCCGCGCCGCCGCCGAATGCCGGGCCGTTCACCACGACCAGCAGCGGCTTCGACGTATCGAGCATCGCCGCAAACGCGCCGTGAAACGCGTCGAGCAGCTGAAAGACGCGCCGCTGCGTGTATTCGCCGAGTTCGATTCCGCCGCAAAAGGTCTTGCCGGCCGAATCGAGCACGATCAGCTTGATTTCGCTGCGCTCGCCGAGCGTGTTGATCCCGGCGGTCAGCTCGGTGATCATGCGTTCGTTCAGGAGATTGTGATCCGGGCGGTCGAGGGTGAGCCGCGCGACGGGAGCCTCGATGCGCACCTTCACGAACTGGAACTCATCGAGTTTTGGCGCGGCCAGCGCCAGCGTCCCGAGGACCTCTACTCCTATTCCGCGCCCCTGTGGGGACATGAAATCGCTCCGGTGATGCGGGTCTTGGAAGGCGAGCAAAGGACGAAACGCCCGCCGTACCCCCTGAAAGCACCCTTGAGAAGATTAGACCGTTTCGATTTCGACCGCTACGCCCAATCCGCCGGACACACACAATGTGGCAAGACCCCGCTGGCCCGTACGGGGACCGCCATCCGGGCCACTCGGCCTGCGGATTTGGTGAATCAGCGTGGTGAGGATGCGGCTGCCAGTGCACGCGATGGGATGGCCGAGCGCGATGGCGCCGCCATTGGGATTGAGGCGCGCGCGGTCGAAGTGCAGGTCACGGTCGCAGGCCAGTACCTGCGCGGCAAAGGCTTCGTTCAGTTCGACCGCGTCGTAATCCGCCAGCTTCGTGCCGGTGCGCTCGGTGAGCTTGCGAATCGCAGGGACGGGCCCGATGCCCATCACGCGCGGGTCGACGGCGGCGATCGCGGTGTCCACGATGCGCGCGATCGGCTTCAGATTCAGCTCGCGCACCTTTGCTTCGCTCGCGAGCACCACCGCGGCGGCACCGTCCGTGATGCCGCTCGAATTTCCAGCCGTAATGGTGCCGGTCTTGCTGAAAACGGGCGGAAGCTTCGCCAGCGCCTCCATCGTCACGTCGGGACGCACGTGCTCGTCTTTCAGCAGCACGGTCGTGTTGTTCTTCTTGTCGACGATGGTGATGGGGACGATCTCTTCCTTGAAATGGCACTCGGCAGCGGCGCGCGATGCTCGCTTGTGGCTTTCGAGCGCGAAGGCGTCCTGCTCCTCGCGCGGAATTTTGTACTGCTCGGCGAGCACCTCGGCGGTTTCGCCCATGATCATCTTCGAGATCGGGCAGAGGAAGCCGTCGCGATACATTCCGTCGATCAACTGCTGATTGCCGAGGCGGAATCCCCAGCGCCCCTCGACGAGATACGGCACGCGGCTCATCGATTCCGCGCCGCCGGCGACGATAACCTGCGCGCCGCCCGTAAGAATCTCCTGCCAGCCCAGGACGACCGTCCGGAGCCCCGAGGCGCACGCCATATTCACCGTGAATCCAGGGACATCATCGCCAAGCCCCGAGCGCCACGCGATCTGTCGCGCCGGATTCGGCCCGACGCCCGCCGGCCGCGCGTTGCCGAAAATCACTTCGTCGACGTGCCACGGCAGATCGCTATGGCCGCGGCGAAACGCGCCATTTCCAGCAGCCAGCGCCGCGCTCGCCGTGCTGCCGTCGAGCGGCTTGTAATCGAATTCGCCAGGTTTGCGCTCAGCCGGCAGCGGCAGGCCGAACGCCCGCTCGAGCGCCGCGCGCACCGCAATCGTCCCCAGATCGGGCTGCGTGAAATCCGCCAGCATCCCGCCGAATTTCCCGATCGGCGTGCGCACCGCGCTGACGATATACACGGCATTATCGCTTGCCATGAGCGATTGGATGTTAGCACAGCCTTTTCGGCTCCAGCTTGGCCGGGAGGCGCGGCGATGGCCGCGCGCCGCCGGAGTGCTCAAATAAACTCCCGATTGACACCGCGAAGCGCATTCTGCTATATGCTCGCGCAATAACCTGGGCCAAACACGATTGAGGAACTGATCTCTTTGGGGGGTGGGATATGAGATCCAAGTTCGTCCTCGGGCTGTGCTTTTTCTTTTCTTGCGCGATTCTCTCGGCGCAAACCATCTCCACATCTCAGATTCGCGGCACGATTGTGGACGCGACCGGCGCGCCCGTGCCTGGTGCTCAGATCACTCTGACGCAGACGGCCACCGGCGCCGTGCGAACCGTTACGAGCGGGTCGGACGGGGTCTACTCGATCCCGGAATTGCCCGTCGGGCCGTATCAGCTCGGCGTGACGAAGCAAGGCTTCAGCAAGTATGTGCAGAACGGCATCGTGCTCGAGGTCGGCGTCAATCCGACGATTGACGTCTCGCTGAAGGTCGGCACCATGACCCAGGAAGTCACGGTGCAGGCACAGACCGTGACCGTGGAGACGCAGAGCACCGGCGTTGGCGAGGTCACCGCTCCGCAGGAGGTGCAGGACCTGCCGCTCAATGGACGCGAGCTAACCGATCTGTTGTATCTCTCCGGCGCCGTCAGCCCGGGTCGAGCATTCCGGGCCTCCTATCCTTCCTCAGCGACGCCTTCGATCGCAGGTGGCGGGGCTGGCAGTGTGGCCTATTGGCTCGATGGAGGAACTCACAACGACCCGCTGAGCAACCAGAACCTTCCCCTTCCCTTTCCGGACACAATCGAGGAGTTCAAAGTAGAAACCAGCTCACTGCCCGCGCAATACGGGACTCATCCAGCGGGCGCCGTCAACGTGGTCACGAAATCCGGAACGAATGAGTTCCATGGTGATGCATTCGAATACGTGCGGAATTACATTTTCGACTCGAGAAACACGGCGTTTGCAGCTGCCTCCCCGCTGGACTATCTGGGTGTGCCGGCTGCACAGGCGGCCACTGATGCGCTCGAGGCGTCGCCCCGGGACAGCCTGAAACGGAACCAGTTTGGCGGCACGATCGGCGGGCCGATCAAGAAGGACAAGCTGTTTTTCTTCCTGGGCTGGCAAGATACGATTCAGCGGTCCACGAATCCTGCGGAAACTTCTCTGCCGACGGCGGCGATGCTGGCCGGAGATTTCACGGGGTATACTCCGGCGAACGGCTGCGGAGCGCCGGTCACACTTACAGGACCCTTTACGGGGAATATGACGAGCCCTTCCAACTACAATCCCGTCGTTTTAGCGTTGGAGAGCCACTTGCCAGTGCCCACGAATGTGTGCGGCACATATAACTACCAAGCCCCAGCCAATTTCACTGAGAATCAGGGACTGGCGAGAATCGACTATCACATAAGTGACAAAAATACCTTCTTTGGGCGCTATTTTGTGACGAATTTGAACGAGCCGCCCGGAGCGAACAACCTGCCGGCCAGCGAGGGCGGCCTGCTGATCGCTGCCATTGATGGCGCCGCCGACCGTGTTCAGAGCCTCACTCTCGGCGACACGTATATCATCGGCTCAAATATGGTCAATAGCTTCCACATAACAGGGGAATCGAAGCGTCGAAATCGAAGTACAGAACAAAACGCTCGACCTCGGCGATTTGTTTACGGAAGCGGGGATCGCGACGCCGCCCAACATTTATCAGTTGGGCACGCCTAACTTCCCAAATTACATGATCACCTGGGGAATCAATTCGCAACTCGGCGGGTTCCTTGCATCTACTCCGTCCCTCCAGCCCTATGACACGCTCGAATTTTCCGACGATGTGTCCCTCATTCATGGACCTCATCAGTTCTCGTTCGGTGCTGACTTCATTAACTTGAGAGCCTTTGCGACCAATTACCTCAATAGCCAGGGCGCATTCAACTTTGACGGCACACACACTGGCTTGGGACTCGCAGACTATCTGCTAGGCGAGACATCCGTCAGCAACGGCTTCACGCAGGCCGCTCCCGTCCCTTCCGACCAGCACCAGAATGTCTTTGCACTCTATGCACAGGATGCTTGGAAATTGAACCGGCGGCTGACGGTCACGCTTGGCCTTCGCTGGGACCCCTTCTTCGGACACAGCGACCCGAAGGGCCGCGTTGTTGGCATATCGCTTCCGGATATATTGAGCGATATACACAGTACGCTGTATCCCACTGCTCCAGCCGGATACCTCTTTAACAACGATCCCGCCCGGCGCGCCGAAGAACAGCAAATACACGGAAAACGCCATGGACAAATGGAGCCCGCGTATTGGCGTCGCCTGGGATCCCCAAGGTAATGGCAAGATGTCGATTCGCGCGGGATTCGGAATCTTCTACGATTTCCCGAACTTCTCCTACGACCAGTTCGGATTTGAAGAACCTTATGGCGGGTCTGTCACCGTACCTTCCCCCATACCCCTCTGGCTGCGCGACTTATCCGTGCAACACAGACATCGCTGATCCATGGGCGGATTTTTCCTTCGTCGATCAAGGGGGTGACCCATAGTGGCTACGATCCTTTCCCGCAATATGTCGGCACGGGCCCCAAGAATGCCGCCTACCTGCCGGGCGCTCTGGTCTTCAGCTATCCCCAGAGCATAAAGCCGACCTACGTCATGCAATACAACGTCAGCATGGAAAGGCAACTGGGAGCAACTGGCTCATCTCAGCGAGCTACCTGGGAAATCAGCAGCGCCATCTATGGGTCAACAACGAAGCGAATCCAGGGCTGCAGGGCATGTGCCTTCCGTTTGTTCCCGGCGTCTCGTGTGCACCGGGCCGTACCCCACGAATTCGCTCCGCTATCTCAACTCATACGGGTCGGCCTGCGGGCCCGGGTCTATTCACCTTGAGCGAGAACCGCATGCTCCAGCACTATGGTTCGCTCTGCTCGCCGACCACGTCCTGCTACGGCGAAACGATTCTTCTGGAAGAAGGAGGGACTGGAAACTATAATGGTC
The DNA here is from genome assembly GCA_963836125.1 of uncultured Acidobacteriota bacterium. Classification (GTDB taxonomy): domain Bacteria; phylum Acidobacteriota; class Terriglobia; order Acidiferrales; family UBA7541; genus Palsa-295. Next base: position 1,164,334 of record CAWIIK010000003.1, read on the forward strand.
TGCTCTTCTCGGCCCAGCACCAATTCGCAAACCACTACACCTCGACCACGAATTTCACGTGGTCGCACTGCATCTCGGACAACTCCACGACGGCACTGGGTTCTATTCTTGGTGCGGACGAGGTACCCTACAACCGCCACGCGGACCGCGGCAACTGCCCCAGCGCCGACACACATATCATATTCAACCAGTCGCTCGTAGCAGAGACCCCGAAGTTTTCGAACCACTTACGGAGATCCTCGCCGGCCACTGGAGGGCTCCGTTTCCGGCATCGTGCAATCTGGCATGGATTTCTCTCGGCCCTGACTCCTCCTCGATTTTGCCGGGAGCGGAAACGGCCTCCCGCAGCGGCCCAGCCTCTGCCGGGCGCGGACCCGTATTGTCACCCAAGGGAGCGATTGCTGGCTCAACCCGGCCTCCTTCGCTCCCCCCGGAATCCGTATACCTTCGGCAACGTGGGCAACAACAGCCTGTTCGGGCCCGGGTCGATCATCGTCAACACGGCGGTTGTCGCGCCTCTTCCCGATTACCGAGCGCCAACAAGTGGAATTTCGCTGGGAAGTCTTCAATCTTCCGAATCACGTGAACTTGTACCCGGCTGAACGGGTTCGGCGCACCAACTTTCGGCCAGCCCACTGCGGCCAGCACACGGGTTTCGGCGCTTTATCCAGACAATCAACGATCCGCGCATCATGCAGTTCGCGCTGAAGTACAGCTTCTAGTTTCGACGAAGCCTCGAGGCGGCGCGCTTGCGATTTGCACAAATCGCGAGTGCGCCCGCTACGGCTCCGTCCTTCCCGGCGTTGCTCACTTGCGCTCCCCGCCGTCATCCTTGAGCGAAGCGAAGGATCTCTCTTTTTTCCTTCGCCGCGGCCCGCTATCCGCAGCAAGCCACGCCGCAATTCCGGTATAATCGCTGCGTGAGCAATCCTCCATCACAGCAGATGCAGTGCATGGAAGTGTGGGGCGGCAGCCAGCTCACCGCACGCACCGTCGAGCTTGGCGGCTTGGACGCCTGGGTCTACAGCAAGCCTTACCAGCAGGCGCAGCGCGGCGGCGACGTCTACTACGCCTCGAGTTGCGCCACGGGCCGCATCACGCGTCTTCTGCTGGCGGACGTCTCGGGCCACGGCACCACCGTCGCCGCAACAGCGGCTGATCTGCGCACGCTCATGCGCCGCTTCGTCAACCGCCTCGATCAAACCGAATTCGTCCGGCAGCTGAATCAGGAGTTCGTCGCGTTGTCGCGCACAGGCTCGTTCGCCACGGCGATTGTGGGCACGTTTTTTGCGCCGACCGGCCGCCTCATCCTCTCCAATGCCGGGCACCCGCGGCCCTTGCTCTATCGCGCCGCCGAGAGGCAATGGAATTTTCTCGGCTCCGGAGATCCGGACGCCGCGGCCGGTCCGCAGAATCTGCCGCTCGGCATTGTCGCGATCACCGAGTACGAGAATTTCGATATCGAGCTCGCGGACGGAGATTGCCTCCTCGCCTACACGGACGCGCTCATCGAATCCCGCGACGCGGATGGCGAAATGTTCGGCGAGGAAGGCCTGCTGCGGATCGCGCGGCTGCTCGGCGACGTCCGGCCGGATAAAATGATCGACACGTTGCTCGCCGAGATCGCCGACCGTTACTCCGACAATCTTACCGATGACGACGTAACCGTCCTCATGGTGCGCGCGAACGGCAAAAGGCCGCGCGTGTCGTTCGCGGCAAAGGCGAGCGCTGCGTTCAGCCTGCTCGGCTCGCTGATTCGCTCGATCAATCCCCGCGCCGAGCGTCCTCCGCTCCCCGACGCCAACCTCGCCAACGTCGGCGGCGCAATCATCCCCGCGCTCGAGCAGCGCTGGCGCTCCCCCAGCTCGCCGCGTCAGTAGCCCCGCAGCGTCGGCGTCCCGCCGGCTCTGCTGTCGTGTGCAGTTCGCACGGCTGCCAAATTCGCACCGAAATCAGTTAAACTAGAGCAACTGATGGGGTGTCGCGCCTTTCACGGCTCCCGTGAAGGGGTGCGCGAGATGAGGGGTGGAAGCGTGGGACTTCAGTCCCGCGAAAAGCGCGCCCCCACGACAGGGCTTCAGCCCCGGGGTTCTGGCCTTAGTTTTCTCTCGACCCTGATCCCGCCTCCCGCAAAATCGGCCGCAGTGGTTCGAGCTTTCCGTCGATGCGCCCAATGCGCAGCCCCAGAATGTGCGCGATCAGCGGATACACGTCGATATTCTCAAACGGCCGCAATTTGTAGCCCGCGCGAATGTCGGGCCCCGCAGCATAGAAAATCGCTCGCATCGATTTCATCTTGTAGGGATCGTAGCCATGCTCGCCCTTCGGCGGCGCGGCGGGATTTTGAGGAGCATGCGCGCGGATCAGATAGGGTCCCGTGGGAATCACCACAGGGTCGCCGATCCTCGCATTGCCGCTGAAATGCAGGTAGGCCGGCACGTCCCGCCGGCGATAAACAACAAACTTGTCGCTTGCTCCGCGCAATTGCCGGTACGCGCGCTCCGCGGCCTCCTCGTTCAGCGCGTACAGCAGCGAACCTACCGTCACGAACTTCGAGAGATCGGTGTAGTGGTCGAGGTCGATCCAGTCGCCCTCAACCGTGGCCATCCCGTGATCGGACAGCACGATCAGATCAACCGGCAGGTGGACCATCTTCAAATCAGCCATCAGCGTGCCCATCAAAGCGTCCACGTGATGAACCGCATCCCCGGTTTGCGGGCTGTCGGGACCCGCCGTCGTGCCCCGTATGGTCCGGCTCGTAATAGTAAAGCGTGATGAAATGCGGTCGCTGCGCCGCCGGCAGCTTGAGCCACGCGATCACCTGATCGATGCGCCGTTCGTCGGGAAACGCGTTGTCATAATGCAGGTAATACGACGGACGTTCGCCGTCAATTTCCGCCTCCGAGCCGGGCCAGAAAAAACAGGCGCTGCGCATGCCCTGCTTTTCGGCGAGCGACCAGAGCGGCACGCCACCATACCAGTTTCCGTCGCGCACCGTATCCGGATTCCCCGACGCAAAGGCTTCTTTGCGCGCCGGGTCGTAAAAACTGTTCGCGATGATGCCGTGGTGTTCGGGATACAAGCCGGTGACGATCGTGTAGTGGTTCGGAAACGTGACCGACGGAAACGAGGGAATCATTCCTTCCGGCGCGCTCGCTCCTTCCGCCGCGAGATGCTCCAGATTCGGTGCGCCGAATTTCGCCGCATAGTCGTAGCGAAAGCCGTCGAGCGAAACCAGGATCACGTAATGCTTCGCCCGCTGCGCCGCCGCATTCGCGCCATGCTCAACGGCGATAACGCCGGGAAGGGCCGGGGCCTGCGCCTGCGTCGCCGCCAGGATGCCGCAGCAAATGCAAACGGCAGCCCCAATCATTTTCCGCAAGATTTTGGTCACTGTGCGATCCGGCTCCGGTGCCGCATGAATTTTCGGCCACGCCGAAACGTCTCCGCGAACAGCGATCATAAGACGGCAATCGCTCGTCCGTCGATTGTTTTGCGCAAGCCCCATCAGCAAAACAGCGGGCGTTGGATAGATTTTTTCTGCTTGACTGCGTACATTCTCGAAATCATAATTCGCGTTTCTTGCGAGGCAGACCGTGTTCTCCGTTCATTCACCGTCTATTTACCTGCGTTTCTTCGTTGAGAAATACGAACGCATTACTTAGGTTGTGGTGAGTTTGGGCCGAAGGGCACGTGTCGCACGGGGTCGATGGGGTGTGGGCCGGCCGCGACTGGCAGCCGCAGATAATTCATGAGGAGTGTGTTATGACGCGATTGCTATGGGTGTGGGTTGGGTGTGCCGCGATTCTTCTTCTTGCAATCCTTGCATTCGTTCCCGAAGCCGCGTTTGCTCAGCAGACGCTCGGTTCCATCGACGGCGTCGTCATGGATTCCAGTGGCGCGGTTGTTCCGCAGGCCGGCGTCAGCGTCCGCAACGTCGCCACGAACCTAACGGTCACGGCTCAGACCAAGGGCGATGGCTCCTTTAGCTTGGCCGACCTCCCGATCGGCACCTACGAAGTCACCATCACCAAGCAGGGATTCGAAAAGGCGGTGTATCCGCAAATCATTGTGCAAGGCAATTTGACGACGACCGTCAAAGCAACGCTTCAGCCTGGCGAGGTCACAACCTCCGTGACCGTGAATGCCACGCCCCTGCTGAACGAGACCGATACATCCAACGGCTACACGCTGGGAACCGACGTCATCCAGTCCACTCCGCTCGGGACCGGCAGTTTCACCCAGCTCGCCATTCTCGCGCCCGGCACCAGCGCCGACTTCCTCTCCGGTTCGGGCAGCAACGAGGGTCTCGGCAACCAAGGCATTTGGGCAAATGGCCAGCGCGATACCAGCAACAGTTTTACCTTTAATTCGGTCAACTCCGACAATCTATTCAACGGCAACTCCACCAGCAACATGGCCGACAGCCGGTTCACGCTGAATACGGGCGAGATCTTCGGTGCTGGCGGCCAGGTGCAGACGAACACTTCGGTATACGATGCGATCGGCGAAGGCTTGCCCACGCCCCCCACGGAAACGATTCAGGAGCTTCAGGTCACCACCTCCATGTATGACGCTTCGATGGGGCAGAAGAGCGGCGCCCACATCGAGCTAACCACGATGTCAGGCACCAACGACTACCACGGCCAGGCTTACGAGTATTTTCAGAACAGCGCTCTGGATGCCGCGCCTACATTCGTCGTGCCGAATGACTTCTTCTCGGGCGCTCCGCCGCTGCATAGAAATGTTTTTGGCGCCACGTTTGGCGGGCCGATTAAGAAGGACAAACTATTTTTCTTCGTTTCCTACCAGCGCCAACAGTTGAGCGATGCTTTGAACGGGACGTTCAATGGGGTACCGACGCTCGCCGGCCTCACCGACGCGGACCGGACCGATACCACGGCTCTTGTGAACCTCGTCAACTACGATGAAGGTCTGACCGGTGGTGTTCTTGGCGGACCCTGCACAAATTCCAGTAAGGTAAAGTGCATCACAACCGCCGAAGTCGATCCGGTGGCCTTAAATCTGTTTCAACTGAAGCTGAAGAATGGACAATATCTCATTCCGTCCGACACCATCGGCGTCAACATCGGGGCCGAGTCCTCTCTCCAGAAGTTCAATTCCGCTATTTCCGGCCCTCCCAGTACTTTCAACGCGGATCAAGCCAACGCCAACATCGACTACAACTTCAGTTCCAGTGATCGCATCGCGGCCAAATACTACTTTCAGAACGATCCCACGACAAGCCCCTTCGCGGTCAGCCAAGTGAATGGATTTCCCCAGACGCTCCAGGCGGGAAGCCAGGTTTTCTCGCTCGACAATACGACCATCGTGTCTCCGAACGCGACATGGGAGCAGCGATTTGGGTTCATTCGCGAGTTCGCAAGCGCCAGCACTGGCCAGGCCATCACTCCGGGCAGTGTGGGTCTCACCCTCCCTAATGGCGAGCTCTTCCCTGGTATCACGATTGAGTACGCTGACGACGGAGCACTCACTACCAGTGGAACAACAGTCGAGCCTCTGCATGGCAACAAGCTGTACATCGGCCCTTCCACGAACTTCGCGAACGCCGGCGTCTTCCAAAACCAGTTTGAAGGCTCGTCCAAATACGACTGGGTTCTCGGAAAGCACACGCTGTCGTTCGGCGGTACCTACGACTACACCCAGTTCAACGTCGACAACCACGAAAACGACGTAGCTAATCTTGCGTTTTACAACTTCTCGGATTTCCTCACCGGTACGCTAGGCACCGCGGGCACGCGTGGCCCCACGAAATACAGCGGTGTCACGCTCCTGGACGGTGAGACGAATCGCCACTTCCGCGCAAAAACCGTCGGGCTGTATGCCCAGGACGACTTCAAGATCTTGCCCAACCTCACGCTCAACATCGGCGTGCGCTGGGATTGGGATGGTCCCCTGTACGAAGCGAATGGCCTCTTGACCAACTTTTATCCGAAGGATTTCGGATATGACCTGACAACCGACACGTTCGATCCCGTGAATGGCACGCCCGGTGTTGGTATCGTCGTCGCTGGAAACAACAAGACATTCGGCACCAAGGGCGTGAGCGATTCCACGCTCACTGGCCGCCAGTGGGGATTTGCGCCGCGCATCGGCGTCGCGTGGAGCCTCCACAGGAATTTAGTTGTCCGTGCGGGCTTCGGTATGTTTTACGACCGCGGCGAGTATTTCTCCGAGTTATCAACTAGCGCTGGCCTCGGCATCAGCGGGCCCTTCAGCGTCACGACGCAACAGCCGTTCACGATTCCGATCCTGACGCCTTCCTGCGCGAACGCCTTAAATTGCCTGTCCAATAGTCCCTTTGGCACCACGCTCCCTACGCCGCCGACCACGCTGGCTGGCCTCGCCGCGCTCGTGCCGGACATGCGGCAGCTGGCCGCCTGCAACCAGGCCACCGCTCCGGGAATGCAGCAGCCGAACGAACCTTATTGCGATGTGAATGGGTCGTCCACGGCTTCGCCTTTCCTCTTCGGCGGCTACAACCCTACAAACGTCCTTCCCTACTCCGAAAATTGGAGCCTCGACCTGCAATGGCAGCCAAGCAACGACCTCGTTGTCACTCTTGGCTACGTCGGAAATCGCGGCGTTCATCTGGTTCTGCCTATACCGTTTAACCAGCCCGAAATCGCGACGCCGTCCAGTCCGGTCAACAATCAGATCTACTCCTACGGCTACTTGGCGGCCAATGGTTCCGGTTGTGATGGGTACAACGACCCCTCCACCACACCCGGTGAGACGTGTTATCAGCTCCCGGCTGAGGAAGTCCAGACCCAGCTGGGCCATTATTCTTTCTCCGACGGTAATACCGCTCTCCGCGCTCCCTATATCGGAATCAGCCCGAACGCCGACCTGTGGACCACCAACGGTATTTCCACGTACAACGCCTTGCAGCTGAGTGTCACGAAAAGGATGAGCCATGGCCTGCAGCTCAATGCTTCCTACACCTATTCCCACGCTCTTGACGAGGGCAGCGGGCTCGGCGCCGGTCTTTTCTTCAACGGCAACAACCCCTTGGACCCGCGCACTTCCTATGCGTCTTCCGATTTCGACCGCACCCACGTTTTTATCGTCAGCTATCTCTACGATTTCCCCACGATCAAGGATGCTCACGGCCTGCTCAACGTCGCCGCAAATGGCTGGGGCATTACTGGAGTCACGACACTCGAGAGCGGAGAGCCATTCAGCGTCATAGATTACTCTGGCACTGCAGGCGGAATCTATTACAGCTCCGACGACTACATTACGAACCCCATTCTGCCACTGGCGCCTGGCGTCACCCCCAGCCAGGCCACTTCGAGTCAGACGATAAACGGAGGCCGGGGCGGGTATGGCGTCGTTACGCCGACCGAGGCTGCCGCCGGTTATGGATACGTTAATTCGCAGGTTTTCTCGACGCCCCTGCTCTCGCCCGGCGAGGACGGCGTCCCTCCTTGCGAAACGATCAGTGGCTACGATGTCTGCGACATGTACGAAACCGGATTCGGCACGACAGGCCGCAACATCTTCCGCTCGCCGTTCCAGACCCGTTTCGATTTCTCGGTGTTCAAGAATTTCAAGCTCACCGAGCGCTTCAACCTGAAGTTCGAAGCGGACGCCTTCAACCTCTTCAACCATCCGAGCTTGGATGCGCCCGACACCGATTTCGCGCTCAACCCATGCTACAACCCCGTTCCTTGCTATTCGACGACACCTTCTTCGAGCGAGGGCTATGGCGTGATCGACGGCACGATCGGTAGCAATCGGTTCATGCAGTTCTCACTGCACCTGACGTTCTAGCGCGCTCCATCCGGCCCGTCCACCCCGGGCCGGAGAAGCCACCCCGCGACCGCAGGCGGCCTAACCAGCCAGGCCGCCTCCTCGCTCCGCGAATTTCCACGCCGCATGTCAACGCGGCCATTGACATCCTCGCTCCGGAAAGTAAGCTACCAGGGATGGATCCAAGCCAAGGAATGCACCCAAGAGGCCTGGGCCCCGAGGCGCGCGCCGAATTTCAGAGAAAAGAGGACGAGGCTGCGCGCAAGGCCGCGCACGAGATGTGGGTCGCTGGCGTAACCATCGTGGCTTCGTTCGTCCTCGTGATCGTGCTGGTTGCGTTGGTTATCATCGTCGGCCACATCCAGCTTTTCTGAGCGCGCACATGAAGGCCTACGAAATATCTCCCAACCCCACGGCCATCGACGCAATCCGCCGCGTCGAACGCCCCGATCCCGCGCCTGGCCCGCTCGAAGTCGTCGTCCGCTTGCGCGCCGCGGCGCTCAACTACCGGGATCATGCGATCGTCACCGGCGCGTATCATACCAACCTCACGCGCGCCACGATCCCGTGCTCGGACGGCGCGGGCGAGGTGGTCGCCATTGGCCCGGGCGTCACGCGCTTCAAGGTGGGCGATCGCGTCGTGCCCACATTTTTCCAGGTGTGGATCGACGGCGCGCCTCCGAAAAATCGTGGCGCGCTCGGCGCCCCGCTCGACGGCACGCTCGCCGAATTCATCTCGCTGCACGAAGACGGCTGCGTCCCGATGCCGCCCAGCCTCTCATTCGAAGAGGCCGCCACGCTGCCCTGCGCCGGCCCCACAGCATGGAACGCGCTGATGAACGCCGGCAAGCGCGTGAAGCCGGGCGACACCGTGCTCTCGCTCGGCACCGGCGGCGTTTCGATCTTCGCGCTGCAGTTCGCGCGGGCGGCGGGCGCGCGCGTGATCGTCACCTCATCGAGCGACGCCAAAATCGAGCGCGCCAAAAGCCTCGGCGCCTCCGACGGCATCAACTACAAGTCGCATCCCGATTGGGAAAAGGAAGTGCTCGCGCTCACCGGCGGTCGCGGCGTCGATTGCGTGATCGAAAATGGCGGCGTCAATACGCTGCAGCGTTCGTTCCAGTGCCTCGCCTGGGAAGGCAAAGTCGCGCTGATCGGCGTCCTCGCGGGACCTGACGGCCACGCCGACCCGCATGACCTCATGTTCAAGCGCGGCAGCCTGCACGGCATCGGCGTCGGCACGCGCGCCACTCTCGAGCAGCTGATTCAAGCCATCGAGGTCAATCGCATCAAGCCCGTCGTCGACAAAGTTTTCACGTTCGACCAGGCCATCGACGCCTTCCGCCTCCAGGCCTCCGGCAATTTCTTCGGCAAAATCGCCATCGCCATCTGACGCGGCGCTCCCGCGGGCTTTGGGGGTTGGACCTTCAAGTCCGACATAAAGGCGGCGCGAAGCGCCAACCTCTGCGCAGATCCAGCCGCAGCATGTCTTCGTCTTCTCCGGCCACTCGCGACTAACCACTAGCCACTCTCGTGCTATGATCCGCCTCGAAATTTCTCTCCCGGAGGACACGCCATGAATCGCAATCGCCGCGATTTTCTTTCCGCTACCGCCGCCGCGGTCACACTCTCGACCGCACTGCCCTCGGCTCTCGCCGCCGAAGAGCCGCACCCGCGCCCGGCGCCAGCGCAAACCTCGACCGTGCCGGGCTACGCCGCGCCCACGGAAATCAAAGCCATCGAGTTCATCAATCTTCGCGAGCTCGAAGCTGCGGCGCAAAAAGTGATTCCGCCGGGCGGCTTCGGCTATATCTCGAGCGCCGCAGGCGACGAATGGACGAAGCGCGAAAACGAAGCCGCCTACAAGCGCCTCACCATCGCGCCGCACTACCTCTCGGGCTACAGCGAGCGCCGACCGCTCGATCGCGCTCCTCGGCGCGAAAATCTCGATGCCGATCGTCCTCTCACCGATGGGCGCGCACGGCATGGCGCACGCCACCGCCGAGGCCGGCTCCGCAAAGGGCACGGACGCCGCCGGCACGCTCTACATCGCCGCCACGCCCTCGAATCTTTCGCTCGAGCAAATCGCGCAGGCCTCGCCCGGCCCGAAATGGTTTCAGCTGTACATGCCGGCCGACCGCGGCGCCGCCGCCGAACTGCTCGGCCGCGCGAAAGTCGCAAACTACCGCGCGATCGTCTTCACGATCGACACCGTGGTCGCGAGCAACCGCGAAACCGACCGCCGCAATCATTTCCGGTCGCCGCTCCCCGCAGGAAATTTCGCGGGCCAGGATACCGCCTATGGCCGTATGGGATTCAAAAGCGATCTCGGTTGGGACGACGTCGAATTCATCCAGGAAACGACCGGCCTGCCCGTGCTGCTGAAAGGCGTGATGACGCCCGAGCTCGCCGCAGCGGCCATCGACCATGGCTGCGGGGGCGTGCAAGTATCCAACCACGGCGGCCGCCAGCTCGACGACGTCTCTGCGACGATCGCCGTCCTGCCGCGCATCGTCGAGGCGGTACGCGGCCGCGCAATCGTCATCATCGATGGCGGCGTGCGCCGCGGCCAGGACGTCTTCAAGGCGCTCGCGCTCGGCGCGAATGCCGTCGCCATCGGCCGCCCGCTGCTGTACGGCCTCGCGCTCGGCGGATGGATGGGCGTCCAAGCCGTCTTCCAGCACCTCGACGCCGAACTCGAAATGACCATGCGCCTCGCCGGCGCCCGCAACATCGCCGAAATCTCGAAGCGTTACGTCACGGCATGAACGTTTGCGTTCCCGGTGTTGCGGGCGCTAACCAAGACAAAGACGCCCGACTGGAGGGCAAGGCGGCCGCTTTTCTTAGCCGCCCAGATTCAAAACTTCAACCACGGTGACCGACCGCTCTTCGAATATCAGCCGCCGGTCGCTCTCAACGATCGTCCTCCGCCACCGGCAGAGCCCAATCGGCACGCCCGCCACCACTGGAACGAACGCAGTAAACCAATAGGGATCGGCGAGCGCCCAGCTCTCGACCGTCGCCGTCACCGACGTAAACGCAAAATAGCCAAGCATCAGCAGCAGCACGCTGACGATCGAGTGGCTCTTGAACTTCGGAAGCGAGCAGGTGAATGGAATCTTCCGAAATCCGGTGAGCAAGCCCTCCATCAACAAAACGCACCACACCGCAACCAGTGCCGTGTGAACCACGCCCACGCGCCACCCCCAGAAATGCGAATACACTGGCAGACAAACGGCCGCCAAAGCCGGCACAATGAATGTGAGAATGATCTTTCTCGCGAGCGGCAAGCATTCGCCCGAGCGAGAATTGACGTGGAACCTGAACACCCAGTTTGCCCGCAAAGGCGCAGGGACCGCGCAGACCGACCACAGGCCAAGAATCAGAAAAAATTCCATAATCAGCGGGACGCTCAGAATCTCCACCGACGGGATTCCGTTCGTGCCAGCCACCGGTTTTTTGTTGATGCCCGGCAACATTGCCTGCGACGCGATCACGATTCCGAGGCTTACGAATCCGCCGAGCGCGAACGCCTGCTCCTCGTTGCGAAAAATCGTCCGAAAAGCAAAGCGGTAGCAGGCGCGCTGGAATGCGCTGCGCAAGAAAAGCGCGTCGAGCAAACGAAAAACCACCGACCCGCGCCCAGCGCGCCCGGCCGGCAGATCCGCCGTAATTTCCGCACTCTGCGCGAAACACCGCGCGTAGCAAAACCAGTACGCGCCGAGCGACAGCAACAGCGCGCAGAGCAAGCCCACAATCGCCGCCCCGCCGAGCGAAGTCAGAGCTGCATTTTTCTGTCCGCGCAGAATCTGGCACAGCCCCAGAAACCACGCCGGCGGCGGCAATTGCATCCAAGCGCGCGACGCATCCCGAAGGTGCTGCATCTTGCGCGGCACGGAAACGCTCGTCGCGAGCAGCGCCATTAACAAAAGAACGATTCCGCAGCGCGCATAAATCGACGCCTTGCGAAACGCGCGGTAGGGAAGCAGAGCCATGAGAATGCCCAGCAGCGCAAAAACAGCAAGAAATCCAAATGCGCTCGCTGCGACGATCGCCAGCGCGTGCGTGGCGAGGAATACCCCGAATACGTGAGACGTCTGCTGCGCGCACACAACCAGCGGAAACAAAAACGCCGACACCGCGTTCACGTCAAGCGAAAGGGTAATCGCCAGCAGCGAAAGCGCGGTCAGGTTCGCCAGAAAGATGCGGCTGCTCGCGATCGGAAGCGGCGCCAGGTTCGCATAATCGCGATGATCGGGGACCAGCCTGTCCCACTTCCACACCGCGACTGCCCCGGCCACCACCATCGAGAGGGCGATGAAAAAATATTCGTCGGACGCGGACGCCGCATACGGGTCAAATCGAATCTGCTGGCCGCGCAAGTACAGCAGTAATGACCCGTAGTGGTCCATGCAAAATAGCGCGACGAAAGCACCGGGGGTCGCGAGGAGCGCCAGGATCGTCGCGATGCTGAGATCGAGTTCGCCGGGCTCCGCGCCCTCGCTGCCGGAAAAAATGCGGTCCACGCAGTGGCGCACGAGCCGCACAAACGGCCCGTGCGAAAGTCTCTCCAGACGCTGCTTCGCCGATTCCATCGCGACCCATCGAAATCGCGCCTACGCTGCGCCGGCGCCCATCACTTCCACAATCTCGCTCGCGGTCTGCTCGGCGTCCCGATCCGCCACCAGATGGACGAATGCCTGCTCGAGCGAATCCTTGCCCACCATTCGGTGCAGGTCAGCTGTCGCGGCGTACGCGATCACCCTGCCCTTGCTCAGAATCATCACGTGCGAGCAGACTTTCTCCACCACTTCGAGCACGTGCGAACAGTAAAAAATCGCCTTGCCGCGCTCTCCGAGCGTCTTGATCAAACTTTTCACGATCATCGCGGACACCACGTCGAGCCCCGAGAGTGGCTCGTCGAGGATCAGAATTTCCGGATCGTGCAGCAGCGCCGCGATCAACAGGATGCGTTGCCGCATCCCTTTCGAATACGATCCGATCGACGAATGCCTGTGCGGCGCGAGCGAAAAAAGCGCGAGCAGCGCTTCGATTTTCTTCGTCATCTGTGCGCGCGGCATTCCGCGCAGCGTGCCCACCATTTCCAGATACTCCCAGCCGGATAGGTACGCGTAAAGCTCCGGCTCCTCGGGGACGTATCCGAGGCGCCGCCGGTACGCCACCAGATCCTTGTGAATGCTCGCGCCAAACGACAGCACTTGTCCGCGTGTCGGCTCCGATAATCCTGTGAGCATTTTCACGATGGTGCTTTTCCCGGCGCCGTTCGCGCCCAGGCAGCCGAGCACTTCTCCGGCGTGCAAGCCGAACGTCACGTCGCTCACGGCCGGCACCGCCGTGTAGCATTTCCTGAGGCCACGGGCCTCGAGCGCGGCCTCCATCATTAGCCCTTGTTTGTGCGTGCGCTGCTGGAGAGATTGGGTGCGGCATGCGGCGCGCGGTGCCGCCGCGAGCGCTGCTTTTGCGCTTCCGTTTTGCGGATCTCGCCGAGGATGGTGACCGCCTGCGCGGCCTCGCGCGAGAATTCGACCTCGTCAAACGGAGCCGGGTGTTCGCCAAGCCATGGGTTCATCATCAGCCGCTCGTGCCAGTCACGCCCCAGGACCAACCACCTGTCCACGGCACCCGCCACCGAGTATCCGCACAGGAGGAGCAGCGAGCTGCTGATCACGGCACCCGCCGCCATTTTCCAGAGGTTCGAGCGCAGCAGCCATTGCCGCGCGAGCGATACGGCGCCGTCGGCGAACAATCGCGCCGTGTGTTCGCCCCCGGCCTCGTCGAAAACGCACATCATTTCGTCGCCGAAGCGTTCCCGGAAGCGCGGCGGATGCAGCGCGATCAGCGCGCGATAAAAAAATCGTCTCATGTCGATTCGCTCGATTTGATCGGAGCCATGGCCCCCTTCGCTTCCTTCAGGACGGCGCGAAGCCGCTCCAGGTCGGCTGCGAGCACGCGCCGGCCAAACGCGCTGAGCCGGTAATAGCGCCGCCGCGGATCTTCGTTCGCCGATGGCCGCGCTGCTTCGTTCACGAGCCCGCGCCGCATCAGTTTTTCGAGATTGTCGTAGAGCGTGCCGGGGCCGAGCTCGTATTGCCCCTGCGATTGCCGCGCCACCTCCAGCATGATGCCGTAGCCGTGGCGGTCCTCCGCCGCGAGCGCCAGCAGGATGTGCAGCGTCGCGGGCGAAAGCGGCAGCAGCGATTTCAGTTCGTCTTTCGGTGCCGGTGCCATACTCGAAGTCCGATATATCAGACTCCGAGTGTTTTGTCAAGGTTCTCGACCAGGTTTCTCGACCAGGTTCTGTCCCGGTTCTCGACCGCGGGAAAAGGCGCCCGCCCAAAGACAAGCGGCCGCTACAAAGACCGAACGGCGGCTGCCGCGCTGAAGGACGCGGCGCTACATCCCGAGTTGCGATTCGCGCCGCACAAGTCACTATTCACGAATCACGGGTTTCCGCTATTCTTGTGTCCCTATGCTGGATCTTGGATACGTACGGGAGCACTTCGACGTGATTGAGAAGATGGCGCGGGACCGCGGTGTGTCGGTCGATCTCGACGCCTTTCGCGCGATCGACGGCGAGCGGCGCAAAATTATTCACGCGACCGAGACGAAGAAGGCGGAGCGCAACAAGGCCAGCGAAGAGATCGCAAAGTTGAAGAAGGCCGGCGGCGATGCATCTGCGATCCTTGCGCAGATGAAGGAGCTTTCGGAGGAATTAAAACGCAACGACGAGCGGATTGCGGAGCTGGACGAAGCACTGCGGCAATTCATGCTGACGGTGCCGAATATTCCGCACGCGAGCGTTCCGGTAGGGCGCGGCGCGGCGGAGAACGTCGAGGTGCGCCGCTGGGGCGCGCCGCCGAAATTCGATTTCGTCCCGCGGCCGCACTGGGAGGTCGGCGAGGGCGCGGGGATTCTCGATTTCGAGGCGGCGATCAAGATTGCGGGTTCGCGATTCGTCGTTTATAAGGCGCTGGGAGCGCGGCTGGAACGCGCGATCGCGAATTTCTTTTTGGATGTCCACACGCGGGAAAGCGGATTCACGGAGATTCTGCCGCCGTTTCTCGTCAACACACAATCGCTGACGGGCGTGGGGCAGCTGCCGAAATTCGCGGCGGACATGTTTCACCTCGAAGGCACGGACCTGTGGCTCACGCCGACCGCGGAAGTGGAATTGACGAGCTATCACCGCGAGGAAACGCTCGACGCGGACGCGCTGCCCGTGAAAATGTGCGCGTGGACGGCGTGCTTCCGCAGCGAGGCGGGCGCGGCGGGAAAAGACACGCGCGGGATCAAGCGGCAGCACCAGTTTCAGAAGGTGGAGCTTTTCAAATTCACGCGGCCGGAGCAGAGCTACGAGGAGTTGGAGTCGCTGGTGCGCAGCGCCGAGCTGGTCCTGCAGAAGCTGGGGCTGCACTACCGCGTGGTCCTGCTGTGCACGGGCGACATGGGATTCGCGTCGTCGAAAACGTACGACATCGAGGTGTGGCTGCCGTCGTCGGGCGAGTTCATGGAAATTTCCTCGTGCTCGAATACCGAGGCGTTTCAGGCGCGGCGGTCGGGGATTCGATTCAAGGCGAAGGGCGGCGGCGGGAAGTCGGAGTTCGTGCACACGCTGAATGGGTCGGGGCTCGCGGTCGGCCGGACTTGGATCGCGATTGTCGAGAATTACCAGCAGTCCGATGGGTCGATCGCGATTCCCGAGGCGCTGCGGGCGTATATGGGCGTGGAGAAAATTCCGGCAGGCAAGTAAAGAACGAAACTCGAAATTGGAAATTCGAAAAGCGAGGCGCGTGAAGGCAAGAGCAGATTCCTCGTTTCGCTCGAAATGACAGATGTGCTGAGTTGTAAATCTGGGACGCGGTCGGCAGGGTTACGGTGAGAGTCCGAGGCGGACCCGCCACCGAAACCCTGCGGCCAGCAAACTTCAAACTGCAAGTTTCAAGCTGGCTCGATCACGTAGCTGCTTCGAGCTTGTCGATCGTGAGCACGCCCTTATCGATGTGGCCGGTGACCTTCACTTGATGACCGAGCGCATCGTCGGGATGAATCGCGTCCTGATTGGCGATGGGGATGACGTGCTTGGTCGCGCTGTTCACGAAGACCCACTTCGAGCCGTTCTTGATGCAGGTCATGGCGCAGGCTTTGTGATCCGCGCTCATGCCTTTGGCGCCGCAGTGGCTGTCGCTGATCCAGCCGGTCCACGTCATCGCCTTGTCGCTGGCGCGTGTGGTGACGCCGGCAACGCTGATCGCGGCGAACAACAGCGCGAGCAGACCGCACATGCTGATGGCCTTCCTCATGATTTCCTCCTCAGATATCGCAATTCGTCCAGCTGGCCTTCCGCGAACCGCTTTTCGATTCAGGCTGCGTGGTGGTTATTGTGGAGATGGGCGAATCGGTCGCGGAAGAAGCCACCGGGCTCCCCCCGGTCGGGCAAATTGCACTTCGGTTATACCGCAGGCGCGCGCGGCAGGCTACAACAAACATTTTGGGGCGGTGGCGCCGGGAGAAGCGGGCGCGAAATCAGGAGACGGAGCCCATCAGGATCATGGGTCCGGTGGGGTGCGGCATGCCGCCGGCAGGCTCGAGCGTGACCGTGAACCATTTCGGCGGCATTCCCTCGGGCACCTTCGCCATCCAGTGATCCGGGTGTCCGCTGAAGACGCCGCAGCTGATCGGATTGCCCTTCGCGGGGACGAGCCAGAGCTGGTAGGTTTTCGCGGCGGGCGCGGGCGCGATTTCGCCGTCGTACATCAGCATGCCCATTTTC
Organism: uncultured Acidobacteriota bacterium; assembly: GCA_963836125.1. Taxonomy (GTDB): domain Bacteria; phylum Acidobacteriota; class Terriglobia; order Acidiferrales; family UBA7541; genus Palsa-295. Next base: position 1,180,901 of record CAWIIK010000003.1, read on the forward strand.
GCGTTGTATATCACGTGCGCGCGGCCCGTCGGCATGCCGGGCTGCTGCGCGAGCGCAACGGTGATCGTGCCCTTCGAAGTCATCAGATCAGCGACCTCGCGAGCCTCGTCGAGCTGTTGCTGTTGCTCGTTCATCGAGGCGTGCAGGGCGGCGAGCTGGCGATCGAGCGCGCGATTCTCGCGCCAGAGGAAAATCGTGAGCACCACGAGCGCAGCGCCCGCGGGAATGAGCATCGTATTCCACCAGCGACCGAAGGGCGCGGGAACGGATTCGGGCGCGCGCGCGACGTGCACTGGCTCGGCTAGCTCGGCAGCGCGATGGATCTGCGCCATCAGCCGCTGCTTCACGCCGGCGGACGGCGCCGCCGGCGGAACGGCGAGCGAAAGCATCACGACGCGCCCGCGCGCTTCCGCGAGCTTGCGCGCGCAATCGGCGCACGAGACCACGTGCGCTTCGAGCGCCTGCTTCTCTTCGCCTTCGAGTGCGCCGAGAGCGAGCAGATCGAAGTCTTCGTCGCGAGTTGGATGGGTGTTTACCATGTTGGCGCCATCATCATGCGATCTTCATGCTGTTTTCACGATGCCCTCGAATGCAATTTGCGCTTCAGCGTCTCGACCGCCGAACGCAGGCGCGTCTTCACGGTGCCGAGCGGGTCGCCGGTGCGCTCGGCGATCTCGCTGTGCGTGAGCCCCTCGAAATACGCGAGCTCGACGGCGGCGCGCTGCTCGGTCGGCAGATTGTCGAGCGCGCTTTTCACGCGATCGAGCAATTCTTTTTGCGCAACCGCGCTTTCGATATTCACCGGGCAGACGACGGAATTCTCGGCGAGCTCGTCGCGCCCGCGGCGCGGGGTTGTGCCGCCGCAGCCGGGAAATCGCGCGGTTGCGCGCGATCACCAGCAGCCAGCCGGGCAGCGAGCCGCGCGACGCGTCGAATCGCGAAGGCATGCGCCAGAGCTGGAAGAAAATATCCTGCAAGATTTCCTCGGCTGCCTGGGTGTCGCGCAGAATCCGATTCAAAACGGACGAGAGCATCGCGGCGTAGCGGTCGTAGAGCGCGGCGAGCGCCGCTTCATCCCGCTGCATGATTCGCTCGATGAGCGCCGCGTCCGAGGCCCTCACCTCCGCTCCCATCTGCGAACTCACCGGGTTGGAAGCTCCCTTCTTGAAGGTACGCCGCGGGCGGACTTTCCGGATTGCCCGTGCGACCAAAGCGCCTCGCCTGAAGCAGCGGCGCCGGCGAGCCTATCTTGCCGGGTCAGCACCCGGTCAAGCGGTTGTTTTCATCCGCGGGTGCGCGGCAGGGCGTCCAGCGTACGCAATCACATAAGATAAGCCATTTCAGCGTGTTTACGGGCTACTTGCGGCGCCGCGCGCGGTCCCTTTTTGCATTATTCAATACGAGGCGCGGGGCATGGTTTCCGTTGACATCTTTTGGCGCTTGGCTAAACTTCGAGTCTCGATAGACTTACAAGCGATCAAACGAAAATCGGCCATTTTTCGAAGTCGTGAAGCGATAAAGAGGACAGCGCTAAGTTCCCCACCTCCAGGAGGAAGGCAAGATGGCCACCGTTGCCAAAGCGGCTCCCCAGCCCATCCCGCGGATCGCTCCGCGCGAGGACCTGAATCCTCACCGCATCGCGCAGATCCAGTTCGACATCGCCGCCGAATACTTGAAGCTCGACGCGGGCCTGCGCCAAATCCTCCGCACGCCGAAGCGCGTGCTGGAAGTTTCGATCCCGACGAAAATGGACAATGGCCAGGTGAAGGTTTTCACCGGCTATCGCGTGCAGCACAACGTGGCGCGCGGCCCGGCCAAGGGCGGCATCCGCTACCACCCCAATGTCACGGTCGACGAAGTGAAGGCGCTCGCCACGTGGATGACATGGAAGTGCGCGGCCGTGAACATTCCGTTTGGCGGCGGCAAGGGCGGCGTGATCTGCGATCCCAAGCGCATGAGCAAGGCCGAGCTCGAACGCATGACGCGGCGCTACACGTCCGAAATTCTGCCGCTGATCGGGCCCGAGCAGGATATTCCGGCTCCGGATGTCTACACGGACGCGCAAACGATGGCCTGGATCATGGACACCTATTCGATGACCAAGGGATATTCGTCGCTCGGCGTCGTGACGGGCAAGCCGGTCTCGATCGGCGGCTCCGAAGGACGCAAGGAAGCGACCGCGCGCGGCGTGCTGGTGGTGGTCGAAGAGGCGTGCAAGGTGAAGAAGGTTCCGCTGCGCGGCGCGGCGGTGGCGATTCAGGGATTCGGCAACGCCGGTTCGATGGTGGCCAAGCTTTTCGCCGAAAAAAAGGCGCGCATCGTCGCGATCAGCGATTCGCGCGGCGGCGTCTTCAATTCGCGCGGCATCGATCCGTTGAAAGCGATGCGCTACAAGGAACGCTCGGGCACTGTGGTCGGCATGCCGGGCACGTCGCGCATTTCAAACGACGATTTGCTCACGATGAAATGCGACATCCTGATTCCGGCGGCGCTCGAAAACGCGATCACGCTGAATAACGTCGATCAGATCAAGGCGAAGATCGTCGCCGAAGCCGCCAACGGCCCGACGACTCCTCATGCGGATGAAGCGCTCGCGCGCAAAGGCATCATGCTGCTGCCCGATATCCTCGCGAATGCGGGCGGCGTCACCGCAAGCTATTTCGAATGGGTGCAGGATTTGCAAAGCTTCTTCTGGCCGCTGGCCGACGTGAACCTGAAACTCGAAGCGCTGATGCGCCGCGCCTTCCTCGAGGTCTACGAATCGATGCGAAAGCACAGGACGCACATGCGCACGGGGGCCTATGTGCTCGCGGTGGGACGCGTCGCCGACGCCACGCTAGTCCGCGGCCTTTTCCCTTAATTCGCTGTTCGTCTTTGCCGTTGTAGCCTCGTTTTTAGGCGGGTGCCTTTGCGCGCCCGGGTGGAAGCGTGGGCCTTCAGAGTCTGTGTGAGAACTGGGGTTGACGCGTCTGCCAGCGTCCGCCTCCGGCAGCGCCCCCTCGCGATCGAGCACCTCCAACAGGCGAAACCCCGACATCGTAAGGCCAAACAACTCGAGCGGCTCGTGCATCTCCGCCTTGATCCACTCCGCCGTGTCGAGCAGGTCCGTGTAGGCCCGAAAAGCCCGCTGAGTCCTCTCCCTGGGGGGTCGCATACCGAATCATGGTGGCAAAAACCTCCAAAGTCGGCTTTTTTCGACCATTTAAGGTCTGTTTAAGCCCCCGACGAGAGCATGATTCATGCTCCCACCGGAGCAGAATTGCAAGGCTATCGTAGCAGCGTCCCGCCGGCCTTTCGCCGTTGCTATTATTTTTTCGTCTCCGTTCGTTGGGCCCGAGAAGGACGTAGGCTTGGAATTTGCCGAAGGCTTCGCGGCGCTACACCTAGATCCTCGGCCACCGGCGTGGCGGGCGGGTGCAGTGGGTTGCGAGGCGGAATTACGATTGGGCGGCGCGTTCGAGTTCGGCGATGTCGAGCTTTTTCATTTTCATCATCGCCTGCATCGCCTTCGAGTGTTTCAGATAGTCGGACATGCGCGCGGGAACGATCTGCCAGGAAAGGCCAAACTTATCCTTGAGCCAGCCGCATTGAACCTCGCTGCCGCCAGCAGTCAGCTTCGACCAGTAGTAATCAATCTCCTGCTGTGAATCGCTGCGCACGACGAACGAAACGGCTTCCGTGAATTTGAAGGCAGGGCCGCCGTTGAGCGCGGTGAACTTCTGGCCGTCGAGCTCGAAGGCGATCGTGAGGACGCCGCCTTTCGGCCCGGGAGCGTCGCCGGTGTTGCGCAGTTCGTCGAGGCGGCGCGAATTCTTGAAGACGCTGATATAGAAGTCGACAGCCTCTTCGGCGTTGGAGTCAAACCACAGAAATGGCGTGATGCGCGGATGGCCTTCAAGAGTGCTCACGTTAGCCTCGCTTTCCGCCTACATCTTAATACCGGACATTGGATTTTCCTCGCGCGTCCTCGCCGGCCCGAGCAGGACGTAGGCTTGGAATTTGCGGAAGGCGTGGCGGCGTTTGTGCGCAACGAAGAGGCTGCGGAGCTTCATCAGCGCGCCCATGACGCCGGGCAGCGTGATCGGACGGCCGAGGCGCTCGGCTTCTTCCACGAGGTAGCCGATGCTTTTGGGGCTCCAGCCGTGGCTCGCGAAAAATGCGAACCAGTCTGGCGGCGTGAATTTGAATGGGGCGTTTTGCATGTTCCAGCGCACGCGACGGCGCCCCCGATATTTCATCAGCTCGGAAGAAAAATATTCGACGATCCAGCCGTCGGCGCGGTCGAGCGCGCGCAGGTCGTCGGCCAGCGACGCGACATCTTCGACGCTTAAGTAGGAAACCACGCCTTCGGTGAGGATCAGCAGCTTTTTCGCGCGCGCGTTGGTCGCTTCGAGAAGCTTGCGCCGCTCGGGAACGTTCGCGAGATCGAGCGGCACGCGCTCCAATTTGCATCGCGGCTTCTCGCCGGCCAGGCGCTCGTCCTTGAATTCAATCACCTGGGGATAATCGACCTCGATCCAGAGCAGAGACTCGGGCAAATCCATTCGATAGGGGCGCGTGTCCAGGCCCGCGCCGAGATTCATCACCACATCGACGCCTTGCGAGATGGCCCGCCGAATATAGTCGTCGATGATGCAGGTGCGGATCACGACGATCTGGCTGACGATCCACGGCACGGGCATCGCCGCGCTCATTTTCTTGCCGCGCTCGCCCGCGAGAACGCCGGCGAGCGGGTCGCGGAAAAGCGCGTCGGCGCGCTCCGTTTCCTTGGCCCGGTAATGCGCTACGGCAAATGCGGTGTCCGAGACGTTTTCGATCTGCGGGCTGGCCATGTCCGAAGATTGTCCAGGATTGCGGCGGCGCAGTTCAAGCGAGGAAACAGGAAGCACAGAAGCAGGGAAGCACGAGGCAATGGCCGTTGTTTCAGGCCGGCGGATTTTTGCGGCGTGCGAGAGACCACGGGCCGCCGCAGAAAGAGACGGCGATGAAGAGGCTCGACCACTCGGCGGGACTGTGCGGCGCGCCGGGAATGCCGTAGAGCCCGAGGACGCGCGGCAGATGCAGCGTCACGACCCAGATCCCGAACATCAAGGCGATGCCCGCGTAGCTCCAGCGCGCGAGAAAAGTCAGCGCGATGCCCATTCCAGCGGCGATGAATGCGACTCCGAAGAATGCGGACCAGAAGGCGTGCCACGGAATCCAGGAGGGCACCAGCCCCACAATAAACCGGAAGACGAGGAAATGGTCCACGCCGAAGATGACAAGCGACACCGCGAAAATCCAGCGGGCCGCGAGCGCAAGGAAACGCGGAATCGCGGCGGCACCAGGAAGGAGCCACGCGAGGCCCGCCATCGAGAGAGGCTCGAAGACGCCGGTGCGAAGACCGACGTCGCGGAAGGCTGCGGCGTTCTTTGGGGCTTCGAGAATCACGGCGCAGAGAAACAGGATTGTCCCCAGCGCGAGTGCGGACGGAAGAAGCGTCCGCTTGAAGAGCAGGCCCGCGCCCAACACGACCCACACCGCGCCGAATACGTATGCCAGCCACGGGATCGACGGCAGAAAAGGAAGCACCGGGAGGACGTTGTAGCCAGGGCCCATCGCGTGAGTGACGTCTTTTGCGGAGATGACGTTTTGCGCGCCCAGAGCGATGATCGCGAGCGCGAAGAGGGTCAGGCCCGGATCGAGGGTGCTCTCGGTTGGAGTTGACGCGGGCATCGTGGTTAATCCGGGGAATTCATATCACGAGTCGAAGGTCTTGCGGTTAAGAACTTAGCCGCAGAAAAGCGCCCCGCCTGAAAAGCGAGGCGGCCGCTGCAACGGCAAGAGCAAAGGCGGGCGCAGCAAGCAGCGCCCTGTAGGGAAAAAGTGGGCTCGAAAAAAGCGCTTGACATATTCCTATATGGGAATGTAATATCCGAGGCATGGCAAGGGCGGCGACAACCTCGGATGCGTTCAACGCGGTGGCCGAACCGCGGCGGCGGGAGATTCTCAACTACCTGGCGCTGCAGGAGCGGCCCGTGGGGGACATTGTGGCCACGCTGCGGCTGGAGCAGCCGTCGGTCTCGAAGCACCTGCGCGTGCTCAAGGACGTCGGGCTGGTCCGGGTGCGGCGCGACGGGCGGCGGATGCTGTATCGAACGAACGCGGAGGCGATCCGGCCGCTGCATGAGTGGGCAGGCACGTTCGAGCAATTGTGGCGGAATCAACTGGCTCGCGTGAAGGAACGCGCGGAAGCCAAGGTGAAGGGAAGCCAATCTGAGCAAAAACAAGGAGGGAATCATGGCCGCAATGGCGACAAGAGTTGAAGACTTGATGCTGAGTATCAACGAAGAAATTCACGTGAAGGCGCCGCTAGACCTGACGTTTGCGACACTGCTGGAACAGCTCGGGCCGTTCAATGAAGTGGCCGCGGATCGCCCGTTGCCGATGAAGATTGAGCCGTGGCCCGGCGGCCGGTGGTATCGCGACCTGGGCGACGGCAACGGACACCTTTGGGGCCACGTGCAGGCGATCAAGCGGCCGACGCTGATCGAGATTTACGGGCCGCTGATCATGTCGTATCCCGCCATCTCGAACTTGCAGTACCGGCTCAGCGAAGAGCCGGGCGGGACGCTCATCAAATTCCACCATCAGGCGCTGGGGCTGATTCTGGACGACCACAGACAGGGCATTCCAAACGGGTGGAGGTTTACGCACGCGCGGCTGAAGGAACGGGCGGAGGCGCTTCGCGCCGGACGCACGGCTGCGCACTGAGCGAGCTCGCACACGAATTCCGTTTCTAACCAACAAACTGAAAAAAGAGGAGGGACGATGATCGCCATGGCAACGGCAGCAAAGGTTGAAGATTTGACGCTGAGCATTAACGAGGAAATTCACGTGAAGGCGCCGATGGGCGTGACGTTCGACACGTTGCTGGAGCAACTCGGTTCCCTGATGGGCGGGGCCGAGGACCGTCCCATGCCGATGAAAATCGAGCCGTGGCCGGGCGGCCGGTGGTATCGCGATCTCGGCGATAACAACGGGCACCTGTGGGGGCACGTCCAGGCGATCAAGCGGCCGACGCTGCTCGAAATTTACGGGCCGCTGATGATGTCGTATGCGGTGATGTCGAACGTGCAGTACCGGCTGAGCGAAGAGGCGGGCGGGACGCTGATCAAGTTCCATCACCTCGCGCTCGGTGCGATTCCAGCAGACCACCGGGAAGGATTTGGCAAAGGATGGGCTTCCATCGCCGCGCGCCTGAAGGAGCGGGCGGAGAAGCTTCGCACGGGAAAGAACCCGGCGCGCTGAGCGCGCAGCGAGTGGGAAAGGAGCGCAACGATGTGTCCCATATGCATCGCGACAGCAGCAACGGTGATCGCCGCGAAAGCCAGCTCGGCGGGTGGAGCGAGCGCATTCGTTGCAAACAAACTTCGCAAGAAGAAGGTGGCCGCAAAGCGGCCTGAGATCTCGGAGCAGGTTGAAATTCAGGAGAGAAGAGGAGGAGAAGATGTCAGCAAGCAAGGAGAGAGACAAGGAGTATCCCTCGATCAACACACCCCCGGTGGTTTCCGGGCAGGAGTGGGAGGCTGCGCGGCAGCAGCTGCTTGTGAAGGAGAAGGCCTTCACCCGCTCGTGTGACGCGCTGGCCGCCGAACGCCGGCGGATGCCGTGGATGGCGGTGGAGAAGAAGTACGAGTTCGAAGGGCCCAGGGGCAAGGTGGGATTGCTCGATTTGTTCGAGGGCCGTCGGCAATTGGTCCTCTATCGCGCGTTCTTCGATCCCGGAGTTTTCGGTTGGCCCGAGCACGCCTGCCGGGGCTGTTCGCTGGGTGCCGATCAGGTTGCGCACCTGTCCCATCTGAACGCCCGCGACACCACGCTCGCTTACGCCTCACGCGCGCCGCAGGCGGATATCGCGCGCCTGAAAGCGCGCATGGGCTGGGAGATGCCCTGGTACACCATCACCGACAGCTTCGATGTGGACTTCGGCGTCGATCAATGGCACGGCCATAACGTGTTCTTCCGCGAGGGCGAGCGAGTGTTCCGCACATACTTCACCAACAACCGCGGCGACGAGGCGATGGGGAGCACCTGGAGCTATCTCGACATCACGCCGCTCGGCCGTCAGGAGACTTGGGAGGACTCGCCGGAAGGTTATCCCCAGACGCCGCCATACAAGTGGTGGAACTGGCACGACAATTACGGGGCCGAGGCGTCGCCTGACCCGAGGTGGGTCGATATCATCACCGACCCTTACGCAGCCGCCGTTCGACGACGCGACGCAGAAGCGAAATCATGCGGCTGCTCATGAGGTGCAGACCGCGCCGGCTCACTGATCGCGACAATTCAATATCCAACTAATTCGATTGCGATAGCGACTCGGGCCAAATTCCCTACGAAGAAGGAGAAAGACAATGACGAATGCCACAGCAGTGGAAAAGACCAGCAGCGTGACACCAGTCGGTACGGAATTCCGCGAAGAGGCCAAAACCACGCGGCGCCTCCTGGAGAGGGTCCCGGCCGGGAAACTGGCCTGGAAGCCAACACCGAAGTCGATGTCGCTGGGGCAATTGGCGCAGCATATCGCCGCGGTTCCCGGCCGATTTGTGGCCAATCTCAAGAAGACGGAGCACCAAGTCGATCCGAGCGCCTTCCGGTTCGAGGAGGCGAGAAGCAGGGACGAAATTCTCGCCGCGTTCGATCAAAGCGTGAAAGAGGCGGGAGCTTTTCTGGACGGGCTTGGCGAAGAAGAATTGCGGGCGGCGTGGACCCTGAAAGCGAACGGCCGGACGCTCTTCACGAAGTCGCGCCAGGATGTGGTGCGAATGATCATGCTCAGCCACATTTACCACCACCGCGGGCAACTCTCCGTGTATTTGCGGCTGCTCGATGTTCCGGTGCCTTCGATTTACGGTCCGAGCGGCGACGAAAATCCGTTTGCGTGAACGAAATCGGCGCCGCCGCTTCGAGCGATCGGGGCGGCGGCCGCGCATCGGATCGGCTGACGCACCGCGCGGGAAAGAATGTTGTTGCGCGCAGGGCAAGAAGGCGCGTACATTTTGATTTGCCGGCACGCTCCGAGGTTGGGCGTCGCCGGCATTTGTGCCTCGCGCGGAGGGCACTCGAAGTTGAGCAGTCACGCTACTCACACGAACCACGGAACTCACGTCCCACCGATCCTGCTGACGATTGCCGGATTCGATCCGTCGTGCGGCGCGGGCGTGGCCGCCGATCTGAAAACATTCGCGGCGCACAATTGCTACGGCGTGGCGGCGGTGACGGCGCTGACCGTGCAGTCGACGCAGGGAGTGTTGGCCGTGCAGGTGACTCCGGCGGCGACGCTGCGCGCGCAGCTCGATGCGCTCGCGGAAGACTCGGCGATCGCGGGCGTGAAGATCGGAATGCTGGCGAATCGCGCGAACGCGTCGGTGGTGGCTGAATTCCTCGACAAATGCAAATTCGCGCACGTGGTCCTCGATCCGGTTTCGCGGCCGACGGCGGGGGACACCGAATTGCTGGACGCGCCTGGACTGAAATTTGTTCGCGACGAATTACTGAAACGCGCGAGCGTGATCACACCAAATATTCCCGAAGCGGAATTCCTGACTGGTCTCGAAGTGAAAGACCTGCACGGGATGAAGGCGGCCGGGCAGAAGCTGCTCGAAATGGGCGCGCGTGCCGCGATCGTCACCGGTGGGCATCTCGATAGACCGATCGACGTGCTGTGCGAAGGAACCGAAGTCGAGACGTTTGCCAGCGATCACGTGAAAAGCCTGAACACGCATGGGTCGGGCTGCACGTTTTCATCGGCGATTGCGGCGCAGCTGGCGAGCGGGCAGCAGTTGCGCGAAAGCGTGATTCTGGCGAAGGCGTATGTGACGAAGGCGATCGAGAAGTCGTATCAAATCGGCAAAGGCGCGGGGCCGCTGAATCAGCTTTTCCGGTTCCACCAGGAAGCGCCGCCGCGCGGTGTTCACGAAGTGCCGCAACACGGAATGCATCCCGCCGCAGAGCCTGCCGCACACTAGAAGAGCCGAAAATCGAAATTGGAAATTCGAAGAACGCCTGCGGCTAGCCTGCGGCTGCGCTCGCGAGCGCCTCGATTACCGCGATATTTTGCATGAGATTGTCCGGGAGATTGTGGCGGTCTTTGAGATACGTCGGCGCGTTGTAGGACACCCAGACTTTGCCGGCGGCGTCTTCCGCGATCAGGATTTTCAGCGGCAGGTCGATGGCGATGCTGGGCGACGCCACCATCAGCGGCGTGCCGGCCTTCGGGCTGCCGAAGATGAGGAGTTTGGTGGGGCGCATTTTCAAGCCGACCTTTTCCGCTTCGCCGCTGTGGTCGACGAGCGCGAAGAGCGCAACGCCTTTGGCCTGCAAGATTCCCTTCAGTTTTTCCACCGTGGCATCCACCGAATGATTGCTGGGCTTGCTGATCATTCCGTTGTCTGAGGTCGGGGGCATTGTCGTCTCCTGTTTCTGAAGAGTCCTGCCGCGATGTTTACACGGAGATGAGGTAAATGGCCATGGCCACGCCCACCAGTGCCAGGAACACGCCCAGGGCGATGGCTGCTTTTGAAGATTTCGTGAATTCGGTTGCGCCGCGATTCAACTGACTGACGAGATTCACGTGGTGCCAGCAGGCGAAGATTTCGACGAGGACGCCGGTGACGATCAGGGCGGTTCCGAACCACACAGAGTTTCCGCCATTGGCGCGGCCCCGGAGCGCGGGATCGATGATTTTGAGTTGCTCGAGAAAAAGGCCGAAGCGAGCTACGACGAAACCGAAGCCCATCAGCGCGAGGCCCGTGCGAATCCAGGCGAGGAAGGTGCGCTCGGCAGCGAGGTAGTCGCTGACGCTGGCGGTGCTGCGGCTTGGCGGTGCGCTCGGTTCGGCCATGGGTCGTGTGCTCCGAAAGGGAGGCTAAATTAGCATAGATGCGAAGACGGGAAGCAAAGTACTCCCGCAGAGACGCAGAGGACGCGGAGAAACGCGGAGAACGCACTGGCTGGCGTTCAGGACGCTGGCGGCTCGCGGCGGAAGACGACGCGGCCGGCTGCGATTGTCGCCATGGGGGCGCCGCGGAAGGTGCGGCCGTCGAAGGGGGTGTTGCGGGATTTGCTGGGGGAGTCGGCGGCGCGGAATGTCCAATCGTAGTCGGTCGAGAAGATCGTGATGTCGGCGGGCTCGCCCGCCGCGATTTTGCGCTCGAGGCCTAGGACGCTTGCTGGTCCCGTGGTGAACAGCTCGACCAAGCGCATTAGCGAAAGCTTTTTCGAATCGACGAGGACGGTAAGGCCGAGCGCGAGCGCGGTTTCGAAGCCGGTGATGCCGAAGGGGGCGCGATCGAATTCGACATCTTTGCTCGCGGGATGATGCGGGGCGTGGTCGGTGGCGATGGCGTCGATGGTGCCGTTGGCGAGGCCGTCGATGAGCGCGTCGCGATCTTCGCGGGAGGCGAGCGGCGGATTCATTTTGTAGTGCGTGTCGTAGCGGACGTCCTCGTCGGTGAGCGTGAAATGGTGCGGCGTGACTTCGGCGGTGACGCGCAGGCCCTGCTTTTTGGCGGCGCGAACGTATTCGAGCGCGCCGCGCGTGGACATATGCGCGATGTGAAGGCGCGCGCCGGTGAGCGAGGCGATTTCGACGTCGCGTCCCGCGCAGATCGACTCGGATTGCGCGGGAATGCCTTTCAGGCCGAGGCGAATCGAGTGCGGGCCTTCGCGCATCACGCCCCCGGCAAAGAGCGACGGATCTTCGCAGTGGTCGATCACGGGCAGGCCGAGCGAATTGCAGTAGTCCATCACCTGGCGCATCAGGCGGGCGGTGGCGATGGGCTTGCCGTCGTCGCTGACGGCGACGATGCCCGCGCTTTTCATGGCAGCGATTTCGGCGAGCGCTTCGCCTTTGCTGCCGATCGACGCCGCGCCGATGGGCCAGACGCGCACGGTGCCTGAAGTTGCGGCGCGTTCGACGATGCCGCGCGTGACGGAGGCGCTGTCGTTCACGGGCTGCGTATTCGGCATGCAGCAGACGGCCGTGAATCCACCGCGGGCGGCGGCGAGCGTGCCGGTCTCGATCGTTTCGGAGAGCTCCTGGCCGGGCTCGCGGAGATGGCAGTGGAGATCGATGAAGCCGGGCGCGACAATCAGGCCCTTGGCGTCGAGAATTTCGGCGCCGTCGGCGGAGAGATTCGCGCCGACTTGCGAGATGCGGCCGGCATCGAGGAGGATATCGAGCGCGGCGTCGGTTTTGCTGGCCGGATCGACGACGCGGCCATTCTTAATCAGAAGCATTCGAGCGGTCCTTTGCGGGATGAGGCGCATCTGCGGGCGCGCCGCCGACAAGATGATAGAGAAGCGCCATGCGCACGGCGAGGCCGTTGGTGACCTGCTCGAGGACGCCGGACTGCGCGCCGTCGGCAACGGCCGGATCGATTTCGAGGCCGCGAATCATGGGGCCGGGATGAAGCACGAGGGCGTCGGGGCGCGCGAGACGCAGGCGCTTGGCCGTCAGTTGATAGCCGAGAATATATTCCTCGGCGGCGAGCGCGGGCTCGTGAATGCGCTCGGTCTGGACGCGCAGGACCATGACGACATCGGCGCCTTCGAGCGCATCTTCGATGCAGGTGGTGCGGCGCAGGTCGGGCGCCATGTTTTCGAGTTCGCGTGGCACCCACATCGCGGGGCCGCACAAAGTGATTCGCGCGCCGAACTTGCTGAGGAGATGAATATTCGAGCGCGCCACGCGGCTGTGGAGAATGTCGCCGAGAATCGTGATATTCCAGCCTTCGAGGCCGCCTTTGCGATCGCGGATGGTGAGCGCGTCGAGCAGAGCCTGCGTCGGATGCTCGTGCGTACCGTCGCCCGCGTTGAGCACGGGAATTTCGAGGCGCTCGGCGACGAATTCGGGCGCGCCGGAAGAGCTGTGGCGGATCACGATGCCGTCGGGGCGCATGGCCTCGATGGTGCGGACGGTATCGATCAGCGATTCGCCCTTCTTGAGGCTCGAGGATTCCGCTTGGAGGGCCATTGTGTCCGCGCCGAGGCGCGACGCGGCTGTCGTGAAGCTGATGCGCGTGCGCGTAGACGACTCGAAGAAGGCGACGGCGACGGTTTTGCCGCGGAGGGTGGCCAGCTTTTTGAGGGGATAACGCTGGAATTCCTGGAAGGGTTTCGACTGATCGAGAATAAAAGTGATTTGCTCGCGCGTGAGGTTTTCGGTTCCGAGCAAGTGTGACAGGCGCTGCACTGTGTCCCTTTAGTTGAGTTTTCCGCCTCCGAAATCTGGCGCCGATCAGGGAAGGCGGTCGACCAGAACGACGCGCTCCTCGCCATCCATCTCCTGGAGGCGAACTTCCACAATTTCGGTGTCGCTCGTCTGCACGTTGCGGCCGACGAAGGTGGCCTCCACGGGGAGCTCGCGATGCCCGCGGTCGATGAGGACGCAGAGGCGAATGCGGCTCGGGCGGCCCAGATCGAACAGGGCGTTCATCGCGGCGCGAATCGTGCGCCCGGTGTAGAGGACATCATCAACGACGACGAGATCGCGGTTATCGACCGGGAAAGCGATTTCGGTGCCCTGCAGCGACGGCTGCGAGCCGATGGTCGAGAGATCGTCGCGATAGAGCGAGATATCCAGAATGCCCATCGGGACATCGGCCCTTGAAAAGGCCCGAATCGAGCGGACCAGGCGGTCGGCCAGCGTCACGCCGCGGCGACGAACGCCAATCAGGGCTAGATCCTTCGCGCCCTCGCTCTTTTCGATGATTTCATGGGCCAACCGCTGGAGCGTCCGATTGATTTCTTCGGCGGATAGGAGTTGACGCTTTTCGACGACGCGCATTTGGCGACTCATCCTAGCATAGACGGCGGCGGGTTGGCAGGGGTCGAGTCGTTGACACCTCCCCAGCGCCACGGAATAATCCGCCTGCAATCGCGGCGCCTCCCCGGCGTATCTGGCTTCGCAAAACAATGAACCGAAGACTTGCGAGCGGCCTCTGGCTGAATGAGGCAGTGATGGATGCCATGCAGCCGGTGCACGGCCGTTGCGCGCAAATGAGCCCGCCGTGTTGATCGACCAGAGCCAATTGGCGGCGATCGACGAATTCGCAAACACCATAGCGGCCGGCCGCGTGAATGGCGCCGAACTCACATCCGCGCGCCAGAAAGTCGAGAAGCCGTTGAACATTCGAGTCCTCGAAATTCCGCCGATTGGGAATCCGATCCAAGACGCAGCTCCCAGCACCGATGATTATGGCGGCTTTTGAACGAAGTGCTTGGCAGCGGCGTCTCTTGTGCGTGTCAAACAGATCGGATTGAAGGATCGATACGATGACAATCGCCAGGAGCCTGCTCGTTGCGCTGCTCGTCCTCATATCGGCACCCTACGCCTGCGCCCAGGACAAACAAGCCAGCGAATCGCAGGAGGCACAGTCTGCCGCACCACAGGTTCCGCTGAAGGTGCAGTTCCTTGTGACTGAGTCCGACGGAACGAAAAAAATCGCCAGCATGCCTTATACCGCGACCGGAATCACCAGCCATCCCGGCAAACGCGACTCGTTGGGTGTCTCGAGGGTTGGCGCACGTATTCCTGTGTCGGTTGGCTCAACGCAGAAGGCCGACGAACACGAAATCACTACATCGACATCGGTACCAAGATCGACTACTGGATGTGGCGCTGGATCAACAATCGGCATCTTGTGTCCGGAACAATTGACCTGTCGTCGCTGTATGGTCGTGATTCCGGGGATGTGCCGAAGGAATCGGCACCCGTAGATTCGGCCTTGAGCGGAAGTCCCCTTTTACACCAGACTCGGGCGGATTTCTCGATTGTTCTTCGCGACGGGCAGCCCGGCGAAGCACTGTCGATAACGGATCCCATCACAGGGCGTGTTTTCAAACTCGAGATCACCGTGGACGAAATGAAATAGACGATCGGATGGCGCTGTCGGGGAGCTACTGTGGAATCCGGGGCGGCGCTGATTTCTTGACTGGCGTGTTAGACTCGGTCGCAGTGAGTTCGCCCGAGCCGGTACGCATCCGAGAGCGGCCTTCGGGGGTAGACCTCCGAGTTAGCGTAGGCACCGTTTCCCTTAAAAACCCGATTATCGCGGCCAGCGGCACGTTCGGCTATGGGGTGGAGTTTGCGCCCATGGTCGACCTGAACCGCCTGGGCGGGATCGTGGTCAAGGGGCTCTCCCGGGAGCCAATGGCCGGAAACCCAGCGCCCCGTATGGCCGAGACGGCCAGTGGGATGATCAACGCGATAGGCCTCCAGAATATTGGCGTGCGGGCGTTTGTGGCCGAAAAGCTGCCGCAGCTGCGGCGCCACGAGACCGCAATCATCGCTAACGTCTTCGGACACACCATCGCCGACTATGTCGAGGTGATCCGTGTCTTGGAAGACGCAGAGGGGATAGCCGCCTACGAGCTGAACGTCTCGTGCCCCAACGTGGACCGAGGGGGGGCCGAGTTCGGAGTCGATCCGGTACTCACAGGGGAGGTCGTCCATGCGGCTGTCAAGGCTTCTAGCAGACCCCTTTGGACCAAGCTCTCCCCTGTTGTTGGAATAATTGGACTTACGGCGAAGGCGGCTGAATCAGAGGGTGCCGACGCCGTGGTGATCGCAAACACCTATCCGGCATTGTGTATCAATGCACACACCCGAAGGTCCCGTCTAGGAAGTACGACGGGCGGGTTGTCAGGTGCGGCGATAAAACCTATAACCGTCAGGTTGGTTTACGAGGCTAGTCGGGTGATTCATATACCGATCATAGGGTTAGGCGGTATTGAAGGCCCGGCGGATGTTGCCGAATATATGCTTGTAGGTGCCTCGGCGGTTGAAGTAGGGACAGCCCATTTCGTGGACCCGCAGGCATCAGAAAGGCTCGTCGGGGATCTCGAAATGTGGTGCCGGGACGAAAATCTATTTGAGATCAGCAGCTTACGGGGATCGCTGCAAAGCTAAAGCGGTTGCTTTCACGACCCTCGAAAGGTTACAATATGCTGATTTCAAAAAGGTTAGGTGAATATGAAGGCTAAAATATTTGTAATTCTCGAGACGGTGTTCTTAGGACTGGGCATGCTGATCCTGACTCCGTCGGCCAATCCGAAGGCCGCAGCCAGGACAAGCAGCCCGGACCAGCCAGCCTCCAGCCTAGCAGTCACCTCACACGACAAGTCCAGCTCTTCGCGCCAGCCAAGGCCGCTGGCGGTTTGGGAATGCACCACCAGCTGGTATGGCGAGGATTTCGACGGTCTGCCGACGGCAACCGGTGAAACATATGATATGTATGGACAGACGGCGGCGCATCCGACGCTGCCTCTAGGATCGATCGTGCGGGTTGTAAATCCGCGGAACCATCGGAGCGAGGTTGTCCGGATCAATGACCGCGGGCCTTATGTCGAGGGGCGCGAGTTGGACGTCTCTTATCAGGTAGCCCGTGAACTTGGATTCGAACAGCGGGGGACTGCAAAAGTCCGCCTGGAACTGCTGAAGGTGCCCTCACGCCCCACCTCGGATCACCGCAACTAATTGTCGCCCTGGATGTTGATCGCCTGGGGCCGGCCTGCGTTTTGGCGCGCCGGCTCCGGGGGGCGGCGGACATGCTTAAGATAGGCAGCCAGCTCTTCACAGCCGAAGGGCCGCGTGCGATCGAGAAGATCGCGGGCCTTGGCTTCGGAATCTTCCTGGACCTGAAGTCTCACGACATCCCCCACACCGTGGCGGGAAGCGTGGCTGCGGCGGCGGATTTGCCGGGAGTCCGGCTCCTCACGCTGCATACGCTCGGCGGCGTCGAGATGATGCGGGCCGGGGCAGAGGCCGTGGCAGGCCGCAAGAAGCGGCCAGCGCTGCTGGGAGTGACGATTCTGACGAGCCACGACGCCGCAACCTTGCGCAGCGTCGGGATCAGCGGCACGCCTGGATCGCGTGCTCTGGCTCTGGCGAAGCTTGCCAGGCGAGCGGGGCTCGATGGCGTGGTCGCTTCGGCGCACGAGGCGCGGGCGATTCGCCGTGCGTGCGGGTCGAAGTTTCTGATTGTGGTGCCGGGCGTGCGGCCTGCGAGCATATCCGCAAATGACCAGTCGCGCGTGGCGACGCCCGCCGAGGCGATTCGCGCGGGCGCGAACTATCTCGTCATCGGGCGGCCGATCACCGGAGCGGCGAATCCGCGGGTCGCGGCGCTCGCTATCGGCGAAGAGATCGCGTCTGCCCGCGCTTAAGCTGGACCCTCCTCGAACACCGTTTGACCCTTCCGTGACGCTTCGCTAGCATCTTTCCGCGGAGAATCCGTTTCGCATGACTGCGAGCATCAAGCACATCATCGTCGGCACGGCCGGGCACATCGACCACGGGAAATCCGCGCTGGTGGAGGCGCTGACGGGGACGAATCCGGATCGCCTCGCAGAGGAAAAGCGGCGCGGGATCACGATCGACCTCGGCTTCGCGTTCCTGGGGCTCGAGGACGTGCAATTCGGATTCGTCGACGTGCCGGGGCACGAGCGCTTCGTGCGAAACATGCTGGCCGGCGCGGGCGGGATCGACGTCGTCGTGCTAGTCGTGGCGGCAGACGAATCGATCAAGCCGCAGACGCGCGAGCACTTTGATATCTGCAGGTTTCTGGGAATCCCGAGGGGCATTATCGCGATCACGAAATCGGATCTGGTTGATGCCGATATGGTCGGACTGGTCCGGCTGGAAATCGAGGAGTTCGTGCGCGGATCGTTTCTCGAGGGCGCGCCGATTGTGCCGGTGAGCGCGAAGACGGGGGCCGGGCTCGGGGTGCTGAAACAGGAGCTG
Organism: uncultured Acidobacteriota bacterium; assembly: GCA_963836125.1. GTDB lineage: Bacteria > Acidobacteriota > Terriglobia > Acidiferrales > UBA7541 > Palsa-295. The sequence continues at coordinate 1,198,689 of CAWIIK010000003.1, forward strand.
CGGCGCGCGGCACACGAAACTCCTGCGAAAGATGTGACGCGGCATTTCCGGCTGCCGATCGACCGGTCGTTTGCGACGAAGGGATTCGGGACGGTGGTGACGGGAACGCTGATTTCGGGCTCGGTAAAGGTGAAAGACGAAGTGGAAATCTATCCGGTGCGGCGGCGCGTGCGGGTGCGCGGCCTGCATTCGGGTGGGAAGCCAATCGAGGAGGCTGTGGCGGGCCAACGCACGGCGGTCAATTTGCAGGGCATCGACCACGGAGACGTGAAGCGCGGGATGGTGCTGGCGCCGCCGGGTATTCTCGCGTCCACCAAGCGAGTGGATGCGCGAATCACGCTGCTGCAGTCCGCGCGGCCATTGAAAAATCGCACGCGGGCGCATTTTCACGCGGGCGCCGCGGAAACGATTGCCGAAGTGATCCTGCTGGACCGCGCGGAACTGGCGCCGGGCGAGTCGGCGCTCGTCCAATTGCGGCTGGATGATGAGATTTTGCTGCTGCCGGGCGACCGCTTCATCCTGCGACAGTTTTCGCCGGTGGTCACGATTGGAGGCGGCATTGTAGTCGATGCGCGGCCGCCGCGGCACCGGCGAAACGATCCGGCAGTGGGCAATTTCCTCGAGCGGATCGAACACGGGAGCGCGGAGGAGGTGCTCGCGGCCATTGCGGAGGCCGCGCCACGGGGGCTAACCCTCGAAGACATGCTGGCGAGGACTGGATGGCTGGAAGCAGATGTCCGCGCGGCCGTGAAGAAGCTGGTGGAACAGAAGAAGCTGCGAATTCTGACCGAACAGCCGCTGACGGTGGCGCCCGAGCAGGCGCTGACGAAATCGGCAGCCGCAATCTTGGAAGCCGTGGATCGGTTCCACCGAGACAACCCGCTCCTGCCGGGCATCCCGAAGCAGGAGCTGCGCGGGCGAATCGGCAAGCCGCGACTCGAGCTTTTCGAAGCGGCGCTCGGCGATTTGGCGAAGCGGCAGGCTGTGAGCGTGTCGGGCGATCTGGTGCAGCGCGCCGGGCGCGCCATCGCCCTTTCGCCGGACGAGGCGCGCGCCAAGGAAATGATCGAAGGGGAATTCGAACGCGCGGGGCTTACAGTCCCGAGCGTGACGGCAGTGCTCGGGAAACTGCCGGTCGAACCGGCGCGCGCGCAGAAAATCCTCCAGATCCTCCTGCGCGAGAAGGTGCTGGTCAAGATCGCGGATGACCTGGTGTTTCATCGCGAGGCGCTCGCGCAGTTGCGCACGCTGCTGGCGAAGTACAGCAAGGAAAAGGGCAATCGCCTGCCGATTACCGCATTCAAAGAACTCGCGGGGATCAGCCGCAAATACGCGATTCCGCTGCTCGAGCATCTCGACCGGGAGCACGTGACGCGGCGGGCCGGGGACGAGCGTGTTATACTGTAGCCGTAGATGAAGGGTTTGGGGCGCCCGGCGGCAGGGCCGCGCGGCAGAGCCATGTGGCGGCACGGGCCGGATGTGGTAGGTTTGGGGCGCCTGGCTCGATGGGCCGGGTGCGAAAGGTAGGTTCCGATGTTTGACAGCCCAATGCATCTGTTGATCCTCGCCGTTGTGGTGCTTGTGCTTTTCGGCGGGAAGAAGATTCCTGAAATGATGAAGGGCCTCGGGCAGGGTGTGCGCGAATTCAAAGAAGGTATGCGCGGCGATCCGCCGCAGCCACCTGCAGCGACACCTGCGGCCCCGACAGCGACGGCCCCACCGCCGTCCGTGGTGACTGAAGAAAAGAAGTAGCACAAGCGCGCGTTGCGCGGATGGCAGAATTCCGATCTGGGTCAATCCCCAATCATATTCGTGCGGCGATGTTTGTGATTCCGATGTTGAAACGGTGAGGCGAGCTTCTGCCCGATTTGTCCCGATTTATTCCGCTGCTGAATCTTCCCAACCGGCTTCCCGCAAGAGAGACCAGAGCCGCGCGAGCGGCAATCCCATCACGTTGAAGTAGCAGCCCTCGACGCGAGTGATGTAGCGTCCGGCGACGCCCTGGATTCCGTAGCCGCCGGCTTTGTCGAATGGCTCGCCGGTCGCGATGTAGACGTCGATTTCGTCATCCGAGAGCGGGGCAAAGGAGACGCGCGTGATCTCTTTGACTACGCGCTCGATTTTGTCGCTTGGGCGGAGGATGGCTAAGCCGGTGTGGACTTCGTGCGTTGTGCCGCTCAGGAGGCGGAGCATGCGGCGCGCGTCTTCGTCGGATTCGGGCTTGCCGAGGATGTCGTTGGCGGCGACGACGGCGGTGTCGGCGCCAATGAAGAGATCATCGCCGCGATCTGTGCGCGCTTCGGCGGCAGCCCGGGTTTTTTCGAGCGCGAGACGGCGAACGTAATCGCCTGGCAATTCTCCTGGGAGGATCGATTCGTCGAGAAGCGTGATCTGCGTCTCGAACGGGATCGCCGCGTTGCGCAGGATTTCGGCGCGGCGCGGGGAGGCGGATGCGAGGATGAGTTTCATCGGCGGCGCGGGACCGAAAAACTTAACACAGAGAACACAGAGAAGACACGGAGAAAGACCCCGTCCACCGCACCTTCGTCACCCGACTCAGGGCAGGGAGACGCAGAGGGCGCGAAGATGATTCGCGAGCAGCTCAGAAGGTCAATCAGTACGCACAAGCCAGCAGAACATGCGCCTATGTGAGCAAGGTCTGTCATTCCGAGCGAAGTCGCGCGCTCTTCTAGTTCCCACCGTTTCTTGGTGGGCGCGCGACGCAGCGAGGAATCTGCTCTACCCTGTCCCGCATGACGCCCCGTTCCTTCACCTGCGTGCGAGCGGAGATTCAGATGACCACGGATTCGCGGTACTCGCCGAAGGCCCGGCGGAGGGAGTCGGAGATTTCGCCGACGGTGGCGGAAGCTTCGACGGCGGCGAGGATAGCGGGCATGAGATTTTCGGTGCTGCGAGCGCGGCGTTCGACTTCGTCGAGGGCCGCACGCGACTTGGTGGCGTCGCGCCCTGCGCGCAGCGCCTGCAGGCGCGCGATCTGCGAGCGCTCGATTTCGGGGTCGATTCGCAGCGTGGGAATGGTGCGCTTCTGGTCCGTCTCATAGCGGTTGACGCCCACGACGACTTGCTCGCCGCGCTCTACGGCGCGCTGATATTCGTATGCTGATTTCTGGATTTCCTGCTGGACGTAGCCGACCTCGATCGCGCGGAGCATGCCGCCCATGGCGTCGATTTTCGCGATGTAATCCTGCGCGGCGGATTCGATTTCGCCGGTCAGCTTTTCGATCGCGTAAGAGCCGGCGACGGGATCGACCGTATTCGCGACGCCGGTTTCGTGCGCGATGATCTGTTGGGTGCGGAGGGCGAGCAGGGCGGCCTGCTCGGTGGGAAGCGCGAGCGCTTCATCGAGAGCGTTGGCGTGCAGCGATTGGCAGCCGCCGAGGACTGCGGCGAGGCATTGCAGCGCGACGCGCGCGATGTTGTTTTCGGGCTGCTGCGCGGTCAGCGCCGAGCCGGCCGTTTGCGCGTGGAAGCGCAGCATCATCGAGCGCGGATCGCGGGCGCCGAAGCGATCGCGCATCGTGCGTGCCCAGAGACGCCGCGCCGCACGGAATTTTGCGATCTGCATCAGAAATTCATTGTGCGCGTTGAAGAAAAAAGAAAGCTGCGGCGCGAATTCGTCGACCAGCAGCCCGGCGTTGATCGCGGCCTCGACGTACGCGATGGCGTTCGCGAGCGTGAAGGCGACTTCCTGCACTTCGGTCGAGCCGGCCTCGCGAATGTGGTAGCCGGAAATCGAGATCGCGTTCCAATTGGGAATTTCGGCGCGGCACCAGGCAAAGATGTCGGTGACGATGCGCATGGCGGGACGCAACGGGTAGATGTAGGTGCCGCGCGCGATGTATTCCTTGAGGATGTCGTTTTGCACCGTGCCGGCGAGGCGCGCGAGATTCGCGCCCTGCTTTTTCGCGACGGCGACGTAGAGCGCGAGCAAAATCGCGGCGGTGGCATTGATGGTCATCGAAGTCGAGACGCGCTCGAGCGGGATGCCATCGAAAAGCGCGAGCATGTCTTCGATCGAGTCGATGGCGACACCGACTTTGCCGACTTCGCCTTGCGCGAGGGCGTGATCCGAGTCCATCCCGATCTGCGTGGGGAGATCGAAAGCGACTGAGAGGCCGGTCTGTCCTTTTTCGAGAAGGTAGCGATAGCGGCGATTCGATTCGATGGCGCTGCCGAAGCCGGCGTACTGGCGCATGGTCCAGAGGCGGCCGCGGTACATCGTGGGATAGACGCCGCGCGTGAAAGGGAACTGGCCCGGATAGCCGAGGTCGCGCTCAGCGTTCCACCCGGCGAGATCTTCGGGCGTGATGACAGCTTCCATCGGCAGGCCGGTGGTGGACGCGGCTTTTCGCTCGGAGACGGTCGCGGACTTCTTGGCTTGGTCGCTCATTGCGACTGGGAATTCAGCGGACGCGGCGCGCCCGGCGAAACGACGCAAACGAAAACGCGGCCATCATTATGGCATACGCCACCGCAATGCCCATGAGCCACAGGGCCGGGCGCTGCTTCCACTGCTTCCAAACCGCGTAGGCGGCCCAGGCCGCGAAAACGCCGAAAAACACGCCGGTGGCCTCGTGAAAAAGCTGGCGCGCAAGCCGCCATAGGACGCGTAGGGTGACGATCATCGAGCGCCAGAGCGCGACGAGCATCCGCATGGCTCGATTTTAATGCGGATTCGACCGGCACGGTACGCTATTTGCGATTGCGGCTGTGTCGCGCCGAGAAAAGCAAAGGGCGTCTAAAGGCGAAGAAGGGCCTGCGGGACGCCCTTCGTTCCGCTCAGGGCAAACCGGCGCTACGCGACTCCGTACGACAACTGTCGCTTTGTGCCTATTTCTCCTCATATCGACGCCTATGGTTCCCGCAGCTATACTCGCGGGATGATCTCCGATGGGGAACTTCTTTCGGCGCTGCGGCGCTATTGGGGTTACGACTCGTTTCGTCCGCTGCAGCACCGCATCGTACGAAGCTTGCTCGGAAATCGCGATACGTGCGTCGTGATGCCGACCGGCGGAGGGAAGTCGCTCTGCTACCAACTTCCCGCGGCGACGCTTGCGGGACAGACGGTGATCGTGATTTCGCCGCTGATCGCCCTGATGCAGGATCAGGTGGCGCAGCTCGCGCAGATGGGAATCCCGGCGGCGGCGCTGAATAGCGCGCTCTCCGATGCCGAACAGTCGGAGCTAATTCTCGGCGCGTGCCAAGGCCGGCACCGGCTGTTATACGTTTCGCCGGAACGGCTTGCTCGCGCGGATACGCTCGAATGGCTCGCGCGCGTACCGATTTCTTTCTTTGCGATCGACGAAGCGCACTGCATCTCGGAATGGGGCCACGAATTTCGCCCGGAATACCGGCAGCTCAGCCGATTGCGAGTGCGTTTTCCGGATCGTCCGATCGCGGCGTTCACGGCGAGCGCGACCAGGCGCGTGCGGCACGACATCATCGACCAGCTCCAACTGCGCGCGCCCGACAAATACATCGCGAGTTTCCACCGGCCTAACCTGCGCTACATCGTGAAGGAATGCAACGCGCAGACGCAGCCCGATCTGCTGCTGCGGACGCTCCGAAATCATGCGGGCAGCAACGTGATCGTTTACGCGCCCACAATCGCGCGGGTTGAAAGCGCGGTCGATTTCCTCGAAGAAAACGGCATCCCGGCGATCGCGTATCACGGCCGGATGGACGCCGCGACGCGAAGGCGCAACCAGGAGCGGTGGATGTCGGATGAAGTGCGCGTGCTCGTTGGCACAATCGCTTTTGGGTTGGGGATCAACAAGGCGGCGGTGCGCGCGGTGGTTCATCTTTCGCTGCCGAAATCGATCGAGCAGTTTTACCAGGAGGCAGGCCGCGCGGGGCGCGACGGCGAGCCCGCGGATTGCCTGCTCCTTTGGCAGAAGCGCGATACGGCGCTCTTGGTCCATTTCACGAAGGAGATCGCCGACGCGGCGGAACGGGGACGGGCCTGGCAGCGGTACGACGAGATCAAGCGATTCGTCGAGCCGGGAAAGTGCCGCCATCACGGGATTTGCGCGCATTTCGGCGAGAATCCGAAGTGGAAGACCTGTTCGGCGTGCGACACGTGCAGCGGCCAGCCGGACTGGCTCTCCGCGCCCGCCGAGACCGCGCTGACCGAGGCCCGGGCGAGCCGCGCGAAATCGGCGAAGAAGGCCGGCGCAGCCGCGAGCGCGGGCGACGTCGATCCGGACCTGCGGCAATATCTTCGCGAATGGCGGCGCACCACGGCGAAGGAGAGCGGCACGCCCGCCTTCATCGTCATGCACGACACGTCGCTCGACGAACTTTGCAGGCGGCGCCCGCAAACACTTGCGCAGCTTCTGCAAGTTCCGGGATTCGGCGAGCGCAAATGCGGGCTCTACGGCCAGCAGATTCTTGGCGCGCTGAAAAGCTATGCCGGCGGCGCGCGTGCCGCTCAGACTCTGGAACCAACGTCGAAGCCTGCCGAAGAGACGATGCGGCTGCTTGCGGCAGGGCGGACGTTCGCGGAAATCGCCGAGATGCGCGGGCGGCAGCTCTCGAGCGTCATCTCGATGGTCGCCGATCTGGTCGAGCGAGGGGAAATCGAGTTTGAGCCTCGATGGCTCGGTGACGAAAAGCGTGCGAAAATCGAAAAAGTTTGCGGACAGCTTGGCGTGGAGCGGCTGCGACCGCTCAAGGATGCGCTGCCTGACGACATCACTTTCGACGAGATCCGGCTGGTGGCCGCACGGCTGCGCCGAGAGCGGGGCCGGCAGGCTGCCCGGGCGGGCAGGTGACAAAACGGATCAGATGCGTGCGGCGGGCCTTGTTTCGTGCTTGCACCAACTTTACAATTAGGGTAGGAAGGGGCTTCGAGAGGAGGCCACCCCTGTGCAACTCGACGACCGGATGAAGCAGCTCCTGCGCGAGCTCGGGCACGCCATCAACGACAGCGTCTCGGAGTCGGAACGGATCGCCGAGGCCATTTCCAGCATCCGCGCGGCGGGCTTCGATATCGTCCTGAAGCTCGATGCGACGATCGGGCTGGCGAAGCGGACGTCGCAAGACTCGAAAATGACCACCCAGGACCGCCGCTTCCTGGAGTCGCTGCACATCCGGGTGGACGAAGAGGTTCTAGAGGAAGACGACGCGGAGCCGAAGGTCGAGATTACTCCGCAAGACATCAAGTTTCTGAAGTCGCTGAAGATATCCTTTGATGAAGAGCTATAGGATCGCCGTCGAACTTGCCGCCGCAATGGCGCTGGCCCTGATTTTTGCGGCCGCGCCCGCTTTCGCGCAGGTGACGATGTCCGCGACGACGTCGGCGACGCCGATGACTGTGAGGCAGACCACGCCCAAGGCGGTCTGGCTGAAGGCGGAAGTGGTGCATGCGGACCGGCATTCGATGGTTGTGCGCGAGCAGGGCAACGCGCTGGCGCTTCATACCTTCACGTTTTCCGCGAACGTGCAGAATCGGATGGAGCAGGTCGCCGATGCGGGCGGCTACCAGTACGGCGACAAGGTGAAGATTCTGTACAAGCAAGGAGATACGGTGGCGCTCCGGATCAAGGGCAAACCCTCGCTGTAGTTTCCGTCCACGCGGGCGCAACGCTCGCCTTAATTCCCATCTAGTGCAATCATTCTGAAATGATTCGCCTGCCTGCCGTTGCGGGGACGTTCTATCCGTCGGACGCGCCGGGCCTCGCGCGCGAAATCGACGAATTCGCGAGCGCACCGGTGGCTACGCCCGCGACGGCTGGGCCGAAGATCGCCGCGCGCGGCTGCGTGGTACCGCACGCGGGGTATCTGTACTCCGGGCACGTGGCGGGGGCGGTGTACGCTTCGATCGAGATTCCAGCACGGTGCATTCTGCTGGGGCCGCGACACTATCCGCGCGGCGAAGCGATGGCGATTCTCACCGACGGAAGTTTTGCAACCCCGCTCGGTGAGGCGGAGATCGATTCGGCGCTGGCACGGGAGCTTGCATACGAGTGTCCGCGGCTGCGGGAAGATGCCGTGGCGCACGAGCGCGAGCATTCGCTCGAGGTCCAGATTCCATTCTTGCAGCGGCTCGTCGGGAATTTTCGGTTCGTGCCGGTTGTGCTGGCAACGGATCGCTATCCGGCGCTCGAAGAGCTGGGGCGCGCCGTTGCGCGGGTGGTGGCCGCGCGGAAGGAACCTGTGCTGGTGATCGCGAGCTCGGATATGAATCACTACGAGAGCGACGCAATTACGCGCGCGAAGGACGAACGCGCCATCGCGCGCATCCTGGCGCTCGATCCGCAGGGGCTATACGACACGGTGCGGCGCGAGCAGATTTCGATGTGCGGCTATGCGCCGACAGTGGCGATGTTGGTCGCGGTGCGCGACCTCGGCGCGACGGAAGCGCGGCTGGTGCGGTACGCGACCTCCGCCGACATCAACGGCGAGCGCGAGCGCGTGGTCGGCTATGCCGGAATGACTGTCCGCTGAGCGCCGAGCGCCGCGACTTTCAGTCGTTCATGGCAGTCGTTCATGGCACCTCGATCGCACCATGCCGGGAGCCGCAGCCTCACTCGATCGTGAACGCTATCGAATGGGTGATGCCACCGCCCGTTGCAGTGAGGACTGCAGTGGCCACACTGGAAGAAGGCGGCGGAGTCGTCACCACCGTGTCGTTACTGGCGCCGCATCCCACGATTCCAATCACGCATGCAAAGGTCATAGCGGCTAGAGCCACGCCCCAGCGACCGCTGCGCCGACGCAAAGCCAGAGCCAGAATTGCGGCTAGCCAGAGGAACGAAAGTAAAACGATTCCATGCGGCGTCCGCCCAGAATCGCCGAAGCGAACGTGCGCGGGTATGAACCCGACCGTATTGGAACCACTCACGGTCACCTGAACCGTCGTCGTGCCGCTGACTGTCACCGGAGACGCAGGGCTGAAGGTGCTGCAAGTGTCGCCGGTGGGCAATGCGGAGCAACTGAATGTCACCGAGCCGCTAAAGCCATTCTGCGCGGCGATCGAGAAGCTAAACATCCCGGAGCCGTTGGAGAGCGTCGCAACGGGATTCGCGGAAGACAGCGTGAAATCCGCCGCGCTCGAAGGTCCAGCCCAACCACTGGCGTTGGCCAGGTTCGTCACGTTCACCGTACCGATCCCGGTGGCCTCGTTGTAGCCAGTTCCCGCGTCGAAGCCGGTGAGCACGCCGACATCCAGGGCGCCTGTCCCCGAGCAATTGGGGCTGCCGGCCACGCAGGGCATCGCAATGGTTCCCACGGTCACGTTGTAGAACACGCAAGAGCTTGCCGGCGTGGAAGCATTGCAATTCGCCGGAGTTTGCTGCGATGCGAGCGAGTAAAACGTTGCGTTGGCGTTGCCCTGTCGCGCGCCGGTCTTCTGGTCGACGAGAGCCATGACTCCGGCCATCGCCTGGGCCGAGACGGAGGTGCCTCCCACTTCGAGGAAGTCGTCGTAATCATCTGCTGTCAGGCTGCAGGGAACGCCCACATAGTCTTCCTCGCAGTCGATGTAGAAGCTGCCTGAGATCAGGCCGTCACCCGCGAAGAGCGAAACATCCGGCAGGTCACGCTTGCCGTCGCCAGCGCCCTCCAGAGCCGTCTGCCAAGTCGGCTTCGCATAGCCTCCCAGGCAGCTCGACGGATCTTCGCCGTCCGAGGTCGTGCACGTGCTGGCACCGCCCGAGGCTCCGGTGGGACCGATGAGGACAATGCCTTCCTCATCGTCGAAGTCCTCGACGGTCAGACTGTTGCACGCCCCAAGGGCGGTTGTGTAGCCGAAATACTGATACACAACGGCATTTGTGCAGGTGTCGTTCCATGTCATCTCCGGCACGTAGCCCAAGACGGATTGTTGCGTGGACGAATTGTTGCTTGCGCTCCAATACGTCCCCGGATTGGTGACGTCGTTGAAATCCGTGCCGCCCACGGCGATGTTGTAAGGTGTGGACGCGATCCCGTTGACTTCAAGGCCGAATTGAGCCGGCTGCGAAGGCGGCCCCTCGACCTCGACAAGGTCGCAGCCCGCCGATCCATTGTCTCCGGTCGAAACCATCACCGAAATGCCCTCGCTTGCGGCCTGTTGCCAAAGGTTCTGGTAGAACTCGTTTCCCGTCGTGCCAAGACCCAGCTCGCATTCTCCATAGCTATAGCTCAGAATCGGCGCGAGGTTGTTGTTGACAATGTACTGCGCGGAGATGTCGCCGCCGAACGTGCCTGCCGTTTCCGATGAGGGCGAAACCACCAGATCGATCGTCGCGGCCGGCGCTACGGCACCAGACCACTCGACGTCGAGAGCCGCTTCAACCTCGTCGCCGTCCGGGCCTGAAACGCCCGGGTCGTCCGCAGGATCGGTTTCAATTTCCAGGAAGTTTATCGCGGGCAGGCCAAATAGCGCTCGAAACTGATTTGCGTCCGTCGGTTGAGTGAGGTTGCTGTTCGAGACCTGGATATCGCTGTCGCTCACGATTGCAATCGTCTGGCCACTGCCGGTGAGCGACGATGAAACATTGTAGATCTTGTCAAAATCAGCCGGGCTGAGCCCGAAGGAGCAAAAGTCGGACGAATTCGGATTCGTGCTGCAACCGGACGGAAAGCTGTACTGCGCCCGGCGAGCCTCTTTCGCCGACCTCACATGGCTTGCTCGCGTGGGGTAGAAGTTGTGCAGCGAGCGGACGCCGGCCACAACGGGGGTGAGCGCCGAGGGGATGGATGGGTCGGTCGAGTTGGCCCAGTGCTGTTTGCCGCCCACGACATATTGATGAATCGCAGTGTGAAACGCAGACTGCACCTGGCCGGCGGTACCGGAAAACTGGATGGTGGTGCGACCCGCGCCGACGTTTTCCACGTGAAACCCTGAGTTCGTCAGCCACCTCGTGATCACATCGATGTCCTGCTGCGCGGGGCCGTAGAGCTGCCCGAATTCAGCGGGGCTGAGCCAATGGTGGAAGTTCGGCGACGTGTGATCCAACTGCTCGGCCAGGAATTTCTCGAGCGCGGCTTCCTGGGCGGGGCTGCGCTTGAGGACGAGCAGCATGTGCTGCATCGGGAGGTTGTCCGGCGCCGGGCCCCGGTCGAATTGGGCCCGCGCGAGTGGATAGGTGTTGCCGTGGAGCACGGTCAGTTTCGTATCGTCGACAGCCGCGGCAATGCGAGGCTGCGCCTCGGTCACTTGCGCCGACGCGCGCAGCGCGACGAGCGAAAAGAGAGCAAAAGCCAACAGCACTTTATTGGTTTTCATGTATGAGTCCCCATAGTTGGATAGCTCAGATGCTACCAACTGCCTCCCGAGATGGATGCCGATTTCGAAATGATTGCGTTAAAAGTAAAGCGAGGCGACACCTTCCAAGCGGAGTTTCGCCCCGTGCATAATTCCCGCAAACGACGAAAATGGTTCCAGCGAATCGAGCGGACACAAGGGTGCGGAAACTGTGTCGATTAGCAGAGAGCGCGTCCCTTTGTTTCAACGGAGTTGCAGCGGTTTCTAATCGCCAATTGTCGATTAGGATTGGCGCGCCTGGCGCTGGGTCGGGACCGAGAATCGGCGTGCGGTGCGGGTGAGGCCCGATCGAGCGCTGGCGAAGGCTGCAACCGGGCCCAGAACGTTTCGGGCCCGCTTTCCGGCATCCGCTCTCCGTAGTCGCCATCGCGGGCTTCGTCCTTTCTCATGCGGCCCGACACGCAAACCGCCAACCTGATTCAATCACACCGCGAGCGAAAAAGTTGCTGCCCAGAAGTATGGAAATGGTACAGGTGGACGGATTGGGCTACGGACGCGTCCGGGCGTATCCTTCCCTGAGAGGAGAGCCCCGTGAAAATGGTGGAAAGGTTTGGGATTCTCGCGATGTTGTTCGTGCTTGCCGCTGCGCTAAGGGCTCGAGCGTATGAGTATCCGCTCACGTCGGAGGCAATTCGCGAAGCGTATATTCTGGGGACTGGACCCGGCGGATCGCAGGCGGACTTTTACACGCCCTACGCCTACAGCTTTCACATGCCGAATACGGACCTGCCGGGCTCGCTCATCACGATTGAAACGCCATTCCTGCAGGTCGCGGAGCAGGCTCGCCAGGCTGCGAATTACGACGCCCAGGACGCTGTGAAGAAGTTTCTCGGCAAGCCCGCCGTATTTCGCGTGTACGCGGATGTTTACTATAGGCCGCGAAATCCGGAAGCACGCGAGGTTAATCCGAATCAGGTGAGAGTGACGCTGACGCTCATACAGAATCGCGAGAAGATTGTTCCCGAGTCGACCGATCGCTGGCCTCTCACCGTGTTCCGCGATGCCGGGACGGGTGCGGTGAGCGTTGGGGAGCACGTACAGATCGAGTTCGCAGCCGAAAAAATCGACGACTCGCCGCTTACGATCAAGGTTTCCGCACCCGACAACCGGAGTGCCAAAAACACGTTCGATCTAGCTAGAATCCGCTGACGGGCGACGGCCGATTTGAAAGGCCCGCGTACACCAATACCGGGTCGATCGTGAGTCTTGCGCGCGAGCGTGCGCATGGGCGGTGGCGCCGGATTTCCTGAACGCCGGATATCGACGCGAACGAAAGGCAAACTTCAAGGCTGCCGGGAGGAGCGAATGCGAGTTGCGAGCGTGCGGGCGCGCTCGCGCGCGATATCGATGAAGTGGGCGTCGGCGGCGAGCTGGTCGAGCGTGGGGAGGAGCTGATCGGGCTGGAGGAAGAGCCTGTTGTCGTAGTCCTTTTCGACCTGCATCAGGACGTCGTTGACGCCGAGTCGATCGTAACGCATGGTCCGCTTGAGGTCGGCGAGGTCCGTCTGCTGGCGCGCGAGGTCGTCGAAGATGGCCAAAAGTTGTGACGCGGGCTGGTTGAGCGTGTAGTTGAAGGTGACGGAGTGCGTCTCCGCCCCGTTTTGGTACGTGAATGTCTTTTGACCGAGGTTGGCGATGCGGTGGTGCATCTCGATGTCGATGCCATCGAAATCGTGGAGCTTTGCGGTGAGGTCAAAGATGCGCGACACAAGCGGCCCGGAGATCTGAGCGGCCTGCGGGGTGGAGGCGTCGCTGAGCTGGCGAATGTCGTAGGTGGCCGCACCGGACCGGCTGATCCTGATTTCGGTGAATTCGGGATAGCTGGATTTGAATACCTTGCGATAGGTGATCGTCGCCTCGTCGCCGGGCGTCGCGTGCGCATTCGTGGCGGCGAGGGCGGCGGCCAGCAGGACTATGGCGAACAACCATTTGCAGTTGAGCCGCGCGTTCATTCGGGTCGAGACAAGATTAACTCAGGGTTGGATTGCGATTCCAGCGCGAGGTGAGGTGCAACGCGGCGTGAGGTGGAATTCATCGCGCACGGGGAATCGAGATGCGGGCAGTCCGCGCTCCGCTGGCCGAGGCGACCGTCGGGCGGCGCAGCCCGGTGGATGCCGCGAAGCGCTCTCGGGCGCGCGACATTTGCGCGTGGCACAGTGCCACGGCGAGAGCGTCGGCGGCGTCGGACGGTTGGGGGCACTGGTCGAGGCCGAGAAGCGATTTCACCATCTGCTGCACTTGCTGCTTCGAGGCGGCTCCGTAGCCGGTGACGTTGGCCTTCACTTCGCGCGGCGAATAGCTGTGCGCGGGAATCTGCGCCTGGGCCGCGGCAAGCAAGCACGACGCCGCGCATCTCGGCAAGCTTGAGCGCGGTGCCAACGTTGAGCGCCGTGAAAACCGATTCGACCGCCACCGCGTCGGGCGCGAACTGCTGGACGATGCCGGAAACCAGGAAGTGAATTTCGCGCAGGCGGACGGCAAACGTGACGTTCGATGGAAGCTTCCACGCGCCGAAGCGCATCAGGCGCGCGCCGCTGCCATCGACTTCGATGACTCCGAAACCCGTGGCGCCGACGACAGCCGGATCAACGCCCAGGACCCGCAATCTGCGGCCGCTCGCGGCGGGTTGCACGAATTGGGATGGCATGGTCGGGCACAAGTCTACGTGCAGGCCGCAAGCGGGGATAGTGCTATTTTGCGGCAGCGCGGCGCGAAATGAACTAGCTGGCGACTGCAGCTTGGATTTCCTTTTCGTCGATGTCGAAGTTCGCGTAGACGTGCTGCACGTCATCGTGATCCTCGAGCGCTTCGATCATGCGCAACATCTGCTGCGCTTGCGGCCCGCTGAGCTTGACGTAGTTTTGCGGCAGCCAGGCGACTTCAGCTGAGGCGGGCGTGATATTCGCTGCGACGAGAGCCTCGCGCACCTTTTCCATTGCCTCGGGAGGCGTCGTGACTTCCCAGGATGTGCCGTCGTCGCGGAGATCTTCGGCGCCGGCATCGAGCACGATGCCCATCATCTTGTCTTCGTCCGCCGCATCCTTGGGGACGACGATGTCGCCCTTGCGATGAAACATCCATCCGACCGCGCCCGTTTCGGCCATGTTGCCGCCGTTCTTGGACATGATGTGGCGAATCTCGCTGACGATCCGGTTGCGATTGCTGGTGACCACCTGGACGAGAACGCCGACGCCGCCGGGGCCATAGCCTTCGAACGTTACTTCGTCGAGAGTCTCGCCCTCGAGGGTGCCCGCGCCGCGCTGGATGGCGCGCTCGATATTGTCGTTGGGCATGTTCTCGCTCTTGGCGGTAAGGATGGCGGTGCGAAGGCGGGGATTGGTGACCGGATCGGCTCCGCCGGTGCGAGTCGCAATCGTCAACTCGCGGATGAGCTTGGTGAAAATTTTGCCGCGGCGGGCGTCCGTGGCCGCCTTCTTGTGTTTGATTGTGGCCCACTTCGAGTGTCCAGACATAGATAGCCTTCTATGAGAAGTCTCGCAGGAGCAGCGCCTTAGCTCTTGCCGCGATAGTTTAGCAGCAGCGCCAAAAACAAACAAGAAAATGGCGGTTTGGACCGCGGATCAGTTTCCGATAGCCCGATTCGCGCTGCGTCTTCTTAAGAAAGAAAACCGAATATCTGTAAACGAACGTTCACGGAAGATTCACCAAGAGTGCCTGCCGGTGGGCGAAAATGCTTGGCTTCGCTCTTCGCGCGAAGTTAGAGTTGCAGTCGATCGTTGTTTTGCCGGCTGTCGAGGGATAGCGCTCATCGAAAAGAAATTCATGCGCCGGTGTCGGGCCTCGGCGATTACCTTCTGTGCGCTGGCGTGTTTCATTCTCCTTCCTGGACGCGCCCTCGCGCAGAGGGCCGCGCCAGAGCCGTGCCCGATTCGTCCTGCGGCGGGCAGCGTGGTGCGCGAACCGGAGGGCCTGAGCAGCCGGAGTGGCGTGCTGCGTGTCGATTTCACTTACCGCAATTTCCTCGATTCGCACGGGCAGATGCGCTACTGCTACGTCTACAAGGACGGCAGCGAGGCTCCCACTCTGCGACTGAGGCCGGGCGATCTGCTGATCCTGCACCTGAGAAATGAAGTGCACCTGGCTGCGCCCGCGCCGGGCGGCAAACGGCGCGAGAGCACGATGGCCGGGATGCGCGCCGAATGCACGGGCAGCGGAATGACGGCGGCGTCCACAAACTTGCATTTCCACGGGCTGACCGTGCCGCCCGTGTGCCACGAGGACGATGTGCTCAACACATTCGTTCAGCCGGGCGAGCCGGCCGTTTGAGTACCGATTCCGGATTCCGCGCAACGAGCCGCCCGGATTGTATTGGTATCACCCGCACGTTCACGGCTTTACCAACGTGCAAGTGCAAGGAGGAGCGTCGGGGGCATTGATTGTGGAAGGAATCGAGAACGCAGATCCCGTGCTGGCGGGGCTACCGGAACGGGTGTTTATCATCCGCGATCAAGCTTTGCTCAATCCGAATGCGGCGCCCGTGACAACAAGTTCGATGCCGCCGCCGCTGATTCTCCGCGACAACGAGGGCGACATCCTGAACACCAATTCCGGCGGAGGCACGCCGGCGAAAGATCTGTCGATCAATTTCGTGCCCGTGCCTTACCCGACGTATCCTCCCGGAATCGTCAAGATTCGGCCCGGCGAAAAAGAGCTTTGGTGCGTCCTGAATGCGTCGGCGATCACGTATCTCGATCTGCAGATGCTGGTCAATGGCAAGCCGGAAATGATGGGAGTGGTTTCGCTCGATGGAGTGCCGATCAATGAAAACGGGATGGCGCGAAATCGCATTATTTGGGAAAGCCACGTCCTGCTGCCGCCCGCGGGGCGAGTGGGCGTCATCGTAAAAGGCCCGCCCGAAGGGGCGAACGGAAGTTTCGTGACGCGCACGGTCGATACGGGACCGGCCGGCGAAAACGATCCCACGCGGCCGCTCGCGACGATCGTCGCCACGCCTGACGCGCCTGAGCCGGGCGTCCGGCTGGCTGCGTCGCCCGTTCCGCTTCCTCCGTCGAGCTCCCTCTGGCTCGGCGACGTAAAGCCGGTGCGGACGCGCACTCTGTATTTTTCCGAAAAGCCTCACGATCCCAACGATCCGAAAAGTAAAACCGATTTTTTCATCACGGTCGAGGGCCAGACGCCGAAGGTATTCGATCCGAGCGACAAAACTCCCAACATCATCGCGCAGCAGGGAGACGTGGAGGACTGGATCGTCGAGAACCGGACGCAGGAACTCCATGCGTTCCACATCCATCAGCTTCATTTCCTGCTTCTCGAGTGGAATGGCGTCCCGGTGGATGAGCCGTTTCTGCGCGATACGATCAACGTGGCGTACTGGGACGGGAAGAGCCCGCAATATCCGAGCGTGAAGCTGCGCATGGATTTCCGCGACCCAAATATTATCGGGACATTCGTTTATCACTGCCATCTGCTGGAACACGAGGACGGCGGAATGATGGGCGTGATTCAGGTTGTGCCCAAGGGCAGCACCACCAATCTGCTCGGGGCGCAAGCGCACATAGGCCGTCCGCTGTGCGGGCTCGCATATCTTGAAACCAAAAGGCGATCCGTCCGAAATTCCTACGGCGCAAGGAGTATACGGGTGAAGACGAACGTTGCAACGGTCGCGAAGGGATCGGCCGGCTTCTAGCCCGCGTGTCATCTCGCGTAGCGACGAGCGCCTTTCCCTTTGCCGCACGCGTCAAATTCCGATAGCCTCGAAGCCGGCTGAAGGGCCGAGTCGCACGGAGCGACACGGTATCAGACCGAAGTCTTTCCAGATTTCAAGGAGAGCTCAAATCCGTACGTATCTTCGCCGGATGGCGGCGGTCGCGCTGGCCTCCAGCCTGGTTTGGGTGGTACCAAGCGGCCTTTTGGCCGGGCAGACGAGAGGCGGCGCCGGAAGAATCGAAACCACGACGCCCATCAAGCACGTGATCGTAATTTTCCAAGAGAACGTTTCGTTCGACCATTACTTCGCGACGTATCCTTACGCGACCAATCCGCATGGCGAGCCGCCTTTCCATGCCGCGGACGGGACGCCCACGGTGAACAAC
This sequence comes from uncultured Acidobacteriota bacterium, assembly GCA_963836125.1. Taxonomy (GTDB): domain Bacteria; phylum Acidobacteriota; class Terriglobia; order Acidiferrales; family UBA7541; genus Palsa-295. Next base: position 1,216,035 of record CAWIIK010000003.1, read on the forward strand.
CTCCTGAGCGGCGGCCTCCTCACGGAAAATCCAAACTCGACGCAGCCGTTCCGCATGGACACGGGCGTGGCTTCGGTCACCTGTGACCAGAACCACAGCTACAAGCCGGAACAGGAAGCGGCCGATCACGGCCTGATGGACAAGTATCCTGAATCAACCGGATCGGGATCGTCCTTATCGTCTCCGTGCAACGACTACGGCAAAGGAGCCGGCGTCGTGATGGGCTATTTCGACGGCAATACGGTCCAGGCGCTCTGGAACTATGCGCAACACTATGCGATGAGCGACAACTCCTACGGCACGATGTTCGGGCCGTCGGCAGTCGGAGCTCTCAACCTGATTGCGGGGACGACAGCGACGGCGACTCTCTTCCCGACGAAGCCCAACGGCAAGCCCGCAAGTGCCTCCGGCAATATCGCCAACGACTTGACGACGGGTGTGGCCATCGGCGACCCACGGCCCGCGGGCGATGAGTGCGTGCTGACGAACCCGGGCTTGCAGAACGCCAACATGATCTCGGAGTCAGGGACGAACGTCGGGGATTTGCTGAATAAGAAAGGCATCACGTGGGGATGGTTTCAGGGCGGCTTCGGCCGCACTGGCTTCGACAAAATGGGCCGCGCGATCTGCGGCTCGCATCACGTCGGGCTCGCCGGCGATGATGCGGTCGAAACGACCGGCGACTACATTCCGCACCACGAGCCGTTTCAATATTACGAGAGCACGCAGAATCTCCACCACAACCCCCCGAAAAACCTCTCGCTCATCGGGACTTCGTCTGATGGCGCAAATCACCAGTATGACCTGAGCGACTTTTGGACGGCTCTCGGGGAGAACAACCTCCCGGCTGTCACCTATCTGAAAGCGCCGGCGTATCAGGACGGTCATCCGGGCTACTCGGATCCCATCGACGAACAGAACTTCTTCGTGACCGTAATCAACGCGGTGACGAACAGCCCCTACTGGAAAGACACCGCGATTATCATCAACTACGACGACTCCGACGGTTGGTACGATCACGTGCTCGGCCCGGTGGTCAATCAATCGGCCGTTTCGAATGACGCTCTCGCCGATTCCGCCGATTGCGGCTCCGCGAAGGCGGCTGGCACCCAGGGGCGATGCGGCTACGGTCCGCGTTTGCCACTGCTCGTGATCTCACCTTACGCCAAGCAAAACTACGTCGATCACACGACGACCGACCAGTCGTCCATTTTGCGATTCATCGAGGATAACTGGAAGCTCGGGCGAATCGGCGCAGGATCGAGCGACGCCAAGGCCGGAACACTCAACGGCATGTTCGACTTCAGCGGCCCGAAGGCGCGCAAACTGATTCTCGATCCATCCACCGGAGTCGTGCTTCCACATGAGCCTGACTGAGGCGCCGAGAGAATTCCCCGTAGTGCACCTCACACCGATGCAACGCCCCCTGGCTTGTCCGACACCTTCGGGACGGGCTAGTTTTCTTAGCGAAGCCCGTGGCACAGACAATCCTGCCCGCGCGAAATGGCCCGCGTCTCAAGTTCAATTGGGACTCCATCCCTCTTTTCGCCGGGCTCCCAGCCGTATCTCCGATGTATGCTTGGTTGATCGGTTCGTCGAATAGGCTCGTCATGTTCGGTGGAGATGCCACTTGCCTCGAAAGCAGCGCAGCGTCGATCTGACGCAGGTTTCTGAATGGGACGAAGGGAAAGTCCGCCGCAAGGAGGACTATCTCGCCGCTGAGGAGCCGCTTGAAATTCGCATCGGCGAGCAGCCGCTGAGCGTCACGATGCGCACGCCCGGAGACGATCTCGATCTCGCGGCTGGATTTCTGCTCACCGAGGGCCTCGTGCAGCGCCGCGACCAGATTGTGGCGCTCGATCACGATCCAGGCGACCCGGAGAATCCGGGAGCAAATCGCGGGAACGTGGTGCGGGTGGCTCTCGATCCTGAAGCGGTGCCGGACTTCGAGAAAATGCGGCGGCATTTTTTCGCGGCGTCGAGCTGCGGGATTTGCGGCAAAACGTCGATCGATTCGGTTCGCGCGCGCTCCATGCAGCCGCCGAATCCGGATTTTCGGCTCGACCCGGATGTCCTCCTGAAGCTTCCCGACACGCTACGGGCTTCGCAAGCGGTTTTCGGGCGCACGGGCGGGCTGCACGCGGCGGCGCTCTTTGACGCGAAGGGCGAATTGCTCGTGCTGCGCGAGGATATCGGCCGGCACAACGCGGTCGACAAGGTGATCGGCTGGGCGCTCCGCAACGATCGCATGCCTCTGGCAGATGTGGTTCTGCTGGTGAGCGGGCGCGGCGGATTCGAGATTATTCAAAAGGCGATTGTGGCAGGATTGCCGGTGGTGGCGTCGGTGTCGGCGCCATCGAGCCTGGCCGTGCAACTCGCGCGCGAGATGAGCCTCACGCTAATCGGCTTCCTGCGCGGGAAGCGATTCGTGGTGTACGCCGGGGAAGACCGGCTCGCCGGGGCGAGCTGAGATTCACGCCCCGGACTCATGCACCATCGCGCAGCAGGGAACGGCGCAGCAACCCAGTGCTAGGAAGCTGCTCTCGTGCGCAGCCTGGCGGGCGGAGTTGCGTGCCCATCGCGGATCATATCGCGGAAAGCGTCGAACAAATCGCGATCCCACCAGCCGAGCGCAGCCTCGTCTTCCATGATCTGCAGAGCCACGTCGGACGGCGAAGCTGTGCGATACGGCCGATCGGTAGTCAGCGCGTCGTAGACGTCCGCGAGTTGCAGGATCGCAGCGGTGAGCGGAATCTCGCCGTTGCGCAGCCCGTCGGGATAGCCGGAGCCATCGTGTTTCTCGTGATGGTGGCGGATGATGGGCAGAACGAGGCGGAATGCCTTCAACGGAGCGCAGATGCGCTCGCCGACCACGGGATGTCTGCGCATGACCTCGGTTTCTTCCGCCGAGAGCGGCCCGGGCTTCAGCAGGATCGCGTCCGGCACAACCACCTTTCCGATATCGTGGACGATTCCCGCGCGGCGCAGCGCCGTGATCTCTTCTTCCGGCAACCCGAGCTTTTCGGCGAGGCGCGCGGACATATTCGCCAGGCGCTCGCAATGCCCGAGAGTGTAGGGATCGCGCGCTTCGATGCTTTGCGCGAGGCTGAATAGAACGTTTTCGGCGTTTTCGAGCTCGTCGGTGAATTGCTTCAGCCGCAGCAGCGACCGCGTGCGCGCCAGGAGTTCGTTGAAGTCGATTGGCTTGCTGAGCAGATCGTCGGCGCCGGCATTGATGCCGTTGATGCGGTCCGCCGTTGCGGAAAGGCCGGTGATCAGGATAATTGGCGTGAGGCGCGTTTCGGGCGCGGCCTTGATGCGGCGGCAGACCTCGAAGCCGCTAATGCCGGGCATCACGATATCGAGCAGAATGAGGTCCGGGCGAAAGGCGGCGCTTTCGGCAAGAGCCGTGGCGCCGTCGCTGGTTTCGCGGACCTCGTATCCTTCGCGGCGGAGAAGAGCGGTGAGAGCGGTCCGCGCGGCGAATTCGTCGTCGACGATCAGTATTTTTTCAGGCACCAACGAACCAATGTATCCTTTCCGGTCCTCTCGGACAACCCGGAATCGACCTCCGGTTAGCGGCGACGCCCTGCCGGAGCATAGCAGCAATCGCGCGAGGATTCATGAGGAGAACGCTCTCCCCCGAATCGCTTAAAGAAATCAGCACCCGGCTGCAACAGGCGCACAACGCGCTCGAGCGGCGCTATCCCGGCCCGCCGGCCACGCGCCAGCCGGTCCACGTTGTGTACGGTGGCGCACATCTCTTGCGCTCGGGCACCACGCGCCGACTCGGAGAACTGGGTCTGAGGTCGTTGGATGAGTTCGCGCCGGATTTCGCTGCCTTCGCGAAGGCGGTCGGCATGCCGGGCGCGGCTGGACTTCCGGACACGCCGACGGCGGCCGCCGCCATTGCGAAATCGATCGAATTTGATTCGGAAGCTGCGCGCCGCGAGAACCCACCTGCGTGGTTCGCATACACGGTGTACGAGCGCGTTCGAGAGAAACTACAGCGCGAGCCGGTCGAGGATTTTCGAATCGATTTCGAGGACGGGTACGGCAACCGTCCCGACGACGAGGAAGACGGCCACGCCGCCGCCGCCGCGAATGAGGTGAGCGCCGGCCAGAACGCGGGAGAGCTGCCGCCCTTCATCGGCATCCGCATCAAGCCGTTCACTGAGGAGCTGCGCGAACGCAGCATTCGCACGCTCGACATTTTCCTGACGGAACTCGCGGCGAAGTCGCGCGGCGAACTGCCCAAAGGCTTCTGCATCACGCTGCCGAAGGTGAGTCTGCCCGATGAGGTCGCGGCGCTCGCGGACGTCTGTTCGCGTCTCGAGCCGATGCTCGATCTCGAGCCCGGCGCGCTGCGCATCGAGCTGATGATCGAAACCCCGCAATCCATTTTCAACGAGCGAGGCGAGCTCAATCTACTGCCTCTCGTGAGTGCAGCGCGCGGGCGCTGCGTTGCGGCGCACTTCGGCCCATACGACTACACCGCCTCTCTGAGCATCGCGGCCCTGCAGCAGGCGATGACGCATCCGGCGTCCGATTTCGCGCGCGAAGCCATGCAGGTGGCGCTCACGGGAACCGGCGTGCGGATCGCCGATGGCCCCGTGAATTATCTTCCGATTCCGCCGCACCGCGCGCCGAAGGATGGCCCGCCGCTCACTGCCCGCCAGGCAGAAGCCAACCGGGCAACCGTGTATGCCGCCTGGAAGCTGCACTACGATTGCGTGCGGCGCAGTCTTGCGAACGGCTACTACCAGGGCTGGGATCTGCACCCGGCGCAGTTGCCGACGCGATACGCGGCGGTCTACTCGTTTTTCCTCGAGAATCTCGATTCGGCCGCGCAGCGACTGCGCAATTTCATCGACAAGGCTGCGCAGGCCACGCGCATTGGCCACGTTTTCGACGATGCGGCGATGGCGCAAGGCTTGCTGAATTATTTTCTGCAAGCGGTCAATTGCGGCGCGTTGAAAGCGGACGAAGTCGAGAGCCTCACGACGCTTTCGTCCGAGGATATTCGCAGCGCGTCGTTCGTGAAAATTCTCGCGCGACGAACGCAGTAGAAGTCAAAGGCCCCACCTTACAAAAACGAGGATGGGGCACCCGGAACGTCAAAGGCCAAGAAGACGCTACCTCAATGAACCGGGACGCGTCCGGCGGCGGGGCCTTTGCGTTTCTTCATGACAAACATCAGCGGAATCACGCAAACGCAAATCACGCTCATGATCCAGAAATTGTCGACGAACGACAGCATCATCGCCTGCCGCTGCAACTGCAGGTAGATCGTGGCATTCGCTTGCATTGCCGCGTGCGCCGCGTCCATGCCGCGCGTGATCATCTCTTGAGTGATATGCGCCAGGGCCCGCTGGTAAAGCGGGCTGCCGGCGTTCACGTTGCTCGAAAGAATGTTCTGGTGGAACTGGGCGCGCCGGTCGAGCATCGTGGTGACGAACGAAATTCCCGTGCTGGCGCCGACGTTGCGTGCGAGATTGATCAGGCCCGAGGCGTTGTTCATCTTCCCGGGCGGCACGAAATAAAACGCCATCACGTTGATGGGGACAAACAGAAAGGCTGTCCCGGCGCGCGAAATGATCCAGTCGTTGATGGCGTTGCTTTCGCCGGCATTCAGCGTGAACAGCGAAAGGTAATGGAGGCCCAGCGCCATAATGCAGAGGCCGCTCACGACGATCCAGCGCGGCTCGAATTTTCCCAGCAGCCATCCCACGGACGGCAAGATCGCCAGCAGCACCAGCCCCCCCGGCAGCAGAACCAGGCCGCTCTGCATCGCCGTGTATCCCATCAGCGTTTGCAGAAGAATCGGGAGCGACACCGTGGTGCCGTACAGCACGAAGCCGAGCACGTACATCATAAACGTCGAAATGGCGAAGTTCCGGTCCTTGAACAGGCGCAGATCGACCACGGGATGATCGGTGACGAATTCCCAGATCACCAGCGCCACAAGGCAAGCAACGGCAACGATGGCAGCCCAAAGAATGAACGGCGAGCCAAACCAATCGTCGCGCTCGCCTTTGTCCAGCACGACCTGCAGCAGGCCCAGGCCCAGCCCCAAAAATCCCAGCCCGAGGAAATCGATCTTGAACCCGCTTCGGAGGCCCTTGATGACGGCGTGGGGCTCAACGATCAGCACCGAAATCATCAAAACCGAAATCACCCCGACGGGGACATTCAGAAAAAAAATCCAGCGCCAGGAATAGTTGTCCGTGATCCATCCGCCGAGCGTGGGCCCGATCGTCGGCGCGACCACCACGCCCATGCCGTAGATCGCCATCGCCATCCCCTGCTTCTGGCGAGGGAAGCTATCGACCAGAATCGCCTGCGAAGTCGGCTGCATCCCTCCGCCGCCCGCTCCCTGAATCACGCGAAAGAGCACGAGCATGGGAAGCGAAGGCGCCATGCCGCACAGGAACGAGCTGATCGTGAAAATCACGATGCAAGCGATGAAGAATCGTTTGCGTCCGAAAATGGAAGAGAACCAGCCCGACAGTGGGAGAACGATCGCGTTCGATACGAGGTACGAAGTGAGCACCCAGGTGCTCTCGTCGACGCTCGCCGAGAGATTGCCGGCAATGTGCGGCAGCGAGACGTTGGCGACGCTCGTGTCCAGCACTTCCATGAACGTCGCGACCATCACCGTGGCGGCGATGAGCCACGGATTGATCTCCGGCACGGGCCGCGCCGGCGCGTATTCAGCGGTCGAGCTCATCCATCTCCGGGCACAGAAATTCCTGCGCGTTCATTACCACGATCTAAGATTGCACGCGTGATTCAAAATCAGAAAGAACCGATATGCAAGCGCGGGACGATAAGTGCTCATTCCCCCTGGAACAGAATATCACCGCGGGTTCCGGAGCCTCAAGGCGGCCGGTCCGGTAGGGTTCTAATTTAATTCAGCCTGAAATCGGACCTGTGCCTCGCACAGACAGGATTGTCTTCGCCACATTTCTTCCGCATGTGGGTTCCGGAAATTCTGAGCCACCAATTCCGGAAATTCTGAGCTCTTTTGTGTTCGCCGGCAAGCTTTCTTCCAGGTTGAGATGACGGGTTCTCCCGGAGGGTCCATCGAGATGGATGAAGCGTCCTCGCTCGAGGACCCGATCGAGGATGGCTGCCGCCATATCTTCGTCGTGTAATACCTTCCCCCATTCGGTCATGGGCTTATTCGTAGTGAAGAGCATGGGCCGCTTTCTCAGGTGCCGGTCGTTCACCACATGGAACAGGACGTTGGCGGCGTCCGGCCCGTAGGTTAGATAGCCTACCTCGTCGATCACCAGGACATGAGGGTGCGTGTAAGTCGAGAGCGATTCTTGTAGATGTCCTCTCTTGCTGGCGTTCGAGAGATCTTCGATGAGTTCTGCTGCGGTGGTGAACAGCGTCTCGAAGCCGTTTTGAATGGCACGGTACCCGATGGCCACCGCCAGATGAGTCTTTCCACGACCGGTCTTACCATGCAGGATCAACGAGCGCCCCTCGGTGACGAAGTCCGGTCCCAGATAAGAACCCAGGAGCGATTGCCGAAGAATCGATTGTAAAGTGAAGTCGAACTCCTCGATGGTCTTGAAGAACGGGAAGTGCGCATGGCGCGTGCAGCGCTGGAGACGCGTTTGCTTCCTGCGAGCCACTTCTTCGGCGAGCAGCAGAGCGAGGAAGTCCCGATAGGCCCAGCTTTCCTTCTCGGCTCGCTCCGCAACCTCTTTATAGATCCGGCGCATGTGTGCCAGGTTGAGGCGCCGGAAGTGAACCTCCATCTGGCCCTCAGACAGTTCCAGACTCTTCGGAGCGTGGAGGTCATTCTTTGTGGCCATCGATACACCTCGCGGATCTGTCCTAGGTATGTTTTTTGTCATCGGGTCACCTCTTGAAAGATCAGGGAGCGTTGCAGGAAACGCTCAATGAAAGTGGCACTGAAGACCTGCTCTTTCAGTCCTTCCTCCAGGGCTTGGCGGAGAACCTCAGGCCCATGGCTCTGCAGAAGGTCGTGGAGGCGATCGACGTCATCGAACCATTGCCTGGGTCGGCGATGCACGATCTCGGTGAGATAGCGGAAAGCAGGTTCTCCCAGTTCTAACAGCTGCTGACGTTTCAGATAGCGCTTGCCTCGCTTGCCCGACACCGCTGCCACCATCGCCGCACGATGCGCCGCAAGCGTGGATCCCTCGTGGGGAATGAACTTCCGCGGGTGCACCACTTCGTGCCGGCCCGCTACGATGCGCAACCGATCGGCATACAGATACAGGGTCCCCGGCATGCTGATCGCTTCCGGAGGCATGGAATATGGATGACCCTCATGCAGGACGGTGCCCGTGGGACCCACATAGACGGGGATGCGGAGAGCGAGATCTTCCGACTGCACTTTCAACGGGCGCAGTCGCAAGGCTTCCTCGGCAAGACGCACCACGGGGATGATTCCCGTCGCCCGGCACGGACGCTCCTCATTTACTTCCCTGTGCCACCCCACGAGTTGCTGCTGGAGATCTTCTTGGTCCTGGAAGCGCCGCACCTTGAAGAAGGAAGATTTTACGAAGCCTACCAGGTTCTCGACGGCTCCTTTTTGCTCCGGGCTATAAGGCCAACACAGCTCCACCCCAATGCCCATCTCCAGCATGGCGTAGGCGAAGACTGGATTCCCTTCCGTCACCTCGCCGCTTCTACGCCACTTCAGAGCCACCGTCTTCGGCCGGTCGAACACGCACAGCAGCGGGACTCCACTCCAACTCTGAAGATGCTTGGCAAGATTACGGACCAAGCTCTCCACGTTTTCGTTCTTCACGATACTGACGCGGATGTATCGGGAGTATTTCAAGCGAGAGGCGAAGAAGTGGATCCGGCCGGTCGCTCCATCGAGGAATTCAACGTCCACTTGTCCGAAATCGTGCTGGCTGAACTCCCCTGCCAGGCCTTCGAAACGGACCAAAGGCTTTACTCCTTTCGGCCGCAAAGAAGCCACCAGGGCATACAGAGCCGTCTTGCCTCCCCGATAGCCGGCCTCGCGAACTCGCCGAAGGATCTCCAACGAGGGTAGATCTGCTTTTTCTTCCAGGATCTCAATGAGGAATTTCCGGAAATGATTTACCTTGCTGGGCCTGCCGATCCGCCGTTTCTCTCGCTCCGCGGCGTCATCGACATGGACGACGGGGGCTTCTTCTGCAATGCGCTTCACCGAGCACAGGGAAACTCCTGCGAGACGGGCCACTTCGGTCTGGGGATGACCGGCTTTCAGTAAGATCTCGACTTCGTGACGCTTTAACATTCCTAGCATCCTCCTCCCTCCGCCCGACCGGTCTGCCGACCGGGGGCACAGGGAGAGTTCTAGCTCTTCCGGCTATCGCCGGGTGGCTCAGAATTTCCGGAATGAAAAGGGTCAGAATTTTCGGAACCGACACCGCAAAAGTGCCTACGCGAGGTTTCGGTATTCCAACGGATGAAATCGTGGCTCCGACGGATATACAAAGTGTAGAGCGGTCGGGCGGTCAAGATCGCTTAAAAGGCCGAAAGAGGGCTAATTTTGGCAGGATTTTGCACCATGCCGGACTATCGGAGCCCTAAAGTACGGACGGAGCGGGCCTTACGCGGAAGAGATCGCTTCTGGCGCTCTCTTTCGCGACTTGACCGAGCCGTCGCTGGTCCCTATACGGCGAGTGAACCAACCAGCACGGCGAGCAGCCACCACCGCCGCACTGAGTCCGGCGGGAACCTGTGCCCGTGGACGATGAGACTAGATGTGCGCGCGAACATTGGTACCGCATGCGCGAGTAGGTAAGGGAGTGATGAGTGGCGAGAGAGCCGGAAGGGAGGTTCTTCGCAGCGCTCCCTTCCTACGTCAGGGCAGGCAGAATCATGGCGGCCAATCGCGGAGGAGGGCGACGTGGGCTACCGAACAACGCGCATCAGAACCAGGTCTTCTGCTTGTAATCGAGATATGCGGAGCCGAACTTCTCCGTCAGCACCCGCTCCTCTTTCCGGCTGCGCACCACCTGCAGCGGAATCAAGACCGCAAGAAACAGCAGCAGCCACGGCCGTCCCGTCCAGATGATGATTCCCAGGATCAGCAGCGCGCTAAAGACGTAAATCGGATTGCGGATGCGCGAGTAGATACCCGTCGTTACGAGCGTCGTCGCCTTGGCCTGCACGCTGAAGGCGCGTCCCAGCTCAATGCGCGCCGCGACAAACAAGAGAAATGCCGGTGCCGCAATCGCAATTCCCGCGATGCGCCATGCGGTCCATGGCAGATGCGCGGCATGCATGCCAAAGACCACGGAGAGGACGATTGCCAGTGCCAGCGTCACCAGATTGAGTTTCATGGCCGTTCCTTCAGTCTCGTCGTCAAACCGACTAAAAACTACCAGGGCTTCAGCCCCTGACCAATTCTCTCAGATTGACCCTATGCCCGAAAATAGGGCGCGGCGCGGGCTCAAGGCGACGATGGAACCGTTGCGGCGTTCGCGATGAAGGCGTGCGCCCTGCGCTGCCAGACGTAGACCAGGACCGTCCCGAGGAGAATCAGCGAAAGCGATAGGCCGGACCAGAGGCCGGCTGCGCCCCAGCCGCGCGCAAAACACAGGTACGCCCCGAAGGGCAAACCGAGGAGCCAATAGAGCGACGCCGAGAGGATCATGGGCGTGCGGGTGTCGCCCGCGCCGCGCAGCGCGCCGGTGATGACGGCCTGCTGGCCGTCGAAGAGCTGGAAGAATGCGCCGACGAATAAGAGCTTTGTGGCTCCGCGGATCACGACGGGATCGGGCGTGTAGATGCGCACGATGTAAACGGGCAAGAACCAGAAGACGAGGGCCATGCACGTCATGAAAATCGCGCCGAGCAGCATCGCGGTCCAGCCGGCGCGGCCGGCGGCATGCGGATCGCGGCGGCCAAAGGCCTGGCCGACGCGTACCGCGGCAGCTCCGCCGAGCCCGAGGGGCACCATGTAGGTGAGACTGACCGTATTCAGAGCGATCTGATGGCTGGCCAATGGCACGGCTCCGAGGCGCGCGATCAGCGCAGTGGTCACGGCGAAGACGGCGACTTCGAGGCCGAGTTGCGTGGCTGCGGGGAAACCCAGCGTGACCAGCCGCCAGACGCGCGCGAAGTGCGGCCAGCGCGACGCGTTGAGCAGGCCCATTTTGTAGCGCAGGTCGTAATAGAGGCAGTAGGCCATCAGGAATGAGGCCATGTAGATTCGCGCGACGCAGGTGGACCAGCCCGAACCCACCGTGCCCATCGCGTGGAAGCCGAGATGGCCGTAGATCAGCGCCCAATTGCCGAGCAGATTGACGAGGTTTGCCGAGATCAGAGAAAACATCACAGGCTTTGCGAGGTCGATTCCCTGCAGGTAGCGCCGAAAAACGAAATAGAGCAATAGCGGCAGCGTGCTCCAGTTGAGTGCGCGCAGGTAGGGAACTGCTTGCGCTAATACCGCCGGATCGGTGCCGATGGAATGCATGAGCGAGTCCAGCAGCCAGACGACTCCCATGGCGATCGGCGCCATGCCGAGGCTCAGGTAGACACCATTGACCAGCGAACGGTGAGCGTCATCGAGATCGCCCGCGCCATAGGAATGCGAAACGACGGTGTCGAGCCCCAACATCAGGCCAGTGCCAAAAATCGCGATGGCGTTGTAGAGGATTACGCCCAAGCTGACGGCCGCGATCGCGACCGAGCTATTCGCCTGGCGGCCGACCATCATCGTGTCAACGATGCCCATGGTCATCCAGCCGACCTCGGCGGCTACGATCGGCGCCGCCAAGGCGAGCATCGGCCGCGTTTCGTCGGCGATGTAGCGCGAGAAAAAGCCTCTGAGCATTTAGACGAGCGCGAATTTCTCGAATGCGGTGAGACGGCCGAGCAAGGGTTTTAGTTCTTCCGCGGAGATGCTTTCGGCGCAGCCATCGACGACTCGCTTGGCCCGATCGCAGAGCAGAATCCGAAGGCCCTGGTCCTGCGTGGCAGCAGCAATATCGCCATAGGCGCGAAGCAAGCGCAGGCTGACCGCGACGTCGGTCTTCGAGTACATGCGGATCTGCTCGAAGGCTGAATCGAGCAAGCCCTCGAAGTCGATCCACCGGATACTGACGCGAGCGACACCGTGCATATCGTAGAGCAGCGGGTCGGGCATTTCCCTGGATGCGAAGCGGATCACGATTCGGGTCAGCTGGTCGATGCAGTTGATGGCGGTCGTGGGGTCGTTGACGGCGGGCGAAATCGCTTTGAGCGCGATATCGACGATTTGCAAAACGCCGAACTCGACATCCTGCTGCAGGGTTCGAGCCGGCCCAAAATCGAAGGCGCCGCGCAGCGTGGCGCCGTTCTCGGCCGACAGCCGCTCTCCTTTGTGCACCATCAGAAGCGGGACGCCCGACGGAACGAACTGGCCGACCCGCCGAACGACATGAATCTTCACGCGGTAGGACGTTGCCAGGGCCAGAAGCCGCTGGGCGTCAACAAACCGGATGTAGCCGGAGGCATCGTTGAGGATCGGCGTTTCCCAGGTGGCTGGCTCGGCTCCATCTCCCGTTTCCAGGTGGCTTTCCTTGCGCGGCAGCGGCATCACGTCGTCGATCACGAGTTCGGTTTCCGAGGCGATTCTGTCCACGATATGGTTCACGCTGATCGCCTGGGAAATGTGGTGAATGAAGAAAAGGAGCAAGCCGACGCAGGCGATCGCGAGCAGTATCGCGCCCACGACGGTCATGGCGGGCGCAAACGGGCGCGGCAGCGAGTGGGCCGCGGGAAGGGCGGCCGTGCAATACAGGAAAGTGCCCAGGAATATGCCGAGCGTCCATTGAGTGATGCGATCCCTGGCAAAGCTGACGATGATGCGAGGGGAAAACTGCATGGACGCGAGAGTGAGCGTCATCAGCAGAATCGCGAAAACGATGGAGACGACGGTCATGATGGAGCCGGCGATCCCGGCGAGGATCACCTGGGCCACTTGAGGATCGGCGTGAGAGAGGAAAAGAACCTTAGGCACCCAGTCGCCGAGGGAGGGGTCGACCTCTTCAAACCAGGAGAGGAGCGCGCCCGCGCAGCCGAGGGTGAGAGCGATGGTCAGCGGGCGGACGAGGAAGCCGCCACGCAGGTTGTACGTGACGTGGCGGAGTAACAATCGCAGGCGTTCGATCACGCTCTATCGTCCTGGATATAGCATCACCCGGAAATTACGCGTTTCCGGGAATCGAAGCGTCATTCTCTTGCAGATGGGGCTTCAGCGGACAAACTCTAGCACAGCGATAAAGGGCCTTTCTAGAGAATCCGGCCTCTTGCGGCTGCAGTTGAGCGCGGGTTCGGAGGAGAATTCGCGGCCTTTGCTTCTTCCCGTCGGGGCGCTGCTTGCTGCGCCCGGCTGTTCGCCGACCGCCTGGTTAATCGCGGGTGGCCGAGCCGGTGACCTGCACGAGCGAGCCGGAAGCGGAGGGCGAGCCGCCGTCGAGCGTCTGCGGGGCGCGCCAGCTATCGACCACCGAGATCTGGTGAACGCACGAGACGGTGCAGCGCGGCGCGCAGCCCTTCTTCGTGAGGAATTCGCGCCGGCGCTGCTCCGGTGTGTATTCGGCGAGCGGAATACCGGGATAGCCGCGCTGCTGGGAGCAGTAGTGGACGAGGCCATCCTCGCAGATGTAAAGGTAGCGCGAGCCGGCACGGCAGCGCCACGTGTTCTCGCGGCCGGCCGCGATATTGTGCTGAAAGCGATTCACGCGCGTGAACGAACGTTTTCCGAGCGACATGATCTCTTCGAAGATTTCCTGCTCGCGGGTGCCGAGCGGCTGAAGCTGGCCGTTGCCGTCGTGCAGGATGCCGACAGTCGACGTGAAGCCCAAGCCGATCGCGCGATACGCGATGGTCAACGCGTCTTCCGGATTGCGCACGCCGCTGCCCAGCACGGAATTGATGTTGACGTCGAACTCGGCGTGCTCGGCCAGCAGTTCGAGTTTCTTGTCGAGAACCTTGAGGCTTTTCTTCGAGACGTCGTCAGGCTGCACGTTGTCGATGCTGATCTGCAGGTATTCGAGGCCCGCGCGGTTAAGGCGTTCGATGCGCTCGGCGACGAGCAGGTAGCCGTTCGTGATGAGGCCCGCGGTCATGCCATTTTTTCGGATGCGGGCGATGATGGCGTCGAGATCGGGATGCAGCAACGGCTCGCCGCCGCTGATCGTGACGACCGATGTGCCCATCGCGCCCAGGCGATCGATCCGGCGGAACATTTCCTCGGCCGGCACGGGATTCGAGAAATCGTCAAACTCGTTGCAATACGTGCACGACAGGTTACAGCGGCGAATCGGGATGATATGCACGAGGAGCGGATGGCGGGTCGAAACGAGGCCCTTCACGATCATGCGCGCGGCGCGCAACTTGCGATGCGCGGCCAAAAGCTTCTTTCGAAATATTTTTTTCGACGCCATCGGGTTTTGCGCGGAATGCTCCTGCGGCAACCATTATGCCATAGGGATCGGCCTCCCTCGCGGCAAGCAGGGGCGTTTCAGATACGGGAGAGGAGATTCGAAAACGGGGAGGACTGCGGCTACGGGCTGGGTATCGTGACAGACACCTGATTCGAGTAGGCGCTCTCGACGTTGCTGGAATCGACCGAGGTCACAACGTAGTAATAAGTTAAGCCGCCCGCGACGGTGCCATCCGTGTAGCTCGGTACCGTATCGACGGACGTGGTCAGCTTCGAGTAGGGTCCGCCTGAGATCGTGCTGCGATAGACGAAATAGCCGATCACTGTCGACGCGCTGGGACTCCAATGCAGGGCCACGGAATGTTTGACAGCCGGCGCGGCGACGCCCGCTCCCGACAATTTGATACCCGGCGGGTCGGAGGCGTTGCTGGCGACCGTCAGCCCACCCGTGACCGATCCAGTCCCCGTCGGGTTAAACGTAACCGTGACCGTAACCGACTGATCTGGAGCCAGTGTAACGCCTGATCCGCCGCTTGCGGCAAAACCGATCCCCGAGGCGGACACCTTTGATATGTCCAGGTTCGCATTGCCCGTATTCGTCAAGACCACTGGCAAGGAGGCCTGCGTCCCCACGGTGACGCTCCCAAAGTTGAGGGTCGAAGTGCTGGGGGAAAGTTGCGGCACCGATGCCATGCCTGTGCCAGACAAGCCCACAGCGACCTTAGCTACGTTGCTCGCGATGGAGATTTGCCCGGAAGTACTTCCGGCGGCTGCCGGCTTGAACGATGTTGTAAAGTCGGCACTCTGGCCCGCGCCCAGGGTGAGAGGAGTCGAAATTCCGGAAACGCTAAAGCCCTTTCCGGATATGGCGACGTTCGTAATCGTCAAATCGACTTTGCCCGTGTTCGACAAGGTCACGGGTTGAGAATCTGTGGTGCCCACCGCGACGTCGCCAAATTTCAGGGGCGACGGAGTGATGCTGATATCTCCCGCGGCCGCCGGCTCCAGCGGGTTTGAGCCCGTCAGGCCTATGCAACCGGCCGATCCCAGCAAGGAGAAAAGAGCCGCGGCAACGGCGAGTCCGCGGAAAGATGTCGCGCTCATCCATCGAGCGAGAATTGACGCCGAACCGGCGCGAGATGTTCGGTACATGCGAGGGTCCCCCATCGCGAGCCATTGTCAGCGTGCGCGGGTGTGCAAAACTACTGGACGGAGGTACATGCAGGGGACAGGTGCGCGAGCCTGTCCGTTAGGACAGGCCTCTCTCGGACCTCGCGGAGAAGAAGGTTCACCGCGTATTCTTTTCGATCACTTAGGTGCGAACGCTCTTTTCTTCCTCAGCGAATTCCAGAGTCTCGACTCCGGGCTCGCGCGTACGTCAGCTTACGGGACCGAGGCGACTGCCTGGTTCGAGTCCGCGCTTTCGTTGTTGCTTGAGTCGACGGCCGTAACGACGTAGTAGTAGGTTTGGCCGGAGGAGACGGTGGTGTCGGTGTCCAGCGCGGACGGCAACGGGGACGGGGTAAGTTTCGTATAAGGTCCGCCCGAAATCGCGCCGCGGTAGACGTTGTAGCCGACGACGTCCGAGGAGGAACTGGGCGTCCACGACAGGCTCACGGAAGGAGCGGTGGCAGCTCCGGTCCCCGACACGGAGATCGAAGGAGCCGTCGTGGAGTTGCTGGCGATTGTGATCGTGGCGCTCGCACCACCCGATGTGGTCGGCGTAAATGTGACGTTGAGAGTTGCCGACTGACTCGGCGTAAGGGTCGTCCCGGCACTGACGCCGCTCGCGCTGAATGGGCCGCTCGCGCCGTTGATCCCGGAGATGGTGATATTCGAGTTGCCGTTGTTCTTCAGAGTGACCCCAAGCGATTTGTTGTTGCCCACGTTGACGGTTCCGAAAGTCAAGGTCGTGGGACTTGCGCTGAGACTGAGAGTCGAAGCCGTGCCGGTGCCGCTGAAATTAATCGCCGTGGGGGATCCGGGAACGTTTGTGCTGAGCGATACGCTTCCGCTGGCGCCTCCCGCAGTGATCGGCGCGAAGACAGCGTCGAACGCCATACTGCCGTTTGGCGCGACCGTCTGTGCGGCAAAGCCTGTGACGCTGAAACCGGGGCCTGTGACGCTCTCGGACGAAACGACCAGGTCCACGGTTCCGGTGTTCTTGACTGTGATCGTCTGCGAGTCGCTGGTCCCGTCAGCGACACTTCCGAAAGTGACGCTGGAAGGCGTGATCGACATCGCTGGGCTGGCCCCCGTGCCGGTGAGTGGGATGACAATGGGAGACCCCGAGACACTGGTCGATACGGAAATGCTGCCCGAGACAGCCCCGGGCGATTTCGGCGCGAAGACGGTGCTGAAACTCATGCTGCTGTTGGAGGCCAGTGTTTGCGCTGTGAAGCCGGTGACGCTAAAGGCTGTGCCCGTGACGCTCTCGGACGAAACAGTCAAGCTCGCTGTGCCCGTATTCTTCAGCGTGATGACTTGCGATCCTGTCGTCCCATCCGCCACGTTTCCGAACGCGACGCTTGACGGCGCCACCGACATTTCCCCCGGGGTTCCCGTCCCGCTCAACGCAATCGTGAGGCTAGGATTGGAGGCATTGCTCGCAATGACCAGTTCGCCAGTGGCAGCGGCGGCCGACGCGGGCGCGAACTGAACTTGAACGGTGGCGCTCTGGCCGGCGGCGAGAGCCGCTGTCCCGTCGCCGCTCATCAGACTGAAGCTGGAGCCGGAAATCGTCGCTTGCGCAATGTTCACCATGCCGGTGCCAGTGTTCGTAACGCTCAAGCTCTTCACGGCGGCGCTCCCGGTGGGCACGCCCCCAAAGGCGAGTGTCGTGGCACTGGCGGCGAGGACTCCCGCGCCGGACGTGGTGGACTGCGTTGAGGCGCTGGTCAAGCCCGCGCAATTGGTGAGTGTGACGGCTGTCAGGATCACAGCCAGGGTTGCGACTATACTGGCCAGCGGACGGCGGGATGGCCTTCTCGATTGAGTTTGGTTCTTTGGGTCGTTTCTCATGGCACGCAGAGTCTAGGGAGCGCGCCAGTGAGTCTTCTACTGGACGACGGAACAAAGATGGTGCAGGACCCTTCGCCTGTTCGAGTGGTCCGAGTTCCGCCTGTCCTTCGTGCAAAGCGGCACAGCTATCCATCAGTTAATCGAGCGGGTTAGCAATGCGAGCGAGAGTCCTTCCTTGCCTGGAACGGGCGAGAGTGGGGGGAATCCGGAAGGCGAAAACGCCCGACCTTCCCTTACGAACAGGGTACGAAGCCAAACATGCTAGACTTCAGTGAGGCCAAACGAGGAAATCGCGATCCGTGATGCAGAGTCAAGCAGACCAGCTCGACCCCACATCAGCCTCCCGACGATGGTCCAACCGGACTCTGATCGCTGCACTGGCAGGGATCCTCTTTCTCACCTGTTTTCCATTTCGGTTCGTTCTTCACGCCAAGCTGCCCAGCGGCTTCTCCCCTTTCCTTCTGGGCCGGACCATGGGCAAGAATGCGACCGCCTTCGATGCTTTCCTGAACGTGCTGTTGTTCGTCCCGTTCGGTTTTGGCCTGTCCTTGAAGCTGTCAAAGCAAGGAAAGCTGCGCGCAACGACCTTTTGGGCCGTGTGGATCGCCGGGGCGGCTTTGTCTTACGGGATTGAGCTCACCCAGCTGTATATCCCCGGCCGGGACTCCGGCTGGGAGGACGTGCTCACCAACAGCACTGGATCGGCCGCCGGATTTTTCCTCTTTGCCATTTTCGGAACGATTCTGCTGCAACTGCTCACTCGAACGGAGCGAGCGATCGAATCCTTCGGCACGCTCAGGAGGCTCGCGGTTGTGCTTCTGATCTACTTCTCATGCTGGTTCGCGGTTTCGGCTCGATTGCAGACGGAGACCAGGCTCAGCAACTGGGTCCCGGATTCCCGCCTGCTGATTGGCAACGACGCGATCGACAAGGCCGATACGGTATGGAAGGGCGAGATATCGAAATTGGAGATATGGGACCGGGCACTATCGCCGGAGGTGGCGGCGGCTTTGACGGGCGGGGCAGCTTCCCCGGCGGATACGCCCGAGGCGCTCGCGGCTTACGATTTCACGGACGGCCCGCCTTTTCGCGACCGTACGGGACTGCTTCCGGAGCTTGCATCGTCCTCCAGCACGCCAACCGCCGGCGATCCGAACCAAGTCGTCCTCAATGGTGGCGCCTGGCTGGTTTCGGTTGGGCCGGCGTCGGGTCTGGTTGCCGATCTGCGACGGACGAATCAGTTCGCGATTCATTTCATTTGCACGCCTGCAGGGGGCGGGGGATCGGACGGCGAGATCATCTCGATTTCCCACTCGCCGAATGTGACGAACCTGACCGTGCGACAGGAAGACTCGGACCTCGTCTTCTGGTTTCGCAGCCCGCTCTCCGCCCGGCATGCGCTGCTTGCGTGGCACGTCTCGAATGTTCTTGCGCCGAACCAATTGCGAAATATCCTGTATTCCTACGACGGTTCGGACCTCTCGCTGTATATCGACGGGAAGCGCGCGGCGCTCCCTTATCGATTGGGACCGGGAGCGGCCCTGGCACGCGTGTTCCGGCGAATCAGACCGAGCGAGCTCGACCCCTACCACGATATCTACTACGCTCTGGTGTTTTTCCCCGCGGGAATTGCGCTTGGAATCGTCGCGAGGACTGCTCGAGCACGCCGGATGGCGGCTTGGCTGTTCTTTGCGCTCCTGCTGATCGTTCCGCCGCTGCTGTTTGAGTACCTCCTGATCGGTGTGAGCGGCCGGGCTTTTTCGCCGAGCGATCTCGTCCTTTCGGTGGCGCTTTCGGCGCTCGGCGCGCTATGGATTAATGCGGACCTCGCGCCGGAAACACGCGCGGCGGCCAGGGGATGATCCATCGCGGCGCCCCGCGAGCGCCAAGCCTCTCCGACGACAACGCGATCCATCGGCCGACGCGGCTTTGCTTTTCCCCGTGGGGCGGGATGTGCTATAAACAACGCTCCAATTGGGGAAAGAGATGGCCCGACCGGGAGAGGCGATTTCATCAGCGGCAGGCGCCGGGGAGATTTTCGAAGCCGCCGGGCAAAGTGTCGCCGGCAACAAGGAGGCGGAATTTGCTTCGGAGTATTGCCCGCGATGTTCGGCGCGGCTGGCGGCGCGAAGCTGCAAGATGATATGTCCCGGATGTGGCTATTATATGTCCTGTTCGGACTTCTACTGAGGAAAGACACACCCGGCCGAGACGGCAGGCGGCCTTTCAAACTGCAAGCGCAAGACTGAATCGAACTTTCGAGGAGGCGCGAACGTGGCACTGCGAATGACGGATCGGGAGGTCAGCGGCGTGGATGTGATCGACATCGAAGGACGGATCGTCCTTGGCGAGGAAAGCAACTCGTTCCGCGAAAAAGTGAAGAGCCTGCTGGCGGCGGGAAAGAAGAAGATCGTGCTGAACCTCGCACAGGTCACCTACATCGACAGCGCCGGGCTGGGCACGCTGGTGGCGACGTTTCACAGCGCGCGTTCGCAGGGTGCGACGCTGAAGCTCACGAATCTGGGATCGAAGTTCAAGGAAGTGCTGCAGGTGACGAAGCTGATGACTGTCTTCGACACCTACGACAGCGAAGCGGCGGCGATCCAGAGCTTCGACAAGTAAGCGGCTCGCGGCTCCGGCCGATTTGTGACACAGGAGACCACGACGCGCGGCCCAATCTCGGGATCGGGCCGCGCGTCTTTGTATTTCAGGTTTACGCAACCCTCCGATCTCGTCTTATCCTTCACTCTTCCGCGATTCGACCTTCCAGCCGATAGATTGCGATTCCGCTCAGAAGCTTGGGGTAGAAATCCGTCGATTTTTGAGGCATGACATTGCCGCCGAGGGCGATCTCGACGACCTGCTTCACGGGCACCGGGTTCAGGAGAAAGGCGATCTGCGCGCGGCCGGAGTCGACCGCCGCGAGCGCTGCGTCCGTCTCCCGCTCGTAGCCGACGCTTTTCTCGGACGCGACATCTTCGGGCGTGATGCCGAGGCCTTTCTGCAAAATCAGGCGATGCAGCAGGACGACGTCGAGCTCGCGCTGCGCCTCGGGGACATCGGGCAGAACGTCCTCGAGATCGATGCCTCGCTGGAGGGCGAAGAGATAAAAGGCGGGGCCCGGTTTTTCGTTCGAATCGGCGGCACTGCCGGTACCGGCGTAAACGCCGAGCGCGCGGCGGCCGTGGCTGCGGCCTTCAAGATCTTTGCGGAATTCCGCACAGGCCGACTGGCGCTCTTCCGGGTTGAGGAAGGGATAGGAATACCAATCGAAATAGGGCGCAAGGGATTTGCGGAAGCGATCGAAATCGAAATTCGGTAGGTTCGCGACGTTCCGATGCGTGGGGAGAATCGTGAGGCCCTTGGAATGCGTGTTGATGAAAGTGGCCATCGCGAATTCGGACGCGGCCAAGGGATCGGTCTTGCCCGCGCGGGCGCGGCATTCGTCGCGATAGTGGAGCGCGGTCTCGTAGCGGTGGTGGCCGTCGGCGATGACCAGCTTTTTCGGGGCCATCGCTTTTTGAATTCGGGCGATGAACGCGGAATCGGAGACGGGCCAGAGCTTGTGCGTGACGCCGTATTCATCCGTCATGGCGAGCGCTGGGCTTTTGTGCGCGGCTTCGTCGAGCGAGCGGTCGATCTGCTCTGAAGGGTCGTCGTAGAGAAGAAAGAGCTGGCCGGTTTGCGCGCGGGTGCGACGGAGAAGCTCGATGCGGTCCGCCTTGGGAGCCGATAGAGTACGCTCGTGGCGGAAGACGACCTGAGCATCGTAGTCCTCAACGCGCGTGAGGGCAATGAAGCCGATGCGCTCGCGGCGCGTGCGCGTGCCCGGCACTTCGAATTCCTGAGAGTAGACGTAGATGGCGGGCGCCGGATCGGGCAAGAGAATTTTCTCGGCGATCCATTGCTCGACGGTGCGCGCGGCGCGCGTGTAGACGTTGTTTTCGGGCGAATCGCCGGGAAGCGCGCGTCCTTTTTCGATTGCGATCAGGTTGTAAGGGCTCGCGGCGTAGTAGCGCTCCTGCATCGCGGGAGTAATTTTGTCGTAGGGCTGGGTGAGAACATCGCCTAGCGCGACGCGGTTGGTGTCGTAGCGATACGCGCGAAAGGGCTGGATTTCCGCCATGCGGCCTCGGGAGAAAATTGTGGCGTTGCGGCTGGTTATTGTAGCAGCGCGGCGCTACCGGCCCAACATCACGATGAGCGAAGCCAGAAATTCGGCGAGGGGGCGCAGAAGACGAGCCCAATGCGCGTTTTGCCGGAGGTTAGCGCGCGCGCGTGAACGACGCGGCATTCCTGCTCCGCCTGCGTGCGCGTGTTCGTGAGAAAGAGGCGCTGGCCGCGGACGACGGGAGTTTCGATCACCAGCAAGCAGCCGCTTTCGCCGGCATCGATTGTGTCGACCTGTTCGTGGAACGGCTGCTTATCGAGACCGGAGCCGTAGACGAGCACGGGAACGACGTGCGGATGACGCAAGCCTTTGCGCTGGTCCGAGGCGGCAGTCGAGTCGATCGCATCGGTCGCATCGTCGGCCGGGGCGGAGCGTTCGCGCGACCTTTCCTGCTGCGCCTGCTTTAAGGCATCCCAAATGCGGCTCAAGAAAAATCCCCAAGTTTTGCCAGGCCACTTCGCCCATAAACCACGATAACGTCGCACAGCGCGTGCGCGCCAAAAAGCTTTGCCGGCTTTGCGTTTTGGTAACGAGCAACTATTGCTGCCTATGCCGCAACGGCGTGACACGGGCGCGGGCGGCACATAGAATGTTGATTCGCGCTGGGGCGCAACGGAATGAGGCCGGATAACGGCAAAACGAACGGGCGGGGGCGGTTCGCGGGCGTGCGCGCCCTGATTTTCGATCTGGATGGGACGCTGATCGATTCGAAGCTTGATCTGGCGATTTCGGTCAATGCGACGCTGCGCCAGATGGGCCGCGAGCCGCTCGCCGACGAGACGATTTTCGGCTACGTCGGAAACGGCGCGCAGGTGCTGGTGCAACGGGCGCTGGGCGAAGGGGTGACTCCGGAGGAGATCGAAAAGGGCCATGCGTTTTTCCTCGCGTACTATCGCGCGCACATGCTCGACAACACGGTGGCCTATCCGGGCGTGCGCGAAGGCCTCGAACTGCTGAAGGATCGCGATATGGCGGTGTTGACGAACAAGCCCGTGCGATTCAGCCAAGCGATCCTCAAGGGGCTGGGGCTCGCGAGCTATTTCCGGTACGTTTACGGCGGAAACAGCTTCGCGACAAAGAAACCCGATCCGGAGGGTGTGAACACGCTGTTGCGGAATTTCGGAGCGGGCCCCCGCGAAGCGATGATGGTCGGCGACTCCGATGTTGACGTCCGGACTGCGCGCAATTCGGGGACGTGGGCGTGCGGCATGAGCTACGGCCTGGGGCTCGAGGGTATGCGAGCGCATCCGCCGGACCTGATGCTCGACAGTCTCGCGGAGCTTCGGCGGCACCTCGACGCGACCGAGACGCCGAAGCGCACCGCGTGAGCCGCGTTTCTTCGCATTCGAGAAACGTTCGGGTGGCGGGACACGTTGAACAGAATGCGACGAGGTGGAATTTACATATGGAACTGATCTCGAGCGAGAGGTGCCAATGAGTTCAGGCAAGGTGACGGTTTGGGTGTTGGTGGCGCTGGTCATCATCGCGACAGCGGCTGGTTTTACGTATACGCACTATTTCCGGATTCCGACGAACGTCGCGTACGTGACCGAAGAAGACGACGGCATCAGCGTGATCGATCTCAACACGCTGCAGGTGGTGAAGAGGATTCATCCGCAGGATGTGGCACCGCGAGGGGAGGGCCTGACGTTTGACGGCAAGTACCTTGTGACCGCGGATAAAGACACCGCGGATGCAGCCGTGATCGATACGCGGCGGATGAAGGTTGTCCGGAAGCTGCACGTGGGGGACAACCCGGAGTTCGTCAAGCTCGATCCGACGGGTCAGTGGCTCTTCACGTCGTACGAGCCGGGCTCGACGGGCGGGCCGCCGCAAGAGGGGGCGGCGGAGGAAGAATCGGAAGAGAACGAGCCGCCGTCGGAGATCGTCGAGTTCAACACGAGCGATTGGACGCGCGGGATGAGTTTCATCGCCGGGAAGGAAACGGAGGGGCTGGAATTTTCGCCGGATGGCAAGCTGTTGATCGTCGCGAACGAGGCCCAGGAAAATCTGGGCGTGTACGACATCGTGACGGGCCAGCAGGTGAAAAATGTCAACCTGGCGGCGTACGGCAGGCGCCCCCGAGGGGTGAAGCTTTCACCGTTGGGAGACGAATACGCAGTGACGATGGAAGGGTCGGGCACGCTGCTGCTGCTCGATCGGAATTTCGATGTGATCCACGCCACGCAGACGGCCGCGAAGCCTTATGGCGTCGCGTTTGATCGTGACGGCCAGCGAATTTTCGTGGTCGCGGCCGGCGCGCAGGAGCTGCAGGTGTTCAACGCGAACACGCTGCAACAGATCGGCGAAGCGCCGCTCGGAAAGCGATGCTGGCACTTCACGTTCACGCCGGACGATTCGAAGCTGCTGTTTGCGTGCGGGCGGTCGAACAACGTGTACGTGCTCGACGCCAAAACGTACAAGCAGATCAAGGTGATCGGCGGATTCCAGACGCCGTGGGGCATCGTGGCGTATCCGCGCGCCTACGGCAGCCTGGGGCTGCCGTAACCTCTCAGGCGCAGCCATCGAGCGGTCAGAACATGAGGAATCCCGTCAGGAAGGCCGCGACCAACGATCGTTCCACAGAGCGCAATTCTCGCCCAGCGCGGAAGGTATCCCCACGCTTTCGCCCAACTGACGGTAGAGTGCGGTTCGGGCGGAACGATTTCGTGAGTCATCGTTCACCTCCGAGTGCCGCGGATCGATCGCAGCGACCCCATCGACGAAAATCAGGCCGAGCCGACCGCGTCGCCCACGCGGATCACGCCTGGAGTAAGAATTTGGGCGCGCAAGCCGCCGCGGTGAATGAGGCCCTTCAGCACGCCCTGCCGCGTGAGCGCCTGGAGGTGGGAACAGGGTTCGCAGAGCCTGATGCCGCGGAAGGCGACGTCTCCTACGTGGAACTGCTGGCCGACGAGGTGATTGAGGGATACGCCGCGCGTGAGAATGTTCCGCCGGCTTTCGCTCGGCGCGAGGTCGACCCCGTAGTCGCGTTTCAGCGCTTCGATCGACTCGATCTCAATCAAGGTGACCTCATAGTCGGGCTCTTGCTTGGGCTTCGAGAAAGTCCCCACATTGTGAAAATAGCGATCGCCTTCGAGACCCCGGCCCGGCACGGCTCGAACTTCTCGGACCGCCGAAAGCGACCCACGTGCGGCTTCCCCCACGAACAGAGAAACGACCGTTCCATGTGGCACGTTCGACCCCGCCTGTGTCTTGATTCAATCTAGAACGCAAAGGTACCACGAAAGATTCACGAGGCAGCACGCGAGGATCTGTTGACGTGCCGTGGACGTAGTCTCCACGGCGCGCGAAACTTGACAGCGTGGATTTCGGTGTAATAATTCGCACCGCGTTGGATTTTTGTGCGGGGGGAATGCCAATGAGCGTGATCCGGCCTCTGTGTGTGGCCGCGCTGGTCGCATTCGCGTGGGGGCCGGCGATGGCGCAGATCCCCCGCGACATGACACCGATCGTCGCGAAAACTTCCCCTCAAGATATCGCCGCAGGCAAAGTGCTCTACGATGCGACCTGCTCGAAATGCCATGGACTCGACGGCGGCGGCGGCGATGGGCCAAGCCTACAGGGCGCTCCGGAGCGACTGGGCGACGCGGAGGTGGGCTCGATCATTCGCGGCGGGATTCCAGGCACGGGGATGAATGGCTTCGGATCGCTGACCGTGGACGAAACCGATCAAGTGGTCGGCTATCTGCGCACGCTGGGCCGCACGGCGGACATGGAAATCGCCAAGGGCGATCCCGTGAAGGGGAAAGAGGTCTACGAAACGAGCGGCTGCTCGACCTGCCACATCATCGACGGACAGGGCGGCGGAGTGGGTCCCGAGCTGTCGCGCGTCGGCGCGATGCGCGGCCCGGGATATCTCCGCACGCAATTGATCACGCCGGGGGCGGATTTGCCGCACGAGGGGGGCGCGATGGAGCGCGGGCGCTTCACACAGTACTTGTTCGTGCGCGTGACGACGAAGGGCGGGCACGTGGTGGAAGGAACGCGGGTGTATGAGGATTCCTTCACGATCGAATTAAAGGATGCGACGGGCCGCTTCCATTCGTTCCGCAAACTCGAGCTGGAGAAACTCGAGAAGCTGCCTGGCAAGAGCGTGATGCCCAGCTTCAAGGACACGCTTTCCTCGACGCAGCTCGAAGATCTCGTGGCGTACCTCGCCAGCCTGAAGAGAACGGCAGCACAATGAAAATCCTGAAATCGCTCGCCGTTCTGCTGTCGTTGTTGAGCCCGCTCGTCGCCTCGGCGCAGGTGCCGTACGAGCGCGTGCTGAATTCCGATAAGGAGCCGCAAAACTGGCTCACGTACGGCGGGAACTATTACGATCAGCGCTTTTCGGGCCTCAAGCAACTGACTCCGGAAAACGTTGCACGGCTGAAGCTGGCGTGGGCCTACCAGCCCAATCGCCCCGCGGGCAACGTCGAAACGTCGCCCATTGTCGTGGATGGAATTATGTACGTCACCGAGCCGCCGAGCACCGTGACCGCGCTCGACGCCCACACGGGCGCGAGGCTGTGGACGTGGTCGCCGATTTTGCACAACGTGGTCGCGATCGGCCTGTTTCAGACGAACCGCGGCGTGGCAGTCCTTGATAAGACCGTGTACGTAGCGACGATCGACGCGCATCTGGTGGCGCTCAACGCGACGACCGGGGCGATGCTGTGGAACACCGTAGTTGCCGACAACAAGATGGGATACGCAATCACCGGGCCGCCGCTCGCGATCGATGGCAAAGTGCTGATCGGAACGGGCGGGAGCGAGGCTGCGGTTCGCGGCTTTCTTGATTGCTACGACGCGAAGACCGGCAAGAGATTGTGGCGGCTGTGGACGGTGCCGCGAGAGGGCGAGCCCGAAGCGGAAACATGGGGCGGCGCGCTGCCCGAGGGCGGCACGACCTGGAATGCCGGCGCGTACGATCCCAAGCTGAATCTCGTCTATTGGGGCACGGGGAATCCGGCGCCTGATTGGAACGGCACCGACCGGCCGGGCCCGAATTTGTACACGTGCTCGCTGCTTGCGATCGATCCCGACACGGGGAAGATGAAGTGGTATTTCCAATTTTCTCCGCACGAGACGCACGATTGGGACGCGTCAGAGCCGCCGGTATTATTCGATGCCACGATCGACCGCAAGCCGCGCAAGCTGCTCGCATTCGCCAATCGCAACGCGTTTTATTACGTGCTCGACCGCGAGACGGGCGAGTTCATCACGGGCAGGCCCTACGCGAAGGAAACGTGGGCGAAGGGGCTCGATGCCAAGGGCCAGCCGATCGTGCTGCCCAATACCGAGCCGAGTCCAGAAGGAACGCTCGTATACCCGAGCATCACGGGCGCCATCAATTGGACCAGCAATTCGTATAGTCCCCTGACCGGGCTGTTTTACGTGGATGCGCGCGAGATGGGGTCGTACTTCGTCGAGAGCGCGCCAAAGTGGGTGCCGGGAAAATTCCCGCTGGGCGGCGGCGGGGAACGTGCGCTCAGCGGCGACGACGCGTATGGCGCGATCCGCGCGCTCGACGCGACCACGGGAAAAATGAAGTGGCAGTTCCGGCTGCACTCGCCCTCGTGGGTGGGCACGCTCGCGACTGCGGGCGGATTGATATTTTCCGGAAGCGATGAAGGCGATTTCTTCGCGCTCGATGCGACGACCGGCAAGCCGCTCTGGGAGATTTATCTCGGGTCTTCGATCCGGTCGAATCCGGTGACTTATGCAGTCGACGGGAAGCAGTACGTGTTCGTGACGGCGGGCACGACGTACTTCGTATTCGGCTTGCCGTGAGCGGCGCGCGGCCGGCTCAACGACGCGGGGAAAGCGGACGAATCGGTGGCGGTGATGGTCACGCTGCCGTACGGCGCCACATCGAATTCGCCCCAGTAAACCGCGCACAGGGAACATTGACATTGGCGACGGCGGTGCCTATCTTGAGGGCACTCGGAACGACTCCGTGCGTGCAACGGCGGAATGGGGGAAGCGAGCCATGAGGAAAAACACACACTGGTTCTTGGCGGTAGCGCTCGTGATCGGGAGCCTTTGCGTGGCTGGAACCGCGGCTGCGCAGGTGACGATCGAAGTGATGAATCCACGGGGCGAGATTCCTCCGCCGAAGACGCTGGGCATCAGCCCGCGCGGCGGGAGTCTCGACGGGAAGAAGATCGTGCTGATCGACAACGGCAAATTTGGCGCGAGCAATTTCCTCGACGTGCTTGCGGTGATGCTGAAGCAGAAATACCCGACGGCCACGATCGTGATGTATCCGAAGCCGGCCGCGCAGACGATCACAGACCTGCCGAAGTGGTACCCCACGGTGAAGCAGCAGGGCGATCTTTTCGTTTTCGGCGTCGGTGATTGAGGGAGCTGCACGTGGTGGGGTTCCCACGACACGATCGCGATTGAAAAGACAGGGATGCCGGGCGTTTACTTCACAACCACAGAGTTTTTGGACGACGCAAAATCCGCGGCCCGGGACAGCGGCATGCCGGGAATCCGCGCGCTGCCGCTTCCGGCGGACAAGTATTACATCGCGCGCGGCGACACGGCGCGGCTGCAGCCGATTGCCGATGCGTTTTTCGACAAGATGGTGGACGCGCTGACGCAGCCGCTCACGCCTGAAGAGGCAAAGCCCGCGCAGGCGCAAGAACAACTCGAGAGCGCGAATATCAAGGTCACCGGAAAGGACTACGAGGACGCATTGGAGAAGGTGAATGAGGTGTTCCTTGAAAATCGCTGGGCCGACGGGCTACCGATTATTCCCCCGACGCCGGAGTTTGTGAAAGCGATGGAGGCCGGGACGACGCGGTCGCCCGAGGACGTGCTCGGGCAAGTGGAGCCGAAGAATGGGACGGCAACCGTCGAGAAGATCGCGATCAACGCCGTGATGGCCGGTGCAAAGCCTGAATACTTCCCCGTGATTCTGGCGGCGATGGAGGGCTTCCTCGACAAGCACTACGATCTGACGCATGTAATGGCGTCGACGGGGTCGTTCACGCCCGTCGTGCTGGTGGATGGGCCGATCGCGCAGGAGCTCAACTTCAACTCGGGGATCGGGATGCTCGGAATCGGCTGGCAGGCGAATAGCACCGTGGGTCGGGCGCTCGAGCTGTCTCTGCTGAACCTGGGCCAGACGTGGCCCCAAGTGAACTTTATGGGACTCACGGGCCGGCTTGAGGGATACACCTTCTACACGTTTGCGGAGGACACGGCGAAGAGCCCGTGGGAACCGTACAACGTGAGCCAGGGCTTTCAGCCAGGAGACAGCACCGTGACCGTGTCGTCGTCGGGCAATCCGGTGATTTTTGGCGGCGGTGCGGTCGCGCCATGGACCGCGCAAGGCGTGATCGATCAAATGGCGACGCAAATTCGGAACCGAGGGGTGGCCTGGCCTCACGCTCAGAAACATATTGTCGTGTTACACCCGGATTGCGCCGTCGAACTGGCGAATCACGGCTACACGCGAAAGAGTCTGCAGGAGTACTTGTACGAACAAACTCGCGTGCCATACGAGAAGCTGGCCAAGCAGGTTTCGTTCGGGGAGGGGAGCGAGGAGGCCTTTATCCGGGCGTCGATCGCCGACGGTCGAATCCGGCCGGACCGCGCGCAGATTTTCCTGGACAATTTGAAGCCCGGTGGGCGCGTGCCGGTGGTTCAGAGCCCCGACGATTTTCACATCATCGTGGCGGGCGGCTCACCCGGATACGATCTGTTGTTTACGTATCCGGGAACGAACTGGGCGCACCAAACGAAAAAAATCACCGGAGCAACGCTGACCAAGGCGGGCCAGTAGCGAAACGGCGGCAACCGCTGCGGGAAAGTGTGCGTCTCAACAATTTGGTGCCGAGAGGGAAATCGAATTGAAAAAACTCGCGCTCGTGGCGCTTGCTGCCCTCGCAGTGATTTTTTCGCTCCAGGCGCAGGAAGGCTATCCTGGTCCGCCGAATCCGAATGCCCGCGCCGCCCACGAAGCGGCGCAGGCGGCTGCGGCAAAACGCGGCGAGGCGCTTTTCCAGCAGAATTGCGCGGTCTGTCATGGCGCGGATGTCACCGGCGGGCGGGGTCCGGACCTGATTCGTTCGTCGCTGGTACGCCACGACAAAGGCGGCAACCTGATTTCTCCCGTCGTGTTGAATGGCCGCGCCGACCGAGGCATGCCTTCGTTCCCATTCACGCAGGATCAGGTTTCCGACATCGTCGCCTACATTGATTCCGAGCTTACGCTTTTCGACCTGCACACCCGCATCCCGGGCGGCTATCCCAACGACATTCCCGCCTCGCGCCTGGCGACCGGGACAGTCGAAGCCGGCAAGACTTTCTTCGATGGACCCGGCGGCTGTACGAAGTGCCATTCGGTGACGGGCGATCTGGCGGGAATCGCGAAAAAGTACGATCCTCCCGATCTCGAGACGCATTTCCTGTATCCGCCCGGCGTGCCGGATACCGTAACCGTCACGCTGCCTTCGGGCAAAACGTTCGAGGGTGCGCTGCTGCTGAACGACGGGTTCAACGTCGGGATTCAAGGCACGGACGGCTGGTATCACTCGTGGCCGCGCAGCGCCGTAAAGCTCGAGGTCCACGACCCGCTCGCTGCGCACGCCGCGCTTCTCGACAAGTACACGGACGCCGAGATGCATGACGTATTCACGTACCTGGAGACCTTGAAATGAAAAGGGCGCTCCCCCTTTCATTGTTCTTCTGCGTCGCGCTCTTGATCGCGACGCTTCCTTCGATCAGAGCGCGCGCCGCGCCTGACGGCATGCCGGCCCAGTGGCTCGATCCCTCCCAACTTCTCAAGCCGCCGACGAACGACTGGCCGACCTTCAACGGCGATTACACGGGCCGCCGCTACAGCCCGCTGACGCAGATCAACCGGGCGAACGTAGGGTCGCTCGCGCTGGCGTGGGCGTTTCAGACGCGCGCACGCTCGATCGAATCGATGCCACTCGAAGTCGGCGGGATCATGTACGTGACCTCCGCGGATCAGATGTGGGCGATCGACGCGCGCACCGGCCGGCAGATTTGGCATTTCGAGCGTCAAGGAGCCGCCGGCGGCGGCAACAAAGGCGCCGCGATGTGGCACGACCGTCTCTACATGACGACACCCGACGATCATCTGCTCTGCATCGACGCGCACGATGGAAAGCAGCTCTGGGAGATCCAGATCGACGATCCCGCGCTCAAAGCATTCGGCTCGGTCGCGCCGCTCGTGATTGGCGATCACCTTATTGTGGGGACTTCGGGCGACACCGCCGACCTGCCGGGTTTCCTGCTGTCCGTCGATCCGATGACCGGCAAGATTCAGTGGCGCTGGGACGCGATGCCCAAGCCCGATGATACGGTGGCTTGGAATAGCTGGCCGCACGACCACACGGACGTGGTCACGCGCGGCGGCGGCATGACGTGGCTCACCGGCACCTACGATCCCGAGCTCAATCTCCTGTATTGGGGCACGGGCAATCCGCACCCGGTCGAAAACGGCGACACGCGAATCGGCGCCGACCTTTACACTTGCACGATCGTCGCGCTCAATCCCGACACCGGGAAAATGGTCTGGCATTTTCAGACCTCGCCGCACGACACCCACGATTGGGACATGGTGATGACGCCGATCCTGTTCGACGGCACCTTTAAGGGCAAGCCCCATAAGATGCTCGCGCAGTTTGGCAAGAACGGCTTGTTCTTCGTGCTCGATCGCGTGACCGGCAAAGATCTGCTGGCCGAGGCGTTCGTTCCGGCGAACTGGCTCTCCGGTTTCGACAAAAATGGCGAGCCGATCCCGGATCCCAAACGGGAGCCGCAGCTGGACGGCGTGCTTGTCACCGGCGGCGTCGGCACGAACTGGCAGGCGCCCAGCTTCGATCCGGAAACCGGCCTGTTCTACGTAAATTCGCGCGAGGCCATGGGGGTCTTCTACCTGACGATGCCGGGCAAGGACGCCGAAGGATGGGCTGGCCGCGACTTTTTCCTCGGGTCAAAGTCGATGCTGAAGGCGATCGACTACCAGACGGGCAAGACGCGTTGGACGGCCGACACGCTGGGCCGGGGCGGCCAATTCGGCATTCTCACCACCGCCGGGCACTTGCTCTTCACCGCCGACAGCTCGGGAACGCTCGTTGCGCTCGACGCTGCCACCGGCAAAACGCTTTGGCACGTCTACCCGGGTGGTTCGTTCGGGAGCGGGCCGGAAACGTACGAGCTCGATGGGCGGCAGTATGTGGTTTATCCCGTCGACGGCGTCGTGTACGGATTCGCGCTGCCCGCACACTAGAAGTTGGCGTGCCTCATCCGTTCCTGTTTGGCACTTTCCTGAAACCCGCGCGGTGCTGTTGCGTCTATTTGAATAGGTGGAGTGGTTCCCTTGACACCCTCCGGGGCGGTGAGTAACATCCATCGCAACGGCATAAATTAGGTTTGGGCGCTTTGCCAATTCTATGAGAGTGACGGCAAACAATCGACTTGCTCCTCGACGGTATCCTTCTGGCCCTGCCGGGAATCGAATGCGTAGTGAGAGTTTCGGCCGATCATTCATCAGGGAGGTCCTTATGATGAAGTGGATTGCTGCGTTGTTCGTTGCGATGGTCCTGGCGTTCTGCTCTTCGAGCGCGCTGGCGCAGGATGATCTTGGATTGCCCGACGATGCCAGCATGGTTCCGCCGGTGCAGTTCATCAAGCCCGCCGAAATCCTCAAAATGATGCAGGACAAGGACACGAGCTTCGTGCTCGTCGATACGCAACCCGAAGAGGCCTTTGCCGACGGACACATTCCGGGCGCGATCAATTACCCCTGGGTGCCGCGCGTCACGCCGCCGATCAGCCTGCCTCGCGACAAGATGTTGGTGCTCTATTGCCCGTGCAACCACGATGAAGATTCGATCGACATGTACAAAAAGCTTGCCGAGTTCGGCTACCTCAACACGAAAGTGCTCGAGGGCGGTTGGTACAAGTGGGTTGCGCTGAAATACCCCGTCGCCGGAACTGACGCCGCCGACGCGATCAAGATGGCCAATGCAGCTGCGGCAGCCGGCGAAACCGGTGGGTCGAGTGCATCTTCGTCAGGCGCCACCGCTGCGAACACAGCGCCCGCGGCTCCGGCCGATGTCGCCACCACCGGCGGCCCGATCACGTCGGGACGTCCCGTGGGCGCCGTGACGCCGTCGCTTCGCGTGATTGACGTGACCGGAAAGTACAAGGGGCAGGATACCTGCTACGTATGCGAGTACGGCACCGCGCCGACCGTGATCGGCTTCTTTCAGAAGCCGAGCGATCAGGCGGCCGATCTGATCGTGAAGCTCAACGCCCTCGTGCAGTCGAATAAGAACCTGAAGGGCTTCGTCGTGATGATCAATGGGCCTGAGTCGAAGGACTGGCTCACGAAGCTCGCGGCGGATAAGGGCATCACGATTCCGCTCGTCTACCTCGCGCGGGGCACGGCGGACACCGGCATGCGCCTTTATAAACTCAATCCGGCGGCGGAAAACACGATTCTCGTGGACATCGGCCGTCAGGTGTACGCAAACTTCGTGAATACCACCGACGACACGTTCCAGAATGTTGTCGAGGCCTCGACGAAAATGCTCGCATCCGCACCGGCGCCGAGTTCGGGTAACGGTCAATGAAGTCGGGCGTTTCGATCAAGCTCGCAAGCGTAGCGCTGGGCGTAGTCTTAGTCTGCCTGGTTTTCGTGGCTGCGCCCCGCGCCGCTGCTCAGGACGCCGCCGCGCCGCAGATCAAAGTCGTTGCACCCAAGGACGTGAAGGATCTGATCGCGGCGAATAAAGGCAAGGTCGTCTTCCTCAATTTCTTCGCCACCTATTGCGTCCCGTGCCACACTGAGTTCCCCGACATCGAGAAGCTTCAAAGCAAGTACGGCGACAAGCTCCGGGTCGTCGAGGTCTCGATGAACGACGTGACGGATCCTGCCGAGAAGACCGAAATGGCCAAGTATCTCGAGCAGCAGAAGCCTCCTTTCCCGGTCTACATCGCGTCCACGACCGATGATTCGTATTATCAAGGCATCGATCCCCGCTGGGCCAAAAGCGAAGCGCTGCCGATGACGATGATTTTTGACAAGGACGGCAAAGAAGTTCATTACTACGAGAAAGCGCTCACCCTCGCGGATATGGAGCAAGACGTGAACCCGTTGCTGGCGGCAAATTAGCGGGTGCTCGATCGCAGGCGAAAACGGATCTTCCGAAACTCCAAGAGCGGCGTGCGACTCGCCGCTCTTTTGTTTTTCCTCCTGCCGCTCGCGCTGAAGGCACAGGGGACCAACTGGCAATATCCCGGCTCCGATCCGGAAGCGACGCGCTTTTCTCCGCTTACCCAGATCAATCCGCACAATGTGGCTAAACTGGTTCGCGCATGGACATTCCACACGGGCGGCGAAGTCGGCGCGGACGTCAATTCAGAAGGCGCGCCGCTCGTCGTCGATGGCGTAATGTATCTCGACGCGGGCAAGAACGTTTTCGCGCTCGATCCCGATACGGGCAAGCTGATCTGGAAATACGAGACGAAGGGAACGCAGCGCCGCGGCCTCGCCTACTGGTCCGGGGACACGACGACTGGCCCGCGTCTTTTCCTCGGCGTTGCAGGCCGGCAGATGCTGGGCCTTGACGCCAAGACGGGCAAGCCCGCCGAGGGTTTTGGCGACGGCGGACTTATCCCGGACGCAGCTGCGGCTTCGGCGCCGGTGATTTATCACGATCTGGTGATCGCGGGCGAAAACGGCGTGCAATCGGTCCGCGCCTGGGACGCGCGCACCGGCAAGCCCGTCTGGACTTTCGACACGAAGGCACAGCCGGGCACTCCCGAGCACGCCACGTGGAAGGGTGATGCCTGGAAGGTTCGCGGCGGCACGGACGTGTGGAGCATGATGACGCTCGATCCCGAGAGCGGCATCGTCTACGTGCCCATCGCGCCGGCGGGCGGCCCGGACTATTACGGCGGCGTGCGCCTCGGCGACACTCTCTACAGCGATAGCGTCGTCGCGCTCGATGCCAACACCGGAAAGATGATGTGGTACCGACAGCTTGTCCACCACGATCTGTGGGATTGGGATGTGCCGGGCGCGCCCACGCTCTTCGATATCAAGCGCGACGGGAAAACGATTCCGGGCGTGGCTGAATTCAGCAAGCAGGGCTTGCTGTTCATGTTCAACCGGACGAACGGCGCGCCGCTCTTTGGCCTCGAAGAGCGCCCCGTGCCGCAGACGACCGTTCCCGGCGACCGGACTTCACCCACGCAGCCGTACCCGTTGAAGCCGCCGCCGCTCGCTCCGATGAGCATCAGCAAAAGCGATCTTTACACGCTGACGCCCGAGCACGCAGAGTATTGCAAGGACTTCTGGGACACCAACCATCTCTACAATCTCGGGCCGTTCACACCGTACGGCATGGACCCGAATAAGATGACCGTGATTTTCCCGGGGCGCGAAGGCTCGGGAAACTGGAGCGGCGTGGCGTTTGATCCGAAGCTTGACTACCTCTTCGGCACCACGGCGTTCAACGCCGGGCAGACCGGCAGAATCGTCAAGGCGGATCACCCGAATCCGCAGGGCGGCCCGTACGACAAAGTCTTCCCCGGCGGCCCTTCGCGCTACGGCGCGCGCTTCTGGGATCCGAAAAACGGCTGGCCATGCATCCAGCCGCCGTGGGCCGAAATCTTCGCGGTAAACGCCAAGACGGGCAACATCGTTTGGCGCAAGCCCTTCGGCACTGTCGACGCGCTCGCGGCAAAGGGCTTTCCCGATACCGGCGCGCCGAATACCGGCCCCATGATCGTCACGGCGAGCGGCCTGATCTTCATCGCCGCCACTAACGACGGCCGCGTCCGCGCCTTCGACGCGCGCACGGGCAAAACGCTGTGGACCGAGAAGATGGACGCAAGCTCCCACGCCATTCCGGTAACGTACAAAGGCCAGGACGGTAAGCAATACGTCGTCGTCGAAGCCTTCGGCGGCCCCGGAATCGTCGCCGTCAACGGCTACTTCAACGACACGCCCGGCGACAGCGTAATCGCCTTCGCTTTGCACTAAGAGCAATCGCCCAGCTACGAAGGACCCGCTGAAGGTCGGCTTTTCTGGCTACGGCTTGGGATCGGCGGCTTTCGAACCAAGCATCGAAGGCGTGACGTCAAGAGCGATCCGCACCCAGCGATCCTGCTGCGTGATCTTGGCCTGGCTAAGAAAAGCGGTGAGCAAGGCCGCTTGCTCGCGGGTCATTTCGCGGCGAGTTTGGGGGTCGGAGAGCGCCATCGATCCGATCATGCGAAAGCCGTCGAGCAGCGTGGACACTTCGAGGGCATGCGTCATCGAATTGCACTCGCCGTCGAGCGCGAGCTGCAGGTCATCGGCCTTGGGCTGCCCGGCGAGCGTGAGGCCTTGGATGTCGCGCGCGAGCTCCTCAAGCTGCCGAGCGCCGCGGAAATTGTCGTAGAAGGTCGGAGGCAATTTGTCGGTGCGGGCGACGGCAAAGACAGGCGCGGCAGCGACTCGATCGATCAGCGCTTGTATTACCGGGTCGCGCGGGCTCGGTTTGAACGGGACGAGCAGGCTCTCCGGATTCTTCCCGCTCGCGAGGATCATGCGGGTCGGCGAGAGGAACTCGAACGCGACGGGCGGATTTCCAGGCACCTCGTAGGTCGAGTCGGAGCCGCGCGCAACGACGTGCCCGGTGCGGAGAGCGTACGCCTTGATCTTCGGCTGATCGAAGCGCCCGTCGGCGATAGCCACCACGCGGTCGAAGATGTTCGGAGGCGCCATGTGGCTGGCAGGCCAGAATGCGATCGCGGCCTTGTCGAGGTCGCGCGTGTAGTCGAAGCCGGTGCCGCGAACGAAGTCGGCGTAGTCGCGGTCGGTCGCAGGGTCGGCGCCCGCGAGGCCCAGCATGGCCGCGAGCGGCGAGCCTTGCAACCTACGGAGCGCTGCGACATCTAAGTAGGCAATGCCGGGCGCGTCGGGTGGAAGCTCACTGAGAACACTGGGAATCGGGCCTGCACTGGCGGCAGCGGCGGGCAATGGCCGGCGGTGGCGGTAGAGATAGACTCCCGCGGCTGCGGCAGCGAGGCAGACCAGCGCCGCGACTGCGATGAGCGCGCGTTTTGTGGAGGATGCGGGCATGGCAGCAGGCGGGAAATAGTGTAATGTTTCGCGACGCGATTGCGAACGGGAAACGTGAGATGAATTTTAAGCGAATCCTCGCAATTGCGGTGATCGGAATCGCGCTGGCCGCGCCCGCAGGCGGGCAAACGTCGGCGACTGCTCCCACGGCTTCCCTCGAGCGAATATTGGATCGCTACATCGATGCTGCGGGCGGACGCGGGGCCTTGTTGAAATTGACGTCGCGAGTGACGATGGGAACGATTGACGTGGCGTCGCAGAATCTTTCCGGCACGATCGAATTGCGAGAGAAGGCGCCCGATCGCATCCTTTCGGAGGTCCGGATCGCCGGGATTCTCTTCCGGCAGGGTTTCGACGGCACCGTGGGGTGGACAGATGATCCGCAGAACGGCCTTCGCGAACAGAGTGGTGCGGAACTGAGTGAAGCGCGGCGTGACGCGGACTTCTATCATCCGCTCGACTTGAAAAAGCTGTACTCGAGGCTCGCAGTCGTGGGCCCGGAAAAAGTCGACGATCAGGACACGTACGAAGTGGAAGCGGATATTCCGGAGGGCGCTCCGGACGAGATATACTTTAGCGTCGCGACGGGGCTGCCGGTGCGCGTCGTCAGCCACCGCCATGGCCCGCAGGGAGCCGTTGACTTCGTCGAGGATTTTGACGATTATCGCGAAGTGGATGGAATCAAGCGTCCCTTCACGATTCGCGAGACTACTGGCGAACAGGTCCTGACGATCCACGTCACGGAAGTCCGGCATAACGTTCTGCTCGACGATAGCGTCTTTGCAAAGCCGGCTGCACAATAGGGCATCAGGGAGTGACCGGGTTATAATAATTCCAGTACTGGCAATCATTGTGCTGACGGATCGGAAGCCCCGCTTGCAATTTGATTGCCGCTATGATAGCTTCGGTAGGTTTGGCAGTGCTGGCGTAGCTCAGTTGGTAGAGCATCTGATTTGTAATCAGAGGGTCGGGGGTTCAAATCCCTCCGCCAGCTGAGTTTGAGGGAAGCGGTATTTTTTGTTTGAGTATAGGGACGGCTTCCTCGCGAGATGAGCGAACAGGGCTGGTGTCTTCGGACACAGCCCTTTCTGCATTGCGGAGTACCCCATACAGGAGTCCGGAACAGCTCTGGCGCAGT
This sequence comes from uncultured Acidobacteriota bacterium, assembly GCA_963836125.1. Classification (GTDB taxonomy): domain Bacteria; phylum Acidobacteriota; class Terriglobia; order Acidiferrales; family UBA7541; genus Palsa-295. The sequence continues at coordinate 1,253,908 of CAWIIK010000003.1, forward strand.
ACGTGGGACGCGACTTTTGTGTCCCGAGAGTTTCTAGCGGGACGGGTGGGTGAGTGGCTAAAACCAGCAGACTGTAAATCTGCCGCTCCTTGCGGGCTACGGAGGTTCGAATCCTCCCCCGTCCACCAGTGTCCTAATGGAGTCTGGAATTTCCGGGAGGCCGGATCGGGCCTGGGTAGCTCAGTTGGTAGAGCGCGTCCTTGGTAAGGACGAGGTCACCGGTTCAATCCCGGTCCCAGGCTCCAGATGTGATGGCGTTTTGGGATGAGCGGGGGTAACTCAGTGGTAGAGTCTCTGCCTTCCAAGCAGATGGTCGCGGGTTCGAGCCCCGTCCCCCGCTCCACGACAGGGACGAAGGCGAGCGAGCTTCGAGGCGGTTGAGACTCGCACAGGGAATGTGCGGGGCGCGGCAGCGGCGGCGAAGCAGTGATGCGAGGGTGAGGCGCGATGGCGAAGGAGAAATTCGAGCGGAGTAAGCCGCACGTGAACGTGGGGACGATCGGGCACATCGACCACGGGAAGACGACGCTGACAGCGGCGATCACGAAGGTGCTCAGTAAGAACAACCCGAAGGTGTCGTACCGAGCGTTCGACACGATCGACAACGCGCCCGAGGAGCGGGAGCGCGGGATCACGATCGCGGTGTCGCACGTGGAGTATGAGACGCCGAACCGACATTACGCGCACATCGATTGTCCGGGTCACGCGGACTACGTGAAAAACATGATCACGGGCGCGGCGCAGATGGACGGAGCGATCCTGGTAGTGGCGGCGACGGACGGGCCGATGCCGCAGACGCGGGAACACATTCTCTTGGCGCGGCAGGTAGGCGTGCCGGCGATTGTGGTGTTTTTGAACAAGTGCGACGTGGTGGAGGATCCGGAGTTGCTCGAGCTGGTGGAGTTGGAAGTGAGAGAACTGCTGAAGACGTACCAGTTTCCAGGCGACACGATTCCTGTGATTCGCGGCTCGGCGCTGAAGGCGCTCGAGGGAGACGCGAAGTGGGAGAAGTCGGTGCTGGAGCTGATGGAAGCGGTGGACAAGAACATACCGCTGCCGCAGCGGGACGTGGACAAGCCGTTCGCGATGCCGATCGAGGACATCTTTTCGATCTCGGGGCGCGGGACGGTGGTGACGGGACGAATCGAGCGGGGCAAGGTAAAGGTGGGAGAAGAGATTGAGATCGTGGGCTTCCGGCCGACGATGAAGAAGACGGTGACGGGCGTGGAGATGTTCCGGAAGCTTTTGGATGAAGGGATCGCGGGGGACAACGTGGGATTGCTGCTGCGCGGGACGGAGAAGGACGAAGTAGAGCGCGGGCAGGTGCTGTGCAAGCCGGGATCGATCACGCCGCACACGAAGTTCAAGGCGGAAGCGTACGTACTGACGAAGGAAGAGGGCGGGAGGCACACGCCCTTCTTCACGGGGTACCGGCCGCAGTTTTACTTTCGGACGACGGACGTGACGGGAGACGTAAAGTTGCCGGCGGGAGTGGAGATGGTGATGCCGGGAGACAACGTAAGCGCGGAGATCACGTTGATCACGCCGGTGGCTTTGGAGAAGGGGCTGCGGTTTGCGATTCGCGAAGGCGGCCACACGGTCGGCGCCGGAGCCGTGACGGAGATCATCGAGTAAACGACTATGCGCGAGATCATCACACTGCAGTGCAACGATTGCAAAAACCGCAACTACACGACCACGAAGAACCGGAAGAAGCATCCGGACCGTTTGGAGCTGCAGAAGTTCTGCAACACGTGCCGGAAGCACACCGCGCACAAAGAGGTCAAATAGGATTTGACGTCGGTTAGGCCCTGGAGTTCAGGCGTTGCGATGGAAGCCGGCGAGTTGTGGTTTTGTTACACCCTCGAATGCGGCGACAGGTCGCTGTGCGTAGGGGTTGCAAAGGATCCGGTACAACGAGTGAAGCGGCACAATTGGGGAGTCGGCGCGAAACATACGGCGCGCGACGGCCCGTGTTGAAGGGTTGGCGGAGAGAGAAGAAGCTGGAGCTCGTTGCGGCATTCCGGCGCGAAATTCACCCTTCGCCCTGAAAGGCGGGCTCAGGGTGAATTTTCGGGCCTTCGGCCCGAAGATTCAGGGGAGTAGGTTCAACGGTAGACCGCCGGTCTCCAAAACCGGATGTGGGGGTTCGAATCCCTCCTCCCCTGCCAGATTTTGGGCAGCGGAACTGGCGGGCGGTTGGCTGAGATTAGGTGGACGAGAACAGGCGGCAAATGGCCGACGCGATACGAAGAAATCGAGATGAAGAGTCCCACGGCGTAAGCGGGTTTTCGCTGATGGAGCCGGCCCAGAAGCTGGGCGGCTATCCGAAGCGGATTCAGAATTTCATTCACGAAGTGCGCGTCGAAATGAAGCAGGTGAACTGGCCGTCGCGCTCGGACGTGGTGTCGACGACGGTTGTGGTGGTCGTGACGGTAGCTTTCTTCGCGGTATTTTTTGCTTTGACGGACACGATTCTAACGCGCTTAGCGAACTGGTTATTCCACTTTGCCTCACACTGAAGAAGGCGGCGGGATGTCGAAACAGTGGTACATCGTCCACACCTACTCGGGGTTTGAGAAAAAGGTGAAGGAAAGCCTCGAGGGCCGCGTGGCCGCATTCGGGCTGACGGACAAAATCGGGCAGATCATCATCCCGACCGAGTCGGTGGTCGAGGTGCGCGGCGGCAAAAAGGTGATTTCGCCGCGGATGTGCTATCCGGGCTACGTGCTGGTCGAGATGGACATGGACGATTACACGTGGCACGTGGTGCGGTCGACGCCGAAGGTGACGGGTTTTGTGGGCTCGGGGCAGATGCCCTCGCCGCTGAGCGATGAGGAAGTGCAGAACATTTTGAACCGGGCCACGACGACGGCGGAAAAGCCGAAGCCGAAGCTGTCGTTCGAGCGCGGCGAGAAAGTGCGAATCGGTGAAGGGCCGTTCGCGAATTTCACGGGCGTGGTCGAGGAAGTGAATTCGGATCGGAGCACGCTGAAGGTTTCTGTGACGATTTTCGGCCGGTCGACGCCGGTGGAGCTGGATTTCGCGCAGGTGGAAAAGGTCGCGTAACGCGCTGTTGGGGGCGAGGGAAGCACTGATATGGCAAAGAAAGTTCAATCGACGGTGAAGCTGCAGTTGCCGGCCGCCAAAGCGACGCCGGCGCCGCCCGTGGGCACGGCGCTTGGCCCGCACGGCGTGAACATCATGGATTTCTGCAAACAGTTCAATGCGAAGACGGCGAAAGAGCCGGACGGCATGATCTTTCCGGTGCTGGTGACGATCTACACCGACCGGACGTTTACGTTCATTTTGAAGACGCCGCCGGCCTCGGAGCTTTTGAAGCGAGCCGCAGGAATCGTGAAGGGTTCGCCCGAACCAAACCGCAACAAGGTGGCGAAGGTGACGCGCAAGCAGGTGGAAGAAATCGCCAAGATGAAACTGCCCGACCTGAACACGCTGAAGCTTGAATCGGCGGTGCGGTCGGTGATGGGAACGGCCCGCAACATGGGCATCGAAGTGACGGAGTAGGAGACAGGGGTAGGGAGAGAATCGATGGGCCGCAGCGCAAAAGTGGGCGGGAAGAATATCGATCGCGCCCGGAAGCTGGTCGAGGCGCGTCCGTATCGCCTGGAAGAGGCGGCGGAAGTGCTTCGCAAGGCGCACTTCGTGAAATTCGATGAGACGGTCGAGCTGGTCCTGAATCTGGGCGTCGATCCGAAGCAGTCAGACCAGATGGTACGCGGCACGGTGGTGCTGCCGCACGGGTTGGGAAAATCGAAGCGCGTGCTAGTGATCGCGAGCGGCGAGAAGGTCCGCGAGGCAGAGGACGCAGGCGCCGATTTCGTGGGCGGCGACGACATGGTCCAGAAGATCACGGAAGGGTGGACGGATTACGAAGCCGTGATCGCGACGCCGGACATGATGAAGTCCGCCGGACGACTGGGGAAGGTGCTCGGCCCGCGCGGGCTGATGCCCAACCCGAAGACCGGGACGGTGACATTCGACGTGGCGCGCGCAGTGAAAGAAATCAAAGCCGGAAAAGTGGAGTTCCGTCTCGACAAGACGGGCCTGATCCATTCGCCGATCGGGAAGATCAGCTTTCCCGCAAAGAATCTCGCGGAAAACGCGCATGCGCTGCTGGGAGCGGTGCTGAAGGCGAAGCCTTCGGCGGCGAAGGGCAAGTTCATCAAGAAGATCACGCTGACGTCGACGATGGGCCCGGGAATTCTGATCGATCACGCGGAAGCGGAAACCGCGACAGCCGTAGCGGCGTAACGGAAGCCGGAACCGGAGGAGTTCGGCATCATGAAGAAGAAAGCCGAAAAGAAGGAAAAAAGCGAGCAGCTTCGCAGCCAGCTCGCGAACGTTTCAACCGTGATCCTGTCGACGTTTCAGGGAATTACGGTGGAGCAGGACACGCAGCTGCGGCGAGCGGTCGAGGCAGCAGGCGGACACTACGAAGTGGTGAAAAACACGGTTGCGGAGCGCGCCGCGGCGGGCACACCGACCGAAGGACTGCTGAAGGATCTGAGGGGAACGAATTCGATTGCTTACACGGCGACCGACCCTGTGTCGCTTGCGAAGATTCTGACGAAGGTGGCGAAGGATGTGCCGGCGTTTCGATTTCGCGCGGGCTGGGTCGAGGGGCGCGTCATTTCGATCCAGGAGATCGGCCAGCTCGCGCAGCTTCCGAGCAAGGACGAGCTGATCAGCAAGATTATGTTCCTGATGAACGCACCCGCACAGCGCATTGCGACCGCGATGGCTGCCTTGCCGCGCAATCTGGCTGTGGTGACGAGCGAAGCGGTGAAAGCCAACAAATTCGGAGGTGGCGGCGCGGCAACCGAAAGCGCGCCGGCGCCGGAACCGGTTCAGTCGTAGCGAGCCGCGGAACGAAATTTTCTGCAATCAGATTTTCATTTCGTGAGGAGGAGAGAAAACGGCAATGGCTAGCAAAGTGGAGACGATACTGGAAGAGATCAAGGGCCTGACACTGCTGGAGGCTTCCGATCTCGTGAAGAAGATGGAAGAAACCTTCGGCGTGTCGGCGGCTGCGGCGGCTCCTGTGGTGATGGCCGGCGGAGCGGCGGGCGCGGGGGCAGCGCCTGCTGAGGAAAAGACGGAGTTCGCCGTCGTCCTGACCGAAGTCGGCGCGAACAAGATCAACGTGATCAAGGCAGTCCGCGAAGTGACGAGCCTGGGCTTGAAGGAAGCCAAGGACCTGGTCGACGGCGCCCCAAAGACGGTGAAAGAGGGCGTGAACAAGGACGAGGCCGCCACGATCAAGAAGAAGTTCGAAGAGGTCGGAGCCAAGGTCGAGATCAAGTAGTGGCAGCCCTGAACGGCCAAGCGCCGGGCTGCAAAGGAATTCGCCCGCCGCGGCGGGCGCGCGCTCCTTGGACTACAGAACATCAAAACACGTCCTTCCCGGACCGGTTGGGCAGGCCTACGCCTGCGCAGCCGCTATCGGCGTCATTCTGAAGGGAATTGTCTATGAGCCATCGTAACGGTAATCGCGTCGTTCGCGAGCGAGAGCGTCTGGACTTCGCCAAAATCAAGACGACGGTCCAGATTCCGAACCTGATCGACGTTCAGAAGAAGTCCTACCAGCGCTTCCTGCAGATGGATCTATTGCCGAGCGAGCGGGAAGATGCGGGCCTGCAGTCAGTGTTCACGTCCGTGTTCCCGATCCAGGATTTCCGTGGGCTGTCGCAGCTGGATTTCGTCGACTACGCAATCGGAAACTGGGAGTGCAAGTGCGGCCATCTGCGCGGCCTGCACCACTTGCGCGCCACCTGTCGGAATTGCGGCGCGTCGGTTGTGACGAACCCGTACAAGACGGGCGACGTGATCTGCACGAAGTGCGGGACGTTCAACAAGAATACGCCTACGTTTTGCAACAAGTGCGGCGATCCGGTCACGCTACAGCTGAAATACGACGTGAACGAGTGCCAAGAACGCGGGATGACCTATTCCGCGCCACTGAAGGTGACGATCCGCCTCACGATCTACGACAAGGACCCGGACACGGGCGCGAAGTCGATCCGGGACATCAAGGAACAGGAAGTTTTCTTCGGCGACATTCCGCTGATGACGGAGAACGGCACGTTCATCATCAACGGCACCGAGCGCGTAATCGTGAGCCAGCTGCACCGCTCGCCGGGCGTCTTCTACGAGACGGCGAACAACCGCAGCTATTTTCTCGGGAAGATCATTCCGTATCGCGGCTCGTGGGTGGAATTCGAGTACGACACGAAGAACATCCTGTACGTGCGCATCGACCGCAAGCGCAAGTTCCTCGGGTCGATTTTCCTGCGCGCGCTGGGGATGAAGTCGAATGAAGACATCCTGCGCACGTTCTACCAGGTGGAGCGGATTTCGCTGCGCGACGGAAACCTCTACTGGAACGTTTCCGAGGGCCTGATCGACCGCAAGCTCACGCGTGAGATCAAGCACCCCAAGACTGGCGACGTGCTGGTCGGCGCGCACAAGCGCATCACCGATCCGCTGTACAAGGAGCTGGTGAAGGCGCGCGTGACGCAGGTGGAAGCGGGCGGCGCCGATCTTGAAGGCGCGCTGACGGTCGGCGAACTCGTGAACCGGCAGACGGGCGAAGTGCTGCTCGAAGCGAACAAGCCGCTGACAGCCGAAATCTGGGCGACGATCGCCGAAGCGGGAATCAACGAGGTAGACGTGTGCTTCCCGGAGCGCGACGACGTGGGCATCATCGTTTCGCGGACGCTCGAGAAGGACACCATCCACACGCCGAAGGAAGCTCTGATCGAGATTTACCGCAAGCTGCGTCCTGGCGATCCGCCGACGCTTGAAACGGCGACGGCGCTCTTCAACGGGATGTTCTTCGATCCGCGGAAGTACGATTTCAGCAAGGTGGGCCGGCTGAAGTTCAACATCAAGCTCGGCATCGAAACGCCGCTCGACAAGCGCACGCTCGATCCGGGCGATTTCGTGGGCGCGATCAAGTACCTGCTGAAGCTGCGCAAGAACATCGGCACGGTCGACGACATCGACCATCTCGGTAACCGGCGCGTCCGCGCGGTGGGCGAGCTGCTCGAAAATCAGTTCCGTATCGGCTTGGTCCGCATGGAGCGCGCAATCAAGGAAAAGATGTCCGTGTACCAGGAAATGTCGACGGCGATGCCGCACGACCTCGTGAATGCGAAGCCGGTCATGGCCGCGATCCGCGAGTTCTTCGGCAGCTCGCAACTGTCACAGTTCATGGACCAGACGAACCCGCTGAGCGAGATCACGCACAAGCGGCGACTTTCGGCGCTGGGTCCCGGCGGTCTTTCGCGCGAGCGCGCCGGATTCGAAGTGCGCGACGTCCATCCAACGCATTACGGCCGCATCTGCCCGATCGAGACGCCGGAAGGCCCGAACATCGGATTGATCAGCTCGCTTTCGAGCTACGCACGGATCAACGAATTCGGCTTCATCGAGTCGCCCTACCGCAAGGTGAAGGGCGGACGAGTGATCGATTTCGTGCAGATCGTGAATTCCGGCGACAGCGAATTCAAGGCGGGCGAAGTTGTCGAGCGCGAGAAGGTGGAGACCACGAATGAAGAGCTGAAGCGGCGACGGATTGTGGTCGAACCACACTGCTTCTACCTCTCGGCGTGGGAAGAGGACCGCTACGTGGTAGCGCAGGCAAACGCCTCGCTCGACGAGCGCGGAAAAATCACGACCGAGCTGGTGAATTGCCGACAGGCCGGCAACTTCGTCCTGAAGAGCCGCGATGAGGTGGATTACATCGACGTTTCACCGAAGCAGCTCGTGTCGGTGGCGGCGAGCCTGATTCCGTTCCTCGAGAACGACGACGCGAACCGCGCGTTGATGGGCTCGAACATGCAGAGGCAAGCCGTGCCGCTGATCAAGGGCGAGGCGCCGCTGGTCGGGACGGGTATGGAGCGGGTCACCGCGCGCGATTCGGGCGCGGTCATCGTGTGCCGCCGCGACGGAATCGTCGATCAAGTCGATTCCGAGCGCGTGATCGTGCGCGTCGAATCCGACCAGTCGGGCGTGCTGAGCCGCGAAGTGGGCTCGGACATTTACCTGCTGACGAAGTTCAAGCGATCGAACCAGAACACGTGCATTAGCCAAAAGCCGCTGGTTCGCGCGGGCGACCGCGTGAAGCAGGGCCAGGTGCTGGCGGACGGGCCGTGCACCGAGCGCGGGGAATTGGCTCTCGGGCGCAACGTGCTCGTGGCGTTCGTGCCATGGCGCGGGTACAACTTTGAGGACGCGATTCTCGTGAGCGAGAAACTCGTTCAAGAGGACTACTACACTTCGATTCACATCGAGGAGTACGAAATCGAGGCGCGGGACACGAAGCTGGGCCCCGAGGAAATCACGCGCGACATTCCCAATATCAACGAGAGCTTCCTGCGGAACCTCGATGAGAGCGGCGTGATTCGGATCGGAGCGACGGTGCGGCCGGGCGACATCCTGGTCGGCAAGGTGACGCCGAAGGGCGAAACCACGCTGACCCCGGAAGAAAAGCTGCTGCGCGCGATCTTCGGCGAAAAGGCCGGAGACGTTCGCGACGCTTCGCTCTACTGCCCGCCGGGCATCGAGGGCACGATCGTCGACGTGAAGATCTTCTGCCGCAAGGGCGCGGAGAAGGACGAGCGCCACAAGGCGATCGAGGCGGCTCACGTGGCGAAGCTCGAAAAAAACCTCGCCGACGAAATCCGGATTCTGACCGACGAGCGGTTGAAGCGCCTGAACGACCTGCTCGGCGGACAGAAGCTGGTGGCCGACCTGCACGACGAGCGCACGAATAAGCGCCTGCTGACCAAGGGCACGGAGCTGACTCGCGACATCCTCGAGAAAATTTCAACGCGCAACCTGAAGCGGCTACGCCTCAACGACAAAGACCCGCTGCTCATCGAGAAGATCGACGAAGTCGAGGAAATGACTTCGCGGCAGATCGACGTGCTGCGGAAAATCACCGACGAGCGCATCTCGAAGCTGAAGAAGGGCGACGAACTGCCTCCGGGCGTGATCAAGCTGGTGAAGGTCTACATCGCGATGAAACGCAAGCTTTCCGTGGGCGACAAGATGGCAGGCCGCCACGGAAACAAGGGCGTGATCGCGCGGATCGTTCCAGCGGAAGACATGCCGTACATGCCGGACGGAACGCCGGTCGAGATCGTGCTCAACCCGCTGGGCGTTCCTTCGCGCATGAACGTGGGCCAGATTCTCGAAACGCATCTCGGCTGGGCTTCGAAGGAGCTGGGCCAGCGGATCGGGAAGATGCTGGACGAAGAGGCTCGCGCAGAAGTCGTGCGAAAGTGGTTCAAGGACGCGTTCGGTCCAACCGCGGTGTGGAAGACGCTTGCCGATCTGGACGACGAAGAGCTGCTCAACGTGGCGGAGAATTTCCGCGACGGCGTGCCGTTTGCGACGCCCGTATTCGACGGCGCCCGCGAATCGGACATCCGTCACCTGCTTGAATTCACCGAGCTGCCGGAGAGCGGGAAGATCACGCTCTACGACGGCATGACCGGCGACGAGTTCGCGCAGAACGTGACGGTCGGATACATCTACATGCTCAAGCTCTCGCACTTGGTCGACGACAAGATCCACGCGCGATCGATCGGGCCGTACTCTCTGATCACGCAGCAGCCGCTCGGCGGCAAGGCGCAATTCGGCGGCCAGCGCTTCGGCGAAATGGAAGTGTGGGCGCTCGAGGCTTACGGCGCCGCGCACATCCTGCAGGAGCTGCTGACGGCGAAATCGGACGATGTCTACGGCCGCGCGAAGATTTACGAGGCCATCGTGAAGGGCGAGCCGGGAATCGAGCCCGGAGTGCCCGAATCGTTCAACGTGCTCGTGCGCGAGCTGCAGTCGCTCTGCCTCGACGTCGAGCTCATGAAGCGCCAGAAGCCGCAGCTGGAAAAAGCGGAAGCGGCCGACTGATTCCCGCGCCCGGCAGAAAACGCCGGGCGCGACCGATATTCTTGGAAGTAACGTTTCGGTCCCGGCCAAGCCGGGACGGGAGGATCATACCTTGTATCGATCGAGCCCTTATGACCGTGCCAGCCAGATCGCGGATTTCGATTCGATTCGCATCAGTTTGGCGAGTCCGGAGAAAATCCGTTCGTGGTCGCACGGAGAAGTCACAAAACCTGAAACCATCAATTACCGCACCTTCAAGCCGGAACGCGACGGGCTTTTCTGCGCCAAGATTTTCGGGCCGGTGACGGACTGGGAGTGCCTCTGCGGCAAGTACAAGCGCATGAAGCACCGCGGCGTAATCTGCGACAAGTGCGGCGTCGAGGTCACACTCAGCAAAGTCCGCCGCGAGCGCCTGGGCCACATCGAGCTGGCATCGCCCTGCTCGCACGTGTGGTTCTTCAAGGGGCTGCCGAGCCGCATCGGCTACCTGCTCGACATCACGATGCGCGATCTCGAGCACATCCTGTACTTCGAGACGTTCGTGTGCGTCGATCCGGGCGAAGCGCCGGGATTGAAGGAAAAGGACATCCTGCCCGAGGAAAAGTTCCGCGAGATGCAGCGCGACTTCCCCGGCAAGTTCCAGGCGGGGATGGGCGCCGAGGCGATCAAGGAACTGCTGCGGCGCGTCGACGTGGAAAAACTGTCTCAGGAACTTCGCGAGAAGATGAAAATCGATCCGAGCTTGCAGAAGCGGATCAAGTACGCGAAGCGCCTGAAGGTACTCGAAGCGTTCCGCAAGAGCGGCAACAAGCCCGAGTGGATGATTTTGGACGTGATTCCGGTGCTGCCGCCGGAGCTGCGCCCGCTGGTGCCCCTCGATGGCGGCCGCTTTGCGACGTCCGACCTGAACGATCTCTACCGCCGCGTGATCAACCGGAACAACCGGCTGAAGAAGCTGATGGAGCTGCACGCGCCGGACGTGATCGTCCGCAACGAGAAGCGCATGCTGCAGGAAGCCGTCGACGCGCTGTTCGACAACGGCCGCCGCGGCCGAGTGCTGCGCGGAACGAACAATCGCCCGCTCAAGTCGCTTTCGGACACACTCAAGGGCAAGCAGGGGCGCTTCCGGCAGAACCTGCTGGGCAAGCGCGTGGACTATTCGGGACGTTCGGTAATCGTCGTCGGGCCGGAACTGAAGCTGCACCAGTGCGGCTTGCCGAAGAAGATGGCGCTCGAACTCTTCAAGCCGTTCATCTATCACAAACTGGAAGCGGCGGGGCACTGCACCACGATCAAGCAGGCGAAGGAACTGGTCGAGGCGCAGGAATCGATCGTCTGGGACATCCTCGAGGACGTGATCCGCGAGCATCCGGTGCTCCTGAACCGCGCCCCCACGCTGCACCGGCTCGGCATTCAGGCATTCGAGCCGACGCTCGTCGAGGGCAAAGCGATCCGCATCCATCCGCTCGTCTGCACCGCGTTCAACGCGGACTTTGACGGCGACCAGATGGCCGTGCACATTCCGCTATCGCCCGAGGCGCAGGTGGAGGCCTCGGTGCTGATGCTCAGCTCGCACAACATCCTGTCGCCGGCCAACGGCTATCCGCTGGCGGTGCCGACGCAGGACATGGTGCTCGGTATCTACTACATGACGAAGGCCAAGCCGCAAGCGAAGGGCGAGGGCCGCGCGTTCGGATCGACCGAAGAAGTGATCATGGCGCTCGAAGCGGGCGAGGTCGAGCTGCTCACGCCGATCCGCATGCGCTACACGGGCGAGGTGATCGACCTGACGAACGCGTACGACGATCAGGACGTGTCGCACACCGAACCGATTCAGCTGCACAAGCAGTTCCTGCACACGACGGTGGGCCGCGTGATCTTCAACGATCACCTGCCTTCGGACATGCCGTTCATCAACGGTTTGCTGAAGAAGAAGGGCGTGCAGGCGCTGGTGCAGTACTGCTACCTGCGCTTCGGCCTAGAGAAGACGGTCGTGGCGCTGGACAAACTGAAGGAACTGGGCTTCCTCTACGCGACGAAGGCCGGCGTTTCGATCGGCATCAGCGACATGGTCATCCCGAGCGTGAAGTTCAAGCTCGTCGACACCGCGGAGCATGAGGTCGTCAAGGTGCAGCAGCAGTACCTCGACGGCGCGATCACAAACGGCGAACGCTACAACAAGGTCATCGCGATCTGGTCGGACGTCACCGAAAAGGTGGCGGACGAGATGTTCAAGGCCCTCGAGGAACAGGATAAGCAGGGCGTGATCAACCCGATCTACGTCATGGCCGATTCCGGCGCTCGAGGCTCGAAGCAGCAGATCCGGCAGCTTTCCGGAATGCGCGGATTGATGGCCAAGCCTTCGGGCGAAGTCATCGAGACGCCGATTACGTCGAACTTCCGCGAAGGCTTGACGGTGCTGCAGTACTTCATCTCGACGCACGGCGCCCGCAAGGGTCTGGCCGATACGGCGCTCAAGACCGCCGATTCGGGCTACCTGACGCGGCGTCTGGTGGACGTGGCGCAAGACGTAATCATCAACGAATTCGACTGCGGCACGGCCGACGGCATCTTTGTGAGCCGATTCTCGAAGCCGGCGTCGAAGTCGAGCCGTTGCGCGACCGCGTTGTGGGCCGCGTTTCACTCGAAAAGATCAAGGACTACGAAGGCAACGTGATCGTCGAGATCAACCAGGAGATCACGGAAGAGCTGGCGAACGCGATTCAAGCCGCCGGCATCGAGCGGGTGAAGATCCGCTCCGTGCTGACGTGCGAATCCCGGCGCGGTGTTTGCGGCCGCTGCTATGGCCGCAATCTGGCGACGGGGCGCTTCGTTGAGATGGGCGAGGCCGTAGGCGTGATCGCGGCGCAGTCCATCGGCGAGCCCGGCACGCAGCTGACGATGCGGACGTTCCACATCGGCGGCACGGCGACCCGCGTCACCGAACAGTCGAAGGTCGAGGCCCGGAACAACGGCTTCGTGAAGTTCATCGACTTGAAGGTGGTCGAGGGCCGCGGCAAGATCCTGATCTCGATGAACCGCTCCGGCTTGATCGCCGTGGTCGACGAGAAGGGCCGCGAGAAGGAGCGTCACCACGTGGTGTACGGTGCGCGCCTTCGCGTGGAGGACGGGCAGCCCGTTACGCTCGGCCAGACGATGGTCGAGTGGGATCCGTACACCTTCTCGATCCTCACGGAATCGGCCGGCACGATCGAATTCAAGGATCTGCAGCCCGGAATCACGATCGAAGAGCAGGTGGACGAGGTCACCGGCCTTTCGCAGCTCGTGGTCACGCTGCCGCCTGGTGACGAAAAGCACCAGCCGACGATCCAAGTCCGCGATTCGCAGGGACGCGTCCGGAAGAAGTACCTCATGCCGTCGCGCGCTCACTTGATGGTCGGCCGATGGCGATGACGTCCAACCGGGCGACGTGCTCGCGAAGATTCCTCGCGAGACGACGAAGACGAAAGACATCACCGGCGGACTGCCGCGCGTCGTCGAACTCTTCGAAACGCGGAAGCCGCGCGATCCGGCGGTCATCAGCGAGATCGACGGCGTCGTGAAGTACGGCGAAATCGCCAAGGGCGAGCGCAAGATCTACGTCGAGAGCGAGGACGGAAGAACAGATCAAGGAGTATCCATCCCGCGCGGCGTTCACATCAACGTACAGGAAGGCGAACACGTCCGGGCGGGCGAACCACTGATCGACG
>CAWIIK010000004.1:0-124941 GCA_963836125.1 uncultured Acidobacteriota bacterium
AACGGCGGCCGTAACTATAACGGTCCTAAGGTTAAGAAGCTCGCTAGCCTTAGTAAAACTGAACTATATGCGGGAAACTCCTCCACAGCCGTCCGGTACTCGCCGATGAATGTGATCGGCAGTCAAAATCCGGCGGACATGGGGACAATCCGCAGGGAAGGCTCCAGCGATGGAGAACCCTCAGAGACTTTACGTTCAGACGCATCCTGAGAAGCTAAACGCTCAATGGGTTGTGGGATTTGTCGATGGAGAAGGTTGCTTTTCCGTCGGCATCAATCCGCATCCCGAGATGTCCTGCCAGTTTCAAGTGCTCCCCGAATTCACGGTCGTCCAACACCGCCGCGAGATTCAGCTCCTCCACGCGCTGAAGAAATTCTTCGGCTGCGGAGTGGTTCGAACGAATCACGGCGACCGGATGGCGTATCGAGTCCGGGGGCTGGATCACCTCACCGAAAGGATTGTTCCCTTCTTCGAACAGCATCCGCTGAAATCGAAGAAGCGGGTCGACTTCGCGAGGTTTCGAAAGATCCTTCACCTGATCCGTCAGGGAAAACACTTGGATTTGCAAGGCATCGAAGAAATCAGGGCGATAGCTTCTAGCATGAACACAGGACGCGTAAGAGAAAGTCCGGCTTCTCTGGAAACAGAGTAAGAGAAACCGAGCGAAATTCCTTGTCGGGTAAGTTCCGACCTGCACGAATGGCGTACCGATCGAACGACTGTCTTGGCGAACGGCTCGGCGAATTTGTGGTTCCGGTGAAGACGCCGGATGCCCGCATCTAGACGGAAAGACCCCGTGCACCTTAACTGCACTCTGGTCATGATTAACGGTACTGCCTGCGTAGGATAGGTGGGAGCCTGGGAACCCCCGGTTTCGGCTGGGGGGGAGGCAACGGTGAAATACCACCCTGATAGTTCTGTCGCTCTAACTTGCACCCCTAGACGGGGTGGAGGACACGGCCAGACGGGTAGTTTGACTGGGGCGGTCGCCTCCTAAACTGTAACGGAGGCGCTCCAAGCTTGGCTCAGGCGGATTGGAAACCCGCCGTGGAGTGCAAGAGCATAAGCCAGGTTGACTGCGAGACACACAGGTCGAGCAGGCACGAAAGTGGGATCTAGTGATCCGGTGGTTCTGCGTGGAAGGGCCATCGCTCAACGGATAAAAGGTACGCCGGGGATAACAGGCTGATCTAAGCCAAGAGTTCACATCGACGCTTAGGTTTGGCACCTCGATGTCGGCTCATCGCATCCTGGGGCTGTAGAAGGTCCCAAGGGTTAGGCTGTTCGCCTATTAAAGCGGTACGTGAGCTGGGTTCAGAACGTCGCGAGACAGTTCGGTCCCTATCTGGTGTGGGCGCAGGAAACTTGAGAGGAGCTGTCCCTAGTACGAGAGGACCGGGATGGACGGACCTCTTGTGATCGAGTTGTCACGCCCGTGGCATAGCTCGGTAGCGAAGTCCGGAAGAGATAATCGCTGAAAGCATCTAAGCGAGAAGCTCGCCTCGAGATAAGGTTTCCCAAGGGGGCTGCGGCCCCCTAAGAAGGCCAGTCGAAGACTACGACTTTGATAGGCGGGAGGTGGAAGCGCAGTAATGCGTGTAGCTGACCCGTACTAATCGGCCGTTCGGCTTGACCATAAAACTTTCCTAACGCGAAGCGTTACCCTGAAGAGCCCCGCTTTTGGGGGGGCGACGAAGGGCCGTGCGGCGTAAGGAGAGGGCTTTTCCGCGAAGTGCTACTCTCCAGCGGAAATTTTCGGTTTAACCAACTTCCTTCGGTTGCTCATCGAAATTCGGCGTTCGAAATTCGAAACTCGCGCGTCATCGCGAATTTCGCGTTTCGCCCTCTCGAATTTCGATATCCAAGTTTCCTGGTGGTCTTACCGCAAGGGTCACACCCGTTCCCATCCCGAACACGGAAGTTAAGCCTTGCAGGGCCGATGATACTGCGCTGGAAACGACGCGGGAACGTAGGTCACCGCCAGGATTAAATTCAGAGGCCGCATTCGCCACAAGCGACTGCGGCCTTTTTTGTTGGATGCACCGCGCACAGATGTTTGGTCAGCTTCTCGTAGGGCCATTCTTGTAGGGCTCACTCCGTATAGCGATTTTCCCGGGATGTATATAATTTGCTCGGCAGTTTGTGCTCAGGGGTTCTGGGGTTATGCCTTGAGACTCCTTCCCGCAACTGACTGAAATTCCAGCGAGATATGCTTTTTGCGCGCAGTTGGCATGCGCATTGCCCCTCTGCATGCGACCCCCGCAAACCTACGGATAGGAGGCCGCGACATGAGCCACACGCCATTGCGGTTCACGAACGTACGGACGTTGTTACTGGTTTCGGCAGGCTTGTTGTGTTTCAGCACGCCTGCGCACCCGCAATCTAGCTCCACTCAAAACCCGCAACCGACATCCGATCAGAGCGCTCAAAGCAATCGATACGCACAAAATAACGAGCCCGCTCGGGACAACGACGGCCCGAGCCGTGGCGTCGTACAATTCGATCGTTTCCTGGACAGCCATCCTGACATCTCCGCACAAGTTCGCAAGAATCCTACGTTGCTCGTGAACTACGACTTTCTCCAAAGCCACCCCGAGCTGAATGCATTTCTAAAAGCTCGTCCACAACTGAACGCGGAGATCAGCCGGAATTCGGTGGCGTTCATGCAGCTGGAAAACCACCTCGAGCAGCCGGATGGCCGGCGCGACCTGGCGGAGCTCGACCGCTTCATGAACAGCCATCCCGACGTCGCCGCGCAACTTCGGCAGAAGCCCTGGTTGGTGACGAACGATGAGTTTCTGCAGAGCCACCCGGATCTGAACACGTTCCTGCAGGACCATCCGCAGCTACGCACCGAGATAGGCCAGAATCCTGTCGCGTTCATGCAGGAAGAAAACAGCTTCGCTCAACCCGACAGGACGCGTGATGCGGCTAACTTCAACCGGTTCCTTGACACGCACCGTGAAGTTGGCGAGCAAGTTCGCAAGAACCCGTATTTGGTTAACGACCGAACGTTCGTGAAAAATCACCCGGACCTGCAGGCGTACTTTCAGCAGAATCCGGGAATTCGCGATGAGCTAAACCGAAATCCAAATGCCTTCGCACCGCACGAACAGCCCGTTAACTACCGCGAGTACCAAAACAACCCCGACCCGCGTGACCTCGCGCAGTTCGCGCGCTTCATGGACAGCCATCGGGAGATTGCGGAGCAACTCCGGAAAGATCCGTCGCTCCTGGACAACCGGCAGTTCATCCAGAACCATCCTGAGTTGCAGAACTTTCTGCGCGCCAACCCGGGAGTTCGCGACCAGTTGAGCCAGGACCCGAATGCGTTCGTGCAGCGGGAAGAACAATTCAACCGCTCGCAGAACGTGCAGGATCGCGACAACCGCCAAGATCTGGCGCAGTTCGATCGCTTTCTCGATAGCCACCGCGAAATCGCCGAGCAGGTCCGCAAGAATCCTTCGCTCGCCAACAATCGGGAGTTCGTCGAGAACCATCCCGCGTTGCAGGACTACCTGCGGGATAACCCCGGGGTTCGCGACGAAATCAGGCAAGATCCGAACACGTTCATGCACCAAGAGGATCGTTTCGACGCAAGCCAGCACTGGGGCGACCGCGATGCGGCTCACCAGCACATGGCCAGTTTCGGAGAGTTTCTCGAGAGCCACCAGAATATCCGGGCGGATGTCACAAAAGATCCGTCGATGCTCAAGAACCGGGAATACGTGCAGAACCATCCGGAACTCGACGGCTACCTGAGCGCACATCCTGAAATGCGCGACGAGATGATGGCCGACCCAGACGGCTTCGTCAAAGGAGCGCAGCAGTTCAAGAGCAGCATCAGCGTAGGCGCCTCCACCAACGGAAGCGGCTCAGGCACCTCAACGGGAACTGGGACCACGACACAAGGTACGAAGCCGAAGCAGTAAGTGAAGCAGGCTCGCCGAGTGGGAAGGCCGCTTTGCGGTCTTCCCACCGGCAACGTTTCGGCCGGCTCCGCCCACGGCCACTTGAATACTCCTGAAGGCTTGGCAGATGGTTCTTGAGGAGGCATTATGAGCGTCAAGAGTTCGTTCATTCTAGTACTCGTCTTGGTTTCCGCGCTTCCTCTGAGCGCACATGATAATAAGAAGAAAGACGTCGAGAGGGGCATGCTGGAAAAGATGGAGGCGGTGCCTTGCGGCGCAAAGCAACACGGGCTCGCAGGGTTGGGTACACTTTGGGCATCGGCGGGGATCACACACATAAACTCGGACGAAAAGCTATGTCCGCAGTATCTGCTACGCACCGATCAGATGGATTACGAAATCCGTCCGATGGACCTGAAACATGCGACGATTCTGCCGGTCGGCCAGGAAGCTCAATTCAAGCTGAAGAACAAGGACATGATTCTCGACGTTCCGGAAGCAGGCCTTCGGAAAATGCGACCTTACGAAGTTGTCGCTATGAACCCGAACAACACGAATGCGGACGATGACAATTCCTCAAGCTTGGCTCCGGACGAGCACTAAGCCCGCGGCCATTAGCCTGCCGATTTCATCGGACCGACGGCCGCTGAGGCGATAGATGCCCCAGCGCCGCCGGTCGCCTGCCCGACTTCTTCCTTCAAATCCCGGAACGTATCTTTGAAAGCGAATATTTAGGCTCGGCTGCGGTATCTTTGAATCCGCGAGGCGGACATGGGCGCGGGCGGGATTCACAGCGTTGAGCTGATTGTTCTGGTGTTGCTGATCCTCGTGGTGGCGTTCGCGGCGCTTGCCAAGCGGCTCGAAACTCCTTACCCGATCATCCTCGTAATCGGCGGGCTGATCCTGAGCCTTGTGCCGCACACACCCCACGTCGAGCTCGACCCTGAGCTTGTGTTTCTCGTTATTTTGCCGCCGCTGCTGTTTTCGGCCGCGTGGGCGACGCCCTGGCGTGACTTTCGCTACAACCTGGTGAGCATATCGATGCTCGCAGTGGGCCTGGTGGGGTTTACGGTGTTTGGCGTTGCGGCCGCGTCGCGGTGGATTCTGCCGGGATTTGATTGGCGCATGGGGCTCGTGCTCGGCGCGGTGGTTTCGACGACCGACGCAATCGCCGCGACGTCGATCGCCTCGCGACTGGGAATGCCGCCGCGAATCACACAGGTTCTCGAAGGCGAGAGCTTGCTAAACGATGCGACCGGTTTGCTCGCTCTCGAGTTCACGACGGCCATGCTGGTCACCGGCCGCACCCCTTCGATTTTCGAAGGCGTTTGGCGGCTGCTCTACCTGATATTCGGCAGCATCGCGATCGGGCTGATCGCCGGCAAATTGATTCACATGCTCGTGCTGAAGATTGTCGACGCGCCGATCGAGATCACGATCAGCCTCATCGCGCCTTACTTCGCGTATCTTGCCGCGGAGAGCGCGCATGCTTCCGGGGTGATGGCGACAGTGGCGTGCGGGCTCTATCTCGGCCACAAGAGTTCACTGTTTTTGTCGACCGGCGCGCGGCTCACGGGGCACGCCGTGTGGGAGACTCTCGAGTTCATCCTCAACGGATTTGTCTTCCTGCTGCTGGGGTTTCAGTTGCCGTACATCCAGGCGGGCATTCGCACGCACCATCTTGGCAAGCTGGTGCTTCTGGGCCTGTTGTTCAGCGGCGTGGTGATCCTTCTCAGATTTGTCTGGGTGTATCCCGGCGCGGCGATCTCCTATGCGATTCGCCGGCGGCTTCTGCATCAGCCGGAAAGTCTTCCGAACCCGAGAGCGCTTTTTATCGTCGGCTGGACAGGGATGCGCGGAGTAGTCGCGTTGGCCGCGGCGATCTCTTTGCCGAAACTGCTCGATAGCGGCGCCGCGTTTCCCGGGCGCAACATTATGATTTTTCTCACGTTCTGCGTGATTTTTGTGACGCTCGTCCTGCAGGGGCTGACCTTGCCCGCATTGATCCGGCGGCTTGGTCTGGCCGGCATGACGGGGCGCAATGAGGAAGAGGAAGAAGCGCGGCGCGACATGGTGAAAGCGGCGCTCGCCTATCTGGAGCATTGCCGCGAGGACTCTTCGGCCGAGGTTGCGCCCGTCTACGACGAACTCATTCGGCTTTACCGCCGCCGGCTGAACACGCTCGTGAACGACAAATCGGCGGAGCGCGGATCGCGGCCGGAAGATTACGAGCTTTGGCGCGAGCTTTCGCAGCAGGTGCGAGCCATCCAGCGTGCCACCGTGCTGCACCTGCGCAATCAGAACAAGATCAACGACGAAGTGATGCGCAGGCTCGAACGCGAACTCGATTTGACCGACGCGCGCTACGCCGACTCGGAGTGAGGATCTGGCAAAGCTTGGTGAGTTTTCGGGCAG
Source organism: uncultured Acidobacteriota bacterium (assembly GCA_963836125.1). Lineage (GTDB taxonomy): Bacteria > Acidobacteriota > Terriglobia > Acidiferrales > UBA7541 > Palsa-295. Next base: position 6,327 of record CAWIIK010000004.1, read on the forward strand.
CACAATGGCAGGAAAGTCAAACCCGCGGCGGTTCTTAGCCACGATCTACAAGGTCTGGCTGATGCGGCACGTCGATGTGCCGGAAGAGATCGGCCGGGCGCTCGAGAGGGAATCGGGCAAGAAGAACCACATTCCGGTCGTTGCGATCGTGAACGGCAAACCCGCGCGTGTGACGCTCGTCCCGGCGGGCGGCGGGAGATACCGGCTGCACCTGAATACGGCGCTGCGCAAAGCCGCGCGCGCTGATGCAGGCGAGGTGGTCAGCGTGGAGCTTCGGCTCGACCGCGGATCGCGCAGTCTCCCCGTGCCGCCCGACCTGAGCGCGGGGCTGAAGCGGCATCCGAAGGCGTGGCGGGCATTTCAGGATTTGGCGCCCGGGCATCGCCGGCATTTCATCCAGTGGTTCGATTCGGCAAAATCTCCCGCCGCGCGCCAGCGGCGCCTCGACCGCGCGGTGGACGCGCTGCTCGAACGCGCGCTCCTGCGTTCGCCCGCCCGCTCAGGAAGGCGCAAATCGCGTAGCGCGTTTCCTTGACGGCTGCGATGCATCCGGCGACAATCGCGCGGGCATTTCCGGAAGTGTCTCATGCGAACGATGCTTTTCCTCCCGGCTCTGGTTGTCATGGTCGTGCTGTGCGCACCGCCTCTTGCCGCAGGCCGCCAAACGGAAATCGTCGACAGCGGCGTCATCACATGCCGCGTGATCGAGGCTCACGGGGGCACGCACCCTGCGGTTGTCGCCCTCATGTTCCACCAGGCGGAGAAAGCCGATCAGCCGCTGCTCGGGTCGCTGCTTCGAGAGCGCTTTGGACGCGGTCTGCTTTTGTTGCCGGGGGATGCGCCGCCCTTGAAGGGTGGAGCGACTTTTATTCTGAAATTTTCGCAAGCTGTCGACAAGAATTGAAGCGCACACTCAGGAGGTACACTGTGAAAGGGAAAATCCCGCTCTTCGCACTCTTGTTCGCTCTCATCCCAGTCGCATCGCACGCGCAGAGGGCCGGCACCACAGCGGCTCGCGGCAGCGCGACAGACATGAGAGCCATCGCCGCCATCGAAACGCAATGGGAGACGGCGTGGAACCATCACGATGTCGCGGCGATGGTTCGCCTGTTCGCGCCCGACGCCGATGTTGTCAATCTGGCGGGGCAGTGGTTCAAGGGGCGCGCCGCATTCGCGAAAAGCGTGGAGGAATTGCACTCGGCGAAAACCAAGGAAAGCGTATGGCGGACCGAGCAGATTCAGACCAGCTTCCTCACTCCGGAAATTGCAATCGTCCATGTTTACTTTAGTTCGAGCGGCGAGCGGAATCCCGACGGAAGCCCGATGCCGCCGCGGCGCGGCATCTTCACACGAGTCGAAGCGAAGCGCGAGGGGCATTGGCTGATCGTCGCGTCGCAGGCCACAAAGATCGTGCCGCCGGAAACCGCCGGTGGGATCGAAAAAGTGCCGGCTGGCGCGCCCGATCGCGCGATTGCGCAGTTGCATCCTTGAGATGCGCTCGATTACGATTTCAGGTATGCGCATCGCGATCGCGTCGGCTGTTCTTCTTCTGTTGAACCCGGCATTTTCGCCCGCGCAATCGCAGTCAAACTCAAAACGCAAGCCCGAGGCTGATCGCATGGGGATGACGTGCGCGCAGATTCTCGAGATGACTTCGTCGGAGTGGATCGCGAAGGTCACGAGCACAGCCGATTCGCCCGAAGATGGCCAGCTGCGCGGAATCAACAGCTACGGAAAGTGTTACGACGAGCGTACGGACCGGCTCGCAGCGTCGCTCGCGCGATCCCGCAAAGGTCCGTCGATGCGCGCGCGACGCGACTTCGGCGACCTCATGGTAGCGCTTGACGACTTCACGGCGAAGGCGGTCGTCGATAGCCAGCCGCCCGGCGATGCCATGAAGGAGGCGTACGCCGCGCTCTACGAAAAAGAGTTTCGCTACGAGTTCTATCAAAGCTACGAGCTGAAGACTTCTGCGTCGAGGCACCCGAAGGATGCAACGCCGCCTGCGCCGGTGCCAAAGACCGCTCCGGCAGCCAATGCGGCTGACAAGAAGGTGCCCGCAGCGCCCGTGAGCGAGATGACGCTCGCGAAGAATCGATTCGGCGAACTGCTTGACGCCATGCCGCCGGACAAGCTGCGCGAGATGCACGAGGCGTTCGGAAAGGTGGTCGAGCTTCAGCCGATCGCAAGCGCCCAGGAGCTTGCGATTTATCGCTATGTGATCTTCGTTCTCGAGCCTTCCGCGCCGCAGCCCGGCGCGACAGGGCAGGCAACCCTAGCGAAGCCGTTTTCTCCGGCGCCATTCTGACGCAACGTTGGAACTGGATCGTTTCTAGACTTCGGTAGGCTGGCTTGGGTTCGCCGCTAGCAAGCGGGCCATCAGAGCGTGTAGCCGGGCCTGATCAGGCGCGGCAATCTCCGTAAACTCCACGCCCATTCCTTCAGCGGACACGCTGCGCACCGTCGACCTGCCGCGTATCTCCCCCTCCGGGACGGAAAGCAAAACGGCAAGCACCGTTCCCAGCGGCGCGGGGTCCGGAGTGGCGATGAACAGCCCACCGAGGTTCAGATCGCTGACGCGCGACACGCTCTGCTTGATGTTGTCGCCCTGCCACGCCACCCAAATGCCCTTGGGCGTTTGAATCCTTGGATATCGGCGCCTGCTCTTTCCACCTTTATCGTGCATGGCTCCGGGAATTGGCGCGGTGAGGAGCGACGCGCCAAACCCGCGTCAGGCCCCGTGGGATTGCTTCAGGCCCCGAGTATATCAGTCCGTACACGCCGATCGGTGGAATTCAGTGAACCCCGTTTCAACTTGCTAAGGGTTGGAATCACGGCTCTGACGGACGGGGATGGCCGGCGGCTTTCGCCTTCACGGTTTCGACGCAGGGCTTGTGGAGACAGACCGCGTACAGTAAAGTTTTGTGCTCGCGAAAGGGCGGCGCCGAATGAAGGTCCCTGTTCTCGATCTGAAGGCTGAGTACGCGCAACTACGGGACGAAATCCTGCCGGCGCTCGACCGCGTCTGCCAGAGCTCCTCGTTCGTTCTGGGCGAGGAAGTGGATGCCTTCGAGCGCGAATTCGCCGATTTCTGCGGCACCAGACACTGCGTCGCCGTCAGCAGCGGCACCGCGGCTCTCCACCTGGGGTTGCTGGCCCTCGGCGTCCGGGCCGATGACGAGGTCATCAGCACGCCCAACACCTTCCTCGCGACGGCCGAAGCGATCACTTACTGCGGCGCCGTGCCCGTGTTCGTCGACATCGATCCCGCGACTGGCAATCTCGATCCCAAGCTCATCGAGCGCGCCATCACGCCGCGAACCCGCGCGATCCTGCCCGTTCATCTGTACGGCCGACCGGCCGACATGGAGCCGATCCGCGAAATCGCCGCGCGGCGCAACCTCCGTGTTCTGGAAGACGCCGCCCAGGCCCACGGCGCGCGCTATCGCGGCCACCGCACCGGAGCGCTGGCCCATTCCGGAACTTTCAGCTTCTATCCCACGAAAAATCTCGGCGCTTACGGCGAAGGCGGAGCGCTCACAACCGACGACGATCGCATTGCGAAATTCGCGCGCGCCGCGCGCAATCACGGGCAAACCGCGCGCTACGAACACGAATTTGTCGGCTACAACTATCGCATGCAGGGATTCCAGGGCGCAGTGCTGCGCATCAAGCTGCGCCATCTGTATGCCTGGACGGCGCGGCGCCAGGAGATCGCCCGCGAGTATCGCCGCTTGCTGGCCGGCGCCCGCCTCGAGATGCCCGTCGACGATCCGCGAGACGAGTGCGTCTATCACCAGTTCGTCATCTACGTCAGCAACCGCAACACGGTGATCGCGCAACTCACTGAACGCGAGATCGAGACTGTGGTGCACTACCCGAGGCCCGTTCACCTGCAGCCTGCGTACTCATCTCTCGGTTGCCCACGCGGCACTTTCCCGCGCGCCGAACTTGCATGCGAGCGCGTGCTCAGCCTGCCGCTGCATCCCGGATTAACAAAGGAACAGGTCGAATACGTGGCGCGTTCGGTTCGCGAAGTTGTGGGAGAGAAGTAAAGCGAAGAAAGGGCGGACGCGAGTTTCGCTGCCGCGCGTCTGGATACGCTAATCGCCCGAGGCCGAATGTTGATGCGACGCCGGGGATTCCGTTGCGTCGTATCCCGGGGGCGGAGCAAATGCCGCCGCATCGGCAATCGATTTTGTCTGGCGCAGCATTTCCGCCAACTCTTCGAACACCTTCGAGCAAGAATCACGCAAGGACTTGTCCGCCGAGCGAATCAGCGATTCGACGGCGCTTTGCCCGTGTTCGTTGAGGCGCCGCACGGACGAAACCACCCACGAGTCGGAAGTCGCCTGCAGGCGCTCCTGATGCTTGGCGGCAGCTTCGGCGCTCAACCGGTCAAGGCCGGCAGCCCATTCGCTTTTGTACGATTCGCGATCGGCGCGAAACCCTTCGACCATGGAGGCGAATTCCGAGCGAAGGGCGTTGCGTCCTTCTCCGACGGACGTCTCGACCTGAGAGGCCATCTGCGCTTGGAAACGGCCGACCGATGCCGAAGCGCTGGATTCGAGATTCTGCATGGCTCCGGCCGCGAACTGCTCGAACTCTCGCTGACGCTCGCCAAGGATCGCGCGGCTGTTGCTCGTGAACTGCGCGGCTTCCTCTTCGGAGATGCCGCGCAGGACCTGACCGAACGACGCGGCGGCAGCTTCCGCGGCGGCAGCAATCTCATTGCGCGCGCGGCCGGAAAGTTCGTTTGTCACGCCGTCGAGTTCCTGATGAATCTGCGCGATGCGCCCGGCAGACTGTTCGTCGAGCTTCGTCTCGAATTGCCGCGCAGCCTCCGCCGTCTTCTCATCGAATGTGCCCGCCGCTGTCGTGAGCATCTGCTCTACCAGAACCTGCATTCGCGCCCGCGCCTCCTGCTGGAACCATTCCGAGGAACGCCCGATGGATTCGGCTGCGGCATGCGCCGCGCGAACGCCGCCCGCATCAAGTTCTTCGTTCCATTTCTCCAGAGCCTCGCGCCGCGCGGACTCGAAATCGTTGCGCAAATCGGCGAGAGTCGACGCGAGCTGCGCGGATGCCTCGCGCTGGTTGCTGTCGGCAACCTGGCGCAGCCGCTCGCGGAACAGCCGCAGGCTTCCTTCAGCCTGCAGCTCGCGGGCTGAAAGCTCGCGCAGCAATTCAGGCACGCGTTCGACGTGCGGCGCCACCTTCGACTGGACTTCGGCGATCGTGCGCTGGGCCAGTTGCTGGCTCAGGTCATCCAGCGCCGGGCCCAGCCGTTCCTGCGCGTCGTTCGCGAGTCTTTCCACGCGCTGACGCATTTCGTCGGTCTGCGCTTCCAGAATATTCTCAAGCCGCCGGTGCAGTTCGTTGACCGTGTCGTGGCTCGCCGCTTCCAGCTGCCCGGAGTAGTCCTTCAGGCGGTTCGTCGAACGCTCAATCTCGGCGAGGGAAGAGCGTGCTTGCGCGATTTCCTTCTGCAGCGCTGATTGCAGGTCGGAAAGGGTCTGACGCGCCTCGTGCGTCAACTGCCCCAGAGGATCGCTGAGTTCCGCAAAGCGGCTGGATATTGCCTGCTCGGTGCCGCGCAGAACCTCTTCGGAACGGCCGGCGAGCTGTTGCGCCAGCCGCTCGACGCTGTCATCGAGAGAGAACTGCAGGAGTTCATTCCACTGCGCTTGCGCCGCCGCCATCTCGGATTCGAGACGCTCGCGCCAGTTCGCGGCGACTGCCTCGGCGGCCGCGGTCTCCTGCTGCGAAGCACTGGAATTCGGCTTCGCGGCCAATGCTGCTTCTGCCGCCTCAATCTGGAGGCGCGCCTGAGCCATCCGGCTCGCGGATTCAGCGGCGTCATCACTTTCAGCCCGCAGGCTCGCTGCCCGCCTTTCCAGCTCTTGCAGAAGCTCGCGCGCTTGCGCGAGGCTTCGCTCGAATTCCGACCGCATCGCGCCCACGAACTCATCCTGCTTCGCGCCGAGCCCCGACGAAAACCCCTCCAGCTTTTCGATGGCCGTCCGGATTCGATCGGCGACCCGCGCAGCAGCACTCTCGGCAGCCCGGTTGGCCTCCCGTTCGATTTCCGCCTTCCAGTCGTGCAAGAACGGATTCCCCGGCTCTGGCACCGGCTCAGGCGCAAACGCGGAACGTGCGGATTCAAAATCATCGGTCGGGTTCGTCATATCAGACATGATTCTTTCCTTTGTGGCCCAGGGATTGTCCTGTCCCGGCAGAGATGCAACGTTTTGCCAGCTCTCGGGCGAGGTACCCATGCCCCAGACGTTGGCCGGGCTTTCCAGTTCGACTGCAATTTGGAAGAACTCCCGAACGGAATGCGGCCGCTGAATCCACGCGACCCGCGCCCGCACATTGCGCGGCTCGCCGCGTTGGGGAACCTCGAGCGTGATCCAGCTGTTTCTCGGGAGGTGATGCTTCGATGAGTAGCGGCATCCGTGGAGGTTGAGCGCCAGCGTGGACGTGCGCTCTTCGAAGGGCTGGCCGAGCAGGTCGATGCCGCGCACGATCAGAGGAACGGATTCGGAGATTCGCTCGCTGCGACGGCGCTGCGTGTTGGGTTGGTTCGAGTCCATGGCGCGCACCAGATTCCTCAGACTCACGAGCGCAGCATAGCACTCCGGCACGCTCGGGTCGAGGGGCGAAAAATGGAGAAGAATCGCCGCAAATAAATCCTTTCGATCGAAGACAAACCAACAAAAGCCCACTTCGCGTACGCAGCGCCGGCGCATCCGCCGGGCCGGTAAAGCAATTCCGCCCCCGCTATTTTTTCTTGGACTTGCGTTCGTTCACGAGCGTCGATGTTCCACCGCTCAGCTGGTTGAGTCCATCGAGGGTCGCCTTCGCTTGTGCGGCGTACGGACCATTCGGATCGGCGTCGATGCAGTGCTGGTACGCATCGGTGAGACCGGGAGGGAAAGTGTAGGTGAGCTTGTTTCCCTCCTGCTTCGAGGTAATCTGAGACGTGAGCGCTCCGCCGAGCAAGAACCAGGCCTGGGCGTCTTTGGAATCGGCCGCCGTGGCCTTTTGGAGCGGCGCGACCGCTTCGTCGAGGTGGTTCTTGTTGCTTAGCACGATGCCGATGTTTTTCCAGCACCGGGCAGTAGTCGTCGGGTCGAGCGTGCCGGCCTTGTCGCAATCCGCGCCTGCTTCCGTCACCTTCGCCGCGAGCCCGCTGGTGTCTGTCTCCGCAGCGGCGGCATTGACCGTTGCCGTGCTGAGATCGACGTAGTAGGGGGCCTGCGGGTTCATCTCAATCGCCTTCTGATACGCGTTGACTGCGTCGCTGTAACGGCCGGCGCGATCGTAGGCCTGCCCCAGTGTGGACAAGACGACTGCGTGGTTCTTCACATCCTTCGGCTGAACGCCTTTTTCGGCTTGTTCGAGCTCGGCGACCGCTGTCTGGTAATCCGCGTTGATCTTATCCTGCGTCGCCGTCCTCTGATCTGCCGGCATTGTGGCCAGCTGCTTGCGAAGCGTGTCGGAGTCGTCCAGGGCCGCGCGTCCGTTATTGAAATGCGTCTGCATTTCCTTGAACGCGTTCTGGGCCTCCTCGCGTTTCTTCTGCTCTTCCGGACTCGGGCCTTGTTGCGCCGCGAGTTGCTTGAAGTTGAAATCGAACCCGTTCTCGTCGTCGGGCTTGATCTGATGTTTCTCGGTGAAGTTCAGGCCGGCCGCCGCATTCGTCAGCGTAAAGGTGTATATGCCGCCCGGCAGCCCGATCTGGCTGTACTTGCCGTCCTTATCCGTTGTCACCGTGAACACGCGGCCTGTGTCGCTCTTCAGGGTTACGGTGACGCCGGGCCACGGCTTTCCGTTCATATCCATCACCTGACCTGAAACGCGCGCATCTTGGGCCTTCACGGTCGCCGCGAGCAGAAAAACGAAAACCAGCGCTCCCAAGAACTGGATCACTCTTCTCATGTGATTACCGTCCTCCCCCGATAGACCCCCTGGGCACATTATCGCGCAACTTGCGCCCGATAGGCGATAGGGTCCCGCATTCCCGCCTCGGCAAAAACCCGGACCTGCAGGCGGCAGCTATCGCACGCGCCGCACGCTTCCTCCTCGAACTGGTAGCACGACCACGTGCCCTCGAGCGGCGCCCCCCACTCAAATCCGCGGCAGACGATTTCGCTTTTCCGCATCGCGATCACCGGCGTGGCGATCTCGATGTGCGTTTCCGGACGCGTGCCCTCGCGGATCACCGCCTGGAACGCACGATAATACTCCGGGCGGCAATCCGGATAGCCCCAACGATCTCCCGACACCGCCCCGATGAACATCGCCGACGCCCCGATCGCTTCCGCCCAACTCACCCCCCGCCGAAAGGAAGTGGGCGTTGCGGAAGGAAACATACGTTACGGGAATTCCGGCATCCGGCGCAAGGGCCGGCTCTTGCGACGAGGCAGCTACGGCCTATACGTTGCTGCCGTCGTCTCCGTTTCCCAAACCGTGACGCTTCCGACTCGAGCGCCGTTGGGCGTCTCGCGTATCTGGCTCGAAATCTGGTCGCAGATGTGTCGCGCGATGTTTTCGGCGGAGGGATTGATCTCGTCGAAGGGCGGAAGCTCGTTGAGATATTTGTGATCGAGCGACGCGATCACCCCGCGGATCACCTGCTTGAGGTGAACGAAATCGTAGAGGAGCCCGACGTGATCGAGTTCCTTGCCGGCGAGAACGATGCGCACTTTGTAGTTGTGCCCGTGCAGGTCCTCGCATTTTCCTTTGTAATTGCGGAGATTGTGCGCCGCCGCGAATGTCTCTTCAACGCTGACTTCGTACATGGGCCTTCTTTCGAGTCCCCGCAAGGGCAGGTCGCTCGCCGAAAACGCGCTATTCCGAGTGATCTTCCATGAAACGCGCGACTTGCGCCAGGTCCTGCGTGGTCGTGTATTTGGGCAGGGACTCAAGAAAAATTTTACCATATTGCATGCGCTGGATGCGGTTATCGAGAATTGCCAGGATGCCTCGGTCCGTCTTCGAGCGAATCAGGCGGCCGAAGCCCTGCTTGAGCGCGAGCACCGCTTCCGGCACCTGATATTCGGCGAAAGCGTTGCGGCCATCCTCGGTGAGGACGCGCACGCGCGCGGCGACGATCGGGTCACTGGGCACCGCGAACGGCAGCTTGTCGATGATCACGCAGGAGAGCTGCTCGCCCGGCACGTCCACACCCTGCCAGAAGCTCGACGTCGCGAAGAGCACCGCGTTCGGAGTCGAGCGAAACCGATCGAGCAGGATCGAGCGAGGCGCGGTGCCCTGGAGCAGCAGCGGAAAACCTACGCGTCCCGAAACGCGGCCGTGGATGTCTTTCATCTGGGCATAGCTTGTGAAGAGGCAGAAGGCGCGGCCTTGCGAAATTTCGAGCAGCCGCACGATTTCATCCGCGGCGCCCGCAGCGAAAGCGGCATTCCGCACGTCGGGCAGCGAGCGCGGCAAATAGAGCAGCACCTGGGACTCGTAGTCGAACTCCGGCGGCAGCACTTCTTCCTGCGACGGCAGGACGCCCAGGCGCTGCTTCAGGTAATCGAAGCGCCCGCCGACTGCCAGCGTGGCCGAAGTGAGAATCACCGTGTCGAATTGATCGAAGAGCCTCTCGCGGAGGATGTCGCTCACGTCAATGGGCGTGGCCGCGAGGAAGACGCCGCGGCCGCGGCGCTCGTACCAGTAGACGTAGCTTTTCTCCTCGCTCTCCATCAGGAACGCAAGCTCGCGGCGGGTCTCGGCGGCGCGCCGCGCGAGGGCGATGATTTCCTCGGGCTTCGGCGAGATCGCCGAGAGTTCGGCTTCGGTGCGTTTCACAGCGGCCGCCAGATCGTCGTACGCCTCGCGATTCTGATCGAGGAACGCGTGTCTTTCGGCGGGGCCGAACGGGTAGCGGCCCTCGCGCTCGGGGAAGCGCTCGAAGAAGGCGCGGGCGCGCTCGCGCAGGCGCGCCAAATGCTTGCGCAGCGGCGGGGCCTCGATTCGCAGAATGCGCAGCATGCTTTCCGTGTCGCGCGCCAGCTCCTCGAAACGATAGCTCGAAAGCTGGCGGCCGAAATAATCGCTGGCCACGTCTTCGATCTCGTGCGCTTCGTCGAAAACGACGGCGGAATATTCCGGCAGGATCGAGCCGAAATCGTCCTGACGAATCGCGAGATCGGCGAAGAAGAGATGATGGTTGACGATGATGAGGTCCGCCTCGTGCGCGCGCTGGTGCATCGCCGTGACGAAGCAGCGCTGAAATTCGGCACACTTCTGGCCGGTGCACAGGTCGCTGCGCGCGTCGATGCGGTTCCATAGCTCGGCATCGTCGGGAAGGAACGTCAGCTCGTTGCGATCGCCGGTTTCGGTCAGCTTCTCCCAGTCTTTGATTTGCGAGAACCAGTCGATCTCGTCGATCCCTTTCAGAACCGGCTGGCCCTCCATCTGATGGACTTTTTGGCGGCAGAGGAAATTCGCACGGCCCTTCATCAGCGCGGCTTTCAGATTGGGTGCGAAATGCTTTTGCACAAACGGAATGTCTTTTCGAAATAGCTGCTCCTGGAGCGACTTGGTCGCGGTCGAGACCACCACGCGGCGGCCGCTGCGAATCGCCGGCAGAAGGTACGCGAGCGTTTTGCCCGTGCCGGTGCCTGCTTCGATCACCACGTGCTGGTGCTTCTCGAAAGCGTCCGTGGCAATCTTCGCCATCGCGAGTTGCGACGGGCGGAATTCATATCCCGGATGGCGCTTTTCGAGCAGCCCGCCGCGGCCGAAGATGCCTTCGACGGTAATTTCCTCGCGCTGGGCGGTGGCTGTTTTTTTCGGCATGAGTGTCCGGTGGTCCCGAATCTGCGGCGGCGAAAACCTAAAATAGCACAACGGCGCTCGTTCCTGGCCGGTGCCGGTCAGCGGCGGGACGTCGCTTCGAGCAACTTCGTCCAGCGCGACAGGTGCTCGACCGACGGAGTGTGCGTGTGATCCACGCGCAGCGGCGTGATCGAGGCGGCGCCGTCGCGAATCGCAGCGTGGTCCGTATCGGGCTCGATGCCGCCGGTGAACTGCTGCTCGCTCAGCCAGTAATAGCGCCGGCCGCGCGGGTCTTCTCCTGGCTGCAGCACGTTGCGCGTGATCTTCGACGATTGCCGCGTGATGCGCACCTCGCCCGTCCAGTCCTGCGGGATGTTGACGTTGAGCAGCACGCCCTCGGGCAGGCCTTCGCTCAGAATCAGCGGCGCGAGCGTGCGCACGAAGCCCGCGGCAGGCGCGAAGGCGAAGTCCTGCCCGCGGTACACGACGGAAACCGCTACCGCCGGCACGCGATTGATTGCCGCCTCCATCGCCGCGCCGACCGTCCCCGAATAATAGATATTTTCGCCGACGTTGCCGCCGCGGTTGATTCCGGAGACCACGAGGTCGGGCTTGTCGTCGAGCAGCGTGTGCAGCGCGAGGATCATCGCGTCGGCGGGAGTGCCCTCGATTGAATATTCGCGGTCGGCAATCTGATCGCAATAGATCGGCTGGCGCAGCGTGAGCGATTGCGCTGCGGCGCTGTGGTCGCGCGAGGGCGCCACGATCGTGACCGTGCCGACTTCAGCGAGGGCCACGGCCAGCGCGCGCAGCCCCGGCGCGTGAATCCCGTCGTCGTTGGTGATCAGAATATTCGGCATGAAGTTTATAGGCAGCGCCTCATCCCCGAGAGCCCTATTGTGCCGCTTCCCGAAGGCCAGAGAGCGCTTTTCTCATCTCGTCGATGATTTCGGACGTCAGCAGCTTCTCGTGCGCCCGTTTCATCGCCTCGCGGGCGTCGACCTCGATGTAACGGCGGAGCTGCTGCTCCTCCGGGCTGGCCCCGTAATGACGGGACGGAAACACAACACAGATTCGTTTCTTTCGTCCCGGAGCCACATCTCCGTCCATGGACATCGATATTCACTTTTGGCGAAGCTGTCCAAGAGTCGGAAGAATCGAGATTCAAGCGAAGTCATGTGCGAAACGGCGGAGAGCCTGAGAACCAATGGTCGGGACGACTGGATTTGAACCAGCGACCTCACGCACCCCAAGCGTGCGCGCTACCAGGCTGCGCCACGTCCCGACCGCATCGGCCGCAATCAGCCCGCATGTGGCTGCTCGGGCCGGGAATCAGCGTATCACTCGCGTTCGAGGAGGGTCAAGACAGCGAGGAGCTCTTCGTGCAGATCGAGCAGGAATTTACGATGCGCGCGCGAGCCGCGATCGAGCTTCGCCGGCGCCGCTGCTGCGGGGGCTGTGGCTGCGACAGAAGCGCTGGCCTCGGCTTCGGCGGCGCTGCTGCCTCCCGCGCTATTCTGATCCATCAGGTGCTTGCGCGCGCCTGCGATCGTGAAGCCTTCTTCGTAAAGCAGGCGCTTGATCTCGAAGACGGTCTCGATATCCTCACGGCGATAGAGGCGATGCCCGCTTGGGCTTTTCACCGGCTGCAGCATCGGGAATTCGGATTCCCAGAAGCGCAGGACGAAGGTCTTCGTCGCCGTCAGCCGGCTGACTTCCCCGATGCGGAATAGTCCGCCGCTTTCGGGGATCTCCGGAGCATGTTGGGCCGCGCTTGCCATGTCTTTTCTGTATCCTAGGCCGATTTCAGGCCGTGTCAACCCTGGAGGCCTGTGGAAGGGGCCGTTTCAGCGCCCGTGGCGCCGCTTGGGCTTCTTGCTGTGGCGCGGCGTGCGTTTCTCGCCCCTCGGGAATTCGCGCTTTTCGCCTTCGGGACGATCGCGTCTCTTCAGGCGCTGGTTGAATCGGATCGGCGTGCCCGTGAAATCGAAGGCGGCGCGCAGGCGATTCTCGAGGAAGCGCTGGTAGCTGAAGTGCAGCGGCTTCATCTGATTCGTGAAGAGCACGAACGTGGGCGGCGCAACGGTGGCCTGGGTGATGTAGTAGATCTTGACCTCGCGGCTGGCGGGAGAAGTCCCGCGCTCGAGATCGACGTTGGCCAGCCAGCGGTTGAGCTCGCCGGTCGAAATGCGCCGGCGGCGCGCCTCGACGACGCGGTCGATCAACGTGTAGAGCTTTTCGGTGCGCTCGCCGGTGAGCGCCGAAAGGAAGACCACCGGCGCGTAAGCCAGAAATTTCAGCTTTTGCCGGACCATCGGCTCGTAATCCGCGAGAAGCTTGGCCGGATTCGCGCCCTTGCCCGCTTCTTTGCCACTGTGAGCTTTTTCGCGCGCGGCTTTTTCCTGCGCCGCTTTCAGGGCGAGATCCCATTTGTTCATGGCGATGATCACCGAGCGGCCCGACTGCTCGGCGTAGCTCGCGATCGTCGCGTCGTGCGAGGTGACGCCCACCGACGCATCGACCACGAGCACCGCCACGTCGGCGCGCTCCAGGTGATTGCGGCGCCATGATCACGCTGAGCTTTTCGGCGATGAGTTTCGTCTTGCCCTTGCGGCGGATTCCGGCGGTATCGAGGAAGCGGTAGGTCTTGCCGTGGCGCTCGACGACCGTATCCACCATGTCGCGCGTCGTCCCGGCTTCGGGCGAGACGATCGAACGCTCGGCGCCGACGAGCTGGTTGAGCAGCGTGGACTTGCCCACGTTGGGCCGGCCGATGATCGCGATGTTGACGTCGGGCTTGGCTTCCGCCGATTCGCCTTGCGGGAAATCGTGGGTCAGGGAGTCGAGCAGCGCATCGATGCCGTAGCCGTGCTCCGCCGAAATCGGGAAAATTTCGTCGCCGAGCTCGTAGAACTGCGCCGCTAGCTCGGCCTGCTTCGCCGAATCCACCTTGTTCACGGCGAGCACGGGCGGCTTACCGGCGCGCCGCAAGAGCTGCGCGAGTTCGGCGTCGAGCGGCAGCGGTCCTGCGCGCCCATCGACGATCTGCACGACCCGCGTGGCATTTTCAATCGCGAGGCGCGCCTGGCGCAGGATTTCGCCGGGGATGCCGGCTTTGTCCTCGGGTACGATTCCGCCCGTGTCGACGACTTCGAAGGCGCGGCCGTCCCATTGCGCCATGCCGTAGATGCGGTCGCGCGTGATGCCGGGCTCGTTGGTCACGATCGAGCGCCGCGTCCCGGTGAGCCGGTTGAAGAGCGTGGATTTGCCCACGTTCGGGCGTCCGACGATGACGATGGAGGGGAGCGGCGTTGTCATTTCGCGGCCGCGGCCAGCTTTTTCTGCAGCTCGAGACGCCGCGAGAGCAGCCGGTTCAAATCTTCGGGCGGGTTCTGCGACTCGATCTTTTTCTGCAATTCGGCAAGCTCCTGTTCCACGGGGCGGCTGCGCAATACCCCGAGGCAACTTTCCGCTTCTTCCCACGTGGCTTCGACCGACGGCTCGAAAAGCACTTCAAACAACACGCGGCGATCTCGTTCGTCGAGAGACCCGGCAAGCGTGGCTGCGTCCGGCCGCTCTCCCACCTTCGAGATGAGGACTTCGAAGATTCGCTCGGTTTCGAGGCCGCGATGCAATGCTTCTTCGGCAACCGCCTGCGCCAGTTTTTCGCGGAATCCCTTGGCTTCCATCAGCATCTGCATCAGGCGGCGCTCGGCCGGCCGCACGGGCGCGGCGAGCAATTCCGCTTTGGGTTTCACTTCGCTGCGGCGCTCGACGGCGGCGCGGCGCAGCGCTTCGCGCAGAACCGGTTCATCGACGCGCAGCTCCGACGCGATCCGCGTGGCCCATTCCGACCGCAGCAGCCGGTCGGGAAGCCGCTGCACGTAGGGCATCAGGAAATTCAGCGCGGCCACTTTGCCGGCCGCCGTCGTGCGATCCATGTGGCGCGCTTTGCCGATCAGGTAATCGAGATACGGCGGCGCCTGCGCCAGCAGTTTCCGGTAGGCTTCCACGCCCTGCTCTTGAATGAATTTGTCCGGATCGGCGGCGCCGGGCAGCGCCAGGACGCGCACGTCGAATTCTTTTTCGAGCAGCAGTGTGATCGACCGTTCCGTGGCGACTTGGCCCGCCGCATCCGGATCGTAATTCACAATTACGCGCCGCGTGAACCGGCCGAGCAGCTTGATCTGCGGCTCGGCGAGGCTGGTGCCGCAGCTCGCCACCACGTTTGCGATTCCCGCGCGCGCCACCGCGATCGCGTCCATGTATCCTTCGACGAGAATTGCGAAATCGCCTTGCCGGATCGCTTCTTTCGCGCGATCGAGGTGATAGAGCAGGTTGCTCTTCGAATAGACCGGCGTTTCTGGCGAGTTCATGTATTTCGGCATGTCGTCGCCCATCGCGCGCCCGCCAAATGCGATCGCCTTGCCGGAATCGTTCGCGATCGGAAACATGATCCGGCGCCGGAACCGATCATAGAGCCGCCCGCCCTGGTCGCGCGAGAACAGTCCGGACACGTCGAGCAACGCCTCGGGATACTTCGGCTTGAGCTGGCGAAGCAGCGCGTCTCCCGACGAAGGCGCGTATCCGAGTCCGAATCGCTTCATGGCCTCGCGATCCAGTCCGCGGTCCTCGAGGTACGCCGCCGCGACTTTGCCCTCCGCCGCCTCGTGCAGCTGCCGCGCGAAAAACGCCGCCGCCTGCTGGTGCATCTCGACGAGCGCTCCTCGCTGCTGATTTTCGCGCCGCTCTTCGGGCGAGCGTTCCCGCGGCTTCGGAATGGGGATGCCGCATTTTTCGGCGACCGTGCGCAGCGCCTCGGGAAACGTGCACTTGTCGAGCTCCATCACGAATTTGAATACGTCGCCGCCCGCGCCGCAGCCGAAGCAGTGGTAAATCTGCCGCACCGGATGTACCGCAAACGACGGCGTCTTCTCCTGATGGAACGGGCAGAGCCCCGTGAAATTTTGCCCGGTCTTCTTCAGACGCACGTATTCGCCGATCACGCGGACGATGTCCGCCTGCTGCTTCACCTTCTCCGCGAATGATCCGGCTTCCGCCACTGTTCGCTACTGCGATCCTCTCGCTCTTCGCGAGCCGAATCAAATTCCTCCTACCACTCGAGGTCAATATTGGCCGATAGTTTTCCGTCCGCAGAGATTCCAATGACGCCCAAGAATGGGCCTTGAATCTCCATCCCCTCGCCGTTAAGACTTCAATTCTGCCACAGTGATCGCCGTACCGCCCCGATCTTCGGCTTCTGCATGGATGCGCTCCACCAGCGGGTGCGCCGCCAAGAACTCGGCAAGGCCTCTGCGCAGCGCGCCCGTCCCATGCCCGTGGATGATTCGGACACTGGCTCGCCCGGCCAACGCGGCATCATCTAGAAACTTATCGACTCGCCCCGTTGCTTCCTCCACCGTCGAGCCGATCACGTTGATTTCCTCGGGTGCGGAATCAATGCTTGATTGCGCGTGAACCGTGATCCCGCGTTGTCGCGCTCCGGCTGCATCGGAGCCCTTTGCGGCTGGCGTGTCACTCTCGATTGCGACGATATCTGCGAGCGGCACCTTCATGCGCAGCGGCCCCGCTTGCACTTCCGCCGAGCGTCCATCGTGCCTCTGAAAGACGACCGGCTGCTTGAATCCTTTCACCGTGATTCGCCGACCCGCCGAAAGCAGTTCCGGTGCGACGGGAGCTTGCCGCGCCGCAATCGCCACGCCGAGATCCGCTTGTGATGCCGCCAGTGTCTCGACGACGGCCGCATCGGCCTCGGCTCGCGCGTCCGACTCGAATTTGCCCATGCGGCGTCCTGTTTGCTTTTCGAGCTGGGCGCGCAGCGCGTGGTCCTTCACGTTTTCCACCACGCGCGCCACTTCAGTCTCGAGCCGCTTCTGCGCCTCGCGAAAACTCTTCTCGAGTTCAGCGATGCGCTTCCTCTGCCGTTCGACCCATTCGATCTGCAGCGAGCGGCGATCCTCCTCGAGATGCGCTAACTCTTCGCGTGCCTGCCGCTTCACCTCTTCCATCTCGTCGCGGCTGCGATGGAGGTAGGCGATCAGGTCCCGCGCCTCGCGCGATTCCGGCGAGAGGCTGGCCTGCGCGTGCTCCACCACTCGCGCCGGCAGCCCCAGCCTTCGCGCGATTTCGATTCCGCTCGACGTGCCGGGCACGCCGACGAGTAGCCGATAAGTTGGCCGCAGATGTTCCTCGTCGAATTCCATGGCCGCGTTCACGATTCCGCGCGTCGTCGAGGCATATGCTTTCAGGCGATCGTGGTGCGTGGTTGCGAGCGTCAACGCGCGCCGCGCGCGAAATTCCTCGAGCAGCGCGACCGCAAGCGCGGCGCCTTCTTCCGGCGCCGTGCCGGTGCCCATTTCGTCGACGAGAATCAGCGAGCGCTCGGTGGCCACCTCGAGCATCGACTTCAGATTCAGCATGTGCGCGGAAAACGTCGAGAGGTTCGCCGCGATGGACTGCTCGTCGCCGATATCCGCCAGCACATGGTCGAAAATCGGCAATTCGGCCCTTTCGGCCGCCACGGGAATCGCGGATTGCGCCGCAAGCGCCGCGAGTCCCGTGGTATTGAGCGCGACCGTCTTGCCGCCGGTATTCGGCCCGCTGATGACCATTACGGTTTCGCCACCGCCGAGGGCAAACGTCAGCGGCACAACCTTGCGTCCCTGTGAGCGCAGCGCCACCTCGAGCACGGGATTGCGCGCCGCTTCGAGGCGTAACGAATCGCCCGCCGTGAATTCCGGCACCGTGCAATCGAAATCGCGGGCGAAACGCGCGCGCGCAAAGAGCGAGTCGAGATGCGCGATTTCCGCAGCAGCAGCCTGGAGCGGCCCGCGATCGAGGCGGACCCGCTCCGTCAGCTCTTCCAGGATGCGCGCGATTTCGGCGATTTCTTCGTCGCTCAGTTGGACCAGGCGGTTGTTGAGATCGATCGCTTCGAGCGGCTCGACGAAAATCGTCTGCCCCGTGCCGCTCGCGCCGTGCACTACGCCCGGAATGGTGCGGCGCTCGGAAGCGCGCACCGGAATCACGAAGCGGTCGTTGCGGAGCGTGATGTAGTCTTCGCCCTTTTCGCCCGAGGCCTCGCCGCGCGCGCGCAGGATGCCTTCGAGCGACCGCTGAATCTTCTCGCGCGACTGGGCAATCCCGGCGCGGATGCGCTTCAGCTGCGGCGAAGCATCGTCGCTGATTTCGCCGTTCGGGAGAATTGCTCGGTGGATCGACGCGGAAACATGCCGGAGATCGGCCAGCGCCGCAGCGCGCTCGGCGAGGCGAGGATATTTTGCGGCCTCGCCGCGAAACGTTTGCCGCACACCGCCCACCGTTTCCATCAGCGAAACAGCCTCGAGCAGCTCGGCGATCGACAGCACGGAAGCTGGAACCACGAGCCGCGCGAGCCACGCCGCCGGGTCCGCGAGCGAGCCGAATCCCAGCTCCGAGCCGGGGCGCAGAAACGCCATCGCCTCGCGCACGAGCTCGAACTCGGCGCCAAGCGCAGTCGCATCTTGCTGTGGCCCAAGCGCCTCTACGGCCCGCCGTCCAGGCATACACGTGGTGAAGCCGCCGACGATGTTCTTCAGGCGGTCGAATTCCAGCAGCTCTTCCGCAGGACGCGACACGGAACCTCGACAAGATTGTAGCTCGGTTGACTGTGGGAAACTCAGTGCGCCCCGAAATGCCCGGCCAGATACGCAGCCGCATCCGCCGGAGAGGGAGCAATGTGAACGAGCGGAGCATCAGCCTCGCCGCCAGGGCGCGCGCGGCCAAACTCGACTTCGCTCACCAGATCGACCACCGGGCGCCAGAAATCGCCGAGCACGGCGAACGGTTTGCGCGCCATCGCCTGTTTGTTCAGCATCTCCCAGACGACCGCAAGCTCCACGAGCGTTCCCGTGCCGCCCGGGCACGTGACGTAGCCCTGCCCTCGCTTCACCAATTCGAATAGCCGGTCCTGCCAGGTTTTCACGCGAACCTGCTCGTCGACCCATTCGTTCGCGCTTGAGCGAAAAAATTCAGCTGTCACCGCGAGCGTTTGCCCGCCCGCTTCCTTCGCCCCTCGCGAGACCGCTTCCATGACGCCGCCGTAGCCGCCCGAGCAGACGCGAAAGCCTTTCGCCGCCAATTCCGCGCCGAGCGCCCTGGCCTCGGCGTACTGCGGATCGCCCGCGCGCACGCGACCGCTGCCGAAAACGGTGACGATTCTCGCCTCGCGGCTCATTTCTTTTTCCGCGGGGCCCACCCGCCGCCAAGCGTCTCGACCATCGCCTTCGCGATCGCGTCGATCGTCGCCGACGCGCCGGGCCCATGCTGCGCGTCATTGTTGCAAAAAATCGCGAATGCGAGGTACTCGCCGCGCAGCGTAGTGGCGTAGCCTGAAAGCGCGTGATCGTGCTCAAGTGTGCCCGTCTTCGCCTCGATCAACCCCGTGGCCGCGGTATTCTTCATGCGATCTTCGAGCGTGCCATCGACGCCCGCGATCGGCAGCGTCGAGACGAAATCTCGGCCCCACGGCTGCTCCGCCGCGTAACGCAGCAGCATCACCATGGCTCGCGGCGTCACCAGATCGTCGCGCGCCAGCCCCGAGCCGTCCGATAGCAAGACATCGCCATCCACAATCCCGACCGCCCGGCGGAAATCGTCTTCGACCTTCAGCCCGGCCGCCGTCGATCCCAGCCCCAATTTTTCGCGCGCCACCGCGCGCAGCAGCAATTCCGCGTGGAGGTTGTTGCTGGCCTTGTTCGTGAATTGAATACTCTCGATTAGCGGCGGAGAAAGATGTTCCGCGAGGACCCGTCGGCCGCCGGCTGCCGCCGGCGTCGCCCCTGCTGCCGCGCCCGCCGCCGGGAACACAGGCTCGCCCGCGGGCGTGCTCTCGGGCGGCGGCGCATGCTGCACGCGGACGTTTCCCATCACGCGCACGCCGCGCGCCTCGAGCAGTTCCTTCAACGTTCGCGCGGCGATCTCCGCCGGATTCGTCATCGCCAAATCGAGCCGCACCGGCAAGTGTCCCGCCGGAATCGTGCCGCGTATCTGAATGAAATCCACGCCCGGTTGGCGAACCACCGCGATGTTGAACGCGGTTCCGGCCGCCACTGTCGTGATGTCGTGCCCGATCCTGTCCGCCGCGGCGCTCGGTTCCGCTGTGATGGTGGCCGCATCGCCGGCGCTCGCTCCCGGCTCGACGAGCACCGTCACCGTGTTGTCATTGAACGCGATCGCGCTTACCGGCGCACCGAACGTGAAGAAGAGATCGCCCGCGTTCCATCCCGCCGGATACGGATCGTACGGAAAATAGCTGTCGTCCGCGACGACGTCGCCGTCAACCTCGCGCAGCCCTTTTGCCACGGCTCGATCCGCCATCTCGCCGAGCACCTTGTCGACCGGCCCTTCGCGTTCGCCATTGCCCGTATATGGAAACGTGCGATTGGAAAGATCGGGATCACCTCGCCCCACCAGGATCAGATCGCCCGCGAGGTGCCCGTCGCTGCCAAGCGTTCCCGGCGATTCGAGGGTGGTGCGAAATCGGTAATCGGAGCCCAGCGTGGCCAGCGCAAGTGCAGTCGTAAAGACTTTGGCGTTCGATGCCGGCGCAAAGAAATGATCCGCGTTCAGCGCGTAGAGCGTCTCGCCGGTGTCGCGGTCGGCGACGACCATTCCCCACTCCGCCCTCTGTGCGTGCGCCTCATCCAGCGCCTTCGCGACGCGCGCGCGGAATTGCGCCACGTCCGCCCGCTTGGCTGCGGGACGCTGTTGAGCGTTCCCAGGATCCGCGAAAGCGAGAAATATCGCCGCGCAAAAAGCGATACGAAACGCCCGCGTCAGGAGTCCAATATCTGGATGCGGGTGGCCGCGAGGGCCGCAGCCTTTGAGGGGACGCATGTGTGGGGGGAGTGACAACGCACCCAATTATATTGCATTCGCGGCCTCGATGGACCCGCATCCGTTTCCCGCTGTCGATTCAGTTGCGCTGTGGCGTTGAAAGCCCCTATGATGGAGTTCGCAATTCTCATTTCATTGGAGGCACTCATGAAGAAGGCGCTGTCAATTTTGCTCGCTGCTGCACTCATTTGCATCCCCCTGCTCCTCGCGTCCGCGCCCGCCCATGCGGACGACAAATCGCACGACGAAGACCGGCTGCAGAATGCGGGCGAAGTCCTGAAGGAGATCATGAACATCCCCGACGACATTCCGCAGAACCTGCTCGACAAGGCGGACTGTGTGATCGTGATTCCGTCCGTGCTCAAGGCGGCGTTCATCGTCGGCGGCAGCTACGGCCGCGGCGCGATGACCTGCCGCAGCGGTGAGACGTTTCAGGGCCCCTGGGGCGCGCCGACGATGATGGCTCTCGAAGGCGGCAGCTTCGGATTCCAGCTTGGCGGCCAGGCTACCGATTTCGTGATTCTGGTAATGAACCAGGGCGGCGCGAGGGCCATCCTTAACAGCAAAGTGAAGCTTGGCGCGGATGCATCGGCCGCCGGCGGTCCCGTGGGCCGCGATGCGGAGGCCGACACGGACGTCACGATGCGCGCCGAGTTCCTCACCTATTCGCGCGCACGCGGTTTGTTCGCGGGCATTTCGCTCGAAGGCTCGACGCTTCGTCCCGACAACGACGCGAACGAACGCATCTACGGCCGGAACCTGAATGCCAAGGAGATCGCGCTTCACGGCGCGGTCCCCATTCCGCCGTCTGCAAGGCTGATGATCGAAATTCTGAATCAGCACAGCCCCAAGAACCTCTCGAAGTAACGCTCTCGCGATATCCGCCCCGGAGAGACGACGCTCCGGGGCGGGGAATCGCCCGGCTGTTTCTACGAAAGCTCGCCGTTTGTCCGACGGGGCTTGACCCCTGCTCAAATATGACCTATAGTCACATTTGATTGCACTTCATCGCAGGTGACATGCACGTGGCTGCTTCCACCCCCGCCCTTCGAAACAAGGTAAAACGCGTCGCTGGCCGCCGCGAGCGCCATCGCGCCGAAATTCGCGAGCGGCTGTTTCGCGCCGCTCTCCGCCTCTTTGCCGAGCGCGGCTATCTGGAAACTACGGTCGAAGACATCACCGAAGCCGCTGACGTCGGGAAGGGAACCTTCTTCAACTATTTTCCGACCAAAGAGCACGTCCTTGCGACATTCGGCGCCGAGCGCATCGCCGCGATTGAGAACGCACTCGAGGAAGCGAAGAAGGGGCCCGCGTTGCCAGCGCTGAGGCGCATGGCGATGGACCTGGCCGGACAGTGGGCCGAAAGCCCGGAGCTTCTTCGCGCGATTTATTCGGCACACGCATCGTGTCCTCCGGTGCGCGCGGAACTCCACAAGCGCCTCGTACTCGGCCGCCGCTTGATCGCGGAGATCTTCACGTTGGCGCAGGAACGCGGCGAAGTCCGGCGCGATCTTCCGGCCGCCGAACTCGCGCGGCTGACCCAGCTGATTCTGTTCGGTGTCACCCTTGCCTGGGCGATGAATCCCGACAGCTCTTTGCGCGCCACCGAGGGCCAGGTTTGGGACCTGTTTGCTCCGAACCTATTTGCTGATGAGAAGAGCAGGGTCGGGAAGAGCCCGCGGAGTTCCAGATCGTGAAAGCGAGATAAGTTTCGGCAGGATTTCATTTCGACGAGGATGCGCTGAGTCTTTCATGGCGGTACCTTCATCCAAGCTACAACGAGCCGGAGGAGGATATTTCGTGATAGGCCGATCGCTTTATTCATGGGCCATTTGTGCCTTCGCGCTGTTGATTGCCGCAGCGCCGGCAGGCGCGCAGACAGATACGATTCAGATACCCGTTCCTGTCGGCGCCCAGGGAAATTATTCAGGCAGCGTCCCATCGGCGCCCGTGCCCGGCGTTTTGCAACTCTCGCTGCAGGATGCAATGGATCGCGGCCTCAAACAGAATCTCGGCCTGCTTCTTTCCGAGCAAGATGTTCGCTCGGCGCACGGCGAGCGTTGGACGTACCTGAGCGCGCTGCTGCCAAATCTTACGACATCGTCCTACGTCGATGCTTCGCAAGTCGACTTGGCCGAATTCGGTTTCAGCTTCAAATTTCCGCCATCGACGGGTATTTCGATCCCTCCGGTCGTCGGGCCTTTCGGCTACTACGATTCGCGCGCGTACGTCACGCAGTCGCTTCTTGATCTCAAGGCTCTCAACAATACGCACTCCGCTTCCCAGAGCCTGAAATCCGCGCAATACAGTTTCAAGGACGCGCGCGATCTCGTGATTCTCGCTGTCGGCAATACTTACTTGCAGGCGGTCGCGGATCAAGCCCGCGTCGAAACCGCCGACGCGCAGGTGAAAACCGCGCAAGCGCTCTACGATCAGGCTTCCGATCAGGTGAAAGCGGGAACCTCTCCGGCCATTGATGCGCTCCGCGCGAACGTCGAATTGAAGACGCGCCAGCAGGATTTAATCCAGTCCAAGAATAACTTCGCGATCGCCAAGCTGACGACGGCTCGCGTGATCGGACTTGCGCCCGGGCAGCAATTCGAACTCACGGACACATCGCTCTACCAGCCATTCGGCGCGCTGACTGTCGACGAGGCGCTCAAACGGGCCTACGCGAATCGCTCCGATTTTCAGGCTGCCCTCGCCGATGTGCACGCCGCGGAATATGGCGTGAAATCCGCGAAGGACGGCTATCTGCCCACGCTTTCCTTCAGCGCGGACTACGGCTTGGCCGGGACCTACGATACCCTCGCCACCCATGGCGTGATGGATGTTCGCGGCACGCTGAACATCCCGATTTTTCAAGGAGGCAAGGTCCATGGCGACGTTCTCGAGGCCGACGCGCGGCTCGAGCAAAGCCGCGAGCGGCTCGATAATCTGCACGCTCAGATCGACGATGACGTTCGCACCGCGCTCCTCAACATCGAATCCGCCGAGGAGCAGGTCCAGGTGGCGCGCAGCAATATCGACCTGGCCGATCAGACGCTCGAGCAATCGAGGGACCGTTTCACTGCCGGCGTCACGGACACGGTCGAGGTGGTGCAAGCCGAGGAACAAGTGGCCAGCGCTCACGAAAACTACATCTCCAGCCTGTATGCCGACAATTACGCGAAGATTTCCTTGGCCCGTGCCTTGGGCGCGGGCGAAGCGGGCGTCAAAGAATTTCTCAAAGGAAACTAAAGACCATGGCACAGAGAACTGAAGTCGAAACCCCGACCAATCAGCCCGCGGAGACTTCCTCTGCCACCGAAACGCACTCCGAGACGCACCCGGCGCCGCCTCCGCCCGAATATCACCGCCCGGGTTTCTTTCAGGCGAATCCTCGCGCCCGCCTTTTTCTGGTGATTGCCGCGATCGTGGTCGTGGTCGGCGGAATCTTCGCCTGGCGCTATTTTTCTAGCTACGAATCGACCGACGACGCCGAGGTCGACGGCCACCTGATGCCGCTTAGCGCGCGCATTTCGGGCTACATCTCCGTGGTCAACGTTGATGACAACCAGCTCGTGCACAAGGGCGACGTGCTCGTGGAAATCGATCCGCGCGACTACCAGACCGCTCTCGACCAGGCGCGCGCCAATCTCGCCAGCGCCCAGGCCACGGCTCGTTCTCTCAACATCAATGTTCCTGTCACGAACGTGAGCACGACCAGCCAGATTTCTTCGTCGGAAGCGGACGTCGATGATGCGCAGGCGGGAATCGTCGCGGCACGCCAGCAGTACGACGCTGCCCAGGCGAATCTGCTGGAAGCGCAAGCCAACAACCAGAAAGCGCAGAACGACCTGGTACGCTACAAACAGCTCGTCGATAAGCAGGAAATTTCCCAGCAGCTTTACGATCAGGCTGTGGCCGCGGCCGCCTCCGGCACCGCGACGGTCGAGGCCGCCAAGGCCAACGTATCCGCCGCCGCTCAACAGATCACGCAGGCCCGCGCGCGCCTCGCGGCGGCTCAGGCGAGCTTCCGCTCTTCGCAGACCGGTCCTCAACAAGTCGCGTCCACCCGCGCTCGCGCCCTTTCGGCCGAGGCCGACGTGCAGGAAAAGCAAGCCCTTCTCGAACAAGCCGAATTGAACATGCTGTACACGAAGATTCTCGCGCCCGTGGACGGCGTCGTGTCGAAGAGCGTCGAAGTCGGAATGAACGTGCAGCCCGGCCAGCAGCTGCTCACGATCGTTCCTCTCAACGACGTCTGGGTGACGGCCAACTTCAAGGAAACGCAGCTCAAATACATGCGTCCGGGGCAAAAAGCGGAGTTCAAAGTCGACGCAAACGGCCGCACCTACAAGGGCCACGTCGACAGCATCGCGGGTTCGAGCGGCGCGCGCCTCAGCCTTCTGCCTCCGGAGAACGCCACCGGCAACTACGTGAAGGTCGTTCAGCGCATACCCGTGAAAATCGTCCTCGATCCGGGCCAGAATTCCGACGACTATCTGCGATTGGGAATGTCCGTCGAGCCGAAGGTGTTCGTGAAATAGGCAACTCGGGCGATTGCAGAGAGCGCTCGCTCCCGCCGCTGGCCGCACTGTAAGGGCGCTGCCCTGGCCTGAGCATTGCGAGGGCTTGCGGCGCTCCGATTTATGCCACATCGCGCCGGTGTGTCGCCCGTTGATCTTTGTGGCACGATTTCATGAATTGCGAGGTTCGATGAACTGCCCGATCTGCGGAAAGCGCCCGGCAAAGCGGTTTTGTCCCGCGAAGGGCGAGAAGATCTGCGCGGTCTGCTGCGGCCGCGAACGCGAAGTGACGATCGATTGCGTGCCGGATTGCCCGCACCTGATCACCGCGCATCGCTACGAATCAGAACATCGCAAGCCGGTCCCTAGCGAGCAACTGCCGTATCCCGATCTGAAGGTTCCCGTCGAGTTCGTCTACGAGCACTGGCCGCTGGTCTCCGGCGTGGCAACCACGACTCTCAACTTCCAGCTCCAGAACAGGGACCTCGGCGACGGCGCCGTGCTTTCCGCTATCGAAGCGTTGGCGGAAGCCTATCGCACGCTCGGCAGCGGGATTTACTACGAGCGGCCGCCGGACGCGCCCATGGCCCGCGCGCTCTACGGCGAAATCAATCAATTCCTTCAGGAATTCCGCAAGGAAGAAGCGGGACGTGCGGGAATGAGCCGCCTAAAAGACACCGAGGTCTCCCATCTGCTCGTGTTCCTGCTTCGCGTCGGCAAGCAGGAGACGAACGGCCGGCCGCGCTCGCGCGCCTTTCTCGATTTCCTGCGCGCGCGTTTCCCGCTTCCAGCTGAAGCCACAAAAGACGCTTCGCGCATCATCATGCCTTAGCGGGGCGCCAGTTTTCGCTGAACGAAGTGAAGGCTCGAGTGCGTGAGTGAACCGGGCCGACTCCGTGGAGTGCGGGAGCTTGCTCCCGCTGTTTGCCGCCCCGGGCTTGCCCGGAGCGCGCTCCCCGCACACGCCACGTCCGCGCCTTTTAGGTTCAGTCTGCTGGCAGTTTGAAATTCGGATTCTGAATCACGCCGAGCACGTTGCCAAACGGATCGTGGACGCTCCCGACCAGAATTCCCTCGCCGACATCCTGCACGGGCTCATTCGGCGTCGCTCCGAGTTCGAGCAATCGCTGATACGCCGCGCGAGCATCCGCCACGCCCCAGTATGCAAGGCCAGCCGCAGCGCGCTCGAGTCCAGCGTCCGGCTCCGGCACTAGTCCAAGCTCGTAGCCGCCCACGTTAAAACCCGCGTAAAACGGCTGATCAAAGTATGGCTGCGACCCCAGCACGCTGCTGTACCACTTTGTGGCCTTGCCGAGATCCTGCACCTGATACACGGCGGTTCTTAGCCCGAGAAACATGCACAGTCTCCTTCGACT
Organism: uncultured Acidobacteriota bacterium; assembly: GCA_963836125.1. Classification (GTDB taxonomy): domain Bacteria; phylum Acidobacteriota; class Terriglobia; order Acidiferrales; family UBA7541; genus Palsa-295. The sequence goes on from CAWIIK010000004.1 coordinate 32,905, forward strand.
GCGGCGCCGCATCCACCCTCGCGGCCGAAACCGGCGGCCGGCCCGCCAGGAATGCGCCGAGGCACAGCAGCGCGAAGAGCATGATAACCCTCGACACCGTTTTCAGTTTCATTCCGCGCGGCGGCTTGGCCGGCGCCGTAGGGACGATCACGGGGCCGAGGGCCTTTCGTACTGCTGTCTTTCTGCTTCTGCCGCGTCTCGCTCGCTGCGCGTTCATTCGTGGCATGCCCGCTCTCCATTCTTCCAGTCGATTTGCAGTTGAGGTGATTTCCACGTCCGCTCGGGCGACGTCATCGGGTTGAACGGCCGCGATACGATTCCGTGCTTTTGCCGCAGGCCTTCGACGCGCGCCGCAATTTCCTTCCGGTAGCGTTCCGGCGCATAGCCATAGCCGCGATACCACTCGCGATATTGCGCCGCGAGCCTCGGGAATTTCTCCTCGAGGAACGTCATGAACGTCTTCCACGATGCCGGCATCAGAAACACGACGCTCGCCGCTACCCACTGCGCGCCCGCATCGCGCGCGGCTCGTATCAGCGCATCGAGATCGGCCTCGCGGTCGGTGATCCCCGGCAGAATCGGCATGATATTCACGCCCGCGGCGATGCCGGCCTCGCGCAGCTTTCGGACCGCTTCGAGGCGCAGATCGGGGCGCGGCGCGCGCGGCTCGATCAGCCTCGCGAGGCGCGTTCGCAGCGTGGTGATGGTCATGTGAATCGTGATCGACGAGCGCTCCGTAATCCGCTTCAGCAGGTCGATGTCGCGCACCACCTGATTGGATTTCGTGGTGATCGAAAGGCTCAACCCATCGCGCTCGGCCATTTTTTCGAGGATCGCTCGTGTCGCCCCGAATTCACGCTCCGCCGGCTGATAGGGATCGGTCGCGGTGCCGATGGCGATGTGCTCGCCCCAGATGGCCTCGGAAGAAAGATCGCGCGCGGCCAGCGGCCCGGCGTCCTTCTTGACGTAAATCTTCGATTCGAAATCGTCGCCGTCGAGCTCCATGTACTCATGCGTGTAGCGCGCGTAGCAATACTTGCAGCCGAATTCGCAGCCGCGGTAGGGATTCACGGTCCAGCGGAAGGGCACCCGCTCCGAATGGCACTCGTTCAGGATCGATTTGACGGGGAGGACAAAATACTCCGTCCCGCGCTTGGCTTCGGCGCGGAGGGAGGATGCGGCGAGGCGCGCAATGCCGACCAGTTCCGTCGGGCGCTTCTCACTCCGGGCAGGTACCGGAGGGGGCGCGGAAGCACCGTTCGGGGACTCACTGGTGCCGTGGCAAGCGGCTGTGGGGAATAGGGTGAGACTGGTCTCTTTCGAGCGTCCCTGACGGCGCCGAAGCGTCGTCGGAGCTGCTCGAAGTATGGGATAAGTGGCCATTGGTCTCGCCGCACGGGAGCACTATATTCGCCTGATGTTCGCCATGTCAAGAACTATTCTTCGCTTTTCTTTCGCCTGCACTGGCGAACAGGGTTCCTGCTGGAAACCCTGGCCTGCGCGAACGGCCAGGGCTTGCCCGCCGGCCGCTATACTGGCAGGGGAACAAAGGGACCCAGCCGGTGGAACAGGTCGGTATTCTGCTTGTCGACGACGACGTTACGAGCCAGCAAGCCCTGAAAAGCGTCCTCGATTCGGAGGGTTGGCGGGTTCGAATCGTGCCCAAGGCCTCCGAGGCGCTCGGCGAGTTGGCCGTGGGCGGCTGGAATCTCGCCATCGTCAACGTCGCGCTGGCTGATCCGGGAGGGCCTCTCTTCGCGATCCTGAGGGAGCTTGCCCAGGCCCCGGTCGAGGCTGGTGTTCCTGCCGAAGACGGTTCGGATAGCCCGCCCCAAAGGCGCATCCGGGTGCTATTCCTCGTGCCGCTGCTGATGGCCAAAGAGGTCCAGCCGGTCCTCGAGCGCGAGGGACTGCCGCATTCCCCCAAGCCCTACCACCTGCACGAGTTTCTCGAGCGCGTCAGCGAGCTGCTGCTCGAATCCGGCGCCATCGCCGAACCGATCCGCGGCATCGGCGGCTTCTCTGAACGCAAGATCCGCCGGCGGGGCCAGCGCTTCGGGCGCGGCACGCGCGCGAGCGCGATGTTCGCCTCGCGCGAGGATTACCAGATGACCGAGGAAGAGATGGCCGAATACGAGCGCCAGGAAGAAGAGGAGCGCAAAAAGCGCCAGAAGGACCAAGCCCCCGGCTCCGGATTTTAGCCTCTCCGCATCGCCCCCAGATTTTTCGAGGCAGCCCTGCAAGAAAGTTCCCCCTCGCCGTTCTCAGCACAGTGCGGCCGGCTATGCGCTCATGAGCCGACCGCGAGGGAGGGGAACCATGCACGGCAGAACGAAACGAGCGGCAGCGATCGTATTCGCGGCGACTCTGATTCTCTGCGGAGCCGCCATCCTGAAACCTGATTGGGCGCTGAACACGCGGGTGGCTGCAGCGGCAGGAGGTGGCGGATCAGCCCAGCCTTGGGGAATCGGAGCGCCAGTCACTTACCAGGACCTCACCGTTTTTCCCGTGATCTCTTCGCAAAATGCCGATACGAGCGAGTTCGAAACGCTCGACGAAGCGCTCAGCTCGGGCGACGCCGTGATCAGCGAGCAGGGCGGTTACATCGGTCGCACGCGTGACGGCGAGCCTGCGCCGTTGTACACCGGCGGCTCACAGGTGAATCAGCTCGTCCTGGTGAACCGCGGCAAGCGTCCGCTGCTGCTCCTCGCGGGTGAAGTCGTTTCCGGCGGAAAGCAGGACCGCATCATCGGCAAGGATCGCATCGTGCCGATCAGCTCGGCGCCGCTGCCGCTCGACGTCTTCTGCGTCGAGCACGGCCGCTGGACCGGCGCGTCGATGAATTTCAGCGCTGCCGAGACGATGGTTCATCCCAGCGTGCGCGTGCAAGCCGCGGTCAAACAAGACCAAAGCCAGGTCTGGGCCGCCGTGCGCGACGAAACGCCCAAGGTGGGCCAGAGCGAGTCGATCACGGTGGCCAGGGGGATGGGTGCGGGCGCAGCTGGTGGTGTTGCCGGCGCGCCTCCCGCCCTCCCGAGCGCCGCGATCGACGGAGTAATCTCCGAGGCTCCCACCCAATCCTATCGCCGCATCTATCAGTCGCCCATGGTGCAAAACTCAGTCGAAGGATTTGCGGACGAGATGAGCCGCCGCTTCGACCGCGCGACCTCCGGCATCAAGGGCGGCCACGTGGTCGGCGTAATCGTGGCGTTCGGCGACGACGTCGCCTGGAGCGACATCTTCGCCTCGTCGCAGCTCTTCGAGACGTACTGGCCGAAGCTCTTGCGCAGCTACGTGGTCGAGGCACTCACGCGGCCGGCGGTTCGCGAGGTCGCCACCATCGACGACGCGCGCGATTTCCTGCGTCCCGCCACCGGCCGCATGCAGGAAGATACCGAGCCCGGTGTCTACACATGGAGAGAGCAGTCGGTCGACGGCCTCACCCAGATCGAGCTCGAGGCGCTTGCACCGAAGCCGATCACGCTGCACTGGCTGCGCGTCGCAGTGCGATGAGTGCACTGAAATGGTGCACTTTTCTCTGCCATCAGGCGGGGATCGAGGATCCTCCTCGCGGGGGCCTAAACGGCGCCTTAATGGGGGGCGAAAGCCGCGTTTTTACGCTGTGGGTCAACGAAGGCTTTCGCCGCCCGGGGAGTTGTCAGTTGGCAGCGTCTGCGGGCGGATTCCACCGCCGGACCTGGCTGCGATCCGGCGTGGCGGTGAGCAACTGCGCCACGGTCAGCTTCAGCACGGGATGCTCCGCGGCGGGCGCGATCTCCGCGAACGGCACGAGAACGAACTTCCGATCCGACATCCGCGGGTGCGGAATCTCGAGATCGGGCGCGTGCACCACGGCCGCGCCGAAAAATAGAATATCCATGTCGATCGTGCGCGATTCCTTCCGTCCGCCCTCGGCGACGGGCCCGCGCCGCCGGCCGAGCGAGCGCTCGATCGCGAGCAGCGCGTTCATCAATTGCCGCGGCATCAGATCCGTCTCCGCCTCGACCACACAGTTCAAGAACCACCCCGGCCCGCGCATGTCGACCGGCTCGGTTTCGTAAAGCGACGACCGCCGCGTGACGCGCACGCCGCGCTCGCCGAGCGCCTCAATTGCCCGCGCAATATTCTGCGCGCGATCCCCCCTATTCGATCCCAGCGACAAGTAAACGGTCTTCATCGGCGAGCAGACATTCTAGTCCATCGAGAGCTCCACCGGCGCCATCGCCCGTGCGGAGCTCTAGGAGGCGGGCAACCAGTCTAACTTGCTTTTTTCTTCTTACTCTTGGGTTTGCGCAAGACAAGAAAGACGATAACTGCGGCGGCAACGGCAATCAGCAGCCCGGCGACTCCCCACACCACGGGACGCTCGTGTTCTGTGACGAACGCGATGATATCCCTCCCATACCGCGCGGCCAAATAGGCCAGGACTGCGTATCTCACGGCTCGTCCCAACGCGAGCGCCGCCAGGAATTTTCTCACCGGATATTGCATGGCGCCCGCAGCAAGCAGAAACGGAACCATGGGCACAGGCGGCGGCAGCAAAGAAGAAATGGCGATCGCGCTGAATCCCCATCGTCCAAAGATCTTGTAGATCTTATCCGCTCGGCGGCGTGAGAACTTGCGTTCGAGAGTTTCCTTCCCACCCTTGCGGGCCAGCCGGTACGTGACAAACCCTCCCAGCACCGAACCCAGCGTCGCCATCAGCGCGTAGTAAGGCCACCAATCCGCCTGCCGCGAGGACAAAATGATGGTCACGACATCCATGCTGCCCGGAAGCGGAATGAGGGAGCTGTCGAGGAGCCCGAGAGGGATCAGGCCAATGCCGCCGAGGTGAAAGAGCCACCGGCGCACGCTTCGCGCTGCCGTCGGCTTCAGCGCCGCGATCACCTGAGCTATCATCACTTATCTGGAGCCCGCGTGGATTCTCGCATGCAGTCCGCGAACTCTAGCGCGTTTTTCTGGGGATGCGAAAGCGATTTCTTGCGTCGCAGAGCGAGGCGGCCGTCGAGACCGAACACCGAGCTAGCTCTTAGGCGTCTCTTTCAAGATGCGCGCAGGCGTCTGGGTGAAGGCTTGAGGTTTCGGCTTCTGCTTCTTCGGCTTTTTGACTTCGCGTCGGTGTGCGTCCTTGTTTCCCATGTCCGATAGCTTGCCACAGGACGCCCATCGTGGATAGGGGCTGAAAATGATCTGGAACGCTTCTAAAACAGGCCCGGCTGGCGGCGAGGCGCGTCTTTATCTTGCGCTTTGTCGAAGGGCAAGCCGAAGTGTTTGTAGGCGCCGGCGGTCGCCACGCGGCCCCGTGGCGTGCGGTCGAGCAGGCCTAGCTGTATGAGATACGGTTCGTAGATCTCCTCGATGGCGCCTTCGTCCTCGCTGAGCGATGCGGCGATCGTGTTGAGGCCGACCGGGCCGCCCCCGTATTTCTCGATGATCGTGAGCATCAGGTTGCGATCGACATCGTCGAGGCCGTGCTCGTCGACGCCGAGCATGGCAAGCGCATCGCGCGCCACGCCCAGCGTGATGTGGCCCTTCGCGCGAACCTCGGCGTAATCTCGCACGCGGCGCAGCAGCCGGTTGGCCACGCGCGGAGTCCCCCGGCTGCGCCGCGCAATTTCGCGCGCGCCGTCCTGCTCAAGCGCGATGCCCAGAATCTTCGCCGACCGCACGATGATGCGCAGCAAATCCTCCGGCGAGTAAAACTCCAGCCGGTGCACGATGCCGAAGCGCGAGCGCAGGGGCGCCATGATCAGCCCGGCTCGGGTGGTTGCGCCGATCAGCGTGAACTTGTTCAGCTGATAAGGATGCACGCGCGCGCCCGGCCCCTGCCCGATGATCAGGTCGACGCGAAAATCCTCCATCGCGGGATAGAGGATTTCTTCGAGCGCCGGCTGCAAGCGGTGAATCTCGTCGAGGAAAAAGAAATCGCGGGGCTCGAGTGACGTCAACACCGCCGTGAGATCGCCTTTTTTTTCGAGGAGCGGACCGGAGCTGACCTTGATGGCTGAGCCCATCTCGTTCGCGAGAATCTGCGCGAGCGTGGTCTTGCCGAGTCCGGGAGGGCCGTAAAGCAAAACGTGATCGAGCGCTTCGCCGCGATTGCGCGCCGCCTGGACCGCGATCTGCAGATTTTCCTTTACGCGATCCTGTCCGATGTAATCCTCGAAGCGGTCTGGGCGCACGCTAGCGTCGATGCGCGCGTCGTCGTCGCACGCCCTGCCGGAAACGATTCGATTTTGGTTGTCCCTCATCGCCTTATATAAAAGCTAAGAGAAGAGCAGATCCCTCACTTCGTTCGGGATGACAGAGCGTCGGGAATGCGCCCATAAGAAACACTCGCTATTCTTCGCGGCCTGCGCGCGCGCTTTTTTGCATCGCGGAATTCCCAAGGATTTGCAGCGTCGCGCGCAACAGGCCTTCGAAATCGCCGTTCGCTTGCGCTCGCGATTTCTCGACGGCCTCTTCCACCGAGCGTACATCGTAACCGAGATTCACGAGCGCGGAAGCCACATCCGATTCGAGCTGTGAACGTGTCGCGGGCCTTCCGGCCTCGGCGATGTCGACCACGGCGAGTTTGTCGCGCAGCTCGACGACGATGCGCTCGGCCGTTTTGCGTCCGACGCCGGGAATGCGCACCAATTGTACGAGGTCCCCTTTGCGGATCGCGGGGATCAGCTCCTCGAGGCCCATGCCCGAGAGAATCTTGAGCGCGAGAGACGGTCCCACGCCGGAGGCGGAAATCAGAAGCTCGAAGCACTGCTTTTCGCGCGCCGTCAGGAATCCGTAGAGCGCGAGCTGGTCCTCGCGGACGTGCGTGTGGATCAGCAGCGTGGTTTCCTGGTGCAGCGCGCCGAGGTTCGTGAACGTCGAGAGCGGAATCTGCACCTGATAGCCCACGCCGCCCACGTCGAGCAGGATCTGGTTCGGACGTTTCTCGGTGAGCGTGCCGCGGAGCGAGCCGATCATGTCCAGCGATTATTGATTAGCGGGGGCAGAGTGTCAAACGAAGGACGGGATCGCGCGGTTGGGGGGCGTCACGGAATGTTACGCCGTACGAATTATGAAACCGCATTTCTACGGAAATTCGTATGCGGGCAAAATTTGACGCCGATTGCGGATAGTTTCGAAAAGTTCAATCGATTAGAACGTCTCCCAGAAGTAAATCTGCGCGCCATCAGGAACAATCTTTTGGGCGGGCACGTATCGATGCTTTCCGAGCGAATGCTGCAACGTCTAAGCGCAGTGCACGCCGGAAATTCGATTCGAGGAGGAATCCGATGAAGTCACGCCGTTCGCTTGGTTTTGTTTTGTCGGCGCTTGCCGCGCTGGCCGTGGCAGTGCCGATGATGGCTCGCAACGCTTCCGCGAAGAGTTCGAAAGTGACCGCGACGATGGACATTATGTCCGCCGAGACGCTGGGCGGCAAGCAGATCCAACCCGGAACCTATACCTTCAGAATTGACGACTCGACCGTCACGGTCCTGCAGCACGGTAAGACGGTGGCGGAAGCCCCTGTGCAATGGAAGGATGAAACGAGAAAACCCAACATGTCCAACATCGTGACCGAAAACAATCAGATCAAGGAAATCCACTTCGGCGGCAAGATGCAGTACGTCCAGATCATGGACTAGCGCGAGCCTGGCGGCTTTTAGCTCCTGGCCGAAAGCATCTCGCGAGCGGGGCGCTTCGCACCGATTGAGTGCACGCGAAGCCGCCCCGAGATGCTTTCGGCCAATCATTTCAAATTTGAAATTTCGGATCTGAAATTTGAGATTTCAGATCTCGGAACGATCTGGTCGCGTAAAGCTGGCTGGCGACGAAGCGGCGGCTTTCCACCGAGCGCCAAACCCGAACTGCGAGGTCGGTCGCCGCCAGCCACACGGGGAGTTCTTCGAAGCGCGCCTATTTCATTGCGATTGCAGCTTCTACGGTATTAGCGGCGGGCGCGGTCGCGTCGCACGGCTTCATCGACCAGCGATTCGAGCTCGCGGCGCGTCAGCGTCACGCGCTCGGCCTCGCCGCCGACGGAGCCGGCCGCGCCCCCGGAGCCGTTTGCAGATTCCGCGCCCGCGCCGTAGCGCACGCGCGCCACCTGGAGCTTCTGGACGTCATCGTTCGAGAGGACTTCCTGCTTGCCGAGAAGCTGCGTGACGAGCGCCACGCGAGCAAAGTGTTCGGTGGTTTCCATCCGCAGGTAAGCAGTCAGAAGATCGGGGCCGCACGTCACGACGCCGTGATTGGCCATCAGGATGGCGTCGTGTCCCTGGACCAGAGGCTCGAGCGCCGCAGCCAGCTCCGGCGTTCCCGGCGTGCCGTAGCGCGCCACGGGGATCGATCCCAGCCCGATGATCAGCTCGCACAGAATCGGCTTATCGAGCGCCATTCCGGCCGCAGCGTAGCCCGTCGCCGTCGGGGGATGCGCGTGGCACACCGCGTTCACCTCGGGGCGCAGCCGGTAAATCAAGAGATGCATGCCGATTTCAGAGGAGGGCTTGCGCGAGCCGCTCACGCGCCGCCCGGTCAGGTCGGTGATGACCATATCGTCCTCTGTCATCATGCCCTTGCTCATGCAGGTGGGGGTCGTGAGGATGCGGTCCGCGCCCAGCCGCACCGACATGTTGCCGTCGGTTGACGCGACGAAGCCGCGATCGTGAATCCACCGGCCAACGACGCAGAGGTCCCGCCGATGTTCTTCTTCTGATTTGACCGCCCCGTGGGATATCGAGTCAGGAAACAAGCGCGCCTCCCTAGCACGGGCTGAGTGCGGCGTAGTTTACGCGTAGAAGCCGCGCAATTTCAAGGCCCGAGCTACGCGGTCGATGGCGACGATATAGGCGGCGATCCGGTTGTTCACGTTATGTGCGCGAGCGTACAGAACTACCTGATCGAAGCTGTGCTCCATCACGTCCTGCAGGCGCTCGTTGACCTCGCTCTCGCGCCAGAAAAAGCCCTGGCGGTCCTGCACCCACTCGAAGTAGCTGACGGTAACCCCGCCGGCGTTTCCGAGAATATCGGGAATAATGAAGATCCCCTTTTTCTCGACGATCGGATCGGCGTGGGCGGTGGTGGGCCCGTTGGCGCCTTCGCAGAGGATGCGGCAATCGACGCGATGCGCGTTCTCCGATGTAATCTGATTCTCGATAGCGGCGGGCACCAGAATGTCGCACGGGCGGAAGAGAACCTCGCGCGAGGTCACTTTCTCTCCTCCGTCAAATTCTTGCAGCGGCCGGCCCAGGGTGTAGACCCAGTCGTAGAGCTTGGGGATGTCGAGCCCCTTCTCGTTATAGAGACCGCCGTGCACGTCGGCCGCGCCCAAGACTTTGTAACCGGCCTCGTGCATCAGCAGTGCGGCCTGAGAGCCGACGTTGCCGAAGCCCTGAATGATCACGCGGCAGCCGTCCCGCTTCAGTCGTAATTGTTCGATCGCCTTGTTGCAGCAAATCATCACGCCCCGGCCGGTAGCTTCGCGGCGCCCTCGCGAGCCGCCGAGATCGAGCGGTTTCCCGGTCACCACGGCGGTGGTGGCCTGCCGCACGTGCATCGAGTACGTGTCCATCACCCACGCCATCGTCTGCTCGTTCGTGCCTACGTCCGGCGCAGGGATATCGCGCTCGGGGCCGAGCCAGTCGCTCAGAGCAGCGGTGTAGCGCCGCGTGACGCGCTCGAGTTCCGATTTCGAGAGCTTTGCGGGATCGCAGATCACGCCGCCCTTCGCGCCACCGAACGGAATGTCCACGACGGCGCATTTCCACGTCATCCACGCGGCGAGCGCGCGCACTTCGTCGAGCGAGACTTCCGGAGAAAAACGGATGCCGCCCTTGCCCGGCCCGCGCACGGTCGAGTGCAGCACGCGATAGCCCGTGTAGACCTCGATCTGTCCGTTGTCGAGCGCCACCGGTATGTAGACGGTGATTTCGCGCTCGGGATACCGCATGTAGCGGTAGATCCCTTGTTCGAGGCCCAGTTTCTGCGCGGCGACTTCAAAGCGAGCTTCGGCAGATTCGTAAACGTTCAGTTCATCCTGTGCGGCAATCGGCGCTTCTACAGGCATATCGATTCCCCCCCAAGCCCATTTTAGCGGATGCCGTGCTGCGCTGGGCGAGCTCATTTGGCACCCTTTCGCAAATCGTGGCCGGTCATTTCGCGCGGCTCAGGAGCGTCGAGGACACCGAGCATCGTCGGCGCGATATCGCGCAGCGAGCCGCCGGGCTGCAGTTGCAGGTGATTGTCCGCGGTGGCGAGAATGAACGGCACCGGATTCGTGGTGTGATACGTGTGCGGGCCGCCGGTGACGGGATCGATCATCGTTTCGGCGTTGCCATGATCCGCGGTGATAATCCAAGCCCCGCCGCGCGGCCGCAAGGCCTGAAAGATTCTGCCGAGGTTTTCGTCCACCGTTTCGACGGCCTTGATCGTCGCTTCGAGCTTGCCCGAATGACCCACCATGTCCGCATTGGCGAAGTTCATGATGATCGCGTCGAAATCGCCTTTTTCGATCGCCTTGATCGCCGCGTCGGCCACGCCCGCGGCCGACATTTCCGGCTTCAGGTCGTACGTCGGCACTTTCGGTGAGGGGACGAGGACGCGATCCTCGCCGGGAAACGGCTTTTCGACGCCGCCGTTGAAGAAGTAGGTGACGTGCGCGTATTTCTCGGTTTCCGCGACGCGCAGATTCTTGAAATCGAGCTCGGCGAAAACGTTGGCTAGGATGTGCTCGAGTTTTTCGGGCGCGAGTATGTACCGCAGCCACGGCCACGTTTTCTCGTATTGCGTCATCGCGACGTAGACGAGATTTTTCGGCCGCGCGGGATCGGCGATCTTGTCGAAGCCGGGCTCGATCAGCGCTTTCGTGATCTGCCGCGCGCGGTCGGCGCGGAAGTTGAAGAAGATCGCGGCATCGTCGTCGCGAATCAACCCGCGCGGCCCGGCCGGCTTTCCGGGCACGGCCTGCGTGGTGATCACGGCGGGAATCACGAATTCATCGGTGACACCTTTTTCATAGCTCGCGCGCATCACCGCAATCGGGTCGCTCGACTTCACTTCGGAGTCGCCGTGCACCATCGCGGTGTAGGCCTTCTCGATGCGCTCCCAGCGATTGTCGCGGTCCATCGCGTAATAGCGGCCGCTCACCGTGGCGATTTGCCCCACGCCGTACTCGCGCATCTTCCGCTCGAGCGCGCGGAGGAAGTCGATGCCGCTCTCGGGCGGCGTGTCGCGCCCGTCCATGAAACAGTGAACGAAAACGCGCTGGACTTTGTTCTCACGCGCCATCCGCAGCAGCGCGAAGAGATGCTCGATGTGCGAATGAACGCCGCCGTCGCTGACGAGCCCAAGCAGGTGCAATTGGTGCGTCCGGCCGCGCTCCATCGCTTCGAGGAGAAGCGGCTGGCGGAAAAACTCGCCGCTCGCGATTAGCGCATCCACGCGCGTGATGTCCATTTGCACGATCCGCCCCGCGCCGATATTCAAGTGCCCCACTTCGCTATTGCCCATCTGCCCTTCGGGCAATCCGACGTATGGCCCCGAGGTGTGAATCAGCGTATTGGGAAATTCCTTCAGCAGCCGGTCGTAGTTGGGCTTGCGCGCGAGCGCGATGGCGTTGCCCTTGGTCTCCGCGCGGTAGCCCCACCCGTCGAGGACCGTGAGCACGATAGGCTTGGGTCGCTTGGCCATGGTCCGAATAAACTTATCAGAAAAAAGCTCCGAAGGCATTCGGCTCTCGTCGAGAGAACGGCCCGGACCATATATCGATGGGCAAAGGTCAAAGCGATAACAACCAGTTTCCGACTCAAAGCTGGCTTAGACTCTTTGGTGTGAAACCGTTTCCCGCCGTTATTTCGTAATCGTCCTTCGGGAGCAAAGGTGCTGTTCTTGCTGTTGGGACTGGTCGCGCTGGGCTGGGCTGGCTTCAGTCTGGCCACCGGAAGGGGACACTACAAGGGTTGTCCGCCCGGCGGTTTTGATCGCGCCAGAAATCCCTTCAATTATTGGGTTCCGACCATCATCCTTCTGTGCATTGGTGTCTGCATGATTCTGATTTTTCTGGGGGTGATTCCGCTGCCGTCGCGGTCACTTCACCGCGGATGTTCTCCGGCCCTCCTGTTTTTGTGATCGAGCCTGGCAAAGAGAGTTCTAGGAGTATAATCCGGTCCCGAATGACGCTCCCGCCGGAGGGAACCAAATGGGTAGGCCGCGGACTTATGCTCTCATCGCCATCGCCGCAATGACGGCGAGTCCGGCGCTGGCGCACCATTCGTTTGCGATGTTCGACCAGTCGAAGAAGGTCACGGTGCAAGGCACCGTCAAGGATTTCCGCTGGAACAATCCGCACGTTTTCATCCAGCTGCTCGTCAACAATGACGCAGGCGGCGAGGACGAGTGGAGCATTGAGATGACGAGCCCGGAGCATCTGGCGCGAGTCGGGTGGCGGCCCGGAACCCTGAAGCCGGGTGACAAGATCACCTTGGTCATCCACCCGCTGCGCGATGGGAGCGTCAAGGGCGGGCAGTATCTGTCGGGAATCGGACCCGATGGACCGCTGATCGGCTCGCCGCCGCAGGGGGAAGGCAAGTGATTCTCCGGAGACTCGCACAAGCGGCGGCGATCCTGCTGGCGTGCGTGGCGAGCATGGACGCGTCGGGAGGGTTGCCCGACTGGAGCGGCCAGTGGGAAAACGTCGGCGCGACGCCGGATGCGACGGGCGGATTCAATCAATCGCTCGAGCAGGTTCTCAAACAAATGGAGTGGTCGCCGCCACTTAACGCCGCCACCAGGGCGAAAGTCGACGCCATGCAGGCGAGGGAACGCAAGAGGCTTGAGGCTGTCGCGCGCGGAGAAGATCCGGGCGGGGCTTTCACGGCCTGCACGTTCGGATACCCGGGGCTGATGCTCGACACACCGTTGATGTTCGAGGTTCTGGTGACGCCGAAAGAAACGGCACTGATTTTTTCGAGCCGCGAGATTCGTCACATCTACACGGACGGGCGGCCGCACACCCCGAAGGATGACCTGTGGGCGACGCCTTGGGGCGATTCAATCGGCCATTGGGAGGGACAGACGCTCGTGATGGATACGATTGCGGTCAAAGATCCATATGGCCCCCAAGACTCGGGGAGTAGCGTGTCGGCGTTCGGGGACGTAGAGGGATTCCTAACGATCGGCATTTTGACCCAGCAAGCGCATTTCATCGAGAGAATGCGGATGATCGACCCCGGGCATTTGGAAGATCAGATGACCATCATCGATCCGGCCAATCTCACGGCGCCGTGGCACATGAAGCGCACCTACGAACGAGTGGCGCACATCCATCGCATGGTCTACGAGGACTGCGAGGGCGAAGACCGCAATCCTGTCGTCAACGGCAAATTCACGCTGACGCCACCGCCGGATACGCCGGCGCCGTCACCAGCGCCGAACAGCATTCCGCCCGCTCAATCCGCCCCTCCTAAATAGTTTTTGTGAGGCAGCTTCTAGTGGCGCGGCTCGCTCGAGGGCGGGACGATGCCCTTGAGGCGCAGGTAGACGGCCATCGAGCCGTAGCATTCATTGTCGTGCTCGACGTTGCCCGCGAGAGCGGCGAGGCGCGGCGTCGGCCCGCGGTAGCTTTGCACGGGTTCGTTGGCATTCGCGTCGGTGAGCGCGGCGTACGCGGCGTCGCAAGTGTCGAAGGAGTCTTTCAGCGCGGCGACGAGATCGGCCTTCGTGGTCTTCGAGCCGGCGCTCGGAGACTTTGGCGTGCCGAGCGCGCGCGAGCAGCCGGCTGTCTGCGCGTCGGCCACGTGGGCGACCCATCCGCCGAAGGTGCGCTCCGCCGGAGTGGGCTTGAAGTCGTAGCCGTCTTCGGGCATTTTGTCCGCGGCTTTCAGTAGGTTGTTCTTGACGGCGTCGTATTGCTGCCGAATCGCATCGGGAACGCTCGGCGTCGGTGCCTGCGCGAGCAGCGGTGCGGCGAGCAGTCCCGTGAAGCCGATCATGACGAGAGCGTAACGTTTCATCGTGATTTCTCCTGTGCGGATTATAGCCCGGGTGATCGACGCGAGGAAGCCGAGGAAGGTTTCACCGCAGAGGCGCAGAGAGCGCAGAGGAAAGAAGAAGGACGGAGACAGGGAAGCGAGGGAGCAGGGTTTCGTCAGATGAAGCAGCCGAGAGTGCCCTCGAAGCCTTGCTCGACGCGGCCGTCCGGCCAAACTACGATGGGGACCATATCGCCGTAGGTGCGGGCTTCGTCGAGCACAGCCTGGTCCAACTCGACGCGGCGTTCTTCGTAGGCGACGCCCTCGGCGTCCCATTTTCGGAGAAGCTTTACGCAGGCGTCGCAGCCGCGGATGGTGTAGACGATGGGAACTTGCTTGTCCATCTGAAGAGTTTCCTCAGGGGCTAAAGCCCACTCAACCTGAATTCCGAAATTGAATAGCACTGTTTTGCCCCAACCCGGTTAAGTTTCAGTTGGATGAAAGAAACGCCGAGGAGGACAAAACAGTGCACTGGAAAATTACCGCCCTTTGGGGCGGAAAAAAAGTGGAATTGCGCGAGACCCAGCGAGCGGTGACCCCGTTCGGTGGGCTGGTGCTGTTCTTCGAGTTTCTGCGGCAGGTAGGCTATCGCGAAGCGGTGAGCCAGCATCTACCGTTTCGCCTCACTTCCCCCAACGCCATCGATCCAGTGGAGACCTTCACCGCCTTCTTGCTCTCGGTGGTGGTCGGAGCACGGCGGTTTGCACACACCAGTTTGTTGCGTGCCGACGTAGCCTTGCATTCGTTGCTAGGGATCCGGCGCTTTCCCCGTTTCGCGTCTTCGTCACCAACTTCGCTCTGCCGCCGGAAGAAATCTGGCGCGACTATAACCGCCGGGCGGACATGGAAAATCGCATCGCCGAACTGAAACACGATTTGGCCGCCGATGATTTTTGCTTGCAGGAGTTTTTCGCTACCGAAGCCGCCTTCCGCAGCATCCTGCTGTTGTTCAATCTGCTCGGAGAATTTCAGCGCGCCTGCCACTTCGCCACCTATCGCCAGCCAGCCACGCTGCGTGCTCAGGTTTTCCTGTGCGGTGCTTTGCTCGGCCGGGCCGGCCATCGCTTGGTTCTGCATCTGTCCGCTTCCTGGGGTGGGCTGCAGCAACGCATCCCCCTGCTGGAAAACGTTTTAGCCTATGGTGTTCCAACTTCGCCGAAGTTGAATCCTGAAGCCGCAACCTAAACCAAAATCGATCAATGAATCCCTATGAAACCGCCTTCCAACTTCGGAATTCAGGCTCAATTCAGTCCGTGTACGCTGGGGCTGAAGCCCTCGGCCTCCTGAAGAAAAGGAGCAGATTCCTCGGGCCGACCCGCCCTGGCTCAACCGCGATCGGGCAAGTTGAGGGCGGACGCGAGCAGCGCGCGCATCTCTTTGATCGATTCCTTCTGCCAGTCGGGGAAGCGCGGCCGGATTTTCGCGATCACTTCGCGAAGGAAGGCTTGCTTGCTGGCTTCTGGTACGGTTGCGAAAGTCGTGCCTGGCGGCAAATTCTGCTGGGACCTGACATCGTCCATGATCGCGGCGAGCTCGGCGTGGGCGCCGGCCGAGCGTTCGGTGAAGTGCGTGATGTAGCGGGTTTCTTTCGCGTAAAAGATGAACACGGGTATCGCGCGAGATTTTCCGCCGTTGCTGAGATACTCGTCCATGATGTCGGGATTTTCGTCGCGGAGAAAAACGCGCAGGTCCGCGCCGGTCGCCTCGGCGATGCGGGCTACGGTCGGGAGTTCGCGGTAGACGTCGCCGCACCACGCTTCCGCCAGTGCGAGTATTCTCGCCGGGCCGTTCGGCAGCGCAGCGGCCTTCTTGAAAAACGAGATGTCGTCGGCGGTAAGCGGCGAATCCTTGTAATACTGCTCGAATTTGTCGCGGTTGACGGTCGCTTGCGCCAGGAAATCCGCGTAGCGAAGCCCCTGCTCGAACCGGGCGGGTGTGACAACGGTGGTTGCAGCTTCCATAGTATTCGCCCCTTCCGAATCTGACTGTTAGCGCGTAAATTCTAGCACACGGCGCCGGCTACGCCGGTCCATGGCATGCTCCACGGAACTTCGATGAAGCGAGGGCGCCGGAGGATTCGGAGTGCCGATTCAAGCGGAAGGAAAATTCACGACCGCTGACATCGTTCGTGGCACTGTGATGCACCTGCGACGGGTGTTCCTGTGGCTATCGATTTCCGGCGTGGTCGCGTTGGTCTGTGGCGTATTGCTGAGCTTCAGGGACCCGAGAGGATGGAAAGGCCAGTGGGTTCTAACCGCATCAGGTTTGTTTTTTGATTTACTCCGGGTCGAGTGCAACGCAGATCACTCGAAAGCGTTTCTTCCAAAACTCTGCTGACGTGGATGCCCTGCGCGATCTGCTGAAAGCCAAGGTGAAAAAGAATTGGGGGACTCGCGGCTGGGTGCTGAGGGAGGCAGCCCGGCCGCCGCGAATCCCCGTCCCACGACAAGCTCGGGCTAAGCCGCGTTCTCCAAGACGAGAAGGCCTGTCGCGGTATTCGAGATGGCGATGTGATAGCTGCTGTGAATCTTCTTCACTCGATTGTGGAGGACGCCGCGCATCGCCAGCCAGAGGATGAATTCGGCGCCCTGCGCGCCCGCCTCGCGGACGAGTTCGTGGATCGACATGCGCGTCAGGATTTCCGGCTCGTTGACGATTTCATCGAGGCAGAGCTGGTCGAATTTCTTGTTGATGAAGCCGGCGCGCTCGCCATCAAGCTGATGGGACAAACCGCCGGTGCCGAGCACCACGACTTTCCAATCCTTGGGATACGATTCGATCGCGCGGCCGATCGCCTGGCCCAGCTGGAAGCAGCGCAGCGGCGATGGCAGCGGATGCTGCACGGTGTTGATGCAGACCGGAATGGTCTTCACGCCGCCGTACGAATGATTCGGCCAGAAAAGCGACATGGGCACCGTGAAGCCGTGGTCGACGAGCATCTCCTGGCACGAGGTGATATCGAATTCGTCCTGCACCAGCGAATTGATGATGTGCCAGGAGAGCTCGGGATCCCCCTGGAATGATGGGATCTTCAGAATGCCCCACCCTTCGTCGGCGTTTTCGTATTTGGCTGCGGCGCCGATCGCGAAGGTGGGCATTTTGTCGAGGAAGAAATTCAGGCCGTGGTCGTTGTAGATCACGACGGCGACATCGGGCTTCACTTTCTGCAGCCAGGCACGCGCCGGCGGATACGCGGCGAAGAACTCCTTCCAGTAGGGATCGTTGACGAGCTGCTGCTCTTTCGGGACCGCGTTGCCGATTGCGGGAATGTGCGATGTGGCGAGTCCACCAACGACGCGTGCCATGGTTATTCTCCTTGCGCCTTGAGCATTTTCTTGAATTCGTCGACCGAGATGCCGCGCTGCTGCGCGCCCACGTCCTGCACGGTGAGGCCGAAAATTCCGGCGAATTTCGCGAGGTAGTAGATGCAGCCGCCGGCCTGGATCATGGCGAGGACGTTGCGCTCGCGGATGGCCTTGCGCTGCTCGTCGGTGAGGCCGAACTTTTGACAGTAGGCGTCTTCGTCCCTTTGGAATTCGGCGCGATTGGCGGCGTCGTTGAACGAGTAGCACATCTTGTTGAGGTGGTAGCCCTTCATCGCTGCCTCGCCGTCGAAGATATAGGTCCCCGGAATGGGCAGGTCGTGATGCAAGAAATCCGCCGGGAGCCGCTTTGGAGTTTCTTTGGCCGTCGTTGCCACCGTCATGATGAACTCCCGCGAACCTTGATTTGCCTGCGTGGCGCTTCCGGCAGCCTTGCGCCTCTCCGGCGTGCCGCGCTGATGGGCCTACAATCACACCGACGACGAAACGGGGCGGTGATGTCGGTTACGAGGCGATGTGATCTGGATCACGAGGGATGGCACGGAGGGCAAGCCGTGTATTTGCCAGAAGATGAGACAATGAGATCGCGCGGCGGGCCGGGCCCGCGGGCGAATCGTACTTGCCGCGGGGGAATCTAAGCCACATACACATGCACACGTTCGATGTGATCTCTCTCGTTGTTCACCACGGCTACATCGTCATCGCGCTCGTTGTCTTCGGCGAGGCGATTGGGCTGCCGGTGCCGGCGTCGCTCGCGCTGGTGGCGGGCGGCGCTGCGACAGCGTCGCACGTGCTGCGCGCGCCGGAAGCGTTGCTGTTTGCGGTTGCGGCGATGCTGCTGGGCGACGTGATTCTCTACGTTCTGGGCAGCTACACGGGATGGGCGCTGCTGGGTTTCTTGTGCAAGGTGTCGGTGAATCCCGAGACGTGCATCATGCGGTCGGCCGAATCGTTCTATAAGCGCGGGCGGGCCGCGCTGCTGATCGCGAAGTTCATTCCGGGTGTGAACACGATGGCGCCGCCGCTCGCGGGCAGCATGAAGATGCCGTTCTGGCAGTTTTTCGGACTCGATTGCGTTGGCGTTAGCCTGTACGTGCTGGCCTACGGCACGATCGGCTACGTGTTTCGCGATTTTATTGTGGCGATCACGCGCGGGTTTCGCACGGCGGGACACGTGGTCGAAATCGTGGTGGTTGTGGCGGCGATCGTGTTCACTGCGTACCGAATCTGGATTTATCGCAAGAATCGCGTGTTCCGCGTGGTGCCGCGCGTGCAGGTGACGGAGCTGGCCAGGAAGCTGCAGTCGGAAGACGCCAAAAGGGTGCTGCTGGTCGATGTGCGGAGCCACGGCTATTACGATGCGGGCGCCACGCGCATGCAAGGCTCGATCCGGATCGAACCCAACAACCTTGCAGAGGAAATTCCGAAGCTGCCGAAGGACAAGGACATCTACCTCTACTGCACTTGAGCGCGGGAAGCGACGAGCGCCCGTGTGGCGCATACGCTGCGGGAACAAGGATTCAACGCGTTCGTGATCGTCGGCGGATTGGCCGCGTGGCGAAAAGCGGGGCGGCCGACGGAGACCGTGCCCGAGAGCGATTTGGTCCTGCTGCCGACATTCAGCCGGCGGGCGCTTCCATCGGAAGCTGAGAAGGAGCGGCTCGAGAAGCCGATCGGGTGAGCGGGTGAGCGGTCAGGATGTTTTGTAGACGGGCACGAGGAAATACGCCAGGTAGTCCGCGCCGCGGGCCTTGCCTTTCGCTTCGATCTCCCAATAGGTTGGCGGAGTAGCCGCGAGATTGGTCTGGGGCCGGCCGGTGGGCACGCGGAACTCGACTGGAAGCGGGCCGCTCGCGAGGCTGGCGATCCGGGCGCGGTCAAGCGTCGCGACATCGCTGTAGAGTTCGTAGCAGACGACCTGCGTTTGGCTGTGGTTGTCCGGGCCCCTGGTGGTGACGTACTTTTCCTGGACGCAGCGCAGGGTCAGCGTCAGCTCGTCGATCGTCTCGACATGATGAGGCGTGCGCAGCTGCGCGCGGAGCGGTCCACCGAGCGAGTAGGGAAACCCTTCGTAGCTGAGATGACTGTTGCCGTAGCGCAGCACGTCGAGCAGCATCGTCCACCAGCGATACCAGAAGGCCAGGCCGAACAGACCGAAAAACGCCGCACCGACCAGCAACGGCCACGCACCCCGCATTCCTGCCCAGACAAACGGCACGAGGAAGACGTTCCACAGGAGCGCCGCGAAAAGGCGCTTGACCATTTCGTCGAAGGCCGAGAATGCGACGCCTTCGCGATGCCAGTGAAAATCATAGAGCCAGGGCTCGCTTGGGAAGCGCGCCCGCTCGCGTCGCCATCTTGCTTTGCGGACCATGCCGCGCAAGCCGTGAACGAAGAAGAAAAGTCCGCCAAAGAAAAACATGCCCGCGATGATGCCGATCAACCAATCGGGAGCGTGCTTCAGCGCGTTGAAGCGATCGAGCGCGGCGAGGCCGGCGAACGCGCCTGCCGCCATGAACGGCACGCCGAAAAGCGCGGACTTCCAGCCATCGATGGCCGTGGCGCTCTGCGTCGGGTGATTTAGGAGGACGGGCGGATCGCCCGGCTGCTCGGGGCCGAACTTGGTCTGTAGGAGTGTTTGCAGATCGGTGGTCGTGGCCATGGGTTTCCTTTTGTTGAGGATGGCTTTCGCAACCGAGGGCGGCAATGGGACTTTCGCGAAGTAGTAAAGGCAGGGGCTCGGTGACCGGTGGCGTGCGCCATGCCGTGCGCGGTGGCGAGATTTGTAACCTGCGACCTATGACCTGCGGCCTGTCACCTGTGCGGGGTGATGCGGACGATGTCGCCGCGGAGTTCGATGGCGCGGTCGGGGAAGCGCGCGGCGACGCGGGACTGGAATTCGGGGAACGTGAGCGCGCCGTTTTGGCCGTTGAGCATGCGCGCGTCATCCATGAGGATCACGTGGTCTTTCACGGAGTGGCCGAGGATGGTTTCGACTTCGGCGGAGAGGCGCCCGGGGTCACGCTGCAGCTCGTCCCAGCCCCAATAGCCGGCATCGAGCCAGAAGAGCGCGGGCGCCGCCAGCGATTTCAGCAGCTCGGGAAGCAGGACGGCGCTATCGCCTTCGAGGATTCGAATGCGCGAGTCGCGTTCGAAGCGGCGCGTGGCTTGCTGCGCGAGCGCGGGATCGTATTCGATCGAGTAGATGCGATCGAAATGATTTTTCACCGCCGCGACCATCTCGCCGTAGTAGGTGCCGGTCTCGACGAGCGTGAGCAGGCCGAATTTCCCGGCGTACTCGACCACCGTGCGTTGCTTCAGCAGATGCGGCGAGCGCACCGGATGCGAGCGAAGCTTCCAATACCAGTAGTCGGGATAGTGGCTGAGGGCCTTGTAAGCGCTGTAGAACGGCATGCGTTGCATGAATTTCCGGAAAGATTTCACGTTGGCTCGCCGGAGCGGTTGTAGCGTGCGGAGAAAAGTGTGTCAAGGTGCATTGGGCCGAAGAGATGCGAAATAAGGAAGCCGCCGGGCGCGTAATATCGTTCAGCAGTGGGAGCCAGGCATTCGCGAAGCTGACGCGAGAAAGGCAAACCGATGATCTTCGTCATTCTCGGTGCGATCGGGCTGATACTCGGTCTCCTTCACCTTGCGATTCAGAAGCAGCCGCGAACGAAGCAGCGAGTCGCGGAAACGTTGCTGCTGTACCTTTTCGCTTTTCCGATTGGGCTGGGCGGGTTGATTGGTTTTATCGGGCACACGCTGCGAGCCGGTGCGGTGGCGGCGTCGATCGGCTGGCCCGCCGGGAATCCTTTTCAATCTGAGGTCGCGGTTGCCAACCTGGCGTTTGGGATTCTCGGGCTGCTCTGCCTGAAGTTTCGCGACGGATTCTGGGCCGCGACTGCAATCGGTTGGTGCGTTTTCATGCTTGGCGCTGCGGCGGTTCACCTGCACCAGATCCACATCGGCCAGCCATATGCGCCGGAAAACGCGGGCGCCATCCTCTATTTCGATATTGCCGCTCCGGCGTGTGTGCTCGCGCTACTGGCGATTCGCAACGCAGGGACCAATTTTACGGGCCGCATCCCGTGAGCGCTAAGACATACCGCGGGTGATGCCGAGCATCCTTTGCGACACCGACGCCGGGCGCCGCGTTGCCCTAGCGTAAGAGCACCGACAGGATTGTCGGTGCCACCGGGGCCGGCGTTCGCGATCAGTGAGAGCTCGGGCGGCGGCAGACAAAATTGCCGGCGTCTTTCATGTCGCCGGTTCCTTTGTAATGCGCTTCCTCGGGATAGGGGCAGAGCGGATGCGTCATCGCGACGCCTTTCGCGGGGTTGCCATCGACGTAGCCCGAGGCGATGATGCGATCCGGCGCTTTGCCTTCCTCGACCCAGCGCGCGAGCGCGAGCACCACATCGTGGTCCGCGTCCTCTTGCGGCGCTGCGAATCCACCGGCGTTGCCAAACATCGTGGCGCCGGGGCCGCCCGCGCAGTGCGACATCGTGGGGACCATGAACAGGCGGTAGAAGTTTTTTGTGTTGCCCATCGCTTTCTGCACGGACTCGAAGTATTCGACGCTGCCCAGCGGAGGAATCGCGGCGTCGCTCCAGCCGTGGTACTGGATGAGCTTTCCGCCGGCCGCCTTGAACGCGCGAAGATTCGTGTCCATGGAGTTGAGCTCCGCACCGAGTTTGTCGTCCATGAGTTTCACGTCGGTATCGAAGTTGAAGGTCTTCGGATCCCATTTCGGACTCTCAAAGACCATGTCGGCGAAAAACTGAACGGCAAACAGTTTCTGGATGCCGAGCTGCGCCGCGCTGCGACCGGTGATCCAGATCGGCCAGTTCGCAAGCTCGGCCTCGCCGCCGGGCGAAAAGCCCGCCTCGATCAAGGCGCCTGTGCGCGGGTTGTTCAGCGGATCGTAGATTTTCTTCGCGGCCGTTACTTGAGCCGCCGTGAGGCAGCCGGACGTATCGTCGCCCTTGCATTGAACGGTCGCGGGGTCAAAGTGGCAGAGGGAAGGATTTTCGATGAAGCCGTCCTTGGCGCCATCGAGCGCGTCGCAGGCGGCAATCGCTGCGTTCTGCAGGATGGGGAGCTTCGCGGGCGGGAGGTAGCTCTCGGGAGTTTCCGTGAGCGCCAACGAGTCCCACAGGCCGCGGGTCTGCAGGTGATTCCAGTTGATTGCGGGAGATCCCGCGACGATGCCCTGGAAATCGTCGGGATAGCGCTGCGCTTCGGTCAGCCCTTCGCGGCCGCCTTCGGAGCAGCCGACGAAGTAAACGTGGGCGGCTTGCGTGCCGTAGAAGGCGAGGATCAGCGCCTTGGCTTGCAGCGAGGTCTCATGTACCGCGCGATAGCCGAAGTCCTTCACTTTTTCCGGGTGCCCGACTGCCCAGGTCGCGCCCGGTCCGGCGCGGTGCCCGTCGTCGGTTCCGGCTGTGGCATAGCCTTGCAGCAGCGACGCCGCCATCGCACTGAACGGAATCGTCCCGGCGAATCCGCCGTTGCCGACCTGCTCGTATTTGCCGTTCCAGCCGGAGAGGGGCAGCCAGACCTCGAAGCGGATATCGGAATCGCTCGTCGGTTTCGCGACGCCGGCCACGCGGCAGAACGCGGGCAGAGGGCTGCTCGGCGCAGGCAGGCCAGGTCCTGTGGGGGGCTTGTAGCTTCCGGCCGTTACGGAGGTCGCCGACGTGATGGTGGCATTCGTCAGCGAGACATCGGCCAGCTTTTCGCAGGATGTTTGCGCGAGCGCCGCGCAGGGAAGAACCATAAGAACGGCGAAGCAAATCGGCAGTGCCCTTCGAAATTTCACGAACGCCTCCACAGGTTGTGTCGTTATCGACTGAGCCACCCAAACTAAGACACCGTTGCGCCCGCGCAGATTTATACAGCGCGTCCCGGCTGGTGTAAATGCGATGTTTTCACGGTGCGCCCTGGAGGCACGCGCATTGCGAGAAACCGAGCGCCGCCGGGAGGGGACGCGGGCCGGCGGGAGGCCCTTCGGTTCTACCTCAGGACACGCCGGCGCTACGCGTGCGCCAAGGCGGAGCGGCCGGGGAAGCGCGCGGCCGGGCCGAGTTGTTCCTCGATGCGGAGGAGCTGATTGTATTTGGCGATGCGGTCGGTGCGGGAGGCGGAACCGGTCTTGATCTGGCCGGTGCCCATCGCGACGACGAAATCGGCGATGAAGGGGTCCTCGGTTTCGCCCGAGCGGTGCGAAACGACGGCAGTATAGTTCGCCTTGCGCGCCATTTCGACGGCTTCGATCGTTTCCGTGACGGTGCCGATCTGATTCAGTTTGATCAGGATCGAATTGGCGATGCCTTCGGAGATGCCGCGGGCAAAGATTTTCGGATTGGTGACGAAAATGTCGTCGGCGACAAGCTGGACCTTCTTGCCGAGCTCGCGCGTGGCAAGCTTCCAGCCGTCCCAATCGCCTTCGGCGAGGCCGTCTTCGACCGAAACGATGGGATATTGGCGCACCCAGTCGGCCCAGAATTCGATGATCTGCTCGGAAGTGCGGCCGGATTTGTCCGATTTCTTGAAGATGTATTTCTTGGATGCGCCATCGTAGAACTCGCTCGCGGCAGGATCGACGGCGATGGCGACCTGCTCGCCGGGCTTGTAGCCGGCAGCGGTGATGGCTTCGAGGATGCGCTCGAGGGCCTCTTCGTTCGACTTGAGGTTGGGCGCGAAACCGCCTTCGTCGCCGACGGCGGTCGAGTAGCCATTCTTTTTCAGCACGGCCTTCAAATTGTGGAAGACTTCGACGCCCCAGCGCAGGGCTTCGTGAAAGCTCGAAGCGCCGAGCGGCATCACCATGAATTCCTGCACGTCGACGGAATTATCCGCGTGCGCGCCGCCATTGAGGATGTTCATCATCGGGACGGGAAGCGTGCGAGCGGAGGAATCGCTCGAATATTTGGCGAGATATTTGTAGAGTGGCTGGCCCGAGGCGGCAGCGGCGGCGCGCGAGGCGGCCATCGAGACGGCGAGGATGGCGTTCGCGCCGAATTTTGATTTGTTTGACGTGCCGTCGGCTTCGATCATGCGCTGATCGAGCGCCTTCTGATCGGCGGCGTCGAGGCCCTTGACGCTATCGGCGATCTCGCCGTTGA
The DNA here is from genome assembly GCA_963836125.1 of uncultured Acidobacteriota bacterium. Classification (GTDB taxonomy): domain Bacteria; phylum Acidobacteriota; class Terriglobia; order Acidiferrales; family UBA7541; genus Palsa-295. The sequence continues at coordinate 57,367 of CAWIIK010000004.1, forward strand.
CGTGCGCCACCGCTTGCAGCACGCCCTTGCCGAGATAGTGCGACTTGTCGCCATCGCGCAACTCGATGGCTTCGTGTTCGCCGGTCGAGGCGCCGGAGGGAACGGCGGCGCGGCCGAGCGCTCCGCCTTCGAGGCGAACGTCCGCCTCGACCGTAGGATTGCCGCGGGAATCGAGAATCTGGCGGCCGTGGACGGCGACAATTTTTGTGGACATCATCTCCCCCTTAAAGGCCTTTTCCCCGCAGCGCAGGCCGTGCGGAATACTTACTCGGGTTCTTCGATCAGCGATTCCGGGCGGACTACGACGGCGACGCCGGCGTCGGAGACGGAATAGCGCGCGCGGTCGGCTTCGAGGTCGTAGCCGATCACGGTGCCTTCCGGCAAATCCACATGGCGGTCGATGATCGCGCGGCGGATGCGGCAATGCCTACCGATATTCACGTGATTGAAGATGATGGATTCCTGGACGTCGCTGTAGCTATTGACGCGGACATCGTATCCCAGAACCGAGCGCACCACTCGCCCGCCCGAAACAATCGATCCGCCGGCAACGACCGAGTCGAGAGCGACGCCCATCCTCTCGGGGTCGGCGAAAACGAACTTCGCAGGCGGATACTGCTGCTGCCAGCTGTGGAGCGGCCAGCTGCTGTCGTAGACATTGAAAACGGGCGAGACGGAGACGAGGTCCATATTCGCTTCGTGATAGGCGTCGATCGTGCCGACGTCGCGCCAGTACGCGGTTTCTTTTTTGTTTTCGTCGCGAAAGTTGTAGGCGTAGACGCGATATTTGTCGATGATGCGCGGAAGAATGTCCTTGCCGAAGTCGTGAGAAGACGCGGAATCCTCCGCGTCGTCGATGAGAATGGGGACGAGAAGCTGCGTGTTGAAGATGTAGACACCCATCGAGGCGTTGCACTTCCCCTCGTGAACGCGCGAAGGCTTCGGATTCGCGGGCTTTTCCTGAAAGCCGATGATGCGCCAGTGCTCATCCGTTTCGAGGACGCCGAATTTCCGGGCGGCAGCGTCGGGATCCATTTCGATGGTAGCGACGGTGACGTCGGCGCCCGAATCCGCATGCTGTTCGAGCATGGTCTGATAATTCATCTTGTAGATGTGGTCGCCGGAAAGAATGAAGACGTAGTTCGATTGCTCGCTGCCGATCGAATAGATATTCTGGTAGACGGCGTCGGCGGTGCCTTGATACCAGTGCTGGGAGACGCGCATCTGGGGGGGCAGCACTTCGATGAAGTCGCCGTGCCCCATGAGAGAGGACCAGCCGCGGCGGACGTGCCGGTTGAGGCTCAGGGCCTTGTATTGCGTGAGAACGAAGACGCGGCGCAGGTCGCTGTTGAGGCAATTGGAAAGCGTGAGATCGATGATGCGATAGACGCCGCCAAACGGGACGGCCGGCTTGGCACGGTCGCGTGTAAGCGGCCAAAGACGCTCGCCCTGGCCGCCCGCCAGAAGAACGCCGATCGCGCTGCGCATCAAGGGCATTCAGTTCCCCCGCACGGAACTCTCAAATTGCAGGGGAACATTCTAGCAGGATGTCGGCTTCGTGGATTCGGCAGTTGCGCGCGCAGCGAGGGAGCGAATCGGTTTGAACGCCCGGAATTACCGAAGAGTGCATAGAGGCGAGGCGCGATGCCTCGTTTATAATTTTAGTCTTGACTTGAGGGGTAGCCTCCGATAGAAGAGCACTCAACAACCGGTTCGGAGGTGTGCCGGTTAACAGAAAGACCCAGTAGTCCAACTCAGAACAGGAAACGGGGGTGAATACGCGTGGCGGAAGTCGTCATTCAAGAGGGTGAATCTTTGGAGAATGCCCTCCGGCGGTTCAAGCGAAAAGTGCAGTCGGAGGACATCATCAAGGAGATCAAGAAGCACAGTTACTACATGAAGCCTGGTGAGAAGCGTCGAGCCAAAGAGGCCCTCTCGCGTAAGCGTCTCCGGAAAAAGCAGCGGCGTGAGCAGGATTAGGCGTCTAGATACTTGGATTCCATCCGAGCAGTTTCGTGCCAGCAGGCATATGAGAGCCTGAAGTGTACCCGGCGCTCAAAGGCTCTTCTGGCGCGAGCCCGCACCGCTCCCTGTCCTGTGCAAACACGGTCCCGGAGCAACGTATGGAATACCACGACAAGGTCCTGAAGTGCGGGGAATGCGGGGCTGAATTCGTTTTCACCGCCGGCGAACAGATGTTTTTCGCCGACAAGGGTTTCAAGAACGAGCCCAAGCGGTGCAAAGCTTGCAAGGCAGTCCGCGCGCAAAGCAGCGATTCGGGTTCGGTAAGCGTTCAGCGGATCGAAACGAAAACGGTGTGCTCGCAGTGCGGGAAAGAAACGACCGTTCCCTTTAAGCCGACGCAGGGGCGGCCGGTTTATTGCCGCGAGTGTTTTCAGCAGCGGCGTTCGCTGGGGGCTTCGAACGCGACAGCCTGATTAAGGGATCGGGTGGCGCGACCCGCCGGTCCCGCGGTTGGACGAAAAGCTCGTACCCGTACGCCGGGCCTCGCCCGGGGAATCCCGGCGAAGCCTGTCGGAATCCACATAAGACGGCTCTTTTCAGCTTGAGGGTCCCGCTGGAAAGAGCCTTTCTGTTTTCAGCAAGCCCACGATCGTTCAAACCGCGACGGCGAAGGTGGCGCACGCGACGCGGGCTGCGCTAGAATACGGCGTTCTTTCCCAAGGAGTTATATTGCGCGAGCTTGGTGTGGCCCGCGGCTGACCGCGCAGCCAAAGAGGGTCCCAGCAATGACGCCGGAACAGTGGCGACAGGTAAAAGAACTGCTCGCGTCGGCTTTGGAGCAGCCGCCGAACGACAGGCAAGCGTATCTGCTGCGAGTTTGTGCGGAATCTGACCTCCGGCGCGAAGTGGAGTCGTTGATCGCCGCACATGGCGACTCGGCCACCACAATCTTCGGGGGGACGCGATCCCCATCGCGCTCGGCGCCTTCTTTGCAACCGGGGGTCCTGTTGGGTCCGTACAAAATCGAAGGCCGCATCGGCGCGGGCGGCATGGGCGAAGTGTTCCGGGCCACGGACACGAGGTTATACCGGACGGTTGCTATTAAGGTGCTCCCGCAAGGCCGCACCTCCGATCCTGGGCAGAGGCAGAGGCTGCTCAAGGAAGCCAGAGCGGCGTCGGCCTTGAACCACCCCAACATCGTCTCCATTCACGACATTTCACAGCATGAAGGGACAGACTTCCTGGTGATGGAGTACGTCGAAGGCCGGACCTTGAAGGAGTTGATGAGCACAAAAGCGATGCTGCTCAGCGAGGTTCTCGAGTTCGCTGTGCAAATCTCCTCAGCGCTGGATGCCGCGCACTCGGCGGGCATCGTCCATCGGGATATCAAGCCGACCAACATCATCGTAACGGCTAACCAGCAGGTCAAGGTGCTCGATTTCGGCGTCGCCAAAATGACCGAGGCCTATTTCGGCGAACAGACGCGAACTTTGATGGACGTCACGGAGACGGGAACGATCGTCGGCACGGTGGCCTATATGTCGCCGGAGCAGACTCGCGGCGAAGCCGTCGATGCACGTTCCGACATCTTTTCGCTGGGATCCGTTTTGTACGAGACGGCGACGGGCGTGATTCCATTCAGGGGACCTAGCACCCTGGCGATCATGCATGCGATCGCGACCGCCGTTCCTCCGCCGCCGAGCAAAGTGCGGCCGGAGCTGCCGCCGGCTTTCGATCATGTAGTGGCGAAATGCCTGGAAAAGGAACCCGCGCAGAGGTTCGCGCGGGCATCGGAGCTGTGCCAGGCGATCAAGTCGCTTATGCTTCAGCCCGCGGCGGTATCGGTGGCAGCCGGCGATCGCCGCCGGACGGTCGCGGTCGTCCCTCTTCAGTTTCGCAACGCCGCTTCCGAAGACCGGTTCCTGTCGGTGGCGCTGGCTGATGCGGTCGCCAACCGCCTTGGCTCCGCTCCTACCCTCGTTGTGCGGCCCACCGCCAGTCTACTGAAGTATGCCGGGAAGAAAACGGATTGGACGCAGATCGCGCGGGAACTCCATGTCGATCTGGTGGTGGAAGGCAGCATACAGAAAATGGGCTCTCGCGTGCGCGTGCTGACCCAGGTGTGGGAGTTTCGCAACGAGCAACCGCTTCATTCCACCAAATTAGACGGCGACATGGGCAGTCTCTTCAGCCTGCAGGACCAGCTCGCGGATTCTGTTTTCGATTCACTGGTACCCCGGACCCGCGAGAGGTCGACGAGGTCCGCGCAGATCACGGTTCCCTCCACGCGGCATCCGCTTGCCTTCGAGCTTTATATGAGGGCCGTCGACCGGGCGATCGGCTTTAACAAGTTTGAATTGGTCGCGGCGATCGAAATGCTTGAACGCACGGTCGATCTCGACCCGAACTTCGCGGACGCCTGGGGCATGCTGTGTACGCTCTGCTATCACATGGGAGCGCATCTCGATACCGATCCCCGATGGTTTGAGAGGGCGGAGCGCTCGATCGCGAGAACTCTGGACTTGGATCCGGTGAATTGCGACGCGTTGTGCGCGCGAGGAATGATTCAATGGTCGCCGTTGCGCGGGTTTCAGTTCCGGCCCGCGCTGAGGGCGCTCAACGCGGCATTGAAGATCAATCCAAGCCGGTACAGCGCCCGCGCCCATCGCGCCGCTCTTTTGTTCCACTTCGGCTTTCACGAAGCGGCTCTGGTGGACTACGACGAGGCGTTGGTTGCCAATCCTCAGTTCGCGTTGAGCTATACCGGCCGCGCCTTCATGGCGCTCTATATGGGCGACTACGCCAAGGCGGACGAGTTCGACGAGCAGGCCCTGGCTTTGGAACCCGCTCTGGTTCATGCCAATATTTTCTCTCCGCTGCCCTCGATTTATGCCGGACACCTGGAGACGGCGCGCGAGAAACTGAAGATCGCCCGCCAGATGATTCCCGAAGAGCAGCAGATTGCTTGCATGGAAGGAATGATCCTGGCTCACGAGGGCGATTTCAAGCGCGCCGAGCAGCTGACGGACGATGCCGTTACCTCCAAGAGAAGCATGACCCACACGCACCACTCCTGGCATTGCGCTGCGGGAGTCTATGCGATGTGCGGAAAGCCCGAGAAGGCGATTGCCGAACTCAAGCGCTGCGCGGAAGCAGGCCTGCCCAACTTCCGCGCATTCGAAAAAGACCCGCACCTGCGTTCCCTTCACAGCCATCCGGAATTTCTCGAACTGATGCGCGATCTGCGCAGCGGTTATGAAGCCTTCCGCAAAGATTTCGAATTGAGCGAGACATACGCCGCGACGTAGTTTTCGCGACGTCCTCCAATCAGGACGCTACCGCCATTCCCCGCCGATTGACCGCTTTAGCCCCGGCACTTTAAGATGACTGAGGGCGAATCCGTCATGGACGAAAAGGTTTTGCGCGACTATCTGCAGCGCTTCCTCGACTGGCATGAGGCTCATGCCGATTTCAAGGCGGCGTTCAAGGATTTCCCGGCGAAGGACCGCGGAGAGCGGCCGCCGGGCCTGCCGTACTCCGCGTGGGAACTGCTCGAGCACATGCGCATCGCGACCCACGATATTCTCGAGTTTTCCCGCGACGCGAAGCACAAATCGCCGGATTGGCCTTCGGGCTACTGGCCCAAGAAGCCCGCGCCCCCGAGCCCGGCTGCCTGGGACAAGAGCGTGAAGGCACTCGAGAAGCATCTGAACGAAATGGGCGAGCTGGTAACCGATCCCAAGACGGATCTTCTGGCGCCCATTCCGCACGGGTCGGGCCAGACAATCCTTCGGGAAGCTCTGCTGATCGCCGACCACAATGCATACCACCTGGGGCAATTTATCCTCGTACGCCGGTTGCTCGGTTGCTGGCCGGAACACTGACCGCAGTTCGCGCCCCGGCGCGCCTTCCCGCATCTTATGATGGGGACTTTAGGAATTTTCAGGGAGCCGTGTAATGAGCAGGGAACAAGCGATCGCCGAATCGACAGCCTCCAGGGAAGCGCAGGAGCGAATCTGGGAGGCGTTTCGGCGGTGGGGATATTTGCAGGCGAATCTTGATCCGTTAGGCGACTTCGCGCCGGTGGCGATGCCGGAACTGGACGTTTCGGGACCGGATGCCGAGGCCGGACGACGCATCTATTGCGGGAGCATCGGAGCCGAATTCATGCACATCACGGACCGCGAGCGGCGGCAGTGGGTGCAGGATCAGATGGAATCGGAGGCGGCCGAGCCCGATCGTGGGCGTATCCTCGAGCTCCTGGTCCGGGCGGAGATTTTCGAGCACGTATTGCAGACGCGTTACCTGGGCACGAAGCGCTATTCGCTGGAAGGCGAGTCGGCGCTGCTGCCGCTGCTCGACGCAATCTTGAACGCCGCATCGGACATGGGCGCGGAAAAGGCCATGGTCGCGATGAGCCACCGCGGGCGGCTCAGCGTGATGGTGAACATCGTGGGCCGGCCGGCGGCAGAGCTTTTCGCGCGATTCGAAGACGTCGATCCGCGCAGCGTGCTCGGCGGCGGCGACGTGAAGTACCACATGGGCGCGACCGGAGATTTTCACGCGGCAAACGGGCGGATCGTGGAAATGCATCTGGTTTCCAATCCGAGCCATCTCGAAGCTGTCGATCCGGTGGTGATGGGCCGCACGCGGGCGAAGCAGACGCGCCGGGGCGAGCGAGGCAGGCGCGAGGTCGTTTCGATCACGATGCACGGCGACGCCGCCTTCGCGGGGCAGGGAATTTGCGCCGAGACGCTGAATATGTGCGGCGTCCCGGGATTCACGGTGGGCGGCTCGATCCATATTATTGTGAACAATCTGATCGGTTTTACGACGGTGCCGCGAGATACTGGCTCGTCGCGTTTTTCTTCCGACCTCGCCAAGCGCCTGGAGATACCGATTTTTCATGTGAATGCGGAGGATCCGGACGCCGTTGTGCGCGTGGGCCGGATGGCGCTCGAATATCGCCACGCGTTCGGCACGCCGGTGGTCGTCGACATGATCGGCTACCGGCGGCACGGCCATAGCGAAGTCGACGATCCCACGATCACGCAGCCGCTGCGCTACCGAAAAATCGAAGCGCATCCGCCGATGTGGCGCATCTACGCGGAGCGAATCGGCGCCGATCCTGAGCCGGTCGTCGAGCGCGTGCGGGACGAGCTGGATGCCGCGCAGGAGGAAGCGAAGGAAATCGAAAAGACTCCCTCGATGCGCAAGTTGCCGCGCTACTGGAGCAGATTCCGCGGCGGGCGCTACGACCTGTCACTCGAGGTGGACACGGGGCTCGACGCCGCCACGCTTGCGGCGATCGGAGAAGGCCTCGTCAGCTATCCCAGCGGATTTCACATTCATCCGAAGGTGAAGAAATTGCTCGAGCAGCGGCTCGAGATGGCCCAGGGAAAAAGAGCGATCGATTTCGGGATGGCCGAGGCGCTGGCATTCGGATCGTTGCTGAAAGTGGGCGTGCCGATTCGGCTTTCGGGGCAGGACAGCCGGCGCGGAACGTTCAATCAACGGCACGCGGCCCTCATCGACATCGAGAACGAAGAGGAATACGTCCCGCTCGAACACATGGCGCAGGAGAATGCATGGTTCGAGATTTACAATTCGCCGCTATCGGAAGCAGCCGTGCTCGGTTTCGAATATGGCTTCAGCCGCGATTTCCCCGAGGCGCTGGTCCTTTGGGAGGCCCAATTCGGAGATTTCGCCAACGGCGCGCAGATCATCATCGACCAGTTCATCGCCGCGAGCGAAGACAAGTGGAATTTGCTTTCAGGGGTGGTGCTGCTTCTGCCCCATGGCTACGAGGGCCAAGGGCCGGAACATTCGAGCGCGCGCATCGAGCGTTATCTCCAGCTGGCCGCTCGCGACAACATCCAGATCTGCCAGCCTTCGACCGCCGCGCAATATTTTCATCTGTTGCGCCGCCAGGCCCTGCGAATCTGGCGGAAGCCGCTCGTGGTTTTCACGCCGAAGAGCATGTTGAGGCATCCCGCGGCATCTTCGACGCTCGCGGATTTGGCCGTGCCGCGATTCGGCAACGTGATTCCAGACAAGGGCGACGGCTCGGCCGAGCGCGTGCTGCTCTGCTCAGGAAAAATCGGCCACGAACTCGAGGCCGAACGAAAGCGCCACCCGGAGAATGCGCCGGCAATCGTTTTCGTCGAGCAACTCTATCCCTTCCCCGAAGACGATGTTGCTGCCGAGATGGATCGCCACTGGAAGGCCACGGAATTCGTGTGGGTGCAGGAAGAGCCGGGAAACATGGGCGCGCACGACTTCGTGATTCCGGAACTCGAGCGGCTGGCCCGCGGCCGCCCGGTGCTGTCCGTGAACCGCTCGGCGAGCGCGAGTCCCGCAACGGGATCCGGAAAAGCGCATGAGATGGAACAGAAGACGCTGATCAGCGTCGCTTTTGGTTCCTAGGCGCGCGGATCTTTCAAACGCGCGAGAGAATCAGGCTGTGGCCGCCCATCTGCAACGGCCGCACTTCGTTCGACGAAAATCCCGCATTCCGCAACATCTGCTCGTATTCGCGGAATGTGTAGGAATCGCCTGCCGGAGTCATCCCCAGCATCATCATGCTGAAACTGGCCGCGCGCGGCGGCGAAACGCGGTCCTCGTTGGGGACAAAATCGAGGGTCGCGACGACGCCGGAAGGCACGAGCGACGCGCGGACCTTGCGGAGCAGGGTTTCATTTGCGGCGGCGTCGAAGTGGTGCAGGAAGTTCGTGATCAGCACGATGTCGTAGCCGGTGCCGTATTCGACTTCGAAGGCGCTGCCGGGGATCAGGTGATGCCGGGCCGCGACGCCAGCGGCGCGCGCATTCTCCGTTGCAATCGTAAGTACCGGCGCCCAATCCTGGGCGAAGATTTCGGCGTTCGGATTGTGCTTGGCGAGCGTAATTCCAAACATTCCGTGGCCGCCTGCCAGATCGAGGACCTTCCATTTCTTGCCCGCGGATGCATCGAGTATGCGAGCGATTTCCTCCGCCGTCGGCGTCACCATCGGGGCCATCGAGCGCGCGAATTCGACCCAGATCGGATTCTCCTGCGAGATGGATCCTTCGCCGTCCGCCATGCCCGGTTGTCCGGTGCGAATCGTGCGGGCCAGATCGTGGTAGGCGTTGATCGTCACGGGCAAGGTGAGGAAGCCCGCTGCGGATGCGATGCAGGCGGGCGAACGCCGGTCTAGAAATGTGGCGGAGTCGTCCGTGAGCGCGTATCGATCGTCGCGCTTCGTCAGAAAGCCGTGAACCACGAGGTAGTCGCAAAGAATTCGCACGCCGCGCTCGGTGGCCTCGCAGCGCTTCGCCAGGGCCGGGAACGTGTCGGTCCCTTCGCCGATCTTGGTGAAAATGTCGAGAGCGATCGCTGCTCGCAGAGCGGCGGTTTGCTGATAGGCGTTCAGCGTCTCGAAGATCAGGTCGGGGTTCGGTCGCGGCTTGGCGGTTGGCGAAGACATTTCGTTTCCCTCGAGAGCGATTCCTGATCAATGTGCGGACGAACCTTCAGCGAAACGCTGCGAACTCGGGCGCGCATCACTGCCTGAACGCAACTGGGTATCGTGCCCGCTCGACGGGCGGAAATCAAATTGAATCTCGCCGCGCGTGGCCACGGGGCTCGATCGCTGTTGGGACACGCACTCGGCGCCGGCAGAGCGTCCTCCAAGGTTGCCGGGGGTAACTCCGCAGGGACGTATTGACGAAATACCCCCGCGGCGCGATGATGGGGTGCGTCAAGGCAGTGGCGCTGCTTCGGGGGATCGCGACGCGCGTATGATTCTGACGATTATTTATATCGCTCTTGCCGGGGTGCTCGCGGAATTCTTCGTTCACTACTGCCGGTCGATCCTCGCTTCGAGCCAAAGAATCCAGCTTCGCGCAGACGTGTGTGAAGCGGCGGGCGTGGATCGCGATGGGGTAGCGCCGGGCGACTTCGAGAGACTCCTGGAACTGGTGCGTGTCTGCCCGGAAGAAAGCTCCGATGATCGGAGCATCCGGGCGGTATGCACCTACTATCGCCTGCTGCGCGCCCTCGGCCGCGCATCGCGTGGATTGGCTCCCGGGGTGGAATCGTGGATCGAGAAAGAGCAACGAAATTGCTCTCATTTCGCCGCCGTCGCGCTAGACCGCCGGATATCGAGCACGCGCAGGCTCCTTGCCCAAAGAGTGCAAGGCTCGCTCTAGAAGTTTCGCAGCTTCCTTCGCTCGGGCTCGACCCTTTCCACGCCGGCTGATACCATCGACTTATTCGAGAAACACCTCGTGGCATTGCCGTCGTGACGCCATTCGAACAACGCGCGCTGCGCATGATCCGAGAGGGCAAGATGTTCCGCCCGGGCGATCGCGTGGGCGTAGCGGTGTCGGGCGGCGCGGATTCGGTGGCGCTGCTGCGCCTGCTCGATGGCCTTCGCAAACGGCTCGGGATCACGTTGCTCGTCGTTCATTTCGACCACTGTTTGCGCCGCGCAGAATCCGAGGCCGATGCCGCGTTTGTATCCGAACTTGCGCGCCACCTGGCGCTGGACACAGCCATCGACCGGGGGGATGTCGCAGCGGCGGCGGCGAAACACAAGTGGAATATCGAGGATGCCGCCCGGCGCCTCCGCTACGCGTTTTTCGAACGGGTGGTGAAGGAAGGGAAGGCCACTCGGATCGCCGTGGCGCACACGGCCGACGACCAGGCGGAAACAGTCCTCGCGCACTTGCTTCGCGGAAGCGGACCCGCGGGGCTTGCGGGAATCTATCCCGTCGCTGGGGCGATCGTGCGGCCGCTTCTCTGGTGCCGCCGCGAAAGCCTTCGAAAATATCTGCGCGATCTGAAGCAGGAGTGGCGCGAAGACGCGACGAACCGTGACGTGCAGCGGCTGAGGGCGCAAATTCGCGAGCAGCTTCTTCCTTTACTCGAAAAGGATTACTCGCCCCAGGTGGCAATTCGCCTCGGAAGAATTGCGCGGCTCTCGCGGGAAGAAGGGCAATTCTGGGCCGCGCTGGTGGAAGACCGTTTTCGTGCGCTGGTGCGTTCCAAAGATGGCGCGTTCGCGATCCGCATTCGCGACCTGCTTCTGCCGCTCGATCTACCCCCGCACACATTTGACGAGATCGCGCAGCCGATCGGCGAAACGCCGGCACCGCTCCGAACGCTAACGGAACGCCTGATTCGCCGTCTGTATCAGGGAGTGAGCGGAGGCATGCAGGGACCCACAGCCGAGCGGGTCGAGCAGGTGATTCACCTCGCCGCCGAATCGACGAGCGGACGGCAAATCGAGCTGCCGGGCGGCGTTCGTGTGGGGCGAGACTTCGAGGACCTGATCTTTTCGCACGCAAGCGGCCGCGCCCAGCTCGATGAAACCGGTGCGCAGCCGCATACGTACCAATATCGAGTGACGCTTCCAAACCACGGCGATACAACTGTTTCCGTGCCCGAACTGAAACGGTGCTTCCACCTGAAAGTGATTGACTGGTCCGGTGCACAGCGCGACACTAAAGCAGAATGTGCGGCTCTCGATGCGAACCTCCTCCGAGCTCCTCTGATCCTGCGAAACTGGCGGCCGGGAGACGCCTATCGGCCTCGGGGTGGGCGCCGGGCCCAGAAGCTGAAGCGAATGTTCCTGGCGAAGCGCATTCCCGTGGGGCAGCGTGCGGGCTGGCCGGTTCTCGAAAGCGACGGGCGTATCGTCTGGGTGCGCAGCATGCCTGCGGCGGATGAGTGTTGCGCGGGCGCGGGCACGAGCGTGGCGGTCTTGATCGAGGAGCGAGGTCTTTGAGGTCACGGTGAAGGTTGCCTTTACTCGAAGGCGGCTGGTGAACAGGCTGAGCCAGTTGGGCCGTGCTATCTCGGGAGACTATTCCGGGCGCACCGTGGACGTGGTGATCGTGCTCGAGAATTCGTTCCTGTTTGCGGCGGATCTGGTTCGAGAGATTTCAAGGCCGGTGGTATGCCACTTCGTGCGCTCGGATGCCAGGGACGTGAAGCTCGGCGGCCACAATTACCGGGAGATTTTCTTCAGCGCGCCACCGGCGCTGCGCGGGCGCGACGTTCTGGTGGTGGATGCCGTGCTGAATACCGGCGTCACTCAGGATTTCCTGATCAAACGGCTCGAAGAAGGCCGGCCGCGCTCGCTGCGGCTGGCGGTGCTGTTTGACAAGCCCGCGTCGCGGCGAGTGGATTTGCGGGCTGAATATACTGGCTTTGCTGCAGCATCTAAAGACTGGGTAGGGTACGGCCTGGGCGACGACAAAGGGCTGTATCGGAATTTGCCTTACGTAGCGGTGAAAGGCCTGCGGTCGAATGGCCGGAGGCGCCATACGGATGCTGGCAAGAAGGCATCCAAACGGTGAGGTAACACGGTGAACTCAACAGTACGAACGGTCCTTTTCTGGCTCTTGATGGTCGTCTTGGCGGCCGTCCTGTGGAAGATGGCTTCCCAGGGTGGTCCGGCGACTCATGAAGATGAGCCCACTTATACGAATTTTCTGAATAAGGTCGAGAACGGCTCGGTCAAGGATGTCACGGTTCTTCTCTCTCCCAACAGCGCCGAGATCGAGGGCGAATACCGCGACGGCGGAAAATTCAAGGGCGTGACCATCGCCAATTCGGCGATCCCCGACGTGACCAAGGAACTGCAGGACAAGGGCGTCCTCTTCAATTACAAGGAAGTGAAGGACGCGAACTGGCTCACCTTGATCATCAATCTTTCGCCCTTCATTGTGATCCTGGCGATCTGGATTTTCATGATGCGGCAGATGCAAGCCGGCGGAAATAAGGCGCTGAGCTTCGGCAAGTCGCGCGCGCGGCTTCTGACCGCGCAGCAGAAAAAGGCCACTTTTAAGGACGTGGCCGGCATCGACGAGGCCAAGGAAGAGCTCTACGAAATTATCGACTTCCTGAAAGATCCGCAAAAGTTCCAGAAGCTGGGCGGGCGCATTCCGAAGGGCGTGCTGCTCGTCGGGCCTCCCGGCACGGGCAAGACTTTGCTGGCTCGCGCGATTGCGGGCGAAGCGAACGTTCCATTCTTCTCGATTTCTGGCTCGGACTTCGTCGAAATGTTCGTGGGCGTCGGCGCGAGCCGCGTTCGCGATCTTTTCGAGCAGGGCAAGAAGAACGCCCCCTGCATCATTTTCATCGACGAAATCGACGCCGTCGGGCGTCACCGCGGCGCAGGCCTCGGCGGCGGTCACGATGAGCGCGAACAGACGCTCAACGCGCTGCTCGTCGAAATGGATGGCTTTGAATCGAACGAAGGCGTGATCCTGATCGCAGCCACCAACCGGCCGGACGTCCTCGATCCGGCGCTGCTGCGGCCGGGCCGTTTCGACCGCCGCGTGGTTGTGCCCCGGCCGGACGTGCGGGGCCGCGAAGAAATTCTGCGCGTCCACACGCGCAAGGTGCCTCTCGCCGAAGACGTCGATCTCTCCGTCATCGCGCGCGGCACGCCTGGATTTTCGGGCGCCGACGTGGCGAACCTTGTGAACGAAGCCGCGTTGTGGGCGGCGCGTCAGAACCGGAAATTCGTGATGATGGCCGACTTCGAGATGTCCAAGGACAAAGTCCTGATGGGCGTCGAGCGCAAGTCGATGATTTTGTCGGACGAGGAGAAAAAAAACACGGCGTATCACGAGGCGGGCCACGCACTCGTTGCCGCGATGACGCCGGGCGCCGACCCGTTGCACAAGGTCACGATCATTCCCCGCGGCATGGCGCTGGGCGTCACCATGCAATTGCCGATCGACGACAAGCACACGTACACGAAGGAATTCCTCGAGTCGCAGCTGGCGGTCCTGATGGGTGGCCGCGCGGCGGAGGAAATTTTCCTCAACCACATCACCACCGGCGCCGGCAACGATATCGAACGCGCCACGGAAATCGCCCGGCAGATGGTCTGCGAGTGGGGCATGAGCCCGCTCGGGCCGCTGACCTTCGGGAAGAAGGAAGAGGCCATCTTCCTCGGCCGTGAAATCGCGCAACACCGCGACTATTCCGAAGACACGGCGATCAAGATCGATGCCGAGGTCCGCAGCATCGTCAGCACCGGCTACAGCCGCGCGCGCAACATCCTCGAGACCTATCGCGAGGCCCTCGAGCGCATCGCTCAGGCGCTGCTCGACCGCGAAGTGCTCGACGCGACCGAGCTGAAGCTCTTGATGGAAGGGAAGCCGCTGCCGGAGAAGATACCCCCGCCGCCTCCCGCGCCGCCCGTGGCAACGAGAGAGCCGCAGATCACGCTGCGTCCCGAGCCGCGGCCGATTCCCGGAATGGCAAAGGGCGAAAAGCCGGCCCCGGCTTAGGAAAATAGAAGAGAGAATGAAGCCCTCGCGTCGGGAGACGCGAGGGCAAACGGCTCGTCGTCCGCGCAATCTTGGGGCGATTCCTCGTTTCACCAATCCCTGACCGCTTTCGCGGGGCGCGCCACGTTGATCGCCGTAGGCACGGTCCAGGAGGGAAGGCTACCTGCAGCGCTGCCTCACGGCGCTGGAATTGGCGTACAATACCGGCATGGCGAACAAGCCCGCCGCCGGTACTTTCGAAGTCGATTGCCCGTGCTGCCAGTCGAAGCTCACCATCGACCGCACCTTGGGCGTCGTTCTCGCGCACACGCTGCCCCTGCGGGCCCCGTCGATTGATCTCGACGACACGGCCCGCTTGCTTCGAGAACACACGGATTCTGTCGAAGCGAAGTTCCGCGCGTCCGTCGAAGCCGAAAAAATGAAGGAAGATGTCCTCGCGCGCAAGTTTGCCGAAGGCCTCAAGAAGGCCAAAGACGGACCCGTCGAAAAGCCGCTCCGCGATTTCGATCTCGATTGAAAGCTCCGATGCGAGGGCGTCGTTCGCAACGGCTGGTCCCCGTCGTTCTCGCCACACTCTGGATTTGTAGCGCTCCTTCCGCTCTGGCTGCCTCTTCGCGTAGCCAACAGAAGCACCCAAAGCAACCCCAGCAGCTCGATAGAGGAATCGTCTGGCACCGCGATGCCGCCACCGGCGAACTGAGCATCATTTCGGCGGGTGACACCGCGCACCCAGGCGGTGTGGGCCCGTCCGCCGCTCCACAGGCGATCCAGGTTCGCACGCAGGTGGTTCCGGTCACGTGCGTCGTATCGACGACCGATGGCACCGCCGTCCCGGGTTTGCGGCGCGAGGACTTTCGGGTCTTCGAGGACGGGCTCCCGCAGAAGATTTCATATTTCGACGCGTCGACGCAGCCCGCGAGCGTCGCATTGATCCTCGATGCCAGCCCGAGCGTCCTGCCGAATGCAGATGAAATGCGCGACGCAGCCGACGCTCTGATCGACGCGCTCGCGCCGCTCGATCAGGCCGCCGTGGTCGATTTTTCCGGGCATACGTACCTGCAGCTCCCATTTTCGGACGTGCGCGAGGAGATTCGCCGCGCCGTGGACCGCGTGAACATCCACGACCTTTTCGCCGACACAGGCGGCTCGAACATCTACGAGGCCGTCTACCTCACCGCGCGCAAGCTTTTCGCGGGGCGCAAGGGACGAAAAGCGATCGTCCTGCTCACCGACGGGCAGGACAGCGGCCTCGGGCTCACGCTCGATCCCGCCAGCATGGCTCTGCGACCGGGAGAGCCCGCCGACCGGCTCACCTTCGACGACGTCGCGCGTCTGCTGGCGGCCGACGACATCCAGCTTTTCGCGGTTTCGACCGAGAACCGGCCGAAGGTGATGACGCCGACGTGGCTCGACGCCCATCAAACCGTCACGCTGGCGACGGCCGCCGCGCGCTCGCTGGGAATTCCGGCGTATACGCTGTATCTCGCCGAGCTGGTCCGCCGCGCGGGCGGCCAGCTCTATTTCTTGAATGAATCCGCCAGCGTGGCCGATACGTTTCGCAAAATCGCCGAAAAGATTCGCGCGGAATACACGCTCGGCTTCTACCCCGAAGAAGACGCGAGCACGCCGGACGACCGTCCCGGCTGGCACCCGTTGAGTGTCGAGGTCCCGGAGGAGCCCGGCGTGCGGGTTGGCCATCGCGCCGCCTACTACGTCTCCGCGTCGCGCTGACGCATGGCCGTTCCTGCGCATTTGTAGCACTGGTGTCCCGCC
This sequence comes from uncultured Acidobacteriota bacterium, assembly GCA_963836125.1. Lineage (GTDB taxonomy): Bacteria > Acidobacteriota > Terriglobia > Acidiferrales > UBA7541 > Palsa-295. The sequence goes on from CAWIIK010000004.1 coordinate 73,395, forward strand.
GGACATTCTTCGCGTCTATTCGATACGCTCGTGTTCACGTTTTCCGGCAAATCGTGATTCAATAGCCGACTCATGTTCCGGCGCAAGAAATTCAAGCTGCGGCTGCCTTCCGGGGCGCTCATTCTCGGCGAGCGCACGCTCGTGATGGGCGTGCTCAACGTCACGCCGGACAGCTTCTCCGATGGCGGCCTATATTTCGATCCCGATGCGGCCGTGGCGCGGGCACTCGAGATGGAAAACAGTGGCGCGGACATCATCGACATTGGCGGCGAATCGACGCGGCCCGGCTCGGAGGGAACTTCCGCGACCGAAGAGCTGCGGCGGATTCTGCCCGTCCTCGAAGCGCTCCGCGGCCGCCTGAAAATCCCTGTGTCAGTTGACACGAGCAAATCTGAAGTCGCCGAAGCTGCGGCCGGCGCCGGGGCCGAAATCCTGAATGATGTGACCGCGCTCGGAGCCGGTCCACAGCTCGCCGAGGCGGCAGCGCGGCGCAAGCTGCCGCTCATCCTGATGCACATGCGGGGCGAGCCGCGCACGATGCAGAGGCAGCCGTTCGCGCGCGATGTGGTGCGCGACGTGGCCGCGGGCCTGCGCCGAGCACTCGCGATGGCGCGGGGCGCGGGCGTCCCGAAATCTCAGATCGTGCTCGATCCCGGCATCGGTTTCGGCAAAAGCTGGCCGCAAAACTTCGAGCTGCTCGAACGTTTGCCCGAACTGGCGCGGCTCGGCTTTCCGCTTCTGGTCGGCACATCGCGAAAAACCTTCATCCGGAAAGCGCTCGGTGAGGCGGCGAAAGACGAGCGCGCCTGGGGCACCGCCGCAACCGTCGCCGCGAGTATTCTCGGCGGCGCGCACATCGTTCGCGTTCACGACGTCGCCGAAATGGTGCAGGTCGCGCGGGTCGCCGACGCGGTGATCAATCCTGCGCTGAGGCCGCCAGGTCCTCACTCGAGATGAACGCACAGTCGGCCGGCACCCGGGCGAACGGCGATCGCGCCAATTCCCGCAACGCCCTGATCGCCGGCTTTCTCGGCTGGACGCTCGACGCGTTCGACTACTTCATCCTGACGTACGTCCTCTCGCAGGTCGCCGCGGATTTTCACAAGTCGATCGCGGACGTCACGCTCACGCTGACCGCGAGCCTGATGATGCGCCCGGTCGGCGCATTCCTGTTCGGGCTGCTGGCGGATCGCTACGGCCGGCGCCTGCCGCTGATGTTCGACGTGCTGTTTTATTCCGCCATCGAAATCCTCTCGGGCCTCGCGCCGACATATCGCATGTTTCTAATCCTGCGGCTGCTCTACGGCATCGGCATGGGCGGCGAATGGGGCGTGGGTGCATCGCTGGTGATGGAATCCGTGCCGGCAAAGTGGCGTGGAATTCTTTCGGGCATCTTGCAGGAGGGCTACGCGCTCGGCAATCTGCTCGCGGCGATCGCCTTCTGGACGGTTTTCCCGCACTGGGGCTGGCGCCCGATGTTCTTCATCGGCGGCCTGCCCGCGCTGCTCACGCTTTTCATTCGCGCGAAGGTGAAAGAGAGCGACGCCTGGAAGGCCGAGGCCGCCGCGCGAAGAAGCTGGCGCGCGTACTTCCGCGCGGTGGGCGCCAACTGGAAGCGCTTCCTATATCTCGTCGTGCTGATGGCGATGATGAACTTCATGTCGCACGGCACGCAGGATCTCTATCCGACGTTCCTGCAGAAGCAACACCATTTCAGCACCCGCTCGACGGCACTCATCAGCGCCATCTCGATGGTCGGCGCGATCGCCGGCGGAGTTATCGTCGGCCTTTACTCCGATCGCCGGGGGCGCCGCCGCGCGATGGTCACTGCAGCGTTGTGCGCTCTGCTGCTGATTCCGGTGTGGGTGTTTGCGCCGCCCATCGTTCTCCTGATGTCGGCAGGCGCGTTCCTGATGCAATTCATGGTGCAAGGGGCATGGGGTGTGATCCCCGCGCACATCAACGAGCTTTCGCCGGGCCCCCTGCGCGGCTTCTTTCCGGGCTTCGCGTACCAGCTCGGAGTCCTGATTGCGTCGACCGCTCCCTACATCGAGGCGCGCATGAGCCGCCATTTCACCTACGGGCAGGCGATGGGGACGTTTGCGGCGGCCGTCTTCATCCTTGGCGCGATGGTGATCGCCGCCGGGCCCGAGGCCCACCGCATCGCATTCGGCTCGGACGGTTGATCATCTGGGGTAATATACACTTCGATATTTCTCCTGGTTCCGGGTCACGCGTCATGCAGACACGTTGGGGAGCGGTCTTTGAGCACTCGCAGTCGGGCTCAACTAGAGGGTGGCGATGCAAGCACTCGAATGGATCTGGCAGGATCTCCGATACGGCTTGCGAACGCTGTGGAAGGATCGGAGATTCGCCGCGGTCGCTATCCTTGCGCTGGCGCTCGGGATCGGCGCCACGACCGTAATTTTCAGCGTGATCGACGGCGTCTTGATCGAGCCTTTTCCATACCGCAATCCCGACCGGCTCGTAACCTTCTTCGTCCGCGGCACGAACTGGCCTAAGGGAAACCGCCGCCTGACACTGACCGTTCCGGAGTTCACGGATTTCCGGGGGCAAACCCACGTTTTCGAGGACGTGTTCGGCTTTGCCGATGTCGATGTCCTCTACACAAGCCACGGAGGAACCGACTTTTTTAGCGGCTGCTGGGTCACGGGCAATATTTCGAGCGCCCTGGGAATGAAGCCGTTGTTGGGCCGCCCGCTCGGCCCGCAAGATGCCAGGCCTGACTCGCCGCCCGTGTTCGCGATGACCGACCGGTTATGGGCCAAACGGTTCAACCGCGATCCCGGAATTGTCGGCACGGTGATGACGCTGAACGGTACGCCGCGCACGCTCGTCGAAATCATGCCCCCCCGATTTGTGCTGACCGGCTGCGACATCTGGATTCCTATTTATACGGGCCACGCCGACGTCGACAACAGCGAAACAGGTAACGTGGCTCTCTATCTTACGACCAGCGAGCACCTGAAGCCCGGAGTGAGCCTGAAGACCGCGGCAGCGGATGTGCGGGTGGCCGTCTCACGGCTCGCCACGGTCTACCCCGGTGATTTATCCAAGCAGTTCACCGTGCAGCTCATACCGCTCGCCCAGTATTTTGTGGGCGATTTCAGGGGCATGCTCGTCGCGCTGATGGGGGCGGTCCTGATGCTGCTGCTGATTGCCTGCACGAATATCGCGAACCTATTGCTCGCCCGGGCCACCGCCCGCGAAAAAGAGATTGCGATCCGGACATCGCTGGGCGCGAGCCGCAGCCGCCTGATCCGGCAGCTCCTGGTCGAGAGCTTCCTGCTTTCGGCGGCCGCGTGCGTCTTCGGTTCCTTCTTTGCGTATTTTGGCGTGAAGGAGCTTGTCGCGAGACTCCCGGTCGATTCGCTGACGCCGTCCATTTCGATCGAGATCAATTTCCGAGTGTTGTTGTTCGCGGCCGGCATCGCCCTGCTGACGACCATCCTATGCGGCTTGGCGCCGGCGATTCACGCGGTGCACGGCACGCTCCAAACCCACCTCAGCGGAACGGGCAGAGGCATGAGCGTCGGCTCGCGTCACGGCCGGTTTCGCGCAGGACTCGCGATCGGGGAGGTGGCGCTATCGGTGCTCTTGCTTGCGGGAGCCTGCCTGCTGATGCGCAGCCTGCTGGCGCTCCAGCACGTCGACCTCGGTTTCAATCCTTCGCATATTCTCTACGCAGACTTGGCTCTGCCGAACCAGCGCTACAACACATCGGACGAGAAGAAGGTTTTTCTCCGGCAGGTGCTGCAGCGCGTGAAAGCCCTGCCGGGCGTAACGTCGGCCACGATGACCTTCGGGGTGCCTCCGTTTGGTTTTCCCACGACCACCATCCAGATTCCGGGAAAGACGCCCCCCAGCCGTGGCTGGCTGAGTTCGACTTGGGCGACGACGACTATTTCAAGACCTTCGGACTTTCCTTGATCAAGGGAAGACTGCTTTCCGAGGCTGACGTCGCTTCCGCCGCTCACGTCGTGGTGATCAATCAGATGCTGGCCCACGATTACTTCGGGGATGAGGATCCCATCGGAAAGACGATCAAGTTCAACGTGTTCGATGAGGTGCCGGACGCACCCCACGATGCCTACTTCCGGATCGTCGGAATCGTCTCCGATATGAAGAACCATGGCCTGCGCGACGAGACGCTGCCCCAGGGGTTCATGCCGTACAGCATCACGGGAATCGGAACGAGCCGGTCGATTCTGGTGAAAACCGCGGTGGCTCCGCTGTCCGTGTTGCCCGACGTTCGCCGGGAAGTCTGGGCCGTGGATTCCAATGTCGCATTGTCCGACACGGGAACGATCGAAAGTTATTTGCAAAGGTATGGGTACGCCGAACCGGAGTTCGGCTTGATTGCGCTCGGAACGTTTGCCGGCGTTGGACTCGCGCTGGTGGTCATCGGCGTCTTCAGCGTTATGGCGTACTCCGTGTCACTCCAGACACACGAAATCGGCGTCCGCATGGCGCTGGGCGCGCAACCCGACGATATCCTGCGCATGGTGCTGAAGAAAGGCTTGGCGCTGATCTTGACCGGCATACTCATCGGCCTGCTCGCCAGCGTCGGCCTCACACGTTTTCTGGCCAGCCAGATCTGGGGTATTTCGGCAACCGATCCCTGGACGTTTGCCGTGGTCGCCGTCGTGATTCTCGTGGCGGGTTTGGCAGCCTGCGCGTTGCCGGCGCGGTCCGCCACGCAGGTGGATCCGATGGTGGCGCTGCGCTACGAGTGAGGGCCGTGCATCACGGTTTTCTGGCCAAATTGATGCTGGCTTTGGTTGCATACGCATGCTCGAACATCAAGGCCGCGACCCTGGCGCCCTCGCCGTTATCCAGCGCCTGGACGATGGCCTTATGCTGGCGATGCGCGGCCCAGAGCGACTCATACATGCGGTGGAGATCCACCTTGTCGAAAGCGATGGCGTGCGCGGCGGCAAACGGTATCCGGCTGTTGCGCTCGATTGCGTCGGCGATCACTTTGCTGCCTGCCCCCTCAACGATCAGCGAGTGGAATTGCTTGTTCATTTCGCCATAACGGGCTTCGTCGGATTCGACCAGATGCCCCTCGGCAAAAATCGCTTCGCCTTCGTGGATGCAATCGTAGAGCGACTGCATAAGGCGCCGGGGCGGTCCCTGCTCGGCGAGCATGCGGGCCGCAAGGCCCTCCAGCACCCCGCGAACGTCGATTGCATCCATGATTTCCTGGGGAGTGAACTGGCGCACGACGAACCCGCGCGTATCGAGCTGCGTAAGCAATCCTTCCTGAGCCAGAATCGGCAGGGCCTCGCGAACCGGGGTTCTGGAAACTCCCAGATTACCCGCCAGTTCCACTTCCCGGACGCGCTGACCCGGCACGAGTTCGCCTTGCAGGATCATTTCGCGCATTCTTACAACCACTCGTGAATTCTTACCGGCCATTTTTGTGCGCTAGATTTTGAAATGCAGACGGGCGCTGACCGCCCAAAGCTTCGACAAACGATCTGAAAAATCCCACACTCGCCCCGCGACCAGGGGAGATGGTATCAACTCCGGATGACGCAAGCAATCGCGGGCCAGGCTGGGCGGTGTGGCTCGGGAGTTTTTCAGGCCGCATACATGGAGGATTCGCCGTGCCGGAGCCCAACAAAAAAGATGCTGCCCGGCAGAGGGGGTGGTTGGACCTCTACCGGGCAGCGCACGGCGTTCCTAGAAAAGTCGGGGGGTGGAGCGCCGAGTTGGCCGTACTGTATACACAAAACTTCGCTATGTATGCAACAAGAATCGGTGGTGATCCGTGGCCGCGACCCTCGAGGATGAACCGCAAGGATTTGCCTGGCTCTTGTCTTGCCTGACAGGTGAGCCGAGCTGAGGTAGCGGAAACAAGCAAGCGTGGCTGGTGCGGACTGTGGTCCGCTCCAGCCACGCCTCCGACTCCGAGCCTAGAAGTCTAGCTTCACCGCAAACTGAATCTGGCGAGGCGGCGTTGCGTTCCCGCTACTGTAGCCCGTTGGGTCAAGGCTGGCGCCGAAGGCCGAGCCTAGTACCTGGTTCGGGGGGGCGGGATTGAAGTGGTTAAAGACATTAAAGAACTCGGCCCGGAACTGCATGTTAAGCCTTTCCGTGATCTTCGTGTTCTTTAAGATCGAAAAATCCTGGTTGAAGATGTGAGGGCCCTGCAGACTGTTTCTCTTGACGTTGCCAAGGTATCCAGCGTCCTGCGGGGCATAACAGTTCGGGTTAAACCACTCGTAAGTCTCGTAGTTCTCACCCGGAGTAAGGGATGTATTGACGAACTGTTTTACCAACTGGTCCGGGGAGCATCCCGCGGCCATCGTATAGTTGGGCCTCGTGCCCCACTGTTCAGTCAGCCCGCTGGGATCAGAAGGGAACGCGCTATTGGCGACGTTCAGGGGCATGCCGGTGTTGAAACTGATAATCGTGGCAAACTGCCAGCCTTCCACGAGCCGATTTCCCTTGAACGGCAGAGAATAGAGGGCGTTCGCGCTCAGGTTGTGGCGGATGTCAAAATTGCAGTTTCCGTAATCGTAACTTTGGTTGTAGGGGTCGGTCATAAGCTGACCCCATTCCTCGAGGCTCGTGGCGAACGAGCCATCGTCGATGCAATGCGAGTAGGTATAGTTCACCTGACCCGAAATATTCTTGGCGAACTGCCGGTTCAGGCTGACTTGCAAGGAACTGTAGCTGGACGACGAGGTAGTAAATTCCGTTACCCTCGAACCGTAATTCGGATTGATTGTAGTGATCGCTCCGGTAGCAGGATTGATATTCGTATCGCCGCAAGCCGCCTCGAAGCACGCGCCCGAGTTCGGGTCACTGACGGTTGGGATCGCCGAGCAATTCGGGAATGTCGAGCACTCCAATGGATTTTCGTCGCGCTGCATCCACTCATGGCGACCGAGCGAACCAACATAGGCGACCGACAAAACCGTGCCGGCTGCGATCTGATGCTGGACGTTGAAGTTGAACTGCATCAAGTAGGGAGAGCCATTCGGATCCTGGTAACCCACTGCCGCGAATTCACCTGGCCCGGGGTTCGTCCAGCCGCAATAGCCCGCCTCGACAGCAAATGGATCAGGGATACATGGGTTGAAGCTGGGAGCGCGGCTGCCAAACAGATTGTCGAACTCGAAGCTCGCGGCAGGGGCCGTGCCAATGAACCCGGATTCGTAGATACGGGCAGCCACAGGATCATGGAAAATGCCGAACCCGCCCCGGATCGAGGTCTTATGGTCGCTGAAAGGATCCAGGGCAAAGCCCGCCCGAGGCGCCCAGTTCTCCGCATTGATGTTGTTGGCGAATACATGTTTCACAGGTGTGAAAAGCCCCAGCGCACATTGCGCATATGCCGCTGTGCTTGTTGCCTGCGAAATCCCGGAGCAGTTTGGGAAAGTCGCCAGCGGGCCGATGGGCGGGAGAAACGAGCCAGTGACGGTACTTAGCGGCAGGTTGCCGCCAGCCCATCCCACGGGATTCGTGTCGTAATCGTAGCGGATGCCGAGAGTGATCGTTAACCGGGGCGTCAACTTCCAGGTGTCCTGGAAGTAAGGCGCCATATTGATTTCTCGGAAATAGCGAGTGGAATTTGACGCCCCGGGGTTGACGAAGTATCCCCAGTCAGCAGTCCCCTGGAAAAAAGGCTCAAGGTACCCGAAGGTGCCTAAAAATCCGAGCGCGGGGAAATTATTAGTGTTGGTAAAAACATTGGTAAACGACAAATAATCCTGGCCGCTGGCATAGGCGAGCTGCTCATTGTTTGTGTCAACTCGCGCGACGACGCCGCCCAATTCGAAGCTGTGCGCGCCATGCGTCCAGACAAGGTCATCGCCTCCGCTCCACTTGCTCTGAATGAGGTTATCCGGCCGGTCAGCATCCGGGCCCAATCCGGGGAAACCGATGCCGGCAATCGCGTTTACCGAAGCGCCCAGATCAGCATCGGGACGCTGCGCTGCATCCGCATAGCCGGAGGCGCCCACAAAGTCGAGCGGGTCGGAGGTAAGCCCCACTGCTGACAGCTGGGCCGAAGTGAGGTGAGTCTGGGAGTAGGACGCCTCCTTGACGCGCGTGTAGCCGAAGCGCAGCGAGTTGACCATGGTGGACGACACGATGCGCTTCTCGGTGATGGTTAGGAACTGGTTGCGCGTGTAGTCGTCCTCGGGGAAAATTCCCGTCAGCGATCGCGGCCCGTCGTTGAGGCGCGCATCGTCAAAAGTATAGCGGCCAAAGATCGAATCCTTGGAAGACAAGACGTAGTCGATGCGGCCCATCACGTAGTCCTCGTTGGTAATCAACGGCGGCTCCAGGCTCGTTACGTAATAGCCACCAAGATCCAGCGGGCTACCCGTCGGCGGAGGCGTTTTCGCGGCGCAAAACGCGCAGAGCGCATAGAGTTTCATAATGTCCGTCATGCGCGCCAGATTGGCAACTGCGAGCGGGTCCGAGCTATACGCCGGAACCGCTACAAGGGGATTCGTCGCGGATCCGGGGGTGCCGGAGTACGGCCCAGCCGCGCATGAGGGAGTGCCCACCGACATCACGCTGCAAGGTAGCTCGCCGTTCATCTCATAGCCCATCGGCATGTAAGTCGGAGCGAAGCTGGTTACAAGTTTTTCGCGCAAGCCCTCGTAATTGCCAAAAAAGAACAACTTATCCTTCTTGATGGGACCACCGATGGCTGCGCCAAACTGATTCCTCGTGAAGGGAGGAGGTGAGGGCAAGGAGACCGGCGGGGTTAGCCCCGAAGCAATCGAACTCGCGTTCTTATCAGCAAGAGCGGCCGAATCCAGGTGGTTGTTGCGGAAGTACTCGTAGGCGCCGCCGTGCAGATCGTTGGTTCCGGACCTCGAAGCGGCATTTATCACCACGCCGTTCCCGTTGAATTGAGCGTCGTAGGTATTGGTGAGCACCTGGAATTGGCCAATGGCCTCGACTCCGAGAGAAGTGCCTGCGTAGCCGGAGCCCGTAGCGTGCTCCCAGAAGTCTCGGATGTCAGTACCGTCCAACAGAAACGCCTGTCCCGTGGGTCTGGAGCCGGAAACCGAGTAGTTATCTTGCGCGCCGTACAGGCGTCCAACCACGAAGTTTGCGAGATTCTCCGCAGCGGGCACCGTCGCAACACCGGGCGCCAAGGTGATAAGCTGCTCGAAATTGCGCCCGTTCAGGGGCATATCTCGCATCTGCTGCGGGCTAACCAGGGTGGAAATCTCGGACGTCTGAGTCTCGACTTGTGAGGCGTTGCCTTCCACGTTGACCGTTTCAGAAATATTTCCGACAGGGAGAGTAAAGTCGACAACGGGCGCCGCGCCAACCGAAAGGGTGATGCCTTTTCGGTTCACGGTCCGAAAGCCCGAGAGCGAAGCGGCCACGTCGTAGGTACCGGCCGGGAGCTGAGCAATCGCGTAACGACCCTGCGCGTCGCTGGCAGTCGTCTGGGAGATGCCCGTTTCTTCATTCGTCACGACAATCTTGGCGCCAACCAAGGCGGCGCCGCTGCTGTCGGTCGCCGCGCCCGAAATCGTGGCCGTCTGGGCTTGCCCCCAAGATCGGTTCGTGCTGATTGAAACAACGAACAGTGCCAAAGACAGATACAACAGGACACGCCCAGCTATCCCAAGAATCTTCCCCATCCCCCACCTCCCCTTGTGGCTATTGCTTCGTGAAGTCGAGTGCGTCAGACGGACACTCTGTGGCGGGGGTATTACTATTGATCGACCGCATTTGTCAAGCCGAAATTGCATGCAATACTGGCCTCGTCGTTTCGCTCGGCATGCCGGTCATCGCGGTATGCCCTTTACAATCTGTGTCTTATTGAATTTGTCGTAGACCGCGAGTAGGTATACTTTTAGGTACTTTGGATGCAATAAAAGGCACGGGTGTACAATTGACGTTGACACGGAGGGCGGCTATCTCTTATCTTCCAGCGGTTTGGAGTGCTTTGGTCTATTTTGTGGCCTGCGGACATGGCGCCCGAGGTTTGGGCGGGGGCTGAACAATCTTGCGGTTGAGGAGAAACGGTGAGCTATCGGAGCTTAGAAGACCTGCTGCAGAGCATTGGGAATCCGGTCAAGCTGCTGCGAAATTCGCAGACGGGCCCCTATGTGTATCCGGTTGTACCCAACGAGTATTCGAACTGGAGAGACGAGCAGCGGGCGTGGCAGCAGACCTGCGTTCTCTTCAATCAGTCCTACCACATGACGGACATGTACGTGGAAGGTCCTGACGCGCTGAAGCTGCTATCCGATCTTGGCGTGAATACCTTCAAGGGTTTCGAGCCCAATAAAGCCAAGCAGTTCGTACCGTGCAACTACGACGGCTACGTGATCGGCGACGTGGTCCTCTTCTATCTGGATAAGAACCTTTTCAATCTCGTCGGCCGTCCTTCCGTGCACAACTGGGTGCAATTCCACTGCGAGACCGGCGGCTACAACGCAAAGTGGAAAGAGACGAGAGATCGGCCAGCAGGCGGGGAGCAGTGGTCCGCAAGGTCTACCGCTTCCAGGTGCAGGGTCCGAACGCAATGAAGGTGATTGAAAAGGTGACCGGCAAGCCCGCTCCGGAGCTTAAGTTCTTCAACATGACTTCGATCTCGATTGGCGGACATGAGCGTGCGCGCGCTGCGCCACGGCATGGCCGGCCAGCCCGGCTTGGAGATTTTTGGACCCTGGGACGACGGCGAAGCGGTGAAAGAGGCGATCGTTGAGGCGGGCAAGGAGTTCGGCCTTCGATTGGTTGGCGCGCAGGGCCTATTCGTCCAATACGCTTGAGTCCGGCTGGATTCCGTCGCCGATGCCCGCGATTTACAGCGGCGAAAAGATGAAGAAGTACCGCGAATGGCTTCCCGCGAACTGCTACGAAGCGATCGCTTCTCTCGGCGGCAGCTTCTATTCGGACAACATCGAGGACTACTACCTCACGCCCTGGGATCTCGGCTACGGACCGATCGTGAAGTTCGATCACGATTTCATCGGACGCGAGGCTCTCGAGAAGATGGCGACCAAGCCGCACCGGAAAAAGGTGACGCTCGCGTTGAATGACGAGGACATGACCCACGCCCTCGGCACGATGTTCCAGAAGACGAACCGAGCCAAGTATTTCGATTTCCCCTCGGCTGTCTATTCGACGCTGCCGTACGACAAGGTGCTGAGCAACGGCAAGACGGTCGGCATTTCGACGTGGTGCGGCTACAGCTCGAACGAAGGCAAGATGCTCACCCTGGCGATTCTCGATGAGCCATACAGCGAGCCGGGCACGGACGTAACCTTCGTCTGGGGCGAGGAAGGCGGCGGATCGTCGAAGCCGACCGTCGAGCGGCACGTGCAGACGGAGATTCGCGCGGTCGTCAGCCCGGTTCCTTACTCCGAAGTGGCGCGAACTTCTTATGCCGAGGGATGGCGGACGCATCAGAAGGCTGGCGGAGCCGAGGTCGCGAGCCGCAAGTAGAAGCACGGAAGATCGCTCGTTAGGTAAGGGATCAAGGGGACGAGTAGAAAGGAAGCGATCATGAACATCAATCGGCGCAGGATTTTATCGTTGCTCGGAGCTTCTCCCGCACTTTTGGCCGCCTCGGCGGAAGCCGCGGATCGCAAGAAGAAAAAAGGATCGGAAGCGGCCGCGCCGGACATCAACTCAATCAAGGTCGAGGGGCTGAACCCAAGAGGCATGCCCCCTGCAATCCAGCTCGTTCCGATGGCGCCGCGCCTGAAGACTCTCGACGGCAAGACGATCTATCTGATCTCCGACGGATTTCCTGGCGCCGATCACTTTCTGAATCAGATCGCGATCTGGTTCAAGAAGAACATGCCGAGCGTGACCACCGTATACCGTCTGAAGGCCGGCGGCTTCGCCGACGACGACCCGAAGCTCTGGGCTGAACTCAAGGTGAAGGCCAACGGCGTAATTATGGCCATCGGGCATTGAAGCACCTGCACCCCAGCGACCGTCGGTCACTGCATAACAATTGAGAAGATGGGCATTCCGACCGCTCCGATGGTCACGATTGCGTTCAAGGACCTCGCGAAAACCAACGCCGCAAAAAGAGGCATGCCGGACGAGCGCATTTGCTTCACGCCGCATCCGGTGTGGGGCAAGACGGACGCGGAGATGTATGCCTATCTCGAGGGCAACGATCCCGTCACGGGCAAGCCGCTGATGAAGGAAGTGATCGGTGCACTCACCGATCCGCTGACGCCCGACGAGGAAAAATCCGGGACGGTGACTCCGTCTGTCGGGCCGCCCACGTTCGTCGATACGCAGGACAACCTGCAGAAATATTACATGAACAATGGGATGACCGACTTCATGTCGATCGTCATTCCTACCAAAGAAAAAGTCGATGCGATGCTGAAGGGCACGAGCCACGATCCCGACGAAGTCATCGGCGAATTGACTCCTGCCCGCGGGTCGTTTCCTGCCTGGAAATTTACCGTCAAGCAAGTGGCCATCAACGCGGTGATGGCGGGAGCGCAACCAGAGTACCTGCCGATTATTCTCGCCATCGCCGCGAGCGGCTTGCCTTCTCTTTCCAGCTCGACCAACTCTTTCGCCGTGGCAGCGGTGATCAACGGACCCATTCGCGACAAGCTGAACATGAACTACGGAATCGGCGCCATGGGCCCGTTCAGCGACGTGAATGCTTCGATCGGGCGTGCCTGGACGATGCTCTCAAGGAATCTCGGCAATTGCGGGTTGCCGGGCGAAACCTACATGGGCACGCAGGGCAACGTGATCAACTTCAACAATCTCATCATTCCGGAAAATGAGAAGGACAGCCCGTGGACTCCCTTCCACGTGCAAAAAGGTTTCAAGCCGGAGGAGAATGTCGTCAGCGTCTTCTTCGGTTATGGCATCGCTCAAGGACAAGGTGGAAAGGGCAGCGCCGTCAAACCGGTGCCGCAGTTCGATCAGGGATTGCTCTACAATTTCACGCCGCTGACTTCGATCTTCGGCGCGCTCGCGGTTTTGGATCCGCTGGTCGCCAAAGATCTGGTTGAACTAGGATACGACACCAAGGAGAAGCTCTACGACTGGCTCCAGAAAAACGCGACGTTGACGGTTGCGGACGCGAAGACGATGCTTTTCACCGGCGGCTTTTCCTTGCGAGGACCGCAGGGCAGAGACCTGAAGGACGACGACCTGATCCCGCGCTGGCCGAACAAGGCCATGATCAACGCCATCGTGGTGGGCGGCCAGACGAACCCGTACTACCAGGTCGGCAATCTGAGCTACGCGAGGAGCGTCTCGATCGACACGTGGATGTAGGAGAAGGCGCAAATTAGTCGGTACGACCGATCGCCCGAGGGGTCGTATTTCGATTGACGTTTGAGAATTCTCTGCCGTCGTTTAGCTGCGACTCCCCCGGTTCTTCCCGAAGTTTCTGTCTCCAAATCCAACACCCCACTCAATCCACGACAGGAGGTCCAAGCGAGGCGTTTGGGCCAGACTATCGAGATGAGTACGTACTTTCGCATTCTGCACGCATTTCCTGCGAGTCGGTCGCAGTGCCAACTGAATATGGACAGGTTAGCCGCTCTGATCCAAAGACGCTGCGAAAAGACCTCCATTTGTGCGGCAATGTATACATTTATGTTGACAGCCGCGCTCGAAAGTAGTAAGTAGCCCCGGCCATTGGGCGGGGATTGTTACGGTTCATAGGGTCGGGCTGGGACCCCAGGGAGAAAACGAAATGAATCCGATTCGGACCATCCGGGTGTGGCTTGTTGTTACGATTCTGCTTGCGGCTGGTGCGCCGCTGGTGATGTCGCAAACCGCGAATACGGGCGCTCTTACTGGCACGGTGACCGACCCGTCCGGCGCTGTCATCGCGGGCGCCACCGTGACGGTCACGAATCTTGCGACCGGTCAGATGCGCACGGCAACGACGAACTCGACTGGCTCGTACCAGATTTCTCTCTTGCCGCCGGGAAACTACTCGGTTCGCTTCGATGCGAAGGGATTCAAGTCCCTCGACGTCCCATCGATTACGATTAACGTCACTGAGACTCCCGAGTTGAACCGCAAACTCGAAGTCGGCAGCCCGAGTGAGAAAGTCACGGTCGAAGCAACGACCGAGACGCTTCAGACGGAGAACGCGACCAACGGCTCTGTCGTCAGCTCACAGGAGATCCAGAACCTCCCGTTGGTCACGCGCAACTACACGCAGATCGTCGACCTCTCGCCCGGCGTGGTCACCAACGTTGCGAACGCCACCTCCATGGGCAACGGCACCCAAGACGTGAGTGCCAACGGTCAGGGAGGCATTTCCAACAGCTATTCGATGGACGGCGCCAACATCACCCAGTACACCAGCGGTGGCGCCGCGCAACTGGGCAGCATGCCAGGCATCGCGATTCCCAACCCGGACACCATTCAGGAATTCAAGGTGCAGACCTCGCAATACGACGCGGGATACGGGCGCAACGCCGGCGCCAACGTCGAAGTCATTACCAAGGGAGGGTCCAACAACTTCCATGGCGACGTTTTTGAGTTCAACCGCAACAACATGTTTAACGCGAATGATTTCTTCTATAAGTTCTCGGAGCTATTGGACGGGCAGCAGAATAAGCCGCAGACCCTGAAGCAAAACACATTTGGAGGCACGCTCGGCGGTCCGATCAAGAAGGACAAGATCTTCTTCTTCGGCTCCTACCAGGGTTTCCGGCAACTCAATGGAGTTGCTGTCAACGGATTCGCCAGCGGATACGAGTCCGCCGCGACTTTGATGCCTTGGAACGACTACGCGGATTTTAAGAGCGGCGCCTGCGCCGACCTCCGCTGCAGCAACAACATTCCAGCTTACAAGGCCTATCTGGGAAGCGTATTTGGTCCGACCGGTGCCTGTCCCCCGTCCCCGACCGGATTTGGCATCGCGGCCAACAACTGCAATACAGGCTTCGCGGATGGCGTGACAGTTGCTAGCGACGGTTCGAATATCACCAACACCGCCATTTCCCTCCTTCAGTCAAAGGGGGCTTTCAAGACCGGCTACAACCAGGGCGGCTATTGGATCGCCGCCGCGCCTCAGGGCTGCACCTTGGAGGTTGCCGGCTCTCTGTCCTCGGGCTGCCGCACGGCCATCTCGATCCCCACGCAAGCCAACGAGAATCAGTACATGGCCAATACCGATTGGAATCTAACACCCAGGAACGTTCTGCAGGAGCGCTATTTGTACCAGTCCGATCCCGAGATTCAGAGCTTCGACTGCCTGTTCACCGGCAACTGCAATCCGGGCTCACCTTCGAATACTACGTATATCAGCCACACCGCTACGCTGCGGCTGACCTCGACGATTACGAATAGTCTGATCAATGAGGCACGCATCACGTTCCAACGGAACGGGGAGGACGCTGCCGACCCGAATCCTTTGATGGCCTGCAATCTGGCGAATGGCGGCTCGATCATTCCGTTGAACAACAACGGACAGCCCTGCTCGGCGAATGTGAAACTGCCAATCAAGGATTTCGGAGTCGCACCCAGTATCGACGTCCTCGACCTGTACTCGCCGTCGGGAGATTGGAACCAGGGCGGAAACTTCGCGGGCACGGGCGTGAATCTCGACAACGAGTGGCAGGCGGCGGACCAGGTTTCCTGGAACCATGGCATCCAAACCCTCCGCTTAGGCTTTGACCTCGAGTGGGACGGGTACTACAACACGACTCCCGCCAGCGGCCGGGGCGAGGTGCTTTTCGACAACACCGCGGACTTCCTCACCAGCAGCTCGGGACCTGCAATCGATGGCACCCCGCAAACCGGTCTCCCCCCGAGCGCCCCGCCTCCGGGCCCGGCGCTGGGTTGCGGCTTCCTCGGCTTCACGGACTGCGCGGGGGGCGCCGCTCCCATCGCGTTAAGAGGATTACTAACCCACTATAACCGTATCGGCTTTTACGACGGGTTCGTTCAGGACGACGTCAAGGTGAACAGCAAGCTCACTGTCAACGTGGGTGTGCGCTGGGAATACGATGGTTGGCCCTCTGACAAGATTGGACAGTTCACCAACATATGGACGAGCCAACTGGCACTCGTGAATACGGGGTCTTTCTTTTTGAACCAGGCTTCAACGTGCCAAGCGTCGCCTACCGCACCCTTTCTGCCACTTGGCACGCTCTCCGGATTCGTGGTCCCGAAGAACTTTGACCCAGCAGCGGGGCTCACTGGCCCCTGTGGAGTGGCAGGAGTCAAGGTGAACAGCAACAACACGCTACTCTCCGGCTCGCCGCTTGACGACTTCATGCCGCGCCTGGGTGTGGCCTGGCAACCTTTCGGAACCAAACTCGTCGTTCGCGCCGGTTACGGTTGGTTCTATGACCGGGCCGGCAGTATCTATCTGGTGGACAATCTGCTGAGTCTGCCTCCTTACTCGGGACCGATCACCGGAACGGCAATCACCAATCTGGAGAACACACTCCATAGTCCCTTCCAGGCGGTTGCGACCATCCCGATTGGCTGGACCCCCCGGTACTTTGCAGGGTGCGCGTCAAGCGCTACCGTTGATTGTGAGGCCGAGGGTCAGTATGACCTCAACGGTTACAATGCCTTTGGCGCTTTGAACTACTCCGCGCTCGGCACCGCGTCCAACTCGAACGACATGTCCAATCGGCTTCCGCTCACGCAGCAATACAACTTGGACTTTCAATACGACCTGGGGCACGGGTGGGTGGCCGATGTTGGCTACGTGGGCACGCACAGCATCCACTTATTGAACCAGGGATCACCCATTAACACTGCGCATCTCGTCGGCACCCCCGCCTCCCTCGTCTGCGGCGGAGTTACCGGTGATTGCCAACCGCAGGATTTGGCGATGTTCACGAATCCCAACTTCCCCGGCGGTAATCCCATCCCGTTCAACGATCCGGCGAACGCGACTCCCGTTACGGTCAACACAACGCAGAACGTGCCGGCCCGCGTGAGTTACCTCGGCTATAGCGCAGGTGGGTTGACAGCGACCAATACCTTGGGAGACGCCCTGTATAACAGCCTGCAAGCTCAGCTTCGGCACAACTTCTCGAACGGCATGCTATTGCAGGCGTCCTACACGTGGAGCAAGAACCTTACGGACGTCAATAGTGCTGAACCTGGGTTGTTAGACTATGGCCAAACGGATTTCGGCACGTCCGGCAGCAACAACCCTCTCGATTTCGCACAGCAGTACGGACCGGACTCCGGCGAGCGCTCGCAGCGGCTCATTGTGAGCTATAGCTACGATTTGCCTTGGAGATCGACGGAGGGATTCAGCGGCAAAATACTGGGCGGATGGACCGTTTCCGGCGTCACCACTCTTCAGAACGGCCAGCCTTTCACGGTTACGGACTTGGCCGGCGGGTCGATCTACGTGGCTATGGGGGGGAGCAGGGCGCTCTTGTCTCCGGCGTTTACGGGAAAGTGCGGCTCAAGTGGCGTATGCCAACCGAGTCAGTCGGTAGCCACTTCCGGCAGCACCACGGCGCGCGTGCTCTCCGATCTTCCGGGCAGTCCGACCTACAACGCGGTGACTGGGGGCTGGATCAATCAAACCGCCTTCACGAGTTTCTCCACCGTCACTGCTACCTCCCCGTACTGTATCGGTGGAGTCTCTAGTCCATCCGGGAGTTCCGACAATCTCTGCGGAGCGGCTCCGAGCATTTTCGCTCCCCCAGGCAGTCCGGCAGCACTTGGCTCCAACTACCTCGTCGCTGGCACTGGTTGGGGCAACTCTCCGATCGGTATCGTAACCGGCCCAGGGCAATGGAACTGGGATATGTCCGTGCAGAAGAACACGAAGATCACCGAGTGGGGGACGCTGCAATTCCGGGCGGAGTTCTACAACATCTGGAATCACCCGCAGTTTAACAATCCGGTTTCGACCGCGTTTACCGGTACGCCTGCTTCGACCTTCGGCCAAATCAACTCGACCTCGGTCGCGCCGCGCGTGATTCAATTCGGGTTGAAGTTCCTGTTCTAGCCGCGCGGGCCGAAAAGAGTAATGAGGTGGCCCCATTCTTCCGGGATTCGCGGGGAGAATGGGGCTTCTTCTTTCTCGGGTGGGGGATAATTCAAGCGATGCCGGGAGGCGCGCGGCTTCCATTTGCTTTTTCATTGTATACACTTTGTGTTGACACTTCAGAATGAACGTAGTAAGAACGCCGACGCTGCGTGGGAGGTTGGGACCCATCGTTTCGACAGACCTTGTCCCAATGAGCGCCTCACTCAAAGCGAAGGTGTATCATTGTTGGGGCTTCGTGGCTTCCGCAGAGTCTCTCGACTTCTGAAATGTACTGGAGGTGCCGCATGAGTTACAACTATCCCGCCACCGGATATCACCACATCACCGCCTGCGCGGCCGGCGCCCAGGAGGATGTGGACTTCTTCACGCGCATTGTCGGCCAGCGCCTCGTGAAGCAGACCGTCCTGATGGACGGCAAGTTTCCTCACTATCACCTGTACTATTCGAATGCGAACGCCGAGCCCGGCTCGGTAATGACGACATTTCCGTACAGCCGCCTGATGGGCCGCCGCGGCTCGGGGCAGGTCCAGGCAATCGCCTACACCGTTGCCAAAGGCGCTCTGCCTTTCTGGAAGGAACACCTGAAGCGTCATCGGATCGAGCATGGTCCGATCGAGGAGCGCTTCGGGCAAGGCTTCATTCGATTTACGCACCCGGCCGGCATGAGCTTCGAAGTTCTGGAGGACAAAGACGACGCCCGGGTCGGCTGGACGACGGATGAGATCGCTCAGAGCGAATCGGTTCGCGGCTTCCATGGCACGGTTCTTTCGGTTCGGGATGTCAGCGAGCAGGAGCGATTTCTGATCGAGGCTCTGGGTTTTCGCAAAACCGGCGTCGATGGCACGTACCATCGTTTTGAAATCGCGGGCGGCGGCGCGAACAAGACTCTCGTCCTCCTGCACGAGCCCGATCGCGCCCCCGGCAGCTGGACCTTCGGCGCGGGCACTGTACACCACCTGGCGCTTTGGGTCGCGGATGACGAGGCGATGGCCGCGCAGAAAGCGATTTACGAAGAGCTCGGCTATACCGACGCCTCGGAGATCAAAGACCGCTATTACTTTCACTCGATGTACGTCCGGTCGCCTGGCGGAATTCTGGTCGAGTGCTGCTGCAATGCCGGCGGCGGATTCCAGAGAGACGAGCCGGCCGACCAGCTTGGTGCCAAGCTTCTCCTGCCGCCGTGGTTCGAGGATCGCCGCGAGGAAATTCTTGCGGGGCTCGAGCCGATCACGCCCCCGGCGATGGCCATTTCGCGGTCCTGAGCCGCGCGGCGAATCCCCGGAAAACCGGAGGCCCATGAAGCGAAGCCGGAATCGCATTCTGACCACGCACGTCGGCAGCTTGATTCGGCCGAAAGAACTCAGGGATTCAGCCGCAGCGCCACAAGCCTCACCCGGAAATAAGAAGCGCCACGAGGATTTGCTGCGCCAATCCGTCGACGATGTCGTGAAGATGCAAGCCAAGGTTGGCATCGACATTGTGGATGACGGCGAATACGGAAAAGCCAATTGGGCGAATTACATCCTCGACCGCGTCACCGGCTTCGAGCTTCGCCCCCATGAATTGCGTCCTATCCGCTGGCTGGGGCGAGATCTTCAACGATTTCCCGAGGTGATGGCGGCCGAGTTCCCGTCGATAGGCGCGGGCTTGCCGACGCGAGCTTGCGTCGCGCCCATTCAATACCGCGATACCGGCAGCATTCAACGCGACATTCAGAACCTCAAGGCCGCGCTGAAATCGGTTGTGGTCGAAGAGGCGTTCCTTCCCGTCGTTGCGCCGGCCAGCGCCGCCTACGACGGGGTCAACGAATACTACCCGAGCGAAAAAGATTACGTGTATGCCATGGCCGATGCGCTCCGCCAGGAGTACCGGGCCATCTACGAATCGGGTCTCTTGCTTCAGGTAGACGACGCCGTGCTGGCCAATATGTACGACCATCTGGTCGAGAAAAGTCCGGAAAATTATCGCCAGTGGGCCGGTCTGCGCATCGAAGCGCTCAATCACGCGCTGGAGGGGATTCCGGAGGATCGCATTCGCTACCACGTCTGCTTTGGCAGTTGGCACGTCCCTCATCTGGCGGACGCGCCACTTGAGGAAATCGTTGGCTTCATCCTCAGCGTTCGCGCCGGAGCCTATTCGATCGAAGCCGCCAATCCGCGCCACGAGCACGAATGGCGCGTCTGGGAGTCGCGAAAGCTTCCCGAGGGCAAAATCCTGATTCCCGGCGTCGTGACGCATCACACGATGACCGTCGAGCACCCGCGCCTCGTCGCCGACCGCATTCTGCGTTTCGCGAATCTCGTGGGGCGCGAAAACGTGATCGCCGGAACCGATTGCGGTTTCGCGCAAACAGAGATGGTGCAGCGTGTGCCGCCCTCCGTCATGTGGGCGAAATTCGAGGCGCTGGTCGAGGGAGCGCGCTTGGCCAGCGCGGAGCTTTGGCCGAAGCGCACAGGAGTGGCGTCGTAGTCCGATGATTCGGACGTGCAGAGTTTCGCAGACGAGCAGCTAGCCGGTTGCTTCGCAAGTCAATCGTGCAGGACAACGCTCAGCAGTGAGGTGTTGATGTGGATCACGCCGTTGTATTTGATGAAGCCCAGTTTCCTAAATTTGTTCATGAAGAAATTCACGCGCGAACGCGTTGTGCCAACCATCTCGGCCAGCATCTCTTGCGATATTTTCGCGAGCACCTTTTGGGGTTTATCTTCCTTGCCGTACTGGGCCAGCAGCAATAGCGTCCGGGCCAGCCGCTTCTCGCTCGAGTTGAAGAGCTGATCGACCAAATCTTCCTCGATCCGGATATTCCTCGAAAGCATGTACGTGATAAAGCGGTCGGAGAACTCGTGCTCGGAATGAAGGACGCGAATCATCTCCTTCTTTTCAATCACGAGGGCCGTGGTCACCGCAATCGCGGTCGCCGTCCCGATTCGAACCGGCTGGCCCGCGAGGCATCCTTCGCCGAAAAAATCGCCCGGCCCGAGCACGCCTACCACAGCCTCTTTGCCGGTTTCATTGACGACCGAGAGCCTCACACCGCCCTTCTGAATGTATAGGACATTCTTGCCTTGGTCGCCCTGCGAAAAGATCGTTTCCTTTTTCTTGAACTCCGCAACCTTTCGCGCGACGCCCGCGGAATCAAGAAACGCCTGGGCGTTGAATCCCAGTTTGGCATCGGTTTTGCGGCGATTTCTGGCTGCGGCTGCCATGCTTTTCTCGCATGTATCGTAACACGCGGCTGCGACGCGAGATGCAAATGTGTGCTTAAGTGAACAGACGTCAGTCTTTGCGTCTTCTAAGATGCTCCCTGTGAGTAAAGCAACTAAGACCGGGGCGAAACAAGCCCAAAAGCTTCGCTTCGAACAAGACCGGATGTCGCAGGTCCCTTCCTACTCCAACCGGCACTAGCAGTTTCTCTGGGTACAAACGGAAATCGCACGACACCTTGGGAACGGTCGGAGTGTCTCCCTGCGAAGAGAAGGAAAGAGAAATGCCGTTACTTCAAGTATTGGTGGTGCTCGTGGTAGTAGGCGTCCTGCTCTGGCTGGTCAACAGCTTCATACCAATGCAGGGCACGATCAAGTCGATCTTGAATGCAGTCGTGGTGATCTGCACCGTCTTATGGCTTCTCAATATATTCGGACTGTTTCATTCGCTCTCCCGCATCCACATTGGGACGTGAGCGAAATCCGATAACACTGACGCAAAGGGCGCACGAATTACCGCAATGGAGGCAACACACATGAAGGTACTTGGAATTATCAGTACAGCAACCCTGTTTTTGCTTCTGGGAACGGCTGTCTCAGCCGTCGCGCAGGACGATCACCACGACGACGGGACTAAACCTGCACAACGCGAACAACAAGCCAAGCCCGCCAAGCAAGAGCGGCAGGCCAAGCCTGCGAAACAGGAAGAGCAAGCGAAGCCTGCAAGACAGGAACAAGCGAAGGCGAATGACCAGCAACAAACCAAGTCCGCAAAGCAGGAACCGCAGAGCAAGCCGGCGCAGCACGAGCAGCAAGCGAAGCCAGTAAAGCAACAACGCCAAGCGAAGCCCGAGCAGCGCCAGCAACAGGCCAAGGCCAACAAACCGGAGACACGGACCAAGCCCGTCAAGCAGACAGAAGAGCGGGGCAACGCGGGCGGGCAAGGGCACGTTCAGCGAACCGCGGCCGCCGAGCGCACGCAACGCTCACAGCCAGCCTTGCGGCTCAGCGCCCGAGGCGACAGCCGCATACCGGATGCTCGCTTCCGTTCCAATTTTGGCCGTCAGCACGAATTCCGCATCGGCAGTCCAAGGTTAGTTGACGGATATTCGCGCTTTCAGTACGGCGGCTATTGGTTCGGATTCGTTCAGCCGTGGCCGGCAGGTTGGTATTACACCGACGACGTTTACGTCGATTACATCAATGGCGGCTATTACCTGTGTAACCCGGAGTATCCCGGCACGCAGATTGCCATCAGCGTCGTGCTCTAAACGTTTTTCCCGCCGGCTACCGGGGTGACTGAGATTCACGCGGATCGAGCCACCCCGGCGGCCTTGGGAGGAGCGGCAAAAAACATGCACGCACCGGCTGTGAAATAGAGGAGAGGGAAAAGCAAAATGCTCGCAACGATACTGATCGTGGTTTTGGTGATGGCGCTTCTGGGTGTGTTGCCGAAATGGCCGCATAGCCGAGGTTGGGGTTACGCCCCGACCGGAGGAGTTGGTCTGATTCTGTTCGTCATCATGATTCTCCTGCTTCTCGGCCGGATCTAGTCGGCAGCGCGCGCAGGCGTAGCGGATGTTTTTCGGTTGGGAGTGGTTGGAGGATGAGTTTCATTCAACGAATTGGCCCAACTCACGGGGTGGTTCAAGCACCCTCACAAAGGTTCCGGAGACCACACATCCGCAGCCGCAATTCTGATCATGGAGGTCAGCGATGATACGTAAATCACTTCTTCTTCTCTGCGTAGGATTGGTTGCCACCGCGCCGCTTTTTGCGGCAAACAACAAAGAACAAGAACGGCTCCACAATGCGGGAGTCGTGATGCATGAAATCATGAACGTACCCGAGAATATTCCCCAAGAAGTACTCGAAAAGGCCGAGTGCGTCATCGTATTCCCGTCGGTTCTCAAAGCAGCGTTCGTGGTCGGCGCAAGCTACGGCCGCGGAGCGATGGTTTGCCGCACCGGGAAGGATTTCAGAGGCCCGTGGGGCGCGCCGGCAATGTACGCGCTTGAAGGCGGCAGCGTTGGATTCCAAATCGGCGGACAAGCGACCGACCTCGTTCTGTTGATCATGAACGACAGAGGCGCAAGTTCGATTCTCGACAGCAAAATTAAGTTGGGCGGCGACGCCTCTGTCGCGGCAGGTCCTGTGGGCCGCGATGCTGCTGCAAACACCGATGCGTATATGCGAGCTGAGATACTCAGCTACTCGCGCACGCGCGGTCTCTTTGCCGGTATCTCGCTCGAAGGTTCCACCCTTCGGCCCGATGACGACGCCAATGCCGATGTGTACGGCCATAAGTTTACGGCGAGGCAAATCGTGATCGACGGCGACGCACATGTTCCTCCTTCGGGGCGGCTCTTGGTTTCCGTGTTGGAAAAGCATTCACCTCGGAATGAATCCGCAGGCAACTAAGCACGAGAGATTTTGCCGCTCTTCTTGGATCGAAGTGCCAGTGCGCTTCGGGAAGAGCGGCACCCCGTCCGGACAGCACTCACCCGTCGAATTCGCTCACAGAAGGTTCCAGTAACTGGCGACGCTTCATCGTACGTAACGTCGATGCTATGATACGCGCCACACGTCCGATCTGGAGCGATCCACATGCCCGACGAACCCAGCAAATCAAATTCGCAGATTCTTGTCCGCAAACTATCGACAATTCTTTCCGCCGACGTGGCCGAATTCAGCCGTCTGATGGGCGAGGATGAAGAGCAGACGCTGAAAACATTTCGAGGCCACAAGAAAGTGTTCGAGTCCCTGGTGGCGATGCACCGCGGACGCATTTTCAATACGGCCGGCGATGCGATCCTGGCGGAGTTCGCCAGTGCGGTCGAAGCGGTGCGGTGCGCGACCGACATCCAGGCTGCGCTGCGCACGCGCAACGATCAATTGCCGCTCGCCCGACAGGTGAGATTCCGGATGGGAATCAACCTGGGAGACGTCATGGAGCAGGGGCAGGACCTGATGGGGGATGGCGTCAATATCGCGGCGCGTTTGCAGACCGCTGCGGAGCCCGGTGGAATCTGCATTTCCGGGAGCGTCCACGACCAGGTCCGGAACAAGTTGTCGCTTTCCTTTCTGTCGCTCGGCGAAAAGAATTACAAGAACATCCAGCAGCCGGTCCGAACCTTTTCTGTCACAGAAGCGGAAGGCGTCGGCGCTCTCCCTACGGCGAAGCCCGAAGTCGCCAAAAGCGGTGGCGCAAAATGGATCGCCGCTGGCCTGCTGTTACTACTACTGCTGCTGGTGGGCGGCGGCTATTGGGCTTACTCCAACCATCAGCGAGCGAGCGTGCAACGGGTCCCCTCGGTTATCATAGCGGCGGTACCGCCCGCCCCCGAGCCTGCGACACCGAGCGATGCAAAGCCCGAGGCTCAAAATCCTCCACCTGCACCGAACGCTGTGCGGCCGACTGACGAGCCCAAAGCCAAGGCCGTAGATGCGCCCAGCCAGACGCCGCGCGTGCCGCCACAATCGAGCGCCGCTGCTGCAGCTGCGTCCTCTGCCCTAAGCGTTGCCACGTATGATGGCGTGTACTCCGGACAAGTCTGCTACGGCCAGACTCGGATAGAGCCACAGCGGTGCTTCCCCTCGGAAGGAGCGGTCCATGGTGGCAGAATCACGGGTCAATGGCTCGTGGCACCCGAGGCAGGCATCACCATGCTCCTGAAGGGTGACGTGGATGCGTCTGGAAACGTCGCGATTGAGATGCATAGTGAAAAACCCGACGGCTCCCCAGTTGCCACCATCCACCTCACCGGCACACTTCACGACCACGTGATCGACGCGAGCGGCAGCTTCCTCAGAGGACGCCCGGCAACCCTTAAGTGGCGCAAGAGGCCCGGCGGCTCTAACTGACCGTCGAGCACCTTGATCGTGTCGGATTTTCGACCCGTGGCGAAGCCGCCAGGCAGCCGAATGGCAAGCCCGCGCATCAGCAAGGTCACGGTTTTGCGCAAGATGCAAAACCCTTTCGGGGCTGCGGCGTCCAATACAGCACAGCCGAGCAGGCTCTGGGCCCTCTTAGACCGCTGCAAATAAGAGGTTGCGTATGCAAGCAATCGAGTGGATCTGGCAGGACCTGCGCTACGGCGTGCGAACGCTGTGGAAGGACCGGCGGTTCGCGGCGGTGGCGATTATCGCGCTGGCGCTGGGAATCGGCGCGACGACGGTGATGTTCAGCGTGGTCTACGCCATTCTCATCTCGCCCTTCCCTTACCGCAACGCCGACCGGTTCGTCACTTTTTTCATTCACGACGCGACGCGCCCGAAAGGATGGCGACGCCTGGGGCTGAGCGTGCCGGAGTTCACGGACTTTCGGGAACAGGCCAACGTGTTCGAGGATGTGTTCGGCTTCAGCGGTGTGGACGTGCTTTATACCGGGAATGGCGAGACCGATTTCTTCCGCGGCTGCTGGGTGACCGACAACATCTCGAGCGCCCTGGGGATGAAGCCGGAACTGGGACGGCCGCTGAGCCCGTCGGACGCCGAACCGGGGGCGCCACCCGTTTTCGCGATGACGGACGAGCTGTGGGCGAAGCGGTTCAACCGCGATCCGAAAATTCTGGGCACGGTGATGACGCTGAACGGCACGCCGCGAACCCTGATCGAAATCACGCCGCCGCGTTACGTCATGATCGGCTGCGATATTTGGATACCGACGTACACGGGACACGCGGACATCGTCAACAGCGAGACGGGCAACCTTCCGATGTACCTGGAAACCAGCGAGCACCTGAAGCCGGGCGTCACGATACAGCGGGCGCAGGCGGATGTGAACGTGGTGATCCGTCACATCGCGACGCTCTACCCAACGGATTTTCCCAAGGAGTTTACGGTGCAGGTGATGTCCGTGGCGAATTACGTGGCCGGGGATTTCAAGGGCATGCTGCTTGCGCTGATGGGAGCGGTGCTGATGCTGTTGCTGATCGCGTGCACGAACATCGCGAACCTTTTGCTGGCGCGCGCGACGGCGCGAGAGAAAGAGATCGCGATCCGGACTTCGCTCGGAGCGAGCCGGAACCGGCTGATCCGGCAACTGCTCGTCGAAAGTTTTCTGATCTCGGTGGTGGCGTGTATTTTCGGATGCTTTCTCGCCTATTTCGGCGTGAAGGAGGTCGTCGCAAGACTCCCGGTGGATTCGTTGACGCCGTCGATTTCGATCGAACTGAATTTCCAGGTGCTGCTGTTTGCGGTGGGAGTCGCAGTGCTGACGACGTTCCTGTGCGGACTCGCGCCGGCGCTTCACGCGGTGCGGGGTGTTCTGCAGGCGCATCTGAGCGGCACGGGAAGAGGCATGAGCGCCGGGGCACGGCACGGGCGGCTGCGTTCGGCGCTCGTAGTGGGCGAAGTGGCGCTATCGGTACTGCTGGTGGCGGGCGCAGGGCTGCTGATGCGGAGCCTGCTGGTGCTGCAACACGTCAACCTCGGGTTCAACCCCAAGAACGTCCTCGATGTAGATGTGGCATTTCCGAATGCACGCTATGGAACGGCGGACGAGAAGAGACACTTCCTCGAGCAAGTGCTCGCGAGGGTGAAGGCGCTGCCGGGAGCGGAGGCCGCCACCGTGGCGCTCGGGTTGCCACCGTTTGGCGGGCCCAGCTCGGACATCACCATTCCCGGGAAGACGCATCGCGAGGCGTGGTTTGCGGACTTCGATCTGTGCGACCAAGACTACTTCAAGGTGCTGGGCCTGCCGCTGCTCAGGGGGAGACTGCTGGACCAGGAAGACGTGGATTCGGCCGCGCGCGTGATCGTGATCAACCAGGCGCTGGCGCGGGCGTATTTCAGCGGCGAAGATCCGATCGGGAAGACGGTGAAATTCAACGAGCTCGACCAGGTGGCGGACGCGCCGCACGACGCGTACTTCCAGATTATCGGCGTCGTCCCCGACGCAAAGGACGCGGGGCTAAGGAACGAGGCGTTGCCGCAGGCGTTCATGCCGTACAGCGTGACAGGCGCGGCGACCGACCGGGCAATCATGGTGAGGACCGCAGTGGCGCCGCTTTCGTTGCTGCCGGAGGTTCGGAAGCAAATCTGGGAGGTGGATTCGAACGTCGCAATATCCGAATCGGGGACGCTGGAGAGCTATTTGTTCCGATACGGATACGCGCAGCCGGAGTTCAGCCTGCTGGCGCTCGGCGCATTCGCGGGAATCGGGCTCGTGCTGGTGATTATCGGCGTGTTCAGCGTGATGGCCTATTCGGTATCGCTAGAGACGCACGAGATCGGCGTGCGGATGGCGCTGGGCGCCCAGCCGGGCGACATTCAAAGGATGGTGCTGAGCAAAGGCACGCGGCTGATCGTGGCGGGACTCGCGATCGGACTCGCGGCGAGCGCGGGGTTGACGCGGTTCTTGTCGAGCGAAATTTGGGGGATCTCGGCAACCGATCCGCTGACGTTCGGCGCGGTCGCGGTCCTGATTCTCGTCGTTGGCCTGGCGGCGTGCGCCGTGCCGTCACATTCCGCTACGCGCGTCGATCCGATGGTCGCGCTGCGCTACGAGTGAGCGGCGTGCGGGCCGAAGAGTTTCGCCCGGAGATTGGCTCTCGCCGCTGTATCCCGCCGCTGCTCCAGTGGTCAGCGGCAGTCATTTCACACCGCTTGCGCACGAGTCGTTCGAGCTCAGGTATTCCAGCCCGAAACACGGCGCACTAATTCCGTTGTGTGTTAGTCTCGCCCGATGAGCGAGAACCATCTCACTCGCCGCGAAGTCCTGCTGGCGATGACTGCCGCGCCTCTGTTGGAGGGCACCATGGAGGCTCAGCCCACTGATTCGTCCGTATGTTTCATGAGCGCGGTCGCGATGGCCCGGTCGATTCGCACGAAGAAGCTGTCGGCGCGCGAAGCACTGGCTGCGCATCTGCAGCAGATCGAGCGCGTGAACCCGAAGGTGAATGCCATCGTGACGCTGGTGCCGGAAATGGCGGCTGATGCCGCGGCGAAGGCCGATGAGATGCAGGCTCACAACGAGACACTGGGGCCGCTGCATGGTCTGCCGGTGGCTCACAAGGATTTGCTCGAAACCCGTGGCATCCCTACTACGTTTGGGTCGCCGCTCTATAGGGATTACATCCCAACCGAAGATGACATCGTGGTGGGCCGGATGCGGCGCGCGGGAGCGATCACGCTCGGCAAAACGAACACGCCGGAATTCGGGGCGGGATCGCAGACGTTCAACAAGGTTTTCGGCGCGACGTACAATCCCTATGACCTGACGAAGACGTGCGGCGGATCGTCCGGAGGCGCTGCTGTCGCGCTGGCCTGCGGACTCGTGCCAATTGCCAGCGGTTCGGACACTGGAGGCTCGCTGCGCAATCCCGCGGCATTCTGCAACGTCGTTGGCTTTCGTCCTTCGATTGGCCGCGTGCCGAATCCGAAAGCAGCGTTCGCGTGGTCGACGTTGAGCACCTCAGGATGCCTGGGGCGTTCCGTGGCCGACCTTGCTTTTGTGCTGAGCACCATCGCGGGGCCCGATTCCCGCGCGCCGCTCTCCATCGACGAACCGGGGGAACACTTCGCCCGCCCGCTCGACCGCAACTTCAAAGGCGTGCGTGTGGCCTGGTTCAAGGACTTAGGCGGGATCCCCTTCGATCCGCGTGTCCGCACCGTGGTAGACGGGCATCGCAGTACATTTGAATCGCTCGGGTGCATCGTCGAACAGGCGGAGCCGGACTTTGCCTCGGCCGAGACTACTTTTCGTATACTACGCGCTTGGAACACGGCGAACAGCCATGGCGAGCAGCTGCAAAAACACCCGGACGCTTTCAAGGACACGCTGAAAGGTGAGATCGAGGAAGGCCTGCGCCTGACGGGCACGGACGTCGCGCGCGCCGAAAACGCCCACGGTGAGCTGTGGCGGCGTTTTCAAGCCTTCCTCCAAAAGTACGAATATTTTGTTTTGCCCACCACGCAATTGCCGCCATTCGATGTCAACACCGAATACCCGACGGAGATCGCGGGCGTGAAGTTCGATAACTACATCGATTGGATGAAATCCTGTTGGTATATTTCGGCAACGGGTAATCCGGCCGCCTCGGTTCCGGCTGGATTCACGCCCGAAGGACTTCCGGTGGGCGTGCAAATCGTGGGACGCGACAAGGCAGACTTCAGCGTCCTGCAAATGGCGCACGCCCTCGAGCAGGCGACCGGCTTCGGTAGGAAGCACCCCGTCATTGCGTAAGGCAACGTGCAGGCGTTCGCCATTGCTTTTGTATCAGCGCGCCGGACCGCGCGCCGGACCGCCATAGCCGCCTTCGGCCGCGCATGCTAAAATAGCCGTGCGGTTGTTGCTCCAGAAATTCTAGAAATGGACCGGGGCTGCGAGACTGCACTTGCAGCCCTTTTTTTCTGCCGAGACCGCGACGGATATACATGCCGACTCCGATACGCAATATCGCCATCATCGCCCACGTGGATCATGGGAAGACGACGCTCGTCGACGCGATGCTGCGGCAGAGCGGCATTTTTCGCGAGAATCAGGAAGTGGTCGAGCGGGTGATGGACTCGAACGACCTCGAGCGCGAGCGTGGCATCACCATCCTCGCGAAAAATACGGCGCTCAGCTATCGCGGCACGAAAATCAATATCGTCGACACGCCCGGCCACAGCGATTTCGGCGGGGAAGTGGAGCGCGCGCTGCGCATGGTGGATGGCGTGCTCGTGCTCGTCGATGCGAGCGAAGGGCCGCTGCCGCAGACGCGCTACGTACTGCAGAAGGCTCTCGCCGCCAAGCTTCCGCCGATCATGGTCTTGAATAAAATCGACCGGCCCGACGCGCGTCCCGCCGTCGTGCTCGATGAAATCTACGATCTCTTCATCGATCTCGACGCGAGCGAAGATCAGCTCGATTTTCCGGTGATCTACTGCAACGCGAAACTGGGGATCGCCCACGCCAAGCTCGACGACGGTTCGACAACGCTCCAGCCGCTCTTCGAGCAGATCATCACGTCGATTCCAGCGCCGGCCGGCGATCCCGAGGGCGTGCTGCAAATCCAGGTCACGAACCTCGATTACAGCGACTTCCTCGGCCGCTTGGCCATCGCGCGCGTCTTTCAGGGGACGCTGAAGCGCGGCACCGAAGTCGGCATCGCAAAACTCGACAAAACGATTCAGCCGACGAAAATCACCAAGCTCTTCACGTTTCGCGGCCTCGATCGGGACGAAGCCGAAGAGGTGTCCGCGGGCGACATCGTAGCGATTGCGGGCGTCGAGGGCATCCAGATCGGCGAGAGCATCACCGACCTCGCGAATCCCGCGCCGCTCGACCCGCTGATGATCGACGAGCCGACGCTGACGATGGTCTTCACCATCAATACATCGCCATTTGCCGGGCGCGAAGGGCAGTTCGTCACGTCGCGCGACCTGCGCGCGCGGCTCGAACGCGAATTGCTGACCAATGTCTCGCTGCGCGTGGAAGACACGGGCACCACCGACGCGTTTCGAGTTCTCGGCCGCGGCGAATTGCAGCTCGCGATCCTGATTGAGACGATGCGCCGCGAGGGCTACGAATTGATGGTCGGCAAGCCCGAGATCGTGGTGCGCACGGAGAACGGCCGGCGTCTCGAGCCGCTCGAATTGCTGATCATCGACTGCCCCGAATCGTTCATTGGAATCGTGATGGAGTCGCTCGGCAGCCGCCGCGGCGAAATGAAAAAGATGGTGAACCATCATTCGGGCCGCGTGCGCATGGAGTTCAGCATCCCCTCGCGCGGATTGATCGGCCTGCGCGGCCAGCTCTTGACCGATACTCGCGGCACCGCGCTGATTCATTCGCTGCTCGAAGGCTGGACGGAGTACGCGGGCGACATGGCCATGCGGCTTACGGGCGCGCTGGTCGCCGACCGCGCAGGCGTCTCGGTCGCTTATGCGATTTGGGGCATTCAGGAGCGCGGCGAAATGTTCGTCGGCCCGGGCGTAGAAGTCTACGAAGGAATGATCGTGGGCGAAAACGCGCGCGAAGACGACATGAACGTGAACATCACAAAGGAAAAGAAGCAGACCAACATGCGTTCGTCTTCAGCCGACGAGGCCATCCGGCTCGTTCCGCCGCGCGATATGACGCTCGAAAAAGCGATCGAGTTCATCGCCGACGATGAGTACGTCGAGGTCACGCCGAAATCGATTCGCTTGCGCAAGAAAGTCCTCGACGCGAAAAAGCGCCCCAAGCGCTGGCAAGAGATCCGCGCCAGCACCGAAGCCGCCAAGCTCACGTAAGTGGTATCATCCGGTTTCGGAATCGGCCTAGAGGGAGCGAGCACATGTCTGAACCGACGAAAGAAGAATTGCTGGCACGCATTGCCGAGCTCGAGAAGCAAACGAGCGCCAGGCCCAAGGGCAGCCTCGAATTTCGTGTCGGCGAAAAGGGAGGCGTCAGCGTCTACGGCCTCGGGCGCTTTCCGGTGACGCTTTACTACGAGCAGTGGATCCGTTTGCTCGACGCTTCCGACAACCTGCGGGCTTTCCTCGAGGAGAACAAGCACAGGCTCAAGCTGAAGACAAAGGATTAAGCTTTGGCATCGATCCGCGCGGCCCAACCCACGCGCGCCGCAGCGCTATCCCGTAGTTTCGCTTTCGGTCTGCGGTTGTTCCACCGACGGATGGTCCGGCGATTGGATCGCGACGCGATAGGCGTTCAGTATGTCCGATAGATAGACGACCCCGAGCATCTCCTGCATATTGAATCGGCTCACGACCGGCAGCACCCTCAAACCCGAAGCTCCCATCCGTTCGAGCGCGAGGTCGAGCGACTGATCGCTGTGGAGGTGCGGGAAACTTGCAGAATCGATCGCCTCGGCCAGCCGAATGGCGCCCTTGCCTTCTTCCTTCATGCGGCGCAGCGCCTCGGTCGAGACCAATCCGACGAGCCCGTGATCGTCGGCGACCGGCCACGTGCTGAGCCCGCTGCGATTAGCCAGCGTGCATGCCTCCTCGACCGTCATCGTGGCGACCAGCACTTCTTCCGGCTTGTGCATCACTTGCCCGACGACTCTCGCATCGGGCCGCACGCGGGAGCCTGCGAGTGGCAGATGGATTCCATCCTGGCGCGCCAGCTCTTCATACATCGTTTCGGATTGAATCTTTTTCGAAACGAAGTAGCTCACGAGGTTGGCGATCATCAGCGGAACGATAATGGTGTAGTCGCGCGTCACTTCGAAGACGAGCACGACGGAAGTCATCGGCGTCCGAATGATACCGGCGAAAGCCGCGCCCATTCCTACGAGCGCGTATGCCCCAGGGCTTGCGGTGTATTGAGGCAGAAAGTGATGCGCCACGCCGCCGACCGTGCCGCCAAGCATCGCGCCGATGAAGAGCACGGGCGCGAAAATTCCTCCGGCGTTGCCGGTGCCGCTGCTCGTCGCCGACGTCACCAGCTTGAGAACCACGAGCATGGCGGCAATCTTGATCGCCATGTGCCCGTTCAGCAGCTGGTTGATATACACGTAGCCCACGCCCAGCACCTGCGGAGCGAAGATACCCACAAGCCCGACAAGCACGCCGGCGGCCAGCGGTTGGATCCATCGCGTACGCGCCGGCAATCGCCGGAATTGCGCGCGCGTCCACAGCAGTAAGCGTATGAATGCTCCGCTGGCAATTCCTCCGAGGATTCCAAGCACAGCGTAGAAGGCGAACTCGATCGGATGAACGAGCTGGTACTGCGGCACGTGAAACAGCGGGTTGTCGCCGAGGAGCAGCCGCAGGACCATCCATGCCGTCGCCGAAGCTAGCACGACCGATCCAAGCACCGGCGCGTGCAGGTCTCCGACGATTTCTTCGAGCGAAAAGATCACGGCGGCAACGGGCGTGTTGAAAGCCGCCGCGATCGCCGCGGCCGCCCCCACGGGAATCAGCGTGCGCACTTTTTCAGGCTTCAGACCGAGGAGGCGTCCGAGAACCGATGCGATTCCCGCGCCGACCGCCACCGACGGGCCTTCCGGTCCCAAGGGAATGCCCGACGCGAGAGTGACCGAAGTGCAGAAAAATTTTCCGATGATGCTGTGCATCGTGATACGCGCGTCGGGCGAGTACAGCGCGGACTTCGTCTGCACGACGCCGTTGGATCGAGCGTCGGGGAAGAACCGCACCAGGACGTATCCCATGGTCAGCGCGCCCGCCATCGGGCCGATCAGTCGCCTCCAGATCGAAACGCCGGGAGGATAGATGCGCGCGCCCAGCCGCTCCGTGAGCAGAATAAACGCCACGACGGCGAGTCCGGCCAGCGCGCCGATCACGAATGTCAGGATCAGAAAAACGCGATCTTCCTGATGCGCAAGCTGAGCTTTCCAGTATGCGATTCGATAGATAGGAGGACGATCCGGTTGCTGAGGCAAATCGACGGATGTTTTATCAAAAGAATTCATCGATCCTATTTTGCGCCACTTTGCTCTCAAACAAAACACAGAGTCTCCGCAATGTCTCCAGCGGAGCATATTTTTTCTCTGAATTGCGGGTGGCAATTGGCATATGCTAAGGGGCGTTTTTGCGGAATCGTGTGCGGAGGAGGAACAAAATGGCGAAGATCGCGACCGAGAAAATCACTTTGGCGGTTGCCGACGGCACTTCGATGAACGCGTACGTCGCGCGGCCCGAGGAACAGGGAAAATTTCCAGGCATGCTGGTGCTGCAGGAGGCGTTTGGAGTGAACGCGCACATTCGCTCCATCACCGAGCGGATCGCGCGCGAAGGTTACGTGGCAATCGCCCCCGAACTATTTCACCGGACGGGGCCCGGCTTCGAGGGAACGTACGACAACTTTCCGGCCGTCATGCCGCACATGCAGGGCCTGACCGAGGAGGGACAATCGGCGGACATGCGCGCCGCCTACGATTGGCTCCAAGCGAACCCGCGAGTCTCGGCCGACCGCGTGGCCAGTATCGGCTTTTGCATGGGCGGCCGCGCATCGTTTCTTGCCGACGCGACATTGCCGCTGCAAGCCTCGATTTCATTTTACGGCGGCGGCATTGCGCAGGCTCTTTTGCCGCGGGCGGCCAATCTGCACGCCCCGATCCTGCTTTTCTGGGGTGGCCTCGATCAGCACATCACTCCGGAACACAGGCGCGCGGTGGAGGACGCATTGACGGCCGCGGGGAAACCTTTCGTGAACGTCGTCGTGTCTTACGCCGACCACGGATTCTTCTGCGACGCGCGCGCCAGTTACAATCCCGTCGCGGCGGGCCTGGCGTGGAAGCTGACGCTCGAGTTCCTCGACACGTACGTGAAAGGCACAGCGGCTACTGCACACGCGTGAAGTTGAGGTTTAAATGTCGCCGCCGTCTTCAGCGCGACAGGTTTACTTAGCGCCGGCGCCTCGCCGGCTCTTTCCCGGGGCGCGATCTCCCGCAAAAAGCGCCGGCCGGAGGCCAGCGCTACGTCGCGGCAGGCGAAATCTTCAATCGCGATACACGAATTCGAGCTCGATTCCGGCAACCGCGATCACATCGCCCGACGCCAGCTTGGTCGGGCGCGTGATGGGCTGGCCGTTGACGCTGGGCACCTTGTCGGCGGCGCCGATGTAGTAATCATTGTCTTCGCGGCGGTTGATCTGCGCGGCGGCCTTGGGCGCAAACCAGCCTTTGAGTTTCACGGTTGCCATCGCCGACTTGCCGACGACGGTGAGCTTATCGGTGAGCGCGTATTCTTTCCGGTCGGTCTTGCCGCTGCGCACAACGAGCGTCGCGACCTTGAGCCGCGCCGGCGCGATCTGCGAACTCTCCCCTCCGGCGGCAACCTGCTCGAGAAAATCGCGCCGCGCCTTCGTGTCGAGCATCACGGTTTCGTTGATTTTGGGAGCTGCGGGCCGCGCGCCTCCGCTCCACGTCATCAACCCGTTTGGCTCGCTTGATTCCGTCACCACAATTGTGTGCTTTCCCACCATCACCGAATCGCCGGGCTTCAGCATCACCATTTTCACGCGCTGCCCGTTGACGAACGTCCCGTTGAGGCTGCCGAAATCTTCGAGCATCAGCCGTCCTTCTTCTCGAAACACGCGGGCGTGGTAGTGCGAGACCGCCGGATTGTCGATCACCAGGCCGTTTTCAGGCGATCGTCCGATGCTCACCTCGCTTGATCCGACCGGAACTTCCTTCAGCACCGAGTTTTCAAATTTCAGAACCAGCCTCGACATTTCTGCCTCCTCTTAAGCAATCTCTTCGTATTTCGATCCCGCACGTTCCCCCTGACTGTTCGACGGCATGCGCTAAGCTGTATCCTTGAACCACTTGCCGATCCGCGCCAGCGCGCCCACGGGCTTCGGCGAGCAGCGCACCACAATCACCGTGATGTTGTCGCCTCCACCCGCCTGCTTGGCGAGGTCCACCAGAGCGTCGGCCGCTTCTTGGCCGTCGTCGTTTTCGCTGAGGATGCCGGCGATTTGCCCGTCGGATAGCTCGCGCGTAAGCCCGTCCGAGCAAAGCAGCACCGTGTCGCCTTCCATCAAAAGCTCGTCATTCGCGTCGACGTCCACCTCCGGATCGATGCCGATGGCGCGGATGAGGACGCTTTGCAGCGCGCTGTTGCCCGCTTCTTCCGCGGTCATGCGGCCGCGATAGATCTGCTCGGCGACGAAGGAATGATCCCGCGTGAGCTGCTCGAAATCGCCGCCTCGCAGCCGGTAGATGCGGCTATCCCCGACGTGCGCGATGCTCAGGCGCTCGCCGTCGATGCGAGCCGCTGCCAGGGTTGCGCCCATCTGTCCCTCGTTGCCTTTTTCCTTTGCGGCGCCGTGCACCTCTCGATTGGCGAGCCGGATCGCGCTCGCCAGCCGGTTCGACGCTTCGGAAATTCCCTCGATGCGTTTGCCCGCCAGCGGCAGCGAAGGATTCAGCTGGGCGTCGCCACAGTGCTTCACGACGCAGTCCACGGAAAGACGGCTCGCGATTTCTCCCGATGCGAGCCCTCCCATGCCGTCCGACAGGACGAATAGACTCATTTCCGGCGCGACGCGAAAACTGTCTTCGTTGTTCTCGCGAACGCAACCGATATCGCTGCGCGCCCCGAATTGCATCTCCATAGTCATGCTTCTGTTTGAATCAGGCTTGCCTCGCTCCTGCGTGCCCTCACGGATTCGGTGCCTGATTCGATTTCTGCCACGGTTCTGCGTTTTGTCCCTGACCCCGCAACCCCATCCTTCCATTCCCCGGTGTCCTGATCTCGTGCGCTTCCCCGAATCCTTGCGCGTGCAGCCAATCGCGGACGCTCGGCAGGCTCTTCGCCGCGAAAGGTCCCGTCAGAACGATAAAGAACTTGCCGTTCTCATTCCACCTGGGCATTACTCGTGCGCGCAATCCCCCAAGATCCTCGATCTTTTTTGCTGCGCTCTTGGCCCGATCTTCGCGCTCGAAGCGGCCCACCCAGATGTAACCGGGACGATTGTCCAAGCCCGTAAAGGCGCCTCCGGGCTGGGTCTCGCCAAACGCGTGATCGGCGCGCCGCTGCACCTCCTGCGGCGGTGGTGCAGGTTCGGCTGGCTTGGCCGCGGCTCGCTTCTCAGGTTTTGGCGCAGCAGGCTGCGGTTGTGCGGGTTGCGGCTGCGCCGGTTGTCGAGGCGGAATATCGAAGGCAAACGCGGGCGGCTTCGGCGCCGGCAATGGCGCGGGCGGCGGAAGAGTCTCGGCCGTCCACCGGATTTGTGCGGAGCGCTCCCCGGCGAGCGCAGCGAGCACGACAAGAACCAGCAGCGTGATCCACACGGCCGGAGACACGCGCTTTCGCGCGGGCGGCGTCGCGCGCAACGGCTGAGAAGGCAATGGCAGCGTCGCCTGGGTGGAATGCGCGGACGAGACGGGCGCCGGCGGAGCGCCGGCAAGTGTCGCCGAAGACGCCGTGCCCTGCGGTCGAAGCGAGCTCTCAAGCTCGGCGATCGATTGAAATCGCTTCGACGGTTCTTTTTCAAGGCACTTCAAAATTGTCCGCTCAATGGGAACCGGTATCTGCGGATCGATCTCGTGTGGAGGAACCGGCGATTCGCGCATCTGTTTCAGCGCGACTGCGACAGCATTGTCCGCCCGGAAGGCCGCCGCGCCCGTGAACATTTCATAGAGGATCAAGCCAAGCGAATAAATGTCGGTGCGATAGTCCACCGCCTTGCCCGCCACCTGCTCGGGAGCCATATAGGCGGGCGTGCCGACCATCGATCCCGTCATCCGCGTGACCGCTTCCATCGAACGCGCAATGCCGAAATCCATGATCTTCACGTTGCCTTGCGCGTCGATCATGATGTTCTCGGGCTTCAGGTCCCGGTGCACGATTCCTTGCGCATGCGCTTCCCTCAGCCCCGAGCAAATCTGCAGCACAAGGTCGGTCGCCTTGCGCAAGGGAAGACTGCCGAAGCGGTTCAGCACCGAACGCAGGCTTTCCCCTTCGACGAACTCCATCGAGGTGTAGGCGATTCCTCCGATGCGGTTGAATTCATGGACGCGGCAGACGTTCTTGTGGGTGATTTTTCGCGCGAAGAGGAGTTCGTTCTTGAACCGGTCCATCATCGACTGATCCGAGGCGATTTCGGGTTTCAAAAGCTTCAGCGCAACGATCTCTCCGGTTTCCCGGTCCCGCGCCTTGTAGACGTTGCCCATGCTCCCATGGCCCGCTTCGCCCAGAATTTCGTAGCGCTGCGAAAGGGCTGCGAGGGCAACTGAACTCAAATGAGGAGCGTTGCTCGCCTGGGTCGAAGCTTCCGGCATCAGCTCCGAAACCTCCGGGACGTCCCCGAGCAACATCGTCTCCTGCTGCTCGCCCCCGGCCGACTGCTTCTGCGGCCCGGAGAGTCCCCGGTTCGTATCGGTTCGTTCGCCCATAGCTCGACTCACTTAGAATAGGAGAGAAGCCGTCGAAGGCGGGTAAATCGAATGAAAAGTGTGAGGAAAGAGTATCCTGTACCAGCGTCCCAGGAAGTGCCCGTCCAGAAATGTGTTGGAAGGTCGAGTTATCTCCGTCAAAATAGTGGTTTGCTTGGCCCAGAGGGGGCGAACCTGATGATCGGAAATGTCCGTTGAAAATCTCTGTGATTGGTAGTGGCTATGTGGGGTTGGTGACGGGAGCTTGTCTTGCCGAGATCGGCCACGATGTGGTCTGCACGGATAACGACAAGTCGAAGATCGACACGCTCGAGGCGGGAGGCCTGCCGATCTACGAGCCTGGTTTGGAAAAGGTGATCGCCAAGGCCCGCAAGGAAAAGCGGATCCGTTTCTCCGCGAATCCAGCCGATACGATTGATGGGTGCGAAGCCATTTTCATCTGCGTGGGAACTCCCCCGCTGCCGAGCGGAGACGCCGACCTGAGCGCCATCGATCATGTGGCGCGTGTGATCGCCACCGAGGCCAAGTCGCCGAAGCTGGTCGTCGAGAAAAGCACGGTGCCGGCGCGGACGGGCCAGGAGCTCAAGCGCGCTCTCTCCGTGTATAGCCGCAAAACCGGCGTCACATTCCGCGTCGCCTCC
The DNA here is from genome assembly GCA_963836125.1 of uncultured Acidobacteriota bacterium. Taxonomy (GTDB): domain Bacteria; phylum Acidobacteriota; class Terriglobia; order Acidiferrales; family UBA7541; genus Palsa-295. The sequence goes on from CAWIIK010000004.1 coordinate 112,030, forward strand.
AATCCCGAATTCCTCCGCGAAGGCACTGCCGTTGGAGACTTCCTGCATCCCGATCGAGTCGTAGTCGGCGTCGAGGATGAGACGGCGGAGCGGCAGCTTCGCGAAATCTACGCGCCCGTGCTCGAACGCAAATTCAACTGCCCCATTCATTCGGGTCCCTGTCCTGCTGGTCCAGCTCCGGCGTGGGTCGTCACGACGATCAACAGCGCGGAATTGATCAAGCATGCGTCGAATTCATTTCTCGCGATGAAGATCTCCTACGCGAACATGGTTGCCGATCTTGCCGAGCGCCTCGGCGGGGACATCGACGAGGTTGTCCGCGCCATGGGACTCGATCCGCGCATCGGCCCGAGTTTTCTGTCGGCCGGCCTCGGCTTCGGAGGCTTCTGCTTTCCCAAGGACCTGCAGGCCTTCGTTCACCTCGCGGAACGCTCGGGCGTCGATTTCTCGATGCTCAAGGAAGCGGAAAAGGTCAACAAGCGGCGCATCGATCGAGCGTTCGACAAACTTCGCGAAGCGCTCTGGGTGGTGAGAGGGAAGCGGACTGCCGTTTTAGGGCTTGCCTTCAAGCCCAACACGGACGATATCCGCTTCGCTCCTGCGATCGATCTCGTGAATAAGCTGCTGGCTGAAGGAATGATCGTCCGCGCGTACGACCCGGAGGCCATGGACCGGGCGCGCGCCATATTGCCTCAGATCGAATACGCAAAATCGCCCTACGATGCCGCGGAGGATGCGGAAGCGCTCATCATCGCCACTGAATGGGACGAATTCCGCAAACTCGATTGGGACCGAATGCGCGAGGCGATGGCCCGGCCGTTCGTTCTCGACGGCCGCAATATTCTGTCGCCGCGTGAAATGAAGTCTCGCGGCTTCGAATACCGTTCCTTCGGCCGCTCCGAATAGAAGCTCGTAGCGCCGTCCCGCCGGCTCTGCCCATCTTCGGACAAACTCTGTTGGTAGGGGCGCCGCTTGCTGCGCCTCTTTCGAAGCTCCGCGTCGGAACCCGCCCCGTTCGTCTTGCGCGGATAATCCGCTAATTCGCTCTTCCAGTCGCCCCCACCTGCTGGCGAAAGAATTCATACGTGCGCTTCAGGCCCTCCTCGAGCCCCACTTTGGGCTCCCACTTCAAAATGCGCTTCGCCTTCGTGATGTCGGGGCAGCGCTGCTTGGACATGCCTTTGTTCAAAACATCCAATCCCGCCCTCAGCAGCAACACGTTCAGCGGCGTGTCCGACAGTTCCTACGGAGGCGGCATATCCGGCGCCCAATATGGCGGAGCCATCAGCACCACCAGCGGCATGACCCTCAGTGGCACCGTCAACAAAACAGGCATCCTGCTGGTCCTCGCCGTCGTCGGCCGCCGCCTTCACTTGGAACCAGTTCGCGGCGACCCACAACCCCGCCTCCGTATCGCCTGAGATGATCGTCGGCGTCTTTGGCGGTCTCGTCTTCGCTCTCATCACTACATTCAAGCGCGAATGGTCTCCCGTCACCGCGCCCATCTACGCCCTGCTGGAGGGACTCTTCCTCGGTGCCTTTTCCGCCATGCTGGACCTTCGCTACCCCGGTATCGCCATTCAGGCCGTGGACTCACCTTCGCCACCCTCTTCGTGCTGCTCTTGCCTACTCCACTGGAGTCATCAAGGTCACCCAAAAGCTCCGCCTCGGAATCGTCGCTGCCACCGGGGGCATCTGCCTCTTCTATTTTGCTGAGATGATTCTCGGCCTCTTCGGCATCCATTTTGTAGCCATCAACGGCTCTGGCCCGATCGGCATCGCCGTCAGCCTCTTCGTCGTCGCCATCGCCGCCCTTAACCTTGTCCTCGATTCGACTTCATCGAGCAGGGCGTCAATCAGGGCGCGCCCAAATTTATGGAGTGGTACGGTGCCTTCGGCATCATGGTTACGCTCGTCTGGCTCTACCTCGAAATCATCCGCTTACTCTCCAAGCTTCGCAGCCGCAACAACTAGGCGAGCTGGGGTGGCGCACATCCGCCAGCCTTCGCGGACGGAGTGGGGGCGACTGTGAACTGAGCGGCTGCTTAGTTCCATCGGCTAAGGAGAATCTTTCCGGTTGAGAAGCACCCCTGCGCATTCCCATGCTACGCGAGGGTGGAGCAAGCCTCTCCTTACAAACCTGAACGACAGATGTTTGGATAAAGCCCTCGCTGAGCTGTATACTCCTCCTGCAGGAATACACGCAGGGGCGGGCGAATATCCGGTGAACACACAGGCCGCGACTTGGACAAACCAGTCTTTCGCGGCCTGTTGTAATCGGTCGGCAAGCTCCAGACATTCCCTCGACAATCACCGGGCAGTCCGTCGGTCAGGCCACTCTGGTTTTCGCGCGATAGCCGGAATTCTTACTCTTTACTTGGTGCCAATGACCACTCGCTGAGGCGAAGGCGGAATCTCATGCAACTCGGCTGACTGGAATAGCACGCTGGTTGTCTAAGAAGACGCTCAGCCAAAGAACGGCATTGGGCGTGGCCGCGAGCACCTCTTCCATCAAAGCGTTAGCAAAGCCTCGCCCGTGGTACGCAGCATCAACGTAGAACTTCCGCAACTCACACTGGACGGGCCAGACCACCTGTGGATGCGCCTCACCTCGCGCAAGTAGAGCGCAGCCCGCTAGTCCGTGCGACGTCTTGATGATCAGAATCACAATGCGATTCATTCGCTCGAGCTAGTTCCGGGTGTGACGGGCAGGTCGGAGCAAGAAGTAAAGATGATGAGGACTGGGTAATAGTTTCTCCAGGGCTACGGACAGTGCGGAAGCGTTTCGTCCGTCGGATTCACACTGCAAAATACCGCAGGATCTTGGAATCGCCAGCGGTGTGCTGGCGTCCTAGGATTCCCTGGTAACTGTAAGCGCAGCAGTTCCTGTCATGCCGGAGCCGGTATTCGGTCGACCAGACTTGTGCCAGACCTAAACGAGAATCGAGTTCAGTGCGACAGCACAGTGGATTCAGGGCTGTGCTCCAATCTCAAAATTGAGTGTTGAAAGAGCCAGTCGGTACCGGTACTGAGCGTTGACGTATTCGATAGCAGCATTTGTCTGCTGCAGTTGTGCCTCGCTGAACTCGACGATTGAGCCTAGGCCAAGTTGATAGCGGTCGCGCCAAGTGAGACCTAGTCGGCTTCCTTGGCCAGTTCGTCGGTGACGCCGACGCGTTGAAATGCTGTGTTCGCAGACAACCAGGCTGTTTGAACGTCGCGCACCACAGCATCACGCAAATCACGGGTATTTTCCGCAGCCACCTTCGCGTTGGCGGTCGCTTCTGATGCCTCTGCTCTGAAAAGAAATCCATTGAAAAGTGGAATGCTTACATTGACGCCGATGGCCCCGAACCAACTGGACGTGAAAAAGTTACTGGAGCACCCGTCGATGCAGTCAGGACGAACCGGCGTTCCGCCGACCACACCGAGTGCGCCGATGGTAGGCAGAACTAATTCGTGTTGGGCGCGACTGAATTTGTCCGCGGCCTCTTGGGCATATGTTAAAGCCTGAAGGTCAGGACGCTGCTTCAAGGCGAGATCGATGAGGGGATCTGCATCGGGAGGCGGAGCCGTTATCTCAATACTTTCCTCTATTAATTCGTAGCGGATCCGTTTGTCATATCCGAGAATAGCAGTAAGCGCGGCGATCGTTGATTCCACATTATTCTGGGCATCGAGCTGAAGCAGCTTGGCTTGAGAAAGATTCACCTGAGCAAACGTCAGATCCAATTTAGACCTAAGGAAATTGTTCGTCATTTCGTTTACTTGCCTCTCTACCGATTGCCGAGTCGCAACGGTTTGTTGCGCGACTTTGAGCAAGGCCTGAGCCTGCAGCGCATTGTAGAAGGCTTGGTCCGTGGCAAGAACGATGGTCCTCGGTTGTTGCCAGCGCTCTAGCGTTTTGGGCCTTCTCCTGAAGCTTTGAAGAAGCAACGAGGTTCATCGTACGTCCGAGATCCGTGATGAGTTGACTGAATTCAATGCCGCCGCCAGCATGAACAAGCAGGCGCGGAGCATTCAGTGAGCCTATTCCAATTCGGCTTCCCTCCTTGGCTTCAACTGCGGTAATGGTGCCATTCACGGTAGGCATCTCAGCCGCTCTCGTTTCGCGATAAACCTGGTGCTGCGCTACGGCGAGCAGATGCCCTACGCTGATGCGAGGGTTATTCTTGATCGCAACCTGTTCCGCCTGGGTGCGGGTTAAACGCATTACCGTTCCGGGAGTGGGGTTGGACGCGTCCGGTGCGCGACTGCTTGGAGCGGGATTAGGAGGAGGTGGAAGGTTTACAGTGCGATCATCTCCGACCGAGACCTGCGCATTTGCCTCCATGTGCACAAGCAGAGCGAATAAGCCTAACAAGACCGTTGCGAACCTTCTATTTGCTGGTTTCATCGACAGGCCTTTCAGTCAGTAATGGATCAGTGATTGCCTGACGTTTGAAGCTAGGTTCGGTCGCACAACCATGCAGAAGGGGCGATGTGAATCGGACGGCGAATCTTCCCGCAAATCTGTCCAGATTCGCTCTATCTGCAATGTTCTACGCTCGATTGTCAGTGTCTGTTATTTCGGGTCCCATGCTAGCCAGGTCTCGCGCATTCCTCAGGTCACGCAGTGCGTCACTTAATTTTTCGACTGAAAAGTCTCCCGATTGACAAAGATCAATCACCATCCGCTCCTTTTCTTGCAGCCTCATTGCCACGGGCGGAATGCGGTGAGCTATTTCGATCGGAACGCTCAATAATCCGTGCTGATCACCGTGCGGTAGATCACCCGAGTGCACTTCCAGACCGCCGATTTCAACCACGGATCCGAAGTCGACAATATGAGCAAATGCATGTGACACTGCAATGTTCCCGGCAAACAGTTGAATACCCAGTTCCCGTACGCGTGGAAGTTCTCGCACTGCGCCGTTACTCACATATCCAACACAACCGACGGCCATCAATATGGCTGCGTGCATATCGCCGAGAAAAGCTCCAGCGCCTAGCGGCTTATCCATGTCTTCGACCACCGCAATACGTGGCACCGGAACTTGCAGAATGCTTTTCCACCAGTCAACACGGTAGTGATATACCCCCGGCCACCGGCGGCTATACAGTTCGGACCCGAGCAGTTGCCGCGTAACCCGCCATCGGAGGAAAGTTTTGAAGGATGCAGCGAATCGTTGAGTCGGCAAAACCTGTATTCCGGAGGCGGACGCCGAACGTCTCGACAGCGTTCGATACTGTGCAAGTGCTCAAGCCCCGAAGCGCGTCGATGTCCATGCTGTCGAGACAAAGCGCTGCAGACATAATTCGCTCCTAAGTCGCGCTAATTTGTCCGGCGAGTGTGAAGGAATCCAACGCACCCGCACGGAATAGCGCGATTTGTTTTCGAGAATGAGCTGCCGGATCGAGCGTGTTGGGGAAGAAGCTAACAATAATTCCAGTAAGAGGAGCAAGAGGGCGGTGTTGAGCGTTAGCTCTCGCATGGCTTTCGGTGCCTTTAGATACGCTTATAGAAATGGAGTTTTGCTTTTAACTGGAGCAGCTTCGAGCCCTCGTTGATGGGCATCCGAGAATTTTTTCGCTGCATCTCAAAACCGGATTTGCGTTTCATCGGGAGAAGACTTGCAGCAACTCATGTTCACGTTCCTGCCCCGCCATGTGAGCAGGGGTGTAGTAGTGTTGGTGGCGCTCGGGGCACTGTCGGGATGTGGAAAGACCGGTAATGCTGCTGCAGGCGCGCCACCCAGTACTCCGTATGTTCCGGTGGTCAAAGCAGAGCGCCGGGACTTAACCAGCACCCTCCAGATTGCCTCAGAACTCCTACCGTATCAGGAGATCGACGTGCATCCGAAGGTTTCGGGGTACGTACAGAAGTTGAATATTAACTGGGGTACGCACGTCAGGCAGGGACAACTCATGGCGGTTCTGGACATACCTGAGTTGCAGCAGCAGATTCATTATGACGAAGCTGCCATCCGGGGCGCGGAGAGTGAATTAGCACGTGTGCAGGAAGAGCAGAGCCGAGTGCAATCTAGTTATGCCGTGGCTCACGTAACCTACACCCGGCTGTCAGGTGTCTGGGACCGAGAGCCGGGGCTGATCTCAAAGGAGGAACTCGACGTCGCCCAAGGGAAAGACGCGGAAGCAAGTGCCAGCGTAGCCGCCGCAAAAGAAGCGCTTCAGGCTCAGAAACAGGCAGTTTCCGCTGCGCAGGCGACGTTGCGAAAAGACAGGGTGTTATTTGCCTACTCGCAAATCGTGGCCCCTTTTAATGGAGTTGTCACTAGGCTGAACGCCTATACTGGGGCCTTGCTGCCCGGCAATGGTGAGCTTAGCCTGTGTCACTTATCGCAAAATGACTTGCTTCGACTCGTAATTCCTGTCCCGGAACGCAGCGTACCTGATGTGCATCTCGGCGACAGTATTGCCGTTGATGTGAGCACTATTAACAAGACGTTTCAGGGCAGGGTCGCGCGGTTTTCTGATCAGATAGACGTGACAACCCGTACCATGCACACCGAGATCGATGTGCCTAATCCTCAATACATACTTGTTCCAGGCATGTATGCGTCCGTCAAGCTTCCTTTGCGTACGATTCCAAGGGCGCTTGTCCTCCCCCTGCAAGGTATCCAGAGTAACGCCGAAAACAAAGGCTCGATTCTGGTTGTGAACAGCGGCAACACGCTGGAGAGGCGGGAAGTCGCCCTTGGCACTAGAACAGCGACCGACGTACAGGTTCTCTCGGATCTTCAGGAGAACGAGATGGTTGTATTTGGCGAACAGTCTCAATACAAGCCTGGCGAACACGTCAATCCAAAGCTGGTTCAACCCCAGCAGGTGGATTAGGATTTGTCATGTCCGGCTTCTCGTTGCGCCATCCCTATTTCATTATCGTAATCTGCCTCCTTGTGTTGGTCCTCGGGATTAGTAGCGCGCTTCAAATGCCTGTCGACATGTTCCCGCCGATCAATATTCCTGTAGTTACCGTCGCAACGTTTTACAACGGAATGCCGCCCGAACAAATCGAAGCGGACATCACTGATACGTTCGAGCGCTTCTTCACCCTTGGGAGCAGTATCGATCACATGGAATCGCGCTCGTTGGCGGGTGTGAGCCTCATCAAAGTATTCTTTCAGCCCGGAACTAGTGCCAATGCTGATGTAACACAAATGGCCAACCTTGCCATGGCCGATCTTAAGCGACTTCCTGAGGGAACGCTGCCGCCAGTAGTACTAAGCACCGGCGCTTCCACACTACCGGTTTGCATGTTGACCGTAGAAGGCCAAGGGCTGGACGAAACAAGGCTGCATGACTACTTGCAATATCAGATTCGCGATCAAGTGGCCGGAGTTCCCGGCGCCACCGTGCCACCACCATTTGGCGGAAAATACCGGCAGGTCATGGTCTATGTCGATCCCTTAAAGTTGCAAGCCAATCAACTGAGTCCTATGGACGTTGTGCGGGCAACAAATTCCTCGAATGTAATCCTTCCAGCTGGCGATGTGCGTATCGGCCCCCTCGACTATAACCTCTATACAAACGCTCAAGTCGGTCGCCCTCAAGAACTCAATGACGTGCCTATCAAGACGGAGGGCGATAGATCGGTTTTCATTTCGGATATTGGTCATGCTGTCGACGGTTCCTATCTCCAATACAACATCGTACGGGTCAATCAACAGAAGTCTGTCTATGTACCCGTAATGAAGCAAGGTGGAGATACGAACACTATTTCAGTCGTCAACGGAATTAAGGCGGCCATAAACAAGCTTCGCGACATTCCTCCGCAACTAAAGGCGAATGTTGTCTTTGATCAATCGGTGTTCGTGAAGCAGGCCATTTCAACGGTTCTTCACGAGGCTGGAATCGGCATGCTGCTTACGGCAGTCATGATTTTGATCTTTCTCGGAAGCCCGAGAGCCACGGCAGCTGTGTTTCTTTCCGTACCCCTTTCAGTTTTAGCCACCTTTCTGGTATTGCACTCACTGAATAAGGGAATCGACAGCATGGTGCTGAGCGGGCTGGCGCTGGCATTTTCTCGCCTGATTGACAATTCCGTTGTGGTTTTGGAGAATGTCTTTCGTCATCTTGAAGAAGGAGCTGAACCTCCTCAGGCAGCTGAGCAAGGTGCTTACGAAGTAGCTTTACCTGTTTTGGCAATCACTCTAGTTACGGTGGTCGTGTTTTTCCCGGTTACACTGCTCTTCGGCGTCAGTAAGTATTTGTTTACGGCTCTCGCTCTAGGAGTCGTGATCTCCCTTATTTCTTCTTATTTCATCGCGGTCTCAGTTGTTCCGCTTTACTGCGCACACTTCTTGCGACGCTCGGTCTCCAGTGAAGGTCGAGATAAGGATGTCCATCAAGGGCATTTGTCCTGGGCTGGCAGGTTCCACGCCAGCTTCAATGCTCACTTTGATGGAATGTTGAACCGCTATGATATCTTGGTTCAAAAAGCACTTGCCCGTCCAAAACTCGTCGTGCTCGGATTTATTTGTATTTTCTGTTTGAGCTTCGCTCTTTATCCACTAATTGGAATTGCGTTTTATCCTCGGACCGACCAGGGACAGTTTGTCATTAATGTGAAGGCCCCAACCGGGAGCCGCATCGAGATCACAGACAAGTACATCAAGCAGGTCGAGGATATCGTTAAGCGGACGGTGAGTCCTGGCGACCTCAGTACGGTTGTCTCTAACATCGGCCTGATGCCGGATTTTTCCGCCCTTTTTACCACTAATTCAGCGATGCACACAGCGTTTGTTCAGGTCGGGTTGAAGGCAAAGCACAAGACGAGCAGCTTCGCCTATATGGACCGAGGTACGGAAACAGATAGCCGAACAGCTTCCGGAACTAAGGACGTACTTTCAATCTGGAGGTTTAGTCGATTCAGTGCTTAACCAAGGAGTGCCGGCACCAATTGACGTACAAGTGAGCGGCTTACATCTTGGGATTGTCAATGAGACCGCACTTGAGATAGCGCAAAAGATCAAGGCGCTTCCGGACGTAGCCGATGTGTACACTCCGCAGGACATGGATTATCCCGGACTGCAACTCAATGTGAAACGTGATCGCGCCAGCGAACTTGGACTGAGTCCAAAGGAGGTAGTGGATAACGTGATTACCTCCCTCACGTCAGATGTCATGATTGCACCGAGCTATTGGGTAGATTCCAGGACTGGCAACAATTACTTTGTGACTGTTCAGTACCCGGAAAACCGAGTGCACTCAATCGAGGATTTGAACTCCATGCCTCTACGCGGACCAGGCATGAAGTCTCCTACTTATTTGAATCAGGTCGCGGAGATTCGACCTATTCTGAGTCCTACCGAGGTGGACCACTATCAGTTGGAACGAGTTATAGATCTGTATGTGGCGCCTAAAGGTGAGGACTTGGGAAGAGTAAGCAAAGAAATCTCTAAGATTATTGCCCAGACTCAGCACCCATCTGCAATCCGCATCGATGTGCGTGGGCTGGTCACTACAATGCAATCGTCGTTCAAGAGTTTCGGAATCGGCCTATTGCTTGCGGTGCTTCTCGTCTACATCATTCTGGTTGCGCAATTTTCATCCTTTGTTGACCCGTTCCTTATCATTCTCGCGGTTCCTACCGGATTGGTTGGCGTGATCTTTACTCTTGCCTTCACCGACACAACGCTGAACATCCAGTCTTTGATGGGCATCGTGATGTTGACCGGTATAGTGGCGTCAAACAGCATCCTCATCGTCGATTTCGCCAATCGGTCCAGCACTGAAGAGCGCGATATTCGCAAAGCTCTTGCCACGGCATGTCGAGTCCGTCTGCGGCCGATTTTAATGACTTCTCTTGCTACCGTCGTCGGGCTTCTGCCCATGGCTTTAGAGTTGGAGGCCGGCAGCGAAGCCTATGCTCCGCTGGCTAGGGTGATTATCGGAGGATTGCTTACCTCGGTCCTCTTGACGGTTTTTGTCGTGCCTGCTGCATATCTGTGGATCTATGAGCGTCGTACGCGCCGACAGCATGGGTAACGCATGGACCGATCCCAGGCCAGCCAATGGTGCATTGTTAAGTAGGTATTCAGTACTCCTGTTGCTCCGGGGCAGTCTTTCTTCAAGGCCTCTAGGGTGCTTCCCTGCTCGGCGGTCACCTATGGCCGGGGTCTACTGAGGAACGCAGACGCGACCGGTGAAGAGATCTGTTGACATAAAGATTGGGGCGCAGGCAGTCGGCGCGAATGGTGCGGCAAAAGATTCAGGATGACGGGAACTCTGGGCAGGACGGGAGAATAATTCGTTGAGTTAGAATTCAACGATGTGAGTATTCGGGAAGCTGGAGGCTTGGATGGTAGATTGGACGGCACACGGGAAGGCTCATAAGTGTGAGACGTGTCCGGCCTGTGGTGGAAAGATGGAGCTGAGTGCGTCCAGCGACATCTACAAATGTGAGAGCTGTCCTCACTTCAGCCAAGACCCGGACTTGCAGGACATCGTTGAGCAGGACGACCCGGTGAATCTCAAGTTCTGTAGATGTGAATATTGTCTAAGGCAGAGCAGCGTAATTAAATGACATCCAGGCAGAGAGCCTGTCAGTTCCCCGGCATCATTCGGGGACGAGGGTTAGAACAACCAGCACAGTGTACGCGATCAGGGTGACCTTGTTGGAGGCCAACGAACTCTGCCTTTGCGGATTACGATATCAAAAATGTTTCGAAGACGCTCCAGATGGAATTTACGAACTCACCCCTGCGTTCGCACAAGTAGGGAATCCTAATAATGGGCGGTATCGTTCGAGCGGCGGGTGCGCGAGCTGCTTAAACTAAGCGGCGGCATTCCCGGTTCCGTCCCTGCGTCTGTTCGGATATGGGTAGCCAACTCCGGTAACGAAATCAAACTGGAGCAAAGTCTCGATCTGGCCTTCCGCAAGAAGTTGCGTGAGGTAATCTAAGAGTTCTGCTATTTCGTCTTCGGTTTTGCCGTCAACTGCTTTCCAAAAGCGAGGGGGATGAATCCAGATAGGCCCACGTGCTGCGGCGTTCATATCGTTCACTCGTTACATTCCGGTCGATGAGTTAAGGTTGGCTGACGGAGTTGGCTGACGGAATAGAGGGCTGCGATAGCTAATTTTAACATAGCGGCGTTTGAGCGATATCGTTGTAATCAGCACCTTTTAGACATCCTCCATTGAGTAGCTCGGCATCCGTCACTCGGCATCGCTCTCTCCGTGATTTCAGTGTGGCGACTTCAAAACTTTGAGCCAGCCATTCTTCCGGTGTAGCGTCATCATCGTCCATTAGCATTGTCTTCTCCCTGCAAGCGGGTCTATCCAATGATCCGCCTTCGTCGCCCTGTTTGCGACGGACAGACTCTGGCTTTAGGCCGAGAATACCGCTAAACCTTGTTCTGCTAACAGACAAGAAAAAAGTCCCGTTTCAGGATTTGCAGATGAACACACCAGTTGTGGTGCAACAGGGAAGGTGACGAGAAAAAGCAGAGCTACAGGTACCGGCCATATTCTTGAAACACAGACAAAAGCCGCGTGACCCGCAACTCCCGTTTGACAAGGCCGTTCTCGCATTTACAAAACGGGGAAAAACCGCTTTGCAACTGGAAGCGGTGCGGCGGTAGTTTGCTAACCTTTGTGCGGGAGGCGCGTCTATGAGGTATAACCTCCTGATGAACACTTCAGGCCGGACGGCTCCTCGAAACAGAGCCCCCGGCCTTAACTTTTGGAGGGAACTCCCCCACAGAAAGTCACTGCGCCTCGGCCTTACCAGTTGAGACGCAGACGGCGGATCGATTTCGATGCTGGCGGTGAGACTCGGTTGATTTACCGAATGTGCAACTTCAGAAAGTCCAGCGAACGCTCACGAGCCAGTTTCGCGGCATCCGCGTTGTAGCTCGCACGGTCGTTGCAGTTGAAGCCATGTCCTGCCTCGTACCAGAATATCGAGATCTCAGGATGCGTAGTCTGCACCCTATCAACGTCTTCTTTCGGAATGTGCTGGTCTAGCTTGCCAAAGTGCAGCATCACGGGAGCCAGCGGAGTTTCAGTTGCGAAGTGGGCAATATGTCCGCCGTAATAGCCCACGGCAGCGGCAGGGTCGAGCCGCGTAGCCGCCAGCCACGCCATTGTTCCCCCATAGCAGTAGCCGATAACTCCGACTTTCCTCCCGGTCTTTTCTCGCACGTACTGCAATGCAGCAGCAATGTCCTTCACGTTGTCTGCGGGATTACTCTGCCGAGCAAGGGCAATTCCTCTCTGCTGCTCCTCTCCTTCGTAGCCCAGTTCCACACCCCGTTCAATCCGGTCGAAGAGCGCCGGAGCAATAGCCAGAAAGCCGTCCTTTGCATAGCCATCCGCCACGGAGCGGATATGTCGGTTGACGCCAAAGGCTTCCTGCAAAACCACGAGTCCCTGCAATCGGCTCTCCTGCCGGACGCGATATGTAGGCATCCAGTTCATGGCCATCATCGGCCTTCAGCTTTACGTTTTCGCCCATGGAAGTTCCCCGGCAATCCGGTTAAATGCACAGCCTCACGCGACTCGCGCCAATCCCGGTGCAATAAGCTGCTAGGCCGCTCGTTTTTCGGCAAGATGAGGCTTCCTCACCACGCCTACCACCAATGGAATGGTGGTTACGGCACCAAACGCCAGCAGCGCCCACCCTGCGCCCTTCCGGACATCGCTGCTAAGTTTTCCCGCAATCAGCAAGCCCAATCCTGCGCCCAGCGCAATGCGGGTGACTGCAATCAGGATAATTTCAGGAACAGTGAAGCCTCTTTCCCACATAAGCACCTCCCGAAACAATAACCAAGTGCTTGGATGCTCAGAGGAGCAGGTGTGCAGCTCGACGCTCAACCGCGGGAGTTCGCCGCCCATTGCCGGATGATAATGCCGCGGCAAGTCGAGGTAGCAATACGCGACTGAATGAATACGAGGTACATAACAAC